>NZ_CP126271.1:0-2400000 GCF_003234655.2 Curtobacterium sp. MCLR17_007 | reverse complement strand
GACGGAAGACAATGAACGCCCCCGCGAGGACGTCGCCGAGTCCGAGCGGTCGCAGCGGGATGACCGGGCGCTGCCCGGGCGGGAGCGGTGGCGGCGGCTGCTGGCCGGCCCAGCCCTGGTGGCCGTGCGGTCCCTGCGGTCCCTGCTGACCCGGCCACGGCGGTGCCCCGGCGGGTCCCGCGGATGCGGGCTGCGTCGGGGGCTGCACCGGGCCTCCCGGTCGGTCGTCCGGCCCGTCGGACGCACCGGGTACGCGCCACTCGTCGCCCGCCATGGAACCGCCCCCTCACATCGGCCGCGCGGCACGGCGCGGACACGACCATCCTGGCGGAAAACCCGCCGCCGTGGGGCACTCGGCTATCGTGAAGGACACGTGCCCGGCCGGGTACGTCCGCATGCCACCGAAGAGTCCTCATCACATGACACCGCGCATCCTCGTCGTCGACGACGACCAGGCCCTCGCCGAGATGATCGGCATCGTCCTCCGTTCCGAGGGCTACGAGCCGGAGTTCAGCGCCGACGGCAACGACGCGGTCGACGCCTTCCACGCGACCAAGCCCGACCTGGTCCTGCTCGACGTGATGCTGCCCGGCATCGACGGCATCGAGGTCTGCCGCCGCATCCGTGCCGAGAGCGGGACGCCGATCATCATGCTCACCGCCAGGGGCGACACGTCCGACGTCGTCGCCGGGCTCGAGAACGGCGCCGACGACTACGTCGTGAAGCCCTTCAACCCGAAGGAGCTCGTCGCCCGCATCCGCACCCGGCTGCGTCCGGCGGCCTCGGACGCCACCGTGCTGCACGTGGGGGACCTCACCGTCGACGTCCCCGGGCACGAGGTCCGCCGCGGCGACGCCGTCATCGCGCTCACCCCGCTCGAGTTCGACCTGCTGCGTGCCCTCGCCGAGAAGCCCAACCAGGTCTTCACGCGCGAGATGCTGCTCGAACAGGTCTGGGGCTACCACTACAAGGCGGACACCCGACTGGTGAACGTGCACGTCCAGCGCCTCCGCGCGAAGATCGAGCACGACCCGGACGCCCCGCGCATCGTGACCACCGTCCGCGGCGTCGGCTACCGCGCCGGGGGAGCCTGAGTCCCGTGCCGCCGACGACCTCGGGCTCGTCGGGCCTGGGGCGCGTGCGCCGACGACTCCGACACTGGGCCAGACGGGGGTGGCGCGGGTTCGCGTTCCTGTGGCGGCGCTCCCTGATGGTCCGGTCCGTGGCGATCACCGTCGCCACGACCGGGCTCGCGGTTGCCGTCATCGGCACCGCGGTCATGCTGAGCATCTCGAGCAACGTCTACGCACAGCGGCGTGATCAGATCGAGGCCGAGTCCGCACGGGCCACGAACGTCGCGCAAGGGATCTTCGACGCCGCCACCGCGGCCGAGGACAACAACCAGTCCGAACTCGAGACGCTGCAGAACGAGGCGCAGCGCGCCATCCTGTCGAACACGACCAGCCCGGGCGGGACGAGCATCGCCATCGAGCGGTCCCCGGACCAGTCCACACCGCAGACGCTGCAGAACCGGGCGAGCCAGGAGTTCCCGGACGCCGTCATCACCGACGCGCTCCGGAGAGAAGTGGGCAAGAACACCGGCCGACTGCACCTGCAGGCCGTCCGCCTGGATGACGGCGGCCGACGGGAACCCGGCATCGTCGTCGGCTCGACGCTGCAGGTGCCGAGCGCCGGCCAGTACGAGCTGTACCTGGTCTACGACCTGTCGGACGCGCAGCAGACCCTCGACTTCGTCTCCCAGACACTGTCGATCGGCGGTGTGGCGCTCATCGTGCTCATCGCCTTGGTCACGTCGCTCGTCGTGCGGCTGGTGGTCGTGCCCATCCGCGGCGCCGCCGAGACGAGCCGCAAGATCGCGGCCGGGCGTCTGGACGAGCGCATCCCGGTGCGCGGGCAGGACGACGTCGCGACCCTGGCGCGCAGCTTCAACGGCATGGCGGACGCGGTCAGCCGACAGATCACCCAGCTCGCCGAGCTCTCCCGCGTCCAGCAGCGGTTCGTGTCCGACGTCTCGCACGAGCTCCGCACCCCCCTCACCACGATCCGGCTCGCCGGCGACGTGCTCTACGACGCGCGCCACGCCTTCGAGCCGGCGATCAGCCGGTCCGCCGAGCTCATGCACGACCAGATCGAGCGCTTCGAGCTGCTGCTGTCGGACCTGCTGGAGATCTCGCGCTACGACGCCCAGGCGGTCGAGCTCGAGACCGAGCTCGTCGTCCCGGCCGCGCTGACCACCGACATCGTCGACGAGTTCCGTCCGCTCGCCGAACGGGCCGGCGTGGAGCTGCGCCTGGCGACACCGGGCGGCCACACGACGATGCGACTCGACGCCCGCCGCATCCGCCGCATCCTCCGCAACCTGGTCGGCAACGCGATCGAGCACGGCGACGCCAAGCCCGTGCACGTCGTCGTCGACAGCGACGCCAGGACCGTGGCGATCGCCGTGCGCGACCACGGCGTCGGGATGCCCCCGGAGGACACCACCCGCGTGTTCGACCGGTTCTGGCGGGCCGACCCCAGCCGCAAGCGCACCATCGGCGGCACCGGGCTCGGCCTCGCGATCAGCCTGGGCGACGCCAAGCTCCACGGCGGCCGCATCGACGTCTGGTCCCGGCCCGGCGAAGGGTCGGCGTTCGTGCTGACCGTGCCGCGGCAGGGGCAGGAGCCGACGGCCACGTCCGCGATCCGGCTGCCCGAACTCGACGAGCCGTACGACGGCCCACGAGAGGACTCCTCCCGATGACCCGCACCGCCTCCCGCACCCGCCGCGTGCTCGCCGTCGTGCTCGCCGCCGTGACGCTCGTCGCGGTGTCGGCCTGCGCCGCGATCCCCACCGGCGGCCCGGTCCGCACCGGGCAGAGCCTCAAGGACGAGTCGGTGTCCGGCGTGGACTACCGCCCGAGTGCCCCCGAGGACGGCTCGAGCCAGAGCGCGATCCTGCGCGGGTTCGTGAACGCCGCCACGGGCGCGCAGGACAACTACGCCGTCGCCCGCGAGTTCCTCAGTGACTCGTTCGCCCAGAAGTGGAACCCGCGGCAGAGCACCACGATCCGGCAGGGCGACGGCGACGTCGAACAGGTCGGGGACCGCGAGCTGACCTACACGCTGACGGCGAGCGCGACGGTCGACGGAGACGGCGAGTACACCCAGGCCGTCCGCCCCACCTCGTCGACGCTGACCTTCCAGTTCACCAGGCAGGACGGCCAGTGGCGGATCAGCTACGCGCCGGACGGCATCATCCTCACCCCGGTCAGCTTCGGACAGGTGTTCCAGGCCCACGCCCTGTACTTCTACGACCCGACGTACCGGTACCTGGTGCCCGACGAACGCTGGTTCCTGGCCCGGTCGTCGACGAGCACCCGGATCGTCAGCGCCCTGCTCGCCGGTCCCGCCGACTGGATGAAGGGTGCCGTGCTCTCCTCGTTCCCCGAGGGCACCCAGCTCTCCCTGAACGCCGTGACCGTCGACAACGGCAGCGCGCAGGTCGACCTCTCCCAGGACGCACTCCGAGCGACCACCGTCGACCGCGTGCGGATGCGCGAACAGCTGGCCCGGTCGCTGTCCTCCGTGGCCACCGTGTCGTCGGTCCAGATCACCGCCGAGGGCACCACGTTCGCGGTCCCGGACTCGAGCGGCACCAGCGCGGTCGTCAACCCCGACGTCGACCCCCGGCCCCTCGTCGTGGACGGGAAGGCCGTCGGCTACGCGGCACCCGGCACGGGGGACGTGGCGAAGCTGGCCAGCGGGGTGGGCGACGCCGTCGCAGCGCTGTCCCCCGAGTCCGTCGCGATCACCGCGTCGGGGACCGACGTCGCGGTGGGCACCGACGCCGGGGTCTTCGTCGTGCAGAGCGGGAAGAAGCCCGTGCGCCTCACGGACAGCCAGGACCTCATCCCGCCGTCCGTCGACGACCAGGGCTTCGTCTGGACCGCGCAGTCGTCGAACCCGCGCACCATCACGGCGTGGGGCTTCCGCGGCGACCAGCACCAGGTGACCTCGACGCTGCCCGACGGCGAACTCGTGTCCTTCCAGGTGTCGCGCGACTCGACCAGGGCCCTCGCGCTGATCGACACCGACGGCGGGCCCGCCCTCTACGTGATGGCGATCGTGCGTGACTCGGACCGCACCCCGACGGCACTCGGCGCCCCGGTGCGGCTGCAGGCCGCGACGGGGACCGCCGTCGGGGCGACCTGGGTGAGCGACCTCGACGTGGCGTCGCTCGGCCAGGGCCCGAGCGGGCCGAGCATCGTCCGGTCCACGATCGGCGGCCAGGCGACCACCCTGCAGAAACCGGACGGCACCGCGAAGGCGATCGCGGGCGGCAGCGGGGGAGCGCTGCTGCTGCTGATGTCCGACGGGCAGGTCCTGCAGTCCGCCGGCGGCGGCTGGGACCGGACCGGCGTCACGGCGTCGGTGCTCGGCATCCAGCGCTGACGAGCAACCCTTCCTCCACAGCACGGGCAGACGGTTCCGCCGTCCACGGTTGCGTCGGGCGGGCCACCCGACGACGGTGCGGACGGGAGGCTCGGTGCATGACATCGACACCGCCCCCGTCCGACACCCGCTCCTGGTGGGCAGCCGTGGCCGCCGTGGTCGGCCTGTTCCTACCCGTCAGCTGTCTGGGCTGTGCGGCACCGGACCACGCGCTCTGCCCGCGGTGCCGCGCGGACCTCGCCGCGCGTCCCGGTCGCGTCCGTCTCGTCGCCGGGGCGCGTCTCGACGCCGCCTTCGAGTACGAGGGACTCGTGCGCACGCTGCTGCTCGAACTGAAGCTGCGCGGTCGGGTCGACGTCGCCACCCCACTCGGACGGCCCACCGCCGCCCTGGTGCGGCAGGCGCTCGCCGCGGCGCCACCGGGCACCCGCGTGCTCCGGGTGCCGCCGTCGCCCCGCGGGCGTCGGCGCCGGGGGTTCGACCCCGTCGTGCTGCTGCTCGGCCGCGGTGGGGTGCGCGGCACGGGCCGGCTGCGACGGGTTCGCGGCCGTCGAGCGGTCGGTGCCGGCGGGCAGAAGGAGCGCACCGCGCTCGAGCGGGTCGACGCCACCGTCGGCACGCTCCGGGCGGTCGGGGTGCAGGGCCGCGACGTCGTGCTCGTCGACGACGTCGTGACGACCGGGGTCACCATGGCCGAGGCCGTCCGTGCGGTCCGGGCCGCGGGCGGGCGGGTGGTGCGGTGCGTCGCGACCGCGAGCGTCGAGTCGTGAGGCCGCGACCGCTGTGCGCGACTCGCGACTCGCGACTCGCGACTCGCGAGGGTCGAGCGGTGCGTGTCGCCCGGGTGGACGCCCGGTGTCCACTGTGCATCCGGTGGGTGTCCGGCCGCAGTGTCGCGATGGCGTGACGCGGGCCGCGCCGCGGGTCTAGCGTGTCCCGTCAAGGCGTTGTTGGTCGCCGGATGGAGGCGACGCGCCGAAGTACGGATGGGAGCCGCCATGGACGTGACGATCACAGGCCGGAACGTCGGGATCACCGACCGATTCCGGACCTACGTCGAGCAGAAGTCCGACAAGATCGACGTGCTCGCCGACCGCGCCCTCGCCTTCGAGGTGCGCATCAGCCGCCACCACGAGAAGAGTGGCAGCAGTCAGGGCGAGGACCGCGTCGAGCTGACGCTGATCGGCCCCGGACCGCTCGTCCGCGCCGAGTCCGCGGCGTCGGACAAGTACGCGGCGTTCGACCTCGCCCTCGCACGGATGTCTGAGCGCTTGCGTCGGGCGCGCGACCGCAAGAAGGTGCACCGCGGGCGTCACCGTCCGACGTCGGTGGCCGAGGCCGCCGGGTCGGCGTTCGACGGGATGGACGTGGTGCCGGCCGACGGCAAGCTCATCGAGGACGTCGCGACGGGGTCGATCAGCGTCGTCGACGAAGAGGCGCGCGAGGAAGCGGACGAGGTCTACTCGCCGGTCGTCATCCGCGAGAAGGTGTTCGAGGCCGCCCCGATGACCGTCGACGACGCGCTCTACTACATGGAGCTCGTCGGACACGACTTCTACCTGTTCGTCGACGCCGAGACCCGTCGACCGAGCGTCGTCTACCGGCGCAAGGGCTGGGACTACGGCGTCATCGGACTCGACGGCACCGACACGGCCGATGCGTCCGCCGCCGCCGCGGCCCAGGGCACGCCGCAGGAAGCCGCCAGCGCGATCGCCTAGGCGCTGACCCCGATCGACACGGTGTGCGCGGTCCGACGACGGGCCGCGCACATCGCTGCTCCCAGCAGTCCGCCCCCGCGGGTTGCTAGCATGACTGGCTGATCGGCGCGCCACCCGCGCGCGACGACCCCGTAAGGAGTTCACGTGGCAAACGTGCTGGAGAAGGTCCTCCGCATCGGTGAAGGGCGCACCCTCCGTCGGCTGAAGGCGTACGCCTCGGCCATCAACGACCTCGAGGACGACTTCGCGAGCCTCACCGACGAGGAGCTCCAGGACGAGACCAAGGAGCTCCGCGAGCGGTACGCCAACGGCGAGACCCTCGACGACCTCCTGCCCGAGGCCTTCGCCGCCGTGCGCGAGGCCTCCAAGCGCACCCTGGGCATGCGGCACTTCGACGTGCAGCTCATGGGTGGCGCCGCACTGCACCTCGGCAACATCGCCGAGATGAAGACCGGTGAGGGCAAGACCCTCGTCGCCACGACGGCCGCCTACCTCAACGCGATCCCGTCCCGCGGCGTGCACGTCATCACCGTCAACGACTTCCTGGCGTCGTACCAGTCCGAACTCATGGGCCGCGTGTTCCGCGCACTCGGCATGACCACGGGCTGCATCGTGTCCAACCAGTCGCCGCCCGAGCGTCGCGAGCAGTACGCCGCCGACATCACCTACGGCACGAACAACGAGTTCGGCTTCGACTACCTCCGCGACAACATGGCGTGGCAGGCGGCCGACATGGTCCAGCGCGGCCACTTCTTCGCGATCGTCGACGAGGTCGACTCGATCCTCATCGACGAGGCCCGCACGCCGCTCATCATCTCCGGACCGTCCTCGGGGGAAGCGAACAGGTGGTTCACCGAGTTCGCGTCGATCGCCGGTCGGCTCACCGCCGGCGAGGACTTCGAGGTCGACGAGAAGAAGCGCACCGTCGGCGTGCTCGAGCCCGGCATCGAGAAGGTCGAGGACTACCTCGGCATCGACAACCTCTACGAGTCGGCCAACACGCCGCTGATCTCGTTCCTCAACAACGCCATCAAGGCCGACGCCCTGTTCAAGCGCGACAAGGACTACGTCGTGATGAACGGCGAGGTCCTCATCGTCGACGAGCACACGGGCCGCATCCTCATGGGCCGCCGCTACAACGAGGGCATCCACCAGGCCATCGAGGCGAAGGAGGGCGTCGAGGTCAAGGCGGAGAACCAGACCCTCGCCACCGTGACCCTGCAGAACTACTTCCGGCTCTACCAGAAGCTCTCGGGCATGACCGGTACCGCCGAGACCGAAGCGGCCGAGTTCATGTCGACGTACAAGCTCGGCGTGGTCGCGATCCCGACGAACCGTCCGATGCAGCGCCGCGACCAGACCGACCTCGTCTACAAGAACGAGCAGGCGAAGTTCGAGCAGGTCGCCAACGACATCGAGGAGCGCCACGAGAAGGGCCAGCCCGTCCTCGTCGGCACCACCAGCGTCGAGAAGTCCGAGTACCTCTCCAAGCTGCTCGCCAAGAAGGGCGTCAAGCACGAGGTCCTCAACGCGAAGAACCACGCGCGTGAAGCCGCGATCGTGGCCCAGGCCGGTCGCCTCGGCGCGGTCACCGTCGCCACCAACATGGCCGGTCGTGGTACCGACATCATGCTCGGCGGCAACGCGGAGTTCCTCGCGGTGCAGGAGATGCACGCGAAGGGCCTGTCGCCGACCGAGACCCCGGACGAGTACGAAGCCGCCTGGGACGAGGTGTTCGCAAGCCAGAAGGCCATCGTCGAGGAAGAGGGCGACAAGGTCCGCGACGCCGGCGGGCTCTACGTCCTCGGCACCGAGCGCCACGAGTCCCGCCGCATCGACAACCAGCTGCGCGGTCGTTCCGGCCGTCAGGGTGACCCGGGCGAGAGCCGGTTCTACCTGTCGCTCACCGACGACCTGATGCGCCTGTTCAACTCCGGTGCCGCCGAGAGCCTCATGGGCCGGTCGAACGTGCCGGACGACCTGGCCATCGAGAACAAGCTCGTCGGCCGGGCGATCCGCTCCGCACAGTCCCAGGTCGAGGGCCGCAACGCCGAGATCCGCAAGAACGTCCTGAAGTACGACGACGTCCTGAACCGCCAGCGCGAAGCGATCTACAGCGACCGCCGTCACATCCTCGAGGGCGACGACCTGCACGAGCGCACGCAGTCGTTCCTGAAGAGCGTGGTCGACGACGTGATCGACACCCACACCGGCGAGGGCTCGCCGGACGACTGGGACCTCGACGCGATGTGGACCGAGCTGGGCACGCTGTACCCGATCTCGATCACCATCGACGAGGTCATCACCGAAGCCGGCTCGAAGGGCAAGGCGACGCGGGAGTTCCTCGGCCGCGAGATCCTCTCGGACGCTCAGCTCGCCTACTCGCAGCGCGAGGAGAGCCTCGGCGAGGAAGCGATGCGGGAGCTCGAGCGCCGCGTGGTCCTCTCCGTGGTCGACCGCCGCTGGCGCGATCACCTGTACGAGATGGACTACCTCAAGGACGGCATCGGCCTGCGTGCGATGGCGCAGCGCGACCCGCTGGTCGAGTACCAGCGCGAGGGCTACGCCCTGTTCCAGAGCATGATGGGCCAGATCCGCGAGGAGTCAGTCGGGTTCCTGTTCAACCTCGAGGTCCAGGTGCAGTCCGACGGCGAGAACGCAGTCATCGAGGCGAAGGGCCTCTCCGAAGAGGAGACCCCGGGTCTCGAGTACTCCGCGCCGTCGATCGACGGCGAGGTCGAGGTCCGCGACGAGCGCGGTCGTCTCGAGCAGGCCGCCACCGCTCTCGCACAGCGCGCCCAGGCCGAGGAAGAAGCGGCCGCGATGCCCGAGAAGGGCTCCGCGTTCGGCTCGGCGGCGACCGCCACCGGCCAGGCGACGTCCACGGCGAACAACCGCGCCGACCGTCGACAGGCAGCCAAGAAGGGCTGACCCGTCCACACGACCGACCACGTCGGGCCCGGTGCCGTCAGGTACCGGGCCCGACGTCCGTCTGCCCGGTGGTCGTCCGTCGATCCCGGTCGTCTCCTGGCCGCCGCCGCATCCGGCCGCTCTGGAGGCCCGGTGCCCGCCCGGCGGACCGGCACCGGGCCTCCAGACGGTCGCGTCGGACGTGTCCGCGCACGCTCCGGACCATCCGGCAGAGCGTCGTCAGAGCATGCCGATCGCGGTGGCTCGCCAGCGCCCGGCGCGGACCTCGAGCCGGATCGCCACGGCGCGGGCGTGTGACCGTGTGTGCACCACGACGCTCACCTCGGCCACGCCGTCGACCGGGAGGCTGACGACGGCGCTGCCGACCCGGATGGACGCGCGTCGGCCGCGGTGGCGCGTCGCCGACCGTGCACGCGCGGCGTAGGCGGCACGCTGCTGGAGGTGTCGGTGGACGTCCTCGGTGATCCAGCGCGCGATGCTGTCGACCTCGCGGGCTCCGCTGAGGATCTCCGCGACGCAGAGGGCGAGCGCCTTCGCGGTGACGGCCGGGTCATCGAGGGTGCGGGGAGCCGGATCGCCCGGTCGACCGACGACCGGCCCGACCAGTCCGACCGGCCCGACCGGTTCGACCGGCCCGACCGGCCCGACCTGCCCGTCCGGCTCGAGGGGCTCGACCAGGTCGCCGCCCCCGCCCACGACCGCGTCGTCCGGGAGCCTCGGTACCCCCGGCGCCCCCGGTGCCCCCACTCCACACGCTTCGCCCTCTGCGTCGTCATCGATCCGCTGTGCTTCCCGCGCCACCCCGGCCCCTTCCATCGGAGACCGAGCGTATGGTGAATGCAACATTCGGATTTCACCAGGTGTTCACCTGTGGATGGAGGTCATTTCTCCACAGGCCGCCGCACCTAGACTGATCCGGTGTCGACACTCAGTGATCTCGTCCTCGCACAAGGCCGGTCCTCCGAAGCGGACGTGGAGTGGCTCCACCTCCTCGTCGGGGACTGGCAACTGCTCGCCGACCTGTCGTTCGCGGACATGGTGCTCTGGGTCCCCACCGCCGAGGACGGGTCGTTCGTCGCTGTCGCCCACGCGCGGCCGTCGTCCGCTGCGACGCTCTTCTACCGCGACATCGTCGGGCAGGAGATCCGCGAGGAGTGGCGCGACCAGGTGACCGAGAGCTTCGGCAGCTCGCGCGTGACGGACTCGGCGGAGCCCGACTGGTACGAGGACACCCCGACCCGCGTGCGGGCGATCCCGGTGCTGCGTCGGCTCAGCCCGAAGAGCAAGCAGACGACCGACCGTCCGATCGCCGTCGTCACCCGGCACTCGAACCAGGACGAGTCCCGCACCCCCAGCCGGCAGGAGCTCAACTTCACCGCGAGCGCGAACGACCTGTTCGGGATGATCGCCACGGGGGACTTCCCGGACCTCGGGGCACCGGCCGGTCCGCGCCGAGGCGCCCCACGAGCAAGCGACGGTCTGATCCGACTCGACACGAACGGCATCGTGACGTTCGCCAGCCCGAACGGCCTCAGCGCGTTCAACCGGATGGGCTTCGAGGAAGAGCTCGAGCGGAAGTCCCTGGCCGAGGTCACCACCGAGCTCCTCGGGCAGCAGCTCGACGTCGACGAGTCCCTGCCGCTCGTGGTCACCGGACGTGCCCCGTGGCGGGCGGACATCGAGTCGAAGGGCGTCACCGTCACGCTCCGCTCGATCCCGCTGCGTGACCACGGTGAGCGGATCGGCGCCGTGGTGCTCTGCCGCGACGTCACCGAGATGCGGCACCAGGAGCGTGAGCTCATCACGAAGGACGCGACGATCCGCGAGATCCACCACCGCGTCAAGAACAACCTGCAGACCGTGGCGTCGCTGCTGCGCATCCAGGCGCGGCGCACGCACTCCGACGAGGCGCGGACGTCGCTGCAGAACGCCATGCGTCGTGTGGCGGCGATCGCCGTCGTGCACGACACCCTGTCGACCGGGCTCAGCCAGAACGTCGACTTCGACGAGGTCTTCGACTCGGTGCTCAAGCTCGTGACCGAGGTCGCGGCGTCGCACAACACCACGGTGCACCCGAAGAAGACGGGGGAGTTCGGGGTGCTGCCCTCCGAGGCTGCCACGCCGCTCGCGCTCGGGCTCACCGAACTCGTGACGAACGCGGTGGAGCACGGCCTGGACGGGCGCGACGGCGAGGTCGAGATTGTCGCCCACCGGTCGGACGACCACCTGTCGATCCAGGTGCGCGACAACGGCGTGGGCCTGCCGGAGGGCAAGGTCGGCTCCGGCCTGGGCACGCAGATCGTCCGGACGCTCATCCAGGGCGAGCTCGGCGGCACGATCGACTGGCACACGCTGACCGGCAGCGGGACCGAGGTCACGATCTCCATCCCGTTCCGGTGGGAGACCGCGGCAGCGTAGGCCCCGTCATGGTGCGGACCGACAGCGCACCGGGAGCCGGACAGGACACCGCGCCGATGTGCGGTGTCGTGTCCGTCCCGCGGTGCGGTACGGAGCTGACCACCTGGAGGCCCGGTGCGTGTCCGGCGGGCCGGCACCGGGCCTCCAGACGGTCGCCGCTCCGGGCACGACGACGCCCGCCGTGCCCCGAGGGGCGCGACGGGCGTCGAGGGTCAGTGCTGGTCGGTCAGTGCTGCGGTGTCAGGATGCGCGACGCGCGCGAGCGGCGCGGCGCTTCAGGGCACGACGCTCGTCTTCACTGAGGCCGCCCCAGACGCCGGAGTCCTGGTTGTTCTCGAGGGCGTACTGCAGACACATCTCGGTGACGGTGCACCGTGCGCACACCGACTTGGCCTTCTCGATCTGGTCAACAGCCGGCCCGGTGTTCCCGACGGGGAAGAAGAGCTCGGGGTCCGCGGTGAGGCACGCTGCCTTGTCACGCCAGTCCATGTGGTGGTGCTCCTTGATGTCGATGCTCGAACGGCAGGCCGGGGCCGTGGTTCGGGGCTCGAGGACTCTGCACATGCTCATGTGACGTACGGGAGGATCCTGTGGGGAGGAAACCGTGCGGGGAGAGTCCGACGCCCGCAGATGCTCGGGGGAGGAGCATCGAACCACGGGAGACGCACACCACATCGTGCCGTCCAAACGACCTCGGACATCGTTCCATACTGATATGGCCAAATCAAGGGTTGCAATGCTGGAGGAACACTGTGTCTGAGCCCACCTCGAACTCGTACGACCCCGTCGAGCCGCGTCGCGAGCCCCGCTCCCGGGCGATGCTCGTGCTGCTCGCGGTCGTCGCGCTGGAGTTCGCGGCCCTGGTGGTGGCGACGGTGGTCCTGCTGGTCGAGGTGGTGGTCTCGCCCGCCTCGAGCCTGGCCTCCGGCATCGCGCTCACGGTCCTGACGGCGATCGCTGCGCTCTGGCTCGGCTCGATGCTCGTCGGGCTCTGGCGCCGCCGCCCCTGGGTGCGCAGCGGCATCATCGTGTGGCAGGTCCTGCAGGGGGCGCTCGCGATCGGCGCGTTCCAGGGCGTCTTCCGCGTGCCGTCGGTCGGGTGGGCACTGCTGCTGCCCGCCCTGGTCGCGATCACGTTGGTGCTGTCGAAGTCGGTGACGGCCGCGCTGGCCCGTCGCGTGGAGTAGACGACACCGCTCAGACCAGGCCGAGCTTCTTCCGCAGACTCGCGACGTGCCCCGTCGCCTTGACGTTGTAGAGCGGGAGCTCGACGCGGCCGTCCTCGTCGACGACGATCGTCGAGCGGATGGTGCCCGTGACGACCTTGCCGTAGTTGTTCTTCTCGCCCCAGGCTGCGTACGCCCGGTGCACGGCCAGGTCCGGGTCGCTCAGCAGCGGGAAGGTCAGCGCCTGTTCGTGCTGGAACCGCTTGAGGGCGGGGAGCTCGTCCTTGGACACGCCCAGGACCTCGTAGCCGGCGGCCTGCAGCGACGACATGTTGTCGCGGAAGTCGCACGCCTCGGTGGTGCAGCCCGGGGTCGACGCCGCGGGGTAGAAGTACACGATGACCTTGCGCCCGCGCAGCGCTCCGAGGGTGTGTTCGGCGCCGTCCTGGTCCTGCAGCGTGAAGTCGGGTGCGGTGTCGCCGGGGGTGAGGCGGTCGGTCATGGTGCTCCTGTTCGGTCGGTGCCCGCAGGTGTTCTCGGGCACGCGAAACCCATGCTATTGTTGATTCCCGTTGCGGCACACACCACAACGAAGCCCAGGCAACACGGGCATGCACCTCTAGCTCAATTGGCAGAGCAACTGACTCTTAATCAGTGGGTTCTCGGTTCAAGTCCGAGGGGGTGCACCACGAACAAGGAACCCTCGCTCCGGCGGGGGTTCCCGTGTATCCGAGGGGTTGCGTCTGCACAGGCGGTGTCCCCGAGGCGGTCCGGGGGGGGAAGCATGATGACACGGGAACCCAAGGGTGGTGCCCTCGACGCCGCAGAGCTCGCTCGCCGTCTCAACCTGCTGCTCGACTTCGAGGAGTCCCAGCGCGGGACCCCGGTGCCGTTCTCCGCGATCGAGGAGTACATCGACGCCCGCGGCGGGTCGCTCTCGCGGGCCAAGTGGACGTACATGCTCTCCGGCGACGGACGCCGCAACCGGGACACCGCCCTGTTGCAGCTGCTGGCCGGGTTCTTCGAGGTCGACGAGCGCTTCCTGCTCGAGGACAGTGACGTCCCCGAGCGCATCGGCGCCCAGCTCGCCCTCGTCCGCTCGCTCCGGTCGGCCCGGGTCAGCGGCTTCGCGGCACGGACGTTCCCCGGCGAGCTGTCGCCCGAGGCCCTGCGGCGGATCGCCTCCGTGATCGAGGAAGAGTCGCAGCGGGGGATCGTGCCGTGACCGGCCATGTCGCGCGCTTCTGGGAACGGGGCCGCGCCGAAGGGTGGTCGAGCGTCGACCAGGCCGTCGCCGCCGCGGCGCAGGTCGTCGGCAAGCCGATCGTCGTCCGCGAAGAGGCGTTCCTCGCTGCCGAGCCGGTCTGCGGCTTCGTCGCCACGCTCGAACACCAGCACCTCATCATGATCTCGCCGACCCCGTCCACGACGTTCCGCTCGTTCGTCATCGGACACGAGCTCGGCCACGTGCTGCACGCCCACCACGAGGCCTCGGCGCAGTCGGCGTACATCCGCGACGTCATCCCGGACCTGCCCGAGTACAAGGTTGAGCGCGCGATGGCCCGGGGGCTGTTCGAGAACGAGTTCGAGCGCGAGGCCGAGCTGTTCGCCGACGAGCTCGCGGCGTTGATCCGCGACCACCGCGGTCGGCCCAGCGCCTTCCGCGGCGTGTTCGGATGACCGGACAGCCGCGGGTGCGGACCTGGCTCGACGCCACGGTGACGGGAACGCTCCGGTGATCCTGGCCGTCGTCCAGGCCGTCCTGCTCGTCGCCGGCGCCGTCGTGCTCTTCGTCCTGCAGCGCGGCCAGGACCGCACCCTCGCCGTCACGTTCCTGCTGTTCTGCGCCACGATCGTCACGAACGTCGACCCGCTGTACCGGTGGCTCGACCCGCTGTTCGGCGGGTTCAACGTCGTGACCGTGGTCAGCGACTGCCTGATGATCGCCGGGACGAGCACGCTGCTGTGGGGCGTGGCCAAGGCCGTCGGCGCTGCGGGCCCCTGGCTGCGCAACGCGATCATCGTGTCCTGTGCGGTCGTCGGTGTCGTGATCGTCACTGCGTTCGCCGTGCTCGACAAGCCCCCGACCACGACGACGTTCATGCTCGACGCCGGCGACCACCCGTCCGCGGCGGTGTACTCGATCGCGCAGACCGTCTACCTCGGTGTCGCGCTCGGCGCCACCGGGGTCATCTGCGTCCTGCACCTGCGCGAAGCCCGCGTCCGGACGGACCTCGTCGGGCTGTGGGTGCTCGTCGTCGGCGGGGCGTTCGGTGTCGTCCGCATGGTCGTCGTCGTGGTGATGGACCTGGCCCACGTGCTGGGGGACCTGTCCCTCCTCCGAACGCTCTCGCTGCCGTACGACGTCCTGACTCCCGGCGCGGTGGTCTTCGTCGCGACCGGCATGCTGCTCCTGGTCATCGGCCACCGGGTCGCCCAGGCCCGCCGATCGCGGCACGTCGAGCGCGCCATCGCGACCCTGGCACCCCTGCACGCCCGGCTCGGCAGCGACAACGAGTACCCGGCCACCGACGACCCGGCAACGCGACTCAGCCGGCTCATCGTCGAGATCAACGACGGGGTCCGCAGCACCCGGGCGTCCCTGAGCGACCGCGAACGCGCCGTGCTCGCCCACGCCGAGGCCGCGCTCGATGTCACGTAGGACACGGCGCGGTGCCGCGACAGCACTGGGCATCACGGTCGGCCTCGCCGCCACGGCGGTCGCGACCCTGGCGTTCGTCGCCCGACGTGCGGCGGCGCTGTACCCGGCCCCGGCGACCGAGCCGGCGCCGATGCTCCGGCGGGTCGCGGTCCCCGACGCCGCCGGCCAGGACCTGCCCGGCTGGGTGACCCCCGCCGTCGGTGCCGGCACCCGGTGGGCGGTGGCACTGCCCGGCCTCGGCTCGCATCCGCTCCGGCACCAGGAGATCGCCCCCGCCCTGGCCGAGCACGGCCTGACCTGTCTGTTCGCAGCGCACTCGGCACGGTGGCCGGCCCGTCGCCACGGGTTCGGGGAGCGTGAGACCGACGAGGCCCTCGCCTGGCTCCGCTTCGCCGCCGCGTCGGGCGCGCAGGAGGTCGTCCTGTTCGGCTGGTCCTTCGGCGCGCTCCTCTGGCTCCGCGTGCTCGACCGCGCGGGCCCGCTGCCGGTCGCGGTCCGGGCGGTGGTGCTCACGGGGCCGCTCACCGACTGGGTCCAAACCATCGCGCACGGCGTCGGCGGTGGCCGGCTCGGTCGTGCCCTCGGCCACGGGGTGCTCGCGCTGCTCGCGGTGCCCGGGCTGGCTCGACTCGCAGGCCAGCCCGTGCCGCTGCGGGTCCGGCCGCCGGTCGTCACCGGCGCGACGATGCCGCTCCTCGTCGTGCACAGCGCCGCCGACCGCACCGTCCCACTGGCGACGAGTCGTGCGCTCGTCCGGGCTTGGTCGGGGCCGGCGCGGCTCCGTGTCGTGGCCGGCGCGCGCCACGGTGGGGAGCGCGACGGTGACCCGAACGGGTGGCTCGACGACGTCTCGACCACCGTGTAGTGTCTGTAGCAATTGCTACATCCGTGTGGTGATCGCCGGTGGGACTCGGCCGCGTTGGGGGCGGCCGAGCGCCGCCGCTGGCCGTGTGCAGTGCGCTGCCGATCGCTGTGCGCTGCCGATCGCTGTGCACGGGCACCGGCCGCTCCAGCCCCGCTCGGTAGGATCATCCGGTGCTCGTCTTCGCCGCAGTCGTCCTGTTCATCGGTGCCCTCTTCAACGTGGTCGCCTGGCCGCGCTTCTTCCAGCGGGTCGCGAAGGACACCCGGGCCCGTGACGCATCCGGCCGCCCGACCACGTTCTACCGCGTGCACCTGGTCCTGCTGCTCGTCGCGATGGCGATCACCCTCGCCTCGGTGATCGCGGGGATCCTGCTGCTGGTCTGACCGGCGCTCGACGCGACCGAGTGACGGACGGGAGGCCCGTGGCGGCGCCGCCACGGGCCTCCCGTCCGATGCGGCGTGCGCCGCCACTTCAGCGGCGCTTCAGCGCCGCACGACAGACTGCCCTCCATGCGTGTCCTGGTGGTCGATGACGAGGTCCGGCTGGCGGACGGCGTCCGACGGGGTCTCGAGGCCGAGGGCTGGGCCGTGGACGTGGCACACGACGGCGTCGACGGGCTGTGGCACGCGCGGGAGTTCGACTACGACGCGATCGTCCTCGACCTGATGATGCCGGGGCTCAGCGGATGGGCTGTCTGCGCGCAGCTCCGCGCCGACCAGGACTGGACCCCGGTGCTCATGCTCACCGCCAAGGACGGGGAGTGGGACCAGGTCGAGGCACTCGACGCCGGGGCCGACGACTACGTCACCAAGCCGTTCTCCCACCCGGTGCTCGTCGCACGGCTCCGTGCCCTGGTGCGGCGCGGCGCGCGGGAGCGTCCGAGCGTCCTGACCGTCGGCGACCTCGTGCTGGACCCCGCTGCCCGGACCGTTCACCGCGGTGACGTCGCGCTCGACCTGACCAGCCGGGAGTTCGCGGTCCTCGAGTTCTTGGTGCGACGAGCCGGGCAGGTCTGTTCGAAGCGGCAGGTGATCGACAACGTGTGGGACGTCGACTTCGACGGGGACCCGAACATCGTCGAGGTGTACGTCGGGCACCTGCGCCGCAAGGTCGACCGGCCGTTCGGGCGGGCCACGATCGAGACGGTGCGCGGCGCCGGGTACCGGTTGGCAGTGGCCGATGCCTGAGGGTGCGCAGCGCGCTGCGCCGTCGTGGCCGCGGAGCGTCCGCGCCAGGACCACTCTCGCGGCGGTGCTGCTGGTGCTGGCGGCGCTGGTCGTGGGCTCCGTGGTGTTCGTCACCGTGCTCCGCCTGGTGCTGCTCGACGGCGTCCGGAGCACCGCCGAGAGCGGTCTCGAGCAGGCCACGGCCCGGGTCGAGGCTGACGGCGCGCGTGCCGTCGACGGCTACGACGAGGTCCTGGTGCAGGTCGTTGGCCGTGGCGGCCGCGTCCTGGCGCACGGGGACGACGCCGACCCGCCCGCGCTGCCGACGGCCGACGAGTCGCGGTGGTCGGACGACGGCGACCGGTGGTTGCTCGTCGCCGACGACGTCGACCTGCCGGACGGCACCGAGGCGACCGTCGTCTTCGGTGCCTCGCTCGACGCGGCCGACACGGCGACCACCACCGTGGTGACGCTGCTCGGCGTCGGGGTGCCCGTCCTCGTCCTGCTCATGGGTGTCGGCACCTGGGTCGTCGTGGGGCGCTCACTCCGCCCCGTCGAGCGGATCCGGCGGCAGGTCGCGGAAGTCGGGGGAGCGTCCCGCGGAGCCAGGGTCGCCGTTCCGGGGACGGAGGACGAGGTCGCCCGGCTGGCCGCCACGATGAACGACATGCTCGAGCGGCTGGACCGCTCGGCGGCGGCGCAGCGGCGCTTCGTGTCGGACGCATCGCACGAGCTGCGCTCCCCGATCGCCTCGGTCCGGCAGCACGCCGCAGTCGCCAGGGCGCACCCCGACCGCGTCGACCTCGTCGAGCTCGCCGACGTCGTGTCGGCTGAGAACGACCGTCTCGCCGCGCTCGTCGACGGGCTGCTCGAGCTCTCGCGGCTCGACGAGCGCCGAGCAGTGGAGGGACGCCCGGTGGACCTCGACGACCTCGCCCTGGCGGAGGTCGCGCGCGTGCGGTCGGCGGGTCTCGTCGCGGTGGACGGTTCGGGGATCGGACCCGCGCGGGTCCTCGGCGACGAGCGGCTGCTCGGACGGGTGGTCCGGAACCTCGTGGACAACGCCGTCCGGCACGCGGATGGTCGGGTCGCCGTCGGGGTGCGCACCGTGGGCGACACAGCCGAGGTCGTCGTCGACGACGACGGGAGCGGGATCGCGCCGGCGGAGCGCGAGCGGGTCTTCGACCGGTTCGTCCGGCTGGACGAGGCCCGCAGCCGCGACGAGGGCGGATCGGGACTCGGGCTCGCGATCGTGCGGGACGCGGTCCGGGCGCACGGCGGGAGCGTGCGCGTCGAGGACGCCCCTGGCGGCGGCGCACGGTTCGTCGTCCGGCTCCCGCGCAGCGACTGACCTCCGGGTGCAGGCGGCGCCGGACGCACTCGGCACCGGAGCCGTGCAGAGTCGGGCCCTCGGCGTCCACCGTCCGGCCAGCTCGCTTCAGGTCTGCTTCAGCACCCGGTCGGCAGGCTCACCGCATGACCATCACCGACATGCCCCGTACCCGCCGCATCGCCCTCTCCGCAGCAGTCCTGCTCGCCGGAGCCCTCGCCGTCACCGGCTGCGCCGACTCCGACGACACGGACACCGCCGGTGTCGGTTCGTCATCCGGGAGCGACTCGTCCGCGCGGACCGGGCCGTCCACCGGTGCTGGCGCCCGGACCGCGTCCGACTCGAACGAGGCGCTCGTCGCCGCCGGTGCCACCGCCCGCAAGGCCGTCGGGTCCGGCACCGTGATCTCGGTCGAGCAGGAGCGCAACGGTTCGGCGTGGGAGGTCCTCGTCGTGACGGACGACGGGGCGGAGCACGAGGTCCACACCGACGCGGCCGGCACCCGTGCCGAGGGGACACCGCGCGCTGACGACACCGACGCCGACGACGACGCTGAGCACCGTCGGTTCGTCGCCGCCGCGGAGCTCGACGTCGAGGACGCCGCGGGTCGGCTCACCGACACCGTCGCTGGCACCGTCACCGAGCTCGGGCTCGACGACCACACCGGCACCGTGGTGTGGGAGGGCGACGTCCGCGATTCCGCGGGCACCAAGCACAGCATCCGGATCGACGCCGGTTCCGGTGACGTCGTGACGAACACGGTCGACACCGACGACTGACCGATCGGGTCGTGACGTGGGCTCCGGCGATCGGGCGGTCGCACGGCTTCGGGGCGGAGTAGACCGGAGCGCATCAACCGGACCCGATCGGAGGCCACGATGACCGACGCGACACCACGCAGGTACCCGCAGGGCGTCCCGAGCTGGATCGAGGGTCGGTTCCCCGACCCGGACGCCGCAGCCGACTTCTACGGCGGGTTGTTCGGCTGGCGGTTCGAGGAGCGGCTTCCGCCGTCGGCGCCCGGGTCCTACCGGATCGCCAGCGTCGACGGCCACGACGTCGGCGCGATCGGCTCGAGCGACGATCCGGCCGCATGGGGGACCACCATCGCGGTCGACGACGTCGACGTCACCGCAGCTCGTGTCGTCGACCTCGGCGGGACGGCGACGGCACCGATGGACGCCGGTCCGGGAGGGGCTGCCGGCCGGGGCGCGGAGTGCGTCGACCCGCGCGGTGCGACGTTCGCGCTCTGGCAGGCGCGCGACCGCCTCGGGGCGCAGTACATCAACGCTCCCGGCGGCTGGGTCCTCAGCGACCTGCGCTCGACCGACCCCGATGCGGCGCTGTCGTTCTACGCACGGCTCTTCGGCTGGGAGCGGTCGTCGGTGCAGGAGGGCCCGAGCGCGATGCTCCTGCTCCCCGGGTACGGCGATCACCTCGCGGCGACGTCCGACCCGCAGATCCGCGAACGGCAGGCCGGCGCGCCGGCGGAGTTCGCCGACGTCGTCGCGGCGCTCGCCCGGGTCGACGAGGGGCCGGACGACTGGTACGTGACCTTCGGGGTCGAGGACCGCGACGACACGGCAACCCGGGTCACGACGCTCGGAGGACGTGTGCTCGCGACGTGGGAGGGACCGGCGACCCGCGCAGCCGACGTCGTCGACCCGCAGGGCGCATCGTTCCGGGTGATGCAGTACACCGCGTGACGCGCGACGCAGGGGTCGTTGCCAGGCCTCAGGAGTCGGCGGGCACCGGCTGCCCCAGGACCCGGCGCAACGCCAGCGCCGCGACCTGCTCGTCGGACGTGTCGAGCAGGACCCGCCACGTGTCGTCCGGCGTGAGGAACTCCACGCACACCGCGTCGAAGTCGCACGGCTGGATGCGCCAGCCCCGCAGTGCGTCCATGGGCACCGGCTGCAGCGCGTCGCGCTCGTAGCTCGTCTCGGCGTGCACCCGGTCGGCGAACACCCGCACGCGGCCGAAGGCGCCACGCCAGGTCAGTTGGAGGTCGAGCGTGGGGGAAGCAGAGCGGTCCGGCACCCGCTGATCGTACTGGGGGACGCCGGAGCGCTCCGCGTCGCTCGGACGCGGGTCGCGCTGCGCGGACAGCGTCACTCCTTGTCCGTGGCGTCGCGGCGGACCTGGTTCGCCGGGTCACGACCGGTGACCGGGTAGGGGCCGGTGACGCCCTCGCGCAGCTGGGCGATGCGGAGGATCCGGTCGCGCTGCAGGAACCAGCCGACGACCAGCAGCGGGATGATGATGACGAGGGACGCGATGGTCAGCGTGCCGACGGGCCAGTCGATCGCCATCAGCACGAGCACCGAGACCAGGAACGCCAGCGTCAACCACGAGGTCACCGGGGCGCCGGGGAGCTTGAACGACGGCTCCTTCGCCAGGCCCTGCTTCGCCCACTGCCGCAGGCGCATCTGGCACAGGATGATCGTGCCCCAGGCGGTGATGATGCCGAGGCTCGCGATGTTCAGTGCGATCTCGAACGCCTGGCTGGGGACGAAGTAGTTCAGGGCGACGCCGGCGACCGTGAAGGCCGCGGTGAGCAGGATGCCGGCGAACGGCACACCGCCCTTGGTCATCTTCGTGGTCCACTTCGGTGCGGACCCGTTCATGCCCATCGAGTGCAGTGCGCGGCCGGTCGAGTACAGCCCGGCGTTGAGCGAGGACAGCGCGGCGGTGAGGACGACGAAGTTCATGATCGACCCGACGACGACACCGACCTGCGGGTTGCCGAGCGACGAGAAGAACGTCACGAAGGGGCTCTCACCCTCCTTGTACGACGTGTACGGCAGCAGGAGCGACAGCAGCACGACCGACCCGACGTAGAACACGGCGATGCGCAGCACGACGGAGTTGATCGCGCGGGGGATCACCTTCTCGGTGTCCTGGGTCTCACCGGACGCCGTGCCGACGAGCTCGATCGCGGCGTAGGCGAACACGACGCCCTGCACCACGAGCACCGCGGGCAGCACGCCGTTCGGGATCAGACCGCCGTTGTCCTGCCAGATCGAGAAGCCCGTCCGGACCGCCTCGCCACCGGTCTCGACGGGGAACGCGAAGATCAGCCAGACCAGGGCGACGACCAGGAACGCCACCAGGGCGACGACCTTGATGATCGCGAACCAGAACTCGAGTTCACCGAACACCTTGACCGCGACCATGTTCGCGGCCAGCACGACGACCAGCGCGATGAGCGCGAGAAGCCACTGCGGCGCGGCCGTGAACGCGCGCCAGTACTGCAGGTAGAGCGCCACCGCGGTGGTGTCCACGATCGACGTCATCGCCCAGTTGAGGAAGTACATCCACCCGGCTGCGTAGGCGAACTTCTCACCGTAGAACTCGCGTGCGTAGGAGATGAACGAGCCGGAGGACGGGCGGTGCAGCACCAGCTCGCCCAGTGCCCGCAGGATGAAGAACGCGAACACGCCGGCGATCAGGTAGACGACCGCCAGGGCCGGCCCCGCCGTGTGCAGTCGTCCACCGGCACCGAGGAAGAGACCGGTACCGATCGCGCCGCCGATCGCGATCATCTGCAGCTGCCGGGGCTTCAGCCCGTGCTGGTAGCCCTCCTGCTCGTGCGAGAAGTCGTTCGCCTTCGCACGGTCCACGCCCGTGTCGTTCTGCGCTGTCATGGCCGACACGCTACATGCGCATCGACTTGTCCGCGGCCTGGACGACGGACGTCGTCGATCCGGCACCATGGTCGGATGGACATCCTCCTCCGCCTCCTGATCGCGGTCGGGTTCGCCCTGCTCGCGACCGCCGTGGCCGCCCTCGTCCTCCACCTGGTGTTCCGCACGCTCGGACGCCGTGAGCGCTGGGCCGCCGCGCTCTCCCGTCGCACCAAGCACCCCGCCAGGACCATGCTGCTCGTCGCGTCGCTCTGGGTCGCGTTCGCGACCTCGGTCCCCGACAGCGACGCGTCCCCGTGGCGCGGGCACGTCTCGCATGCGTTCCTCGTCGCGACGATCGGCGTCGGCACGTGGCTGGCGTGCGAGCTCGCGGTCTTCCTCGAGAGCCTCGGGCTGCACCGCTACCGCGTCGACGTCCCCGACAACCGCGTCGCCCGCCGGGTCCGCACGCAGGTCCTGATCCTGCGACGGGTCACCGTCGCGGTGCTCGTCATCATCGGCGTCGGCGCGATCCTGCTGACCTTCCCGGGGGTTGAGGCCGCCGGCGCGAGCGTCCTCGCGTCAGCCGGACTCATCTCGGTGATCGCGGGCCTGGCCGCGCAGTCGACCCTCGGCAACGTCATCGCCGGCATGCAGCTCGCGTTCTCGGGATCGATCCGTGTCGACGACGTCGTCGTGGTCGAGACGCAGTGGGGTCGCATCGAGGAGATCACCCTCACCTACGTCGTCGTGCACCTGTGGGACGACCGACGCTTCGTGCTGCCCTCGACCTACTTCACGAGCACCCCGTTCGAGAACTGGACCCGCACCAGCAGCGAGCTCCTCGGCGCCGTGGAGTTCGACCTCGACTGGCGGGTCAGCCCGGCCGAGATGCGCAAGGAGCTCGACCGCATCCTCGAGACCTCGACGATCTGGGACCGCCGCACGAAGGTCCTGCAGGTCACGGACGCCGTCGGCGG
The DNA here is from genome assembly GCF_003234655.2 of Curtobacterium sp. MCLR17_007. Lineage (NCBI taxonomy): Bacteria > Bacillati > Actinomycetota > Actinomycetes > Micrococcales > Microbacteriaceae > Curtobacterium > Curtobacterium sp. MCLR17_007. The sequence goes on along the minus strand of NZ_CP126271.1, from coordinate 2,376,683 downwards.
GCTCGTGCGCGTCCGCATCCTGGTGACGGCTCCGGACGCCGGCGGCCTGTTCGACCTGCGCTGCTACGTCCGCGAGGAGATGGTCGACTGGATCCAGCGCACCCACCCGGACGCGCTGCCGATCCAGCGGGTGCAGCTCGCCGAACCCGGCGTGCCGGCGCGGCCGCGCGGCCGCTCCGCCGAGGGGGACAGCTCGCTCTTCGGCGAGGACGACGAGCGCGGAGCGCTCTTCACCGGTCCGATCCAGACCGCGAAGATCCCGCCGTCCGAGCGGTAGCCGCACCCCCGAGAGCAGACGGGAGGCCCGGTGCCAGCTGGCACCGGGCCTCCCGTCTGATGGAGCGTTCAGGTCACGGCTGGCGCGACCGGACCGCGCGGTCGTCCTCCACCACCGTGCCGATCGCCACGATCGTGGTGGACAACCAGGCCACCCACGTCAGGGCGAGCCGCCAGTCGCGCGGACCCTGCCGCGTGGTCTGGATCACGCTGTAGCCGCTGATGATCGAACTCCACACCGCACCGTTGAACAAGAACTTGCGCACGGATTCCTCCTGTCGTCGTCGGCCTCCACGCTACTGGTCGCTACATTGGAGCGCCGCCGATCGCGGCCGCTCACCAAGGAGTCGCAGTGCGTCAAGCCGTCATCGGTGCAGTCCTGTTGGTCGTCGGTGCCGTGTGCGTCGCCCTCGGTCTGCTGCCCGTCCCCGACCTGGTCGAACTCGCCGACCGTGTCCTGCCCGTGCTCGGGTTCGTGCTCGGACTGACGATCGTGTCCGAGCTCGCCGCTGACGCCGGGGTCTTCGACCGTCTGGCGGACGTCGCGGCGCGCATCGGCGGCGGCCGCACGATCGGGCTCTGGGGCGCGGTCGTCGTCCTCGCCGTGCTCTGCACCGTGTTCCTGTCGATCGACACCACCGCCGTGCTGCTGACGCCCATCGTCATCGCCCTCGCCCGCCGCGTCGACCTGCCCCCGATGCCGTTCGCACTGACCACCGTCTGGCTCGCGAACACCGCTTCGCTGCTGCTGCCCGTGTCGAACCTGACGAACCTGCTCGCCGTCGACCGGATCGGGCTCGACGGTCCGATCCCGTTCGCCGGGCTCATGGTCTGGGCCGCACTCGCCGGCGTCGTGGTCCCGTGCGCGGTGCTGCTCGTCGTGTTCCGCGGCAAGCTGTTCGGCCGCTACACGCCCGTCACGGTCCGACCCCCGGCCGACCGGGTGTTCTTCACGGCGGCCTCGATCGTCCTGGTGGCCCTCGTGATCGCCCTGACCGCCGGGGTCACGGTGTGGATCGCCGCCGTGGTCGCTGCCGTCGCGCTCGTCGTGGTCGCGGCCTTCCGGGCACCGTCCGAACTGAAGCCCTCGCGGGTGCCGTGGTCGACGCTCGTCTTCGCGGCGGGTCTGTTCGTCGTCGTCGAGACGCTGCACACGACCGGCATCACCGACCCGATCGTCAACGCGCTGCCGGGCGGGACGGGGACCGGGTCGCTCCTGGTGCTCGCCGGTGCGGGCGGGGTGGCCGCGAACGCGATCGACAACCTGCCCGCATACCTGGTGCTCGAGCCGGCAGCCGGCCACGAGGCCCTGCGCTACGCCGCGCTGTTGATCGGCGTGAACGCCGGCTGCCTCATCACGCCGTGGGCCTCGCTCGCGACGCTGCTGTGGCACGCGCGGCTCGCCGCCGAGGGCGTGCACCTGTCGTGGGGTCGGTACATGGCGCTCGGCTGCGTCGTCGCACCGCTGACGGTCGTCGCCGGCGTGCTGGCGCTGCGGCTGTAGCGGCGCGCGGGGCGCGGGAGCACGGTGCCGAGTTCCGGGCCCGTGCGCGGTTGCTCGTCTCGTGCGCGGTTGCTCGTCTCGTGCGCGGTTGGTTCCTCGCACGGGACCATCAACCCGGCACGGGGCGCGAAGCTCGCACGGTGCTGCCCGCCGGGTGCGGCCGCGAACCTCGCACGGTGCGGTCCGGCCGGTGCTCCCGGACTACAGCCAGTCGCGGTGCTTGAACGCGCGGTAGAGCACCAGCGACGTCACCACGATGAGCGAGAGCGACAGGTACAGCCCGCTCCACGAGCTCTCACCCGGGAACGTCACGTTCTGCCCGAAGAACCCCGTGATCGCCGTGGGGATCGCGATGATCGCCGCCCAGCTCGTGACCTTCTTCATGACCGTGTTCTGCCGGTTCGAGGCCAGGTTGAGGTTGGTGTCCAGCACGCTCGACACGGCATCGCGGAGCTCCTCGACCGAGTCGGCGATGGAGACGAGGTGGTCCTCGACGTCGCGGAAGTAGGGCCGGACCCCGTCGGCGACGGTCTCGGCGTCACCGTGCAACAGCGAGGCGACGCTGTCCTTCGTGGGGACCACCAGCCGGCGCATGACCCCGAGCGCCTTGCGCAGCGCGAACGACCGGCGCTGGATCTGCTGCTCGCGGGGGTCGCCCCGCTCGAACAGGTCGTCCTCGAGGTCGTCGATGTCCTGCTCGATGGCCTCGATCTCGGCCGTCGCGTGGTCGACCACCGAGTCGAGCAACCCCCACACGAGCCACGGCACCCCGTGCCCCGCCAGGTCGGCGTTCGAGGTGAGGCGACGCTCCATCGCGGCCGTGTCCACCTCGGGACCGTGGATCGTCACCAGGGCGTGCTTCGTGACGAACGCCTTCACCTCGCGGGTGACGAGCCCGCCGTCGCGGTCACGACCCTGGACGTCGTAGACCACCAGGAACAGGCTGTCGCGGTACCGGTCGAGCTTCGGGCGCTGACCGCGCTCGACGGCGTCCTCGACCGCCAGCGCGTGGATGTCCAGTTCGTCCTCGAGCTGTCGCAGGTCCGAGGCGTCCGGATCGGTGTAGTCCACCCACACGAAGCCGTCGCCGTCGGCGATGCAGTCCGACACCCGCTCCACCGGGAAGTCCCGCTCGGCTGCCGATCCGTTCCGCCACGAGCGCGTGCTGACCATGGCCACGAGCCTACCGACCGGCCCCCTCCGGTCTGGTGTGACGGCCCCCTCCGGTCCGGTGTGACGGGCCGCTGGTAGTTTCGGTGCGTGTCTGCTCCCTCCAGTTCGTCCAGCAAGTACTCCTTCGTCGTCGCCTCGAACCGGTTGCCGGTGGACCGCGTCGTCGACGAGGACGGCAACGAGGGCTGGCGGCACTCACCCGGTGGGCTCGTCACGGCGCTCGAGCCCGTGATGCGCGCGAACGACGGCGCCTGGGTCGGGTGGGTCGGACAGCCCGACGTCGCGGTCGAGCCGTTCGACAACGAGGGCATCCACATCGTCCCTGTCCCGCTCAGTGCGTCCGACGTCGAGGACTACTACGAGGGCTTCAGCAACGACACGCTCTGGCCGCTCTACCACGACGTGATCGAGCACCCGAGCTACCACCGCGACTGGTGGATCGCCTACAAGAGCGTGAACAAGCGGTTCGCCGAGCAGATCGCCGAGATCACCGAGCAGGACGGCATCGTCTGGGTGCAGGACTACCAGCTGCAGCTCGTCCCCGCCCTGCTGCGCGAGCTCCGTCCCGACCTGACGATCGGCTTCTTCAACCACATCCCGTTCCCGCCGGTCGGCATCTACGCCCAGCTGCCGTGGCGCGCGCAGATCCTCGACGGGCTGCTCGGCGCCGACGTCATCGGCTTCCAGCGCCACGACGACGCGAGTGACTTCCTGCGCGCCGTCCGCCACATCAAGGGCTACACGACCAAGGGCACCACGATCGACGTGCCGGTCGACGACCCCGACGCACCCCGCAGCCGCAAGGGCATCACGGTCCGACACGTCGAGGCGCGGCACTTCCCGATCTCGATCGACGCCGAGAGCTTCGAGGACATCGCCAGGCGGCCCGAGGTCCAGGAGCGTGCCCGCGAGATCCGGCAGGGGCTCGGCAACCCGAAGACCGTGCTGCTCGGCGTCGACCGCCTCGACTACACCAAGGGCATCCGGCACCGCATCAAGGCCTTCGGCGAGCTCGTCGAGGACGGTCGCATCCGGGTCGAGGACGCCACGCTCGTGCAGGTCGCCAGTCCGAGCCGCGAACGCGTCGACACCTACAAGACGCTCCGCGACGAGATCGAGCTGAGCGTCGGCCGGATCAACGGCGACCTCGGCACCATCGGCCACCAGCCGATCTCCTACCTGCACCACGGCTACCCGCGCGAGGAGATGGTCGCGCTCTACCTCGCCGCCGACATCATGCTCGTCACGGCCCTGCGCGACGGCATGAACCTGGTCGCCAAGGAGTACGTCGCGACCCGGTTCGACAACGACGGCGTGCTCATCCTGTCCGAGTTCGCCGGTGCCGCCGACGAGTTGAAGCAGGCGGTGATCATCAACCCGCACGACATCGGGGCGCTCAAGGACTCGATCGAACGCGCCATCGAGATGCCGCGCCGCGAGCGCTCGACGCGCATGCGCGCGCTCCGCAAGCGCGTCCGCGACAACGACGTGGCCCGCTGGTCGCGCTCGTTCCTCGAGGCGCTCGACCGACACGCCCCGAGCACCGCACGGATCGACCCGTCCGGCGCCGAGCCGGCGCACCGCGAGGCCCAGACCGACAACATGTCCATCTTCGACCAGGACGCGCAGACCGCGCGTGCCGCCGAGGACACCCGGGAGGACCGTGATGCCTGAGCAGACACCGCACGCCGACGAGTCGGCAGCTCCAGGGCTCGACACGGCCCTCGCGGACCTGGCGGCGGTCGACCGCCTGCTGGTCGCGCTGGACTTCGACGGCACGCTCGCCCCGTTCGCGGACGACCCCGGTCAGGTCGGTGCGCTGCCGGGCAGCTGGGCGGCCGTCCTGACCCTGCAGCGCGCGAAGGACACCGAGGTCGTCCTGGTCTCCGGGCGGCCGCTCGACAGCCTCGCTCGGGTCTCGCAGGCCCCTGACGGCATGTCGCTCGTCGGCTCGCACGGCGTCGAGTGGCGCGTCGACGGCCACGACGAGGCGGCGCTGACCGAGGACGAACAGGCTCGCGTCGCGCGGATCGGCGCGGCGCTCGACGCCGTGGGGGAGCGCTTCCCCGGTGTCGTCATCGAGCACAAGCCGGCCGGCCACGGCGTGCACACCCGCCGGGTCAGCGCCGAGGTCGCTGCCGAGGCGGACGCCGCGGCCAGTGCGGCCGCACACGAGGCGGACGCCGACGTGCTCGAGCGCGGCGGCAAGGACATCCTCGAGTTCGCCGTCCGGCACGTCACGAAGGGCGACGCGATCGACCGACTGCGCGCGCTGCGGGGTGCGGACGCGGTGTTCTTCGCCGGGGACGACGTCACCGACGAGGACGCCTTCCGCGTGCTCGGCGACGGTGACGTCGGCGTGAAGGTGGGGGAGGGCGACACGCTCGCTGGCCACCGCGTCGCCGACCCGGCGGCCCTGACCGACGTCCTGAAGCAGCTGGCCAGGCTCCGCGCCACGCGCTGAGGCGCGCCGGCGTGGCGGGCTCGTGCCGAGCCTCCCACCCGGCCCATCACCATGCGGACGCATAGACGTGCGCCGCTGGTATCCCAATCCGTCCTAGACTCAGCGCATGCCTGACATCGACGTGAAGCCGCGCAGCCGGGTCGTCACCGACGGGATCGAAGCAACCACCTCGCGTGGCATGCTGCGGGCCGTCGGGATGGGCGACGAGGACTGGGAGAAGCCGCAGATCGGCATCGCCTCGTCCTGGAACGAGATCACCCCCTGCAACCTGAGCCTCGACCGGCTCGCCCAGGGCGCCAAGGAAGGCGTCCACGGCGGCGGCGGGTACCCGCTGCAGTTCGGCACGATCTCGGTGTCGGACGGCATCTCGATGGGCCACGAGGGCATGCACTTCTCGCTCGTCTCGCGCGAGGTCATCGCGGACAGCGTCGAGACCGTCGTCAACGCCGAGCGCCTCGACGGCACGGTGCTGCTCGCCGGCTGCGACAAGTCCCTGCCCGGCATGCTCATGGCTGCTGCGCGCCTCGACCTGGCGAGCGTCTTCCTGTACGCCGGGTCGGTCATGCCGGGCTACGTGAAGCAGGCCGACGGCACGATGAAGGAAGTCACCATCATCGACTCCTTCGAGGGCGTCGGCGCGTGCAAGGCCGGCACCATGAGCGAGGCGGAGCTCAAGGAGATCGAGTGCGCGATCGTCCCGGGCGAGGGCGCCTGCGGCGGCATGTACACGGCCAACACGATGGCGTCCGTCGCCGAGGCACTCGGCATGTCCCTCCCGGGTTCCGCCGCGCCGCCCAGCGCCGACCGTCGCCGTGACTACTACGCGCACCGGTCGGGCGAAGCCGTCGTGAACATGCTCAAGCACGGCATCACGGCGCGCCAGATCATGACCAAGGAAGCGTTCGAGAACGCGATCGCCGTCGCGATGGCCCTCGGAGGCTCCACCAACGTCGTGCTGCACCTGCTGGCGATCGCGCACGAGGCCGAGGTCGAGCTCAGCCTCGACGACTTCAACCGCATCGGCTCGACGGTCCCGCACCTGGCCGACATGAAGCCGTTCGGCAAGTACGTCATGGTCGACGTCGACCGCAACGGCGGCATCCCGGTCATCATGAAGGCGCTGCTCGACGCCGGACTGCTGCACGGCGAGTGCATGACCGTGACGGGCAAGACCGTCGCCGAGAACCTCGCCGAGATCGACCCGCCCGAGCTCGACGGCGAGGTGTTCCGGAAGATCGACAACCCGATCCACGCCACCGGCGGCCTGACGATCCTGCAGGGCTCCTTCGCCCCCGAGGGCGCCGTCGTGAAGACCGCCGGCTTCGACGCCGAGGTCTTCGAAGGGCCCGCGCGCGTGTTCGACCGTGAGCGTGCGGCGATGGACGCCCTCACCGAGGGCCGGATCCAGAAGGGCGACGTCGTCGTCATCCGCTACGAGGGTCCCAAGGGCGGCCCCGGCATGCGCGAGATGCTCGCGATCACCGCGGCCATCAAGGGCGCGGGTCTGGGCAAGGATGTACTACTCTTGACCGACGGTCGATTCTCAGGCGGCACAACCGGCCTCTGCATCGGCCACATCGCACCGGAAGCCGTGGACGCAGGTCCAGTGGCGTTCGTGCGCGATGGCGACCGCATCCGTGTCGACATCGCGGCTCGCTCGCTCGACCTACTGGTCGACCCGGCCGAGCTGGAGGCCCGCCGCGACGGCTGGGCGCCGCTGCCCCCGCGCTACACCCGCGGAGTCCTCGCGAAGTACGCCAAGCTCGTCCAGTCCGCCGCCAAGGGCGCGGTCACGGGCTAGCGTCGACACCCGCATCATCGCCATCTCTCCAGGCAGGAAACCCCACATGCCCACGGAAGCAACACCGCTGTCCGCGGCCACCGGAGCGCGCCGTTCGCCGGAGGTCCTCACCGGGTCGGGGGCCGTCCTGCGGTCCCTCGAGCACCTCGGGATCACCGACGTCTTCGGTCTGCCCGGTGGTGCGATCATCCCGTTCTACGACGAGCTCATGGCGTCGAAGACCATCCGCCACGTCCTGGTCCGGCACGAGCAGGGCGCCGGGCACGCCGCCGAGGGCTACGCGTCCTCGTCCGGCAAGGTCGGTGTCGCCATCGCCACGTCCGGTCCCGGAGCGACGAACCTCGTCACCGCGATCGCGGACGCCTACATGGACTCGGTGCCGTTCATCGCGATCACCGGCCAGGTGTTCTCGACCCTGATGGGCACGGACGCCTTCCAAGAGGCGGACATCGTCGGCATCACGATGCCCATCACGAAGCACTCGTTCCTGGTCACCAAGCCCGAGGACGTCCCCGCGACGATCGCTGCGGCGTACCAGATCGCGACCACCGGCCGGCCCGGCCCGGTGCTCGTCGACATCACCAAGGACGCGCAGCAGAAGTCGGCACCGTACGTCTGGCCGCCGAAGGTCGACCTGCCCGGCTACCGCCCGGTGACGAAGGCCCACGGCAAGCAGATCACCGCCGCGGCCCAGCTGCTGGCGGAGTCCTCGCGCCCGGTGCTCTACGTCGGCGGCGGCGTCATCCGCTCCGGCGCGTCGGCCGAGCTCCTCGCGTTCGCCGAGGCCACCGGGGCGCCCGTCGTCACGACGTTGATGGCGCGCGGTGCGTTCCCCGACTCGCACACGCAGCACCTCGGCATGCCGGGCATGCACGGCACGGTGCCGGCAGTGCTCGGGCTGCAGGAGAGCGACCTGATCATCGCGCTCGGCGCCCGCTTCGACGACCGCGTGACCGGCAAGGTCGACGACTTCGCGCCCGACGCCAAGGTCGTCCATGTCGACATCGACCCGGCCGAGATCTCCAAGATCCGCTACGCCGACGTGCCGATCGTCGGTGACGCGCGAGAGGTGTTGGTCGACCTCACCGCCGCGTGGGCCGACGTCCCCGTCGACGACCGCGCCTCGATCACCGACTGGTGGGCGCACCTCGAGCAGCTGCGCACCGACTTCCCGCTCGGTTACACCGAACCGACCGACGGGCTGCTCGCCCCGCAGGCGATCATCAAGCGCATCGGCGAGATGACCGGACCCGAGGGCGTCTTCGCCTCCGGCGTCGGCCAGCACCAGATGTGGTCGGCGCAGTTCATCAAGTACGAGCGCCCCAACGCCTGGCTCAACTCCGGTGGGGCCGGCACGATGGGCTACTCGGTCCCCGCTGCGATGGGTGCCAAGGTGGCCCAGCCCGACCGCGTGGTCTGGGCGATCGACGGTGACGGCTGCTTCCAGATGACGAACCAGGAACTCGCGACCTGCGTCATCAACGACATCCCGATCAAGGTCGCGATCATCAACAACTCGTCGCTCGGCATGGTGCGGCAGTGGCAGACCCTGTTCTACGACGGACGGCACTCGTTCACCGACCTGCAGACGGGTCACGGCACGCGTCGGGTCCCGGACTTCGTCAAGCTCGCCGACGCGTACGGTGCCCTCGGCATCCGCGTCGAGAAGGCCGACGAGGTCGACGCCGCCATCCAGCTCGCGCTCGACACGAACGACCGGCCGGTCGTCATCGACTTCGTCGTCAGCCGCGACTCCATGGTCTGGCCGATGGTCCCGCAGGGGACCGGCAACTCCTCCATCGAGTACGCCCGCGAACTCGCCCCCACCTGGGACGACGAGGACGCCGACATGACGGGAGAACCCGCATGAGCCACGTCCTGTCGCTCCTGGTCGAGGACAAGCCCGGTCTGCTGACCCGTGTCGCCGGGCTGTTCGCCCGACGGGGCTTCAACATCGAGTCGCTCGCGGTCGGCAACACCGAGGTGGAGGGCCTGTCCCGCATCACTGTGGTCGTCGACGTCGAGGACCTGCCGCTCGAACAGGTGACCAAGCAGCTCAACAAGCTCGTCAACGTCATCAAGATCGTCGAACTCGACTTCTCGCAGTCGGTCCAGCGCGAGCACATGCTCGTGAAGGTCCGTGTCGACAACCAGACGCGCTCGGCCGTGCTCGAAGCAGTGACCCTGTTCCGCGCCCAGGTCGTCGACGTCGCGAACGACTCGCTCATCGTCGAGGTGACCGGCGACCCCGGCAAGATCCAGGCGATCCTCCGCGTGCTCGAGCCCTACGGCATCAAGGAGCTGGCGCGCGCCGGCCTCCTCGGCATGGGCCGCGGACCGAAGAGCATCACCGACCGGGTGCGCTGAGCGCCCCCGGCTCCGACCGAACCACCAACAAGGAGATCACGCACCGTGACTGACATCGTGTACGACGCCGACGCCGACCTGACGCTCATCCAGGGCAAGAAGGTCGCGGTCATCGGCTACGGCTCGCAGGGCCACGCCCACGCCCTCAACCTCCGCGACTCCGGCGTCGAGGTGCAGATCGGTCTGCAGGAGGGCTCGAAGAGCCGCCAGAAGGCCGAAGAGGCGGGCTTCGAGGTCCACACGCCCGCCGAGGTCACGAAGTGGGCGGACGTCGTCGTCATCCTCGCTCCGGACCAGGTCCAGCGCATCGTCTACCGCGACGACATCGAGCCGAACCTCAAGCAGGGCGCGACCCTGGTCTTCGGCCACGGGTTCAACATCCGCTACGGCTACATCCAGGCCCCCGAGGGCGTCGACGTGTCGCTCGTCGCACCGAAGGGCCCCGGCCACACCGTCCGTCGTGAGTACGAGGCCGGCCGCGGCGTCCCCGTCATCGTCGCCGTCGAGGTCGACGCCTCCGGCAGCGCCTGGGACCTCGCGTGGTCGTACTCGAAGGCCATCGGCGGTCTCCGCTCGGGCGGCATCAAGACGACGTTCACCGAGGAGACCGAGACCGACCTGTTCGGCGAGCAGGCCGTCCTCTGCGGTGGCACCTCGCAGCTCATCCAGTACGGCTTCGAGACCCTGGTCGAGGCCGGCTACCAGCCGCAGATCGCGTACTTCGAGGTCCTGCACGAGCTCAAGCTGATCGTCGACCTGATCTGGGAGGGCGGCCTCACCAAGCAGCGCTGGTCCATCTCCGACACGGCCGAGTTCGGCGACTACGTGTCCGGCCCCCGGGTGATCTCGCCCGAGGTCAAGGAGAACATGAAGGCCGTGCTGTCCGACATCCAGGACGGCACCTTCGCCAAGCGCTTCATCGACGACCAGGACGCAGGCGCCCCGGAGTTCACGGCCCTGCGCAAGAAGGGCGAGGAGCACCCGATCGAGGCGACCGGTCGCGAGCTGCGTGCGCTGTTCGCGTGGAAGCAGTCCGACTCCGACTACGTCGACGGTTCTGCCGCGCGGTAGTCTTCCCCAGACCACTCGATGACGAGGCGGCGGTGTGCACCCGTGCACCGCCGCCTCTCGATGTGACCCGAACGGTATGCAGCAGCTCTCCACCACCACCGGCGCCCACCAGGCGCGCACCACCGGCGCCCAGGCGGCGCGCACCACCGGCCCGCAGCGTGCACGCACCTGTGGCACCCGTCAGGCGACGCCCGATCCGCATGGGATGATCATCGGATGGCGGTGACGAAACGAGCGGTCCACATCGGCGCCGGCAAGATCGGGCGCGGGTTCGTGGGTCAGTTCCTCGTCGCCAGCGGCTACGAGCTGACCTTCGTCGACGTCGACGAGCGTGTCGTCTCGGCCCTCAACGAAGCCGGCCGCTTCGTCGTCCACGAGGTGGGCGAGATGCCGGTCGAACACCTGGTCCACGGGTTCCGCGCGCTCAACAGCAAGACCGACCGCGACCGCGTCGTCCAGGCCATCGCGCAGGCGGACGTGGTCACCACGGCGGTCGGCGCCCGCACCCTGCCGCTCGTCGCGCCGGTCATCGCCGAGGGGCTGGCGGCACGCCCGCTCGACCGCGGGGACGTCACCATCGTCGCCTGCGAGAACGCGTTCAACGCCACGGACTCGCTGCACGCCAGCATCCGTCGCGCCCCGATCCTCGAGGACCGCGACGTCGCCGCCGTCTTCGCGAACTGCGCGATCGACCGGATCGTCCCCGACCAGTCCGGCGTCCTCGGGCAGTCCGGCGGGCTCGACGTCGTCCTCGAGCCGTTCTACGAGTGGGTCATCGAGCGCACCCCCTTCGCCGACTCCGACGCCGAACCGCCCGCGATCCAGGGCGTCACCTGGGTCGACGACCTGCAGCCCTTCGTCGAGCGGAAGCTCTACACGGTCAACACCGCGCACGCGACGGCGGCCTACCACGGCACCGTGCGGGGGATCCGGCTCATCCGCGAAGCCCTCGAGGACCACGACGTCCGGGCCGAGGTGGACGGCGTGCTCGCCGAGACCACCGAACTGCTCATCGCCAAGCACGGGTTCGACCCGGCCGAGCACGCGCGCTACGTCGCCGCGAACCTCGCGCGCATCGCGAACCCGCACCTGCCCGACAGCACCGTCCGGGTCGGGCGCAACCCGCTCCGCAAGCTCGGTCGACGAGAGCGGTTCGTGGGCCCGGCAGCACAGCTGGCCGAACGGGGGATGCCAGTCGACCACCTGCTCGGCGCGATCCGCGTGGCACTCGAGTTCGACGACCAGGACGACCCCGAGTCGATCGAGCTGCACGCGCTGCTCCGCTCCGGCGCGACCGCCCACGCGCTCACCGAGATCCTCACCGGCCTGATGGAGAGCCACCCGCTCTTCCCGGCCGTCCGCGACGTCGTCGCCGAAGTGCTGCAGACCCAGGCCGCCGACGCCTGAGCCGGACCGGGTCAGTCCGGTGCCCGTGCCTCTCGTAGAATCGTGGGCATGACCCCGGCACCTCCCGCACACGACGGCGGCGCGGCCTCCCCGCCGGACGGCGCCGTCGACCACGACGACGACGCCGCCCTCTCGTGGGACGACGCCGACGACGCTACGCACGTCGACGCCGCCCACAACCCGGTCCGCGCGAAGGTCCGTCCCGAGCCGGACGCCGAGCAGCCGCTCGGCTCCGGCGCCCTGGTCGGCATGGGCGTGTTCGGTGGCGTCTACCTGCTCTACACGGTCGCCTGGCTGGTCAGCGCGAGCCTGCTGACCGTCACGGGAACCGGTGTCGCCGGCTTCGTGTCCGAGTTGATGCGCGTGCTCGCGATCATGGCGCCGGCGTTCTGGTTCGCCGCCACGCTCTGGCTCGGACAGGGCAGCCGCAACCGCACCAAGTTCATCTGGCTGCTCGTGGGCGCCGTCGTGCTCATCCCGTGGCCCTTCATCATGACCAGGAGCTTCGGGTGAGCGTCGTCCCGGGGCGCCCGCGCACCGTCACGCCGGGCAAGGCGGTCGTCTGGGTCGTGGCGGCGCTGTGCCTGGCCTACGTCACGTGGCAGGCGGTCGGCAACCTCGTCGGCGTCGCGAAGTCGGTGGCCGACTTCAACGAGTTCGTCCGCAAGAACGGCGGCACCGGTCTCGAGACCGCGACTCCGTGGACCGTCCTGGTCATCGACGTCCTCATCGCCCCGGTGGGCTTCGTCGTGGCGTGGCTGGTGTCGCGTCGGATGGACCTGCTCCGCACCGTCGTGGTCTTCGTCGCCGCGCTCTGTGCGGTCTCCGCGCTGTGGTTCACGCTGCTGCAGTACGTGTCCTCGACGCTCCGCATCGGTTCCTGACCCGACGGGTCGACGGACAGCAGGCGCGTGGCGGCGCCGTCACGCCCCTCCCTGCCGTCATGCAGTTCTCCACAGGCCGCCGCCGGCGGTCGTAACGCAGCCTGCGGCGTCGATAGCATGAGCGGACACCGCCCGTCTCGTGTGAGGAAACAGCAACTGTGCCGAAGCCGGTCGTCCTGATCGCCGAAGAACTCTCGCCCGCCACCGTCGACGCCCTCGGGCCCGACTTCGAGATCCGGAACGTGGACGGCACCGACCGCCCGGCACTCCTGGCCTCCCTCGGCGATGCGCACGCCATCCTGGTGCGTTCCGCCACCAAGGTCGACGCCGAAGCGATCGCCGCGGCGCCGAACCTCAAGGTCGTCGCCCGTGCCGGCGTCGGCCTCGACAACGTCGACATCAAGGCGGCCACCACGGCCGGCGTGATGGTCGTGAACGCGCCGACGTCGAACATCATCTCCGCCGCCGAGCTGACGGTCGGGCACATCCTGTCGCTCGCTCGGCACATCCCCGCCGCGCACGCCTCGCTGGCTGCCGGGGCCTGGAAGCGGTCCGCGTACACCGGTGTCGAGCTCTACGAGAAGACGGTGGGCATCATCGGCCTCGGTCGCATCGGCGCGCTCATCACCCAGCGCCTGCAGGCCTTCGGTGTCTCGGTCATCGCACACGACCCCTACGTCACCACGGCCCGTGCGCAGCAGCTCGGGGTCGAGCTCGTCTCCCTCGACGACCTGCTCAAGCGTGCGGACTTCGTCACGATCCACATGCCGAAGACGCCGGAGACCCTCGGCATGATCTCGGACGAGCAGTTCGCGATGATGAAGTCGACCGCGTTCGTCGTGAACGTCGCCCGCGGTGGCCTCATTGACGAAGACGCACTGCACCGTGCGCTCACCAGCAACCAGATCGCGGGCGCCGGCCTCGACGTCTTCGTGTCCGAGCCGCCGACGGACTCGCCCCTCGTGTCCCTGCCGAACGTCGTTGTCACGCCGCACCTCGGTGCCTCCACGGACGAAGCGCAGGAGAAGGCGGGTGTGTCCGTCGCGAAGTCGGTGCGGCTCGCACTCGGCGGCGAACTCGTCCCGGACGCGGTGAACGTCGCCGGTGGCGTCATCGACCCGTACGTGCGTCCCGGCATCCCGCTGGTCGAGAAGCTCGGCCAGGTGTTCACGGCGCTGGCGACCTCGCCGGTCACGAGCATCGACGTCGAGGTGCACGGCGAGCTGGCGCAGTACGACGTCAGCGTGCTGAAGCTCGCGGCGCTCAAGGGCGTGTTCACCGACGTCGTCAGCGACCAGGTCTCCTACGTCAACGCACCGCTCATCGCCGAGCAGCGCGGGGTCAGCGTGCGGCTCATCACCGACGCCGACAGCCCCGAGTACCGCAACGTGCTCACGATCCGGGGTGCCCAGTCCGACGGCCCGGCGATCAGCGTGTCCGGCACGCTCACCGGACCCAAGCAGGTCGAGAAGCTCGTCGAGATCAACGGCTACGACGTCGAGGTCGCCCTCGACCGGCACCACGTGGTCATGGACTACACCGACCGCCCGGGCATCGTCGCGGTGTACGGCAAGGAGTTCGGCGAGGCCGGCATCAACATCGCCGCCATGCAGATCGCGCGACAGGCCGCCGGCGGTCAGGCGCTCAGCGTCCTCACCGTCGACTCGCCGGTCCCCACCGAGATCCTCGAGCACGTCCGGTCGACGATCGACGCGTCCTCGCTCCGCGAGATCGACATCACCCTCTGAGGACGGGACGGCCATGACGAACACGCAGACGCTCGACCTCGCGGTGATCCGGGGCGACGGCATCGGGCCCGAGGTCGTCGAGCAGGCACTCAAGGTCCTGCACGCGGTGGCGGACGGCGAGATCGACGTGCGCGAGACCCCCTACGCCCTCGGGGCGACGCGCTACCTCGAGACGGGCGACATCCTCACCGACGACGACCTGGCCGCGGTGGCGTCCCACGACGCGATCCTGCTCGGTGCGGTCGGCGGCGACCCGCGTGACCCGCGGTTGGCCGGCGGGATCATCGAGCGCGGGCTGCTGCTCAAGCTGCGGTTCGCGTTCGACCACTACGTCAACCTCCGTCCGACCACGGTGTACGACTCGGTGGTCAGCCCGCTCGCCGACCCCGGGCAGGTCGACTTCGTCGTCGTGCGCGAAGGCACCGAGGGGCCCTACGTCGGCAACGGCGGAGCGATCCGCGTCGGCACGCCGCACGAGATCGCGACAGAAGTGTCGCTGAACACGGCGTTCGGCGTCGAGCGGACCGTTCGGTACGCGTTCAACCTGGCGAACCGTCGCGCGCGGAAGCACCTGACACTCGTGCACAAGAGCAACGTGCTCGTGCACGCCGGCGCGCTCTGGCAGCGCACGGTGGCCGCCGTCGGACAGGAGTTCCCCGACGTCACCGTGGACTACCAGCACGTCGACGCCGTGACCATCCACATGGTGCGGGAGCCTGCTAGGTTCGACGTCATCGTCACCGACAACCTCTTCGGCGACATCATCACCGACCTGGCCGGCGCGATCAGCGGCGGCATCGGTCTGGCGGCCTCGGGCAACATCAACCCGGACGGCACCTTCCCCAGCATGTTCGAGCCGGTGCACGGATCCGCGCCGGACATCGCGGGCCAGCAGAAGGCCGATCCCACGGCTGCCGTCCTCTCCGTCGCACTCCTCCTCGACCACATCGGTCGGGGCGACCTCGCGACGGCGGTGACGCGGGCCGTGGAAGCGGACCTGGCTGACCGGGGGACCACGCAGCGGAGTACGGCCGAGATCGGCGACGCGATCGCCGCCGCGGTCACCGCGCGCACCACCACGGCCTGAAAGGGAGCCACACCGATGAGCACTGACACGGTCTTCGGACTCGAGTTCTCCACCACCCCGTCCGAAGCACGCCGAGCGGCCGCCGAGCGCGAGGTCATCCTGGCGGACCCGGGCTTCGGCAAGCACTTCACCGACCACATGGCCTCGGTCTCGTGGACGGTCGACGGAGGGTGGCACGACGCCTCGATCCACCCGTACGGCCCGCTCTCGCTCGACCCGAGTGCCAGCGTCCTGCACTACGCCCAGGAGATCTTCGAGGGACTCAAGGCGTACCGGCACGCCGACGGTTCGGTGTGGACCTTCCGTCCGGACGCGAACGCGCGACGTTTCCAGCGGTCCGCTCGCCGGCTCGCGCTGCCCGAGCTGCCGGTCGAGGTCTTCGTCGAGTCCATCCGGCAACTGGTGCGCACCGACGTCGACTGGGTGCCGTCCGCGCCCGAGACCAGCCTGTACCTCCGGCCGTTCATGATCGCGACCGAGTCCTTCCTCGGTGTCCGCGCCGCTCAGGCCGTGTCCTACCACTGCATCGCGAGCCCGGCCGGCGCGTACTTCACGTCCGGACCGAAGCCCGTGTCGATCTGGCTCTCGACGACCTACGCGCGCGCGGGCCGCGGCGGGACCGGGGCAGCCAAGACCGGCGGCAACTACGCTGCGTCCCTGCTTCCGCAGCAAGAGGCGTACGAGCACGGGTGCCAGCAGGTGATGTTCCTCGACTCCGAGGAGGGCAAGTACCTCGAAGAGCTCGGCGGCATGAACGTGGTGCTGGTCAAGGCAGACGGCACCCTCGTGACGCCGGACTCCGACTCGATCCTCGAGGGCATCACGCGTGACTCGATCCTGCAGCTCGCCGAGGACCGCGGTCTGACGGTCGAGAAGCGCCGCGTGACGCTCGACGAGTGGCGCGACGGCGTGGCGGACGGCTCGATCACCGAGGCGTTCGCCTGCGGGACGGCCGCGGTGGTCACCCCGATCGCAGAACTCCGGGGCGACGGCTTCACGATCGGCTCGCCGACCGAGGGCGCGGGCGAGCTCACGATGTCCCTGCGCCAGGAACTCACCGACATCCAGTCCGGCCGTCGTCCCGACCCGCACGGGTGGATGACCAAGCTGACCGACGCGTCCTGATCCCGGCTCCGTCGTCGGTAGGGTCGAATGGTGAAGATCGCACGGTTCAGCAGCAAGGGTGAAGACCCCCGGTACGGCATCCTCGACGAGCGCGCACTGGTGGTGCTCGCGGGGGACCCGATGTACCAGGGGTTCGAGACGACGGGGGAGCGGGTGCCCCTGTCCGAGGCCAAGCTCCTGGCACCGGTGATCCCGCGGTCCAAGGTCATCGGTGTCGGCCTCAACTACGCCGAGCACGCCGCCGAGATGGACGACGTGTCGGGTGACGACCCGGTGGTGTTCCTGAAGCCGAACACCGCCGTCATCGGACCCGAGGACCCGATCCGTCTGCCCGAGGGCATCGGCCGCGTCGACCACGAGGGCGAACTCGCCATCGTGATCGGCTCCCTCGCCAAGAACGTCAAGCGTGAGGACTTCGCGAGCGTGATCCTCGGGTACACGATCGCCAACGACGTCACCGCTCGTGACCTCCAGGCACGTGACGGCCAGTGGGCGAGGGCGAAGGGCTTCGACACGTTCTGCCCGCTCGGCCCGGTGATCGAGACCGAGATCGACCCGTCGGACATCCGGCTCGAAACCCGGGTGGACGGCGACCTGCGTCAGGTCGCCTCCACGAGCGAGATGGTCCACGACATCCCGTCGCTCGTGGAGTTCGTCTCGTCCATCTGGACACTGCTCCCCGGCGACGTGATCCTGACCGGCACGCCCGCCGGCGTCGGGGAGATCCGCGACGGCGAGGTCGTCGAGGTCACCATCTCGGGGATCGGCACGTTGAAGAACCCCGTCATCGCCCGGCACTGAACACGACCCGTCACGACCAGCGGGCCCGATGTCCACGCGGACACCGGGCCCGTCGTCGTTGTTCGACACCTGTTCCCCGTCGTTCCGGGCGACACGCCGTCGTGTGGCCCCGGTTTGCCCGATCCCGGGATCACCCGTAGTGTTCTTACTCGTCACCCCAAAGGTGCGGCGGAGAAGCCGAGACGGTCACACGGAGCGAAAGCCCCGGAAGACGCAGTCCGACCACGCCGACCTCAAGCGGGACCACCCACTCCAATGAAGCCGGTCGATTCGACCGCCACTGAAGTAGTGGTACAGTACCGAAGTTGCCCGGGCGGGCATTCCGACAAGGAAGAAGAAGCCCGGTGCGTCTGGTCCTTGAGAACTCAACAGCGTGCACATTGTCAATGCCAATTTATTGACCCCGTGACCTTCACTTCGGTGGGGGTCCGGAGACAATTCCTTTTGGATTGAAGATTGTCAGTAGACAGTCAACAGTCAGAATCAACTCGCTGGCACTTCGGTGTTGGTTGTAATTTTTTACGGAGAGTTTGATCCTGGCTCAGGACGAACGCTGGCGGCGTGCTTAACACATGCAAGTCGAACGATGATGCCCAGCTTGCTGGGTTGATTAGTGGCGAACGGGTGAGTAACACGTGAGTAACCTGCCCCTGACTCTGGGATAAGCGTTGGAAACGACGTCTAATACTGGATATGATCGCCGGCCGCATGGTCTGGTGGTGGAAAGATTTTTTGGTTGGGGATGGACTCGCGGCCTATCAGCTTGTTGGTGAGGTAATGGCTCACCAAGGCGACGACGGGTAGCCGGCCTGAGAGGGTGACCGGCCACACTGGGACTGAGACACGGCCCAGACTCCTACGGGAGGCAGCAGTGGGGAATATTGCACAATGGGCGAAAGCCTGATGCAGCAACGCCGCGTGAGGGATGACGGCCTTCGGGTTGTAAACCTCTTTTAGTAGGGAAGAAGCGAAAGTGACGGTACCTGCAGAAAAAGCACCGGCTAACTACGTGCCAGCAGCCGCGGTAATACGTAGGGTGCAAGCGTTGTCCGGAATTATTGGGCGTAAAGAGCTCGTAGGCGGTTTGTCGCGTCTGCTGTGAAATCCCGAGGCTCAACCTCGGGCTTGCAGTGGGTACGGGCAGACTAGAGTGCGGTAGGGGAGATTGGAATTCCTGGTGTAGCGGTGGAATGCGCAGATATCAGGAGGAACACCGATGGCGAAGGCAGATCTCTGGGCCGTAACTGACGCTGAGGAGCGAAAGCATGGGGAGCGAACAGGATTAGATACCCTGGTAGTCCATGCCGTAAACGTTGGGCGCTAGATGTAGGGACCTTTCCACGGTTTCTGTGTCGTAGCTAACGCATTAAGCGCCCCGCCTGGGGAGTACGGCCGCAAGGCTAAAACTCAAAGGAATTGACGGGGGCCCGCACAAGCGGCGGAGCATGCGGATTAATTCGATGCAACGCGAAGAACCTTACCAAGGCTTGACATACACCGGAAACGGCCAGAGATGGTCGCCCCCTTGTGGTCGGTGTACAGGTGGTGCATGGTTGTCGTCAGCTCGTGTCGTGAGATGTTGGGTTAAGTCCCGCAACGAGCGCAACCCTCGTTCTATGTTGCCAGCGGGTTATGCCGGGGACTCATAGGAGACTGCCGGGGTCAACTCGGAGGAAGGTGGGGATGACGTCAAATCATCATGCCCCTTATGTCTTGGGCTTCACGCATGCTACAATGGCCGGTACAAAGGGCTGCGATACCGTAAGGTGGAGCGAATCCCAAAAAGCCGGTCTCAGTTCGGATTGAGGTCTGCAACTCGACCTCATGAAGTCGGAGTCGCTAGTAATCGCAGATCAGCAACGCTGCGGTGAATACGTTCCCGGGCCTTGTACACACCGCCCGTCAAGTCATGAAAGTCGGTAACACCCGAAGCCGGTGGCCTAACCCTTGTGGAAGGAGCCGTCGAAGGTGGGATCGGTGATTAGGACTAAGTCGTAACAAGGTAGCCGTACCGGAAGGTGCGGCTGGATCACCTCCTTTCTAAGGAGCATCTGGTCAGTGCTGTCCGCCCGTATGGGTGGGTGGTTCGCTGGTCCAGGCGCCCGATTCGGACCGACCGTGTCCGACGGGTAGCTCATGGGTGGAACATTGACAGTGCAGTGGGGGCTGATGCTTCCGACTCCAGTACGCCGCGCCTTCGGGTGTGGTTGGGACGGGTCGGGGTGGAGGGTCCTGCTGGTGCACGTTGTTGGGTCCTGAGGGACCAGGCTGCTGGTGACCTTCGGGTTGCCGGGGTTGGGCCGCACGGGTCGTGATGATCTGTGGGGGTCCTTCGATGGGCCACATGAAGCCGGCAGGTTCTGCTGGGGGAGTGTGGTGCCGATCGTATGTTGAGAACTACACAGTGGACGCGAGCATCTTAGATCGCTCGCCAGCATGCTCACCTTTCGGGGTGGGTGTGGTTGACGAGTCGATCGCAATTTTAATCTTTGTGGTCAAGTTTCTAAGAGCAAACGGTGGATGCCTTGGCATCTGGAGCCGAAGAAGGACGTAGAAATCTGCGATAAGCCTCGGGGAGCTGATAATCGAGCTGTGAGCCGAGGATTTCCGAATGGGGAAACCCCGCCAGGCGCTTTTGTGACCTGGTGACTCCCGCCTGAATATATAGGGCGGGTAGAGGGAACGTGGGGAAGTGAAACATCTCAGTACCCACAGGAAGAGAAAACAACATGTGATTCCGTGAGTAGTGGCGAGCGAAAGCGGATGAGGCTAAACCGATCATGTGTGATAGCCGGCGGGCGTTGCATGGTCGGGGTTGTGGGACACGTCGCTCAGTTCTGCCGGACTGGGGCGGTTACAGCGCATCATAGTCGAACCGGTTTGAAAGCCGGGCCGTAGTGGGTGCCAGCCCCGTAGACGAAATGGTGTTATGGCCGGATGTGTATCCCAAGTAGCACGGGGCCCGAGAAATCCCGTGTGAATCTGTCAGGACCACCTGATAAGCCTAAATACTCCCAGATGACCGATAGCGGACAAGTACCGTGAGGGAAAGGTGAAAAGTACCCCGGGAGGGGAGTGAAATAGTACCTGAAACCGTTTGCTTACAAACCGTCGGAGCACCCTTGTTGGTGTGACGGCGTGCCTTTTGAAGAATGAGCCTGCGAGTTAGTGATATGTGGCGAGGTTAACCCGTGTGGGGCAGCCGTAGCGAAAGCGAGTCTGAATAGGGCGATTGAGTCGCATGTCCTAGACCCGAAGCGAAGTGATCTATCCATGGCCAGGTTGAAGCGACGGTAAGACGTCGTGGAGGACCGAACCCACTTCAGTTGAAAATGGAGGGGATGAGCTGTGGATAGGGGTGAAAGGCCAATCAAACTTCGTGATAGCTGGTTCTCTCCGAAATGCATTTAGGTGCAGCGTTGCGTGTTTCTCGCCGGAGGTAGAGCTACTGGATGGCCGATGGGCCTCAACAGGTTACTGACGTCAGCCAAACTCCGAATGCCGGTGAGTGAGAGCGCAGCAGTGAGACGGTGGGGGATAAGCTTCATCGTCGAGAGGGAAACAACCCAGACTACCAACTAAGGTCCCTAAGCGTGTGCTAAGTGGGAAAGGATGTGGAGTTGCACAGACAACCAGGAGGTTGGCTTAGAAGCAGCCACCCTTGAAAGAGTGCGTAATAGCTCACTGGTCAAGTGATTCCGCGCCGACAATGTAACGGGGCTCAAGCACACCACCGAAGTTGTAGATTTCGCACACTAGACAAGCC
This sequence comes from Curtobacterium sp. MCLR17_007, assembly GCF_003234655.2. Lineage (NCBI taxonomy): Bacteria > Bacillati > Actinomycetota > Actinomycetes > Micrococcales > Microbacteriaceae > Curtobacterium > Curtobacterium sp. MCLR17_007. The sequence goes on along the minus strand of NZ_CP126271.1, from coordinate 2,355,209 downwards.
TTCGTGGTTCAGTCGTGCGGAGTGGTAGGAGAGCGTCGTGTGGCGAGTGAAGCGGCGGAGTGATCCAGCCGTGGACGCTACACGAGTGAGAATGCAGGCATGAGTAGCGAAAGACGGGTGAGAAACCCGTCCTCCGAAAGACCAAGGGTTCCAGGGCCAGGTTAATCCGCCCTGGGTAAGTCGGGACCTAAGGCGAGGCCGACAGGCGTAGTCGATGGACAACGGGTTGATATTCCCGTACCGGCGAACAACCGCCCAAGCTAATCCAGTGGTGCTAAGAGTCCTAACCCGGTATGTCCGGATCCCTTCGGGGTGATGGTGACCGGTCTAACGCTCGACCCCATGCTGGTGCGGTTAGCGTATGAACAGGTGTGACGCAGGAAGGTAGCTGAGCCAGGCGATGGTATCCGTAAGGTGAACCTGGTGTAAGGATGTAGGGCTGACGATAGGCAAATCCGTCGTCTGTATGCCTGAGATCCGACGCGTACCCGTGAGGGGAAATCAGTGATCCTATGCTGCCGAGAAAAGCATCGACGCGAGGTTGCAGCCGCCCGTACCCGAAACCGACTCAGGTGGTCAGGTAGAGAATACCAAGGAGATCGAGAGAATCGTGGTTAAGGAACTCGGCAAAATGCCCCCGTAACTTCGGGAGAAGGGGGGCCGGACACGTGACCGGATTTACTCCGTGAGCGTTGAAGGCCGCAGAGACCAGTGGGAAGCGACTGTTTACTAAAAACACAGGTCCGTGCGAAGTCGCAAGACGATGTATACGGACTGACGCCTGCCCGGTGCTGGAAGGTTAAGAGGAGGGGTTAGCCTTTGGGCGAAGCTCTGAATTTAAGCCCCAGTAAACGGCGGTGGTAACTATAACCATCCTAAGGTAGCGAAATTCCTTGTCGGGTAAGTTCCGACCTGCACGAATGGCGTAACGACTTCCCAGCTGTCTCAACCGCGAACTCGGCGAAATTGCACTACGAGTAAAGATGCTCGTTACGCGCAGCAGGACGGAAAGACCCCGTGACCTTTACTACAGTTTGGTATTGGTGTTCGGAGTGGCTTGTGTAGGATAGGTGGGAGACTGTGAAGCGGGCACGCTAGTGTTCGTGGAGTCATTGTTGAAATACCACTCTGGTCACTTTGGATGTCTAACGTAGGACCCTGATCGGGTTCATGGACAGTGCCTGATGGGTAGTTTAACTGGGGCGGTTGCCTCCCAAAGAGTAACGGAGGCGCCCAAAGGTTCCCTCAACCTGGTTGGCAATCAGGTGGCGAGTGTAAGTGCACAAGGGAGCTTGACTGTGAGACTGACAGGTCGAGCAGGGACGAAAGTCGGGACTAGTGATCCGGCAGTGGCTTGTGGAAGCGCTGTCGCTCAACGGATAAAAGGTACCTCGGGGATAACAGGCTGATCTTGCCCAAGAGTCCATATCGACGGCATGGTTTGGCACCTCGATGTCGGCTCGTCGCATCCTGGGGCTGGAGTAGGTCCCAAGGGTTGGGCTGTTCGCCCATTAAAGCGGTACGCGAGCTGGGTTTAGAACGTCGTGAGACAGTTCGGTCCCTATCCGCTGCGCGCGTTGGAAATTTGAGAAGATCTATCCCTAGTACGAGAGGACCGGGATGGACGAACCTCTGGTGTGTCAGTTGTTCTGCCAAGGGCACCGCTGATTAGCTACGTTCGGACCGGATAACCGCTGAAAGCATCTAAGCGGGAAGCCGTCTTCGAGATGAGATTTCCATGCACCTTGAGTGTGAGAGGCTCCCAGCAGACTACTGGGTTGATAGGCCGGATGTGGAAGCGGGGACTAACGACCCGTGGAGCTGACCGGTACTAATAAGCCGAAGACTTGACAACACAATTATTTCCCGCACTTCGGTGCGGGGCTCGCGTCCACTTTGTGGTTCCCGACAGATGATCGGGAACATGAGAACTGAATACCGCGCTGCTCTGAGAAGAGCACTAGCGGGACAGCTTTCTTGATCCATTGGGTCAAGTCGAAGGTGTTCCGGTGGTCATAGCGAGAGGGAAACGCCCGGTCACATTCCGAACCCGGAAGCTAAGCCTCTCAGCGCCGATGGTACTGCAAGGGGGACCTTGTGGGAGAGTAGGACGCCGCCGGACTCAACGTTGGTAACACCAGGGAACCCCTGACCATGACTGGTCAGGGGTTTTCTGCGTTCACGGAACGCTCGTCTGGGTTCTCCGCAGTCGGGCCCGACGCCCGTGACGACGGGGTGCCCACGGTAGGATCAGGTCCGTCATGACTGCGCCATTCACCACTGCCACCGGCCCCGACGTCCGCGTCCGTTTCTGCCCGTCCCCGACGGGCACCCCGCACGTCGGCCTCGTCCGGACGGCCCTCTTCAACTGGGCGTACGCCCGCCACACCGGCGGCAAGCTCGTCTTCCGGATCGAGGACACCGACGCTACCCGTGACTCCGAGGAGTCCTACCAGCAGATCATCGAAGCGCTCCGGTGGCTCGAACTCGACTGGGACGAAGGCGTCGAGGTGGGGGGACCCCACGGGCCGTACCGGCAGTCGGAGCGCTCGGACGTCTACCGCGATGTCATCGCGCAGCTACAGGCGTCCGGCCACGTGTACGAGTCGTTCGTCACCCCCGAGGAGATGGAGGCGCGGAACGTCGCCGCCGGCCGTGATCCCAAGCAGGGCTACGACAACCACGAGCGCGACCTGACCGACGACGAGCGCCAGGCGTTCCGCGACCAGGGTCGCGAGCCTGCACTGCGCCTGCGGGTCCCCGATCGCGACCTCAGCTTCCAGGACCTGGTCCGCGGCGAGATCACCTTCAAGCAGGGGACGTTCCCGGACTTCGTGGTGGTGCGTCCCAACGGGAAGCCGCTCTACACGTTCACGAACCCGCTCGACGACGCCCTGATGGGCATCACGCACGTGCTGCGTGGCGAGGACCTGCTGTCGTCGACGCCGCGGCAGATCGCGCTGTACGAGGCCTTGTTCGAGATCGGTCTGACGTCGTTCATCCCGGTGTTCGGGCACCTGCCGTTCGTCATGGGCGAGGGCAACAAGAAGCTCTCCAAGCGCGACCCCGAGTCGAACCTGTTCCACCACCGTGCGAACGGCATGATCCCCGAGGGGCTCATCAACTACCTCGCGCTGCTGGGCTGGTCGATCGGCCCCGACCGCGACGTCTTCTCGACGCAGGAGATGACCGCTGCGTTCGACGTGGTCGACGTCAACCCGAACCCCGCCCGGTTCGACCACAAGAAGGCCGAGGCGATCAACGGCGACCACATCCGGCTGCTCGACCCCGCCGACTTCCGCGGTCGTCTGGTGCCCTACCTCTCCGGGGTGCTCGCCGACCCCGCGACACCGGAGCAGGAGCGCGTCCTCGCACTCGCGGCACCCCTGGTGCAGGAGCGCATGCAGCTGCTCAGCGAAGCCCCCGGCATGCTCGGGTTCCTGTTCACGGCCGACGACGACCTGGTGGTCGAGGACGACGCGCTGGCCAGCCTCAAGGGCGACACCGCATCGGTGCTCGGCGCGGGCATCGCGGCGCTCGAGCCCCTCGAGGAGTGGCAGACCGGGCCGATCGAGGCCGCACTGCGCACGGCGCTGATCGACGACCTCGGGCTCAAGCCCCGCGTCGCGTTCGGCCCGCTGCGCGTCGCGGTGTCCGGACGTCGCATCAGTCCGCCGCTGTTCGAGTCGATGGAGATCCTCGGCAAGGACTCCACGCTGGCCCGGCTGCGTGCGCTCGCGGCCCGATGACCCGCCCCCGACGATGAGCGAACCCGAGCAGTACGACGTCGCGGTGATCGGCGCGGGGCCGGCCGGCCTCAGCGCAGCGCTCAACCTGGTCCGCGCGACGCGTCGGGTCCTGCTCCTCGACGCCAACCGCCCGCGAAACGCCGCGACCCTGCGCTCGCACGGGTTCCTGACGCGTGACGGCATCTCGCCGCTCGAGCTGCGGCGGCTCGGGCGCGAGGAGGTCGCGCAGTACCCCGAGGCCACCGTGACGCAGGCGCTCGTCGACGACGTCACTCCCGACGGCCAGGGCGCATTCCGGGTGCACGGCTCGTGGCGGGGTACCGAGGTGTCGGCGACGGCACGAGCGGTCGTCATCGCCACGGGTCTGCGCGAGGAGTTCCCGGCGCTGCCGTCGCTCCGCGCGTTCTACGGCACGTCGGTGCACAGCTGCGTCGAGTGCGACGGGTACGACAAGGCCGGTCAGCCCCTCGCGTTCGTGTGTGAGACGGCGGACGTGGTCGACCGGGCGCTGCTCATCGCCGCGTGGACGGACGACCTGGTCGTGTACACGAACGGGGTGGCCCCGCTCGACGACGACGGGCGGGCTCGACTCGCCCACGCTGGCGTGCGTGTCGACGAGCGGCCCGTGGCGGACCTCGAGGGGGACCGGTCCGGCATGACCGGTGTGCGCCTGGCAGACGGGCACGTGGAGCCGCGCACGGGTGGGTTCGTCCGGCCGACGTGGCACGTGGACCTCGACTGGGTGTCGGTCCCGCTCGCCCGCGACGCCGACGGACTCGTCGTGGTCGACCGAGCGGGTCGCACGAGCGTCGCGGGACTGTACGCGGTCGGTGACGTGACCCCGCCGGGGCCGGAGCAACTGATCGTCGCCGCCGGACACGGCGCGGTGACCGCGGCGGCGGTGCACCGTGACCTCGTCGGTGGTCTCGATGCCCTCCGGGATCATGTACAGTAGATGACCGTGCCCCGGACAACGGGGGACGGGGCCGACAGGCCTCTTGGGGTATGGTGTAATTGGCAACACAGCGGTTTCTGGTACCGTCGTTCTTGGTTCGAGTCCAGGTACCCCAGCCAGACTGACGAAAGGCCCCCGGGATCTCCCGGGGGCCTTTTGCGTACCCGCATGCGAGCAGAGCCGAGCGTGCCTGGCGGAGCCGCACCGGGCCTCCCGTCCGGCGCTGGTGCGCCATTGCGGCTTTCCGTATCCGCAGTGGTGGCCCCGCAATGGACCCTGGTTCGCATTGACCGGTCGGTCCACCCCGGCGAGGGTGGGAATCCCCAGGGAGCGGCGTACCCCCGCTCTGGACGGGAACGACGGTGCACCCTCACCGCCGTGCACCGCAGCTGACGTACCCGCGTCCGGTCCTCATGACTGAAGGACCATCGGCCGTCGCCCTGACTGCCCCTCCCGTTTGCAGCCCTGAACCCGACAGGAGCACCATGTCCGCCAGCCCGATCCGTCCCTTGGACCCCCGCGTCTCGGTCGTCATCCCCGCACGCAACGAGGCGAGGAACCTCGAGATCATCCTCCCGAAGCTGCCGCCGGTGTACGAGGTCATCCTCGTCGACGGCAACTCGGTCGACGACACCATCGAGACGGCCAAGCGCCTCATGCCCTCGATCAAGGTCGTGCAGCAGACCCGCAAGGGCAAGGGCAACGCCCTCGTGTGCGGGTTCGAGGCCGTCACCGGCGACGTCGTCGTCATGTTCGACGCCGACTGCTCCGCCGACCCGGACGAGATCCCGCGCTTCGTCGACGCCCTCGTCGCCGGCGCGGACGTCGCCAAGGGCACCCGCTACGCGCTCGGCGGCGGCAGCGACGACATCACCATCGTCCGCAGCCTGGGCAACCGCGGCCTGAACGTGATCAGCAACGTCCTGCTCCGTGCCAGCTACACGGACCTCTGCTACGGCTACAACGCGTTCTGGGCCGACACGCTGCCGAAGATCGGGCTGCTGTCCTCGACGCTGCCCAAGCCGACCGACGGTTCGATGCTGTGGGGCGACGGCTTCGAGATCGAGACGATCCTGACCTGCCGCTGGTCCGCTGCCGACCTGGCCATCTCCGAGGTCCCGAGCCACGAGAAGCTCCGCGTGCACGGCACCAGCAACCTCAACGCGATCACCGACGGCATCCGCGTGCTGAAGTCGATCATGCACGAGCGTCGCCGCGCCTCCGACGCGCAGGCTCGTGCACGCCTGGCCCCGGTGACCACCCGCTCCGTCCCGACGCCCGTCCCGGCGCTCGACGAGGAAGCCGCGTGAGCGCGCCGACCGTCGCGGTCGTCATCTGCGCGTACACCCAGCAGCGCTGGGGCGACCTGCAGGACTCCGTGGAGTCGGCCAAGCGCCAGCCCCACGCCACCGAGGTCATCGTCGTCATCGACCACGAGCCCGAGCTCTACCTCCGTGCGAAGGCCCGCTGGCCGGAGCTGCGCGTCGTGGAGAACGCCGAGGACCGCGGCCTGTCCGGCGCCCGGAACACCGGCGTGGCCCTGGCTGAGTCGGACGTCGTGGGCTTCCTCGACGACGACGCGACCGCGGACGACGACTGGCTCGCCCACCTGGTCGAGGCACTCTCACTGCCGTCCGTGGTCGGCGTCGGCGGCCGTGCCACCCCGTCCTGGCCCACGGCGACCGGTGCCGGACCGTACCCGGCGGAGTTGCTCTGGATCGTCGGCTGCAGCTACACCGGCCTCCCCACCGAACCCGGTGACGTCCGCAACGTGATCGGCTCGAGCATGGCGTTCCGCCGTGACGTGCTGCTGGCCGCCGGCGGGTTCCGGTCGGGCATCGGCCGGGTCGGCAACCAGCCGCTCGGCTGCGAGGAGACGGAGCTCTGCATCCGGATCGCGCAGGCCGACCCGACGGCGCGGATCCGCTTCGAGCCGCGGTCGAACGTGTCGCACCGGGTCTCGCCGGACCGCGTCACCATGCGCTACGTCCGCCGTCGGAGCTACTACGAGGGCATCTCGAAGGCCGTGCTGGCCCGCCGGGTCGGTGCGAAGGACTCGCTGTCGAGCGAGTCGACGTACCTGACGACGGTGCTGCCGAAGGCGCTGTTCCGCGAGCTCGGCCGGCTCGGTCGCGGTGGCGGGACCCGTGCGGTCGCGATCGTCACGACCGTCCTCGGCACCGTGACCGGCTACGCCGTCGGTCGGTTCCTGGGCGGTGTCGTCGTCGCCGCACCGGCACCCGTCGCGATGCCCACCCAGACGGTCGGCGCGCCGTGAGCCGGGCCACCCTCGCGATGGTCGTCTCGCCGATCGTCACCGGGCCGCTGTTCCCCACGTGGGACGGCGCCCTGTGGGTCGGCGAGATCGACCGCGCGGACGTGCACGCCTCGAGCCACCGCGACGTCATCGCCCTCGACGGTGCCGAGGGGTACCGGCGCGCCCGGCTGCTCGTCCGCGACAACGGTGAGCCCCTGGGGTTCGTCGAGGCCGACGTGACCGAGCGTCGCCGCATCGGAGCGACCGTCGACGTCCGCGCGCTCCAGCGTGCGATCCGCCCGATGGCCACCCAGGCCGTCCGGCCCGCACCGGCACAGCCGGCAGCAGATCAGATGCTGCCGTCCGTGACCGTGGTGCTCTGCACCGACGGCGCCTCAGGGGAGACCATGCGCTCCGTCCTGGCCTGCCGGTACGACTCCTTCGACGTCGTCGTGGTCTCGCACGCAGCGGACGCCGGTGACGACGCGGTCGTGACGATCGACGGGCGTTCGGTGACCACGGTCGCTGCCCCCGCCGGCGGACTGGCTGCCGCACGGAACGCCGGGCTGCTCGCTGCCTCGGGGGACGTCGTCGCCTTCGTCGACGAGGGCGCGATCGTGGACGCCGGGTGGCTCGACGCCATCGCGAGCGCGTTCGCTGCCGACCCCGACGTGGCCTGTGTCACCGGGCTGGTGCCGAGCGCCGAACTCCGGACGCCCGCCCAGCGCTGGCATGACGACCGGACCGCGGCCGCCCGCACGGTCCGCCGCCGCGTGTTCCGGCTCGACGACGCCCCCGACGACCTGCCGTTGCACCCCTTCGCCGCGTCCGCCTACGGCACCGGCGCGAACCTCGCCGTCCGCCGCGCGACCGTCCTCCGGATCGGCGGGTTCGACACCGCCTTCGGACCGGGCACCCGCGTCGGTGGCGGCGACGACCTCGACCTCTTCACCCGACTGCTCTTCGCGGGTTCCGCGATCGCGGTCGAACCGGCCGCCATCGCGTGGCAGCGAACGGCGGACGACGTGGCGTCGCTCCGCCGTGCCGCCGCCGCCAACGGCCACGGACTCGGAGCATGGATGACCAAGAACGCCTTCGACCGCGAGACGCTCGCCGCCTCAGTCGACGCCGCCCCCGGAGCGCTCAGCGCCTTCGCGCGACTCGGCCTGGAGCAGGGCGACCGGGTGGAGGCCGTCGACGGCTCGTCCGAGGCGGACGTCGTCGACAGCGAGTTCGCGGCGACCCGTCGTCGTCTGCGCGCGGTCGAGCGTCGTTCGGTCGCCGTCGCTCCGTTCCTCGCCCTGCGTGAGCGCATCGGCGGCGCGGGCACCATCGACCGCACCGCGCGCGGTCGACACGAACTGCAGCGTGGTCTGGCGACCGCAGCGCCTGCGCAGCCGCCCGCTGCCGGCGCCGCGATGGGCCCCGTCACCCGTCTGCTGGCTGCGGCGCTCGTCGTCGCGACGCTCGTCACGGCGGCCGTCGGCAGCCTGGCCGGACTCCCGACGCTCCGCGCGAGCGCCGTCGCGGTGTTCCTCTTCGCCCTGCTCGGCGTCGCGCCCCTGCTGCTGCTGCGTCCGATGCCGCTCGCGCGCTTCGCCGTGTTCGCGGTGACCGGGTCGATCATCGGCACCATCGCGATCGGCTACACGATGGCGACGGCCCACATCTGGGACCCGGTGGTGCCGTTCGTCGGTGTGGTGGTGCTGACCGCGCTCGCGATCGCCGTCGCCGTGCCGCGTGACGTGGCCGAACTCCGGCGGTCGAGTCTGATGCCCATGGCCGAGCTGGCTCGCGCCGCATGGGACACCACGAACGCCACGGCGGTGTCCCTCCTCGGCCTGGTGATCGTGGTCGTCACGGCACTCACCCACATCGGCGACCCGGTGCGCGACGGCCTGTTCGGCTCCCTCGGCCCGGGCCTGGTCATCGGGCTCGCGATCGTCGTCCTCGCCGCCGTCGTCGCACTCGTCCGCGGCGTGGGCGTCGCCGTGCCCGTGGTCGTGCTCGGCGGGACCATCCAGCTGGCGCAGGCCATCACCTACGGCATGCCCACGGTGATGGCGGCAGCGCGGCACGTCGGTGTGATCGAGTACATCCGACGCTGGGGCGGCACGAACCCCGCCGCCGACATCTTCCAGACGTGGTCCGGCCTGTTCGCCGGCGGCGCCTGGGTGGCCGACGTCGCCGGGATCGTGAACGCGATGCTCATCGCCGCCTGGGTCCCCGTGCTGCTGGCGTTCGCCACCGTGATCGCGGTCGGCGTGCTCGCGTCGAACTGGCTGCTCGGAGTCCGCCGACCGTGGATCGCCGCCTTCCTGACGGCGATGACCGGGTCGCTCAACACCACGTACTTCTCGCCCCAGTCCGTCGGCATCCTGCTCTCGATCACGATCCTCGTCCTCGCCACCGGTCCGCTGCGGACCGCGGTCGTGACCGGGGCGGACGGCGGCAACCGCTCCGTGCTCCGGGCACGGGCGACCGGGCTGTCCCGCATCGTGGCGATCGCCGCGATCAGCATCGTGCTGGCCGTCACCCACCAGATCTCCCCGTACCTGACGGTCGCGGCACTCGTGGTGCTCGTGGTCTTCAAGCTGGTCCGTCCGTGGTGGCTGCCGCTCGTCGTGCTGGTGCCCGCCGTGGTGTTCGCGGTGCTCAACGGCAGCGTCCTCGACAAGTTCCTGTCGCTCGGCGCGGTCGGCAAGGTGCTGCAGAACGTGCAGCCGCCGTCGCACGACGAGACCGTGTTCGCACAGCCCCTCGTCACCCGTCTGGCGTTCGACGTCCCCGCCGCGGCGCTCGTCGTGATCGGCCTGGTCGCCCTCCTGACGGTGGTGCTGCGCCGGGACCGCCTGCACTGGGCGCTCCTGGTCGCCGCAGCCAGCCCGATCTCGCTGCTCGTCGCGACGAACTACGGCCAGGAGGGCATCTTCCGCGTCGTCCTGTTCGCCACCCCGTGGATCGCGATCCTGGCAGCGGGACTCCCGTCGCCGGCCGGTCGTCTGGCCTGGGTCGGGTCGATGGTCCGGGGTGCGATGCGCCCGACGGCGGTCAAGGTCGTCGTCGCTGCCGCGGGTGTCGCGGTCCTGGTCGGAGTCGGGGCCTTCGGGCAGACGGCGCTCGACTGGAACCGCGTGCCGACGCGCAGCGAGTCGGCCGCCACGCAGGTGTACGACAAGACCGCCCCGAAGGGCTCCGTGATGCTGCTGACGGGTTCGTCGATCGCGGTCCCGAGCAACACGGGTGCACGGTACTTCGACGTGGGGTACCTGTCCCGTGAGGCGCTCACGAAGTACCAGGACCCGACCGGCGCCTACGACCCGACGAAGGACGTGGACGACATCACCACGAAGCTCGTCGACAACTGGCCGGCCACAAAGTACTACGCGCTGGTCGCCGAGCCCTTCGGTGCGTACGGCGAGCGGTACGGCTACCAGACCGACGCGCACTACCAGGAGCTGGCGAGGGCAATGGCCGCGTCGCCGTACTGGGAGCCCGTCTGGTCCGAGGGCACGACCGTGATGTACGAGCTCACCCCCGCCGGCCTCCGCCACGCGGCCGAGTGACCGTGGCGCGATGAGCACCGAGCAGGCCGACGCCCCGCCCCTGGCGGCGGAGGCGTCGGCCGCGCACGGCGCCGGGGTGGCCCACGGCGCAGGACTCGGTCGACACCGGACCCCGCTCAGCCGCACCGGACGCCGCATCGCCGTCGCGGTCGGCTCCCTGGTGGTCGTGGCCGGCATCGTTGCCGGTTCCGCCACCGCCCTGACCGGCAGCAGTCCCGACCCGAGCGGAGAGCGCATGCCGACGAGCGAGCGCAGCGGATGGAACCGGGTGTTCTCCGAGGACTTCGACGACGACACGCCGGCCGGCCGTTTCGAGGCCGGCTACGGCGACCGGTTCTCGGTCTACCACGGCTTCGCGGACACGGCGGGGACGGGGCGGTACCAGTCGTCCGTGCTGAGCGCACACGATGGGCTGCTCGACATGCACCTCGGCACGACGGCCGCGGGGACCCCGTTGGCCGGCGGCATCGTCCCGCTCGTGGACGGCAGGTGGGGCGGACAGACCTCGGGCCGCTACAGCATCCGGATGAAGAGCGACCCGGTCGACGGGTTCGGCGTCGCGGTGCTGCTGTGGAGCGACGAGAACAAGTGGTCAGACGGCGAGGTGGACTTCCCGGAGGGCGCCCTCGGCGCCCCCGCGTTCCTCAACGTCCACTGCCTGGCGGACCCCGCGCAGAAGTGCGTCCACGAGCAGACCAGCGCGTCGCTCGAGGACTGGCACACCTACACGATCGAGTGGAAGCCCGACCGCATGTCGTTCTTCGTCGACGACGAGCTCGTGGGCAGCACCGACAAGGACATCCCGACGGCGCGCATGCACCTGGTCGTGCAGGCCGGGTCGAACGACGGGCACCCGCCGGCGGACGCCGAGGGGTCGCTCCTGATCGACTGGATCACGATCGACGTCCCGCAGGGTCGCAGCTGAGCCGACCGGTCAGGTCGAGATGCTCGGACCGCTCGGACCGCTCGGACCGCTCGGACCGCTCGGACCGCTCGGACGGCTCGGGCCGGGACCGGCGACGGGAGGCACGGCACGGCCCCGCCGAAGTCGCTGCGGTCAGCGGGCTGCGTCGTCCAGGGCCCCCAGCAGCGCGGTGACGTGCTGCGCACGGTCGTACCGCCCGCGGACCCACGCGCGGCACCGTTCGCCGAGCGTCGGGTCGAGCACGGCCTCGTCGAGGGTGTCGAGCACGCGCTCCGCCAGGGCGTCGACGTCGGACGGGTTGACTGTGAACCGCGCCCACTCGTCGGAGAGGATCTCGCCCGTGCCCCCGGAGGCCGCGGCGACGACGGGTCGACCCGTCGACATCGCCTCGACGACGACCCGGCCGAACCCCTCCGGCTCGAGCGAGGGCGCGACGACCATGTCCGCGGCGTGCAGCAACGGGACGACGTCGTCCCGTTCGGGCACCACCAGGACGGAGCCGACGGGCAGCGCGGCGACGGCGCGACGGACGTCGTCGGCCTCCTCGTCCGGCAGCGCGCCGGCGAGCACCAGGAGCGGTGCCGTGCGCGGGTGAGCGGGGGCGGCCGGGACGGTGACCGGGACGCGGGCCGCAGCGGACGTGAGGACGCGACCCCACGCCTCCAGGACGGCCAGTACGCCCTTCGCCCGCGTGAGCCGGCCGTAGTACAGGACCGTGGGCGTGGCCTCGTCGATGCCGAGGGCGGCGCGCGCCGAGCGCACGTCCTGTCGGGACGGCGGCGGGAACGCCGTGGTGTCGACGCCGTTCGAGACGACGGTGATCCGGTCGGCAGGGACGCCGACGGCGGACCACGCGCGCGCCATCGCGTGCGAGACGGCGAAGTACCGGGTGCGACCACCAGCGATGGGGCCGAGGCGGCGGTAGTTCGGTGCGTGGTGCAGGTGCACCGCGAGGGGCACGCCCGACGCCAACGACACGACCCGCCCGAAGGGCAGGAACTCCGGACGGTTCAGCCAGAGGACGTCGAGTCGCGCCCGGCGCATCCGGAGTCCCTGGCGGGCGAAGCGTGCGGCGTCCCGGATCGCGGTGCGGACGCCGAAGCGGTAGTCGTCGGCACGGACCAGGCGGACGCCGAGGCGCTCGAAGGCGGCGTGGCCGTCGTCGTCACGTCCGGCGGGCACGGGACGGTGCCACACGGTGACGTCGTGGCCGGCGGCGACCAGGTCACGGGTGTCCTCGAGGACGCATCGCTCCACGCCGCCCGTGATCGCGAGACCGTTCGTGACGACCCCGACGCGCAGCGGTCGGCGTGCGGCGGTGTCCGGCGTCGTCGCCGAGCCGTCGACCCGGCTCATGCCGCGCTCCCGCGGGCGGCGCGCAGCCGGGTGAAGAACCACGGCACACAGGCGAGGACGCCGGCGACCCGGACCCAGTTCCAGAGGGCGTCCTGCGGCACGAAGACCGACACGCCGGCGATGCCGAGCGAGACCGCGACGGTCAGAACGAGTCGGAGGTCCGGACCGCGCCACTCGCGGCGGTCGGGGAGTGCTGCCTGCTGGAGCACGGCGAGGACGACGTACGCGATGACCGTGGCCACCGCGGCACCCGCGATGCCCATGATCGGCACGAAGACCAGGTTGGCGCCGATGTTCACGGCGCCCGCGATCGCGGCGATCACACCGACGGCGACGCCGCGGCGCTCCACGAGCAGCAGCCGGCCGGTGGCGCCGCTCGCGACGACCGGGAAGGCGGTGATCGCGACGACGAAGACGACGACGGTGAGCTCCTGGACCCGGTACGACGCCGGCGCGAGGATCGGCAGGGCGACCGGCGACACCAGCGTCACGGCGAGCAGCACGGGCGCGAGGAGCCGGTAGAGCTCGTCGCGGGAGTGCATGGCGAGCTGCCGGCGGGCCACGGCGTCGCGGACAGCGGCGAAGTGCGGCGCCCAGGCGTTGTTCGTGAACGTCAGCAGGAGGATGACCGCCGAGCCGACGACGTAGGCGATCTGGTACCGGGCGACCTCGTCGGGGCCGAGCAGCCGCTGGACCACCAGTCGGTCGCCGACGTTGAGCACGAAGTACGACAGGTTGCCGAGGGTGATCGGGATGCCCAGGCGGAACGCACGGCGCATGGTGCGGGTGTCGAACAGGCCGGCGAAGCGGGGGCGGGTCGCCGTGATCCCGATGACCATCGCCGCAACCTGGGCGACGACGCCGCCCCAGGCGTAGGTCGTCGCGTCGGCCTGCACCCACGTCAGGAGCCCGAGCCCGATGATCGAGCCGCCGATCGAGGACAGCAGGCTGGTCAGCGCGAACACCTTGATGCGGTCCTGGGCGACGAGCAGTGCCAGGGAGATCTGCACGATGGCGGCCGGGCCCGTCCAGAGCACGGCGACGAGCAGGAGCGGGTGGTTGCCGATGAAGCCGGCGGCGTCGCCCCACACCGGGATCGTGGTCAGGGCGAGGACCGTGACCAGGCTGGCGGTGACCATGCCGACCGCCATCAGCCCACGGGCCTTGCGGTCGTCGCCGTCCTCGGCGCGCTGCAGCACGGACGCCTGGTCCATCCCGATGACCGCGAGGACCACGAGTGCCTGGTACAGCGCGATCGCGGACGCCAGCACGCCGAACTCGGCGGGCGGCATCAGGTGCGCGAGGACTGGGGAGATGAGCGAGGAGACGACGAGCTGCATCGACCACACGACGACGTACAGCAGGCCGCGGCCGAACAGGACGGACGACCCCTTGCGGACGGCGACCGAGCCGGTGTCGAGGGCTTCCGGCACCGGCTCGACCGCCGGCTCGGACGGGTCCGGGGTCACGGCGACCGCCGAGGCCTCGGCCTCACGCGCGGCTCGGGCCTCGCGGCGGGTCTGCGGGGGGAGCGTCACGGGGTGACCTCCCCGACCGCGCCGACCGGTGCGCCGGCGGTCCGCGGGGCGTGCTGGCGGAGACCGAACGCACCGTCGATGACGTCGAGCAGGTCGGAGCTGCGCTCGGTGGAGAACTTGCGTGCGAACACGTGCGGCAGGTCGACGTCCGACGCGGTGCGGCGCTCGAGCACCCGTCCGGCATCGGCGGTCGTCAGCCACGGCGGGCTCTTCATCGCGGTCCCGTCCCACCCGATCCACCACAGGGCGTGGGGCACGTGCTCCTCGGCGAACCCGGGGACCAGACTCGGTGTGTTGAGCACCGAGGGGACGAAGGTCTCATCGGCGATCCAGGTGCGACGCCAGAAGCGCACCAGGTCGGGCCGCTGGTCGACCACGGCGACGACGTCCGCGGCGTGGTGCCGGGCGAGGACCTTGAGCTGCGAGCCACCGGCGAACACCACGTCGCGGGGGACCCGGCGCGGGACCGGCAGCCGCAGCATGTGCTTCCGCCACGCCCAGTGCCGGAAGCGCATCCGTGCCACACCGCCGTCGCGCCCCCACGCCGCGAACGGCAGCGGGTGCACGTCGACGAACGAGTCGTCCCGGTGTGCCTCGAGCAGCGCGGAGATCTCCCCGGAGCTGGCGAGCGGGTAGTCGCTCCCGGTCAGGACGGCCACGTGGGACGCGTCCGTCTCCGCCAGCGCGGCGCGGTACCCGGCGAGCTCGGCCTCGACGTTCTCCCAGCGCGCCCAACCGGTCGCGATCCGCGGCAGCACGCGGACCCGCTCCGGCAGGCCGTCCGTCATGGCGCGGAACACCGACTCCGGGGTCCGCACGTCGCAGTGCAGGAAGACCGGGAAGGGGTCGAGCGCCTCGACGAGTCGGCGGACGTGCGCAGGGTCCTCGTGGGCGAGGACGATGCACGCGGGAGCCGCGGGTGAGATGGCCATGGACGCGACGCTAACCGCGCCGTTCCGGGGCGGACAAGGCGAGTCAGGGGCCTCTGCGGGGAAGCGGCGGTTTCCCGCACCCGGGGGCCGAGACGTCCGTGGATCAGCGCTGGCGACGGTACTTCGGGCAGTCGCAGAGCGCGCAGTCCGAGCCCGGCCGGTAGTGCTCGTGTGCCGCTTGTTCGTGACCGCAGACGCAGGTCGCCGTGTCGACCGAGACGACCGTCTGTTCCGACGGGAGGACCGCTCCGAACTCGGTCCCGGGGCCTGGCGGCATGCGTCCTCCTCGTGCCCGGCGTGCTGCCGCCGGGTCGTCCCCACGATCCTAGGGTGAAACGCCTGGTCACTGGCGGCAAACCGCAAGAGGGACGGGGCTCGCCGCACGGGCCGGTACCGGTCGTTGCGTCGCCGTCGGACGCTGTCGGACCATCGGGTCATGACCGACCACCAGGCCACCGCGTCCCGCGTGCTCACGATCACCCCCGCGATGCCCTCGCCGGACGCCCCCAGCTGGGCCGGCGCCGCCTGGGTCGGGGCGATCGACCGGCCCGCGGCGCTCGCCGCGTCCGTCGTCGAGCTCGCCGGGGCGGACGGCTTCGACCGCGCCCGGCTGCTCGTCCGCGACGGCCGCGAGGTCGCCGGCTTCGTCGACGTCGCGGTCGACGCGAGCGGTGACGTGGACCCGGCCGAGCTGGGACCGGCGCTGCGCGCCCTGCGTGCCACGAGCCTCCCGGCCACCCCGCAGGGGGACCCGACCGGTCGCATGTCGGTCGTCATCGGCACCCGCGACCGCCCGGAGGACGTCCGCCGGTGCGTCGCCTCGGTGCTCGCGTCCGCACACGACGACTTCGAGGTGTTCGTCGTCGACAACGCGCCGACCACCACCGCGACCCGCGACGTGGTCGCGTCGTTCCGGGACGACCGGCTGCACTACGTCCTGGAGGCCCGACCCGGCGTCTCACGCGCACGGAACGCCGGTCTCGCCCTCGCCTCCGGTGCCGTGGTCGCCTTCGTCGACGACGACGTCGTCGTCGACCGGCACTGGCTCGCGGCGCTCGCCGACGCGTACGCGCGCGACGCCGACGTGGTCTGCGTGACCGGTCTGGTGCCGAGCGGTGAGCTCCGGAACCCGACGCAGCGCTACTTCGACGAGCGGGTGACCTGGGCGCGGAACCTCGACCGCCGGGTGTTCCGGACGTCGGCACCGCCGGCGGACCTGCCGCTCTTCCCGTTCTCGGTCGGCGCGTTCGGCACCGGCGCGAACATGTCGCTCCGACGCACCGCGGCCCTCGCCCTCGGCGGCTTCGACGTCGCACTCGGGCCGGGGACGCCGTCGCGCGCCGGCGAGGACCCCGACCTGTTCACGCGGGTGCTGCTCTCCGGAGGCGGGCTGGCCGTCGAGCCGTCGGCGTTCGTGTGGCACCGGCACCGCTCCGACCGCGAGGCCCTGCGTGCCCAGGCACTCGGGTACGGCACCGGGCTCGGCGCGTGGGTCGCGAAGCTCATGACCCGGCCGCGGACCGCCGTGGCGGTGCTCCGTCGGGCCGTCGGTGCGCTCCGCCAGCTCGGGGCACTCGGGCAGGGGAACGCCGACCAGGTCTCGACGGCGGTGTCCGCCGCGGCGGGGTGGCCCGTCGATGACGAGTTCCGCGCGGCGACGGCCGGGCTGAAGCGCGTCGAGCTCGTCGCCGCGCTCGGCGGGCCGTGGCGCTACGTGCTCGGGCGCCTGCGCTCCCGCGCGTAGGCCGCGCGGCGCTCGGCGCGATGCGCTCAACGCGCTGCGCCCGGCGCGCTCCGTGCCCCCACGGGACCACGAAACGGACACAGCACCACGGGATCCCGTGGTGCTGTGTCCGTTTCGTGGTGCGGGGCGGCACCGTTGCCGCCCCGCACGCTCAGGGGCGTCCGCGCTACCCGCGGAAGCGCCCGGCCTCGACGTCGCGCCAGCGCCGACGGCTGCGGAACCAGGCCGCCGGCCCGGCCGGGAAGCCGCGGAGCTCGTGGTACGCCAGCGACCGGGGGAGACTCGTCTGGGATGCGTCGGTCGTCGTCTCGGTCGCCGCGTCACGACGACCCGCCAGGCGCGATGCCATCTGCTTCGCCTTGACCTTCGCAGCGAGCGGCATGAGCCGGGCCAGGACGGTCAGGTGCCGTCGGTCCTTGGCGGCGAGCGCGCACATCAGCGCGGTGAACCCGACGCCGTTGCCGTGCAGCTGCTTGTGCAGGTCCTCGATCGTCTGGCGGTGCCGGTGGTGCACGACCGCGTGCGGTTCGAACCCGATGCGTCCGCCCCGCCAGAGCGTCTCGATGAACATCGCAAGGTCCTCGCCGCCGCGTGCGGGGGAGCCGGCGCCGAGCGTGGTGTCGAAGCCGCCGACGGTCTCGATGAGCGAGCGCCGGTACGCCATGTTCGCGCCCGCGCCGTACGCGCCGATGCCGTAGACCGCGAAGTGCTTGCGCACCGTGCCGTCGGGACGCACCGCCGAGACACGGGCGTGGCGCATCGCACCCTGCACGTCGTCCGGGACGATCGTCACCGGCGAGAAGGTCCGCTCGGCGCTGAAGCCGCCGTAGTACGCCTCGTACCAGATCTGTGCGGGCGTGGTGAGCTCGACGGGCAGGATCACGCCCGTCACGGCGTCCAGCCCCGGTTCGCGGACGAACCGCTCGCCGATCGCGCGGAGCCACTGCGGGTCGACGCGGACGTCGTCGTCGGTGAACGCGATGACCTCGCCGGTCGCCGCTGCGACACCGGCGTTGCGCCCGGCCGAGAGCCCGGGGCGCCGCTCGGTGACCAGGCGGACGTCGCGGCCCTCGAGCAGTGCCGGGAGGGCGTCGATGTCGGGGACGCGGACGCGGTTGTCGACGAGGACGACCTCGTGCCGCGGGTAGTCGAGGTGCTCGAGGACGTCGAGGAGCTTGCCGAGGTCCTCGACGCGGTCCACCACGGTGGACACCACGACGGAGATCGTCGGCAGGTCGTCGTCGGACACCGGGGCGTGGTCGTCGAACGCGCCGGCCTCGACCATCGTGTCGACCAGGGGCGCGAGCGCTCGGGTGGCGTCCGCGGGGTCGTCGGTGAGGATGACGTCGAGCGTGGTGACCGGGTAGCCGTCGCGGTAGCCGATGACGAGCGCGGACGAACCGGTCTCGTCGGCGACGAGCTCGGGCAGCGGACCGTCGAGGTTGACGCCGATGACGCGTCGGGGTCCGGGGACGTTGACGGCGGAGAGGGAGGCCATGTCGGGGACGCTACGGTCGGCTCCGACGCCCCACAATGCGGCACCGGCACCGTGGCGGGGATCATGCGGGACACCGCAGTTGCCGCTGCGGAGCGGGGGCGTCCCCGGTGATGACGGGTGAGCGCTCACCCAGGAAGTCACCGGAAGTCCGAAGGTCACGCTCAGGTCACGGACCCGATGCAACCGGTTGCGCCGACCCGGACCCGGGCGTAGCTTCACCTCCCAGCAGGCAGCGTCGCCTGCTCCAGGGAGCGCCGACCGCACGTCGGCCGGCGACTCCTGGTGATCTCGATGAGGAGACAATCACTGTGGACAACACACGCGCGAAGGTGCGACTCGCATCCGTGGCGGGGATCGCCGTGCTCGGCCTCGCCCTCGCCGGCTGCTCCGGTGGCGGCTCCGGTTCCGACGCCGCGAAGTCCGGGCAGGACAGCCGCGGCCCGATCACGTACGTCCAGGGCAAGGACAACTCGAACGTCGTCCGACCGCTGATCGCCAAGTGGAACAAGGCGCACGGGTCCGAGAAGGTCACGTTCAAGGAGCAGTCCGACCAGGCCGACCAGCAGCACGACGACCTCGTCCAGCACTTCCAGGCGAAGGACGACGGCTACGACGTGGTCGACGTCGACGTGGTGTGGACCGCCGAGTTCGCCGCCAAGAGCTGGCTCGTGCCGCTCACCGGCGACATGGCGATCGACACGTCGAAGCTGCTGCCCTCGACGGTCAAGACGGCCACGTACAACAACACGCTCTACGCGGCGCCGCAGACCTCCGACGGCGCGCTGCTCTACTACCGCAAGGACCTCGTCAAGACCCCGCCGACCACGTGGTCGGCGATGATGGACGACTGCCAGATCGCGAAGGACAACGGCATCGGCTGCTACGCCGGCCAGTTCGCCAAGTACGAGGGCCTGACCGTGAACGCCTCCGAGGCCGTCAACGGCTCCGGTGGCTCGATCCTGACGAAGGGCGGCGCGCCGGACGTCGACACGTCGAAGGCGAAGGCGGGCCTGCAGAACCTGGTCGACGCGTTCAAGGACGGCAACATCCCGGCCGAGGCGATCACCTACCAGGAGGAGCAGGGCCGCACCGCGTTCGAGGACGGCAAGCTGCTGTTCCTCCGCAACTGGCCGTACGTCTACAGCCTGGCGAAGACCGACGGCGCGTCGAAGGTCAAGGACACCTTCGGCATCGCCCCGATCCCCGGCGCCGACGGCGTCGGTGCGTCCACGCTCGGCGGGCACAACGCGGCGATCAGCGTCTACTCGAAGCACAAGGCGACCGCGCACGACTTCCTCGAGTTCCTGGAGTCGAACGAGACGCAGAAGTTCTTCGCGACGCAGGGCTCGCTCGCGCCGGTCGTCGGCGACCTCTACACGGACAGCGACCTGACGAGCAAGCTGCCGTACCTGCCCACCCTGCTCAAGTCGATCCAGAGTGCGGAGCCCCGACCGGTCACGCCGTTCTACCCGGCCGTGACCAAGGCGATCCAGGACAACTCCTACGCCGCGCTCAAGGGCTCCAAGAGCGTCGACGAGGCCATGAAGGACATGGAAGCCGCCCTGAAGTCGGCGACCAGCAGCAGCAACTAGCGACCCTGGTCGACGCGGCTCACGCCGCATCGGACGGGAGGCTCGTGGCGGCCCCGCCACGAGCCTCCCGTCCGGCCCCACTCGTGTCCCGACACCGGCAAGGAGGCCGTCCGTGTCAGCAGCAACAGAGATCCCCGCAGCGATCCCGAACCCCAGTGGGCTCGAACCGCAGAAGCGACGCCGCGGCGGACTCAACGCCGAGCACGGCCGGTGGGCCGTGTACCTGATCGGCCCGACGATCGTCCTGCTGGCGATCGTCATCGGCTACCCCGTCGTCAGCGCCGTCATCCAGTCCTTCCAGCTCGACCAGGGGCTCGACAAGGCGACGGGCCTGTTCGTGCAGGGCGGCTTCGCGGGCGTCACGAACTACGCGCACTGGCTCGGCCAGCAGTGCGGCAACGTCACCTGCCCGCCTGGCAGCCTCGGCTCGCAGTTCTGGGTGTCGATGGGCAACACGGTCTTCTTCACCATCGTCACCGTCGCCTTCGAGACGGTGATCGGCGTGTGGATGGCGATCATCATGAACCGGAACTTCCGGGGCCGTGCTCTGGTCCGCGCCGCGATCCTGGTGCCGTGGGCCATCCCCACCGCCGTCACCGCCAAGCTCTGGTACTTCATCTTCGACGCGAACGGCGTGCTCAACCACGTCATCGGGCACCAGATCCTGTGGACCAGCGGCGAGTGGGCGTCCCGGTGGGCGGTCATCATCGCCGACACCTGGAAGACCACCCCGTTCATGGCGCTGCTGATCCTGGCGGGGCTGCAGCTGATCCCCGAGGACGTCTACGAGGCCGGCAAGATGGACGGCGCGTCCACCCTGCAGCGCTTCTGGCTGATCACCCTGCCGCTGCTGAAGCCCGCGCTCATGGTCGCGGTCCTGTTCCGCGTGCTCGACGCGCTGCGCATGTACGACCTCCCCGCGATCCTCACCGGCGGCGGCGGTGGTTCCGGCAACGCCACGACCACGCTGTCCATCCTGGTCGTGGACCAGATCCGGCAGGGGTTCAACTCGGCGTCCGCCCTGTCGACCATCACGTTCCTGGTCATCTTCATCGTCGCCTTCCTGTTCGTCCGCTTCCTCGGGGCGAACGTCGTGCAGACGCAGGCAGCACAGCAGAAGGGTGAACTCAAGTGACCCTCGCAGCCGACCGGCCACGGTCCACGACCCGCACCCGCGAGCGGTCGATCGACCGCGCTGACGTCCGCGTCAAGCGCGACACCGGCCCCCGCGTCCGCACCGCCGTGCAGGCCGTCGTCATCGCGGTCTGGTGCCTGCTGCCGTTCTACTGGATGGTCGTGACGAGCTTCCGGGACGTCGGCTTCACGTTCGACGCCACCCCGTGGCCGACGCACGTGACGCTCGACAACTACACGACGGCGTTCTCCACCGCGCTGGGCAACCACCTGGGGCGGGCGCTGCTCAACAGCCTGCTCATCGGCGGTGTCGTGACGATCATCGCGCTGCTCGTCGGCACGAGCGCCGCCTACGCGCTGGCCCGGCTCGAGTTCAAGGGCAAGTCGCTCATCGCCGGCGCGATCCTGGCCGCGTCGATGTTCCCGGGCGTCGCCCTCATCTCGCCGCTGTTCCAGCTCTTCACGGACATCGGGTGGATGGGCAGCTACCAGGCGCTGATCCTGCCGAGCATCTCGTTCGTGCTGCCGCTCACCGTCTACACGCTCGCGAGCTTCTTCCGCGAGATGCCGTGGGACCTGGAAGAGGCGGCGCGCATCGACGGGTGCACGCGCGTGGAGGCGTTCCGGCGGATCATCCTGCCGCTGGCCGCGCCGGCCGTGTTCACCACGGCGATCCTGGCGTTCATCTCGAGCTGGAACGAGTACCTCATCTCGTCGCAGCTGTCGTCGGACGCCACCCAGCCGGTGACCGTCGCGATCGCGTCGTTCGCCGGCACCCAGCCGCACCAGGAGCCGTACACCGCGGTGATGGCCGCGGGGACGATCGTCACGATCCCGCTCGTGATCCTGGTGCTCGTGTTCCAGCGACGCATCGTGGCCGGCCTGACCGCCGGCGGCGTGAAGGGCTGACGGGCGATGGCGCTGCGTGCTCCTCGGACCCCGGTCGCACCGATCGAGGAGGCCATGGGCTTCGTCGGGTTCTTCGGCGTCGCGTTCCTGCTCGTGACGGTGTTCTGCGAGCTCACGGGGCGTCCGGCGCTCGGGTGGGCGCTGACGCTGCTGGCCTGCGTGCTGGCGGTGGTCGTCCTCCACCGGTGGCGGGTGCGCGTGCTCCGGAGGACCGCGTCCGCCGGCGTCGACGACCGCCGCGCGCACCGCTGACGGTCGGGCGGGTCGTCCGGTGGGGATCCAGGAGATCGCGACCGTCACCGGCCTGTCCAAGGCGACCGTGTCCCGGGCGTTGCGCGGCCTGCCGTCGGTCGCCGACGCGACCATCGACCAGGTGCAGCGGGTCGCTGCCGAACTCGGGTACGTGCCGAGCTCGGCGGCGGCCGGCCTGGCCACCGGCCGACAGCGCGCCGTCGGGGTGGTCCTGCCGGTCATCGACCGCTGGTTCTACGTCAGGGCCCTCGGCGGGATCGACGCCGAACTGCGTCGGGCGGGCCACGACCTGGTGCTGTACAACCTGGGCGGGCCGCTGGGGGACCGGGACCGGGCGTTCCGGCGGTCGATGCTGCGCCACCGGGTCGACGCGCTCGTGCTGCTGTCGCTCGTGCTCGACGAGACCGAGCGGGACGAACTGCAGGGCAGCAACCACCCGATGATCGTCATCGGCGGACCGGCACCGGGGCTGCGCAACGTGGGTGTCGACGACCTGCGGGTCGCCGGTCTGGCTGTCGGGCACCTGCTCGGGCTCGGCCACCGGCGGATCGCGTACGTCGGCGGTCAGGACGAGTCCGGGATGAACGTCGCCGTGCCGTACCTGCGCCGGGACGGGTTCCTGGCGACGATGCACGCCGCGGGCTGCTCAGTGCCGCCAGGGTGGCTCGTGGACGGACGGTTCTCGTTCGCCGGTGGCTGCGCTGCCGGGTCGGCACTGCTGGCGGTGCCCCGTCCGCACCGGCCCACCGCCGTGTTCTGTGCCTCCGACGAGATGGCGCTGGGCGTGCTGGTGGCGGCCGCTCGGCTCGGCGTGCACGTCCCCGGGGAGCTGTCCGTCATCGGGATCGACGGGCACGAGTACGGCGAGGTCGTGGGCCTGACGACCGTCGTGCAGGACCCTGAGGCACAGGGACGGACGGCGGCGCTGGCGGTGCTCGCGGAGGTCGACGGCCACGCGCCGGTACCAGTGCCCCCGGCGCCGGCGACGCTCCTGGTGCGGGCGACCACGGCGGCGCCGCGGTAGGTGGCAGGCGGGTCGGGGCGGGGCGGCGCCGCGTACGCTCAGCCGCATGCAGGTGACGAAGCTCGAACACGCGTGCCAGGTCGTCGAGGAGCGCGGTGCACGACTGGTGCTCGATCCCGGCGGGTTCACCCGGCCGGTCGACGTCGACGGCGTCGTGGCGGTCGTCGTCACGCACGAGCACCCGGACCACGTCACGACCGAGCAGCTGGAGCGGATCCTGCTGGCCAACCCGGGCGCCCTGGTGTTCGGTCCGGCCGGGGTCGCACGGGCGCTCGCCGGAGCTGCGGTGCACGTGGACGTCGTCTCGGACGGTGCGCGACGCGCGGTCGGGCCGTTCGACCTGACGTTCCACGGCACCCGGCACAACGTCATCCACTCGTCCGTCCCGGTGGTGGACAACACCGGGGTCCTGGTCAACGGGCGGCTGTTCTACCCCGGCGACAGCTGGACGGTGCCGGGTGTCCCCGTCGAGGTGCTGGCCGCTCCGGTCGGTGCCCCGTGGCTCAAGGTGGCCGAGATGATGGACTACGTCGCCGCGGTCGCGCCGGGCCGCGCCTACCCCGTGCACGAGGCCACGCTGTCCGAGGTGGGCCTGGAGATGCACGTCGACCGGTTGCGGCAGGCCGTCGAACCCGCCGGGGAACTCGTCGTGCTGCGGCCGGGGGAGTCCATGACCGTCTGACGGTCCGTCCGACGGCGCACCCGGTCGACACGCCTCGTTTTGGCACCGTGCGGGGCTTGTGCCATACTTGTCGAGTTGTCGGAACGGCCCCATCGTACAGAGGCCTAGTACGTCGCCCTCTCACGGCGGTAACGCGGGTTCGAATCCCGCTGGGGTCACCACGGTGGCTACCCTCCGATTCCGACAACATGCTTGCCGCGGCCCCATCGTATAGCGGCCTAGTACGCTGCCCTCTCACGGCGGTAACGCGGGTTCGAATCCCGCTGGGGTCACCACGAGAACTCCCGTCGGACATCGTCCGGCGGGAGTTCTGTCGTTGTCGGCGCGGGCATCCATCGGCGCGGGCATCCGTCGGTGCGGTCGTCCCTCGGTGTCGTCCGCGCGGGCGTCTCGGCGTCGTCGGCGCGGGCGTCCGCGGGCGCTGTCATCGCTCCCGCGTCAGCCGAGCACGGTGAGGTCCCGGACGACGAACCGGGGGATCTCCACCGCGACCGTCGCCCGGCACGTGGTGAACGTCGGACCGGTCAGGACGTGCTCGAGCCGGACCCGGATGGTCCTGGTGCCGGCGTCCGTCTGCGGTTCCGCCGCCGTGTCGGTCCGCGCCGAGAGATCGACCGACCACCCGCCCGGCTCGGTCGTGAGCTCGGTCGCCGCCACCGGTCGGAACGCCTCGAGTCGGGTGTCTCCGGTGTGCTGCACCGCCGCGGCGACGGCGGCCTGCTCGACGTGCGACAGGGTCGCTCGCCCGCGGAAGCCCTGCTGTGCGATCCGGCCGTGCAGGTACTCGTCGGCGATCGCGACGGGGTCGTGCTCGTCGACCCGTCCGTGGTTGACCGCGTGCGGGAAGAGCATCATGGTGGCGGCGAAGCGGTCGCCGCCCAGGTGCGAGCACTCCCACGTCTCGTCCGGGTAGGCCCCGGACAGGCGCTCGGCGACGGACCGACCCCGGACCGCGCAGCACTCGTCGTGTCGACCGTGCGCGCAGACCGCGAAGAGGGCCTGGTCCGAGGGGGTCCCCGTGCTGCCGTCGAGCGGCAGGGTCAGGAGCTGCCGCGGGTCGGAGACCTCGCCCCACCGCGTCGTCGCGCGTTCGGCATCGACCACGGCCCACCGCCACCGGCCTGAACCGCGCGACCGACCGGGTCGCCGCACCGCCAGGATCCGCATGCCGGCGTGCTGCACCCGACGCGCCAGCGCCGCGCCGACCTCGGGGTCGAGCACGGGGGACTCCGTCCACACGTTCCAGCCCCAGGCACCGGCGACCTCGACGAGCAACCACCGTCTGCCGGGCGACGCCGTCGCGGACACGTCCTCGTCGCGCAGCCGTGACCCCGCGCTGCACGCCGGCCCGCCCCCGGAGCGGGGGCGTCCGGGGTCGGACGGGCCGGTGCGGCGCCACTCGGTCACGAGGCGGGTACCAGCACGCCTTCCCGCAGGAGCCGTCGCACGACGACGACCGCGTCGTCCTCGTCGAGCCCCGGCAGCGCGCCGACACGGTGGCCGTCGCCGTCCGTCAGCGCGTGCAGCGCCTCGGAACAGACGGCGGGGAGCCGGACGGTCCCCGACGGCAGGACGACCGCCACCCGGGTGCCCTCGATGCGGACGTCCGTCGGCAGGCCGTCACGCCAGCGCACCGTGTCGGCACCGGTCAGCGCTGCCGAGAACTCGATCGTGTGCAGCGGCCGCACGGGCTCGGGCCGCGTGGAGCGTCGGAACCGCGTTCCGACGGTGGCAGCGACGGCGGCGGACTGGTCGTCCGTCGTCGTCAGCGCGGCGACCAGGTCCTCCGCGGCCGCCCGGACCTCGGCCGCGATCTGCTCCGGGTCAGCGAGGTCGACGCCGAGGGGCAGCGACGCGCGCAGGGCGTCGGAGCGGAGCGCCCGTTCGACGAGGACCCGCGCCAGGTCCGACCGGGTGACGGCGGGCATCCCGATCGTCAGGTGGATGGTGGTGCCGCCGAGCGCGGTCGCCGAGTGCAGGTACCCGCGCGGCAGGTAGAGCGCGTCGCCCGGGCGCAGCACGGTGTCGATCGCCGGGGTGCCGGAAGCCCGTGCGGCGACCGCGTCGCGCCGGTCGCTCCAGGGCTCGTCGGCGAAGGGCAGTTCGTGGACGGGCTCGTGGATGACCCAGCGCTTCTCGCCGGCGATCTGCAGCACGAACACGTCGTGCACGTCGTAGTGCGGGTCGAAGCCGCGCGAGGACGCCGGGGTGATGTACGCGTTGACCTGGGCCGGGTGCCCGAGTTCCGCGACCAGCCGGCGGGTGAACTCCTGCAGGGGTGGCCACGTGCGGTGCAGACCCTGCAGCACGATCGTCGACCCGGCGGCGAACTCCGCCAGCACCTTCTCGGAGCTGACCTGGTCACCGACTTCGGCGCCGTACCCACCGGGCGCGGTGAACGCCTGCGGCGACAGGACCGAGCCCTCCTTCGCCATCCGGATGAACGGCGTCCGGAGACCGCGGACCGAGAGCAGCTCGTCGGCCGCCGCGGTGGAGAACAGGTCGTCGTACGTCGAGCCGAGGTCGTCCGCGCTGCTCAGGAGCGCGCGACGACCCCAGTAGTCGCTGGCGAAGTCGTCGGCCGGGACGGCGACGCACCGCTGGAGGGCGCTCGCCGTCCCCACCGTCTCGAGCCCTCGGCTCACGCGGAGCCGTCCGCGCCGCCGTCGTGGCCGTTCGGGTTCGCGCCGCCGTCGGCGGGGCCTTCGCCGGCGTCGGCGGAGCCGTCTGCGCCGCCGTCGTGGCCGTTCGGGTTCGCGCCGCCGTCGGCGGGGCCTTCGCCGGCGCTCTGGGGGTCCGTCGTGATGTCGTCGTCGTTGATGGCCATTGGTCGTCCCTTCGGTCGAGCGGCGAGGTGCCGTCTGCGCCCGAGCGTAGGACGTCCGGCTCCGGACGGGCCAAGATCGTCATGTGAACGCCGCACGACCATCCCATCTCCGCTGGCACCTGATCGGACTCGTCGCCCTGGGCGGCGCCATCGGGACCGCCGTCCGTGCTGTCCTGGCCGAGGCCGCCTCCGCCGTCGACGGCGTCAGCTGGACGATCCTGGGGATCAACGTGGTCGGGGCCTTCTGCCTGGGGCTGCTCCTCGAGCACCTGGCCCGGCGCGGTCCGGACGAGGGCCGCCGGCAGACCGTCCGGCTGTTCGTGGGCACGGGTGTCCTCGGCGGCTTCACGACCTACAGCACGCTCGCGGACGACACCGCCCGGCTGCTCACCGACGGACGCTGGGGTGCCGGCAGCGGGTACGCGTTGCTGTCCGTCGTGCTCGGACTCGTCGCGGTCGTCGGGGGACTGGCGCTCGCCGCCCGGACGCGCCGCAGGGGCGGTGCACGATGAGCGCGCTCGACCTCCTGCTGGTCGCGGTCGGCGGCGGTGCCGGGGCCGCGCTGCGGTTCGTCCTCGACGGCGTGGTGAAGGCGCGGGTGACCGGCTTCCCGCTCGGCACGATGGTCATCAACGTCAGCGGGTCCCTCGTCCTCGGGCTGCTGACCGGCCTGGGCGAGGCGGGCATCCTGGCCCTCCCGGTGGTCGCGGTGCTCGGCACGGGCATGATGGGTGGGTACACGACGTTCTCGACGGCGAGTGTCGAGACCGTGCGGTTGCTGCAGTCCGGCAAGACCCGGCTCGCCGTGCTCAACGGCCTCGGCATGCTCGTCGTCTCGGTCGGCGCAGCTGCGCTCGGCCTCTTGCTCGGAAGGAACTCATGACCTCGGAACGCCCCGGCGAACTCGTCCTCGTCCGTCACGGAGAGACGGAGTGGTCCAAGAGCGGTCAGCACACGGGCCGCACGGACATCACGCTCACCGACGCCGGCATCGAGCAGGCCGAGCGTGCCGGCCGCTTCCTGGCGGACCGCGAGTTCGCGCTCGCGCTGTCCAGTCCGCTCCGGCGCGCGCGAGACACCGCCGCGCTCATCGGCGTCGACCCGGACATCGACGAGGACCTGTACGAGTGGGACTACGGCGCGTACGAGGGACTGACCACGCCGCAGATCAAGGTGCAGCGCCACGGACCGTGGGACCTGTGGACCGACGGTGTCCCCGCCGGTGACACGCCCGGCGAGTCCGCGGCCGAGGTCCGTGTCCGGGCCGAGCGGGTGCTCGACCGTGCCCGTCCGGTGCTCGCCGACGGGCAGGACGCGGTGTTCGTCGCCCACGGCCACGTGCTGCGGGCGATCGGCGCCGCCTGGATCCGGCTCGCGCCGCAGGACGGCGCGGTGCTCGCGCTGTCGACGGCCTCGGTCAGCGTGCTCGGGTACGAGCACGGCCGTCCCGTCATCGACGCCTGGAACATCCAGCCCCGCTAGTCAGAGCACCAGCGCCATCCCCAGGCTCGGCGCCACGTCGTCGAGTCCCAGCGACCGGTACAGACGCTGCCCGGGCGGGTCCCCGATGAGTGTGACGTACGCTCCCTCGGGGGCCCTGCTCCGGATGTCGTCGAGCAGCCACGTCACCACCTGACGACCCAGGCCGCGCCGCTGGTGCGCCGGGTCGGTCGCGATGTCGGCGATGTGGAAGTACCACCCGCCGTCGCCGATCGTGCGGCCCATCGCCACCGGTCGGCCGACCGCGTCGACCACGTGGCAGAACGACCAGCTGCCGGTGATCGCTCCTGCCCCCTGTCCGGCGTTCCGCGGCGAGAGTCCGGAGTCGGTCCGGAGCCGGAGGTAGTCGTCGAGCGGGGGAGCGGTCGGCACGAGTCGGTACGGATCGGTCATGCCCCCAGCATGTCGGCGGCCACCGACGGCGCGGCCACCTGCGTGACGTGCGCGCCCGGGCGGGGCCGGGTCACGTGACGACGTGGGGACCGACGGACGGGAGGCCCGGTGCCAGCTGGCACCGGGCCTCCCGTCCGTCAGCGCACCGGCAGTGCTCCACCGGGGCGACCTATCGCGCCTGCCCGCACCCCTCGTCAGCGCAGAAGCGACAGATCCCGGCCGATCATCGGCGGGGAACTGTCGCTCTCGCGCGTGGGGACGGGCGTCAGACCGTCGCCTGCGTGCCGTGGGCGCGGCCGACCAGCACGTCGACCAGCCCGGCGACGAGCGCGGCGCCGACGAACGCCAGCGACACCCCGAGCCCGAGCGGCAGCCCGGTCGTGTGGTCGCCGTCCGAACTGGCCAGCGCCGCGTAGAACACGCTGCCGACGGCCGCGATCCCGATCGCCGACCCGACGCGCGCGCCGACCTGGATCAGCCCACCGGCCGACCCGCCCTGTTCGACCGGGACCTCGGACAGCGTCAGGGTCTGGTTCGGCGAGATGGTCAGGCCGGAGCCGATGCCCGCGACGAGCAGCGGCGCGATGAGCCACCACCCCAGGTCCGGTCCGTAGTGGTTCGACACGACCCACACCACCGCACCCAGGCCGATGAGCACCAGGATCGTCCCGATGACGATGAGCTGCCGTCCGAACCGGTGCACGATCCGGCCGCCGATCGTCGAGGCGATGCCCGAACCGACCGCGAACGGCACCGACGTGGCGCCGGCGAGCAGCGCCGAGTAGTGCAGGCCCGACTGCAGGGTCAGGGTCAGGACGAAGAACAACGGCGTGAACCCGGCGAAGTAGAGCGTGGCCAGACCGACACCGAGCGAGAAGGACCGGCGGCGGAACAGGCCGAGGTCGACCACGGGCTCCTTCGTGCGCGAGTACCGGCGCTCCCACAGCACGAAGGCCACGGCGAGCACGACGGCGACGACGATGAGCCACCACTTCGTGCCGCTCTTCCAGACCTCGGACTGCACGAACGGCAGCAGCAGGGCGACGACCGCCGCGCCCAGCAGGGCGATCCCGACGGGGTCGAAGTCGTGGCGCTTGCCGCGTGCCGCCTTCGCAGCGGCGGGCAGGTAGCGGAACGCCAGGAGGATCGTCACGAGTCCGACGGGCAGGTTCACGAAGAACACGAACCGCCACCCGTTCTCGGTGCCGAACGCGGTGATCAGCAGCCCGCCGATGAGCGGGCCGATCGCGGTCGCGATGCCGACGGTCGCGCCGAACAGCCCGAACGCGGTCCCGCGCTCCTTGCCGCGGAACAGCTGCTGGATGAGGGCGGTGACCTGCGGGGTGAGCAGACCGCCCGCCAGTCCCTGCACCAGGCGTGCGATGACCAGGACGAGCCCGTTCGGCGCGAACCCGCACAGCGCGCTCGCGACGGTGAACAGCCCGACGCCGATCACGAACATCCGTCGTCGGCCCGAGGCGTCGCCGAGTCGGCCGCCCGGCACGAGGAGCAGTCCGAACGACAGGGCGTAGCCGGACAGGATCCACTGCACGGCCTCGGGGGTCGCTCCTGGCAGGCCGGCCGAGATCGACTGCAGGGCGACGTTGACGATCGACACGTCGAGCAGCACGATGCCACCGCCGAGCAGGCAGATGACGAGGGCCTTCCACCGGTTCGGGTCCGGCTGGTCGTCGGACGGCGGCGGGGAGGTGGGATGCTCGGGGGGACTCGGGGTCGCCGTCGCGGCCACGTGGTGCGCGGCGTGGTGGTCGACGGCGGGAGCCTGGTCGGGCTCGGCGGGCTTGCGGTGATCGGCGCTCATGACGATCCCACGCTAGGCGCGTGGACCTGCGCGGTCCGCGCTGTGCGGTTGCCGGCGTCTCGGGTCAGACCGTCCGGATCGTGCTCGTCACGCCGAGTGCCCGGCCGCGGTGGCGCTCGATGGCGCGTCCGACGACCAGCAGTGCGACGCTGACGAGCGCGCCGAGCGTCGTCTGTGCGACCCGGTCGAGTGCCAGCAGTTCGGGTGCCTCGGGCACGCTCAACCACGACACCGCGAGCGCGAGCGGGGTGAGGAAGAGCAAGCACACCGCGTAGTTGCGGGCGACGAAGACCTCGGCGAAGAACTGCCCGACCACGGCGATCACGACGATCCACCAGAGGCCCGGTTCGAGCAGCAGGATGCCCACCGCGATCACGGTGCCGCCGATCGTGCCGATGAACCGCTGGAACGCCCGGAGCACCGTGTGCCGCTGTCGCAGTGCGGGCAGCGTCGACACCACCGCGATCACGGCCCAGTAGGGGTGGCCGAGCCCCGGGACCGCCTCGGCGACGGCCCCCGCGACCAGGGCCCCCACGACGTTGAGTCCGACGGTCTCCCAGAGGGCGCGCGTGCGCAGGACCGCGAGCGAGCGGTGCTTCGGTTCGGCGATGGGGCGGAAGCGGTGCGGCGCGCGCGGGTGCAGGGCACGGCGCACCACCGCGCCGGACATCGCCACGAGCCACGCCCACGCGACCGACCCGAGGATGATCGCCGTGACGAGCGGCAGGTCCGTGGCACGCAGCGGGACCAGCGCGGAGACCACGAACGCGAAGGTCGGGAAGATCGGCTGGGCGGGGATCGACCGCAGCGTGCTCAGGGTGCACACCGCGACGACGAGCACCACGACGAGCCCGGCGGCCTGCAGCCACAGCGGAGCCCCGAGCATCGAGACCGCGATGCCTGCGAACATGCACAGCGTCTGCAGGGCGCCGGCGATGCCCGTCGTCACCGCACGCTGCCGGTACGGCTCGGTCTGCCCGAAGATCGCCGTGAAGCCCGCGAACATCGCGAACGCCGCGTACCCGGGCATGCCGAGGGCGATGAGCGCCGCGAGCGGGACGCCGCCCGCGATCGCCGCGCGCGCGGCGCCCTCGAGGTTCACGGTGCGGGATGAGTGCGGGAGCTGCGTCATGACCCGACCATCCTCCCACCGCGACAGGTGTCGCCGAAGGTGAGTGGGGCCTCCCGTCTGGTCCGTCGTTGGTATACCAACGGTGCTAGCATCGCCGGACGAGATGAAGGGCAGGACCGTCATGGGCAGGACGCTCGCCGAGAAGGTGTGGGACGACCACGTGGTCGTGAAGGGCGAGGACGGCAACCCGGACCTCCTCTACATCGACCTCCACCTGGTGCACGAGGTGACCAGCCCGCAGGCCTTCGACGGGCTGCGCCAGGCCGGACGTCCGGTCCGGCGTCTCGACCTCACCATCGCGACCGAGGACCACAACACCCCGACGCTCGCCATCGACCGGCCGATCGCCGACCCGACCAGCCGCACCCAGATCGAGACCCTGCGCCGCAACTGCGAGGAGTTCGGCGTCCGCCTCCACTCGCTGGGCGACAAGGAGCAGGGGATCGTGCACGTGGTCGGTCCCCAGCTCGGGCTGACCATGCCCGGCATCACGGTCGTGTGCGGCGACTCGCACACCTCGACCCACGGGGCGTTCGGCGCCATGGCGTTCGGCATCGGCACGAGCGAGGTCGAGCACGTCCTGGCCACGCAGACCCTGCCGCTCAAGCCCTTCAAGACGATGGCGATCACCGTCGAGGGGGCGCTGCGCCCCGGCGTCACGGCGAAGGACGTCATCCTGGCGGTCATCGCGAGGATCGGCACCGGCGGCGGGCAGGGCTACGTGCTCGAGTACCGCGGCTCGGCGATCCGGGCGCTCTCGATGGAGGGCCGGATGACCATCTGCAACATGTCGATCGAGGCCGGTGCGCGTGCCGGCATGGTCGCGCCCGACCAGACCACGTACGACTACGTCCAGGGCCGCGACCACGCACCGACCGGGGCCGACTGGGATGAAGCGGTCGCCTACTGGGACACCCTGGCGACCGACGACGACGCGGTCTTCGACGCCGAGGTGTTCATCGACGCCGACGCGCTCGAGCCCTTCGTCACGTGGGGCACCAACCCCGGCCAGGGCGTGTCGCTCTCCGAGTCGGTGCCGAACCCGACGGACTACGCGGACCCGAACGACCAGGCTGCAGCGCAGCGCGCGCTCGAGTACATGGACATCGAGGCCGGCACGCCGATGAAGGACATCGCGGTCGACGCGGTGTTCATGGGCTCGTGCACGAACTCCCGCATCGAGGACCTGCGGGCCTTCGCGTCCGTGATCCAGGGCCGGACCAAGGCGGACGGCGTGCGGGTGATGGTCGTCCCGGGCTCCGCGCGGGTCCGGCTCGAGGCCGAGGCCGAGGGGCTCGACAAGGTCTTCACCGACTTCGGTGCGGAGTGGCGCTTCGCCGGGTGCTCGATGTGCCTCGGCATGAACCCCGACCAGCTGGCGCCGGGGGAGCGCTGTGCGTCGACCTCGAACCGCAACTTCGAGGGACGCCAGGGCAAGGGCGGCCGGACCCACCTGGTGTCCCCGCTCGTCGCCGCCGCCACGGCGGTGCGCGGCACCCTGTCCAGCCCGTGGGACCTCGAGTCCACCGAGGCCGAGGCCGTCCTGGAAGGAACCCACTGATGGACAAGATCAGCACCGTGACCGGCATCGCCGCGCCGCTCAAGCGCTCGAACGTCGACACCGACCAGATCATCCCGGCCGTGTACCTGAAGCGCGTCACGAAGACGGGCTTCGAGGACGCGCTGTTCTCCGGCTGGCGGCAGGACCCCGACTTCGTCCTGAACCAGGAGCGCTACCAGGGCGCCCGGGTGCTCGTCGCCGGGCCCGACTTCGGCACCGGGTCGTCCCGCGAGCACGCCGTGTGGGCGCTGCGCGACTTCGGGTTCTCCGTCGTCGTGTCGCCCCGGTTCGCGGACATCTTCAAGGGCAACGCTGGCAAGCAGGGCCTCGTCACGGCGATGGTGACCGAACCCGACGTCGAGCGTCTGTGGGCCGAGATCGAGGCGAACCCGGGGATCGAGGCGACGGTGGACCTCGTGACGCAGCGCGTGTCGCTGGGCGATGTGGACGTGGCTTTCGAGATCGACGCTTACACTCGTTGGCGGTTGATGGAAGGGCTCGACGACATCGGGCTCACCCTCCGTGACGAGACCTCGATCACGGAGTTCGAATCCCGCCGGGCAAGCTGGCGGCCGAAAACATTGCCGGTGAAGTAGTGAACTCTCTCGTACAGGACGCAGCGGCCGCAGGGGCGCGCGTGGGACTCAAGTCGGACGAGATCGTCATCCGCGGTGGCAAGCCGCTGGTCGGACGCATCGAGGTCCGTGGCGCGAAGAACCTCGCGACGAAGGCGATGGTCGCGTCGCTCCTGGGTGACACGCCGTCGATCCTCAAGGACGTGCCGGACATCTCCGACGTCAAGGTCGTCCGCGCGCTGCTCGAGGTGCACGGCGTGCGCATCACCGATCCTGCACGAGGCGAACTCATCCTCGACCCGTCGAACGTCGAGTCGGCGCACTTCGCCGAGATCGACGCGCACGCCGGGTCCAGCCGCATCCCGATCCTGTTCTGCGGCCCGCTGCTGCACAAGCTCGGCGAGGCCTTCATCCCCGACCTGGGTGGGTGCCGCATCGGCGACCGCCCGATCGACTTCCACCTCGACGCCCTGCGCGCGATGGGGGCCGTGGTCGACAAGCAGATCTCCGGCATCCACATCACGGCGCCGAACGGCCTCAAGGGCGCGAACATCGAGCTGCCGTACCCGAGCGTCGGTGCGACCGAGCAGGTCCTGCTGTCCTCGACCCTGGCCGACGGCGTGACCGAGCTGCGCAACGCCGCGATCGAGCCCGAGATCATGGACCTCATCGCGATCCTGCAGAAGATGGGCGCGATCATCACGGTCGAGCCCAGCCGCACGATCTTCATCGAGGGCGTCAAGTCGCTGCGCGGCTACACCCACCGGGCGATCAACGACCGCAACGAGGCCGCGAGCTGGGCCTCCGCCGCGCTCGCGACCAACGGCGACATCTTCGTCGAGGGCGCGAAGCAGCAGGAGCTCATGACGTTCCTCAACGTCTTCCGCAAGGTCGGCGGCGGGTTCGACATCCAAGAGGACGGGATCCGGTTCTACCGCGAGCTCGACGTCCTCAAGCCCGTCGTCATCGAGACCGACGTGCACCCGGGCTTCATGACCGACTGGCAGCAGCCGCTCGTCGTCGCGCTGACGCAGGCCGAGGGACAGAGCGTCGTGCACGAGACCGTGTACGAGAACCGCTTCGGCTTCACCGACGCCCTCAACGAGATGGGTGCCGACATCGTCGTGCACAAGGAGGGGCTGCCCGGGCACGACCGCCGCGTCGCCCGTCGTCCGTTCGAGCAGGCCGCGGTCGTCACCGGCCCGACCAAGCTCCACGGCGCCAACGTCCGCGTGCCCGACCTGCGCGGCGGCTTCAGCCACCTCATCGCCGCGCTGACCGCCGAGGGCGAGTCGCACATCACGAACGTGGGCATCATCAGCCGCGGGTACGAGCACTTCATCCCGAAGCTGCGGAAGCTCGGCGCGGACTTCGACTTCGCCGGCTGACGTGGCGGACGACACCACCGGCGGGCGCTCGCTCGACCGCGTGACCACCGGTCTGCCCAACCCCGGGCGACGGTGGAAGCGCGGCGAGCGGAACACCGCCTTCCGGATCACCTCCGTGTTCGTCATCCCGCTGTTCCGGTGGGTGTCGGCCTACCGCTGGCACGGCCCGAACCGCCTGCCGGAGCACGGTGCGTTCGTCGTGGCGCCGAACCACTACACGAACATCGACCCGCTGGTGGTCGGTACCGCCGTGTGGGTCAGTCGGCGGCTCCCGCGGTTCCTGGCGAAGGCCTCGATCTTCCGCGTGCCCGTCGTCGGCAAGCTCATGACCGGCATGGGACAGATCCCCGTCGAGCGGTCCGGCCGGACCCGGCTGAACGACCCGCTCGGCGGTGGACGGAGCCTGGTCGAGCAGGGCGGCGCGGTGATCGTCTACCCCGAGGGCACCCTCACGCGGGACCCCGACCTGTGGCCGATGCGCGGCAAGACCGGGGCGGCACGGATCGCGCTCGAGAATGACGTGCCGCTGATCCCGATGGCCCACTGGGGCACGCAGCGGATCATGCCGCGGTACTCCAAGAAGCTCAACCTGTTCCGCCGCGCGCACGTCGACATCCTGTTCGGCGAGCCGATGGACCTGTCCGCGTACCGCGGCCGCCCGCTCGACCAGCAGGTCCTCGGCGAGGTCACCGAGCAGCTCATGGCCGAGATCACCGCGCTGGTCGAACAACTGCGCGGCGAGACGGCTCCGGCGGAACGCTGGGACCCGTCCGCGAACCACCAGAAGGAGACCGGCAAGTTTGAGTGACTCGACCGGGGCCCCCGGCCTCCGCCCGCACGACGACCACCCGGACCCCACCGCCGCTGCCCGCGGTGCCGTCGACACCGCGGCCATCCGCGTCGTGATGCAGTCGACCGACAAGCCGCGCGTGGCCGTGATCGGTGCCGGCAGCTGGGGGACCACCTTCGCGAAGGTGCTCGCCGAGGGCGGTGCGTCCACGGTCGTGTGGGCCCGGCGTCCCGAGGTCGCCCGCGAGATCACCGAGACGAAGCGGAACTCGGAGTACCTGCCCGGCATCAACCTGCCCCGCACGCTGACCGCGTCGACGTCCCTGGCGGCGGTGCTCGACGGTGCCGAGCAGGTCTACGTCTCGGTCCCCTCCCAGACGCTGCGGTCGAACCTCGCCGCGATCCGCGAGCTGCTCCCCGCGGGCGTGCCCGTCGTCAGCCTGATGAAGGGCGTCGAGAAGGGCACGGGTCTGCGCATGAGCGAGGTCCTGCTCGAGGGGCTCGGCATCGAGCAGGACCGGATCGCCGTCGCGAGCGGGCCCAACCTGGCGCTCGAGATCGCCCGGCGTCAGCCCACCGCGGCCGTGGTCTCCTCGTCGAGCGCGGACACCGCCAGCGCGGTCGCCGCGGTCGCGACCAACCCCTACTTCCGGTCGTTCATCAACACGGACGTCATCGGCACCGAGTTCGGCGGGGTGCTGAAGAACCTGATCGCCGTCGCGATCGGCATCGTCGACGGTGTCGGCTACGGCGAGAACACCAAGGCGTCGATCATCACGCGCGGCCTGGCCGAGATGACGGAGTTCGCGGTGTCCCTCGGGGCGCAGCCGTCGACCCTGTCCGGGCTCGCGGGCCTCGGCGACCTCATCGCCACGTGCCAGTCGCCGCTCTCGCGCAACAACACCGCGGGCCGGCTGCTCGGGCAGGGCTACCGCTTCGACGAGGTCGTCCGGCAGATGAACCAGACCGCCGAGGGGCTGGCGTCCGTCGCGCCGATCCTCGAGCTCGCCGCCGCGAACGGTGTCGACATGCCCATCGTGGGGCAGGTGGCCGAGGTCCTCGCCGGTAGGCTCGATCCGCGCAACATCGCGCCGCACCTCACCGAGACCGACGAGCCCCAGGGCGAGTGACCGGTCCGACCAACCGGACTGGAGCGCCCATGAGCCAGAACGCCCCCGCCCCCACGACCGTCGTCGTCGTCCTGTTCGGCGGTCGGTCGAGCGAGCACGAGATCAGCTGCGTGACCGCCGGCGGCATCATGGACGCCGTCGACCGCGACGCGTACGACATCGTGCCGGTCGGCATCACGAAGGACGGCGCGTTCACGCTGCAGTCCGACGACCCGACGCAGTGGGCACTGCGCGGTGACGACCTGCCCGTCGTGCCCGACAACGGCACGCGCGTGCGGTTCCCGACCGCCGCAGAAGCCCGGGCGTTGACCGTCGAGCACGCCGACGGCTCGGTCACCACCGTCCCGGTCGACGTCGTCTTCCCGATCCTGCACGGTCCCTTCGGCGAGGACGGCACGATCCAGGGCATGCTCGAGACCGCCGGGCTGCCCTACGCCGGCGACGGGGTGCTCGCCAGTGCGCTGGCGATGGACAAGCACGTCGCCAAGGCCGTCCTCGAGCACGCGGGCCTGCGCGTCGCGCCCTGGACCACCGTCCTGCGACGCGAGTGGCTCGCGGACGAACTCGGGGTCGCCGAGACCATCGCCGCCCACGGCTGGCCGCTGTTCGTCAAGCCCGCCCGCGCCGGGTCGAGCATGGGCGTCTCGCGCGTCGACGGGCCGGACGAGCTGGCAGCGGCGATGCACCTGGCGTTCGAGCACGACTCGAAGGTGATCGTCGAG
Organism: Curtobacterium sp. MCLR17_007; assembly: GCF_003234655.2. NCBI lineage: Bacteria > Bacillati > Actinomycetota > Actinomycetes > Micrococcales > Microbacteriaceae > Curtobacterium > Curtobacterium sp. MCLR17_007. The sequence goes on along the minus strand of NZ_CP126271.1, from coordinate 2,317,257 downwards.
CCCCGGGTGGTCGGCCGCGAGGTCGAGGTCGCCGTGCTCGAGGGCCGTGACGGTGTCCCGCGCACCAGCCTGCCCGGTGAGATCGTCGTCGCCGAGGACGGCTTCTACGACTTCGCCGCCAAGTACCTCGGCGGGGACGAGCAGCTGCTGTGTCCCGCGCCCCTCACCGACGTCGAGACCGACACGATCCGCTCGATCGGTGCCCGCGCGTTCGAGGCCATCGGCGGCTCCGGCCTGGCGCGCGTCGACTGCTTCCTGACTGATGACGGCTTCGTCGTGAACGAGGTCAACACGATGCCGGGCTTCACGCCGTTCTCGATGTACCCGCGCTGCTGGGCAGCGACGGGACTGAGCTACCCGGAGCTCGTGACCGAGCTCATCGAGCTCGGCCGGGTCGCGGTGCGCTGACGCGCGTCCGACCGGACTGGAGGCCCGGTGCCGGACCGGCACGGGGCCTCTGGTCCGATGGGTGGTCGCGCGGTCCGTTGGGTGGTCGGGCCGTCAGCCGTTGACGTCCGACGGGTCGAGGCACTTGTGCCCGTCCTTCGGCAGCGAGGACACGGCGGTGCCGATGTCCTGCAGGACCTGGTCCGTCGTCTTCGTCGAGTCGATGACGACCTGCACCGCAGGGTCGCGACCGAAGGTCGTGTAGATGACCCGCTTGCCCTCGTCATCGCGGATCCAGTCGACCGTGCCCTTCGTGAAGCACGGCAGGTCGGAGACCGTCGGCACCGCGACGCCGCAGTGGTAGAGCGCCGCGGAGGGGTCGCCCCACGCAGCCGTCGCCTGGGCGTTGGTGTTGCGGAGCGCGTACTTCGAGTCCACGGTGTCGGGCAGGCGGACCTGGGCGGTGGCGCAGGCGGCGGCGTTCGCGGATGGTGCGGCGGTCAGCGCGACGGCGTTCGTGCAGCCCGTCAGCCCCGCGGCCAGGGCGACCGTCACACCCAGGGCGGCGAGGAAGCGGCGTGCGGTGGACATCGACGTCCAGGCTACCGTTCTCGTGTGGACGCAGCGGACGTGTGGACCGGACCGACGGTGGGGGAGCTCGGGGAGCTCGCGGTGCTGGAACGCGTGACCGCACGGCTGCCGTCCGGCAGTCCGCTGGTCGGGCCCGGTGACGACTGCGCCGTGGTCGCGGCACCCGACGGTCGGTTCGTCGTAACGACGGACATGATGGTGCACGGTCCGGACTTCCGGTGGGCATGGTCCTCGCCCGAGGACGTGGGGTGGAAGGCCGCTGCGACGAACCTGTCCGACGTCGCGGCGATGGGCGCGGTGCCGACCGGGCTCGTCGTCGCGATCGCCGCGCCGCAGGACACCCCGGTGGCGGCGCTCGAGGGCATCGCGGACGGGTTCCGACTCGCCGTGGACGCGCTCGCGCCCGGCATCGGCGTCGTCGGGGGCGACCTGTCGACGTCGTCGGCGTTCACCCTCGCCGTGACGGCGTTCGGCGATCTGCAGGGGCGGGCGCCGGTGCTCCGGACGGGAGCACGCGTCGGCGACGTGCTCGCGGTCGCGGGGGAGCTCGGGGCGGCGCGGGGGCTGGGGCGGCTGTTCCGGTCCGGGGTCGACGGTGCAGGCGCTCCGTCTGCGACGGCGGTGCGGGCGAACGGGCTCGACGAGGACCCGGACGTCGCGCGGCAGCGTCGCCCGGTGCCGCCGATCGGGTCCGGGAGCGCTGCTGCCCAGGCGGGCGCGACGGCGATGCTCGACCTGTCGGACGGGTTGGCGATCGACGGCGGGCGCCTGGCCCGTGCGAGCGGCGTGACGCTGTCCCTCGATGCCGGTGTGGTCGACGACGACGCGGCGCTGCACGGCGGCGAGGACCACGGGCTGCTCGCGACCTTCCCCGCGGACGTCGTGCTGCCCGCGGGGTTCCGGCGGCTCGGCGTCGTCGTGGCGCGCGGGGCGGCGGACGTCCTGCGTGCGGGGGAGCCGGTGCCGACGACGGGGTGGGACCCGTACGCGGACTGGGACGGTGCCGCGGGCTGAGGCGGTGTCGCTGCGTTCGTCCGCAGGTTTCGACACGGCACGAGGCGTTCGACGCGTGCGGTGTCGTTGCTTGCGGATGCATGGGATGCGTCCGCATGTCCCGACACGGCACGAGGTGTTCGACGCGTGCGGTGTCGTTGGTTGCGTCTGCATGTTCCGACACTCGGAGGGCCACCGGAACGACACGGCCGGTGTCGTCCGACGTCGGAGTCGTCGCGCGGGGCGGGGCTCGCGGACGGGCGCGGCTCAGCCCGCGGCGACCACGGCTTCCCACGCCACGGTCTCGCCGTAGCTGCGCTTGCTGAACGGTTCGAGACCGGCAGGCCACGTCGGCTCGGGCGACCGCTTGCTGCGCTCGACGACCACCACGGCGTCGGGGGTGAGCTTCGGTGTGAGGGTCTCGAGCACCTCGGTGATCTCGGTCTCGGCGACGTCGTACGGCGGGTCGATGAACACGAGGTCGAACGTGCGGACGGTCCCGCGCAGGAACCCGAGCACGGGCTGCGCGAACACGTCGATCCGCACGCCCTTGACGCGCTGCTGCACGGCACGGGCGTTCTCGCGACAGGCGGTCGCCGCCGCCGGCGCCCGGTCGACCAGGACGACCTCGACCGCCCCGCGCGAGGCCGCTTCCAGCCCGAGCGCACCCGTCCCCGCGTACAGGTCGGCCACCGACGTGTCGTCGACGAGCCCGCGCGACTGCAGCGACGAGAACAGCGCCTCGCGCACGCGGTCGCTGGTCGGGCGGGTGCCCGACTTCGGCACCCGGAGCGTCAGGGAGCCGGCGCCACCGGCGATGATGCGGGTCATGGAGCAACCGTAGCGGCCGTCAGCGCCCCGACCGGAGTTCTCCACAGGCCGCCCGGGAGGCTCGTGACGCGTCGGCGGTGACGGGTACCGTTGCCCTGTGGTCACCTCCCGAGCCGCCGCACCGGCGGGCGCGCCCGCCGACGGCACAGCCGGCTCTGCTGCCCCCGCGGCGACGGAGTGGGGCGCCGCCCCGCTCGACACCCGCCTGGCGAACGTCCTCGGCGGGCGAACGGCCAAGGCGATCGAGAAGGCGTTCGGACACCGCACCGTGGGCGAGTTCCTCGAGCACGCACCCCGCCGCTACGCCGAGCGCGGGGCCCTGACAGCGCTCGACTCGCTCGCGATCGGCGAGTCCGTGACGATCGTGGCCGAGGTCGTCGACGTGCGCGAACGCACCATGCGCCAGCGCCGCGGATCGATCCTCGAAGCCAAGATCGGCGACGGCAAGGGGCTGCTGACGCTGACCTTCTTCAACCAGGGTTGGCGGACGAAGGACCTGGTGGTGGGCGCCCGCGGCATCTTCGCCGGCAAGGTCGGTGACTACCGCGGCGCTCGGCAGCTCGCGCATCCCGACTACGAGCTGTTCGACGCCGACGACCCGCGCGCCACCGCCGACCCCGAGTCGGACGAGGCGATCCGGTTCTCGCGGCAGCCGATCCCGATCTACCCGGCGACGGCGTCCCTGTCCTCGTGGCAGATCGCCAAGGCCATGGCGGTGGTGCTCGACACCCTGCCGGACATCGCCGACCCCGTGCCGTCCTCCGTGCGGACACGCCTGGACCTCGTGCCCTTCCGTCGCGCCCTGGAACTGCTCCACCGGCCCGAGAAGGTCGCCGACTTCAAACGCGCGCAGGACGCCCTGCGCTACCGCGAGGCATTCGTCCTGCAGACCGCCCTGGTCCAACGACGCATCGCGGCCCGGGCGACCGCCTCGACACCCCGCACCGCCTCGCCCGGGGGGATCCTCGAGCGGTTCGACGCCATGCTCCCGTTCACCCTGACCGACGACCAGCAGACCGTGGGCGCGGAGATCGCGCAGGACATGGCCGGCTCGTGGCCGATGCACCGGCTGGTCCAGGGCGAGGTCGGCTCCGGCAAGACGCTGGTGGCGATCCGCGCGATGCTGACCGTCGCCGAGTCCGGGGGGCAGTCCGCCCTCATCGCCCCGACCGAGGTCCTGGCCGCGCAGCACCTGCGCTCCATCGTGAAGTTCCTCGGCCCCGACCTGGCGGCCGAGCTCCGCCCGGTGATCCTGACCGGTTCGCAGTCCACTGACGAACGCCGCCGGGCACTGCTGGCCGCGGCGTCAGGGGGGTCGCGACTGGTGGTCGGCACGCACGCGCTGCTCGGCGACCGCGTCGACTTCGCCGAGCTCGGCCTGGTGGTCGTCGACGAACAGCACCGGTTCGGCGTCGAACAGCGTGAAGCCCTGCGGACGAAGGGCCGGACGCCACCGCACGTGCTGGTGCTCACCGCGACGCCGATCCCGCGCACCGTGGCGATGACGGTGTTCGGCGACCTCGACGTCTCCACGATCGCCGGCATGCCGTCCGGACGTGCCGGCGTCGAGACCCACGCGGTCGGACTCGCCGAGCACCCCGCGTGGGAGTCCCGCATCTGGACCCGCATGGCCGAGGAACTCGCGACGGGTCGTCAGGCGTTCGTGGTCTGTCCCGCCATCGACGACGCCCACGCCGAGGACGACGGCGAGCCCGCCCCGCCGACCGAGGGCGACGACGCACCGAAGCACGCCCCGGCGACCGTCCTGGCCACCGCGGAGCGGATGCGCACCATGCCGGTCCTGCAGGGCCGCCGCATCGAGGTCCTGCACGGCCGGATGTCGGGCGACGAGAAGGACCGGGTGATGACGGCGTTCGCGGCCGGCGACGTCGACGTCCTGGTCGCGACCACCGTGATCGAGGTCGGTGTCGACGTGCCGAACGCCTCGATGATGGCGATCCTCGACGCCGACCGGTTCGGCGTCTCCCAGCTGCACCAGCTCCGCGGCCGCATCGGCCGCGGACAGTGGGCGGGCGTCTGCCTGCTCGTCACCACCGCCGAGGCCGAGACCCCCTCGCGCGAACGCGTCGACGCCGTGGCCGCGTCGGACGACGGGTTCGAGCTCGCCCGGGTCGACCTCGAGCTCCGCCGCGAAGGCGACGTCCTGGGCGAACGCCAGTCGGGCGGGCGGTCCTCGCTCAACCTCCTGCGTGTCGTCCGCGACGCCGACCTGATCATGGACGCACGTGCTGAGGCCGAGCGGCTGCTGGAACGCGACCCGGGCCTCCAGGACCAGGACGAGCTGCGCGACGCGCTCGCGCGACGGCTCGACGAGTCCGACGCGGCGTTCCTCGGCAAGAACTAGCCGCCGGCCCTGCCGGTATCGTCGCTGCCATGGCGCAGATCGCGGTGGTCCCCGGTTCCTTCGACCCCGTGACCCTCGGGCACCTGGACGTGATCGGCCGCGCCGCCGGACTGTTCGACGAGGTCCACGTGCTCGTCGTGCACAACCCCGACAAGAAGACCGCGATGTTCGACGCGCCCGACCGGGTCCGGCTCATCGAGGAGTCCCTGGCCGAGGTCGGCGCGCCGGACACCATCCGGGTCGGGGAGTGGACCGCCGGGTTGCTCGTCGACTACTGCCGCCAGGTCGGCGCCTCGGTCCTGGTCAAGGGCGTCCGGTCCGGCGAGGACGTCGCGTACGAGACACCGATGGCGATCATGAACCGGCACCTGGCCGACGTCGAGACGGTGTTCCTGCTGCCCGACGCCTCGCGAGCGCACGTGTCGAGTTCCCTCATCCGCCAGGTCGCGACCCTCGGTGGTGACGTCGCGCCGTACGTCCCCGCAGTGGTGGGCGAGGCACTCCGGCGCCGACTCGCCTGACCCGGCACCCGGGCACCGGGCACCAGGCGCCGGCACCGGGCACCCGTCGCCCGGCACCGGCACGGCGCTCGCCACGCCGCTCCTCGACGTGTGCTCCGGTCCGCGCTAGGATGGTCGATCGTGTCTTCCCCCGTGAACAGCCCCTACGCCCTGCGCGTGCGTGACCTCGCGCACCGCCCGGGCGAGATGCGCGAGCACACGCTCGACATCACCGTCCCCGAAGCCCTCGGTGCCGGTGTCGTCGCGGTCCAGGAAGGCGCCGAGATGCACATCGAGCTCCGGCTCGAGGGGCTCCACGAAGGGGTGCTCGTCTCCGGACACGCGTCGGCCGAGGCGACCGGGCAGTGCTCGCGCTGCCTGATCGACATCGCCGAGCCCGTCGAGGTCGATTTCGCCGAGCTGTTCGCGTATGATCCCTCGGAGGATTTCGACTTCCATGTTCACGAAGACCACGTGGATTGTGAACCGGTCGTTCGAGACGCGGTGGTGCTGTCGCTGCCGTTCCAGCCGGTCTGTCGACCGGACTGCCCAGGACTCGACCCGGTGACGGGCGAACGACTGGCAGATCTGGGTGATCGCCCGGCGTCCGCGCCGACGGATCCCCGCTGGGCCGCGCTCGACGGACTCACGTTCGACGGCGACCGCACCCCCACCGACTGACCACCGACCAACCGAAAGAGAACCACCATGGCCGTTCCCAAGCGCAAGCAGTCCCGTGCCAACACGCACGCCCGTCGTTCGCAGTGGAAGGCCGCGCCGGTCCAGCTCGTGAAGACCATCGAGAACGGCCAGGTCACCTACAGCCTCCCGCACCGCGCGAAGGTCGTCGAGGACTCGGCCGGCACCCCCCTGTACATGGAGTACAAGGGCCGCAAGGTCGCCGACGTCTGAGTGACGACACGCATGAAGGCGACGTCCGGTTCCACGGGGTCCAACCCCGCGGGGTCGGACGTCGTCCGTCTGCAGGCCCTGTTGGGCGTGCAGGTCGACCCTGAGCTGCTCCAGCTCGCCCTGACCCACCGCTCGTTCGCGTACGAGCACGGCGGGATCGGGCACAACGAACGTCTCGAGTTCCTCGGGGACTCGATCCTCGGTCAGGCCGTCACGGTCAAGCTCTACCGCGACTTCCCGGACCTCGACGAAGGCGACCTGGCCAAGCGACGTGCCAGCCTCGTCTCGACAGTCGCCCTCGCCGAGATCGCCCGGCTGAACGGCCTCGGTGCCTTCATCCGGCTGGGCAAGGGCGAAGAACTGACCGGGGGCCGGAACAAGTCCTCGATCCTGGCCGACACCGTCGAAGCCGTCATCGGTGCGACGTACCTGTCCGCCGGCCCGGACGAGGCCACCGCGCTCGTCCTGCGCCTGGTGCAACCGCTGCTGATCGACCCGGACCGCTTCGGCGCGGCGATGGACCCCAAGACGAGCCTGCAGGAACTGGCCTCGGCGCTGTCCCTCGGCAACCCGGCCTACCGGGTGACCGAAGAGGGCCCCGACCACGACAAGCTGTTCCACGCGACCGTGGTGCTGCAGGGCGAGGACATCGCCACGGGCTCGGGCACGAGCAAGAAGACCGCCGAGATGGCCGCCGCACTCGACTCCTGGACCCGCCTGTCCGGGCGCAGCACCGACGCCGCAGCCACGGCACCCCCGCCCTCCGAGGCCTGACCAAGTGCCCGAACTCCCCGAGGTCGAGGTCGTCCGCGCCGGCCTCGAACCCGCCGTCAGTGGTGCCCGCGTCCTCGCCGTGCACGTCCTCGACGACCGCGCACTCACGCGCCATGACGGACCCGCCGAGGACTTCGCCGAGCGGCTGACCGGCCGGACCATCGAAGCGGCCGTCCGCCGCGGCAAGTTCCTCTGGATGCCGCTGCGCACGGCACCGGGCGCGACCCCGGAGGCCCTGGTCGCCCACCTCGGCATGAGCGGGCAGATCCTGCTGGGCCGCGACCGCCCCGCGGCGAAGCACCGTCGGGTCCTGCTCGAGGTGCAGCCAGCCGGTCCGGCCCGCGACGGCGCACCGGAGCCCCCCGTCGAGCTCGAGTTCGTCGACCAGCGCACGTTCGGCTCGATGGCGATCGACCGGATGGTGCCGACGATCGACGGTGCCCCCGCCGGGTCGGCCGGCGCCGTCGACCTGCAGCAGCCCGACGCCGTCTGGCGGCGGAGCATCCCCGGGCAGGTGTCCCACATCGCCCGCGACCCGCTGGACCCCGCGTTCGACGACGGCCGCTTCCTGCAGCTGGTCCGGAAGCGCGCCAGCGGGATCAAGCGGGTGCTGCTCGACCAGGGCGTCGTCAGCGGCATCGGCAACATCTACGCCGACGAGTCACTCTGGGCTGCGAAGCTCCACTTCGACCGCCCCGCCGAGCGCCTGCCCCGAGCGAGCGTGCAGCTGCTGCTCGACGAGGTCCGGAGCGTGCTCCGCCGTGCCCTCGAGGACGGCGGGACGAGCTTCGACGCGCAGTACGTCAACGTGAACGGGCAGTCCGGGTACTTCTCGCAGCGCCTCAACGTCTACGGCCAGCAGGGCAAGCCGTGCCCGCGGTGCGGCACGCCGATCGTGCGCGAGGCCTTCATGAACCGCTCGAGCCACCGTTGCCCCGTGTGCCAACCGAGCCCGCGCTCCCGCACGCGCTAGCCTGACGCCGAACAGCGAGCCCAGCAGCGCCCACGAGCGAACCACCCGGAGACCGCATGTACTTGAAGAGCCTGACCATCAAGGGGTTCAAGTCCTTCGCGCAGCCCACGACGTTCGCGTTCGAACCGGGTGTCACGTGCATCGTCGGGCCGAACGGCTCCGGCAAGTCCAACGTCGTCGACGCGCTGGCCTGGGTGATGGGGGAGCAGGGGGCGAAGACGCTCCGTGGCGGCAAGATGGAGGACGTCATCTTCGCCGGCACCTCGACCCGGGGGCCGCTCGGCCGCGCGCAGGTGCTGCTGACGATCGACAACGCCGACGGGCTGCTGCCGATCGACTACACCGAGGTGACAATCGCGCGCACGCTCTTCCGCAACGGCGGCAGCGAGTACGCGATCAACGGCGAGAACTGCCGGCTGCTCGACGTGCAGGAACTCCTGAGCGACACCGGCCTGGGGCGCGAGATGCACGTCATCGTCGGGCAGGGCCAGCTCGACAAGGTCCTGCACGCCACCCCCGAGGACCGCCGCGGCTTCATCGAGGAGGCCGCCGGCATCCTCAAGCACCGTCGCCGGAAGGAGAAGACGCTCCGCAAGCTCGAGGCGATGCAGACGAACCTCACCCGGCTGTCGGACCTGGCGGGGGAGATCCGCCGTCAGCTGAAGCCACTGGGACGGCAGGCCGAGGTCGCCCGCAAGGCGCAGTCCGTCGCAGCGGTCGCCCGTGACGCCAAGGCCCGCATCCTGGCGGACGACGTCGTCCGTCTGCGGCGAGAGCTGCACGAGCACCAGGAGGTCGAAGCCGGTCGCAAGTCCGAGCGCATCGTCCTCACCGAGCGGCTCGACCAGACGCGCGCGCGCCAGCAGCACGTCGAGCAGAGCATGGTCGGTGACGACGTCGACCGGGCACGCACCGTGGTGCACCGACTCGAGAGTGTCCAGGAGCGCCTGCGGGGGCTGTCCAGTCTCGCGAACCAGCGGCTGATGTTCCTCGCCCAGCAAGCGGACGCACCGCAGCAGGGGCCCAGCGTCACGCCCGAGCAGGTCGCGGGCGTCCGCGCCGAGGCCGACGGGCTCGACGAGCGCGCAGCGGAGATGCAGGGTGGCAGCGTCGCCGCCGCGCGTCGGGTGTCCGAGGCACGGGCGGCACTCGACGCACTCGACGAACAGATCGCAGCGCAGGCGGCCCGGGTGGCGCAGCACGACCTGGACGCGCAGCGTCTCGGCAGCGCCGTCGACGTGGCACGGTCGAAGCGCGGGTCCGCGGTCGCCGACCGCGAACGACGGGAGCGTGCGCTGGTCGAGGCGACCGAGCGCGCCCGCGCCGCCGACGCAGCCCTCGCCGACGTCGGGACGGACCCGTCCGCCGGCGCCGACCCCGACGCGCTGCATGCATCGCTCGACGCGGCGCGGGCCGACCTGGAACACGCGCAGACCGACCGCGACGCGCACCGTGACCGGCTGCACGCCCTCGAACGGGAACGGGACGCGCTCGACGCCCGTGTGGCGGCGCTCGGCATGTCCATCGACGTGCGGGACGGCTCCCAGGCGCTCATCGACGCCGGCCGCGACGGCATCACCGGGCGCCTGGCCGACCAGCTCACGGTCACACCCGGCTACGAGGGCGCGATCGCCACCGCGTTGGACGGTCTGGCCGACGCGGTCCTGGCCGCCGACCGCGGCGTGGCACTCGACGCCGTCGCCCACGCTCGTGCCACCGACATCGGGCGCATCGACGTCGTCGTCGCGGACGCGGGGGAGTCCGCCGCCGCGGTGCCCGTCCCCGAGGGCGTCGTGCGCGCGCTCGACCTGGTCAGCGGCCCGCCGGCGCTGTCCGCCGTCCTGGCCGACACGCTCATCGCGGACCGTGACGACGTCGACCTCGAGGCCGTGCTCGCCGCCGTCCCCCGGGCGACGGTCGTCACGCGGTCCGGTGACCTGGTGCGCGCTGTGCGCGTCACCGGTGGCGGTGCGCGGACCACCTCCCGGATCGAGCTCACCGCGGAGCGGGACGACGCCGTCACGCGACGCGACGCCATCGCGACGGACGCCGAGGCCGCGGCCACGAGCCTCCAGTCCGCGCGGAGCGCCGTCGAGGACGCACGCCGCCGGGCGGACGACGCCGACCGCGCCAGCCGCGCGTACGCCGCAGCCGTGGCCGAGTACGACCGGACCAGCGCGTCCGCCCGCGCGAAGGCGGAGAACGCGACCGCCGAGGTCGAGCGCCTGCGCGCCGCCCTGGCCGAGACCGACGGCGCCGTCGAGGCTGCCGACGCCGTGCTCACCGAAGCGGAACAGGTCCGTGGGGCGCACGCGGCCCAGCCGCGGCCGACGGTGGACGCCTCGGCGCGGCAGGGGCTGCTCGACACGCTCGAAGCCGCGCGCGCCGCCGAGATCGAACACCGCATCCAGGTCGAGACGGTGCGCGAGCGTGCCCGGTCGGAGCGGGCGCGTGCCGACCAGCTCGACCGCCAGCTCGAGGCCGACCGCGCCGCGGCCGAGGAAGCCGCCCGCCGCGCGGTGGTCCGGCGGGGGCAGATCGCGACCGCCGAGAGCGTGCTCGCCGACCTGCCCGCGGTGCTCGGCGCCGTGGACCGGTCGCTCGCCGACGCGCGCGTGCAGCTCGCCACCCAGGAGGCCGAGCGCTCTCGACGCAACACCGAGCTGCAGACCATCCGGACCGAGGAACGCGAACTCCGGGACCGGCTGCAGTCGATCACCGACGGGGTGCACTCGCTCGAGATGGAGATCTACGAGAAGAAGCTGCACGTGTCCGGGGTGCTCGACCGGGCGCAGAGCGAGCTCGGGCTGGTCGAGGCCGTCCTGGTCGCCGAGTACGGACCGCACGTGCCGGTGCCCGTCGACGTGCTCGTCGACCCCCGGGTCCTGGCGCGACGGCACCGCGACGCCGAGCGGGCCGCCGCGGCTGCGGCAGCAGATCCGGACACCGCGGCCGCGGCGGCCGCGATCGCGCCCGGGGACGCGGGGACGGACCGCGACGGCGACGAGCCCGACGAGCCCGACGAGCTCCTCGTCGATGCCGAGTCCACCCTCCCCGGTGGCCCGGCGCTGCCCGAGTACGACGCGACGGACGGCGTCGACCCGGCCGACGTCGAGACCGTGCCCTACGTCCGGGCCGAGCAGGAGCGCCGCCTGCAGGCCGCCGAACGCGACCTCGGTCAGCTCGGCAAGGTGAACCCCCTGGCGCTCGAGGAGTTCCAGGCACTCGAGCAGCGCCACGCGTTCCTGACGGAACAGCTCGAGGACCTGCAGAAGACCCGGACCGACCTGATGACGATCATCGACGAGCTCGACGCCAAGATGCAGACCATCTTCGAGTCCGCCTTCAACGACACCCAGCAGGCGTTCGACGTCATCTTCCCGATCCTGTTCCCGGGCGGTTCGGGTTCCATCACGCTGACGAACCCGACCGACCTGCTGGCGACGGGCATCGACGTGCAGGTCAAGCCCGCCGGCAAGAAGATCGACCGGCTGACGCTGCTGTCCGGCGGGGAACGGTCACTGGCGGCGGTGGCGCTGCTCGTGGCGATCTTCACCGCGCGGCCGTCGCCGTTCTACATCATGGACGAGGTCGAGGCGGCACTCGACGACGCCAACCTCGGCCGGCTGCTGACCGTGTTCGAGCGGTTGCGTGAGACGTCGCAGCTCATCGTGATCACGCACCAGAAGCGCACGATGGAGATCGCCGACGCGCTGTACGGGGTGTCGATGCGCCAGGACGGCGTCTCGGCGGTCGTGGGGCAGCGCGTGCAGCGCCGCGAGCCCGAGCCCGAGCCGGTCGGCGCGGTGGCGTAGCGCCGGTTCGGCGGCTTCGGACCGCAGACGGACGGGAGGCCCGGTACCAGCTGGCACCGGGCCTCCCGTCCGCAGGGGGTCGCGTTACTTCGCGTCGGCCTCGGCCTCGACGGTGCGCGGCTCCCCGGTCGGGGTGAGCCCGCGCTCCTGACGCTTCTTCGAGACGACCAGCGAGGCCACGGTCGCGACGGCGATGGTCAGCATGATGAAGCCGAGCGAGAACCAGATCGGGATCTCGGGGGCCCATTCGATGTGCTCACCGCCGTTGATGAACGGCAGCTCGTTGACGTGCATGGCGTGGAAGACGAGCTTCACGCCGATGAACGCCAGGATGACCGCGAGGCCCTGACCCAGGTAGATGAGGCGCTCGAGCAGCCCGGCGATCAGGAAGTAGAGCTGGCGGAGCCCGAGCAGCGAGAAGGCGTTCGCGGTGAACACGATGAACGCGTCCTGCGTGAGTCCGAAGATCGCGGGGATCGAGTCGAGCGCGAACAGCACGTCCGTCAGGCCGATCGCGACCATGACGAGCAGCATCGGGGTGAACAGGCGCTTGCCGTCGACCCGGGTGGTCAGGCGGTCACCGTCGTAGTGGTCGGAGGTCGGGATGATGCGCTTGAGGATCCGGATGAGCTTGGAGTCGCCCTCTTCCGCACCGTGGTCGTTCCCGCTGCGGGCCTGCGACCAGGCGAGCCAGAACAGCAGGATCCCGAACAGGTAGAAGACCCACGAGAAGTTCTCGATGATCGTGACACCGAGGGCGATGAAGATGCCGCGCGCGACCAGGGCGATGGCGACACCGACGAGCAGCACCTTCTGCTGGAACTCCTTCGGCACCGCGAAGCTCGTCATGATGATGAGGAAGACGAAGAGGTTGTCGACGGACAACGCCTTCTCGGTCAGCCACCCGGCGAAGTACTCACCGCCGGCCTGTCCGCCGCCGAACACCAGGATGCCGACACCGAACAGGATCGCCAGCCCGATGTAGAACACCGACCAGAACGCGGATTCGCGGATGTGGGGCACGTGCGGGGTACGCACGTGCGAGTAGAAGTCGAACACGAGCAGGGCGAGGATGCCGGCGATCGTGATCAGCCAGACATACAGGGGGACGTCCAACGTGGTTCCTCCAGGTGAGGGGCAGCACCGCTTGCCGGGCAAGGTGGGTACGCCGAGGCCTGAAGGTCTCTTCCGCCGTGTGCCACCCGAGTGGGTGGAGCACGACCGGCGCCCCGGGTCCGGATCGTTCCGGGCCGTACTGACGGGGACACCGAGAGGGAATACTCCCCTTCGTGGTGACGATGCTACCGGGGCGTCCGTCCATGCGTCCGCCCCTAAGCTGGGAACATGGCGAGTTCCTGGTCACTGTCCTCCCGGCTGCGCGGGCTCTTCCAGCGGAAGACCATCGACGAGACCACCTGGGACGACCTCGAGACGGCGCTCATCGGTGCGGACTTCGGGCCGGACATCTCCGAGGAGATCATCGAGGACCTGCACGCCCGCGTCGACCGGTACGGCACCACCGACCCCGCCGACCTGCAGCGGATGCTCCGCGAGGTGCTCGAGGAGCGGCTCTCGAAGCTCGACACCACCCTGAAGCTCAGCGCCCGGCCCGCGGTCGTGCTCGTGGTCGGGGTCAACGGCGTGGGCAAGACGACCACGATCGGCAAGTTCGCGAAGTTCCTCAAGACGTACGACCGCACCGTGCTCGTCGGTGCCGCGGACACGTTCCGGGCGGCGGCGGTCGAGCAGGTCGCGACCTGGGCCCAGCGCGCCGGTGTCGACGTCGTCCGGCCCTCGCAGCCAGGGCAGGACCCGGCCTCGGTCGCCTACCAGACGGTCGAACAGGCCATGCGCGACGGCATCGAGATCGTGGTCATCGACACCGCCGGCCGCCTGCACACCAAGGCGGGGCTGATGGACGAGCTCGGCAAGATCAAGCGCGTCATCGAGAAGCAGACCGAGATCGCCGAGGTCCTGCTGGTCCTCGATGCGACAACCGGACAGAACGGGCTCGCCCAGGCCCAGGCGTTCATCGAGGGTGCCGGGGTGACGGGGCTGGTCATCACCAAGCTCGACGGGTCGGCCAAGGCCGGGTTCGTGCTCAGCGTGCAGGAGAAGACCGGCATCCCGATCAAGCTCATCGGCCAGGGCGAGGGCATCAACGACCTGACCGGCTTCACGCCGCACGTGTTCGTGCAGAACCTCGTGGGCTGATCCCGGGTACGTTCTGCGCAGTACAGGGATCGTCCAGGTACGTCGGAAGGAGTCCCCACATGCCAGCACTGCTGATCATCGCGATCATCGTCGGCCTCGTCCTGCTCTTCAGCGGGATCTTCATCGGAGCGGTGAAGTTCCTGCTCTGGATCGGCCTCGTCATCGTGATCCTGGCCGTCATCGGTTGGCTGCTCCGCACCATCCGCGGGCGCGCGTAGCGCAGCACAACCGACGGGAGGCACGGTGCCAGCTGGCACCGTGCCTCCCGTTCGTCGTCCTGGTCGCGCCCGTGCACCGGAAGCGACGCCGCAGGTCGGTTCGCGACGCGCAGATGGCCGCGCGCTGTCGCTTCCGTGCCGGTCAGACCGCCTGGCGGCCGACCGGGGCGTCCACCAGGTGGGCCAGGTGCGCGGGGACGGTGCCGCCGCGTGCCACGGTGGCGCGCGCCCACAGGCGGCCGGCGCGGTACGACGAACGCACGAGCGGTCCGGCGAGCACGCCCGCGAAGCCCATCGACTCGGCGAGCTCCCGGAGCCGGACGAACTCCTCGGGTCGGACCCACCGGGCCACGGGCAGGTGCCGGGGTGACGGACGCAGGTACTGCGTCAGCGTGATGATGTCCGTGCCGGCGTCGCGGAGCTGTCGCAGGGCGTCCTCGATCTCGGCGATCTCCTCGCCCATCCCGAGGATCAGGTTCGACTTCGTCACGAGCCCGGCGTTGCGGCCCTGGGTGATGACGTCGAGGGAGCGCTCGAACCGGAAGGCCGGGCGGATGCGCCTGAAGATGCGCGAGACGGTCTCGACGTTGTGGGCGAAGACCTCGGGGCGGGCGTCGAACACCTGACCGAGCTGGTCCGGGTCGCCGTTGAAGTCCGGCACCAGGATCTCGACGCCGGTGCCGGGGGAGTGCCGGTGGATCGCGCGGATGGTCTCGGCGTACAGCCAGGCGCCCCCGTCGTCCAGGTCGTCACGGGCCACCCCGGTGACGGTGGCGTAGCGCAGGCCCATGTCGGCGACCGAGTCGGCGACGCGCCGGGGTTCGTCGCGGTCGAGTGGTTCGGGCCTGCCGGTGTCGATCTGGCAGAAGTCGCAGCGGCGCGTGCACTGGGAACCGCCGATCAGGAACGTCGCCTCGCGGTCCTCCCAGCACTCGAAGACGTTCGGGCAGCCGGCCTCCTGGCAGACGGTGTGCAGCTGCTTGTCCTTGACCAGGGCCGAGACCTCGCGGAACTCCGGGCCCTGGGTCGCGCGGGTCTTGATCCACGCGGGTTTGGTCTCGATCGGGGTCTCGGCGTTGCGGGCCTCGACCCGGAGCATGCGGCGGCCTTCGGGGGCGAGGGTCATGCGGGGATCCGTTCCTTCGTGCTGGGGGTCGTGCTCGTGCTGGTGCCGGCGGTCGTGCTCGTCGCGATCCGGCGACCGGCGTGCATGCCGTCGACCGCGCCCTGGACGCGGGATGCGACCACGGCGGCGATCCCGTCCACGGTCACGGGCCTCCCGGACGTCGCGGTCAGGGTCGTGACCCCCGCGTCGGCGATGCCGCAAGGGACGATCGCGCCGTAGGCGTCGAGCGCGTTGTCGCAGTTGACCGCGATGCCGTGGCTCGTCACGCCCTCGGCGACGTGCAGGCCGATCGCGCCGACCTTGGCGTGCACACCCGCTGCGGTGTGCACCCAGGCGCCGCTCCGGCCGTCGACCCGCTCGGCGACGACCCCGACGCTCGCGGCCGCGTCGAGGATGACCTGCTCGAGGTCGCGCACCCACGCGACGACGTCGAGCGGCTCGACGAGCCGGACGATCGGGTAGGCGACGAGCTGCCCCGGGCCGTGCCAGGTGATGCGGCCGCCACGGTCGACCTCGACCACCGGGGCGCCGTTCGTCGGCAGGTCCGCTGGCTCGGTGCGGCGTCCCGCGGTGTACACGGACGGGTGCTCGCACAGGACGAGGGCACCGGGGGAGCGGCCCGCGACGACGTCGGCGTGCAGCGTGCGCTGCAGGGCGAGCCCGTCGGCGTACGCCAGCAGGCCCGGTGGTCGGACGACCAAGAGTTCCGGCATGTGCCGAGCGTACGACGGTTCTTGGACGCCGTCCAACAACTGATCTCGATGCTGCGGGGCGGGCGTGACGCGGCCCTGTAGAATCGACGCACTATGGCGCAACCCGGCGCTGCATCCCTGTGGTACTCGGCCCTGTGAGATCGACGGATCATGGCGCAACCCGGCGCTGCATCCCTGTGGTACTCGGCCCTGTGAGATCGACGGATCATGGCGCAACCCGGCGCTGCATCCCTGTGGTACTCGGCCCTGTGAGATCGACGGATCATGGCGCAACCCGGCGCTGCATCCCTGTGGTACTCGGCCCTGTAAGATCGACGGATCATGGCGCAATTCGGATCCCTCTCTGATCGGCTGACCGAGACCTTCCGCAACCTGCGGACGAAGGGACGGCTCTCCCCGTCGGACGTGGACGGCACCGTCCGCGAGATCCGCCGGGCACTGCTCGACGCGGACGTCGCGCTCGAGGTCGTCAAGGCCTTCACCGCATCGGTGCGCGAGCGTGCACTCTCCGACGAGGTCAACCGCGCGCTGAACCCCGCACAGCAGGTCGTCCAGATCGTCAACGAGGAACTCGTCGGCATCCTCGGCGGACAGCAGCGTCGACTCGAGTTCGCCAAGCGCCCGCCGACGGTCATCATGCTCGCGGGCCTGCAGGGCGCCGGCAAGACCACCCTCGCGGGCAAGCTCGGCAAGTGGCTCAAGAAGGACGGCCACACCCCGATGCTCGTCGCGGCGGACCTCCAGCGCCCCAACGCGGTGCAGCAGCTGCAGGTCGTCGGCGAACAGGCCGGCGTGCACGTCTTCGCCCCCGAGCCCGGCAACGGCGTCGGCGACCCGGTCAAGGTCGCGAAGAACGCCATCAAGGCCGCGGTCGACCAGCAGTACGACACCGTCATCGTGGACACGGCCGGTCGCCTCGGCGTCGACGCCGAGCTCATGAAGCAGGCGGCGAACATCCGCAAGGCCGTCGACCCGGACGAGGTCCTGTTCGTCATCGACGCGATGATCGGTCAGGACGCCGTCACGACGGCCCGCGCCTTCCAGGAGGGCGTCGACTTCACCGGTGTCGTGCTCTCGAAGCTCGACGGCGACGCCCGCGGTGGTGCGGCCCTGTCGGTGGCCTCGATCACGGGGCGCCCGATCATGTTCGCCTCCACCGGTGAGGGCCTCGACGACTTCGAGCCGTTCCACCCGGACCGCATGGCGAGCCGCATCCTCGACCTCGGTGACATCCTGTCCCTCATCGAGCAGGCGCAGGGCGCCTTCGACGAGGAAGAGGCGCGCAAGGTCGCGGACAAGATCGCGACCGACAACTTCACGCTGAACGACTTCCTGCAGCAGATGCAGCAGCTGCGCAAGGCCGGCTCGATCAAGGGCATGCTCGGGATGCTCCCGGGCGCGAAGGGCATGCGCGAGGCGCTCGACAACTTCGACGAGCGCGAGATCGTGCGCACCGAGGCGATCATCCAGTCCATGACCCCGCAGGAGCGCGAGCTGCCGAAGCTGCTCAACGGCTCGCGCCGTCTCCGCATCGCCAAGGGTGCTGGCTCGACCGTCACCGAGGTCAACCAGCTCGTCAACCGCTTCGAGCAGGCGGCCAAGATGATGAAGACCGTCGCACGCGGCGGTGTGCCGCAGATGCCCGGCATGGGTCCGATCCCGGGCATGCACGGGGGCAAGAAGCAGCAGCAGGGCGGCAAGAAGAAGGCCAAGGTCGGCAACCCGGCCAAGCGCGCGGCACTCGCCGCCGGGGCCTCCGCGGCGCCGCAGCAGGCCCAGCAGGGCTCCGGTCTCGGACTGGGTGCGGGCAAGAACGGCAAGGCGCCCACAGAGGAAGAGCTGGCGAGCCTGCAGAAGTTCCTGGGTCGCTGACGCGACCACCTCCACAGACGGGAGGCCCGGTGCCAGCTGGCACCGGGCCTCCCGTCCGTCGTCTGGTGACGCGCGTTCGTTCCCATCAGGTGTGCGCTGGAAAGTCGAATCGCGCGGAGGGGGTCGAGACTTTCGACCACCTCCGCGCGATTCGACTTCCTCTGCGTGAAACGACCCGCCAGCGTCAGAGGGAGTCGGTGAACTCCGTCACCAGGTGGCGGACGACCTCGCGCAGGTCCCCGCCGTGCTGCTGCGCGACCGCGAGCTGGCGCTGGTACGACGCCCCGCGCTCGATCATGGTGTCGAGGTGGTGCAGCTCGTCGACGCAGCCGAGCCGTTCGGCGATCGGGTCGAGCCGGCCGACCAGGTCGTGCACCTCGTCGGTCACGAGTCGTTCGTCACCGGCGACGTTCGTGATGATCTCCGCCTCCATGCCGTAGCGGGCGGCGCGCCACTTGTTCTCGCGGATGAACCAGGGCTGCATCGTGGGCAGCGTCTCGCCCGCGTCGAGTCGATCCGAGCAGGCCGTGACCAGGCACTGCACCAGCGCCGTGACCGCCCCGACCTCGTGCAGCGTCGACAGGCCGTCGGAGACGCGGTTCTCGAGCGTCCCCCATCCCGGCGAGGGGCGGATGTCCCAGCGCAGGTCCTTGACGTCGTCGATCACTCCGGTGTGCGTCAGGTCGCTGACGACCTCTTCGAAGTTCGCCCACGCACCGAGCTGCGGGGGCAGGCCGCCGGTGGGCAGCTGCTGGAACATGAGCGCGCGGTTCGACGCGTAGCCGGTGTCGGTGCCGCCCCAGAACGGGCTCGACGCCGTGAACGCCTGCAGGTGCGGGACGTACGCGAGCATGGCGTTCATGATCGGGATCGCCTTGTCGCGGTCGTCGATGCCGACGTGCACGTGCACGCCCCAGATGAGCATCTGCCGTCCCCACCAGCGGGTCCGGTCGATCAGCGTCGTGTAGTGCTCGCTGTCCGGGGTGATCTCCTGCTGGTCCCACACGGCGAACGGGTGGGTGCCGGAGCACATCACCTGGGCGTCGAGCGGTGCCGCGGCGTCGATCACCTGGGTGATCGTGTCGGACAGCTCCGCGGTCGCGCCCGACACGGTGTCGTGCACACCGGTGACGACCTCGACCGTGTTGGTCAGGAGTTCCTCGGTGACCTTCTCGCGACTGCCGAGGCGTTCGTGCACGGCGGCGATGACCGCGGGCGCACGGGGTGCGAGGTCGCCGGTGTGCCGGTCGACCAGCGGGAGCTCCCACTCGACGCCGATCGTCGACGGGCGGGACTCGGTGAAGCGGATGTCCATGCTGTACATCCTGCCCGGCTCCTTGTCGGACACGCACAACGAACACCTGTCCCGATCGTGCGGTTCCGGTTCTCAGCACTTGTCCACCGGGGATACCGTAGAAGCGCGTCTGACAGGGAATGAGGTACGCATGCAGCTGGTCGTGCGCGGTACGTCCGCACCGCTCATCGGGGAACTCGACATCCCCGTCTCCAAGTACCACGCACACCGAGCGCTCGTCCTGGCGTCGTTGGCACGCGGCACGAGCATCGTCTCCGGGGTCAGCACGACGCGGCAGGTCGAGTGGACCGTCGGCGCGCTGCGTGCCCTCGGGGTCGACATCAGGCGCCGCGGCAACGAGTACCACGTCACCGGTCTGGGCGGACGGTACGAAGCCACCGACGTCGTCGACCACGGATCCCGTGGTGCCGACGGCATCCTCAACATGGGGTCCTCGGGGACCACGCTCTACTTCATGACGGGCCTGGCGTCCCTGGCGGACAAGCCGATGACGCTGTCGGGCATGAAGTACTTCCAGCGCCGGCCGATCAAGGCGCTGCTGACCTCGCTCACCCAGATGGGGATCGAGCTCGAGGCGACGAACGACTGCCCGCCCGTCACCGTCCAGCCGAAGCGTCCGCGCGGTGGTGACGTGCAGATCGCCGGCACGCTCTCCCAGTGGATCTCGGGCCTCCTGCTCGTGGCACCCTTCGCCGAGCAGGAGACCCGCATCCACATCACCGGCGGGCGTCTCAACGAACAGCCCTACGTCGAGCTGACCGTGCGGATGATGCGGCAGTTCGGCCTGCGGGTCGAGGTCTCGGACGACTGGCTGGAGTACCGGATCCCGGCAAACCAGCAGGCGACTCCCCACAACTACGTCATCCCACCGGACATCGGCTCGGCCGCCTTCGGCATCGCCGCCGCGGCCATCCGCCAGTCGGACGTGTTGCTGCGGGGGATGACGTCGTTCCGCACCGCCGACACGGACCACCCCGAGAGCGAGTTCCTCGACCTCGCGACGGCCATGGGCGTGCCGATGCGCATCGACGAGGAGACCGGCTTCGTGCGCATCGAGCACGACGGCTCCCCGCTCCGGCCCCTCGACATCGACTGCCAGCCCATCCCGGACCTGCTGCCGGTGCTGTCCACCATGGCGACCTTCGCCGAGGGCACGACCCGGCTGTGGAACGTGGCGCACATCCGGCTCAAGGAGTCCGACCGCGTCGCGGCGATGCTCCAGCTGAACCGGATGGGCGGACGCGCCGAGCAGGGCGCCGACGAGCTCCGGGTCACCGGCGTCGGCGCGGGCGGACTGCGCGGGGCGTCGATGTCCTCGTTCAACGACCACCGCGTCCTCATGTCCCTCGCCGTCGCCGCGTCGAGGGCCGACGGTGCGTCTGCCCTCACCTACCCCCGGGCCTACCGGATCTCGTACCCGACCTTCCTCGAGGCGATGAACTCCGTCGGCCTCGACATGGAGGTCGGCGACGCGCTCGCCGACGATGCCGTGGCCGACGACCGCGCTGACCGCGCGCGTCTGTCCGACCAGCCGACCGACCTGGGCGAGGACACCACGACGGCTGCCCCGTCCGTCGACCTGCCCGAGCTCACCGGTGTCGACGCCGATCCGCTGGTGCTCAGCGAGAAGGTCCGCGCGCTCGCTGACACCGAGCCCGACGGCCTGGCGGTCATCGAGGTCGGCGGCCCCGAGCCGGTCGAGACCACCTGGCGCGAGCTGCAGGACGAGGCCGACAAGGTCTCCGCGCTGCTGCTCGAACTCGGCGTGCGGCGCGGCGAGTCCGTCGCGATGCAGCTGCCGAAC
Organism: Curtobacterium sp. MCLR17_007; assembly: GCF_003234655.2. NCBI lineage: Bacteria > Bacillati > Actinomycetota > Actinomycetes > Micrococcales > Microbacteriaceae > Curtobacterium > Curtobacterium sp. MCLR17_007. The sequence goes on along the minus strand of NZ_CP126271.1, from coordinate 2,295,854 downwards.
TGGCGCGAGTTCGTCTCGATCACCCTCGGGGCGATCCAGATCGGCGCGGTCGCCACGCCGATCATGCCGGTGTTCGGCCCGCGCGAGACCACGATGACGCTCGCTCGGTCGCGGGCGCGCGTGGTGTTCCTGCCGAACGTGTTCCGCAAACGCCGCCCGGCCCTGGAGCTGCTCGACGTGTTCGACGAGGCGCGCGCACAGAAGCGCCGACTCAGTGTCGAGCACGTCGTCGTCATCCGCTCCGAGGCCCGGGGACAGGGCGACATCCCGACCAACCAGCCGCCACTGCCCGCCGATGCCTCCGAGCGGGTGGCCGCGAGCGAGTGGAACTGGCGCTACTGGGACACCGCACTCGGCTCCGTCCAGGTCGACGTCGAACAGATCCGCTCGCACGCACCGACGGCCGACGACATCTGCCAGCTGCTGTTCACGTCGGGCACCACCGGCGAGCCGAAGGGCGTCCAGCACCCGCACCGAACGCTCGGGCTGGCGACCGCGATGCACGTGGCGCAGTCCGGCCTGACGAAGGACGACCGGATCTACATCCCGTCGCCCCTGGCGCACCAGACCGGCTTCCTGTACGGCATGCTGCTGGCGTTCCGGCTCGGCGCGGCGCAGGTCATCCAGCCCGTGTGGGACGGCCGGGCCGCGCTCGAGCAGGCCTTCGGGGCGGCACGGGCGACCTTCGTGCAGTGTGCGACGCCGTTCCTGACCGACCTGGTCGACCTGGTCGAAGCGGGTGCACCGGCACCGGAGTCCCTCCGGGTCTTCGTCCCGACCGGTGCCGCCGTGCCGCGGGCGCTCGCCCAGCGTGCGGCGACGGTCCTCGGCACCGCCATCCTCGGTGCGTTCGGCACCAGCGAGACGTGCCTCGGCGCGCTCTCGAGCCCCACCGACGACCCCGCTGACGCCTACGGTCACGACGGACGGGCACTGCCCGGCACCCGGATCCGCATCGTCGACGACGAGGGCAACGAGCTGCCGGCGGGCACCGAGGGCAACTACGAACTGCACTCGCCGACCATGTTCGACGGGTATCTCGACCGGCCCGACCTGACCGACGACGTCTTCACCGAGGACGGCTGGTACCGCACCGGCGACCTGGCGAAGGTCGACGCGAAGGGCTTCCTGTCGATCACCGGGCGCGTCAAGGACGTCATCAACCGCGGTGGCGAGAAGATCCCCGTGGTCGAGATCGAGAACCTGCTGTACCAGCACCCGCTCGTCACCGACGTCGCCATCGTGGCGATGCCCGACGAGCGCCTGGGGGAGCGGGCGTGCGCGTACGTCGTGTCCGCACGGGCCGACGAGTCGCTCGACTTCGCGGGCATGCAGCGGTACCTCGAGCACGCCGGCGTCAGCAAGTACTACTGGCCGGAGCGCTTGGAATACATCGACGAACTGCCCCGCAACGCGGTCGGCAAGGTCCAGAAGAACGTCCTGCGCGAGCAGGCTGCGGCGCTCGTCGCGATGAAGGAGAACGAACGATGACGATGGTCATGGAAACGGCGGCCGAGCAGGACTTCGCCGAGCTCAAGGCGGAGGTCACGGCGTGGGTCCGCGGCCGCGGTGAGGACTGGGCGAACGAGATCGAGCGCACCGGTCAGGTCGCGCCCGAGTTGTTCCAGGAGCTCAAGGAGCTGGGCTGGCTCAGCCTCGCCGCACCGGCCGAGCTCGGCGGGCGGGACATCCCGTTCTCGCGCTACCTCGAGGTCATGGAGATCGTGTCGCGGTCGCACGCCTCGATCCGCATGCTCGTGCACGTCATCAACGGAACCTGGCGCGCGATGGCGCCGTACGCGTCGCCGGAGCAGATCGAGCAGGTCGTCAAGCCCTCGGTCGCCGGTGACAAGCTCGTCGCCTTCACGCTGACCGAGGCCACGGCCGGCACCGGCGCGGACATCCGCACGACCGTCCGCCGTGAGGGCGACACGTACGTCATGAACGGCGAGAAGCACCTCATCACGTTCGGCGTCAAGTGCGACTACTGGCTGATCGCCGCGCGCCTCGAGGGCACCACCGGGCAGGACGGCACCGTCGCGTTCCTCATGCCGAACTCGGGGCTCCCGGGCGCCGAGGTCATCGACGACTCCGACACGATGGGCATCCGCGGGACCGACCACGCGATCCTGCGGTTCACCGAGACGCCGATCCCGGCCAGCGCCCGACTGGGTGACGAAGGCCAGGGCCTCGCGGTCGCGCTCGGCGGCTTCCTGCTCCCCAGCCGCGTCTCGGTCGCGATGAGCGCCGTCGGGCTGGCCGAGCGCGCGAACGAGCTCGCGGTCGAGTACGCCAACGAGCGCGAGACCTTCGGCAAGAAGCTCGCCACGCGCCAGGCCATCCAGTTCTACCTGGCCGAGAACTACGCCGACATCGCCGCTGCCCGTGCGCTGGTGCTCGAGGCCGCCCGCGCCTACGAGGAAGGGCGCCCCGACGCCGGCACGCTCTCCAGTGCCTCGAAGATGGTCGCGGTCGACATGCTCGCCCGCGTCACCGACAAGGCCCTGCAGGTGCACGGCGGCCAGGGCTACTGGAAGCGCAACGCGATCGAGCGGGTCTACCGCGACGCACGCGCGCAGCGCTTCGAAGAGGGAACGAACGAGATCCAGAAGCTGGTCGTCGGCCGCGCCGTCGTGACCGGCCAGGCCGGGTTCTAGCCGCACCCTGCAACCGACGGGAGGCTCGTGGCGGGCCCGCCACGAGCCTCCCGTCCGTCTCCTGCTCACGCAACGCAAAGGACTGAAGTGACCGACAGCACCGCACCCATCGCGCTCATCACCGGGGCCTCCCGCGGCATCGGCCGCCTGCTCGCGCAGAAGCTCGGCCAGCGCGGTGTCACCGTCGTGGTGACCTACAAGGGCAACGCCGACCTCGCCGAGCAGTCCCTGGCGGACGTCAAGGCAGCCGGCGGCGACGGCATCACGGCGCAGGTCGACATCGAGCAGCCGGAGTCGATCGACGCGCTGTTCGACCTGGTCCGTGACACCTACGGGCGGCTCGACATGTTCGTGGCGAACGCCGCCGCCAGCGCCTTCAAGCCGGTCGCGCAGCTCAAGCTGCACCACCTCGACCGCAGCTACGCCACCAACGCCCGGTCGTTCGTGCTCGGTGCGCAGCGTGCCGCCGAGCTGATGGACCGCGGGGGCCGGATCGTCGTCGTGACCTCGTACGGCTCGCTCCGCGCGTTCCCGACCTACGCCGCCCTGGGCGCCGCGAAGGCGATGACCGAGGCCTACACGAAGTACATGGCGGTCGAGTACGGCCCGCGGCAGATCACCGTCAACGCGGTCAACGGCGGGCTCATCGACACCGACTCGCTGGACTACTTCTACAACGCGGTGCCGGGCATGGCGCCGATGCAGACGGTCATCGAGAAGCTGCCGCTGCAGCGCCCGGGCACCGCGCATGACATGGCCGACGCCGTGGACTTCCTGCTGTCCGACAAGGCGTCCTACATCACGGGCCAGACCCTCTCCGTCGACGGCGGTCTGACCGTCATCGCCCCGCCGTACTGGGCGGACACGACGTCGCCGCTGCGGGACGCCGTGCTCCCCGGGACCCCGGCTGGGGCAGAGTAGGGGCATGAGCACCGCCGCCGTCCCGGACCTCGCCGTCGTCGCCTCGCCCTGGACGCTCGGCCCGCTGACGCTGCCCAACCGGGTCGTCATGGGGTCGATGCACACCGGGCTCGAGGTGCACGACGACGGCGGAGCCGGCCTGGCGGCGTTCTACCGCGAGCGCGCTGCCGGCGGGGCGGCGTGCATCATCACCGGCGGCATCGCGGTGTCCGACGAGGCCCGCGGTGGTCCGGACTTCGCCGTGTTCGGTGTCGACGGCGCGGACGAACGGTTCCGGGTCGCGGTGCAGGCCGTGCACGACGAGGGCGGCACGATCCTGGCGCAGCTCTTCCACGCCGGTCGGTACGCCCTGGTGGGCGGCATGGTCGACCGGCACGGTGACCCGCAGCGAGCCGTCGCGCCCTCGGCGCTGCCGTGGGCAGCAGCACGCGGCGTCGTGCCGGAGGAACTGACCGCATCGGAGGTCGAACGGACCATCGAGGACTTCGCCGCCGCGGCCCGTTCGGCACGCGACATCGGGTTCGACGGCGTCGAGATCATGGCGTCTGAGGGCTACCTGGTCAATCAGTTCTGCTCGCCGCTGACGAACCTGCGTGAGGACGCCTGGGGCGGCACCCCCGAGAAGCGCCGACGGTTCGCCGTGTCCGTCGTCCGGGCGGTCCGGGCCGCGGTGCCGGACCTCGCGGTGACGATCCGGCTCTCCGGGGCCGACCTGATGCCCGGGTCGACCACCGACGACGAGGTCGACGCGCTCGTGCACGACCTGCTGCCGCTGGGGCTCGACGGCATCTCCGTCGGCATCGGCTGGCACGAGTCCCGCACACCGACCGTGCAGGCTGCCGTCCCGCACGGCGCCTGGCTGGCGTACGCCTCCCGGATCGCGCGGGTCGTCCGCGGCTCCGACCACCCCGGGGTCCGGGTGATCGCCTCGAACCGGATGACGGACCTCCGCGACGGAGAAGCGGTGCTGGCAGACGGGCTCCTGGACGCCGTCGCGCTCGCGCGGCCGTTCCTGGCGGACCCGGCGATCGTGTCGCGGTCGGTCGACGGCCGCTTCGACCTCGTCAACACGTGCATCGGCTGCAACCAGGCGTGCCTGGACCGCTCGATCATCGGGGCGCCGGTGTCGTGCCTGGTCAACCCCCGCGCCGGCCGCGAGGTCGCCTTCCCGGTCCGTCCGACGACCCAGCCCCGCCGCGTCGACGTCGTCGGCGGTGGGCCGGCCGGGCTCGCCGCCGCCGTGGACGCCGCCCGTCGCGGGCACCGCGTCACGCTGTGGGAGGCCGCCGACGAGCTCGGTGGGCAGTTCGGCCTGGCCGCGCTGGTCCCTGGGAAAGAGGACTACGCCGCGACCGTCCGTGCCGCGCGCGCCGAGCTGGACCAGCGTGGTGCGACCGTGCACCTCGGACGACCGGCGACGGCAGCCGACCTGGTCGGCAGCGACGCCGTCGTGCTCGCACCGGGTGTCGTCCCGCGGTCGGTCGACATCCCGGGTGTCGAGCTGCCGCACGTGCAGACGTACGAGCAGGCGCTCCGCGACGGCGTCCCCGCCGGCACGGTCGCGGTCATCGGCGGGGGCGGCATCGGCGTCGACACCGCGGCGTTCCTGACCGAGTCCCCGGACGAGTCCCTCCGTGCGCGGGCGTTCGCCGAGCGGTGGGACGTGACCGTCGCCGACGACGTCCTCGGGCCCCTGCCGCAGCGACAGCCCGTCGCCCAGCGCACGACCCGTCCGGGCGAGCAGGTCACCGTGCTCCGCCGCTCGGGCAAGTTCGGGCAGGGGGTCGGTCTGACGTCGCGGTGGGTCGCCCTCGGACGGCTCCGCGACGCCGGTGTCCGCATGGTCGGCGGCGTGCAGGAGTACCTGCGGATCGAGCCGGGTGCACTCTGGATCCGCGACGAGGACGGCGTCGAACGGGCGGTCCCGGCCGACCACGTCGTCGTCTGCGCCGGGCAGGAACGTCTCGAGCACTCGCTCGAGTCCGCGCTCGCGTCGGCGGGCGTCCCGTTCGCCCTGGTCGGCGGTGCTCGTGACGCCCGGAGCGTCGACGCGGTCCGTGCGACCTCCGAGGCCCTCGAAGCGGTCCGCTCCCTCGCGCCGTAGCGCCACGCCGCACTCGCTGGCTCGCTTCTGGGCCGGACATCTGCAAGAATGAACGGTCGAATCGTGTCCGCTCGACCCTCTATCCAGCGGATGACGATCTCATTCGAGCTTTCACCGCGCGTGCCCCCACGCCCGCGGTTCCGGTTCAACCACAACAACACGCAACAGGAGCATTTGTGGCTGTCAAGATCCGTCTCAAGCGTCTCGGCAAGATCCGAGCACCGTACTACCGCATCGTCGTCGCCGACTCGCGCACCAAGCGCGACGGTCGTGTCATCGAGGAGATCGGCAAGTACCACCCGACCGAGGAGCCCTCGTTCATCGAGGTCAAGTCGGACCGGGCGCAGTACTGGCTCGGCGTCGGCGCGCAGCCGACCGAGCAGGTCGCTGCCCTCCTCAAGCTGACCGGCGACTGGGCCAAGTTCAAGGGCGAGAAGGACACCGAGTCCAAGGTCAAGGTCAAGCAGCCGAAGGAGCCCTTCACTGTCGACTCGTCGAAGAAGGCCGTCCTGAAGCCGAAGTCGGAGAAGAAGGCCCCGGCCGCTCCGGCCGAGGCCGACGCTGACGCAGAGACGACCGAGGCGTAATTCCTTGCTCGCATCTGCGCTGACGCACCTCGTCAAGGGGATCGTCGATCACCCTGATGACGTGCGCGTCGCCAGCTCCACCTCCGCGCGGGGTGAGGTCCTCGAGGTGCGCGTGCACCCCGAGGACCTCGGCCGCGTGATCGGACGCGCCGGTCGGACCGCCAAGGCGCTCCGCACCCTCGTCACGGCTCTGGCCGATGGCAAGCGGGTGCGGGTCGACGTGGTCGACACCGATTCCTGACGAGGCGACCCAGCTCCGGGTGGGTCGCATCACCAAGGCGCACGGGCTCAAGGGCGGTCTCAAGCTCGAGCTCTACACCGACGACCCGGATCGTCGGTTCACGCACGGAGCGGTCTTCTCGCTCCAGGTCCCGGACGACTCGCCGTGGTCCGGCAAGACCATCGCCATCGACGAGCTCCGCTGGTACAACGGCCACGCGGTCGCCTTCTTCGAGGGCATCGCGGATCGTTCCGCCGCCGAGACGCTCGCGCGGGCGATCCTCTGGGTCGACCAGGACCCCGATGAAGAGACCGGCGAGGACGACGCCTGGTACGACCACCAGCTGGTCGGCCTCGACGTGGTCCGTGACGGCGTCTCCGTCGGCACCGTCGCGCGCGTCGACCACCTGCCCGCACAAGACCTGCTCGCGGTGACGACCCCCGACCGCGGCGAGGTCCTCGTGCCGTTCGTGGCCGCCATCGTGCCGTCCGTCGACATCGCCGGGCGCACCGTCACCGTCACGCCGCCCACGGGGCTCTTCGAGGACCCCGAGGACATGTCGCGGCCGGAGACGGTCACGCCGACGCCGAACCCGTCGGACGAGTCCTGACCGTGCGGATCGACATCGTCACGATCTTCCCGGAGTTCTTCGGGGTGCTCGACGTGTCACTGCTGGGACGGGCGCGCCAGGGCGGACTCCTCGACCTGCACGTGCACGACCTGCGCTCCTGGACCACCGACCGGCACCGCACCGTCGACGACACCCCGTACGGCGGTGGTGCCGGCATGGTGATGAAGCCCGAGCCGTGGGCCCAGGCGCTCGAGTCGATCCTGCGACCGGACGGGTCGTCGACGCTCGTCGTCCCGACGCCGGCCGGCACACCGTTCACGCAGTCGATCGCGCGCTCCCTCGCCGAGCACGAGCACCTCGTCTTCACCTGCGGGCGGTACGAGGGCATCGACGCGCGCGTGTTCGAGTGGGCCGCGACGCGCAGCACCGTCGTCGAGCTCTCGCTCGGTGACTACGTGCTGAACGGCGGCGAGGTCGCGGCGATGGCGATGATCGAGGCCGTCGGGCGCCTGGTTCCCGGCGTGGTCGGCAACCCCGAGTCCCTGGTCGAGGAGTCCCACGAGGACGGCCTGCTCGAGTACCCCTCGTACACCAAGCCCGCGTCGTGGCGTGACCTCGACGTCCCCGAGGTCCTGCTCAGCGGGCACCACGGGCGTGTCGCCGCGTGGCGGCGCGAGCAGCAGCTCGAGCGGACGCGTCGCGTCCGGCCGGACCTGCTGCCGGAAGAACCCGCGTAGGCAGTCGAAACGCGCGTTGGTGGCCCGGAATCCGGGCCACCAACGCGCGTTTCGACCTGCTGTGTCGGAGGCCTGCCGAGCAGGCGGCTCCTGGCGGACGGGAGGTCCGGTGCCAGCTGGCACCGGGCCTCCCCCCACCGGCACGGCCGGCCCGCCGCTGGCGCGTCGGTCCGGAACCGGCGTCGTGGGCCCAGTCCGTCACTGCGCGCGCTGGGCGCGCCGCAGGGTCAGGACCTCGGGACCGGTCTCAGTGACGGCGACCGTGTGCTCGACGTGCGCGGCACGGGATCCGTCGACGCTCCGGAGCGTCCAGCCGTCATCGTCCTGGTACAGCTCGTCGGTGCCGCGCATCAGCCACGGTTCGATCGCGACGACGAGGCCGGGTCGGAGCTTCAGGCCGCGGCCCGGTCGCCCGTCGTTCGCCACATGTGGTTCGCCGTGCATCGTGCGCCCGACCCCGTGGCCGCCGAACTGCAGGTTGACGTCGTAGCCGCCCTGGTGCGCGACCGCGCCGATCGCATGCGAGACGTCGCCGAGCCTGTTGCCGGGGCGCGCCGCGGCGATCCCGGCGACCAGGGAGCGTTCCACCGTGTCGATCAGACGCTGGTCCTCGGCGTCGTGGGTGCCGACCTGCACCGTCACGGCGGAGTCTGCGACCCAGCCATCGAGACTCGCCGCGAAGTCGAGGCTGACCACGTCGCCGTCCTGGAGTCGGTAGGCGTGCGGCAGGCCGTGCAGCGCGGCGTCGTTGACCGACGTGCAGAGGTTCCTGCCGAACGGCGACTTCCCGAACGACGGGTGGTAGTCGACGTAGCAGCTCACGGCGCCGCGGTCGGCGATCATCCTGGCGGCCAGCCGGTCGAGGTCGAGCAGGTCGACGCCGACGTCCACCGTGGTGAGCAGCTCGTCGAGCACGTCGGCGACGAACCGGCCGGCGGCGCGGAGCCCGTCGAGTTCGTCGGGGGTGCGGAGTTCGATCATGCGTCCATCCTGGTCGGTGCGGATCCGTTTGGCTGCGGCAGGACGATGTGGCAGTATGGACCGCTGTGCCCTGGCTGGACTCTGCCACGGGGGAGTCGCCGACACCGGGCACATCACCACTTCGTTTCCGAATTCGATCCGCGGCGACCCGTGCGCGTCCGCAGAGAGTGACCCAACAATGAGCCAGCTCCTCGACAACGTCGACGCAGCATCGCTGCGGACCGACGTCCCCGACTTCCGTGCGGGAGACACCGTCAAGGTCCACGTGAACATCATCGAAGGCACGCGCTCGCGCATCCAGGTCTTCCAGGGTGTCGTCATCGGCCGTCAGGGCCACGGGCTCGGCGAGACCTTCAAGGTCCGCAAGGTCAGCTTCCAGGTCGGCGTCGAGCGCTGGTTCCCGGTGCACTCGCCGATCATCGACCACATCGAGGTCGTCACCCGTGGTGACGTGCGCCGCGCGAAGCTGTACTACCTCCGCGAACTCCGCGGCAAGGCGGCCCGCCGCAAGATCAAGGAGAAGCGCGACAACTGATCGCCTTCACAGGGAGTCCGCGAGCCGGACTCCGCTGTCAGCCCCCCGCCGATGTACGGTTGTGCATCGGCGGGGGGCTTCCCTGTTCCCTGTTGTCCTGACTCGAGGGTGGAATGACCGACACGACCGAGAACGACGTGCATCGGCCGCGTTCCCCCAAGCAGCGGAACGGCGTCCTGACGTTCCTGCGCGACCTGCTCATCATCTTCGTCGCCGCACTGCTGGTGTCGTTCCTCGTGAAGACGTTCCTGATCCGCTCGTTCTACATCCCGTCGGCGTCGATGCAGAACACCCTGCAGATCAACGACCGGGTGATCGTGAACGAGCTCGTCCCGGACACCGTCGCGCTGAAGCACGGTGACGTCGTCGTCTTCAAGGACCCGGGTGGGTGGCTCACCGGCTCCGAGGTGCCGAGCGTGACGCCGACGTCCCAGCCGGCGAAGGCGATCGACTGGCTGCTGACGCAGGTCGGCCTCGGGACTGGCGACAGCGACGACCACCTCATCAAGCGCGTCATCGGCCTGCCGGGCGACAAGGTGGCCTGCTGCAACGACCTCGGGCAGATGACGGTCAACGGGGTGCCGCTCAAGGAGCCGTACCTCAAGCTGCCCGCGGGGGAGACCCGGGCCTCGGGCACGGACTTCTCGGTCACGGTGCCGAAGGGCACCATCTGGGTGATGGGCGACAACCGCTACGACTCGAAGGACTCCCGCTACAACGGGAACACCCCGTCCAAGGGGTTCGTGCCGCTCTCCGACGTCACCGGTCGGGCATTCGTGATCTCGTGGCCGACCAGCCGCTGGACGTGGCTCGACGACTACCCGAACGTCTTCGCGGGGGTCGAGGAGAAGGACCGGTGACCCCGGTCCGTCCGTCGCTCCGGCTCGAGAAGTCCCACTTCGCGGCCGGGCGCGTGACGGTGATCGGTGTGGACGAGGTGGGGCGTGGCGCCATCGCGGGTCCGGTGGCCGTCGGCGTCGCTGCCGTGACGGTCGACGTCCGACGGGTGCCGCAGGGCCTTGCCGACTCCAAGCTGATCTCGGCGGCGCGCCGCACCGAGCTCGTGCCGGCGGTCACCCGGTGGGCGAGGACGGCCGTGGGCATGGCCTCGGCGTCCGTCGTGGACTCCGAGGGCATCGTGCCCGCGCTCGGTCTCGCCGGAGCACGAGCCCTGTCGTCGCTCGTCGCGTCCGGGGTCTCGCTCGAGGGGGCGGTCGTGATCCTGGACGGGTCGTTCGACTGGCTCTCGCGCGCTCTGCCACCGACGCTCGTCACCGCTTCGGCTCCGCTCGACGTCACCGTCCGGGTGAAGGCCGACCGCGACTGCGCCTCGGTCGCCGCGGCCTCGGTCGTCGCGAAGGTCGAGCGAGACGCACTGATGGTCGCCGCGCACGAGGATGCCCCGCACTACGCCTGGGCGTCGAACAAGGGGTACGGGTCCAGCGCGCACTACGACGCGATCCGGGCCGTGGGGCCGCACAGCATGCACCGGACGACGTGGTTGCACACGGTCGTCGCCGCGACACCCTCGGTCGTGCTCGACGGGTTCGAGGAACTGGACGGGGTCGCCGGCTGAGCTCGTCGGTCGGTCTCGCGCCATGTGGTCCGTCGCGCGCTCCTGCGCCGTAGACTGTGGCCGCAATGGATGACGACGAATTCGACGACTACGACCGCGAGGTCGAGCTCGCCCTCTACCGTGAGTACCGCGACGTCGTGGCGCAGTTCCGCTACGTGGTCGAGACCGAGCGACGGTTCTACCTCGCCAACGAGGTCGAACTCGCCCGACGCGACACCGAACACGACTTCTACTTCGAACTGACCATGAACGACGTCTGGGTGTGGGACGTCTACCGTTCCGACCGATTCGTGAAATCGGTCCGCGTGCTGACGTTCAAGGACGTGAATGTCGAGGAACTCACGACGCGGGAACTCGAACTGCCGAAGGAACTCGCACTCGACGAGTGATCGTCGACTTTTCTGCCGCAGGAACGTCCTCCGACATTCCTTGGGAATGCGCGGTACGCTGACGGGGAATTCCTGTCCCCACAGCAAGGAGAACACAATGGCGCAGAAGGTCACCGTGCAGCTCGTCGACGACCTCGACGACTCGCCCATCACACCCGGTGCAGGACGGACCGTGGAATTCGCTTTCGACGGCTCCACCTACGAGATCGACCTGTCCGACGACAACGTGGACAAGTTCCGCGAATCGATCTCCGACTACGTCGCCGCCGCGCGCAAGGTGAGTGGCCGCCGTACCGGTGCCACGAGCACCCCGAAGGCCGCGCCCAAGCGGGGCAATTCCGAAGAGCTGGCCAAGGTCCGCGAATGGGCCAAGGAGAACGGGTACGAAGTCTCCACCCGCGGGCGTATCTCCACCCAGGTGCAGGAAGCGTACGCAGCCGCGCACTGAACGACTGCTCTCCAGGACCCGATCGACCACCATGGTCGGTCGGGTCCTGCGCGTTCGGCACCGTTGTTCCTGCACAGCTGCGTGAGGGTCGAATTTCCTCCACAGATCATGGTCCGGCCCGCCGTCCGCCTTTCTGGTTCGCGACGCTGTGCTCATGGGAACAGCGGAATTGGGTGCGCAGGGTGAAGACATCGCTGCTGCATGGCTCGAACGACACGGGTACACGATCGTCGACCGCAACTGGCGGTGTGCTCGCGGCGAGGTCGACATCGTCGCCCGGTGCGCCGACGGTCTCGTCTTCGTCGAGGTGAAGACCCGCAGCGGGGCGACGGCTGGGCACCCGCTCGAAGCGATCACCCGGACCAAGCTCCGGCGGCTCCGGCAACTCGTGCCCGCGTGGTTCGCGGCGCACCCGGACCACGCCGCGCCGCAGATCCGGATCGACGCGATGGCCGTGCACCTGATCGGGCCTCGTGCGGTCGTCGAGCACGTCGAGGCGATCGTATGAGCGACATCGGGCGATCGGCGGCCGTCGCACTGCTCGGGGTGAGCGGGCGGCTGGTCGAGGTCGAGGCGCACCTGACCAGCCAGCTCCCCGGATTCAGCATCATCGGGCTGCCGGACACGTCCCTCGGTGAAGCGCGTGAGCGTGTCCGCTCGGCCGCGGCGAACGCGGGCTGTCCGCTGCCGGCGCGACGCATCACGGTCAACCTCACACCCGCGGCGATACCGAAGCGGGGCTCGGGCTTCGACCTGGCCATCGCGATGGCGGTGCTCGCGGCGGCCGGCACGGCCCCGCGGACCTCCGGTCGGGTCGTCTACGTGGGCGAACTCGGACTCGACGGACGCGTCCGTCCGGTCCCCGGCGTGGTCCCGATGGTGCTCGCGGCGCGTGCGGCCGGTGTCGAGCGGGTCGTCGTGCCCGTGGGCAACCTCGAAGAAGCGCTCGTCGTCCCCGGCGTGCTCGTGCACGGCGTCGACTCACTTCGCGGTGCTGCCATCGACGCCGGGGCGATGCTGCCCGCCGTCGACGTCGACCCCGTCCTGCCGACCGCCCTCGCCGACGTCCGGGTCCCCGATGCCGAGTTCGGCGACGTCCTCGGCAACGAGATCGGCGTCCGGGCGATGCTGACCGCTGCTGCCGGCGGACACCACGTGCTGTTGCTCGGGCCGCCCGGCGCGGGCAAGACGATGCTCGCCGAGCGGCTCCCCGGGCTCCTGCCCGACCTGCACTCCGAGGCGGCGCTCGAGGTCGCGGCCGTGCGTTCGGTCGCCGGTCTCGGTACTCGGTCGTGGACGACCCGCCCGCCGTGGGAAGCCCCACACCACTCCGCGTCCGCGATCGCGCTCATCGGCGGCGGCTCGGGCACGATCCGGCCGGGTGCCGTGTCCCGGGCGACGCAGGGCGTGCTGTTCCTCGACGAGGCCCCCGAGTTCCCGCGTGCGGTGCTCGATGCCCTCCGACAGCCGCTCGAGTCGGGCCGGATCACGGTGCACCGCGCCGCCGGATCGGCCGAGTTCCCGGCGCGGTGCCAGGTGGTCCTGGCCGCCAACCCCTGTCCCTGCGGCCACGCCGGCAGCAGACCCGAGCTGGGCGGACCCGTCTGCGACTGCTCGCCGACCACCGTCCGGCGCTACCTCGCGCGGATGTCCGGGCCGCTCCTCGACCGCATCGACATCCGCGTGCAGGTGCCTCGGGTGACGGCCGCGGTGATGCGGCGGTCGGCCGGGACGACCCCGACCACCGCCGAGGCGCGGGTCGTCGTCGAAGCCGCACGCGCCCGCATGACGGACCGACTCGCCGGCACCGGGTGGAGCAGGAACGCCGAGGTCACGGGTGCATGGCTCCGGGGGCCGGGTCGGGCTGAGCCCGGTGCGACGACGGCCCTGGACCGAGGCCTCGAGCTCGGCACGCTGACGATGCGCGGGTGGGACCGGGTGATGCGCCTGGCCTGGACGATCGCCGACCTCACTGCGGTCGACCGTCCGGGTGGCGATCAGGTGTCGGCGGCCCTCGGGCTGCGGAGCGGGCTGTGAGCGCCGCCGACGCCGAGGCGCTCGCGCGGGTGGCGTGGAGCGCACTCGTCGAACCGGGGGACAGCACGGCCGGTGCGCTGGTCCGGATGCTCGGCGCGGAACGGTCGCTGCGGCTCGCCACCGGGCCCGGACCGGTGCAGGCGATCCGCGACGCGTGCGCCGCCGACGTCCATGCCGACGACTCGCTGGCCGACGGGCTCGCCGACGCACTCGTCGGGGCGCTGGAGCGGTGGCGCCCGCGGTTCGCCCGAGCCGACCCGGAGCGGATCCTCGACGCGGCGACGGCGGTCGGAGCGACCCTCCTGCTGCCGGGCGACCCCGAGTGGCCGGCGGGCATGGACGACCTCGGGGAGCACGCGCCACTGGTGCTCTGGCGTCGAGGCCGGCCGCGTGGGGACCAACCGCCCGTCGTGTCGCGTCCGTGCCTGTCCGTCGTCGGTGCCCGGTCGAACACGCTCGCCGGTGCGGAAGCGTGCGCCGAGATCACCTCGGCTGCTGCGGACGCCGGGTGCACGACCGTGAGCGGGGGCGCCTACGGGATCGACGCCGTCGCACACCGGGTCGCCATCGCCGCGGGGACGCCCACGGTCGCGGTCCTCGCCGGTGGCGTCGACCAGCTCTACCCGGCGGGGCACGTCGAACTGCTCGGCAACGTGGGGCGACAGGGCATGCTGCTCGCCGAGTCCCCGCCGGGCACCCCGCCCACCCGATGGCGGTTCCTCGCACGGAACCGGTTGATCGCGGCGCTCGGGCACACCGTCGTGGTGGTCGAGGCGGCTGCGCGGTCGGGAGCGCTCAACACGGCGCACCACGCGGCGCAGCTCGGGCGCCCGGTGTTCGCAGTCCCCGGCGCCTTCTCGTCGCCAGCGTCGGTCGGGTGTCACCGGCTGGTGGCCGACGGCGTCGCGCAGCTGGCCGTATATGCCCATGACCCGGTGCGCTCCGCCGTCGCCGTCCACTGCGGCGTCGACCCCGACGACACGCCGACCACGTTGTGCTCGGCGACCGTCGACCCCGAGACGGTCCGGGTGGTCGATGCGCTGGGCCGCCGACCGATCACGGTCGTCGAGGTCGCCGAGCGCTCGGGGCTCTCCGTCGCCGCGGCCACCGACACGCTGGCGCTCGCCGAACTGCAGGGGCTCGTCGAGCGTCGCGTCGACGGCTGGGTGCTGGGTGCTGCTGGTCGTTCCGGTCCGACGGGTCGGCGCGCATGAGCGGGAGCGGTGCGGACGCCTACGCTGTCCGACATGGACCACGACGGCGGGACACTCGGCGCTGCGGTCCTCGCGTTCCTCGGACACACCGCCACCGGGCGGGGGTTCAGCGAGCAGACGGTGCGGGCGTACCGGGGCGACCTCGAGGACCTGCTCGGGTTCTGCGCCCAGCGCGGGGTCGACCGGGTCGCCGACTGCTCGCTCGACGTCCTGCGCGACTGGCTGTGGGCCGGCAGCGAGCGCGGGCTCGCGCGGTCGAGCATCGCGCGGCGATCGTCGTCAGTCCGCGCCTTCACCCGGTGGGCGACCGAGACCGGGCTCGTCACGACGGACCCCGGTGTGCGACTCCGTGCACCGAAGGGCGCGGCGCACCTGCCACGCGTCGTCTCCGAGGACCAGGTGCGGACGTTGCTCGACGGCCTGGCGGCACGTGCGAGCTCCGATGACCCGAGTGCCCTCCGGGACCTGGCGCTCGTCGAACTGCTGTACGCCGCGGCCATCCGCGTGAGCGAGCTCGTCGGCATCGACGTCGGCGACCTCGACCGTGGTCGCCTGACGGTCCGTGTGCTCGGGAAGGGCGGCAAGGAGCGCGTCGTGCCGTTCGGTGTCCCCGCGCGGGACGCCGTCGAGGGCTGGCTGGACCGGGGACGACCGGTGCTGCTCGGTCGGGCCGCCGGACCGTCGGATGCGCTCTTCCTGGGGGACCGCGGCGCCAGGCTGGGGGTCCGGAGCGCCTACCGCGTGGTCGCCCGGTTGCTGCAGGACCTGCCCGGCGAAGGGCCGAGCGGACCGCACACGTTCCGACACACCGCCGCGACGCACCTGCTCGACGGGGGAGCCGACCTGCGTGCCGTCCAGGAGCTCCTGGGGCACGCGAGTCTCGGGACGACGCAGATCTACACGCACGTGTCGTCGGCGCGTCTGCGCGAGGTCTACCGCACGGCACACCCCCGCGCCTGACGGCTCGCCCCGGTGCACACCGCTCGGCGGCTCGTGCCGGTGCTGATCGCCCCGGTGTACACCGCTCCGAGGCTCGTCCCGGTGCGGATCGCTCGATGCCTGCCCCCGCCCTCGTCGGGTCATCCAGGCCAGGCATCGTCCGGCAGGAGCACTGGCCAGGCCGCCGCGGGCAGGTACGGCGTCGGGTCGACGTACCGGTCGTCGACCCGGGCCCCGAGGTGCAGGCAGGGCGAGGTCGAGGGACAGTGCCCGACCGCGACCGTCCCGACGACGTCGCCCTGCGCCACCGGCTGGTCCTTCGGGACAGACGGCACGACAGAGTCCAGCGTGCTGACGAGTCCGCCGCCGTGGTCGATCGTCACGATGCCACGACCGGCAACGGACCCCGCGAACGCCACGACTCCGTCGTCGACGGCGACCACCGGCGTGCCCAACGCCGCGGGGACGTCGATCCCACGGTGCCCGGCGCCGTAGTCGCCGTCCGGCGCTTCCCACGGTCGCTCGACCACGCGGTCGCCCGTCGGCCACACCCACGGAGCCGCGGCACGGGCGGGGGGCCGAGCGGACACGGCAGTGCCAGCAGGGGATGCGCTACCGGGTGCTGGCATCGGTTCCCGCAGCGCCGCCGTCGCGAGCACCGGGAGAGGCAACAGCACCGCGACGAGGGACGCCGCGACGGTCAGGAGCGGTCGGGTCATGGGGCCAGCCTGGTGGGGGTGGAGCCGGCCAGGGCGGCAGGTCGGCCGACCTGTGGAGGGTGAGCCGGGCCTCCAGGATGTGGAGGGGCCACGCACCGGCACCAGGGCGTGCACGCACCGGCACCACCGCGTGCTCGCGCCGGCACCGCCGCGTGCTCGCGCCGGCACCGCGTGCGGGCACCCGCACCACCGCGGCGTTCCGCCGATGTGACCATCCGTCGATCGGGGAGTACAGTCGGGGCCGCTCCGGAACACGCAACGCCGCTCGGACGGCGAACCAGCCGACCGCCGGGGCACCGTGCCCACAGCAGCACGGCGGCAGAACCCAGGAGCATCGTGTCCAACACAGCCACCGGGCACGGCGAGGACCGTGCGTTCAAGGGGAAGGTCACCGCGTTCGCCATCGCAGCAGCGGTGGGCGGTTTCCTCTTCGGTTTCGACTCGTCCGTCATCAACGGCGCCGTCGACGCGATCAAGGGCGAGTTCGGCCTGTCCGAGGCCGCCAGCGGCTTCGCGGTCGCCTCGGCTCTGATCGGGTGCGCGTTCGGAGCGTTCTTCGCCGGGCGTCTCGCTGACCGGTTCGGTCGCACGCGCATCATGTTCTGGGCAGCGGTGCTGTTCTTCGTCTCGTCGATCGGCTCGGGCTTCGCGTTCGCCACGTGGGACTTCGTGATCTGGCGTCTGGTCGGCGGTCTCGGCATCGGCACCGCGTCGGTCATCGCGCCCGCCTACATCTCGGAGGTCTCCCCGAAGGCGATCCGTGGGCGGCTGGCCTCGTTCCAGCAGCTCGCCATCACCCTCGGCATCTTCGCCGCCCTGCTGTCCGACCAGTTCTTCGCGGTCACGGCAGGTGGCGCGTCCGAGGTCGTCGCCGGTCTGCCGGCATGGCGTTGGATGTTCCTGGTCGGCATCGTCCCGTCGATCGTCTACGGCATCCTCGCCATCACGCTGCCGGAGTCGCCGCGCTACCTGCTGGCGAAGGGCCGCACCGAGGACGCGCGTGAGGTCATGACGAAGATCGTGCCGCGCGACACGGTGAACACGAGCCTGGAGGAGATCCAGGACGGCATCAAGAAGGAAGCCAGCGAGAAGAAGGGCTCCATCCGCGGCAACCGCTTCGGTCTGCAGCCGATCGTCTGGGTGGGCATCATCCTGGCCGTGCTGCAGCAGTTCGTCGGCATCAACGTGATCTTCTACTACTCGACGACGCTCTGGCAGGCCGTGGGGTTCAAGGAGAGCGACTCGTTCCTCATCTCGACGATCACCTCCGTGGTCAACGTCGCCGTGACCTTCATCGCGATCTTCTCCGTGGACAAGCTCGGTCGGAAGCCGCTGCTGACCGCCGGTTCTGCGGGCATGTTCGTGTCGCTGCTCATGGTCGCCATCGCGTTCTCGCAGGCGACGATCGTCAACGGCTCGCCGCAGCTGCCCGGCGCCTGGGGGATCGTCGCCCTCATCTTCGCGAACCTGTTCGTCGTGTCCTTCGGCGCGACCTGGGGCCCGCTCATGTGGGTGCTGCTCGGTGAGATGTTCCCGAACCGCATCCGCGCCACCGCGCTGGGCGTCGGCTCCGCCGCGAACTGGGTCGCGAACTTCCTGGTCACGATCACGTTCCCGGTCCTGTCCGGCTTCAACCTGACGGTGACCTACGGCATCTACGCGCTGTTCGCGCTGATCTCGCTCTTCTTCGTCATCGCGAAGATCCCGGAGACGAAGGGCCGCTCGCTCGAGGAGATGGGCATCACGGCCGAAGGCGACACGGTCGACGCGAAGGCGTAGTCACCACCACGGCCAGGAGGCACGGTGCGGGTCCGACCCGCACCGTGCCTCCTTCCCGTCCTGCTAGTATCTCTGCAGCAGCGCGCTGTGCGCGCTGACTTCGCGTGTCCACGCAAAACACCCGGTCATCGGTCCCGCTCTCGAGCGGGCGGTCGCGTGTCAGGACACCAGGGACCATGACCTCCGGTCGTGGTCGACACAACCGCACCAGGTGCACGGTCATGCCGCGCGCCGAGAACAACGAAGGAGGACGGCACATGGCCGTCGTCACCATCCGCCAGCTGCTCGACAGCGGCGTCCACTTCGGACACCAGACCCGTCGGTGGAACCCGAAGGTGAAGCGATTCATCCTCGCCGAGCGCTCCGGCATCCACATCATCGACCTGCAGCAGTCGCTGGCCTACATCGACCGCGCGTACGACTTCGTCAAGGAGACGGTCTCGCACGGTGGCACGATCCTCTTCGTGGGCACCAAGAAGCAGGCGCAGGGGTCCATCGCCGAGCAGGCGACCCGCGTCGGCCAGCCGTACGTCAACCAGCGTTGGCTCGGCGGTCTGCTCACGAACTTCCAGACGGTCTCCAAGCGCCTCGCGCGCATGAAGGAGCTCGAGGAGATCGACTTCGACGACACGACGAAGGGCTTCACCAAGAAGGAGCTCCTCATCAAGAAGCGCGAGCTGGACAAGCTCCACAAGACCCTCGGCGGCATCCGCAACCTCACGCGGACCCCGAGCGCGCTCTGGATCGTCGACACCAAGAAGGAGCACCTCGCCGTCGACGAGGCGCAGAAGCTCGGGATCCCGGTCATCGGCATCCTCGACACCAACTGCGACCCCGACGAGATCGCCTACCCGATCCCGGGCAACGACGACGCGATCCGCTCGGTCGGCCTGCTGACCCGCATCATCGCCGACGCCGCTGCCGAGGGCCTCAAGACCCGCCACAACGGTGGCGACGACGACGAGGCCACCGAGCCCCTCGCCGAGTGGGAGCAGGAGCTCCTCGGTGGCGAGACCGCCGCTCCGGCCGCCACGGAGACCCCGGCCGCTGCCGCCTCCGAGACACCGGTCGAGGAGAACGACGCCGACGCACAGGTCGCCGCGAAGGAGATCGGCGAGCCGATCGCCGACGACGCGAAGAACGCGGAGCCGACGGCCGAGGCCGAGGCTGCTGCGGAGACCACCCCCGCCGAGTGAGTGTCCGAGGGCGCCGGGCCACGCGGCCCGGCGCCCTCGACGCCGCTCTCCCTCCACACACGCACAGTCCAGAAAGGACGCCAGCCAATGGCAAACTTCACCGCACAGGACGTGAAGAAGCTCCGCGAGGACCTCGGGGCCGGCATGATGGACGCGAAGAACGCGCTCGTCGAGGCCGACGGCGACTACGACAAGGCCGTCGAGCTGCTCCGCATCAAGGGCGCCAAGGCCGTCGCCAAGCGCGATGACCGCGCCACCTCCGAGGGCGTCGTCGTCGCGACCGCCGACAACGGTGCTGCCACCGTCGTCGAGCTGGCCAGCGAGACCGACTTCGTCGCGAAGAACGAGAAGTTCACCACCCTCGCCGACAAGGTCCTCGCCGCGGTCGCCGCTGCGGGTGCCACCGACGTCGCGTCGGCCAACCAGGCCCCGCTCGACGGCAAGACCGTCCTCGACGTCGTCAACGAGAACGCGGCCGCGCTCGGCGAGAAGCTCGAGGTCCGCACGGTCCGCCGTGTCGAGGGCTCGGCCTTCGAGATCTACCTGCACAAGACCAGCCAGGACCTGCCCCCGCAGATCGCCGTCGTCGTCGCGTACCAGGGTGACAACGCCGCCGAGGCCCGCTCGATCGCGCAGCACGTCGCGTTCGCGAACCCGACGTACCTGACGCGCGACGAGGTCCCGGCTGACGAGATCGCCAAGGAGCGCGCCACCGTCGAGGCGATCACGCGCGAAGAGGGCAAGCCCGAGGCCGCCCTCCCGAAGATCGTCGAGGGTCGGGTGAACGCCTACATCAAGCAGGTGTCGCTCCTCGACCAGGACTACGCGAAGGACAACAAGATCTCCGTCGCGAAGGCCGCCAGCAACGCCGGCATCACGATCCAGGGCTTCGCTCGCGTCAAGGTCGGCGCGTAACGAACCCGTGACGGGGTCAGGAACCAATCGGTTCCTGACCCCGTTTCTGCGCCCGCGGCACCACCGACCGCTCGGGCGCTAGTAGATTCCACGAGACGCACGCAACGAAGGGCGACCACATGACCGACGAGAAGACCGGGCGACGACGGGTCCTGCTGAAGCTCTCCGGAGAGGCGTTCGGCGCCGGCTCCCTGGGGGTCAACCCCGACGTGATCAGCACCATCGCGAAGGAGATCGCCATCGCCGCGCGCGACGTCGAGGTCGCCATCGTCGTGGGCGGCGGCAACTTCTTCCGCGGTGCCGAGCTCTCGCAGCGGGGCATGGACCGGGGGCGCGCCGACTACATGGGCATGCTCGGCACGGTCATGAACGCGCTCGCCCTGCAGGACTTCCTCGAGCAGGCCGGTGCAGCCACCCGCGTGCAGTCGGCGATCAGCATGACCCAGGTCGCCGAGCCGTACATCCCGCGGCGTGCTGAGCGGCACCTCGAGAAGGGCCGGGTCGTCATCTTCGGTGCCGGTGCCGGGCTGCCCTACTTCTCCACGGACACCGTCGCGGCGCAGCGTGCCCTCGAGATCGGCGCCACCGAGGTCCTCGTGGCCAAGAACGGCGTCGACGGCGTGTACTCCGCCGACCCCAAGAAGGACCCCTCGGCCGAGAAGCTCGACCACGTGACGTACCAGGACGCCCTGCTCAAGGGGCTCAAGGTCGTGGACGCCACCGCCTTCTCGCTCTGCATGGACAACGGCATGCCGATGCACGTGTTCGGCATGGAGGGCGAGGGCAACGTCCAGGCAGCCATCCGCGGTGAGCGCATCGGCACGGTCGTCAGCAACTGACACCTCGCCTGACTAGACTCGACGACGTACCGAAGGAGAACCACCGTGATCAGTGATGTCATGACCGAGGCCACCGAGAAGATGGCGAAGGCAGTCGACGTCGCGAAGGACGACTTCGCAACCGTCCGGACCGGCCGCATCAACGCCGCGCTCTTCCAGAAGATCCCCGTGGACTACTACGGTTCGCCGACGCCGCTCGCGCAGCTGGCCTCGCTCCAGACCCCCGAGGCGCGCACGCTCATCGTGACGCCCTACGACAAGACGGCACTCAAGGAGATCGAGCGGTCCATCGCGACCTTCCCGAACCTCGGTGCCAGCCCGACCAACGACGGCGAGATCGTCCGCGTGACGATCCCCGAGCTCACGCAGGACCGCCGCAAGGAGTTCGTCAAGCTCGTCCGCGGCAAGGGCGAGGACCACAAGGTCGTCATCCGCAACATCCGCCGCCGCGCGAAGGACGACCTCGAGGCACTGAAGGGCGAGGTCTCCGACGACGAGATCGCACGCAGCGACAAGGACCTCGAGGCCCTCACCAAGAAGCACGTCGACCTCATCGACGACGCGCTGAAGAAGAAGGAAGCCGAACTCCTCGAGGTCTGATGCCGCGTCGTGACGAGGGCGCAGACCGCCCCACAGCAGATGATCCCCGTCCCGCGACGAAGGGCTTGCGGCACGACTTCGACGCCCGGGCGCGTGCCGCCCGCGAGGACTTCGAGACCCAGCTCCGGCAGCGTCGCGCGTCCTTCGATGCACACCGTGCGTCGTTCGACGCCCGCAACGAGGCCCTGACGGCGCGGACCGGACGCAACCTGCCCGCGGCGATCGCGATCGCCCTGGCCTTCGCCGTGGTGATGCTCGGGTCGCTCCTCATCTTCACGCCGGTGTTCATGGTCGTCGCCGCCTTCCTGACCGGGTTCGCGGCGTACGAGCTCGCGAGTGCGATGCGCTTCGCCGGCCGTGACGTGCCGCGCATCCCGAGCGTCGCGACCGGCATCGCGATGGTCCCCGCGGCGTTCCTCGGCGGTCCTGTGCAGGTGCTCTTCACGATCCTGGGCGGCATCGTGCTGATCACCGTGTGGCGACTGGTCGAGGTCGTCGTCGCCCGGCAGAAGCCGTCGGCGGGCAACGTGTTCCGCGACCTGACGAACGGCCTCTTCGTCCAGGCCTACGTCACGTTGCTCTGCGCCTGCGTGGTCCTGCTCTCGGCCCTGCCCCGCGGCAACTTCTGGGTGGTGGGCTTCATCCTGGTCGTGGTGGCCGTCGACACCGGCGCCTACGCCACCGGGCTCAACCTCGGCAAGCACCCGATGGCGCCCCGGATCAGCCCGAAGAAGACGTGGGAAGGCTTCGCGGGGTCGGTCGCTGCCAGCATCGTCATGGGCATCCTGGTGTCCTGGTTGATGCTCGGCGAGCCCTGGTGGTTCGGCATCATCCTGGGCGTGCTCATCTCCGGGTCCGCCACGCTGGGAGACCTGACCGAGTCGATGATCAAGCGCGACCTCGGGATCAAGGACATCTCGTCGTTCCTGCCCGGACACGGCGGGTTGCTCGACCGGATCGACAGCATCCTGCCCTCGGCAGCCGTCGCCTACCTGCTGTACCTCATCGTCAACCACTGAGGATCCCGGGCGGTTCCGCCGCTGCGTGCTCCCGCGGTGTCCGCCGCTGAGTGCTCCCGCGGTCTCCGTCCCGCGCGTCCAGCTGGCGTCGATGGAGTGTCCTGGCAGAATGTCGCCGTGCCCACGACGTTCCCGACAGCTCCCCGTTCGGTCCTCGGATACGACATCGACGAGGTCGAGCGCTTCCTCGAGGACGCCCGTCGCGCCTACACGGCGAACGACAGCGCTCCGGGGATCGAAGCCGCCAAGATCCGCGCCACCGCGTTCTCGATGAAGAAGGGCGGGTACTCGACGCAGCACGTCGACGCTGCGCTCGAGCGCCTCGAGGACGCCTTCGCCACGCGCGAGCGCGAACGCGAGATCGCCGAGTCGGGTCAGAAGACCTGGTACGCCGAGGCCCGCACGAAGGCCTCGGACGTCGTCGCGCGGCTCGAGCGGCCGGACGGCCAGCGGTTCCACCGGGTGAACGTGCTCGCGACGGGGTACCACCCCAAGGACGTCGACGCGTTCACACAGCGACTGGGCGGCTACTTCCGCGACGGCAAGCCGCTCAGCCTGACCGAGGTCCGGTCGATCGTGTTCCGGCCCAAGCACGGCGGGTACCGCGAGGCCCAGGTCGACGCGCTCCTCGACGCGGTCGTCGAGGTCATGCTCGCCGTCCGCTGACCCCGTCCGCGACGCGCTGGTCGGATGCGCTTCGCTTTCCGTGATCGTTCCGTTATCCTGGTCGAACTCATGGGCAGGCACACGGCAGACATTCGATCCGACCGCGCATCCCGGCAGCAGTTCGACCACCCCGTGGTCAGCGAGCGCCGCGCGGCACAGAACCGAATCCGCACCGCGGACACCTCGGTTGCTCCGGTGAACGCATCGACCCCGGCGACAGCCGCGATCGCGACACCGGTCCCCACCCCGATCGCGCCGAAGTCGGTCGCGGCGAACCGGGTCAGCCCGGACCTCGCGCACGCCGTCCCCGCGACGCCGTCCGACCCGCGCATCGTGAAGCAGCGTCGTGCCTCGGTCCGTCCGGCGAGGTCCGCGACGGCGAAGGCCCCGGTCACGCTCAACGGCTTCATGCGACGCCGCGCGACCATCCCGGCGCTGTCCTTCTTCGCGGTGTCGCTCATGGCCGGTGGGTCGCTGTTCAACCCGCTGCAGGCCGACGTCGCCCAGGCCGCGGTGACGACCCCGGTCCTGACCAAGGCACCGGCCGCTCCGCAGCAGTTCTCCGCGCACGGTGCCTACGCCGCGTTCGACGTCTCGCGCGACGGCTACGACATCACGAAGCCCGCGCCCAAGGTGGTCGCTCCCGCCCCGGTCGTCGCCGACGACACCACGACGGACACCACGAAGACCACGTCGACGTCGACGAAGACCGCCGTCACCCCGACCAACGCGATCGCGCCGTCTGCGGCGACGCCCGACCCGGGCAGCGCCCAGGCCATCGCACAACAGCTCGTCGCCGCCCGCGGGTGGGGGAGCGACCAGTACAGCTGCCTCGTCTCCCTGTGGAACAAGGAGTCGGGCTGGCGCGTCAACGCCTACAACCCGAGCGGTGCGTACGGCATCCCGCAGGCCCTGCCCGGCAGCAAGATGGCCACGGCCGGCGCTGACTGGCAGACCAACCCGGCGACGCAGATCACCTGGGGTCTCAACTACATCTCCGGCGTCTACGGCACCCCGTGTGGGGCCTGGGGACACAGCCAGTCCTTCAACTGGTACTGATCGGCGGTCCCGCAGGTGCCGCGCAGCAACCGACCGCGGCGCCCCCGGGGTGATCGTCGCGTCGACGACGTCGAAGAGCCCGTCGGTCTCGACCGGCTGATGAGCGGGTGGAAGCGGACCGAGGTCCGTCGTGGGCGTGAGTACGCGGTGCAGCCCGTGTCCGCCGCGTCGGCGCAGAAGGAGTACGTCTGCCCCGGCTGCGGCGGCGCTGTCCTGCCCGGGGTCGCCCATGTGGTCGTGTGGCGCACCGACGGTGTCCTGGGTGACGCCGCGGACCTGGCTTCACGCCGGCACTGGCACACCCACTGCTGGAGGACCGCATGACCGACCCACGCAGCTCGGACGACGGGGAGATCCGCTCCGGCACTGTCCTGCCCGCCCGCCGGACTGACATCGAGCTCGTCACGGACGACCACCTGACCCTGGTGGGGGAGCTCGCCGAACCGCTCGAGCGTCCCGCCCGCGGCACCGTCGTGACACTGCACCCGCTGCCCACGGCGCACGGGTTCATGGACTCCCACGTCCTCAAGAAGGCGGCGTCCCGGTTGCCCGCCCTCGCTGACATCGCGGTGCTGCGGTTCAACTTCCGCTCGGTCACCTCCCCTCGTGGCACGTCCGAAGGGTCCTTCGGCGAGGGGGTCTCCGAAGGCTTCGACCTGCGCGCCGCCGTCGCCGAAGTCGCGGCCCGGGGACTCCCGACGCCGTGGCTCGTCGGCTGGTCGTTCGGCACCGAGGTCGTCCTCAAGCACGCGCTCGAGCACGTCGAGGCCGGCCGTGTCGCCGGGGTCGTGCTGCTCTCCCCGCCGCTGCACCGCACGACCGACCAGGAACTCGCCCGGTGGTCCGACTCCGGGGTCCCGGTGGTCGCCCTCGTGCCCGAGCACGACGACTTCCTGCGGCCGGACGAGGCAACCCGGCGCTTCGCCGTCGCGCCGGACATCCGGGTCGTCCCGGTGGCCGGCGCGAAGCACCTGTGGGTCGGCGAACGGTACGTCCGCATCGTGCTCGACGCGATCGCCGACCTGGTCGTCCCCGGCAGCGCCCCGCTGCCCACGCACTGGCACCGCTGACCGCCGAGGCGGGCGGCAGGGGCCTCCGGCGGCCTCCTGCGGCGCTGAGCCGGTCTGGAGGCGCGTGGAGCGCCTGCAGACCGGGCCCCGTCAGGAGTGGGTGGCGTCCACCTGGGACGGGACGTCGTCGACGACGCCGGCGGCGTGCGACAGCACGCCCCGCAGGTTCTCGAGGTAGCCGGCCACGGCATCGCGCTCGGTGCGGATCGCCGCCAGGCGGTCCTCGGCCTCGGCGATCTCCGTCGCGGTGCGTGCCTCGGCCTCGGCGACGATGCGGTGTGCGCGTTCGTTCGCCTCGGCGACGACTGCGCGCGCGTGCTCCTCGGCATCGGCCGTGCTGGTGCGCTCGAGGTCGTTCGCCGCCTGCTGCAGGCGTTCGGCGCGCTCGCGCGCATCCGCTGCACGCCGGGTGGCCTCGGCGAGCTGCAGGTTCGCCTCGTCGAGGTACTTCTGCGTCTCGGCGACGGTCTCGTGGTGCTTGCGGAGGTACTCCTGCTCGGCGTCGTCGCGGCGGTTCGCGAGCTCCGACTCGAGCGTGGTGACTGCGTCGTCGCGCTCCCGGGCGATCTCGGCGCGGACCTCGTCGCGCTCCTTCGTCAGGTCGGCACGCGCGGAGTCGATCTCCTGGCGCAGTGCCGTGCGTTCCGCTTCGAGGGTGCCCAGTTCGGCGCTGCGGCGTTCGGCGATCTCCGTGTCGACCTCGGCGTGCTCGCGTTCGCGACGAGCAGCGAGTTCGGCCTCGTGGTCCTGCGCGGCGCGCTCAGCGGCGGCGAGGGCCTCGGCCCGTTCGCGTTCGATACGTGCGACGTGTTCGTCGGTCTCGCGGGCGATGCGGGCCTCGGTCTCCTGCACCAGCCGCTCGTTCTCGATCGCGGTCTGGTCCTGCTCGACCCGCAGCTGCGCGCGGGCTGCCTCGAGCTCCTGGGCGAGGGCCACGCGGGCGGCGGCGAGTTCACGGTCCCACTCGGCCCTGGCGGCGGCGAGTTCCTCGTCGTGGACGCGCCGGCGATCGGCGAGCTCGGCGGCCAGGTCGGCGCGGCGGCCGTCCACCTCGGCCAGCAGGTCGGCGCGACCGGTCGCGAACTCGAGCTCGTGCACGCGACGGCCCTCGGCACGCTCGTGCTCCCATGCTGCGCGACCGTCGGTGATCTCCCGCTCGAGCGCTGCGCGACGGGTCTGCTCGTCGCGGTCGAGGTCCTCGACGCGCCGGGCGTGGTCGGCCTCGAAGACGGTGCGACGGTGCTCGGTCTCGCGGTCGAGGTCAGCCGCGGCCCCGCGGGCGTCGGCGGCTTCACGCTGGGCGAGTTCGCGCAGCTCGGCGACCTCGCGCTCGACCGCGGCCCGCAGTGCGTCGGTCTCGCGGATCGCGACCGAGCGGACCTCGGCGGCCTCGGTGACCGCCGCCCCGCGGATCGCCGCGGCTTCGTTGCGGGCGTCCTGCGTGTGCATGCCGGCTTCGGAGCGTGCACGTTCGACGGTGTCGGCGGACTCGGCACGGGCACGGGCGAGTTCGTTCGTGGCACGGGTGCGGGCGTCCTCGAGGGTCTCGCTGGCCTCGGAACGGGCTTCCCGCAGCGTGCGCTCGGCCTCGGCGCGGCTGGACGCACGCAGGCGCTGGGCGTCGATGTCGGCCTGGCTGATCAACCGGGTCGACTGTTCCTCGGCGACGCGCAGGGTGGACTCGAGTCGTGTGCCGAGTCCGCTGTACGTGGGGGTGCCCGCTTCGTCGAGCTCGCCCTGCATGTCCGCGACCCGGGTCTGCAGCAGCCGGATCTCCTTCGCTGCCTCGGCGCGGTCGTTGTTCGACTTGATGAGTTCGCGGCGGAGGTCGTTCAGCGCGCGGTCGACGTCGTCCTTGCGGTAGCCCCGCAGCTCGACCCCGAACTCTGCCTCGTCGTTCGCCACGTGTCGCTCCCGCTGGTCCTGCCGGACGACCCCGTGCCGTCCGCGCACCGATTGTAGTGTGCCGCGCCGAGCACCCTTCGAGGCTGTGGACAGGCGACGGGGATGCGTTCTCCAGCGTGGTTCGCGTACCCTGGGCCGTTGGTTCGCGCGCCGATTCCCCCACCCCGGCGCGGAGGGAGAGAGATCCGTGCGATTCGTCCTGGCGATCGTCGCCTTCGTCATCGGGTTGCTGCTGGTCGGCCTCGGTGTGGCGCAGCGGACCGTGTTCGCTCCACCGTCCTCGATCGTCGCGCAGACGTCCACGACCGCGAAGGCGCCGGTGACCGTGATCCCGGGCACCGTGCTCAACGCGAACCCCGGGTACCAGCGCATCAACATCTCCGGCTCCGGCTCGGTCTTCGCGGCGTACGGCAAGACGAGCGACGTCGACGCCTGGGTGGGTGACGCGGCCCACACCACGCTGCGGTACGACGCCGACAAGTCCGAGCTCGTCGGCAGGAAGACCGGCAGCGCGACCTCCGTGCCCGACCCCCGGGGCAGCGACCTCTGGTACCAGGAGTGGGACGACGCGGGGCAGTTCACCGTCCGCCTGCCCCAGGACGTCTCGATGGTCGTCGTCTCCGACGGCAAGTCGGCGGCACCGTCCGACGTCTCCGTCACCTGGCCGAGCGACACCGCGACACCCTCGGTCGGCCCCCTCATGACGGCGGGCACCGTCTTCGTGCTCGGCGGCATCGTCCTGCTGGTGTGGGCGTTCCTGCACCAGCGTCGGTCACGCGGCCCGCGTCGTCGCAGCGGCGGGACCCGGCCGCCGCGCGTGCGTGCCTCGCGCCGGGCCGCCGCAGCCGGCGCGCAGGTCCCGTCCCGGTCGCGTCGCGGCCGCCGGTCCCTCATCGCCGTCCCCGTGGTCCTGGTCGGAGCACTGTCGCTCGCCGGCTGCTCGTCCGAGTACTGGCCGCAGGGCGGGGGAGACGCCTCGGCGACCCCCACCCCGTCCGCCTCGGCCACCGGTGCCGCCGAGCAGGCCGAGCCCACCGCGGCCACCCGGCAGCAGATCAACCGTGTCGTCCAGCGCGTCGCCGAGGTCGCGACGAAGGCGGACGCCGACAAGGACGCCTCGCTCGCCGAGACCCGCTTCACCGGGCCGGCGCTCGAGCTCCGCAAGGCGAACTACCAGATCCGCGACAAGGACCAGGACGTGCAGGCACCGCCGGCGATCTCGGCGTCGGACATCTCGGTCGCGCTGCCGCAGCAGACCGACTCGTGGCCGCGCACCGTGTTCGTCGTAGCGTCGGACCCCGACGACGAGAAGACCGCCCCGCAGGCACTCACCCTGGTGCAGGAGTCCGCGCGGGACGACTACAAGGTCATGTACGACGTGTCGCTCGAAGCCGACGCCGAGCTCCCCTCGGTCGCGCCGGTCTCGATCGGTGCGGCGCAGCTGGCCTCGGACTCGAAGCTGCTCGCGCTCGCCCCGGACCAGGTCGCGACCGCCTACGGCGACATCCTGTCCAAGGACACCGACAGCGAGGACGCCGCGCTGTTCCGTTCCGACGGCGACGACCTGCGCGCGAAGATCGGCAAGGACTACAAGGACAAGAAGTCCGCGTCCCTGCCCGACACCGCCAAGATCGAGTACTCGTCCGAGTCCCCTGACGACACCGCCGTCGCACTGGCGACGAACGGTGCCGGCGCCCTGGTGTCCGTAAACCTCAACGAGATCGAGAAGGTCACGCCGACCGCCGACGGTGCCGAGGTGAACACCGAGGGTGCCGTCAAGGCCCTGTCCGGCGTCGACTCCAGCAAGAAGGGCGTGAGCGCCACCTACGGCGTGCAGCTGCTCTTCTCCGTGCCGGCCGTCGGGTCGGACGACAAGATAGTCCTGCTCGGGTTCACGCAGGGCCTGATCGCAGCGAGTGAGGTGCAATGAGCAACATCCCCCCGACCCCGTCCGGACTCCGCGGCGCTGTCGACCTGTCATCCCTGGTCGACCGAGCACAGCGACCGGCACAGCAGCAGACACCCGGAGCCGGTCCCACCGGCGCCGCGGTTCCCGGCACCGAAGGCGGTGCGGCGCTGACCGTGCCGTCGCTCGTCATCGACGTCACCGACGCCAGCTTCCAGGACGTCCTCGAGCTGTCGACCGTCGTGCCGGTCATCGTCGACATCTGGGCCGAGTGGTGCGGGCCGTGCAAGCAGCTCTCACCGGTCCTCGAGCAGCTGACTGCCGAGTACGACGGCCGTCTGGTGCTGGCCAAGGTCGACGCCGACACGAATCCGCAGCTCGTGCAGGCGTTCCAGGCGCAGTCCATCCCGACCGTGGCCGCGGTGATCGGCGGACGACCCCTCGGGCTCTTCGTCGGCGCACTGCCCGAGGCGCAGGTGCGCGACGTCTTCGAGCAGGTGCTCCAGGCCGCCGAACAGAACGGCGTGACCGGTCGTGTGGCCGTCGACGGCGCTGCCGCCCCGGACGAGACGGCCGAACAGGGCGAGCCCGAGCCCGAACCGCTCCCGCCGCACCACCAGGCCGCCTACGACGCCATCGAACAGGGCGACTACGCCACAGCGATCCAGGAGTACCGGACCGCGATCGCGCAGGACCCGCACGACCAGATGGCCGTCGCCGGACTCGCGCAGGTGTCGCTGCTCGACCGCCTGGCCGGCAGGACGGCCGACGAGATCCGCGCCGCGGCAGGCAACGGCCCCGACGACGTCGCCGCACAGCTCGCGGTGGCCGACCTCGACATCAGCGGCGGCCACGTCGAAGACGCCTTCGGGCGACTGCTCGACCTCGTGCCGACGGTCTTCGGCGAGGACCGCGAAGCGCTGCGGGTCCGGCTCGTCGAGTACTTCGAGCTCATCGGTGCCGAGGACCCGCGCGTCGTCGCGGCACGGCGACGCCTGGCGAACGCCCTGTACTGACGTCGGCGTCTCGTCGTCCGCACGGCGACGTGTGCGCACCACCTGACGAACAGAAGGCCCGGTACCAGCTGGTACCGGGCCTCCTGTCCGTCGTGAGCTCGCCGCTACTGCTGCAGCTGCAGCCAGACCGCACCGAGCGGCGGCACCACCAGGTGCGCCGACGCGGGCCGTCCGGCCCACGGGGTGTCCTCGGCCGTGACGACGCCGAGGTTGCCGACACCCGAGCCGCCGTACTCCGTCGCGTCGGTGTTGAGCACTTCGGTCCAGGACCCGGCGACCGGCAGGCCGAAGCGTCGCTCGACCGGCACACCGGAGAAGTTGACGAACACGGCCAGGCGTTCGTCGCCGGCCTTGCGCAGGAACCCGATGGTCGAGTGCGGTGCGTCGCCGCCCTCGATCCACTCGAAGCCCTCGGCCGTGGAGTCGAACGTCCACAGCGCCGGGGTGTCCCGGTAGACACGGTTGAGCTCGGCCACCAGGCGCTGCACGCCGTTGTGTCCGGGGTCGTCGGCCTGCCACCAGTCGAGACCGCGTTCCTCGGACCACTCCGCGACCTGCGCGAACTCCTGGCCCATGAAGAGCAGCTGCTTGCCGGGGTGCGCCCACATGAACGACAGGTAGGCGCGCACGTTGGCGAGCTTCTGCCACTCGTCGCCGGGCATCTTGCCGTACAGCGAGCCCTTGCCGTGCACGACCTCGTCGTGGCTGATCGGCAGCGTGAACTGCTCGCTGAACGCGTACACGAACGAGAACGTCAGCTCGTCGTGGTGGTACGAGCGGTACGCCGGGTCGCGCTGCACGTACTCGAGCGAGTCGTGCATCCAGCCCATGTTCCACTTCTGCCCGAACCCGAGTCCGCCCGCGCTGGTCGGCTGGGTGACGCCGGGCCACGACGTGCTCTCCTCGGCGATCATGACGATGCCGGGGTAGCGCTTGTAGGCGGTGGCGTTGGTCTCCTGCAGGAACGCGATCGCGTCGAGGTTCTCGCGGCCGCCGTGGATGTTCGGCAGCCAGTCGGTGCGCGAGTAGTCCAGGTACAGGATCGAGGCCACGGCGTCGACCCGCAGGCCGTCGACGTGGAACTCCTCGAGCCAGTAGAGCGCGTTGGCGACCAGGAAGTTGCGCACCTGCGGCTGCCCGAAGTCGAAGACGTAGGTGCCCCAGTCGAGCTGCTCGCCGCGTCGGGGGTCCGGGTGCTCGAACAGGGCGTGGCCGTCGAACCGGCCCAGCGCCCACTCGTCCTTCGGGAAGTGCCCGGGGACCCAGTCCATGATCACGCCGATGCCCGCGGAGTGCAGGCGGTCGATGAGGTACCGGAGGTCGTCCGGGGAACCGAAGCGGGCCGTCGGCGCGTAGTAGCCGGTGACCTGGTAGCCCCACGAACCGCCGAAGGGGTGCTCGGCGAACGGCAGGAACTCGATGTGCGTGAAGCCGAGGTACTGCACGTGCCCGATGAGCTGGTCCGCGACCTCGCGGTAGCTCAGCCCCGGACGCCAGGACCCGAGGTGGACCTCGTAGACGCTCATCGGCCGGTCGTGCGTGGTCGTCTCGGCACGCTGCTGCATCCACGCGCGGTCGCCGTCGGACCACGTGTACTCGGACCGGGTGATGACCGAGGCCGTCAGCGGGGGGACCTCGGTGCGGCGCGCGAAGGGGTCCGCACGCTCGACCCAGCCGCTGTCGGTCAGGATCTGGAACTTGTAGCGCTGGCCCACCAGTGCACCGGGGACGAACAGCTCCCAGACGCCGAGGTCGCTCAGGCGACGCATCGCGGTGGTGCGTCCCTCCCAGCCCTCGAAGTCGCCGATCACGCGCACGGCGGTCGCCCGCGGTGCCCAGACGGCGAACGCGACACCGTCGACGCCGTCGACCGTGGTGACGTGGGCCCCGAGGTGGTTCCAGAGCTGCTCGTCGCGGCCCTCGCCGAACAGGTGCAGGTCCAGTTCGCCGAGGGTCGGCGGGAACCGGTACGCGTCGTCGGTCGTCCAGGTGGCGTCGTCGGAGTCGGTCGACTCGTCGAAGTCGTAGTCGGCTTCGACCCGGTAGCGACCGAGTGACTCGGCGGTGGCCCCGGCCCAGAGGCCGTCGCCCTCGTGGGTGAGCTCGACGTCGTCGCCGTCGGGGCGGACCAGGCGGACGGCCCTGGCCAGGTGTCGGACGACGCGCACGCTGGTGCCGCCGTCGACGGGGTGCGGGCCCAGGACGTCGTGCGGCTGGGACCAGCGGGCCTCGGCGACCTGCTGTCGCAGCCACTCCTCGACCGGTGCGGGACGCGGCGCGGGCGAGTCGGGACCGGTCGGCGCAGCGGCGGTGGCCGGCGCAGCGGCGGTGGCCGGCGCGGCGGCGGTTGCCGGCGCGGCGATGGCCGGCTCTGCACTGTGTGCTCCGGCGGTCGGCGACGGCTCGGCGTCGGCGGCCGCAGCGGCTGCGTCCACGGGGGCCTCGGGCGCGACGTGGCGGGCGTGCTCGTCCACCGGAGCCGTCCGTCCGGCCATCGTGGCTGATTCCTCGACGCCACGGTCGGGTGCCTCGCGCTTCGGCAGCCGCGCGCCGGGCAGGTCCTCGCCGGGAGCCGACGTGCGCGGCTCGGTCCGAGCCGGTTCAGCGGCGGGTGCCGGACGCGCGGGCACGGGCCGCGGAACCGGTGCCGCGGGGCGCGCCGACACGGGCGGGGGCGGCGGCTGGACCGGCGGAACGCTCGGCCCCTGCCCGCGGTCCCGGGGTTCGGTCCGGTCGGCCTCGTTGGGGTCGGTGGTCATCGGTGTGGTCCTTCCACGACGAGCAGGTGCACGGGCTCCTGGAAGGCATCCAGGCGCACGTAGTTGGACGAACCCCACACCCAGCGCTGCCCGGTCACGACGTCGCGGACGTCGAACGCCTGCTCCGGGTCGAGGCCGAGGGCGGCGAGGTCGAGGTGCACAGTCGTCTCACGGGCAGAGTGGGGGTCGACGTTCGCGACGACGATCACGGTGTCGTCGCGACCGGAGCGGACGAACCGCCCGGGCAGGTGCTTCGAGTAGACGACGATCGCGCCGTCCTCAGCGTCGTGCACGTGCAGGTTGCGGAGCTGTCGGAGGGCGGGGTGCGCTGACCGGAAGCGGTTGAGCATCGTGACGTACGGCGCCAGGCTGGCACCCTCGGCCTCGGCCAGGGCGAAGTCGCGCGGCTTGTACTCGAACTTCTCGTTGTCGATGTTCTCTTCGGACCCCGGGCGGGCGACGTCCTCGAAGAGTTCGTAGCCGGAGTACATGCCCCACGTCGGCGCCCCCGTCGCGGCGAGCGCCGCACGCACCTTGTAGCCGGCTCGGCCGCCGAACTGCAGGAACTCGGTGAGGATGTCCGGCGTGTTCACGAACAGGTTCGGGCGGAGGTAGTCGCTCGTCTCGTGGCTGAGTTCCTCGAAGTAGTCGGTGATCTCGTCCTTCGTGTTGCGCCACGTGAAGTACGAGTACGACTGCTGGAAGCCCGCCTCGGCCAGGGCCCGCATCATCGCCGGGCGGGTGAACGCCTCGGCGAGGAAGACCGTGTCCGGGTGCTCGTCGCGGACCTCGCGGATGACCCGCTCCCAGAACCACAGCGGCTTGGTGTGCGGGTTGTCGACGCGGAAGATCCGGATGCCGAACGCGATCCAGTGCCGCAGCACCCGCTCGACCTCGGCGACCAGGCCCTCGGGGTCGGTGTCGAACTGGATCGGGTAGATGTCCTGGTACAGCTTCGGCGGGTTCTCGGCAGTGGCGATCGAGCCGTCGGCGCGGACCGTGAACCACTCCGGGTGCTCCGTCACCCACGGGTGGTCGGGGGAGCACTGCAGCGCGAAGTCGAGCGCGACCTCCATCCCCGTGTTCTTCGCCGTCTCGACGAAGTCGCGGAAGTCGTCCTCGGTGCCGAGGTCGGGGTGGATGGCGTCGTGTCCGCCGTCCTCGGAGCCGATCGCCCACGGGCTGCCCGGGTCGTTCGGGCCGGCGTCGAGGGTGTTGTTCGGGCCCTTGCGCGCGGTGTGCCCGATCGGGTGGATCGGCGGCAGGTAGACGACGTCGAAGCCCATGCGGGCGACACCAGGCAGGCGGCGGGCGGCGCTGCGGAAGTCGCCGCTCTTCCACGAGCCGTCGGGGTTGCGCTTGGCGCCTTCGCTGCGGGGGAAGAACTCGTACCAGGAGCCGACACCGGCGCGGGTGCGCTCGACGTCGAGCAGCTGCACGGCGGAGTGCGTGCGGAGCGAGGTGAGCGGCGCTTCCTCGACCTCGGCGGCGATGCGCGGGTCGTCGACCGCGGCGAGCCGTTCGGCGGGGTCGAGGTCCTGGTCGCGGACGCGTGCCGCCGCACGGGTGGCAGCGGGGGAGTCGGTCGCGTCGGCGAGCCGGTCGAGCAGGGCCGCACCGTCGAGCAGCGTCGCCTGCAGGTCGACGCCGGCGGCGACCTTGAGCCGGGCGGCGCGGAGCCACGTCGTCCAGTCGTCGGAATACGCCTCGACGTGCCACGCCCACACGCCGACGTGGTCGACCTGCACGGTCGCCTCGTAGCGGTCGGTCCCCGCGGCGACCAGGGTGAGCGGCACCGTGCGGGTGCCCCCGTCTGGTCGTTCGAGGACGACGTCGGCGCCGATCACGCCGTGCCCTTCGCGGAAGACGGTCGCACCGAACGTGATCACCTCGCCGTCGAAGGCCTTGCCCGGGAAGCCGTTGGGCGTCCTGGGGGAGAGTTCGGTGATCGGGATGCGCCCGATCTTCGGACGCCGGGGTCGTTCTGCGGTGGCCACGGACCAGACGCTACCCGGAAGGGGCCTCCGTGTTCCCCGGAACCCGGAGCTGTGGAGAACTCCCGCTGGGGTGCACCGGGTCGTCAGACGATCGCGAAGACGTGGATGCCGGGGCCGTAGGCGGTGAAGACGGTGCCGGCGGGCCGCAGGCGCTCGTGGTCGCGGTGTTTCTCGCTCGACCACGCCAGCCGGTACGCGGTGACGTCGTCCGGCGCGGGCAGGGTCAGGTCGCGGGTGCGACCGCTGCCGTGCACCACGACCAGGACACGGTCGTCGGGCTCGTCGTCGTCATGGGGGGTCGACGCGACGAACCACTGCACCGCGCGGTGGATGGGCTGGTCCCACCACTCGCCGGTCATCGGCCCGCCGTCGGGCCCGTACCAGCGCATGCGCGAGGCTCCGGGGGTGGTCTGCCCGTCGACGCCGTACCGGTCGGGTCGGAGCGCCGGATGGGCTGCGCGCAGACGGGTGAGCGCGGCGACGGTCTCGGTCATCGACTCGGCGTCCTCGTCGTCGGACCAGTCGACCGGGGTCAGGTCCTCGGTCACCACGTAGGCGTTGTTGTTGCCGTGCTGGGTGCGGCTGCGTTCGTCCCCGGCGGTGAGCATCGGCACGCCGGCCGACAGGAACAGCGTGCCGAGCAGGTTTCGCATCGACCGGCCCCGAGCCGCACGGACGCCGCGGTCCTCGGTCGGGCCCTCGACGCCGTGGTTGAACGAGCGGTTGTCGTCCGACCCGTCGCGGTCATCCTCGCCGTTGGCCGCGTTGTGCTTCCGGTCGTAGGCGGTCAGGTCGTGCAGCGTGAACCCGTCGTGTGCGGTCACGAAGTTCACCCCGGACAGCGGGCCGCGGTCGACGCCGAACAGGTGGCGCGACCCCGTCAGCGCGCCGGCGAGCGCCCCGATGCCGGCACCGGGGACGCCCGTCCGGCGCTCCTGGGCGATGTCCGTCAGCCAGAACTGCCGCACCGTGTTGCGGAAACCGTCGTTCCACTCGGTGGTCCTGGCACCGAAGTGACCGGTCCGCCAGCCGTCGGGACCCACGTCCCACGGTTCGGCGATGACCAGCACGTCCTGCAGGTCCGGATCGGTGCGGATCCGGTCGAGCACCGGGTGCGCCGGATCGAACACGTGCTCGGCGTCGCGCGCCAGCGACGCCATCAGGTCGAACCGGAACCCGTCGACCTGCACCTCGCGCGCCCAGTACCGAAGGCTGTCGAGCACCAGGTCGGCGGCGGCGTCGACCGAGGTGTCGAGCGTGTTGCCGCAGCCGGTCGTGTCGTAGTAGGTGTCGTCCGGCGCCCAGCGGTACCGGTTCGCACCGTCGATCCCACGCAGGGACGAGGTCGGGCCGCGCAGGCCCTCTTCTGCGGTGTGGTTGAACACGACGTCGAGGACCACCTGGATGCCGGCCTCGTGCAGCAGCCGGACCATGCCCTTGAACTCGCGGAGCACCGCCTGTGCACCGGCCTGCCGTGCGGGCTCCGAGGCGTGCGCGGCGTGCGGAGCGAAGAACCCGAGCGTGTTGTAGCCCCACGCGTTCTCGCGTCCGGCCTCCTGCAACCAACGCTCGGAGTCGAACGCGTGCACCGGCAGCAGCTCGATCGTCGTGACGCCGAGGCGCTGCAGGTGCCGGATCGTGCTCTCGTGCGCCACACCCGCGTACGTGCCGCGCAGGTGCTCCGGCACGGCGTGGTTCGCGCTCGTCAGGGTGCGGACGTTCGCCTCGTAGACGACGGCCCGGTCGAGCGGCACGACGGGCTTCGTCGATCCGCCCCAGTCGAAGGCGTCGTCCACCGCGACGCTCGTCCACCGCGACGCCGTGCCCCTGGTGATGCCCCGCGCGTACGGGTCGAGCAGTGGCCGGTCCGCGTCGAAGTCGTACCGCGACCCGACGGGTCCGTCGACGAGCAGGTGGTACGTGTCGCCGGGGTGCACGTCGTCGAGGGTGCCGGTCCACAGGTCCGAGTCCGGGACCCGCTCGAGCGCCACCGCACCGCGGCCGTCGACGACGAGTGTCGCTGCGGTCGCGGTGGCGGAGCGCAGGCCGAACCGCGCACCGCCGTCCACGAGGCGCAGCCCCTGGGCGGTGTCGATCGCGGTCTCGTGCATCCGACCAGGGTACGAGAACCCGCGGCTATCCTGGGAACGCACCAGAAAGGGGTCCCCGTGCCGGTCTACCTCGACCACGCCGCGACCACGCCGATCCTGCCGGAGGCGCTCGCCGCCTTCACCGACGCCATGACGACCGTGGGCAACCCGTCGTCGATCCACAGCGCCGGGCAGCGCGCGAAGATGCTGCTCGAGGACGGCCGCGCCCGCGTCGCCGCGTCGCTCGACGCCGAACCGGTGGAGGTCGTGTTCACCTCCGGCGGCACCGAGAGCATCAACCTGGCCGTCAAGGGCCTGTTCTGGGCGCGGCAGCAGGACCGGCCGCGGCCCCGCATCGTGGTCGCCGCGGGTGAGCACCACGCCACCGTTGACACCGTCGACTGGCTCGAGCGCCACGACGGCGCGGTCGTCGACGTGGTCCCGCTCGATGCGCAGGGTCGCATCGACCTGGCCGGACTGGAGGCCCGACTCGCCTCCGCCGACGACGTCGCGCTGGTCACGTTCCTCTGGGCCAACAACGAGGTCGGCACGATCCAGCCGGTCACCTCGGTCGTCGCGCTCGCGCACGCCGCCGGCGTCCCCGTCCACGCCGACGCCGTCGCCGCCTACGGGCAGGTGCCGGTCTCGTTCCGCGCGTCCGGGTTGGACGCGTTGAGCGTCTCGGCGCACAAGATCGGCGGGCCGGTGGGCATCGGTGCGCTCGTCCTCGGGCGCACCGCCACCGTCGAACCGCTCATCCACGGTGGCGGGCAGCAGCGCCAGGTCCGGAGCGGCACCCAGGACGCCCCCGCGGCGATCGCGTTCGGGGTCGCGGCGTCGATGCCGCACGCCTCGGTCCGGGCGCTGCGTGACCGGTTGGTCGCCGGGGTGCTCGACGCCGTGCCGTCCGCGGTGCTCCGTGGCGATCCCGTCGACCGGCTCCCCGGCAACGCCCACTTCACGTTCCCGGGCTGCGAGGGCGACTCACTGCTGTTCCTGCTCGACGCCGCGGGGGTGGCCGTGTCGACGGGGTCGGCGTGCCAGGCCGGCGTGCCCGAGGCGTCACACGTGCTGCTCGCGATGGGGCTCACCGAGGACGACGCCCGCGGGGCGCTCCGGATCACCCTCGGCCACACCTCGACCGTCGCCGACGTGGATGCGTTCCTGGCGGCGCTGCCCGATGCCGTGGCACGGGCGGGCGTGGCGGGGATGGCGTCGCGGGAGCCGTCGCTCGGGCGGTAGCCGTCGCACCGGCCCGACCGGTGTCACCGGTCCGGCCGTATCCTGGCTCCGGCTCGCCGCCGCGGGGGAGGACCCCGGGCTCGGCCGCTCGGCATCCACGTCGGGCCTGGAGCCCACGGAAGGAAACCGCAATGAGCATGGAAGGCGTGGCCTGGAGCTCGCTCTACAAGATCTCCACCGCCCGGGACGGCAAGCACGGCATCTCCCGCGAGTCCGTGCGGCGGATCATGACGTTCGCCGTGCCCTACCGGGCGAAGCTGGTGGTCTTCATCGTCCTCTCGGTCGTCGGGGCGTTCCTCGCGGTCGCGACGCCGGTGCTCGCCGGCCAGGTGGTCGACGTCATCGCTGCCCGGGGCGCGGTCGGCACCATCGTGTGGCTCGCGGTCGTCATCGCCCTGGTCGCCGTCGCCGACGCCGCCACGTCACTGGTCACGCGCTGGTACTCGGCGCGGATCGGAGAAGGCGTGATCCTGGACCTCCGCACCGCCGTCTTCAACCACGTGCAGAAGATGCCGATCGCTTTCTTCACCCGCACGCGCACCGGTGCCCTGGTCAGCCGGCTCAACAACGACGTGATCGGCGCGCAGCAGGCCTTCAGCGGCACCCTGTCCGGCGTGGTCACGAACGTCGTGGCGCTGGTCCTCACCCTGGCCGTCATGCTCAGCACCTCCTGGCTCGTGACGGTGCTCGCGGTGGTCATGCTCCCGGTCTTCCTGATCCCGGCGCGCCGGATGGGCAGCCGTCTCGCCGCACTGCGCCGTGAGGCCGCCGACCACAACTCCGCGATGAGCACGCAGATGACCGAGCGGTTCTCCGCGCCCGGCGCCACTCTGGTGAAGCTGTTCGGCCGTCCCGAAGAAGAGGCTGAGGAGTTCCGGGTGCGAGCCGCTCGCGTCCGCGACATCGGGGTCCGGAGCGCGCTGTTGCAGTTCGTCTTCGTCACCGCACTCACCCTGGTCTCCGCGCTCGCACTCGCCCTCGTCTACGGGGTCGGTGGGTCCCTCGCGCTCGGCGGCGCGCTGAACACCGGCGACGTCGTGACCCTCGCACTGCTGCTCACCCGCCTGTACGCGCCGCTGACCAGCCTCGCGAACGCCCGTGTCGAGATCATGAGCGCCGTGGTGAGCTTCGAGCGCGTCTTCGAGGTGCTCGACCTCGAACCGCTCATCCAGGAGAAGCCCGACGCCGTCACCATCCCCGACGGGCCGGTCGCCGTCGAGTTCGACGACGTCCGCTTCGCCTACCCGTCGGCGGACAAGGTGTCCCTCGCCTCGCTGGAAGAAGTGTCGACACTGGACACCCGTGGCGGCGACGAGGTCCTGCACGGCGTGTCGTT
This sequence comes from Curtobacterium sp. MCLR17_007, assembly GCF_003234655.2. NCBI lineage: Bacteria > Bacillati > Actinomycetota > Actinomycetes > Micrococcales > Microbacteriaceae > Curtobacterium > Curtobacterium sp. MCLR17_007. The sequence goes on along the minus strand of NZ_CP126271.1, from coordinate 2,255,825 downwards.
CCGGATCGAGCCGGGGCAGACGGTCGCCCTCGTCGGGACCTCCGGAGCCGGCAAGTCCACGGTCGCGCAGCTCCTGTCGCGGCTCTACGACGTCGACAGCGGCGCCGTCCGTCTGGCGGGGACCGATGTCCGCGACGTGACCTTCGCCTCCATGCGGCACACCATGGGGATGGTGACGCAGGACGGCCACCTGTTCCACGAGACGATCCTGTCCAACCTGCGCCTCGCCCGGCCCGAGGCCACCGAGGCCGAGGTGTGGGACGCGGTCCGCCGGGCGCGGCTCGAACCCCTCATCCGGTCCCTGCCGGACCAGCTCGACACCATGGTGGGGGAGCGCGGCTACCGACTGTCCGGCGGCGAGCGTCAGCGGATGACGATCGCGAGGCTCCTGCTCGCGCAGCCGCGGGTCGTCATCCTCGACGAGGCGACGGCCGCGCTGGACTCCACGTCCGAGGCAGCGGTGCAGGAGGCACTGAGCGAGGCGCTCGAGGGCCGGACGGCGATGGTGATCGCGCACCGTCTCTCCACGATCCGCAGCGCGGACATGATCCTCGTGGTCGAGGACGGCTCGATCGTGCAACGCGGGACGCACGAGGAACTGCTGGCCGCCGGCGGACGGTACGAGGAACTGCACCGCACCCAGTTCGCGGTGCAGAAGGACCTGGCGGCGGACGAAGCGGCGCCGGTCGGCTGATGAGCGTGCACCTCGTCGTGCAGCTGGTCCAGGTCGGGCCGCTCGCCGGCGAGGAGCCCATCGGCGCGGACGACGGGGACACGGCGGCATCGACGGCAGACCGCAGGCGCGGCGTGACGCGGTGGGAACGGATCGACGCGATCCGGTCGGCCGCAGCCGTGCTGATCTTCGTGCTGTCGACGAACGCCCTCGTCCGTGCGTGCTGCTCGCGACGGGCCGTCGCCACCGTGTCCCCAGTCCGGGGTTGATCCGATCCGGACCCTGTCCCCAGTCCGGGGACGATCCGCTCCGGACCCTGTCCCCAGTCCGGGGACGACCCCGTCACAACGGGCTGCTCCGCACGTACTGTCTCGATCGTTCCGGCCGGTCAGGGTCGGACCAGGGGCAGGGGAGCACACGATGGACACGCAGACGGAGACGGGTCGCGACGCGGTGTCGGCACGAACGGATGGCGGGTCGGTCGTCGTCCGCCACCACACACGCCGACGCCTCGCCGTCGTCATCGCCGTGTCGGCGATCGTCGCCGGGGTGCTCAGTCCGGTCCCGGCGCTCGCCGCGGCCGCGACACCGACGGGCTCGCTCGACGCCGTCGTTGCCGGTCCGGGCACCGTCCTGATCCGTGGGTGGGCGGTCGACCCGGCGCGGTCGAGCGCCTCGACGAGCGTCCGCGTCACCGTCGGGGGCTCCGTGGTCGGCACCGTCCCGGCCGCTTCGGACCGTGCCGACGTCAACCGCGCCCTGCGTGTCAGCGGCGCCCACGGGTACCGCGCGACCCTCGTCGCCACGAAGACCGGCACGCAGTCGGTCTGTGTAACGGCGCTGAGCCTGACCCGCGGGAAGGACGCCGGGCTCGGGTGCCGGACGGTCGTCGTCAGGGAGCCGTCCCCGACCGGGTCGTACGACGGGGTCTCCGCGTCCCCGGGCACGGTGCGGGTCCGCGGGTGGGCAGTCGACCCGAACACCCCGGCCGATGCGACCGACGTGGCCGTCACCGTCGGTGGCACCAGGGTCGGGACCGTGCACACGGACGTCACCCGGGCCGATGTGAACCAGGCGGTCGGCGTCACCGGTGCCCACGGCTTCAACGCCTCGCTCGCGACGGCGACGACCGGCAGTCAGTCGGTGTGTGTCGTCGCGGTCAACGTCGGCCCCGGGACCGACAGGCCGCTCAGGTGCCGGACGGTGACCATCCCGGCAGCACCACCGGTAACCGAGCCGTCGACCGCGCCCGCGACGTCGCCCGCACCCACGACGTCGCCCACGCCCACGCCGTCGCCCGCACCCACGACGTCGCCCGCACCCACGACATCGCCCGCACCCACGACGTCGCCCGCGCCGCCGACGACACCGGACGGTCCCGCCGGGTCGGACCAGCAGGACGGCGGGGTCATGCCGGCGGCGGCGTCGGGGTGGACGCGCGTCTTCGGAGAGGACTTCACGACACCGGCAGCGCCCGGGGCCTTCACGAAGACCTACGGCGACCGCTTCATCGCCTACGACGGGTTCAGTGACACGAGCGGCGCCGGGATGTACCGACAGTCCGCGATGTCCGTCACCGACGGGACGCTCGACATGCACATGTCCACCGACGCCACGGGGCAGCCCACCGGCGCTGCGTTCATCCCGCTCGTCAACGGCCGGTGGGGCGGACAGACCAGCGGCCGGTACGACATCCGGCTCCGCGCGGACCCGGTCGCGGGCTACGGCCTCGCCGGACTGCTGTGGTCGGACACCAACACCTGGGACGACGGCGAGGTGGACTTCCCCGAGGGCGCCCTCGACGGCAGCGTCACGCTCGCGAACCACTGCCCCGGCAACCCGTCCGTCAACTGCCTGCACCGGGACCTCGGGACGACGTTCTCCGCCTGGCACACCTACACGATCGTGTGGACGCCGACCAAGCTGGACTTCCTCGTCGACGGCGTGCGTGTGAGCTCGACGACGCAGAACATCCCCACGAAGCCGCTGCACCTCGTGCTGCAGGCGGCGACGGCGACCTCGCAGAAGCCGGCGGCGAACGCTGCCGGCGACGTGCAGGTGGCGTGGGTGAGCATCTCCCGTGCCGCATGACGGAGCCGGGTGCCCGGCAGACGGGGGTCACGTCGACGTGACCGGCGGGACGGGGCCACGCCGGGCCTCCCGTCCGGTCCGCGCGGCCAGCGCACCCCGGTAGACTCGGTGACCATGGTCGAACTGGACTACACCGAGCAACTCTCCGCCCTCCGCGAGACCTTCGGCAACATCCGCTCGGTGGTCGACGTCGACCGCCTGCAGCGCGAGATCGCCGACCTCAGCGAGCAGGCCGGGGCCCAGGACCTCTGGGACGACGTCGACCACGCGCAGCAGGTGACGAGCGCGCTCTCCCACCGTCAGACGGCACTGAAGAAGATCACCGACACGCAAGCGCGCATCGACGATCTCGAGGTCCTGGTCGAGATGGCGAACGAGGGTGACGACCAGGAATCCGCCGACGAGGCCGCATCCGAGCTCAAGGCGATCACGAAGACGATGGGCGAGCTCGAGGTGCAGACGCTCCTCGACGGCGAGTACGACGACCGCCCCGCGGTCATCACCATCCGTGCCGGGGCCGGTGGCGTCGACGCAGCCGACTTCGCCGAGATGCTCATGCGCATGTACCTGCGGTACGCCGAGCAGCACGGTTTCAAGGCCACCGTCATGGACACCTCCTACGCCGAAGAGGCGGGTATCAAGTCCGCCACGTTCGAGGTCGACGCCCCGCACGCTTTCGGCACCCTGTCGGTCGAGGCCGGCACGCACCGCCTGGTCCGGATGTCGCCGTTCGGCGCCGCGGGCAAGCGACAGACGTCCTTCGCCGCGGTCGAGGTCATCCCGCTCATGCCGGAGACCGCCGTCATCGACATCCCCGAGAACGACATCCGTGTCGACGTGTTCCGCTCGTCGGGGCCCGGGGGGCAGTCGGTCAACACGACGGACTCCGCGGTCCGCCTGACGCACATCCCGACCGGCACCGTGGTGTCGATGCAGAACGAGAAGTCGCAGATCCAGAACCGCGCTGCGGCCATGCGCGTGCTGCAGTCGCGACTCCTGCTCCTGAAGAAGGAAGAGGAGAACGCGAAGAAGAAGGAGCTCGCCGGCAACATCACGGCGAGCTGGGGCGACCAGATCCGCTCCTACGTCCTGGCGCCGTACCAGATGGTCAAGGACCTCCGGACCGAGCACGAGGTGAACAACCCCTCAGCCGTGTTCGACGGCGACCTGGACGGCTTCATCAACGCGGGCATCCGCTGGCGCAAGCAGGGTGAGGCGTCCTGAGCTGCCCGCGGGGCCGTCGTGAGCCGCGCGCCTCACTTGCTTTCCGAGCCGCGCGACCTACCCTGATCCGGTCATGATCAAATTCGACCAGGTCACCAAGCTGTACTCGGGCAACCCGAGTCCCGCCCTCGACGACATCACGCTCGAGATCCTCAAGGGCGAGTTCGTCTTCCTCGTCGGCGCGTCCGGTTCGGGGAAGTCCAGCTTCCTGCGCCTCGTGCTCAAGGAGGAGAAGCCCTCCCGCGGGCAGATCCACGTCCTCGGGCAGCGCCTCGGCGCCCTGTCCTCGCGCAAGGTGCCGTACTTCCGTCGGAACCTCGGCGTGGTCTTCCAGGACTTCCGCCTGCTGCCGAACAAGAACGTGTTCGACAACGTCGCGTTCTCGCTGCAGGTGATCGGCAAGAGCAAGGGCTTCATCAGCGAAGCCGTGACCGACGTGCTCAAGCTCGTCGGCCTGAACGGCAAGGCGACCCGCATGCCGCACGAGCTGTCGGGTGGCGAGCAGCAGCGCGTGGCGATCGCGCGTGCCGTCGTGAACAAGCCGTCGGTGCTCCTGGCCGACGAGCCCACGGGCAACCTCGACCCGACGACCTCGGCGGGCATCATGGCGCTCCTCGAACGCATCAACCAAGGAGGCACCACCGTGCTCATGGCGACGCACGACGCCAGCATCGTCAACCAGATGCAGCGCCGGGTCATCGAGCTCTCCGGTGGGCGCGTCCTCCGCGACGAGCAGTCGGGCGGGTACCAGACGCAGGCGCTCCCGGTGCAGCACCCCGCTGGCGTATCGAACACGACCGGCATCCAGACCATCCCGGGGCTCATCCGATGAGGCTCGGGCTCGTCATGTCCGAGGTCGGTTCCGGCCTCCGACGCAACGCCTCGATGGTCGTCTCCGTCGTCCTGGTGACCTTCATCTCGCTCACCTTCGTCGGCACCGCGATCCTGCTGCAGATGCAGATCAACCAGATGAAGGGGTACTGGTACGACCGGGCGCAGGTCGCCGTCTACCTGTGCACCGACACCGACACGACGGGCAACTGCACCGGCGCGAAGGCCACCGACGACCAGCGCCAGCAGGTCGAGGAACAGCTCAAGGGCTCGACGCTGTCGCCGTACATCGAGAAGACGTACTACGAGGACCAGCAGCAGGCGTACGACCGGTTCAAGCAGCAGTTCAAGGACTCGCCCGCGACCGAGTTCGTCAAGCCCGAGTACCTCAACGAGACCTACTGGGTGAACCTCAAGAACCCGTCCCAGGCGGACGTGCTGCAAGAGAGCCTGTCGAAGGTGGCCGGCGTGCAGAGCGTTGTGGACCAGCGCGGCTACCTGCAACCGATCTTCAACCTGCTGAACGCGTCGTCGTACACCGCGATCGGGATCGCCGCGCTGATGTTGGTGGCCGCCGTCCTGCTGATCGCCACCACGATCCGGTTGTCGGCGTTCTCGCGACGCCGAGAACTCGGGATCATGCGTCTGGTGGGCGCGTCCAACCGCTTCATCCAGACACCGTTCGTGCTCGAGGGCGTGATCGCCGCGGCCATCGGGGCGGTGTTGGCCGGGGGTGCGATCACCGCGGTGGTCTGGTTCTTCGTCCGCAACTACCTGACCAAGCGGTTCTCCGGGACGGCGTTCATCGGCATGAGCGACGCGGCCGTGGTCGTGCCGGCGGTGATCGTCATCGGCGTGGTCCTGGCCGGGATCTCGGCGTCGATCGCCATCCGCCGGTACCTCAAGGTCTAGTCGCGGGCCGCTGCGGGTGTAGTCTGTAGGGCTGCGCATCGGCAGCGACGCAACGGAAGGGGACGCGCATGGCGAAGGAACGCGGCGAGAAGACCGTGGCCACGAATCGTCGTGCTCGTCACGACTACCTGATCGAGGACACCTACGAGGCCGGCATGGTCCTGTCGGGCACCGAGGTCAAGTCGCTGCGCGAAGGGCGGGCATCGCTGGTCGACGGCTACGCGTTCGTCGACGGTGGCGAAGCCTGGCTCGACGCCGTGCACATCCCCGAGTACACCGAGGGCACCTGGAACAACCACGCCCCCCGGCGCAAGCGGAAGCTCCTGCTGCACAAGCAGGAGATCGTGAAGATCTCGCACAAGACGGCGCAGGGCGGGTACACGCTCGTGCCGATGAAGATCTACTTCCACGACGGTCGGGCCAAGGTCGAGATCGCGGTGGCCAAGGGCAAGCGTGAATTCGACAAGCGCCAGGCCCTGCGCGAGAAGACCGACAAGCGTGAGGCCGAGCGGGCGATGCGGTCCCGGAACCGCCTGGGCGACTAGCCCGGGCCGCTGGCGTCCACGCCGGATCACCGATAGACTGATTAACCGCCTGCGCTGCAGGTGATCGCAACTCCACAGTGTGACAGCGGCTCGCTGCTCGGCCCGTACGGGGATGATCGGTTTCGACATTGCCTGTGTGCCGACGGGAAGCGGGCCGAGGACCCACGGTCATCTCGTGAACGATCCGTGGAAAACAACAAGTGCCAATTCCAAGCGCACTGACTTCGCTCTCGCTGCGTAAGCAGCCCAGCACATGAAGTCCGTCGGCCAGGTGATCGTCTCCTAACCTGAGTTCCGGCGTCATCCAGGGGACTTGCTCCACGGTTGCGCCTCAGGGCCGCGGGGGACTTGCACTGAGACTGGGCCCGTCGTCCTAGAAGCCGGTAGCAAAGGACGGGGCCGAGCAGAACGACTCATCCGGATACGCCCGTAGAAGACGTCGAATTGCAGCGATGGACGGGGGTTCGATTCCCCCCATCTCCACCATCGCCGAGCGGCGCAGCTGCTGTCACACGTGGCCTGAGTGATCAGGACGGCAATGCCCGGTCGGTGTCGAAGGACACCGACCGGGCATTCGTCGTTCGTGCACACCCGACGACTACGCTCCGGGGCAGGACCGAGCACACGCCCGAGTCCGGAACCCGTGAGTGGAAGGTGTCGACGTGCAGGAGATCGCGATCCGAGTCCGGCTGCGAGAGCAGGAACGTGTCGGCTTGGCCGAGTACGAGCGCATCGTCGGCTCCGTCGCGACGGTGGCGGCGCTGGTCGCATGGCTGCCGACGCCGGATGCCCGCCTGGTCGTCCGCGGACGCGGCGCAGAGCCCGTCCGGCTGGAGACCCTGTCGTACGGGTCGACGTTCGAGATGCTCGTCGTGCTCGATCAGCGCAGCGCCGGCGTCGAGCGTGCCGCGGCGACCGTGGCTGCGCTGATCGAGTCCGTGCGGCACGAGCACGTCGAGGACGACGTCGCCGGGGTCGCCGGTGAGCTCGACCGTCTGGACCGATCCGCACCGCGGGGTCGTTCCGTTGCCGAGCGCTCACTGCGCGCCTTCCTCGAGGGGGCCCGCGCCGACGTGCTCGCCCGGAAGAGCACGACACGGCTCCGTGCGGCGCAGGCCCTCGTACGGCTCGCCGAGGACGCCGCCGAGCTGACGGTCGAGCGGGTCGAGGACGCCCTCGCCTCCGAACTCACCGAGCAGCCGGTCGACGTGCTGCAGGACACCGGGTCGGCCGTCGTGGTCGAACCCGTCGACGGCATCGTGGACGACGCGCCCGCCTCCTCCGGCGTGGAGCGGTCGGAGCAGTCAGACGCGGAGTCCGACGAGTCCGTCACGGACACGGACACGGACACGGACAAGGGCAAGGACAAGAAGAAGGACAAGAAGAAGGACAAGAAGTCCGACAAGAAGAAGGACAAGGGCAAGGACGACAAGAAGAAGGACAAGGGCAAGGACGACAAGAAGAAGGACAAGGGCAAGGACGACAAGAAGAAGAAGTCCAAGAAGAAGTAGCCTGAGGGGTTATACAGGACGATTGTTTCCACTGCGTTAACAATTCGTCCGGGAACGCCGCACAGTGCCAGAGTCGATGACCACGACCCCTGCAAGGGGGTCGTGGTCATCTCGACAGGAGCAACTGTGGCAACCACGACCACCCAGGCGCTGCCCGATTCCGGGCTGAAGCGCAACGTCGGCTTCATCGGCCTCATCTGGGCCTCGACCGGCTCGATCATCGGTTCCGGCTGGCTGTTCGGCTCGCAGGAGGCGCTCAAGACCGCCGGACCCGCGGCGATCATCTCGTGGGTGATCGGCGGCGTCGCGGTGCTGGTGCTGGCCCTCGTGCACGCCGAGCTCGGCGGCATGTTCCCGATCGCGGGCGGCACGGCCCGTTTCCCGCACATCGCGTTCGGCGGCATCGCGGGTGCCTCGTTCGGCTGGTTCTCGTGGCTGCAGTCCGTCACGGTCGCGCCGATCGAGGTCGAGGCGATGATCAAGTACGCGCAGCACTGGCAGTTCGCGCACCCCTGGTTGCACACGACGACGGTGGACGGCGAGACCCAGCAGCTGCTGACCGGCTGGGGCATCGCGGTCGCGGTCCTGCTGATGGCCGTCGTCACGGTCGTCAACCTGCTGAGCGTCCGCATCCTCGCGAACACGAACTCCGCGGCGACCTGGTGGAAGGTGTTCATCCCGCTGCTGGTGATCCTCGTGCTGGCGTTCAGCGGCTTCCACGGCGAGAACTTCACCGCGGCGAACGGCTTCATGCCGGAGGGCGCGAAGGGCATCCTGGCGGCGGTGTCGACGTCGGGCATCATCTTCGCGTTCCTCGGCTTCGAACAGGCGGACCAGCTGGCCGGCGAGGCGAAGAACCCGAAGCGTGACATCCCGCGCGCGGTGATCGGTTCCGTGCTCATCGGCCTCGTCATCTACCTGCTGCTGCAGATCGTGTTCCTCGGCGCGCTCCGCTCCGAGGTCCTCCAGGGCTCGTGGGCGACGGCGGACTTCACGAAGTACAGCGGCCCCTTCGCCGACATCGCCATGGCGGCCGGCATCACCTGGCTCGCGGTGGTGATCTTCATCGACGCGATCATCTCGCCCGCGGGGACCGGTCTCATCTACGTCACGGCGACCACCCGCATCTCGTACGGGCTGAGCCGGAACGGGTACTTCCCGAAGGCGTTCGAGTGGACGACCAAGGCCGGCGTGCCGTGGGTCGGGCTGGTCACCGCGTTCGTCGTGGGCTGCGCCTGCTTCGCCCCGTTCCCGTCGTGGCAGGGGCTCGTCAGCCTGATCACGAGCGCCTCGGTGCTCATGTACGCCGGGGCGCCGCTCGCCCTCGGCGCCTTCCGCAAGCGCATCCCCGAGGTCGAGCGTCCCTACCGCATGCCGATCGCGTCCGTGCTGTCGCCGATCGCGTTCGTCATCGCCAACCTGATCATCCTGTGGACCGGGTGGGACACCGACTGGAAGCTCGGCATCGCGATCCTGCTGGGCGCGGTCGTCATCATCCTGAACAACGTGTTCCGCGGCGCTTCGAGCGTCCGACCCCGGTGGGACTGGAAGGCGGCGCAGTGGCTGCTGCCCTACCTGGTCGGCATGGGGCTCATCGTGTTCCTGAGCGACTTCGGTCCGCTGACGCACCCGGTGTTCCCGCTGTGGATCGACATCGTCGTGGTCGCGGTGTTCTCCCTCGTGATCTACTACTGGGCCGTCAACTCGGCCTCGCCGCGCGAGGAGATCCTGCGGACCGCCGCAGACGTGCGCGACGTCGAGGAGACCGCCGTCGTGGAGCCGGCGCGCCACTGACGCGCTGCGTTACGGGGCGCTGCGTCACAGACGCGCTGCGCCACTGCCGCGACGCGGCAGACGACGGACGGGAGGCCCGGTGCCAGCTGGCACCGGGCCTCCCGTCCGTCGTGGGGCACGTCAGAAGTCGAACAGGTTGCCGCGGATCCCGCCCACGCCGTACTCGCGCCGCAGCAGCCCGCGCTGCCGCAGCACCGGCACCAGGTCGCCGAACATCCGGTAAACCGAGGCGGGGTGCAGGTCGCCGGAGAAGATGATCCCGTCGTTGTCGGCGTCCGCCCCGAGCTCCTCGATGAAGTCGGCGAACTCGCCCGCGGTACCGACGAACCCCTGGCGCGATGCGACCCGTCCCTTGCGGGCCTTGCGCGTGAGCAGCTCGCGGAGCGGTGCGTCGGGGGTGTCGCCGAGCAGCCCGCGGATCGTGCCCGCGGAGACGTGGTCGCCGAACGTGCCGTCTGGTACGGGTGCGTCGAGGTCGAGCGCCAGCAGGTCGGTCTCGGAGTCGCTCGACCACGCGATCGCGGCGGTGCGCAGGTCCTCGTCGGACGGGTGCGTCGAGGCCGAGACGATCCGGTCGGCCTCCTCCGCGGAGACCGTGATCTCGGGCTTGAGCACGAACAGGATGCGCAGGTCCGACGCGGCACGACCGGCGTCGGCGGCCGCGGCGAGCACCCGGCCCCGGTACTCCGACACGGCGGAGGCCGACAGCGGTGCGAGGGCGAGCTGCACGTCCGAGTGGGTCCCGGCGAACCCGAGCCCGCGACCCGAGCCTCCCGGGGAGACCACGACCGGGTCGCTGTCGAGCGGCAGGGCGTTGAGCGGGCCGTCCGCCGTGAAGTAAGCGCCCTCGTGGTGGAACGCGTCGAGCGCGTCACCGTCGGCGAAGTGCCAGTCGGGGCGTGACCCGACGTACCCGTCGGAGCCCCACGAGCGCCAGAGCCGCCGCAGCAGGGTGATCCACTCCTCGGCGCGGTCGTAGGCCTGGTCGTGGGGGAGCGGCGGCAGCCCTGCGTGCCGGGCACTGCCCACGTCGGTGACGACGTTGATCCCCAGGCGCTCGGACGACAGGTGCGCGAGCGTGGCGAACTGCCGGGCGGCCAGGTACGGCGGGGTGATCCCGGCGTTCACGGTCGGCGCGATGCCGATGTGGCTGGTCGCGGCGAACAGGTAGGGCGCGAGCAGCAGCGGGTCGTGCTTCGGCCCGCCGTACGCCTGGCGGATGCGCAGGTCGAGCGTCGACGGGTTCCCGAGCGAGATCGCGTCCTCGGCGATCACCAGGTCCATGCCGGCCTGCTCGAGTGCCCGGACCGACTGCTGGTAGAGGTCCGGCTTGGTCCAGTCGTGGCCCCAGTCCCAGTCGGACCGGCCCCACGCCTGCGGGCCGAACCCACGCGAGAAGAAGTACCCGAAGTGCTGCAGGTCGGCCATCGTCAGACCTCCTCCGCGATCACGTGCTGCCCGGGGACCGCGTGCTCGAGTGCCGTGCGCTCCGTGTCGGCGTCGACCGGCGTCTGCTGTCCGCGCAGCGCTGCGAAGCCGCGACCCAGGTCGCGGAGCAGGTCGGCCACGTCCTCGATCCCCACGGACAGCCGGATCAGTCCGTCGTCGATGCCCTGCGCGGTGCGCTCGGCGGGCGTCCGCCCGGCGTGCGTCGTCGTCGCCGGGTGCAGGATGAGCGACCGGACGTCGCCCAGGTGGGTCATCCGGCTGAACAGCTGGACCGCGTCGATGAACGTCCGAGCGGCGGCCTCGCCGCCGGCGAGCGTGAACGCGAACACGGACCCGGCTCCCCGGGGCAGGTAGCGCTCGGCGAGGTCGTGGAACGGACTGGAGGCCAGACCCGCGTGGTCGACGCTCGTCACCTCCGGCTGCTGCTCGAGGAACGTCGCGACGGCCAGCGCGTTCGCGCTGTGCCGCTCGACCCGCAGGCTCAGGGTCTCGATGCCCTGGCGGAGCAGGAACGCGTTGAACGGCGAGGGCGTCGGACCGATCCGGGAGCTGATGACGTCGCGCGCGAAGACGACGTAGGCACGGGCGCCGTACCGCTCGACGTAGCTCTGCCCGCCGAGGGAGCGCTCCGGGGTGGTCAGGTGCGTCCAGCGCTCGGGCGATGCCGACCAGTCGAACGTGCCGCCGTCGACGACGACCCCGCCGAGCCCGGAACCGTGGCCGGAGAGGAACTTCGACGCCGAGTGGATCACGATGTCGGCGCCGTGCTCGACCGGACGGACCAGGTACGGCGTGGCGAGGGTGTTGTCGACGACGAGGGGCACGCCGGCCCGGTGCGCAGCCGAGGCCACGCCCGCGATGTCGAGGACGTCGTTCTTCGGGTTGGGGATCGTCTCGGCGAAGAAGAGCTTGGTGTTCGGGCGGACCGCCGCTGCCCAGGCGTCGAGGTCGCGGGCGTCGGCGACGAAGTCGACCTCGATGCCGAGCCGGCCCAGGTTCTGCAGCAGCAGGCCACGCGTGCCCTCGTAGATGCTCTGCGCGCTGACGACGTGGTCACCTGCCTGCAGCAGCCCGAGGAACGCGACGGTCGCCGCCGCCTGCCCACTGGACACGAGGATGGCCTCGGCGCCGCGTTCGAGCAGCGCGATCCGGCGCTCGACGTCGGCGTTCGTGGGGTTGCCGAGCCGGGTGTACGTGTAGCCGTCGTCGGTCCCGGCGAAGCGGTCACGCGCCTGGTCGAAGTCGTCGAACAGGAAGCCGGACGACATGTGGATCGCGGGGACCCGGGCACCGTGGCCCGCGTCGGGCATGAACCCGCCGTGGACCTGCTCGGTCGCGAAGCCGTGGTCGTCGTTCGACATGGGGCACCTCCGGTAGACGTGTCGTCACTCTCGCAGCGTTCGCCGCGTGCCGGCTCCATTACGGCCTCCGGTTACGTCGCGACGCGGCCGATCGATCGGCAGTGGTCGGGGCGCGGGCAGGTTCGTCGCCCGCCGTGACGGATCCGGTCGACGATCTCCGGCGACCGTGAACCGCATTCGTCAGGAGCGGCCGTGACGACCCCGACCCAGCGCCGGAGCATGGTCCGACTCGGACCCCGACCCCGACCCCGTCCGCGATGCCGACCCGACCCCGACCCGACCCCGACCCCGACCGCGATCCCGACCCCGCCCCCACGGCCGGGGCGCGTCAGCGATGCTCGTCCCGGGCCGCGACCAGGACGCCGTCGAGGCGCCGTGCGAAGCCGTCGGGCAGGGTGTCGGGGAGCTCGTCCACCGGGAACCAGCGGACGTCGTTGCTCTCGTCGCTGACGGCGGTCGCGGTGCCGCGGGGGACGATCGCGACGAAGCCGACGTCCCAGTGCGCGACGCAGGAGAACCCGCCGTGCAGGTCGTGGCGGTCGAGGTCGACGATCTGTTCGGACGCCAGGTGCAGGTCGGTGATGCCGGACTCCTCGCGGGACTCGCGACGCGCGGCATCCGCGAGCGAGGTGTCTCCTGGTTCGAGGTGCCCGCCGAACTGCACCCAGAAGCCGCCCTTGCGGTGGTGGCAGAGCAGCACGTGCCCCAGGTCGGGCGAGAACACGAAGCACGACGCGGTCAGGTGCTCGGGGCCACCCGCCCGCCACAGCGCCGCGTCTCCCGCTCGGTGCATGAAGGCGGTGTACCGGTCGCGGCGTGGCCCTGCCGGTGCGTCGGCGAGCTCGGCGAGGACGTCGGTCGCGTCCACGTCAGAACAGCCCTCGGACGCCGGCGGCGATCGTGTCCCACACACCGAGCAGCGGGCCGCGCGCGAACCACACCGCCACGCCGTTGACGACGACGAAGAGCACGAACCACACGGCAGCAGGCAGGCGCATCTCGGCAGCCGCGATGTGGAAGTCCGTCTGCACGCGGGCGCCGGTGAGGAGCCAGCGTGCGACCTGGACCACCGAGCGGAGACCGTCGACGACGAAGAGCGCGCCGACCGCGGCGACGACGAGCACCGTCACCTCGGACGGTCGGAGGGCGACCCAGAGCGCCAGCGCGTCGAAGCCGACGACCACGAGCAGCCCGAACCAGTTCCGGACGAACAGCAGTGCGATCACCCCGATCACCCCGAGCACCGCGACGGGGAGCCACCGCGAGCCGTGCAGCACCCCCGTCAGCAGCAGCGCCCCGGCCCACAGCGGTGCGCTGTAGCCCGCGTACAGGTTGAGGACGCGGACCAGCCAGCGGATGCTGTGCGGCACGCCGCCGAGCTGGACCCAGGCCTCGCCGGAGCCGTCCGGGCGCAGGTCGATGCGGCGGATCTGCCCACCGAAGGGCACGACGACGACCGCGTGGCCGACCTCGTGCGCGATCGTCGCGGCGATCCGGGCCACCCGTCCGACCACGGGGACGAACGGGAGCACGGCGCCGACGAGGATCGCGACGAAGACGAGCGAGGCGGAGGACACGAGGGGGACGGTGGACATCGTCCGCCACTGTGGCAGAGGCGGCTAGGAGAGTCCCGAGGCGGCGGTGAGCAGGACGACGAGCGTCACGGCCACGGCGACCGCGGTGAGGACGATGAGGAACACCGTCAGGCGGTTGTTGCGCGAGTGACCGGCTATTCGACCGTCACCGACTTCGCGAGGTTCCTCGGCTTGTCGACGTCGCAGCCCAGCTGCAGCGCGAGTTCGCGGGCGAGCATCTGCAGCGGCACGACGGCCTCGAGCGGTCCCCACGGCCCGGTCGGCCCGAGCGCCGGGATGTCCGACCCGGGTCCGCCGATCGTGATCACGAAGCCGCCGCGGGCCCGCACCTCGGCGATCGCGGCCTGCAGGCGGTGCTCACCGTGGTCGATGACGACGACCGGGGTGCCCTCGTCGACGAGCGCCAGTGGTCCGTGCTTGAGTTCGCCGGCCGGGTAGGCCTCGGCCCACCGGTAGCTGAGCTCCTTGAGCTTGAGGGCGCCCTCCGCGGCGTAGGGCAGCCCGACGCCGCGGCCGAGGAACAGGAAGCCCGTGGCCTCGCGGACGCTCGACACGAGCAGCGGGATCCGGTCCGCGGCGACCTGTCCGGCCGTCGTGATCCGAGCCGGCAGCTCGCGGAGGCCGGCGACGAGTTCGCGGGCCCGGTCGCGGTCGATCCGTCCCGAGGCGACGAGTGCGGAGACCATCGCAGCGACCCCGACGACGACCTGCGCGGTGAAGGTCTTCGTCGCGGCGACGCCGATCTCCGGGCCGGCCTGGCAGTCGAGCACCGCGTCGGCCCGGCGGGCGAGCGAGGAGTGGACGTTGTTCGTCAGGGCGAGGACGGGGAAGCGGTCCTCGAAGCGGTCGAGTGCCCGCAGGACGTCCGCGGTCTCGCCGGACTGGCTGATGGCGACCACGAGGGTGCCGGAGCCGAGGACCGCCTGGTCCGCCTCGCTGGCGACGACGATGTCGGTCGGGATCCCGCCGATGCCGCGGAGCGCGGTGGCGATGACCTGCCCGGCGTTCAGCGACGTGCCGCAGGCGACGATCGCGAGCCGGTCGAAGCCGGGGAGTCCGAGGCCGACCCACATGCTGCCGTCGGCCGCCCGCGCGGCGATGCGCTCGACGATCTCGGCGACGACGCCGGGCTGCTCCTCGATCTCCTTCGCCATGAAGTCGGGGTGGTCGCCGAGGTCGAGGGCCGCGGCGGCGAACGGCGACGGCGTCGGGAAGGGAACCGGCACCGCCACGCCGTTCGAGGACCAGTTCCACGACTCACCGAGCTCGACGACGTCGCCGTCGCGGAGCGCCACGAAGGTCTCACACCACTCGGCGATCGCCCCGATGTCGCTGGCGACGAAGTCCCCACGCGGAGCGCGGGCGACGACCAGGGGGGAGCGGTCAGCGGCGACGACCATGCGGTTGGTCCGGGCGTCGAGCACGACGAGCGCCCAGGAACCCTCGAGCTGTGCGGTGGCGATCTGCACCGCGAGCATCAGGTCCTGGTCGACGACGAGCGCCCGCTCGACGAGGTGCGTGACGACCTCGGAGTCGACGTCGGACACGAAGCGGTGGCCCTGGGCCTCGAGCATCGCGCGCAGCGGACCGGCGTTCTCGATGATCCCGTTGTGCACGACGCTGATCCGGCCGGAGCAGTCCTGGTGGGGGTGGGCGTTCCGCTCGCAGACGCCGCCGTGGGTGGCCCACCGGGTGTGGCCGATGCCGGTGCCGGTCAGGGCGTCCCCGGACCGCGCTGCGACGAGCGTCCGGAGGTCACCCACACGCGACACGGACCGGATGACCTCGGTGCTGCCGGAAGCGGTCCGGACGGCGATGCCGGCGGAGTCGTAGCCGCGGTACTCGAGTCGTTCGAGTCCGTCGAGCAGGTAGGGGGTCGCGTCGTCGGAGACACGGGCCGCGATGATGCCGCACATCGGGTTTCCCTTCGGGGGAGGCTGCGGGAGAGCGGGGCGGCACCGACCGCCGCTCGGGTCAGCCACGCGATCGGGGGCACCGGCCGAGACCGACGCCCGTCCTCGGATCAGGCGAGGACGGACGCCGGCGTTCGTGGGCCGATGGTTCGGGTACCGATCGGGGTACCGTGGGCTGGCCTCCGAGGAGGCGCGGCGGTCGGTGCACCAGAAGCATCTCCGCAACCGGACCGGACCGACAACGTCGGGCGACGCTTGTTGCGGTTCCCCGCGCGCAGGGTGCGACTCCGTGCGGGGGCGTGCGGAGTCGCGCAACGCCCGGACAGACGGCAAGGAGGCCCGGTGCCAGCTGGCACCGGGCCTCCCGTCATGCGGAACGGACCGTCAGGTCACGTGAGCAGCGCGACCAGGTGGGAGCGCGATCGCGCACCGACCTTCCGGTAGATCTGCGTCAGCCGCAGTTCCACGGTCCGCTGCGACATGTACAGCGACGAGGCGATCTCGCGGTTGCGGTACCCCTCGGTCACCTTCTGCACGACCGCGCGCTCCTCCGCCGTGAGCGAGGTGAGCACCGCGGCGGCGTCGGGAGCACTCCGGGGTGTGCCCGGGGTCATCGGGGTCGACGCGGACAGCACCGCGCCGGAGCGCACACCGCCGGCGAACGGACCCGCGACGCCCGTCGTCCCACCGAGGGACGGCATCGCGACCGTCGGCGCCGGCGTGACGAGCGGACGCCGGAGCCCCGCTGCCTCGTAGGCGGCCGCGGCCGCTGCGCCGAGCCGGGCCCGGTCGGCCGGGTTGCCGATCGCGGCGAGTGCCGCGAAGGTCCGTGCCCGTTCGAACTGCGAGTCCGCCGGCTGGAAGAGCTCCAGCGCACGACGCCGCGAGGTGTCCCTCGTGGTGTCGTCGGCGATGAGCGCGAGGCTCCGCGCCAGCACCAGCGCGCCCCAGCGGGACGGACGGGCGTGGTGGTCGGCGGCGAGACGCGCGGTGGTGTTCCGCGCGTCCTCGACCCGGTCGAGCCGGACGTACGCCTCGACCAGGTCGCCGAGGTGCCGCAGGACCGCGGGGTTCCGCAGGCTCCGGCCGATCGCGTCGGCGGCCTCGAGCGAGGACGCGGCCTCGTCGAGACGGCCGTCGAGCAGCAGGACCCGCCCGCGGAGGGCGTACAGCTTCGCCGTCGCTCCCCACAGCCGGTTCGTCGAGCGCTGCCGCAGGCAGTGGTCGACGACGTCGAGCGCGTCCGCGGTGCGTCCCTCGGCGAAGTGCCGCCATGCGACGGCGATCGCCCGGGACGGCTCACGGAGTCGTTCCGTGGCGGCCGAGCCGGATTCCCACACGTCGATCGCGCGGAGCGCCTGCCGGTAGTTCCCGGAGCGCACCTCGTTCTCGGCGGACAGGTAGCGGGCGGCCTCGATCCACACGGGCTGCGTGTCCTTGGCGCGTGCCAGGACCAGCGCGAAGACCCGGCGTGCGCTGCGGTAGCGCTCGGCGAGGCTGAGCGCGTGCGACAGCAGGAGCAGGGCGGGGTCGCTCATGGCGAGCAACTGCTGCGCGGCCAGACCGTCGTGCAGCTCCGCGTCTGGCGGCAGGGTGCCGTCGACCGCGGCCACGAGCTCCCGTGACGTCGCGAGGATCTCCGCGGTGTGCGCGGAGGCGTGCTCCTCGAAGGTCTCGGCCCGGTGCAGCAGGTCGCGGGCCTGGTCGAGCTCCCACGCCTCGGCACGGAAGGACGCGACCATCGCCAGCAGCCCGGTGAAGGCGTCTGCCTCGGCGGGGTCGGCGGTGTCGACGGGCACCATGAGCTCGTCGGCGTGCACGGCGTCCCCGCTGAGGTACTGCACCGAGTACTGCAGCCGGAGTCGGCGGACCTCGTCCGACAGCTCCACGAACGGCTTGATCGCCGCGAGGTACCGCTGCCCGTAGCCGAGCAGCCGGTGCGCGAGCAGGACCTCGGTCACCCCGAGCAGGGCGATGTGCTCCTCCTCGGACCCCGTCCCCACGTGCAGGGCACGTTCGGTCAGGGCGACCGCGGCGCGGGCATCGCCGTCGCGGGCGTAGGAGCGACCGGCGTCGAGCAGCGCGACGGCGTCGGGGACGTCGTCGACGAAGCTCGTGTGCCACACGGCCGATCGGTCGTCGTGGGCTGCAGCGGCGACCGCCAGCTCGGCGTGCGCCTCGCGGCGGTCCTTCGCTGGCGTGCTCCAGTACAGGTACGACCGGACGAGCGGGTCCTTGACCCCGATCGACTGCCCGCGGACGGTCGCGAGACCGGCCCCGACCAGGTCGTCGATGGCGTCCCGGTCCCAGGCGGCGACGCGCGCCGTTGGGACGAGTGCCAGGCGCTGCAGGACATCCAGATCCCGTCCTGCAGCGGCTTCGAGGACGAGCTCCGCAGCAGCGGTGGTCGTCGGTGTGGGGCGCAGCGGCAGCACGAGCGGCTCAGTGCCCACGAGCTGCTCACGACGGAGGCCGCCGATCTGCTCGCGGAGCGCACCGGGGTTGCCGCCCGTCTCCTCGGCGAGGACGGCGAGCACGCCGTCGTTCGCCTCTTCGGGCGCCATGTCGCGGGCCAGCACGAGTGCCTCGTCCGACGGCAGCGGCGTGAGCCGCAGGATCGGGAGGGACGCGAGCGGACCGTCGAGCGGCACACGGCGGACCGTGGCCACGAGACGCAGCGCGGTGCCGGCGAGCCGACCCGCCAGGAACGCGACGAGCTCCTGGCTCTCGGCGTCCATGCGGTCCAGGTCGTCGATGAGCACGAGCGTCGGCGGGAGCGTCAGCGCGTGCACGGCGTCCAGGAAGTCGTGCGCTGCGGCAAGGCCCTCGTCGACGTTCCGGACGAGCCGCGCGATGTGCGCCGAGGCCCGGGGGTCGTCGAGAGCGGTGAACAGGGAGGTGACGCCCGACATGGGCCAACGTGCTTCTGCACCGTTGACGCCGAGTCGGACGACGGGGATGGAGACGCGGTGCGAGACCGCGTCGAGGACGCTCGAGCGTCCGGAGCCAGGGTCGCCGACGACGACCATCGCGGACTCCCGAGGGAGTACGGCGAGGGTCGCGATCCGGTCGACCTCAGAACGTCGACCGGTGAGTTCCATGCGGACTCACCGGCCTCCGGGCCCGGATGCGAACGGGGAGGCGGGGCGCACGGAGGCGGACCGGGCAGGCGCGCGGCGGGTGACCGCGGCGGAGCTCGGACGTGTGGCGGCCATCAGGGTGGCGCCGGGCTGATCGTGGTTGGCATGCGGCCGAGTGAGGGTGCACTCGGTTCCGCTCGGGAACGATGAATTCATCGTCGTATCACCCTTCGGGTTGGGTTCTTGACGAACACGACGGAGTCTGCGCTGCTCCCGGGACTAGGGATCCCGAGACGGCACCTGACCTGTCGTCTGCGGTCGACGATAACCCAGGTCGAGGGACATTGAGCCGGACCACGCACTCGGATGTGACGGATGGTCACCCCAGTACGGGGGGTGTCGACCCCCCTGGTGGGGGGTCAGCGATGCTCATGCGTGTGCATTGAGGTAAAGCCACGGGGTACGTCGACCGGATCCTGGTTGGAGCGCTCCGCGACGCTCCGGGGTCTCAGCGACGGATGACGTCGACCACGGCGTCGTGCACCAGGCCGTTCGTGGCGAGGGCGCTGCCGTGCCAGGGGCCGGGATCGCCGTCGAGCGAGGTGAAGCGTCCGCCGGCCTCCTCGACGATCGGCACGAGGGCCGCCATGTCCCACGGCTTGAGGTCGGGCTCGCCCGCGACGTCGAGGACGCCCTCGGCCACCATCATGTACGACCACATGTCGCCGTACGCGCGCGTCCGCCAGACCCTGCGCGAGAGGTCGATGAGCGGCTGGAGACGGTCGTCGTCGTCCCACTGCTGGATGCTGTTGTAGCTGAGGCTCGCTTCGCCGAGTTCGGCGACGGTCGACACGTGCAGTTCGCCGTCGAGGGAGTGCGCACCCTCGCCCTCGGCTGCCCACCAGCGCTTGCCGAGGGCCGGCGCACTGACCACGCCGAGCACCGGGCGCCCGTCGACGGCGAGTGCGATGAGGGTGGCCCAGACCGGCACGCCGCGGAGGTAGTTCGCCGTGCCGTCGATCGGGTCGACGACCCACTGGCGGTGGCCTTCGCTGGCGGCCTCGGCGCCGGAGTCCGCGGTGGTCTCCTCGCCCAGGAACGCGTCGTCGGGACGCTCGGCCGTGATGCGCGCGCGGAGTGCTCCCTCGACCGCCTGGTCGGCGTCCGTGACGTGGGTGCTGTCGGCCTTCCGCGAGACGCGGAGGTCGGCGGCGCGGAACCGCTCGAGGCTGATCGCGTCGGCGGTGTCGGCGAGGGAGCGGGCGAAGTCCAGGTCGGCGCGGAGGTCCACGGGTCGAGCGTAGCGGCGGGCGCTACGCGGCGACGACCTCTTCCTCCTCGAGACGGCTGACCTCGCGCTCGCGGGCGATCCGGGTACGTCGGGCGACCAGGCCGTGCACCACGAGGCAGAGCACGACGGCGGCGACGAGCCACAGGCTCAGCACGAGCGAGCTCCGTCCGAGCGATGCGTCGGGGAAGTACTGCAGGTCCTGGGCGACCTGCAACCACGCCGCCCCGCTCCAGAACGTGTTGAGCGCGGCGAAGAACCCGGGCTGGAACGCCGGTTGGAAGATGCCGCCCGAGGACGTGAAGTTGAGCATCACGAACAGCATGGTCAGCACCGGGGTGGTCCAGCGCCCGAGCAGCGGGTGCAGCCCGATGCCCAGGCCGACGATGACCGCGTCGTACATCCACGCGAACAGGAACACCTGCCACTGGTGGGTCGTGATGACCCCGTACACCGGACCTGCCACGAGGACGCCGATGCCGGCGACGACCGCAGCGGTGCCGAGGCCGACGACCGCGGTCCAGACGGCGCCGAGCCGGGTCGCGAAGGCGGCGACGGCGATCGCCGACGCGTACCCGCCGACGCTCAGGGCCACGAGCAGGAAGAACAGCCCCTGGCCGGTGGTGTCCTGCTCGCCCGTCGGCACGACGTCGACCACGGTGAACGGCAGGTGCTGTCCGTACGCGATCGGCAGGAACACCTTCTGTGCTGCGGTGGCGGTCGTCTCGCTGGCAGCGGTCGAGACGTAGAGGGTCGCACTCGTCGACGTCGGTGCGTACACCGCGGCCAGGTCACGGTCGCGGACCTGACGCTCCGCGCTCGCGGCGTCCGGCACCACGTGGGCGACGAGGGCCCCGTCGGACTGGTCGGTCACGGTCTGGGCGAACACCTGCGTGGTCGCACCCTGGCCGACGATGCCGACGGGCAGGTCCTTCGGCGCTGGGGCGTGGAAGGCGCCGAGGTACGCCAGACCCATCCCGGCCGCCAGGAACAGCGGGACGAGGACGTGCGTCGCGAAGGACAGCAGCGAGCGCCCGAGGCCGGCGGGGCGCAGGGCGTTCGGGGAGCGGTGGGGCGGCCGGGGCGCGGCGTGGCCTCGGTGCTGGGACGCGGCGACGTCGGCGCGGGCGGGGGAGACGGGAGCGTCGACGCGGGTCGGCGCAAAGTTGTACTTTGCAACTTCAGACACGAAGGGCAACGGTACCACCGCGGGCGACCACCGGACAACCGCCGCCCGAGCCCGTCCCACCTCGCCGCCCGCGCCGAGATCGCACAATTGTGGGATCTCGAGGCCGCGCACGTGTGGAACGCGACACCTCGGCGCAACTGAGCGGCGAGTTGTGCGACCTCGATGTCGGTTGCCGAGATCGCACGACGCGCCGCCTGCGCCCCGCCGAGGTCGCTCGTGCCGCCGGTGCCGGAGCTCCGGGGCGGCACTTTGCGCGACATCGACGCAACTGAGCGGCGTGTTGTGCGACCTCGGCGTCGGGGCCGACGCAGGACAACCCCCGCGGCACGGCACGGCACGGCCGCGCCCGCCGCCGCGCAGCACGCCGCGGCCGCGCCCGGGCTACTCGGTCCCGGGGTCGTGCGCGCCCATGCCCGTCAGCAGCGCACGGAACGAGTCGAGCCGCTCGATGCCCGTCGCCCCGAGCTCCCCGGCCTGCACCCGGTCGACGATCTCCCAGTCGTGCGCCTGGTCGAGCGGGATGCCGGTGTCCGGGATGCCCGACACCGACGACGGGACCGGGATGGCGTGGGACGCGAACGCCCGGAAGACGTTCGCGGGGTCGACGTGGCCGAGCCCGAACGACCGGACGCCCGGGGTGTCGATGATCCAGCCGCCGCCCGTGACCTGCAGCGCGATCGAGGACGACGACGTGTGCCGCCCCCGCCCGGTCACCGAGTTGACCACCCCGACGGCGCGCGTCGACCCCGTCAGCGCGTTCACGAGCGTCGACTTGCCGACACCCGAGTGCCCCACGGTCACGGTGACCTGCCCGTCGAGGACCTCGTGCAGGGCGTCCAGCGGGAAGGAGTCCGACCGGCTGGTCACGATCCGCAGGTCGAGGCACGCGAAGTGCGCCAGGAAGTCGGTCGGGTCGGCGAGGTCGGTCTTCGTGATGCAGAGGACCGGGTCGAGTCCCGCGTCGAACGCCGCCACCAGGTAGCGGTCGATCAGCCGGGTGCGGGGCTCCGGGTCGGCCGCGGCCACGACGACGAGCATCTGCGTCGCGTTCGCCACGATCACGCGCTCGACGTCGTCGCTGTCGTCGGCGCTCCGGCGCAGCAGCGTGGTGCGCTCCTGCACGCGGACGATGCGCGCGAGCGAGCCCTCCGCGCCGGACACGTCGCCGGCCAGGAAGACGGTGTCCCCGGTGACGACGGACTTCTTGCCGAGCTCACGGGCCTTCGTCGCCGTGATCAGCTGGTCGCCGACGAGCACGCCGAAGCGCCCACGGTCGACGTTCGTCACCCAGCCGGTCGGGGCGTCCTGGTAGGTCGGTCGGACCTTGGTGCGTGGCCGGTTGCCCTTCGGGTTGGGCCGGACCCGGACGCTCGACTCGTCGTACTGTCCGTACGGCTCGTCCTGGTCTGCGTCATCGTCGACGTCGTCCCACCAGCTCACGGTCTCAGGCCCCCGGTCCCGCGGTCGCGACCAGGTCCGCCCACAGCGACGGGAACTGCGGCAGCGTCTTCGCCGTCGAGCCGATGTCGTCGACGGCGATGCCCGGCGTGACCAGGCCGACGACCGCGCCGGCGGTCGCCATCCGGTGGTCCTCGTACGCGGCCCAGTCCGCGCCGTGCAGCGCGGCGGGCTCGATCCGCAGGCCGTCGTCGAGCACCTGCACGGAGCCTCCGGCCCGGGTCACGTCCGCCGCCAGTGCGGCGAGCCGGTCCGTCTCGTGGCCCCGCAGGTGGCCGATCCCCGTGATCGTCGTCGGGCCGTCGGCCAGGGCCGCCAGGGCGACCAGCGCGGGTGCCAGCTCGCCACCGCGGGTCAGGTCGAGGTCCAGACCCGGACAGGAGGCCCCACCCCGGATCCCGGGGCCGCCGTCGAACACCAGGTCGTCGCCCTCACGGGCCACGGTCGCGCCCCACAGGGGCAGGAGGGTCTCGAGGTCGGCGCCGACCTGCGTGGTGTCGGTCGGCCAGGTGCGGATGCGGACGGTCCCGCCCGCCACGAGGGCGGCGATCGCGAAGGGCGCCGCGTTGGACAGGTCCGGTTCGATGGTGACGTCGCGCGCCTCGATGGGGCCCGGGTGCACGACCCACTCGCCGACCGCGGGCTGGTCCACCCGGACGCCGCGGGCACGGAGTGCGGCGACGGTCATGTCGATGTGCGGGATGCTCGGCAGTCGGTCGCCGGCGTGGGTGAGGTGCAGGCCCTCGTCGAACCGCGGCGCCGAGAGCAGCAGGCCGGAGACGAACTGCGACGAGGCCGACGCGTCGATCGTGAGCGCGCCGCCGCGGACCGAGCCGGTGCCGGTGAACGCGAAGGGCAGGGCGCCGTCGCCGTCGTCGGTGACCTCGACGCCGAGCGCGACGAGCGCGTCGATGACGGGGCGCATGGGCCGGCGGCGGGCGGCCTCGTCGCCGTCGACGACGACCGGGCCCGTCGCCAGGGCTGCGAGCGGGGGCAGGAAGCGCATCACGGTGCCCGCGAGTCCGCAGTCGATGCGCACGTCGCCGTGCATCGGCGCCGGGGTGACCCGGAGGTCGGGGCCGTAGGGGTTCGCCGGGGCGCCGTCGGCCGGGGCCACCGCGTCGATGCCGACGCCGAGCGCGCGCAGGGCCTCGATCATCAGCGCCGAGTCCCGTGAGTACAGCGGCAGGTGGATGGTCGACGGCCCGTCGGCCAGGGCGGCGAGGACGAGCTCGCGGTTCGTCAGTGACTTCGAGCCGGGCAGGGACACGTCGCCGTGCAGCGGCCCCGTCGCGACGGGGGCGATCCAGGGTCCGGCGGTGCCGGTCCCGCTCTGGGAATGCGTCGTGTCTGCCATCGGTTCACAAGACTACTGAAACGATCGGGAGGACCCATGGCGACAGCACTCGCACCGGCGCGGCCGCACCTGCCCGCCGCACGGACGCACCTGCCTCCTGTGGTGGCCGCCCTCGCTCTAGACTGGCCCGCGATGACCACCGACGAGCCGCAGGCAACACCGCACGACCTGGTCGACGCGACCGAGGAACAGCTCGACGCCGTCTCCGAGGAAGCGGCGGCGCTCGAGGCCGACGCCGACGTCGTGGACGCGACGACCGTGTCCGCCGATGAGCTCCGCGGGCTGTTCGAGGACCAGGCGCTGCCCTTCATGGACCAGCTGTACGGTGCGGCGATGCGGATGACCCGCAACCCCGCCGACGCGTCCGACCTGGTACAGGAGACCTTCGTCAAGGCGTTCGCCGCGTTCCGGCAGTTCCGACAGGGCACGAACCTCAAGGCCTGGCTCTACCGGATCCTGACGAACACGTTCATCAACACGTACCGCAAGAACCAGCGGAACCCGTACCAGGGCACCATCGACGAGCTCGAGGACTGGCAGCTGGGCGGCGCCGAGAGCGTCACGCAGTCGATCTCCGCGCGGTCCGCCGAGGCCGACGCGATCGACCACCTGCCGTCGTCCGCGGTCAAGGACGCGCTGCAGGCGATCCCCGAGGACTTCCGGATGGCGGTGTACTTCGCCGACGTCGAGGGGTTCTCGTACCAGGAGATCGCCGACATCATGAAGACCCCCGTGGGGACGGTCATGAGCCGCCTCCACCGTGGACGCCGGCTCCTCCGGGGGCTCCTGGCCGACCACGCACGAGAGACCGGGGTCGTCCCGGATGCAGCGTCGACGGCGACGATGCGCGGACGAGGCCGAGGGACATCTGCGGCGACGAGCCGCACGAACGGGAAGGGTACGCGATGAGCGGCTGCGACTGCTCCAAGGCGAAGGCGGAGCTCGAGGAGTTCCTGCACGACGAGCTCTGCCGCGAGGACGCGGCGGACATCCGTGAGCACATGGCGGACTGCCCGGACTGCGAGACCGAGCACCGCGTGGGCGTCGTGCTGATGGAGACCGTCAAGCGTGCCTGCCGAGAGACAGCTCCCGACCAGCTCCGCACCGAGATCCTGACCCGGATCCGCGCCGAGCAGTCCACGCACTGACGGCGGGACGCGGCACCGGCTCCGGGTAGGGTCGCGAGCATGACCCTCTCCGTCGAGTCGATCACCAGCTGGTCCGACCCGGACGTCGCCGACGTCGCCGCCCTCGTCCGCTCCCTCGGCCACACCGCCGACGACGCCGCGATGCGGGAACGTCTGGAACGCCTGACGCCCGAGGCCGGCCACCACACGTGGTTGGTCCGTGGCGACGACGGTCGCGCGGTCGCGGTCGCCGGCGCCCAGGTCACCTGGGCGTACGCGTCGGACGAGCCCACCGCGCAGCTGCTGCTCCTGGTGGTCGACCCGGCGGTCCGTCGGTCGGGCACGGGTTCGGCGCTGCTCGGGACCTTCGAGGAGTGGGCGGCCGAACAGGGCGCGCGACAGCTGTCCGCCGTCAGCGCCGCTGCGACCGACAGCGCGCACCGGTTCTACCAGAAGCGCGGGTACCACGACGCCGGTGTGCGCTACACGAGGATCGCGTAGCGCACACCGGCGTCGTCGCTGCTAGCCGAGCGCCGTGGTGATGACCTCGGACGCCTCGGCTGCCGAGCGCTTCGACGACCCGGTCGCCGGCGCGGCGCTGGCCGGTCGTGAGGCGACCGACAGCGGGCGACCATCGAGGTGCGGCGACAGGTTCATGCACACGAACGGCCAGGCGCCCTGGTTCTCCGGCTCTTCCTGCGCCCAGACGACGTCGGCGTTCGGGTAGCTCCCGAGGACCTGCAGGATGCGTTCGAGGGGGAGCGGGGCGAGCTGCTCGAGGCGCACCAGGGCGACGTCGGTGCGCTCGTGCTTGTCGGCCTCGGCGCGCAGGTCGTGGTGCACCTTGCCGGAGTGCAGCACCACGCGGCGCACGGCATCGCGGTCGGTGACCTTGACGTCGTCGATCACCGGCTCGAACGTGCCGCTCGTGAAGTCCTCGACCGCGCTGGTCGCCTGGCGCAGCCGCAGCATGGCCTTCGGGCTGAACACGATCAGCGGCTTCTGCGGGCGCTCCCACGCCTGACGACGCAGCAGGTGGAAGTACGACGCCGGGGTCGACGGGCGCGCCACCACCATGTTGTCCTCGGCGCAGAGCTGCAGGTAGCGCTCGATGCGGGCGGACGAGTGGTCCGGTCCCTGTCCCTCGTACCCGTGCGGCAGCAGCAGGACCAGCCCGGAGCGCTGTCCCCACTTCTGCTCTGCCGAGGAGATGAACTCGTCGATGACGGTTTGCGCGCCGTTCGCGAAGTCGCCGAACTGGGCCTCCCAGAGCACGAGCGCGTCGGGACGCTCGACCGAGTAGCCGTACTCGAACGCCATCGCCGCGTACTCGCTGAGCAGGGTGTCGTAGATGTAGAAGCGGGCCTGGTCCTCGGTCAGGTTCGACAGCGGCAGCCACTCCTGCCCGTTCTCCCGGTCGTGGAACACCGCTTGGCGCTGCACGAACGTGCCACGGCGGGCGTCCTGACCGGCGAGCCGGACCGGCTTGCCCTCGGTCAGGAGGGACCCGATCGCCATGAGCTCGGCCATCGCCCAGTCGACACCGCCCTTGCGGGTCATGTCGGTGCGCTTGGTGAGCAGGGACTGCAGCTTCGGGTGCACCTGGAACCCGGCGGGCGGGTTGCCGTGTGCGTCGCCGATCCGCTCGACGAGCTCCTGCGAGATCGCGGTCTCACGGACCTGGTTCTCGGAGTCGTCGCGCTGGGCCGCGGGGCGTTCGAGACCATGGACCGCGCCGTCGTCGTCGACCTCGATGACCGGGATCGTGCCCGTCTGCGCCTCGTGCGTCTCGGCGAAGGCCCGTTCGAGGCGGTCCTGGAAGTCGCGGTGCGCCTGGTCGTACTCGTCCTGCGTGATGTCGCCACGGCCGACGAGCGCCTCGGTGAAGAGGGTGCGGACAGAGCGCTTGGCCTCGATGAGGTTGTACATCAGCGGCTGCGTCATCGAGGGGTCGTCGCCCTCGTTGTGGCCGCGGCGGCGGTAGCAGACGAGGTCGATGACGACGTCGCGGTGGAACTCCTGCCGGTACGCGAACGCCAGGTCGGCGACGCGGGCCACGGCCTCGGGGTCGTCCCCGTTGACGTGCAGGATCGGCGCCTGGATCGTCTTGGCGACGTCCGTGGAGTACACCGACGTGCGCGCCGAGTCCGGCGGCGTGGTGAACCCGACCTGGTTGTTGATGACGAGGTGCACCGTGCCGCCGGTGCGGTAGCCGCGGAGCTGCGACATCTGCAGCGTCTCGACGACCACGCCCTGGCCGGCCATCGCCGCGTCGCCGTGGACCAGCACCGGCAGGACGCCGAAGACGCCCGCGGGGCCGCGGTCCTGCTTGGCGCGGACGATGCCCTCGAGGACCCCGTCCACGGCCTCGAGGTGCGAGGGGTTCGCCGCGATGGTGATCGGGATGGTGGTGCCGTCCGACGCGCGGAAGACGCCCTCGGTGCCGACGTGGTACTTCACGTCGCCCGAGCCCTGGCCCGACACGGAGCCGGGGAGCGTGGTGCCCTCGAACTCGCGGAAGATCTGGCCGTAGGTCTTGCCGGCGATGTTGGTCAGCACGTTGAGCCGTCCGCGGTGCGCCATGCCGATCGCGACCTCGTCGAGCCCGGCGACGGCGGCGTGCTGGATGAGCGTGTCGAGGAACGCGATGGTGGACTCGCCGCCCTCGAGCGAGAAGCGCTTCTGGCCGACGTACTTGGTCTGCAGGAAGGTCTCGAACGCCTCGGCCTCGTTGAGCTTGCCGAGGACTCGCAGCTGCTCGTCCTTCGACGGCTTCGAGTAGGGGACCTCGATGTGGGACTGGAACCAGCGACGCTGCTCCGGGTCCTGGATGTGCATGTACTCGATGCCGACGGTGCGGCAGTACGCGTCGCGCAGGACGCCGAGGACGTCGCGGAGCGGGGCGTTCGTGGTGCCGGCGAGACCACCCGTGACGAACTCGCGGTCGAGGTCCCAGAAGGTCAGCCCGTGGCTCTCGATCTCGAGGTCGGGGTGCGTGCGCTGGCGGTACTCGAGCGGGTCGATGTCGGCCATCAGGTGCCCACGGACGCGGAAGCTGTTGATGAGCTCCTGCACGCGCGCGGTCTTGTTGACACGGTGCGCCAGGTCGACGTTGATGTCGTTCGCCCACTGGATCGGCTTGTACGGGATCCGGAGGGCCGAGAAGATGCCCTCGTAGAAGCCGTGCTCGCCGATGAGCCGCTCGTGCACCTTCTTGAGGTACTCGCCGGACCCGGCGCCCTGGATGACGCGGTGGTCGTAGGTGCTGGTGAGGGTGATCGTCTTGCCGATGCCGAGCTCGACCAGGGTCTTGGCCGCAGAGCCCTGGAACTGTGCGGGGTACTCGAGTGCGCCGGCGCCGATGATCGCGCCCTGGCCCTTGGTCAGGCGTGGGACCGAGTGCACGGTGCCGATGCCGCCGGGGTTCGTCAGCGAGATCGTCGTGCCCTGGAAGTCCGCCGGGGTCAGCTTGTTGTCGCGGGCGCGCTTGACCAGGTCCTCGTACGCGGACAGGAACTGGCCGAACGTCAGCGACTCGGCGCGCTTGATGCTGGGGACCAGGAGCGAGCGGGTGCCGTCCTTCTTCGGGACGTCGATGGCGATGCCCAGGCCGACGTGCGCGGGCTGCACGACGAAGGGCTTGCCGTCGCGCTCCTCGTAGAAGACGTTCTGGCTCGGGAAGTCCTTGAGCGCCTGCACCATCGCCCACCCGATCAGGTGCGTGAACGAGATCTTGCCGCCGCGGGCACGGCGCAGGTGGTTGTTGATGACGATGCGGTTGTCGATCATCAGCTTGGCGGGGATCGTGCGCACGCTGGTGGCGGTGGGGACCGTCAGCGAGGCGTCCATGTTCGACGCCAGGGTCTTCGCCATGCCGCGCAACGGGGTCGCCACGTCTTCGTGGGTCTCCTCGTGGTCGTCGGCGGTGTCGTTCGCCTCGGCGGGGATGGGCTGCGGCGACGGCTGCTTCGAGGTGGTGCGGGCCTGGATCGGTCCGCCCTTGCCGTCGCCCGTCGGGGCAGCGGGCGCCGGAGCGGCGGGCGTGTCAGCAGCGGACGTGGCAGCGGCAGGAGCGGACGCCGCCGGGGTGGGTGCCGGAGCGGCAGCCGCGGACCCCTTGCCGGACTGGTGGTAGCTCTCGAGCACGGGCCACCACGACTCGTCCACGGAGTTCTTGTCCGCGAGGAACTGCTCGTAGAGCTCGTCCACGAGCCACTCGTTCGCCCCGAATTCGCCCGCGGTCTCGTCAGTTCCGGTCAGATGGCTCGACACAGCCGATCGCCCACTCTCCGTCGATTGATGCTCGTGTGTGTCGTGCGGCGCAACCCTGCCCCGCACGACGTCAAGCGTAGCCGTTCCCACATGTCCGTCCGGTGTCAGCGGCGAGGGCATGTCGTCCCGCAGTACGGTGGGCGGCATGAGGTTCTACGAGACGCGGCCGACCCACGACCTGACCTACTCCGACGTCTTCCTCGTCCCCAGCCGTTCGGCGGTGACGAGCCGCTTCGACGTGGACCTCGCCGCGAACGACGGGTCCGGCGTCACCGTGCCGATCGTCAGCGCGAACATGAACTCCGTGACGGGCCCTCGGCTCGCTGCCACCCTCGCCCGTCGTGGCGGCCTCGGGGTGCTCCCGCAGGACATGCACCTGCAGGACCTCGACGCGGCGATCCGCTGGGTCAAGGACCAGCCCGTCGACTTCGACACGGCCATCGAGATGGGCGCGGACACCACTGTGGCCGAGACCCTCGAGCAGCTCCTGCCGGTCGCCGGGCGGGGGGTCGTCGTGCGCGACGCCGCGGGGGAGTACCTGGGTTGCGTCCCGGCGACACGACTCGGCACCGCTGGCCCCGACGCGACGCTCCGCGACCTGCTGCACGGCGCCTCGACCGCGATCGACGCCGAGGACGCCGGTACCCCCCGCCACGTCTACGACGTGCTCACGGCGGCCGGGGTCGACTTCGCGCCGGTCACCCGGCACGGCCGGGTCGTCGGCACCACCAGCCCGACCAGCGCCATCCGCTCCGACATCTACACGCCCGCCGTCGACGCCTCCGGTCGGCTGCGGGTCGCCGCCGCGATCGGCATCAACGGCGACGTCGCCGCCAAGGCGTCGGCCCTGGCTGCCGCCGGGGTGGACGTGCTCGTCCTCGACACGGCACACGGGCACCAGGAGGGCATGCTCCGCGCGCTCCGGACCGTCGCCTCCCTCGACCTCGGCATCCCGCTCGTCGCGGGCAACGTGGTCACCGCCGATGCCGTCGCACACCTGGTCGAGGCCGGGGCGTCCATCATCAAGGTCGGCGTCGGCCCCGGCGCAATGTGCACCACCCGCATGATGACCGCCGTCGGGCGCCCGCAGTTCTCCGCCGTGCTCGAGACCGCTGCGGCCGCACGGTCGCTCGGCGCGCACGTCTGGGCCGACGGCGGCGTGCGCTACCCCCGCGACGTCGCGCTCGCCCTGGCTGCCGGCGCCAGCGCCGTGATGATCGGTTCGTGGTTCGCCGGCACCCTCGAGGCGCCCGGGGTCCTGCGCCGCGACACGGCGGGCAAGGCCTACAATGAGAGCTGGGGCATGGCGAGCGCCAAGGCGGTGCGCGAACGCTTCGAGCGTCTCGACCCGTACGAGCGCGCACGCAAGGCGCTCTTCGCCGAGGGCATCTCGTCCTCGACCATCTACCTCGACCCGGAGCGCCCGAGCGTCGAGGACCTGCTCGACATGATCACGACCGGCGTCCGCAGCTCGGCCACCTACGCCGGCGCGACCAGCCTGGCCGAGTTCTCCGAGCGCGCGCTGGTCGGCATCCAGTCCGCCGCCGGGTACGAAGAGGGCAAACCGCTTCCGGTCAGCTGGTAGCTGACCACAGACGGACAGGAGGCTCCCCACCAGCTGGTGGGGAGCCTCCCGTCCGTCTGTCTGGTGCGTCTACCGGCGTCGGGTCGCGTCCTCGACGGTGCCGACCAGTTCCTCGAGGATGTCCTCGAGGAACAGCACGCCCGTCGTGCGCCCGTCCGCGTCGAACGCCCGGGCCACGTGGCGGCCGGCCGCGCGCATGGTGGCGAGCGCGTCCTCGAGGTCCATCCCGGTGTACAGCGAGATGAGCTGACGGATGCGCTTGGGCGGCACCGGGTCGTCGTACTCGTCCGGGCGCAGGTCGATGACGTCCTTGACGTGCACGTAGCCGGTGGGGTCGCCCTGGTCGCCGACGAGCACGTACCGCGAGAAGCCGCGCTGGGCGACGGCCCGCTCGACGTCACCGGGCGTGGCGACGTCGGGCAGCGTGACCAGCTCGGACATCGGCACCGCGACGTCGGCGACCTTCTTCTCGGTGAACTCGAACGCCATCTTGAGCGTGCCGCCGTCGTCGGAGAGCGTGCCCTCGCGCCGGGACTGCTCGACGATCGTCTGTACCTCTTCGACCGTGAAGGCGCTGACGGCCTCGTCCTTCGGCTCGACCTTGAACAGGCGGAGCACCCCGTTCGCGACCTCGTTCAGCCCGACGACGACCCAGTGCAGGCCGTGGCCGATGTACCAGAGCGTCGGGACCAGCAGCAGGGCGGCCCGGTCCGGCATCGAGAACGAGATGTTCTTCGGCACCATCTCGCCGAAGACCACGTGCAGGAACGACACGAGCAGCAGCGTGACGACGAACGCGACGATGCCGATGACCTCGACGCTCCACCCGGTCAGGTGCAGCGGGCCCTCGAGCAGGTGGTGGATCGCCGGCTCGGAGACGTTGAGGATCAGCAGCGAGCACACGGTGATGCCGAGCTGCGTGGTCGCGAGCATGCGGGTGGCGTGCTCCATCGCCCACAGGGTCATCTGCGCGGCGCGGGAGCCCTGTTCGGCGCGTGGCTCGATCTGCGAGCGACGCGCGGAGATGACCGCGAACTCGGCCGCGACGAAGAAGGCGTTGCCCGCCAGCAGCACGAACAGCCAGAAGATCCCCCACCAATCCGAACTCATCGGGCGGCCTCCTTCTTCTTGGTGTGGTGCTTCGTGTCCGGGATGGCGATGCCGTCCGCGGGGGTGTCGGTCGGGGTCGGGGTCCAGCGGATGCGGTCGACGCGGCGGCCGTCCAGGCGTTCGACGCGGAAGACGCCGTCCTCGAGCGGGACCTCGTCACCGACGACCGGCAGCCGGCCGAGGGTCGACATGATGAACCCGCCGACGGTCTCGTAGGGTCCGTCCTCGGGAACGGTCACCCCGGCGCGGTCCTCGAGCTCGTCGGGACGGAGCAGCCCGGGGAACGTCAGCCAGTTGCGGGAGCGGACCACGTCGATGCGAGCGCGGTCGTGCTCGTCGGAGACCTCGCCGACGATCTCCTCGATCAGGTCCTCGAGCGTCACGACACCGGCGGTGCCGCCGTACTCGTCGACCACGATGACCATCTGGTAACCGCGGCCGCGGACCTCGGTGAGCAGGGTGTCGCCGGGCATGGTCTCGGGGACACGCTCGGCGTCGGTCATCAGCGCACCGACGGGCACCTCGGGCCGCTTCTCGCGGGGGACGGCGACGGCCTGCTTGACGTGCACGATGCCGACGACGTCGTCCGCGTCCTCCTCGATGACGGGGAAGCGGCTGAAGCCGGTGCGTCGGGCCAGGGCGATGACGTCCTCGGCCGACTCGGACACGCGGATCGTCGACAGCCGCGGCCGCGGGGTCATCACGTCGCTCGCGTCGAGCTCGGAGAAGGACAGCGTGCGCTGCAGGAGCGTCGCGGTGTCCTGTTCGAGCGAGCCCTCGGACGCCGAGCGTCGGAGCAGCGAGGTGAGCTCCTCGGCGCTGCGTGCACCGCTCAGTTCTTCTTGCGGTTCGATGCCGATGCTGCGCAGCACGCCGTTGGCGGTGCCGTTGAGCACCGCGACCGCGGGCTTGAAGACCGTCGTGAACGCGATCTGCAGCGGCACGACGAGCCGGGCGGTCTGCAGGGGCAGCGCGAGCGCGAAGTTCTTCGGCACCAGCTCGCCGAGGATCATCGACAGCAGGGTCGCGATGACCAGCGCCACGATCGAGCCGACCGTCTCGACGACGGCCTCGGGGAGGTCGAGCGCCAGGAACGGTGCCTCGAGCAGCGTCGCGATCGACGGTTCGAGCAGGTAGCCGGTCAGCAGCGTCGTGAGCGTGATGCCGAGCTGGGCGCTCGACAGGTGCGTCGAGGTGACCTTGAGCGCGCTGATGACCGGCGCGAGACCGGCCTCACCACGGTCGCGGCGTGCCTCGACGTCGGCGCGGTCGAGGTTGACGAGCGAGAACTCGGACGCGACGAACACGCCGGTGCCGAGGGTCAGGAGGATGCCACCGACGAGCATGACGATGTCGATGGGGCTCACCGGGTCCACCACCCGTCGGGGTGCAGGCGCAGTGAGTCAGAGCAGCTCACCGAGTGAGCGGCGGATGAGTGAGGCGAAGAAGGATTCGGAGGATCGTCCACAGTGCTCACGATCGTACCGCAGGGCTTCCCCGGAACTCCGGGAATCAGCCCTGCTTCGTGACGGATGCTCGATGGTACTGCTGGGGCTCGTAGTCGATCGCGACGTTGAGCTCGCGGGCGGCACGGAGGGGGAACCCCGGGTCACGCAGGAACTCGCGGCCGACCATCACGACGTCGGCCTGCCCGGTCGCCACGATCTGCTCCGCCTGGAAGGCCTCCGAGATCATGCCGACGGCGATCGTGCCGATGCCCGCCTCGCGCTTGACCGCCGCGGCGAACGGGACCTGGTAGCCGGGGCCGACCGGGATCGGCGCGCTCGCCACGTTGCCGCCCGTCGAGACGTCGGCGAGGTCGGCGCCGTGCTCGCCGGCCCAGCGCGCGACCTGGACGACCTCGTCGAGCGTCAGCCCGCCCTCGGTCCAGTCGGTGGCCGAGAAGCGGACGACCACGGGGAAGCCCTCGCCGACCTCGGCACGGACGGCGTCGACCACGTCGAGCAGGGCCTGTGCGCGGTGTTCGAGGGACCCGCCGAAGTCGTCGGTGCGGTGGTTGCTCAGCGGTGAGAGGAACTGGTGCAGCAGGTACCCGTGCGCCGCGTGGATCTCGACCAGGTCGAAGCCGGCCTCGATCGCGCGGCGTGCCGCTGCCGCGAAGCCGAGGGCGACGAGGCGGATGTCCTCGGTCGTGAGCTCGCGGGGTTCGGCGTACCCGTCGAATGCGACGGCGGACGGGGCGACGGTGGTCCAGCCGCCGTCCTCGACCGGGACCGAGCCCTGCGTCGACGACCAGGGGCGGTACGTCGACGCCTTGCGCCCGGCGTGTGCGAGCTGGACTCCGGCCGCGGCGCCCTGGGAGTGGATGAAGTCGACGATCGGCCGGAACGCGTCGCGCTGCTCGTCGTTCCACAGGCCGAGGTCCTGCGGGCTGATCCGGCCCTCGGGCACGACGCCGGTCGCCTCGACGACGACGGCTCCGGCGCCGCCCTTGGCGAACCCACCCAGGTGCACCAGGTGCCACGGCGTCGGGACGCCGTCCTGCCGCTCGGCAGAGTACTGGCACATCGGGCTGACCCAGATGCGGTTGCGGACGGTCAGGTCACGGACGGTGATCGGGTCGAACAGGGCGTGCGTCACGCGGTGGCTCCTTCGTGGGGTGCGGCCGCCGCCAGCTCCTCCAGGGCGGTCCGGAGCAGGTCGGGCGACGTGTGGTGGAGGCCGACCGCCCCGATCGCTTCCGCGCCGGCGGCGTTCTCGGCCCTGTTGTCCACGAACACCATCTGCGACGGCGTGATTCCCAGCCGGTCGCACGTGACGCGGTAGATGGACGGGTCGGGCTTCAGGACGTGCTCCTCGGCGCTGACGACGACGGTCTCGAACAGCGAGCCCATCGGCGACCGCCGGTACGGGTCGCCGAAGTCGAAGCCGGCGTTCGACAGCAGCGCGAGCCGGGTGCCGGCGTCGTGCAGCTCCTCGACCAGGTCGAGGACGTCGGGGTCCACCTCGAACCAGCCGGTGTAGTCGAGCGCCCAGAGCCGGTGGACCTCGCTGACGCTCCAGCTGCGGCCGGTCCGGGCCCCGATCGCGCGCCAGTACTCCAGCACCGACAGGTCGCCGCGGTCCAGGTCGTGGCGCAGCTCCTGGTAGACGGGGAAGAGCTCGTCCGCGCTGAGCCCGGTCGCCCGCACCAGGGCCTCGCGGGCGGCGACCGGCGTGCGGCTGATCACCTCGCCGTAGTCGAAGACGACGACACGACCGGGCAGGGACAGGCTCATGCGCTCCACCGTAACGTGGGGTCGATGAACGACTTCGTGCCCTTCTCCGTGTCCGATGCCGCCGCCTGGGCGACCGCGCCCGTCGGCGAGTCGACGAAGTACCGTCGGGGAGTCCTCGGGGTGGCGACGGGGTCGGACCGCTACCCGGGCGCTGCGGTCATGGGGGTGGACGCCGCAGTCCACACCGGCGTCGGCATGGTCCGGTACGTCGGACCCGACCGCGCGACGGACTTCGTCCTCGCCCGTCGACCCGAGGTGGTGTCCGGGGTCGGTCGGGTCCAGGCCTGGCTGGTCGGGTCGGGCATCTCGGCGCAGTCGCTCGACGAGCTGGCGGACAGCACCGCCGACGCCTTCCGGCACGCCTCGGACGACGGCGTGCCCGTGGTCGTCGACGCGGGTGCGATCCCGCTCGTCGACCTTGGTCCGCTCGCGGTCCTGACACCGCACGCGGGGGAGCTCGCCGGCGTGCTCGGCGTCGACCGCGAGCGCGTCGAGGACGACCCCGAGGGCTCGGCGCTCCGGGCAGCGGAGCAGACGGGCAGCGTCGTGCTGCTCAAGGGCGAGCGGACCCACGTCGTGACCCCCGACGGTGCGGTGCGGCTCGTCGCGTCCTCCGCGACCCCGTGGCTGGCCGCGGCCGGGGCCGGGGACGTGCTCGGTGGGGTGCTCGGAGCGCTGGTCGCCACGCGGGCCGGCCGGGGACAGCCGACGCCGGCCGACCTCGCGCACCTCGCCGCCGCGGCTGCGGTCGTGCACGGGACGGCGGCTCGTCGTGCGTCGGGCGGGGGGCCCTTCACGATGACGGCACTGATCGAGACGCTGCCCGGGGTCGTCCGTGACCTGGTGACGTCGGGTGACGCCCCCGCCTGACGCCCGACCGGACGGTCTCGCCTGAGGTCGGGGCATGCACCGACAGCGCACCCGCCTGACACCCGTCGCGGGAACACGCATCGCACGCGGGAGCCCGCATCGATCCCGCCACCGGGGTGCGGGGACCTCGTGGGAGTCCGCGTGGACGGTTAGACAGGTTCCGAGGGACGACGCCGGCTCGAATCAGGGACCCGGTTGCGCTCTCGGGAAGCGAACCAGTCACCATGCAGGATGCACACGACATCGTCGTCGACGACGACGACGACGACCGCCCCACCGCACCGACGCGACGGGCGCCCCGACGACCCCTGCGGACCTCGCGCTTCCTGCTCGTGACGGCCGCGGTCGTCGCCGCCGGCGTGACCCTGGGATCGGTCACCACCGCCGACGCCCGCCCCACGGTCGACGGGCTGCCGTCGCCCTCCCCGTCCGTGTCGCACCCCACGTCGAGCCGGACGCTGGCCGCACCCACCACGGCGCCGTCGTTCTCCGAGGACTTCGACACCCCGGCAGCCGCGGGCGGCCCCTTCGCCGCGACCTACGCGGACGCCTGGCAGCCGTACCCGGACGGCATGAGCGGCAAGTACTGGTCAGGTGACGTGATCAGCGCGCACGACGGTGTGATGGACGTCGCGATGGACGGCACCCGCGGCGCGGCCGGCACCTTCGGCACCCGCGAGGGCGCCTGGTCGCACGTCGGCGGGACCTTCAGCGTCCGTGCCCGGGCCAGCGGTGGCGACGGCAACGGTGCCGCCTTCATGCTGTGGCCGACGTCGAACGTGTGGTCGGAGGGCGAACTCGACTTCCCGGAAGGCACGTTCCAGGGCACCGTCGGCGCGTTCAGCCACGCGATGGTCCCCGGCCTGGAACGACGCGCCAACGGTCTGCACACCACGGCGACCTGGCGGAAGTGGCACACGTACACGACCGTGTGGGTCCCCGGGAAGTCGGTCGAGTACTACGTCGACGGTGCGCTCGTCTTCGCGGACACGCAGTACGTCCCGACGACGGCCCACCGGTACATGTTCCAGATCGGCGACCACGGAGCACCGGGCAACCTCGAGATCGACTGGGTCCGCGTCTGGTCGGCGTCCGAGGGCGGATCGCAGCCCTGATCGTGACGGCCTGCGGGACAGGAGGCTCGGTGCCGGCTGGCACCGCGCCTCCAGTCCGTCCGGTGCGCCGGGCCGGTACGCTCGTCCGGTGCAGCAGTCCAGGTGGTTCGCACCCGTCGGTGCCACGGTCGCCTTCCTGGCTGTCCACGCCGTGCTCTGGTGGCTCGCCACCACGATGCCCAACCAGCCGATCGGCGACGTCGAGATCACCTACCGACGGTGGATCGCGACCGGGTTGACCGACCACGTCTGGGTCGGCACCGACACCGCCTGGGTCTACCCGATCCTCGCGCTCCTGCCGATGGCCGCGGCGGCGATCGGCGGCGTCGAGCACATCGCCACCGGGTGGCTCGCGCTGATGGTCGTGCTCGACGCGGTGGCCTGCCTGTTCCTCTGGCGGTTCCGCGCGCTCGGCGTGCGTGTCGTCTGGTGGTGGCTGGTGTTCCTGCTCGCGCTCGGCCCGATCGGGCTGGGGCGGATCGACACCGTGGCGACGGCCGTCGCGATGGTCGGTGTGTGCTTCGTCGCGACCCGGCCCGCCGTGGCCTCCGCCGTGTTCACCGTCGCCGCCTGGGTCAAGGTGTGGCCGGCGGCGCTCGTCGGCGTGCTGCTGGTGCTGCGGCGCGGCCACCGTCGCGGCGTGGTCGTCGGGGCCTTGACCGTCACCGCGATCGTCGTCCTGGTCGACGTGCTGTTCGGCGGGGCGACGTTCCTGCTGTCGTTCGTCGGCCAGCAGTCCGGTCGTGCGCTCCAGATCGAGTCGCCGCTCGCGACGCCGTTCATGTGGGCGGCCGCCGCGCACGTGCCCGGTGCGGCGGTCTACTACGACACCGGCATCCTGACGTTCGAGGTCTCGGGGACCGGCACGCACCTGGCCGCGGCGCTCTCGACGCCGCTGATGGCCGTCGTGGTGCTCGGCGGGGTGGGGCTGGCGGCTTGGGCGGTCGGACGCGGCGCCCGTCGCGCGGACGTGGCTCCGGTGCTCGCGCTGGTGCTCGTCGCGGCGCTCGTCGCGACGAACAAGGTCGGGTCGCCGCAGTACGTCGGGTGGTTCGCGGTGCCGATCGTGTGGGGGCTGGTCGCGGGGCGGGGGAGCGCTCGTCGCTTCCTGCCGGTGGCGGTCGCTGCGCTGCCGATGGCGCTGCTGACCCAGGTGGTCTACCCCGGTTACTACGACCAGGTGCTCACCGTGCAGCCCTGGATCCTCGTGGTGCTGACGATCCGCAACGCCCTCGAGGTCGGTGTGCTGGTCTGGGCCATCGTCACGGTGGTACGGCTGGGGCTCGCCGGGCAACGGACGGGTGGCACGGACAACGCCGTCGGTGCGCGCGCCGGGGTGCCGCGGGGCAGGATGGGCGCATGATCGTCGCCTTCTCCGTCGCTCCGTCCGGTGGTCCCTCCGCGCAGTCGGACGGGTCCGTGCACGACGCCGTCGCCGCTGCCGTCCGTGTCGTCCGCGAGTCCGGGCTGCCCAACCGCACGTCGTCGATGTTCACCGAGGTCGAGGGCGACTGGGACGCGGTGATGGACGTCGTGAAGCGCGCGACCGAGGCCGTCGGCGCGTACGGCACGCGGGTGTCGCTGGTGCTGAAGGCCGACATCCGACCGGGCCACACTGGGGAGCTCGACGGCAAGGTGGCGCGGCTGGAGCAGGCGCTCGGGGACGGTTCCTGAGTCCTCGGCGACACGCCGCCCGCGTCGCTCGGGATGTCGGTGGTCAGGTGTCTCATGACCGCAGGTAGTCACACGCGGTGACGCTGACAGGACGAGGAGTCAGGCATGCTGCACGACGGAATGCACGACGGCTGGTGCGACGACTGCGAGACGCAGACGGTCGTCGTCGATCGCGACACCGCGTCCGGCAACGCCTGGGCGACCTGCACCGAGTGCGGCGTCGGCTGGATCCACCGCGACGAGTCCCCGGAGCAGCGGGTCGTCGGGCACCGGGTCGATGGACAGCGGGTCGACGGCCAGCGGGTCGCCGAGCAGCCGGCGGAGCGTCGCGCGGCCTGACGCCCCGGCACTCGAATCGATTCGGAGCAGGTCTTCCTCCGATGCGTTGGAGCGGTCTACACTGAGCCGGTACCGGACCTGACGGGTGCGGTGCGGATCAGCCGACCACCATCGTTCGAAGACCAGGCTCATGTCCCAGCTCTCGCCGGCGCGTCGCGCGCTCGCCATCACCGCACTCGCCCTGGGTGGCTTCGCCATCGGGTCGACCGAGTTCGTCGCGATGGGGCTCCTGCCGAACATCGCGCAGGCACTGCTGCCGGCGCAGTACGGTGCCGACCCGGATGCCGGGATCGCGCACGCCGGATGGCTCGTCAGCGCCTACGCGCTCGGCGTCGTCGTCGGTGCGCCGACCATCGCCGCGATGAGCGCGCGGTTCCCGCGCAAGGGCCTGTTGCTCGTGCTGCTCGTCGGCTTCGTCGTCGCCACGGTCGCCAGCGCGCTGCTGCCCTCGTTCGGCCTGGTGCTCGTCGCCCGCTTCGTCGCCGGACTGCCGCACGGGGCCTACTTCGGCATCGCGTCCATCGTCGCGGGGGACATCATGGGCCCGGGCAAGCGCGGCAAGGGCATCGCGATGGTGCTGCTCGGACTCTCCGTCGCCAACGTCGTGGGCGTCCCCGCGATCACCTGGGTCGGTCAGAACGCCGGGTGGCGCGTGGCCTACGGCGTGGTCGCGGTGCTGTTCGTCGCCACCTTCCTGGCAGTCGCAGTGTTCGTCCCGCGGTCCGCCCGCGACCAGAGCGCATCGATCGGTCGTGAGCTCCGCGCCTTCCGCGTGCCGCAGGTCTGGCTCGTGATGGGTCTGGGCGCCGTCGGGTTCGGCGGGTTCTTCGCCGTCTACTCGTACATCTCGCCGCTCGTCACGAACGTCACCGGGCTGCCCGAGGCCGTCGTTCCGCTCGTGCTCGTGGTGGTCGGGCTCGGCATGGTCGTCGGCGGTGTGCTCGGCGGGCACCTCGCCGACCGCAGTGTCAAGCGCACGATCTACATCGGCATGCTGTCGCTGATCGTGTCGCTGCTCTTCATGGTCCTCACCGCGCAGTGGACCGTCGGCGTGTTCGTCGGGGCCTTCCTGCTCGGAGCCACCTCGTCCGCCATCCCGCCGGCGGTGCAGTCGCGCCTGATGGACATGGCGGGGGATGCGCGGACCATCGCGGCGGCGCTCAACCACTCGGCGTTCAACATCGGCAACTCCCTCGGCGCGGCCCTCGGTGGTGCGGTCATCGCCGCAGGGTTCGGCTTCGTGGCCCCGGGGTGGCTCGGCATCGTGCTCGCGCTGCTCGGTGTCGGGATGACCGCGATCAGCTACGGCGTCGAACGTCGGTCCACCGAGCGTGCACGGTCCTCCGGTCGGCACCCGTCCACGGGCCCGATCACGGCGCCCGTCCCCACCGTCTGACGCGATCGACGGTGCGGTCGGGCACGCGCACGCCAGCCACCACGGAACGGACACAGCACCACGGGATCCCGTGGTGCTGTGTCCGTTCCGTGGTGCTGTGTGCTCCCCGGGGCGTGCGGGCTACAGGCCGTGCGGGCTGCCGTCCTCGAAGATGATGCCGTCGGTGATGGCGCGCTTGCGCAAGGCCACCTTCGTGCCGACGTCGAATCCGGCGACGCGGTACTTCTCGCGGATGCGCTTGAGGTAGCTCTTCGCGGTCTCCTCGGAGATCCCGAGCTGGTACGCCACGCTCTTGACGGGCTCGCCGCCGCCGTACAGCGCCATGACGCGGCGCTCCTGCGCGCTGAGCTTCGGCACGCCGCCCACGTCACCGCTGTTGATCGCCAGGTCGAGCTCGGCGGAGACGTACTGCTCGCCGCGCTGGGCAGAGCGGATCGCCTCGACGATCATGTCGGCGTCCTCGCTCTTGACCAGGTACCCGAGCGCGCCGGAGCCCAGGGCCTCGCGGACGACGTTCGGTTCCGAGTACGTGCTCATGACGACGGTCTTCACACCGGCGGTCTTGAGCGTCGAGATCTTCAACGAGACCGGGATCGAGTCCTTGAGGTCGAGGTCGAGGAGCACCACGTCGACCGGGAACGCGGGGCTGGTGAGCAGCTCCGGCCAGGTCGTCACGGCGGCGACGAGCGTGATGTCGTCCGCGGCGCCGCGGATCCACTCGGTGAGCGCGCCGAGGAGCATCTTGTGGTCGTCGACGAGCGCGAGTCGGATCGGTTGCTCTGGAGTCGCCATGCTGGCGTCCTTTCTCGTGGTCTGCGTGGCCGAGCCTAGGTGGCGCGCTCACGGTGACGGCGCAGGCTGTCCGGGTGTCCGACAAGCGCGCCGCTCGGGTCACATCGTGGGGTGCCGGTTCACGACGCAGTGCGCGTGGATGTGCACCGCGCCGTCCCGCATCGTGTCGGTGTACGGGCCGATCCGGGCGAGCCCGCTCCAGGCGGCCGGCCCGAGCCGCCTACGGGGGACGCCGCGGGACTCGATGACGATCGGGACGTCCATCGTGTCGTCGGTGACCGGGTGCCCGTCGCTGCCGACCGGGCCGAGGGTGACCGACACCACGGGGACGCCGGGCTGCAGGCCGCGTCCGTCGCCGACCATCTGCCACAGCGCCTGCAGCAGCCCGTCGCGCTGGGCGGGCGAGAGGTGTCCGGCGAGGGACCCGGGGTCCGCGACGCTGACGGCCCGACCGAGGTGGTCGGACTCGGTGATCGCGTGGTAGAGCCAGGTCTCGCGGCGTCCCTCGATGAGGTGCAGGCGGAGTTCGGTGGCCAGCGACGCCGCGACCGAGGAGGAGGCGTCGGACAACGGCAGCGGGTCGGTGCCGTTGGCGACGGCGTCGAGCAGCTTCTCGGCGGCGAGGTCGAGTCGGGCGAGCTCGTCCGACGCCAGCATGCCGACGGCGAACTGCGGTGCGGTGATGTTCGACTGCACCAGCACGCGGTCGAGTTCGCGTTGGACGAGCTGGCGGAAGCGATGGGTGACGAAGATCGCCACGGACGGGGGGACGACGACCAGGGCGAGCATCGAGAAGAGCCCGGGGATCGTGTCCGCCGTGATCGGCGTCGAGGCGATCGACATCGCGACGAACGCGAGTCCGAGCACGGTGATCGCGGCAGCGACCTCGCGGGCGGGGCGCAGGGTCGCGACGGGCAGCAGTGCGAAGCCGGCGGCGATCGAGGCGCTGGCCGTGTGCGCGAGGTCGTGTTCGGGCCACACCCCGATGAAGTCGAGCGTGACGACGCAGGCGAGCACGACGCAGATGAGCGCGAAGGCGACGCCGGTGAGTCGTTCGCCGTACGTCATGACGCTGAGCCCGACCCCGACCGCCGCGACGACGAACAGGATCCACGCGGCGGCGGGCAGCCAGGGCATGGTGTAGTCGTCCCAGCTCGACAGGAACAGGGCGATGCCGGCGACGGCCTCGACCGCGGTGAGCACCGCGGCACCGAGGCCGAGGTGCCCCGCACCGAGCGACGCGCCGGGCTTCGCGGCCTGCCGCAGCGACCGTGCCCCGGTGGAGGTGGAGGGGAGGCCGCGCGCCTGCCGACGTTCCGTGCCCCGGTAGCGCTCCCGGGCCTCCCGTCGGGTCCGCGGAGCGGGCTGCGGTGGTTCGCCGGGCAGGCCCCGGTTGATGGTGTCCTCGGGGACGCGGCTCATCGTGGTGCCTCCAGGACGACCGTGGTGCCGGAGCCCGGCGCGGAGAAGAGGCGCGCGTCGCCGCCGACCTCGCGCAGGCGGTTGACGACGCTCTCCTTGAACCCGAGCCGTTCCTCGTCGATCGCGCCGATCTCGAACCCGACACCGGAGTCCGTGACCATCGCCCGGACCATGTCGTTGTCGTGGACGATCGTGACGTGCGCCTCGGCGACGCCGGCGTGTCGACGGACGTTCTCCAGGCACTCCGCGAGGGCCAGCAGGAACGCGTCGAGGACGTGCGTCGGCAGCAGCACCTGCCCGGTGCCGTGCCAGCTCACCTCGAGCCCCATCCGCCCGAAGCGCTGCTTGACCGACTCGAGCGTCTGGCCGAGGGGGGACTCCTCGGTGCGGGTGAGGGAGTAGTCGCCGGACTGCTGCGGCTGCGGGGTCGCACCGAGGCGCAGGTGGCGGAGCAGCCGGGCGTCCTCGGCGGCCTGCTCGCGCATGGCCTGTTCGGACACCCCGACCCCGGAGTGCGCGAGCAGGGTCAGCGTGGCCAGGACGGTGTCGTGCAGCAGACGCGCGCCCTGGCGGCGCTGTGCCTCGGTCTCGCTGGCCTGGCGCTCGGCGCGGTGCGCGGTGCCGATGCTGTAGATGCGGCGGGCCACCCGGGGGATGCTGCGCGAGATCCAGTAGGCGACGACCGCGGTGAGGACCCAGCCGAGCGCGGTGCCGCCGACCGGGCCGCTGAGGA
Organism: Curtobacterium sp. MCLR17_007; assembly: GCF_003234655.2. NCBI lineage: Bacteria > Bacillati > Actinomycetota > Actinomycetes > Micrococcales > Microbacteriaceae > Curtobacterium > Curtobacterium sp. MCLR17_007. The sequence continues at coordinate 2,211,880 of NZ_CP126271.1, read as the reverse complement.
CCGTGCCGGTCGCGTTGGCCATGACCGCCAGCGACGCGACGCCGCCGAGGGCGGCCAGGCCGAACCCGGCCAGGTGGCCGCGCTGGGCCATCAGGAGCGACGACAGCCCGCCGGCGGCGAGCGGGACGAGCCCGCTGGCGACGACGGAGCGGACGTCCGGCGCAGCGGCCGAGGTGAGGATGACCATGGCGGCGAGGCCGGAAACGAGCGTCAGCGCGGTGCACCACACGGCGCCGTTCACCCCGAACACGACCAGTGCGCCGATCATCACGGCGATGCAGGTGATCCCCGCGACGAGCGGGCCGACCGGGACGGCGAAGGAGCAGAGGACGCTCACCAGGCTGACGAGCGTGCAGATGATGCCGACGACACGGGTCGTCGACCGGAGGAGCCGGTCACGTTCCTGTGCGATGAGTTCCATCGGTGTCCTGGTGCGTCAGTGTCTCGTCGGTGGGAAGCGTGTCGTCGTCGCCACGCGGTGCTGCGAGGTGCTGCTGGTGCCGGCTCCGTCCGGGGCTGCTCGCGAGCGGTTGGGAAACGCGAGCCTCGGTCGGGACCGGGTACCGGCCATCATTCCACGGGGGACACCCGTTGGGGGGCGTTCGGCGCGCCCACACGTTGGGTTTGGCAACCAAGTTGTGATCGCAGGCGTGATGAGAACACCGGCTGCGCGATCTGGATGTATGGGGAGCGCACCCCGACGTCCAGCGGAGCAGCCCACGCAGGTGCACCGCGTCGCAGCGCGCTCCGACGCTCAGTCGAGCAGCCGGCGCAGGTGCGCCCCGACGGCGTCGTGCTCGATGAGGAACCCGTCGTGCCCGAACTCGCTCTCGATCACCGCTGCCCGGTCCCCGTCGATCGCCCCGGGCACGCCCGCCGCGATGCGGTGCTGGTCCTCGACCGGGAACAACCGGTCACTCGAGATCCCCACGACGAGCGTCGTCGCGGAGATCCGTGCGAGCGCCGCAGCGACCCCACCCCGACCGGCCCCGACGTCGTGCGAGTCCATCGCGTGCGTCAGAGCGACGTACGTGGACGCGTCGAAGCGCCGCGTGAACTTGTTGCCGTGGAAGTCGAGGTAGCTCTCCACCGAGAAGCGCCCGTCCTCGCCGAGCGGGGAGACGTCCGACTGCCACGAGCGGTCGAACCGCCCGTTGAGCTCGTCGGAAGCGCGGTAGGTCATCATCGCCATCCGCCGCGCCAGCGAGAGCCCGCGTGACGGACCGTCTCCGGCTTCGGCCTCGTAGTAGTCGCCGCCCGCGAAGCCCGGATCCATCTGGATCGCCGCGCGCTGCAGCGAGTTCGCCGCGATCTGGTCGGCGGTCGTCTGCGCGGTGGTGCTCAGGACGGCGAGCCGGGCCACGCGGTCGGGCAGCGACGCGGCGAACTCGAGTGCGTGCATGCCGCCCATCGAGCCGCCGACGACGGCCGCGAACCGGTCGATGCCGAGCGCGTCGGCCAGCTGCGCCTGGGCGGCGACCTGGTCGCGCACGGTCACGAACGGGAAGCGCGATCCCCACTCGACGCCGTCCGGCGACACCGACGACGGCCCCGTCGAGCCCTGGCACCCGCCGAGCATGTTCGGCGCGACGACGAACCAGCGATCGGTGTCGATCGCCTTGCCCGCGCCGACCACGTCGTCCCACCACCCGGCGGTGCGGTGCCCGGGGCCGGCGTCGCCAGCCACGTGCGAGTCACCGGTGAGGGCGTGGAACACGAGCACGGCGTTGTCGTGGGCGTCGTTCAGGGTGCCCCAGGTCTCGTACGCGATCCGCACGCCCGGCAGCCGGCCGCCGCGGACCCACTGTTCGCCGAGTGCGACGAAGTGGCGTGCGCCGGGGTGGTCTCCCGGACGCCAGGCCCCGGTGACCGGGGGCTTGCCGAGGGTGCCGAGTGCGGCGCCCGGCACCAGGGTGGACGGCACGGAGTCCTCGGGAGTCGTCTGCCAGTCCATGGTGCGTCCATTCTCGTGGACACCGGCCCGGCCGGGCACCGTGTTACGTCGCGGTCCGACGGGAGGCCCGGCTCGGCTCCGCCCCGCACCGTGTGTCAGCGGACTGAACGACCCGGAACGACGATGCCGCTGTCGTACGACAGCGGCATCGTCGTTCCGGGTCTGCAGGCGCTCGGGTCGGCGGGCGCTACGCGCGCAGACCCGCCTGCGACACGGCCCGCGCCGCGGCCAGCCCGACCTCGAGGTCCGCCTTGAGGTCCTCGACGTTCTCGATCCCGACCGACAGTCGCACCAGCCCCGGGGTCACGCCGGTCGTCAGCTGCTGCTCGGGCGTGAGCTGCGAGTGCGTGGTCGACGCCGGGTGGATCACGAGGGACCGCACGTCGCCGATGTTCGCCAGGTGCGAGAACAGCGTCAGGTTGTCCACGAGCGCCCGACCGGCGTCGACGCCGCCCTTGAGCTCGAACGACAGCACCGCGCCGACGCCCTTCGGCGCGTACCGCGAGGCCGCGCCGTACCAGGGCGAGGTCGGCAGCCCCGCGTACGCCACCGTCGCGACGTCGGGGTGCCGGTCGAGCCACTCGGCGATCTCCTGCGCGTTCTGCACGTGCCGCTCGATCCGGAGCGACAGGGTCTCGATGCCCTGCAGCAGCGCGAAGGCCGTGTCGGGGGAGTTCGACGCACCGAGGTCGCGGAGCAGCTGCACCCGCGCCTTGATGATGTACGCCAGCGCGTTGCCGACGGCCTCGGCGAAGACCACCCCGTGGTACGAGGGGTCCGGGGAGTTGAACTCGGGGAACTTCTCCGGGTGCTCGGACCACGGGAAGGTGCCACCGTCGACGATGACGCCACCGATGACCGTGCCGTGTCCGCCGAGGAACTTCGTCGCCGAGTGCACCACGATGTCGGCGCCGTGCTCGAACGGCCGGATCAGGTACGGCGTCGCGATGGTGTTGTCCACGATCAGCGGCACGCCGGCCTCGTGGGCGATGCCCGCGACCGTCGTGATGTCGAGGACGTTGATCTTCGGGTTGCCGATGGTCTCGGCGAAGAACAGCTTCGTGTTCGGACGGACCGCGCGGCGCCACTCCTCGGGGTCGTCCTGGTCCTCGACGAAGGTGGTCTCGATGCCGAGGCGCGCCAGCGTGTACTTGAACAGGTTGTAGGTGCCGCCGTAGATCGACGACGAGGACACGATGTGGTCGCCCGCCTGAGCGATGTTCAGCACGGCGTAGGTCTCGGCAGCCTGTCCGCTCGCCACGAGCAGCGCGCCGGACCCGCCCTCGAGCGCCGCGATGCGCTGTTCGAGGACGTCGTTCGTCGGGTTCATGATGCGCGAGTAGATGTTGCCCGGCGTGGCCAGCGCGAACAGGTCACGCGCGTGGTCCGAGTCCCGGAAGACGTACGAGGTCGTCTTGTAGATCGGCGTCGCGCGGGCACCCGTGGTCGGGTCCGGCTGTGCACCGGCGTGGATCTGCGTCGTCTCGAAGCGCCACTGGGCGGCGTCGTTGTCGGTCATGTCGGGCTCCTGTTCCGTCTGCTGGCGTCCCGGCCGGGAGGCTCGGATCACGTGCGCGTCGCGGCTCACGGTACGGACGTGGTCGGGCCTGCACCAGCGCCCCCGACTCGTGACGTAACGCACGTGGCGGGGGCGGGCCGGGCCTCCCGTCCGGCGAGCCGATGCGTGGCGGACCCGCACCGTGCGAGGTTGCCCGGTGGTGCGCCCCTGGCCGGGTGGTGCGTGGTTGGTGCCCTGCACGGGGCGGTGAACCTCGCACGCGGGGTCAACTGCGCACCGTGCGAGGTGCGGGCTACGCGGCGCCGCGGCGGAACAGCCAACCGACGTTCGGCTCGAGCAACCACTTCATGCCGCGCCGGACGAACGGCTGCGCCAGGAACAGGCTCACGGCGCAGGCGATGGCCACCATCAGCAGCACGAATGGCCACGCCGAGTGCGGGCCCGCCAGCACGCCGGACTCGCGGATCGGGTAGAGCACGAAGGTGTGGAGCAGGTAGACGTACATCGTCGCCGCACCGAACTTCGTCAGCCATACGTTCCGCCGGGGGACCAGCACCAGGAACGACGCCGTCAGCAGCGTCGCCAGGAGCATCAGCCCGAACCGGACGGCGCCGGCCCACCACGCGTCCTCGCCGAGGCCCGAGTACGAGTCGTCGTAGAAGAACCAGTGGTGCAGGTCGAACTCCTTGAACTGCGGGATCCACAGCACGCAGGACACGGCCCACGCCAGGAACACCACGCCGGCGGCGACCCGCACCCGGACGACCGTGCGACGGGAGGCCTCGTACCAGCGGTCGAACACACCCCATTGCTTGACCTGCCACCCGAGCAGGAAGAACGGCAGCAGGCTGATCGCCCGCGAGAGCGACAGCGTGGAGTCGACGTTGTCGAAGTACCCGACACCGATGCTGAACACGACCGCCCAGAACAGCGGCCACCGCAGCTGCGCGAGGTACGGCAGGATCAGCCGGAAGATCCCGAGCGCGAGCAGGAACCACAGCGTCCACGTCGGCTGCGTCGGGTTGAACTTCTTGCCACCCTCGACGATCCCCTGCACCACGGTCCAGATCGTCTGCATGATGATGTACGGCACGACGATGTCGGTGATCGTCCGCCGCATGCGCTTCGCCGTCGGGGTGTCCGCGGACGAGAAGTACCCGCTGATCACGCCGAACGCGGGCATGTGGAACGCGTAGATGAAGGTGTACAGCGCCAGGGCGTGCTCGCTCGCCGTCGTCTGGCGTTGGATCGCGTGGCCGATGACGACGAGCGTGACCGCCAGGAACCGCGCGGTGTCCCACATCGGGATCCGTCGGGGAGCCCGGCCCGGCTCGAGCACGGCGTCCGGAGCCGAGGGTGCCGGGGGCGCAGCTTCCGTCGTCATCGGCGGTCACGTTACCGGATCGTGACATGTCCCGTTCGGTACGGTGGTGCGGACATCCCCGTTGCGACCATCACCGACGTCGCCGGGGCCGCAGCGCAGGAGGAACCACATGGCACGTCGCGTCGTCGTCACGGGAGCGAGCTCCGGCATCGGGGCGGCCACCGTCCGCTCGTTCCGCGCCCGGGGATGGGACGTGCTGGCCGTCGCCCGCCGTGCCGACCGGCTGGCGGCGCTCGCCGAGGAGACGGGGGCCGAGACCCTGGTGGTCGACGTCACCTCGGCGGACGACGTCGCGGCGCTCGCCGCCCACGTCGCGGCGACCGGAGGAGTGCACGCGCTGGTGAACAACGCGGGCGGTGCCCTCGGATCGGCCACGGTCGAGGAGTCCGACGTCGAGGACTGGCGCACGATGTTCGAGGTGAACGTCATCGGCACCAAGCGGGTTATCGCGGCACTGCTGCCCCACCTGCGGAACGGCGCCGTCGCGTCGGGGAGTGCCGACATCGTCACCGTCACGAGCACCGCCGGCTTCGTCTCCTACGAGAACGGCGGCGGCTACAACGCGGCGAAGGCCGCCGAGCACGCGCTGGTCGGAGCGCTCCGCCTGGAGCTCGCGGGGGAGCCGATCCGGGTCGTCGAGATCGCCCCGGGCCTGGTGAAGACGGACGAGTTCGCCCTGGTGCGCTTCGGCGGCGACGCGGCCAAGGCGGCCGCGGTCTACGACGGGGTCGAGGACCCGCTCAGCGCCGAGGACGTCGCCGAGGCCATCGTGCACAGCGTGGAACTGCCGCCGCACGTCAACCTCGACCTGGTCACGATCCGCCCGGTGGCCCAGGCGGCGCAGCACAAGCTGACCCGCGGCCCCTTGACCCCGAAGGCGTAGACGCCCCGGACCTCGGTACGGCACCGTCGCCGAGGGCCACGCGCCCGGGCGGCAACTGCAGGTCGCGGCACAGCATCCCTGCCGGTACCGTGGTCGGATGCCGATCAGCAGCGAACCCGCCGAGTCCCCGTCGCCAGCTGTCGTGACCATGACGAGCGGGCCCGAGGTGCTCGGCTGGCTCGAGTTCGGTGACGCGGCACGGCTGCTCGCGAAGGACGTCCTGTCCGCCGGGTTCGAGCCCGAGGTCGTGGTCGCCGTCGCCCGCGGAGGCCTGATCATCGCCGGGGCCGTCGCCTACGCGCTGGGCACCAAGGAGTGTGGCTCGATCAACGTCGAGTTCTACACCGACGTCGAGCAGCGCCTCGAGGAACCCGTCGTGCTCGCCCCCGCGCTCGACGCCCCGAGCCTGGCGGGCAAGCGGGTCCTGGTCGTCGACGACGTGTCCGACTCCGGCCGGACCCTCGCGCTCGTCGTCGACATCATCACCGGGGCCGGTGCCGACGTGCGCAGCGCCTGCCTGTACTCCAAGCCCGGCACCGTGCTCGAGCCCGATCACGTCTGGCGTCGCGTCGACGGCTGGATCACGTTCCCCTGGAGCGCCCTCGCACCGGTGACGGCCGAGTCGTGAGCATCCACCTGGTCGGTGGCGGGTCATTCGCCGACTCCGACGCCGCAGCACCCTTCCTCGCCGAGGCCACCGCACGCGCAGCCGCCGTCGGCCGCAGTGCGCCGCGCGTCGGCCTGCTCTCGGTCAGCGGTGTGGACGGCGCGACGCCGTCCTCGACGCCGGACATCGCCTCGGTGCTCGCCGAGACGGCGGACGTCCTCGTCACCGAGGTCGCACCGGGCCAGCCCTTCACCACGTCGGTGCTCAGCGACGTCGACGCCCTGGTGATCGGCGGTGGCCGCACGCCGGACTACCTCGACGCGATCGCCCCGCTCGTCGACCAGATCCGTCTGCTCGTCTCCGACGGCCTGCCCTACCTCGGCTACTCCGCCGGCGCGATGATCGCCGCCGACCGTGCCCTGGTCGGCGGCTGGCGGGTCGGCGGCGTCGAGGTCTGCCCCGAGGACGCGTCGGAAGGCCTCGACGAGGTGGAGCTCCGCGAGGGGCTCGGGCTCGTCGACCTGACGATCGACGTGCACGCGGTGCAAGCCGGCACGCTCGCCCGACTCGTGGCGAGCGCCGAGGCCGAGTTCGTGACCGCGGGACTGGCGATCGACGAGGACACCGTGCTCGTCGTGGGCGAGGGTGCACTCGAGGTCCGGGGCTCCGGCAGCGTGTGGCGCGTGGTCGCCGGCGACGAGTCGGTCTCCGTCGCCACCATGGGCGCGTAGCACCCCGTGCAGCCGAAGCCGCTCGCCGACCTCGTCGACCCCGGGTGGGCCGAGGCGCTCGCCCCGGTCGAGGACGACGTCCACCGACTCGGGGAGTGGCTCCGCGAGGAGACCGCCGCCGGACGCCCGTACCTCCCCGCCGGCGCCGCCGTGCTCAGCGCGTTCACGTACCCCTTCGACCAGGTCAAGGTGCTCGTCATCGGCCAGGACCCGTACCCGACGCCCGGCCACCCGATCGGCCTGTCGTTCGCGGTCGACCCCGGGGTCCGGCCCGTCCCGCGCAGCCTCGCGAACATCTACCGCGAGCTCCACGACGACCTCGGGGTGACCCCGCCCGCACACGGCGACCTGCGGACCTGGTCGTCCCGCGGGGTGATGCTGCTGAACCGGGTGCTCACCGTCACGCCGGGTGACGCCGGCAGCCACCGCGGCAAGGGCTGGGAGCGGGTCACCGAGCAGGCCGTCCGGGCGCTCGTGGCACGTGAGCAGCCGCTCGTCGCCGTGCTCTGGGGAGCGCAGGCGAAGTCGGTGGAGCCGTTCCTCGGGGACACCCCGGTGGTCGCCTCGGCGCACCCGAGTCCGCTCAGCGCCTCCCGCGGGTTCTTCGGCAGCCGGCCGTTCTCGCGGGTCAACGAACTCCTCGTGGCGCAGGGCGCCGAGCCGGTCGACTGGTCGCTCCCGACCGACGCCTGACCAGCGCACACCGTAGGCTCGACACCGTGCTCGAGGAGGAATACCGCCAGCGTCGGATCTTGCCGCGCCACCTGCGGCCGCCCGCGCCGACGGAGACCGCCTTCACGTGGTCGATCCGCTCCGCCGAGGCCGCCGACCTGCCCGACATCCGCGAGGTCCACGCACACTACGTGCGGAACTCGTCGGTGACGTTCGACGGCGCGGTCCTGTCGTTCGCCGCGTGGAAGAAGCGCTTCGAGGAGATCCGTCGTCGCCAGCTGCCGTTCCTGGTCGCGGTCAACCCGGCCGGCCAGCTGCTCGGGTACGCCCTGGTCGACCCGTGGAACCCGCGTGACCGGTCGAACCACGTCGTCGAGAACTCGATCTACCTCGGACCGACGGCCGGCGGCAAGGGGCTCGGCCGCGCGCTGATGGAGGCGCTGCTCGACGCCTGCCGTGCCGCCGGCGTGCGCGAGGTCGTCGCGGTGATCGCCGACCGCTCCGCCGACGCCTCGATCCGGTTGCACGAGCGGCTCGGCTTCGAGGAGATCGGCCGGATGGGCAAGGTCGGCTACAAGTACGACCGCTGGCTGGGCACCGTGACGATGCGGCTGCGACTCAAGGGCGGTCGGACGCGGCGCGGTCGCGAGCGCGAGCGGCGCTGATCCGCGCGTGGCGAGTCGAAACGCGCGTGGTGGGTCCGGAACCCCGACCGGCAACGCGCGATTCGACCACCTCCGCGCGGTCCGACCCGGCTACCGCGCCGGATCCGCCGGCGCCTCGGCGATGAACTCGTCCCGCGTGACCGACAGCAGCGCGGTCGCCGCCGACCCGGCTGCCGCGGCGTCCCCGGCCGCCACCGCACGCCCGAAGGCCTCGTGTCGTGCTGCGGCGGCGTCGGTCCACCGGGTGATCGTGTCCCGCGACTCACCCGTGCGGGTGCGGAGCAGTGCCTCGACCGTGCCGGCGAAGTGCCCGAACACGGCGTTGCCCGAACCCACCAGCAGGGCGCGGTGGAAGCGCACGTCGGCCTCGAGGTACGCGCGCCCGTCGCGCCGAGCGGCCGCGTCGACCATCTCGAGCGCCGCGTCCAGCACGGCCTCGGTCACCGCGTCGCCGCGTGCGGCGGTCAGCCCGGCGGCGACGGGCTCGATGCCGAGTCGGAGTTCGAGCAGCTCCCGCTGCTGGGCGAAGTAGGTCGCGGGTCCGCCGCGCCACCGGATGACGGCGGGGGAGAGGAGCTCCCACGCGGTCGTGGGCAGCACCTGGGTCCCGACGCGCTGTCGCGGCTCGACGAGCCCGAGGGACTGCAGGACCCGCAGGGCCTCGCGCACGACGGACCGGGACACGCCGAACTCCGCCGCGACGTCCTCGGGACGCAGGACCGTGCCGGGCGGGACGTCGCCGGACACGATGCGTTCGCCGAGCGTGTCGAGCACGTGCGCGTGCAGGCCCCGGGGCGTGGTCATCGTTCCTCCGTGCAGCATCGATCGATCGTCGCCGTGACGCGTCATCCGTCACAGCGGCAGACTGCCGTGACGGGCGGGCTGCGCGCGGCGCACCGCCGTGTAGTCTGATTAATCAGATTATTGCGGAGTTGCTCGGACACCGCACACGACCGTGACGGGACCGCGGAGCAGCGGTCCCAGGAAGGGGCACCGATGCCTCATCTCCCGACCGCCGGCGGCGCACTGCTCGCCGCGGGGACCGAGACCGTCAAGGCCGCCGGTCCCGTCCCACAGCTCGTGATCGCCGCGCTGATCGGCGTGGTCGTCATCATCGTGCTGATCACCTGGCTGAAGATCCACCCCTTCGTCGCGCTCACGATCGGCGCACTCGGGGTCGGCATCGGTGCGGGACTCGCGCCGGAGAAGGCCGTCACGAGCTTCGGGGACGGCTTCGGCGCCACGATGACGAGCGTCGGCATCCTGGTCGGGCTCGGGTCGATGTTCGGCAAGATGCTCGTCGACTCCGGCGCCGCCGACCGCGTGGTCGACACCCTGGTGCGCCGGTCGTCGGCGGCGGCGCTGCCGTGGACGATGGCGCTCATCGGCGCACTCATCGGCCTGCCGATGTTCTTCGAGGTCGGCCTGGTCCTGCTCATCCCGATCATCGTCCTGGTCGCGAAGCGCAGCGACGTCCCGATCATGAAGATCGCGGTGCCGGCACTGGTCGGCCTGTCCACCATGCACGCCTTCGTCCCGCCACACCCCGGCCCGCTCGTCGCGATCGCCACGGTGGGCGCGAACCTCGGCACGACCCTGGCGTTCGGCATCGTGCTGGCGATCCCCGTCATCATCCTGGCCGGGCCGGTGTTCGCCCGCTTCGCGGCCCGCTGGGTCGACATCCCCGCGCCCGACCTGTTCGGCTCGCGCGGGTCGGCGGGGGACACCGGGTCCGGTCCCAGGGACCCTGCACACGAGGGCCGGGAGGCTCGGCGCGGCCCCGCCACCCAGGACACCGCGTCCCTGCCGAACGGCAAGAGCGACTTCACCCGCGTGATCAGCGAACCGCGCAGCCCGTCTTTCACCGTCGCGCTCGTCGGCATCCTGCTGCCGGTCGTGCTCATGCTGGCCCAGGCGATCCGCGAGGCCACCGTGCCCGACGCCTCCGGCACCTGGGTCGGCCTGCTCGACTTCCTCGGCACCCCGATGATCGCGATCGGCATCGCGGCGCTCTACGCCATCGTGTTCTTCGCGATCGGCGGCGGCATGGACCGTTCCGCCGTCGCCAAGTCCCTCGAGAGCGCGCTGCCACCGGTCGCCGGGGTGCTGCTCATCGTCGGCGCGGGTGGTGGGTTCAAGCAGGTGCTCATCGACACTGGGATCGGCGGGGTCATCGCCGACGCGGTCAAGGACTCCGGCGTCTCCGTCCTGCTCGTCGCCTGGGTCGTCTCGGCCCTGGTCCGCGTGGCCACCGGTTCTGCAACGGTCGCGACCGTCACGGCGGCCGGGATCATGGCGCCGATCGCGCACGACCTGTCGTCACCCGTCGTGTCACTCCTGGTGCTCGCGATCGGAGCGGGCTCGGTGTTCCTGTCACACGTCAACGACGCCGGGTTCTGGCTGGTGAAGGGCTACCTGAACACCACCGTCGGTCAGACCTTCAAGACCTGGACGGTGTTGGAGTGCCTGATCTCCGTCCTCGGGCTGCTCGGCGTCCTGCTCGCCGGGGTGTTCATCCGATGAACACCGATCCGATGAGCGACCTCGACGCACGAGTCCTGGTCGTGATGGGCGTCTCCGGGTCGGGCAAGTCCACCGTCGCCGCGATGATCGCCGACCGCCTGGGCTGGGACTTCGCCGAGGGCGACGCCATGCACCCGCCCGCGAACGTCGCGAAGATGCAGGCGGGGACCCCGCTCGACGACGAGGACCGCTGGCCGTGGCTCGACGTGGTCGCCGCGTGGATCCGCGATCACCTGGCATCCGGCAGGCACGGTGTCGTGACCTGTTCCGCGCTGAAGCGTTCCTACCGCGACGTGCTCCGTGCGCCCGGAGTGGTGTTCGTGCACGTGGCCGGCGACGGCACCCTGATCGAGGACCGGATGGCCGCGCGCTCCGGCCACTTCATGCCGACCGCCCTGCTCGCGTCGCAGCTGGCGACCCTCGAGCTGCCGCAGCCGGACGAGGCGCACATCACCGTCGCTGCGGACCGCACGCCGCAGGAGGAGTGCGACGAGGTCATCGAGCGCCTCGGGCTCGCACCGACCGTCAGGTGAACTGGATCGCGGTGCCGACCGGCAGCTGCGCGAGCGTCTTCGTCATCGCGGCCGAGATGCGGACGCAGCCGTGGGAGCTGCCCGTCGGGTCCGGGTAGAAGTGCAGCGCCGTCAGGGCCGCGTTCCCACCGTACGACGGGATGCGGGACGAGTGCGCCCCGGTCAGGATGATCGGGTTGCCCTGCGTGTACGTCACGCGAGTGTCGACGTACGCCGCTTCGACGTACGTCGAGGTCGCCGTCGGCGTCGGGTCGTCGGGCGTCCCGAGTCGTGCTGCCTCGGTCGCCGACACGGAGCCGTCCTTCCCGACGACCGAGACCGTGCCGGCTGCGACGTCGACGCGGATCATCCGGTCGGTCCCGGTGACGGTGAAGTCCGCGGCCCGGGCCCACGCGAACGTCGCACTCGGCGCCTGGGGATCGCCGCCGTCGCCCGGCGTCCGGTTCCGCGCCGGGGTGGAGACGAGCAGCATCCCCCCGTCCGCGCCGGCGGACCGACCCCACACGGCCGTCGCAGCCGGCGTGTCGATCGTGGACACCGTCGTCGACAGCGTCGCGACCGGGGTGGCGTCGGCAGCGGGGCTGGCGTACAGCGCGACGAGCGGGGCCGTCGGCGTGGCGATCTCCCACGTGGTCTCGGGGTGCACGGTGGTGCCGTCGAGCAGCTGCGGGATGACCCCGTCGTGGTACGCCAACGGCAGCGCGGCGAGCTCGGCCGACGACGGGGCTGAGGGGACGGCGGCGAGTGTCGGTGTCGGCGTCGGTGTCGGTCGCGGGGTCGCCGAGCGTGTGGGCGCAGCGGCAGTCTCGGTGGGGCCGCTCGCGGTGCCGGCCACGACGGCGACGACGATCCCGACCGCGACGACCCCCGCCGCTCCGGCCGCGATCCAGGTGGTGCGCCGCATGTGGACCCCTCTCCGGGTCCAGTCCACCAGATCGGGGCCGTCCGTGCACGTCGCAGCGCGGCCGGCCGGGCCGGCGGAGGCCGATGGGACCCCTTCGGGTCAGGGTCCCACCGGCCCGCGGGCGTGCCGTCGCCGCAGCGTCGGCTCGCCCTGCCGCGCGGGAGCCGTACCGGGACGCGCCGTTGCGCCCGGGGTCCCGCGGCCGTGGTCGTCCGTCGACAGGACGGCCCGTCCGCGTCGCGGCATGATCACCGGAGGCTGCGGAACGGACACGGGGTGCTCCCTGCTGGCGCGGACGACGAGATCGATCCGGCGGCCGAGGTCCAGGGTCACTTGCCGCGAAGAGTACGCCCGACCGCGCTCGCGCACCAGGGGGGGTGGCGGCGGTCGTCGGGACCGGGAACGGACGGGAGGCCCGGTGCGGGCCCGCACCGGGCCTCCTGTCCGGTGGTCCTACCGTTCCGTGACGCGGCCCGCCTGCACCAGCCACTGGCGGTCCAGGCGGACCGTCTCGAGCATCCGACGGTCGTGCGTGACGAGCAGGAGGGTGCCGTCGTAGGACTCCAGTGCCTGTTCGAGTTGCTCGATGGCGGCCAGGTCGAGGTGGTTGGTCGGCTCGTCGAGGACCAGGACGTTCACGCCCCGGGCCTGCAGGAGCGCCAGCCCGGCACGGGTGCGTTCCCCGGGGGAGAGCTCGCCGGACGCACGGCCGACGTGGTCCGCCCTGAGGCCGAACTTGGCCAGCAGCGTGCGGACCTCGGCGGTGGCCATCTCAGGCACCAGCGACTCGAACACCGCGGCGAGGGGCTCCGTGCCGACGAAGCGGCCGCGGGCCTGGTCGATCTCGCCCACCGCGACGCTGGACCCCGTGCTCGCGGTGCCGGTCGTCGGCGCCTGGGTGCCGAGCAGCGCGCGGAGCAGGGTGGACTTGCCCGCGCCGTTCGGCCCCGTGATGCCGATGCGGTCGCCGCCGTCGACCTGCAGCGACACCGGGCCGAGCGTGAAGTCACCCTGGGTGAAGGTCGCGTCGGACAGGGTGGCGACGACGGAAGAGGACCGCGGGGCCTGCCCGATCGTGAACTCGAGCTGCCACTCCTTGCGCGGTTCGTCGACCTCGTCCAGTCGGGCGATGCGCGACTCCATCTGCCGGACCTTCTGGGCCTGCTTCTCACTCGACTCGGACGCGGCCTTGCGGCGGATCTTGTCGTTGTCCGGCGCCTTCTTCATGGCGTTCCGGACACCCTGGCTCGACCATTCGCGCTGCGTCCGGGCCCGTGAGACCAGGTCGGCCTTCGTCGCCGCGAACTCGTCGTACGCGTCCCGCTTGTGCTGCCGGGCGATCTCGCGCTCCTCGAGGTACGCGTCGTACCCGCCGCCGAACAGCCGGTTCGACGACTGCGCCAGGTCGAGCTCGAGCACCGCGGTGACCGACCGGGCGAGGAACTCGCGGTCGTGGCTGACCAGCACCACGCCGCCGCGCAACCCGTGCACGAAGGTCTCGAGGCGGGCCAGGCCGTCCAGGTCGAGGTCGTTCGTGGGCTCGTCGAGCAGCACGACGTCGAACCGCGAGAGCAGCAGCGCCGCCAGGCCCACCCGCGCCGCCTGCCCCCCGGACAGCGACGTCATGAGCGACTCGGCGGTCACCGAGCCCTCGGCGCTCCCGAGCGTCAGCCCGAGGTCGGCGAGCACCGCCGGGGCGCGTTCGTCGAGGTCGGCTGCCCCCGAGGCCAGCCACCGGTCGAGCGCCACGGAGTACCGGTCACCGGCGTCGTCGCCCACGTCCGGGTCACCGAGTGCCGCGGCCGCGGTGTCCATCTCGGCCGTCGCCTCCGCGCAGCCCGTGCGACGCGCGAGGTAATCGGACACCGTCTCGCCTGCGACCCGCTCGTGTTCCTGGGGCAGCCACCCGACGAAGGCATCTGCCGGGGCCAGCGAGACCGTGCCGGCGAGGGGTTCGTCCACGCCCGCGAGCAGTCGGAGCAGCGTGGACTTGCCGGCGCCGTTGACCCCGACGACGCCGATCACGTCGCCGGGCGCGACGGTCAGGTCGAGGGAGTCGAACAGCGTGCGTGCGGCGTAGCCGCCGGCGAGGCCCTTGGCGACGAGCGTGGCGGTCATGGGTCCATCGTCCCATTCGTCGAGGGACTTCGTGCCCGGAACGGGCTCACGCCCCGGATGCATCTCCGGGGCGTGAGCCTGACGTGTCTAGTGCTCGTCGTAGTGGTCGCCGTGGCGTGCGTGCTTGTGGCCGTCGTGCACGTAGTCGACGTGGTCGCCGTGCTGCACGGTCTCGTGCTCGTCGCCGTCGGCGCCGTGCTCGTGTTCCTGCACGTCGTGCTCGGCGACGCGGTGGTCGTCCTCGGGGGTGGGGGTGTCGGTGGTGTCGGACATTGTCATCCTTTCTGAGAGTGGTTCTCACCAAGGATAGAGTCCCGCGGGAGCGTTGTCCGGGCGTGACGCTACCGTCGGGGTGTGGGGAACGTCGAGGTCGTCGAGTACCGGTCGCTGTGGCGGGTCCGGTTCGCGGAGCTCAGGGACGCGTACGCAGCGGCGCTCGAGGCCTCGGGTGTCGTGGTGCGCGGGATCGAGCACGTCGGCAGCACCGCAGTCCCGGGACTCGCGGCGAAACCGATGATCGACGTGGACGTCGTCGTCGCGGCTGCCGACGTCGCTGCGGCGGTCCGAGCGCTGGCGTCGATCGGGTTCCGGGTGTCTGCCGGGGGAGACGTCCCCGGACGCGTGGCCTTCGTGACGCCCGAGCGCTTCCGGCCGAGCAACACGTACGTCGTGGTCGCCGGGTCGCTTGCACTGCGCAACCACCTGGCCGTCCGGGACAACCTGCGGGCCGACGACGCGCTCCGCGACGAGTACGCAGAAATCAAACGGGACGCCGCCGCTCGGGCGTCGGACCTCGACGACTACCGCGCGATGAAGGACGCCGTGCTCGGTCGGATCCTGCGGCGGGCCGGGCTCTCCGCGGAGGACCTCGCCGGGATCACCGCCGCGAACCGTGCGATCGCGGATCGGGGTGCGCTCGGCTGACGGTCTCGGGTCCCGGCTGTGCGGCCGGCCGGCCGGCCGTCCGTGTGTGCTTGCTTGTGCGTGTCCGTGCCGGGCATGATGAAGGTGTACCGCGGTGTCGCGGGGATCGTCGAAGCCCAGGCCGACTTGTCTGCCGATCGGTCCCGGGCGTCGCGTCGGAGGCATCGCCCATGGCGACTGCGCGCACCCTCATCTCCTCGGCACCCAAGCCGTTCCGGTCGGCCACCGCCCGGTACCGCGACGTCCTCGGTCGACCCGGTGCACGGGCGTTCTTCATCCCAGCCGGCCTGGCTCGCCTCGGCGTGGCGATGACAGGACTCGGACTGCTGTTCTCGGTCCAGAACGCGACGGGGTCGTTCGCAGCTGCGGGCACGGCGACTGCCACGTTCGCGATCGCGGAGGCCGTGGCCGGTCCACAGGTCGCGCGCCTCGTCGACCGGTGGGGCCAGGCGGTCACGGTCCCGGTGGTCGTCCTCGTCCATGCCGCGGCGATCGCCGCGGCGATCTCCTTCGCCGGGATCGCGCCGATCAGCGTCACCCTGGCTGCGGTCGTCGTCGCGGGAGGAGCGATGCCGCAACCGGGCGCACTGGCAGCGGCCCGGTGGTCGGCGCTCGTCACGGAACCGGCGGCACTCCGCACTGCCTTCTCGCTCGAAGCGAGCGTCAACGACGTCGTCTTCCTGTCCGGTCCCGTGCTCGTCACCCTCGCGAGCACAACCCTCGTCCCGTGGGCGGGTTCGGTCGCGGCGGTCACGCTCGTCAGCGCCGGCTGTGCGGCGCTCGCGCTGCACCGCAGCACCGGTCCGCCTGCGCGCCCGGCACGAGGGCGGGCCGCGGGCCGCACGCGGAGTTCACTCCGTGCCCCACGGTTCCTGGCGGTGCTCGGGGTGAACCTCGGACTGGGATGCTTCTTCGGGGCGGTCCCACTGCTCGTGACCGCGACCGCGACTGCCGGAGGGCTGCGGCCGCTCACCGGATTCGTGCTCGCGCTCTCCAGCGCCGCGAGCATGGTCGCCGGGCTCGGCTACGGCGCGCTCCGGACCACGCCCCGGCCGACGACCGTCCAGCTGCTCGCAACGATCCTGCTCACCGTGGGCGTGCTCGTCGCTGTCGTCTGGCCCACACTCCTCGGCCTCTCGGTGATGCTGGTCGTCGGTGGGAGCGCCGTCGCACCGCTGCTCGCCTCGTCCTCGCAGATCGTCCAGGCGACGGTCGTCCCGTCGGAGCGCACCCAGGCCTTCACCTGGATCAACTCGGCTTCCGCGTCCGGGATCGCGCTGGGTGCAGCACTCACCGGGACGGTGGTGGCGACCAGTGGGACGCAGGCGGCCACGACGCTGGTCCTGGTCCTCGTCCTGACAGCAGTCGCAGCCGCGGTCCTGGCCGCTCGACGGAACGGGGCGTGGGAACAGCCCTGAGCGCATCCACCGGACACGGGCGGGTCACCAGGCGAGTTGCCGGTCGTCCTCGATGATCACGCCGGTGGGGCCGTCGGCAGGCAGGGTGGCGAGGCAGACAGCGACAGCAGCCCCTTCGTCGGGGGTCCTCGTTCCGCGGAAGTCGTTGAAGTCGGTGGCGACGTGCCCAGGGGCTGCGCCGTTGACCTTCAGTGCCGTGTCGGCGAACTCGCGGGCGTAGTGGACCGTCAGCGCGTTGAGGGCCGTCTTCGAGCTGGAGTACGCCATCGACGGCTGCCCGACCCAGGCGCCCGCTTCGCCGATGGAACCACGCTTGCTCGTGACGTTCACCACGCGCGGTGCGTCGGCTTCCATCAGCAGCGGAAGGAACGCGCTCATCATCCGCACGACCGCGAACACGTTGACCTCGTACACGTTCCTGATGTCGTCGACCGTCTCCTCGGTGGGCTTCGGGAGGTGGTCCATCGGGTGGAAGGTGAGGGTGTTCACGCCGGCGTTGTTGACCAGCACGTCGAGGTGTCCGAACTCGGCCGAGACCTGCGAGGCGAGTGCGTCCACCTGGTCCTGCCGGGTCACGTCCAGCGCGACGGGTCGGACGTCACCGTCGAGCGTCCCTGCGGCTTCCTGCCCGGCGACCGTGCTCCTCGAACCGAGGAGCACGGTGAACCCGGCGAGCGCGAGCTGTCGCACGATGGCGAAGCCGATGCCCTTGTTGCCGCCGGTGACGAGTGCGATCTTCCTGGTGTGGCTGTGTGTTGTCATGTCAACAGCTTGCGCCGGCTACGTTGACGTGTCAACACCACTGCCCTATGTTCGGAGGATGACCGCACCGCTGACCGCGCAGGAACAGCGCCTCTGGCATGCGTGGAAGACCGCTGCGGAACAGGTCCGGCAGCGCGTGGCCGATGACGTCAAGGCCGGCTCGGGGCTGTCCGACCAGGACTTCGGGATCGTGACTCGCCTGGTCGAGCTCGGGGACGGCGAACTCCGCCAGAACGACCTCGGCGCCCTGTTGCAGTGGGACCGCACGCGGCTCTCCCACCAGCTCACACGGATGGAGAAGCGCGGCCTCCTGAGTCGTCGATCCGTCGAGGGTGGCGTCCTCGTCCGTGTCACCGACGAGGGGGCAGACCTCGTTCGCGTCGCTCGTCCGATCCACGCCGCCGCAGTTCGCGAGCACCTCCTGAGCCGCACCGACGGCATCGAGCACTCGTCTCTGCTTCACGTGCTCGAACAGCTCGCGCTCGACTGACCACGCGCTGCATCAGGACCGGGCGCAGGTCGGGCTTGGCATCGGTGATCGGCGGCCGGTCGGAAGACCGGGCCCTGGCGACCCCAGCCGCGATGCACGCCCCGGCACTGGCGCCGCCGACCACCACGCCCCGCGGTGCGTCGACGACGACGGACCGGTACACGGCGAGCACCTCGTCGTGGGCGGCGGGGGCAGCCAGGCGTGCCCGGGGACCGCGCCGACCGATCCACGCCAGGCCGGGCAGTGGACCGAGCCGGTAGTCGACGGCCACGAGCGGGATGCCCCGCTCGGCCACGGCGCGGGCGACCGCGTCCGACTCGGGTTGGTCGAGGCCGCCGCGGAAGAAGCCGCCGCCGTGCAGCCACAGCAGCGTCGGGGCGGTCGGGACGCTGGCCTCGTACCGGCGCACCGGGACCGGACCGTGCGGACCGTTCACGAAGTCGCCAGTCACTGTCACGTTCCCGAGGACCCCGCGGGGAACTGCCCGGCCGGCACGTCCACGATGCGCTCGGCGCCCTCCACGGGATCGAGCACGCCTCCTGACGCCGCGGCCAGGTCGGCGCGCAGCACGGCGACGTCGGCGTGCGGCACGGACACGGAGAACGTCGCCTCGGTGCCGTAGGACGTCGCACCGAGGACCGCCCGGTGCCGCACGACCCAGTCCCGCAGGACGTTGTCGATGCGACCGGCGTCGGCGTGCGGGACGTCCACCGACACGTCGATCAGGGCCGCGCGGTGCAGGACCGTCGCCCGATCGAGCGCCTCGGACACCGACGTCGAGTAGGCGCGGACCAGGCCACCGGCACCGAGCTTCACGCCGCCGAACCAGCGCGTGACGACCGCGACGACGTCGGTCAGTTCGCGCCGGCGCAGGACCTCGAGCATCGGGACGCCGGCGGTCCCGGAAGGCTCCCCGTCGTCGGAGGACCGCGCCTGGTCGCCGAGGACCCCGGTCACCATCGCCGAACAATGGTGCCGCGCGTCCCACGCCCGCTTGCGGATGTCCGTGATCACCCGGTCAGCCTCGGCTGGGTCCGACGCGGGCACCACGTGCGTGAGGAACCGCGACCGGGTGATGACGATCTCGTGTTCGACGGCTGCCGCGATCGTGGACGGGTAGCGGCGGGCCATCCGACGAGCGTACCGAGGGGCGGCGCGCCTAGGCTCGGGGATCGTGTTCGAACTCCACCACCTGTCGGCGCAGGACCTCTGGGACTGGATCCGCCGCGGCGACACCACGGCCCGCGAAGCCACCGACCACTACCTGGCCCGGATCGCGCGGCTGGACGGCGAGCTCGGCGCGTTCGTGACGGTCACCGCGGACGCCGCACGCGAGCGGGCCGACCGTCTCGGACTTCTGGTGCCGACGTCCCGGCCGCTGTGGGGCCTGCCGTCCGGCGACAAGGACCTGTACGACCGGGCCGGTGTGCCGACCCGGTCCGGGACCGCCTCGTTGCCGCCGCGACCGGCTGCAGCCGACCACCCGCTCGTCGCCGCGATGGACGCGGCGGGCGCGGTGAGCCTCGGCAAGACGGCGAGCCCCGAGTTCGGGATGTCGTCGTCGTCCGAGACGGCGTTCGGCGTGACGCGGAACCCGTACGACACGCACCGCGCGCCGGGCGGGTCGTCGAGCGGTGCGGCCGTCGCCGTGGCCGCCGGACTCCTGCCGGCCGCCGTCGGGTCGGACGGCGGCGGATCGGTGCGCATCCCGGCCGCCGCGACCGGACTCGTCGGGCTGAAGCCGAGCCGCGGACGGGTGCCGTCGATGCCGGGCCGCAGCGGGGTCGGCGGGCTGTCCGTCGCCGGCCCGATCACCCGCACCGTCGCGGACGCGGGCATGTACCTCGATGCCCTGGTCGCGCCGACCGGCCTGGACGAACCGACCCCGTACGCCCTCGTGACGCCCGACGTTGGCGACGGCCCCTTCACCGCGGCGGCCGTCCGGGGCGAGGGACGCTTCGTGCTCGGGGTCCTGGACGGGTCGCCGTGGGACGACACCGTCGACGTCGTGGTCGACCCCGCGGCACGTGCGGCGGTCGACACCGCCGTGCGGGTGCTCGGCGAGCTCGGGCACGGGGTCGAGGACGTCGCGATGCCCCGCGTGCCCTACGGCGACCCCTTCCGCGTCGCCTGGGAGTCGAGCGCGGCGCGGCTGCCGCTCGTCCCGGGCATCGATCTCGACGCCCTGACACCGCTGGTCTCGTGGCTCGTCGCCCGTGGCCGGACACTGACCGGCACGGACGTGCTCGACGCGATGACGGCGCTCGACACGTTCTCGGTCGCGCTCATCCGTGCGTTCCACCGCTTCGACGCCGTCCTGACGCCGACGCTCGCGCTCACCCCGCGGCCGCTCGGCTGGTACGGCACCGATCCGGAGGAGGACTTCCGGCGCCAGTGCGCGTACTCGCCGTGGACCTCGATGGCGAACGTCGCGGGGCTGCCGGCGATCACGCTGCCCGTCGGGGTCACCGCGGACGACCACCCGGACGGCGGCGGCCTGCCGATGGGGGTGCAGCTGATCGGCCGACCCGGTGGCGAGCGGTCCCTGCTCGCGATCGGGGCGCAGCTCGAGCGGCGTGTGCGGTGGCAGCGGCGACACCCGGCCGGGTGGTGACCGAGCCCTAGGGGAGCGTTGGTGCCGCAGCGACCAACGCCCTCGTGACGGGGTGCGTCGGTGCGTCGAGCAGGGACACCGGGCCGTGTTCGACGACCCGCCCTGCCGCCATCACGGCGACGGTGTCGCACAGCCGCTGCACGACGCCGATGTCGTGCGACACGAGCACCATCGTCAATCCGAGCGAGCCAGCCAGGGACTCCAGCAGTTCGATGACCCGCGCGCGGACCACCACGTCGAGCGCGCTCATCGGTTCGTCCCCGAACAGGATCGCCGGCCCGTGCACGACCGCGCGCGCGATCGCGATGCGCTGGCGCTGCCCGCCGGAGAACTCGTGCGGGTACCGGTCCACGGCATCGGCCGGCAGGTCCACGCGCGACAGCGCCGACGCCACCATCGACGCGTGCACGCCCGGGATCCGCAGGGCCCGCAGCGGCTCGGCGACGATCGCGCCGACACGCATCCGCGGATCGAGGGACCCGTACGGGTCCTGGAAGACCACCCCGGTCTCGCGACGGAACCAGCGCATCGCGGCGGCGGACCCGGACGCGACCACGGGACGGCCGTCGGCGGTCACGGTCCCCGCACTGGGGGCCTCCAGTCCGGCCAGCAGACGGACGAGCGTCGACTTGCCGGAGCCGGACTCGCCGACGATCCCGAGCCGCGCGCCGGTGGCGACCGTCAGGTCGACGCCGTCGACGGCGGTGCGGACCGGACCGGGTTCGAAGGGGCCTCGGCGGGGGAGCCGGTAGGTGCGGTGCAGGCCGACGGCCTCGAGTGCGGTCACGGTGCCCTCCTGGCGGTGGCGCGTGCCGCGTCGACGAGCGCGCGGGTCGTCGGGTGTCCCGGGGCGGCCAGCAGGTCCGCCACCGTCCCGGTCTCGACCACGCGGCCGGCATCGAGCACCACCACCGTGTCGGCGATCCGGGCCAGGACGGCCAGGTCGTGCGTGACGAACACGAGCGACACGTCGAGTCCGTCGAACAGGTCGAGGATGCGCGCCTCGGTCGTCACGTCGAGCGCCGTCGTGGGCTCGTCGGCGATGAGCAGCCCGGGCCGCCCGGCGAGTGCCATCGCGATGCAGATCCGCTGCCGCTGCCCACCCGACAGCTGGTGCGGGTACTGGCGGAGCAGCGACGCCGGGTCGGGCAGCCCGACGGCGTGGGCGAGGTCGAGCGCCGCGGCGTCGGCGCCCCGACGGTCGAGCCCACGGTGCAGCCGGAGCGGCTCGGCGATCTGGCGTCCCACGCGACGCAGGGGGTCGAGTGCGGTCGCCGGCTCCTGGAACACCATCCCCATCCGTGCGCCGCGGAACGGCGCGCGCTGCCGGTCGGTCAGCCCGACCAGCTCCTGGCCGTCGAGTCGGATGCTGCCCGACACGTCGGCGCCGGTCGGCTCGAGCCCCATCAGGGCGAGCGAGGTCATCGACTTGCCGGACCCGGAGGCCCCGATCACGCCGACACGACCGCCGGGAGGCACGGTGAAGGACACGTCGTCCAGGACGGTCCGCCCCGCGATGCGGACCGACAGTCCGCGCACCTCGAGCGTGCCGGCGGCGGTCGTGCCCGTGCTGCTGCTGCCGTCGGCGGTCACGCGGTCACCTCCGACTCGCCCGCGGTGCGGGCGCTGTCGCCCGCGGTGCGGGCGCTGTCGCCCGCGGTGCGGGCGTCGCGGGCGCGGTCGCCCGTGGCCAGGCGCGGGTCGGATGCGTCGCGGACGGCGTCCCCGAGGAGCGAGAGCGCCATGACGACGAGGGCGATGGCGGCGCCCGGCCAGGTCGCGCTCCACGGGTGCACGCCGATGTAGGTCTGCAGGTCGGACAGCAGGCTGCCCCATGACGCCGTGCCCGACCCGGCGCCGTAGCCGAGGTAGGACAACCCCGCCTCGGCCAGCACGGCGGTGGCCATCGCGAGCGAGAGCTGCACGGTGAACACCGGCGCGGCGTTCGGCACGAGGTGTCGCAGCAGCACGCCGGTCGGCCCGACGCCCGAGGCCCTGGCCGCGGTGACGTAGTCGCTCCGGGCGATGCGGCGGATCTCGCCACGGGCGACCCGGGCGATCGTCACGCCGAACGCCAGGCCGACCGAGACGATGACGACCCCGAGCGACCCGCCGAACACGGCGGTCAGCAGCATCGCGGTCAGCAGCGTCGGGAACGCGACCAGGATGTCGAGCAGCACGGCCGTGCCCTCGCGCACCCAGCGGGCGGTGAGCGACCCGAGGGCGGTCAGCAGGATGCCGACGACGCTGGCGATCACGCCGGACCCGACCGCGACGAGCACGGTCGTCCGGGTG
The DNA here is from genome assembly GCF_003234655.2 of Curtobacterium sp. MCLR17_007. Lineage (NCBI taxonomy): Bacteria > Bacillati > Actinomycetota > Actinomycetes > Micrococcales > Microbacteriaceae > Curtobacterium > Curtobacterium sp. MCLR17_007. Next base: position 2,188,884 of record NZ_CP126271.1, on the reverse strand, counting down.
CCGGCGAGGAGGTAGCTGGCGATGTCCCGGCCGACGGCGTCGGTGCCGAACCAGTGCGCGGCGCTCGGCGGGTCCCACTGGTGGAACGGGTCCGTGCGGAACGGGTCCTGCGGCGTCCAGACGAGCGACACCGCGGCGAGCACCACGAGCAGCCCGAGGACGACCACGGCGAAGGCCCCGGTCGGTCGGGCGACGAGTCGGCGGATGCTGCCTCCGGTCATCACGAGGCCTCTCGCTGCCGGGGGTCGAGGGCCCGGTGCGCCACGTCGACGGCGAACCCGACGAGCAGCACGAGGCCGGTCAGCACGAGCAGCTCGGACTGCACCTTGGTGATGTCGCGTCGTCCGACGTCGGTGACGAGCATGCGGCCGACCCCGGGGAGCGAGAAGACCTGCTCGACGACCACCGCGCCCACCAGCAGGCCGGCGATCTGCACGCCGAGGACCGCGAGCACGGTGAGTGCGACCGAGCCGAGCCCGTGTCGCAGCAGCGCCTGCGTGCGGGTCAGCCCGACGGCGGCGGCGGTGCGCAGATGGTCGGCGTCGAGCACGGACAGGGTCGCCGAGCGGGTGAACCGCAGGATGACGGCACCCTCGACCGCACCGATCGTCACCGCGGGCAGCACGAGCGACGACAGCGCTCGCCCGGGCTCGGACCAGCCGTCGAGGGGGAAGCCCTGCGTGGGCAGCCAGTGCAGCGTCACGGCGATGAGCGCGACGAGCAGCAGGGCGGCCCACACGACCGGGACCGCGGCGACGGCCTGCGCGACGAACGTGATGACGGCACCGCTCGCGCGTCGGCGGAGCACCGCAGCGAGGACGCCGAGCGGGACGCCGAGCACCAGCGCCGCCGCGAGCGACATGCCGGCCAGGGGGAGCGTCACCGCGAGCTTCTGCGCGATCTCCGGCGCGACCGGGCCGCGGGTCACCAGGGACCGCCCGAGGTCGCCGTGCAGCACCCCGCCGATCCAGTCGAGGTACTGCACGACGACGGGACGGTCCAGGCCGAGCTGCTGCCGGAGCTGGGCGACCGTCGCGGGCGTCGCCTGGGTGCCGGCGACGACCTGGGCGACGTCGCCGGGGAGCACGCGCAGGACGGCGAACACGATGATGCTCGCCACGAGCAGGCCGACGACGAGCAGCAGCAGTCGCCCGACGAGGAACCGGGTCACGAGACGATCGTAGTCAGGCGTTAGGAGACGGCGAGCTTCGCCAGGTCGAGGCGGGAGTTCCCACCGTCGACCGGGAACCCGGTCACCCCCGAGCGGACCGCGGTGATCTCGGTGGCGGTGTAGAGCCACTCGCCGGCCGCGTCCTCGCTCACGATCCGCGCGGCCTTGCGCAGGTCGGCCGCCTTCTCGTCCGCCGAGGTCGTGGCGATGGACGACGCGTAGAGGTCCTGGACCTGCTGGTTGTCGTAGCCGAAGTAGTAGTCGGGGTTCGCCCAGTTGCCGAAGTCGCGCGCCTCGACGTGGTCGACCATCGACAGGTCGAAGTCGCGGGTTCCGGACGCCGGCGCCTGGAACACGCTCGACAGCCAGGTGGCGAAGTCGACGCGCTCGACCTTCAGGGTGATGCCGACGTCGGCCAGCTGGGACTTGAGCACGTCGCCGATCGTCGCCGGGTAGACGTTCGCGTACGTCAGCGTGAGCTGCAGGTCCCGCTGTCCGGCCGCCGCCAGGAGCTTCTTGGCGTTCGACGGGTCGTAGGCGTCGATGTCGGTCAGGTCCTCGTAGCCGGGGTCGAGCTCGGGGATCGGGCCGCCCTGCTCGACGCCCGTGCCACCGATCGCCTTGATCAGCGCCTTCGGGTCGATCGCCTGGCGGATGGCCTGACGGACCCGCTTGTCGGTGAACGGCGCCTTCTGGTCGTTGAACGCGAGCGTGTACTTGTCGGTCGTCTTGCCGCTGTGCAGCGTGACGTCGCCGTTGCCCTGCAGCTGGCTCTTGAGCGTGCCGTCGACGGGGTTGAGCACGTCGAGGTCGCCGTTCGCCATCGCGTTGACGGCCGTCGACGGGTCGGTGATGTACCGGAACACGATCTTCGCGACCTTCGCCTTCGTGCCCCAGTACCCCGAGTTGCGGACGAACGTCAGTGCGTCGCCCTGCTTCCAGGACGAGACCTTGAAGGGTCCGGTGCCGTTCGCGGTGTCGGACAGGTCGTTCGTGGCGGCCTTCTCGAGCACGAGCCCGGAACGGCCGGTCAGGTTGAACAGCAGGTCGGAGTCCGGCTTGCCGAGCGTGAGCCGGACGACACCGTCCGAGGGTGCGGTGATCGACGTCAGGCCAGCGAGCTTGGCGGAGTCGACGTACGAGGCGTTGCCCTTGACCTGCTCGAGCGACCAGACCACGTCGGCGGCGGTGACGGGCTTGCCGTCCTGGAAGGTGATGCCCTTGCGCAGCGTGAACGTGTACGTCAGGCCGTCGCTCGAGATCTCGTGCGAGGCCGCGAGCACGTCGCGCACGTCGCCGTCCGCCGTGCGACCGACGAGCCCCTGGTACACGTTGTCGATGAGCACCTGGTCGAGCGCGGCGCCGGACTGGGTGCGGATGTCGAGGCTGGTCGGCTCGAGCACCAGGCCCACGCGCACGGTGGCGTCGTTGCCGCCGGTCGGGGTCGACGAGCCGCTGCAGCCGCTCAGGGCGACGGCCGCTGCGACGGCGACCGCGGTCGCGACCAGCGCCGTCCGGAGGCCCCGACGGCCCCCCGGGCTGACGGATCGACGGGGGAGGAGCGGGCTCATGGGTGGTGGGTTCCTTCCGGCGGGGAGCGACGGCACGTCGCGTGCGCTCGGGAGAATCTACCGGCGCACCGTGGTTTCTCCGCCCCAGTGCAACAAATCGTGACGCGACGCCCATTCCCGGATCGCGGCGGCCAGCGCGTGCGGCGCCTGGGTCTGCACCGCGTGCCGTGCTTCGACGGTGACGATCTCGGCGTCGCGCAGCCGTTCCCCGAACGTCCGCTCGAGCTTCGGGGAGACGTACCCGCGGTCGCCCCGGACGAGCAGGACCGGGACGTCGAGGGACTCCAGGTCGGGCCAGGCGTCGGCGAACCGTCCCACCGAGGACGTCCGTCCGGCGGGCAGGTGCGGGAAGTGGTGCCGGCGGACCAGGCGGCCGTCCTGCCCCAGCCGTGTCGTGTGCCGTGCCTCGCGCAGCAGCACCTGGCGGTCGTCGCCGACCCGGGCCTCGATCGCCCGGTCGACGACCTCGTCCAGGTCGACGAACGGCTCCTCGGTCTCGAGCGCGCGGGCGATCCGGTCCACGGCGCGCTGGGCGAAGTCCGGCGACATGTCGACCAGCACCAGGCCGGTCACGCGCTCGGGCGCGGTCGCGGCGATCCGGGCGGCCAGGATCGCGCCGAGGGAGTGCCCGACCAGCAGCCCCGGCGGGACCGCGAGTGCGTCGAGGGCGGCCAGGACGGCGGGCGCCGTCGCGGACGCCGCGTAGTCGGCGTCGTCCCGCCACGCGGACCGGCCGTGGCCGGGCAGGTCGAGGGCGACCGCGGGCTCGCCGACGAGCAGGGCCGTCTGGTCGAAGCTGTGGGCGTCGATGCCGAGGCCGTGCAGGTAGGTGACCCGGGCCTCCCGTCCGGGGTCGGCAGGATCCTGCCACCGGATCGCGGAGACCGCACCGTGGCCGTCGACGGGCAGGTCCTGTCTGGAGGCCCGGAGCGGCTCCGTCACGCCGCTCGCGCGGGCGAGGTCGGCCAGGTCGCGGAATTCGTCGTCGGGTTCGAGCACCACGCCAGTGTTGCACCGCGCTTCCCCCTGGATGCCTTAGGTAAGGCATGCCATACTCGAGGTCGTGGCTGCCCGGTACCGTGTGTTCTCCGTCCGTGTGGCCGCCGTCGTGTCGCTCACCCCGGCCTTCGTGCGTGTGACGCTCTCCGGTGACGACCTCGGGCAGTTCTCCTCGGTGGGGCTCGATCAGCGGATCAAGGTCGTGCTGCCGATCCCGGGTCACGGGTTCACCGACCTGCCGGACGGCGCCGACTGGTACGGCGCCTGGCGTGCCCTGCCCGACGACACCCGCAACCCGCTGCGCACCTACACCGTCCGGTCGTTCCGCCCCGACGCACACGAGCTCGACATCGACTTCGTCGCACACGGCGACACCGGGCCCGCGTCGCGCTGGGTCGCGTCCTGCGCCGTCGGCGACGAGCTCCGGATCGTCGGCCCCGCAGTGCCGTCCTCGCCAGCGGAACTGCCGTCCGGTGCGGCGGAGTTCGCTCCCGGGGCGGCGAACCGGATCCTGCTCGCGGGGGACGAGACCGCCGCGCCGGCCATCTGCGCCATCCTCGAGGCCCTCGACGTCACGACGGTCGGCCACGTCTTCATCGAGGTCCCCACCGACGCCGACCGGCTGCCCGTCACGGCACCCGCGGGGGTCGAGGTCCGGTGGATCGCGCGCAACGGGGCGACGCACGGTGCCCGGATGACCGACCACGTGCACGCCTGGGCGTCGCGTGCGGTCGGTGATGCCGGCGGAGTGTCCGGTGCCGGTGCCGCTGGCCGTGCTGTGTCCGGTGCCGCTGACGCTGGGGACGCGCTGGTCGACGTCGATGTCGACCAGCAGGTCCTGTGGGACGTCCCGCCGGCCTCCGATGCGCAGCTCTACGCCTGGATCGCCGGCGAGGCGGCGTGTGTGAAGGAGCTCCGCCGGCACCTCGTGCGCGGCGTCGGCCTCGACCGTCGTCAGGTCGCGTTCATGGGCTACTGGCGGCACGGCAGGGCCGAGAACTGAACGCCGCGGCCACGCCCGCTGCGTCGGTCGCCGCGCCGACGACGGCGCTCGGGGCACGCGGACTGACGCTCGCCTACGACGACCGTGTCGTCGTCGACGGTCTCGACGTGGACATCCCCGACGGCGAGCTGACCGTCATCGTCGGCCCGAACGCGTGCGGCAAGTCGACGCTGCTCAAGGCGCTCGCCCGGACGCTGACGCCGTCCACGGGCACCGTCTACCTCGACGGGGCGCCGCTGTCGTCGTACCGCCCGAAGGCCGTCGCACGCCGGGTGGCCATGCTGCCGCAGACCCCGATCGCCCCCGACGGCATCACGGTCCGCGACCTGGTGTCCCGGGGACGCTTCCCGCACCAGGACCTGCTGCACCCCACCAGCGGCAACGACCGTGCCGCGGTCCAGAAGGCGCTCGTGCAGACGGACACCCTGGCGCTGGCCGACCGCGGCGTCGACGAGTTGTCCGGCGGGCAGCGACAGCGCGTGTGGATCGCGATGGTCCTGGCGCAGGAGACCGGGATCGTGCTGCTCGACGAACCGACGACCTTCCTCGACATCGCGCACCAGTACGACGTGCTCGAGCTGGCGGCGTCGTTGCACGCCGCCGGCCGCACGGTGGTCGCGGTGCTGCACGACCTGAACCAGGCGGCGCGCTACGCGACGCACGTCATCGCGATGCGGGCGGGGGAGATCGTGGCGCAGGGGCCGCCGGCCGCCGTCCTGACGGCCGAGCTCGTCGAGGACGTGTTCGGGCTGCCGTGCGTCGTCGTCGCCGACCCGGAGACCGGCACCCCGCTCGTCGTGCCCCGCCGCGCGCGCCCTTGAAGTTCCGTAATTTGCGCATCTCGGGCATCCGCACCGTTCGATCGTGACACCTCGACGCGTGACGTGCGGTGTGTCGTGGAACCCCGGCGGGCCGGCGGGATCGGGTCAGCGGTAGCCGCCGTCCTCCAGCCCGGCCTCGACCTCGAAGCGGTTGCGCAGCGGGTCGCGACCGGCGACGGCGTACAGCAGGGGCATGAGCATGCCGTAGCGCCGCCACTGCGTGACGTGCACGCGTTCATGCCGAAGCACCCGGTCACCGTCGTTGTCCCGTGTCAGGTAGACCGAGCCCACGCAGGTGCCACCACGCCGGAACACCCACCGCGGCAGACCCGAGCAGACGACCAGACCGTCGACGACCCGGATCGGCCCGGTCGAGAGCGGCAGCCCCACCGCGAGCCCGACCCCGGTGGCGAAGAGCCACCCGAGCCGGGACACGGGTGAGTCGAGCAGCGGGTTGCGCACCCGCTACTCCGGACGGCCGTAGGTCTCGAGCAGCCGCAGCCAGATCTCGTTCATGGTCGGGTAGGCGGGGACGGCGTGCCACAGCCGGTCGAGGGGGACCTCGGCGACCACGGCGATCGTCGCTGCCTGCAGCATCTCGGCGACGTCCTGGCCGACGAAGGTCATGCCGACCACGACCTTGCGGTCCTCGTCGACGACCATGTTGGCGCGACCCACGTAGCCGTCGGCCTGCAGTGCGGCTCCGGCGATGTTGCCGAGTTCGTACTCGACCACGCGGACGTTGATCCCCTGCTGCCGGGCCCTCGCCTCGGTGAGGCCGACGCTCGCGACCTCGGGGTCGGTGAAGGTGACCTGCGGAGCAGCGGCGTGGTCCGCGGTCGCGACGTGCGCTCCCCACGGCTCGGTGTGCAGTGGCGTGCCCTGGTGCCGCGCGGCGATGGCCTCGCCCGCGGCGCGAGCCTGGTACTTGCCCTGGTGGGTGAGCAGCACGCGGTGGTTCACGTCGCCGACGGCGTACAGCCAGTCGGTGCCGGTGACGAGCATGGTGTCGTCGACGTCGAGCCAGTCACCAGCGGTCAGGCCGACGGACTCGAGCCCGAGGTCCTTCGTGTGCGCGGCGCGACCGGTGGCGGCGAGGACCTCGCTGGTGATCACGGTCGAGCCGTCGTCGAGCGTCGTCGTCACCAGGCCGTGCTCGTCGCGGTCGACGCGGGTCGGGTTGACCCCGAGCCGGACGTCGATGCCGGACTCCCGCATGGCGTCGGCGACGAGTTCGCCCGCGAACGGCTCCATGCCGCCCAGCAGTCCGTGCCGCGCGACGATCGTGACCTTCGCACCGAGGGATGCCCATGCGGTGGCGAGCTCGGTGCCCGCGACACCGCCGCCGATGACGAGCAGGCTCTCGGGGACGGTCTTCGCGCTCGTGCCCTCGCGCGTACCCCACGGTGCCGCGTCGGACAGGCCGGGGACGTCGGGGAGCGTGTGCAGCGAGCCGGTGACCACGGCGATCGCGGCGCGGGCGGTGTGGGTCGCGACGTCGCCGTCGGGGCTGGTGACCTCGAGGGTCTTCGGTGCGGTGATCCGCGCGTGGCCACGGAGGAGGGCGATGTCGGCGGACTCGAGCCAGGCGACCTGGCTGGAGTCGTCCCAGTCGCTCGTGAACGAAGTACGACGTGCGAGCACCGCGGCGGCGTCGAGCGGACCGGTCACGGCCTGCTTCGCACCGTCGAGCCGCTTCGCCGCGGCCAGGGCGTGTCCGCTGCGCAGGAGGGCCTTGGAGGGCATGCACGCCCAGTAGGAGCATTCACCGCCCACCAGCTCCGCCTCGACGACCGCGACCGAGAGGCCGCGCTTGTGGGCGTAGTCCGCCACGTTCTCGCCGACTGCTCCGGCGCCGATCACGATGAGGTCGTAGTCCGTCATGGCGCCGAGCGTACGCGGAGCGGCATGGACCGGCCCGAGCGATCGGGGTGCAGCGGTCGTGGACCGGCTGGGCGGCTCAGGACACCCGCGAGGCCGCGGTCAGTGCACCCACCGCCCGGAGGATGACCCCCATGTCGTCGACCGCACGGTCCGGGCTGACGGGTGCGAACCCCGTCAGTGCCGCGCCGACCAGGCGTCGCCCGCGCGTCGCGGCCTGGATGCGCTCGACCAGGGCGGCGCCGTCGAGGCCGAACGGCACGGGTTCGAGCAGGCCGTCCACCTCGGACGGGTCGAGCACGTCGAGGTCGACGTGCACGTAAACGGAGTCGGCCCCGGTCGCGTCGACCGCTGCGGAGATCGCGTCCGGCGTTGCAGCGTCGACGTCGAGTGAGCGGATGCCCGCACGGGTGACGGCGTTGGTCTCGGCGTCCTCGACCCCGCGGGTTCCGGCGAGGACGACCGATGCCGCTGGGACCACCGGCAGCGCGGTGAACAGGTCGTCCGCCCGGTCGACGAGGATGCGGAGCGCGGCGGTCTCGGCGGCGACGGGCTGGGCGCGGTTCAGCGACCGGTAGCCGCTCGACCCGGAGATGCGGACGAAGGCCGTCCGCGGCCCCAGCGCGACGCTGCCGCCCAGGGCACTCGCTCCGTCGCCACCGATCACCAGGACCGGCTCCGAGGCGATCGACACCTCTTCTGCCACGCGTTCTGCGACCTGCAGCACGGACGTGTACCGGGCCACCGCGGTCTCGAGCCGGTCACCCGCGCCCGTCGGGACGTTGATGACGGTGGTCGCGGTGCGGGGGAGATCGGCTGCTATGGCGGCGGCTCCGTCGCCGAGGCGCATCGCGCGCGACGACGCCGAACCCTGCCACTGACCGACGACGAGGAACTGCATGTCCTCATCCTGGCAGGCCGGGCTCGGCGCCGTCCGTGCTCGCGGGTCAGAGCGAGGACGACCCGCCGGACTTCAGTGCCGCGAGTCGGGCCTCGACCTCGGCGTCCTTGCCCACGTCCTCGAGCGACTCGAACTGGGCGTCGAGGCTCGACGACTGCAGTTCCTGCTGCCCGATGACCTTCGCCTCTTCGCGACGGACCTTCTCCTCGAAGCGGTTGAGGTCGCTCGTCGGGTCGGTGATGTCGATGTTGCCGAGTGCGTCGTTGACCTTCGACTGGGCCTCGGCGGTCTTGGAGCGGGCGACGAGGCTGTCGCGCTTGGACTTCAGCTCCTGGAGCTTCTCCTCCATGCCCGCCAGGCCCTGCTTGAGCTTCTCGACCTGCTCGTTCTGCGTGGCGAGCGGCGTCGCGTTGTCCTTCACCTCTTGTTCGGCCGCGATCTGCTTGCCGATCGCGATCTTCGCCAGGTTGTCGAACTTGTCCGCGTCACTCGCCTTGCCCTCGGTGCGGTACTTGTCCGCCGCCGTCGACGCGTTCGCGGCCTTCTGGCCCCACTCCTGTGCGGCGCGGACGTCCTCTTCGTTGTCCTGCTCGAGCAGGCGGAGGTTGCCGATCGTCTGGGCGATGGCGCTCTTGGCGTCCGCGATGTTGTTCGTGTAGTCGCGCACGAGCTGGTCCAGCATCAACTGCGGGTCCTCAGCGTTGTCGATGAGCTGGTTGACGTTCGCCCGGACGAGCGAGGAGATACGACCGAAGATCGTCTGCTTTGCCATTGCGGTTTCCCTTCCTGGGGTGGTGCTGGTGTGTGGTGGTGCCGTCGGTGGTGCGTCTGGGGTTCGGTCTCAGCGTGGTCGGCTCAGAAACGACCACCACCCGAGAAGCCGCCGCGTCCGCCGAGGAGTCCACCGAGCACGATGCCGGTGACGAGTCCGCCGAGCTGGGCCCCGCCACCGGTGCCACCGCCCCCGCCGGGCCAACCGCCCATGTCGTTGCCGGCTTCGTCCATCGCCGCAGCCGCGTACTGCTCGGCTGCGCGAGCCGCCTGGAGCGCTCGCTGCGGGTCGGTCGTGGCCAGGTCGATGGCGTCGTCGAGCGCTCGCTCGGCTTCGGACAACCGGGTGCGTGCCGTCGTGCCCACGCCACCGCGACGCAGCGAGATGAACTCCCGCGCCTGGCTGATGCGTGCGCGGGCGTCACGGATCGCGGAGTCGAGTGCCCGCTGCGCGCGTTCGTGCTGTTCCTGCGCGCCGCGGGCCGAGGCCAGCGCGGCGTCGATCTCGGTGTTCGCCTTGGTCAGGGCGTCGACCGCGGCGATCGGGTCCGCCGCGTCGAGGCGTTCGCGCAGGACGGTCTCCGCCGTCACGACCGCCGACGCCAGCTCGGGGCTCTGCGCCCGCATGGCCCGCGCTGCGGCGACATCGCCCTGGATGTCGAGGCGCATCGCGTCGACGCGGGCAGCGGCTTCGCGGAAGGTCGCGTCGGCGCCGACCGCCGAACCCGTGAGCTGCTGCACCTGGGCGAGCGCGTGCTGCCCGTCGCGCACGGCGACGACCGCCTCGCCCTTGTCGCCGCTGGCGATCGCGGCGTCGGCGGCCTGCGACCGCTCGGTCGCGAAGGCGAGCACCTGGCGAGCCTGGTCGACGTTGTCCGCGACGGTGGCGAGCGTGCGGCCGGTGTACGAGCCCCGGACCTGGTCGAGCGCCGCCGCGGCCCCGTCGACCGAGGCCGGTGCTGCGCGGACCGCGTCACGGAGCGCGGCGGCAGCGTCCTCGACGCCGTCCTCGAGCGAACGGAGTTGGTCGAACGACTCGGTCTGCTCGGCGATGGCGGCGTGGGCCTGCTCGCAGATGGCGATGATCTGGTTCGACCAGTCGGCACGCTGCTGCGGGGAGTCCGGGACCTCGTCGTCGAGTTGCTGCTGGTACGTGAACGCCGTCCGCACGTTCTTCTTGGCGGCGTCGACCGTCTTCGCGAAGGGCTCGGCAGCGTCCGTGCCGAACTGTGCGGCGGCGAAGCCGACTTCCTGTTCGGCGGTGCGGAGTTCGTCGTCGATGGTCACGAGCGCCGCGCCGGCCGTGCGCTCGAGGTCGGCGAGCGAGGCTTCCTGCGCCCGCGTGGCGGCCGCGGTCCGGCGCTTGTTGCGGGTGCGGACCACCAGCACGACGACCACGATCCCGATCACGACCACGAGCAGCAGGATCCACAGCCACGTCAGGTCCGGCGGGTCCTGCGAGGACGACAGTCCGTTCGCGAACGCGGTGGCCGCGCCGGACCAGTTGCCGTCCCGCAGCCCGGGGAGCAGGTCGTCGTTGACGGCCTGCTGCACGTCGGAGCTGCTGATCGAGGTCTCGTTGGTCTGCTGAACGTCGTACGTACGGGCCTGCGTCGCGATCGACAGCAGGATGCCGTTCGAGTCGATCTGGTTCTGCGACAGCGTTGCCGCGCCCCAGGCGGTGTGGTCCGACGGGTTCGTGAAGGAGTCGACGTACACGACGTAGAGCTGCGTGTTCGTCTTGTCGGCGAGGTCGCGGACGGCCCGCTCGACCGAGGACTGTTGCGCGGAGGTCAGCGCTCCGGCGTCGTCGACGACGTAGGCGCCGTCGAGCTGCACCGGGGCCGTGGCGCTGGCGGCCGTGGCCGGACCCACCACGATCAGCGCGGCGACGAGCACCGCGGCCACGCGAGCCGCCCAGCGCCGGGACCGGACACGCACCGATGTACCCCGCCCGCCCGTCGGGCCGTCCGTGTCCAACTGCCAGGTGTGCGATCCACGCTGGACCGTTCGCATCCGTTCTCCGTCCGTCCGGCAGCGCGTGCGCCGCGGCCCCGGATCCCCGGTGTCACCGCGCCAGGAGCGCCGTCGCCCGGAGTCTATCCAGGGGGCGCACGGTTCTGTCGGATTCCCCCAGGACCTGTGGAGAGAGTGGTGCGGGGACGTCGCTTGTCCCCCGTCGGGAGTAGGATCGGACATGACCGTTTCGACGACGAAAGGGGTCGACAGATGGAACGTACGATGAACACGGAGGTCGTCCCGCTCGAGGACGGCTTCCACCGGGTGTCAACACCCGCCAGTGGCGTGATCGGCTTCGTGCGCGAGCACGACGGCCGCTACGAGGTCCTCCGGGGCCGCGTCCGCCAGGCCACCCGGTCCGAGGGGCTCTACTCCACGATGAACGTGGCGCTGATCGCCCTCACCCACGCCTAGACGAGCACACCAGTATGAACGACCCGACCGAGACGCCGCCGGACCCCGGCGGCGTCTCGTCGTCCGCTCGACCGTCGCGGCTCCGTCCGCACCCGTACGGTGGGGACGTGGATGAGTCAGCGGTCTCGGTCCGCGTGACGGGTCGCGGTCCCGACGACGCGGCCGACCGGGAGGCCCTGCGCGCGTTCGTCGCATCGGTGACCGGCGCGCACCTCGCCACGACGGCCGTCGGCCGTCGGTGTCCGCACTGCCGCGGCACCGACCACGGTCGCCCGTGGGCGACCGTCGACGGCGAGCCGGTCGAGGTCAGCCTGGCGAGGGCGCCCGGGGCGGTCGCACTCGCGGTCGGCCCCCGGACCTCCGGCAGGGCGACGCCCGGCAACCGGACGCCCGCGCCACCGAGGGTGGACGATGGAGCGATCGGTGTCGACCTCGAACGCCGCAGCCGGCTGGTCGCGGCACCGCTCGACGATGCGTTCACGCCCGGCGAGCTCCGACGGTCCGGCGGTGACCCGGCAGCGTTGACGGCCTGCTGGGCTGCCAAGGAAGCGGTGCTCAAGCGCGACGGGCGCGGCCTGCGGGTCGACCCCGCGTCGGTCGACGTCGACCTCGCCCGGGGCGCAGCGACCCTCGGCACCGCCGAGTACCCCGTGCACGTCCGCTGGCTCGACGAGGACCTGGTGGTCGCGGTGTCCTGCACCGGCCCGGTCCAGGTCGAGGACCACCGGGGGCCGTCCGCCGTCCGCGACCTCGCCGCCGACGACGTCAATGCCCTGCAGCAGCTGCTCGAGTCGGTGCCGACCTACTCCGAGCGGGTGACCGGCTACCCGCCGGGGCCGTCCGACGCACTCTCCGCCCTCATCACGGTGCCGCCGGGGTTCGACCCGGCGGGCAAGCTGGGCATCGGGCTGTGGGACGGCCCGGAGCTGGTGGCCTTCGCCGACGTCCTGATCGGGTACCCCGACCCGGCGACCGCGTACATCGGGCTGCTCGTCGTGCACGGCAGGCGCCACGGACAGGGCCTCGGCCGGAGCATGCACGACGCGGTGCTCGCCCGGGTCCGCGGTGTCAGCGGTGTCGAGCGGATCCGGCTGGGGATCGTGGCGACCAACGCCGCGGTCGCGGAGCCGTTCTGGCGCGCCCTCGGCTACCGGCCGAACGGCGTCGTGCAGCCGCACCGGTACGACCGGTTCGAGAGCACCGTCGCGCTCTGGGAGCGTCCCGTCGGCAGCGGCAGCGGCAGCGGCAGCGGCAGCGGCAACGTCAGCCGCAGGGGCAACGTCAGCGGCTAGGGCAGCTCGGGCACGGTCGGCTCGTCGACCCACGGGCCGAGGACTGCTCGGACCCGGTCGGCGTCGGTGCCGGACGCCTCGACGAAGGCGTCGACGACGTCGTCCGGTGCGACCGTGCCGTGGCGGTGCCGGTCCGTGACGGTCCAGAGTCCGGAGAAGAACGCCTCGTCACCCAGGGTCCGACGCAGCGCGTGCAGGGCCAGGGCGCCGCGCTTGTAGACGCGGTCATCGAACATGTCCGCCGCGCCCGGGTCCCCGACGACCAGGTCCGCGGGCTGCTCGAGCAGGCCGGCGCGGTGCTGCGCTGCCAGGGCGTCGGCCGTGTCACCGCCGCGGTGCTCGGACCAGAGCCACTCGGCGTAGCAGGCGAAGCCCTCGTGCAGCCAGATGTCCCGCCAGCGACCGAGCGTCACGGAGTTGCCGAACCACTGGTGGGCGAGCTCGTGCGCGATGAGCCGGTCGGTGCCGTGCTCGCCGTCGACGTGGTTGCGGCCGAACACGGCCAGCCCGTGGGCCTCGAGCGGGATCTCCAGCTCGTCGTCGGTCACCACGACGCCGTAGGCGGGGAACGGGTAGGGGCCGAACCGGTCGGCGTACAGGGCGAGCATCTCGGGGACCTGCCCGAAGTCGGTCTTCGCCGCCGAGGCCAGGTCAGCCGGGTGGTGCAGGGTGACGGGGACCGGTCCGCCGCGGAGTTCGTGCGTGCGGTAGCGACCGATCTGCACCGTCGCCAGGTACGTCGCCATCGGCTCGGTCGTGGCGAAGGTCCAGCGCGTCCCGCGCCCGGCGCGCTCCTTGCCGAGCAGCTGGCCGTTCGCGACGACGTCGTACCCGGCCTCGCAGGTGATCTCGAAGCGGTAGGTGGCCTTGTCGTCGGGCCGGTCGTTGCATGGGAACCAGGACGGCGCACCGGTGGGCTGGGCGGCGACGATGACACCGTCGGTCAGCTCCTCCCACCCGATCTGTCCCCACGGACTGCGCAGGGGCCGCGGGGCACCCCGGTAGCGCACGTGCAGGGTGAACTCCGCACCGGCATCGATCGGCGTGGCCGGTGTAACCGTCAGCTTGTGGATGCCGGACGAGGTCTTCTTCGCGCGGACCCCGTCGACGTCGACCCGGTCCACCGACATCCCGTGCAGGTCGAGCACGACCCGGTCCAGCGCCGTGTCCGCGGTCGCCGTGATCGTCGCGGTGCCGTCGAACCGGTTCGTCGCGACGCGGTAGTCGACGCGGAGCTCGTAGTGGCTCGCGCTCCAGCGGCGGTCACCGCTGTGCGGCGTGTACGGGTCGGGGTCGGCGGCCGTCGGCGCGGCGGTGGTGATCGGCTTCACGGTGCCGGTCAGTCTGCCACGACGACGGAGTCGGGGACCGGGGCGGCGACGAGGGGTGTCCACGGGGCGCTGTCCCACGGCGAGATCGGGTTGCCCGCCCACGAGGTCCCGGCCGGCACCTGCTCGCCACGCATCACGAGCGACGCCGGCGCGACCGTCGCTCCGGCACCGATGCCGGCCGCCGGCAGGATCACGCTGTGCGGACCGAGCGTGCCGCCGGCGTCGACCGTCACGGTGTCGAGCTGCATCACCCGGTCGTGGAACAGATGTGTCTGCACGACCGTCCCGCGGGAGACCGTCGCCCCGTCGCCGATCGTGACCAGGTCGGCCTCGGGCAGCCAGTACGTCTCGCACCACACCCCGCGTCCGATCGTCGCCCCCAGGCTGCGCAGCCACGCGGCGAGCGCCGGCGTCCCCGTCGCCTGTTCGGCGAACCACGGACGGGCGACGGTCTCCACGAAGGTGTCCTGCACCTCGTTCCGCCAGACGAACGAGGACCACAGCGGGTGTTCCCGCGCGGCGATCCGGCCGACGAACGCCCACTTGGCGGCGGTCGACACCACGGCGGCGACGGCACCGGCGACGACGAGGACCGGCGCGGTGAGCAGGACCGTCCACCCGAACCCGACGGCGGACCACGACGCCAGCAGGGTCCCGCAGACGGCGAGCGCGATCGCGCCGGACACCATCGGGGCGACGAGCCGCAGGAGCTCCCAGCAGCCGCGGGCGACACGGAGCCCGCGGGACGGACGGAAGGTGCGTTCCTCGTCGAACGTCGTGACCGCGCGCCGCAGTCGCACGGGCGGGGAGCCGAGCCACGAGGACCCGCGCTTGGCCTTCTTCGGGACGGCGGAGAGCACCGCGACCAGGGCCTCGCGCGGGACGGACCGTCCCGCGCCCGTCATGCCGCTGTTGCCGAGGAACGCCCGGCGACCGACCTTCGACCTGCCGATCGTCACCCGACCACCACCGAGCTCGTAGGTGGCGACCATCGTGTCGTCGGCCAGGAACGCCCCCGACGCGATCTGGGTCAGGGACGGCAGCAGCAACACCGTGGAGATCTCGGTGTTCCGTCCGACCCGTGCCCCGAGCAGCCGGAGCCACAGGGGCGTCACCAGGCTGGCGTACAGCGGGAACAGCAGCGTGCGGGCCGCGTCGAGGACCCGCTCGGTGCACCACGCCTGCCACCCGATCCGCGACCGCACCGGGTGTCGACCCTCGTGCAGGCCGATGCCGAGCAGCCGGACGACGCCGACGACCAGGCCGGCGTACACGACCCCGGCGACGACCGTGGCCAGCGGCACGAGTGCCAGCGCGTGCCCGACGGCGGAGCCCAACGACTGCGCGCGCCCGACCAGGGCGGCGGTGACCAGCAGACCCACCGCGACCCCGACCACCGGCAGCCCGGCCACGGCCACGGAGCCGGCCCCGTACGCGACCAGCCACCGCCGGCCGGGCGCGGGGCGTTCCTCCCGTCCGTGCCGGGCCGACCCGACGCGTTCCGCAGGGGATCCCGCCCAGCGTTCGCCGTCTGGCACGGACCCGGTGACGGCGGAACCGGGTTCGATCTCGGCGCCCGCGCCGACGACCGCGCCGGGCAGCAGGGTGGTGCGGCTGCG
This sequence comes from Curtobacterium sp. MCLR17_007, assembly GCF_003234655.2. Taxonomy (NCBI): domain Bacteria; kingdom Bacillati; phylum Actinomycetota; class Actinomycetes; order Micrococcales; family Microbacteriaceae; genus Curtobacterium; species Curtobacterium sp. MCLR17_007. The sequence continues at coordinate 2,173,091 of NZ_CP126271.1, read as the reverse complement.
CACGACGGCGTCCGGGCCGACCCGCACCCGGCCCAGCCGGAAGACGTCGCCGTCCACCCAGTGTCCGGCCAGGTCGACCTCGGGTTCGATCGACGCGCGCTTGCCGATGGTGAGCATCCCGGTCACCGGGGGCAGCGTGTGCAGGTCGACGCCCTGCCCGATCCGCGCGCCGAGCGCACGGGCGTAGTAGTTGATCCACGGCGCACCCGCGGTCGAGGGACCGTCGACGGCCTCGGCGATCCGTTCCGCGAGCCACACCCGCACGTGCACCGACCCGCCACGGGGGTGGTCGCCCGGACGGACCCCGAGCAGCACGAGCCGTACCAGCACCACCGTCACGGCCATCTTGCCGATCGGCGTCACGAACACCAGCAGCGCGAGCACCAGCGCCGGCCAGGGCAGCGTCGGCAGGAACGGCAGCGTCGTCGCGTGCAGGACCTCGGCGACCAGCGCCGTCCACGTCAGGACCCGCAGGCCGCGGAGCACCTGCACCGGCAGGCCGAGCAGCGTCATCGCGATCCCCGTCGCCGGCGGTGTGGGCCGCACGTCCCGGTGCGCCGCCGCGACGGGACCCGAGGCGTCGAGCGCGTCCGCGAGGGCCCCGATCCGCGGGTGGTCGTAGACGTCGGCCACGGTCGTCGCGGGGTAGCGCTCCCGGATGGCGGAGACGAGCTGCGCCGCGGTCAGCGAACCGCCGCCGTGCGCGAAGAAGTCGTCGTCTTCGCCCGTGACCGGCACGCCCAGGATCGCGGCCCACCGCTCCGCGATCCACGTCACGGTCGGCGGGAGCGCCGCCGTCGCCCCGTCACCGGTCAGCGGCCAGGGGAGTGCCGCACGGTCGACCTTGCCCGACGTCCGGGTCGGCAGCGAGTCGACCACGGCCAGCAGCGGCACGAGCGCCGCCGGCAGCTCCTGCCGCAACCGGGCGTTCGCGGCGCTCGTGTCGATCGTGGCACCGGCGACCGGGGCGACGTACCCGACCAGCACCTGGTTGCCCGCGGGGGTCCGCTGCACGACGGCCGCACCCCCGGCCACGCCGTCGAGCGCCTGCAGCGCCGCGTCGACCTCGCCCAGCTCGATGCGTCGACCGCCGAGCTTGACCTGGTCGTCCGCGCGACCCTGGAACACCAGCCCCTCGGGGTCGTACCGCACCAGGTCCCCGCTCCGGTACGCCCGGTCCCACCCGAGCTGCGGGAACGGCGCGTACTTCTCGGCGTCCTTCGCCGGGTCGAGGTACCGACCGAGTCCCACCCCACCGATCACGAGCTCCCCGACCTCGCCCGGCGCGACCCGCTGCCCGGCCGCGTCCACGACCGCCAGGTCCCACCCGTCGAGCGGCAGGCCGATCCGGACCGGCGAGGACCCGTCCATCAGCGCACCACACGCGACGACGGTGGCCTCGGTCGGACCGTAGGTGTTCCAGAGCTCCCGGTCGCGGCTCGCGATCCGCGCGGCCAGCTCCGGCGGGCAGGCCTCCCCACCGAAGATCACCAACCGCACCTGCTCGAGGGCGTCGTCCGGCCACAGCGCGGCCAGCGTCGGGACCGTCGACACCACGGTGATCCCGTGCACGATCAACCACGGCCCGAGGTCGACCCCGGTCCGCACCAGCGACCGCGGCGCCGGCACCAGGCACGCCCCGTGCCCCCACGCCAGCCACATCTCCTCGCACGACGCGTCGAACGCCACGCTGAGCCCGGCCAGCACCCGGTCGCCCGGCCCGATCGGCGCCTGCTGCAGGAACATCCGGGCCTCGGCGTCCACGAACGCCGCAGCCGACCGGTGGGTCACCGCGACGCCCTTCGGCACCCCCGTCGACCCCGACGTGAAGATGACCCACGCGTCGTCATCGGCGGTGGGTGCGGTGGCGCTCGCCGCGGGGTCGACGACGGGGGACTCGGGCGCGTCGGCACGGCCAGAGGCCCGCAGCACCCCGCCCGCACCGATCACGCCGGCGACCCGCGCCTCGCCGAACACGAGCGTCGCGCGTTCTTCCGGGTCGTCCGCGTCGACGGGCACGTAGGCGGCTCCGGCGGCCAGCACCGCCAGGATCGAGACATAGAGCTCACGGCTGCCCGAGGGGATCCGGATGCCCACGCGGTCGCCGGGCTGCACGCCCCGTCGGGCCAGGTCGTCGGCCCGTCCCGCGACGAGCTGCACGAGTGACCGGTAGTCGACCGCGCCGTCGGCGTCCTCGAGCGCGAACGCCTCGGGATGCGCCTCCGCCGTCGCACGGAGCACGTCGAGCAGGGTGCGCGCATCGGGTGCGGCACCACCGCGGGTGAGCTCGGTCTGCGGGTTCCCGGTGGCGACGGTCATCGAGTCCTCTTCCCGGTCGTGTGCAGGCCGACCGGCCCGTGATCCTAGGGGGCCGAGGTGTCCTGCTGGGGAACGTCGAGTGCCGCGCGGGCCGCGTCGAGCGCTTCGGCGACCCCGATCGCGTCGTTGAGCGAGTGGACCGGTGAATCCGTCCGGCCGTCGGCGACGTACCGCGCGAGCGCCGCGGCCTGCCAGACCAGTCCCTGTCGGCCACGCAGCCCGGTCGGCTCGGACCAGCGGTCGGCGTCTGCGCCACGGTGCACCGCGAACGAGGCCGGGAACACGAAGTGGTCGGTGTACCGGAGGGTCGCCGCGCTGCCCGCGATCATCGCCAGGCCGGGGGTCCACGCGGTGATCGACGTGGTCACCACGGCCTGCGCGCCGCCGGTCGCGCGCGACACCGTCACGGACTGGAGGTCCACCCCGCCGTCCGAGACCGCTCCGGTCGTGCGGCTGGTCACCGGGGCGCCGGTGGCGAAGCGTGCGAACCAGTGGCTGTAGACGCCGGCGTCGAGCAGCGCACCGCCTCCCGCGGCGGGGTCGAACATGCGGTCGCCCGGGTCAGCGGGGTCGTGCGGCCAACCGACGTCGACGGTCGCGAGCCGGACGTCGCCGAGCGTGCCGTCGGCCAGCAGGCGCGCGACGACCGTGGTGCCCGGCAGGTACCGGGTCCACATGGCCTCCATCGCGAGCACGCCGGCCTCGCGGGCCGCGGCGGCCAGGCGACGGGTGTCGGCTCCGGACGTGGTCATCGGCTTCTCGACCAGGACGTGCTTGCCGGCCGCGATCGCGAGCAGGGCGTGTTCGAGGTGCTGCGGGTGAGGCGACGCGACGTAGACGACGTCGACCGCGGGATCGGCGACGAGGGCCTCGTACGAGTCGTGGGCGGACGGCACACCGTGGCGTGCGGCGAAGGCGGCGGCGCGCTCGGCGGACCGCGAGCCGACGGCGACGACGCGCTGGTCGGAGTTGGCGTGCAGCGTGCCCGTGAAGTCGTTCGCGATCTCCCCGGGACCGATCACGCCCCAGCGGAGGACTGGCCCACCCCGCAGTGGCTCGACCGCAGGTTCCGGGAACACGAACGTCATGGCCGCGACGCTACCCGCACACCCGCCCGCCCCGAGGTTCCACAATTCGCGCATCTCGCCGCCCAGTACCGACGACTCGAGCACCCTGGGCGTACCTGAGCGGCAAGTCGTGCGACCTCGAACATGACGCTGGACGTCGGACCACGGTCGCGGCCCGCCGCGATGTCGATCGCAGCAGATCGAGCGCAGCGGCGGACTTGGTCTACCGGCGGTACCCACGGGGATTGGTCGCGGCCTGCCGCGATGTCGCGCGCTGCCGACCGAGCGCAGCGAGGACGACAGCTTGCGCGGGAATGTCTCTGTGCCCCCAGGAGGATTCGAACCTCCGCCCCTGCCTCCGGAGGGCAGTGCTCTATCCCCTGAGCTATGGGGGCCCTGGGGTGTGATCAACCGTAGCAGGTCCCCACCGCCCGACCGGACCACCCGTCGGGGCGGCAGCCGCGGTGCGGAGGCGAGCCGGGCCTCCCGTCCGGTCAGCCTGCTGGCGTGGCCGACGCGCTCGGTGTGAGTGCCTGGCGGGCGGCGTCGACGACGGGCTGTGCGGTGCCCGGTTCGGTGAAGAGGGTCGACGACGTGGTGATCCAGTACGGGTCGGCGAAGGCGTCCGCACGGCCGACGTCGTGGGTCAGGGCGAAGTACCCCTCGACCGTGTAGGTCGGGACCGAGCCACCCCGGTCGAACAGCGCGTCCTTCAGGTTCGTGAGCGACTTCTCAGGCAGTTCGGCGACGGCCAGGGTGATCGTGACCGAGGGGTCGTCGGCCTCCTGCCAGACGCACACCCGGCCGTGCTGCTCGGCGATGCGGGCCGCGGGGGAGCCCTTGGCGGGTGTCGCCGACGTGTCGCGGGTGAACCGTTCGCCGTAGACCGTGAACGTCTCCGCGGGGACGAGTTGTGCGCACGTCTGGTCGACGCTGCTGCCGGTCGCGGCACTCGGTGAGGTCGTGGGGGAGGCGCCGCCACCGGAGCAGGCGGCGAGGACGAGGGCGGCTGGGACGGCGAGCGCAGCGACGCTGATCGCCCGGGCGGGTCGTCGGGTGGTCATGCGGCCCATGATGCTGCATGTCCCCGGTAGACTCGTATGCCGTGACTCCTGCCGAACTCTCCACCGCGTACCTGTCGATCCTGACCGGGATCGTCGACCGACGTGGGGCCTCCGACACCGTGACGGTCCAGGAGTCGCACGCAGCGCTCGAGCGGCCGAAGAACCGGGCGCACGGCGACTGGGCGTCGAACGCGGCGATGCAGCTGGCGAAGCGCCTCGGCACGAACCCGCGTGCGCTCGCGACCGAGATCGCCGGCGAGCTGACCGAGCTCGACGGTGTCGCGTCGGTCGACGTCGCCGGCCCGGGCTTCATCAACATCACGCTCGAGGCTGCCGCCGCTGGCGAGGTCGCCCGCACGATCGTCGACCAGGGCGAGGCCTTCGGCCGCGGGGACCTGTACGACGGCGTCCGGATCGACCTCGAGTTCGTCTCCGCGAACCCGACCGGCCCGATCCACATGGGCGGCGTGCGGTGGGCGGCCGTGGGCGACAGCCTGGCGCGGGTCTTCCAGGCGCAGGGCGGCCTCGTCACCCGCGAGTACTACTTCAACGACCACGGCAACCAAATCGACCGGTTCGCCCGGTCGCTCGTGGCATCGGCGCTCGGCGAGCCCACGCCCGAGGACGGCTACGGCGGTGCCTACATCGGCGAGATCGCCGCGCGGGTGATGGCGACGTACGACGGTGACGTCCGCGACCTGCCCCGTGCCGAGGCGCAGGAGCTGTTCCGCCGCGAGGGCGTCGACTTCATGTTCACCGACATCAAGCAGTCACTGCACGAGTTCGGTGTGGACTTCGACGTCTACTTCCACGAGAACGCGCTGCACGAGTCGAAGGCCGTCGAGCGCGCCATCGAGCGGCTGCGGTCGCTCGGCAAGATGTACGAGGCCGAGGGTGCACTGTGGCTGCGCACGACCGACTTCGGCGACGACCGCGACCGCGTGGTCATCAAGTCCGACGGTGAGCCCGCGTACATCGCCGGCGACCTGGCGTACTACCTCGACAAGCGCGAGCGCGGGTTCGAGCGGAACCTGATCATGCTCGGCGCCGATCACCACGGCTACGTCGGTCGCATGATGGCGATGTGTGCGGCGTTCGGTGACGAACCGGGCACGAACCTCGAGATCCTCATCGGCCAGATGGTGAACCTCCTCAAGGACGGCGAGCCGATGCGCATGTCCAAGCGCAACGGCACGGTGGTCACGATGGAGGACCTCGTCGACGCCGTGGGGGTCGACGCAGGCCGGTACTCGCTCGTGCGGTTCGCCAGCGACACCGCGATCGACATCGACCTCGACCTGCTGACCAAGCGCACGAACGACAACCCCGTCTTCTACGTCCAGTACGCCCACGCCCGCACGCAGTCGGTCGCGCGGAACGCCGCCGCGTCCGGTGTCGACCGGTCGGTGTTCGACGCCGCGCTGCTGACCCACGACACCGAGAGCGCGCTCCTCGGCGCCCTGGCGGAGTACCCGAGCGTGGTGCGCCGCGCCGCCGAACTCCGCGAGCCGCACCGCATCGCCCGCTTCATCGAGCAGCTCGCCGGGCTGTACCACCGCTGGTACGATGCCTGCCGCGTCACGCCGCTCGGCGACGAGCCCGTGACGGACCTGCACCGCACCCGGCTCTGGCTGAACGACGCGACCGGCCAGGTCGTGCGGAACGGCCTCGGCCTGCTCGGGGTGAGCGCTCCCGAGCGCATGTAGTGCCACGCGCCGCGGCAGCACGGTCGGCCGACGTCGCACAACGGAACGCAGCTCGCACCACGTGATCCCGTGGTGCGAGCTGCTTCCTGTTGTGCGACACCGATCCGCACCGCGACCGCGGGACCGCACCTCGGCGCGACCGCGACCGCGGTACCGCGCGACCGCGCCCGCCGCGCGACCGCACCTCCGCGCGACGGCACCGCCGCGCGACGGCGCCTGCCGGACGCGACCCGGGCCTCCCGGGTGGCTGACGGTGGACGCTGGCAGGGTGGGACGTATGTCCACCGCCACCGCAACCCCGGAGTCGCGCCACCGCGGCCGCACCGTGACCATCGTGGTCCTCGTCATCGTCGTGGTCCTCGCCGTGCTCGTCGTCGTGGCGGAGTTCGTCCTGCGCGGCGTGGTGGACCGGATCATCGCGCAGCAGGTCGAACAGTCGCTGCCGGAGGGCACGAAGGGCACGGTGCAGGCGCACGCCGACGGTGTGGTCATCCCGCAGCTCATCAGTGGCACGCTCGACGACGTCTCGATCTCGTCACGCAGGATCACGGTCGACGGCATCCCGCTCGCCGCCGACGTCACGGTGCACGACGTCCCGGTCGACGGCAAGGGCGACGTGCACGACGTCGACGGCACGGTGACGCTCGCCTCCGGCAGCGTCAAGGACCTGGCGAAGTACAGTCCGCTCTTCGACCGGCTCTCGCTCACCGACGGCGGGGTGCAGCTGTCCGGGTCGACCGCGGTGCTCGGGTACGACATCGGGTACCTGGCGCAGGGGTCGGTGACGGCGCAGAGCGACGGCAGGGGCATCACGATCACACCGAAGACGGTGCGCATCACGAACTCGGCGCTCGACCTCAAGGTGGACAGCATCCCGGGCGTCACGGACACACCGGTGCCGGTCTGCACCGCCAAGTTCCTGCCGGAGGCGCTCCGGGTCCGCTCGCTCGACGTCACGGCGTCCCGTGCCGAGGTGCGCATCACCGCGGACCAGCTGCCGCTCAGCGAGCAGGGACTGCAGACCACGGGCACCTGCTGACCTGTCCACAGGTCGCGTGCCGCCGGACGGGAGGCCCCGCTCGGCTCGCTAGGATCGGGTCCCGTGAGCGAGAACCCACTTGCCCCGCCGCGGCTGCGGTCCCCGGCTGACGCCTCCGCGCTGACCGCGCGGATCTGGCCGGCCTCCGCGACGCGGACCGACGACGGCTCCCTGGCGGTGGGCGGCATCACCGCCACCGACCTCGTCGAGCAGTTCGGCACCCCGCTCTACGTGGTCGACGAGCACGACGTGCAGTCGCGTGCGGTCCGGGTGCGGAACGCGTTCACCGAGGCGTTCGGGCGCATCGGCAGCCGCGCGCACGTCTACTACGCCGCCAAGGCGTTCCTCACGACCCAGGTCGCCGCGTGGATGACCGAAGCGGACCTGCGACTCGACGTCTGCACCGCCGGTGAGATCGCTGTGGCTCTGGCCGGCGGCGCCGACCCCGCGCTGATGGGCTTCCACGGCAACGACAAGTCCGACGCCGAGATCGCCCGGGCGGTCGAGATCGGTCTCGGCACGATCGTGCTCGACTCGCACGAGGAGATCGGTCGCGTCGCGGATGCCGCCCGAGCCGCCGGCGTCGTCCAGCGGGTGCGCATCCGGATCAACAGCGGTGTGCACGCCTCGACCCACGAGTACCTGGCGACGGCGCGCGAAGACCAGAAGTTCGGCATCCCCCTGACCGAGGCGGTGCAGGCGGCCGAGGCGATCCGCGCCCTCCCGTCGCTGGCGTTCGTCGGGCTGCACTCGCACATCGGCTCGCAGATCTTCGACGAGTCCGGGTTCCGCGAAGCCGCACGTCGCCTGATGGACGTGCACGCCACGCTGGTGCGCACGGGTCCGGTGCCCGAGCTCAACCTCGGCGGCGGCTGGGGCATCGACTACACCGATGCCGACTCGGCGTTCGAACCCGAGGACATCGCCGACGCGCTGGCGGCCATCGTGGCCGAGGCCTGCGCCGAGCGGGACATCCCCGTGCCGGACGTCGCGGTCGAGCCGGGGCGGTACATCGTCGGACCCGCCGGCGTCACGCTCTACCGGGTCGGCACGATCAAGCCCGTCCAGCTCGAGGTCGACGGCGGTGGCAGTGCCACGCGCACCTACGTCTCCGTCGACGGGGGCATGAGCGACAACGCCCGCCCGGCGCTCTACGGTGCCGAGTACACGGCGCGGCTCGCCCGCACCTCGGACGCCGACGCGGTCCTGACCCGTGTGGTCGGCAAGCACTGCGAGAGCGGCGACGTGGTGGTCCACGACGAGTACCTGCCCGGCGACGTGCACCGCGGCGACCTGCTGGCGGTCGCGGCGACCGGTGCCTACTGCTGGAGCCTCGCGAGCAACTACAACCACGTCGGCCGTCCGCCGGTCGTCGCGGTGGCCGACGGGCGAGCCCGTATCCTCGTCCGTGGCGAGGGCATCGACGACCTCCTCGCCCGCGACACCGGGGTGTCACCGATGGCCGCAGCCGATGCCGCACGGTGAGACCCGAGACCCGGAAGAAACGCACCACATGATCGAATACCGCAACGTCCGCGTCGCGCTGCTCGGAGCCGGCTCCGTCGGTTCGCAGGTCGCACGCCTCCTGCTCGAGCACGGTGACGAGCTCGCCTCGCGCGCCGGCGCCGGGCTCGAACTCGTGGGCATCGCCGTCCGCGACCTCGACGCCCAGCGCGACGTCGACCTGCCGCGCGAGCTGTACACGACGGACGCGCAGTCGCTCATCCTCGGAGCGGACATCGTGGTCGAGCTGATCGGCGGCATCGAGCCCGCACGCACCCTCGTGCTGCAGGCGCTGCAGTCGGGGGCCGACGTCGTGACCGGCAACAAGGCCCTGCTCGCCACACACGGACCCGAGCTCTTCGCCGCGGCTGAGCAGGTCGGCGCACAGCTCTACTACGAGGCCGCCGTCGCCGGGGCGATCCCGATCATCCGTCCGCTGCACGACTCGCTCGCCGGCGACCGCATCGTCCGGATCATGGGCATCGTCAACGGCACGACGAACTTCATCCTCGACCTGATGGACCGGCAGGGCAGCACCTTCGAGGACGCGCTCGCCACCGCGACCGAGCTGGGGTACGCCGAGGCCGACCCGACGGCCGACATCGAGGGGTACGACGCCGCGCAGAAGGCGGCGATCCTCGCGTCGATCGCGTTCCACACCTCGGTGCCGCTCGTCGCCGTGCACCGCGAGGGCATCACCGCGATCACGATCGAGCAGGTCCGGGCCGCGCGCAAGGCCGGCTACGTGGTGAAGATCCTGGCGACCTGCGAGCGGCTGACCGATGCCGACGGCCGCGAAGGCGTCAGCGCGCGGGTCTACCCGGCACTGGTGCCCGAGTCGCACCCGCTCGCCAGCGTCCACGGCGCGAAGAACGCCGTGTTCGTCGAGGCCGAGGCCGCCGGCGACCTGATGTTCTACGGCGCAGGTGCCGGCGGGGTCGAGACGGCCTCGGCCGTGCTCGGCGACCTGGTCTCGGCCGCCCGCCGACACGTCATCGGTGGCCCCGGCATCGCCGAGTCGACGCAGTCCGCCCTGCCGGTGTTCCCGATCGGCACGGTCCGCACGAGCTACCAGATCACCCTGCTCGTGGCCGACGCCCCCGGGGTGCTCTCGACCGTCGCGGGCATCCTCGCGGCACACGGCGTCAGCGTCGAGACGGTCGAGCAGTCGAGCGCCCACGGCGACGGCGGCACGGCGACCCTGGTCATCGGCACCCACCAGGCGCGCGAATCGGACCTCGCCGACACGGTCGTCGCCCTGCGCGGCGAGGACGTCGTCACCGAGGTCACGAGCGTCCTGCGCGTCATCGGCGCCTGACCCAGACCAAGACCAAGCCCCATGCCGGGGCCCGGGCCCTGACCCAGACCACCACCAGCACCGCACCACCGACAGAGAGAGAACCCCGATGGCCCACCAGTGGCAGGGAGTCCTGCGCGAGTACGCCGACCGACTCGACGTGACCGAGGCGACGCCCATCGTCACGCTGGGCGAGGGCGGCACGCCGCTCATCCCGGCACGCCGACTGTCCGAGCGCACCGGTGCCGACGTCTGGATCAAGTTCGAGGGCATGAACCCGACGGGGTCGTTCAAGGACCGCGGCATGACGATGGCGATCTCGAAGGCCGTCGAGCACGGGGCCAAGGCGGTCATCTGCGCGTCGACCGGCAACACGAGCGCCTCTGCCGCCGCGTACGCCACGCACGCCGGCATCACCGCCGCGGTGCTCGTGCCCGAGGGCAAGATCGCGATGGGCAAGCTCAGCCAGGCCGTCGCGCACGACGCCCAGCTGCTGCAGGTGCAGGGCAACTTCGACGACTGCCTCGACATCGCGCGCGACCTCGCTGCAAACTACCCGGTGCACCTGGTCAACTCGGTCAACAACGACCGCATCGAGGGCCAGAAGACCGCGGCGTTCGAGGTCGTCGACGTCCTGGGCGACGCCCCGGACTTCCACTTCCTGCCGGTCGGCAACGCCGGCAACTACACCGCCTACTCGCGCGGTTACCGCGAGGACGTCGCCGCCGGCCGCTCCAGCCGGATGCCGCGCATGTTCGGGTTCCAGGCCGCCGGCGCCGCCCCGATCGTGTCGGGCGAGGTCGTCCCGCACCCCGAGACCATCGCGTCGGCGATCCGCATCGGCAACCCGGCGTCGTGGAAGTACGCGCTCGAGGCCCGCGAGGAGACGGACGGCTACTTCGGCGCGATCAGTGACGCCGGCATCCTCGCCGCGCACCGGATCCTGTCGGCCGAGGTCGGGGTCTTCGTCGAGCCCGCGTCGGCCATCGGCGTCGCCGGACTGCTCGAGCGTGCCGACGCCGGCCAGGTCCCGAAGGGCGCGAAGGTCGTCATCACGGTCACCGGCCACGGCCTCAAGGACCCGCAGTGGGCGCTCAAGACCGAGGACGGCGGCGACGTCACCCCGACGAGCGTGCCCGTCGACACCGCGGCGATCGCCGACGTGCTCGGACTGGTCGGCGCCGCGTGAGCACCGACCGTCCGTCCGGAGCGGGACGGGGCTCGACCGCCCGCATCGCCGTACCGGCCGGACGGGCGGTGCGCGTCCGCGTGCCGGCGACCTCGGCCAACCTCGGCCCGGGGTTCGACTCCCTGGGGCTGGCGCTCTCGCTCTACGACGAGGTCGAGGTCCGCGTGCGGCCGCAACCGGGCGCGACGGTCACGGTGCAGGGGGTCGGGGCGGGTGAGGTCGCGACCGACGACACGAACCTGGTGGTGCGCGCGGTCCGTCGTGGTCTCGAGCATGCCGGAGTCGAGCAGCCCGGTCTCGAGCTCAGCGCGGTCAACGCGATCCCGCACGGCCGCGGTCTGGGGTCCTCCGCCGCCGCGATCGTCGCCGGACTGATGGCCGCGCGGGGGCTGCTCGAGGGGATCGTCGACCTCGACGCCTCGACCCTGCTGACGCTCGCCACCGAGATGGAGGGGCATCCGGACAACGTCGCACCGGCGCTGTTCGGCGGCCTGACGATCGCGTGGATGACACCCGACGGTCCCGCGTACAAGCGCCTGCTGGTGCACCGCGGCGTCTCGCCCGTGGTCTTCGTGCCGACCTCCACGCTGTCGACGAAGCTCGCGCGGTCCCTGCAGCCCGACAGCGTGCCGCACGCCGATGCCGCGTTCAACGTGTCGCGCTCGGCGCTGCTCGTCGCCGCGCTGATCCAGAGCCCCGAGCTCCTGCTCGCCGCGACCGAGGACCGACTGCACCAGACGTACCGCGCGAGTGCGATGCCCGAGACCGACGTGCTCATCCGCCTGCTCCGGCAGCACGGCCTGGCCGCCGTCGTCTCCGGCGCCGGACCCAGCCTGCTCGTGCTCGGCAGCGACCCGGCGCAGCGTCTGACCGCGGCGGCGCTGCTGGAACGACACGCCGAAACCACCTGGCGGCCGCTCATGCTGGCCGTCGATCTCGGTGGTGCTACAGTGAACGCGCACCCGGCGAACGACCTCGGACGCTCGTAGCGCGGCTTCGAGCCGGCATGAACACCGTGCCAGCACGAACCAGCCAGCATGAACTCCAGGTCCCCGCAGGTGTGATCTCCCTCAGATCACCGCTTCCCGGTCCGTCGTCTGAACGGCGGCCGTCGCACTCACGATGCTGTTGCATCCGCGCGGGAAGTCGGTGGAAACTCTCCGCGCTCTGCGGTTCGGAAGGAACACAGCACTGTGACCAACGTCAACAACTCCACCGCCTCGGTGGAGATCCCCAGCGACCTGCGCGCACTCCGTCTGCCGGAACTGCAGCGGATCGCGTCCGCCCTCGGCATCACCGGGCTCTCGAAGCTGCGCAAGGGCGACCTCATCGCCTCGATCGAGGACCGCCGTCCCGCCGACTCCGCGACCGGCGCCGGTGCCGCTGCGGCGTCCGAGACCCTGACCCTGCCGGAGCCCGACGCCGTGGCACCGACGGACGAGGCGATCCCCGCCGCGGCCCGTGCGCCGCGGTCACGCGCGCCGAAGAGCCAGACACCGACCGAGGCCCCCAGCGCCGAAGCCCCCAGCGCCGAAGCCCCCAGCGCCGAGGCACCCACTGCCGACACCGAGGCACCCTCGCGTGCTCGTCGCTCGCGTCGTGCCACGTCCGGCGGCACCGTGACGACGGCCCCGACCACCGCGGCCGACCACACCAACCACGGCCACACCGGCACCGAGGACCTGCTCGCGGGCCTCGACCAGGTCCGCGCCGAGAAGGACGCGCAGGAAGCCCAGTCGGGTGGCCAGCGCCGTCGTCGCGGGCAGAAGGCCGAGCCGGCCCAGTCGACCGAGCAGCCGGAGCAGCCCCAGTCCGGCGCACCGTCCCAGTCGCAGTCGGCTTTGCAGCCGCAGCCGCAGTCGGCGTCGCGGCCGCAGTCGGCCGAGCAGCAGGACCAGGCCGGTCATGACGACCAGGCCGACGACCAGCAGGGCACCGACCAGCACGGCGACCAGCAGAACGACGCCGACGGCGGCCCCCGTCGCGGCCGTCGCAGCCGTGGTCGCGGCCGTGGCCGTGGGCAGAACGCCGAGCAGTCGGGCGAGCAGCAGGCCGATGACCAGCAGCAGAACGGCCGCCAGAACGGTCGTGGCAACCAGAACCAGAACCAGAACCAGAACCAGGCCCAGAACCACGCCGACGCGAAGCAGGACGACGCCGAGGACCAGGCCGACCAGCAGCCGAAGCAGCAGAACGGCCGCCAGAAGCAGCAGGGTCAGCAGAAGCAGGCGCCGAACCAGAACCAGCAGCAGAACGGCCAGGCGCAGGCGCAGGCCCAGCGCGAGGACGGGCAGCGCCGCCAGGAGGACGAGGCCGAGAACGGTCGCAGCCGCCGTCAGCGCGACCGCAAGCGCGGCCGCGGCGGGCAGAACGACGAGTTCGAGCCGGAGATCACCGAGGACGACGTCCTGATCCCGGTCGCGGGCATCCTCGACGTCCTCGACAACTACGCCTTCGTGCGGACGACCGGGTACCTGCCGGGTCCGAGCGACGTCTACGTCTCCCTGGGCCAGGTGAAGAAGTACCACCTGCGCAAGGGCGACGCCGTCGTCGGTGCGATCAAGCAGCCGCGTGACAACGAGCAGCAGAGCCGCCAGAAGTACAACGCGCTGGTCAAGATCGACACGATCAACGGCCAGACCGCTGACGAGGCCGGCGCTCGCGTCGACTTCCAGGACCTCACGCCGCTGTACCCGAACGAGCGCCTGCGTCTCGAGACCGCTCCGGAGAAGCTGAGCACGCGGATCATCGACCTGGTGTCGCCGATCGGCAAGGGCCAGCGCGGCCTGATCGTCTCGCCGCCCAAGGCCGGCAAGACCGTCGTGCTGCAGGCCATCGCGAACGCGGTCTCGAAGAACAACCCCGAGGCGCACCTGATGGTCGTGCTGGTCGACGAGCGGCCCGAAGAGGTCACCGACATGCAGCGCACGGTGAAGGGCGAGGTCATCGCCTCGACCTTCGACCGCCCCGCCGAGGACCACACCACGGTCGCCGAGCTCGCCATCGAGCGTGCGAAGCGCCTGGTCGAGCTGGGCCACGACGTGGTCCTGCTGCTCGACTCGATCACCCGCCTGGGCCGCGCGTACAACCTGTCCACCCCGCCGTCGGGCCGCGTGCTCTCCGGTGGCGTCGACTCCGCCGCGCTGTACCCGGCCAAGCGCTTCTTCGGCGCCGCCCGCAACATCGAGAACGGCGGCTCGCTGACCATCCTCGCCACAGCGCTCGTCGAGACCGGGTCGAAGATGGACGAGGTGATCTTCGAGGAGTTCAAGGGCACCGGCAACATGGAGCTGCGCCTGAACCGCCACCTCGCGGACAAGCGGATCTTCCCGGCCGTCGACGTGAACGCCTCGGGCACCCGTCGCGAGGAGCAGCTGCTCTCCGCCGACGAGGTCACGATCACCTGGCGCCTGCGTCGTGCCCTGGCCGGGCTCGACCCGCAGCAGGCGCTCGAGATCGTGCTGCGGAACCTCAGGGAGACGCAGTCGAACGTCGAGTTCCTGGTGCAGGTGCAGAAGTCGGTCCCCGCGACCGGGCACCACGCCGGACACCAGGAGTAACGCGTGTTCGAGTCGGTGGCAGGGCTGCTGGCGGAACACGAGGACCTGACGCAGCAGCTGTCGGACCCCGCGCTCCACGCCGATGCGGCCCGGGCGAAGAAGGTCAACCGGCGCTACGCCGAGCTGAACCGGATCAAGTCCGCCTACGAGTCCTGGACGGCGGCGGGGGACGACCTCGCCGCCGCCCGGGAGCTCGCGAAGGAGGACTCGGCGTTCGCGGACGAGGTCCCCGGGCTCGAGGAGCAGCTCGCCGAGCGCCAGGAGCGCCTGCGTCGCCTGCTCGTCCCGCGCGACCCGGACGACGGTCGCGACGTCATCATGGAGATCAAGGGCGGCGAAGGCGGCGAGGAGTCGGCGCTGTTCGCGGCCGACCTGCTGCGCATGTACTCGCACTACGCCGAGTCCAAGGGCTGGAAGACCGAGCTCCTCGAGCGCACCGAGAGCGACCTCGGCGGCTACAAGGACGTCCAGGTCGCGATCAAGTCGAACTCGACCGACCCGGCCCAGGGCGTGTGGGCGCACCTCAAGTACGAGGGTGGCGTGCACCGTGTCCAGCGTGTGCCGGCGACCGAGTCCCAGGGGCGCATCCACACCTCGACGACGGGTGTGCTCGTCTTCCCCGAGGTCGACGAGCCCGAAGAGGTCGAGATCAACCAGAACGACCTGAAGATCGACGTCTACCGCTCGTCCGGCCCCGGTGGCCAGTCCGTCAACACGACGGACTCCGCGGTGCGCATCACCCACCTGCCGACCGGCATCACGGTGGCGATGCAGAACGAGAAGTCGCAGCTGCAGAACCGGGAGGCGGGGATGCGCGTCCTGCGTGCCCGCATCCTGGCGAAGCAGCAGGAGGAGCTCGACGCCCTGGCGTCGGACGCCCGTCGGTCGCAGATCCGGGGCATGGACCGCTCGGAGCGGATCCGGACCTACAACTTCCCGGAGAACCGGATCGCGGACCACCGCACCGGGTACAAGGCGTACGACCTGGACCGCGTGATGAACGGTGCGCTCGAGCCCGTCATCGAGTCGGCCATCCGTGCGGACGAAGAGGCACGTCTGGCCGCCGTCGGCGACCAGACCGCCTAGGACCAGCCTGGAGGCCCGGATCACCTCCGACAGCCGACCCACGTCGACCGGACCCACGTTCGCGGCAGATCGCCTCCTCGACGAGGCGACCGCTGCGCTCGTGGGGAACGGCGTCCCGACGCCGCGTGTGGACGCCGAGCTGCTGCTCGCGTGGGCGACCGACACCTCGCGCGGCGCCGTGCAGGCCCGTGCGATGATCGGCGGCGCGATCGCGGGGGAGCACGTCGAGCGGTTCCGCCAGGCCGTCGCCCGCCGTGCCACCCGCGAGCCGCTGCAGCACATCACCGGCGAGGCCCACTTCCGTGCGCTGACGCTCGCGGTCGGACCCGGGGTGTTCGTCCCACGCCCCGAGACCGAGTCCGTCGTGCAGTTCGGCATCGACGCGCTGCGGGCAACGGCGGTGCCGGAGCCGATCGCCGTCGACCTGGGTTCCGGCAGCGGTGCGATCGCGATCGCGATGGACACCGAGGTGCCGAACGCACTCGTGTACGCGGTCGAACGATCCGCCGACGCGCTGCCCTGGACCCGGCGCAACGTCGCCACGTACGGCGGGACGGTGCGCCTGGTCGAGGGCGACCTGGCCGACGCGTTCCCGGAGCTCGACGGCTCCGTGTCCGTCGTGGTGTCGAACCCGCCCTACGTGCCGGACGACGCGGTCCCGATCGACCCCGAGGTGCGTGACCACGACCCGGCGCTCGCGCTGTACGGGGGAGTGGACGGCCTCGACGCGGTCCGGGCCCTCACCGAGACGGCCTGGCGGCTGCTCGTGCCCGGCGGACTGCTCGTCGTCGAGCACGCCGAACCGCAGGGCGCAGCCGTGCGGCAGGTCCTGGCGCGCCGGGGGTTCCGGTCCCCGGAGACGCACGTCGACCTGACGGGTCGCGACCGCACGACCACCGCCACGCGCTAGGCGGAGGTGAGCCGAGCCTCCAGGGTGTCGTGCCGGTCGGCCACGAACGCGCGGACGGCGTCCCGCAGGTCCGTGTCGTGCTCGACCAGCACGGCGTGGATGCCGACGCTGCGCGCCCCCGCGACGTTCTCGGGCATGTCGTCGGCGAAGAAGGTGTCCTCGGGGGCGGCGCCGTGGTGGGCGAGGGCCCGCTCGAACACCTCGGGTTCGGGCTTGCGCGCGCCGAAGTTGCTGGTGGTGTCGAGGTGCTCGCCGAACAGCGGCGGCAGCGACGGCGCCCACGTGTGGATCCAGCGGCCGGCGAGCGGGCCGTTGTTCGTGAGCAGGGCGACACGCCCGTGCTCGGCGGCGATCCGGACGGCCTCGATGCGTTCCGGCAGCTCGGTCATGGCCGCGCCACGGACACGCGCCCAGTCGGACTCGGGGACGGAGCAGCCCATCGCCCGCTCGAAGGCCGCCAGGTAGGTGTCGGCGTCGGGGAACCCGCCGGCCTCGGCGCGCTGCTCGTTGCCGGACAGCCACCAGCGTCGGCGGAGCTCGCCGAGGTCGTGCCCGGTGAGCTCGGTGAGGCCCGCCATGCGGGTCTCCCAGTCGTACCGGACGAGGACGTCGTCCATGTCGAAGAGGAACAGGAGTCGGGGCGCAGGCGTCGAGTTCACGATGTCCACCATTGTGTCGCACTATCATCGTGCGAGTCATGGCATCCCGATACGACTGCAACGACCCCGACGGGCTCCTGACCGGGATGCGGCTCGCACGAGCAGCACTCGGACGGGGCGAGCTCGTCGTCGTCCCCACCGACACCGTCTACGGTCTGGCGGCCGACGCCTTCAACGCGCCCGCTGTCCAGCGGCTGCTCGACGCCAAGGGCCGCACGCGGCAGTCGCCGCCGCCCGTGCTGATCCCCGGGCCGCCGACGCTCGACGCCCTGGCGAGCGAGGTGCCCCAGCAGGTGCGCGAGCTGGTCGCGGAGTTCTGGCCCGGCGGCCTGACCGTGATCCTGCACGCCCAGCCCTCCCTCGACTGGGACCTGGGGGAGACCCGGGGGACCGTCGCGCTCCGCATGCCCGACTCCCGTATCGCCCTCGAGCTGCTGCGCGAGGTGGGGCCGCTCGCGGTCTCGTCGGCCAACAGCACGGGGGACCCGGCCGCGATGGACGTCGATTCGGCGGAGTCGATGCTCGGCGAGAGCGTCGCGGTGTACCTCGACGGCGGCACGCTCGACGTCCATGACGGTGTCGCTGCCTCGACGGGCTCGACGATCGTCGACGCGACCGGGCTGTCGACGGGTGACGGCCTGCGGATCGTCCGGCACGGGGTGATCCCGGACTCCGAGATCGAACGGGTCGTGGGGGCCGACCTCGTCACGTGAAGTACTACCTGCTCGCGGGGGCCATCTCCGCAGTCGTGAGCTTCCTGGTCAGCTGGGTGCTCTGGAAGGCGGGCGTCAAGTACCGGTGGTACCCGCAGGTCCGCGAGCGTGACGTCCACCGCACGCCGGTCCCGCGCCTGGGCGGCATCGCGATGTTCCTCGGCGTGGTCGTCTCGTTGCTCTGCGCCTGGTTCGTGTTCCCGCACATCCAGGGGATCGACTTCTTCCGGCTCGTGTTCGCCGAGCCACAGCGCGTGCTCGCCGTGTTGGCGGGCGCGACCATCATCGTGGTCCTGGGCGTCGCCGACGACATCTGGGACCTCGACTGGATGACCAAGCTCGCCGGGCAGATCATCGCCGCCGGGATCCTGGCGTGGCAGGGCGTCGCGATCGTCTCGCTGCCGATCGGCAACACGCTCGGCGTGGGCTCGTCCTACATGAGCCTGATCTTCACCGTGCTGGCCGTGGTGCTCGTCATGAACGCGGTGAACTTCATCGACGGACTCGACGGACTCGTGGCCGGGGTCGCGATCATCGCCGGCGGGGTGTTCTTCCTCTACACGTTCTTCATCAACCGCGTGGTCGTGCAGACCGAGTTCTTCTTCAACCTGCCGTCGCTGCTGACCGCGGTGCTGGTCGGTGCGTGCTGCGGCTTCCTCGTCCTCAACTGGCACCCGGCGAAGCTCTTCATGGGCGATGCCGGCGCGCTGCTCGTCGGGTTCCTGATGGCCACGAGCGCCGTGTCCATCACGGGCAACATCGACCCCGCGGCGGTCCGCACCCGGACCGACCTGCTGCCGGCGTTCATCCCGATCCTGCTGCCCTTCGCGATCCTGATCGTGCCCATGCTCGACTTCGGGCTGGCCGTGTTCCGCCGGCTCAGCGCGGGCAAGTCGCCGTTCTCGGCGGACCGCAAGCACCTGCACCACCGCTTGCTCGACATGGGGCACTCGCACTTCCACGCGGTGCTGATCTTCTACGCGTGGACCGCCACGGTCGCCGTCGGGTGTCTGCTCTTCCTGTTCGTGAACTGGTGGTGGGTCGTGGCGTTCGTCGCGGTCGGCTTCACCATCTGCGCGATCGCCACCTTCGCCCCGCTCGGGCGGAAGCGCACCGAGATCGCGGCGCAGACCGCCGCGCGGGCGGGTGGTCGTGTGGACGCCAGTCTCGATCCGCTCGACCGCGCCGCAGCCGGGCGCGACCGTCCCGTCACGGGCGGGCCCCGTTCGGGTCCGACCCGTCCCACCACTGGAGAACCCTCGTGACCACCCCGAACGGCCTCGACCACGTCCGTCCGATCTTCCGACGGATCCTGGTGCAGGGCGCCCTCCTGGCGCTCGCGCTGGCGGTGGTCGGCGGTGTCGTCGGCTTCCTCGTCGCCGGGACGCCGGGGCTGGCCGGGGGACTGATCGGCGCCGTGATGAGCGTGGTGTTCTGCGGTCTGACCGCGGTGAGCGTGCTGCTGGCGATCCGGTTCTCCGGCGGGCAGATGATCTCCGGCGCGTTCTTCGGGACGATCATGGGGATGTTCCTGGTCAAGTTCGTGCTCTTCATCGTGGTGCTCGTGCTGCTCAAGGACCGCGACTGGGTGGACACGCCGGTCCTGGCGATCGCGATCATCGTCGGTGTGATCGGGTCGCTCGTGATCGACGTCACCGTGATCGCCAAGGGCCGGGTGCCGATCGACGTGCCGCTGCCCGGGTCGGGGTCGTCGGCCCTCGACTCCTCGGATCCTGGGAAGGGCGACCCGCGCCCCTGAGAGCCCGAGAAGGCTCTCTCACCTGATAGGGTTTGTTGCGTCCGCGTCCGGAGCCTCGCTCGGAGCGGACAGCCTCCACACAGTCCACCATCGCGTGCCATGACGTGCGCGCGCCGACACAGGAGACAGCGCTGCTATCCCACGCTCTTCCCCTGTCCCTCACCGCTGCGGCCAACACCGTTGCGGCGGGGAGCAGTAAGGCCGCCGAGTTCCATGGCCCGTCGATCAACGAGTTCTTCCCGGAGGCGATCTTCTTCGCCGGGACGCCGTTCGAGATCGATCGTGTCGTCATCATCCGCTTCATCGCGGTCGCAGTGCTGCTCGTCTTCGCGTTCGTGGGGACTCGCGCACTGAAGTTGGTCCCGAACCGGGGTCAGGCGTTCATCGAGTACGGCTTCGACGTCGTGCGCCGGAACACCTTCGACAACCTCGGCGAGAAGGACGGCAAGCGCTTCCTGCCGCTCCTCGCGACGATCTTCTTCGGCGTGCTGTTCATGAACCTGACGGGACTGATCCCGTTCATGAACCTCGCCGGCACCAGCCGCATCGCGATGCCGATGATCCTGGCCATCGTCGCCTACGTCGCCTTCATCTACGCGGGGCTGCGCAAGCACCCGGGCACGTTCCTCCGGAACTCGCTCTTCCCGCCCGGGGTGCCGTGGTACCTCTACATCATCGTGACGCCGATCGAGCTCGTGTCGACCTTCGTGCTCCGACCGATCACGCTGACGTTGCGACTCCTGATGAACATGGTCGTCGGGCACCTGCTGCTCGTCCTGTTCTTCTCGGCCACGCAGTTCTTCTTCTTCGACGCCTCGCTCGGCTTCAAGGCGTTCGGTGTCGGCACCATCGCGTTCGGCATCGCGTTCAGCTTCTTCGAGATCCTCGTCGCGCTGCTGCAGGCCTACGTCTTCATGCTCCTCACCGCCGTCTACATCCAGCTGGCGCTGGCCGACGAGCACTGATTCCTCACTGACCCCCTACGGGACCGGCATCCGCCGGACCCGCACCTCGAAAGGAAAACACGTGGACGCAACGACCGTTCTCGCGGAGATCAACGGCAACATCGCGACGGTTGGCTACGGCCTCGCTGCGATCGGCCCGGCCATCGGCGTCGGCATCGTCGTCGGCAAGACGATCGAGTCCGTCGCTCGCCAGCCCGAGCTCCAGGGCCGCCTGACGACCCTCATGTACATCGGTATCGCCTTCACCGAGGCCCTGGCCTTCATCGGTATCGCGACGTACTTCATCTTCACCAACTAAGGTTCCTCGATGCAGCACGCACTCATCATCGCGGCGGAGGAGAACATCAATCCGCTGATCCCCCCGGTGTACGACATCGTGTGGTCCGCGGTGGCCTTCGTCATCATCTTCGTGGTGTTCTGGCGTGTCGTCACGCCGCGCATCACCAAGATGCTCGATGAGCGCACCGAGGCCATCGAGGGCGGCATCAAGAAGGCCGAAGCCGCTCAGGAGCAGGCCGCGGCCGCGCTCGACGAGTACAACAAGCAGCTCGCCGACGCCCGTGCCGAAGCCTCGCGGATCCGCGAGCAGGCCCGTGCCGACGCGACCGCCATCGGCAACGAGGTGCGCGAGCAGGCTTCGGCCGACGCAGCGCGCATCACGAGCAACGCCCAGGCGCAGATCGAGGCAGAGCGCCAGAGCGCGCTCCAGTCGCTCCGCACCGAGGTCGGCTCGCTCGCACTCGACCTGGCGTCGGGTGTCATCGGTGAGTCCCTCAAGGACGACGCCAAGGCCACCGCGGTCGTCGACCGCTTCCTCGCCGACCTCGAGTCGTCGAAGAACGCCGACGTGTCCGAGGTCCAGGCGTCGCAGGCCGAGACGGAGCGCTGAGCATGCGGAGCGCCACCCGTTCAGCACTGACCTCCACGCAGGCGGTGCTCGCCGACCTCGGCAGCAGCGCCGACCTGGAGAGCGGTGCTGAGATCCTCGCCGCAGGGCGAGTGGTCGCCGGTGCGCCGCAGCTCCTGACGCTGCTGGCCGACCCGACCGCCGACGTCGTCGGCAAGAAGTCGGTCGTCGACCGGGTCTTCGCCGGACAGTCCGACGCCACGCGCGCCGTGCTGACCGCGGTGGCCGGCTCGCGCTGGTCGTCCCAACAGGACCTGCTCGCCGGCATCGAGGACGCGGGCATCCGCGCCGTCGCCGCGACTGCGGGGACGGGCAGCTCGATCGAGGCGGAGCTCTTCGCCTTCGAGACGGCCGTCCGTTCCGACGCCGGCCTCGAGCTGGCGCTGGGGACCAAGCTCGGTAGCCCGGAACAGAAGAGCGCGCTCGTCGAGCGCCTCATCGGCAGCAAGTCGTCGCCGCAGACCGTGACGATCCTGTCGGCACTGGTCCAGCAGCCGCGAGGTCGACGGATCGGCGAGCTCGTCCGCGACGCCTCGCGCATCGTGGCCGACCAGGCAGCGAAGGTGGTGGCCACGGTGATCACCGCCGTGCCGCTGTCCGACAGCCAGGCCGCCCGCGTCGCCCGCGGTCTCTCGGAGCGCTACGGCAAGGACATCATCGTCAACCACGTCGTCGACCCCGCGGTCGTCGGCGGGGTCCGGGTGCAGGTCGGCGGCGACGTCATCGACGGCACCGTGTCCACGCGCCTCGCCGACCTCCGGCTCCAGCTCGCCGGCTGAGCGTACGGTCGAACCAGACACCCAAGTCCACAACGGGAACTGTCCCCACCGGGCAGCATCACCCTCTCGGAGCCGTAGCGCCCCGGAAACCAACAAGGAAAATCCCATGGCAGACATCACCATCAGCCCCGATGAGATCCGTGATGCCCTGAAGGACTTCGTCTCGAACTACGAGCCGACGAAGGCCTCCACGGCCGAGATCGGGCACGTCACCGACGCCGGTGACGGCATCGCCCACGTCGAAGGCCTCCCCGGCGTCATGGCCAACGAGCTCATCCGCTTCGCGGACGGCACGCTCGGCCTCGCGCAGAACCTCGACGAGGACTCGATCGGCGCCATCGTGCTCGGCGAGTTCTCGGGCGTCGAAGAGGGCCAGGAAGTCACCCGCACCGGCGAGGTCCTCTCGGCCCCCGTCGGCGATGCCTTCCTCGGCCGTGTCGTCGACCCGCTCGGCGCCCCGATCGACGGGCTCGGCGAGATCGCAGCCGAGGGACGTCGTGCCCTCGAGCTCCAGGCCCCCGGCGTCATGTCCCGCAAGTCGGTGCACGAGCCGCTGCAGACCGGCATCAAGGCGATCGACGCGATGATCCCCGTCGGCCGGGGTCAGCGTCAGCTGATCATCGGCGACCGCCAGACCGGCAAGACGGCGATCGCTATCGACACGATCATCAACCAGAAGGCCAACTGGGAGTCGGGCGACGAGGACAAGCAGGTCCGCTGCATCTACGTCGCCATCGGTCAGAAGGGCTCCACGATCGCCTCCGTCAAGGGCGCGCTCGAGGACGCCGGTGCGATGGAGTACACGACCATCGTCGCCGCTCCTGCCTCCGACCCGGCCGGCTTCAAGTACCTCGCCCCGTACACCGGCTCGGCCATCGGCCAGCACTGGATGTACCAGGGCAAGCACGTCCTGATCATCTTCGACGACCTGTCGAAGCAGGCCGAGGCCTACCGTGCCGTGTCGCTCCTCCTGCGTCGTCCGCCGGGGCGCGAGGCCTACCCGGGCGACGTCTTCTACCTGCACTCCCGTCTGCTGGAGCGTTGCGCGAAGCTGTCCGACGAGCTCGGCGCCGGATCGATGACGGGTCTGCCCATCATCGAGACCAAGGCGAACGACGTCTCGGCGTACATCCCGACCAACGTCATCTCGATCACCGACGGCCAGATCTTCCTGCAGTCGGACCTCTTCAACGCGAACCAGCGTCCGGCCGTCGACGTGGGCATCTCGGTGTCCCGCGTCGGTGGTGACGCCCAGGTCAAGTCGATCAAGAAGGTCTCCGGCACGCTCAAGCTCGAGCTGGCGCAGTACCGCTCGCTCGAGGCGTTCGCGATGTTCGCGTCGGACCTCGACCAGGCCTCGCGTCGTCAGCTCGACCGCGGTGCCCGTCTGACCGAGCTGCTCAAGCAGCCGCAGTACTCGCCGTACCCCGTCGAAGAGCAGGTCGTCTCCATCTGGGCCGGCACGAACGGCAAGCTCGACACGGTTCCCGTCCCCGACGTGCTCCGGTTCGAGTCCGAGCTGCTTGACCACCTGCGTCGCAACTCCGACGTGCTCACGACCCTGCGCGAGACCAACCAGCTCAGCGACGACACCGTCGCCGAGATGGGGCGCCAGATCGACGAGTTCACGAAGAGCTTCCAGACCAGCGACGGCAAGACCCTCGGGTCCGAGCAGGTCCAGGCGGCTGACGCCGAGGACGTCGACCAGGAGCAGATCGTCAAGGGTCGTCGCTAGATGGCAGCCCAGGTCCGGGTCTACCGCCAGCGCATCAAGTCCGCGAAGACCACGAAGAAGGTCACGCGCGCCATGGAGTTGATCTCGGCGTCGCGGATCCAGAAGGCCCAGGCCCGCATGGCCGCCTCGGGACCGTACTCGCGTGCGGTGACCCGGGCCGTTTCGGCCGTGGCGACGTTCTCGAACGTCGACCACGTCTTGACGACCGAACCCGAGACGTCGACCCGTGCAGCCGTGGTGCTCTTCACCTCGGACCGCGGCCTGAACGGCGCGTTCAGCACGAACGTCCTCAAGCAGACCGAGGAGCTCGCCTCCCTGCTCCGCAGCGAGGGCAAGGACGTCGTCTACTACCTGGTCGGGCGCAAGTCCGTCGGGTACTTCGCGTTCCGTGAGCGTCCGTCCGAGCAGCAGTGGGTCGGCAACACCGACCAGCCGGAGTTCTCGACGGCCAAGGAGATCGGCGACGCCGTCGTGGCGAAGTTCCTCCAGGACACGGCCGAGGGTGGCGTGGACGAGATCCACATCGTCTTCAACCGGTTCCTCAGCCTGGCGACGCAGGAGCCGCAGGTCGTGCGTCTGCTGCCCCTCGAGGTCGTCGACGGCGTGGACGAGCCCACGAACGACGAGCCGCTGCCACTCTACGAGTTCGAGCCGGACGCCGACGCGGTGCTCGACTCGCTGCTCCCGGTCTACATCGAGAGCCGCATCTTCAACGCCATGCTGCAGTCGGCTGCCTCCGAGCACGCCGCCCGCCAGAAGGCCATGAAGGCGGCCAGTGACAACGCGGACTCGCTGATCCGTGACTTCACCCGACTCGCCAACAACGCGCGTCAGGCCGAGATCACGCAGCAGATCTCCGAGATCGTCGGCGGCGCCGACGCGCTCTCGTCGAAGAAGAAGTAGTCCGCGTCGCTCGCGGACAGCAACCCACCCTCAGGAAGGCACCAGCCATGACCGACACCGCAACCACCGCGGTCGAGACGTCGTCGGCGCCCGGTGTCGGCCGGATCGCCCGTGTCACGGGCCCCGTCGTCGACATCGAGTTCCCGCACGACGCAATCCCGGAGATGTACAACCTCCTGTTCACGACCATCACCATCGGTGAGTCGTCGCAGGAGATCGGCCTCGAGGTCGCCCAGCACCTCGGCGACGACCTGGTCCGTGCCATCTCGCTGAAGCCCACCGACGGTCTCGTCCGCGGTCAGGAAGTCCGCGACTCGGGCGCCCCGATCTCGGTCCCCGTCGGTGACGTCACCAAGGGCAAGGTCTTCGACGTGCTGGGCAACGTGCTCAACACCGACGAGAAGCTCGAGATCACCGAGCGCTGGCCGATCCACCGCAAGGCCCCGGCCTTCGACCAGCTCGAGTCCAAGACCTCGATGTTCGAGACGGGCATCAAGTCGATCGACCTCCTGACCCCCTACGTGCAGGGCGGCAAGATCGGTCTGTTCGGTGGTGCGGGCGTCGGCAAGACCGTCCTCATCCAGGAGATGATCCAGCGCGTCGCGCAGGACCACGGCGGTGTCTCGGTGTTCGCCGGTGTCGGTGAGCGCACGCGTGAGGGCAACGACCTCATCGGTGAGATGGAAGAGGCGGGGGTCTTCGACAAGACCGCCCTCGTGTTCGGCCAGATGGACGAGCCGCCGGGGACGCGCCTCCGTGTCGCCCTGTCGGCGCTGACGATGGCGGAGTACTTCCGCGACGTCCAGAAGCAGGACGTGCTCCTCTTCATCGACAACATCTTCCGCTTCACGCAGGCCGGCTCCGAGGTCTCCACGCTGCTCGGTCGCATGCCGTCCGCGGTGGGCTACCAGCCGAACCTCGCCGACGAGATGGGTGTGCTCCAGGAGCGCATCACCTCGACGCGTGGTCACTCGATCACGTCGCTGCAGGCGATCTACGTGCCGGCCGACGACTACACCGACCCGGCGCCGGCGACCACGTTCGCGCACCTCGACGCGACGACCGAGCTCTCGCGTGAGATCGCGTCGCAGGGTCTGTACCCAGCCATCGACCCGCTGACCTCGACGTCGCGGATCATGGACCCCCGCTACCTGGGTGCCGACCACTACGAGACGGCCACGCGCGTCAAGCAGATCCTCCAGAAGAACAAGGAACTGCAGGAGATCATCGCCATCCTCGGTGTCGACGAGCTCTCCGAAGAGGACAAGATCACGGTGGAGCGCGCGCGTCGCATCCAGCAGTTCCTCTCGCAGAACACGTACATGGCGAAGAAGTTCACGGGCGTCGAGGGCTCCACGGTGCCGCTCAAGGACACCATCGAGTCCTTCCGCGCCATCGCCGACGGCGAGTTCGACCACGTCGCGACGCAGGCGTTCTTCAACGTCGGTGGCATCAACGACGTGGAAGAGAAGTGGTCGCAGATCCAGAAGGAGAACCGCTGACATGGCGGGTCTCACCGTGAGTGTCGTCTCGGCGGACCGCGAGGTCTGGACGGGCGACACCACCATGGTCGTCGCACGCACGACGGAGGGCCAGATCGGCATCCTCGCGGGACACGAGCCGATGCTCGCGATCCTCGCGCAGGGCCAGGTCCGCATCACGCGGGCCGATGGCTCCACCGTCGCGGTCGACGCGGAGGACGGCTTCCTCTCCGTCGAGCACGACACGGTCACGATCGTGGCGCGGCAGGCCGCGCTGGCGTCCTGACCGGACTGACCGTCCTCCTCCCGCCGTCCGAGACGAAGCGGGAGGGCGGGGACATCGGCACCACCCTCGACCTGGGAGTGCTCTCGTTCCCGGAACTGTCCGACGAGCGGGCCGCGGTGATCACCGCGGCCCGCTCCGTCAGTTCCGAGGAGTCCACCGCACGGACGGCGTTGAAGCTCGGCCCGAAGTCGATCGCGGAACGCCACCGCAACCTGTCGCTGGACACTGCACCGACCCTGCCCGCGATCGAGCGGTACACCGGGGTGCTCTACGACCCGCTCGAGGCGGCCACGGCCTCGGTGGCGTCCCGTGCGTGGTGGGCGCGGCACGTCGTGGTGCAGTCCGCCATGTTCGGACCGCTCGGTGGGGGCGACCCGATCCCGGCCTACCGCCTGTCCCACGACTCGCGCCTGGGGTCGCTGCGGCTCGCGTCGCACTGGCCGGCCCCGGCTGCTCGGGCGTTGTCGTCGCGTTCGGACGGCCTCGTCCTCGACCTCAGGTCCGAGGGGTACCGCGCGCTCGGTCCGCTCGACGGGGCCGTGCCCCTCCGGGTGGTCAGCGACGACGGCAGCGGTCGACGCAAGGCGCTGAACCACTGGAACAAGACGGCGAAGGGACGGCTCGTCGCCCTGTTGGCGCGCACCGGCGCCGAAGTCAGCGGGATGGATGACCTGCTGGCATGGGCGGCCGCGAACGGCGTGGTCATCGACCGCGTCGACGGTGCATGGGAGCTCGTCGCCGAGAGCCTCGCGCCGGCGACGGCCTGACCGAGTCCTGCACAGCGGGCCCGGAGCGTCCGGTCGTCCACAGGTCACGCTGCGCGCCGTCCTGGAGGCCCGGTTCGCGTTTCGATTGCCCCATGAACCCAGACGCAGTCCGATCAGCCTCCGACCAGTACGTCCGTCACCCGCGGGAGATCGCCGCTGCGATCACCCTCCCGGCGGCGTGCGCCGCCCTCGTCGCGCCGGGTCCGGCGGCGGTGACGACCGCGACCGCAGCCGCGATCACGACCGCCTGCGGTGCCCTCGCCACCCGCATGGCGCTCGTCCGTGAGCTCGCTGACCCCGCGGTGCCTGTCGCCCGCGCGGTGCGACCGTACGACCCGTTCCACGACGACACCCCGACGGCTCTCCACGGCGTGGGGCCAACCCCGGACCTCGTCCGGGTCCGCACCGCCGGGGACCGCTGCGTCGCCGTCTGGCAGGCATGGAAGCGCCAAGGGTCTCCTCGCGACGAACGCATCGGGGTCGCCGGCGCGCTCGCACTGGCGGCGTGGTGCGCGTGGGCGACCGGCTCCACCGCTCGCGCCGAGGTCCGCGCTCGCTACGCGCTGGAGACGGACCCGCGTGACCCGCTCGCCGGCCTCGTGCTCCGTTCCGTGCTCGCCGGCGCCGCCCCGGCGTGGCGGGGGTGACGCGCGGTGCACGGCATCGTCTACGCTCGTCGGGACATCGGGGAAGGGGCACGGCGTGCACGACGACGACACCGAGGACACCGTCATCCGGCCCCGGTCGCTCCCGCCGCATGCCCGTGGGCTGTCGGACCCGTTCGGCGACACCGTCATCCGACGTGCTGCGACGTCCGAGCCGCAGCCCTCGTCGGGGCCGTCCGGCGAACCGGACGCGTCGCCGGTCCTCCCCGCGGTCCCGTCCCGCGGCGGATCGACGCAGGTCCGCGACCGGGTGCCGTCGATCCGGGTGGGGGAGCGACGTCTCCGCCTGGACCGCCCCGTCGTGATCGGCCGTCGGCCGGCGCTCCCACGCATCGTCAGCGGACCGGAGCCCGTCCTCGTGACGGTCCCCTCGCCGCTCGGTCAGGTCTCCTCGTCGCACCTGCAGGTCCACGCCGAGGGCGACGTCGCCGTGGTCCAGGACCTCCGCTCGACCAACGGCACGGTGGTCAGACCCGCGGGTGCCCCGCCGTACCGGATGCCAGCAGGTGCGTCGATCGTCGCGCTGACGGGTACGGTAGTCGAGATCGGGGACGGCATCGCCATCGAGATCCTCTCGCCACACCTCCGAGCGACACCGTCTGCGGACGGCTTCCCACCGACCCTCGCATCCCCCCGACGCAGTTGACCGGCACGCCCCGAACCCCCAGAGAGCGATCCTGACACGTGACCGAACTCGGCCGAGCCGCCGCCGCACACGCCATCGACGTCCCCGGAGCAGGCGGTGCCATGCTCACGCTGTCGTGGGGTGCCGCGACCGACATCGGCCGCCGTCGGGACCACAACGAGGACAGCTACATCGTCGAGGCGCCGTTCTTCGTCGTCGCGGACGGCATGGGCGGCCACCTCGCCGGCGACCGCGCCAGTGACGCGGTCGTCCGTCGGCTCGGAGACGCGGTCGACGGTCCCTTCGGGTCGCGCCAGTCCATCCAGCACGCGCTCCTGTTGGCGACGGCGGACATCGAGCGCGCAGCCGGTGGCAACGCGATCGGCGCGGGCACGACCGTCACGGGGCTGGCCCTGGTGGCGACCGAGGGGCAGCCTGCCGCGCTCGTGTTCAACGTGGGGGACTCCCGCACCTACCGCATCGAGAACGGCGCCCTCCGCCGGATCACCGTCGACCACTCGGTCGTCCAGGAGATGGTCGACGCCGGTGTCCTGCGTGCCGAGGACGCCGAGGCGCACCCTGACAGCAACGTGATCACCCGGGCCGTGGGCTTCGGCGAGCCGCCGGAGCCCGATTGGTGGACCCTGCCGCTCCGCACCGGCGACCGCTACATCATCTGCTCGGACGGGCTCACCAAGGAGATCGGTGACGCCGGGATCAGCCGGATCGCCGCCAAGGTCACCGATCCGCAGGAACTCGCCGAACGCCTCGTCGGCGACGCACTCGTCGCGGGTGGCCGCGACAACGTCACCGTGGTCGTCCTGCAGGTCGAGGGTGCACCCGACGACACCGACCTCGAGGACACGCTTCCTCGACACTGACCAGGGCCCCCGAACTGGGGGACCGCGGGGGCGTTGCCTGCGTGTGCGCACGGAGTCGCGCCGAGTGCGGCTCCGTAGACTGGGATGCCGCGACGAACGACTGGCCATGCCGGCCGGGGAGGAAGGGCACCATGGCGCGACGCCTGCCGTCCACGCCTCCGGTCATCGCCGGCTTCAGCCCCGTCCACGTGCTCGGTTCCGGTGGCTTCGCCGACGTCTTCCTCTACGAACAGGACATGCCGCGGCGTCAGGTCGCGGTGAAGGTCCTGCTCGACGAGGTCGTCGACGACCGCGTGCGGCAGATGTTCCAGGCCGAGGCGAACCTGATGGCACGGCTCAGCACGCATCCGTCGATCCTCACGGTGTTCCAGGCCAGCGTCGCGTCGGACGGCCGACCGTACCTGGTCATGGAGCTCTGCTCGTCCTCCCTCAGCGAGCGGTACCGTCGTGCGCCCGTGCCCGTGTCCGAGGTGCTGTCGATCGGCATCCGCATCGGGTCGGCGCTCGAGACGGCGCACCGCGAGGGTGTGCTGCACCGGGACGTCAAGCCCTCGAACATCCTGCTCACGGCGTACGGCAACCCGGTGTTGTCCGACTTCGGCATCGCGGCCACCATCGGCGGCGCGGACCCCGACGAGCCCATCGGCATGTCGATCCCGTGGTCGGCGCCCGAGGTCCTGATCGACGAGTCCCGCGGTTCGGTCCAGTCCGAGGTGTACTCGCTCGCGGCCACCGTCTTCTCGCTCGTCGCCGGCCGCAGTCCCTTCGAGGTGCCCGGCGGCAAGAACGGCGCATCCGACCTGATGGGCCGGATCGACCGGGGTGGCGTGAAGCCCACCGGACGGACCGACGTCCCGCCGTCGCTGGAGCGGCTGCTCGCGACGGCGATGTCGCGCCGCGTCCAGCAGCGACCCGCCACGGTGATGGAACTGGTGCGCGGGTTCCAGCAGGTGCAGGCCGAGCTCGGCCTGCCGCAGACACCGGCCGACGTCGCGGTCGAGGCCTGGGCCGTCGCGATGCCCTCGCCCGACGGCGACCGCACGATGGTGCGCGACCTGCAGCCACCGTCGCGGGTCGGACGTCGGCGCCGCGCACGGCGTCCCGTCCAGGGCGGGGTCGCGGCCACGGGGTCCCGCAGCGTCGGCACCGTGCACCGGACCGGCTCGATGACACAGAACCGGCGCCGCTCCCGACGCACCGTCGTGTGGGTGTCCAGCGTCGCGGCCGTCGTGGTGGCCGCCCTCGCGGTGACGACGGTCCTCGCGGTGTCCCGGTCGGGCACCGGCGCGATCCCGACGGTCTCCGACGTGCGTGCGTCCTCGTCGACCGGGTCGATCACCTTCCGCTGGTCCGACCCCGGGCTCGAGTCGGGCGACACGTACGTCATCTCGTCGAACGGCGCTTCCAGTCAGCAGTCGGGCACGACCTTCGTCGTGTCCGGAGCCGCCGGCGACGAGGAGTGCATCTCCGTCGCCGTCAACCGTGACGGCAAGACCGGGGCCGCGAGTGCACAGCGCTGCGCGACCATCGGGAGCGGCTCGTGATCAGGCGGCTGATCGCGCGGCACCGGTCCGCCGCCGTGACGGTCGGGGCGTCGGTGGTCGTCGCGGCCCTGGTCGCGGGCGCCGCCGTGGTGTCGAGCGGTTACCACACCCAGCGCATCGACCTCGGCGACGGGACCGTCTGGGTGCCCTCGGCGCAGTACGGAGCCGTGGGACGCGTGAACACCCAGGTCCTGCAGCTCAACACCGCGGTCGAGGCATCGACGGACTCCCTCTCGGTGCTCCAGCGCGGCTCGGTGGTCTACAGCGTCGACGAGACCAAGGGCACCGTCGCCAAGGTCGACGTGGCAGACGCGACCGTGGGTGACGCCGTCACCCTGCCGTCCGGGTCCCCGCAGGTCTTCCTCGCCGGCAGCACCGCGGTCATCGGCAACCAGGACACCGGCGAGCTCTGGTCGACGCCGGCCAACCGCCTGGACGAGTTCGACGCGTCGACCAAGGCCGACCTGACCCTCGGCGCCGACGCCGTGTTCGACGCCTCGGACGACCACGTCGCCGTCTACTCGCCCCGCACGGGCACGGCGTCCCTGGTCCAGCTCGGGACGACGCTGTCGGTCGCGCAGAAGTGGTCGGTGCGCATGGACCGGACCGACGACTTCCAGGTGGCGAGTGTCGGGACCCACGTGGCAGTCCTCGACCGAACCAACGGCAGGCTCTCGATCGACGGCAGCACCGTCGACCTCGGGGACCGCGTGGGGGCGTCGCCGGCACTCCAGCGCTCCGCTGCCACCGGCGACGCGGTGGTCGTCGCGGGCGCGGCCGGAACCGTGCGCGTGACCCCCTCGGGGTCGGTGACCTCGACCGCGCTGGCCGTGTCCGGTCGCGCCGCTCGGCCGTACGTCACCGGGTCCTGCACCTACGCCGCGTGGAGCGGCGGACAGGCCGTCGACACGTGTGACGGCCGTGCCGTGCAGCAGCTCGACCGTGTGCCGGGGGACGCTGCGCTGGCCATCGTGCACAACGGGGACACGGTCGTCGCGAACGACCCCGCCACGGGCCGGTCGTGGGCGATCGCCCGCAGCGGCCAGCTCATCGACAACTGGTCCGACCTGGTCAAGCGGGACGACGACCAGCAGCAGGAACAGGTGTCCGACGACGACCCGCAGGTCGAGAAGGACCAGAAGCCGCCGGTGGCGGTCGACGACGACCTGGGCGCGCGTCCCGGACGCACCACGAGCCTCCCGGTCCTGCTCAACGACTACGACCCCAACGGTGACCCGATCGTCATCACCGAGGTCGGTGACGTGGACAGCGCCGACGGCTCGGTCGCGATCGTCGATGACGGCCAGCGACTGCAGATCAGCCTCGCCGAGGGTGCCAGCGGCACCGTCGAGTTCCCGTACACGATCACCGACGGCAACGGCGGCTCCGCCAGCGCGACCGTCCGCGTGTCGGTGCGTCCCGCGTCGCAGAACGACGCACCGCGGCAGGTCCGGGACACCAGCGCCGACGTGGTGCGCAACGGGCACGTCTCCAGCAACGTCCTCGGCGACTGGGTCGACCCGGACGGCGATCCGGTCTATCTGGAGTCCGCCTCGGCCTCGGACGGCGACCAGGTCTCCACGACGCCCGACGGACTGCTCGACTTCCGGAACACCAGCGGTCGCACCGGCGACCGCAGCGTGCAGATCGTCGTCAGCGACGGCCGCGCGGACGGTCGTGGCTCGGTGACCGTGCACGTCGCCGCGCAGGGGAGCGTCCCGCTGCGGGCGGACGCCTTCCCGGTGCAGGGCTACGCCGGCAGGACCTTCTCGGTCGACCCCCTCGAGCACGTCCGGGGCGGGAACGGCACGGTCACGCTGACCAGTGTCTCCTCGGCCACCGGCGTGACGATCACGCCGAGCTACGACGCGGGCACGTTCCGCGTCGACAGCTCCGCCCTGGGGGACCACCAGGTCGAGTACACCGTGACGGACGGCACCAAGACGGCCAGCGGTGTCGTGCGCATCACGGTCCTGCGCCCGCCCGACGCCTCGACGGCTCCGATCACCACCCCGAAGACCGTGTTCGTCACGACGCTGTCGACGAAGGACACCGACGTCACCGCGACGGACATCGACCCGGCCGGCGGTGTGCTGCTCGTGACCGCGCTCGGCGGACCCGACCGTGGCTCCGGGGTGCAGGCGAGCATCCTCGACCAGCACACCGTGCGCACCACGCTGACCGCGCCGCTCGACGGCCCCGTGACGTTCAGCTACACCGAGACGAACGGGCTCGCGTCCTCGACGGGGACCATCACCGTCGTCGAGATCCCGAAGCCCGACCGGATCCAGCCGCCGGTCGCACAGCCGGACTCCGCCACGGTCCGTGTCGGTGACGTGGCCGACATCGACGTGCTCGCGAACGACACGCAGCCCGAGGGCGAACCGCTCACGCTCGAGCCGGACCTGGTGCAGAACGTGCCGGGCGACGGCGGCCTGCTCTTCGTCTCCGGTGACCACCTGCGCTACCTCGCCCCGAAGACGCCGGGCAACTACACCGCCGTCTACCGGGTCGCCGGCCCTGACGGGCAGTCCGCCGACGCTGCCGTGTCGATCTCCGTCCGGGAGGCCGACAGCGCCACGAACAACCCGCCGGTGCCGCAGACCGTGACCGCCCGTGTCGTCGCCGGCCAGGCCGTGCGCATCTCGGTGCCGCTCAACGGGATCGACCCCGACGGTGACTCGGTGCAGCTCGTCGGTGTCGCGTCGAACCCCGACAAGGGCTCGGTGAGCGACGTCGGGTCGTCCTCGCTCACCTACGACGCCGGTGACTACTCCGCCGGCACCGACGAGTTCACCTACACGGTCGTCGACGCCCTCGGCGCCCGGGCCACCGGCACGATCCGGATCGGGATCGCGCCGCGCGCAGAACAGGCGTCGAACCCGATCGCCGAGGCCGACCACGTCACCATCCGCCCGGGTGGGTCCGTCACGGTGCGGGTCCTGCAGAACGACTCCGATCCCGAGGGCGGGCAGCTCACCGTCTCCAAGGCCGAGCCCACGGCGCAGGACGTCAGGGCGAAGGTGCTCCGCGGGCAGCAGATCCGTGTGACGCCGCCGAAGGACGCGACCAGCGGCGACTTCGCGGTGCTGTACACGGCGTCGAACGAGAACGGTGGGGCGAGCACGGCGTTCCTCACGGTGACGGTCGACAAGGACGCCCGACCGCTCCGACCCGAGGTGGACGACACCACCCTCGACCTGCAGGACATCCTGCACCGACAGACCGTCACGGTCGACGTGTTGCGGAACGTCTTCTTCGCCGAGGGGGCGACGTCCCAGCTGCGCGTCGGAGTGGTCGACGGCTACGGCGACGACGCCCGCGTCACCACCGACGGTCGGGTCGTCGTGACGCTGACGGACCAGTCGCAGGTGATCCCGTTCTCGGTCGCACGCCAGGACCACCCGGACATCGTGTCCTACGGCTTCATCCACGTCCCCGGTTTCGACGACGCCCTCCCGCAGGTCAACCGTTCCGCCGGTGCCATCACCGTCACGAGCGAGGCCACCGTCCGGATCCCGCTGTCGAAGTACGTGGTCACCGCCAACGGCCGGACCGCCGAGGTCACGGACGCCGGTTCCGTCAAGGCCACGCACGCCAACGGCGACGACCTGACCGCCGACCGGTCCACGCTCCAGTTCACCTCCGCGAAGCTCTACTACGGCAACGCCTCGATCTCGTTCGAGGTGACGGACGGCTCCGACGCCAACGGTGGCAAGGGCCGTGTCGCGACGCTCGTCCTGCCGATCAAGGTGGAGCCACGGTCGAACCAGCCCCCGGCCTTCACCGGATCGTCGATCGAGATGCAGCCGGGTGACTCCCGCACGATCGACCTGGCCCGGTTGACGGACTACCCCTACCCCAAGGACCTGCCGGAGCTCACGTACTCCGTCGTCAGCCAGCCGGCCTCGGGGACCACCGCGACGATCTCCGGGCAGCGCCTGACGATCTCGGTCGCCGACACCGCGCAGAAGAACACCACCGCGACGATCGGCATCGGTGTGGCGGACGCCACGAACGCCGGCCGCTCGGGTCTCGTGTCGGTCGGCATCGTCGCCTCGAACCGCCCACTCGTCCAACCGGGGGCCGACAGCGCGGTCGCGCAGCGCGGGCAGTCGACGACGATCGACGTGCTCGCCAACGACCAGCCGACGAACCCGTTCCCGAACGAACGACTGCGGGTCGTCAACATCCGCGGGCTGGCCGGCGGGCTGCCCTCGGGAGTCACCATCACCCCGAGCGCAGACCGGTCACGGCTGCAGGTGTCGGTGTCCGACTCGGCCAAGCCCGTCAACACCAACCTGCAGTACCAGATCGCCGACGCGACGAACGACCCGGACCGGTACGTCTGGGGCGACGTGACGATCTCGGTGCAGGACGTGCCGGACGCCCCCGGCGCACCGACCCGCACGGGCTCGTACGACGGCGGCCAGGTCACGCTGTCGTGGTCCTCGCCGCAGGCCAACAACTCGGCGATCACCGGGTACCGCGTCACCGGGACCAACGGCATCGCGAAGGACTGCGGACTGGCGACGGTCTGCACCCTGACGGGCCTCGACCCGAAGGCGACGTACCGCTTCACCGTCGTGGCCGTGAACGCGATCGGGCAGTCCGCCGCCTCGCAGCAGTCCGCCGCGATGAGCGCCGACTACGTGCCAGCACCCCCGAAGGGCATCACGGTCGCAGCCGACAGGTCCACGCCGAACCAGCTCGACGTCTCGTGGAACCCGGTCGCCACGCCGAACAACGGCACCGCGGTGTCGAACTACGTCGTCAGCATCGAGGGACCGGGGCTGTCGACCACGCGGAACACCGGCACGGCGACGGACGCGACGTTCCAGGGCGCCCAGAGCGCTGCGCAGTACACCGTGACCGTCTCCGCGCGGAACAGTGCGGATCGGGACAACACCGTGGTGCAGTGGAACTCGGCCCAGGGGAGCGGGACGGCCGTCGGGTCGCCTGCGAAGCCAGCGCTGTCGGCAACGGGCAACCCGCAGGCAGGGCAGACGGCCGTGAGCTTGACCGCTTCGGAGTCCGACTGGGCGGGCGGCGGTACCTCGATGCGCATCGTCAAGTACCGTTCCGACGCCGCAATCCCGACGGGATGCTCGACCTCGGGTTCGGAATACGTGTGGAACGCGACCACGGCGACGGACCAGATCTCGAGTCAGTACCGATACGTGGCACTCGCGGACAACGGCCTGTTCTGCTCTGCCTCCGATGTCGCAAACGTGCAGGGATACCAGACGCCCGATGCGCCGAAAGGCACCGTGTCGGTACCGACGGATGGTCTGCCCAAACAGGACTACGGCATCGCCCTCACTGCCTCGGGCCGCGGCGACTACCTGTACTACTCGGTCAACGGAGGGCCCAGGGTCCTCTTCGACGGGTCCGCCGACCTCGGGGCTGGTGCCGGATTCGGCGTCCCGACGAACGTCGTGCTCACGACCTGTGCGACTGCGGACGACTACTGCGCCTCGACGACGCTCTCCGGAGCAACGGCGTTCACCACGCGAGCGTCGATCGCCGGTGCTGTCGAGGGCCAGAGGCCGGTGATCAACCCTCCGAACAACGGCAACCCAGCGTTCGCCCCCAGCGACTACGGCATCGTCTACTGCTCACCCGGGCTCCTCGGCGTCATCAGCTGCACGGATCAGAAACCGGACAACGGCGGAGCGTACGGCACGTCGGATCCCGTGCCAGTCGGAGCGGTGGAGATCCGCGTGAGCGCTACCGTCGACGGACACACTGACCCCGGGTACGCCAGCCACGACGTCACGTCGGCCGACGGCAACTAACCGAACGAGGAGAACTCCCCGCATGAGCATGTCCCCCGAGCAGGCCACCTGGTTCGCCGACGTCGCCGGCCGCATCGTGACCAACGTCGAGCAGGTGCTCCTCGGGAAGACGTTCGTCATCCGGCTCGCGGTGACGGCGATGCTCAGCGAGGGGCACCTGCTCCTCGAGGACGTCCCCGGCACCGGCAAGACGAGCATGGCGCGGGCGCTCGCACAGAGCGTGCAGGGCTCGACGAACCGCATCCAGTTCACACCGGACCTGCTCCCCGGCGACATCACCGGCATCAGCGTCTACGACCAGCGCAACCAGGAGTTCGAGTTCCACCGGGGCCCCGTCTTCGCGAACATCGTGCTCGCCGACGAGATCAACCGCGCCAGCCCGAAGACCCAGTCCGCCCTGCTCGAGGCGATGGAGGAATCCGCGATCACCGTCGACGGGATCACCCACCGCCTGGCCGCGCCGTTCATGGTCATCGCCACGCAGAACCCCATCGAGCAGGCGGGGACCTACCGACTCCCCGAGGCCCAGCTCGACCGCTTCCTGATGAAGGCGTCGATCGGGTACCCGGACCACGCGGCGACTGTGAAGATCCTCGAGACCTCGTCCGCACCGTCGTCGTCGGTCCCGCTCGCGAGCGTCGTTCCCGCCGCCACCATCACCGAGATGGCGGCCCTGGCCCGTACCGTGCACGTCGACGCCACGATCGCGGACTACGTGGCACGGCTGGTCGATGCGACCCGCGCGGCGAGCGAGGTCCGCCTCGGTGTCAGTGTGCGTGGCGCGATGGGCCTGATGCGGGCAAGCCGGGTCTTCGCCGCGCTGAGCGGACGGCACTACGTCACGCCCGACGACGTCAAGGCCCTCGCCGAACCGGTCCTGGCGCACCGCATGGTGCTCGACGCTGAAGCGGAGTTCGACGGCGTCAGCACCTCGAGCGTCGTCTCCCAGCTCCTGGTCGAGACCCCGCCGCCCGCGGACCGGGTCACGTCGTGACCGACCGGCGGCCGGTCTCCACGCGCTCGCGTCGTCCCTCCTCGACGCGGTCGCGTCGAGCGGGCACGGCCCACGAGCGCACGAGCACGGTCGCCGGTCTCACGAACGTCCGGACGCGGATCGTCGGCGACCGGGACGGCGTCGCGGCCGACGCCGTCGTCGGTGTCGTGCGCCTGTGGCGGACTGTCTGGAGGACCGCATCACGTGCCCGAGACGAGGTCTCGTCCGTGGTCACCGGCCTGGGCTGGACCGTCGCGGCCCTGACGGTCGTCGCGCTGGTCGTCGGGTACCGCTTCGGCCTGCGCGAGGTCGTGGTCGTGGGCTTCGCCGGGGTGCTCCTCGTCGTCGTCGCCGCCGTCGCGCTCATCGGGCACTCCCGCCTGGTCATCCGGATGAGCCCGCCCGCCAAGCGCGTCGCGGTGGGGGACGAGGCCGGTGTCACCGTGACCGCCGAGAACCCCACACGGCTGCCGTCGGTCCCCGTCACAGTCGAGGTCCCGGTCGGCGCCGGTCTCGTGGACGTCGCCGTGCCGACGATCGCACCGCGGGGCACCTTCGAACGCGCCGTCCCGGTCCCGACCTCCCGGCGCGGTGTCCTCGACGTCGGACCGGTCACGGGTGTGCGAGCCGACCCGGTGGGGCTGGTCCGCCGCGAACTCGTGTGGACCGCTCGCGAACAGGTGATCGTGCACCCCAGGACGGTCGCCATCCCGTCGACGAGCACCGGTCTCGTCCGCGACCTCGAGGGTCAGGCCACCACGGACCTG
This sequence comes from Curtobacterium sp. MCLR17_007, assembly GCF_003234655.2. Lineage (NCBI taxonomy): Bacteria > Bacillati > Actinomycetota > Actinomycetes > Micrococcales > Microbacteriaceae > Curtobacterium > Curtobacterium sp. MCLR17_007. Next base: position 2,134,123 of record NZ_CP126271.1, on the reverse strand, counting down.
TCACCAGCCGACATCTCGTTCCACGCCATCCGCGAGTACATGCCGGGCGACGATCCCCGCACCGTCCACTGGAAGTCGACGGCGAAGACCGGTGCGCTGATGGTGCGTCAGTTCGAGGACACTCGGCGCTCGCACCTCGTGGTCGCGCTCGGGGTGGCCCGGTCGGAGTTCGCCGACGACGACGAGTTCGAGCTCGCGGTCAGTGCGGCCGCGTCGCTCGGCAGCCGGGCGATCCGGGACGGACGCGAGGTCACGGTCGTCGTCTCCGAGCGCACGCCCGAGTTCGCCAAGCGCGCCGTCTACGCCGTCCACCGCCTGCCGACGGTCACGCCGACGCGGCTGCTGGACGAGTTCGCGTCCGTCGCCATGGCTGACGCGTGCCTGCCCGTCGCCGAGGTCGCGCGCATCGTGGGCAACGACACCGCCGGCATCTCCGTGGCCTTCCTCGTCGTCGGGTCGACGGTCGGGCTGCCCGCGCTCCGTCTGGCGGCGACCCGCTTCCCGATCGGTGTCGAGGTCGTCGCCGTCATCTGCGAAGCGGAGTCCGTCCCGCGCTTCGTCCGCGTCCCCGGCCTGACGGTCATGACCATCGGCTACCTCGACGACCTCCGTCTTGCACTGCACCGATCGGCAGCCGCATGAGCGCCCCGCCGCTCGCACCGGCGCGCCCACGGCGCGACACCCGTCGGCAGGCCCGTCGCGACGCCCGACGGGTGTCCCCGACCCGGCTGACTGCCGGAACCCTGGTCGTCTGGCTCCTGCTCGCGCTCGCGAGCGTCGCATGGTGGCCGGTCTACCGTGACCAGGGGATGGTCGTCGCAGCGCTGACGGCCGTGTTCGCGGGCACCGTGATCGCCCTGCTCGGCGCGGTGTTCCGACTGCCCACTGCGGCCGTCGCCGTCGCGACCATCGCCGCCTTCGTCGTGACGGGCGTCCCGGCCGCAGTGCCCGGTGGCGCGGCGGGGGTGCTGCCGACGGGGCAGGGGCTCCTCGACCTCTTCTCCGGGGTCGCACTCGGCTGGAAGCGGCTCGTGACCATCAGCCTGCCGGTCGGCACCTACGAGGCCCTGCTCGTGCCGTTCTTCGTGACGCTCCTCGTCGCCACCGTGACCGGCGTGAGCTGCGCGACCCGGGCCTCCCGTCCGGAGTTCGCGAGCATCCCGGCGCTGGTGCTCTTCGCAGCCGGCGTCGTGGTCGGACCGACGCGACTGGACACGTCCATCGCGGTCGGGGTCGCGTTGACCGGGGTCGCACTCGTCTGGGCACTGACCGTCCGGCACGCGCGTCGCGCGACCGCAGTGGCGCGCACCATCGGTGCACCCGTCGCGGTGCGTCGATCCGTGCTGCGGCCGGCACTCGTGGGCACCGGGACCATCGTTGCGGCCGCGGTCGTCGCGACCGGGCTGGGACTCGTCGCCCCGCCCACCGCCGCGAGGACGGTGGCCCGGACCGACGTCGTGAAGCCCTTCGACCCTCGAGACCAGGTGAGCCCGCTCAGCGGGTTCCGCGCGTACGAGGAGTCGACCGCGGCGGACACGACGCAGCTGCGCGTGACCGGTCTGCCGCGAAACGGGTTCGTCCGCATCGCGACGCTCGACACCTACGACGGCGTCACCTACCGGGTGGGCGGGTCCGACGGGGCGTCGCCGTCCGGCACCTTCGAGCGCGTGCCGACCACGGTGGAGGTCCGCGGTGTGCGAGGGAGCACGGTCGACGTCGGTGTGACCGTCGACGGGTACAGCGGCGTGTGGCTGCCGACGGTCGGTGACCTCGAACAGGTCGCGTTCCGTGGCCCCGATGCAGAACGGCACCGCAGCGCGTTCTTCTACAACGCCGCGACGCACACCGGAGCCGTCGTCGGCGGTGTGCGGGACGGCACCCGGTACGACCTGCGGGCCGTCGTCCCCGACCAGCCGACCGACGAGCAGATGGCGGCCGCCCGACCAGGCGACGCCGTCGTGCCGTCCGCCACGAACGTGCCCGACCCTGTCCGCGACACCGTCGACTCGACGGCAGCCGATGCGCAGACCGACGGGGCGGAACTCGTGGCCGTCATCCGGGCACTCAAGCGCAACGGGTACGTCAGCCACGGGGTCGGCGACGACCGGGTGAGCCGATCCGGACACGGTGCGGACCGGATCCAGGAGCTGTTGACCTCGCCGCTCATGGTGGGGGACCAGGAGCAGTACGCGGTCGCAGCGGCGCTGATGGCCGACGAGATCGGGTTCCCCGCGCGGGTCGTCATGGGGTTCACCGCCGGCGGTGACTCCGGCACGAGTCCGTCTGGTCAGGGAACCGGGGACGGCTCCGGCGGGTCGGGGACCACGACGTTCCGCGGCTCGGACGTCACGGCCCGCATCGAGGTCGACACGGCGCAGTGGGGCTGGGTCATGCTCGACCCGAACCCGGCCGTCCGTGAGATCCCCGACGAACAGCAGCAGACCCCGAAGCCGGTGACGCGACCCGAGACGGTCGTCCCGCCGCCGCCCGCCGAGCAGCAGGACCAGGACCAGCAGGCCCCGCCACAGAGCGACCGCGACACGCCCGACCAGCCGCCGCTCTGGCTGCAGGTCCTGCTCGCCGCACTGCCGTGGATCGTCGGGACCCTCGGGTTCGTGGCGCTCGTGCTCCTGCCGTTCGCCGTCGTCCTCGTGGTCAAGCGGGTCCGCCGTCGCCGCCGTCGACGTGCTGCCACCGCCCGCGGACGCATCATCGGCGCGTGGGACGAGTACCGCGACGCCCTGCTCGACCGGGGGCAGGAGATCCCTGCCGCGGCGACCCGGCGCGAGGTCGCGATCGCCGCCCCCGGTGACGCGGGCACGGGGCTCGCAGCGCTGGCCGACCGCGCCGTCTTCGGGCCGAGCAACGCGGACCAGCATGCCGCAGACCGGATGTGGGACGCGGTCGACTCCGCCATCGGACACCTGCGCTCCGGTCGCACGCGCCGCGAGCGTCTCCGGACGGCGGTCTCCACCCGGTCACTGCGCGCACGACGTCCTCAGGCAACGACCCCGGGGCCGGTCAGCAGCGGCGCCCGCCGCCCCGCCGGGGCCCCCGTCGGGCACGGAGCGGACGGTGACTACGATGTCGGGAGGCTCGCCGAGCGACGCAGCGGGCCGGACGAGGACAGAGGCAACCTGTGATCACATGCGAACACTGCGGATCGGTGCTGCCTGACGGCGCGATCTTCTGCGGTGAGTGCGGTCGTGCCGTGAACACCGCCGCCAACCGTCGTGCCGTCGCTCCCGAGCCCGTCGACCGCGGCACCCCGCCGCCGTTGCAGCAGCCCGACCAGCACGGACGACGCCAGGACCCCGCAACGGAAGCGTGGCTGCCGGAGTCGACGCTGGACCCCGCGACCCGTGCGTGGCTCACCGGCGAGGACCGACGCCGGTCCGGCCTGGTCGAGCCTGTCCCGGTACAGACGCCGGACTCCTTCGCGCCGCGCTCGGCTCCGACGCACGTCCACGGAGCGGGCAGCGGCCTCGGTGCGTGGACGACGGGACCTGCCGAACAGCCTCCCGTCGCCGCCGGGCAGGCGCAGCAGCCGCCCGCAGAGCCGCCGCTCGACCCCGATGCGTTCCCGGCCGAGCCGATCGCGCCCGAGGACGACCCCGAGATCACCCGCTTGGCGCAACGGTCCGGCCCACCGGGCGCCCAGCCGCCGGCTCCGTCGCGAGACGACTCCGCGCCGTTCTGGGCTCCTGCGCAGCAGACTCCCGCACCGACCCCGAGCACGCCCTCGTGGTGGATCGGACGAGCCGGCGACGAGACGGCGACGACCGCGTCCGAACCCGACGTGGCTGCCGTTGCCGCATCCGACGCTCCGGTTGCACTCGTACCGCCCGCTGATGACACGGCCGGCGACTCGGCGCGGGCGGACGCCTCGGCGCCGACCGACGACTCGGGTCGGGCGGACGCCGCGACGCAGACCGGTGCGACGGCGCAGGCCGGCGAGCCGGAGGGCCTGGCGAGTCCGGCGGCCGGCCCCCAGCTGGCGAACGAGGCTCCCCGTCCCGGCGACACCGTCGCGGTCGAGCCGCTCGTCGACCGACGCCCGCCCCGTCCGACCCCGCTGGTCCAGCCGGGGACGCACCCCACGACCTGCCACGTCTGCGGACATCAGCTCGAGCCGGACGACATCTTCTGCAACGAGTGCGGGGCGGTCCGCCCGGCCGTGACCGCTGCGTTCACCGGTCCGGTGGTGCCGTTGCCGGTCGCTCGGCCCGACTGGGCTGCGCGCTCGGCCACGGACGAGCTCGACGCGGAGGAGACCGGGGCGGACGAGACCAGCACGGACGAGACCGACGCTGACGAGACCGGCGCGGACGAAACCGGCCGTGGCGAGATCGACGTGGACGAGACCGGCATGGTCGAGTCAGGCCCGGGCGAGTCGAGCGGGGTCGACCAGGACCAGGACCAGGACCACGACCAGGACATGCTCCGTGTCCCTCCGATGCCCGAGTCGCCGACGGCGCCGTCCTCGACACCGGGCGGCGATGACCAGGCCCCGTCCGCCCCGACGTCCGCACCACTGCCCCCGATCCCCGGGGTGACCGGTCCGGTGTTGCCCGTGCCCGGCGCCGCGACCGTCCCCTCGAGCAGCGATGCCGACGAGTCAGCGCAGCTCGACGAGGACGACGAGGACGTCGACGAGACCCGGATCGTCACGAAGGCCCCGACGCGTGCACTGTTCGTGCTGCATTGCAGCACCGGCGAGCAGCTCGGTGTCCACGGCACCGGACTCCTCGGCCGTCTGCCGCGACCGCAGCCGGGCGAGCGGTTCGACGACCTCCTGACGATCCACGACCCGGGCAAGTCCGTGTCGAAGACCCACCTGGAGATCGGACGCGACGGGGACGACCTGTGGGTGTCGGACCGGTTCTCCGGCAACGGGTCGGTCATCCGGCACATCGACGGTTCGATCCGGCGGTGCGAACCGGGGCGCCGCTACCGGGTGGAACGCGGCGCGCGGGTGGACATCGGCGAGCAGTTCTTCCTCGTCCAGTAGCACTCCTCCACACCGCGCCCGGCGCCCGCGGTCGTCCACCGCGGGCGCCGATCCCGTCTCCGGGGAGCGCGGGTGCGGTTCGATCGCCGCATGACGATCACGGTGCTGCGCACGATCCTCGGCTTCCTCGCGGTCCTGCTCGCGTTCGGTCCGTCCGTGATCGTCGGGGCCGACTCTGGTGCCACTGCCGTGCAGCGGGGCTCGATGGTCGCGTGCGCGGTCGCGCTGGTCGTCGTCGCGGTGTCGGTCCGTGCTCCCGCTGACACCGACATCCTGCCGCCCGTCGCCGTCGTCGATCCGCTGCCCTGGGTGGACCCACCGGCGGACACGGGTGCGTCGTCGGGTGTCGCCCGAGCGGGCACGGTCCCGGTCGGTCGCGCGGACGACGGTCAGCCGGTCACGCTCGACGCCACCGCCGGCATCGTGGTCATCGGACACGGAGCACTGGCCGTGGCGGTCTTCGCCGCGATGGTCGTGGCACTCGGCCGTTGTGCATCGGAGCAGGACGAGGCACGGACTGTCTTCTCGGACGACGTGCGGTTCCCGGACGACGACCGTGTCCTGCCCGGGGTGTTTCGCCGCGCGGGTTCGGGCCTCGGGTCGGGGACTGCCGTGGCGGTGCTGCTCGACGGTCGCGGCCAGCGGATCGCGTCGGTGGTGCTCGTGCCGGATCTCGGGACGGCGCCGCGGCAGGACGGGCCGACGATCGACGTCACACGGTACGGGTGCACCACACGGTCACGGCCGGGGGCGACGGGCGAACGGGTCGCGCCGGTACTGCCCGAGCTCCTTCAGCCGGACGAACGATGAGCGGCGACCCCGCGACCCGGCGACCCGGCGAGCCGGCGACCCCGCGACCCGGCGAGCCGGCGACCCGGCGACCCGGCGACCCGGCGACCAGCACCTCAGCGCAGGCCGGCCCCCACGCGCACGGCACCCACCGGCACGCCGCCACCGAGCACCTTCTCGCCCACGGTCGCCATCACGTCGGCCACGCCCTCCGCCGACACCACGCCGTTCCGTTCCAGCAGGGTCAGGGCCGCCAGCGTGCCAGCCCGCAGCGCCCCGTCCAGGACCTTGACGACGACCGCGGCGCCACCCGGACGCGCCATGACCATGACGCCCTCGGCGCCCAGCTTCGCGACCAGACCCAGGCGTTCGATCGTCACGGTGTTCGCCCGGCCGACACCGTCGATCGCCCACGGGTGCGCGAGCACCGCGTCGGTCAGGGCCGCGGTGTCGGCGTCGCCGCGCTGCACGACGCCGGCGATGCCCCGTGCCATGCCCGCGAACGTCAACGGGAAGACCGGCGCGCCACACCCGTCGATGCCGACGACGTCGACGGTCTCGCCCGTCGCGTCCTCGACGGTGGCACGGACGGCCTGCTGCATCGGATGCTCGATGTCCAGGTAGCTCGACTCGTCCCAGCCGTTGACCCGGCACGCGGCGAGCATGCCCGCGTGCTTGCCGGAGCAGTTCATCGTCAGGCGTCGGGGCTCGGTCATCGCACGAGCGGTCGCGCGGTCGTAGGGCATGTCGGGCGGGCAGCCCAGGTCGGCTTCGACGTGGTCGTAGGCGTGCAGCATGTGCTGGACGACCGCCTGGTGCGCGGGGGTGCCCGCGTGGCTCGCCGTCGTCAGCACCAGTTCCTCGGCGGAGAACACGGCCCCGCTGCGACGGATCGCCAGGGCCTGGAACGGCTTCATGGTCGAGCGCGGGTAGATGCTCGCGGTGACGTCGCCGACCGAGTCGATCATCGCGCCCGCGGCGTCGACCACGATCCCGGCGCCGACGTGCCGGCTCTCGTCGAACCCCGAACGCTCCAGGACCGCCAGTTCGACGGACCCGGACGCGGTGAGAGGATGGCGGTCGGTGCGGACATCGGTGCTCTCCGTCATGGAGCGATCGTACCGACGTGACCGCGCTGCCATGACGACCGTGACCGCGCTGCCATGACGACCGTGACCGCGCTGCCATGACGACCGTGACCGCGGTGCCACGACGACGAGGAGCCCCATGCACGACCACACGTACCAGGTGTCCGTCAGCTGGACCGGCGACCGGGGGACCGGCACGAGCGGGTACCGCGACTACGGCCGCGACCACGTCGTCTCCGCCGCCGGCAAACACGACCTGGCCGGTTCGGCCGACCCGACCTTCCGCGGCGATCGCGACCGGTGGAACCCGGAGGAGCTCCTGACGGCGGCACTCGCCCAGTGCCACATGCTGAGCTACCTGCACGTCGCCGTCACCCAGGGGTTCACGGTGCTCGCCTACGAGGACACGGCCACGGCCGCGCTCAACACGAACCGCGACGGCTCGGGCGAGATCACCTCGGCCACGCTGCACCCCGTCGTCACGATCGCCGAAGCGGACCGCGTCGCCGACGCCGACGCGGCGCACACCGCCGCGAACGCGCTGTGCTTCATCGCCCGCTCGGTGGCGTTCCCCGTGCACCACGACCCCGTCACCCTGGTGCGGGGTTCGGACTCCGACGCGGCACTCGGAGCGGACTCTTCGACACGTGCGGCAGACTGACTCCCCGTGAAGCGTCTCCGCCTGCTCCCGATCGCCCTCGTCCCCGCCGTCGTCCTGGGCCTCGCCGCCTGTTCCGGGTCCGGGTCGAGCGACGCATCCTCGTCCCCGTCCGCCTCGGCCAGTGCGTCGACCGCAGCGATCACCAGCTGCCCGAAGCCCGGCAAGTCCTCCGCGGCGATCGACGTCACGGGTGACTTCGGTGGGACCACCGCGCCGACCGTGACGTTCGACAAGGGCCTCAAGGCCTCCCCGCCGCAGGCGACGACGGTCACGAAGGGCACCGGCGCCGACCTGAAGAAGGGCGACTTCGCCCAGGTGGCCTACAGCGTCTACCAGGCCTCGACCGCCAAGAAGCTCGGCACGGTCGGGTTCGACCAGGGCAACGCCCAGGTCCTCTCCGTCGGCGGCAGCGGCTTCGGCGCGCTCCTGTCCTGCGCGCACGTGGGTGACCGCATCGCGGCCATCGGCGCGTCGGCTGCGCTCGGCTTCAACACCGGCGGTGACATCGTCGTCGTCGCTGACGTCGTCGCGCAGACCCCCACCAAGTCCACCGGCACCCCGCAGACCCAGGACCCGAAGCTGCCGACGGTCAAGGACAAGGCCAGCGGCGTGCCCGAGATCACCATCCCCGACGTCGACGCGCCCAGCACGACGACGCCCGAGGTCATCAAGCAGGGCGACGGCGCGACCATCGCCGAGGGCGACACCGCGCTCGTGCAGTACAAGGGCGTCGTCTACAAGACCGGCAAGGAGTTCGACTCCTCGTGGTCGAAGGGCGCACCGACGACCTTCACCATCGCCGAGGGCTCGCTCATCAAGGGCTTCGTCACCGGGCTGGTCGGCCAGAAGATCGGCTCGCAGGTGATGATCGTCGTCACCCCGGAGGACGGGTACGGCGCCACCCCGCCCGAGGGCTCGAACATCCCCAAGAACGCGACGCTCGTCTTCGTCGTCGACATCCTCGCGAAGGGCTGACCGTGCCCGTCGAGCGTCGCCGAGTCGTCCTCCTCGGCAGCACCGGGTCGATCGGCACCCAGGCGCTCGACGTCATCCGGCGCAACCCCGAGCGCTTCGAGGTCGTCGGCCTGACGGCGGGCAGCAACGCCGCGATGCTCGCCGACCAGGCCGCCGCCTTCGGAGTCCGTGACACCGCCCTCGGCGCGACCGACGCCGAGCGCCTGGTCCGCAGCGTCCAGGCCGACGTCGTCCTGAACGGCATCACGGGCTCGGTCGGCCTCGGCCCGACCCTCGCGACGCTCGAGACCGGTGCCACGCTCGCCCTCGCGAACAAGGAGAGCCTCATCGTCGGCGGTCCGCTCGTGCGCGCGGCGGCCGCGCCCGGGCAGATCGTCCCGGTCGACAGCGAGCACTCCGCGATCGCCCAGGCACTGCGCTCCGGCACCGACGCCGAGGTCCGCCGCCTGGTCCTCACCGCGAGCGGCGGACCGTTCCGCGGGCGGTCTCGCGAGGAACTCCGCGACGTCACCCCGGCGCAGGCACTCGCACACCCGACGTGGGACATGGGGCTCGTGGTCACCACGAACTCGGCCACCCTCGTCAACAAGGGCCTCGAGGTGATCGAGGCCCACCTGTTGTTCGACGTCCCCTACGACCGCATCGAGGTGACGGTCCACGCGCAGTCGATCGTGCACTCCATGGTGGAGTTCACCGACGGCTCGACGATCGCCCAGGCCTCGCCGCCCGACATGCGCCTGCCGATCGCGCTCGGGATGGCCTGGCCGCACCGGGTGCCCGAGGTCGGTGTGCCGCTCGACTGGACGACCGCCAGCACCTGGACCTTCGAACCGCTCGACACCGATGCGTTCGGCGCCGTCGCGCTGGCGAAGCGGGTCGGCGAGCTCGGCGGCACCCACCCGGCGGTGTTCAACGCCGCCAACGAGCAAGCCGTGGCCGCCTTCCACGCCGGTGCCATCGGGTTCCTCGACATCGTCGACACGGTCGAGCGCGTCGTCGACGTGCACGTCGCGGGGGAGTCCTCGCTCGACGGCGTCCTCGCCGCCGAGCGCTGGGCGCGCGACGCGGCAGACCGCGTGCTCGCGCGCTGAGACCGCCGGCTGACCACACACCCGACGCGCGTGGTGCGGCGGACGTGCACCGAGCCTCCAGTCCGGGCGAGAGGCCCGACCCACCACCCAGCGCACGCTCGGCTGGTTGATGGCCAGCGTCCCGTACGCTGCTCCGGTGACCGTCGGAACCGTGCTCCTGTTCGTCCTCGGCGTGGTCGTGTTCATCATCGGCCTGCTCGTCTCGATCGGGCTCCACGAGCTCGGTCACCTCGCCTTCGCGAAGCTGTTCCGCGTCAAGGTGACGCAGTACTCGCTCGGGTTCGGGAAGACGATCTGGTCGTTCCGACGGGGGGAGACCGAGTACGGGATCCGTCCGATCCTGCTGGGCGGCTACATCTCGATGGTCGGCATGCTGAAGCCCCGCGCCTCCGGCCGTGCCATCACCAACACCGGCATGTACAGCGCCTTCGTCCAGGACGCCCGCCAGGCCAGCGCCGAACAGATCGCCGAGTCGGGTGGGGACGACTCCCGCGCGTTCTACCGACTCACGCCGTGGAAGCGCATCATCGTGATGGTCGCCGGGCCGGCCATGAACCTGGTGATCGGCATCGTCCTGTTCGGCGTGCTGCTCGTGGGCTTCGGGGCCCCCACGACGACCTTCACGTCGAGCGTGGACTGCGTGCTGCCCACGACGCAGTCGACGGAGTGCTCCCCCGGCGACGCCGTGTCACCCGCCAAGGAAGCCGGCATCCGATCCGGTGACGTCGTCGTCGCAGTGGGCCGGACCGAGAACCCGACCATCACGCAGGTCTCGAACGCGTTCCAGCGGTCGGCTGGCGAGCAGGTCACGGTCGTCGTCGAGCGTGACGGCGAGCGGAAGACCCTGCAGGTCACACCGGCACTGGCGACCCGCGACGTGTACGACGCGTCCGGCAAGATCGTCGAACAGTCCGACGGCACCGCCAAGACGCAGCAGGTCGGCGTCGTCGGCGTGTCGATCGGACAGACCCTGGTGCGGCAGTCGCCGGCGGCGGTGCTGCCCGCGACCGGCGCGCAGATCGGGGCGTCCGCGCACCTGATCATCGACCTGCCGCAGCGCCTGGTCGCCGTCTGGAACGCGGCGTTCGGCTCACAGGCCCGGTCGGCGGACAGCCCCGTCTCGGTCGTCGGCGTCGGCAGGGCGATCGGCACGGTGTCGTCGATGAGCGGCGTGCCCGTGGTGGACAAGATCTACACGATCCTCGGGCTGCTCGCGTCGCTCAACATCGGGCTGTTCGTGCTCAACATGGTGCCGCTCCTGCCCCTCGACGGCGGACACATCGCGGGTGCGCTCTGGGAGACGGTCAAGCGGCGGGCGTTCACGCTCGTCGGCAAGGCCGACCCGGGTCCGATCGACCTGGCGAAGACCATGCCGCTCACGATGGTGGTGGTCGTGCTGCTCGCGGGCATGAGCGCCCTGCTGATCTACGCCGACATCGTCCGTCCGGTCAACCTGTTCGGGTAGCACTACGCTCGGCGCATGAGCACAGCGCCCGAGGTCCGGACGGTCGAGCGGCAGGGCATCGACGTCATCGCCGAGTCCGAACGCAAGGGACGCCCACGCGGGTTGTTCTGGCCGTGGTTCGCCGCCAACATCTCGGTGCTCGGACTGAGCTACGGGTCGTTCGTCCTGGGGTTCGGCATCTCGGCGGCACAGGCGACCATCGTGTCCGTCGTCGGTGTCGCGTTCTCGTTCCTGCTGTGCGGGATCGTCGCGATCGCCGGCAAGCGCGGGTCCGCGCCGACGATGGTCCTCAGCCGGGCGGCGTTCGGCGTCCGCGGCAACCGGCTGCCGTCGTTCCTCAGCTGGGTCCTCACCGTCGGGTGGGAGACCGCCCTCGCCGCACTGGCCGTGTTGGCGACCTCGACCGTGTTCCGTGAGCTCGGCTGGGACGATGGTGTCCTGACCAAGGTGGTCGCCCTCATCGTCGTCGCGGCCCTGGTGATCGGAGCCGGCATCGCCGGGTTCGACGTGATCATGCGGCTGCAGACCGTGATCACCGTGGTCACCGCTGTCCTGACCGTGGTCTACATCGTGCTGGCGGCACCGTCGATCGACCTCGGCGCGATCGCGGCGTTGCCCTCGGGCAGCGCGCAGCAGGTGATCGGAGCGCTCGTCCTCGTGATGACCGGCTTCGGCCTGGGCTGGGTGAACGCGGCGGCGGACTACTCGCGCTACCTGCCCCGGTCGGCGTCGACCGGCGGCGTCGTCTGGTGGACGACGTTCGGCGGCGCGCTCGCCCCGGCGATCCTCGTCGTGACGGGGGTCCTGCTCGCTGGTTCGTCGAAGCAGCTCAACGCGGACATCGGCGCGGACCCGATCGGGGCCCTGACGACCCTGCTGCCCGTCTGGTTCCTCATCCCGTTCGCGATCGTGGCGATCCTCGGACTGGTCGGCGGCGCCGTCCTCGACATCTACTCGTCCGGGCTCGCGCTCCTGAGCGCCGGTGTCCGCATCCCCCGTCCCGTCGCGGCCGGGGTCGATGGCGTGTTCATGATCGCCGGAGCCGTGTACGTCGTGTTCTTCGCGTCCGACTTCATCTCCCCGTTCCAGGCGTTCCTGGTGACGCTCGGTGTCCCGGTCGCCGCGTGGTGCGGGGTGTTCGTCGCCGACGTGGTGCTGCGTCGGACGGCGTACGCCGTAGGCGAGCTGCACGACCGGCACGGGCGGTACGGCGACGTCCGCTGGGGCGCGATCGGGCTCGTCGTGCTCGGGACGGTGCTCGGGTGGGGGCTCGTCACCAACACGTACGGCGTCCCGTCCTGGCTGAACTGGCAGGGGTACCTCCTCGAGCCCTTCGGCCTGGGTGGCAGGACCGGCGCCTGGGCCTACGCCAACCTCGGGGTCCTGGTCGCGCTCGTCGTCGGGTTCGTCGGGACGCTCGCCTCGCGGGGGTCCATCCGGCGCCAGGAGGCACGGGCATGACGGTCGCCGACGCCGCGTCCGCCGTGGCCGACGTCGACCTCACCGACGCGTGGCTCGTCGTCATCGACATGCAGCGGGTCTTCACCGGCGACAGCCCGTGGTCGACGCCCGGGTACGACCGAGCGTCCGCGGCGATCGAGCGGATCCTGCCCCGGTTCGCCGGACGGACCGTCCGGACGCGGTTCGTGGCACCGGAGCAGCCGACGGGGGCCTGGGTCGACTACTACCGCGACTGGCCGTTCGCTCTCGTGGCCGCGGACGACCCGCTGTACGACCTGACCGAGCCGTTCGCGGCGGTCGACGGTCCCGTCGTCACCGCGACGACCTTCGGCAAGTGGGGCACGGACCTCCCGGCCCTGGTGGGCGACCACCCGCACCTGGTGCTGGTCGGCGTCTCGACCGACTGCTGCGTGCTGTCGACCGCCCTGGCGGCAGCGGACGCCGGCGTCCACGTGACGGTCGTGGCGGATGCGTGCGCCGGTGCGAGCGACGCCGACCACGAGCGCGCCCTGGCCGCGATGCGGTTGTACGGCCCGCTGGTCACGGTCGTCGACACCCTGTGAGGCGGCTCGGTCGTGTCGGACCGAGCGCGTAGAGTGCTGATCGTGCCCGCTGTGAATCTCGGTATGCCCAAGGCCCCGGAAACCCTCGCCCCTCGTCGCAAGTCCCGGCAGATCCGGGTCGGCAAGGTGCTGGTCGGCGGCGACGCACCCGTGTCGGTGCAGTCGATGACCACGACGCAGACCACCAACATCAACGCGACGCTGCAGCAGATCGCCGAGCTCACCGCCTCCGGCTGCGACATCGTGCGCGTGGCCGTGCCGACGCAGGACGACGCCGACGCGCTGGCGATCATCGCGAAGAAGTCGCAGATCCCGGTCATCGCCGACATCCACTTCCAGCCCAAGTACGTCTTCCAGGCGATCGACGCCGGGTGCGCCGCGGTCCGCGTGAACCCGGGCAACATCCGCAAGTTCGACGACCAGGTCGGCGCGATCGCCGCGGCGGCCAAGGCCGCGAACGTCAGTCTGCGCATCGGGGTCAACGCCGGGTCGCTCGAGCCGAGCCTGCTGCAGAAGTACGGCAAGGCCACCCCCGAAGCCCTGGTCGAGTCGGCCGTCTGGGAAGCCTCCCTGTTCGAGGAGCACGACTTCCACGACTTCAAGATCTCGGTCAAGCACAACGACCCGGTCATCATGGTCAAGGCGTACCGCCAGCTCGCCGAGCGCGGCGACTGGCCCCTGCACCTCGGTGTGACCGAAGCGGGTCCGGAGTTCCAGGGCACCATCAAGAGCGCCACGGCGTTCGGCATCCTGCTCGGCGAGGGCATCGGCGACACCATCCGTGTCTCGCTCTCCGCACCCCCGGCACAAGAGGTCAAGGTCGGTCTGCAGATCCTGCAGTCGCTGAACCTGCGGGAGCGCAAGCTCGAGATCGTGTCCTGCCCCAGCTGCGGCCGCGCACAGGTCGACGTCTACCAGCTCGCCAACGACGTCACCTCGGGGCTCGAGGGCATGACCGTGCCCCTCCGCGTCGCGGTGATGGGCTGCGTCGTGAACGGTCCGGGTGAAGCCCGCGAAGCCGACCTCGGCGTCGCGTCCGGCAACGGCAAGGGCCAGATCTTCGTCAAGGGCGAGGTCATCAAGACCGTGCCCGAGAGCGAGATCGTCAAGACGCTCATCGACGAGGCCAACCGTCTGGCCGACGAGATGGGCCCCGCGGCCGGCACGGGCAAGCCGCTCGTCGTCACGTCCTGACCCGATCGGGGACCACGACCGGTTCTCCACAGCCTGTCGACCCCGTCGCAGTGCGGGTTCGGCCGCCGCTAGGCTTGGCCCGTGGTCACACGGCTCTCACATCTGTTCCTCCGCACGCTCCGCGACGACCCCTCCGACGCCGAGGTGACGAGCGCCAAGCTGCTCGTCCGCGCCGGGTACGTCCGTCGCCAGGCCCCGGGCATCTTCGCCTGGCTGCCGCTCGGTCTGCGCGTGCGCGCCCGCATCGAGGGCATCATCCGCGACGAGATGCAGGCGGCGGGTGCGCAGGAGGTCCTGCTGCCGGCCCTCGTCCCGCGTGAGCCGTACGAGGCGACGAACCGCTGGACCGAGTACGGCGACGGCATCTTCCGGCTCAAGGACCGCAAGGACGCCGACTACCTGCTCGCGCCCACGCACGAAGAGCTCTTCGCGCTGCTGGTCAAGGACCTGTACTCGTCGTACAAGGACCTCCCCGTCACGCTGTTCCAGATCCAGGACAAGTACCGCGACGAAGCCCGTCCGCGCGCTGGGCTGCTGCGCGGTCGCGAGTTCACGATGAAGGACGCCTACTCGTTCGACGTGACGGACGCCGGGCTCGACGCGAGCTACCAGACCATGCGCGACGCGTACGAGCGGATCTTCTCCCGTCTGGGGCTCGAGTACGCGATCGTCAAGGCCGACGCCGGCGCGATGGGCGGCTCGAAGTCCGAGGAGTTCCTGCACCCGATCGCCGTCGGCGAGGACACCTTCGTCCGCAGCGCCGGCGGGTACGCCGCCAACGTCGAGGCCTACGTCACGCCGGTCCCCGATGCGCTGCCGATCGGCGGCCAGCCCGAGCCGGTGCTGCTGCCCGCGGCCGACACGCCGACCATCAGCACCCTCGTCGACCACGCCAACCAGGTCGTCCCCCGCGACGGCTCCCCGTGGACGGCAGCCGACACGCTCAAGAACGTCGTGCTCGCGCTGACGCAGCTCGACGGGTCGCGGGAGCTCGTCGTCGTCGGGCTGCCCGGGGACCGCGACGTCGACCTCAAGCGTGCCGAGGTGGCCTTCGCCCCGGCCGAGGTCGAAGCCGCTGGTGACGACGACTTCCGCAAGCACCGGGGCCTGGTCAAGGGCTACATCGGTCCGCAGGTGCTCGGTGCCGACAGCACGACGGGCATCCGCTACGTCGTCGACCCGCGCGTGGTCGACGGCACGAGCTGGCTCACCGGCGCGAACGAGCGCGGGGTGCACGTGGCCGGCCTGGTCGCCGGTCGCGACTTCGTCCACGACGGTGTTGCCGAGGTCTCCGACGTCCGCGCCGGCGACCCGGCACCCGACGGCTCGGGCCCGCTCGAGACCGCGCGCGGCATGGAGATCGGCCACGTCTTCCAGCTCGGTCGCAAGTACGCCGAAGCGCTCGGGCTCAAGGTGCAGGACGAGAACGGCAAGCTCGTCACGGTCACGATGGGTTCCTACGGCATCGGTGTGACCCGGATCCTAGCGATCCTGGCCGAGGCGCACAATGACGACAAGGGCCTGGCGTGGCCCAAGCACGTCGCTCCGTTCGACGTGCACGTCGTGGCGACGGGCAAGGACGCGACGGCGTACGACCTCGCCACGAGCATCGTCGAGCAGCTCGAGGGGGACCGCTACGAGGTCCTGTACGACGACCGCCCCAAGGTCTCACCGGGTGTCAAGCTCCGCGACGCCGAACTGCTCGGCATGCCGGTCGTGGTGGTCGCCGGGCGCGGTGCAGCCGACGGGATCGTCGAGGTCTGGGACCGCGCGAGCGGCGACCGCACCGAGGTCCCGGTCGCACAGCTGCTCGAGGCCGTCCGGGCGATCTAGCGGGTCGCGTCCCCGCGCTGAACAAGAGGCCCGGTGCCAGCTGGCACCGGGCCTCCCGCGCATCCTGGGTGCGGCCGGGCCGCGGGGCGCAGTGCGGTAGTCTGAATGCCGACTTCTGCGCGGTTCCAGTGCGTCGGAGCGACTCAGCTGAATACGAAAGGCCACGCGGTGAAGATCGATCTCGCAGTCCTGCGACTCATGGAGCGTGAACGGGAGATCCCGTTCGAAGAACTCGTCCAGATCATCGAGTCGGCCATCCTCACGGCCTACCACAAGCACACCGACGAGAACGGCGAGCCGGCCGATGCGCAGTCGCGCGTCGAGCTCGACCGGAAGACCGGTGAGGTCAGCGTCTTCGTGCCGGAGCGCGACGACGAGGGCACGGTCATCGGCGAGGCTGTCGACCAGCCGAGCGACTTCGGCCGCATCGCGGCGTTCGCGGCGAAGCAGGTCATCAACCAGCGCCTGCGCGACATCGGGGACGACAAGATCCTCGGGCAGTTCCGCGGGAAGGAAGGCGACATCGTCGCGGGCGTGGTGCAGCAGGGCCCCAACCCGAAGATGGTGCTCGTCGACCTCGGGACGGTCGAGGCGATCCTCCCTCCGGAGGAGCAGGTCCCCGGCGAGACCTACGCGCACGGTTCGCGCATCCGCGTGTTCGTGACGAGCGTCGGCCGTGGCAACAAGGGCCCGCAGATCACCGTGTCCCGCACGCACCCGGGGCTGGTCCGCAAGCTCTTCGCGCTCGAGGTCCCGGAGATCGCGTCCGGTGTCGTCGAGATCACCTCGCTCGCCCGCGAGGCCGGTCACCGGACCAAGCTCGCCGTCAAGGCGAACGAGCCGGGGGTCAACGCCAAGGGCGCCTGCATCGGTGAGCTCGGCGCCCGCGTGCGCGCCGTGACGACCGAACTCGGGGCCGAGAAGATCGACATCGTGGACTGGTCGCCGGACCTGGCGACGTTCGTGGCCAGCGCACTGTCGCCGGCCAAGGTGACCAGCGCCTTCGTGCTCGACGCCTCGACGAAGGCGGTCCGGGCACTGGTGCCGGACTACCAGCTGTCGCTCGCGATCGGCAAGGAAGGGCAGAATGCCCGCCTCGCCGCCAAGCTCACCGGCGCCCGGATCGACATCCAGCCGGATTCCATCCTGGACGACGACGAGTCGTGATCGACATCCAGGCAGGTCGTCGGGGCTCGATCCTGGACGACGACGAATCCTGATCGACATCCAGGCAGGTCGTCGGGGCTCCATCCTGGACGACGACGAGTCCTGATCGGCGTGGTCCGGACGCGCACCGCTGACGGCGTTTCGCCCGCGGCGTTGCGGATCCGGGCGTGCCGGATCGCGGTCATCCAAGGCAGGGAGTAGAGTGGTCGCCGTCAGAACGTGCATCGGCAGTCGTCGTCGCGCGCCCCGATCCTCCCTCCTCCGAGTCGTCGCCCAGGGCGACGGCCGTGTGGTGGCGGATCCGAAGGCAGTCATGCCGGGCCGGGGAGCGTGGCTCACACCGACCGTCGAAGCCTACGAGCTGGCCGTCAAGCGCCGGGCTTTCCGCCGGGCGCTGCGGCTGGATCGTGAACCGGACACGTCTGCGGTGCTCGAGTACCTGCGGCGTCTGCCCGAGGCGGAACCCCGTCTCGCCGAGCAGATCGACGCGGAAGAGCACCAGGACACGACAGAACAGGCTGAACGGCTTATGGACAACTGATGAGCGGCTCGAAATGAGACCCATCATCCAGTGAGTCCTGCCCCTTGACGGGGTGGGACCCGTGAAGGAGAACAGTGGCGAAACCACGCGTACACGAGATCGCAAGCGAGCTCGGCGTCGACAGCAAGACCGCACTCGAGAAGCTCAAGGAGCTTGGCGAGTTCGTCAAGGGACCGAGCTCGAGTGTCGAGCCCCCCGTGGCACGGAAGCTTCGTGCCGCCCTGCAGGCGCAGGGTGCCTCGGCATCCGCCGCACCCGCAGCAGCCCCCGCACCCGCGGCGGCGAAGTCGTCCGCCCCGAAGCCGGGTGGTCCGAAGCCCGGCCCCAAGCGCCCGGCACCGGAGCCCGAGCCCGAGGTCGCTCCCCAGGCGACCGACTCGGACGTCCCCGCCACCCCGGCACCGAAGTCCGTCGCCCAGCGACAGGCCGAGGCCGAGGCGGCACGCAAGGCGAAGGAAGCCGAGAAGGCCGCCGAGTCGACGGGTGAGTCGTCCACCGACGACGCCCCGAAGAGCGACGCCGTCAAGGCCGGCAGTGCCAAGCCGTCCGCAGCCGGCCCCAAGCCGGGTGGCCCGAAGCCGGGCGCCCGTCCCGGCAACAACCCCTACGCGTCGAACCAGGGCATGGGCTCGCGCCCGCCGCGCCCCGGCAACAACCCGTTCGCCTCGAACCAGGGCATGGGACAGCGTCCCGCAGCCGGCGCCGGTGGCGGCGGTGGCATCCCCCGTCCCCAGCCCCCGCGTCCGGGTGCACCCCGCCCGGGTGCTCCTCGTCCCGGTGGTCCCGGTCAGGGCAACCGTCCCAACGGCTTCGGGCAGCGCCCGGGCCAGGGTGGCGGCGGTCGTGGCGGCCCCGGTGGTCGTCCGGGTGCCGGTGCCGGTGGCGCCGGTGGTGGCTTCCCTCGTCCGGCCTTCAGCGGCCCGCGTCCCGCCGGTGGCGGTGGCCGTGGTCGTGGTCCCGGTGGTGGGACCGCCGGTGCGTTCGGTCGTGGTGGCGGCAAGAGCCGTGCCCGCAAGTCGAAGCGGACGAAGCGCGCCGAGTACGAGATGCGGCAGGCGCCGTCGCTCGGCGGTGTGCAGGTCCCGCGCGGCGACGGCAACACGGTCGTCCGTCTGCGTCGGGGTGCGAGCATCTCGGACTTCGCCGACAAGATCGACGCCAGCCCGGGCAACCTCGTGACGGTGCTGTTCCACCTCGGTGAGATGGCGACCGCGACCGAGTCGCTCGACGAGGCGACCTTCGAGGTCCTCGGCGAAGAGCTCGGGTACCGGATCCAGATCGTCTCCCCGGAGGACGAGGACCGCGAGCTCCTCGAGGGCTTCGACATCGACATCGACGCCGAGTACGCCGACGAGGACGACTCCGTCCTGCAGCAGCGTCCCCCGGTCGTCACCGTCATGGGCCACGTCGACCACGGAAAGACCCGACTGCTCGACGCCATCCGCAACTCCAAGGTGGTCGAGGGCGAAGCCGGCGGCATCACGCAGCACATCGGTGCGTACCAGATCGTCGCGGAGCACGAGGGCATCGAACGCCCGATCACCTTCATCGACACCCCGGGCCACGAGGCGTTCACCGCCATGCGTGCCCGTGGTGCGCAGGTGACGGACATCGCGATCCTGGTGGTCGCGGCGGACGACGGCATCATGCCCCAGACGATCGAGGCGCTGAACCACGCGCAGTCGGCCAACGTGCCGATCGTGGTCGCGGTGAACAAGATCGACAAGGAAGGCGCGAACCCGGCCAAGGTCCGCCAGCAGCTCACCGAGTACAACCTGGTGGCCGAGGAGTACGGCGGCGACGTCATGTTCGTCGACGTCTCCGCGCGGCAGAACATCGGCATCCAGGAACTGCTGGACGCCGTGCTGCTCACCGCTGACGCCGGGCTCGACCTGCGTGCGAACCCCGACAAGGACGCCCGCGGTGTCGCGATCGAGGCGCGTCTGGACAAGGGCCGCGGTGCAGTCGCCACGGTGCTCATCCAGTCCGGCACGCTCCACGTCGGCGACGCGATCGTCGCGGGGACGGCCTACGGCCGCGTCCGTGCGATGGCGGACGAGGACGGCAACGTCGTCACCGAAGCGACCCCGAGTCGTCCGGTGCAGGTCCAGGGTCTGTCCTCGGTGCCCCGCGCCGGTGACACCTTCCTGGTCACGGAAGAAGACCGCACCGCCCGTCAGATCGCTGAGAAGCGTGAAGCGGCCGAGCGCAACGCGCAGCTGGCCAAGGCCCGCAAGCGCATCTCGCTCGAGGACTTCACCCGTGCACTCGAAGAGGGCAAGGTCGACTCGCTCAACCTCATCATCAAGGGTGACGTCTCGGGTGCTGTCGAAGCACTCGAGCAGTCGCTCCTCGACATCGAGGTGGACGACAGCGTCCAGCTGCGCATCCTGCACCGCGGTGTGGGTGCGATCACCGAGTCGGACATCGACCTCGCCACGATCGACAACGCCATCGTCATCGGCTTCAACGTCCGTCCGGACGTCAAGGCCCGTGAACGTGCGGCGCGTGAGGGCATCGACGTCCGGTTCTACTCGGTCATCTACAACGCACTCGAGGACATCGAGCAGTCCCTCAAGGGCATGCTCAAGCCCGAGTACGAAGAGGTGCAGTCCGGTGTCGCCGAGATCCGCGAGGTCTTCCGGTCCTCGAAGTTCGGCAACATCGCGGGTGTCATCGTCCGCTCCGGCACGATCACGCGCAACGCCAAGGCGCGCGTCATCCGTGACGGCGTGGTCCTGGCCGACGGACTGGCGATCGAGTCGCTCCGTCGCTTCAAGGACGACGTCACCGAGGTCCGTACGGACTACGAGGCCGGTATCGGTCTCGGCAAGTTCAACGACATCCAGCCCGGTGACGAGATCGAGACCACCGAGCTCGTCGAGAAGCCGCGCGACTGATCGTGTGAGTACCCTGAGCCCCGGCTTCCCTGTACGGGGAGGCCGGGGCTCTCCCCGTTCCACCACTGCCCCAGGAGGCACCCATGGCTGATCCGCAGCGCGCACGCAAGATGGCGGACCGCATCAAGGAAGTCGTCGCACGTCGGATCGACAAGGGGCTGCGCGACCCGCGCCTCGGGTTCGTGACCATCACCGACGTCCGCGTCACCGGCGACCTGCAGCACGCGTCGGTCTTCTACACCGTCTACGGTTCCGACGAAGAACGTGCCGACTCCGCCGCGGCGCTCAAGGCCGCGACCGGCCTGCTCCGCACCGAGGTCGGCAAGAACATCACGGCGCGGCTCACCCCGTCGCTCGAGTTCATCGCCGACGCCCTGCCGGACACCTCGGCACACCTCGAGGACCTGCTGGCCCAGGCGAAGATGCGCGACGAGCAGGTCCGCAGCGCCGCAACCGGAGCGACCTACGCCGGTGACGCCGACCCGTACAAGCACGACGACGACGAGGCAGCGGACCCGGCCTAGTCGCCGCCGCCGGGCAGCTGGTAGCCGCTCGCGTCGTCGCCCACGGCGAGACCGTCGCGGAGGAGCGACGCGAGCGCGCGGGCCAGCTGGTCGGCGTCCGGCCAGACCATCGCGATCTCGGCGGGGGTGACGGGGACGTCGCTCGCGCGGAGTTCCGCCATCACCAGGCCCCGGACCTGCCGGTCACTGCCGGCGAACTTCGCCTGCTTCGGTGCACGGGGACCGTCGTGCTCCGGGTAGCCGGCGGCTCGCCATGCGCACCGGTCGGCGATCGGACACGCGTCGCACGCGGGGGAGCGGGCGACGCAGACCAATGCGCCGAGCTCCATCACGGCGGCGTTGGTCGCGGCCGCCTCGTCGCGGTCCTCCGGGAGGACCGAGGCCATCAGCGGCAGGTCGCGCTTCGCGTTCGCCGGGCCCGGCTCGCCCTCCCCGAGCAGCGCCCGGGCGAGCACCCGTCGCACGTTGACGTCGACGACCGGGTGCCGGTCGCCGTAGGCGAAGACGGCGACCGCCCGCGCGGTGTAGTCGCCGATGCCGGGCAGTGCGAGGAGTGCGTCGACGTCCCGCGGCACGACGTTGTCGTGCTGCTCGGCGATCACCGTCGCCGCCGCGTGCAGCGCGAGCGCCCGTCTCGGGTAGCCGAGCCGGTCCCATGCCCGGACCGCGTCGGACGGAGGCGAGTCCGCGAGGTCGCGAGGCGTCGGCCATCGCGTGAGCCAAGCCTCCAGGCGGGGGACCACGCGCGCGACCTGCGTCTGCTGCAGCATGATCTCGCTGACCAGCGTGCCCCAGGCGGGGAAGCCGGGCCGTCGCCATGGAAGGTCGCGCGCCTCGGCGCGGAACCACGCGACCAGCGGTGTCGCGATGTCCGGCTCCGCCATGGGCTGACGGGAGGCTCGACGCGCGTTCACCACGACAGCCTACGGTGGACGCATGGCACGCTGGGCACCCGAAGAGACCGACACGATGGCCGCGATCGCGAGCGAGGTGATCGCGCAGGTCGGCACGAACCGGACCGTCGTCGGGATCGACGGCCAGGACGGTGTCGACCTCGAGCACGTCGCTGCAGCACTGGTCGCAGGGTTCGAGCAGCACGGGATCTCGGCGATGGCCGCGGCAGCGCCGTCCGCCGACGTCGACGAGCTCCGCAGTGACCTCGTCGCGCCGTTCCGCAGCACCGGCGCGGGTGACGGCGTCCTCGTCGTCCACGGGCACGGTGTCCTCGGCGTTGGTGCCCGCGGCCTGTGGCGCTGGTCGATGTGGGTCGAGCAGGAGTCCGGCCGCCTCGAACGACGAGCCGACGTCAAGATCGCCGCGTCGGCCGTGCTCGACGTCACCGACCCGGAGCACCCGCGACGCGAGTGGAACGACGCCTGCTGACCAGCGCTGGTACTCTCCTCGGGTGCTCGAAACCGCGCCCGACGGCATCCTCCTGGTCGACAAGCCGCAGGGGATCTCCAGCCACCGGGCGGTCTCGATCGCTCGACGGCGACTCGGTCTCAAGAAGATCGGTCACGCCGGCACGCTCGACCCGATGGCGACCGGGTTGCTGCTGCTGGGTGCTGGCCCGTCGACGCGCCTGTTGACGCACCTGGTCGGACTCGGCAAGACCTACACGGCGACGATCCGGCTCGGTGTCGCAACCGACTCGGACGACGCCGACGGCACCCCGGTCGCCGCTGTGGGCGTCGCACAGGCCGACGTGTCCGCCGACGCGGTCGAGCGCGCCGTCGCCGCCCAGCGCGGACCGATCTCGCAGGTCCCCTCGACCGTCAGCGCGATCAAGGTCGACGGACGCCGCGCGTACGACCTGGCGCGAAAGGGCGAGGCGGTCACGCTCACCGCCCGGTCCGTCACCGTCTCGCAGTTCGACGTCACCGGTCGGAACGACCGCACGGTCACGGTGGACGGCGCCGACACGGCCGTCGTCGACCTGGACGTGGTCGTGTCCTGCTCGTCCGGCACCTACGTGCGGGCGCTCGCACGTGACGTCGGTGCCGCGCTGGGGACCGGCGCACACCTGACCGCGCTCCGGCGCACGCTGGTCGGCCCGTTCTCGGTCGCGGACGCCATCGACCTCGAGGACGACGCCGTCGACGTCCGCGCCGCACTCCACCGTCCCGCCGACGTCGCCCGGCAGCTCTTCCCGGTCGTCGCGCTCGACGCCGTCGCCGCCAAGGACCTGGCCGACGGCAAGCGGATCAGCGCGGACCACCCGGACACGGACGGCCCGGTCGCCGCGGTCACCGCGCGGGACGACCGCCTGGTGGGTCTGGTGTCGGTCCGCCGTGGTCTGCTGCGCGTCATCACGAACTTCCCCACGAACGGAGCCACGGCGTGATCGAGTGGTTCATGTGGGTGCAGCTCGTGCTCGCCGTCGTCGTGGGGCTGTTCGCCGTCGTCGTCGGGTTCGTCGGCTGGAAGCCCAACGACTACACCGTCGGGTCCCTCGTCCTCGTCGAGCTGCTGCTCGTCGCGCAGCTCGTGATCGCACTCGTGGCACCGGCGGTCGGCAACCCGCCGAAGGGCAACGTGCTCGAGTTCTGGGTCTACGCGGTGTCGGTGCTGCTGGTCCCGCCGGCGACCATCGTGTGGGCGCTCGTCGACCGCACGCGGTGGAGCACCGTGGTGCTCGGAGCCGGCGCCTTCACGGTCGCGGTGATGGTCTACCGCATGTACCAGATCTGGTTCGCGCTGAACTGACCCGGTCGCGGTCGGTGGTGTCACCGGGCATCGGTAGAATCGGTGCAATGGCGACCAAGTCCTCCCTCGCGACCGGTGTCGGGCGCGTCCTCATCGCCGTCTACGGCATCCTCGCCCTCGCCGCCACCGGTCGCAGCGTGGTGCAGATCGCCGAGAAGTTCTCCTTCGCTCCGTTCTCCTACACGCTCAGTGCCGTTGCCGCGGTCGTCTACATCGTCGCGATGATCGCGCTGATCGTGCCCGGTCGGTTCTGGTACCGCGTGGCATGCGTGACCATCGTGTTCGAGATGACCGGTGTGCTGGTGATCGGCACGCTCTCGCTCTTCGACCGGCAGCTGTTCCCCGACCTGACGATCTGGTCCTACTACGGCCTGGGCTACGCCTTCGCGCCGCTCGTGCTGCCAATCGCCGGCCTCTGGTGGCTCCGCAAGCACCACCGCACCGCCGGAGCGCCCGCCGCCCAGTCCGAGCCCGCCGCTGCGGCCGGCGAGTAGACGGGGGAGCAGCATGCAGTACTACGAGGACGTCGCGGACGTCGCACAGGGGTTCGGCCCGAGCGCGGTCACCATCGGCAAGTTCGACGGCGTGCACGTCGGGCACCGAGCCGTCATCGCGCACCTCGAACAGGCCGCCGCCCGACAGGGACTCGTGTCGACCGTGGTCACGTTCGACCGGCACCCGCTCACCGTGATCGACCCGAGCAAGGTCCCGCCGGCGCTGACCAGCATCGCGCAGCGCCGTGAACTGCTCGAGGCCGTGGGCGTCGACGCCACGCTCCTGCTGCGCTTCGACGAGGAACTGCAGTCCTGGTCGCCCGAGCAGTTCGTGTCCCGCATCCTCGTCGACACCCTGAACGCACGGCTCGTCTTCGTCGGCAGCGACTTCCGGTTCGGCGCCAAGGGCATCGGCGACGTGGCGCTGCTGCGGGTGCTGGGCGCGCAGCACGGCTTCGCCGTCGAGCTCATCGACGACGTCGACCTCGTCGACGACGTCCGGCCGGACGGGGAACGCCGGGTGTCCTCCACGTGGATCCGCGAGCTGCTCGGCGACGGCCGGGTCGCCGAGGCAGCCCGTCTGCTCGGGCGTGAGCACGCCGTCCGCAGCACCGTGGTGCACGGCAACCAGCGGGGTCGCGCGATGGGCTACCCGACAGCGAACCTCGACCCGGCGTGCGAGGGCTTCGTCCCTGCCGACGGCGTCTACGCCGCGCGGGTGCTGCACCACGGTAGGACCTACCCAGCGGCCGTCTCGGTCGGCAACAACCCGACATTCGAGGGCGTGCCGGCGAAGCAGATCGAGGCGCACCTGCTCGACGTCGACATCGACCTGTACGACGACACCATCTCGGTGCTCTTCGTCTCGTACGTGCGCGGCATGGTCAAGTTCTCGTCGATGGACGAACTCGCTGCGCAGATGCGGCAGGACGACCTCGACATCCGACTGCTGCTCGGGATGGCCACGGCGGTCTGAGGGCCGGCCCAAACACGACCGTGCCCTCGCGACCGGGTGGTCACGAGGGCACGGAGTGTGGCGGTTCGTGGATCAGCTGCCGAGGGCGTCCAGCCAGATCTTGCGCGCGTCGAGGGCTTCCTGCGCGTCCTTGATCTTGCGGGAGTCACCGGAGGCCCGAGCGGACTCGAGTTCGGCCTCGAGCTTGCCGATGGCGTCTTCGAGCTGACTCGCCAGACCCGTGGTGCGGGCCTTGCGCTCCGGGTTCGACTCACGCCAGTGCGCGTCCTCGAGGCTGCGGACGTGGTCCTCGACCGCACGCAGACGGTCCTCGATGCGGCGGACGTCGTTGCGCGGGACACGACCGACCTCGTCCCAGCGGCGCTGGATGTCGGTGAGCGTCCTGCGCGCGGCCACCCGGTCGCGCTGCTGCAGGAGCGGCTCGGCTTCGACGAGGAGGGCCTGCTTGGCTTCGAGGTTGACCGAGTACTCCTCGTCCTCGGCAGCGCTCTCGGCGTGCCGCTGCTCGAACAGCACGTCACCCGCGGCCTTGAAGCGCGCCCAGAGTGCGTCGTCGTGGCGCTTGCCGGCGCGTCCGGCCTGCTTCCAGTCGTCGAGGAGCTGCCGGTAGGTGGGGATGGCGTCGGAGCCGCGGGGTGCGAGTGCCTCGGCCTGCTGGACCAGTTCCTGCTTGCGCGTCCGCGCGTCGCGGTGCTGGGCGTCGAGCTCCGAGTAGAACGCGCGACGGTGCTGGTCGACGGTCGACCGGGCGGACCGGAAGCGCTTCCAGAGTTCGTTGGCGTCGTTCTTGGGGATGCGCGGGCCGTCGTGCTGGTGTTGCTGCCAGCGTGCGAAGACGTCGTCGAGCTGCGCGGTGATCTGCTTCCACTGGGCGCGAGCGGGGTCGACCGCAGCCAGCGCCTCGGCTTCCTCGACCAGACCCGTCCGGAACTCCAACGCGTCGGTCAGAGCCTGCTTGGCCTGTTCTTCCTGCTCCTTGGTGAGCGAACCGAGCTGCTCGGACAGGACTGCGACACGGTCTTCGAGCGACTTGATGTCACCGACGACCCGGGCTTCACCGACCAGGGCCGTCAGGTGCTCGACCGTGCGGGCGACGTCGTTCGCCGAGGCCCCACGTTGCACACGCTGCTCGGCGATCTTCACCTGGCCCTCGAGGTCGGCGTACTTGCGCGCGAAGTAGGCGAGGGCCTCGTCGGCGGTGGCATCCGGGTACTCGCCCACGACACGTTCGGTGTCCTGGTACCGGACGTACACGGTGCCGTCATCGTCGACCCGCCCCCAGGTCGTTGCTTCGTCAGATCCCACAGGTCTCGCCTCGATCGTGGTCATGCATCACCGACGTCACCGTCGGCACGGTCAGGAAGCCACCCTATTGCAACTGCGGGCTGCGCGACCCGCCGGTGCGGAGACTGTGGACTACTGCTGGCGCTCGATCGTGGCGCCGGTGATGGTGGTTGCCACCTTCGGGGCACCCGTGCCGTCCTGGCCCGCGTCCCTGATGCCCTTCGAGGTGATCTCGCGCTGCAGGTCGTCCAGGCCGCTGGTGACCTTGCCGACGACCGTGTACCCACCCGTGGACCCGTCGAGCGTCGTGTCGCCGTAGACGATGAAGAACTGCGTCGACTGGGACGAGGTCGAGGAGCTCCGCGCGACGGCGATCGTGCCCTTCGGGTACAGGTCATCGCTCGGCGTGTTCTCGATCGGGCCGTACTCGAAGCCGGCGTCACCCGTGCCGTCGCCGTTCGCCGAGCCGCACTGCAGGAACTTGAAGTCCGCGCTGTCGGCGAGCCGGTGGCACTTCGTTCCCTCGTAGAACTGCTTGCGGATCAGGTCGATCTCGACGCTGGCCGCCTGGGGAGCGGCCTTGCCGTCGAGCTCGATCCCGAGGTCGACGTCCTTGTTGAGGGTGAGCGTGCCCGTCCAGGTGCTGTCCTTCGCGATGGAGGCGCTCGGCACGTCGCCGGTGTTCGCGGGCGTGGCGCTCGAGGACGGCGTGGGGGAGGCAGTGGCAGTGGCACTGGCACTGGCACTCGCGTCGTGCGACGGGCGTGAGCCGGCGAAGGCCAGCTGCGAGCCGGTCGCGAGGGCGGCGACCACGACGAGCGCACCGACACCGAACAGGTCGTCCCGCACCCGACGGCGTCGCTGCCGGACGTGCAGACCCTGCCGTGCTTCGTACAGTCGGAGCCGCTCGCGTGCCTCGCGGTCCTCGCGCGCCTGGTTCTTCGGTGCCACGGTGCTGGTCTGCCCTCTCGTCACAGTGTGCTGCGAGCGTATCGGACCGCGCCGATGGATCCGGTGTCGGTCTCCGCGCCTACGATTGGCGCCATGGCAGCGGATCGATCGGGCATGACGGCGCCCACGACCGGTGGGCGTACGGGGCTGTCGCAGGGGTCCGTGCCACTGGCGGTCCGGATGCGACCGACGAGTCTCGCCGAGGTCGCCGGACAACAGCACCTGCTCGGTCGCGGCTCGCCGCTCGTGCAGCTCGCGACGGGCACCCGTGAGAACCCCGGGGGCGTGTCCGTGATCCTCTGGGGACCGCCCGGCACCGGCAAGACGACCCTGGCCCAGGCCATCGCCCGACAGTCGGGCCGCGAGTTCGTCGAGCTCTCCGCCGTGACGGCCGGCGTCAAGGACGTGCGCGAGGTCATGGAGAAGGCCCTCACGCACCGCGACCTGTACGGGGCCACCACGGTGCTGTTCCTCGACGAGATCCACCGGTTCAGCAAGGCCCAGCAGGACGCCCTGCTGCCCGGCGTCGAGAACGGCTGGGTGATCCTCATCGCGGCGACCACCGAGAACCCGTCGTTCTCGGTGATCTCGCCGCTGCTGTCACGGTCCCTCCTGTTGACGCTCAAGCCCCTGACCGACACCGACCTCGGCATGCTCGTCGACCGCGCGGTCGAGGACCCGCGCGGTCTCGGTGGCTCCGTGGTCCTGGGCGACGAAGCCCGCGCGGCCATCGTGCGCCTCGCCTCGGGAGACGCCCGCCGCGCGCTGACCGCGCTCGAAGCCGCCGCCGCGTCCGCCGGTGCGGCGCAGGAGGACGACGACGACGGCGTGCCGGTCGTCGACGCCGACACCGTGGCCGCCGCCGTGGACCGCGCGCTGCTGCGCTACGACCGACAGGGCGACGAGCACTACGACGTCATCAGTGCGTTCATCAAGTCCGTCCGGGGCAGCGACGTCGATGCCGCGCTGCACTACCTGGCCCGGATGATCGAGGCGGGCGAGGACCCGCGCTTCATCGCGCGACGCATCATCATCTCGGCGTCCGAGGACATCGGGATGGCGGACCCCCAGGCCCTGCCCATCGCGGTCGCCGCCGCCCAAGCCGTGCAGCTGATCGGCATGCCCGAGGGCCGCATCCCCCTCGCCGAGGCGGTCGTCTACCTTGCGACCGCGCCGAAGTCGAACGCGGCCTACAACGGCGTCAACCAGGCCATGGCCGACGTCAAGGCCGGGCGCATGGGCGTGGTGCCGAACCACCTGCGTGACGCCCACTACGCCGGAGCCAAGCGCCTCGGCCACGGCAAGGGCTACGTGTACTCACACGACGCCGAACACGGCGTCGCCGAGCAGCAGTACCTGCCCGACGCACTCCAGGGCACCGAGTACTACACGCCGACCACGAACGGCTTCGAGCGAGAGGTCGGCCCGCGGCTCGACCGCCTGCGGCGGATCACCCGCGGCGAGTGAGCGCGGTGCTTGGGGGCCCGGCGGATCCCTGCTATCGTTGACGGGCCTACGTCCTGGTTCCCGCGTGCGGCTGCGTCGGGAACAGAGTCCCGTGACCACCTCGCGTGGTCCGGTACGGGGACAGAGGTTCGGACTGTAGCCGTCCGATCCCACAGGCTCATCCCTCTGGATCCCTTCACGGGGTTCGTCGGCACGTGCGCGTGCCGAGACCCGTGTTCAGTTCAGCAAGTACAGAGAAAAGGACCCTGTGTCTACCAAGTCACGTACCCGCAGCAAGACCCGCCTGTCGCGCGCGCTCGGCATCCCGCTGACGCCGAAGGCGGCCCGGTACCTCGAGAAGCGCCCCTACGGGCCCGGTGAGCACGGCCGTACGCGCCGTCGTGCGGACAGCGACTACGCCGTCCGTCTCCGTGAGAAGCAGCGTCTGCGCGCCCAGTACGGCATCCGCGAGAAGCAGCTCCGCATCGTCTTCGAAGAGGCCCGCAAGACGAACGGCCTGACCGGTGAGAACCTGGTCGAGCTGCTCGAGCAGCGCCTCGACGCCCTCGTGCTCCGTGCCGGCTTCGCCCGCACGACCTCGCAGGCCCGTCAGCTGATCGTGCACCGTCACATCCTCGTCGACGGCAAGCTGGTCGACCGCCCCTCCTTCCGCGTCAAGGAGGGCCAGCTGATCCACGTCAAGCAGCGCTCCGAGTCGCTCGAGCCCTTCCAGGTCGCCGCTGCCGGTGGCCACCAGGAAGTCCTCCCGAAGGTCCCGGGCTACCTCGAGGTCGAGATCGACAAGCTCCAGGCACGCCTCGCGCGTCGCCCGAAGCGCGCCGAGGTCCCCGTGACCTGCGAAGTGCAGCTCGTCGTCGAGTACTACGCAGCTCGCTGACCAGCCCCGGCTGATCCACAGCACACCCCGAACGGCGGGTCGTCCACAGCGGGCGGCCCGCCGTTCGGCGTTGCCGGGGTGACGGCTAAGCTGGTCGGACGCGCGCCTCGGCGTGCGTTGGAGGGAGGCACCGTGAAGCAGCTGTTCTTCGTCGCCGTCGGCGTCGTCATCGGGTTCCTCGTCGCCCACCGGGTCGGCAGGACCTCGGCCGGTGCGACGTTCCTCGCCGAGGTCGACGCCCGCACGAAGGCGTTCCGGGGTGCCGTGGCAGACGGGTACCGCTCCCGCGAAGCCGAGCTCCGCACCGACGTCTGACAAGTCCTCCCGTTCCGCCCTCTCGTCACCAGGAAGCACCATGCAGACCGCAGAGATCCGCCGCCGTTGGCTCCAGTACTTCGGCGACCGAGGCCACACAGTCGTCCCCTCCGCCTCGCTCGTCTCGGACGACCCGTCGCTGCTGTTCACCGTCGCCGGCATGGTGCCGTTCATCCCGTACCTCACCGGGCTCATCCCCGCGCCGTACCCCCGCGCAACCAGCGTGCAGAAGTGCATCCGCACGAACGACATCGAAGAAGTCGGCAAGACCCCGCGTCACGGCACGTTCTTCCAGATGAACGGCAACTTCTCGTTTGGGGACTACTTCAAGGAACAGGCGATCCAGTACGCCTGGGAGTTCCTCACCGGCGCGGAGTCCGACGGCGGCCTCGGTTTCGCCCCGGACGACCTCTGGGTCACCGTCTACGAGGACGACGACGAGGCGATCGCCTTCTGGAAGCAGCACTCGTCCCTGCCGGACGACCGCATCCAGCGCCTCGGCAAGGACACCAACTATTGGTCGACCGGGCAGCCGGGCCCGGCGGGCCCGTGCTCCGAGATCTTCTTCGACCGTGGACCCGAGTACGGCATCGACGGTGGTCCGGCCACCGACGACGACCGCTACGTCGAGATCTGGAACCTCGTGTTCATGCAGTACCAGATCGCCGACGTCCGCTCCAAGTACGACTTCACGATCACCGGCGAGCTGCCGAACAAGAACATTGACACCGGCATGGGGCTCGAGCGCGTCGCCTTCATCAAGCAGGGCGTCGACAACATGTACGAGATCGACCAGGTCCGTCCGGTCCTCGACGAAGCATCAGCGGTCTCCGGTCGCCGCTACGGCGCCGTGCACGAGGACGACGTCCGCATGCGCGTCATCGCGGACCACGTCCGGTCCTCGCTCATGCTCATCGCCGACGGTGTCTCGCCGTCGAACGAGGGGCGTGGCTACATCCTCCGTCGGCTCCTGCGCCGCACCGTGCGTGCGATGCGCCTGCTCGGCGTGGAGTCCGCGACCTTCCCGCGGCTGTTCCCCGCGTCCCGCGACGCGATGCGCGACGCCTACCCCGAGGTCGCGTCCGACTACGACCGCATCGCGCGCATCGCCTACGCCGAGGAAGAGACCTTCCTCCGCACCCTGGCGCAGGGCACGACGATCCTCGACGTCGCGGTCGACCGCGCCAAGCAGGACAACCAGCCCGCGATCGGTGGCGACACCGCCTTCCTGCTGCACGACACGTTCGGGTTCCCGATCGACCTGACGATGGAGATGGCAGAAGAGGCCGGCGTCCACGTCGACCGCGCGGCCTTCGACACGCTCATGTCCGAACAGCGTTCCCGCGCGAAGGCCGACGCGAAGAGCAAGAAGACCGCGCTGGCTGACCTCAGCGTGTACAGCGCCTTCCGCGCGAAGGGCGAGACCACCTTCCTGGGGTACGACGCACTCGAAGCCGAGTCCACCGTGCTCGGCATCATCGTCGACGGCGCCAGCGTCGACCGCGCCGTGGTCGGCGACATCGCCGAGGTCGTCCTCAGCGAGACCGCGCTCTACGCCGAGTCCGGCGGGCAGGACGCCGACCAGGGCTCGATCGTCGGCAACGGCTTCGACCTCGAGGTGCTCGACGTCCAGCGCCCGGTCTCCGGGCTCTGGAGCCACAAGGTGCAGGTCCGTTCCGGCGAGGTCGGTGTCGGTGACGCCGCGACCACCGTCGTCGACGCCGAGTACCGCCGCGGTGCGACCCAGGCGCACTCGGCCACGCACCTGGTGAACGCCGCGCTGCGCGACATCCTCGGGCCCGAGGCGCTGCAGGCCGGTTCCTACAACAAGTCGGGCTACATGCGCCTCGACTTCTCGTGGAGCCAGCCCATCTCGCTCAGCACCCGCTCCGAGATCGAAGAGGTCGTCAACACCGCGATCCGCTCAGACCTCGAGGTCTCGACACGGGTCCTGCCGCTCGACGCGGCGAAGGAGCTCGGCGCGCAGGCGCTCTTCGGCGAGAAGTACGGCGCCGAGGTCCGCATGGTCGACATCGGCGGCCCGTGGTCCCGCGAGCTCTGTGGTGGCACGCACGTCGCCTCGAGCGCGCAGGTCGGCCTGGTGAACCTCGTCGGCGAAGCGAGCGTCGGTTCGACCAACCGCCGCGTCGAGGCACTCGTCGGCCTCGAGGGCTTCCGCGACCTCGCCGTCGAGCGAACGATCGTGTCGCAGCTGTCGAGTGCGCTGAAGGCACCCCGCAACGACCTCCCCACGCGTGTGCAGTCGCTGATGGAGGACCTCCGCGTCGCACAGAAGCGCATCGCGGAGTTCGAGTCCGCGGGCCTGCAGCAGCGGGTCCCCACGATCGCCCGTCTGGCGACGACCATCGGCGGCACCACCGTCGTCGCCGAGTCCGTCGACGGCCTGAAGTCGGCCGACGACCTCCGCTCGCTCGCCACCGGTGTGCGGTCGCAGCTCGGTGACGGTGCCGCGGTGGTCGTCCTCGGCGCCGTCGTCGGCGGGAAGCCGGCCGTGATCGTCGCGACGAACGACGCCGCGCGCGCCGCCGGTGTCCAGGCAGGTCCCCTCGCGAAGGAAGCTGCCGGGGTGCTCGGCGGCGGCGGAGGCGGCAAGCCCGACCTCGCCCAGGGCGGCGGGACCGACGCATCGGCCCTGCCCGCGGCGCTCCGGGCCGTCACCGCGCGGCTCGCGGGCTGATCGTGCCGATGCGGTCCGGGCGGCGACTCGGCGTGGACGTCGGTCGCGCCCGGATCGGCGTCGCGGTGTGCGACCGGGACGGCCTGATCGCCACCCCGGTTGAGACGGTCCGTCGCGATGACAAGACCGACATCGCCCGGATCGTGGCCATCGCGGACGAGTACGACGTGCTCGAGTTGGTCGTGGGGCTGCCGCTGTCGATGTCGGGTGGGGACACGCCCTCGACGACCGACGCTCGCGTGTTCGCCGCGGCACTCGCCGCACACCGACCCGTGCGGATGGTCGACGAGCGGATGTCGACGGTCACGGCGCAGCGCGGCCTGCACCAGGCCGGCCGGAACACGAAGAAGTCGCGAGCCGTGATCGACCAAGCGGCCGCTGTTATCATTCTGCAACATGCGCTCGACCACGAGCGCTCGTCCGGCGCCCCTCCGGGGGCCACGCTCCCTGGATAGGCTGCCCTCCCGTCGTCACCGCATCGACGGAGCCGCTGCGGAGTCACCCACCGAGAGACCGAGGACCGTTGGCAGACGACCTGGACTGGAACGCGATCATCGCCTCCGGCAACGACGCCGAACGGCGGGCTGAGCAGCCCGCCGACGGCCGATCAGACGACCACGACGACGCTGCGGCTGCCGGAGGCGAGATCGGACGACCGCTCTCCCGACGGGAGGCCCGTGCCCGCGAGTCCGCGTCGGCGCGGGACGCCGCGTCTCCCGCTCCTGACGACGCGGGATCCTCGGTCCCTCCGGCTGACGGCCCTGCCGTCCGCGGCACCGACCAGCTGCACCCCGAGGTGCACGCACTGCTGGGCACCGGGCCGGGAGAGCGCTCCGCGGCGGACGGCGGGACGGGGTCGGCAGCCCGCGCTCCGCGCGACGCA
Source organism: Curtobacterium sp. MCLR17_007 (assembly GCF_003234655.2). Lineage (NCBI taxonomy): Bacteria > Bacillati > Actinomycetota > Actinomycetes > Micrococcales > Microbacteriaceae > Curtobacterium > Curtobacterium sp. MCLR17_007. The sequence goes on along the minus strand of NZ_CP126271.1, from coordinate 2,100,209 downwards.
GACCAGGGTGCCGGCAACGGCGGCAACGGCGGCAACGGCGGCGACGCTGCGGGCGGCGCCGGTGGTGGGGGTCGTGGCCGAGGCGGGCGAGCCTCCCGTCCGACGCGCGAGCCGCACCGGAGGTCGCGTGGCGCCCTCGTCGCCGGCATCGTCATCGTCGCGGTCGTGATCGCGGCCGGCATCGGCGCGTACGCGTTCGCCGCACCGAAGGTGCAGCAGGTGATCGCGGCGGTCTCGGGCAAGCAGGAGACCGACGACTACACCGGGTCGGGGACGTCGAAGGTGACGATCACGATCAAGCAGGGCGACATCGGCGAGGACGTCGCGAAGACCCTGCAGCGCAGCGGCGTGGTGAAGACGTCGACGGCGTTCTACAAGCTGCTGCTCACCTCGAACGAGGTGCAGTTCCAGCCCGGCTCGTACGCGTTGAAGAAGCACATGAGTTCGAAGGCCGCCCTCGCCGCCCTGCAGGACGCGGACAACAAGGTGACCGCGTCGATCGTCATCCCCGAGGGCACGGCGCTGGCGGACATCGAGGCCGGCATGGTCTCGAAGGCCGGACTGTCCGAGGCGCAGGTCTCGGCCGCGGCGAAGGACGTGTCGGCGTACGGACTGCCGAGCGGCGTCACGTCGCTCGAGGGCTGGTTGTTCCCGGCCACCTACCCGATCAACCCGGGGTGGACGGCACAGCAGTACTTCCAGTCGATGGTCGACACCATGAAGCAGCACCTGAAGGACGCCGGCGTCGCCGAGGCCGACCAGGAGCACGTCATCGTGTTCGCCTCGCTCGTGCAGAAAGAGGCGGGTCTCGCGGCGGACTTCCCGAAGGTCGCGCGCGTCTTCCAGAACCGCCTCGACCAGGGCATGCTCCTGCAGTCGGACGCGACGGTCGCCTACGGCACCGGGAACACGCACCGCGTCACGACCACCGACGCCGAGCGCTCTGACTCCGGCAACCCGTACAACACGTACCAGCACAAGGGACTGCCGCCGGGGCCGATCTCGAACCCGGGTGACGTCGCCATCAAGGCCGTCACCCAGCCCGCGACGGGCAACTGGCTGTACTTCGTCACGGTGAACCTCGAGACCGGCGAGACGGTGTTCTCCGACACGCTCCCGCAGCACGAGGCCGCTGTGCAGCAGTTCCAGGCATGGCTACGCGCCCACCCGTCGTACCAGTAGTCGCCGGTCCTCCCACGGGCGCGTCGCACAGACGGCGCCTGTGGGAGGATGGACACCATGCTTCGTTGGTTGACCGCTGGTGAGTCCCACGGACCCGAACTGATCGCGATGCTCGAGGGCCTGCCCGCTGGCGTCCCGGTGTCGTTCGAGTCCATCCGCACCGACCTCGCTCGGCGCAAGCTGGGCTACGGTCGTGGCTCCCGCATGAAATTCGAGCAGGACGAGCTGCACGTCTCGGGCGGTGTCCGGCACGGCTACTCCCTGGGCAGCCCGATCGCCATCCGCATCGGCAACACCGAGTGGCCGAAGTGGGTCGAGGTCATGAACCCCGAGCCGGTCGAGCAGACCGAGCTCTCCCGCGGCCGCAGTGCCCCGCTGACCCGACCCCGTCCCGGGCACGCCGACCTGGTCGGCATGCAGAAGTACGGCTTCGACGAGGCCCGACCGATCCTCGAGCGCGCGTCCGCCCGCGAGACCGCGGCCCGCGTCGCGCTCGGCGCCGTCGCCAAGGCCTTCCTCGCCGAGCTCGGCATGCGCTCCGTCGCCCACACCCTGCAGGTGGGCACCGTCCGGGTGCCCGACGGCACGGCACTCCCGCAGCCCGACGACGTCGACCGCCTCGACGAGGACCAGCTGCGGTGCTTCGACGCCGACACCTCGGCCCGCATGGTCACCGAGGTCGAGGCCGCCAAGAAGGACGGCGACACCCTCGGCGGTGTCGTCGAGGTCCTGTTCTACGGGGTCCCGCCGGGGCTCGGCTCGCACGTGCAGTGGGACCGCCGCCTCGACGCCCGGCTCGCCGCGGCGATCATGGGCATCCAGGCGATCAAGGGCGTCGAGGTCGGCGACGGCTTCCAGACCGCGGGACGCCGCGGCTCCGAGGCGCACGACGAGCTGTACCGCGAAGACGGCGAGATCATCCGCACGAGCGACCGAGCGGGCGGCACCGAGGGTGGCATGTCCACGGGCACCGTGCTCCGGGTCCGTGCCGCGATGAAGCCGATCGCCACCATCCCCCACGCCCTGCACACGATCGACGTCGCCACCGGCGAGGACGCTTCGGCGCACCACCAGCGCTCCGACGTCTGTGCCGTGCCGGCCTCCGGTGTGGTCGCCGAGGCGATGGTCGCCCTGACCCTGGCCGACGCCGTCCTCGAGAAGTTCGGCGGCGACAACGTCGTCGAGACCAAGCGCAACCTGGAGTCGTACCTCGCGTCGATCCCGGAGACCCTGCGCTCGCGCCGCACCGAGCCGGCAGCGCACTCCACGACCTGGTGAGCGCTGAGCAGCCTGCCGAGGCGCCGGTCGTGGTGATCGGCCCGATGGGCGCGGGCAAGTCGACCGTCGGCAAGCGGGTCGCGAAGCGCCTCGGCGTGCCCTTCACCGACACCGACCGGGTCATCGCGCGCGAGCACGGTCCGATCCCCGGCATCTTCGCCGACCGGGGCGAGCCCGCTTTCCGCGAACTCGAGGCCGACGCAGTACGGCGGGCAATCGGCGCCGGCGGGGTGATCGCCGTCGGCGGGGGAGCGGTCACGCACGCGGCCACGCGTCAGGCGCTGACCGGCGCCCGCATCGTGCTGCTGACCGTGTCGCCCGAGGCCGTCGCCGAGCGCATCGCCGGCTCCGATCGACCGCTGCTGGCGTCCGGCGGCATCGACGCGTGGCAGACCATCCTGGACGAGCGCGCCGCGACCTACGCGGAACTCGCGCACACCGTGGTCGACACCTCGCGGCGACCGATGTCGCACGTGGTCGACGACGTCGTGCGCTGGCTGCAGTCCGACCACTGAACCCAACGAGGAGCACCGTGACCGAGTCGACCCTGCCCGAGGGCACCACCGAGATCCGCGTCGGCGGCGAGGACGGCTACGTGGTCGCGGTCGGGAGCGGGCTGCTCGACTCGGTGCCCGCGCTGCTCGGCCCCCGCGTCGCGAAGGTGCTCATCGTGCACGCCCCCACGCTCGGTGCCCGTGCGGAGGCACTGCGGGTGCTGCTCGTGGACGCCGGCCTCGAGGCACTCATCGCCGAGGTCCCCGATGCCGAGGCGGCCAAGCGCGTCGAGGTGGCCGCGTTCTGCTGGCAGGTGATGGGCCAGTCCGACTTCACCCGGACCGATGCCGTGATCGGGCTCGGCGGCGGGGCCGTCACCGACCTGGCCGGGTTCGTCGCCGCGACCTGGCTCCGAGGCGTGCCGTACGTGTCGATCCCGACGAGCGTGCTCGGGATGGTCGACGCCAGCGTCGGCGGCAAGACCGGCATCAACACGAACGAGGGCAAGAACCTGGTCGGTGCCTTCGCCGCACCGCACGCGGTCGTGGCCGACCTGGACCTGCTGGCGACGCTGCCCCGGAACGACGTGCTGACCGGCTTCGCCGAGATCGTCAAGGCCGGGTTCATCGCCGTGCCCGAGATCCTCGACGTCATCGAGGCCGACGTCGAGCGCGCGACGGACCCGACCACGCCGGAGTTCCGCCGCGTCGTCGAGCTCGCGATCGAGCTCAAGGCACGCGTGGTGTCGGACGACTTCACGGAACAGGGCCGACGCGAGGTCCTCAACTACGGACACACCCTGGGGCACGCGATCGAGCACGCCGAGCGCTACCAGTGGCGGCACGGTGCGGCGGTGTCGGTCGGCATGGTCTTCGCCGCGGAGCTCGCGCGTCTGACCGGGCACCTGGACGACGCCACCGTCGACCGCCACCGGGCGATCCTGGACGCACTGTCGCTGCCGACGACGTACCCACTCGGGCGCTGGCAGTCGCTGCTGGCGACGATGCGCCGGGACAAGAAGGCCCGGGCCGGCATGCTCCGGTTCATCGTGCTCGACGGTGTCGGCAAGCCGGTGGTGCTGGAGGGGCCCGAGGACCACCTGCTGTTCACCGCGTACCAAGAGGTCGGGGTCTAGCCACGGGGCGACCCTGACGCGGCCCCGACGACCGCGGGGCGGGCGGAACCGTCCTGTGGGGGACGAGCCGGGCCTCCCGTCCTGTGGAGGAGTCGCCTGCGGAACCCCAGGCCGGGGGAGCATGCTGGCTGAGTGCCCAACCCTCCCCGCCTGAGCGACCTCGGCGGCGGGCAGGCCGTCGACGCGGGAACCCTCCGGACCCGCGCGCGCCGCTTCGCCGAACTGCTGTCCATCGCCCGCCGTCACGACCTCCTGCCCTTCCGCCGGCTGGACTTCTCCCGCGACCCGGAGACCTCCGACAAGCGGCGCAGCCAGGCCGAGCACCTCCGCCTGGCGCTCGAGGAGGCCGGTGGCGGGTTCGTGAAGATGGGCCAGCTGCTCTCCACACGCGACGACCTGCTGCCCGACGAGTGGACCGACGGCCTGGCGTCGTTGCAGGAGGGGGTCTCGCCGGCTGATCCGTCCGAGGTCGCCGAACTGCTCGCCAGCGAACTGCACGCACCGGTCGACGAGCTGTTCCAGTCCTTCGACGCGACGCCCGTGGCCGCGGCGTCGATCGCGCAGGTCCACCGGGCGCGACTGCACGACGGCACCGCTGTGGCGGTCAAGGTGCAGCGTCCCGGCATCGACGACGCCGTCCGTCGCGACGTCGACATCGCGTTGCGGGTGGTCACGTTCATGGCGCGCACCTCGGCCGAGGCCAGACAGGTCGGCGTGCGGGACGTCGCGCAGCAGTACGCCGACGACTTGATCCGCCAGGTGGACTTCCGGTCCGAGCTCCGGAACCTCGAGACCCTGCGTGCGGCGCAGGAACGCAGCGCTCGTCCGGACGAGGTCCGCTTCCCGGCCTCGTACCCCGAGCTGTCCGGCCGACGCGTGCTCGTGATGGAGTTCCTCGAGGGCGACACGCTGAGCGCGATCCGGGCGTCCCGTGCCGATCGCGACCTGGACGGACCGATGCGGGCCATCCTGCGGGTGTTCCTGCGACAGGTCGTCTTCGACGGGATCTACCACGGCGACCTGCACCCGGGGAACGTCCTGCTGCTGCCCGACGGTCGCCCCGCACTCATCGACTTCGGATCGGTGGGACGACTCGACCCGACCCTGCGCGACGTCGTGCAGGAACTCGTCGCGGCGTACATCCAGAACGACACGACGCGCATCGCGGACGCGGTGCTGCGCATGGCGCCGGTGCGCCGCGCCGAGGACGAACCGGACTTCCGGCGGGACATCGCGCGGTTCGTGGCGGACGAGCTCGGGCCCGGTGCCCGCATCGGCGTGCAGACGGTCGACGACGCGGTCGAGGTGTTCGGCCGCTACCGGTTGAAGCCCCCGCCGGACTTCGTCGCGGCCGCCCGGGCGCTGGCCATCTTCGAGGGCACGCTCCGCACGTTGCTGCCGTCGTTCGACCTGCTCGACGAGTCGCGCAACCTCGCGAGCGAGCAGATCCGCGACCAGCTCCGACCCAGCGTGCTGGGCGGCATCGCCGCCCGCGAGCTGTTCGGCCTGGTCTCGACGGTCCGGCGCTTGCCGCGCCGGGTCGACCGCATCGGCGAGGCGATCGAGCAGAACCGCCTGTCGGTGAACATCCGCCTGCTCGCCGACCAGCGCGACCGCCGGACGGTGTCGGGCATGATCCGGCGGATCCTGCTCGTGCTCCTCGGTTCGGGCGCCGGGATCCTGTCGATCGTGTACCTGACGATGCCGAGCCGGCCGACCGCGGTGCTGAGCACGGGTGCAGCGGGTGGCCTGCTCGGCGGGGCGACCGTGGTGCTGCTCGGCTGGGCCGCGATCGATGCCTGGCGGGCACGACGGCGGGACTGAGACGCTCGGCGGGCACGACGGCGGGACTGAGGCGGTCGGCTACACTCGTCCGGGGCACCCAGCCGCCCGCACCCCTTCATTCCTCAACACGAATTGGACATCGACACCCATGGCCAGTACCACTGACATCAAGAACGGCGCCGTTCTCATCATCGACGGGCAGCTCTGGTCGGTCGTCGAGTTCCAGCACGTCAAGCCCGGCAAGGGTGGTGCGTTCGTCCGCACCAAGCTGAAGAACGTCGTCTCCGGCAAGGTCGTCGACCGCACGTTCAACGCCGGCGCCAAGATCGAGACCGCGACGGTCGACCGCCGTGACTACCAGTTCCTCTACGAGGACGGCGACTCGTACGTGTTCATGGACACCGACACCTACGACCAGGTCCCGGTCCCCGCCACGGTCGTCGGCGACGCGAAGAACTTCCTGCTCGAGTCGGCGATGGTCACCATCGCGATGAACGAGGGCAACCCCCTCTACATCGAGCTCCCCACCTCGATCGTCACCGAGATCGAGACCGAGCCGGGCCTGCAGGGCGACCGCTCGTCGGGTGGCACGAAGCCGGCGACCATCAAGGCCACCGGTTACCAGATCCAGGTGCCGCTGTACCTCGAGACCGACACCAAGGTGAAGATCGACACGCGCGACGGCAACTACCTCGGCCGCGTCAACGACTAGGGCGCTGCCACATGAGTGCTCGTTCCAAGGCCCGCAAGCGCGCCCTCGACATGCTGTACGTGGCCGAGGTGCGTGAGCTCCCGATCGCCGACGTGCTGGCGACCGAGACCGTCCGCCACCTCGACCAGCCCGAGCGTGCGTCCAGCTGGGACTACGCGCGACAGGTCGTCACCGGCGTGGACGAGGCCCGCTCCGAGATCGACGCCGTGATCGTCGAGCACGCCCAGGGCTGGTCGATCCCGCGCATGCCGGTGCTCGACCGGTGCATCCTGCGGATGGGCGTGTGGGAGATCCGGTTCAACGACGAGGTGCCCGACGCGGTCGCCATCTCCGAGGCGGTCGAACTCGCGCAGTCGCTCTCGACGGAGGAGTCCGCCGGGTTCGTCAACGGTGTGCTCGGCGCGGTCGCCGGTGGGCGAGCGCCCGTCGGAGGCGACCGTGGACCGTCCGGTCGGACGGTCGCCGGGGACCAGGAGTCCCGCTAGGGTTGAGCTCGTCAGCATCCTTTAAATGCCGTCCTGAGAGGCGGGGAAGGAGGTCGGCGTGGGTACCAGAACGGTCCTGCAGCACCCCGACATCACGCGTGCCCTGACACGCATCGCGCACGAGATCCTCGAGGCCAACCACGGCGGCTCGGACCTCGTGCTGCTCGGCATCCCGACCCGTGGCGCCGTCCTGGCGGAACGGCTCGGCCGCGTCCTGGCCGAGATCGAGCCGGAGTGGGCCTCGGCCCGCGGCGGGATCGGCACCGAACGGGTCGGTGCCCTCGACGTCACCATGCACCGCGACGACCTGGGGCACGGCATCGGCCGAGCACCGCACCGGACGACCATCCCCGCGGGCGGCATCGACGGCAAGGTCGTCGTGCTCGTCGACGACGTGCTCTACTCGGGCCGCACCGTCCGGGCCGCACTCGACGCGCTGCAGGGCATCGGCCGGCCCCGCGCCGTCCGGCTGGCCGTGCTGGTCGACCGCGGTCACCGCGAGCTGCCGATCCGCGCGGACCACGTCGGCAAGAACCTGCCGACGGCGTCCGACGAGCGGGTCACGCTGCGCCTGACCGAGACCGACGGCACCGACGAAGTCGTGATCGAGCAGTCGGGGGGCGACGCGTGAAGCACCTGCTGTCCACCGCCGACCTGTCGCGCGCCGACGCCGTGCACATCCTCGACGTCGCCGAGGAGATGGCCGAGGTCAACCAGCGCGAGGTCCGCAAGTTGCCGGCCCTGCGCGGCAAGACCGTCGTGAACCTGTTCTTCGAGGACTCGACCCGCACGCGCATCTCGTTCGAGGCCGCCGCCAAGCGCCTGTCTGCGGACGTGATCAACTTCGCCGCGAAGGGCTCCAGCGTCTCGAAGGGCGAGTCCCTCAAGGACACGGTGCAGACGCTCGGCGCGATGGGCATCGACGGCATCGTGATGCGGCACGGCGCGTCCGGAGCCCCGCGGGTGCTGGCCGACGCGGACTGGATCGACGTCCCGGTCGTCAACGCCGGCGACGGCACCCACGAGCACCCCACCCAGGCACTGCTCGACGCGTTCACGATGCGACGTCGCCTGCACGGCTCCGGGTCCCGCGGCCAGGCCCTCGACGGCGTGCGCGTCCTGATCGTGGGCGACGTCCTGCACAGCCGCGTCGCCCGCAGCAACGCCTGGCTGCTCCGCACGCTCGGCGCCAGCGTGACGTTCGCCGCGCCGCCGACCCTGCTCCCCGCCACGACCACGCCGTTCGGTGCCGCCGTGCACCACGACCTCGACGTCGCACTGGCCGAGGACCCGGACGTCGTGATGACGCTCCGCATCCAGCAGGAGCGCATGAACGACGCGTTCTTCCCGAACCCGCGCGAGTACAGCCGCCACTGGGGCCTGACCGCGGCGCGGTTCGCCCGGCTCGACCCCCGCACCCTCGTCATGCACCCGGGGCCGATGAACCGCGGTCTCGAGATCGCCGACGTCGCCGCCGACGCGCCGGCCTCGACGATCGTCGAGCAGGTCGAGCACGGGGTGTCGGTCCGGATGGCCGTCCTGTACCTGGCGCTGACCGGGAACGAAACGAAACTGACCGGCAACGAAGCGAAGGAGTCCGTCGCATGACCCCTCACCTGATCCGCGGCGCGCAGCTGGTGGACGGCTCGCGTGCCGACATCCGACTGGAGGGCGGGCTCGTCACCGCGGTCGGGTCCGGTCTCGACGCGGCCGGCGCCACCGTCGTCGACGCGGACGGCCTGATCGCCCTGCCCGGTCTCGTGGACCTGCACACCCACCTGCGCGAGCCCGGGTCCGAGGAGTCCGAGACCGTCCTGTCCGGCTCGCGTGCCGCGGCCGCCGGCGGCTTCACCGCCGTCAACGCGATGGCGAACTCGAGTCCCGTCGCGGACACCGCCGGCGTGGTCGAGCAGGTCCAGGCACTGGGGGACGACGCGGGCTACGTCACCGTGCGCCCGATCGGAGCCGTCTCGCAGGGCCTGCAGGGGACGCACCTGTCCGAGATCGGCGCGATGGCGACCTCGCGGGCGAAGGTCCGGGTGTTCTCGGACGACGGCTCGTGCGTGTCCGACCCGCTGCTGATGCGCCGGGCGCTCGAGTACATCAAGGGCTTCGGCGGCGTCCTCGCCCAGCACGCGCAGGAACCCCGTCTGACCATGGGTGCGCAGATGAACGAGGGCCGGCTGTCGTCCGAGCTCGGTCTGGCCGGGTGGCCCGCGGTCGCGGAAGAGGCGATCATCGCCCGCGACGTGCTGTTGGCCGACCACGTCGGCGCCCGGCTGCACGTGTGCCACGTCTCGACCGCCGGCAGCGTCGAGGTGATCCGCTGGGCCAAGTCCCGCGGGATCGACGTCACCGCCGAGGTCACGCCCCACCACCTCGTGCTGACCGAGGACCTCATCGCGGGGCTCGACGGCGCCCCCGGGTACGACGCCCGCTACAAGGTGAACCCGCCGCTGCGCTCGCGTGAGGACGTCGACGCGCTGCGGGCCGCCCTGGCCGACGGGACGATCGACATCGTCGCGACGGACCACGCGCCGCACACGGCCGAGGCCAAGTGCTGCGAGTGGCCGGCCGCCGCGAACGGCATGGTCGGCCTCGAGTCCGCGCTCAGCGTGGTCCAGGCCGCCGTGGTCGACGACGGTCGTCTGGACTGGGCCGACGTCGCTCGCGTGCTCTCGAGCGCTCCCGCGCGCATCGGGCAGGTCGAGGGCCACGGGCACGCCATCGCCGAGGGCGCCCCGGCCGAGGTCACGCTCTACGACCCGAGCGCGAGCCGCGAGTTCGCCGTCACCGACCTGGCGGGGCAGTCACGGAACTCGCCCTACCTCGGCATGCGTCTGCCCGGCCGCGTCGTCGCGACCTTCCACCACGGCTTCCCGACGGTGCTCGACGGCGCCGTCGTCGACGCGACGACGGTCGCCGCGGCGGCCAGGGCGCAGCAGGTGCACGCATGAGCGGCGACGCCGCACGGTGGGTCCTCGGCGGCGTGATCCTGCTCGCCGTGGCCGCGCTGTTCCTCGCCATGGTGCGCACCTGGCGGACGCGGGTCAGGAAGCAGGCGCAGGTCGCGCCTCCCGTCCCGGTGCCGTCCGACCCCGGAACCACGGTCGGGTCGTGGGACGGGTTCAGCGTCGCGACGACCCGCGCCGACCACCCCCTGGAACGCATCGCGGCAGGCGGGCTCGGCTTCCGTGGTCGCGGCGGTCTGACCGTGCACGAGACCGGCGTGGTGATGCACCTGGCCGGTGAACCGGACCGGTGGATCGCCGCAGCGCTGCTCCGGGGCGCCGACCGCGCGACGGCGGCCATCGACCGGGTGGTCGAACCCGGGGGACTGGTCCGTCTGCGATGGACGGCGACCGGCGCCGCCGGCGCGACGGACCTCGACACCTACTTCCGGTTCCCGCAGGACGACGCGGCAGCGCTCGTCGCCCTGCAGGAGCTGTCGACGAAGCACAACCACCCGCACACCGCGGGCGAAGGGACGAACTGATGACACGCGAACGGGCCGTGCTGGTCCTCGAGGACGGCACCCGACACGACGGCTGGGCCTACGGCGCCCGCGGACGCACCCTCGGCGAGGTGGTGTTCGCCACGGGGATGACCGGCTACCAGGAGACCCTGACCGACCCGTCGTACGCCGGGCAGATCGTGGTGCAGACCGCGCCGCACATCGGCAACACGGGCGTCAACGACGAGGACCCCGAGTCGCGGCGCATCTGGGTCGCCGGGTACGTGGTGCGCGACCCCAGCCGCGTGGTGTCGAACCACCGGGCGACCGCCTCGCTCGACGAGCACCTGGTCCGCGACGGCATCGTCGGCATCTCCGGCGTCGACACCCGGGCGCTGACCCGCCGCATCCGCGACGCCGGCGCGATGAAGGGCGGCGTGTTCAGCGGTCCGGACGCGGCCCTGTCCGCCGCCGAGCAGCTGCAGCTCGTGCAGGACCAGGCCGACATGGCCGGGCAGAGCCTGTCCGCCGCGGTGTCCACGGCCGAGCCGTACGTCGTCCCCGCGGTCGGCGAGCAGATCGGCACCCTCGCGGTGCTCGACCTGGGCGTCAAGGCGTCGACCACGCGCTACCTCGCCGCCCGCGGCTTCGAGGTGCACGTGCTGCCGCAGGACGTCACGATCCAGGAACTGCGCGAACTGGCCCCGGACGCGCTGTTCTACTCGAACGGTCCCGGTGACCCGGCGGCGTCGGAGTCGCAGGTGACGCTGCTGCAGGAGAGCCTGGGCGACGGCCGCCCGTTCTTCGGCATCTGCTTCGGGAACCAGCTGCTCGGACGCGCGCTCGGCTTCGGCACCTACAAGCTGCCCTTCGGCCACCGCGGCATCAACCAGCCGGTGCTCGACACCACCACGGGCAAGGTCGAGATCACGAGCCAGAACCACGGCTTCGCTGTCGACGCCCCCGTCGGTCAGGTGCTCGAGTCCCCGGCCGGCTTCGGCCGCGTCGAGGTCTCCCACTACTCGCTCAACGACGACGTGGTCGAGGGCCTCCGCGCGCTCGACATCCCGGCGTTCAGCGTGCAGTACCACCCCGAGGCCGCCGCCGGACCGCACGACAGCATGTACCTGTTCGACCGCTTCCGGGACATGGTCGTCGCGCGCAAGGAGGGCCGTCCGCTGGACGCAGCCACCGCCGACGCGACCACCCCCGCAGCCGACGTCACGAAGGAAGGCAACTGATGCCGAAGCGCCCTGACATCAACTCCGTCCTGGTCATCGGCTCCGGCCCGATCGTGATCGGGCAGGCCGCCGAGTTCGACTACTCCGGCACCCAGGCCTGCCGTGTCCTGCGTGCCGAGGGCATCCGCGTGATCCTCGTCAACCCGAACCCGGCGACGATCATGACCGACCCGGACTTCGCGGACGCCACCTACATCGAGCCGATCACGAACGCCTCGATCGAGGAGATCATCCGCATCGAGCAGCCGGACGCGATCCTGCCGACGCTCGGCGGGCAGACCGCGCTGAACGCGGCGATCGCGCTCGACGAGGCCGGCATCCTCGAGGCGCACGGTGTCGAGCTCATCGGCGCGAAGGTCGACGCGATCCAGCGTGGTGAGGACCGCCAGCTCTTCAAGGAGCTCGTGCTCGAGTCGGGCGCCGACGTCGCCCGCAGCCACATCGCCCACACGCTGGACGAGGCGAAGGAGTTCGCGAAGGACCTCGGCTACCCGCTGGTCGTCCGCCCGTCCTTCACCATGGGCGGTCTGGGCTCCGGATTCGCGTACAACGAGGCCGAGCTCGTCCGCTTCGTCGGCGACGGTCTGCAGTCCAGCCCGACCACCGAGGTCCTGCTCGAGGAGTCGATCCTCGGCTGGAAGGAGTACGAACTCGAGCTGATGCGGGACAACTTCGACAACACCGTCGTCGTCTGCTCGATCGAGAACGTCGACCCGGTCGGTGTGCACACCGGTGACTCGATCACGGTCGCCCCCGCGCTGACCCTGACCGACCGCGAGTACCAGAACATGCGCGACATCGGCATCGACATCATCCGTCGGGTCGGCGTCGACACCGGCGGCTGCAACATCCAGTTCGCGGTGGACCCGTCGAACGGCCGCCTCATCGTCATCGAGATGAACCCGCGCGTGTCGCGGTCGAGTGCGCTGGCGTCGAAGGCGACGGGCTTCCCGATCGCCAAGATCGCCGCCAAGCTCGCCATCGGCTACCGCCTCGACGAGATCCAGAACGACATCACGCGCGTCACCCCGGCGAGCTTCGAGCCGACGCTCGACTACGTCGTCGTGAAGACCCCGCGCTTCGCGTTCGAGAAGTTCCCGGCCGCCGACGCCACCCTGACCACGACGATGAAGAGCGTGGGCGAGGCGATGGCCATCGGTCGCAACTTCACGACCGCCCTGCAGAAGTCGCTGCGGTCGCTCGAGAAGCGCGGGTCGAGCTTCCACTGGGACACCCCGGCGGCCGAGCTCGACAAGGACGCCCTCCTCGAGAAGTCGAAGATCCCGACCGACGGCCGCATCGTCACGGTCCAGCAGGCTCTGTTCGCCGGTGCCACCGTCGAAGAGGTATTCGCGGCGAACGCGATCGACCCGTGGTACCTCGACCAGATCGTGCTCATCAACGAGGTCGCGGCCGAGGTCCGTGACGCCGCCGAGCTCGACGCGGACACGGTCCGCTGGGCGAAGGAACACGGCTTCAGCGACATCCAGATCGCGGCGCTCCGCGGCATCACCGAGCAGCAGGTCCGCGACGTCCGGCACGGGTTCGGCATCCGCCCGGTCTTCAAGACGGTCGACACCTGCGCCGGTGAGTTCCCGGCCCTGACGCCGTACCACTACTCGTCCTACGACACCGAGACCGAAGTGGCGCCGAGCGACCGCAAGAAGGTCGTCATCCTGGGCTCCGGTCCGAACCGCATCGGGCAGGGCGTCGAGTTCGACTACTCGTGCGTGCACGCGTCGTTCGCGCTGAGCGACGCCGGGTTCGAGACGATCATGGTCAACTGCAACCCGGAGACCGTCTCGACCGACTACGACACCTCGGACCGGCTGTACTTCGAGCCGCTCACCACCGAGGACGTCCTCGAGGTCATCGAGGCCGAGGCCGCCTCGGGCGAGCTCGTCGGCGTCGTCGTGCAGCTGGGCGGCCAGACCGCGCTCGGACTCGCGAAGCCGCTCGAGGCCGCGGGCATCCCGATCCTCGGCACCACCCCGACGGCGATCGACTCCGCCGAGGAGCGCGGCCAGTTCTCCGCGATCCTCGACGCGGCCGGCCTGCTCGCACCGCGCAACGGCACGGCGCACGACCTCGACAGCGCGACCGCGGTGGCCGAGGAGATCGGCTACCCGGTCCTCGTCCGCCCGTCGTTCGTGCTCGGCGGCCGCGGCATGGAGATCGTCTACGACTCCGCCGCGATGGCCGACTACTTCGACCGCATGGCCGACCAGGCGATCATCGGCCCGGACCTGCCGCTCCTGGTGGACCGGTTCCTCGACGACGCCGTGGAGATCGACGTCGACGCCCTGTTCGACGGCGAGCGGCTCTACATCGGCGGCATCATGGAGCACATCGAAGAGGCGGGCATCCACTCGGGTGACTCGTCCTGCACGCTCCCGCCGGTCGGCCTCGGGCGCGGTGAGATCCAGGCCGTGGTCGACGCGACCGAGAAGATCGCGCGCGGCATCGGCGTGCGCGGCCTGCTCAACGTGCAGTTCGCGATCGGCGCCGGCGTGCTCTACGTGCTCGAGGCGAACCCCCGCGCCAGCCGCACCGTCCCGTTCGTCTCGAAGGCGCTCGGCATCGCGCTGGCCAAGGCGGCGGCGCGGATCATGACCGGCACGTCGGTCGACGCCCTCGTCGCCGAGGGGCTGCTGCCCGCCCGCGACGGTGCGTTCGTCCCGGCGCAGGCGCCGGTCGCCGTCAAGGAAGCGGTGCTGCCGTTCCGGCGGTTCCGCACCGCCGAAGGCCAGGTCGTCGACTCGGTCCTCAGCCCCGAGATGCGCTCCACCGGTGAGGTCATGGGCATCGACCGCGACTTCCCGCGGGCGTTCCTGAAGTCCCAGATCGCCGCGTACGGCGGCCTGCCGACCAGCGGCACGGTCTTCGTGAGCGTCGCCGACACCGACAAGCGCGCGATCGTCCTTCCGGTGCACCGCCTGCAGCAGCTCGGCTTCACGATCACCGCGACCGAGGGGACCGCCGAGGTCCTCCGCCGCAACGGCATCCTGGTCGACGTGGTCGGCAAGTACAGCCAGGGCGGCGAGAGCGTGGTGGACCTGCTCGCGCGCAACGAGGTCGACATCGTGATCAACACCCCGAGCGGGGCGTCGGGTCGCGCCGACGGCTACGAGATCCGTGCGGCGACCGTCGCGGCGGACAAGCCGCTGTTCACGACGATCGCGCAGCTCGGCGCCGCCGTCGCAGCCATCGAGACGATCGGCACCCCGCACGCGGTGCGCAGCCTGCAGGACTACGCGCTCGAGCGGGCGGGCTGGTGACGTCCACCCAGACCGGGCCCACGCCGCCGGTTCCAGACCGACGCGCCAGCGGCGGGCCGGCCGTGCCGGTGGGGAGAGGCCGGGCATCGTTCGGTGTCCGACTCGCGGCCGCCATCGGGTCGCGTTCCGCCCTGTGCGTCGGGATCGACCCCCATGCCGCCACCCTGGCGGCGTGGGGGCTCGGCCGTGACGAGGCCGGTCTGACCGCGTTCGGTGCGACCCTCGTCGACGCGGCCGCGGGCCGCGCCGCGGTCGTGAAGCCGCAGGTCGCGTTCTTCGAGGCGGCGGGGGTCGCCGGCTACCGCGCACTCGACGCGACGATCCGTCGGGCACGTGATGCGGGCCTCCTGGTCGTCGCCGACGTCAAGCGCGGCGACATCGGGACCACGGGTGACGACTACGCGCTCGCGTGGCTGGACCGCGACGGGCCGTTCGCGGCTGACGCGATGACGGTCTCGCCGTACCTCGGGTACGGCTCGCTGCGGGGGACCATCGACGTCGCGCGGGCGAACGGCGCCGGGGTGTTCGTCCTCGCCGCGACGAGCAACCCGGAGGCCCGGGTGCTGCAGACCGCGGTGCTCGCCGAGGGTCCGCGCGCGGGACGGAGCGTCGCGGCCGGTATCGTTCTGGACGTGGCAGACGACAACCCGGCCGTGGGCGACCAGGCCATCGGCGACGTCGGGCTCGTGCTCGGCGCCACCCTCGACCTGACGGACTTCGGCATCGACGAGCACGAGATCGGGACGTCCCCCGTGCTCGCACCGGGGTTCGGCGCGCAGGGTGCCCGCATCGAGGACCTCCGTGGGCTGTACGGGTCGCGTGCTGAGCAGGTCCTGGTCAGCGAGTCGCGCGGGCTGCTCGGTGACGGCCCCGACGGTGTCGTCGGTCTCGTCACCGACCGCGCCGAGCGTGTCCGCGCCGCGCTGGCCACGACCGGGTCGGCGGCATGAGCCCGGACCGCGCGGACCTGCCCGCCCACCGGAACCCGCCCGAGGTCGACCGGGCTGCCGCCGCACGCGCGGCCGTGGCCGCGCGACGCGCCCGGGCCGCGGTCAAGTCCGCGGTGGCGTCCGGGGAGCGCTCGGCGCTCGACGTGGCGCGGTCCGCGTGGGGCGACGACGACGCCTCGGCCGAGAAGACCCTGCGCGTGCGCGACCTGCTCACCAGCCTCGCCGGCATCGGGCCGGCACGCGCCGAGACCATCATGGGCACGCTCCGGATCGCGCCGTCCAAGCGGCTCGGCGGACTCGGGACGCGGCAGCGCGGCGTCCTCGCCGACTGGCTCGCTGCGCGCGGGCGCAAGCGCGGGACCTCGAAGCTCGTCGTCCTCGCCGGGCCGACCGCGGTCGGCAAGGGAACGGTCAGCGCCTACATCCGCGAGCAGTACCCGGACGTCAACCTCAGTGTGTCGGCCACGACGCGACAGCCCCGGCCGGGCGAGGTCGACGGCGTGCACTACTTCTTCGTCGACGACGCCGAGTTCGACCGGATGATCCGCGACCGCGAACTGCTCGAGTGGGCCACGGTGCACAACTCGTACCGGTACGGCACCCCGCGACCGCCGATCGACCGCGCGCTCGACGCCGGCGACAAGGTGATGCTCGAGATCGACCTGCAGGGCGCGCGGCAGGTCCGTGACGCCATGCCCGAGGCCGTCCTGGTGTTCCTGCTGCCACCGACGTGGGACGAGCTGGTCCGCAGGCTCATCGGCCGGGGCACCGAGTCGAGCGAGGAACAGGCCCGGCGGCTCGAGACGGCCAAGGTCGAGCTCGCGGCCCAGGACGAGTTCGACGTGCGGATCGTGAACTCCGATGTCGGCACGGCGGCGCGCGAGGTCGTAGACTTGTTCACTGCGCCCTAGCCGGGAGCGCATCCGCTCGTTGTCTGGAGACACCATGGCCAACCCCCAGGGCATCATCGACCCGCCCATCGACGACCTGCTGTCCAAGGTCGAGTCGAAGTACGCGCTCGTCATCTTCGCGTCCAAGCGTGCGCGCCAGATCAACGACTACTACGCCGACCTGCACGAGGGCTCGCTCTTCGACAACGTCGGACCGCTCGTCGACTCGACGATCGACGACAAGCCGCTGTCGGTGGCCCTCCACGAGATCAACGAGGACAAGCTCACCGTCACCAAGCAGCAGCCGCAGCCCACCGTCTGAGCCCGTTGACGTCCAGCACGCTGCGCCTCTTCACGTCCGAGTCGGTGACCGAGGGGCACCCCGACAAGATCTGCGACCAGATCTCGGACACCATCCTCGACGCCCTGCTGGCGGTCGACCCGCACGCCCGCGTCGCCGTCGAGACGATGGTGACGACCGGTCTGGTGCACGTCGCCGGCGAGGTCACCACCTCGGGCTACGTCGAGATCCCCAAGCTGGTGCGTGACGTCATCACCGGCATCGGGTACAACTCGTCCGAGGTCAGCTTCGACGGCGCCACGTGCGGCGTCGAGGTCTCGATCGGGGCGCAGTCGCCGGACATCGCGCAGGGCGTCGACGAGTCGCTGGACTCCCGCTCGGGTGCTGGCGTCGACCCGCTCGACCGCCAGGGCGCGGGCGACCAGGGCATCATGTTCGGCTTCGCGACGAACGAGACCCCCGAGTACATGCCCGTCGCGATCTGGCTCGCGCACCGTCTGGCCGAGCGGCTCGCCGCGGTCCGCAAGTCCGGTGAGCTGACGTTCCTGCGCCCGGACGGCAAGACCCAGGTGACGGTCGGGTACGACGGCGTCGTGCCGAAGACCGTCGAGACCGTCGTGGTCTCGACCCAGCACTCTCCGAGCGTCACGCTCGACGACCTCACCGCGGCGATCACCGAGCACGTGATCCGCCCGGTCCTCGCCCTGGTCGACCTCGACTCGTCGGGCGTCGAGGTCATCGTCAACCCGACCGGCCGGTTCGAGATCGGTGGCCCCCAGGGCGACGCCGGACTCACCGGTCGCAAGGTCATCGTCGACACCTACGGCGGGGCGTCCCGCCACGGGGGTGGCGCGTTCAGCGGCAAGGACCCGTCCAAGGTCGACCGGTCCGCCGCGTACGCGCTGCGCTGGGTCGCGAAGAACGCCGTCGCCGCAGGCCTGGCCGACCGCCTCGAGGTCCAGGTCGCGTACGCGATCGGGCGCGCCAAGCCGGTCGGACTGTACGTCGAGACCTTCGGCACCGGGCACGTGGACGACGCCGTGATCGAGGCCGCGATCCGGACCGTGTTCGACCTGCGTCCCGCGGCGATCATCCGCGACCTCGACCTGCTCAAGCCGCGCTACGCGCAGACCGCGACCTACGGCCACTTCGGTCGCGAGCTCCCCGGGTTCACCTGGGAGCACCTCGACCGCGTCGAGGAACTCCGCCAGGCCGCAGGACTCGTCGCCGCCGCCGTCTAGGGTCCCCGCGTGACCACCGTCGCGCGCGTCGTCCTCGACTCGCCGCTCCCGCAACTCGACCGTCTGTTCGACTACCGGGTGCCCGCCGAGCTCGCGGACGACTGCGTGCCGGGGGTGCGCGTCAAGGTGCCGCTGCGGACCGGTGCGCGGATGTCGGACGCCTACGTCGTCGAGATCGTCGACGAGGGGGACTGGCCCGGCGAGCTGAGCGTGATCGAGACGCTGGTCAGTCCGGTGCCGGTCCTGGCGCCGGAGATCTGGCGGCTCGCGCGCGCGGTCGCCGACCGTGCCGCCGGCGTCGCGTCCGACGTGCTGCGCCTCGCGGTGCCGACACGCCAGGTCCGAGCCGAGAAGGCGTGGCTGGCGCGCGACCCCGACCACGTGCCCGACCCGGTGGAGCCGCCCGCGGTCACGGGCTACGCTCCCGGCGTCGTCGAGGAGACGCTCGCGTCGAACGGGCGTGCTGCCGTGGCGGCCGTGCCACACCCGGTCCAGCTCGACGTCGAGGGCGGCGACCCGGTGTGGGTCCCGGGGTGGGCGGCGACCCTGGCGCAGGCCGCGGCGCGCACGGTGGCGGGGGAGCGCTCCGCCGTCATCGCGGTGCCCGACTTCCGTGACGTGACCGACCTCGAGCGCGCCCTGCTCGCACTGCTGCCGACGGACCGGGTCGTCCGGTTCGACGCCAAGCAGACGAACGGCCAGCGGGCGAAGGCGCTGCTGCGGGCCCGGACGCACGCGGTGGTCGCGATCGGCAACCGCACGGCCGTGTACGCCCCCGCCGACGACCTCGGGCTCATCGCCATGTGGGACGACGGCGATGCGTCGTTCACCGAGCCGCGGGCCCCGTACGTCCACACGCGGGACGTGGCGCTGGTCCGCGCGGCGCAGTCCGGCGCTGCGCTCCTGTTCCTCGCACACGCGCGGAGCACCGACGTGCAGCGGCTGGTCGAGCTGCACTGGCTCGACGACGTCACCCCGTACCGTGCCGCAGTACCGAAGGTCGTCCCGACCGCGCAGCAGGTGAGCGCCGAGGGCTTCGCCGCGCAGGCCCGGATCCCGAGCAGCGCCTGGCGCGCCGCTCGCGAGGCCAGCCGAACGGGGCCGGTCCTGGTGCAGGTCGCGAACCCCGGGTTCGGGACCGGGCTGGTGTGCGCCGACTGCGGCGAGCGGGCGCACTGTCGCGTCTGTGCCGGGCCCCTGGGCAGCCCGACGCACGGTGCCGTCCCGCAGTGTCGGTTCTGCGGCGCACTCGCGGCGGGGTACCGCTGTCCGACGTGCGGCGGCGGGAAGCTCAAGCCCGTCGGGCAGGGGGCGCAGCGCACCGCGGACGAGCTGGGGCGGGCGTTCCCCGGCACCCGGATCGTGGTCGCGGACGGGTCACGACCGATCGACGAGGTCCCGGCGAAGCCCGCGGTGGTCGTCGCGACGCGCGGGGCAGAACCCTCGACGCCCGGTGGGTACGCATGCGTCCTGTTGCTCGACGGTGAACGCACGCTGGCGCGTGAGGGCCTCCGCGTGCAGGAAGAAGTGCTGCGCTTCTGGACCAACGCCGCCGCGAAGGGCGCGCCGGGTGCCGAGACGTACCTGGTCGGGATCGGCGGGAAGCTCGCCACCGCGATGGTGCTGTGGAAGCTCGACGCCCCGGCGCACGACGAACTCGTCGACCGCCGCGAGCTGCTGTTCCCACCCGCCGTGCGCGTCGCGACGCTCACCGGAACCGAGCAGGCGGTCACGGCCGCGGTCGAGGCACTGGGCGAGGCGCCGGTCGGTCCCGTGCTCGGCCCGGTGCCGGTCGACGACCCGACGCCGGGCACGGTGCGCGCCATCGTGCGTTTCCCCTACGCCCACGGAGCCGAGGTCGCTGCGACGCTGAAGGCCGAGGTGATCCGGCGGTCCTCCACCCGGCGGGTGCTGCCCGGCGGCAACCGCCGACGCGCAGCCCCGACGCTGCGGGTGCGGCTCGACGACGCCGAGCCCTTCTCCGAGGTCTGACCCGTCAGGAGCGGGTCGACGCCGCGACTCCCGTCAGGAGCGGGCCGACGACCGCGACTCCCGTCAGGCGCGGGCCGACGCCCGGGTCCCGATCCGGGGCAGGAACACGCCCAGCGCCACCATGCCGCCGGCCAGCAGCAGGTGCAGCCAGTTGTCGGCCGTGTTGAGCGGCACGAAGTTGGCGCCCGAGTCGTGCCCGGCGGTGAAGAGCCCGTAGACGAAGAGCACCAGGTACACGATCCCGCCGATGACCAGGTAGATGCGCGACCCCGTCGCCTGGGACGCCGCGACCAGACCGACCACACCGAACAGCAGGTGCACGACGTTGTGCAGCACGGACACCTGGAACAGTCCGAGCAGCATCGCCATCGAGCCGTTGCCGGCGCCCGCGAGCGAGCCGGAGGTCAGCCCGGGGACGAACCCCGCGATCCCGACGAGCAGGAACACGACGCCGACGACGAGTGTGGCCTTCTGGATGGAGGAACCGGCGTACCGGGTGCTGGATGTGATGACGTCTGCCATGCATGCGAACGTACCCATGGGTTCGCGAACTCGTTCCGATGTGGAAGGGTGGAGGCGGGCGACCACGAGTCGCCCACCGGCAGACCCACGACGAGGTGGACGCATGCGCGCGCTGTACAAACCCCAGGCTGCACCCGGCCTCGAGATGACGGAACGACCCGACCCGGTGCCCACCGAGGACGAGGTCCTGATCCGCGTGCTCCGTACCGGGATCTGCGGCACCGACCTGCACATCCGCCGCTGGGACGAATGGGCGGCGTCCGCCGTGACCGCGCCGCTCGTCCCCGGCCACGAGTTCTGCGGCGAGGTGGTCGAGGTCGGCTCGGCGGTGCGGGACGTCGCCGTCGGGGACCTGGTGTCCGGCGAGGGCCACATCGTGTGCGGGACGTGCCGGAACTGTCGTGCGGGTCGGCGGCAGATGTGCATCCGCACGACGGGCCTCGGGGTCCAGCGCGACGGCGCCTTCGCCGAGTTCCTGACGCTGCCCGGTGCGAACGTCTGGGTGCACCACGGCCCCGTCGACCCCGAGGTCGGCGCGCTGTTCGACCCCCTCGGCAACGCGGTGCACACGGCCCTGGCGTTCCCGGTCGTCGGTGAGGACGTCCTGGTCACCGGGTGCGGGCCGATCGGGCTGATGGCGATCGCCGTCGCCCGGCATGCCGGGGCCCGCTTCGTGGTCGGCACCGACGTCAGCGCGGCCCGGTTGGCGATGGCCACGGCGATGGGCGCCGACCTCGCCGTGGACGTCCGAGACGACGCAGCCGCCGCGGTCCGCGGGGCGCAGCGCACGCTCGGGATGCGCGAGGGCTTCGACGTCGGCTTCGAGATGTCCGGCGCCCCGACCGCGCTGCCGTCGATGGTCGCGAACATGAACCACGGCGGGCGGATCGCGATGCTCGGGCTGCCGTCGAGCGCGATCGCCGTGGACTGGGGACTCGTCGTCACGCACATGCTCACCGTGAAGGGCATCTACGGCCGCGAGATGTTCGAGACGTGGCAGACCATGAGCTCGATGCTGCAGACGAGCAGCACGCTCCGCGACCGCATCGGGTCCCTCGTGACCGCGCGGTACCCGGTGAGCGCATGGGAGCAGGCGTTCGACGCGGCGGGAACGGCTGGCGGCGGCAAGGTCGTCATCGACTGGACGGAGATCTAGGTGTACGGCTCGATCAAGGACCACCTGGCGGGCGAACTCGCCGGGATCGAGGCAGCGGGGCTGACGAAGCACGAGCGGCGCATCACCGGGCCGCAGCGCGCGTCGATCCAGGCGGACGGCGCCGAGCTGCTGAACTTCTGCGCGAACAACTACCTGGGGCTCGCCGACGCGACCGACCTGGTCGACGCCGCGAAGGACGCCCTCGACCGGTGGGGCTACGGCATGGCCAGCGTGCGGTTCATCTGCGGCACGCAGGACCTGCACGTCGACCTCGAGCGCCGGGTGTCGGCGTTCCTGGGCACCGAGGCGACGATCCTGTACTCGTCGTGCTTCGACGCGAACGGCGGCCTGTTCGAGGTGCTGCTCGGCCCCGAGGACGCGATCATCTCGGACGAGCTCAACCACGCCTCGATCATCGACGGCATCCGGTTGAGCAAGGCGCAGCGCTTCCGCTACCGCAACCGCGACGTGCAGGACCTCGAGGCGCAGCTCGTCGCCGCCGGCGACGCGCGGTTCCGGGCGATCGTCACCGACGGCGTCTTCTCGATGGACGGGTCGATCGCCCCGCTGGCGGCGATCTGCGACCTCGCCGATCGGTACGACGCACTCGTGATCGTCGACGACTCGCACGCGGTCGGCTTCGTGGGGGAGCGCGGCCGCGGCACCCCGGAACTCTGCGGCGTCGCGGACCGCGTCGACGTGTACACGGGGACGTTCGGCAAGGCGCTCGGCGGGGCATCCGGGGGCTACGTGTCGAGCCGGCGTGAGATCGTCGACCTGCTCCGGCAGCGCTCCCGCCCGTACCTGTTCTCGAACTCGCTCGCGCCCGTGATCGTCGCCGGCACCGTCGCGGCGCTCGACCGCATCGAGCGCTCCGACGACGCCCGAGCCCGACTCGTCCGCAACGCGGAGCGCTTCCGCACCCGGATGACCGACGCCGGGTTCGACCTGCTGCCGGGGGAGCACCCGATCGTCCCCGTGATGTTCCACGACGCCGCACTGACCGCCCGGGTCGCGGACGAGATGCAGGCCCGCGGGGTCTACGTCACCGCGTTCAGCTACCCCGTGGTGCCGAAGGGCCGCGCGCGCATCCGCGTCCAGCTGTCCGCCGCGCACACGGACGAACAGATCGACACGTGCGTGGACGCCTTCGTCGCCGCCCGGCAGGCCGCAGCCTGACCGGCGGCCCGACCGGCGGCGGCGTGGGAGGATCGAACCCATGCGTCTCGTCGTCGCCGGCAGCCCCGCTGCGGCCGTCCCCACCCTCCGTCGGCTCGCGGCCTCGGACCACGAGATCGCCGCGGTGCTCACCCGTCCGCCGACGCCCCAGGGCCGCAAGCGCGTCCTGACCCCGACGCCCGTCGCCCAGCTCGCCGCCGAGCTCGGCCTGCCCGTGATCGAGGCCTCGCGTGTCGATGCCACAGTGACCGAACAGCTCGCCGGACTCGACCTCGACCTGGGCGTCATCGTCGCCTACGGCGCACTGCTGCGCCGCGCCGCGCTCGACGTCCCGCAGCACGGCTGGGTGAACCTGCACTTCTCCGACCTGCCGGCGTACCGCGGCGCGGCACCCGTCCAGCGAGCCGTGATGGCCGGCGACACCCGCACCGCCGCGACCGTCTTCCAGCTGGTCGAGGCCCTCGACGCCGGCCCGGTGTTCGCCAGCGAGCCGTTCGACATCGACGCCGAGGCGACCTCGGGCGAGGTCCTGGCCGCGATGGCCGAGGTCGGCGCCGACGTCGTCGCCCGCGTCGTGGACGGCATCGCCGACGGCAGCGCCACCGCGTCCGACCAGGTGGGCGAGCCCACCACCGCCCCGAAGACCACGATCGACGACGGTCACGTCGACTTCGCGCGCCCCGCGGCCGTCGTCCACGCACACGTCCGCGGGGTCACGCCCGAGCCCGGCGCCTTCGCGCACCTCGGTGACGCGCGCGTCAAGCTGCTCCGAGCGAGCCGGTTCCCGACGGGAGGCCCGGAGCAGTCCGCCCCGTCGCTCGCGCCCGGCGCGCTCCGGCTCGACGACGGTCGGCTGTTGGTCGGCACCGCCGACGGTCCGCTCGTGCTCACCGAGGTGCAGCCCGCGGGCAAGAAGCCGATGGACGCCGCCGCCTGGGCCCGGGGCCTGGGCGGACTCGAGGGGAAGGTCATGGCATGAGCCCGCACCAGCAGCGGCAGCAGCCGAGCCGGACCGTGCGCGGCCCGAGCGCGCGGCGGGTGGCGTTCGACGTCCTCCGCGCCGTCCAGGTCGACGACGCCTACGCGAACCTGCTGCTCCCGACGCGCATCCGCCGCGCCGCACTGTCGCCGCGTGACGCCGGGTTCGCCACCGAGCTCACCTACGGCACGATCCGGATGATCGGCCGGTACGACGCCGTCGTCGAGGCCGCCTCGGGTCGACGGGTCGCCAACGTCGAGGCCGATGTGCTCGACGTCCTCCGCATCGGCGTGCACCAGCTGCTCGCGATGCGCACCCCGACCCACGCCGCGGTGTCGGCGACGGTGGAGCTCGCGCGCGAGGTCGGCGCGCACCGGGCGACCGGGTTCGTCAACGCCGTGATGCGCAAGATCGCGGCACGGACACCCGAACAGTGGGACACCGAGATCACCCGAGACCTGTCCGGCGACGAACTGCTGGCCACGCGGTGGTCCCACCCCGCGTGGGTGGTGGCCTCGCTCCGGGACGCCCTGGCGGCGGAGCGGTCCCGCGACGAGCTCGTGGCGCTGCTCGCGGCGGACGACGTCGCGCCGCGCGTCCAGCTCGCCGCGCTGCCCGGACTCGCGACCGAGGCCGACGTGGCGTCGGTGACCCGGGCGGTGGAGACGGACGACGACGGGTCGCAGGACGACGTCGCTGCCGGTTCCGAGCCTCCCGTCCCGGCCGACGTGGCGGGCGTCGTGACGGACGCTGACGCCCTGCCGGTCTCACCCGTCGGGATCCGCGGCCTGTCCGGGGACCCGGCACGGGTGCCCGGCGTCGCGGCCGGTCGGCTGCGCGTGCAGGACGAGGGCTCGCAGCTCGCGGCGCTGGCGCTGAGCCGGTCGTCCGCGGTCCGCGCGGGTGAGCGGTGGCTGGACCTGTGCGCCGGACCGGGCGGCAAGGCGGCGCTGCTCGCGGCGGAGGCCGCGCAGGGCGGCGCGACCCTCGTCGCGAACGAGCTCGTGCCGGCGCGTGCCGGACTCGTCCGCAACGCCCTCGACGGCTTCGGGGAGACCGTCACCGTCGTCGAGGGGGACGGTCGTCGCTACGGCCAGGACGGCTCGGGCGTGACGTACGACCGCGTGTTGCTCGACGCCCCCTGCACCGGGCTGGGTGCGCTCCGCCGTCGCCCGGAAGCGCGCTGGCGGAAGGCGCCCGAGGACGTCCAGGAGCTCGCGGTCCTGCAACGGGAACTGCTCGACGCCGCGGTCCGCGTGCTCGCTCCGGGCGGGACGCTGGCGTACGTGACCTGCTCGCCGCACCTGGCCGAGACCCGCGGCCAGGTCGATGCGCTGATGGCGCGCCACGGCGACGTGCTCGAGCAGCTCGACACGGCCGCGGTCGTGCGCTCGGTCGCCGCCCGGGACCCGCAGGTCGCCGACGGCATGACGGCGCAGCTCTGGCCGCATCGTGTGGGCACCGACGCGATGTTCATCGCGCTGTTCCGTCGCCGCTGAGCCCGGGCTGGACCGCGGGGTCCAGGTGTCGGTCGCTCACTCCATGCGGAAGTCGATGCCGTCCTTCTGCGACAGGCGGGCCGCCGCCCGGACGAATCGCAGCCCCTTGCCCGTCGTGCCCTCGGGGGTGGTGCCGTTGTGCTGCTCGGCCTCGCGGATGCGCCAGGCGAGGTCGGTGCCGCGGGCGTCGTAGGCCACCCGCTCCATGGCCTCGAGGACGTGCTTCTCGGCATCCGACGAACGCTGGCGGTCCGAGCGCTCCGGATCCGGGACGCCGGTGTGGCTCCGCGCTGCGGTGAGCAGCACGGTGCCGGCTGCGGTCACACCCGCGTGGGCGTCACCGTGCGTGAGGCCGAGCCCGCCGGACATGACCAGGTCGATGTCCATCTCCACGGGCGTGCCGTGGTCCAGCCGTGCCAGCCGGATCTGCCCGCGGCCGCCACCGTTCACCCAGCGCAGCACGTCGCCGTGGGTCAGGAACAGTGCGAAGTCCAGGAGCTCGAGGACGTCCTGCTGGTTCCGGATCACGTCGGTCAGCGGGGCGTCGTCGTCCTGCGCGAAGGTGATCTGCACGCGGATGGACTCTCGTTGAACATCCGTCATGTCATCAGCCTAAAGGGGCCCCGTCCCGCGCCGGTAGGGTTGCCGCGTGACGATCCGCATCTCGCCGAGCATCCTGTCCGCCGACTTCGCGAACCTCGAGCGGGAGCTCGAGCGCATCACGACCGCCGACATGGTGCACGTCGACGTGATGGACAACCACTTCGTCCCGAACCTGACCCTGGGCCTGCCGATCGTGCAGCGCCTGCAAGAGGTGTCGCCGGTGCCGCTCGACGTGCACCTGATGATCACCGACGCCGACACCCAGGCCCCGAAGTACGCCGAGACGGGTGCGGCCAGCGTCACGTTCCACTACGAGGCGGCGACCGACGCCCTCGCAACCGCCGCGGCGATCCGGTCGAACGGTGCCCGTGCCGCCGTCGCGCTCAAGCCCGGTACCCCGGTCACGCAGGTCCTGCGACACCTGGACGCCTTCGACATGGTCCTGCTCATGACCGTCGAGCCCGGGTTCGGCGGCCAGTCGTTCATGCCGTCGGTCATGCCCAAGCTCGCCGACGCGCGCGCGGCGGTCGACGCCTCGGGGCTCGACGTCTGGCTCGAGGTCGACGGCGGCATCGCGGTCGACACGGTGCCGACAGCGGTGCAGAGCGGTGCCGACACGCTGGTCGCGGGCTCGGCGGTGTACGGCGGCGAGCCGGCGGCGCGCATCCAGGACCTCCGGGACGCGGCGCAGCGGGCGCTCGCGGGACGGTAGCCTGGGACGGTGAAGACGTTCGACGACCTGTTCGCGGAGCTGACCGACAAGGCCGCCGCGCGCCCCGAGGGCTCCGGCACCGTCGCCGAACTGGACGCCGGCGTGCACCAGATCGGCAAGAAGATCGTGGAAGAGGCGGCCGAGGTCTGGATGGCCGCCGAGTACGAGGGCGACGAGCGCACGGCAGAGGAGATCTCCCAGCTCGTCTACCACCTGCAGGTCCTGATGATCGCCAAGGGCCTGACCCCGGCCGACGTCTGGCGACATCTGTAGGACGCGCCCCGGCGCACCCGACAGAGCAGTCACCGACCCAGCCGACCAGAAAGCAGACCCCTGATGCTCCGCATCGCCGTGCCCAACAAGGGCTCCCTCTCCGAGACCGCCTCCGAGATGCTGCGCGAGGCCGGGTACGCCGGTCGCCGTGACCCGAAGGCACTCCACCTGCTCGACGAGCGCAACGGCGTCGAGTTCTTCTTCCTCCGGCCGCGCGACATCGCCACCTACGTCGGATCCGGTGCCCTCGACGTCGGCATCACCGGCCGCGACCTGCTGCTCGACTCCGGGTCCCTGGCGCACGAGGTCGACGCGCTCGGGTTCGCCGACTCGACGTTCCGGTTCGCGGGCACCCCGGGGCGCTTCTCGTCGCTGCAGGACCTCGAGGGCGTCCGCGTCGCCACCAGCTACCCGGGTCTCGTGGGGGAGTTCCTCGGCCGGCACGGGGTGACCGCCACGCTCGTCAAGCTCGACGGCGCGGTCGAGAGCGCCGTGCGACTCGGGGTCGCCGACGCCGTGGCCGACGTCGTCTCGACCGGCAGCACCCTCCGGGCGGCCGGGCTCGAGATCTTCGGGCCGGTCATCCTCGAGTCGACCGCGCTGCTCATCACCACCGACGAGACCATCCCGGGCATCGACGTCCTGCGTCGCCGCCTGCAGGGCGTGCTGGTCGCCCGTGGCTACGTCATGCTCGACTACGACATCCCCACGGCGCTGCTCGAACAGGCGACGGCCGTCGCATCGGGCATCGAGTCGCCCACCGTGTCGCCGCTGCACGGCCGCGACTGGTCCGCGGTGCGCGTGATGATCCCGCGCGACGACGCGAACCTGATCATGGACGCGCTCTACGACCTGGGCGCCCGCGCGATCCTGGTCAGCCCGATCCACGCCGCACGCCTGTGAGCGGCACGGTCGGCGGTCCCCGCGGCGGTGTCGCCGTGCGCGTCGTCCCGTGCCTCGACGTGTCGGGCGGTCGCGTCGTCAAGGGCGTCAACTTCCTCGACCTTCAGGACGCCGGCGACCCGGTCGAGCTCGCGGCGCGCTACTACGAGCAGGGCGCCGACGAGCTGACGTTCCTCGACGTGGGCGCCACGGTCGAGAACCGCTCGACGATGTACGAGACCGTCACCCGCACGGCCGAGCAGGTCTTCATCCCGCTCACCGTCGGCGGCGGGGTCCGCAGCGTCGACGACGTCTCGCGGCTGCAGCAGTGCGGCGCGGACAAGATCGGCGTGAACAGCGCCGCGATCGCCCGGCCCGACCTGGTGGGGGAGATCGCGGACCGGTTCGGTGCCCAGGCCGTGGTCCTGTCGCTCGACGTCAAGCGCTCGGACCGGATGCCGTCCGGGTTCGTGGTCACGACGCACGGTGGTCGCACCGAGTCCGACCTCGACGCGGTCCGGTGGGCCGCCGAGGCCGTCGACCGGGGCGCGGGTGAGCTGCTGGTCAACTCGATCGACGCCGACGGCACGAAGAACGGCTTCGACCTCGAACTGGTCCGTGCCGTCCGTGCCGTGTCGAGCGTCCCGGTCATCGCTTCGGGTGGAGCGGGGCTCGTCGAGCACTTCGCGCCCGCGGTCGACGCCGGCGCCGACGCGGTGCTGGCGGCGAGCGTGTTCCACCGTGGCGAGATGACCATCGGCGACGTCAAGGACGCCCTGCGGGAGTCCGGGCACGCCGTACGCTAGGAGCCTCATGACCGACAGCACCAGCACCAGCACCGACGCGGTCCTCGACCGTGCGCGCTTCGGTGCGGACGGGCTGCTCCCGGCAGTCGTGCAAGAGGAAGCGTCGAAGGACGTCCTCATGCTCGGCTGGATGGACCGCGAAGCCCTCCGCCGCACCCTGACCGAGGGGCGGGTGACCTTCTGGTCCCGCTCGCGGCAGGAGTACTGGCGGAAGGGCGACACCTCGGGGCACGCCCAGTACGTGCGTGCCGCCGCGCTGGACTGCGACGACGACACCCTGCTCGTGACCGTGCAGCAGGTGGGCGCGGCGTGCCACACCGGCGCGCACCGCTGCTTCGACGTCGATCCGCTCGACCCGGTCACCGCGACCGCACCCGAGGCGACCCCGGCCGACACGGCGGGGGCGACCCGATGACGAACGCGACCACCGCGCCGTCCGCCACGGTCCCCGACAAGCCGCACACGACCTCCCGTCCGGAGTTCGACGACCTGGTCGCGGACGGCCACCGCGTCGTCCCCGTCGTCCGGGCGCTCTACGGCGACAGCGAGACCCCGGTCGGGGTCTACCGCAAGCTCGCCGACGGGCGTCCCGGCTCGTTCCTGCTCGAGTCCGCTGGCCAGGGCGGCCTGTGGTCGCGCTGGTCGTTCGTCGGCGTCCGCAGCTTCGGCGTCCTGACCCAGGACGACGACCGCGCCGCCTGGATCGACACGGGCATGAGCGCCGAGCGCGCCGTCGGTTCGCTCGACGGCGCGCCGCTCCAGGTCCTCGCGCGCCTGCACGAGCGCTGGGCCACGCCCCGCGTCCCCGGCACACCGCCGCTGGTCGGTGGGACGGTCGGGTTCATCGGATGGGAGGCCGTGCGCCAGCTCGAGCACCTGCCGAACGTCCCCGCTGCGGACTTCGACGTGCCCGGACAGTCACTGGCCTTCGTCGCCGAGATGGCCGCGCTCGACCACCGCACCGGGCTGGTCCTGCTCGTCGCCAGCGCGCTCAACGACGGCACGGACGACGCCGACGCACTCTGGACCGGCGCGCAGCAGCGACTCGACCGGATGCAGGCCGACCTGGTGCAGCCGACCCCGGCCACCGTGGCACAGGCCTTCGACATCGCCGACCCCACACCGACGCACCGCACCACCCCCGAGGACTACATGGCGTCCGTGGTCCGGTCGAAGGACTTCATCCGTGACGGCGACGTGTTCCAGGTCGTCATCTCGCAGCGCTTCGACCACGAGGTGACGGCGGACCCGATCGACGTCTACCGCGTCCTGCGCACGCTGAACCCCAGCCCGTACATGTACTTCCTGTCGATGGAGGACACCGCGGGCAAGCCGTTCTGGATCGTCGGCGCCTCGCCCGAGGCCCTCGTGAAGGTGCAGGACGGCCGGGCCATCACGCACCCGATCGCCGGGTCGCGTCCGCGCGGTGCCACCCCGGAAGAGGACGTCCGCTTCGGTGCGGACCTGCTCGAGGACCCGAAGGAACGCGCCGAGCACCTGATGCTCGTCGACCTGTCGCGCAACGACCTGCAGAAGGTCTGCGAACCGGGCACCGTCGCGGTGACCGAGTTCATGACGGTCGAGCGCTTCAGCCACATCATGCACCTGGTGTCGAGCGTCGAGGGGGTCGTCCGGCCGGGCCAGTCCGCCATCGACGTCTTCCGCGCGACCTTCCCCGCCGGCACCCTGTCCGGAGCGCCGAAGCCGCGGGCCCTCGAGATCATCGACGAGCTCGAACCGGCCAAGCGCGGGGCGTACGCCGGCGTGGTCGGCTACTTCGACTTCGCCGGCGATGCCGACCTGGCAATCGCGATCCGCACCGCCCTGATCCAGGACGGCATCGCTCGCGTGCAGGCCGGCGCGGGTCTGGTCGCCGACTCGGACCCGGCCACCGAGCACGCCGAGGCCGTCAACAAGGCGGCCGCGCCGCTCCGGGCGGTCGCCACCGCGAACCGGATGCGCGAGGTCCGCTCGTGAAGCGGCTGCGGTCGCGTCCGCTCGTGGTCCTCCTCGGGCTCGTCGTCGCCGGCATCGTGATGCTGTCCTGGACCCAGACCTGGTTCACCGTGCACCTCGACGCGGCCGCGGCGGTCTCGTCCACGGTGGTCGCCGACGGGTCGGCGGCGGTGCCGCAGTTCACGGCGCTGGCGATCGCGTCGCTGGCGCTGTTCCTCGCGATGACCATCGCCGGACGCGTCGTCCGTGTCGTCCTCGCGGTCATCCAGGTCCTGCTCGGGATCGGCATCGTCGTCTCCGGCATCAGCGCCCTGGCGGACCCGGTCGGCGCCGCGAAGGGCGCGATCGGCGACGTCGCCGGGGTGAGCGACCTGTCCGCCGTGCGTCGCATCGTCACGACCGTCGACGTCTCCGCGTGGCCGGTCGTGGGGATCGTCGGTGGGGTGCTCGCGGCGCTGCTCGGGGTCCTCGTCCTGGTGGTCCAGGGCTCCTGGCCCGGGCCGAGTCGCAAGTACGCGGCGTCGCCGACCGAGACCGCTCCGACGGCCCCGGTGCAGCGCGACGCGATCGTCGACTGGGACGACCTGAGCGCCGGTGTCGACCCCACGGACGCGGCGCCGGGCAAGTCACCGCTGTCGGGGTCCGCTCCGGACGACACGGTAGGATCGGAGTCGCGTCGTTCGACCGACGACGCACCCGACCACGAGGAGCACCGTGAGCACCACTGAGCCCGCAGAACTCGGCGAAGGCCACTCGCCGGCAGCCTGGACGTCCGTCATCATCATGCTGGTGGGCTTCACGATCGGCACGCTCTGCTTCTGGTTCGACATCGTCTGGGGCGTCTGGGCCTCGGCCGCAATCGTCGTGATCGGGCTCATCATCGGCTGGGTGATGGGCAAGGCCGGGTACGGCGTCAACGGTCCGAAGTACGTCTCCAAGCACCACAACGAGTAGGCCGCGCATGCCCAACGTGCTCGAGACCCTCGTCGCGGGCGCGCTCGAGGACGCAGCCGCCCGCCGCGTCGACCGCCCGTACTCCGACGTCGAACGTGACCTCGACCGTGTCACTTCGCCGCTCGACGCCCTCGACTTCCTGGCACCCGGCGACCGCGTCAAGGTCCTCGCCGAGGTCAAGCGTGCCAGCCCGTCGCGCGGGTCGATGGCGCCGATCACCGACCCGGCCGGACTCGCCGCGGACTACGAACGCGGTGGCGCGTCGGCGATCAGCGTCCTGACCGAGGGGCGCAAGTTCCTCGGCTCGCTCGCCGACCTCGAGGCCGTCAAGGCGCGCGTGTCGGTCCCGGTGCTCCGCAAGGACTTCATCGCCGACCCGTACCAGGTCGTCGAGGCCCGGGCGTCCGGCGCCGACGTGGTGCTCCTCATCGTCGCGGCGCTCGAGCAGCAGCAGCTGGTCGAGCTCCACGAGCTGGCCGAACAGCTCGGCATGCGCGTCCTGGTCGAGGCCCACTCGGGCGACGAGGTCTCGCGTGGGCTGGACGCCGGTGCCCGCATCCTCGGCGTGAACGCCCGCGACCTCACCGACTTCTCGCTCGACCGCGACCTGTTCGGCTCCCTGGCCGACCGGATCCCCGACGGGGTCGTCCGTGTCGCCGAGTCCGCCGTCACCGGCCCCGCCGACGTGGCGCACTACCGCCGCGCCGGAGCTGACGTCGTCCTGGTGGGCGAAGCACTCGTCACCGGTGCCGACCCCGCCGCTGCACTCGCGTCGTTCCTCGACGCCTGACACCTCGATGGTCCGGCCACGAGCCGGACTCGTCTGGAGCACCAACGTGACCTCACTCCGTGACCTGCACGGCCCGTACTTCGGCGACTTCGGTGGACGCTTCGTCCCCGAGTCGCTCGTGCTGGCGCTCGACGAGCTCGAAGCGGCCTTCCGCGAGGCCTGGGCCGATCCCGCGTTCCACGCCGAGCTCGACGCCCTGCACCGCGACTACACCGGCCGACCCTCGATCATCACCGAGGTACCGCGGTTCGCCAAGCACGCCGGCGGTGCCCGGGTGATCCTCAAGCGCGAGGACCTCAACCACACCGGTTCGCACAAGATCAACAACGTGCTCGGCCAGGCACTGGTGGCGAAGCGCCTCGGCAAGACCCGGCTGATCGCCGAGACCGGTGCGGGGCAGCACGGTGTCGCGACCGCGACGGCTGCCGCCCTGTTCGGCATGGACTGCGTCGTCTACATGGGCGCCGTCGACACCGAGCGACAGGCCCTCAACGTCGCCCGGATGCGGCTGCTCGGCGCCCAGGTGATCCCGGTCGAGACCGGCTCGCGCACGCTCAAGGACGCGATCAACGACGCCCTCCGCGACTGGGTCGCGAACGTCGACTCGACGCACTACCTGCTCGGCACGGTCGCCGGCCCCCACCCGTTCCCGGAGATGGTCCGCGAGTTCCACAAGGTGATCGGCATCGAGGCCCGCCAGCAGGTCCTCGACCTGGTCGGTCGGCTTCCCGACGCCGTCGCCGCGTGCGTCGGCGGCGGGTCGAACGCGATGGGCATCTTCGAGGCGTTCCTCGACGACGAGTCCGTCCGGCTGCTCGGCTACGAGGCCGGTGGCGACGGCGTCGAGACCGGTCGGCACGCTGCCAGCATCACGCTCGGGCGCGAAGGCGTGCTGCAGGGCGCCAAGTCCTACCTCATGCAGGACGAGGACGGCCAGACCATCGAGAGCCACAGCATCTCCGCCGGTCTCGACTACCCGAGCGTCGGACCGGAGCACGCGCACCTGGCGGCGATCGGCCGCGCCCAGTACGAACCGATCACGGACACCGAGGCGATGGAGGCGTTCCGGCTGCTCAGTCGCACCGAGGGCATCCTGCCCGCGATCGAGACGTCGCACGCCCTGGCCGGCGTGATGAAGCTCGGCCGGGAACTCGGGCCGGACGGGGTCATCCTCGTCAACATGTCCGGACGCGGTGACAAGGACGTGGCCACGGCCAGCCGGTACTTCGGTGTCCTCGACGAGACCGCGGTGCAGCTGTGACCGCCCGGACCGTCGCGACGACGATCGACCAGGCCAACGCCGACCGTGCCGGCGCGGTCGTCGGCTACCTTCCGGCTGGCTACCCCGACCTCGACACGAGCGTCGACGCGGCCGTGGCCCTCGCCGAGAACGGCGTCGACGTCATCGAGCTCGGACTGCCCTACTCCGACCCGGTCATGGACGGCCCGGTCATCCAGCGTGCGGCGGAGGAGAGCCTGGCCAACGGCTTCCGTGTCGCGCAGGTCTTCGACGCGGTCCACCGGATCACCGAACGTGCCGACGTGCCGGTCCTGGTGATGACCTACTGGAACCCGGTCCTGCGGTACGGGGTCGAGCGGTTCGCCGACGACCTGGTCGCCGCGGGCGCTGCCGGGCTGATCACGCCCGACCTGGTCCCCGACGAGGCCCGCGAGTGGATGGGCGCTTCCGAGCGCACCGGACTCGACCGCGTGTTCCTGGCCGCTCCGTCGTCGTCCGACGTCCGCATGAAACAGGCCGTCGACTCGAGCCGCGGGTTCGTGTACGCGGTCTCGACGATGGGCGTCACCGGTGCACGCGCGGGCGTCGACGTCGCCGCGCGCACCGTCGTGTCACGGCTCCGTGACGCGGGCGTCGCCCGGACGTGCGTGGGGCTCGGCATCTCGACGGCCGACCAGGTGACCGAGGTCCTCGAGTACGCCGACGGTGCCATCGTCGGGTCCGCCTTCGTCCGTGCCCTCGCCGACCTCGGGGTGACCGGTGTCGGTCAGCGGGCCGCCGAGCTGTCGGCGGGTGCTGTGCGGCGCTGACGGTCCGTCACCGACCTCCCAGGAGGCCCGGTGCGGGTGAGCATCCCAGCTCACCCGCACCGGGCCTCCCGTCTCCTGCGCATCACGGTTTCCACAGACAGCCCCCGGCGGTTCCTGACCGGCGGGCCACCCGCGCTACAGTGATCCGGGGTCGACGCAACCGGATCGGCACCGACAGCTGCACTGAAAGGCGCCAGTTTCTCCATGCCCCTCCTGAGCATCCCGAGCCCCAGCACGGCCTGGCAGTACTTCGACCTGACCGCCTGGCTCCGTGACGTGTTCGGCTGGTCGCTGCCGCTCGACTTCCGCATCCACGCCTACGCGATCTGCATCCTGCTCGGGATCGTCGCCGCGGTGGTGGTCACGAACCGCCGGCTCAACGCCCGCGGTGTCGAGCGGTGGATCATCATCGACATCGCGATCTGGGCGGTTCCCTCCGGCATCATCGGCGGCCGGCTGTTCCACGTGTTCACCCACGTCAGCGACTACTTCGGCCCTGGTCGTGACCCGCTGTCGTTCCTCTACATCTGGGAGGGCGGCCTGGCGATCTTCGGTGCGCTCATCCTCGGTTCGGTCGGTGCGTACATCGGGTGTCGACAGGTCGGCCTGCGCTTCACCGCGTTCCTCGACGCCGTCGCCCCGGCGATGCTGCTGGCCCAGGCCTTCGGCCGTCTCGGCAACTACTTCAACCACGAGCTCTTCGGCATGCCGACCAGCTTGCCGTGGGGCCTGCAGATCGAGTCGTCGAACGCCGCGTACCCGACCGGTCTGCCCGAGGGCACGCTGTTCCACCCGACGTTCCTGTACGAGATCATCTGGAACGTCGTCGGCTTCGCGGTGATCATGCTGATCGACCGGAAGTTCCAGCTGCAGTGGGGGCGGGTCCTCTCGCTGTACCTGATCTGGTACGGCATCGGCCGGTCGGTCCTCGAGTCCATCCGCGTCGACACGAGCGAGACGTTCTTCGGCATCCGGACCAACGTCTGGGCCTCGTTCGCGGCGATCATCATCGGCTTGGTCATCTTCTACGTCCAGTCGAAGCGCCACACCGGCAAGGAACCCAGCGCCTACCTGCCGGGTCGCGAGCCGCGCTCGAAGACCGATGTAGACTCCGAGGACACCTACTCGGAGCACGACGACGACGCACCCATCGCCGCCGGTTCCAGCCCGGTCGCCACAGCTGCCGACCGTTCCTGACGGCCCGGCCCCACGGGGTCGGACGGTGGGCGAGCTCGACTCCAGCCTCGCCCCACGGCCATCGCTGTCCCTGTTCCACTCGCTCGTGAGGACGGTCCCCATGGCGCTCCAGCCACCCCAGCTCCCCTCGACCACCGGGTCCGCGTTGCGGCCCGCGCACCAGCGGTTCTCCGCGGTGCCGGACGCCGCCGGCATGTACGACCCGGCGAACGAGAAGGACGCGTGCGGCCTGGCGATGGTCGCGACCCTCCGCGGGACGCCCGGCCACGACATCGTCGACGCGGCGCTCGGTGCGCTCCGCAACCTCGAGCACCGCGGGGCCGTCGGCTCCGACGCGGGGACCGGCGACGGCGCCGGCATCCTGTGCCAGGTGCCCGACGAGTTCTTCCGTGCCGAGGCACCCGTCGAGCTCCCGGCGGCGGGGGAGTACGCCGTGGGCACCGCCTACCTGCCGCTCGACGCCGACGACCGCGCCGCCGTCAAGGCCGCGGTCGAGGCCACCGCGGCGGACGAGGGCCTGCGCGTCCTCGGCTGGCGCGAGGTCCCGGTGCGACCCGAGGTGCTCGGCTCCCTCGCGCGCGCCGCCATGCCCGCGTTCGAGCAGTGCTTCGTCGTGTCCGAACACCACGGGCAGGACGGCACCCCGCGCAGCGGCGTCGCCCTCGACCGGCAGACCTTCCGCCTCCGCAAGCGCGTCGAGCGCGAGCAGGAGATCTACTTCATGTCGCTGTCGAGCCGGACGATGGTCTACAAGGGCATGGTCACGACGCTCCAGCTCGAGCCGTTCTACCCCGACCTCAGCGACGAGCGGTTCGCGTCGAAGCTGGCGATCGTGCACTCGCGCTACTCGACCAACACGTTCCCCTCGTGGCCGCTCGCCCAGCCGTTCCGCACGCTCGCCCACAACGGCGAGATCAACACCGTCCGTGGCAACCGCAACTGGATGCGTGCTCGGCAGTCGCAGCTCGAGAGTGACCTGCTCGGCGACATGGCACCCCTGCTGCCGATCGTCAGCCCCGGCGCGAGCGACTCGGCCTCGTTCGACGAGACCCTCGAGCTGCTGACCCTGACCGGGCGGTCGCTCCCGCACGCGGTGTCGATGATGGTTCCCGAGGCCTGGGAGAACCAGACCGACATGGACCCGGAACTCCGCGACTTCTACGAGTACCACTCGATGCTCATGGAGCCGTGGGACGGCCCCGCGGCGATCACGTTCACCGACGGCTCCCTCGTCGGTGCCACGCTCGACCGCAACGGCCTGCGCCCGGGTCGGTTCCTGGTCACCGACGACGGACTGATCGTCATGGGCTCGGAGACCGGCGTCATCGACGTGCCCGCGTCGAAGGTCGTCCGCAAGGGCCGCCTGCGCCCGGGTCGACTGTTCCTGGTCGACACCGAGGCCGGCCGCATCATCGAGGACGACGAGGTCAAGCGCGAGCTCGCGACGTCGGGTCCGTGGGGGGAGTGGCTCGCCGCCGGCCGCATCAACCTGCGCGACCTGCCCGAGCGCGAGCACATCGTGCACACCCCCGCCTCGGTCACGCGGCGCCAGCGGGCGTTCGGGTACACCGAAGAAGAAGTGCGGGTGCTGCTGCGGCCGATGGCGGCTGCGGGTGCCGAGCCCCTCGGCGCCATGGGGTCGGACACGCCCATCGCGGTCCTGTCCCAGCGACCGCGTCTGCTGTTCGACTACTTCACGCAGCAGTTCGCCCAGGTCACGAACCCGCCGCTCGACTCGATCCGCGAGCAGGTCATCACGTCGATGGGCATGGGGCTCGGGCCGGAGCGCAACCTGCTCGACGCCGGCCCCGAGCACGCCAAGCAGATCGTGCTCGACTTCCCGGTCATCGACAACGACCAGCTCGCCAAGGTCCAGCACTTCGAGACCGACTCGGGGCGCCACCTCACCGTGACGATCCGTGGGCTGTACCGCGTCGACGCCGGCGAACAGGCGATGGAGCAGCGCATCCAGGCCGTCTGCGACGAGGTCGACGACGCGATCGAGTCCGGCAAGCAGTTCATCGTGCTGTCGGACCGTGACGGCAACGCCGAGAACGCGCCGATCCCGAGCCTGCTGCTGCTGGCGGCCGTCCACCACCACCTGATCCGCACCGAGCAGCGCATGAAGGTCGGGCTCATCGTCGAGGCCGGTGACGTCCGCGAGGTCCACCACGTCGCCACCCTGATCGGGTACGGCGCCTCGGCGATCAACCCGTACCTGGCGATGGAGACCTGCGAGAACCTGGTGCGCCAGGGCATGATCGCCGGCATCACCCCGGAGCAGGCGGTCAAGAACGTCATCAAGGCGCTCGGCAAGGGCGTGCTCAAGATCATGTCGAAGATGGGCATCTCGACGGTGTCCAGCTACGCCGGCGCCCAGGCGTTCGAGGCGGTCGGCCTGTCGCAGGAGTTCGTCGACCGCTACTTCAC
This sequence comes from Curtobacterium sp. MCLR17_007, assembly GCF_003234655.2. Lineage (NCBI taxonomy): Bacteria > Bacillati > Actinomycetota > Actinomycetes > Micrococcales > Microbacteriaceae > Curtobacterium > Curtobacterium sp. MCLR17_007. Next base: position 2,061,803 of record NZ_CP126271.1, on the reverse strand, counting down.
CGGCACCTCGTCGATCCTCGGCGGCGTCGACATCGACGTCATCGCCAAGGAGAACGCCGAGCGCCACGTGCAGGCCTACCCGCAGGACGGCTCGGTGCTCGCGCACGAGCGACTGCAGACCGGCGGCGAGTACCAGTGGCGCCGCGAGGGCCCGCCGCACCTGTTCAACCCGGACACCGTGTTCCGGCTGCAGCACGCCACGCGCGCCCGTCGGTACGACATCTTCCGCGAGTACTCCAAGGCGGTCGACGACCAGGCCGAAGAGCTGATGACGCTGCGCGGACTGTTCCGCTTCAAGCACGGCGTCCGCACGCCGATCGCGCTCGAGGACGTCGAGCCGATCGAGTCGATCGTCAAGCGGTTCAACACCGGCGCGATGTCGTACGGATCGATCTCGAAGGAAGCCCACGAGACCCTCGCGATCGCTATGAACCGCCTGGGCGGCCGGTCGAACACCGGCGAGGGCGGCGAGGACGTCGACCGGCTGCTCGACCCCGAGCGGCGCAGTGCGATCAAGCAGGTCGCCTCCGGGCGGTTCGGCGTGACCAGCATGTACCTGACGCACGCCACCGACATCCAGCTCAAGATGGCGCAGGGCGCCAAGCCCGGCGAGGGCGGACAGCTCCCGCCCCAGAAGGTGTACCCGTGGATCGCGCGGACACGCCACGCCACGGCCGGCGTCGGGCTGATCTCGCCACCGCCGCACCACGACATCTACTCGATCGAGGACCTCAAGCAGCTGATCTTCGACGTCAAGCGCGCGAACCCCTCGGCGCGCGTGCACGTCAAGCTCGTCAGTCAGTCCGGCATCGGTGCCGTGGCAGCCGGCGTGACGAAGGCCCTCGCCGACGTCGTGCTGGTCTCCGGCCACGACGGCGGCACGGGAGCCTCGCCGCTGAACTCGCTCAAGCACGCCGGCACCCCATGGGAGATCGGCCTGGCCGAGACCCAGCAGACGCTCATGCTCAACGGCATGCGCGACCGCGTCGTGGTCCAGGTCGACGGCCAGATGAAGACCGGTCGTGACGTGGTCGTCGCCGCGCTGCTCGGCGCCGAGGAGTACGGCTTCGCCACGGCCCCGCTCGTGGTCGAGGGCTGCATCCTGATGCGGGTGTGCCACCTCGACACGTGCCCGGTCGGCGTCGCCACGCAGAACCCCGAGCTCCGCAAGCGCTTCTCCGGCAAGCCCGAGTTCGTCGTCAACTTCTTCGAGTTCATCGCGCAAGAGGTGCGCGAGCTGCTGGCCGAGCTCGGCTTCCGCACCCTCGACGAGGCGATCGGCGCGACCGACGTGCTCGACGTCGACCGCGCGGTGGAGCACTGGAAGGCGTCGGGCCTCGACCTGGCCCCGGTGCTGCACGGCCCGGACTTCACGGCCGACGAGCCGCGCCGGCACCACCGCGACCAGGACCACGAGCTCGAGCAGCACTTCGACGTGCAGCTCATCCACCGGGCGTCCGACGTGCTCGAGCACGGCGGCACGATCGCGCTCGACCTGCCGATCCGCAACACGGAGCGCGCGGTCGGCACGATGCTCGGTCACGAGGTCACGCTCCGCCACGGTGAGAACGGGTTGCCGGCAGGGTCGATCGACATAACGCTGCGCGGGTCGGCCGGGCAGTCGCTCGGAGCGTTCCTGCCGGCGGGCATCACGCTGCGGCTCATCGGCGACAGCAACGACTACGTCGGCAAGGGCCTGTCCGGCGGCGACATCGTCGTGCGTCCGACCGAGGGCGGCGGGTTCGAGCCGAGCGAGAACGTCATCGCCGGCAACGTCATCGGCTACGGCGCGACGCAGGGCAGCATGTTCATCCGCGGCATCGTGGGCGAGCGGTTCCTGGTGCGCAACTCCGGTGCGACCGCCGTGGTCGAGGGCGTCGGTGACCACGCGCTCGAGTACATGACCGGCGGGCTGGCCGTCGTGCTCGGCGAGACCGGGCGGAACCTCGGCGCCGGCATGTCGGGTGGCACCGCGTACGTGCTCGGCCTCCGCACCGAGCACGTGAACGCCGATGCGCTGGCCAGCGGTGAGCTGCGCCTCGAAGCGCTCGACAGCGCGGACGTCGAGATCGTCACCGACCTGCTCGAGCGGCACGCCGCCGAGACGGGATCGACGGTCGCGGCCGACCTGGTGGCCTCCGGCGACCTCTCCGCGTTCGTCAAGGTGCTGCCGCGCGACTACGCGGCCGTGCTCGAGACCCGCAGACAGGCCGTCGACGAAGGACTCGACCCCGACGGCGACGTCGTCTGGAACCGCATCATGGAGGTGACCGCAGGTGGCTGACTCCCTGACGACACACCAGACCGACACCCCGGAGGCAACACATGGCTGACCCCAAGGGGTTCCTGAAGGTCCAGGAACGCGAACTGCCGAAGCGTCGGCCCGTCCCGGTGCGGCTCATGGACTGGAAAGAGGTCTACGAGCAGCAGGAGTCGGGCCAGCTCAAGCGCCAGGCCGGCCGCTGCATGGACTGCGGCGTGCCGTTCTGCCACCAGGGCTGCCCCCTCGGCAACCTCATCCCCGAGTGGAACGACCTGACCTGGCGTGGTGAGGGTCGTCAGGCGATCGAGCGGCTGCACGCGACGAACAACTTCCCCGAGTTCACCGGCCGTCTGTGCCCGGCACCCTGCGAGTCGTCCTGCGTGCTGGGCATCAACCAGCCGCCGGTGACGATCAAGCAGGTCGAGGTCTCGATCATCGACCAGGCCTTCCAGAACGGGTGGGTCACACCGCACCCGCCGGAGCGCCTGACCGGCAAGACCGTGGCCGTGGTCGGTTCCGGACCAGCCGGACTCGCCGCCGCCCAGCAGCTCACCCGAGCCGGGCACACGGTCGCGGTCTACGAGCGCGACGACCGCATCGGCGGGCTGCTGCGCTACGGCATCCCGGACTTCAAGATGGAGAAGCGCCAGATCGACGCGCGACTCGCCCAGATGCAGGCCGAGGGCACGCGCTTCCGCGCCGGTGTCGAGATCGGCGTCGACATCACCTGGGACGACCTGAAGTCGCGGTACGACGCGGTCGTGGTCGCCACGGGTGCGACGGTTCCGCGCGACCTGCCGATCCCGGGTCGCGACCTGGCCGGCGTGCACTTCGCGATGGAGTACCTCGTCCAGCAGAACCGTGCCGGCGCCGGCACGGTGGTCGACAACCAGGTCACCGCCGAGGGCAAGCACGTCGTCGTCATCGGCGGCGGTGACACCGGCGCGGACTGCATCGGCACCGCGCACCGACAGGGCGCCCTGAGCGTCACGAACCTGGCCATCGGCAAGCAGCCTCCCGAGGAGCGTCCCGAGGACCAGCCGTGGCCGATGTTCCCGACCGTGTTCGAGGTCACGAGCGCCCACGAAGAGGGCGGCGAACGTGCGTTCCTGGCCTCGACGGTCGAGTTCCTGGGCAACGAGGCGGGCGAGGTCCGTGCGCTGCGCGTGGCCGAGACCGAGTACCTCGACGGGCGTCGTGTCCCCAAGGCCGGCACCGAGCGCGAGATCCCGGCCGACCTGGTCCTCGTCGCGATGGGCTTCACCGGACCGGAGACCGACACCCTCGAACCCCAGCTCGGCCTGCCGCTCAGCGCCGGGGGCGTGGTCGCACGCGGTGCCGACTACACGACCAACGAGCCCGGCGTCTTCGTCGCCGGTGACGCGGGTCGTGGGCAGTCGCTCATCGTGTGGGCGATCGCCGAGGGCCGGGCGGCCGCCGCGAAGGTCGACGAGTACCTCGAGGGGACGACGATGCTCCCCGCCCCGGTCAAGGCGACCGACCGGGCGATCTCCGTCTGATGCACGTCTCAGGGTGAGCAGGAGGCCACCGGCACTCGATAGGGTGCTGGTGGCCTCTCTTCGTACCGCGAAGCCCCACGAACACCATGCACGCAGGCCCCACCACCACACACGAAGGAATCCAGTGAGACGCGCAAAGATCGTTTCGACCCTCGGACCGGCCACCTCGGACTACGAGACCGTCAAGGAGATCATCGAGGCGGGTGTCGACGTCGCTCGACTCAACCTCAGCCACGGTGACTACAGCGTCCACGAGGCGAACTACGAGAACGTCCGTCGCGCGGCGGCCGAGCTCGGCAAGCCCGTCGCGATCCTCGTCGACCTGCAGGGTCCGAAGATCCGACTCGCCCGGTTCGCCGACGGCCCGCACCACCTGGACGTCGGCGACGTCTTCACGATCACGACCGAGGACGTGCCCGGCTCGAAGGAGATCTGCGGCACGACCTTCAAGGGGCTCCCACAGGACGTCAAGCCCGGCGACCCGCTGCTCATCGACGACGGTCGCGTGCGGCTGCGCGTCCTCGACACCGACGGCGTGCGTGTCCGCACCGAGGTCGTCGTCGCCGGCACGGTCTCGAACAACAAGGGCATCAACCTCCCCGGTGTCGCCGTGAACGTCCCCGCGCTCAGCGAGAAGGACGAGGCCGACCTGCGCTGGGGCATCCGCCAGGGCGCCGACCTCATCGCACTGTCGTTCGTCCGCAACGCCTCGGACGTCGTCCGTGCGCACGAGATCATGGACGAAGAGGGCAAGCGCCTGCCCGTCATCGCCAAGATCGAGAAGCCGCAGGCGGTCGATGCGCTCGAGGAGATCATCGACGCCTTCGACTCGATCATGGTCGCCCGCGGTGACCTCGGCGTGGAGCTCCCGCTCGAGGCCGTCCCGATCGTGCAGAAGCGCGCCGTCGAGCTCGCCCGCCGCATGGCCAAGCCGGTCATCGTCGCGACGCAGATGCTCGAGTCGATGATCTCGTCGCCGATCCCCACCCGCGCCGAGACCTCCGACGTCGCGAACGCCGTGCTCGACGGGGCCGACGCGGTCATGCTGTCCGGCGAGACGAGCGTCGGTGAGTACCCGGTGCAGACCGTCCGCACGATGGCCCGCATCGTCGAGTCCACCGAGGACCACGGCCTCGAGCGCATCGCGCCGCTCGGCACGAAGCCGCGCACGCTCGGTGGAGCCATCACGCTCGCAGCGGTCGAGATCGCCGAGTTCACCGAGGCGTCCTACCTCTGCGTGTTCACCGAGTCCGGTGACTCCGCCCGCCGCATGTCGCGACTGCGGCACGGCCTGCCCATCATCGCCTTCACCCCGAACGAGGCCACCCGCCGTCGGATGACCCTCACCTGGGGCGTCCGCTCGTTCCTGGTCGAGCGGAAGACCCACACCGACGAGCTGTTCTCGCAGGTGGACGACGTCCTGCTCGAGAACGGCCTGGCGTCGCCCGGCGACCGTGTGATCGTGACGGCCGGTTCGCCTCCCGGGATCGAGGGCTCGACGAACGACCTGCGCGTGCACCGCGTCGGTGACGCGCACGCCGAGGCGGCCCCGGCGTACGTTCGGGACTAGTCCCGCGACGCGCGAGGGCGCGGCCCGGAGGCCCTGCACACGGGTGCAGGCAGGCTCCGGTCCGCGCCCTCGCCGCGTCCAGTGCGCGGCCTGGCCCAGGACGCGCGCGCCGGGTCGAGACCCGGCCAGCCACCGACAGGAGACGACCCGATGAGCGAGCACAGCCTCCAGACCGACACGGCGGCCCGTCAGCCGGGCGACGTGCGTCGCTGGCGCCGGTACCTGGCGGACGAGCGCGCCGAAGCGGCCGTGTACCGCAACCTCGCCGCGCGACGTGACGGTGAGGAGCGCGAGATCCTGGCGGCGCTGGCCGAGGCCGAGGGCCGCCACGAGCAGCACTGGGTCGACCTGCTCGGCGACGACGCAGGTCGGCCGCTGCGGGGCAGTCTGCGCACGCGGGTGCTCGCTGCCCTGGCGAAGCGCTTCGGGTCGGTGTTCGTGCTCGCGCTCATGCAGCGCGCCGAGGACCGCTCCCCGTACGCCGACGACGACGACGCCACCGCGCAGATGGCGGCCGACGAGCGGATCCACGGCGAGGTCGTCCGCGGCCTCGCGAACCGCGGGCGGATGCGGTTGTCCGGCACGTTCCGGGCGGCGGTGTTCGGCGCGAACGACGGCCTGGTGTCGAACCTGGCGCTGATCATCGGCATCAGCGCCAGCGGGGCCGACCGGCACTTCGTGCTGCTGAGCGGGATCGCGGGGCTCCTCGCCGGTGCGCTGTCGATGGGTGCCGGCGAGTACGTCTCCGTCCGGTCCCAGCGGGAGCTGCTCGAGGCATCGGCACCGCACCCCGACGCCGGGGACGCGGTCGCGCACCTCGACGTCGACGCGAACGAGCTCGCGCTGGTCTACCGGGCGCGTGGCATGCCCGAGGCCGAAGCCGAGTCGCACGCCGCCGAGGTCATCGCCGGACTGGGCAGCGGGCCCGCGACCGGGCCCACCCGGGTCGCCGACGACCACGAGGCGGTCGGCAACGGCATGAGCGCCGCCATCTCGAGCTTCTGCTTCTTCGCCTCCGGCGCGGTCATCCCGGTGCTGCCGTACCTGTTCGGGCTCGAGGGCTGGGCGGCGATCGCGGTGGCGGCGTTCCTGGTCGGCGTCGCGCTGCTCGGGACCGGCGCGGTCGTCGGGGTCCTGAGCGGGGCGTCGCCGCTCCGCCGGGCGCTCCGGCAGCTCGCCATCGGCTTCGGCGCGGCCGTGGTGACGTACCTGCTCGGCCTGCTGTTCGGGACCGGCGCGGCCTAACGGCGATCGGCGCGGGCGGGAGCGCCCTGGCGGCGGACCGCTGACCGCGGCGGCAGGAGCAGCAGCGCCCCGATGCCGACGACGACGAGCGCGATCCCCGCCAGCACCATGAACACCGTCAGTGCCATGCCGGGCGCGACGAGCACGGCGACACCCGCCAGGACCGACAGCACACCGCTGACGACCGTGGGGACACGCGAGGACCCGGGGTGCCCGACGACCCCACCGACCAGGGCGACGACGCCCTCGATCACGAACCCCACCCCGGCGAGCACCGCGTAGACGACGAGGGGGACCAGCGGATCGAGGAGCGTGACGAGCCCGGCCAGCGCGACGAGGGTGCCGACGACTCCCGAGGTCCAGCGCCAGACGGGAGGCGTGCCGTGTCCGCGCACCGCCGCGTACACCCGCAGCACCCCGGCGACGACGAGGTAGACGCCGAACAGCAGCGCGACGACGACCAGCGAGGGGTCGGGCAGCACCACGGCGACGACGCCGAGGACGATCGCCACGACGGCGGTCACCACGACGAACACCCGGAACGTGCGGACGGCACGAGAGTCCACGGGAGGTCCTCCTGATCGTTCGGGACTCAGACGGTACCCGGGGATCAGCCGCGGCGTTGCGTCGCGAGCATGCCGACGGTGCGCCGGTCGAACTCGGCGAGGGCCCGTCGGGTGGCGGCGGACAGGCGGGACGACGGGATCCGGCCGCCGATCCCGAGCGCCCGGTCGGAGGGCAGGCGCAGCACGCTGCTGTGGTCGTGCCGGAGCCGGAACTCGTCCACGTCCCGACGGTCGACGTCGGAGCCGAACGGGGTGTTGAGGACGACGAGCGTCCGCGTCGACGCGGTCCGTCCGGAGCGACCGGTGGCGGCCTCGAGGACGCGCGCAGCGTCGGCGAGCCCGACGCCCGTCGCCGGAGCCACGACGACGAGCAGGTCGGCCGGCGACGCCAGGGCCTCGATGCCACCGCGCCACGCGTGCGCTCCGACGTCGTGGACGGCGACGGTGTCCTCGACCGCCGACACGTCGTCGCCGTTCGGCAGCCTGAGGCCGAGGTCGCCGCCCGAGTGGTCGTACAGCACCGGGGCACCCACGACGGACGCGCGGCGGAGCGCCTCGAACAGCAGCGCGGCGACCGTGGTCGTGCCGACACCGCCGGCCGTGCCGGCGACGACGATCCGGACGGGCGTGACGCTCACCGGTCGTCCTCCGCGGTCGTGCCCGCAGTCCGGAAGTGCGCGACCTGGGCGATGAACGACCGTTCGCCGCGCCGCAGCATGCGACCGCGGCCGGCGGTCATCGGCTCGGCGTACACCTGCGGCGCGATCTGCCCCTCGCTCCGCTCCCCGGACATCAGGAAGGTGCTGCCGCCGGTGTCGCGGAGCGCCTGCAGGGTCAGGTCGAACAGCGCCCGCTGCAGACCGGCCACCGGTCGTGCCACGAGCACGTGCAGGCGCAGGTCGCGGGCCGACGGCAGGTAGGGCAGCAGCGGCTCCAGCGGCTGCGTCCCGCCGCTGGCGAGGATGTCGAAGTCGTCCACGACCACGACGATCCGAGGGCCGGAGCCGCGGTCGGACGAGGCCTGCCGCTTGGCGAGTTCCTCGGCGATGGCCGCCGCGAGCGACCGGGCCTCGAGGGCGCTCGACGCCTGTCCGCCCAGGTAGTCGTCGGGGCAGACGTCGGCGAGGGCACCACGGCTGTCCATCACGGCGACGACGAGCTCGTCGGGCGAGTGCCGGTCGACCAGCCCCTCGACGACCCCGCGCAGCAGCGTCGACTTGCCCGACCGGGAGTCGCCGAAGACGAGCAGGTGCTGGTCGCGGTCGCCGAGCTCGAGGAACGCCGGCTGCATGGTGTCCTGGCGCAGCCCGAACGGCACCCGGTCCGGCTCGACGAAGGGGTCGGGGAGCTCCGCCGGTTCGTAGTCGGCCGGCAGCAGGCGGATGGGAGCCGCACCCGGGCCCGACCAGCTGTCCGCCGCCCGACGTGCCAGGGCCTCGAGGGCGTCCGCCACGTCGTCGTCGTCCACGTCGTCCATGACCGGCAGTGCGAGCTGGACGAAGCGCCGCTCCTCGGTGATCGCCCGGCCGCGCTGGTCGGCACGGATCGTCTGTGACAGCCGACGGTCGACCACCGAGTCGGCGGGGTCGTTCAGACGCAGTTCGACCCGGGTCCCCACGAGCGGTTGTACGGCCATGCGCAGTTCGTTCCACCGCGTCATCGTCATGACGACGTGCACACCCAGTCCGGAGCCGCGCTGCAGCAGTTCGCCGAGGACGGGCTCGAACCGCTCGTACTCGTCGCGCACGGCGCCGTACCCGTCGACGAGCAGGACGACCTCGGCGCTCGGGAGCTCCGGCAGCGCACCGGCCGCGTGCCGGGCACGCAGCGCGTCGAGGGAGTCGACCCCGTGCACGCGGAACGCGCGCTCACGGGTGGCCAGCATGAGCTGGAGCTCCTCGAGCAACCGCTGCATGCGTGCCGGGTCCGCCCGGGTCGCGACGCCACCGACGTGGGGGAAGGCCTCGATCCGCGCGAGCCCGCTCCCACTGAGGTCCAGCCCGTACAGGCTGACCTGTTGGGGCGTCGCCGTCAGGGCCGTGGACGCGGCGATCGACCGCAGCATCGTGGAGCGACCGGACTGCGGGGCCCCGATCACGGCGGCGTGCCCGCCGGCTCGCGTGAGGTCGAGGTACCAGGGGCGCTGCGTCTGTTCGGACGGGTCGTCGAGCAGCCCGAGGGGGACGCGCAGCGCTGGCACGTCCTCGACCCGCTCGGTGATCACCCGCGAGAGCGCGAGTCGCGTCGGCAGCGGTGGCAGCCAGATCGGGCGGGTGGTGCGGTCGGCGTCGAGCAGGCGCTCGACGGCTTCGTCGACCAGTGCGCGTCCGGTCTGCGGACGACGGAGCTCGGTCTCGCCCGGTCCGTGGTCACCCGCATCGGAGGCGAGGGTGTTGAAGACGGGCAGGAGGACCGGCTCCGGTCGCGACGCCGGCTCGGCCCGGACGGTGGTCGCCTCGACTGGCCCGGAGACGTACCCCGCACGGAACCGCCGGTAGACGGAGGTGTCGACCTTGAGGTACCCGTAGCCGGGGATCGCGGGCAGGTGGAACGCGTCGGGGCGGTCGAGGATCGTGGAGCTCTCGGCCTCGGAGAACGTCCGGAGGCCCAGCCGGTACGACAGGTACGTGTCGAGCCCCCGCAGCCGTCCGGCCTCGATGCGTTGGCTCGACAGCAGCAGGTGCACGCCGATGGACCGTCCGATGCGCCCGATCGTCATGAGCAGCTCGATGAACTCGGGCTCCGCGGTCAGCAGCTCGCCGAACTCGTCGATCACGAGGAGCAGGTGTGGCAGCGGCGGCAGTTCCGGACGCTGCGTGCGGAGTTCGCGGTAGTGCGTGATCGACGGCGCGTTGTCGGCGTCGCGCAGCACCCGCTGTCGTCGGACGACCTCGCCCGCGATCGAGGCGCGTGCCCGTTCGATGAGCCCGGCGTCGTCCTCGAGGTTGTCGATGATGCCGGCGATGTGCGGGAGTCCGGCGAACGGGGCGAACGCGGCCCCGCCCTTGTAGTCGACGAGGACCATGCTGAGGTCCTCGGGGGAGTGCGAGAGCGCGAGGCCGAGCACGAGCGTCCGGAGCATCTCGGACTTGCCGGAGCCGGTCGCACCGATGCAGATGCCGTGTGGACCCATGCCGAGCTGCGCGGACTCCTTCAGGTCGAGGAGCACGGGCGCGCCGAAGTCGTCGAGACCGATCGGCACCCGTAGGAAGTCCCGGGGCGAGCGGGGAAGCCAGACCTGCTCGGGCGAGACGTCGGCCATGTCGGTGATGCCGAGCAGCTCCGTCACGCCGATGCCGTCGACCGACTCGGCGGCGTCCTGCGCGGTGAGGCTGAGCCGCAGCGGCGCGAGCTCGCGGGCCAGGGTCTCGAAGGTCGTCGCCGGCACGCGGTCGGTCCGGAAGCGCGTCTCGACGACCTCGCCGTCGGCCTCGCGCCGCGCGTCGGTGACGGTGGCGTCGTCGTCCTCGACCACGATCCGGACGGTGACGTCGGACGGCTCGTGCAGGCGGTCCGACAGCAGGTGCACGGTCGTGACCTGGAGCTCCGCGAGCCCGAGGTCGGCGTCCGGCACCGGCAGGTCGGAGGCGATGTGCCCGTGGTCGTCGACGAACACGACGAGCCGGGCGTTCTCGGCCTGGTCGCTCGTCCCCGAACTTCGCTTGGCAGTCGCGGCGAACTGCGCCCGGTCCGCCAGTTCGCCGCCGATCACGCCGAGGAGCGACTGGACGTCGGGGGCGATGCGCCGCGCCGGGACGTCGCCGTCGAGCAGCTCGTCGTCGACGGCGTGCGGCAGCAGGTCGAACCCGCGCCAGTCGTCGGCGCGGGCACCGGGGTGCACGAGGGCCAGGTGCAGGTCCTCGGGGGAGTGCAGCGTCGCGAGCTGGGCGATCATCCCGCGCGCCACCTCGAGCACACGGTCCCGGTCGCCGATGACCGCGACGTGGCCGGCGCGGTCCAGGTCGACGGTCACCGGCATGCCCGCGACGGTCGCGTAGTGCTGCACGACCGTGCGCGCCTCGTCGAGCATGATCGGGTCGAAGGGCTGGACCGGGTTCTCGTCGTCGGGCAGCGTCAGGTCGAACCAGCGCACGTCGCCGACCCCACCGCGGACGACGAGGAAGTCGTCGTGGCCGCGCCGGCGTTCCCACAGCCGCGCCGGGTCGCGGACGACCTCGATCAGGGCGTCCGGTTCCGGGTTCAGCACGCTGGCCTTCGCCCGGACGTCGCGGGCCCGCGCCCGCATCTCGGTCCGGGTCCGTTCGAGGAAGTCGAGGTAGCGCTCACGCTGCGACCGTCGGGTCCTGGCCTGGTTCCCGCGCTGGGACACGGCCATGCCGACGCCCCCGACCAGGGCGACCACGAGCACGACGGCCCCGATCACCATGAAGACGGGGTTGGCGTTGCGCAGCACGACGATCATCACAATCGACGAGAGTGATCCGACGACGGGCAGCAGCGTCTGGATCGGGATGCCGCCGACGGGCCCCTCCGGCAGCGCGGGCGGCGGGGCGAGCGGCTCGGTCGGCTCGTCGCGGAGCGGGCGGCTCACGCGCGTGGGACGGTGGACGAGTCGACGCGTCATCGGTCGCTCCGTTCGGTCGCGGTGCCGGCCGTCGTCGTGTCGAGCAGCGCGGCGGCGAGCCGGGCGTGCGCGGTGCGGGTCGCGACGGTGAGGTCGCGCGTCGACCTGGGGGCGCCCGCGAGCCGTGCCGGGTCGGCGGGGATCCGCAGGACCGTGGCGTCCGGCCACCGGACGGCTTCGACGGCTCGCGAGCCCGAGCGCCCGACGTCCACCGCGGCCACGACGACCGTCGGTCGGTGTTCGAGCGCGCGGACGGCCTCGACGACCGCCATGGCACGCTCGAGCGACACCCGGTCGGTCCTCGCGACCAGGCAGACGGCGTGGCTGGCGTACGCGACCGCGGTCAGGTCGACTCCGGGGGCGCGGACGCCCCAGTCGGTGCAGACCACGTCGAAGAACCGCGTGACCGGGGCGACCGCCTCGGCCCAGCGGGCTTCGGTCGCCTGACGGGGCGGTGCGTCGTGTTCGTCCGCCGTGCCGGGCTCGCGGACGTCGAGGGCGTACAGCCCGGAACCGGCGCGGGCGAGTCCGGTGGTGGCGTCCGACGTGCTCGCCGGGTCGCGCCGTCGCGCGTCGTCGAGGGTCGGCGGCAGGTCGGGCAGCCCCGCGTGCCAGAGCATCGAGCGCGCGCCGGCCGCAGCGTCGACCCCCAGGACCGGACCCGTCCGGCGGTGGGCCACCAGGTTGGCGACGAGCGACGCCGACGTGGATGCGCCGACCCCGCCGGTGAGCTGCACGAAGCCGAGCCGTCGACTGAGGGCGAGCGGGGCGCGGATCGCACGGTCGGCCTGCTCCAGCACGCCCGTCCCGGACGCCGTGGCTCCGAGGACCGCGGCCGGGGCGGTGCCGACGAGCGACCGCAACACGCTCATCAGAACGCCCCGAGGAGCTGGCCGTACACGCCGAACGTGCCGATCAGCAGAGGGACGAGGGCGATCACCGCGAGCGACTCGACGACGTTGCCGAGCCGCCGGAGCGACGCACGCTGGTGCCGGGCGGGGGCCACGAGCACGAGCAGCGCGACCACGACCGCCAGACCGGCGAGGACAGCGGGGGCCAGTGCTCCGTCGTCGCCGCGCAGGTGCACCGTGACGCCGACCACGACCGCCGGCACCGTCGCCGCCCACAGCGCCGCGACCTGCGCCGCGAGCGGGAACGCGCGGGTCCGCAGCGCGGTCACGGTCACGAGTGCGACCCCGAGCCACTGCGCCCACGGACCGGTCGCCTCGGCGACCCCGACCAGGGCGACGGCGAGCGTCGAGGCCACCGCGAAGGTGGCCCACGTGAGCGTCCGGTAGGCGCGGTCCACCGTGGTCAGCACGGTCTCGCGCCGGGCGAGGCGTCCGGTGATCACCTGGTCGTCGAGCCCCGTCAACCCCGACAGCGACATCGCGTACCAGGGGATGAGCCCGATCACCAGGACCGCGGCGGTGGCGAGCACACCGGCACTCTCGACCCCGGTCATCGGGGTCCGCTCGAGCAGCGTCGCGACGCCGGCGCCGACCACACCGACCGCCGAGCCCAGTGCGGCCGGCGCGGAGCGGCGGCCCAGTCCTGCCACCAGGAACAGCGAGAGCCACGCGACGGTCGCGGTGGGCGCGGCCAGACCGAGCGTGACGGAGCCGGACGGCCCGGCGGAGGCGAGCAGGGCCTCCAGGCCGACCGCGGTCGGGAACGCGAGCCCGAGGGCGGCGGCGAGGAGGGCCCAGGCCACGGTCCGGACCCGGACCAGGGCGAGGCCGAGCCCGGCGACCACGCAGACGGCCCACGCGATCGCGGGGACTGCTCGGAGGCCCGGCAGGTCGAGCGCGGCGACCCCGGCGGCGAGCGTCAGCAGACCGATGCCCACGCCGCCGACCAGCAGGCGTGGACCGGGTCCCCACAGACCGGAGCGGGAGCCGAGTGCGTCGCTGACGGCGTCGGTCACGTCGCTGACCTCGGGCGGGGGCGGGGCCTCGTCGAGTCGCAGCAGCCGCAGCACCTCGCCGTCGGCGACGCCCTGGTCGGCGGCCGACGCCGTGGTGTCGAGCTGTTCGCCGGTCGACCGGAGCAGCGTCAGCGGACGCGCGACCGGGGCGACCCGTTCGTCGAGCAGCTCGACGAGCCGCGGGACCAGCGACCCGAGGGTCTCGTCGCTCGGGATGACGAGCGTCGCTCGGCGGGTGGCGCCGACGACGGTCAGGCGTGTGAAGTCGGTCACCGGTTCCCCCCGACGCTCGTCCCGCTCGCGGGTGCCGTGGTGCTCGTGGTGCCGGCAGACCCGCCGAGGCCGCCGGCCTGTCCGTTCTGGATCGCGTTCAGGACGAAGGCCGTCCCGACACATCCGGCACACACGACGGCGGCGAGCACCATGCTGCCGACCAGGCGTCGGACGTTGTCGTTGACCGTGCGGCGCTCCGCCAGCTCGCCGATCAGGAAGGCCCCGCGCAGACGGACCCGGTGCGTCCGCACCGACTCCAGCAGGATCGTGTCGTTGTTGTCAGGCACGCTCGGTCGTCTCCTCGTGGTGGTGGCGACGGGGCCCGGGCATCACGCCGGTCCTCCGGCCGTCACCGTGTACTCGCGTTCGCCCAGCTCGACCCGCCACCCGGTCGCGGCGGCCGTGCGCTGCCCCGGCACCAGCGGTTGGACGGCTCCCTCGGGCGAGGTGATCGTCGTGCCGTTCGTGGTGTGCAGGTCCGTCACCCAGAGCAGGTCGTCCGCCCACTCGAGCACGGCGTGGTTGCGGGACAGCGTGCGTGCGATGTCGGGCAGCGCGTGCACGGTCACGTCCGGGGTGTCCGCCTCGGGGCGGCGGCCCACGAGCACGGTACCGCGCACGACGATCGTGTCGCCCGAGGCGGGGACCAGCCGGACGTCGGCGAGCGGCACGACCTGCTGGCGCGCACCGCGTCGGGTCTCGGTCGTCCCGTCCTGCCGTGCGCGGGCTGCGCGGCGGCCCTCGCCCGCGACGGGTGCCGACGGCACCACCGCCGGACCCAGCTGCTGCACGTGCAGGGCCGGCAGGGCCGGGGTGAGCGGGTCCCGGCCGCGTCGCACGTCGGCGGTGATCGTGGTGTGCGGCGACCACGCTGCGAGGGTGCCGCGGATCGCCGTCGCGGCCGTCGGCGGCAGGGCGCTGAGCACGTCGACGCGGCGCAGCCGGGTGACGGCGAGTCCGAGGGTCAGGCCGGTCCGGCAGACGGCGAGCAGCTGGACCAGGACGACGAGGACGGCCAGCGCGACGCCTGCGACGACGGCGCCCGCCGTGTCGGTCCGGACGAGCGACACCACCAGGACGCCGGCCGGGAGGATCGTGGCCAGGCCGTCGACGACGGCCGCGGTCCGCCGTCGAGTCGGGGCTGCCGGTACCACCCCGGCCAGCAGGCCGGCACCGGTCGCGGTGGCGGCCCCGGTCGCAGCTCCGACCTGGGGGGCGCCGCACCGGGTGCAGAACCGCTCGGCAGCGGCCAGGATGCGCGAGCACCGGGCACAGCTCAACGAGCCGACGAGCGCGCTCGGCATCGGTTCCTCCCCGTGGATCCGCAGGACTGCAGCGTGGAGAGGCTAGCAGCCGGTGGGAGAACCTCCCGTTGCATCTTGCACGAGTCGTTCCGATGGAGAACAATGTCGACGTTGGTGCACGAGCGCACGACCGACTGAGGGGAACAGACGTGAAGTTCGCGATGGGGGCCGACACACTCGGCCAGCTGAGCAAGAAGACCGGCAGTGCCTCCCAGGACCTCGGGTCCCAGGTGAAGGCGCTGCTCGCCGCGGCCGAGCCGCTGCAGGGCAAGTTCAACGGTGCGGGCCGCGCGGCCTTCGACCGGTTCAAGTCCCAGTCGGACCAGGTGGCGAACGAGCTCAACGCCGCCCTCGCCGCTGTGCTGAGCGGCATCGGCGGCATGGACACCGCGTTCGGGCAGGGCGACCAGCAGATGGCCGACGACGCCACCCAGGCGTCCGGCACCGTCAACTTCGACGCTGCGCGCTTCGGCGCCGGCCACTGACACCAGGGGGAGCACCATGGCAGGCAACCAGGCAGACCGCCGCGACTACGACGTCGCCGCCTCGCAGAGCGCGCAGGACAACTTCAACCGCGTCGCCGCCCAGCTCGAGGCACTGATCGACCAGCGCGACGGCGACGTCCGCGCCGCGATGAGCGACTACCAGGCCGACGGCGTCTCCGACGAGTACCAGTCGAAGGAACTCCGCTGGAAGAACGCTGCATCCGAGGTCCGCAGCATCATCGCGACACTCCGGACCTCGCTGCAGTCGACCGACCAGACCGCGCAGCAGACCATCCAGAAGGCCAAGAGCGCCGTCGACAGCATCGGCTGACGACCCGAGCACATCGCCCGGCCGGTCGACGGCCGGGCGGACACAGGTGAGCCATGACCTACAACGTCGACCCCGCCGGGGTGAAGACCGTCCTGACCGACGTCGCGACGAAGAGCCAGCCCGTGATGGACGCGCTCGGCAAGATCGACGGTGCGGTGCAGACCGTCGCGACCGGAGCCCAGTCCGAGCTGATCAACGGAGCGCTGTCGCAGTTCTTCGACGCGATGTCCGACAACGTGACGACGATCACACGGCACGTCCCCGCCGCCATCGACGGTGCGGTCGCCGCGACGAACGCCGTCGTGCACGGCGACGAGGAGATCGCGGCCACCATGGAGACCAACGCGGGGATCGCCGCGGGCAACGGTGACCTGTCCATCCTGGGTGTCGCGCCGTGAGCCTGATCGACCCGAGCAAGCTGCCCGGGGACAAGATCGACGCCGCGTCGGTGTCGACGGGGGCGTCGACCATCTCGACGCTCGGCACCACGGTGTCGACCGGTGGCGGTGACACGGTCCGCGCCTGGCAAGCGATCTCCGGCTCGTACCAGTCGGACGGCGCCGAACACCTGTACTCGGTGATGACCCCGGTCGGGACGGCGACGACGCTGCTCGGAGACGGGCTCACCGCGGTGGCGACCGCGCTGTCGACCTATGCCGAGGCGGTCGGCCCGATCAAGACCAAGCTCGACACGCTGCGCACCGACGCCGAGGACTTCGTCTACCGGGCGAACCACTTCCAACCGAAGGTGCAGAACTCCGACGACGGCTACGTCATCGCCTCGCAGGCCGTGAGCACGCTCGGCGTCAGCCTGATCACCGGCACCAAGGTCGAGATCACGTCGTGGGACCAGGACCCGGACATGGTCGACGAGAACAACCGGCTGATCCGCCGTGGGGCCGACCTGGCCGAGGAGTGGCTCGCCGCGCAGCAGACCTGCGCGAACGCGATCCTCGGGGCCGCGTGTCTGGCACCGTTGCCGGGCAGCCCCACCGGGACCCCGGCGCAGATCATGGCGGCGGCCGAGGCATCGATGCCGTGGGCCGGCCAGCAGGACATCGACACCCCGTGGGGCTCCACCGGTGACCGCAAGGAGTCCTGCGGCGAGAAGGCCGCCGGGTTCCCCGCGCACCTGGTCAAGGGCGTCGTGGTCGACGGTCTCGGCGGCATGGCCAAGGGCCTGAGCTCGCTGCTGACCGGGTGGGACGGCACCGGGGTCCCCTGGTACGCCGAGGCCATCGCGGGTGGGATCACCGGGCGCTCGGACATGGTCGGCGACGCGTTCGACCGCGCGGGGCAGACGTTCGCCGGGTCCTGGCTCGGTCTCGGCCACCTGGCGTCGGCGTTGTCGCCGGTCGGCACCGTGGTCAACACGCTCGGCAACACGCCGCTCGGCGACTTCCTGCCGAAGGACACGCAGCAGTTCCTGTCGGACTGGGGCCACGACGACACCACCGCCCTGGCTGACACCGTCGGCGGGCTCGTCGGGCTGAAGCTCCCCGACGAGTGGTGGGAGTCGTCGTCCTGGGACGGCTACAACATCGCGCAGTCGTGGGTCGACGACCCGGGCGGGGCAGCCGGCGCGAGTGCGTTCAACATCGGCACCCTGTTCATCCCCGGCGCCGGCGAAGCGAGCGCCGGCGCGCACGCGACCGCCGCGGCTGCCGATGCCGCGGGCGACGTGGCCCGTGCGGGCGGGTTCGCGGACGACGCTGCCCGGGCTGCCCGTGGCGCCGACGGGTTCGTCGACGCTGCGAAGGGCATCACGGGGTCGGACCTGGCTGGTGTCGCGAAGGGCATCGACGCGGGCGACGTCGCGAAGGTGACCCGCGAGGGCGAGCTGCCCACGACGAGCGTCGACCTGGCCGGAGACGCCGCGAAGGTCGACGTCCCGCCCGTGACGCACGACGTGCCGCCCGCGGGTCACGACGTCCCGCCGGTCGCGCACGACGCGCCGCCCGCTGCTGCGCACGACGCGCCGTCTGCGGCTGCGCACGACGCGCCGTCTGTGGCTGCGCACGACGCGCCGTCTGTGGCTGCGCACGACGCGCCGTCTGTGGCTGCGCACGACGCGCCGTCTGTGGCTGCGCACGACGCGCCGCCTGCGGCTGCGCACGATGCTCCGCCTGCTGCACACGACGCGCCAGCTGCTGGGCACGATGCACCGCCCGTGGAACACGTGCCTCCCCACACCGGTCTCGATGCGCCCCCTCCTGGCGCCCCTGCGGACACACCGCTGCCCCAGCTGGATGAGGTGAACAAGCAGTACCGCTCCAACGACGGCACCGGTTTCGTCAAGTCCGAGGACGAGTGGGCGACCGCCGTGTCCGAGGCGTACCCGACGCTCACGAAGGACGACGTGCTCGGTGTCTACGACTACACGACCTCGCACTACGGCGACATGAACGACCACCTTCGTGACATCCACTCACCGGCAGACGCGACCTCGTTGGAGGCGGACATCTCCCGGACGACCGACGCCATCGCGAAGCTGCCGCCGGTCGAAGGGACCTTCTACCGCGGCGTGCAGTTCGACAAGTCGACGCTGGACGGCCTCCAGGTCGGGAAGCCGTGGAGTGACGAGGGCTTCATCAGCACCTCCACCGACCCGACGAAGGCCTTCCCTGGGAACACGGTCCTGACAATCGAAGGGAAGACCGGTGTCAACGTGAAGCCGTTCTCGGACGTCATGCGCGAGGACGAGGTGCTGTTCCAACGGCACACGCAGTTCGAGGTCGTGAGCAAGGAGCTCGTGAACGGCAAGTGGCGGATCACCCTGCGGGAGGGCTCGGGTGGTTGACACGTCAGAACGCGTGCAGGTGCTCCTCCATGCGCTGTCGAAGCTCCCGGCAACCGCCGGCATCGTGTTCCACGGCGGCGCGCTGCCCGGTCACTTCCGTCTCGTGGGCGAGTTCTCCCTCCGCGGCCTCACCGCCACGTCATCCGACCCTGACGTGGCAAGTGAGGGCGACACGGTCGACGGACTCGTTGCGTTCCGCTCGCGGACGGGACGGAGCATCGCCCCGTTCTCGGCGCACCCGGACGAACGTGAGGTCGTGTTCCTCCCCGGTTCCCGTTTCCGGCTCGTCGGCGACGTCCAGGTCGAGCGACGAGGTGTCCTCGTGACCGTGCTCGACGAGGTCATCGACGGTGCGGCGACGGACGACCCAGACGCGCTGCTGCAGGCGTGCGCTGACGCGATCGCCGACCACGAGCCAACCCATCGGGCGCCGACGACTCCCGGGAAGTTCACTGCCGAGCTGTTCTGAAACGGCCGTCGATTCGACGAAGGCGTGGTCAGCCGACGGTGGTCGCGCGGATCGGTTCGGGTGGTTCCGGAGCCATGTCGAGTGGGGTGAGCTCACCGTCCTGACCGATCACCGCGGGCCCAGCGCCGCGCGCCAGCCCGCCGCCCCGGAACACCGGCAGCGCGTCGGGGCCGCTCCGTCGAAGGAGTTCTTCGAACCAGGGGCCGTAGGACGGGTCTGCTTGGCGTGCTCGATCGTCAAGGCCTGGTTCGAGCCCGTCAGCGATCTGTTCCGGGGTGAGCGGATCGGACGGGTCGTGCTCGAACGGCATCTCCCAGTCCTCGGATCCGAGGTAGACCGCCATCCGGAACGGCCGTCGGCCGGACCCGAAACCCGAGGCGTTGAGCCAGCACCGCCAGTCGCCGATCTCGTACAGCTCAGGGAACACCCGCACCGACTCCCAGCCCCGCTGATGGAGGAGCCGAACGGCCTGCAGGAAGGTGTGCGAGGGTGTGAAGTCCATCGAGATCAGCGTACTGCTCAGCCTCCGGTACGGTTAGACGGAGGTCGCTCGGGGTCGAGGCGCACCTCGAGCAGTCTGAGCATTCCGAGCTCCCGGCGGACGATCTGTGGCCCGCCGAACCACACGAGGAGGCCTGTGATGAACGAGCAGAACGACCGATTGGATTCCTCGCCGCGGTGGTCCGCGGTGTTCGACCTGGTGGACTGGCAGCTCGCGCGGCGGATCGATCGATGACCGGGATGGACAACCCGGAACTCGACGCCCGACTCGTCAGCGCCGTGGCTGATCCCGCGGCGCTCGGGGACTTCGTCAACGGGTTCATCGCCAGCCCGCTCCTCGTCCCCATGCAGATGACCGACGGCATGGCCTACCCCATCTCGAAGCCGCGTGCCGATGGTGCAGCACTCGTCGTGTTCACCGGTGAACAGCACAGTGTGCAGGTCGAGTTCCCCGCGGCCAACGACGTCGTCGTCCTGAACGGGGCACGGGTCATCGACATCGCCAACCCTGATCGCGGTGTCCTGGTGAACCCCGGGCCGCAGGAGCTGTACCTGCCGATCGCACTGGTCACTCACGTGCACCCGCAGCTCCCGCCGCAGCTCCTGGCGTCGCGCTCGGACACCGCAGGGCAGCAGACGGCGTCCGAGCCGGACCCGACCGCTGGTTCGCTCCAGTCGATGACACAGGCGCAGACGACGCTCGCGGGGAACGCCTACCGGTGGTTGTCGCAGGGCGGGCCCTTCGACACCGCGGACTTCTTCGTCGCGTTCTGCGGCCGCGAACACACGGCACGGGGCTCCGTCGTGTCCGCAGGGCAGACGACCTCGATCGCGGTCCCGGAGCCGATGCTCGACGAGTTCCAGGTCCTCCGCCGCGCCGCGGCGGACCCGCAGAAGGGGTCGTGGGTCGGCGCCGAACTGCACCTGACCGCTGCGGGCTCGTTCTCCTTCTCGTTCGTGTACGACGACCGTCTCGACTTCGGTGCGGCGGACCCCCGGGTGCCGCGGACGAACGACGACCCGGTGCCGGACCTCGACGCGTGGCGAGCGGAGTTTGCATCGCAGGGACGAGCGCCGGAGTTCGTCCCGGCGTGGGCGCGCTGAGCGAGCGCGGCGACACCTGGCCGCTCGCGCCGTCGCCTGCTGGCCACATGCGCGACGACATCGTCCCGCATGTCCGGGGCCGGGCCTCCGCGGCAGACGAGACTGACGGTCCGATACAGGTGTGGGCGGTCGGCGACGAGCCGTCGCGACCGGACGGCTTCCTCTGGTGTGGCGGTGCGGACGCCGGAGGGTTCCTCGCCGCTCCGGACCGTGGTCTCGCTGCAGACCAGGCGCTGTCCCTCGTCGCCGAGCGACTCCGGTCCTCTCGGGGATCCGGCGTCCCGACCGGCGCCACGGTCACGGACCTCGTGGCGGAGTTGGCGGCGACCAGCGAACCGTCCGTCACCACGATGACCGTGCTCCGGGAACGGCTCGCCGCGTCCGCGCGCCCCGACCTGCCCCCGGTCCAACGGATCGCGGCAGCACTGTCCACGTGGGTCCAGCAGGGCGCCGAGCGGAGTGGGGCGCGGCTCCGTGGAGCTGCGGCCACGGCAGCGCACGTGGACCGGACCGATCATCCTGGGCGGGTGGCTGTCCTCGGATCGATGTCCCCGATGGTCGCGGCGATCCCGTTCGGCTTGGTCGGTGGCTGGTCACCCGAGCAGGCGTTCACGGAGTTCGGTCTGTTCTCGGCGCCGGCCGACGCGTGGTCGCTCGACGTCGTGGCCGGCGCGGCCACGGCGGCGGTGCTGCGGGCTGTCACTGACGGCGCAGACCTGTCGAAGGGTCTGCGCGAGACCTCGGCGCTCCTGCATCGGCTCCAGCAGCCTTCAGGCGCCACGGTCGACGCGGCGCTCCGGGCCGCCGCAGCGAGGGCCCGGGAGCGGTCAGACCACGGCGCCGTGCTCATGGCGCCCAGCGGGACGAGCGACGTGGACGCCCTGTCCGTCGCCGTGTCCCTCGTCCTGTCCCGTCCGGAGCCTGGCGGCCGGTCAGCGGCGATCGCGCTGGCGGAAGCGTCGGGAGCGGACGCGGCCTGCGTCGTCCGGGTGCTGCTCGCTGCCCTGCGCGGCGCGGGACCGGACGCCGCGGTACCTGCGGATGTGCGGGCGGTGGCCCAGCGACTCGCCAGCGGATGAGGACCCGACGATGCCCGGCCCTCAGCCCTCGCCGGTGATCGGCGGCACGGTCGGCAGGTCGAACGAGGGGATCGAGAAGGTCGGCACCGGCACGGGTGTCACCGTGCGGTCCTGGAACCCCGGGACCGAGTACGACGACCCTGGCTCTGGGTCCGGCGCATCGGACGACCCGCGGTCCCCGGGAGCCTGGAACCCGGCGGCGCCGATCCCGACCAGCCCCGCCGTCAGCACGACCAGCGCGAACAGCCGGTAGCGGATCCCCAGGCTCCGGAAGTACCGCTGCGCGGCGAACCGTCCCGCGCGGAACGCCTCGACGAACATCGACGCGGTCACGAGCGCGAGGGGCCACGCGACGGCGGTGACCAGGCCGGCCGGCGCCGAGCCGTCGAGGGACGTCGACGTCGCGATGATCCCGAGCACGCCGACCACCAGGCCGGACCAGAGCGCGAGCTCCTGCCGCAGGCTGCCGAACTGCCACGCCGTTCCCCACAGGACCCGTCCGGTCCGGTTCCGTGCCGTGCGCAGGACACGGTCGTCGCCGGGCAGGAGCGCGACCACCGACGCCAGTCCGAACACGGTGGCAGCGCCCGCGGCCAGGGCTGCGGGCAGCGCGTCCGGCCCGGGCAGGACCGGCGCAGCCCACCGCAGCGCCACCGCGGCGACGACCAGGGCCGTCGCCGCGAGCCCGCCCCACCGCGCGAGCACCGCTCCGCGCCGCGGCAGTGTCCCCAGGTAGCTCGCGGGCAGCCGGTCCCGCCGACGGCGGTACCGCCGCAGGAGGAACCACGACCCGACGCCGCCGAGTGCGGCAGCGAGGGTCGTCAAGACGGCGCCGACCACGCCCGGCCCGGCGGCGAGCAGCACGACGGCCACGAGCGCCGGGACGAGCGCAACGGCCGCGGCGGCGCGGCGCTCCCAGGTCACGGCCGCGTCGAGGAGTTCGCGGGACTCCTCGTCGCCCGGGTTCGACACCAGCAGGTCGAGCAGCAGGTCCGGCTGGTCAGCGACCGGGGCGTACTCGGCGCGCATGGCGAGCAGCCCGGGATGCTGCGGGGCCCGCTGCAGTCCCTCGACGACGAGCTCGCGCGCGAAGTGGGTGTTGCGGTGGGCCCGCTCGCAGACCGCGGCGAGGGCGTACCAGTCCGGGGAGTCCGGCTCGAGCTCGATCGCCCGCTCGTACGCCTGCCGGACCTCGGGCAGTCGGCGTCCCCGTGCGTCGATGCTCGCGATCGCGTGCTGCGCCCAGAGCCCCGCCACGTCGGGCGCCATCGGGACGAGTCGGCCGGTGATGACACGGGCTTCCGGTCCCCGGCCGGCGGCGATCAGGACGGCGACGAGCCGCAGGTACGGCGGCAGCGTGTCCGGTGCGGCCTGGACCGCGGCGCGCGCTGCCTGTTCGGCCTGCTGCAGCTCGCCGCGCGCCTGGTGGAGCGCGGCCCACTCGCTGAGCAGCTCCGGGTCGCCTGGCGCCTGGGCGAGCGCCTCGCGCAGCACCCGTTCGGCGATGTCGAGCTGCCCGAGCGCGCGGAGCGACCCCGCGCGAGCAGCAGCGGACCCGACCGCGTCGGCACCCGCGGGAGCGTCAGAGGACACGCTTCTGCTTCAGGTACGCCACCAGCTCGTCGTACCGCCCGTCCGCGTTCGCGAAGGCCGCGACGTTCTTCGCCGTGACCAGCCACGACCCGGTCGACGGCCGCACCTGGGTCAGCGCGTGCCGGACCTCCGCCATGCCGAGCGGCTGGATCTCGCCCGCGGCGACGGACTTCGCCATTGCCTGTTCCGCGGCCGAGGTCACCAGGTGCGCGAGGTCGGCGCCGGAGAAGTCCTCGGTCGCCGCGACGACCTGGCCGAGGTCGATGCCGGCGATCGGACGCCGGGCGAAGTGGTGCCGCAGGATGGCCTCGCGCGCCGGGGCGTCGGGTGGCAGCACGAGGGTCATCCGGTCGAGCCGACCGGGGCGCAGGAACGCCGGGTCGACGTCCCACGGGCTGTTCGTCGCCGCGAGCACGAACAGGCCGTCGTTCTCCGAGCCGACCGAGTCGAGTTCGAGCAGGAGCTGGTTCACCATCTGCCGCAGGCCGCTCCACCCGCTGCCGATGCTCGACCGGCGTGCACCGAGCGCGTCGATCTCGTCCAGGAACAGCACCGAGGGTCCCCGGGTCCTTGCCGCCTGGAACACCGCGTGCAGGTTCTTCTCCGTGTTGCCCACGTACGGGTCGAGGATCTGGTCGATCCGTGCCGTCACGAAGTGCGCCCCGAGCTCGCCGGCGATCGCCCGGGCCATGAAGGTCTTGCCGCACCCGGGAGGCCCGTACAGCAGCAGTCCACCACGCAGGGTCTTGCCGAACGCGGCGGCGATCTCCGGGTGGCGCATCGGCTCCAGGAAGGACTCGCGGATGCGCTGCTTGACGTCCTCGAGCCCGCCCACGTCGTCGAGCGTGACGTCCGGACGCTCGATCTCGATGTCGAGGGCGTGCTCGCCCTCGCCGTCGACGCGGATCTTCTCGGGCGCACCGGCCGACTCGGCCGACTCGGCCGACTCGTCCGTCCCGGCGTCGTCCGCCCTCGGCTCGACGAACGGCGGCGGGACGCTGCGTCCCAGGTCCGCCTCGGCACGTCGCCAGTCGAAGCCCTCGGCGGCACGGGCGGGAGGCTCGGTGTCGGTGGCGTCGTCGGTGACCGGCACCGGGCCTCCCGGCCGCAGCGCGGCGGTCGCGTCCGTCAGGACCTGCAGGGCGAGCGCGTTGCCCGGGTCCTGCTGCAGGACCATCCCGGCGTGCTGGAGCGCCTCGGCGGCACGGCCGCGCTGCAGGAGCAGCTGCGCGACCTGCCCACGCAGGGCCACGTCGTCGGGAGCCGCCTGCATCGCGGCGAACAGGCTGGTGAACAGTGGGTCGTCGGTCATCGTCGCCTCGTGTCCTGGGCGGACAGCACGCCGTGCGCCCGCTCCGCGATCGCCGTCGCCAGCGCGCTGCCGATCGGCTCGGTCTCGTCGTCGAGCGGGACGAACACGTCCGTCCACCACCACCCGCCACCGTCCGCCTCGGGCGGCAGCGTCGACACGTCCGGCAGCAGTCGACGGATCTCCGACGTCGAACGGACCCGGCGCGGGTGCTGCACGGTGGCGATGAGCCGACCGTCACCGTCGATGAACCGGGCGACCAGACCCTCGCGGACCAGGCGCATGCCGAGTCCGGGGTCGACCACGGCAGCGGCGGGTCGGAACTCGGCGTCACCGACCAGGACCGGCCCGAGGACGGTGAGCTCACGGGGCATGCGGGTGCTCCTCCGAGTGACGGTCTGCGCCGAGGTCGCGTCCGGTGAGCCGCTCGACGGCGTCACGGCCGAGGTGGTCGACCACGGGGCGCAGGCGTTCCCAGCCGGTGGCGTCCGGACGCGAGGGGCCGTCGCGGAACCGCAGCACCAGCGACGGCACGCGCGGACGGCCGACGCGTTCGGCGCCGAAGCGCTCCCGCATCTCGTCGACGTCGAGCCCGAGGCCCTGCACCGCGGGGGCCCCGAGCAGCATCGCGACCGGCTCCGGGTCCTGTTCGAGCACCGGGCGCACCGTCAGGTCCGCCGAGCCGACGCGGGCGAAGACCATCGCGACGAGCGGCAGCGCGGTCCGGCACAGGTCGGCGAGCAGCACGGTGGCCGCGTCGTGTGCGCGTCGGACGCCGGGGGTGCCGGGCGCGCCGACGCCGACCAGGCCGGTCACGACCTCCTCGACGCCCTTGTCGGTGCGGCGCGCCGTGACCGAGCCGGCGAGCGGCGCGTCGGGGGACCCGATGACCGAGAAGCGGGCGTCGTGCGGCATGCGGGCGCGGGCTGCGGCGGTCAGCGTGTCCTTGTCCCAGGCGTCCTCGACGGGTTCGTGGGTGCCCCACCCGACCGGGGTCGAGCCCGGCCCGAGTGCCGCGAACGTCTCCCACGCCCGGCCGAGTCGGATGCCGGCATCGGCGCGGTGCCGGATGGACGCGGAGACGACGAACTGCACCTGGTCGGGCACGGGGACCGCGAGGTGGCGGGGGTCGACCGCGTCACCGCTGCCGGGGGTCCGGAACGCGTCGGCCACCCGGGTGAGTGCGGTCCCGGTCATGCCGTCGCGGAGCGCACCGTCCTCGGCGCGGACGACCCAGCGTCCGTCGGCGCCGTCGAGCACCTGGCGGAAGGACTCCGTGAGCCGTGCGGCGTCCGGGGTCAGGACGACGACCCGGCGGCCGTCGGCCGCGGCCCGCAGGAACAGGTCGGCGCGCATCGGCGTCAGTGCCACGACCGGCAGCACGGTCTCGCTCACCACGTACCCGTCGCCGGTCCCGTCCACCAGCGGGTGTTCCGTCCCCATGGCATGGACCCTACCGTCCGGACTCGCAACCGGATGCAACCTCGCGGCTCGTAGCGTCGCTCCCGAGCGCACGGACCGCGCGCTCCACCGACACCGTCGTCGAGAGGGCACCACCATGACCATCGCAGCTTCGCCGACCACCTACGCCGCACCGGGGGAGGACGGCTCCCTCGTCACCTTCCGGTCCCGCTACGACCACTACATCGGCGGGGAGTACGTGCCGCCGACCGGTGGGCAGTACTTCGAGAACCCGACACCCGTCACCGGCAGGACCTTCACCGAGGTGGCACGGGGCGACTCCACCGACGTCGACAAGGCCGTCGCCGCCGCGTGGAAGGCCTTCCCGGCGTGGGGGAGGACGAGCATCACCGAGCGCGCGAACATCCTGAACCGGATCGCCGACCGGATGGAGCAGAACACCGAGATGCTCGCCGTCGCCGAGACGTGGGAGAACGGCAAGCCGATCCGCGAGACCCTCGGCGCCGACATCCCGCTCGCGATCGACCACTTCCGGTACTTCGCCGGGGCCATCCGCGCGCAGGAGGGCTCGACGGGGGAGATCGACCACGACACCGTCGCGTACCACTTCCACGAACCGCTCGGCGTCGTCGCGCAGATCATCCCGTGGAACTTCCCGATCCTGATGGCGGTGTGGAAGCTCGCACCCGCCCTGGCCGCCGGCAACTGCGTTGTGCTGAAGCCCGCCGAGCAGACGCCGGCGTCCATCCACGTGCTCATCGACCTGATCCAGGACCTGCTCCCCGCCGGGGTCCTCAACGTCGTGAACGGCTTCGGCTTCGAGGTCGGCGCCCCGCTCGCGCAGCACCCCGACGTCCGCAAGGTCGCGTTCACGGGGGAGACCACGACCGGTCGCCTGATCATGCAGTACGCGTCGCAGAACCTGATCCCGGTGACGCTCGAACTCGGCGGGAAGAGCCCGAACGTGTTCTTCGCCGACGTCGCCCAGGAGAAGGACGCCTTCTACGACAAGGCACTCGAGGGCTTCGCCTTCTTCAACCTGAACCAGGGCGAGGTCTGCACGTGTCCGTCCCGGGCGCTCGTCGCGAAGGAGATCTACGACGGCTTCGTCGCCGACGGCCTCGACCGTGTCCGTGCCGTCAAGCAGGGGCATCCCCTCGACATGGCGACCATGATCGGTGCGCAGGCGTCCAACGACCAGCTCGAGAAGATCCTGAGCTACATCGACATCGGCAAGCAGGAGGGCGCGAAGCTCCTGACCGGCGGCGAGCGCGCCGACCTCGGCGGCGAACTGAGCGGCGGGTACTACGTCACGCCCACCGTGTTCGAGGGCGACAACGCGATGCGCATCTTCCAGGAGGAGATCTTCGGACCGGTCCTCGCGCTCACGAGCTTCAGCGGGTACGACGACGCGATCTCGATCGCGAACGACACCCTCTACGGACTCGGCGCCGGGGTCTGGAGCCGCGAGGCCACCACGCTCTACCGGGCCGGCCGCGACATCCAGGCGGGCCGCGTGTGGGAGAACACGTACCACCAGTACCCGGCCGGCGCGGCGTTCGGTGGGTACAAGCAGTCCGGCGTCGGGCGGGAGAACCACAAGATGATGCTCGACCACTACCAGCAGACGAAGAACCTGCTGGTGTCGTACGCAGAAGGCCCGATGGGGTTCTTCTGATGCCGCACCCCACCGCACGTGTCGCGGTGACGCCGGCGGCGGGGGAGCTCCTGCGCTCCCTCACCGCCCGGCACGGCCCGCTCATGTTCCACCAGTCCGGCGGCTGCTGCGACGGGTCGAGCCCGATGTGCTACCCGGTCGGGATGTTCCGCACCGGGTCCGGTGACGTGCTGCTGGGGGCGCTCGACGTCGACGGCATCGACCCCGTCGAGGTCTACATGTCCCGGTCCCAGTACGAGTACTGGAAGTACACGCACCTGACGATCGACGTCGTCGACGGTCGCGGCGGCGGGTTCTCGGTCGAGGTCCCCGAGGGCAAGCGGTTCCTCACCCGGTCCCGCATGCTCACCGACACCGAACTGGAGGACCTGGGCCTGGTCCCGTCGAGCGCGCGGACGTAGGCTGACCGCACCTGCCGCGAGGACGCGACGGGCGGACCCGGTCGGACGGAGGACGCATGCGCGCTCCCCGTCCCGGGTCCGTCCGCCCCCTCGTCGCTGCGTCGTGGCGACGGTCGGCGTCGGTCGATCCGGACAGCACGCCAGAGGTCACCCTCGGCGCCGACGAGCTCGACGCCGCTCGACGGAGCGGCCCGCTCGCCACGCTCCTGCCCATCGTCCGACGGCTGCTCCTCGACGACTCCCGGGCCGCCGGGTGCATCGTCGCGGTCGGGGACGCGGCCGGTCGGCTCGTGTTCGTCGACGGTGCCCGGCACGCCCGCCGCGCCGCCGAGGACATGGGGTTCGTCGCCGGGGCGGACTGGGCCGAGGAGCACGTCGGGACCAGCGCCCCCGGCACCGCGCTCCGACTGGACCGGCCGGTGCAGATCCGCAGCGAGGAGCACTACGCCACCGCCGTCAAGCCGTTCTCGTGCAGCGCGGTCCCCGTGCACGACACCGACGGCCGACCGATCGGCGTGGTCGACGTCACCGGTGACGACCGTGCCGTCGAACGGCACACGCTCCCGCTCCTCGCCGCGACGGTCGCGGCCGCCGAGGCAGAACTCGCGCTGGCGACCCTCCGGCGGCCGGACCGGGGCCGGACGACGGCGCCCGAGGACGCCGAACTCGTCCTGCTCGGGGCCGACACAGCCGTGCTGCGGGTCGACGGCCGCGCGGTCGCGCTGTCCGCCCGGCACTCGGAGATCCTCGCCGTCCTGGCGACCGCACCCGGGGGGCTGCCCGCTGCCGACCTGGCCGAAGCCGTGTACGGGGACCCCGGCGCCACCGTCACCGTCCGCGCCGAGGTCGTGCGCCTGCGTCGGGTGCTCGCGGCGAGCGCCCCCCGCGTGACGCTGGCCTCACGCCCGTACCGGGTGGGCGGTGTGCGCACCGACGTCGACGGCGTGCTCGCCGCGCTCGACCGCGGGGCGCGCCTCCAGGCCGTCAGCCGGTACCCCGGACCCGTCCTGCCCGCATCGGACGCGCCGGGCGTGGACGCGCTCCGTGACCTGGTCCGGAGCCGGTTCCGCGAGGCGGTGGTGTCCGACGGGTCCGCCGCCGCGCTGCTCGCCTGGGCAGGGACGCCCGACGGCGCCGAGGACGCGCGGGTGCTCCGCGCGCTGCTCGGCGTGCTGCCGCCGCGGTCCCCGCGTCGGGCCGGCCTGGTGGCCGCGGTCGAGGCGCTCGACGGTGCCCGGGCGGCGGCACGACCGACCTGGAGGCCCGGCTCGGCCTGGTAGCATCGGCGTCCTCGCGAGTGTGGTGGAATCGGCAGACACGGGGCACTCAAAATGCTCTGCCTCACGGCGTGCGGGTTCAAGTCCCGCCACTCGTACCAGGTCCGCAGTTCCGGTCCCCGGGTCCCGCCACTCGGACCAGGGTCCGGATGTTCACTGATCGGTCCATGGCTGCGGGCAGGACTCCGCGGGTCTAGTAGGCTCTCCGGCGTGAGTGACTCAGAAGCAACAACCGCAACAGCACCCCGTCGCGTCGTCGTCGCCGAGGACGAATCGCTCATCCGTCTCGACATCGTCGAGATCCTCCGTGACAACGGGTTCGACGTCGTCGGCGAAGCGGGCGACGGCGAGACCGCCGTGCAGCTCGCCACCGACCTGCGCCCCGACCTCGTCATCATGGACGTCAAGATGCCGCAGCTCGACGGCATCTCCGCAGCCGAGAAGCTGTCGAAGAACCACATCGCGCCGGTCGTCCTCCTGACGGCGTTCAGCCAGAAGGAACTCGTCGAGCGTGCGACCGAGGCCGGCGCCCTCGCCTACGTCGTCAAGCCGTTCACCCCGAACGACCTGCTCCCCGCGATCGAGATCGCCCTCTCGCGGTACCAGCAGATCATCACCCTCGAAGCCGAGGTCGCCGACCTGGTCGAGCGCTTCGAGACCCGCAAGCTCGTCGACCGCGCCAAGGGCCTGCTCAACGAGAAGATGGGCCTGACCGAGCCCGAGGCCTTCCGTTGGATCCAGAAGGCCTCCATGGACCGCCGTCTGACCATGCACGACGTCGCCAAGGCGATCATCGAGCAGCTCAGCGCCAAGAAGTAGTCGCTCACCGACACCACGTCGACGCCGCCGCCTGCTCCGGGTGGCGGCGTCGACGCGTGTGGCGACCATCTGCGAGGGTGGGTCCGTGAACGACGTGGTGATCCGGTCCTCCCGTCCCGACGACATGCCCGCGGTGGCCGACCTGCGCTGGCGGTGGAGCGTCGACGAGGACGGGCGCACGCCCGGCCAGTCGCCCGAGGCCTACCGCGACGCGATGACGGCCTTCGCGCTGCACCACCCGGAGACACACCGGTGCGTCGTCGCGGAGCGCGACGGGATCGTGCTCGGGATGGCGTGGCTGGCGCTGACGCCGCGCCCGCCCGCGCCGCACCGACCGGGCGGACGGGTGGCGGCCGAGCTGCAGACCGTCTACGTCCACCCCGACCTGCGTGGGTCGGGTGTGGCCGGACGCATGGTCGACCGGCTGCTGGCGGTCGCGGACGAGCTCGGCGCCGAGCGCACGTCGGTGCACTCGAGCGTCGACGGCGAGCGGCTCTACCGGCGCCTCGGCTTCGGGGACGCCCGACTGCTGCTGCAGCGACCGCCCGAGGACTGACCGCGCCGGCTCAGCTGCGCGCGGGGACCTGCTGCAGGGTCCAGGCGTTGCCGTCCGGGTCGGTGAAGAAGACGAAGCGGCCCCAGGCCATCTCGTCCACCCCGACGGCGTCGACCCCGAGCGACCGCAGGTCCGACAGCGCCTGGTCGGCGTCGGGCACGACGACCTGGATCGACTTGAGCGAGCCGGGGACGACGTCGGGCGACATGATGCCCTGGCCGAACGCGATGGAGCAGGCGGATCCCGGCGGTGTCGCCTGGACGAAGCGGACCTCGTCGGACACCCGCTGGTCGTGGTCGATCGTGAAGCCGATGCGCTCGTAGAAGTCGCGCGACCGGTCGACGTCGCTGACGGGGACCATGACGAGTTCGATCTTCCAGTCCACGGCGGACTCCCTGCTGACGGGCGAGGGCTCAGCGCCGCTCGCGGATCATGTTGGTGATGCGGACGGTGGAGCAGCGCCGGCCCTGGTCGTCCGTGAGCACGACCTCGTGCGTCGTGAGCGTGCCGCCGAGGTGGATCGCGGTGCAGACCCCGGTGACGGTGCCGCTCGTCGCGCTGCGGGAGTGCGACGCGTTCAGCTCGATGCCGACGGCGTAGCGGCCGGGTCCGGCGTGCACGTTCGCCGCCATCGACCCGAGGCTCTCGGCCAGCACGACGTAGGCGCCGCCGTGCAGCAGGCCCACCGGCTGACGGTTGCCCTCGACGGGGATGGAGCCGACGGCGCGCTCCGCCGAGAGCTCCGTGATGACCATGCCCATCTTCTCGCCGAGCTCCCCCATGCCGCGGTCGGCGAGCCGTTCGTCGACGGGGCCGGTGGTGGTCGCTTCGTCGGTCACGCGCAGCGCTCCTGTGTCGGGTGGCGTCGGTAGGCTGTCCGGGTGTCGGACTCCGCAAAGCCTACCTTCATGGTCATCGACGGCCATTCGCTCGCCTTCCGGGCCTTCTACGCACTGCCGGTCGACAGCTTCGTCAACCGCGACGGACAGCACACGAACGCCATCCACGGGTTCATCTCGATGCTGCTCATGCTCCTGCAGCGCGAGAAGCCAACCCACCTGGCGGTGGCGTTCGACATCTCCCGGTTCTCGTTCCGCACGCGGGAGTACGCCGAGTACAAGGGCACCCGCTCCGAGACCCCGGCCGAGTTCAAGGGCCAGATCCCGCTGCTGCAGCAGGCACTCGAGGCGATGGGCATCACGACCGTCACGAAAGAGGACTACGAGGCCGACGACATCCTCGCGACCCTGTCCGCACAGGGGGCGGCGCAGGGCTACCAGGTCTACGTCGTGTCCGGCGACCGCGACTCGATCCAGCTGGTCAACGACGACGTCACACTGCTGTACCCGTCGGTCCGCGGCGTCTCCGAGCTCACGCGCTACGACCGCGACAAGGTATACGAGCGCTACGGCATCGAACCGCACCAGTACCCGGACATCGCCGCGCTCGTCGGCGAGACCAGCGACAACCTGGTCGGCATCGACAAGGTGGGTGAGAAGACCGCCGTCAAGTGGGTCACGCAGTACGGCTCGCTCGACGGGGTGCTCGAGCACGCCGACGACATCAAGGGCGTCGTCGGCAACAACCTGCGCGAGCAGCGGGACCGGGCGATCCGCAACCGCCGACTGAACCGCCTGGTCACCGACGTCGAGCTCCCCGTCGGCCCCGGCGACGTGGCGCTCCGTCCCGTCGACGAGACGGCGGTGCGCGAGCTGTTCGCGAAGCTCCAGTTCCGCACGCTGCTCGACCGGGTGTTCAAGGTCGTCGGGGGTGGCGACGCTGCTGACACCGCGGTCGAGGGCACCGTCGAGGACTCCGGCGTCACGCCGCCACCCGTCGGCACGCTCATCGACGAAGAGCTCGGCTACTGGCTCGAGCGCAAGGGCGCGTCCGGCGCCGAGAACGGCTACGGCGTCGCCGTCGAGGTCATCGACGGCCGGCTCAGCGCGATCGGCATCGCCACCCACGACGACGCCGTGCTCGTCCCCGGCGGCAGCGGCGCGAAGGACTACGAGCAGCTGACGGCGTGGTTCGCCTCGGACGCGCCGAAGCACTTCCACGACGCCAAGGCCGCGGTCAAGGCGCTGGGCACCGCGGGCATCGTCGTCAACGGCATCGCGGGGGACGCCCGCATCATGGGCTGGCTCGCCAACCCCGGCAAGCAGGGACAGCCCCTCGCCGACCTGGTGTACCAGGAGCTCGGCGAAGAGCTGCCGACGGCCGACCCCAACCAGCTCGTCCCCGAGACGGCGCCGGTGAACGTGGGCGTGCACGCCTGGTACGTCCTCCGGGTCACCACGGCCCTGCGTGCCCGCATCGACTCCGGTTCGCTGCAGGTCCTCGACGACATCGAACTGCCCCTGGTGTCGGTCCTGGCGCAGATGGAGACCACGGGCGTCGGCATCGACCGTCCGGTGCTCACCGGGCTGTCGAAGGAACTGGGGGAGCGCGCCGCCGAGCTCGCCCAGCAGGCCTTCGCCGAGATCGGTCACGAGGTCAACCTCGGATCGCCGAAGCAGCTGCAAGAGGTGCTCTTCACCGAGCTCGCGATGCCGAAGACCCGCAAGACCAAGACCGGCTTCTCGACCGACGCCGCCAGCCTCGCCGACCTGCAGGACCAGCACCCCCACCCGTTCCTCGGGCTGCTGCTGCAGCACCGCGACGCCACCAAGCTCCGCCAGATCGTCGACACGCTCGACGCCGCTGTCGTGGACGGGCGCATCCACACGCGGTACGAGCAGACCGGGACCAGCACCGGGCGTGTGTCGTCCACCGACCCGAACCTGCAGAACATCCCGGTCAAGACGGCCGTCGGTCGGCGCATCCGGTCGGCGTTCGCCGTGGCCGAGCCGTACACGACGCTGCTGACGGCGGACTACTCGCAGATCGAGATGCGCATCATGGCGCACCTGTCGGGCGACCCCGGGCTCATCCAGGCCTTCAACGAGGGCGAGGACCTGCACCGCTTCGTCGGGGCTCGGGTGTTCGGTGTCGAGCCGGCCGACGTCTCCGCCGAGATGCGCACGAAGGTCAAGGCGATGTCCTACGGCCTGGCGTACGGGCTGAGCGCGTTCGGGCTCTCGAAGCAGCTGCGCATCGAGCAGGCCGAGGCACGCACCCTGATGACCGAGTACTTCGCCCGGTTCGGCGCGGTCCGTGACTACCTCCGCAACGTGGTCGAAGAGGCCCGCGAAGCCGGCTACACGGAGACGATCTTCGGTCGCCGACGGCCCTTCCCCGACCTCAAGAGCCCGAACCGGGTGCTGCGTGAGAACGCCGAGCGTGCCGCGCTCAACGCCCCGATCCAGGGGTCGGCCGCCGACATCATGAAGATCGCGATGCTCGGCGTCGCGGCCGACCTGCGCGAGGGCGACCTCGGCACCCGGCTGCTGCTGCAGGTGCACGACGAGCTCATCCTCGAGGTGGCTCCCGGCGAGCAGGACCGTGTCGAGGAGATCCTGCGGACACGCATGGGCGGCGCGGCGGAGCTCACGGTGCCGCTGGACGTCTCCGTCGGCCTCGGCGCCAACTGGGAGGCCGCGGCCCACTGACCTCGTCGGACCGGCTCGGTAGGGTCGGGGCATGACCGAAGAACGCCCCGTCCGCCAGCCCTCCGCCGTCGACCGTGTCGCCGAGGACTGGGTCAGCACCCTCGTCGACCTCGACCCGACCATCGCCACGTACATCGGGGTCGCGGGCCGGACGGGCGAGTACGGCGACACCTCACCGGCCGGTGCCGATGCGATGGCGTCGGCCGCCCGCGCGGCGAAGGGCGCCCTCGACGCCGCCACCCCCGTCGACGACGTCGACCGGGTCACGAAGACCGACCTCGGCGCCGAGCTCGACCTGGTCGTCGAGTCGTACGAGCGTCGGCTCCACCTGCGTGACCTGAACGTCATCGCGAGCCCGCCGCAGTCCCTGCGTGACGCGATCGACCTGATGCCGACGGCGACCGAGTCCGACTGGCACGACATCGCCAGCCGGTTCGCCGCGCTGCCCGACGCGCTCGAGGGGTACCGCGAGTCACTGCTCCAGGGCACGCGCGAGCAGGTCACCCCGGCCCGCCGCCAGGTGGAGCTCGTCGCGGAACAGGCCGCGCGCAGCGGTGCCGCCGACGGCTTCTTCCGGCAGCTCGCCGACGCCGCGGCGACCGAGGACGGCACGACCCTG
The DNA here is from genome assembly GCF_003234655.2 of Curtobacterium sp. MCLR17_007. NCBI lineage: Bacteria > Bacillati > Actinomycetota > Actinomycetes > Micrococcales > Microbacteriaceae > Curtobacterium > Curtobacterium sp. MCLR17_007. Next base: position 2,026,556 of record NZ_CP126271.1, on the reverse strand, counting down.
CCCGAGTCGCTCCGCGCGGACCTGCAGCGCGGTGCCGACGCCGCGGCTGCTGCCTACCGCTCGCTCAGCCGCTTCCTCGAGCACGAGCTGATGCCGCTCGCGACCCCGGTCGACGCCGTCGGCCGCGACGCGTACGAGCTGCACTCCCGGCGCTTCCTCGGCGCCGTCGTCGACCTCGACGAAGCGTACGAGTGGGGCATCGAGGAACTCGCGCGCATGCGTGACGAACAGGAACGGATCGCCGACCGGATCGAGTCCGGCGCATCCGTCGCCCGGGCGATCGAGGTCCTCGACGCCGACCCGGCCCGCACCCTGCACGGCACCGACGCCCTGCGCCGGTGGATGCAGGAGACCAGCGACGCGTCGATCCGCGCGATGGACGGCACGTACTTCGACATCGCCGACCCGATCAAGCGCCTGGAGTGCCGGATCGCCCCCACGCAAGAGGGCGGGATCTACTACTCGGGCCCGTCCGACGACTTCTCCCGTGCTGGCCGCATGTGGTGGTCCGTGCCCCAGGGCGTGACCGAGTTCGGCACCTGGCGTGAGAAGACCACCGTCTACCACGAGGGCGTCCCCGGCCATCACCTGCAGATCAGCCAGGCCGTCTACAACCGCGGCGAGCTCAACACCTGGCGGCGACAGCTCGCCGGCCCCTCCGGCCACGTCGAGGGGTGGGCGCTCTACGCCGAGCGGCTCATGGAGCAGCTCGGGTTCCTGGACGACGACGGCGACCGCCTCGGCATGCTCGACGGACAGCGCATGCGTGCCGCCCGCGTCGTGCTCGACATCGGCGTGCACCTGCAGAAGACGAACCCGGACGGCGGCGGGTGGACGTGGGAGTACGCGCTCGACTTCATGCGCCGGAACGTCAACATGGACGACGCCTTCATCCGCTTCGAGGTGGCGCGCTACTTCGGCTGGCCCGGGCAGGCGCCCTCGTACAAGATCGGGCAGCGCGTCTGGGAGTCCATCCGCGACGACGTGGCCGCACGACAGGGCAGCGACTTCGACCTCAAGGCGTTCCACCACCGGGCACTCGCCCTGGGCGGTGTCGGTCTCGACACCCTGCGTTCGGCACTCGTCGACTGACCGTCGCCGTTGCGCACGCCGGACTGGTCGCGACACGGCACCGCATGCGTGCTTGTGAGCCATCCCACGCCCGGTTAGACTTGTGCGGCGCAATCCGCGCCAGCACACCAACCGCCATCGCGGCACCGCCCAGGACTCGTCTCCTGTGTCGCCCTGGCCCGACTCATGTCCGTTCGGAGCAATCTCTACATGACAACCACTACGACCAAGGCTCCTAAGCAGGTCGCCATCAACGACATCGGTTCGGCTGATGACTTCCTGGCCGAGGTCGAGAAGACCCTGAAGTTCTTCAACGACGGCGATCTCATCTCCGGCACCGTCGTGAAGATCGACCGCGACGAGGTCCTCCTCGACGTCGGGTACAAGACCGAGGGTGTCATCCCCTCGCGCGAGCTCTCGATCAAGCACGACGTCGACCCCAACGAGGTCGTCAACGTCGGTGACGAGGTCGAGGCCCTGGTCCTCCAGAAGGAGGACAAGGAAGGCCGCCTCATCCTGTCGAAGAAGCGTGCGCAGTACGAGCGTGCGTGGGGCGACGTCGAGAAGATCAAGGAGTCCGACGGGGTCGTCACCGGCACCGTCATCGAGGTCGTCAAGGGCGGCCTCATCGTGGACATCGGTCTCCGCGGCTTCCTCCCGGCATCGCTCATCGAGCTGCGCCGCGTCCGCGACCTCACGCCGTACCTCGGCCAGGAGATCGAGGCGAAGATCCTCGAGCTCGACAAGAACCGCAACAACGTGGTCCTGTCGCGCCGTGCGCTCCTCGAGCAGACGCAGTCCGAGTCCCGCACCACGTTCCTCAACAACCTCCACAAGGGCCAGGTCCGCAAGGGCGTCGTCTCGTCGATCGTCAACTTCGGTGCGTTCGTCGACCTCGGCGGCGTCGACGGTCTCGTCCACGTGTCCGAGCTCAGCTGGAAGCACATCGAGCACGCCAGCGAGGTCGTCGAGGTCGGTCAGGAAGTCACCGTCGAGATCCTCGAGGTCGACCTGGACCGTGAACGCGTGTCGCTCTCGCTCAAGGCCACCCAGGAGGACCCGTGGCAGGTCTTCGCCCGCACCCACGCGATCGGCCAGATCGCACCGGGCAAGGTCACGAAGCTCGTGCCGTTCGGCGCCTTCGTCCGCGTCGCGGACGGCATCGAGGGCCTGGTCCACATCTCGGAGCTCTCGAACAAGCACGTCGAGCTCGCCGAGCAGGTCGTCTCCGTCGGCGACGAGGTCTTCGTGAAGATCATCGACATCGACCTCGACCGTCGCCGCATCTCGCTCAGCCTCAAGCAGGCCAACGAGGGCGTCGACCCGGAGAGCACCGAGTTCGACCCGGCGCTCTACGGCATGCCGACCGAGTACGACGACAAGGGTGACTACAAGTACCCCGAGGGCTTCGACCCGGAGACCAACGAGTGGCTCGAGGGCTACGACACCCAGCGCGAAGCATGGGAAGGCCAGTACGCGGCCGCCCAGGGTCGCTGGGAGGCCCACAAGGCCCAGGTCGCCAAGTCCCTCACCGACGAGGCCTCGGGGTCGTTCGACCTCCCCGCGACCGCGTCGTCCTCGTCCACCACGAGCGAGCAGGCCGGCCAGGGCACCCTGGCCGACGACGCATCGCTCGCGGCGCTCCGCGAGAAGCTCAGCTCGACCAACTGATCGAGTCCTGCGCGAACCGGAAGCCCGGCATCCCTTCGGGGGTGCCGGGCTTCCGGCATTCCGTGAGCCTCGTGACCCTAGGCTCGGTCACGTGCGCATCATCGGACTCACGGGCGGCATCGCCGCGGGGAAGTCGACCGTCTCCGGCCGCTGGGCGGAGCTCGGCGCCGTCGTCGTGGACGCGGACCGACTCGCCCGCCAGGCAGTGGCCCCCGGCAGTCCCGGCCTGGCCCGGGTCGCCGAGCGTTTCGGCCCGGGCGTGATCGCCCCGGACGGCTCACTCGACCGACCAGCACTCGGCGCGGTGGTCTTCTCGGACCCGGCGGCACGCCGCGACCTCGAGCGCATCACCCACCCCGAGGTCTGGCGACTCGCGCAACAGGCCTTCGACAGCGCCGCAGCAGCCGACCCGGACGCGGTCGTCGTGTACGACGTGCCCCTGCTCGCCGAGGCCAAGGGGTCGCGGCCGCTCCGCTTCGACGCGGTGGTGGTCGTCGACGCACCCGCCGCCGTGCGGGTCCGACGACTCGTCGAGCACCGGGGGATGGACGAGGCCGAGGCCGAGCGGCGCATCGGGGCCCAGGCGTCCGACGCGGAGCGGCTCGCACTGGCCGACCACGTCGTCGACGCCACCGGCACGCTCGACCAGACCCTCGCTTCCGCTGACGCGGTCTGGGAGCGCCTGGTCGGATGAGGCACCGCATCCTGCTCCTCGTCGCCGCGATCGTGCTCGTCGCGATCGGCGGCGGCGCGGTCATCGCCGCGAACCTGACTGCCGAACGGCGGGAGGAACAGCACGGTCGTGCGCCGGCCACAGCCCAGGCGCGGGGCGGCGAACGTGGTCCGGCAGACGAGTTCCACCGCTTCCGACTCGGGGCGATCGACGGTGAACGGCTCGAGCCGAACCGCGACGACTTCGCGGCGCGAACGGCGAGCGACGGCCCGCTCCTGCTCTTCCTGCCCGCCACCCGGGCGAAGCCGGCGCAGTACCAGCGGTTCCTGACGACCGCACTCGGCGACGGTTACCACGTCCTCGGGCTCGACTACTGGAACCTCGGCAAGACGCTCTCGGGCACCTGCGAGGCCGACGCGCAGTGCTACGGCGAGGTGCAGCGCAACCGCTTCGACGGCACCCGCCCGTCCGAGTTCAGCGACGTCTCGCCCGCCGGCTCCATCGTCTCCCGGTTCCGGGACGCGATCGCGCACCTCGACGACGTCGACCCGAAGGGTGGCTGGGGGCGGTTCGTCGCCCCCGACGAGGACATCGCGTGGCAGGACATCGTCGTCGCCGGGCACTCCCAGGGCGGCGGCGAAGCGGCGTACATCGCGCACGTCCGGCCGGTCCTCGGTGCGCTGATGTTCTCGTCGCCGGTCGAGTCGCTCGGTCCCGTGCACGCGGCCTGGATGGACCACCCGGGTGCCACCCCGGTGTCGCGCATGTACGCGATCGACGACGTCCGCGACGTGTTCGGCCCACGGATCCGCGGGTCGTGGGAAGTCCTCGGCCTCGACGGCCCCGCGACGGCCGGCGGCCGGGACGGACCCTGGCGCACCGACACCGCAGCCCCGCCGACGGGATGGGATCCGCACGCGATCCTGACGGACATCCGGGTCGGGACACCGGACGAGTCGCACTCGCGGACCATCAAGGACACGACGCCGCTCGACGCCGACGGACAGCCTCGGATGCTCGGCCTGTGGCAGTGGCTGCTGCGCCGGTTCGCGCCGGTCGACGCATCCTCCGGCGCGTCATAGCAAGCGGTCCTAGCATGAACCGATGCAGCACGACGTCCGAACTCCTCCCCAGGGTCTCCGCGACCTGATCCGGCACCGCGCCGAGGTCGACCCCGACCGCGCCTACCTCGAGGACGCCCGCTCCGACCGGGTCCTGTCCTACGGGGCCCTCGGACAGGCCGTCGACGCCTGGGCGTCGACGTTCGAGGTGATCGGCGTCCCCGACTCCGGCGCCGTGCTGGTCGACGTCGGCGACCCGCTCGCCTTCGCGGTGGTGCACCTCGCAGCGATCGCGTCCGGGCGCCGTGCCGTCCCTGTCGACACCGGCCAGCCGACCACCGAGCCGGCGCGGCTCGCCGACCTGCTCGGTGGCGGGTCCATCGTCGTCTCGGACCGCGACGTCGACGCGACCATCCCCGGTACGCCGTCGGCGCGCGTCGACCCGGCCACGGGCCTCCCGTCCGACGTCCGTGACGGTGACCTGCCCGCGGAGTCCGAGGACGCCCCCGGCCAGGGCTCGGTCGTGCTCTTCACCTCGGGCTCGACCGGTACGCCGAAGGGGGTCGAGCTGCCGGAGACCCAGCTGCTCTCCGTCGCCAGGGCCGTCGTCGACCACAACCGCCTGTCCCCGGATGACCGCGGCTTCAACTCGCTGCCGCTGTTCCACGTCAACGCCGAGGTCGTCGGCCTGCTCGCGACCCTGGTGGCCGGTGCCACGCTGGTGCTCGACCGCCGGTTCCGGCGCACGGGCTTCTGGGAGCTGCTCGGCGAACGCCGGATCACCTGGCTGAACGCCGTCCCGGCGATCCTCGCGGTGCTCGCGAAGACCGGCCCGATGGCGTTCCCCGCCGGGCTGCGGTTCGTCCGGAGCGCCTCGGCACCGCTGCCCGACCCGGTCCGGGCTGCTCTCGGCGACGTCCCGCTCGTCGTCAGCTGGGGCATGACCGAAGGCGCCAGCCAGATCACCGCGACGCCGCTCGACCAGCCTGCGCGACCCGGCACCGTCGGTGTGCCGGTCGACTCCGAGGTACAGGTCCGCGGCGAGGACGGCTCGGTCCTGCCCGCGGGCGAGGTGGGCGCGCTCTGGATCCGCGGCCCCGGCGTCGTGCGGTCGTACCTGTTCGGCCGTGCGGCCGAGCGCTTCGACGCGGAGGGCTGGCTCGCCACCGGTGACGTCGGCTCCGTCGCCCCGGATGGCTGGGTGTCGCTGGTCGGCCGCTCCGACGACGTCATCAACCGCGGGGGCGAGAAGGTCTGGCCGTCCGAGGTCGAGGACGTGCTGCTCGGCGACGCCCGGGTGCTCGAGGCCGTCGTGGTCGGCCGCCCCGACGACGTCCTCGGCAGCGTCCCGATCGCGTACGTCATCCCGCAGCCGGACCTCTACGAGCCCCTCGACCCGGTGGCCCTCGTGGCCGACCTGACGGCGCGTGCCGAGCGGTCCCTCACCCGGTTCCGCCGGCCGGTCGAGATCGTCGTCGTCCCGGACCTGCCCCGGGCACCCACCGGCAAGATCCAGCGTGCCCGGGTGCGGGGGATGGCGGCGACGTCGTGACCCAGAGCCCCATCTCGACCCGCGACCCCGCCGGACCGGCCGGACCGGCCGCCGGCACACCGGCCGCCGGCACCGTCGGCGTGCAGACCCCGACGCGCACCGCGTCCGGTCGACCGCGTCACCTGTACGAGGTCGACGTGCTGCGCATCCTGACGTTCGCGTGCGTGCTCGGGGTGCACACGACCAGCCACACGATGGCGTCCGACGACGTCGGGTTGGCCGGTCTGCTCGCGCTGCTGCACTTCACCCGGCTGGTCTTCTTCACGCTCACGGCGTTCGTCCTCGTCTACAGCTACGCCATCCGGCCGAAACCGATGTCGGTGTTCTGGCCGAAGCGGTTCCTGCTCGTGGGCGTGCCGTACCTGGCGTGGTCGTTCGTGTACGTCGCGTCCGCCTGGCTGCTCGACTCCGGCCAGCGTGGTGACGTGCCCGCGCTCGTGACCACGTTCGCCACCGGGGTCGTGACCGGGACGGCCAAGTACCACCTCTACTTCCTGCTCGTGACGATGCAGGTCTACCTGCTGCTGCCGGCGATCATGTGGCTCGTCCGGAAGACCCGCGGACACCACGTGAGCGTCCTGGTCGTCTCGCTCGTCGTGCAGCTCGGGGTCTTCGCCTGCTACAAGTACTTCCCCTCGACCGACGCGTGGCTGCACGGCACCCAGAAGCAGTTCTTCTTCTCGTACGTGTTCTTCATCGTGTCGGGTGCGATCGCCGCCGACCACGCCGACCGGTTCCTCGGGTTCGTGCGGACCCACCGTCGTGGCATCGGCTGGGCCTTCCTCGGCGGCGTGCTCCTGACGCTCGGGGTGTTCGTGCTGCAGATGGCGACCGGCGACTCGCCGTACGCCGCCGGCACGCCGCTGCAGCCGGTGGAGGCCGTGTGGAGCACCATCGTCTTCGTCGGGTTCCTGGCGGTCGGCGCGGCCTGGGCGGACCGACGCGTGGCGGGCAGTCCGCTCGCGCGCGTGGTCGACTACGCCTCGGACCGGTCGTTCGGCATCTTCCTCAGCCACCCGCTGGTGATCTGGCTGCTGCTCTACGGATCCAGCCCGCTCGAGGCGCTCGTCCCCAAGCCGTGGCTGACGCTCGTGACCTACCTGCTGGTCGTCGTGCTGTCGGTGGCGATCACCGAGGCGTTCCGCTGGACACCCCTCAGCGTCCCGCTGACCGGGCGGCCGTCGCTGGCGTCGCGCAAGGTCCGCGCCTGACGGACTGGAGGCCCGTGGCGGCGTCGCCACGAGCCTCCAGTCCGTCACGTGGTCTTGGTCAGGCCTGCTGCTCCGCCGTCGGCGTCCCGACCTCGAGCACGCCGTCCGTCGAGGTGAGGCGCTGCGGCTTCATGAACCACGCGACGACCGCCGCGGCGAACAGCAGGGCGCAGGACAGGGCGAAGGGGAGCTGCCACCCGCTCGCGTCGATGAGCAACCCGAAGACGATCGGCGAGATGACGCCTGCGACGCCGAACCCGGTGTTCATGAACCCGGACGCCGTCCCCGACCACTGCGGGGCGACGTCCATCGGGATCGCCCAGAGGTTGGCGTTGCAGAGCTCGAGGAAGAAGAACGACAGCGCGAGCGAGATCGTCGCGACGAGCAGCCCCTGGCCGATGACGAGTGGGATCAGGCACAGCAGTGACCCGCCGAGCCCGATGACCAGGATCGTGCGCCGGGCGTTCCGGGTGTTCCCGCCGCGGTGGATGATGCGGTCGCTCAGCATGCCGCCGACCGTGTCGCCGACGACACCCGCCAGCAGGATGAGCGTCGTGAACAGGGCGAAGTCGCCGATCTCCAGCCCGTAGGTGGAGCTGAGGAACGTCGGCAGCCAGGTCAGGAACACCCAGAGGGTCCATCCGTAGCCGAAGTCGACGAAGGTGACCGGCAGGATCTGCTTGGCCATCTGGCGCCACGGGACGGGGGGCCGGGTCGCACGGGTCTCGACCGGCGGCAGCTCGGACAGCTCGACCTGCGTGATGCCCTTGGCCGACTCCGGCTTGTCGCGGAACCAGACGAACCAGACGACGGCCCACGCGAACGACAGCACGGCGGTCGCGAAGAAGGCCAGTCGCCAGCCGCTGATCGCGATGAAGTACGCGACGACCAGGGGGGCGAGCGCGTTGCCGAGCCGGGCCGCGGAGTGCACGACACCCTGTGCGAAGCCGTTCCGGTCGCGGGGGATCCAGCGGCTCATCGCCTGGGTCGCGGTCGGGAAGGCGGCTGCCTCGCTGAGGCCGAGCAGGGCGCGAGCGGCGAACAGCGTCCAGAAGCCCACCGCGAAGCCGGTCCAGAGCGTCGCGACGCCCCAGATGACGGTGATGACGAACAGGGCCTTGCGCGGGCCGAACTTCTCGCTGATCGTGCCGCCGAACACCTGCAGCAGGGCGTACGGCAGCGAGAACGCCGACACGATCAGGCCGGCGGTGGCCTCGTTGAACCCGAACTCCTCGGTGATGTGGGGGAGTGCGGTCGAGATGTTGGTGCGGTCGATGTACGAGATCGCGTACATGAAGCACAGCAGGATGAGCACGCGCCCGCGGATGCGTCCGCGGAACGGGGTGCCCTTCGTCGGTGCCGCTGGGGTCGCCGTCGTCATGGGGGCCTCTTCGGGGGAGTGAGGATCGATCGGGGTGCTGCTGTACGAACGAGACGCTAGGGACCGTTCTTATCAGCGTCCTCGGAGCCTGCTCTTCCGGGACGATACGCCCTGCAGCACGAGGGGTACGCCGTCGGCGAGCAGACCGGCGAGGTGTCGGTGGGCGCGCCTAGCATTGACCGCATGGCAGTGACGATGGAACCCGCCCGCGCGGTCCGCCCGTTCGAGGTGATCAGCGAGTACTCGCCGAGCGGTGACCAGCCCGCGGCGATCGCCGAACTCGCCGGGCGCATCAACGCCGGTGAGACCGACGTGGTGCTGCTCGGCGCGACGGGTACCGGCAAGTCGGCGACCACGGCCTGGCTCATCGAGCAGGTGCAGCGCCCGACGCTCGTGCTGGCCCACAACAAGACCCTGGCGGCGCAGCTGGCCACCGAGTTCCGCAGTCTGCTGCCGAAGAACGCCATCGAGTACTTCGTGTCGTACTACGACTACTACCAGCCCGAGGCGTACGTCCCGCAGACCGACACCTTCATCGAGAAGGACTCCTCGGTCAACGCCGAGGTCGAGCGTCTGCGGCACTCGACGACGAACTCGCTGCTCAGTCGTCGTGACGTCGTCGTGGTGTCGACCGTGTCGTGCATCTACGGCCTCGGTACGCCGGAGCAGTACATGAACGCCTCGGTGGCGCTCTCGGTCGGCCAGGAGATCTCGCGCGACCAGCTCGTGCGCCGGTTCGTCGCGATGCAGTACCAGCGCAACGACGTCGACTTCGCCCGCGGGACCTTCCGGGTCCGTGGCGACACCATCGAGATCATCCCGATGTACGAAGAGCACGCGATCCGCATCGAGATGTTCGGGGACGAGATCGAGGCACTGAGTTCGCTGCACCCGCTCACGGGCAACGTCATCGACGACCTCCCTGCGGTCTCGATCTTCCCGGCGTCGCACTACGTCGCCGACACCGACGTCATGCACCGCGCCATCGGCACCATCAAGGAAGAACTGGCCGAACGCCTCGCCGAGCTCGAGGGCCAGGGCAAGCTGCTCGAGGCCCAGCGCCTGCGGATGCGCACCACCTTCGACATCGAGATGATGGAGCAGATCGGCTTCTGCTCCGGCATCGAGAACTACTCGCGGCACGTCGACGGGCGCATGCCCGGCGAAGCACCGCACTGCCTGCTCGACTACTTCGCCGACGACTTCCTCATCGTGATCGACGAGTCGCACGTCACCGTGCCGCAGATCGGCGCGATGTACGAAGGCGACGCGTCCCGCAAGCGCACCCTGGTCGAGCACGGCTTCCGGCTGCCCAGCGCGATGGACAACCGCCCGCTCAAGTGGGAAGAGTTCCTCGAGCGTGCCGGGCAGAAGGTCTTCCTGTCGGCGACACCCGGCAAGTACGAACTCGGGATCACCGACAGTGTCGTCGAGCAGATCATCCGCCCGACCGGCCTGATCGACCCCGAGATCGTCGTCAAGCCGTCCGACGGCCAGATCGACGACCTGCTCGAGGAGATCCAGCAGCGCGTCGACAAGGACGAGCGCGTGCTGGTCACGACCCTGACCAAGCGCATGGCCGAAGAGCTGACCGACTTCCTCGGCAACGCGGGCGTCCGGGTCCGGTACCTGCACTCCGACGTCGACACGCTCAAGCGTGTCGAGCTCCTGACCGAGCTGCGACAGGGCGTCTACGACGTGCTCGTCGGCATCAACCTGCTGCGCGAGGGGCTGGACCTGCCCGAGGTGTCCCTCGTGGCGATCCTCGACGCCGACAAAGAAGGCTTCCTGCGCTCGTCGACGTCGCTCATCCAGACCATCGGCCGTGCCGCCCGCAACGTGTCGGGTCAGGTGCTCATGTACGCCGACAAGATGACCGACTCCATGAAGCAGGCCATCGAGGAGACCGACCGTCGCCGCGAGAAGCAGGTGGCCTACAACCTCGAGCACGGCATCGACCCGCAGCCGCTACGCAAGAAGATCGGCGACATCACCGAGCAGCTGAACCGCGAGAACGACGACACGAAGGCGCTGCTCGAGCGTCGCGGCAGCAGCGCGAAGGACCGCGGCCGGGCGCCGACGCCGTCGCTCAAGCGCGAGGGCATCGCCGGTGAGGGCGCGACCCAGCTCGAGGCGACCATCGCCGACCTCAACGACCAGATGCTCCAGGCCGCGACCGAGCTCAAGTTCGAACTCGCCGCGCGCCTGCGCGACGAGGTCCAGGACCTCAAGAAGGCACTGCGGCAGATGGAGTCGGCCGGCCATGTCCGCTGAGGCCGACGCAGCTCGACCCCGCACCGTCGTCGTCACGGGCGCGAGCGCCGGGCTCGGGTACCACGCGGCCGAACAGCTCGCCGCCGCGGGCCACCGGGTCGTGTTGGCGACGCGCAGTGCGGAACGGGCAGAAGCAGCTGCGCGCAGCATCCGGCAGCAGGTCCCGACCGCGGTGCTCGAGCACCTGCACGTCGACCTGGCCGACCTGGACAGCGTCCGCGCGGCCGCGACGGCGCTGCAGGACCTCGGTCCGGTCGACGCGCTGCTCAACAACGCCGGGGTCGTGGGCTCGCGGGCCGAACGTTCCACCGCGCAGGGCCTCGAGCTGCAGGTCGGCACGAACCACCTGGGGCACTTCGCCTTCACCGGGCTCGTGCTGCCGATGCTCGAGCGCACGGGTGGGCGCGTCGTGCACCTCGGCTCGATCGCACACCGCTGGGCCGCCCTCGACCGTCGCGACCCGCTCGGCGCGGGGCACTACTCCGGCTACCGGCAGTACGGCCGCAGCAAGCTCGCGGTGATGCTGTTCGGCTTCGAGCTCGCCGAGCGCCTGGCCGACGCCGGGTCCGCCGTGTCGAGCGTCGTCGCCCACCCGGGCCTCGCGCTCGACTCCCTCGGTCCGTCCCGCCCGCTGGTCACCCCGGCGCGCGACGAGCCCGCGTGGACCCGACCCGGGGAACGCCTGTTCGCCCAGGGCAAGGACGCGGGTGCGCTGCCGCTCGTGCACGCCACGGTCGGTGCCGGAGTCCGCTCGGGTGAGTACTGGGGTCCGGGCGGTGCCTTCCAGCTGCGGGGACCGGCTGTCGTCGTCCGCGCCGAGCCGCGCGCGCACGACCGCACCGAGGCAGCTCGGCTCTGGCAGGCGAGCGAGCAGGCCTCCGGCGTCGCGTTCGCTCTCGACGCATTCGTCTGACACCGAACCGGAACCGAATGTCGGCATCGGTTCGTAGACTCGTGGGCGATGACCATCACCTCTGATCGCGGCCCTGTCACGCCCGGAAGCAACGCCCTCGGCGGCGCCGCGGACGACGACCGGCCGGACGCCGACCGTTCCGACCTCGAGCCCGCAGACCTGCACCTGCCCGGCGGCACCGCACCGCACGACACCACGACGCTGAGCGTCCGCGGTGCGCGCGTGCACAACCTGCGGGACGTCGACCTCGAGATCCCGCGCGACTCGCTCGTCGTGTTCACCGGGTTGTCCGGGTCCGGCAAGTCCTCCCTGGCGTTCGACACGATCTTCGCCGAGGGACAGCGCCGGTACGTCGAGTCGCTGTCGGCCTACGCCCGCCAGTTCCTCGGGCAGGTCGACCGTCCCGACGTCGACTTCATCGAGGGTCTGTCGCCCGCGGTGTCGATCGACCAGAAGTCGACGAACCGCAACCCGCGCTCCACCGTCGGCACCATCACCGAGGTCTACGACTACATGCGCCTGCTCTGGGCGCGCATCGGAATCCCGCACTGCCCCGTCTGCGGCGAGGTCATCAGCAAGCAGAGCGTGCAGCAGATCGCCGACCAGCTCATGACGCAGGAGACCGGCACCCGCTTCCAGGTGCTCGCGCCGATCGTCTCCAAGAAGAAGGGCGAGTTCGTCGACCTCTTCCAGGAGCTCGCGGCCTCGGGGTACTCGCGGGCGATCGTCGACGGCGAGCGGATCCAGCTGAGCAGCCCGCCCACGCTCAAGAAGCAGGTCAAGCACGACATCTCGGTGATCGTCGACCGTCTGGTGGCCGGCGACGACATCCTCGGACGCCTGACCGACTCGCTCGAGACCGCGCTGCGCCTGACCAACGGCACGGTGGCGATCGACCTCGTCGACCACGAGGGCCCCGGCGCCGTCCGGACCTACTCCGAGAACCTGTCCTGCCCGAACAACCACCCCCTCGCGCTCACCGAGATCGAGCCCAGGACGTTCTCGTTCAACGCCCCGTTCGGCGCGTGCCCCGAGTGCTCCGGCCTCGGCACGCGCATGTCGGTCGATCCCGACCTGGTGCTCGGCGACCCCGAGGCCTCGCTGGCGGACGGCGTGCTGCTGCCGTGGACCGGCACGAGCGGTCTGTACGCGTACTTCGAGAAGCTCCTGGCCGGCCTCGGCAAGGAGCTCGGCTTCCGGCTCGACACCCCGTGGAGCCAGCTCGACCCGACGGTGCAGGCAGCCATCCTCACCGGCAAGGACTTCGAGGTCTCGGTGTCCTGGCGCAACCGCTTCGGCCGTGAGATGCGCTACACCAGCGGGTTCGAGGGCGTCATGCCCTACATCGAGCGCAAGTTCGCCGAGGCCGAGTCGGACTCGCAGCGCCAGCGCTTCCAGGGCTACCTGCGCGAAGTGCCCTGCCCGGTCTGCGACGGCACGCGCCTGAAGCCCGAGGTCCTCGGCGTCACCGTTGCCGACCGCAGCATCGCCGACGTCACCCAGCTCAGCCTCGACGACGCCTACGCCTTCATGGACACCCTGACCCTGACCGACCGCGAAGCGCACATCGCCGCAGCGGTCCTGCGGGAGATCCGCGCGCGGCTCGAGTTCCTGCTCGAGGTCGGCCTGAACTACCTGACGCTGTCCCGTGGCGCCGGCTCGCTGTCCGGCGGCGAGGCGCAGCGCATCCGGCTCGCCACGCAGATCGGGTCCGGGCTGACCGGTGTGCTCTACGTGCTCGACGAGCCGAGCATCGGGCTGCACCAGCGCGACAACCGCAGACTCATCGACACCCTCGTCAAGCTGAAGAACCTCGGCAACACGCTCATCGTCGTCGAGCACGACGAGGACACCATCCGCACGGCGGACTGGGTCGTCGACATCGGCCCGGGCGCCGGGGTCAACGGCGGCAACGTCGTGCACTCGGGGTCGTACGCCGACATGATCGAGAACCACGAGTCGATCACGGGTGACTACCTGGCGGGCCGTCGCGCGATCGACATGCCGAGCAAGCGTCGCGCGATCAACAAGAAGCGCGTGATCACCGTGCAGGGCGCGCGCGCGAACAACCTGCGCGAGGTCGACGTCGACTTCCCGCTCGGCGTCTTCACCGCCGTCACGGGCGTCAGCGGCTCCGGCAAGTCGACGCTCGTCAACGACATCCTGTACAAGGTGCTCGCCAACCAGCTCAACGGTGCCCGCCACATCGCGGGCAAGCACACCCGGGTCAAGGGGCTCGACCAGCTCGACAAGGTCGTGCACGTCGACCAGGCACCGATCGGCCGCACCCCGCGGTCGAACCCCGCGACCTACACCGGCGTGTTCGACCGGATCCGGCAGCTGTTCGCCGAGACCCCCGAGGCCAAGATCCGCGGGTACCTGCCCGGTCGGTTCAGCTTCAACGTCAAGGGCGGCCGCTGCGAGAACTGCTCGGGCGACGGCACCATCAAGATCGAGATGAACTTCCTGCCCGACGTGTACGTCGCGTGCGAGGTGTGCGGCGGTGCGCGGTACAACCGCGAGACGCTGCAGGTGCACTACAAGGGCAAGGACATCTCCGAGGTCCTCGACATGCCGATCAGCGAGGCAGCCGAGTTCTTCGAGCCGATCTCCGCCATCCACCGGTACATGGCGACCCTCGTCGACGTGGGCCTGGGATACGTCCGCCTCGGCCAGAGCGCCACGACGCTGTCGGGTGGCGAAGCCCAGCGCGTCAAGCTCGCGACCGAGCTGCAGCGACGCTCGAACGGCCGCACGGTGTACGTGCTCGACGAGCCGACGACCGGTCTGCACTTCGAGGACGTCCGCAAGCTGCTGCTCGTGCTGCAGAGCCTGGTCGACAAGGGCAACACGGTGATCACGATCGAGCACAACCTCGACGTCATCAAGTCCGCCGACTGGGTCATCGACATGGGTCCCGAAGGTGGCTCCGGCGGCGGGACGGTCCTGGCGACCGGCACGCCCGAGCACGTCGCCGACGTCCCGGAGAGCCACACGGGCGTGTTCCTGCGCGAGATCCTCGAGGCGCAGGACGCACGGGTCGGCAAGCAGCGTTCGGTGGGCGCACGCAAGGTCTCCGAGACCGGCACGCTCGGGCGCGGTGCCGGGTCCGACAAGCAGCGGGCAGGTGCGCGGTAGGTGGCGGACACTGTCCCGTGGCGTCCGAAGGCCGGTGAGATCCCGACCGATCCGGGCGTGTACCGATGGCGTGACGGCAACGGCCGGGTGCTGTACGTCGGCAAGGCGAAGAACCTCCGCGCTCGGCTGAGCAACTACTTCGCGCCGCTGCCGACCCTGCACGAACGCACCCGCCGCATGGTCCTGACGGCGAAGAGCGTCGAGTGGACGACCGTCGGGTCCGAGATCGAGGCACTCCAGCTCGAGTACACCTGGATCAAGGAGTTCGACCCGCCGTTCAACGTCAAGTTCCGGGACGACAAGTCGTACCCGTACATGGCGATCACGCTCGGCGACGAAGCCCCCCGGGTGATGGTCACGCGCAACCGCAAGATCCGGGGGGCCAAGTACTTCGGTCCGTACCCGAAGATCTGGGCCGTGCACGACACCATCGACCTGATGATCAAGGTGTTCCCGATCCGCACCTGCTCGGACTCGTCGTACAAGCGCGCCATGCAGACCGGCAAGCCGTGCTTCCCGGGGCAGATCGGCAAGTGCGGGGGCCCGTGCTCGCAGCGCGTCACGATCGCCGAGCACCGCGCGCTCGTCGACGAGTTCGTGCGGTTCATGAACAGCTACGACCGCCGCGTGATCACCGAGCTCCGGCAGCGCATGGGGGCCTCGGCCGACGCCATGCAGTACGAACAGGCGGCGAAGTACCGCGACCAGGTCGGGGCACTCGAAGCCGTGCTCGAGAAGTCCGCGGTGGTGCTCAAGGACTCGGTCGACCTCGACCTGTTCGGCATCGCCGAGGACGAACTCGCGGCCGCCGTGCAGCTGTTCTCCGTCCGCGGTGGTCGCATCCGCGGTGTCCGCGGGTGGGTCGTCGACAAGGAGCTCGACATCACGACGGGCGAGCTGGTGGAGCAGATCGTGCAGGGTGTATACGCCGATGCCGAGCTGTCGTCGCGGGCCGGCGGTCCACTGACCAGCCCGACGACCGAGGAGCCCCCGCGCGAGGTCGTCGTGCCGGAGCTCCCGGACGATGCCGACGCGTTGCAGCAGTGGCTCAGCGAGCGGCGTGGGGGGCGTGGCACGAAGCTCAGCACCGCGCAGCGCGGCGACCGCGCCGGGCTCGCCCGGACGGCCTCGCAGAACGCGCAACAGGCGCTCATGCTCTACAAGACGAAGCGGTCCGCCGACTACACCACGCGTGCCGCCGCGCTGGCCGACATCCAGGACGCCCTGGGCATGTCCGAGGCGCCCCTGCGCATGGAGTGCTACGACATCTCGCACCTGCAGGGCACGAACGTCGTCGCGTCGATGGTCGTCTTCGAGGACGGTCTGCCGCGCAAGGACCAGTACCGCCGCTACTCGATCGCCGAGACCCGTGACGACACCGACAGCATGCACCAGGTGCTCACGCGGCGCCTCGCCCGTCTCGACGAGGACGCCGAACTGCCGGACCAGCCGGACCAGAACGCCGAGGGCGTGGTCGCGGTCGAGAAGCCGACCAAGCGCTTCGCCTACCGCCCGCAGCTGCTCATCGTCGACGGCGGGCAGCCGCAGGTGGCCGCAGCCAAGCGGGCGATGGACGAGGCCGGGGTCACCGACATCGCCCTCGTCGGCATCGCCAAGCGCCTCGAAGAACTCTGGCTGCCCGACGACGACTTCCCGGTGATCCTGCCGCGCAACTCCGAGGCCCTGTTCCTCATCCAGCGCATCCGCGACGAGGCCCACCGGTTCGCCATCACCCACCAGCGGGGCCGCCGCAAGCGCGACGTCCGCACGCAGCTGTCCGAGATCCCCGGTCTCGGGCCGAGCCGCGTCAGCGCGCTGCTGAAGCATTTCGGCTCGGTCGCCCGCCTGCGGTCCGCCACGGCGGACGAGATCGGCGAGGTGCAGGGTGTCGGCCCGGCGACCGCCGCAGCGGTCGTGCGGAAGCTGCAGACGGTGCCGGCCAGCGTGCCGACGGGGGAGTCACCCACGAGCGCCCCCGAGCCTGGCAGCGCCCCCGGGCCTCGCAGCGCCCCCGGTCCCGGCAGCGCGCCCGACGCCGACGGCGGCCCGGGCAGCGCAGACCGGACAGCAGGCCCGGTGCGGGTCCCCGAGGTGACCGGCGGCGGTCCGCAGTTGCCGTCGTGACGTCACCACGGTCCTCCCGGCCGTCGGGTCCGCGACCCCCGAACGGGCGATAGCCTGGTCCCCGAGCACACTCACCCCGGCCCGCCCCTGCGGGCCCCCGGCCCGCCCGAGCGACGCGCCCGGGCAGCGACGACGGAGCACATCTCCAGATGACCGACACCGATGCGAGTCCGCAGCACGACGTCCTGATCGTGACCGGGATGTCCGGCGCCGGGCGCTCAACGGTGGGCAAGGCGCTCGAGGACCTCGACTGGTACGTGGTCGACAACCTGCCGACGCAGATGCTCGGCCCGCTCACCGACCTGGCCGACCGCGCCGGCGAGAAGATCCCGAAGCTCGCCGCCGTGGTCGACGTCCGCGGGGGCCGCTACTTCACCGATCCCGAACACGCCGTCGAACGACTCCGGGCGGCGACCTCGGCCCGCGTCCGGGTGCTCTTCCTCGAGGCGACCGACCAGGTCCTCGTCCGGCGCTTCGAGCAGGTCCGGCGACCGCACCCGCTCCAGGGCGAGGACACGCTGCTCGACGGCATCGCCCGTGAGCGCACGCGGCTGCTCGGGCTGCGCGAGGCGTCCGACGTGATCATCGACACGTCCGACCTCAACATCCACCAGCTCGCCAACACCGTGACCGAGAAGTTCGCCGAGGACCGCTTCACCGGCGTCCAGGTCACGCTGATGAGCTTCGGGTTCAAGTACGGACTGCCCGCCGACGCCGACATGGTGGCCGACGTGCGGTTCATCCCGAACCCGTACTGGGTGCCGGAACTCCGTCCGCACACCGGTCTGGACGCACCCGTGTCCGAGTACGTCCTCGCGCAGGCGGGGTCCCGCACGTTCGTCGACCGCTACGCCGCCGTGCTCGAGCCGGTCCTCGACGGGTACCAGCGCGAGAACAAAAGACACGCTACGATCGCCATCGGCTGTACCGGCGGCAAGCACCGCTCGGTCGCCATCGTCGCCGAGTTGGCGAGCCTCCTCCGTGGGATGCCCAACGTCGCCGTGCGTGTGAAGAACCGAGATCTCGGCCGGGAGTGACCGTCCCACCGGCCGCTCCACACGTGTGCGCCACCGGGATGCAGAACCCCACCACCGACTGAACGTAAGGAATGATGCTGTGCCGTTGACTGCCGAGGTCAAGGACGAACTGGCCAGGGTCGCCGTGGGCCGCAACACGGTCCGTGCCGCCGAACTCGCGACGATCCTCCGGTTCGCGGGTGGCCTGCACGTCATCTCCGGCAGGATCGCCGTCGAGGTCGAGGTCGACACGCGGATCATCGTCCACCGCGTCCGCAAGGACCTGGCCGAGCTGTACGGCGTCCGGAGCGAGGCCTCGGTCGGCTCCACGGCATCGTCCCGTCGCGGGACCCGCTACCTGGTCCGCGTGCTCGAGGCGGGGGAGACCCTCGCACGGCAGACCGGTCTGATGGACGCCCGCCGTCGTCCGGTGCGTGGTCTGCCGAACCGTCTGACCACGGGCAACCGCGAGGACCTCGCCGCGATCTGGCGAGGTGCCTTCCTGGCCGCCGGCACCCTCACGGACCCCGGCCGGGCCGCCGCACTCGAGGTGACCTGCCCCGGCAACGAGGCGGCGATGGCACTCGTGGGAGCCGCTTCGCGCCTCGGCATCGCCGCGAAGGGCCGCGAGGTCCGCGGTGTGCACCGCGTCGTCATCCGCGACGGCGAGGCGATCGGACAGATGCTCACCGCGATGGGCGCGGCCCGCACCACCGCGGACTGGGAGGAGATGCGTCAGCGCCGCGAGGTCCGCGCCACGGCGAACCGGCTCGTGAACTTCGACGACGCCAACCTCCGGCGTTCCGCCCAGGCGGCCGTCGCCGCCTGCGCACGGGTCGAGCGCGCACTCGAGATCCTCGGCGACGAGGTCCCCGACCACCTGCGGTACGCCGGGTCGCTCCGGTTGGCCCACCGTGACGCGTCCCTCGACGAGCTCGGCCAGCACGCCGACCCGCCCATGACCAAGGACGCGATCGCCGGTCGGATCCGCCGTCTGCTCGCGATGGCCGACAAGCGCGCCGTCGAGCTCGACGTCCCCGGTACCGAGGCGAGCGTCCCCGAGGAGCTCGAAGGCGCCTGACGCCCGTCTGCACGTCACACGAACGGGTGCTGAAGCTCCGACTGCTAGGGTCGTGAGGGCGACGTCGCGGGCGTATCGTCCAGCACACGCGGGCCTGTCGCAGGGCCCTCGACTCCGAACAAGCAGCGCCCTCCGAGCGCTCCACACCCACCAGGAGAACCATTGACCGTCAAGATCGGCATCAACGGCTTCGGCCGCATCGGCCGTAATTTCTTCCGGGCCGCTCTGGCCAAGGGCAGCGACCTCGAGATCGTCGCTGTGAACGACCTCACGGACAACGCCGCTCTGGCGAACCTGCTCAAGTTCGACTCGATCACCGGTCGCCTCGGCGTCTCCGTCGAGCTCGACGGCGACAACATCGTGGTCGACGGCAAGCCGATCAAGGTCCTCGCGGAGCGCGATCCCGCCAACCTCCCCTGGGGCGACCTGGGTGTCGACATCGTCATCGAGTCGACCGGGTTCTTCACCAAGGCCGCCGACGCGCAGAAGCACATCGACGCGGGCGCCAAGAAGGTCATCATCTCCGCCCCGGCCACCGGTGACGACGTCACCATCGTGCTCGGTGTGAACGAGGACCAGTACGACCCGGCAAACCACAACATCATCTCGAACGCGTCGTGCACCACGAACAGCCTCGCGCCGCTCGCCAAGGTGTTCCACGACAAGTTCGGCATCGAGCGCGGGCTCATGACGACGGTGCACGCGTACACCGCCGACCAGAACCTGCAGGACGGCCCGCACAAGGACCCCCGTCGTGCCCGCGCGGCCGCACTCAACATCGTCCCGACCTCGACCGGTGCCGCCAAGGCCATCGGTCTCGTCATGCCGGAGCTCGCCGGCAAGCTCGACGGCTTCGCGCTCCGCGTCCCGGTCCCGACCGGTTCGATCACCGACCTCACCCTCGAGACCAAGTCCGAGGTCACGGTCGACGAGATCAACGCCGCCTACAAGGAAGCAGCCGAGGGCCCGATGAAGGGCATCCTGCTCTACAGCGAGGACCCGCTGGTGTCGACCGACATCACCACGGACCCGCACTCCTCGATCTACGACTCCGGCCTGACCAAGGTCATCGGCGGCCTCGTCAAGATCACCTCGTGGTACGACAACGAGTGGGGCTACTCGAACCGCCTCGTCGACCTGACCGAGTACGTCGGCGAGCGTCTGTAACACATGAGCCTCCGAACCCTGGGGAGCCCCGGTCACTGGGGCGACCTCGGTGACCTCGCCGGCAAGCGCGTCGTCGTCCGGTGTGACCTCAACGTCCCGCTCAAGGACGGGGTCATCACGGACGACGGGCGCGTGCGCGCGTCCCTCGGCACGCTGAACACGCTCATCACGGCCGGCGCTCGCGTCATCGTGATCTCGCACCTCGGTCGCCCGGACGGCTCGCCGACACCGGAGTACTCGCTGGCGCCGGTGGGGCAGCGTCTGGCCGAGCTGCTCGGCAAGCCGGTCGAGTTCGTCGACGAGACCGTCGGTGACCTGGCCGGTGCGGCAGCCGACGAGCTCCAGGACGGTGACGTCCTGCTGCTCGAGAACCTCCGCTTCAACCCGGAGGAGACCTCGAAGGACGCAGCCGAGCGCCAGGCCTTCGCGGAGCGCATCGCCGCCATGGCCGACGCCTTCGTGTCCGACGGGTTCGGTGTCGTGCACCGCAAGCAGGCCTCGGTCTACGAGCTCGCGTCGGTGCTGCCCTCGGCTGCGGGTGGGCTCATCGAGACCGAACTGCGCGTGCTCGAGCGCCTCACCGCGACCCCCGAGCGCCCCTACACGGTGGTGCTCGGCGGATCGAAGGTCAGCGACAAGCTCGGTGTGATCGACCACCTGCTCCCGCAGGTCGACACGCTCTGCATCGGCGGCGGCATGCTCTTCACCTTCCTGGCGGCTCAGGGCCACGGCGTCGCCAAGTCCCTGCTCGAACAGGACCAGCTCGACGTCGTCCGCGAGTACCTGTCGCGCGCGGACGAGCTCGGCGTGACGATCGACCTGCCGACCGACGTCGTCGTGGCATCCGGCTTCGCAGCGGACGCCGATCACGAGACGGTGGCCGCTGACGCGATCGAGTCGTCGTCGTTCGGTGCCGACGGCATCGGCCTCGACATCGGTCCGGAGACGGCCGAGCGGTTCGCCCGCGCGGTGTCCGGGTCGAAGACCGTGTTCTGGAACGGCCCGATGGGCGTGTTCGAGTTCCCGGCCTTCGCCGCGGGGACGAAGACCGTCGCGCAGGCCCTGACCGAGGTCGACGGCCTCGGGGTCGTCGGCGGTGGTGACTCCGCCGCGGCCGTGCGGTCGCTCGGGTTCTCCGACGACCAGTTCGGCCACATCTCGACCGGCGGCGGTGCGAGCCTCGAGTTCCTCGAGGGCAAGTCGCTGCCCGGTCTCGAAGCACTCGGATGGACCCGATGACCCGAACACCGCTCATCGCCGGCAAGCTTGTGGAGAGTGCAGCATGAATCGCGTTCCGCTCATCGCCGGCAATTGGAAGATGAATCTCGATCACCTCCAGGCGATCGCGACCGTGCAGAAGCTCGCGTGGACGCTGAAGGACGCACGCCACGACTTCGACGACGTCGAGGTCGCGGTGTTCCCGCCCTTCACCGACCTGCGCAGCGTGCAGACGCTCATCTCGGCCGACAAGCTCCCGATCCGCTTCGGCGCCCAGGACCTGTCCCAGCACGACTCGGGTGCGTACACCGGTGACGTCTCTGGTGCGTTCCTCGCGGCACTCGACGCCGCGTACGTGATCGTCGGACACTCCGAGCGCCGCACGATGCACGGGGAGAGCGACCAGGTCGTGGCCGCCAAGACGGCCGCCGCCGTCAAGCACGGCGTCGTCCCGGTGGTGTGCGTGGGCGAGACCGGCGAGCAGCGTGAAGAACGCGGCGCCGGTGTCGTTGCCGTCGAGCAGCTGCAGGTCGTCCTCGACGCCGTGCAGCCGTCCGAGATCGTCGTCGCGTACGAGCCCGTCTGGGCCATCGGTTCCGGCCAGGCAGCGTCGGCCGACCAGGCGCAGGACGAGTGCGCCGCCATCCGCCGGGGAATCGCCGCCGCGTGGGGCGAGGACCTCGCCGCCGCGACGCGCGTGCTGTACGGCGGCTCCGTCAAGTCGGGCAACATCGCGGGCTTCCTCCGCGAGCCCGACGTCGACGGCGCGCTCGTCGGTGGCGCGTCCCTCGACGTGCAGGAGTTCGCGGCGATCGCGCGCTTCCGGCAGCACGTCGGACTCTGATCCGACCAGTTCGGGCCGGCCGCGTCACCGTGGCCGGCCCGAGCCACGCCCGTGCCGGTGACCCGGCCGCTCCGGCGGCCCGGTACACTTGCATGGCTGACTGACACGAAAGGTACGTCGTGGCGATACTCTCCGTCGTGCTGCAGGTCCTGCTCGCAATCACGAGCCTCCTGCTCACGCTCCTCATCCTCCTGCACAAGGGCCGCGGTGGCGGCCTCTCCGACATGTTCGGTGGCGGTGTGACGAGCAACCTCGGGGCGTCCGGCGTGGCCGAGCGCAACCTGAACCGCATCACGGTGATCCTCGGTCTGCTCTGGATCGTGAGCATCATCGTGCTCGGTCTCATCAACAAGTTCACAGCGGGGAGCTGAGCCATGGCATCAGGAGGCAGTGCAATCCGGGGGTCGCGCGTCGGCGCAGGCCCGATGGGGGAGCAGGACCGCGGGGTCCAGGCCGAGCGCGTCGCGATCTCGTACTGGGACGCGTTGGGGAACGAGGTCGTCCGCTACTTCGCGGCGAACCTCCCCGACGACGAGATCCCGGAGACGGTCGACTCGCCGTCCACCGGGCTCCCGGCTGGCCGCGACAAGGAGAACCCGCCGCAGGTCACGAAGACCGAGCCGTACAAGACCCACCTGGCGTACGTCAAGGAGCGCCGCACCGAGGAAGAAGCAGCACAGCTCCTCGAAGACGCGTTGCAGCAGCTCCGGCAGCGTCGCGGTACCGCGAAGTAGCACCGAACGTCACGAAGGCCCCCGCACTCCGGTGCGGGGGCCTTCGTCGTTGCGGGTGGCGATCAGCGGTGCGGCGGTCTTCGAGATCGCACGACTCGCCGCGCGGCTGGCGTCGCGGTTCCGCGAGTGACCGGTCAGTGGGCGCGAGATGCCATGATTTCGGAACCTCGCGCGGGTTGGGGGGCGACCCCGGAACGACGGGAGGCCCGGTGCCAGCTGGCACCGGGCCTCCTGTCACAGGGTGCGGGACGTCAGTACGTCGACGCGATCAGGTTCTCGGGGACGTCGCGGGCGGCGTCCTGGTCCACGAAGAACACGGTGCGCTTGCGACCCTGCACGCCGCCGACGGGGACCTCGTCGACGGAGGCACCAGCGAGTGCCAGGCCGAGGACCGAGGCCTTCTCGGCGCCGGACAGGATGACCCACACGCGCTGCGACGCGTTGATCGCCGGGTAGGTCAGGGTCAGGCGCTGCGGCGGGGGCTTGGGGGAGTCGTCGACCGGCACGACCGTGCGGTCGGTGATCGACAGCTGCGCGAACTCCGGGAAGAGCGACGCGGTGTGGCCGTCCGGGCCGACGCCGAGGAGCGTGATGTCGAACTTCGGCGCGACGGCCGAGTCGGGCGCCGCGTCCTGCAGCTCGCGCTCGTACCGCGCCGCGGCCTCGTCGATGGAGATGCCGGCGTCGGACGCGGCCATCGGGTGGATGTTCGACGCCGGGATGCCGACGTGGTCGAAGAAGTCGGCCTGCGTGCCGGTGACGTTGCGGTCGGCATCCCCTTCGGGCGCCCAGCGCTCGTCGACCCACCAGACGTGCACCTTCGACCAGTCGACGCTCTCACGCGCCTGCGACTGGCCGATGGCGGCGAGCACGAGGGTCGACACCGAACCACCGCTGATGGCGATGTCCGCGCGCTCCTGCTCGTCCAGCACGTCGATGATCTTCGTGATGAAGCGTGCGGCGACGGACGCGCCGAGGGCCTGCTTGTCCGGGTGCACCAGCACCCGCCGTTCGTTGGTCACGTGACTCCCGTGTTCAGGTCGGCGGGCCGTGGTGGACCGCCTTCGGTCCGGTCGGGTCCCACGTCCGCGCTGGACATGCGACCCGACCGAGTGGTGCGGTCAGTCCGCGATGTGCTCGCGGAGCTGGGCCACCCCGTGCTTGACGACGTCTCCGAAGAGGACGTCCGGGTCGAGTCTACGGAGTTCCTCTGCGAGACAGTCGCGCAGGTTCCGGCGCGGCAGCGACAGGTCGTGCACCGGCTGACCCGGCATCGACAGCGTCGCCACGTCGACCAGGGAGCGCTCGAGCTCGATGGTGCCGGACTCACGGACGAGCGAGACGCCGTGGATGCCGCTCGAGCCCGTGGCACGCGGGGAGGTCACGACCGACACCGGGACCTGGAGCTGCAGCTGGAGCCACGCGGCGAGGAGGATCGTGGACGGGCTGTCGCTCGCCCCCGACACCTCGACACCGGTGATCGGCTCGTACGGCGGCTGGTCGAGCGCCGCGGCGAGCTGGTTGCGCCAGAGCGTCAGCCGGGTCCACGCGAAGTCGGTGTCACCCGGCACGTACGACTCGGCCAGTGCGGTGATCGCCGCGCTCGGGTCCTTCTGTGTGGCCGCGTCGGTGATGCGCCGCTGGGCGATGCGGCCGAGCGACGACTCGGCCGGCTTCAGCGGCGCGATCCCGGGCCACCAGGCGATGACCGGCGCGTCGGGGAGCAGCAGGCCGGTGACCAGGCTCTCCTCGTTCGTTGCCGTCTCGCCGTACGCGCGCAGGACGATGACCTCACTCGCACCCGCGTCGCTGCCGACGCGGATCTGCGCGTCGAGCCGACCGGGCGAGGCGATGTCGCCGTCGTTCTTCGACACGATGATGACGCGCATCGGGTGCTCGCGTGATGCCTCGTTCGCGGCCGCGATCGCCTCTTCCTCGTGGCCCAGGGCCGTGGAGATGATCAGCGTCAGGACGCGACCGAGTGCGACGGCGCCACCCTCTTCGCGGATGTGGACGAGGGTCTTCTGG
Source organism: Curtobacterium sp. MCLR17_007 (assembly GCF_003234655.2). Classification (NCBI taxonomy): domain Bacteria; kingdom Bacillati; phylum Actinomycetota; class Actinomycetes; order Micrococcales; family Microbacteriaceae; genus Curtobacterium; species Curtobacterium sp. MCLR17_007. The sequence continues at coordinate 2,001,399 of NZ_CP126271.1, read as the reverse complement.
ATCTTCGAGACCGTGGTGTTCGGCAGGTCGATCTTCATGGACGCCTCCAGGTCCGGCCGTCGCGGGTCAGCAGGTCGTCGGCCGAGGCCGGACCCCACGTGCCGGGACGGTACTGCTCGGGCTGGCCCTGCGTGCGCCAGAACTCCTCGATGGGGTCGAGGATCTTCCAGGAGAGCTCCACCTCTTGGTGGCGCGGGAACAGCGGTGGGTCGCCGAGAAGTACGTCGAGGATGAGTCGCTCGTACGCCTCGGGGGATGCCTCGGTGAACGCGTGGCCGTAGCCGAAGTCCATCGTCACGTCGCGCACCTGGGTGCCGACGCCGGGGACCTTCGAGCCGAAGCGGAGCGTGACGCCCTCGTCCGGCTGCACGCGGATGACCAGCGCGTTCTGGCCGAGCGGCGACTGCGGGATGCCGAAGACGTCCTCGGGGACGCGCTTGAAGACGATCGCGATCTCCGTGACACGGCGGCCGAGGCGCTTGCCGGCACGCAGGTAGAACGGCACACCCTGCCAACGCCGCGTGGCGATGTTCAACTTGATCGCCGCGAAGGTCTCGGTCGTGGACTCGGGGTTCATGCCCGCTTCCTCGAGGAACCCGAGGACCTTCTCGCCGCCCTGCCAGCCGCCGTCGTACTGCCCGCGGGCGGTCGCCGTGCTGAGGTCGGACGGCAGCTCCACGGCGGAGAGCACCTTCTCCTTCTCGGCACGGAGGTGTCCGGCCTTGAACGAGACGGGCTCCTCCATCGCGGTGAGCGCGAGGAGCTGCAGCAGGTGGTTCTGGATGACGTCGCGCGCCGCACCGATGCCGTCGTAGTACGCAGCGCGTCCGGCGACGCCGATGTCCTCGGCCATCGTGATCTGCACGTGGTCCACGTAGTTCGAGTTCCAGATCGGTTCGTACATCTGGTTCGCGAACCGCAGCGTCAGGAGGTTCTGGACCGTCTCCTTGCCGAGGTAGTGGTCGATGCGGAACACGTCGTCGGGCGCGAAGACGCTCTCGACGATGGCGTTCAGCTCGCGTGCGGTGCGCAGGTCGGACCCGAAGGGCTTCTCCACGACGACACGACTCCACGACCCCTCGGCCTTCTCGGTCAGGCCGGACAGCTTGAGCTGCTCGGTGACGACCGGGAACATCTTGGGCGGGATGGACAGGTAGAAGGCGTGGTTGCCGAGCGTTCCCCGCTCGGCGTCGAGCGCGTCGACGGTCTCCTTGAGCTGGACGAACGCCTCGGGGTCGTCGAACGACCCCTGGACGAAGCGGATGCCCTGTTCGAGCTGCCGCCAGACGTCCTCGTCGAAGGGTGTCCGCGAGTGCTCCTTGACCGCGTCGTGGACGAGCTGGGAGAAGTCCTGGTCCTCCCAGTCACGCCGAGCGAACCCGACCAACGCGAACCCGGGCGGCAGGAGCCCCCGGTTCGCGAGGTCGTAGACCGCGGGCATCAGCTTCTTGCGGGACAGGTCGCCCGTCACGCCGAAGATGATGAGGGTGCTCGGACCCGCGATCCGGTTCAGTCGACGGTCCGTGGGCAACCGGAGCGGGTTGTGCTCCGGGGTGATCGCCACCGGTGACATGTGTCGGTGAACTCCTTTGGTGTCAGGAAGTGGGTGTGGGCCCCTGCAGCGCCGCGGTGACGACGTCCGTCAGTGCCGGGAGGTCCCCGGACGACAGCGTCAGCACCGGACGACCGTGCTGGGCGAGGACGCTGGCGTCCCCGGCAGCCTGGGCCCGGATGAGCTGGCCGAACGTGAAGGGCCGACCGGGGATCGGCAGGTCGCCCGCATCGTCGGCGAGGATCTGCAGGTACACCCCCGTCGCGGGTCCGCCCTTGTGGTACTGGCCGGTGGAGTGCAGGAAGCGCGGACCCCACCCGAAGGTGACTGGTCGGCCGACGTGCTCGGCGACGACGTCGCGCAGCACCGCGAGTTCGCGGTTCACGTTGCGGTCGACGTAGGCCTGGATGGCGACGTAGCCGTCGGCACCCACGCCTGACAGGAGGCTCGACATGGCCTGGTCGAGGCCGCCGCCGGTCTCGAGACCGGTCGCGGTCACGGTCACGCCGCGGTCCTGGAAGGACGGCGCGGCCGACGGGACGGGCGTGCCGTCGCCGTCGAGCAGCGCACGGGTGGCGACCTTGGCCGCCTCGACGTCGGGCTGGTCGAAGGGGTCGATGCCGAGCAGTCGCCCGGCGACGGCCACGGCGTACTCCCACACCAGGAACTGGCCGCCGAGCGTGCCGGTGATCTCGACCTCGCCCTCGGCGACGTGGCGTTCGTCGTCGCGGGAGCCGACCAGCCGGATGACCTGCAGGTCGGGCAGGTCCGCGGTGAGCTCGGGGGCGTCCACGTCGAGCACGACGGGGAGCAGGCCCGTCCCGGACTTGCCCGTGGACTCGGCGATCAGCTGCTCGGCCCAGTCGGCGAACCCGATGATGTGGGTGCCGTCCGGGACGATGCCGATCTTGTCCCGCAGCGGCGACGTCCCGGCGAGGACCGCTCCGAGCACGAGCCCGGGGTTCTCGTCGATGTCGACCGCGAGCAACGCCGAGATCGCGTCCGCCTCGTCGAGCAGTTCGGCGATGTCCGCACCCGCCAGTCCCGCGGGCACCAGCCCGAAGGCGGTCAGTGCGGAGTACCGCCCGCCGACCGTGGGGTCGGCGGTGAAGACGCGGTAGCCGGCGTCGGTCGCGGATGCCTCGAGCGGGGAGCCCGGGTCCGTGACCACGACGATCCGCTGGGCGGGGTCGATGCCGGCGTCGCGGAACGCCTGCTCGTAGGCCCGGCGCTGCGAGTCGGTCTCGAGCGTGGAGCCCGACTTGGACGACACGACGAGCACGGTGCGCTCGAGGCGGTCGGTCAGCGCCGCGGTGACCTGGGCGGGGTCGGTCGAGTCGAGCACCGTCAGGGGGACACCCGCGGTCCGGGTGATGACCTCGGGGGCGAGGGACGAGCCACCCATGCCGGCGAGGACGACGTGGTCGACCCCGTCGGCCAGCAGCTGCTCCCGCAGCTCGACGATGCGGGCCACGAGCGGCCGCGAGACCGCCACTGCCTCGACCCAGCCGAGGCGCGATGCGGCCTCGGTCTCCGCCGAGGGGCCCCAGAGGTCGGGGTCCTGGGCGGTGATGCCCGACGCCACCAGGTCGGTGACGAGGCGCGGGACCACCTGTTCGATGGCCCGCGCCGCGTCACCGCTGGCGGCGATGGAGACAGTCACTACTTCTTGGCGTTCTCGAGGGCCGTCTTCACGGTGTCGACGAGCTCACCCCAGGAGACGTTGAACTTGTCCACGCCCTCCTTCTCGAGGAGCGCCACGACGTCGTCGTAGTCGATGCCCTGCGCGGCGAGCTGGTCCATGACCCGGTTGGCGTCGTCGTACTGTCCAGCGATCGCGTCACCGTGGATCTCGCCGTGGTCGAACGTGGCCTCCAGCGTCTTGCCGGGCATGGTGTTGACCGTGTTCGGTGCGGCGAGCTCGGTCACGTACAGCGTGTCGGGCAGCGACGGGTCCTTGACGCCGGTCGAGGCCCAGAGCGGACGCTGCGTGTTGGCACCGGCCTCGAGCAGGCCGAGGGCACGCTCCGAGGCGAAGGCCTGGGTCCAGACCTGGTAGGCGAGCTGCGCGTTGGCGATGCCGGCCTTCGACTTGAGGGCCTTGGCCTCGTCCGTGCCGACGGCGTCGAGGCGCTTGTCGATCTCGGAGTCGACGCGCGACACGAAGAACGACGCCACCGAGTGGATCTTCGACAGGTCGTGGCCAGCGGCCTTGGCCTTCTCGAGACCGCCGAGGTAGGCGTCGATGACGGCGCGGTAGCGCTCGAGCGAGAAGATCAGCGTGACGTTGACCGAGATGCCGGCGCCGATGACCTCGGTGATCGCCTCGAGGCCCTCGATCGTCGCGGGGATCTTGATGAGGACGTTCTCGCGGCCGACCTTCTCGAACAGGAACTTGGCCTGCTCGATGGTCTTGGCGGTCTCGTGCGCCAGGCCCGGCTCGACCTCGATCGACACGCGGCCGTCGAAGCCCTTGGTGTCGTCGTAGATCGCCTTGAAGACGTCGGAGGCGTTGGCGACGTCCTGCGTGGTGATCTCGAAGATCGCCTCGGTGACGTCGGTGTCCTTCGCCGCGAGCTCCTTGACCTGGGCGTCGTAGCGCTCGCCCTTGGCGAGGGCCGACGCGAAGATCGTCGGGTTGGTCGTCACGCCGACGACGTTGCGGTCCTTGATGAGGTTCTCGAGACGACCGGTCTCGAGCAGTTCGCGGGACAGGTCGTCGAGCCAGATGCTCACGCCGGTGGCGGAGAGCGCTTCGGTGGGGGTGGTGTCAGCCATGTGTTTCTCTTCTTTCGTCGACTTGGTGCGTCGGGGTCTGTGGGGCGAGCCCCTGAAGACGGGAGGTGACGTGCGGAGCCGCCCGGAGCCTCCCGTGCGGAGGGCCGGGCCCGTGTACCGGACCCGGCCCTCACGACTCAGGATGCTGCTGCGATGGTTTCCTTCGCGGCTGCGACGACGTGCTCGGTGGTGAAGCCGAACTCGTTGTACAGCGTCTGGTAGTCCGCCGAGGCGCCGAAGTGCTCGATCGAGACGCTGCGACCGGCGTCGCCGACGATGTCGCGCCAGCTCATGCCGATGCCGGCCTCGACCGACACGCGGGCCTTGACCGAGGACGGGAGCACCGACTCGCGGTAGGCGTCGTCCTGCTCGAAGAACCACTCGAGCGACGGCGCCGACACGACGCGGGCGTTGATGCCCTCGCCCTTGAGCTGCTCGCGCGCGTCGATCGCGATCTGCACCTCGGAGCCGGAGCCGATGAGGATGACGTCCGGGGTGCCGTTCGGCGCCTCGGCGAGCACGTACGCGCCCTTCGCGACGTTCTTGGCGGACGCGAGGGTCTCGCCGGAGGCATCGCCCTCGCCACGCTCGAACACCGGGAGGTTCTGGCGGCTGAGCGCCAGACCGGCCGGGCGGTCGGTGTGCGACAGGACCGTCAGCCACGCGTACGCGACCTCGTTGGCGTCGGCCGGGCGGACGACGTCGAGACCCGGGATCGCGCGGAGTGCCGTGAGCTGCTCGATCGGCTGGTGGGTGGGGCCGTCCTCGCCGAGGGCGATGGAGTCGTGCGTCCAGACGTAGACCGCCGGCGCCTTCATGAGCGCGGCGAGACGGACCGCCGGGCGCATGTAGTCGCTGAAGATCAGGAACGTGCCACCGAAGGGGCGCGTGTTGCCGTGCAGGACGATGCCGTTGAGGATCGCGCCCATGGCGTGCTCACGGATGCCGAAGTGCAGCACACGGCCGAACGGGTCGGTGCTCCAGGTCGACGTCGAGGCCTCGGCCGGACCGAAGGACTTGGCGTCCTCGATCGTGGTCAGGTTCGACTCGGCGAGGTCGGCGGACCCACCCCAGAACTCGGGCATCAGCGGCGCGATGGCGTTGATGACCTTGCCCGAGGCGGCACGGGTCGAGACGGCCTTCTCGGTGGAGAACACCGGGAGTGCTGCCTCGATGCCCTCGGGGAGCTCCTTGGCCTGCATGCGGTCGAACAGGGCCTTCTTGTCGGCGTTGGCCGCGGCCCACGCGTCGAAGGTCTTCTGCCACTCGGCGTGCTGGGCCTGGCCCTTGGCGACGGCGCCGCGCGTGTACTCGAGCACCTCGGGGGCGACCTCGAAGGTCTTGTCGGTGTCGAAGCCGAGGACCTCCTTGAGGCCCTTGATCTCGTCGGCGCCGAGCGCCGAACCGTGGATCTTGCCCGAGTTCTGCTTGGTGGGCGACGGCCAGCCGATGATCGTCTTGAGCACGATGAGCGACGGCTTGTCCGTGACCTGCTTGGCGGTCTCGATGGCTGCGTACAGCTCCTCGACGTCCTCGTGGTACTCGCCGGTCTTCTTCCAGTCGACGATCTGGACGTGCCAGCCGAGCGCCTCGTAGCGCTCGGGGACGCTCTCGGAGAACGCGATGTCGGTGTTGTCCTCGATCGAGATCTGGTTCGAGTCGTAGAACGCGATGAGGTTGCCGAGCTGCTGCCGTCCGGCGAGCGAACCGGCTTCGTTCGTGATGCCCTCCTGCATGTCGCCGTCACCGGCGATCACGTAGGTGTGGTGGTCGAACGCGGACTGACCGGCGGGGGTCTCCGGGTCGAAGAGGCCGCGCTCGAAGCGCTGCGCGTAGGCGAAGCCGACCGACGAGGCCAGGCCCTGGCCGAGCGGGCCGGTCGTGATCTCGACACCGTCCGTGTGGCCGTACTCCGGGTGACCCGGCGTCTTCGAGCCCCACTTGCGCAGGTGCTGCAGGTCGTCGATCTCGAGGCCGTAACCGCCGAGGTAGAACTGCACGTACTGCAGGATCGAGGCGTGACCCGCGGACAGGATGAAGCGGTCACGGCCGATCCACGTGGAGTCGCTCGGGTCGCGGTGCATCACCTTCTGGAAGAGGAGGTGGGCGAGCGGGGCGAGGCTCATCGCGGTGCCGGGGTGACCGTTGCCGGCGGCCTCGACCGAATCGGCGGCGAGCACGCGGGCCGTGTCGACGGCCTTCTTGTCGATGGCGTCCCAGGTGAATTCAGCCACTTGGATGTTGACCCTTCTTGATGCGACATGTGCGAGGGCTCGTGCCATCGCACGGACATGGTTGCCACCCGGGGCCCTGGTCCGGCCGTCGGTGGACGGCGACCGACCGGCTCGTGGAGCGGCCGGCGTCATCGGGGCACACAGCGGGAGGCCCCACCAGCATAGTGAACCGCCACACAGAAGGTCCCCAGGTGACGCCGGATGTTCACGTGATCCGGCCTCTGCGGCCCGTGGACCGGGCGTGTCGGGGGAGCGGGGCAGCATCGCGGCGCTTCCATCACGTAAACTGTCCAGGACCCGTGAGCATTCCGGGTCAGCGCATGCCCGGACGCCGACGGCGACGTCCACCGAGTGTGCGAGCTGAAGCGAACAGACTGAAGGTCCCCTTGCCGACTGCCACCGTGACCAGGCCCGACACCGGTCGTCCCTCGACCCTGTCCCGCAAGGTCCGAGCGTACGTCTCGCTGACGAAGCCGCGGGTCATGGAGCTGTTGCTCGTGACGACCGCACCGACGATGTTCCTCGCCCAGCGGGGCGTGCCCGACCTGTGGCTGGTCTTCTGGACGCTGCTCGGCGGCGCGATGTCCGCCGGGTCCGCGTCGGCCTTCAACTGCTACATCGACCGCGACATCGACCGCCTGATGAAGCGCACCAGTGCGCGCCCGCTCGTCACCGGCGAGCTCACCGACCGCCAGGCCCTGGTCTTCTCGTGGATCCTGGCGATCGGTTCGACCGCCGTGCTCGGGTTCCTGGTCAACTGGCTCGCCGCCGCCCTGAGCGTGGCCGCGATCCTGATCTACGTGTTCGTCTACACGCTGTGGCTCAAGCGTCGCACCCCGCAGAACATCGTCTGGGGCGGCTCCGCCGGCTGCATGCCCGTGCTCATCGGATGGGCCGCGGTCACCGGGTCGCTGACCTGGGCGCCGGTCATCCTGTTCATGGTGATCTTCCTGTGGACGCCGCCGCACTACTGGCCGCTCTCGATGAAGTACCGCGATGACTACGACGCCGCCTCGGTGCCGATGCTCGCCGTGGTCCGCGGTCGCACGGTCGTCGGTCTGCAGGTCGTGCTCTACGCCTGGGCCACGCTGGTCTGCTCGCTGCTGCTCATCCCCGTCGCCCACATGGGCCCGCTGTACACGGTCGTCGCCCTCGCCGGCGGCGTGTGGTTCGTCATCGAGTCGCACAAGCTGTACAACCGGGCGATCCAGCACGTCGAGCACGTCCACCCGATGCGGGTGTTCCACAGCTCGATCACGTACCTGACGCTCCTGTTCATCGCCGTGGGCATCGACCCGCTCCTGCCGCAGGTCTTCACCTTCTAGCGGTCGGCGCTGCCCGCGCGGCGCTGGGCGAGACGCCGCGGCGCCGCCGAGACGCCGCCGCGCATCCGGGACGCCGCCCCACGGGGCGGCGTCTCGCGGTTCCAGCGGCGTCTCGTGTCCCACGCGGACGGTCAGCCGCATGATCGCTGCGTCGGCTCCTGATCGCCGTCGGAAGATGCGGACGCATGAGACGACATGGCACCGGTCGATCGACTCGTGCGATGACGGAACATGCGGACGCAAGTGACCGACACCGGGCGGCACCCGTGGGACTGCATCTTCGCGGGTGACGGGTCACGGGTCACGGGCCACCGTCCACGGCCTGGAGGCTCGTCACCGGCTCGCACCGTTCCTCCCCTCCGACGGCGGACCGCCGCAGGGCCGGCCCGACCCGGCAGGCCGCGCGTGCGTCCGGGATCCGGGCGAGCACCGCGGCGCTCCGAACTGCGTGCCCCTAGCGGGGGAGCGGTGCGCGGACGGCGTCGCGTCCGGCGCTCGCGCGAGTGGAGAGCGTCACGACCGTGACAGCGCCCACGAGCAGCCCGGCGAGCACCATGTGGGTCCCGACCAGTCCGACCGGCAGTGCCGTGCGCGCCTGGGTCAGGCCGACCGCGATCTGGACGAACTCGACGACGAGCAGCACCAGCGCCCACTTGCTCGACAGGCGGAGCCGCACGGCGCCGACGACGAGCACGAGCGTCAGGGCGAAGAGCACGTAGGCGGGGACCGCGTGCACGTGCTGCAGCACGGCGGGGTCGAGCCCGGTGCGGTGCAGTCGGCCGCCGTCCACCGCCTCGTCGGCGCCGGCGTGCGGGCCGCTGCCCGTGGTCAGGATGCCGATGAGCACGGTGACGACGGTCGCGGCGATGGTCCCGCCCACGACACCGCGGTACCAGCGCGGCACCGTGCGTCGAGCCGTGCGGGGGCCGTTCGTCGAGCGGTACACGAGCGTGGCCGTGACGGCGACGAGGGCCGTCGAGACGACGAAGTGCAGGCCGACGACGTAAGGGTTCAGGTTGGTCAGCACGCTCAGGCCGCCGATGACCGCCTGTACCGGGATCGCTGCGCCCTGGGCGAACGCCAGCCAGAACAGCTCGGGGCGGGTCCGGCGCATCCGGACGACGGCCAGGAACATCGCGATCGCCACGATGACGAGCACGAAGGTCAGCAGCCGGTTGCCGAACTCGATGATGCCGTGCACGCCCATCTCCGGCGTCGACACGAGCGAGTCGGCCGTGCACCGGGGCCAGGTCGGGCATCCGAGCCCGGACGCGGTCAGGCGGACGAGCCCTCCGGTGCCGATGAGGACGACCTCGACGACGAACGATGCCCAGGCCAGGACGACGACGCGAGGGTCGACGACACGGGGGAGGGACCACCACGGGGTGCGGACGTCCTGCTCGGCTTCAGATGCGACGCGAGTCACGAGGGTGGTGCCTTCCTGTCGTTCTGCGCGGTTGCCCTGTAGGATTCGAGGGTTCAGCAGCAGTCAAGTCTAGGCAGGCGCCGGCTCCGAATGGGCCGAGATCGCCGGTGGAACCCAGCACTGCGTGGAACCATGACGTTGCGAGGCAGCAGCTGCGTGAACCCCTGCTCGACCGGTCGGTCGTGTCGGTGGTCCGCGATGGAATGGCATCCGGCACCCGCCGGTTGCCGCCAGGGAACTGCCCCGAGAAGGAAACGAGGAGACCATGTCCGACGTGCTCATCGACCGTCCAGAACTCGAGGGACTCGGCCAGTACGAGTTCGGCTGGTCCGACTCCGACTCCGCCGGTGCCTCGGCCCGCCGTGGCATCTCGGACGAGGTCGTCACCGACATCTCGAACCTCAAGAACGAGCCCGAGTGGATGCTCAAGAACCGGCTCAAGGGGCTCTCGCTCTTCGGTCGCAAGCCGATGCCGACGTGGGGCGCCGACCTGTCGGGCATCGACTTCGACAACATCAAGTACTTCGTCCGCTCCACCGAGAAGCAGGCGCAGTCGTGGGAAGACCTCCCCGAGGACATCCGCGCCACCTACGAGAAGCTCGGCATCCCCGAGGCTGAGCGCCAGCGTCTGGTCGCCGGCGTCGCCGCGCAGTACGAGTCCGAGGTGGTCTACCACCAGATCCGCGAGGACCTGGAGCAGCAGGGCGTCATCTTCATGGACACGGACACCGCGCTCCGTGAGCACCCCGAGCTCTTCCAGGAGTACTTCGGCACGGTCATCCCGGCCGGCGACAACAAGTTCGCTGCCCTGAACACCGCGGTGTGGTCCGGCGGGTCGTTCGTCTACGTCCCCAAGGGCGTCCACGTCGAGATCCCGCTGCAGGCCTACTTCCGCATCAACACCGAGAACATGGGCCAGTTCGAGCGGACGCTGATCATCGCGGACGAGGACAGCTACGTCCACTACATCGAGGGCTGCACCGCCCCGATCTACAAGTCCGACTCCCTGCACTCGGCCGTCGTGGAGATCATCGTCAAGAAGAACGCCCGCGTGCGCTACACGACGATCCAGAACTGGTCGAACAACGTCTACAACCTCGTCACCAAGCGTGCCATCGCGCACGAGGGCGCCACGATGGAGTGGATCGACGGGAACATCGGGTCCAAGGTCACGATGAAGTACCCGTCGATCTACCTCGCTGGAGAGCACGCCAAGGGTGAGACCCTGTCGGTCGCCTTCGCCGGTCCCGGGCAGCACCAGGACGCCGGCGCCAAGATGATCCACATGGCGCCGTACACGACGTCGTCGATCGTGTCGAAGTCGATCGCCCGTGGCGGTGGCCGCGCCGGCTACCGCGGCGAGGTCCGGGTCGACCCGAGCGCGCACCACGCCGCCAACACGGTGCGGTGCGACGCGCTGCTGGTCGACACGATCAGCCGATCGGACACCTACCCGGCGATCGACATCCGCGTGGACGACGTCCAGCTCGGACACGAGGCCACGGTCTCGCGGGTCAGCGAAGAGCAGCTCTTCTACCTCATGTCCCGCGGTCTGGCCGAGGACGAGGCGATGGCCATGATCGTCCGCGGCTTCATCGAGCCCATCGCGCGCGAACTCCCGATGGAGTACGCGCTCGAACTCAACAAGCTCATCGAGATGAGCATGGAAGGATCCGTCGGCTAGATGTCGAGCTCCACCCCCACCCCCCGTATCGACCAGCCGATCGAGCCGGCGTCCGGCACCGAGCGCAGCACTGGCGGCCTCGAGCAGCATGGCGCTCGCGCGCACTCGGACGGCGCCTGGGAGTCGAAGGTCCCCATCCAGACCCGGTCGCAGCGTCCGCAGTCCGGCGACATCGAGGCCTACCCCGCGGTCACCGGCCGCGAGGTCAACTGGAAGTTCGCGCCGCTCGACAAGATCCAGCCGCTGCTCGACGGCGGACTCGACGGCTCGGCGTACCCGTACCTCGCGACCCAGACCGACGGCGCCGACGTCGAGTGGGTCCGCAGCGACGACGCCCGCGTCGGCTCTGCCGGACTCCCCGAGGACCGAGCGTCCGCCGCCGCATGGACCGCGCGCGACGCCGTCCTCGCCGTGACGGTGAAGGCGACCGACGCGAACGAGTCGATGACCATCACGCGGTCCGACTTCGGCACGCAGCCGCGAGCGGCGCACACGGTCATCACGGCCGAAGCGCACGCCCAGGGCATCGTCGTGATCGACAACCGCGGCAGCGCGCTGCTCAGTGAGAACGTCGAGATCGTGGTGGGCGACGGGGCACGACTGACGGTCGTCAGCCTGCAGGACTGGGCCGACGACGCCGTGCACGTGGCCACCCACTGGGCCGAGGTCGGGCGCGACGCCTTCCTCAAGCACGTCGTGGTCTCGCTCGGCGGTGACGTGATCCGTGTCAACCCGTCCACGCACCTCGGCGCCCAGGGGGCCGACACCGAGATGTACGGCGTGTACTTCGCCGACGCCGGTCAGTACATCGAACAGCAGGTCTACGTGAACCACGACGCGCCGAACACGCGCGGTCGGGTCAACTACAAGGGTGCGCTGCAGGGGCAGGGTGCTCACACCGTGTGGATCGGCGACGTGCTCATCGGGCGCTCCGGGGACGGCACGGACTCGTACGAGCAGAACCGGAACCTGGTCCTGACCGACGGCACCCGTGCGGACAGCATCCCGAACCTCGAGATCGAGACCGGCAACATCGAGGGTGCCGGCCACGCCAGCGCCACCGGTCGGTTCGACGACGAGCAGCTGTTCTACCTGCAGGCCCGCGGCATCCCGGAAGAAGAGGCCCGGCGTCTGGTCGTCCTCGGCTTCCTGGTCGAGGTCATCCAGAAGATCGGCGCCCCCGAGCTCGAGGCACGCCTGATCGCGGCCGTCGAGCAGGAGCTCCTCGAAGGACGCACCGTGCTCGCTGCACCCGCGACCGGAACCACGGACGCCTGATGGCCGAGAAGATCTGCGCCGAGACGGACATCGCGGTCGAGAGCCCGATGCGCGTCGTCGTCGACGGCGTCGCGGTCGCGATCGTGAAGGACTCCGCCGGCACCGTGCACGCGATCGGCGACACCTGCACCCACGGGGACATCTCCCTGGCCGAGGGCTTCGTCGAAGGGGACTCGCTCGAGTGCTGGGCCCACGGTTCGCAGTTCTCGCTGACCACTGGCAAGCCGCAGAACTTCCCGGCGTACGAGCCCGTCCCCGTGTTCCGGGTCGAGGTCCGCGACGGCGAGGTCTACGTCGACGTGCACGACCCCGTCCCGGTCGACTGAGCCCCATGTGCTCCGGCCGGACACGGCCACCACTCACTTCCCGCGGCTGACGCCGCACACCAGCTGCAACCGGAGGAACCCAATGTCCACTCTCGAAATCCGCGACCTGCAGGTCTCGATCGACGCCGACCAGGGGGTCAAGGAGATCCTCAAGGGCGTCGACCTGACCATCAACGAGGGCGAGATCCACGCGATCATGGGCCCGAACGGCTCGGGCAAGTCGACGCTGGCCTACACGATCGCCGGTCACCCCCGCTACCACGTCGTCGGCGGCTCGATCACGCTCGACGGACAGAACGTGCTCGACATGAGCGTGGACGAGCGTGCCCGCGCCGGCATGTTCCTCGCCATGCAGTACCCGGTCGAGATCCCCGGCGTGACCGTGTCGAACTTCCTGCGCACGGCGAAGACCGCCATCGACGGCGAGGCCCCCGCGCTCCGCAGCTGGGTCAAGGACCTCCGCACCTCGATGGCCGACCTCAAGATGGACTCGGCCTTCGCGGAGCGCAACGTCAACGAGGGCTTCTCCGGCGGCGAGAAGAAGCGTCACGAGATCATGCAGCTCGAGCTGCTCAAGCCGAAGTTCGCCGTCCTCGACGAGACCGACTCGGGACTCGACGTCGACGCGCTGAAGATCGTGTCCGAGGGCGTCAACCGCGCCAAGGCCGCCACTGGCCTCGGCGTGCTGCTCATCACGCACTACACGCGCATCCTCCGGTACATCAAGCCCGACTTCGTGCACGTGTTCGTCGCCGGCAAGATCGCCGAGCAGGGCGGACCCGAGCTGGCCGACCGCCTCGAGAACGAGGGCTACGACCGGTACGTGCAGGCCGAGGCAGCGGCGGCGGGCAACTGATGATCACCGCACTCGCACCGGAGAAGTTCGACGAGGTCGTCGAGGGCCTGAAAGAGGTGCAGGACCCGGAGCTCGGCGTCAACATCGTCGACCTCGGCCTCATCTACGACCTGGCCTGGGACGACGAGGCGACGGCGCTCATCATCAGCATGACGCTCACCAGCGCGGGCTGCCCGCTGACCGACGTCATCGAGGGCGACACCGCCAACGCGCTCGACGGCATCGTCGACGCCTTCCGCATCAACTGGGTGTGGATGCCGCCGTGGGGCCCTGACCGCATCACCGACGACGGTCGCGAGATGATGCGCGCGCTCGGCTTCTCGATCTAGTCGCGACCTCGCACACGAACGGGAGGCCCGGTGCCAGCTGGCACCGGGCCTCCCGTTCGTCGTGTGGGTCCATGCCACTGCGTGCGGTTCCGTGACTTGCCGCTCACGGCTTCCGAGGTTCCGCAGGTGGACGGTGCCGGGCGTCGAGGTTCCGGAATTCCGGAACCTCGACGCCCGTCGACGCCCGTCCACGCCCGTCGACACGCGGACACGCACGAGGGCCCCACACCGGTGCGGTGCGGGGCCCTCAGCGTTCGTGGGGAGTGCGTCAGCGGCGTCCGACGGCCTTCCACACCAGCGGCACGATGCCGGCGGCGATGAGCGCCTTGACCAGGCCACCCACGATGAACGGGTACAGGCCGGCCGCGAGCACCGACTGCAGGTCGTTCGGCAGGCCGAGCGCGCCGAGGGCGACGGCCAGGTAGGGCAGACCGGTGACGAAGGGGATCGCGCTCGCCAGTGTGAACGCGACCGCGGCGCGGCCGACCCTGCGGTCCCAGTTGCGGCGCGCGAGCCACCCGATGACGCCCGCCGCCGGGACGAACCCGATGACGTAGCCGAAGCTGGGCAGCGACAGCGCGTGGAGGCCGCCCTGCATGTCCGCGAAGAAGGGCGCTCCGGCGAGTCCGGCCACGGCGTACACGAGCATCGACAGGATGCCCCGGCGTGCGCCGAGGGTGGCACCGACGAGCACGACTGCGAGCGTCTGGCCGGTGATCGGCACCGGCCACATCGGGATCTCGACCTGCGCCATGGCGGCCGTGAAGAGGGCACCACCGGCGACGAGGGCGACGTTCGTGGCCAGGCCGTGCGTGCGGAGGCGGTCGGCGAGGACTGCGCGGGGAGCGAACCCGGTGGCGTTCGTCATGGATTCTCCTAGAATGGACTGCTGGTCCCTGTTCTGGGACAGCCGGTCCCGTCAGCGTAGCGGTGCACCCCACGCACACACCGTTGTGCACAACCACCAACTGATTGGACTTCCACTGTGCTTGCCGTGCACGACCTCGAGATCCGCGTCGGGGCTCGCCTCCTGATGGAGAACGTGTCCTTCCGAGTGGAGAAGGGCGACAAGATCGGTCTCGTCGGCCGGAACGGCGCCGGGAAGACCACGATGACCAAGGCCTTGGCGGGGGAGCAGCCGCCGACCGACGGCAAGATCGAACGCACCGGCGAGATCGGCTACCTGCCGCAGGACCCGCGCTCGGGCAACCCCGAGGACACCGCCCGCAAGCGGATCCTCGATGCCCGCGGACTCGGTGAGCTCGTCGAGGGCATCCGTCTCGCCACGGTCGACATGGCCAGCGCGGACGCCGCCGTCGCCGACAAGGCGATGCGCCGGTACTCCCGCCTCGATGACCAGTTCAACGCGCTCGGCGGGTACGCGGCCGAGGCCGAGGCCGCGTCCATCGCGTCGAACCTCAAGCTGCCGGACCGCATCCTCGACCAGCAGCTCAAGACGCTCTCCGGTGGTCAACGTCGTCGCATCGAGCTCGCGCGCATCCTGTTCTCCGACGCCGAGACGATGATCCTCGACGAGCCGACCAACCACCTCGACGCCGACAGCGTCGTCTGGCTCCGTGAGCACCTGAAGACCTACCCCGGCGGCGTCATCGTGATCTCCCACGACGTCGAGCTGGTCGACGAGGTCGTCAACCGGGTGTTCTACCTCGACGCCAACCGCCAGACCATCGACATCTACAACATGGGCTGGAAGCTGTACCAGCGGCAGCGCGTCGCCGACGAGGAGCGCCGCCGCAAGGAGCGTGCCGGCGCCGAGAAGAAGGCCGCCACGCTGAAGGACCAGGCCGCCCGGTTCGGCGCGAAGGCGTCGAAGGCCGCCGCGGCGCACCAGATGGTCGCGCGAGCCGACAAGCTGCTCGCAGGCCTCGAGGACGAGCGCGTCGCCGACCGGGTCGCGAAGATCCGTTTCCCCACGCCGGCCCCGTGTGGTCGTACGCCGCTGATGGCCGAGGGACTGTCGAAGTCCTACGGGTCGCTGGAGATCTTCGCGGGCGTCGACCTGGCGATCGACCGCGGTTCCCGCGTGGTCATCCTCGGCTTCAACGGTGCCGGCAAGACCACGCTGCTGCGGATCCTCGCCGGCGCGGACGCTCCGGACACGGGGGAGATCCAGCCCGGTCACGGCCTGCGCATCGGGTACTACGCCCAGGAACACGAGAACATCGACATCAACCGCACGGTGATCGAGAACATGGTCTCGGCATCGACTGACCTCAACGAGACCGAGGCCCGCCGCGTCCTGGGTTCGTTCCTGTTCACCGGCGACGACGGCTACAAGAAGGCCGGCGTGCTCTCCGGCGGCGAGAAGACCCGGCTGTCGCTCGCGATGATCGTCGTGTCGGGCGCGAACGTGCTCCTGCTCGACGAGCCCACGAACAACCTCGACCCGGCATCGCGCGAGGAGATCCTCAACGCCCTGGCCGGGTTCGAGGGGGCCGTCGTGCTCGTCTCCCACGACACCGGCGCCGTCGAGGCGCTCAACCCCGAGCGTGTGCTGCTGCTGCCGGACGGCACCGAGGACCACTGGAACAAGGACTACGCCGAGCTCATCGAGCTGGCGTAGCGACCACCGCGCTGCCCGGACGGGTCGTGTGTCCGGTCAGGAGCGCGACTCTGTCCGGTCAGGAGCGCGACTCGAGCAGTTCGTCCTCGACGTCCGCATCGGTCTTCGGCTTGGCGTCCTTGCGACGCTGTCGTTCGAGGGCGCGCTCGCGCTCCTCGGGGTCGTCCTGGTTCAGGTTGCGGTACTCCTGGACCATCAGGTACGCCAGGAAGCCGAAGCCCCCGGCCGCGAACATGAACCACTGGATGAAGTAGCTCAGGTGCAACCCGGTGTCGGCGCTCGGGCGGTCCCATCCGAACGGGCGGGCCTGGGTCGGCGCAGGGGACTCGGACGCCAGCTGACCGTAGGCGCCGGTCCAGATCGGGGCGTCCACCTTCTTCGCGACGTCGGTGAGCGTGACGGACTGCACCTGGTCGGTGTGTGCCGGGTCGGTGCGTCCGGGGATGCGCGGTTCGCTCTGCTGCAGCCGGGCGATGACCGTCACCTGACCGGACGGGGGCGACGGCACGCTGTCGGGCGCGTCCTGGCGGTTGCCGGTCGGCACCCAGCCGCGGTCGACGACGAACGCACGGCCATCGGCTGTGACGAGCGGCGTCAGGACCTCGAACCCGGGCTGGCCGTTGTGCACGCGGTTGCGGACGAGGAGCTGGTCGTCGGTGTCGTAGCGGCCGGTGACCTCGACGCGCAACCAGGTTTGGTCGTCGTCCCAGCTGCCCGCGCGCGGCAGGGCGTCCTGGACCGGGACCGGGGTGTGGTCGTAGTTGGCGGCGATCTGCTGGTTCTCACGCACGGCTTCGTTGCGGCGGTCCCACTGCCACATGCCGAACAGGGTGCAGAGGATCGCGAAGCCAACCGCGATGGCGAGGTACCCCAGCCATCGTCGGCTGCGGACGAACCCCCAGCCGACGAACGGCTCATCGGTGCCACGAGGTGCTTCGCCCGCGGACGGACGGTCCTGCTGGGCGGCCCGCTCGATGCGCTCGGCGTGGCGTCGCCCGTACCGGCTGCGGGGGTCGAACTCGGTCATCGCTCGTTGGCCGCGCGCGCCCGTTCGCCGACGTCGTTCTTGGGCGCGTCGTGCTGCTTGGTGTCGTCGAGGCGCTCGACGTCCTCGTCGAGGCCGGTCACGCGCACCGGGAACGTGCGAGAGCGCAGGTACCCGGCCAGGAAGTCGCGGTGCTCGTCGCATGCCGCCCAGATCTTCACGCGGTCGGTCGCGTGGATCCGGGGGTTGCGCCAGTTGATGCGCCACGCCGCGGGCGTCGAACACCCGGCGCGCGAGCAGACCGGGGTCGACCCCGGTTCGGTGAACAGGTCGAAGGTCGCACCCATCAGCGGTGGCCCCAGACACGGGAGCGGTCGCCGCTGCGCTGCCACTCTTCTTGTGCGTGCTGCGCGTTCTGCCGCAGGCGCTCCTGCTCGTCGCGGTACGCCTGGGCCCGTGCGTCCTCTTGCGCTTCGCGCAGACGCGGGTCGTAGTCCGCCGCACGGACGAGCGCACCGGCTGGGGCGACGTAGTCGGACTCGGTGTGGCTGCCGGCGTTCGCCACGACGACGGCGATCCAGGGGATGACCCCGGCCAGGACGATCGGGATGAGCGCGAGCAGCGGGCTGTGCCAGACGGTGTAGATCAGGACGGCCCCGACGAACAGGATCACGCGGACGGCCATCTGCCAGACGTAGCGCGAGAGACGGTGCTTCCGGTCGCGCTGCGGCGTGTCCGGCAGCGCCGTGATGCTCTGCGTCGTGTGGCGCGTCGACTTGATGCCTCGCGCTGACTTCATGCGTTGCGTCGTCTTCATGCGTTCGATCTCCGTCTGCCCAGGATCAACCCTAAGCCCGTCCACCGACACTTGCCCGCATCGTCCGGTCCGCGTCCGCCCCGGTAGGCTCGTGCGGGCGTGTCGGGCGCTGGAGCCCCCGGAACGCCCGAGCGGAAGACCCCGTGCACCGGGCAGCAACCCCGTGCACCCAGCGAACGGAGCGCCCATGACCACCCCCCGTACCGTCCTCGTCACCGGCGGCAACCGCGGCATCGGCCACGCCCTCGCCGCACGGTTCGTCGCCGCCGGGCACCGGGTCGCGGTCACCTCGCGCAGCGGCGACGGCGGGCCCGAGGGCGCCCTCACCGTGCAGGCCGACATCACCGACTCGGCGTCGGTCGACGCGGCGTTCACCCGGGTGGAACAGGAGCTCGGCCCGGTCGAGGTCCTGGTCGCGAACGCCGGCATCACGAACGACGGGCTCCTGCTCCGCATGTCGGAAGAGGACTTCACCAGCGTGATCGACACGAACCTCACCGGGACGTTCCGGGTGGTCAAGCGTGCGACCAAGGGCATGATGAAGGCGAAGTTCGGTCGGATCGTGCTGATGTCGAGCGTCGTCGGCGCGTACGGCCAGGTCGGGCAGGTCAACTACGCGTCCTCGAAGGCCGCGCTGGTCGGCATGGCGCGGTCGATCACCCGCGAACTCGGTTCCCGCGGCATCACTGCGAACGTGGTGGCGCCCGGCTTCATCCAGACCGACATGACGGCTGCGCTGCCCGACGAGCTGCAGGCCGAGTTCAAGAAGCAGATCCCGGCCGCGCGGTACGGGACCGTGGACGACGTCGCCGACGCCACGCTGTTCCTGGCCGGCGACGGCGCCGGGTACATCTCCGGCGCGGTCGTCCCGGTCGACGGCGGCCTCGGCATGGGCCACTAGTCCCGGCCCGGCCCGGCCCGGCCCGGCCCGGCCAGGCCCGGCTCGGCTCGGCCCGGCTCGGCGCTTGGCGCTACCCGCGCAGCCCGAGCGCCGCGAGCACCGGGGACAGGTCGCGGTCCACGACCACGACGTCA
This sequence comes from Curtobacterium sp. MCLR17_007, assembly GCF_003234655.2. Taxonomy (NCBI): domain Bacteria; kingdom Bacillati; phylum Actinomycetota; class Actinomycetes; order Micrococcales; family Microbacteriaceae; genus Curtobacterium; species Curtobacterium sp. MCLR17_007. Next base: position 1,982,190 of record NZ_CP126271.1, on the reverse strand, counting down.
GCCTGGTCGCGCACGCGCGGCTTCGCGTCGAACGCCACCGCCAGTGCGGCCGCCGCCATCATCGCGAGGTCGTTCGCGCCGTCCCCGACCGCGACGGTCCTGGTCATCGGCACGCGGTCCTCGGCAGCCCACGCTCGCAGGGTCGCGGCCTTCGCCGCAGCGTCGACGACGTCGCCGAGGACCCGCCCGGTCAGCACGCCGTCCACCACCTCGAGCCGGTTCGCCCGGCAGTGGTCGAGCCCGAGCCGGGCAGCGAAGGGGTCGAGCACCTCGTGGAACCCCCCGGACACCACGCCGACCGTGCCACCTGCGGCGTGCACGCCGCGCACGAGCTCGTCAGCGCCGACCGTGACACGGACCGCCCGCTGCGCGCGCTCCACGACGTCGGCCTGGAGGCCCGCCAGGGTCGCGACCCGCTCCCGCAGGCTCTCGGCGAAGTCGAGTTCCCCGCGCATGGCGCGCTCCGTGACCGCCTGGACCTGTGGTCGGGTCCCGGCGTGCTCGGCGAGCAGTTCGATGACCTCGTCCTCGAGCAGGGTGGAGTCGGCATCGAGGACGACGAGGAAGCGCGGCACGCCACCACGGTAGCGGTGCCGCGCACCCTGTGACGTCGCGCGTCCGGGCATGCGCCCGACCGCGCGCCGGGGCTACGCCTCGACCCGGACGCCCTTGCCCACGACGGTGATGCCCGACTCGGTCACGGTGAAGCCCCGCGCCTCGTCCGCCGCGCGATCGACGCCGACGCGGGCGCCCGGTGCGAGCACCACGTCCTTGTCGAGGATCGCCCGGTTCACGACGGCCCCGGCACCGATGGTCGCGCGCTCGAACACGATCGAGTCGAGGACCTTCGAGCCGGAGTCGGCGGTGCACCACGGCCCGATGACGCTGCGTTCGAGCTGCGCACCGGACATCAGGCAGCCGAGCGACACGATGGAGTCGACGGTCGACCCCGTGTTGCCGTTGCCGTCGCGCACGAACTTGGCCGGCGGCAGGTTGGTCTGCTGGTTGAAGATCGGCCAGTCGGTGTTGTACAGGTTGAAGACCGGCACGGGCGCGATGAGGTCCATGTGCGCGTCGTAGAACGAGTCGATCGTGCCCACGTCGCGCCAGTAGTACTTGTCGCGGTCGTTCGAGCCGGGGACCTCGTTGCGCTGCAGGTCGTACACGCCGGCGTCGCCGCGGGACACGAAGTCCGGCACGATGTCGCCACCCATGTCGTGGTCGCTCGTCTCGATCTGTCCGTCGCGCAGGACGGCGTCGACCAGTGCGTCGGCGTTGAAGACGTAGTTGCCCATCGACGCCAGGATCTCGCCGGGGGAGTCGGCGAGCCCGACGGCGTCCTTCGGCTTCTCGAGGAACGCCTCGATCTTCGTCGGGTCGTCGTCGGCGACCTGGATCACGCCGAACTGGTCGGCGAGGCCGATCGGCTGGCGGATGGCCGCCACGGTCGCGTTCCGGCCCGACGCGATGTGTGCCTCGACCATCTGCGAGAAGTCCATGCGGTAGACGTGGTCCGCGCCGACCACGACGACGATGTCGGGCCGCTCGTCACGGAGCAGGTTGAGCGACTGCAGGATCGCGTCGGCCGACCCGGCGAACCACCGCTTGCCCAGGCGCTGCTGCGCGGGCACGGACGCGACGTACGACCCGAGCAGGCCCTCCATGCGCCACGTCTCGGCGACGTGCCGGTCGAGGCTGTGCGACTTGTACTGCGTCAGGACGACGATCTTCTGCAACCCGGAGTTGACCAGGTTGGAGAGGGCGAAGTCGACGAGGCGGAAGTTCCCGCCGAACGGGACAGCGGGCTTCGCGCGGTCGGCAGTGAGCGGCATGAGCCGCTTGCCCTCGCCTCCGGCGAGGACGATGCCGAAGACCTTCTTTGGTGCCATGGGGTTCACAGTAGGCGTCCGGAGTGTGAACCCGTTACGTTGAGTCCGTGCGAGTCGATCTACTGACCAGGGAGTATCCGCCGGAGGTCTACGGCGGAGCGGGTGTCCACGTGGCCGAACTGACCGCGGCCCTGCGGTCCGGGACCGACACCGAGGTGCGGGTCCGTGCCTTCGGCGCGTTCCGCGACGAAGAAGGTGTGTGGGCCTACCGCACCCCCGAGGGTCTCGCTGACGCGAACGGCGCGCTGCAGGCACTCGGGACCGACGTCCAGATGGCCGCCGACGTCCAGGGCGCCGACATCGTGCACTCGCACACCTGGTACGCCAACGCCGCTGGCCGTCTCGCCCAGCTGACGCACGGCATCCCACACGTCGTCACCGCGCACTCGCTCGAGCCCCTCCGTCCGTGGAAGGCCGAGCAGCTCGGCGGCGGCTACCGTCTGTCCAGCTGGATGGAGCGCGAGTCCTTCGAGCAGGCCGACGCGGTGGTCGCGGTGTCCAAGGCGATGCGTGCCGACATCCTGCGGTCGTACCCGTCGATCGACCCGGCCAAGGTGCGCGTCGTCTACAACGGGATCGACGTCGAGGCCTGGCAGCCGCAGGTCGACCACGACGCCGTCCGTGCGCTCGGCATCGACCCCGACCGCCCGAGCGTCGTGTTCGTCGGACGGATCACCCGACAGAAGGGCCTGCCGTACCTGCTCCGCGCGGTGGCGTCCCTGCCGCCCGAGGTCCAGGTCGTGCTGTGCGCCGGCGCGCCGGACACCCCGGAGATCCTGGCCGAGGTGACCGGCCTCGTCGAGGACCTCCGCCAGCAGCGTGACGGCGTCGTCTGGATCGACCGGATGCTCGCCCACGACGAGATCGTGAAGGTCCTGACGGCCGGCACGGTCTTCGTCTGCCCGTCGATCTACGAGCCCCTCGGCATCGTGAACCTCGAGGCCATGGCCTGCGGCATCCCGGTCGTCGGCACCGGCACCGGCGGCATCCCCGAGGTCGTCGCCGACGGCCTGACCGGGCGGATTGTCCCGATCGACCAGGCCACCGACGGCACCGGCACCCCGACGGACCCCGACAAGTACGTCGCCGACCTGGCGGCCACCCTCAACGAGGTCCTGTCGGACCTGGGGCTGGCCAAACTGATGGGCCGCGCCGGCCGCCTGCGCGTCGAGACCGAGTTCACCTGGGCCGCGATCGCGAAGCGGACGCGCGCGGTCTACGACCAGGTCCTGGCGGCTCGTTGAGCCGACCACCGTCCCGGCTCTGACAGGAGGCCCGGGTGACGTCCGTGACGGACGTCACCCGGGCCTCCCGTCACGTCCCGGCGTGTGGGCGTTGCGGGCAGCCGCGCTCGCGTAGGGTTGGGGCATGCCCTCGGTTGTGCGCTTGTCAGACGTGTCCGTGGTCCGGAACGGGGCCACCATCCTCGACGGCATCTCGTGGGAGGTGCAGGACGACGAGCGCTGGGTCGTGCTCGGCGCGAACGGCGCCGGCAAGACCACGCTGCTGCAGGTCGCGGGGGCGCAGAGCTTCCCGACGTCGGGCGAGGTCGAGGTCCTGGGGACCGAACTCGGCGGCGCCGACCTGTTCGAGCTGCGGCCCCGGATCGGGTTCGCCTCGACCGCCCTCGCGCGTCGCATCCCGGTGACCGAGAAGGTCATCGACGTGGTCCTCACGGCGGCGTACTCGGTCACGGGTCGCTGGAACGAGGAGTACGAAGAGCTCGACGTGCGTCGCGCGCAGCGGGTGCTCGACGAGTGGGGCCTCGGAGCCTTCACCGACCGGACCTTCGGCGAGCTCAGCGACGGCGAGCAGAAGCGGGTGCAGATCGCCCGGGCCGTGATGACCGACCCCGAGATCCTGTTCCTCGACGAACCGGCCGCCTCGCTCGACCTCGGCGCCCGCGAGAGCCTCGTCCGGACCCTCGGGGGCTACGCGCAGAGCTCCGACTCACCCGCGATCGTCATCGTGACGCACCACGTCGAGGAGATCCCCGAGGGCTTCACGCACGCGCTGGTCCTGGCCGACGGGCACGTCCAGGCCGCCGGGCCGATCGACGAGGTCCTGACCGCCGACACCCTGACGACGGCGTTCGGGATCGACCTCACGGTCACGAAGGACGCCGGCCGGTTCACGGCGCGCGCCGCCTGAGCCTGCTCCACATCGCGCTCTCCGTCTGGTAACGTGGACGGCTGGCGTGAGCCACTGACTTCCGGGGCATCCGCCTCTCTCAACACGCAATCCACACCGAGGAATCTCATGAAGACCGACACCCACCCCGAGTACCGCGCCATCGTCTTCCGCGACCTGGCTTCCGGTGAGACGTTCCTGACGCGTTCGACCGCGAACAGCGACAAGACCATCGAGCTCGACGGTGCGACCTACCCGGTCATCGACGTCGAGATCTCGTCCGCCTCGCACCCGTTCTACACGGGCAAGCAGCGCATCCTCGACTCGGCCGGCCGCGTCGAGAAGTTCAACCAGCGCTTCAAGGGCTTCTCCAAGTAAGCAGCCTCGCGCGGTGAACGGGCGGTCCTCCTCCGGGAGGGCCGCCCGTTCTGCATTCGCAGTCGTCGCGTGCGTGTGCGGCGGCGCGGATCGGCGTCGCACAACGGAAACCGGCTCGAACCAGGGACGCGCCTGGTTCGAGCCGGTTTTCGTTGTGCCGAGCCGTTCGACACCGCGGGAACGCGGGCCGGTCAGTCGGCGGTGCGGTGGGGCCAGCGGCCGTCGGCGACGAAGGACGGGTCGCGCTTCTTGCGCATGTACTCCTGGAACGAGACCGCCTGGTCGGCGCACCACGCCACCTGCTTGCGGTGCAGTTCCTCGGCGGAGACGGTGAGGTCGTCGGGGTACTTCGCCGCGATGGCCTGCGCCACGCGTCCGGCGGCGATCGCGTCGGCCCCGGCGTCGTGCGCGTCGGACAGCGTCACGCCGTACAGCTCGGCGGCCGCTTCGAGCGTGCGCTTGCCCTTGCGGTAGGTGTCGAGCGCCTTGTCCATGACGAGCGGGTCGACGACGTTGCCGATCACGGGGGAGGCGATGCCGTGACGCTTGGCCTCACGGTCGAGCAGCGTCAGGTCGTACGGCGCGTTGTAGATCACGAGCGGGATGCCCCGGGCGAACACGGCCTCGACTGCCGCGACGATCTCGGCCACGACCTCGCCGGCCGGTCGGCCGTCGGCCTGGGCGCGCTCCGTGCTGATGCCGTGCACCGCCGAGGCCTGCTCGGGGATGGGCACCCCGGGGTCGGCGAGCCACGAGCCCTCGACGATGCTGCGACCGGTCATGTCGATCAGGCCGACGTGCGCGGTGACGATCCGGGCGGTCTCGACGTCGATGCCGGTGGTCTCGAGGTCGAACACCCCGAGCGCGTGCCACCAGGGCCGGGTCGAGAGGTCCTGCGCCGGTGCGGGCGAGTCGAGCTGTGCGGTGGGGAACGTCACGCTCGTCAGGCTAACGCGACACACCGACACGCCCCGCGCGACCCGCCTGTCAGGCGTTCGGCGCGGCGCCTACGTGCAACCAGTAGAACGACTGCGTCCCCAGTGTCAGCGTGACCTTGCCCTCGTCGTCGAACGACGGGAACGAGCTGCCACCGAACAGGTCGTACAGGGGACGCCCGGCGAACTGCGGCGCCGTGATCGTGGTCGTGGTCGGGTTCACCGTGAACGAGAACACGCAGAGGACGTCCTCGGCGGAGGGCCCGAACTGGGTGCCGGAGCCCTCCCACGAGCGGACGAAGGCGAGCACGCTCTCGTTGTCGGTGTCCTGCACCGCGAGCGACCCGAGGCCGAACACCGGGTGCGCCTTCCGCACGTGGATGACGTTGCGGACCCAGTGCAAGAGCGACCGGGACTGGGCGAGCTGGGCCTCGACGTTGACCTGCGCGTAGTTGTAGACGAGCGACTGCACGACGGGCAGGTAGAGCTTGCCAGGGTCAGCGGTGGAGAACCCGGCGTTGCGGTCCGGCGTCCACTGCATCGGCGTGCGCGAGGAGTCGCGGTCCGGCAGCCAGATGTTGTCGCCCATGCCGATCTCGTCGCCGTAGTACAGGAACGGCGAACCGGGCAGCGAGAACAGGAGCGCGTGGATGAGCTCGAGTTCGGCGCGGGAGTTGTCGAGCAGCGGCGCCAGACGACGGCGGATGCCGATGTTCGAGCGCATGCGCGGGTCGTAGCCGTACCAGCCGTACATGGCCTGGCGGTACTCCTCGCTGACCATCTCGAGCGTGAGCTCGTCGTGGTTGCGGAGGAACACGCCCCACGCCGCCGACGCGGGCACGTCGAGGGTCTCCGACAGGATCGCCTTGAGCTCCGACGCGTGCTGCGCGCGGAGCGAGTAGAAGATGCGCGGCATCACCGGGAAGTCGAACGCCATGTGGCACTCGGGCTCCTCGTCGGTACCGAAGAACGCGGCGGTCTCGCGGGGCCACTGGTTCGCCTCGGCGAGCAGGACGCGACCGGGGTACTCGTCGTCGACCATGAACCGGAGCTTCTTGATGAACTCGTGGGTCTCCGGCTCACCCTCGCCGTTGCCCTCCTCCGACTCGAACAGGTAGGGGATGGCGTCGAGCCGCAGTCCGTCCACGCCCAGGTCGAGCCAGTGCCGCACGACGTCGTACACGGCCTCGACGACGGCCGGGTTCTCGAAGTTCAGGTCGGGCTGGTGCGAGAAGAACCGGTGGAAGAAGAACTGCCGGCGGACCGGGTCGAACGTCCAGTTCGACTCCTCGGTGTCGACGAAGATGATGCGGATGTTGGAGTAGTCCTCGTCGGTGTCCCGCCAGACGTAGAAGTCGCCGTACGGGCCGTCCGGGTCCTCGCGGGACTGCTGGAACCACTCGTGCTGGTCCGACGTGTGGTTGATCACCATGTCGATGACGATGCGCATGTTGCGCTCGTGCGACTTCGTGACGAGCTCGCGGAAGTCGTCGAGGGTGCCGAACTCGGGCAGGATCGCCCGGTAGTCGGCGATGTCGTACCCGCCGTCGCGCATCGGCGACTTGAAGAACGGCGGGAGCCAGAGTGCGTCGACGCCGAGCCACTGCAGGTAGTCGAGCTTGCCGATCACACCCTGGATGTCACCGATGCCGTCGCCGTTCGAGTCGACGAACGAGCGGATCATGCACTCGTAGAACACCGAGCGCTTGTACCACTGAGGGTCGAGGGTCAGTCCGGGCAGCTGGATCGGGGCTGTGAAGGTCAACCGTGCTCCTCGTCGAAAGTCGGCGGACCCGTGAAACGACCCGCTCCGGACACGATAGGCGGCTGCTGCCGAGTGCGTTCCATAGACTGGCGCGGATGCAACCGCCGGTCCTGTCCCCGTACTCGTCGCTGATGGCCGCGACGCCCGTCGTGCACCGCGCTGTCGAGGTCGACGGCCGCACCACGCACTTCTGGGAGTACGGCCCCCGACACGCCACGCAGACCGTCCTGGCGGTGCACGGCTTCCGCGGTGACCACCACGGACTCGAGTCGATCGCGGCCCACCTGACCGGCGTGCGGGTGATCGTCCCGGACCTGCCCGGCTTCGGCGTGTCCGACCCGCTGCCGACGTCCGACATCGACGGGTACGTCGGTTGGTTGCGTGGGTTCCACGGGGCGCTCGGTCTCGACCGGACGGCCGTCGTCCTCGGGCACTCGTTCGGCTCGATCGTGGTGTCCGCCGCCGTCGCCGCCGGGCTCGACACCCGGCTGCTCGTCCTGGTCAACCCGATCGCCGCACCCGCACTGCAGGGTCCCCGCGCCGTCGGCACCGGCATCGCGATCGCCTACTACCGCGCCGGGGCCGCCCTGCCGCGGCCGATCGGTCTCGGGATCCTGCGGAACCGCGGCATCGTCCGGGCGATGAGCGTCGCGATGCTGAAGTCGCACGACCCGGCGATGCGCCGATGGGTGCACGACCAGCACGACCGGTACTTCTCGGCGTTCGCGAACCGCACGAGCGTGCTCGAGGCGTTCCGCACCTCGGTCACCCACGACGTCTCCGAGTACGCCGACCGGATCCGCGTGCCCGTGCTGCTGATCGCGGCCGAGCGCGACGACATCACCGCGCTGCCGGAACAGCGGGCGCTGGCGGCCCGCCTGCACGACGCCGAGCTCGTCGTCGTACCGGACGTCGGGCACCTGGTGCACTACGAGACGCCCGCCGCCGCTGCCCAGCCGACCCTGCGCCGGATGGCCGACCCCGTCCGGAAGGCACCGCGCCCTGCCAAGCCGGGTCGGGCCTCCAGGACGAAGCCGACCCAGGGCGAGGGATCGTGACGCGCCTGCGGATCGGGATCGACTGCCGGTACGTCCGGATCGGCCGGCACGACGGCATCAGCCGGTTCACCGCCGGCGTCGTCGCCCACCTGCCGGACCGGCACGACGTCGTGCTGCTGGTGAGCGACGAGCGCCAGCGCGAGTCCCTGCCGGCGGAGCTGCCCTGGGAACTGGTCCCGGCGCCCACCGAGCCGGGGGAGCCGCTGGTGGCGCGGCACGTGAACCGTCTGGGCCTCGACGCGGTGTTCTCGCCCATGCAGACCATGGGGTCGCGCGGACGCCGCTACGCGCTCGTGCTGACGCTCCACGACCTGATCTACTACCGCAACCGCACGCCCCCGCGCGAGTTCTCCTGGCCGATCCGGCTCGGTTGGCGCGCATTCCACCTGGCGTGGTGGCCGCAGCGCATGCTGCTGAACGGCGCCGACGGGGTCGTCACCGTCTCGGAGACCACCGCCGGGCTGATCGCCGAGCACCGGCTGACGCGGCGTCCGGTCACCGTCGCGTACAACGCCGCCGACCCGGCGGCGGTGCGTCCTGCCGACGGGCCGCGCGAGCGGTCGTTGGTCTACATGGGGTCGTTCATGCCCTACAAGAACGTCGAGACGCTCGCGGCGGCGCTGCCGCTCCTCGGCGCGGACTGGACCCTGCACTGCATGTCGCGCGTGTCGGACGCCGACCGGGCGCGTCTCGACGCCCTGGCACCGGGGGCGGTCGTGTTCCACGACGGTGCCTCGGACCAGGAGTACCTCGACACGCTCCGATCAGCGACCGCGCTGGTGACGGCGTCGTACGACGAGGGCTTCGGCATCCCGCTGGTCGAGTCGATGGGCGTCGGCACGCCGGTGGCGGTCAGCGACGTCCCGATCTTCCGCGAGATCGGCGGCGACGTCGCCGAGTACTTCGACCCGTCGTCGCCGTCGGCGGTCGCCGCGGCGGTGCGCCGACTGGAGGCCCGGTGGGCGTCCGCCTCGGCGGCGTCGGTCACACAGGCGGCCCGGTTCCGGTGGGCGGACTCGGCCGAGCGCGTGCTGCAGGCGGTCGAGCGGGCGGTCGCGGACCGAGCGCGCTGACCGCGTCTCGCCGACCGCGCGCGCTGACGCGGCCCGCGGGCTGGCGGGCCGGTCAGCTCTTCGCCGCGGTGACCTGGATCTCGGCGGCGGGGAACACCCGGTGGACCGCGTCGGTCACCTGCGCCCGGACGGCTTCGACGTCGACGCCGGTCGGGCCGGCGACGACCGTGACGCGCTGGTCGGTGGGCTCATCGGCGCGTCCGGTGTCGCTCGCCACCCACACGCACCGCACCTGCTGGACGCCGGCGGTGCCGGCGACCGCCTGCGCGACGGACAGCCGCTGCTCGGTGCGTTCCCGCGACCGCGACACGCCCACGTCGGCGGTACCCAGGTCGAGGACCGCCCAGATGGTGACGCCGTTGCCGCTCGTCGCCGCGGCCGACGCGCTGAGCTGGTCGACCAGTGCCGTCTGCGCTGCCGGGTCGATGGCCGTGCCAGCGCTCACCCGGGCCGTGACGTCGTAGCTGGCGAACGAGGTCTTCGTCGGTTCGTCGGCGCTGGCTGCGGTGACGTGGTCCAGGGTCTGGGCCTGGGTGACGAACCGGTCGCCGGCGGCCTGCGGGCGGGGGAACACACCGCCGACCCCGTTCTGCACGCCGCCGACGATCATGCCGAGCGCCACGACGATGACGACGGCGACGACGACGAGTCCGACCAGCAGGAGCGACCATGACCGCACGCGCTGCGGGGTCGTGCGGACCGGGACCGACGCCGTGTCCGGGCCGAACGCACGCCCGAGGTCGTCGTCCTCGTCCTCCTGGGCGAGCCAGTCGCGGTGGCGGCCGTGCTCGCCGGGTCCCTCAGTGGTCATCCCGCCCCTTCCGCGCCGGAGCCGCGTGCCGGTCCCGGTGCAGGGGATGCTAGTCCGGCCCGCGACGTCGTTCGCCCTGCTCGCGACAACGATCCGGCAACGACCCATGGAGCGGTAGCGTGGGGGACCGGCGGTGCACAGCTGCCGGTTTGAGCAGGGGGTGCCATGTCGGTCTGGTTGACGGTGTCGATCGTGTTCGTGCTCGTCGTCGGGGTCGCCCTGGTCGTGGCGCTGTCGGCATCGCGTCGGGCGAAGCGGCTGCAGCACCTCGGGGACCCACTGGCTCCTCGCACCGACGAGGGCGGGCACGCGGAGCGCACGGCCCAGGCGCAGGGTGCACGACCGGACGGCGCCACGGGGTTCCCGGGCGGACCGTCCTGATCGACGGGACCGCCGGTCGCGACGGCGGTCAGCTGCGGCGCTCGAGCGGGTTCTGGTAGTCGGAGGCGTACTTGCCGGGAGCGTCCGAGACGTCCTCGATCGGGTCGTCGAACTCCACGAGTTCGGCGTGGAATCGCTCAGGGTCCCAGCGGAACGAGTGCACCGACCCGTTGCGGATCGGTGTGTGCACACGGTCTGCCGTGCCCGGTGCCGCCGCGTTGACGACGCTGCGGATGACGGCGCCGTGCGTGGCCACGACGACCACGCCGCCGTCGAAGCGGATCGCGATCTCGCCGAGCGTCTCCGTGACGCGAGCCAGCAGCGCCGAGCGGGACTCGCGTCCGGGGATGACGTCGTCCGGGTACTGCGCCAGGACCTGGTCGTCGGTGAGTCCCTCGGCGTCGCCGTACGAGCGCTCGGCGATTCCCGGGTACGCGGCCGGCTCGGGCAGTCCCAGGCGGGCGGCGATGATCGCGCCGGTCTCGGCAGCCCGGGACAACGGCGACGCCACGACCGCGTCGAAGCGGCGTCGTGCCAGCAGCTCGGCGGTGGCGGCGGCCTGCGCCCGGCCGGTGTCGTTGAGCGGGATGTCGGTCGAGCCCTGGATGCGGCGTTGCGCGTTCCAGTCGGTCTCGCCGTGCCGGACGAGGTACAGGTGGGTCGTCACGCGTCGATCATCGCAGAACGAGCCGGTCGGCCAGTTCCTGCAGCGTCTCGGTCGTGCCGGCGTCGATCTTGACCGCGGCGCGGCGGTCACTGCGGGTCGCGCCGCGGTTCACGATGACGACGGGGTGCTTGCGGCGTGCGGCGTGGTCGACCAGGCGGACGCCGGAGTTGACGGTGAGCGAGGACCCCACGACGAGCAGGGCGTCGGCATCGGCCACGAGCGAGACGGACTCGGCGAACTTCTCGGTGGGCACGAACTCGCCGAAGAACACCACGTCGGGCTTGAGGACGCCGCCGCACACCGAGCACGCCGGCACGACGAAGCGCTCGACGTCGGTGATCTCGACGTCGCCGTCGGGCTGGAGCACCACCGAGCCGGGTTCGTCGATCCAGGGGTTGAGCGTGTCGAGCGTGGTGGCGAGGTCGGCCCGCGCGAAGACCTGTCCGCAGGTCAGACACAGCGCGCGGTCGGTCGACCCGTGGATCTCGACGACCCGCCGCGACCCGGCGCGCAGGTGCAGCCCGTCGACGTTCTGCGTGACGATGCCCGTGACGACCCCGGCGCGTTCGAGCGCTGCGAGGGCCCGGTGCCCGGCGTTCGGTGCGGCGGCCGCGAAGGTCCGGTACCCCAGATGCGAGCCGGCCCAGTACCGCTGCCGTTTGGCGGGGTCGGCGCGGAACTCCTGGAACGTCATCGGCTTGCGCACCACACGGCCCGCGCCGCGGTAGTCCGGGATGCCGGAGTCGGTGCTCAGCCCGGCGCCGGAGAGCACCGCGATGCGCTTGCCCGCGAGCAGCTCGGCGACCCGGTCGAGGTCGTCAGCCGTCTCGGTCGCACCGCTCGTCGCGTCGCTCGTCGCCATCGGGTCCACGGTACCCTCAACAGCCGACCGTCCCCGCCCCTTCCCGCGCCGCCGGCACGGGACCGGCTCGCCGCCGGGGCGCGGACACGACCAGGAACCGAGCCCCGTGCACACCGTCCGCATCGACACCCTCGACGATCCCCGCCTCGACGACTTCCAGCGGCTGACCGACGTCGCCCTCCGGCGGGTCACCGAACCCGAGGGCGGGCTGTACATCGCCGAGTCCAACACCGTGATCGAGCGCGCGGTGCGGGCCGGACACGTCCCCCGCAGCGTCCTGGTGCAGGAGAAGTGGCTGGACGACGTGCTGCCGCTCGTCGCGGACCACGACGGGCCGGTCTTCGTCGGCCCCGACGCCCTGCTCGAGGAGCTCACCGGGTTCCGGATGCACCGCGGTGCGATCGCGTCGATGCAGCGTCCCGAGCTGCCGAGCGTCGCCGAGGTCGTCCGTGACGCGCGACTGGTCGTGGTGCTCGAGGACATCGTCGACCACACCAACGTCGGAGCCGTCTTCCGCAGCGTCGCCGGGCTCGGGGCGGACGCCGTGCTCGTGAGCCCGCGGTGCGCCGACCCGCTGTACCGGCGGAGCGTCCGGGTGAGCATGGGGACGGTCCTGCAGGTCCCGTGGACGCGCATCGGTGACTGGCCCCACGCGGGCGAGGAACTCCGCGCCGCGGGCTTCCACCTGGCGGCGATGGCGCTGACCGACCGCTCGGTCGACCTGGACGCGTTCGCCCGGGACGTCCCCGAGCGGGTCGCGCTCGTGATGGGCACCGAGGGGCAGGGGCTGACGCCGGCCGCGATCGCCGCCGCCGACACCACCGTGCGCATCCCCATGCACCACGGGGTCGACTCGCTCAACGTGGCCGCGGCGAGCGCCGTCGGACTGTGGGCGGTCGCCGCCGCCCAGCGCGCGTTGCGCTAGCCGGCGGTCGCGCGTCCCGGTCGTCCGTCCACACCCTGGAGGCCCGGAGCGGCTTCTCCACAGACCGGCGGTTCCCCAGATGGCCGGTACCGCCCCCCGGTACGCTCGGGTGTCGTGTCACGAGTCGTCCGCCGCCCCCGTTCCGCCGTCCGCCGGCCGGTGACCATCTCGGTCGTCGCGGTCCTGCTGCTGGCGATCGGGTACCTGGTCGCTGCGGCGCTCGTGCCGTTCTCGCCGGCGAGCGCCTCGACCACGTCGTACGCGGCGCCCACCGCGACCCTGCCGGCGCTGTCCTTCCCGTCCTACGGGGCCACTGCGGTCGAGGCCACTGACTTCCCGGAGAGCCTCCGCACCGGTGGGGACACCAAGCCCCGGTCGATCGCGAGCATCTCGAAGGTCGTCACGGCGCTGGTCGTGCTCGACGCCAAGCCGCTCGCACGGGGACAGGCCGGCCCGACGATCGCGTTCACCCCGGAGATGCAGGGGCTGTACGCCAAGTACCTCGCGGTGAACGGCGAGGTCGCGCCGATGCCTGCCGGGTTGCAGCTGTCCGAGTACCAGACGCTGCAGGTCATGCTCATGAAGTCGGCGAACAACTACGCCGGCTCCCTCGCCATCTGGGCGTTCGGGTCACTCGACGCCTACCAGAAGGCGGCGACGACCTGGCTCGACGACCACGGGCTCGACGACACCACGATCCACGAGCCGACCGGCCTCGACGCCGGCAACACCTCGACCGCGACGGACCTGGTCGACCTCGGGCAGCTCGCGCTCGCGAACCCCGTGGTGAAGGAGGTCGTCGGCACCAAGACCGTGACGGTGCCGGACGTCGGCGACATCGAGAACTCGAACAAGCTGCTCGGGATCGACGGCGTCGAGGGCATCAAGACCGGCACCCTCGACGAAGCCGGGGCGTGCCTGCTCTTCGCCGCGACCTACGAGCGGGGCGGCCGCACGGTCACGGTGATCGGCGCGATGCTCGGCGGGGTGGACCACGACGCACTCGACTCGGACGTGCAGCGGCTGCTCCACTCGGTCGCCGACAACTTCCACGTGGTGACGCTGACCCACGCGGGACAGTCCTTCGGCACGTACTCCACCCCGTGGAAGGACGAGACCGACGCGGTCAGTGCCAAGGCCTCCGAGGTGCTCGTCTGGGGGCGGACCTCCGTGCGGGCGAAGGCACAGCTCGATTCGGTGACGCTCGGGACGAAGGGCGAGCGCGTGGGTCGGGTCCGGTTCACGATCACCGACCACGCGCCGGTCTCGGTGCCGCTGGTGCTCGAGCAGGCGATCCCCGACCCGGGCATCTGGTGGCGGTGGACCAACCCGTTCGAGGGCGCCTGAGCTGCCCTACCGGCCGTCGCGCGCCCCGGTGCCGATCTGCTCGAGGTGCGGGCGCTTCGCGGTGATGCCGTCACCGGACGACGTGTGCCTGATCCTGCGGACCACCCACGGCACCAGGTACTCCCTGGCCCAGCCGAGGTCCTCGGCGCGGGCCTCGCGCCACGGGCGGGCGGCCAGGGGTTCGGGCGTCGAGGGCGCCAGTTCGTGGTCGACGCCGAGCGTGTCCAGCACTGCGGCGGCGATTGTGGCGTGTCCGACAGGGGAGTGGTGCAGTCGGTCCGGGGCCCACATCCGCGGGTCCCGCAGCCCGCGGATCGCCCACATGTCGGCGACCATCGCGCCGTGCTTCAGGGCGATGGCGTGCAGGTGCTCGTTGTAGATCGCCGCCTTGCCGCGCACCATCCCGAGCACCGGTGTCATGCCGACGTCCGGCCCGGTGAACAGCACGACGTCGGCACCGTCTCGCCGCAGGTCGGCCATCATCCTGTCGAACCGCGATGCCACCTCGTCCGGGTCGGAGCCGGGTCGGATGATGTCGTTCCCGCCGGCGGACACCGTGATCAGATCGGGGTGCAGCGCGAGCGCGTCCTCGACCTGCTCGTCGATGACCTGCTGCAGCAGCCGACCGCGGACGGCCAGGTTGGCGTAGGCGAAGTCGTCGGTCCGGCTCGCCAGGAACGCAGCGACGCGGTCGGCCCACCCGCGGTTGCCGCCCGGTGCTGTGGGGTCGGGGTCACCGAGTCCCTCGGTGAACGAGTCACCGATCGCGACGTACCTGGACCACGGATGACGATCTGACACCCTCCCGAACGTAGTCTCGTGCCATGACCCAGGCCAACTCCGCGACGAGCACGAAGCGTCGCCCCTGGACGGTTCCCGAGGACCTGCTCGCCCGGATCGCCGAGCGGGCACCCCGGTACGACGCGGAGAACGCGTTCCCGTTCGAGGACCTCGACGAACTCCGCGCGGCGGGGTACCTGCGGATCGGTGTCCCGATCGCGGACGGCGGCAGCGGGCTCGGGCTCCGGGCGACCGCGGCCGTGCAGCGCACGCTCGCCCAGGCCGCGCCGGCGACCGCGCTGGCCCTCGGCATGCACCAGACCTGGGTGCAGGCGGCCCGCAGCGCGTCCGCCCGGGGCGAGTCGTTCCTCCAGTCCGTCACGGACCACGCCGCGGCGGACCGGTTGCTGGCCTTCGGGGTCAGCGAGCCCGGCAACGACCGCGTGCTCTTCGACTCGACGACGACGGCGCAGCCGGACGGCGCGGGCGGTTTCCGGTTCACGGGCACGAAGGTCTCGACGTCGCTTGCACCAGCGTGGGACGTGCTGAGCGTGTTCGGCAAGGACACGTCGGGGTCCGAGCCGCGGCTCGTGCACGGGTTCGCACTGCGCTCGGACGGGGGCATCCGGCACCTGGACGACTGGGACACCCTCGGCATGCGGGCGACGCAGAGCCGGACGACGCTGCTCGAGGGCGTCCACGTCCCCGCAGAGCGCATCGTCCGGTCGCTGCCGGTCGGTCCGACCGCCGATCCGCTCGTGTTCGGGGTCTTCGCCGCGTTCGAGCTGCTCGTGGCATCGGTGTACGTCGGGATCGCGTCGCGCGCCGTCGAGCTCACCGTGCAGTCCGTGCAGCGGCGGCGGTCGATGGACGGCGTGCTGCGGAGTGACGACCCGGACGTGCGTCGCGCGGTCGCGGACATGCGGGGAGCGGTGGACGCCGTGGCGCTGCAGGTCGACGCGCTCGCCCGTGACGTCGACGAGCTCGAGGACCACGGGCGGCGTTGGTTCCCGCTGCTGGTCGGGACGAAGGCCCGCACCGTCGACACCGCGCAGCACGTCGTCGACGAGGCCATGCGGGTCGTGGGCGGCAGCGCCTTCCGCGCCGACGCCGAGCTCGCGCGGCTGGCACGGGACGTCCGGGCGGGGCAGTACCACCCGTCGTCCCGCGACTCGGCGGCACGGACGATCGCGAACGACGCGCTCGGACCGGTGTCGGTGGCCCCTGGCACCATCGCCTCGTGAGCAAGCAGGACGGCAGCAACCGACTTGTTTCTGACCAGCCGGTCGCCGACGTCTCGGCGACGGTGCTGCATGTCGACATGGACGCCTTCTTCGCGTCGGTCGAGCTGCTCGACCGCCCCGACCTGGTCGGACTGCCGGTGATCGTCGGCCACGACTCCGACCGCTCGGTCGTCACCGCTGCCACGTACGAAGCCCGCAGGTACGGCGTGAACTCCGCCATGCCGATGGCCGTCGCCAAGCGGCGCTGCCCGAACGCCGTCATCGTCGAGCCGCACTTCGAGAAGTACCAGGCGAAGTCCCGAGCGGTGATGCAGGTCTTCGACCGATTCACGCCCCGGGTGGAGCGACTCGGCATCGACGAGGCCTTCCTCGACGTCGCCGGGGCCGTCCGGCTGTACGGCACGCCGTGGCAGATCGGACAGGCCATCCGCCGCGCGGTGTTCGAGGAGACCGGCCTGCACTGCTCGGTGGGTGCAGCCTCGACCAAGTTCGTCGCGAAGCTCGCGTCCAGCCGGGCGAAACCGGCAGGGCTGCTCGTCGTGCCGGCGGCCGACACGGTCGCGTTCCTGCACCCGCAGCCGGTGTCCGCGCTCTGGGGCGTCGGGGGCAAGACACAAGAGGTGCTCGAACGACGGGGCATCCGCACCGTCGGCGACCTCGCGACCACACCGCTCGAGTCGCTCGTCCACGCGATCGGTTCGGCGGGCGGACATCGCCTGCACGACCTGTCCTGGGGCCGCGACCCGCGCGTGGTGGACACCGCGGTCGGCGAGAAGTCGATCGGGCACGAGGTCACCTTCGGCACCGACCTGACCGAGCGCGACGCCGTCGCGCGGGAACTCCTCCGTCTGGCCGAGAAGGTCGCGGTGCGCATGCGTCGGGCCGAGGTCCAGGGCCGTACGATCGCGCTCAAGGTCCGGTACACCGACTTCACCACGCTGACCCGGTCCCGCACCCTCGCGGAACCGACCGACGTCGCCCGTCGGATCCACCGTGAAGCCGTCGAGCTCTACGACGTGCTGCACCGACCGGGCAACCGCATCCGGCTCATCGGCGTCCGTGGCGAGAACCTCGTGCCGACCGCCGCCAGCAACGCCCTGTGGGACGACGACGCGCCGTGGCGTGAGACCGAGACCACCGTCGACGCGGTGACCGCCCGGTTCGGCGCCGGCGTGCTGCGTCCGGCATCGCTGGTCCGCGGCACGCCCGAGCAGCGCCCGCCTCACGCCCGGCAGGACATCGGGTGACGGTAGAATCGCCCGAAGTGAGCGCAGCGGAGTACGAACAGCAGCAGACCGCCGCAGCCGACACGGCGGCGGTCGGTCCGGTCGACACCACCGGGAACGCGGCCCGACCGGGCCGGGTGTCCGCCGAGCTGGCGCCGGCCGAGCCGGCACCCGCCGAGCTGGCAACCGCCGAGCTCGCGCCGGCCGAGCTGGCGGAGATCGCGGGCAACGCGGCGGCCGAGCACCTGTCGCCGGCGTTCCCCGACCGTGCGGCATGGGGGACCGCGTCGAAGCTCCGTGCATGGCAGGTCGAAGCGCTGACCAAGTACTTCGAGACCGAGCCCCGTGACTTCCTCGCCGCGGCGACGCCCGGCGCCGGCAAGACCACCTTCGCGCTCCGGCTCGCGACCGAGCTGCTGGCCAGGGGGACGGTCGACCGCCTCGTCGTCGTCGCGCCGACCGAGCACCTGAAGCGCCAGTGGGCCGACGCCGCCGACCGGGTCTCGATCCGCATCGACCCGATGTTCAAGAACGGTGACGGCATGTTCGGCCGGCACTACCAGGGCGTGGCGGTCACCTACGCCCAGGTCGGCATGAACCCCGACGTCCTCAGGCGGATCACCGAGGGCGGCCGCACCCTCGTCGTCCTCGACGAGGTCCACCACGGCGGCGACGCGCTGACCTGGGGCGACGGCATCAGAGAGGCGTTCAACGGCGCCACACGACGGCTCTCGCTGTCGGGCACACCGTTCCGCTCGGACACCGCGCCCATCCCGTTCGTCCAGTACGCCATGGACGAGCAGGGCATCCGCACCTCCGTGTCCGACTACAACTACGGCTACGGCCGAGCCCTCGTCGACGGCGTCGTCCGGCCGGTGCTGTTCATGGCGTACGCCGGGCAGATGCGCTGGAAGACCCGGATGGGCGACGAGATGTCGGCCTCCCTCGGCGAGCAGGTCACGAAGGACATCACCGCCCAGGCCTGGCGCACGGCGCTGTCACCCGAGGGCGAGTGGATGCCGGCGGTCCTCTCCGCCGCCGACACGCGCCTGACCGAGGTGCGCCGCGGGGTCCCCGACGCCGGCGGCCTGGTCATCGCGACCGACGCGTCCACCGCCCGCGCCTACGCCCGGATCCTGCAGCGGATCACGGGGGAGCGGCCGACCGTGGTCCTCTCGGACGAGGCCGCCGCGTCGAGCCGCATCGGCGCCTTCGCCGCCGACACCTCGCGGTGGATGGTCGCGGTGCGGATGGTCTCCGAGGGCGTCGACGTCCCACGGCTGTGCGTCGGGGTCTACGCCACCAGTGCCAGCACGCCGCTGTTCTTCACGCAGGTCATCGGGCGGTTCGTCCGGGCCCGTCGTCGCGGTGAGACCGCGTCGGTGTTCCTGCCGAGCGTGCCGGGGCTGATGGCACTCGCCGCCACGCTCGAGCTCGAACGCGACCACGCGCTCGACCGCCCGAAGGACGCCGACGACGGGATGTACAACCCCGAGGACGCGCTGGTCGCCGAGGCCAACAAGGAAGACCGCGCCTCGGAGAGCCTGCTCGACGTGCAGCCGTTCGAGGCCCTCGACTCGCAGGCCTCGTTCGACCGGGTGCTCTACGACGGTGGCGAGTTCGGCACCGGCGGCGAGATCGGGTCCCTCGAAGAGCTCGACTTCATCGGGATCCCCGGGCTGCTCGAACCCGACCAGGTCCGCGACCTGCTCCGGTCCCGGCAGGCGACCCAGGCGAAACGGTCCAAGGGCCGCGCGGTCAAGGACGGGACCCCCAGGGCGCCCGAGCCCGACCGGCCGATGTACCTGACCATCAAGGAACAGCGCTCCGAACTCCAGCGTCTGGTGTCGATCTGGTCGCGGCACGCGAACGAACCGCACGGGGCCATCCACGCCGAGCTTCGGCGGATCAGCGGGGGACCGGCCGTCGCCCAGGCGAGCATCGAACAGATCCAGAAGCGGATCGACATCCTGCGGTCCCGCATCGGCGGCCGGCGATGACGGTGCCAGTGCCAGTGCCAGCGCCGGTGCCGGTGCCGGTGCCGGTGCCGGTGCCGGTGATGGTGTCGCGCCCGGCGCCGGTGGCAGCGTGATCGTCCCCGTCGACGACCGCACGTGGCACGTCAAGCGCACCGCCGACTCGTCGCCCGAGGCCATCATCGATCGGTTCGGCGGCGGGTACCGCCTGCGGCGCTTCAGCCTGGTCGAGTCCCGACGGACGCCCCACGGGGTCTTCATGGGCGTCGACCTCGCCGAGACCGCGTGGTGGCGGCTGCGCGACGGACGCTGACCCTTCCCACCCTGCAGTTCAGACGACAGGTGTCGTTGATCTGCACCGGATCTGGCAGATGTGCGCGGCGGACATGACGCGCTGAGGGTTGATCGAGTAGACCAGACCCATGGCAGATTCGATCCCTCACGTCCTCGTCCTCGGTGGCGGCTCCGCTGGTTACGCGACCGTCAAGCAGCTGCAGAAGCACGCCGCGACGGTGCCGATGCGCATCACCCTGGTCGACCAGAACACGTACTACACGTACCTGCCGTTCCTGCCCGAGGTGGCCGGCGGCCACATCAACCCGAAGGACGTCACCGTCGAGCTCCGTCGTGCGCTCCGGAAGACGCGCGTCATCCAGGGCAAGGTGACCGGGATCTCGTCGGCAGACAAGACCGTCGCGATCGCCACGGCCGGCGGCGACGACCGCACGCTCGGGTACGACCAGCTCGTGGTCGCCCTCGGCTCGGTCACGCGCACGTTCCCGACCCCCGGTCTCGAGGAGGTCGGCGTCGGCTTCAAGACCGTCGAAGAGGCGGCCTACGTCCGCGCCAAGCTCCTCGACAACATCGCGAAGGCCGCGGCCACGCGTGACGAGGACGAGCGTCGTCGACTGCTCACCAGCATCTTCGTCGGCGGTGGCTACACCGGCGTCGAGGCGATCGGCGAGCTCTTCGACGTCTCGCAGGCCGCGATCAAGACCTACCCGTCGCTCGCCGGCGAGCAGCCCCGCTGGGTCCTCATCGACGCGCTCGACCGCGTCGCGCCCGAGGTCGGCCCGGAGCTGTCGAAGTGGACGCTCGAGTCCCTGCGCGCACGTGGCATCGACGTGCGTCTGAAGACCACCATGCCGAGCTGCGAGGGTGGCGTCGTCAAGCTCTCCGACGGCGACGAGTTCGCCACCGGGCTGCTCGTGTGGACCGCCGGCGTGAAGCCGAACCCGCTGCTCGACGCGTCCGACCTGCCGCGCGGACCGAAGGGGCACCTCGCGGCCAACGCGAAGCTCCAGGTCGAGGCCGAGGACACCCACGAGGTCGTCGCCGGCGTCTGGGGCCTCGGCGACGTCGCGCAGGTCCCCGACCTGACCGCCGAGAAGCAGCCGGCCTTCTACCCGCCGAACGCGCAGAACGCCGTCCGCCAGGCCGTCGTGGCCGCGGACAACGTGGTCGCGACGATCACGGGCAAGCCCCTCGAGGAGTACCGCCACGTCTCCGTGGGCACGGTCGCCTCGTACGGCGTGGCCAAGGGTGCCGCCAACATCAAGGGCATCAAGATGACGAACCTGTTCGCGTGGCTCGCGCACCGCTCGTACCACGTGTACGCGATGCCGACGCTCAACCGCAAGGCGCGCATCGTCATCGGCTGGATCACCGGCGCGGTCTCCGGCCGCGACGCGACCTCGCTGATCAAGGAGACCGACCCGCGTCGCTCCTTCGTCGACGCGGCGAAGTAGGCACCACCGCGCAGACGGACGGGAGGCCCGGTGCCAGCTGGCACCGGGCCTCCCGTCCGTCATGTGGTCGCGTCCTGTGCCGGTGGTGCGACACCGTCGATGTCGTACGACGTCGGGGATGTCGCGCGGTCGGCGGATCGGCCGCATCCACTGTTCGAATCCGGGCGCGCAAAAACGAATGGCCCACCCGAAGGTGAGCCATTCGCCGCGTGTCTCAACACTGCGTGTCCGAAGGGGGACTTGAACCCCCACGCCCTAATACGGGCACTAGCACCTCAAGCTAGCGCGTCTACCAATTCCGCCATCCGGACAGATGTTCTTCAGTTGTGGGCTGGAACAACGGGTTTCCCCGGCGTTGCTGCCGGAGAAGACCTTAGCACGGGACTGAACGGTGGTTGAACACGGGCGGACATCCCGGGCGCGTCCGGCGTCACGGGTGCCCGGTAGCGTTGCAGCATGACGACGGACCCCGGACTCGAGCCGACCACGACCGACCTCGAAGCCACCGCGGCCATCGCGCGCGACCTCATCCGGATCGACACGAGCAACTGGGGGAACGGCCGGTCCTCGGGAGAGACCGAGGCCGCGCACTACGTCGAAGCGAAGCTCCGCGGACTCGGTCTTACCCCGCAGCTGTTCGAGTCCGAACCCGACCGGGTCAGCGTCGTCGCGCGTGTCCCCGGACGGAACCCCGACAAGCCCGCGCTGGTGGTGCACGGCCACCTCGACGTGGTCCCCGCCGACCCGGCGAACTGGAGCGTCGACCCCTTCGGCGGTGACGTCCGCGACGGCATGCTCTGGGGCCGCGGCGCCGTCGACATGAAGAACATGGACGCGATGATGCTGACGGCACTGGGCGACGTCATCGCCGCGCAGGGCGCCCCGGACCGGGACCTCGTCATCGCGTACTTCGCCGACGAGGAAGCCGGGGGCGTCCTCGGCTCCCACCACGTCGTCGAGCAGCATCCCGAGGTCTTCGCGGGCGCGACGGCGGCCATCAGCGAGGTCGGCGGGTACTCCATCACGCTCGGTGATCGTCGCGCCTACCTGCTGCAGACCGGCGAGAAGGCGCTGCTGTGGCTCAAGCTCGTCGCGACGGGGACCGCGGCGCACGGCTCGCACGTCATCCGCGACAACGCCGTGACGAAGCTCGCCGCGGCCGTGGCCCGCATCGGCAGCGAGGAGTGGCCGGTCCGCCTGTCGGCCACGACCGACGCGATGGTGACCGAGGTCGCCAGGTTCCTCGGCGTGGACCCCGCGGTCACCGGCCCGGACGAGATCGCGCTTGCCACGGGCTCGGCGTCACGCTTCATCCACGCCGCGCTGCACACCACGTCGAACCCCACGGTGCTGCAGGCCGGGTACAAGCACAACGTCATCCCCGACGCGGCCGAGGCCCTGATCGACGTCCGCTGCCTGCCGGGGGACGAGGAGACGGTCCTCGCCCGGGTGCGCGAACTCGCCGGGCCGGACGTCCAGGTCATCACGTCCTTCCGCGACGTCGGGCTCGAGCAGGACTTCGGCGGGCCGCTCGTCGACGCCGTGCGGGACGTGCTCGGCCGGCACGACCCGGGTGCGCCGGTGCTGCCGTACCTGCTGTCGGGCGGGACGGACAACAAGGCGCTGTCGACCCTGGGCATCGCGGGCTACGGGTTCGTCCCGCTCCAGCTGCCCGCCGGGATCGACTTCCCCGCGATGTTCCACGGTGTCGACGAGCGGGTGCCGCTGGACTCCCTGGCCTTCGGTCGGCGTGTGCTCGGCGACCTGCTCGGGTCGTACTGAGAGACTTGCTGGTCGCCGGGGCGACCTCCGACCCGGCCACGACAGACACGACCGAGCCCCGCTCCGGAAAGGCCGCGCCAGTGCACATCCTCGAGGCGATCTTCCTCGGCTTCGTGCAGGGACTCACCGAGTTCCTGCCCGTCTCCTCCAGCGCCCACCTGCGCATCGTCGGCCTCTTCCTGCCCGATGCGCAGGACCCGGGCGCCGCGTTCACCGCCGTGACGCAGCTCGGTACCGAGACGGCCGTGCTGATCTACTTCTGGCGCGACATCACGCGCATCGTCCGGCGGTGGTTCGGAGCGCTGTCGGGCAAGGTGCCGCGGAACGACCCGGACGTGCGGCTGGGCTGGCTCGTGATCCTCGGCACGATCCCGATCGGCGTCGTCGGACTCCTGCTGCAGGACACGATCGAGACCACGTTCCGGTCGCTGTGGATCGTCGCGGTCGTCCTGATCGTGTTCGGCGTGGTCCTCGGCGTGCTGGACCGTGTCGGCCGCAAGGAACGGCGCATCGAGCACATGACGTTCGGCGGGGGGATCCTGATCGGTCTGGCGCAGGTGCTGGCGCTGGTCCCCGGCGTCTCGCGGTCCGGCGCCACGGTGTCCATGGGGCTCGCGCTCGGCTACACCCGCGAAGCGGCGGCACGGTTCGCGTTCCTGCTCGCCGTCCCGGCGGTGTTCCTGTCCGGGCTGTACGAAGCCGCGACCAGCCTCGGCGACACCGGAGCGCCGTTCGGCGTCGTCGACACGCTCGTCGCGACGGTCGTGGCCTTCGGCGTCGGCTTCGTCGTGATCGCCGCGTTCATGAACTACATCAGCAAGCGCAGTTTCATGCCCTTCGTGTACTACCGAGTTGCACTCGGTATCGTTCTCCTCGTGCTCTTGTCGCTCCAGGTGATCCAGCCGTGAGGGCCTGGCAGGCCCCGTCCGTCCCCGAGGTCCCCGGCTCCGGTCCACGACCCGTCGTCCACGACACCTCGACCGGCAAGCCGGTCGACCCCACCCACGGCGAGGCCCGCGCCGCCCTGTACGTGTGCGGGATCACCCCGTACGACGCCACACACCTCGGCCACGCCGCGACCTACCTGGCGTTCGACACGCTCGGCCGTGCCTGGCGCGACGCCGGTCTCGACGTCGAGTACGCCCAGAACACGACCGACGTCGACGACCCCCTGCTCGAACGGGCCGCGCGGGACGGCGTGGACTGGCGCGACCTCGCAGCCTCGCAGATCGACCTGTTCCGCCGCGACATGGAGGCCCTGCGCATCCTGCCCCCGGACGACTACGTCGCCGTCACGGACGAGGTCGAGCGGATCGCCGAAGCGGTGGCCTTCCTGCAGGAGACCGGCTCCGCCTACGCCGTGCCGACACCGGACAGCGAGGGCGACGACCTCTACTTCGACGTCAACCGCCCGACCGAGTCCTGGTCGCTCGGCGACGAGAGCCGCATGGACCGCGAGACGATGCTCGCCCTGTCGGCGGAGCGCGGCGGCGACCCCGACCGCCCGGGCAAGCGTGACCCGTTGGACCCCCTGCTCTGGCGCGCGGCCCGGGCGGGCGAGCCGAGCTGGGAGAGCGCGGTCGGCGTGGGACGTCCCGGATGGCACATCGAGTGCAGCGTGATCGCCGGTGACCGGCTCGGCCTGCCGATCAGCGTGCAGGGCGGGGGCAGCGACCTGGTCTTCCCGCACCACGAGATGAGTGCGGGGCACGCGGCGGCCCTCGCGCACCAGCCGCTCGCGCACGCCTACGTGCACACCGGGATGATCGCCTACCAGGGCGAGAAGATCTCGAAGTCGCTCGGCAACCTGGTGACGGTGCGCGGGCTGCTCGACGACGGAGCGGACCCGCGGGCGATCCGCCTCGCCCTGCTGTCGCACCGGTACTCGGACGACTGGGAGTGGTTCGACGCCGAACTCGCCAGCGCGACACGCCGACTGGCGACCTGGGACGCGTGGGTGGGCGGCGGGGCCGGACACGCCGACGACGCTGACGACGTCGTCGCCCGGTTGCGAGCCCGGGTCGCGGACGACCTCGACACGCCCGGGGCCGTCGCGGCGGTCGACACGGCGGTTGCCGGCGGCACCCGCTCCACGCCGGAGCTCGTCGACGTCGTCGACGCACTGCTCGGCATCCGCATCGGCTGACGCGCGCGCGTCCTCCCGCGCCGGCAGCGGTCTGGTGGCCGTCGGGCGTCCAGGTTCCGGAACCCCGGCGTCTCGACGCGCGCGATCGGCCATCTCCGGAACCCGGACGCACCTGAGCGGCGAGTTCCGACACATCGAGCCGACCACACGACGGACCGGAGGCCCGGTGCCAGCTGGCACCGGGCCTCCCGTCCGTCCGTCGGTCGCCGCTACTGCGGTGGCTGCGGGGGCCGCCACGGACCCTCGCCGGCCTGACCGCCACCGTCCTTGCCGTCCTTGCGCTCCCGGCGCCGCAGGTACTGCTCGAACTCCTGGGCGATCGCGTCGCCCGACGCCTCGGGGGAGTCGACGGTGTCGCGTGCCTGCTCGAGCTGCCCGATGTACGACGCCATGTCCTCGTCGTCGGCGGCGAGGGCGTCGATGCCCTCCTCCCACTCGGTGGCGTCGTCGAGCAGGGTGCCGCGGGGGACGGTCACGTCGGTCAGTTCCTCGATCTTGTCGAGCAGCGACAGGGTGGCCTTGGGCGACGGCGCGTTGTGCACGTAGTGCGGCACCGAGGCCCAGAGCGACAGGGTGGTGAGGCCGGCCTTGTCCATCGTGTCGGACAGCACGCCGAGGATGCCCGTCGGGCCCTCGTACGAGGACTTGTCGACGTCGAAGGCCTGGCGCACCGAGGCGTTCTCGCTCGACACGAACACCGAGATCGGACGGGTGTGCGGGACGTCGGCGAGCATCGCGCCGACGAAGACGACCGCGTCGATCGCGTGGACGTCGGCGAGGTCGATGACCTCGGCGCAGAACGCACGCCAAGTGCGGGACGGCTCGGGACCGACCAGGACGAACACGTCGCGCTCCGCGGGTTCCCCGGTGGCACTGATCACGGGACGGCCGACCTGGCCGGGTCCGTGCAGCACGATGCGGGGCCACTGGATGCCGCGCACGCCGTCGTCGTCACTGCCGACGTTCGGTCGGTTGAACTGGTAGTCGACGTACTGCTCCCCGTCGATCTCACGCAGCTCGTCGAGGCCGAGCGCGTCGACGATCCGTCGAGCGAGGCCGCTGGCGGCTTCCCCGGCGTCGTTCCAGCCCTCGAACGCGACGACGAGGAGCCGGCCGTCCTGGAAGGGGGAGTGCTGTGGCACGGAGCGGACCTCCTGGAGGTGGAGTGGGGCACCGCGAGGCGCCCGACACGATCAGGCATCCACTGTAGGCCCCCGGGGCGACGCCGCCCGCGTCCCGGTCGGCTCCGGACCAGGCGCGACGCGGGCCGCACGCCGGTAGACTCGTCGCCCGTGACCGCGCATCCTCCCGCCCTCGTCCACCCCGCAGCCGTGCTGTGGGACATGGACGGCACGATCATCGACACCGAACCGATCTGGCAGCAGTCCCAAGTGGAGCTGACGAGCCGGTACGGGGCCGAGTGGACCCACGAGGACGGTCTGTCCCTGGTGGGCAGCGGCCTCGAGCGGTCGGGGGAGATCCTGCGCGACCGAGGCGTCGACATGGAGGTCGAAGAGATCGTCCAGTGGATGACCTCGTACGTCATGGAGCGCATGGCGCACGACGACCTGCCGTGGCGTCCGGGGGCCCGTGAGCTCATCGAGGAGCTCCACGCCCGCGGCATCCCGACGGCGCTGGTCACGATGTCCCGCCGGAACATGGCCCTGGTCGCCGCGGACGCCCTGGCGGACCACCCGTTCCGGGTCGTCGTCGCCGGAGACGACGTCGAGCACCCGAAGCCCCACCCCGAGGCCTACCTGAGCGCCGCCGCCCAGCTCGGGGTCGACGCCACCGCGTGCGTCGCGATCGAGGACTCCGCGACCGGCGTCGCCGCTGCCGTCGCCTCCGGTGCGGTGACGATCGCCGTCGAGCACATCGTCCCGCTGCCCGAGACCGCCGGGGACGTCTACCTGACGTCGCTCGCCGGGGTGGACGTCGACCGCCTCGTGGCGCTGACCTCGCCGGCCCTGGCAGCACGTGCCGGCGGGTCCGGTGGTCCCGCGCGCTCCGGTCCGTCTCCGGTCCCGACAGGAGGCCCGTCCGCGGTCGACCCGTCGGCCTCCGTCGCGGACGGGGCCGCGCAGTGAACGCCGAGCTGCCCGACACGACCGGCCTGACGCACACGGCCGGCGGCGCGCCGCACACCCCGCCCCGCGGTCCGTTCCGGGCCGGTGACCGGGTCCAGCTCACCGGACCGAAGGGCAAGCTCACGACGCTCTCGCTCGAGCCGGGCGTGATCTACCACACGCACCGCGGCATGCTCGCGCACGACGACGTCATCGGGCAGCCCGACGGGTCCGTGATCACCGCGAGCTCGGGCGACGAGTACCTCGCCCTCCGGCCGCTGCTCAACGACTACGTCATGTCGATGCCCCGCGGTGCCGCGATCGTCTACCCGAAGGACGCGGCCCAGATCGTCGCCTTCGCGGACGTCTTCCCCGGCGCACGCGTGGTCGAGGCCGGCGTCGGCTCCGGCGCGCTGTCGCTGTGGCTGCTCCGGGCGATCGGTCCGACCGGGCGGCTGCAGTCGTTCGAACGCCGCGACGAGTTCGCCGAGATCGCCCGGGGCAACGTGGGCACGTTCCTCGGTGCCGTCCCGGACAACTGGAGCGTGACCGTCGGCGACCTCGTCGAGGAGCTCCCAGGGGCCACCGAGCCGCAGAGCGTCGACCGTGTCGTGCTCGACATGCTCGCGCCGTGGGAGTGCGTCGACGCTGCTGCCGACGCCCTCGTGCCCGGCGGCCTGATCGTCTGCTACGTCGCCACCGTCACGCAGCTCTCGCGGACGGCCGAGGCGCTCCGCGACACCGGACGCTTCACCGACCCGCAGTCGAGCGAGACGCTCGTGCGCACCTGGCACGTCGAGGGCCTCGCCGTCCGTCCGGACCACCGCATGGTGGGACACACCGGCTTCCTGGTGACCGCGCGGCGCCTGGCTGACGGGGTGGTGCTCCCGAACCTCAAGCGCCGTGCCGGCAAGGCGGAGTTCGCCGACGAGGACGTCGAGGCATGGACGCCCGGGGCCGTCGGTGAGCGGTCGGCGAGCGACAAGAAGCTCCGCAAGGTGGCACGGCAGGCCGCGGCACAGGCCCGCAAGGTCGCCGCCGCCGAGGCTGTGGACACGACCGGGACGCCCGGTGCGGACCGGTAGGCTACGTCCGTCGCTCGTCCTGCACCGAACGGAAAGAGGGTCCGTGCGCACCATCCCCGCACTCCTGGTCACCATCGCCCTGGCGGCGTCGCTGACCGCATGCGCGTCGAACGGCGCCGGGTCCACCCCGTCGAGCTGCAACACCCCCGGGGCTGCGTCCGAGGCGGTCACCGTGAAGGGCGCCTTCGGCAAGGAGCCGACCGTCACGGTCCCGTCGGGCGTCACCACCAAGGGCACGCAGGTCTCCGTGGTGCGCACGGGCGACGGCCGGCAGATCGAGGACGGCACCCCCGTCCTGATCGAGTACACGCTGGTCGACGGTGCCACCGGCAAGGTCGCACAGACGAGCGGGTACGCCGGCCAGGTCGCGCCGATCACCGCGGGCTCGACGAACGCCGGCGCCCTCGGCAAGGCGCTCGAGTGCGCCCACGTGGGCGACCGCCTGGCCGTCGCGCTGCCGCAGAGCGCCCTGAGCAGCGGTGCCACCGCGAGCAAGAAGACCGAGGACGCGGTCATCGCGGTCATCGACGTCAAGCGGGCCTTCGACGCCCGTGCCACCGGCACCCCGCAGCTCGCGGGTGATGGCATGCCCGCCGTCGTCCTCGCCCCGGACGGCGCCCCGGGCATCACCGTGCCGTCCACGGCCGCGCCCTCGGGTGACGAGACCCACCTGCTGCGCAAGGGCTCCGGCTCGACGCTCACCGCGAAGGACACCGCCGTCGTCAAGTACACGGCCGTCACGTGGGGTGCCGACTCGACGGTGGCCGGCTCGAGCTGGACCGACGGCACCGGCGCACAGACCATCCCGCTGGCCAAGGGCCAGATCGCCGAGGGCGTCCGCAGCGCCCTCCTGGGCAGGCACGTCGGCGACCAGGTGCTCGCGATCGTGCACCAGCAGGGCGCCGCGTACGCGTACGTCATCGACGTGCTCGGATCCGTCAAGTCCTAGGACCGCCGTGCCAGCCACCCGTGTGCCCCGCGTACCGGCGGAAGAGCGCCTGTTCAGCCTCGTGCTCGCGCTGCTGTCGACCGAAGCCGGCCTGACCAAGTCCGAGATCCTCGCCAACGTGCAGGGCTACCGGCAGCGCTTCGCCACCGGCGGGGACAACGCCTCGCTCGAGCGCCAGTTCGAGCGCGACAAGGACGACGTCCGCGACCTCGGGATCCCGCTCGAGACCATCGAGACGCCCGGGGCCGCTGGGAACAACCAGACCCTGCGGTACCGGATCCCGAAGGGCGAGTACGACCTGCCCCTCGACGTCCGCTTCACCCCCGACGAATCAGCACTCCTGTCCCTCGCCGCCATGGCCTGGCGCGAGGGTGCCCTGTCCTCCGACTCGCGACGGGCGCTGCTCAAGGTCCGGGCGGCCGGCGACGACGAGGCGGCAGCCGGGTCCATCGGCACCGCGGCCTACGCCCCGCGCCTGCGCGCGCGCGACGCCGCCTTCGAGCCCCTCCGGTCCGCGCTCGACCGGGCCGCCGCGGTGCGCTTCGACTACATCACCCCCGGCGAGCACCAGGCACGCCGTCGCGAGCTCGAGCCGCTCGCGCTGGTCCAGCACGGCGGCCGGTGGATGCTCGCCGCGCACGAGCCCGCCACCGGTGGTGACAAGAACTACCTGCTCTCGCGCATCGTCGGACCCGTGTCGCAGTTCGGCGCGGGGCAGCACCCGGCTCCCGCCGGCGCCGGCGAGCGCACCCTCGCCGAACTCGACCGCATCTGGGCCGAGCGCACCGCCACGATCACCGTCGTGCCCGGGTCCGACGCGGAACGTCGGCTCGGGCGTCGGCGCGACACCACCGTGCGCGAACCGGGAGTCCTGCTGGTGCACTACGTCGACCCGCAGATCCTGGCCGAGGAACTCGCCGCCTTCGGGCCAGAGGTCAGCGTGCTCGAACCGGCCGACATGCGCGAGCGCGTGACCGCCCGTCTGCGTGGGCTGGTCGCCGACCACGGTGGGCCCGACATGGGTGACGAGGTGCCACGTGGCTGAGACCCAACCCCTGCAGGCGCAGGACAAGCTCGCGTTCCTGCTCGCCCTCGTGCCGTACCTGATCGACCGCGAGCGCGTGTCGGTGGCCGAGGCAGCGCGCCACTTCGGCGTACCAGAGGCCCGCATCCGCCGTGCCGTCGAGCTCATCGCCGTCTCGGGGATCCCGGGCGAGACCATGCAGTACCAGCACGGCGACCTGTTCGACATCGCCTGGGACGACCTCGAGCAGAACGACATGATCGTGCTGACCAACCTGGTGGCGATCGACGACTCCCCGCGGCTCTCCGCCCGCGAGGCCTCCGCACTCATCGCCGGGCTCCAGTACCTGTCTGCGCTGCCCGAGGCCGCGGACCGCGACGCCATCCGCGCCCTCATGGCCAAGCTCTCGCGGGGCGCCGGAGGTGCCGCCGCCAACGTCGCCGTCAGCCAGGAACTCCACGACGCGACCCTGACGACCATCCGCCAGGCGATGTCGGACTGCCGCGGTCTCGTGTTCGACTACGCCGGACCCCGCACGCGGGGCAGCACCCGTCGGGTGGACGCGCTGCGCGTCGAGTCGATCGACACGGCCTGGTACCTGCGCGCGTGGGACCTCGACCGCGACGCACTGCGCACGTTCCGCCTCGACCGGATGTCCGCCGTGCGGGTGGACGACCGCCCGGTGACCCGGTCGATCGACGACGTCGACATGCCCGACACCCTGTTCCAGCAGTCGGCCACGGACGTCATCGTCACGGTCGAGCTCGACGCGTCGTCGCTGCCCCTGGTGGCGGACTTCCTCGCCGACACCGCCGACGCGCCCGACGGCGGCGGTCGGGTCCGCGTCCGGCTGGCCGCTTCGGCCGGGTTCGACGGCGTGGTGCGGTTGGTCGCCGGTCTGCCTGGCCGGGCCGTCGTGATCGACCCGCCCGCTGCGCGGGAGGCGGTCCGCGTGTTCGCCGAGTCCGCGCTGCGCGGCCACTGACGCCACCGCGCGAGGTCGCGCAACGCGCCGCTTGCGTCCGCCGAGATCGCACGACGTGTCGCTTGGGGGCGCGCCAACCGACGGTTCCCGCGATCTCGACGCGGTCGGCACGGCGTGTCGTGCGACCGCAACGCGGCCCACACGGCGCGGCCAGCACACTGGACGCGACCGTGCGCCGGACGGGAGGACCGTGGCGGGCTCGCACCGGGCCTCCCGCCCGACTCGGGCCAGGCGAGAGCGTCGCCGCGCCGCGGTCGCGCGACGCGCCGCCCGCGGCTGCCGAGGTCGCGCGACTTGCCGCCCGCGGCTGACGCGGTCGCGCGACTTGCCGCCCGCGGCTGACGCGGTCGCGCGACTTGCCGCCCGCGGCTGCCGCGGTCGCGCGACTTGCCGCCCGCGGCTGCCGCGGTCGCGCGACCTGCCGCCCCGCGGCCCTGCGAGCGACGGTTCCCGCGACGTCGGCGACGTCCGCGCGGCATGCCCTGCAACGGCCGGCCCGGACACGGCGTCCCGCACCCGATCGTCGACTGCCATCGGCTGTGCGTTCTCGGCACGGCCGCGGACTGTCGGTCCCGCTGCCGTAGGATCGGGACATGGCTTCGACGACCGCGAGCGGGCGAGAGAAGCGGCAGGGTCGCCGTCCCAAGGAACCCGAAGGCCGCATGTCCCTCGGGCAGCACCTCATCGAGCTGCGGAACCGGCTCTTCAAGGCGGTCCTCGCGGTCCTGGTGGGCGCGGTGGGCGGCTGGTTCCTCACCCCGTTCGTCCTCGACTCGCTGCGGGCCCCGGTGGCCGAGCTGGCGAAGGTGGGCGGACACACCGCCGAACTGAACTTCCCGATGATCACCGGCGCGTTCGACCTGAAGCTGCAGATCGCGATCACGATCGGCATCGTCATCGCCAGTCCGGTGTGGCTCTACCAGATCTGGGCGTTCATCGTCCCGGCCCTGGTCCGCCGCGAGAAGCAGTACGTCTGGGGCTTCCTCGGCACCGCCATCCCGCTGTTCTTCCTCGGGTGCGCCTTCGGCTGGTACGTGCTGCCGCACATCGTCGGGATCCTCGGCAGCTTCGTGTCGAGTCAGGACACGTCCATCGTCGACGCCAAGGCGTACTACGACTTCACGATCAAGCTCATCGTGGCGGTCGGCATCGCCTTCGTGCTGCCGGTGTTCCTGGTGCTGCTGAACTTCGTCGGCGTGCTGACGGCGGCGGCGATCATCAAGTCCTGGCGCGTCGCCATCCTCTGCATCCTCGTGTTCTGCGCGATCGTCACCCCGAGCGCCGACGTCATCTCGATGTTCCTGCTCGCCGTGCCCATGACCGTGCTGTACGTCGCCGCGTGCTGCATCACCTGGGTCCACGACCGACGCCTCGCGAAGCGACAGGCCAAGCTCGACGCCGAGTACGGCCTGTGACCGACACGAGCCTCAGCGCTGCCGAACGGTTCCAGGCGGCGCGCATCCGCAACCGGTCGCGCAACCTCGAGCTGTTCCGCACCGACCTGCGCTTCGACCTCGACCCGTTCCAGTTCGCGGCGTGTGACTCCCTCGACCAGGGCCGGAGCGTGCTCGTCGCCGCCCCGACCGGCGCCGGCAAGACGATCGTCGCCGAGTTCGCGATCTGGCTGGCCATGCGGCAGCCCACGGCGAAGGTGTTCTACACGACGCCGATGAAGGCGCTGAGCAACCAGAAGTACGCCGAGCTCGTCCAGGTCTACGGCGAGACCGAGGTCGGCCTGCTCACGGGTGACACGAACGTCAACCCGCGGGCCCGCGTCGTCGTGATGACGACCGAGGTCCTGCGCAACATGATCTACGCCGACTCCGACCTGCTCGACGACCTGGCGTGGGTGGTCCTCGACGAGGTGCACTACCTGGCTGACCGGTTTCGCGGCGCCGTGTGGGAAGAAGTCATCCTGCACCTGCCGACCGAGGTCCGCCTGGTGTCCCTGTCCGCGACGGTGTCGAACGCCGAGGAGTTCGGCGACTGGCTGCAGACCGTGCGCGGCGAGACCGACGTCATCGTCTCCGAGGACCGGCCCGTCCCGCTCGAGCAGCACGTGCTGGTCGGCAACAAGATGGTCGACCTGTTCGACTCCTCCGGCGCGGCGGCCACGAACCGCGTGAACCCGGAGCTGCTCCGACTGGTCGGTGGCGGCTCGCGGAACGACTCCCGCGGCGGACACCGCGGACGCCGCGGGCACGGCGGCTACGTCGACCGCCGTGGTCCGCGCACCGAGAAGGCCCACCGCGAGCACATCGCGCACATGCTCGACGAGCGGATGCTGCTCCCCGCGATCTTCTTCGTGTTCAGCCGCAACGGGTGCGACCAGGGCGTCCGACAGGTCGTCCGGTCCGGACTGTCGCTGACCACGCGCGACGAGCGCAACGAGATCCGTGAGACCGCGGAGTACCACTGCCGCACCCTGCTCGACGAGGACCTGGCGGTGCTCGGGTACTGGGAGTGGCTCGAAGGACTCGAACGCGGTGTCGCAGCACACCACGCCGGCATGCTCCCCGCGTTCAAAGAGGTGGTCGAGGACCTCTTCCAGCGCAAGCTGCTCAAGGTCGTGTTCGCCACCGAGACCCTGGCGCTCGGCGTCAACATGCCCGCCCGCACGGTCGTGCTCGAGAAGCTCGAGAAGTTCAACGGCGAGGCCCGCGTCCCGATCACCCCGGGGGAGTACACGCAGCTGACCGGCCGTGCCGGACGCCGCGGCATCGACGTCGAGGGCCACTCGGTGATCCAGTGGTCCGACGGGCTCGAACCGCAGGCTGTCGCGTCGCTCGCCAGCCGCCGGACGTACCCGCTCAACTCGTCGTTCAAGCCGACGTACAACATGGCCGTCAACCTGATCGAGCAGTTCGGGCGCCAGCGCACACGAGAGGTCCTCGAGACCTCGTTCGCGCAGTTCCAGGCGGACCGCTCCGTGGTCGACCTGGCACGCAAGGTCCGCTCGCAGCAGGAGTCGCTCGACGGCTACCAGAAGTCGATGCAGTGCCACCTCGGCGACTTCACCGAGTACGCGGCACTCCGCCGGCAGCTGTCCGACCTCGAGCGCACGAACGTCCCCGGTGGCCGCGAGGCATCGCACGGCGCCCGCGCCGAACGGCAGGCCGCGATCACCGAGGTCCGTCGGGCACTGCAGCGCCACCCGTGCCACGCCTGCCCTGACCGCGAGGCCCACGCCCGCTGGGCCGAGCGCTGGTACAAGCTCAAGCGCGTCAACGACAAGCTCCTGCAGCAGATCCGGTCGCGCACCGGTGCCGTCGCGACCACGTTCGACCGGGTCACCGACGTGCTCCTGCAGCTCGGCTACCTCGTGCCGTCCGACAGCGGGACGACCGACAGCGGGACGACCGGCACGGGGACGACCGGCACCGAGCCGTCCGGCCTCGTCCCGACCGCCGCGACCGCCCGTGGTGACGGCGAGTTGACCGTCGCCGCCGGCGGACGTCGTCTGCAGCGCATCTACGGTGAACGTGACCTGCTCGTCGCCGAGTGCCTCGAGGCCGGCGTCTGGAAGGAACTGACCCCCGGACAGCTCGCCGCGATGGCGGCCACGATCGTGTACCAGCCCCGACGCGAGGACGCCCCCGGCACCGAGCACGCCCTGCCACGCGGTGCGTTCCGGCCCGCGCTCGACGAGACCCTGACCATCTGGTCCCGCCTGGACGACATCGAGCGCGACGCCCGCCTGGCGGGATCACAGCCGCCGACGCCCGCGATCGCCCTCGGGATGTTCCGGTGGGCGTCCGGGTCGGCGCTCGACGACGTCCTCCGGTCGCTCGACCTGGCGGCCGGTGACTTCGTCCGGTGGTCCAAGCAGGTCATCGACCTGCTCGACCAGATCAAGAACGCGGGTGACCCCGACCTCGCCGACACCGCCCGTCGTGCGACGGACGCGGTGCGCCGCGGCATCGTCGCGTACGCGACGGTCTGACGGGAGGCCCGGTGCAGGTCCCCGAGTCCGTCGCGCCTCCGCGCGCCGGTGCCGTCCCACGGAGACGCCGCGGTCCGTCCCGGACGCCGCCGTTCCCGACGCCGTCCGGTGAGGTGCGCGGCGTCTCGCAGCCGTCGCCGTTCACCGCGCTGCCGGTGCGCGTCGCCCTGCCGCTCGCGGTCATCGGCGGGGTCCTGTTCGCGCTGTCGTTCCCCTCGCCCGGCTGGTGGTTCCTGGCCTACCCCGCGGTCGCGTGCCTGCTGCTGTCCACCATGGGGCACGGGTGGCGACGCGCGGCGTGGATCGGCTACCTCGGGGGCGTCGCGTTATGGGTGCCCGCGATCTCCTGGGCCGGTCGCTACCTCGGCCCGGTCCCGTGGCTGGCCCTGGCGCTCTTCGAGGCCGCGATGTTCGCACTCGGCAGCGTCGCCGTGGCACTCGCGTACCGCTGGGTCGCGCGGGTCGTGACCTCGACCGCCGGGCGCGTGTGGGGCCTCCCGGCCGTCATCGCCGCACTGTGGACCGGACGCGAGTGGTTCTCGGGCAGCTGGCCCTACGGCGGGTTCGCGTGGGGGCGGGTCGGGCTGTCCCAGTCCGACAGCCCGTTCGCACACCTGGCGGCCTGGGTCGGCGTGCTCGGGGTGTCCTTCGTCGTCGTGTACTGCGTCGCCGTGGTCGTCTCGCTCGGCCTGGTCGGCGGCATGCAGGTGCGGGTCCGCGTCGCCACGGCGGCACTGCTGGTCGCGGCCGTGCTCGCCGTGCCCGCGTGGCCCACGGCCACCGACGGGACGATCCGCATCGAGGCGGTGCAGGGCAACGGCCCCGCCGGGTACTTCGACCGGGCGGCACCCGGCGAGGTCCTGCAGTCGCAGGTCGCCGCGACCGACGTGGAGGCGACGGGGGTGGACCTGGTCGTCTGGCCGGAGGCATCTGCGGAGTTCGACCCGCGCGCGCAGCCCGTGATCGCCGGGGCACTGGACCGCGTCGTCCGTTCGGTCGACGCACCGCTCGTCGCCGGCGCGATCACCCAGACACCGTCCGGCGTGCTGCACAACACCTCGTTCGTGTGGACGGCCGACGGGTGGCAGTCGTCCTACGACAAGAAGCGCCCCGTGCCGTTCGGCGAGTACGTGCCCGACCGGTGGTTCTACTCGAAGCTCGCACCGTCGCTGATCGGCCTGCTGCAGCGCGACTACACGCCGGGCACCAAGCCGAACGTGTTGTCCGTCGCGGGGGTCAAGGCCGGCATCGCGATCTGCTTCGACATCGTCGACGACGGACTGACCCGGGACATGGCACGCGGGGGAGCGCAGGTGATCCTCGCGCAGACCAACAACGCCGACTTCTCGGGGACCGACGAGAACCTGCAGCAGCTCGAGATCGCCCGGATGCGGGCCATCGAGACCGGGCGCTCGCTGGTGAACATCTCGACCGTCGGGGCGTCCCAGGTGATCGATCCCAGCGGCCGGACGATCGACCGCGTGCCGGAGTACACCGCCACCTCGATGGTGACCGACGTCCCGCTCGGCACGACGACCACCCCGGCGACGGTCGCGTCCGGGCTCATCGCGCTGGTGCTCTCGCTCGGCGGCCTGCTCGTCCTGCTCGCGTGCGCGCCGTGGCAGCGCCGCCGTTCTCGCACTGGGAACCGACTGTGAATGCAGCCGTCCCGGAACGAACCCGCGTGGGACGGTGTTGGTACGGGTGAACGACTGAGAGGAGTCCACCATGGCTGATCGGAGTCTCCGCGGCATGCGGCTCGGGAGTCAGAGTCTCCAGAGCGAAGAGGGCGTCGAGCTCTCTGACCGCAAGCGAGCGGTCTTCCAGGCATCGACGGGCGAGACCTTCGACGTGGTGTTCTCGGCCGACGCCGAGGTCCCGCCGACCTGGTCGGACCCGCGCAGCGGTTTCGAAGGACGGCTCCTGGGCGATGACGGGGTTCCTGTCGAGGTCGCCGCTGAAGACGTCAAGGCGCCGCGCACCCACTGGGACATGCTGCTCGAGCGTCGCTCGCGCGAAGAGCTCGAGGAACTGCTGCAGGAGCGCCTGGCGTTCCTGCGTGCTCGACGCGGCGCGTAACGTCCGCACAGATGAAGGCCCGCTCCCCATCGGGGGAGCGGGCCTTCGTCTGTGCGGAGCCGCCGCGGCGCTGGCCGTCGCGGTCTCGGGGTCAGCCGTTCTGCTGGTCGTCGCGGAGCTGCCGACGGGTGGCGTCGGCCGCCGCGGCGAGCTTCTCCTCGACGCTGCGGTTCGACTCCGCCAGGCGCTCGTCGAGTGCTGAGTCGGGCACGATGTCCGATGCGGGGGCGTTCGCATCCGCGACCGTCGTGGAGCCGGCGGACGAGTTCGCCAGGCTCTCGTTCGCGAGCTTCGAGATCTTATCGAGGAAGTCCGAACTGCCGGCGGCGGCGGCGCCGGCGGGGGCTCCGCCGGTGCGGGTCGCCGTGAAGCCCTTCGCGATGCCCGACAGGGCCTCGGTGAACTCGCTGGGGATCATCCAGACCTTGTTCGCGGTGCCCTCGGCGATCTTCGGGAGCATCTGCAGGTACTGGTACGACAGGAGCTTCTCGTCCGGGTCGCCCACGTGGATGGCGTCGAAGACCGTCGCGATGGCCTGGGCTTCACCCTCGGCCCGGAGGACCTGGGCCTTCGCAGCACCCTCGGCCTGGAGGATCGCTGCCTGTCGCTGCCCCTCGGCTTCGAGGATCTGCGACTGCTTCGTTCCCTCGGCCTGCAGGATGGCGGCACGCCGGTTCCGCTCGGCACGGAGCTGCTGCTCCATGGCGTCGACGATCGACACGGGCGGCTCGATCGCCTTGAGCTCGACGCGACCCACGCGGATGCCCCACTTGCCGGTGGCTTCGTCGAGGACGACGCGGAGCTGGCCGTTGATGTTGTCGCGGCTGGTCAGCGCTTCTTCGAGGTTGAGCCCACCGACGACGTTGCGGAGCGTGGTGGTTGTCAGCTGCTCGACGGCCCCGAGGTAGTTCGCGATCTCGTACGTGGCGGCGCGGGCGTCGGTGACCTGGAAGTAGACGACCGTGTCGATCGAGACCACCAGGTTGTCCTCGGTGATCACGGGCTGTGGCGGGAACGACACGACCTGTTCGCGCATGTCGAGCAGCGGCCGGAGCCGGTCGATGAAGGGGACCAGGAGGTTCAACCCGGGGTTGAGGGTCTTGTGGTACTTGCCGAGACGTTCCACCACGCCGGCGGTGGCCTGCGGGACGATGCGGATCGCCTTGGCGAGCACGACGATGACGAAGATGACGATGACGACGATCAGGACGAGGAGCACGATCGTGCCGGGTTCGAGGGTCACGGAGTTGCCTTCTGTTCGATGCGGACGACTGCGGTCGAGCCCTCGATGGACTCGACGACGACGAGTGTGCCGAGCGGCGGGGTGCGGTCGGGGACGGCGGTGTCGATCCGCGCGCTCCACGTCTCGCCGTTGGCCAGACGGACCTGACCGGGCCGGGACGGGGTGAAGGCGACGGCGACGGTGCCGGCCATGCCGACCAGCCCCTCGACACCCGTGCGGTGCGGGTCGGCGTTGCGGCCGAGGGCCTGCAGCACGCGCGGACGCACGAGGGCGAGCAGCACGAGTGCGACCACCGCTGCGACGATGGCGGACAGCCACCACGGAGCGCCGATCACGGCGGCGATGAGCCCACCGGCGGCCCCTGCGGCCAGCATGATGAAGATGAAGTCGAGCGTGAAGACCTCGACCACCCCCAGCACCAGGACCAGGGCGATCCAGACCAGTGCCTGGACCCATTCGGTGATGTTCACGCGGTCCTTCCCTCCCTCGGACGCGTTCGGTGCCGCTGCGTCACGACGACCGGTCCACGTCCGTTCAACATATCTGATGACCACCGACAAGGGGTGGAGGTCCGGGTGTCTCCGGGGGGATTGGTAGGCTCGAGCGGGCCCGACGAGCGGCCCTGAACCAGGAGGAACACCACCGTGAGCAACCCCCTCGCCGCCCGAGCACTCGCCGGCAAGCGCGCCCTCGTCACCGGGTCCTCGCGCGGCATCGGAGCCGACACGGTCGGGTACCTGGCCGACGCCGGGGCCAAGGTCGTCGTGAACTACCGGAACAAGGCCCGCCGCGCCGAGCAGATCGCCGAGGGCATCGTCGCCGCCGGCGGGGACGCCCTGGCCGTCGGCGCGGACCTGACCGACCACGACTCCGTCCAGGCGATGGTCGACGCCGTCGTCGCGGCGTGGGGCGGCATCGACCTGCTGGTGCTCAACGCGTCCGGGGGCATGGAGTCCGGCATGGGCGACGACTACGCGCTCCGGCTGAACCGCGACGCCCAGGTCGACATGCTGCAGACCGCCGTGCCACACATGCCGGCCGGGTCGCGCGTGGTGTTCGTCACGAGCCACCAGGCGCACTTCGTCGAGACCGCCGAGACCCTGCCCGAGTACCTGCCCGTCGCGAAGAGCAAGCACGCGGGTGAGACCGCCCTCCGTGAGCTCGTCCCGCAGCTCGAAGCCGCCGGCATCGAGTTCGTGGTCGTGTCCGGCGACATGATCGAGGGCACGATCACGGCGACGCTGCTGAACCGCATCAACCCCGGCGCGATCGAGGAACGTCGCGGCGCCGTCGGCAGGCTCTACAGCGTGTCCGAGTTCGCCGCCGAGATCGCCCTCGCCGCCGTCGAGCCGATCCCGTCCGACCACACGCGCCTGGTCGGCGACGTCTCGGGCTTCACGCAGTCCTGAGCGACGCGGTAGCGTCAGCCCGGTGACCGCCCAGCCCGGCCTGCGCCGAACCTCCCGCATCCTGCTGCTCGACCCCGAGGGCCGGGTGTTCCTGATGGACACCAACGCGCCGTCGAGCGACGGGTCCCACCGCTGGATCACGCCGGGCGGGGGCGTGGACCCGGGGGAGTCCCACCGGGACGCAGCGGTCCGCGAGCTCCGCGAGGAGACGGGCATCGTGATCGACGACCCGGGCGAGCCCGTCTGGGCCTGGGACTTCGACGTCAGCTGGGACCAGGCCGACCACGACCGCGGCCACGCCGAGTTCTACGTGGTCCGCACCGACGGGTTCGTGCTGTCGGACGCCGAGTGGACGGACGACGAGCGCGTCGACATCCTCGACTCGCGCTGGTGGAGCGCCGATGAGCTCGAGGCCACCGACGAGCCGTTCGAACCGCCGGAGCTGCCTGCGCTGGTGCGGCAGGTCACTCGCGGGGTGTGAGGACGCAGAACTCGTTTCCCTCGGGGTCGGCGAGCACCACCCACGGTGCGTCCGCCTGACCCACGTCGACCCTTGTCGCGCCGCGGGTGACGAGTGCGTCGACCTGTCCCTGGTGGTCGTCGTCGGGAGCCGGCGCGAGGTCGATGTGCAGGCGGTTCTTCACGGACTTGGCCTCGGGGACCGGGACGAACACCCACCCCTGGGGCAGCTGCTCGCGCGGGACCGTCCCCTCGAGCGCCTCGGAGCCCGGGGGAGCGATGACGACCTCGTCGTCGGCCTCGAACACCAC
Organism: Curtobacterium sp. MCLR17_007; assembly: GCF_003234655.2. Taxonomy (NCBI): domain Bacteria; kingdom Bacillati; phylum Actinomycetota; class Actinomycetes; order Micrococcales; family Microbacteriaceae; genus Curtobacterium; species Curtobacterium sp. MCLR17_007. Next base: position 1,941,514 of record NZ_CP126271.1, on the reverse strand, counting down.
GGGCCAGGCGAGGGTCTCGGCCCACCACCGCGCGAGCGCGTGCGGGTCGTGGCTGTCGACGACGACGGAGTACCAGCGGAGTGCCATGCCGGTCAGTATGGCCGCTCTCCGCGTCCGCGTCCGGGCCTTCTGCAGGTCGGTACTCGTCGGTACCCTGAGCGGCATGGAGAAGCCCGAGGTCCCGGCAGCCGACCGTCACGACCGCATCCGTGTGCGCGGAGCACGCGAGAACAACCTCCGCGACGTGGACGTCGACCTGCCCAAGCGACGGCTGACCGTCTTCACCGGGGTGTCCGGCTCCGGCAAGAGTTCGCTCGTCTTCGCCACCGTCGCCGCCGAGTCGCAGCGGATGATCAACGAGACCTACAGCGCCTTCGTGCAGGGCTTCATGCCGTCGCTCGGCCGTCCGGACGTCGACGTCCTGGACGGCCTCACCACGGCGATCGTGGTCGACCAGGAACGGATCGGCGCGGACCCGCGGTCGACCGTGGGGACGGTGACGGACGCCAACGCCATGCTCCGGATCCTGTTCAGCCGGCTCGGTCAGCCGCACGTCGGCGGGCCGAACGCGTTCTCGTTCAACCTTGCGACGGTGTCGGCGGGCGGCGCCATCACCGTGCAGAAGGGCACTGACGCCAAGGCGCAGAAGGTGTCCTTCAACCGCCTCGGTGGCATGTGTGCCCGGTGCGAAGGGCGGGGGAGCGTCACCGACATCGACCTCACACAGCTGTTCGACGACTCGCGCGCGCTGCGGAACGGCGCCCTCACGATCCCCGGCTACGGCACCGACGGCTGGAACGTCCGCCTGTACGCCGAGTCCGGGTACTTCGACGGGGACAAGCCGATCCGGGACTTCACCGAGCAGGAACGGCAGGACTTCCTGTACCGCGAGCCGACGAAGCAGAAGATCGCCGGCATCAACATGACGTACGAAGGGCTCGTGCACCGGGTCCGCCGGTCGTTCCTGCAGAAGGACCGCGAAGCGATGCAGCCGCACATCCGGGCGTTCGTCGACCGAGCCGTCGCGTTCACCACGTGCCCTGACTGCGGTGGGACGCGCCTCAACGAGACCGCACGGTCGTCGAAGGTCGCCGGCAAGGACATCGCCGAGGTGTGTGCGATGCAGATCACCGACCTCGCCGCCTGGCTGCACGGGCTCGACGAACCCTCGGTCGGTCCGCTGCTGGACGGCCTCCGCGACGCGGTCGACGCCTTCGTCGAGATCGGGCTCGGGTACCTGTCACTCGACCGTCCCACCGGCACGCTCTCCGGTGGGGAAGGGCAGCGCGTGAAGATGGTCAAGCACCTCGGGTCGAGCCTCAGCGACGTCACGTACGTCTTCGACGAACCGAGCACCGGCCTCCACCCGCACGACATCGAGCGGATGAACGGGCTGTTGCTCCGCCTCCGCGACAAGGGCAACACCGTGCTGGTGGTCGAGCACAAGCCCGAGGTGATCCGCATCGCGGACCACGTCGTCGACCTCGGCCCTGGTGCAGGCACCGATGGCGGAACGCTCTGCTACCAGGGGCCGATCGACGGACTGCGGGGGAGCGGGACGGTCACCGGGAAGCACCTCGACGACCGGGTGTCGGTGAAGTCCTCGTTCCGACACCCCACCGGCGCGATCGAGATCCGCGGTGCGGACCGGCACAACCTGCAGCACGTGGACGTCGACGTGCCACTCGGGGTGCTCACCGTCGTCACCGGGGTCGCCGGGTCCGGCAAGAGCACGCTGATCCACGGCTCGCTGGCCTCGCGCGACGACGTCGTGGCCATCGACCAGAGCGCCATCAGGGGCTCACGTCGAAGCAACCCGGCCACGTACACCGGGCTCCTCGAGCCCGTCCGCAAGGCCTTCGCGAAGGCGAACGGCGTCAAGCCGGCCCTGTTCAGCGCCAACTCCGAGGGGGCCTGTCCGGCGTGCAACGGGGCCGGCGTGGTCTACACCGACCTCGGGATGATGGCCGGCGTCTCCACCACGTGCGCGGAGTGCGACGGCAAGCGGTTCGACCAGTCCGTGCTCGCGTACCGACTCGGCGGGAAGGACATCAGCGAGGTGCTCGCGATGCCCGTGGCCGAGGCGGAGCAGTTCTTCGCCGCAGGTGACGCCCGGATCCCCGCCGCGCACGCCGTCCTGCAGCGACTCGTCGACGTCGGCCTGGGGTACCTGACCATCGGCCAGCCGCTCACGACGCTGTCCGGCGGCGAGCGGCAGCGGCTCAAGCTCGCGGCGCACCTCGGCGAGCCGGGCGGCATCGTCGTCCTCGACGAACCGACGACGGGGCTGCACCTCGCCGACGTCGCGCAGCTGCTCGGGCTCTTCGACCGACTCGTCGACTCGGGCAAGAGCGTCGTCGTGATCGAGCACCACCAGGCCGTGATGGCGCACGCGGACCACGTCATCGACCTCGGTCCGGGCGCCGGACACGACGGCGGTCGCGTGGTGTTCGAGGGCACGCCCGCCGAACTCGTCGCTGACCGCACGACGCTGACCGGGAAGCACCTGGCCGACTACGTCCGGGGGTGAGCCGGACGACGACGACATCCGGTCAAGACGGCCCAGGTCAGCACGACCCAGGTCACCGCGACCCAGCGATCCGTCCGTCGCGGAGGAACCCGATGAAGTCGACGCGGACCCGGTCGAGGTCGGGGGAGCGGCCGGTGATCTCCCGGATGCTCGCCACCGCCTGGCCGACGGCCATCCAGCCGCCGTCAACGGTCCTCCGGCCGGCGGCCCGGGCGGCGCGCAGCAACGGCGTGTCGATCGGGAAGTAGACGGCGTCCGCGACCCAGGCCTGGGCAGGCAGCACCGAGGGATCGAACGCGGCGCGTCCGTCGTCGTTCATGCCGAGGGGAGTGGCGTTGACGGCGCCGTCCGCCTGTGCAAGCACCGACGGCACGTCGTCGAGGGCGACGGTGTCGACCACGTCCGATCCCAGCGACACCCGGAGTCCTTCGGCCCGGTCGGCGTCTGCATCGACGATCGTCAACCGCGCGACGCCGAGTGACACCAGCGCGTACGCGATCGCCGCGCCGGCTCCGCCCGCGCCGAACTGCACCACGGCGGCACCGGCGACACTGCCCGGACCCCGCTCGATCGCGATCCGGAAGCCGAGCCAGTCGGTGTTGTGCCCGATCCGGCGGCCGTCACGGAAGACGACGAGGTTCACCGCGCCGATGCGCGCAGCGTCCGGGTCGAGCTCGTCGAGCAGCGGCATCACGGCCTGTTTGCAAGGGTGCGTCACATTGACGGCGGCGAAGCCCTGCGCCTGCACCTCGTCGAGCACAGCCGGCAGATCGGTCGCCGGGCGCCCGAGCGCATCGAGGTCGAGGAGCCGGTACTCCGAGTCGAGGCCGAGGCGGGCGCCCTCCGTCTCGTGCATCAGCGGCGTGAGCGACCTGCTGAGTCCCGAACCGATCAACCCAACGAGCACGCGTTCCACGGTGCTCGACGATAGCGCCGTTCCCCTCGGCCCGGCCCGCGGCGGACGGGAGGCTCGGTGGCGGTCGGGTGTCGAGCCTCCCGACCGGTGGGTGAGGCGCCCACGGCACGTGGTGCGCCGCACGGACGGCCTGCGGCGCACCCAGACTGGCGCGCGTAGCGTCCGGCCCATGAGCTACAGCCAGCCAGACCCAGCCGAGGAAACCACGCAGAGCGCAGCTCCCGAGCAGCCGGACACCGACGTCGACGCGGTGGAGGAAGACGGACGCGAGGACGCAGCACTCGAGATCGACGCGGACGACGTGCCGACCTCCGACGCCTGAGCAGTTCGCTCCGCACCGAACCACGAGACGGACACAGCACCGCGAAGTCGCACGGTGCTGTGTCCGTCTCGCAGTTCTGGAGCCGCGACAGAGCGTTGTGAACCACCCCGCCTGCAGCTGTGCCGGCGCGCCGATAATGCACATTATGTCAGCTCGGATGAGTCCGACGGTCCCCGACGCCGCCCAGCGGTGGACATCACACCCCGAATTGCCTCAGCGATGCTCCCTACCGTCAGAGCATGATCATCGCGAACATCCTGATCCCCGTGGCCCTCGCCGTTGCGACCCTGGGTCCGTCCGACCCGGCGATCGACACGGCGGGCGCCCCCGAACCGGTCCTGGTTCCCACCGCTCACGTGCAGATCGCCGACGGTGCCCCCGCCATCACCAATGAGTCGGTCTGGTTCAGTGCCGGAATCCCGACGGCCGCCGGCAACTGTGACGACACGAACGTAGAATGACCATACCTCACGTTCTGCGTGACCAGTGCGACGGGCGCGCGAACCCGGCCGACAGCCGCGTCCGGTCGTCGCCGCGCGCGCTGTTCACCTGCGGCTGCGTCAGGTAGACCGCGTCGGTCAGGTCCGCTCCGGACAGATCTGCACCGCGCAGATCGACGCCGAGCAGGTCGCAGCGCGACAGTTCGGCGTCTCGGAGGTCGGCGCCCAGCGCCACGCTCCCCCGCAGGGTCTGCCCACGCAGATCCACACCACGCAGGTCGGCGCCGGCCAGGTCACTCCCCAGCCCACGGACGCCGCGCCCCGAGTCCAGCGGCGTGACGCGACCGACCTCCGCGCGGGCGATCTCGCTGGCGCTGACCAGTAGGTCACGACACGCGTCGTACTCCGCGTCGACGTCGACCGCCAGCACCGTCGCCGGGTCAGCGTCGCTCAGCTCCTTGACGTGGGTGAACGCCGCGGTCCAGGGTGCCGGGTCGCGCGACCCCGTCACGAGGCCGATCGCCTCGTCGAGGTACCACAGCAGTTCGTGCAGCCGTCGGACGACCGGGAACACCGCGAACATCTCGGCACGGGTCCCCGGGTCGTCGCGCCAGGAGCGTCCGGCGAACGTGGACCGCGACACCTTCTGCCCCGCACCGAAGCAGTCGAACACGGTGCACCCGGCGAAGCCCCGGTCGCGCAGATGCGGGTGGATCCGGCAGCCGTCCTGGTCGTCGAGGTTGGTGCACGGCTCCCCCGCGTCCTTGTCGAACGGGAAGTCCGCCGACTTCGCGAACGACAACGCCACGCAGCACAGCCCGAAGCAGTCGGCGCAGTCCGCGCCGAGGTCCTCACGTCGGCCGAGCTCGACCCGGGTCCGTGTCATGACGACACGACGTCGAGCACGGCGACGGTCATGCCTGCCACGGTCGCAGGTCGGTCCATCGCCTGCAGCGCGGCGGGCAGCTCGTCGAAGGTGATCGTCTGCCCGATCGTTGCGTCGAGCCGGAGCCGACCGGCGACGATGTCGTCGAGCATGGCGGCGTACTCCCCCACCGAGATGCCGTGGCTGCCGAGCAGCTCGAGCTCCTCGCCGATGACGCGGCCCATCGGGATCGCCGGGACGGCCTCGTCGTCGAGCAGCAGTCCGACCTGGACGTGCCGGCCTCGGGGGCGGAGCGTGGCCACGGCGGTGACCGAGGTGGCACGGCTGCCGAAGGCGTCGACGGAGACGTGGGCGCCGCCACCGGTCAGCCGCCGGACCTCGTCGACGGCGTCCGGCCCCGACACGACCGTCGTCGCCCCCAGTGTCCGGGCACGCTCGAGTGCCCCGGGCGACACGTCGACCGCGATCACGTGTGCGCCGGCCGCGACGGCGACGATGATCGCCGACAGCCCGACTCCGCCGCACCCGACCACGACGACGTGCTCCCCCGCGGCGACGCGACCCCGGGTGTGCAGCGCGTGGTACGCGGTACCGAAGCGGCACCCGAGTCCGGCGGCGTCGACGAAGGGCACGGCGTCGGGCAGCGTGACGAGGTTGACGTCGGCGTGCGGCACCACGAGTTCCTCGGCGAACGAGCCCGGCAGCGTGAACCCGGGTTGCTGCTGTCGGGTGCACACCTGGGTGGCACCGGACCGGCACTCGTCGCACGCCCCGCAGGCGAAGACGAACGGCGCGGTGACCCGGTCCCCCACCGCGTGTGCGCGGACGGCGTCGCCGACGGCGATCACGGTCCCGGCGAACTCGTGCCCTGGCACGTGCGGCAGGTGGACCGAGTCGTCGTGTCCACGCCACGCGTGCCAGTCGCTCCGGCAGACACCGGTCGCTGCGACACGCACGACCACGCCGTCCACCGGACAGTCGGGCCGGTCGAGCTCGACGACCCGGGGGACGGCACCGAACTCGGAGTAGCTGACGGCACGCATCCGGTCATCCTGCCACCGATGGCGAGCACGTCGGGCCGACCAGGGCCGGTGCCCCGTAGGATCCCTGCATGTCCTCCACCGCGGTCCGCCGCAGCGTCCGGATGTCCCTCGTGGCGATCGTCGTGGCACTCACCAGCCTCGTCGTCGTCGACGCCGACCGTGCCGACGCGCACTCGTCCCTGGTGTCGAGCACGCCGTCCGACGGGCAGACGCTCACCGACCCGCTCGACCGCGTCGACCTGACCTTCTCCGAGGCACCGCTGACCGGGCTCGACGCCGGCCTCCGCATCGAGGTGCGCGACGCCGCCGGCCAGGACGTCTCCACGGGCGACGTCACGGTCGACGGCCTGACGATGTCGAAGGCGGTGGAGCCCACGAACGGGTCGTACACGATGCTCTGGCGGTACGTCTCCCCCGACGGGCACCCGATCACCGGCGAGCTCGCCTTCACGGTCGACCTGCCGGCCAGCACACCGACCGGGTCGCCGAGCGCGTCCACCGAGCCCGGTTCGGACGCGACCGAGATCGACGTCACCCTCGAGGCGACAGCACCCACGGCGGGTGACGACACGCCGTCGACCTGGCCCGTCCTGGTGGCCGGTGGCGTCGGCATCGTGCTCATCGCGGCGATCCTGGTCGCCGCGTCGCGGCGCCGACGCGTCCCGACGGACGACTGAGCCGGTCCTCGGACCGCGGTCCCCCGGACCGGACAGAAGGCTCGGTGCCGGCCCGCACCGAGCCTCCTGTCCGTCCGCTCCGGGCCCTGGCCGGGACGTCGTCAGTAGGCGATCCGACCGGTCCGGTCGTGGAACTCGCCGGTGGGACCGTCCGTCCCGACCGTGGCGAGCGCGACCGTCGCGTCCGTGCCCTCCGTCACCGTCTGGTGGCCGCCGAAGCCGTTGAACTCGGTGGCGGTGTACCCGGGGTCGCTCGCGTTGACGCGGAACGTCGGCAGGTTCTTCGCGTACTGCACCGTCAGCGCGATCACGGCGGCCTTCGACGCCGCGTACGGGATCGACGGCACGTGGAACTCGTCGTGCCCCGGCGTGGTCAGCCAGCGAGTGAACCCGACGCCCGACGCCACGTTCACCACCACGGGAGCCGCGGATGCGCGCAGCAGCGGGAGTGCTGCCTGGGTGACCCGGACGATCCCGGTCACGTTCGTGTCGAGGACCGACGCCATCGCGGCGGCATCGAGGTCGTCGACGCCGAACGAGGTGCCGAGCACGCCGGCGTTGTTCACGAGCACGTCGAGCGACGGCAGCGACGCGACAGCGGCGTCGATGCTGTCCTGGTCGGTCACGTCGATCCGGACGACGTGGGCCCCGAGTACACGGGCTTCGTCGCCGGCGGCGGGGTCGCGCATGCCGGCGTACACGGTGTGGCCGGCCTCGATCAGGCGGCGGGTGGTCTCGAGCCCCAGGCTGCGGTTGGCTCCGGTGATGAGTGTCGTGGTCATGTCCCCACCATGCGCCACCGCGGACGGGCGTCCCAGGTGCCCGTCGACGGTGGGACCGCGAGTACCACCCCGGAGGTCGGCGTCCGGGGCAGGATGGGCACATGAACGAGTTCGCGACCGTGCTGCGCGCCTGGCGCGACCGCGTGACGCCCGAGGCCGTGGGGCTGCCCGCCGGAGCCGGTCGCCGCACGCCCGGACTGCGGCGCGAGGAGCTCGCCGCGCTCGCCGGGGTGAGCGTGGACTACGTCGTCCGGCTCGAGCAGGGCCGCTCGGTCAACCCGTCACCGCAGCTGCTCGGGTCCCTGGCCACCGCGCTCCGGTTGACCACCGAGGAGCGCGACCACCTGTTCCGCGTCGCGGGTGCCGCACCGCCGTCACGCGGTGTCGTGCCGCGACACGTCACGCCCGGCGTACAGCGCTTGATCGACCGACTCGGGGACGTCCCGCTGGCCGTGTTCACCGCGACGCACGACATCCTGCTCTGGAACGACCTGTGGGCCGCCCTGACCGGTGACCCGGCACGGCTGGTCGGCATCGAGCGCAACCTGATGTGGCGGCACTTCATGGTCGGCCACGAGGGGGTCGAGTACGACGACGACCACCAGGAGGAGTTCTCCAGCGACCTCGTCGCCGACCTGCGTTCGGCGGTCGGCCGGTACCCGGGCGACCGCGCCCTGGCCGACCTCGTCGCGCGGCTGCGACGCGAGTCCCCGGAGTTCGAGCGCCGCTGGGCGGTGGCGCGCGTCGCTGAGCACCGGGCGAGTCGCAAGACCCTACGGACGCCGGTGGGCGGGATCGAGGTCGACTGCGACACGCTCAGTGTGCCCGGTGGTGACCTGCGGATCGTCGTCTACACGGTGGTGCCCGGTTCGGCCGACGCGGAGAAGCTCGACCTGCTCCGCGTCACGGGGCTGCAGCAGCTCGTGCCCCGCTGACGGGCCGGAGGGCTCAGCCCCGGGTCAGCAGGAGCGAGGCGTTCTGTCCGCCGAAGCCGAACGAGTTGGTGAGCGCCGCACGGAGCGGGACGGTCCGAGCGGTACCGGACACCACGTCGAGGTCGATCGCGGGGTCCGGGTGCTCCAGGTTGAGCGTCGGCGGCACGACCCCGGTCTCGAGTGACCGGACCGTCAGGATCGTCTCGACCGCGCCGGCCGCGCCGAACAGGTGCCCGATCGCGCTCTTCGGTGCGGTGACGACCGCGCCGCGCCCCACGACCCTGGCGATCGCCGCGGCCTCGCTGGCGTCGCCGACCGGGGTACCCGTCGCATGGGCGTTCACGTGGTCGACGTCTCCCCCGTGCAACCCGCCCATGCGCAGCGCCTGGGTCATCGCTCGCGCCTGACCCGAGCCGTCCCCGCGCGGCGCCGTGATGTGGAACGCGTCCGCGGTGACGCCCCACCCGGCCAGGACCGCGTGCACCCGCGCACCACGGGCCCGGGCATGCGCGCCCCGTTCGAGCACCACGATGCCGGCGCCCTCTCCCAGCACGAACCCGCGCCGGTCGCGGTCGAACGGGCGGGACAGCGTGGTCGGGTCGTCACCGTCGGGCTTGGCGAGGGCCTGCGACTGGGCGAAGGACGCCATCGTCACCGGGGTCACCGCGGCCTCGGTCCCGCCCGCGACCACGACGTCGGCCTCGCCGGTGCGGACGAGCCGCGCCGCCATGGCGATCGCCTCGGCACCGGATGCGCATGCCGACACCGTCGTGTACGCACCGGCTCGGGCGTCGAGCTCGATGCTGACCTGCGCCGCCGCCCCGTTGGCCATGAGCATCGGCACCGCTCGCGGCGAGACCCGGCGCGCACCGTTCCGCCCGAGTTCGTCGTGCGCGTCCAGCAGCGTCTCGATCCCGCCGATCCCGGTCCCGAGCACGACCGCGAGCCGCTCCGGATCGACGCCGGGTCGACCGGCGTCGGCCCAGGCCTCCCCCGAGGCGACGAGTGCGAGCTGCTGGCTGCGGTCGAGTCGCTGCGCCCGGACCCGACCGAGGGCGGCGTCGGCGTCGAGGGCCGCGTCGGCCCCCACACGGATCGGGACCCGGTCCCAGAGCATGCCGGCGCGGTCGAGCTCGTGCACGCCGGACCGTCCGTCGACCAGGGCCGTCCACAGCGGGTCGACGCCGTGGCCGAACGGAGACACCGCGCCGAGGCCGGTGATGACGATGTCGTCGTCGTTCTGAGTTGTATGCTGCACAAGTTGAGTTGTACCACGTACAATCGGGACATGGCAACCACTCGGGGGCAGGCGACCAGGGCACGCATCCTGGCAGCGGCCGCGGGCCTGCTCGCCGACCGAGGGCCCCGCGCGCTCACCGTGAGCGACGTCGCTCGGACGGCCGAGGTGTACCCGAATCAGATCACGCACCACTTCGGTTCGAAGGACCGTCTGGTCGTCGATGCGGCCTTCGTCCGGTTCCTCCGCGACACGACACGGCTGCAGGCGGCCGGGCGTCGGACGTCGTCACCCGAGGCCTTCGGCCAGGTCCTCGCACGGACCGCGCTGGCGATGCCGTCGACCGCGCTGCTCGTGACGGCGCTCGGACTCGCACAGGACGACGACGCCCTGCGGGAACGGACCGCCACGCTGCTCGCGGTGCTGTTCCGGCAGTCGGAGCGCTACCTCGACCGGATGCTCGTCGAGCACGGTTGGACGAGCGAGCACGGCGTTCCCCGCGATGCCCGGACGTTCTGGAGCGCCGTGTTCGGCGCCGTCCTCTTCGCCACCGCGGGGGCGGCGGGTGGACCGTCCGACCTAGACGTCGCAGCGACGATCAGCATCCGCTGACGGGCGACACCCCGGGGCGCTCGGCTGCCCCTAGTGCTCGCCGAACCCGGACCGGACGAGTGCGTCCAGCGCGTCGACGGCGTCCTGGGCGTCGTCGCCGGTCGCCTCGATCGTCAACGTCGCGCCCTTCGGCAGTGCCAGCGCCATGATCCCGAGCAGGCTCTTCGCGTCGACGCCGTTGACGTGGACGGCGGCGTCGTACCGCGCGGCGGTCTTCACGAACTCGGCCGCGGGCCGGGCGTGCAACCCGGTCTCGTTGACCAGCTCGACGGTGGTGGACGCGCCCGCCTCGGCTGCCGCGCCGGTCTCGTCGGCCGCTGCGGGTCCTCCAGGCAGGTCCGGGCTGGAGGCCCCACCCGCGTCCGCCTCGCTGCCTGCGGCCGATGCGGCGGCAGCGAGCACCGCGGTGGCGTCGCCACCCGTCTGCGCTGCCACCGCAGCGGCGACCGCACCCTCGACGATCGGCGCGTCCGACACGTGGACACGCGCGCGGAGTTCGTCGTCGAGGAAGTCGAGCGCCGTGTCCGTCGTCAGGTACGCCGAACCGAGGTCGCACAGGACGACGACCGCATCGGTGCCCGCGAGTTCCTCGATCCCCGCGGTGATCGCCTCGAATGAGGTCCCGATGCCGCCGTCCTCCGTGCCGCCGGCGGCCACGAGGGGGACGTCGGCGGCCATCTGACGAGCCAGCTCGACGGTCCCCGTGGCGATCGCCGCGCTGTGCGAGACGACCAGGATGCCGACGGTCACGCCGCGTCCACAGCAGCGCGGAGGATGTACGCGGTCGACTGGGCACCCGGGTCGCGGTGCCCGACGGCGCGCTCCCCCAGGTAGCTCGCCCGGCCCTTGCGCGCCACGAGCGGTTCGGTCGACTCGGCGCCGGTGACGGCGGCGTCGGCCGCGGCCCCGAGCACCCGCTCGGCCGACTCGCCGGCGCCGGCAGCCGTCGCCGCGGCGTCGACGGCCGGCGTCCACGCGTCGATCATCGTCTTGTCGCCGACAGCGGCTTTGCCGCGCGAGACCACGCCGTCGCGCGCCGCGGTGAGCACGGCGACCAGCGTGTCGGCGTCGAGTTCGGTCGCGTCGCCAGCGGCCTGTGCCGCCTTCAGGTACGCGGTGCCGAACAGTGGTCCGGCCGCGCCGCCGACCGTGGAGATGAGCTTCGTGGCGACGGTCTTGAAGACCGCACCCGGCGTGTCGAACGAGCCGGCGTCGACGGCCTCGAGCACGGCGCGGAAGCCACGGTCGAGGTTCTCGCCGTGGTCCCCGTCGCCGATCTCCCGGTCGAGCGTGACGAGCTCAGCCCGGTGTTCGTCGATCGTCGCGGCGGTGCGGCGCACCCAGTCGATGGCCCATGCGGTGTCGAGCGCCAATTCGTGTCCCTTCGAGCGATGTGTCGGTCTCAGCGGCCCCAGCGCAGCGCGGGGGTCTCGACCGGAGCGTCCCAGAGCGTGGTCAGGTCGTCGTCGAGCACCGTGACGGTGAGCGAGAACCCCTGCATCTCGAGGGACGTGACGTGGTCGCCCACCAAGCTACGCGCGACCTCGAAGCCCCGGTCCGCCAGCACCTCGGCGGCGCGCCGGTAGATGATGTACAGCTCGGACAGCGGGGTCCCGCCCATCCCGTTGACGAACAGCAGCAGCCGCGATCCGGTCGGAGCCGCCAGGTCGGTCAGCACCGGTTCGAGCACACGGTCGACGAGCTGGTCGACCGGGGCCATCGCGATGCGTTCGCGCCCCGGTTCGCCGTGGATGCCGATGCCGAGCTCCGCCTCGTCGTCGCCCAGGGTGAACGACGGTTCGCCCGCGTGCGGGACGGTGCCGGGGGCGATCGCCAGGCCCATCGAGCGGGTGACGTCGTTGACGTGGCGGGCGACGGCGGCGACGGCGTCGAGGTCGTCCCCGCGCTCGGCGGCCGCTCCGGCGCACTTCTCGACGACGACCGTGCCGGCGACACCGCGGCGGCCGGCCGTGTAGAGCGAGTCCTGCACGGCGACGTCGTCGTCGACCACGACGGTCTCGACCCGGATGTCGTCCATCCCGGCGAGTTCAGCGGCGGTCTCGAAGTTCAGGACGTCGCCGGTGTAGTTCTTGACGATGTGGAGCACCCCGGCGCCGCCGTCGACGGCCTTGGTGGCGGCGACGATCGGGTCCGGCGTCGGGCTTGTGAACACCGGACCGGGGACGGCGGCGTCGAGCATGCCGAACCCGACGAAGCCGGCGTGCAGGGGCTCGTGCCCGCTGCCGCCGCCGCTGACCAGGCCGACCTTGCCCGCGACCGGGGCATCGGCCCGTCGCAGGTGGATCGGGTCCTCGACCAGGACGACGTGACCGGCATGCGCCGCGGCGAACCCGCGCACGGTCTCGATGACGACGTCCTGCGGGTCGTTGATGAGCTTCTTCATGAGCTGGCCTCCACGGGTCTCCACACGCGGACCGGGTCAGCACACCGCCGACGTCGTCCGGAGTGCCGCCAATCTACAACGGGCGGCGTTCGCACGACATGCACGTTCGTGCATGGCTGTCCGGGCGGGAACCGGCTCCCGGGAGGGCATGCGCACACCCCCTCTGCACGTTCGTGCACTTTGCCGCAGATCGCTCACGTGTCCATCGCCCTCAGCGAAATCTCAGCAGTATGCTCGCCCCAATCACTCGACGGGGAGTGCCGGAGCAGCCCGGACCCCCTCTCACAGCACTGGAGGTCACCGATGGACGACATCGGCGTCAAGTTCCTGTCCGAGCTCGTCGGCACCGCGATGCTCATCATCCTGGGTGGTGGCGTGGTCGCCGCCGTCTCGCTCAAGAAGTCCAAGGGCTTCGGCGCAGGCTTCCTCATGGTCACGATCGGTTGGGGCTTCGCGGTCTTCACCGGCGTCACCGTGTCGTACAAGTCCGGCGGTCAGCTCAACCCCGCGGTCAGCCTGGCGCAGGCCATCCTCGGCAACATCACCGTGGGCGCGATGCTCCTCTTCTGGCTCGCCCAGATGATCGGTGCCGTGATCGGCGCCGTCATCGTCTGGCTCGCCTACAAGCAGCACTTCGACGAGGAGCCCGACCCGGCGGCCAAGCTCGGCGTCTTCTCGACCGGTCCGGCCATCCGGTCCTACGGCTGGAACCTCGTGACCGAGATCGTCGGCACGTTCGTCCTCGTGTTCACGGTCATCGCCTTCACGAACGGCAAGACCCCGTCCGAACTCGGGGCCGTCCCCGTCGCCTTCCTCGTGATCGCGATCGGTGTCTCCCTCGGTGGCCCGACCGGCTACGCGATCAACCCGGCCCGTGACCTCGGCCCGCGCATCGCCCACGCCTTCCTGCCCATCAAGGGCAAGGGCTCGAGCGACTGGTCCTACGCCTGGGTCCCGGTCGTCGGCCCGCTCGTCGGTGGTGCGATCGCCGCCGGCCTGTCGTACGCGCTCCTCCCCCTCGCCTGACCCACACCCGTCCACGTCGGCCGGGTCCATCGTCGGGCCCGGCCGGCACCACACACCCGCAAGGAGCACCCATGGCCGACTACATCGTCGCCATCGACCAGGGCACGACCAGCACCCGTGCCATCGTCTTCGACCACTCCGGTTCGATCATCTCCGTCGGACAGAAGGAACACGAGCAGATCTTCCCGCGCGCGGGATGGGTCGAGCACGACCCGAGCGAGATCTGGGACAACACCCGTGAGGTCATCGGCCAGGCACTGTCCCGCGCCGACATCACCCGCCACGACGTCGCGGCGGTCGGCATCACGAACCAGCGCGAGACCGCGGTCGTGTGGGACAAGAACACCGGCAAGCCGGTCTACAACGCGATCGTCTGGCAGGACACCCGCACGCAGTCGATCGTCGACAAGCTCGCCGACGGTGACACCGACCGCTACAAGGCCATCGTCGGCCTGCCGCTGGCGACGTACTTCGCCGGCACCAAGATCATGTGGATCCTCGAGAACGTCGAGGGTGCCCGCGAGAAGGCCGAGGCCGGCGACCTGCTGTTCGGCACCACCGACACCTGGGTCCTCTGGAACCTGACCGGTGGGACCGACGGCGGCGTGCACAAGACCGACGTCACCAACGCGTCGCGCACCCTGTTCATGGACCTCGAGACGCTGCAGTGGCGCGACGACATCCTCGCCGACTTCGGCGTCCCGAAGGCGATGCTGCCGGAGATCGTCAGCTCGTCCGAGGTGTACGGCCACGTCGAGTCCTCGAACCTGCTGCGCGAGGTCCCCATCGCGGGCATCCTCGGCGACCAGCAGGCTGCCACCTTCGGCCAGGCCGCGTTCGACAAGGGCGAGTCGAAGAACACCTACGGCACCGGCAACTTCCTGATCTTCAACACGGGCACGGACATCGTCCGCTCCGAGAACGGGCTGCTGACGACCGTCGGGTACAAGCTCGGCGACCAGGAGACGCACTACGCGCTCGAGGGCTCCATCGCCGTCACGGGGTCCCTGATCCAGTGGCTGCGTGACAACCTCGGCATCATCCAGAGCGCACCCGAGGTCGAGGCCCTGGCCAAGACCGTCGAGGACAACGGCGGCGTGTACTTCGTCCCCGCGTTCTCCGGGCTCTTCGCGCCGTACTGGCGTCCGGACGCCCGCGGTGCCCTGGTCGGCCTCACGCGGTACGTCAACAAGGGACACATCGCCCGTGCAGCGCTCGAGGCAACCGCCCTGCAGACCCGCGAGGTGCTCGATGCCGTGAACGCCGACTCCGGCGTGGACCTCACCGAGCTCAAGGTCGACGGCGGCATGACCGCGAACAACGAGCTCATGCAGTTCCAGGCGGACATGCTGAACGTCCCCGTCGTGCGGCCCGTCGTCGCCGAGACCACCGCGCTCGGCGCCGCCTACGCGGCCGGTCTCGCCGTGGGCTTCTGGGCGAACCTCGACGAGCTCCGTGCCAACTGGCAGGAGGACCGTCGCTGGGAGCCGCAGCTCGACGCCACGGAGCGCGAGCGCACGCTGCGCCTCTGGAAGAAGGCCGTCACGAAGACCTTCGACTGGGTCGACGAGGACGTCCAGTAGTCGTCAGCTGACGCGACGCACCAGCCGGGAGGCCCGGTGTCGGTCCCTGGGACCGGCACCGGGCCTCCCGTCCGTGGTCCGGGGCCGCGGTGCGTCCGACGTGACCCGCGCGGTCCGTCGGCCACGCCGCGGGCGCGGTCCGTCGGCTACGCGACGGGCGCCGCGCCGACCCAGTCGGCGAGCTTGCGCTCGGCGGCACCGGAGTCGATCGCCTCGGCCGCGACGAGGAGCTGCTCGCGGAAGCGCTGCAGGACCGGACGGTCCCACTGGGACGGGTCCTGCGCCAACCGGAAGGACACCAGTCCGGCAGCGGCGTTGAGCAGGACGATGTCGCGCACCGGTCCGGTCTCCCCCGCCAGGACGCGTCGGACGATCGCGGCGTTCTCGGCCGGCTCGCCCCCGAGCAGGTCCTCGGTGCGGGCGCGGGCGATCCCGAGGTCGCGGGGATCGAGGTCGTGCTCCGTGATGCGACCGCCGGTGACCTCCCAGATGTGGCTGTGTCCGGTGGTGGTGAGCTCGTCGAGCCCGTCGTCACCGCGGAACACGAGTGCCGTCGCCCCACGCGTCTGGAACACGCCCGTGATGATCGGCACGAGCTCGAGCTGCGCCACACCGACGGCGTTGGCCTCGCACCGGGCCGGGTTGACGAGCGGCCCGAGGAAGTTGAACACCGTGGGCACACCGATCTCGCGGCGGACCGGTGCGGCGTGCGCGAACCCGGGGTGGAACGCACTCGCGAAGGCGAAGGTCAGCCCGACGCGTCGGAAGGTGTCCGCTACGCGCGTCGCGTCCATCGTCAGGTCGAGGCCGAGCGCGGCGAGCACGTCGCTCGAGCCGGACTTCGACGAGCTCGCGCGGTTGCCGTGCTTGACGACGGGGACCCCCGCGGCCGCGATCACGATGGCCGCCATCGTCGAGACGTTGACGGTGCCGACGACGTCCCCGCCGGTGCCCACGATGTCGAGCGCCATCGGGTCCACGTCCAGCGGAACGGCGGCATCGAGGATCGCGTCACGGAAGCCGACGACCTCGTCGACGGTCTCCCCCTTCGCCCGGAGTGCCACCGCGAAGCCCGCGATCTGCGCGTCGGTGGCGTGCCCACGGACGATCTCCTCCATGGCCCATGTGGACTGCCTGATCGTCAGGTCCTCGCGCGCCATGAGGGCGCTGATGACGGCGGGCCAGGTCAGGAGGTCGGACATGACCACGATCGTAGTGAGTTCGAACGACCCGCCAGTTGACTGGCAAAACACTGTCGGTGGTTTCGGCCATAATGGAGACTGTGACAAGCACCCCTCTCTCCAGACCAGCCAGCGGTACGGTCCTCAACAGGCCGAACCCCGTTGCCGTGGGGACGATCGTGTGGCTGGGCAGCGAAGTGATGTTCTTCGCCGGCCTCTTCGCGATCTACTTCACGCTGCGGAGCACCTCCCCCGAGCTCTGGGCGAAGGAGACCGCCAACCTCGAAGTGCCCTTCGCCTCGGTGAACACGATCATCCTGGTGCTGTCCAGCTTCGCCTGCCAGTTCGCCGTCTTCGCTGCCGAGCGCTTCCAGGTGCACCGCACTAGCTGGAACCCGCGCGACTGGGGCATGACGGAGTGGTTCTTCGTCACCTACTGCATGGGCGCCCTGTTCGTCTGCGGCCAGATCTTCGAGTACGCCAACCTCTGGCACGAGGGCATCACGCTCTCCTCGAGTGCGTACGGCTCCGCGTTCTACTTCACCACCGGCTTCCACGGCCTGCACGTGACCGGCGGCCTGATCGCCTTCCTCCTGACCCTCGGCCGCGGCTTCGCCGCCAAGAACTTCGGGCACAAGGAAGCCACCACCGCCATCGTCGTGTCGTACTACTGGCACTTCGTCGACGTGGTCTGGATCGGCCTCTTCGCCGTCATTTACCTTCTCAAGTAGGAATCGGACAGCACCCACAGCATGTTCAACAGAACCAAGACCAAGAAGGGCCGTCGCTCGCCGATGGCGACCGTCTCCCTCATCGTCGTGGGTCTCATGACCACCGGCGGGGCCTACGCGCTGTTCAGCTCGTCGGCCAACGCCGACGACAGCGTCAGCACCGTGGCGGCCTCGAGCCAGTCGCAGGTGAACCAGGGCGAGAAGCTCTTCGCCTCGAACTGCGCGACGTGCCACGGCCTGTCCGCCCAGGGCACCGGCGAAGGCCCCTCGCTCATCGGTGTCGGCGCCGCGTCGGTCGACTTCCAGGTGGGCACCGGCCGCATGCCGATGGCCGCCTCGGGCCCCCAGGCAGAAGAGAAGCCGTCACAGTTCACCGACGAGCAGGTCGACCAGCTCGCGGCCTACGTCGCCTCGCTGGGCCCCGGCCCCGCCGTCCCGTCCACGACGCTGACCAAGGGCGGCGGTGACGCAGCCGAGGGCGCCGAGCTCTTCCGCATCAACTGCGCCATGTGCCACAACGTCGCAGGCGCCGGTGGCGCACTGACCGAGGGCAAGTACGCGCCGAAGCTCACGGACGTCTCCGGCAAGCACATCTACGAGGCGATGCTCACCGGCCCGCAGAACATGCCGGTGTTCAACGACCTGAACATCACGCCGGAGCAGAAGGCCGACATCATCACGTACCTCAAGTACGTGCAGGACAACTCCTCGCCCGGTGGCTTCGGCCTCGGTGCCATCGGTCCGGTGGCCGAGGGTCTGTTCATCTGGATCTTCGGACTGGGCGCGGTCGTCGCGATGACCGTCTGGCTCACCGCGAAGTCCAACTGATCGTCCGTGTCGCACGACACTGAAGGGAACACCATGGCAGAGCACGACGACGAGGCAGTGACCTCGTCCTCGGCTGTCGAGAAGCACGACTCGACGGCGCCGGTCGGCACCGCGGTCGTGCCTGCAGAACCGTTCGAGAACCCGGGCGAGCCGCCGCACCGCGCACGTCGCACCGACGTCGACCCCAAGAAGCAGCGCCTGGCCGAGCGTCAGGTCGCCACGTTCTTCTACCTGTCGATCGTCGGCAGTGTGCTGTCGATCGCGGCCTACGTCGCGTTCCCCATCCGGTCCGACGACTTCGGCACCGTGCGCACCGCCAACCTGTGGCTCGGTCTCGCCATCTCGCTCGCGCTGCTGGCGCTGGGTCTCGGCGCGGTCTACTGGTCCAAGACCCTCGTCAGTGACCGAGAGATCACCGAGATGCGTCACACGACCCGTGGCACCGACGCGACCCGCGCGAAGGCCGTCGAGGCCTTCCAGCTCGCCGACAAGGAGTCGGGCTTCAGCCGTCGCAAGCTGATCCGCAACTCGATGATCGGTGCGCTCGTGGCGTTCCCGCTGCCGGGCATCGTCCTGGTGCGCGACCTCGCCCCTGCCGCCGACCCGAACGAGCTCCTCCGCCACACGATGTGGGCCAAGGGGACCCGGCTCACGAAGGACCCCACCGGCCTCCCGATCAAGGCGTCCGACGTCACGATCGGCTCCGTGTTCCACGTCATCCCCGACGGCCTCCTCGACAAGGAGCACATGCTCGAGGAGAAGGCGAAGGCCGCGGTCCTCCTCATGCGCCTCCAGCCAGAAGACCTCCACCCCTCCGAAGGCAAGGAAGGGTGGAGCTACGACGGCATCGTCGCGTACTCCAAGATCTGCACCCACGTCGGATGCCCGGTCGCGCTCTACGAGCAGCAGACGCACCACCTGCTGTGCCCCTGCCACCAGTCCACCTTCGACGTCTCGAACAACTGCGACGTCATCTTCGGCCCGGCGGCACGCCCCCTCCCCCAACTTCCGATCGCGATCGACGACGACGGCTACCTGGTTGCGCAGAGCGACTTCCACGAGCCAGTCGGACCGTCATTCTGGGAGCGTGAACGCTGATGACCAGCACCACCACCACGAACGCACCGACGACCAGCACCAAGCCGGCACCGGAGCGTGGATCCCGCATCATCGGCGGGGTCGCCAACTACATCGATGAGCGCACCAGCATCTCCGGGTTGGTGAAAGAGGTCGGGCGCAAGATCTTCCCGGACCACTGGAGCTTCATGCTCGGTGAGGTCGCGCTCTACTCGTTCGTCGTGATCCTGCTCTCGGGCACCTTCCTGACGTTCTTCTTCGGCGCCTCGATGACCGAGGTCGTCTACAACGGCTCGTACGTCCCGCTCAAGGGCGTCGAGATGTCCACGGCGCTGCAGTCGACCCTGAACATCTCGTTCGACATCCGCGGCGGGCTCTTCGTCCGGCAGATCCACCACTGGGCAGCGCTGCTGTTCGTGGCCTCGGTGATGCTGCACATGGCCCGCGTGTTCTTCACGGGTGCGTTCCGCAAGCCGCGCGAGCTCAACTGGGTCTTCGGCTTCGTCCTCTGGGTGCTCGCCATGGCCGAGGGCTTCACGGGCTACTCGCTCCCCGACGACCTGCTGTCCGGCAACGGCCTGCGGATCATCGTCGGCATGATCGAGGGCGTCCCGGTGATCGGCGTCTGGATCGGGTACATCCTGTTCGGCGGTGAGTTCCCCGGGACCGCCATCGTCGGCCGCCTGTACACGCTGCACATCCTGCTGCTGCCGGCCATCCTGGTCGCCGTTCTCGGTGTCCACCTGGTGCTCGTCGTGATCAACAAGCACACGCAGTACGCCGGACCGGGCAAGACCAACGACAACGTCGTCGGTGTCCCGATCCTCCCGGCGTTCGCCGCGAAGGCCGGTGGCTTCTTCTTCATCGTCGCCGGCATCCTGGCGCTCATCGCGTCGCTGTTCACGATCAACCCGATCTGGAACTACGGCCCGTACGACCCCTCCCCGGTCTCCGCCGGAACCCAGCCCGACTGGTACATCGGCTTCGCAGACGGTGCGCTTCGTCTGGTGCCGCCGCACTGGGAGGTCGTGTGGTTCGGCTACACGGTGTCGTTCAACATCCTCGTGCCGATCGCGGTCCTCATGGGCCTCATCCTGGCGATGTTCGTCTACCCGTTCGTCGAGGCGTGGGTCACGGGTGACAAGCGCGAGCACCACATCGCGGACCGTCCCCGCAACGCCCCGACCCGCACGGCGTTCGGTGCCGCCGGTGTCACGCTCTACGCCAGCCTCTGGGCAGCGGCGAGTTCGGACATCATCGCGACGCACTTCATGGTGTCGATCGACCACGTGATCCACGTCATCCAGGCCACGACGATCCTCGGCCCGTTCGTCGCCTTCTGGATCGCGAAGCGCGTCTGCCTCGCGCTCCAGAAGAAGGACCGCGAGATCGTGCTCCACGGGTACGAGTCGGGCCGCATCGTCCGACTGCCGCACGGCGAGTACATCGAGGTCCACGAGCAGCTCGACGAGTACGAGCGCTGGAAGCTCCTGGAGTTCGAGGAGTACAAGCCACTCATGGTCCGCCCGAACGCCAAGGGGCAGATCACCTCGGTGCAGAAGGTCCGTGCGGGCATGTCGCGCTTCTTCTTCGAGGACCGCATCGCGCCGGTCTCGAAGTCGGAGCTCGAGGCAGCACACGCCGCGCACCACGGTCCCGACCTCGAGGGCACGCACCAGGCCCCGCAGGTCGGAGCTGGCGGAAGGTAACACCTCTCGGCAAGAACGAAGCGCCCTCGTCCACTCGTGGACGAGGGCGCTTTCGTTCGCCTCATTTTCAGAAATGCCGCTTCCGGTTCACCTTCGATTCATGAACACGTGTTGGACTGCTCCAGGACGATGTGGCATCGTGTTGCACCGTGCACTCCCCCAGCGGGAGATCCTCTGCCGAGGAACCACCAACGGAATGAGAACCCGATGGACGCCCGGACGGCTGAACATCCCAGGCCGAACCACTTCCTGCTCCACCTCAGCGACACACACCTCATCGCCGGGGACGGTGACCTCTACGGGGCCGTCGACTCGGCAGCGCGGCTGACGCAGATCATCGCCGACATCGAGGCCTCCGGCGCTCGCCCCGAAGCCATCGTCGTGACGGGTGACGTCGCCGACAAGGGCGAGCCGGGTGCGTACGCTCGCGTCCGGCAGATCATCGAACCGGCGGCGAACCGCATCGGTGCGCAGGTCATCTGGGCCATGGGCAACCACGACGAGCGCGGTGCGTTCCGCCAGGAGCTGTTCGGCCTGCAGCCGACCGACCGCCCGGTGGACTTCGTCTACGACGTCAACGGGCTGCGGGTCATCACGCTCGACACCAGCGTGCCGGGCAAGCACCACGGCGTGGTGACCCCGGAGCAGCTCGACTGGCTCGCCGAGGTCCTCTCCGAGGCAGCCCCGCACGGCACGATCCTCGCCATGCACCACCCACCGGTGCCGAGCGTCCAGGACCTCACCGTGCTGGTCGAGCTCCGTGAGCAGCAGGCGCTGGCCGAGGTGGTCGAGGGCTCCGACGTCCTGAGTATCATCGCCGGGCACCTGCACTACTCGACGAGCGCCGTGTTCGCCGGCATCCCGGTGTCCGTCGCCAGCGCCACGTGCTACACGCAGGACCTCAACGAGTTCCAGCGGGGCACGCGGGGGCGCGACGGGGCGCAGTCCTTCAACCTGGTACACGTGTACGGCCACAACGTGGTGCACTCGGTCGTCCCGATCGGGCAGTACTCGACCGTCGGCGAGCCGGTCTCGTCGGCGGAGACCGACGCACGTCTGGCAGCGGCCGGCGTGGTCATCCCCGCGGCGGTCGAGCCGGCACCGGTCACCTCGAGCATCCCCGTCTTCACGCTGGACTCGGTGCCCGTCTCCCCCGTCCACCGCTGACGCGGCACAGACGACAGGCCCGGCGCCAGATGGGGCGCCGGGCCTGTCGTTCGTCGTGGTGGGGCCTAGGCGCCGGGTCGCTCCCACGGCGCCGGGAACGGGAAGTACCGCTCGAGGAAGTCCGTGACCTTCGTCGTGCGCTCGTCGTCACTGACCTCGGGGAAGCTGCCGTCGTTGAGGCAGAAGAAGTCGGCGTTCCGCTTCTTGAGCAGGTCCTCGAGCTCGCGGAGCCCGGCGAGCATCGTCGTGTCGATGTAGCGCACCAGGGAGTTCTCCTGCACGATGGCCCGCCCGGTGAGGAGCGCGTAGTAGTGGTACAGCGAGTTCGTGACCGAGATGTTCTCGGCGGCGCGGAAGCGCGAGGCCGCCGTCGCTCGGAACTCGTCCGCGAACTCGTGTTCCATCTCGGTCATGATGCTCGACCGCAGGGGCGTCGGCGCGTGCTCGAGATGACGGGTCGTGACCGCGCCGAACCGCTGCTGCAGCAGCCGTCGGTTCACGCGGGCAGAGTTCTCGAAGCCGCTGCGGCGCGCGTTGTTCGAGCCGAGCCCGATCCGGGTCGTCGCGAGGATGAACTTCGTGACGGACCCCGGGCTGAAGAACACCGAGGGGTCGACTTGACGCCCGAAGAACATGTCGTCGTTCGAGTAGATGAAGTGCTCGCTGATGCCCGGGATGTGGTGCAGCTGTGACTCGACGGCCTGCGAGTTGTGCGTGGGCAGCACGGACGGGTCGGCGAAGAACTCCTCGCTCCGCACGATGCGGACACGCGGGTGATCGGCGAGCCAGGCGGGAGCCGGGGAGTCGGTCGCGATGTAGATCGTCCGGATCCACGGTGCGTACATGTGCACCGAGCGCAGGGCGTACTTGAGTTCGTTGATCTGCCGGAACCGCGCCGGGGCGTCGTCGCCCTCGCCCAGGACGGCCGATGACTGCGCGGCCTGTCGGGCGCGCTGGTACTCGACCGCGTTGCCGTCGACCCAGGAGAAGACGATGTCGATCGGGAACCGGATGTCGGACACGTGGTCGTCGAACATGTGCTCGACGGTCTGCCAGGTGCGTCCGTAGCGCTCGATGTCGACGAGGTCGAACTCCTCGATGGGCAGGCTGCGTCGCATCAGGGCGTTCTCGACCGGTGCGAGCACCTCGGTCTCGGTGACGCGCCAGAACTCGAGCTGCACGCTCGTCTCGGCGCCGTAGCGCAGGCGCCCGAGGGGTTCGAGACGGGGACGGAACACCCGCAGGACGGGTTCGTCGGCCGAGCCGAGGCCGTCGTCCCCGACGAGGACGGCTGGCTGGCCGGGCGGCTTCGCGTAGAAGGGTTCACCGACCGCGGCGTCCATGACCGCGGCCTCGGCCCGCTGCCGGTCCCGCTCGTCGAGCGCGATGACGGGGCGCTGGTCGTTGCCGCGGATGAGCAGGTGGTCGACGTCACCGGCGGTGAGGGCGTCGTCGAGGAACAGCAGGTCCTCGATCATCGACTGCTGCGGCGTGAGGTGGCCGTTCAGCAGCGTGAAGCGCCCTTTGCGGAGCACGACGTCGGACCGGTCGAGACCGCCGGAGGACGGTCGAGGGTTCAGCAGAGGACTCTCGGTCTCCGGCTCGGTCTCGTTGCTCATCCATGCCCATCTGATCGTGCGGTCGGACCGTGCGTCCGACCCTGCGATCCTACCGGGCGGCGCGGTCCTCTGCCGATCGAGGCACTCGGACGGCGATCCCGACGACGATGAAGAGCGCTGCGACGAGGATCTGCAGGGCCGCCCAGACCTGGCCGGGGATCGGGACGGTCACGAGCGGGTTCCAGCACACGGCGACGGCGGCCATCAGCACCATCGCCCACCAGGTGCGACCCCGGAGGGCGAACACCAGCACGATGAGCGCGAGGACCGTCACGCCCCACCGGACGGCGACGAACGCGGGCGCGTCGAGGAGCGCCACACACGCCAAGAGCACGATCGCCGCCAGGAGCGACGGAGCGAGGGCCGGTCGCGTGAAGTCCGGCGTCGTCTTCGCCGAACCGGAGACACCCGAACCGGAGGCAGCGGAACCGGAGGCAGCGCGACCGAAGGACGACGTGGACCCGGCTCGCGACGTGCCGCCGGACCGGGACGCGTCGGGACGCTGCTCCCCGGTCGACCGCAGGGACGACCCGACCTGGGGTCGCCCCTTCCGGCCGGCCATCAGGCCGAGGCCTCGTCCAGCTCGATCGCGGTGATGGGGCGGGACATCGGCGGGAGCCCGCGGAGTCGCTCGAGCGCCGGCACGAGCTCGCCGGTGTACGCACGGTAGCCGTCATCGGTCAGGTGCAGACCGTCGTCCGTGAAGTGGTCGGCGAGGTGGTCCACGTCGGCCAGTGCGGGCCACGCGTCGAGGTACTGCGCGTGGCACGTGGCGACGAACTGCCGCAGGTGCCGGTTGGCCTCTTCGATGCGCGGCGCGTACTCCGCCTGGCGCGGCAGGATCGACACGAGCAGCAGCCGGACGCCCGGCAGCTCGCGGCGCAGCGTGACGAGGATGGTCTCGATGTTGCGCACCACGTGCTCGGCGCTCTTGCGGTGGTTGCCGAAGTCGTTCGTGCCGATCAGCAGCACGATCGCGTCGGGAGCCGCCTGGACGACGGCGTCGAGCCGCTCGAGGACGCCGTCCGTGGTGTCGCCGTTGATGCCATGGTTGACGGTCCGCTCCTCGGGGAGCCGCTCGTCCCATGATCCGCCTGCGGTGATGCTGTCCCCCAGGAACAAGACCAGTCCGCGTTCGTCGTCACTCATGCTGCCTCCTCGTGCGCTGGCGCGCGGGACCCATTCTGCTGCGTGCTGTTGGCCTGCGTCGAGTCGGTCCGGTGCGCCTCGCGCTCGGCACGGGCGGTGATGCGCTCGACCATGCCGGGGAAGATCACCCCGTGGAAGGGCAGGATGCCGTACCAGTACAGGCGCCCGGCGAGCCCCTGTGGGAAGTAGATCGCGCGCTGGTGGTAGTCGCAGCCCCCGTCGTCGGACGGGGTCACGGTCATCTCGAGCCAGGCACGACCCGGCGACTTGAACTCGGCACGGAGCCGCAGGTAGCGCCCGCGGTCGAGTCGTTCCACGCGCCACCAGTCGAGCGCGTCGCCCTGTTCCAGGCGCTTCGGGTCGCGCCGCCCGCGGTTCAGGCCGACGCCACCCGCGATCTTGTCCATCCAGCCACGAGCAACCCACGCGAGCGGGAACGAGTACCAACCGTTCTCGCCGCCGATCGACTCGACGACACTCCACACCGCCTCGGGTGGGGCCGAGGTGTGCCGGAGCCGGTCGTCGACGTAGACGGTGTGTCCCGCCCAGTCCGGGTCGCTGGGCAGGGGGTCGGCCGGGGTGCTCGCCAGCGTTGCGCTCCGCCAGCTCGTCGTGACCTCGCCCTTCCGCATCTTGGTCAGGGCCAGTCGGACCGCGCGACGGTACCCGGTGAGTCCGCCCTCGGGCCGCGGGACCACGTCGTCGATGTCGTGTTCGCGCTGCACGCACTCGAACTGCAGCGACTCGATGATCGGCGTCGCGAGCTTGCGCGGGATCGGGGTGACGGCGTTGAACCAGTGGGCGGCCAGGCCGGGGGTCATGACCGGGAGCGGCGAGATCGGGCGCTGCGGCAGCTTGGCCTCGACCGCGTAGCCATTGAGCATCTGCCCGTACCGCAGCACGTCGGGCCCACCGATGTCGAAAGTCCGGTTGACGTCGGCGTCGATGTCGAGCGCCGCCACCAGGTAGTACAGGACGTCGCGCACGGCGATCGGCTGGATGTGGTTGCGCACCCAGCGCGGTGTCGGCATCCACGGCAGCACGTCGGTGACGTGCCGGATCATCTCGAACGAGGTGCTGCCCGAACCGATGACGACACCGGCCTGGTAGGCGATCGTGGGGACGCCGGAGCCGAGCAGGACGTCGCCGACCTCTTTCCGGCTGCGGAGGTGCTTCGACAGCTCGCCGTCCGGGTGCAGCCCGCCGAGGTACACGAAGCGACGGACACCCGCACGGTTCGCGACGTCGGCCATCGTCTGCGCGGCGTTCCGCTCGGCCTCCTCGAAGTCGCCGTCGGCACCCATGGCGTGCGCCAGGTAGTACACGGCCTCGATGCCGTCCACCGCCCGGCCGACGGCCTCGGCGTCCTGCAGGTCCCCCTGCACGACGTCGACCCGGTCACGCCAGGGCACGTCGTCGAGCTTGGTGGGGGTGCGGACGAGGACCCGGACGCTGTGCCCGGCTTCGATCAGGAGGGGGACGAGGCGACCGCCGATGTAGCCGGTGGCCCCGGTGACGAGGACGCGCATGCATGGCACGGTACGCCGTGCGCCTTGACGGTAGGCTCGCCGGGTGGACAACGCAGCATTCCCCGTCACCGCCGACGCCGTCCGTCGGCTCATCGACCACGCGATCCTCAAGCCGGAGCTGACCCGCTCCGACGTGGACGCACAGCTCGACGAGGCAGCAGCGCACCGCGTCTTCAGCGTCTGCGTCCGCCCGAGCGACGTCGCCCACGCGGTCGAGCGCCTGCAGGGCACGGGCGTCGGTGTCGGGACCGTCATCGGGTTCCCCCACGGCACGACCTCCACCGAGGCCAAGGTCGCCGAGTCGCTCCAGGCCCTGGCGGACGGCGCGTTCGAGCTGGACATGGTGCAGAACATCGGCGCGGCCAGGTCTGGTGACTGGGAGCGCGTCGAGCGTGACGTCCGCGCGGTCGTCGACGCCGCCGGCGACACCGTCGTCAAGGTCATCCTCGAGACCGCGTTCCTGACCGACGACGAGGTCGTCGCGGCCAGCCGCGCGGCGACGTCGGCCGGGGCGGCGTTCGTCAAGACGTCGACCGGGTTCGCCGGCGGGGGCGCCACGGCCGAGCACATCGCACTCATGCGCCGGACCGTCGGTCCCGACACGGGCGTCAAGGCGTCCGGTGGCGTGCGCGGGCTCGACACCCTGCTCGAGATGGTGCACGCCGGCGCCGACCGCATCGGCACCAGTGCCTCGGCCCGCATCCTCGACGAGGTCGCGCACCGCTCGGCGACCGGCACCGCGTCGGGCGTCGGCGACGACACGTCCTCGTACTGACCTGACCTGACCGGTCGGCGCCTGCCGACCACCAACCGAGCCGGGACGCGCTCGACGCGACGCAGCGTCGGCACGCGCCCCGAGCCTCCAGACCGCCGCATCGGAGCGCGCATGTCGAACACCGGATCCATCCCCTCGTCCCTCGCCCTGGCCGTCGACCTCGGCGGCACGAAGGTCGAGGCCGCCCTGGTCACCGACGAGGGCATCGTCCTGCCCGGCACGCGGTTCCGGAGCCCGACCGGACCGCAGCGCACGTCCGACGAGCTGCAGGCCGCGGTCGACGAGGCCGTGACGAACGCCCTCGGCGCCATGCCGGCCGACGCCGCCCTCGCGGGCGTGGGCATCGGCTCGGCTGGGCCGGTCGACGAGGAACACGGCCTCGTCTCACCCCTCAACATGCCCGTGTGGCGGGGGTACCCGCTCCGCGACCGCGTCGCCGCGCACGTCCCCGACGGCACGCCGGTGACGCTCCGCATGGACGGGCTCGCGATCACCCTGGCCGAGCACTGGCTCGGCGCGGCGCAGGGCTCCGACCACGTGATGGGCATGATCGTCTCGACGGGCGTCGGTGGCGGGCTCATCCTGCACGGCCGGACCGTCAGCGGCCCGACCGGCAACGCAGGACACATCGGTCACGTCGAGTGCGGTGGGTACGACGACCCGTGCGCCTGTGGCGGGACCGGATGCCTGGAGGCCGTGGCCAGCGGTCCGAAGACCGTCGCCTGGGCGAAGCGGCAGGGATTCACCGGGGAGACCGGTGAGGACCTGGCCGCCGCGTACGCTGCCGGCGACGAGATCGCCGTCGCCGCCGTGCGACGCAGCGGGCGGGCGCTCGGCCAGGCGATCGCCGCGGCGACGTCGCTGGTCGACCTCGAGGTCGTCGCGATCGGCGGGGGCTTCTCCCACGTCACGCCGGACCTGTTCGAGTACGCCAGGCAGGCGGTCGCCGAGCGCGTCGAGTTCGGCTTCGTCACCAAGGTGCGGATCGTGCCGACCGGTCTGTCCCAGGACGGGCCGCTCATCGGCGCCGCCGCGCTGGTGCACCGGGCGCACGTCCTGCGCTGACGTCGGGCAGCGCCCGCTGTCCACAGCGCACCGGTCGCCGGGGCCACGTGCGGCAGGATGTGCGGGTGCGTTCCTCCCGGCTGTTGACGACGGACGACTGGCCCGAGGCAGAGCTCCGAGCCGCTGTCCTGGCCGGTGAGCTCGTGGCCGTCGGTGCGTGCTGGGCCTCGGTCGCCGAGCCGCAGGACCCGGCGCTCCGTGCGGCGTCCTTCGCGTGGAGCGCCGCCGACCCACGGGTCATCGCGGCCGGGCGTTCCGCCGCCTGGGTCTGGGGTGCCTGTTCACGTCCGCCGCTCCCCCACGAGGCCTGCGTACCGGCGGGACAGCGCATCCGACAGGACGGCGACGTGCGCATCCGCGAGGTCGCTATCGTACCGGCCGACGTCGTCCGGATCGGGGGCGCGTCCGTCACGACGCCGGTGCGGACCGCGCTCGACCTGTTGCGGGTCGCGGGTCCGGCGGCGTGGGCTGGTCGCGCCGCCGTCGTGCACGGGCTGCTCGTGGCCGGCACGGTGTCCGCAGCGGACGTGTCCGACGCGCTGCGGGCGCTCGGGACCGTGCCGATGGTGCGTCAGGCCGAGCGGCGACTCGCCGAGGTCAGCCGGCGATGACGCGGGGCTCCCGGTCAGCCGGCGCTGACGCGGTACACGTCGTAGACGGCGTCGATGCGCCGTACCGCGTTCAGGACACGGTCGAGGTGCGTCGTGTCGCCCATCTCGAACACGAACCGCGAGAGCGCCAGGCGGTCGGACGAGGTCGACACCGTCGCCGACAGGATGTTCACGTGGTGGTCGGTGAGCACGCGCGTGACGTCGCTGAGGAGCCCGGACCGGTCGAGGGCCTCGATCTGGATCTGCACGAGGAACACCGACTTGGACGACGGCGCCCACTCGACCTCGATCATCCGGTCGGGCTCGTTCATGAGCGACTTGACGTTGGTGCACGACGCCTGGTGCACGGAGACGCCCTGTCCGCGGGTGATGAAGCCCACGATCTGGTCCCCCGGCACCGGGGTGCAGCACTTGGCGAGCTTGACCAGGATGTCCGGCGCCCCGCGGACGAGCACACCGCTGTCGCTGTTGCGGAGCTGGCGGCTCGTCACCTGGCGCGGGAAGGAGAGCTCGGGCTCGTCGGTCTCCGTCTCGGTCTGGACGCCCGCCAGCACCTTCTCGATGACCGACTGCGTCGAGACGTGGCCCTCGCCGATCGCGGCGTAGAGCGCGGAGACGTCGTCGTACCGCATCGCCGAGGCGACCTCGGAGATGGAGTCCTGGCTCATGATGCGCTGGAGCGGCAGGTTCTGCTTGCGCATGGCGCGGGCGATCGCGTCACGGCCCTGCTCGATCGCCTCTTCGCGACGCTCCTTGGTGAACCACTGCTTGATCTTGTTGCGGGCACGGGGGCTGCGCACGAACGTCAGCCAGTCCTGGCTGGGCCCGGAGTCGGGGTTCTTCGACGTGAAGATCTCGACCACGTCCCCGCTGGACAGCGAGCTCTCGAGCGGCACCAGGCGACCGTTGACCTTGGCGCCCATGGTGCGGTGCCCGATCTCGGTGTGCACGGCGTAGGCGAAGTCGACCGGTGTCGCCCCGGCCGGCAGCCCGATGACCTTGCCCTGCGGCGTGAAGACGTAGGTCTCCTTCGCGCCGATCTCGTAGCGCAGCGAATCGAGGAACTCCCCCGGATCGCTGGTCTCGGCCTGCCAGTCGGTGATGTGCGCGAGCCACGCCATGTCCTGGTCGGTCTGGCTCGAGCTGTCGACGTCACGACCGGCGGCGCGCTGCTTGTACTTCCAGTGGGCAGCGACGCCGAACTCCGCGCGCTGGTGCATCTCGTGCGTGCGGATCTGGATCTCGACCGGACGCCCCTGCGGCCCGAGGACCGACGTGTGCAGCGACTGGTAGAGGTTGAACTTCGGTGTGGCGATGTAGTCCTTGAAGCGCCCGGGCAGCGGTGTCCACCGCGCGTGCACCGAGCCGAGCATGGCGTAGCAGTCGCGCACGGTCGGCACCAGCACGCGGATGCCGACCAGGTCGTAGATCTCGTCGAACTCGCGCCCGCGCACGATCATCTTCTGGTAGATCGAGTAGTACTGCTTCGGCCGGCCCATGACGTCGCCACGCACCTTGGCCGCCTTGAGGTCCTTCTTGAGCGTGCCGATGACGTTCTGGACGAACTGCTCGCGCTTCGGCTGCCGTTCCTTGACCAGGCTGTCGATCTCGACGTAGAGCTTCGGGTGCAGGACCGCGAAGGACAGGTCCTCGAGCTCGAGCTTGATCATCTGGATGCCGAGCCGGTGCGCGAGCGGCGCGTAGATCTCGAGCGTCTCCTTCGCCTTGCGCGTGGCGGACGTCGACTCGACGAACCCCCAGGTGCGGGCGTTGTGCAGGCGGTCGGCCAACTTGATGACGAGCACCCGGATGTCCTTCGACATCGCGATCACCATCTTGCGGACGGTCTCGGCCTGGGCGCTGTCGCCGTACTTGACCTTGTCGAGCTTGGTCACGCCGTCGACGAGCATCGCGATCTCGTCGCCGAAGTCCTGGCGGAGCTGGTCGAGCTGGTAGTCGGTGTCCTCGACCGTGTCGTGGAGCAGCGCAGCGGCGATCGTGATCGTGCCGATGCCCAGGTCGGCGAGGATCTGCGCGACCGCGACCGGGTGCGTGATGTACGGTTCGCCGGACTTGCGCTTCTGGCCGTCGTGCGCGCGCTCTGCGACCGAGTACGCACGCTCGATGAGGGTGACGTCGGCCTTCGGGTGGTGCGACCGGACCGTGCGGATCAGGGTGTCGACCGCACCGGCGGGCTGCGCACGGGAGAACAGGCGCGGGAGCAGGGACCGGAGCGACCCGAGGTTGCCCGTGGTGTTCGGGCCCAGCGGACTCGTGGGCTGCGACGGCGACCCGGGGCGGCTCGGGACCGAGTCGTCCTGCTTCGCCGACTCACGGGTGTCCGTCATGCTGCGCCTCCAGGGACCTGATCCGACAACACTACGCGCGTCGGGTCAGTGCCCGTGACCGCGTTCGCCTTCGGCGTCGCCGGTGCCCGGGTGGACGACGGGACCGCCCTGGGCCTCCCACGCCACCATCCCGCCCGCCAGGTTGACCGCGGGGACACCCTGCTGCTCGAGCGCCTGGACGACGCGGGCGGAGCGCATGCCGGAGTGGCACACGACGATCGCGGGCTCGTCGGAAGACTCGATCTCGGTCCAGCGTTCGGCGAACTCGGACAGCGGGACGAGCGTGGCCTGCGGGGCGTGCACCTCGTCCCACTCGCCCTGTTCGCGCACGTCGTACAGGCGTGCACCCGAGGCGATGCGCGCCATGGCTTCGTCGGTCGAGATCTCCTGCACGGTGCTCAGACCTCCGCCGGGGTCTCCACTGCGGCACGCTTTGCCGCAGCGGCCCGCTTCTTGTCGTCGGCCTGCTTGACCTTCGGCTCGCCCTCACGCAGGTGCGCGTACATCGGCGACGCGATGAAGATCGTCGAGTAGGTGCCGACGATGATGCCGATGAAGAGCGCGAGCGAGATGTCGCGCAGCGTCCCGGCACCGAGCACGTACGACCCGATGAACAGGATCGCGGCGACGGGCAGCAGCGCCACGACCGAGGTGTTGATCGAGCGCACGAGCGTCTGGTTGACGGCCAGGTTCACGGACTGGACGAAGGTGCGGTGCGACTCCTGCGACGTGTTCTCGCGGACCTTGTCGAACACCACCACGGTGTCGTAGAGCGAGTAGCCGAGGATCGTCAGGAAGCCGATCACCGCCGCAGGGGTGACCTCGAGGCCGACGATGCCGTACACGCCTGCGGTGATGAGCAGGTCGTGGAGCAGCGCGGCCATGGCCGACAGCGACATCTTCCAGGTGCGGAAGTACAGGGCCATGAAGACAGCCGCGAGCACCAGGAAGATCACCAGACCGCGGATGGCCTGGGACAGCACGTCGGCGCCCCAGGTCGCGCCGATGAAGGTCGAGGCGACCTCGGAGTCGTCGACGTTGTACGCGTCGGCGAGGGCGCTCTGCACGCGCGTCGTCTCGGCGTCGGTCAGCTGCCCGGTCTGCACGCGGATGCCGTGCGTGCCGAGCTGCGAGACACGCGGGATCTCGTCGGGGACGATCCGCTCGACGGTGTTCGTCGCCAGGTTCTGGTCGACGGTCTTGACGTCGGAGATCGTGAACTCGGAACCACCGGTGAACTCGATGCCGAGCTGGTACCCGCCACGGAGCCACGGGACCGCGAGCGAGATGACGATGGCCGCGAGGGCGATCAGGTACCACAGGCGACGGCGTCCGACGATGTCGTACGACCGCTTGCCGGTGTAGAGGTCGTTCCCGAACTGGCTGAAGCTCGCCATCAGCTGTCCTTCCCGTCCGGCGTCTCGCCGGTGCCGGCCTTGCGCTCGGCGATGGTCTGTCGACGCTGTGCCTCACCGGCACTGCGCTGGCGCTTGCCGTCGACGATGGGTGCTCGGAACTGCGCACGACCGCGGTAGACCGCGCCGAGGGCCGACGGATCGAGCCCGGAGAAGCGGTGTCCCTCGTTGAAGAAGCGACGGCGCGAGATGAGCTGGAGCATCGGGTGGGTGAAGAGGATCACGACCACGATGTCGATGAGCGTCGTGAGCAGCAGCGTGAACGCGAAGCCCTTCACGTCGCTGACGGCCAGGATGTACAGCACGATCGCCGCGAGGAAGTTGATCGAGTCGGAGGCGATGATCGTCCGGAACGCACGGCGCCACCCCGACTCGACGGCTCCTTCGAGGGCACGGCCCTCGCGGAGCTCGTCGCGGATGCGCTCGAAGTAGACGATGAACGAGTCCGCCGTGATGCCGATCGCGACGATCAACCCCGCTACACCCGCCAACGACAGGCGGTAGTCGACCCGCCACGACATGATCGCGATCACTAGGTAGGTCAGCGCCGCGGCGACGCCGAGCGAGAGGACCGTGACGAAGGCCAGCGCGCGGTACTGGATGATCGAGTAGATGATCACCAGGATCAGGCCGATCAGGCCGGCGACGAGGCCGCCGATCAGCTGAGCGGTGCCGAGCGTCGCGGAGATGTTCTCGTTCGACTGCACCTTGAAGTTGATCGGCAGGGCACCGTACTTCAGCTGGTCGGCGAGGGTCTTCGCCGACTCGGCCGTGAACGACCCGCTGATCTGGGCCTTGCCGTTGGTGATCGCGCTGTTCGTGGTCGGCGCGGTGATGACGTTGCCGTCGAGCACGATCGCGAACTGGTTCTGCGGCTGCTGGAGCTTGACCAGACGGTTGGTGACCGTGCTGAAGTCCTTGGTGCCGGCGCCGTTGAACGTCAGGTTGACGGCCCACTCGCCGGTCGTGGTGCCCTGCGACGAGGTCGCGAGGCCCGATGTGGCGTTGCTGATGTCCGCACCGGAGACCTCGACCGGCCCGAGGATGAACTTCGAGGTGCCGTCCTGGTCGCACGTGACCAGGGGCTGGTCGTCCGGAGCGGCGGTGACGTCGTCCGGCGCCTTGCAGTTGTAGTTCGTGTAGAGGTCCTGCAGCCGCGGCGAGGCCCAGTTGAGGTCACTCGCGTTCGTCGGCTTCGCGGTCGGCGACGCCGGCAGGGACGCGGGCGGCGAGTACGGCGTCGGGGACGCCGTGGAACCGGCCTTGCCGCCGACGGCGGTGTCCGTCGCCGCCTCGGTGTAGAGCACGGGGCGGAACGTGAGCTTCGCGGCGGCTTCGATGCGTGAGATCGTCTGCCGGTCGGGCTTGCCCGGGATGGACACGACGATGTTGTTCGCACCCTGCGTGTTGATCTCGGACTCAGACACACCGGTCGCGTCGATGCGCTGCCGGATGATGTCCACCGCCTGCTTGAGCTGCTCCGAGGTGACCGAGTCGCCGTCGGTGCTCTGCGCCGCCAGGGTCAGCTGCGTGCCGCCCTGCAGGTCGAGTGCGAGTTCGGGGACCCAGCTGGCCCCGGCGAACCACTTGCCCGTGGTGTCCTTGGTGGTGCTGGCGAGGATCGAGGCCGCCGTGTTGAGGCCGGCCAGGACCGCCATGATGATCACCAACCAGGTGAGCGAGCGCAGCGCTTTCTTGACGGGGGTCGGTCGTGCCACCGGTCGTCTCGTCTTTCTGTCAGTTCGACCCGCGCGCACGCCGGTCGAAGCGGTGTCACCGCCAGGTCACGGTCGTGTCCCGGCGGCCCGGTGGTTCAGTCCTCGGTCTTGCGCTTCGTCTGCTCGGCCTCGTCGGCACGCTCGCCGTAGACGGGCTCACCGTTGAGTTCGGTGACGGCACGAGGCTCGGCGACGGGCTTGGCCTCGTCCTCCGGCGTCGCGGTCGTCTCGATGTCGGACGCGCTGTCATCGACGACCCGCGAGAGCGTCTGACGGTGCACGGTCACGATGGTGCCGGGGGCGATCTCGACGTCGGCGGTGACCTTCTCGTCGTCGACCGACAGGAGCGTGCCGTAGAGACCGAAGGACAGCATCACGCGAGCACCCGGCACCATCTTGGTGGCGAGCTCGCCCTGCTGCTTCTTGCGCTTGCGGCTGTTGTAGAACATGAAGGCCGCGAACGCCACGACGATGACGATGAGGATGACTTCTTGACCCATGATTGCGATGCCTTCTCTGGTATTTCGGTTTCGGGCCGTAGCAGTCTAGGGCACGTGGCTGTGGCTGGCGGCTCAGTCGGGTTGGTCGTCGTCGAAGAGGCCCGGTTGCGGTCCGACACCCGCGGCGCCCGGCGCGAGACCCAGGTGACGCCAGGCGGCCGGCGTGGCGATCCGGCCCCGCGGGGTCCGTGTCACCAGGCCGATGCGCACCAGGAAGGGCTCGACGACCGACTCGATCGTCTCGGCTTCTTCGCCGACCGAGACAGCGAGCGTGTTGAGCCCGACCGGGCCGCCGTCGAAGCGGGTCAGCATGGTCTCGAGCACGGCGCGGTCGAGCCGGTCGAGGCCGTACTCGTCGACGTCGTACAGCTCGAGAGCGCCCTGGACCGCCGCCATGCCGTCGCGGGTGCCGTGCACGAGGGCGAAGTCGCGCACGCGGCGCAGGAGTCGGTTCGCGATGCGGGGGGTCCCCCGGGAACGCCCGGCGATCTCGCGCAGGGCGAAGCGGTCGAAGTCGAGCTCGAGCAGGTGGGCCGCGCGGATGAGGACCTGCTCGAGTTCGTCCCGTTCGTAGAACTCGAGGTGGGCGGTGAACCCGAACCGGTCCCGCAGGGGGTTCGGCAGCAGGCCGGCCCGGGTGGTGGCGCCGACGAGCGTGAACGGTGCGAGGTCGAGCGGGATGCTGGTCGCTCCGGCGCCCTTGCCGACCATGACGTCGATCCGGAAGTCCTCCATCGCCAGGTACAGCATCTCTTCTGCCGACCGGGCCATGCGGTGGATCTCGTCGATGAACAGCACTTCGCCGGGCATGAGCGAGGACAGCACGGCCGCCAGGTCCCCCGCGTGCTGGATCGCCGGTCCGCTCGACATGCGGAGGGGACGGCCGGACTCGTGCGCGACGATCATCGCCAGCGTGGTCTTGCCGAGTCCGGGAGGACCCGCCATCAGGATGTGGTCCGGGGTGCGGTCCTGCATCGCGGCGGCCTTGAGCAGCAGGTCGAGCTGTCCGCGGACCTTGCGCTGGCCGACGAACTCGGCCAGTGACTTCGGGCGGAGGGCACCCTCGAAGGCGAGTTCCTCGGGAGACTGGGCGTCGGCCGCCGTGATGCCGCTCACCGGCCGGCACCGGTGGGGCGGAGGGCGCCGAGCGCGGCGCGGAGCAGCGCCTGGGTGCCCATCGCGGCGACACCGGGCTCGCTCGCGATGGTGTCCTCGACGGCGCTGCGCGCCGCGTCCTCGCGCCATCCCAACCCGATGAGCGCGATGACGACGTCCTCGGACGCCGGGTGCGCGGTCACGCTGCGGGCTCCGGGGGCGGCCGTCGGGGTCTCGAACGCGGCGAGCTTGCCGGAGAGCGCGACGTTGATGAGCTTGGCGGTCTTTGGACCGATGCCGGACACCTTGCGGAACGCCGCGTCGTCGTCGTTCGCGACGGCGTTCGCGATCTGGGCGGGGTCCATCGCGCCGAGGACGCCGAGCGCCGACTTGGGACCGACGCCGGACACGCTGCGGAGCAGGTCGAAGACACGCAGCGCGTCGGTCGACTCGAACCCGAACAGCAGGTGTTCGTCCTCGCGCACGATCATGGCCGTGCGCACGAAGACCTCGGAGCCGAGGCGCATCGTGAGGGCGTGCGCCGGGGTGACGGTGACCAGGTAGCCGACGCCGCCGACCTCGATCACGACCGCCGATCCGGCGACGTCGATGCAGGTGCCCCGGAGACTCGCGATCATCCTCCGAGCCTACGGGCACCGGCCGACGAGCCGGACGCGCCGCGCTGCGCGGCGGCCGCTCCCGCCGCGGCCCGGGCGAGCGGTGAGGAAGCCGTCCGCCCGCCCGTGCCGGCCTGGGCGTCACGCCACGCTCGCTGGGCCGGCGTCAGGACCGCCGAACTGACGCCGACGGCGTCGGGTGCACCGAGCCTCCAGGCGTGGCACACGGCCAACGCGAGTGCGTCGGCGGCGTCGGCCGGCTTCGGTGCCTCGGTGAGACCGAGGATCCGGGCGATCATGGACTGGACCTGTTTCTTGTCGGCGTTGCCATACCCGGTCACCGCCGCCTTGACCTCCGACGGGGTGTGCAGCCCGACCGGGATGCCCCGCGACGCCGCGGCGTGCAGCGCCAGGCCAGAGGCCTGGGCCGTCCCCATCACCGTCCGGACGTTGGCCTGCGCGAACACCCGCTCGACGGCGACGGCATCGGGACGGTGCTCTTCGATCTGCTCGGCGATGCCGCTGGCGATGAGCACGAGACGCTGCTCGAGGGCCATGTCCGACGGCGTGCGCACGACGGTGACGTGCACCAACCGGGCGCGGCGGTCCGGTGTGACCTCGACCACACCGACACCGCACCGGGTGAGCCCGGGATCGACCCCGAGCACGCGGAGCATGTGGGCCTAGTCCTCGTCCTCGTCGAGCTCGGCCTGGACGTCGGCGGGGATGTCGAAGTTGGCGTACACGTTCTGCACGTCGTCGCTGTCCTCGAGCGCGTCGATGAGGCGGAAGACCTTGCGGGCGGTCTCGGCGTCGACCGGGACCTTGAGCCCGGGGACGAACTCGGCGTCGGCGGAGTCGTAGTCGATGCCGGCGTCCTGCAGCGCCGTGCGCGCCGACACCAGGTCGGACGCGTCGGTGATGACCTCGAAGCCGCCGCCCTGGTCGATGACGTCTTCGACACCGGCGTCGAGCACCGCCGTCATGACGTCGTCCTCGGACAGGCCGTCGACCTTGGTCACCGAGATGACGCCCTTGCGCGCGAAGTTGTACGCGACGCTGCCCGGGTCGGCCATGGTGCCGCCGTTGCGCGACATCGCCGTGCGGACTTCGGCCGCGGCACGGTTCTTGTTGTCGGTGAGGCACTCGATCAGCATCGCGACGCCGTTGGCCGCGTAGCCCTCGTACATGATGGTCGTGTACTCGATCGACTCACCGGTCAGACCGGCACCGCGCTTGATCGCACGGTCGATGTTGTCGTTCGGCACCGAGGTCTTCTTGGCCTTCTGGACGGCGTCGACCAGGGTCGGGTTGCCCGACATGTCGGCGCCACCCATCTTGGCCGCGACCTCGATGTTCTTGATGAGCTTGGCGAACGACTTGGCACGACGACCGTCGATGACGGCCTTCTTGTGCTTCGTCGTTGCCCACTTGGAATGCCCGGACACGGTTCTCCTTGCGTCTTGCGGAACGTCCCGGTCAGTGTACTGACAGGAGGCCCGGTACGCGCCCGGCGCGCAGGGGCTGTGGACAGGTGGTTGCGCCTCAGGCGCTGTGGACGAGGCCGAGGAACCGGCGGTGGAACCGGTCCTCGCCCGCCACCTCGGGGTGGAAGGCGCTGGCGATGACGTTGTCCTGCTGCACCGCGACGACCTGCCCGTCGGCCAGGGCCCCGAGCACGTGGACGCCCGCGCCGTGTTGCTCGACCACGGGCGCGCGGATGAAGACCGCGTGGACCGGGGCGTCGCCCAGGTCGGGCATCGGGATGTCCGTCTCGAACGAGTCGTTCTGACTGCCGAACGCGTTGCGCCGGACCGTGGTGTCGAGGACACCGAGGGTCTGCTGCCCGCCGATGGCGTTCGTGATCCGGTCGCTCAGCATGATCATGCCCGCACACGTGCCGTAGGTCGGCAGTCCCGCCCGGATGGCCTCGGACAGGGGCTCGGCGACGCCGAACGCCCGCGACAGCTTGTCCATCACGCCCGACTCGCCACCGGGGATCACGACGCCGTGCAGCGTGGCGATCTCTTCCGGGCGGCGCAACGGGACGACGTCGGCACCGAGTGCGGTCAGCGACGCGATGTGCTCGCGGAAGTCCCCCTGCAGCGCCAGGACCCCGATCCGCGGGGCGGTGCCGCCGGTGTGGTTACCAGCCACGCTCGGCGAGGCGGTGCGGTGCGGGGACGTCGGCGACGTTGATGCCGACCATCGCCTCGCCCAGCCCACGGGACACCTCGGCGATGACCTTGGGGTCGTCGTGGAAGGTCACGGCCTTGACGATCGCGGCGGCGCGGGCGGCCGGGTCACCGGACTTGAAGATGCCGGAACCGACGAACACGCCGTCGGCGCCGAGCTGCATCATCATCGCGGCGTCAGCCGGGGTGGCCACACCGCCGGCGGTGAAGAGCACGACGGGGAGCTTTCCGGACTGGGCGACTTCCTGCACGACGTCGATCGGGGCCTGCAGTTCCTTCGCCGCGACGTAGAGCTCGTCGGGACGGAGGTTGCGGAGCGCCGCGATCTCCTTCGTGATGGTGCGGATGTGCTTGGTCGCCTCGGACACGTCACCGGTGCCCGCTTCACCCTTGGAGCGGATCATGGCCGCGCCCTCGGTGATGCGACGGAGCGCTTCGCCGAGGTTCGTCGCACCGCAGACGAAGGGCGTGGTGAAGTTCCACTTGTCGATGTGGTTGACGTAGTCGGCGGGCGAGAGCACCTCGGACTCGTCGATGTAGTCGACGCCGAGCTCCTGCAGCACCTGGGCCTCGACGAAGTGCCCGATGCGGGCCTTGGCCATGACCGGGATCGACACGGCTGCGATGATCTCCTCGATCATCGACGGGTCGGACATGCGGGCGACGCCACCCTGGGCGCGGATGTCGGCGGGGACACGCTCGAGGGCCATGACCGCGGTCGCGCCGGCTTCTTCCGCGATGCGGGCCTGCTCGGCGTCGACGACGTCCATGATCACGCCGCCCTTGAGCATCTCCGCCAGGCCGCGCTTGACCCGGGACGAGCCGGTGATCGAGGTGCCGTTGGTGCTGGTGTCGGGGGTGCTGCTGCTGTCGCTCATGATGCCGTCCATCCTAGTGCGCGACCCGGCACCGCGCTCCGCGATCAGTCGCTCGTCGGCCAACCCTCGGCGACGAGCCGTCGGGTGTCGCCGAGCAGCTGGGACATCGACTTGGTGCGGGCGATGATCGGGAAGAAGTTCGAGTCCGACTGCCACCGCGGGACGATGTGCTGGTGGAGGTGCCCGGCCACCCCGGCACCCGCGACCTCGCCCTGGTTCATGCCGATGTTGAAGCCGTCGCAGTGCGACACCTGCCGCAGCACCCGCATCGCCGTCTGGGTGAGTTCGCCGATCTCGCGGAGTTCGTCGGGCGAGGCGTCGTCGTACAGCGGGATGTGGCGGTACGGGCAGACCAGCAGGTGCCCGTTGTTGTACGGGTACAGGTTGAGCAGGACGTAGGCGTGCTCGCCGCGGGCGACGATCAGGGCGTCCTCGTCGGACTTCGTCGGTGCCTCGCAGAACGGGCAGTCGTCCTTGTGGCCGCGACCCTCGCCCTCGCGGCCGGCGTCGATGTACGCCATCCGGTGCGGGTTCCACAGGCGCTGGAACGCGTCCGGCACCGCGGCGCCGGTGGCGGCGTCACGGATCACCAGCGGGTCGTCGCTGGAACCGGTGCCGGCGGTCCCGGGACCGACCACGTCGTCGACGTGACCGGTCCCGGGGACCTGCTCGGGTCCTCCAGGCAGTTCCATCAGACCTGCGCGCGCTCGCGGATCGCGTTCAGGATGCGCTCGACCGCCTCGTCCACGGGCACGCCGTTGTCCTGGCGGCCGTCACGGAAGCGGAAGCTGACCGCGCCGGCGTCGCGGTCGTCGCCACCGGCGATGAGCTGGAACGGCACCTTCTGCTTGGTGTGCGTGCGGATCTTCTTCTGCATGCGGTCGTCCGAGTGGTCGACCTCGGCGCGGACCCCGTGCGTGCGGAGCGTCGCGATGACCTGGTCCAGGTAGTCGCCGTACTCCTCGGCGACCGGGATGCCCACGACCTGCACCGGAGCGAGCCAGGCCGGGAAGGCACCCGCGTAGTGCTCGGTGAGCACGCCGAAGAAGCGCTCGATGGAGCCGAACAGGGCGCGGTGGATCATCACCGGACGCTGCCGGGTGCCGTCGGCCGCCGCGTACTCGATGCCGAAGCGCTCGGGCAGGTTGAAGTCGAGCTGCACGGTCGACATCTGCCAGGTCCGCCCGATGGCGTCACGGGCCTGGACGGAGATCTTCGGACCGTAGAAGGCGGCGCCGGCGGGGTCCGGCACGAGCTCGAGACCGGATTCCTCGGCGACCTCGCGCAGCGTGTTCGTGGCCTCGTCCCAGACGTCGTCGTCGCCGACGTACTTCTCCGGGTCCTTGGTCGACAGCTCGAGGTAGAAGTCGTCGAGGCCGTAGTCGCGCAGCAGGGAGAGCACGAACTCGAGCGTCGTGGTGAGCTCTTCCTTCATCTTCTCCTTGGTGGTGAAGATGTGGGCGTCGTCCTGGGTCATGCCGCGCACGCGGGTGAGCCCGTGGATCACGCCGGACTTCTCGTTGCGGTAGACCGTCCCGAACTCGAACATCCGCAGCGGCAGGTCGCGGTACGACCGGGCCTGCGAGCGGTACGCCAGGATGTGCATCGGGCAGTTCATCGGCTTGAGGTAGTAGTCGGCGCCCTGGCGGGTGACGTTGCCGTCCTCGTCGCGTGCCTCGTCCATGTGCATGGCCGGGAACATGCCGTCCTTGTACCAACCGAGGTGGCCGGACTGCTCGAACAGGTCGCCCTTGGTGATGTGCGGCGTGTAGACGAACGAGTAGCCGTTCTCCTCGTGGCGTCGCCGGGAGTAGTCCTCCATCTCGCGACGGATGATGCCGCCCTTGGGGTGGAAGATCGCCAGGCCG
This sequence comes from Curtobacterium sp. MCLR17_007, assembly GCF_003234655.2. Classification (NCBI taxonomy): domain Bacteria; kingdom Bacillati; phylum Actinomycetota; class Actinomycetes; order Micrococcales; family Microbacteriaceae; genus Curtobacterium; species Curtobacterium sp. MCLR17_007. The sequence goes on along the minus strand of NZ_CP126271.1, from coordinate 1,900,046 downwards.
GAACCGATCTCGTCCGGGAACGAGAACAGGTCGAGCTCGGCACCCAGCTTGCGGTGGTCGCGCTTGGCCGCTTCTTCGAGGCGGACCAGGTACGCCTTGAGCTGGTCCTTGTCCGGCCACGCCGTGCCGTAGATGCGCTGCAGCTGCGGGTTCTTCTCCGACCCGCGCCAGTAGGCAGCAGCGACGCGCATGAGCTTGGCGGCGTTGCCGATCCACCGGGTGTGCGGCACGTGCGGCCCGCGGCAGAGGTCCTGCCAGACGACCTCGCCCGACTTCGGGTCGACGTTCTCGTACACGGTCAGCTCGCCGGCACCGACCTCGACGCTCTCGCCCGAGTCACCCTCGGACGCGGCGCCCTTGAGGCCGATGAGCTCCTGCTTGTAGGGCTCCCCCGCCATCAGTTCGCGGGCCTGCTCGTCGGTCACGACGACGCGACGGAACCGCTGGGCCTGCTTGACGATGCGGTCCATGCCCTTCTCGATCGCCTTGAGGTCGTCGGGGGTGAACGGCTCGGCGACGTCGAAGTCGTAGTAGAAGCCGTCGGTGACGGGCGGCCCGATGCCGAGCTTGGCGTCGGAGTTGATCTGCTGCACCGCCTGGGCGAGGACGTGCGCTGCCGAGTGCCGCAGGATGTCGAGGCCGTCCTGCTCGTCGAGCGTGACGGGCTCGGCGGTCTCCCCCGCCTGCACGTCGGCGGACAGGTCCTTGAGGACGCCGGCGACCCGGATGGCGACGACGCCGCGCACCCCGTCGAAGAGCTCCGTGCCCGTCGTCGTGGTGGTCGCGGTCACGGGCTCGGGCGCGGCGGGCGCTTCGTCGGGTGCGGGGGCGACTGACTCGGTCACGTGGTGGGACTCCTCGTTCTGGTGGTGCGGCAATGCTAGTCGGCGGGCGGGGCCGCTCAGGCCGGGACGGCGCCGAGCGTGGTGACGGGCAAGCGCGGTTCGAGGCGCTCGCGTCCCTGCAGCCCGTCGAGTTCGAGCAGGGCGGCGAATCCGATGGCCTGGTAGCCGGCACGCTCGAGCAGCGTGATGGTCGCGGCCCCGGTGCCGCCCGTCGCGAGGACGTCGTCGACGACGAGCACCCGTGTGCCGGCGGGGAGCTGCGCGGGGCGGAGTTCGAGCTCGGCCTCGCCGTACTCGAGCGCGTACTGCTCGCTGAGCACCTCGCCCGGGAGCTTGCCTGCCTTGCGCACGGTCAGCACGCCGACCTGGTGCTGTGCAGCGATGCCGCCGGCGAGTGCGAAGCCTCGTGCCTCGATGCCCGCGACCGCGGCGAACCCGCCCCCGACGGCGAACGGCGCCGCGAGTGCCTCGCACACGCGCCCGAACGCGACTGCGTCCGCGAACACCGGCGTCACGTCACGGAACAGGATCCCGGGCTTCGGGAAGTCGGGGACGATCGTGGTGAGGCGCTGGACGAGATCGGACGCGGTTTCGGTCATGGGACAACCGTACGGGCGGTCGGCGTGCGTCTCGCACCGTGCGAGGTTGGCGGCTGCGCACCGTGCGAGGTTGGCGGCTGCGCACCGTGCGAGATTGGCGGCTCGTGCGGGGACGATCGCTCCGTGCGAGGAACCATCCCCGCACGGAGCGATCAACCCGGCACCACACCGCGAGCGGCCCGAGCGGCCGGGCGCCGCGCCTCAGCGCCACATGCGCAGGCCGGCGCCGAGTATGACCCACTCGGCTTCGCGCTGCTCGCGTTCGCGAGCGAGCCGCGCACGCAGCTCGGGGTCGATCTGCGGCCGCCGCGTGCGACGGCTCCAGATGATGAGGGACATCCCGACGCGCAGCGCGACCCGGTCGGGCAACGAGACCCTGCCGGGGGCGACGGGCGCGTCGGGCGGTCGGAGGACGGACTTGGTGGACATGGTGGTCACCGTTCGTGTCGAGGAGGAGTTGTGGAGCGCGGCGCGACGGAGCGACCCGCGGCCGGGTGGGGACTGCTCGATGCATTCGCACGGAAATGCGCGAATGGTGGCAGCCGAGAACGACGAATGACCTGACGCGGGAATCGTCCCAGTCGTGCACGACATTCCTCGCGCGCATTCCGCGCGACGTCGATCGGGAACCGCAGGCAGCCGCGCCGGACCAGCCGGACAAGCCCGCCCAACCGCACGAGCCCGACGAACCGGGGTGGCGGTACCCGATCAAGACCGACCGGACGAGCGGAGCCCGCCAGGGTCACGATCAGCGAAGAGATGCCGGGCCCGGATGACCGGGTCTGGCGGCTGCAGCGCGGGCGCTCAGTTCAGCGACGACCGCGGCGCGAGGCCGAGATGGGGACGAGGACGTCCCGCGTCAGCAGGTACCGCGGAACGGGGCGCCGAAGCTGCCACGGACTGCACGGAACGGCGTCTGCGTGGTGATGATGATGGTGATCATGGTCGGCCCCCTTTCGGCACGATTTGTACGAGGTGTGTGAACCATAGCGGCATTCTCGACGTCACCGCAAGCGTTCCTCCGGAATTCCTCGAAATGCATTCGACAGGCACGAAGAACGCCCCGAGACCGAACAGGTCCCGGGGCGTTCTCCGTGTGGATCGAGGTCAGCCGACGAGCGTCGCCGTGACGCCTGCGACGCGGGCGACGAGGGCGTCGCCGTCCACGGTGACCTGCACCGTGTCACCAGCACCGGCCACCCCGTCCACGACGAGCGTCGCGATGCGGTCGTCGACCTCGCGCTGGATCAGCCGTCGGAGCGGGCGGGCACCGTACTCCGGCTCGTACCCGTGCTCGGCAAGCCACGCGACGGCGTCCTCGGACACCGACAGGACCATGTCCTGCGCGATGAGCCGCATCGAGGTCTCCGCGAGCAGCAGCGACACGATCGACTCCATCTGCGAGCGGTCGAGCTTGCGGAACAGCACGATGTCGTCGATGCGGTTGATGAACTCCGGCCGCATCGCCTCGCGGAGCTTGCCCATCACGCGCTGCCGCAGGTCCTCCTCCGAGAACCCACCGTCCGCCGACGCCGAGAACCCGAGGGCTCCCGTGCGCGACGCCAGGAGTTCGGACCCGATGTTCGACGTCATGATCACGACCGTGTTCCGGAAGTCGACCGTGCGGCCCTGTCCGTCCGTGAGCCGTCCGTCGTCGAGCACCTGCAGCAGCAGGTTGAAGACGTCGGGGTGCGCCTTCTCGACCTCGTCGAGCAGGATGACCGAGTACGGGTTGCGACGGACACGCTCGGTCAGCTGACCGGCCTCGTCGTAGCCGACGTACCCGGGAGGGGCGCCGACCAGCCGCGACACGGTGTGCCGCTCGCCGAACTCGCTCATGTCGAAGCGGAGCATCGCCGTCTCGTCCCCGAACAGCGATGCCGCGAGGGACTTCGCCAGCTCGGTCTTGCCGACCCCGGTCGGCCCGAGGAACAGGAAGCTGCCGACGGGACGGTCCGGGTCGCCCATGCCGGTCCGGTTGCGACGCACCGCCGTGGCGATGGCCCGCACGGCGTCGTCCTGTCCGACGACCCGCTCGTGCAGTTCGTCCTCGAGCGCGGCGAGCCGCGTCCGGTCGCCCTGGGTCAGCCGGGACGCGGGGATCCCGGTGGCTCGCGCCACCACGGCCGCGATGTCGGCTTCGGTGATCTCCGTGCTTGCGGACTCCGGACTGGAGGACCGACCTACGTCCGCCTGTGCGGCGGCGGTGATCCGGGCCTCCAGTTCGGCCGTCTGGTCGCGTAGGCGTGACGCCGCTTCGTAGTCCTCCGCGCTGACGGCACGGTCCTTCTCGGCCATCAGCTCAGCGACCTGGTCGCGCAGTGCCTCGACGTCGACGTCGCCCGAACGGGCGAGCCGGCGGCGGGCCCCGGCCTGGTCGATGAGGTCGATGGCCTTGTCGGGCAGCTGCCGGTCGGCGACGTAGCGGTGGGAGAGCTCGACGGCGGCGCGCAGGGCGTCGTCGGTGTAGGTCACGCCGTGGTGCTCGGCGTACCGTGGCGCCAGCCCGGTCAGGATCGCCACGGCGTCCTCGACGCTCGGCTCCCCCACCGTGACGGGTTGGAAGCGGCGCTCGAGTGCGGCGTCCTTCTCGATCCGGCGGTACTCCTTCAGCGTGGTCGCGCCGACCATGTGCAGGTCACCGCGGGCCAGACGGGGCTTCAGGATGTTGCCCGCGTCCATCGACCCGCCCTCGCCGCCACCACCGGCACCGACGACCGTGTGCAGCTCGTCCACGAACACGATGAGCTCGTCGGCGTGCGCCGCGATCTCGTCCATGGCCTTCGTCAGGCGTTCCTCGAAGTCGCCGCGGTAGCGGGTGCCGGAGAGCATGCCGGGCAGGTCGAGGGCGACGACGCGCTTGCCCTGCAGCAGGCTCGGGACGTCGCCGTCCGCGATGCGCTGCGCGAGGCCCTCGACGATCGCGGTCTTGCCGACACCGGGCTCGCCGATCAGCACGGGGTTGTTCTTCGACCGGCGCAGCAGGATCTCGACGGTCTGTTCGATCTCGTCCGCGCGGCCGATCACCGGGTCGATGCCGCCCTGGCGGGCGCGCTCGGTGAGGTCCGTGCCGAACTGGTCGAGCGTCGGGGTCTCCGACTGCTGCTGGTCGGCTTCGGTGGTCCCGGGCATCGGGCGCCCCTCTCGAGCCGCATCGGCGGCCTGTTGTGCGTACGACTGCATCACCTGCGGGGTGATGCCGGCGCTCGCCAGGAGCTGACCGGTGACGGTCTCCTGGTCCATGACGAGCGCGAAGAAGACGTGCTCGGGGTCGGTGTAGGTGCTGCCGAAGCCGCGGGCCGCCTGGGTGGCCTCGACGAGGACGCGCTGCGCCGAGGGCGTGAGTGCCGGCCGACCCTCGACGGGCTCGGCGGTCGGGGCGGGCAGGCGCTGCTCGACCTCGTCGGCCAGGTGCGCCGGGTCGATGCCCGCGGAGCGGACGACGGCGTCGAAGGGCTCGGTCTCGACGAGCACGTGCAGCAGGTGCAGTGCGTCGAGCTCCCGCTGCCCCTGGGCGACCGCGTACTCGGCGGTGCGCTGGAGCAGGTCGTGGGTGCGGCGGCTGAGCAGCCGGGTGATGTCGACCGGACGTCCCAGCGGTGTGGATCGCTGGGCGCCGGCGTTCTGTGCCGCGAGCAGACGAGCGAGGAACGCGTCGAACGCGTCGTTGCCGTTGGTCGGGCCGGACGTTGCTGGCAAAGGGACCTCCTGGGAACTTGAGTGCCTTCGACTCAATGCAACGCAGGAGGGACCGGGTCATTCCCGGGTGGTGGAAGAAGTTGCGCGGACTCGACTCAGGTCCGGGCGATGGCCGCCGTGGTCGCTTTCGTGACCGCCAGCAGGTCAGCAGGGGCGATCTCGATGTCGAACCCGCGACGACCACCGGAGACGAAGATCGTCGGGTAGGTGGTCGCCGACTCGTCGAGCACGGTGCGGAGCTGCGATCGCTGGCCGACGGGGCTGATGCCGCCCACGACGTAGCCGGTCCGCTTCTCGGCCAGGGTCGGGTCGGCGAGCGTGGCCTTCTTGCCGCCGACGGCAGCGGCGATGGCCTTGAGGTCGAGCCGGTTCGCCACCGGGACGATCGCGACCGCCAGCGCGCCGTCGACCGAGACGACGAGCGTCTTGAAGACCTGTTCCTCGCGGAGGCCCAGCGCGGCGGCCGCCTCTTCGCCGAAGTTGGTCGCGGTCTCGTGGTGCTCGTACACGTGGGGCGTGAAGGGCACCCCGGCGCGCTCCAACGCGAGGGTCGCGGGGGTGCTCGGGGCAGCGGCGGTCATGCGGCGATCATCCCCTGGTCAGGGCACCGGTGCGGGGCGGCACGCGGGCGATACGCTGATCAGACCATGGCCGTCGTCGAGGTGTTCCTGCGCGCAGTCGCCGCACTGCTCCTCGTCGACCCTGCCTCCGGCGCGATGCCGCTGCTCGCCCTGGCCGGGTTCGGTGTCGCGGTGGTCGCCGCAGCGGTCCTCGTGGCGCAGGTGCTGGGCCTCGTCCTCGGGTCCCCCGCCGCCGCCGACGGCCGTGTCGGGGCCGTCCCGCTCGACCTCGTCACGCGGATCGCGTGGAGCCACCCGGACGCTGCCGGGCACGCTCGGCCCCGGGCACCGGGAGCCGTCCCCGCGACCTGACACCGATCGGTGTGCGGGTCGCTCGTCGACCCCTGCCACCACACTCGATCGGAATCGTCATGGACCTGTCCACCCTCCCCCTCGTCGGGCCGCTCATCGGCGGCGCGCTGCACCTCGGTGCGGAGCTGCTCGCCGCCCTGACCATCGCGCTCGACCCCGTCGCCGGGCCGTTGGCCGCCGCACTCGCCGTCGTGCTGGTGACCCTGGCCGTCCGCGCGCTCCTCGTCCCGCTGTCCGTCCTGCAGGTGCGTGCCGAGCGCGATCGACGTCGTCTCGCCCCGCAGCTCGCGGCACTGCGGCGTCGTCACCGCGGGGACGCCGAACGCCTGCGGCGTGCCGTCCAGGAGCTGTACACGTCCGAGCACGTCTCACCCCTGGCCGGGTGCCTGCCCGTGCTCGCGCAGGCACCCGTCGTGTCGGTCGTGTACGCCCTGTTCACGCACGCGACCATCGCCGGCGCGACGAACGCGCTGCTCGAGGCCACGCTCGTCGGGATCCCGCTCGGACACTCGTTCGTCGCGGTGGTCGCCTCGCCGCTGTGGGCGCACGCCTGGGTGCTCGTCCTGCTGCTGGCGGTGCTGGCGGTCGTCGTCGAACTGACCCGGCGGTCGAACCTGCGGTGGAACCCACCGGAGCCCGTCGACGCCGCCGTGCCCGGAGCGGCCGCGACGTCTGCGGTCACGCGCTGGGTGCCGTTCGTGACCGTCGTCTTCGCCGCGGTCGCGCCGTCCGCGGCCGCACTGTACGTCGTCACGAGCGCCGCGTGGACCGCCGGCGAGCGGGCACTCCTGCGCCGCGTGCTCCGCTGAGCGCCTCAGCCCTCGTGCTCGGGGCCCTGGTCGACCGGGTCGTACTCGGTGTCGCGGCCCTGTTCCTCGTCCGGCAGCGGGTTGTGCCGCTCGGCACCGCTGCCGCCGGGGTTCGTCGCGACGTAGTCGGCCTCGCCGGAGGTCGCGTCGTGGCTGACCGGCTCGATGACCTCGGGGTCGGGTTCGCGTGCGTCTGTCATGCACAAGACCTACACCCACCGGATCCGGACAGGTCTCCGAACTCGGTGCACGCGGTGTTCGCACGAGTGCCACGATGATCTCGAGACAGCATCGACCGGACACCGGGAGTGCGCATGGCCGCCGACGACCGCGACACCGACCGCGAACGCGCGCGCCTGCAGGAGATCGCCTGGGGTTCGGGGTCGACGCCCACCGAGGCGGCACGGGCCCGGATCGCGCTGACCGACCTCGGACGCCGCCCCGTGCCGCGCACCGTCCGGCCCGGGTCCGCCGCATCGGTGACGCCGAGCGTCGCGCCCGCAACCCCGGGACGCGCCGGGTCCTCGGAGCACGCCGAGTCCCCGGAAGGCGCCGAGGCGCCGGCGTCGATGGTCGACGGCCCGCCCGTCGACGCCGAACGTGACGACGACCTGCCGGGCGACATGCCCGGGACCGCTGCCGTCCCGCCGCTCACCGACCACGGGGTGGAGGCGACGGCTCCCGACCAGGGCGACCCGGGCCTCCCGTCCGGCGGACCCGGCCACGGTGCCGACGTGCCGAGCGGTTGGATCCGGGCCCGTGACCGCGCCGTCCGCGTCCTCCGGAGCGCGCGGACGCGGCCATGGGTCGCCGGCGGTCTGGCCGCGGCGATCGTGGTCGCGTTCGGGACCGGACTCGTCATCGGGACCGTGCACCCAGCGGTCCCGTCGTCACCGTCCGTGACCCCGACGGCCGGCACGGTGACGCTGGAACAGCTGCTCGACGCGCCGCAGACCTACGCCGACCAGATCCCTGGGTCGCTCGAGGCCCCGGTGCGCCTGCACTCCACCCGGCTGATCTACACGAACCGCTCCCTCAGCGGTGACGACGCGGCGACGCCGTGGAACGTGTGGGCGGGCGTCGGCACTGACCGGGGGACGGTCTGCCTGGTCGCCACGGCGAACCGGATGGAGGCGTCGACGGCGTGCTTCCCCCGCGAGGACGCCCTGCACGGGGCGGTGTCGATGACCGCGCAGTCGCTGAGCGGGACCCTGACGCTCGAGCTGTCCGGCGGCGGCGTCCAGGGTCGGGTCGCGCAGTCGTTCTGAGCCTCCTGGCGGCGTTGGAGCGCTCCCGTGACAATCCGACGACCTCGTGTCAGACTGGTCTGATCGCACTCGCCGTGGAGTGACCAACCACACATCCGCACACCGAGCGCGCAGCCCGACCCTCCTGGTCGTGGTGTCGTCGACGAGACGTCCCGTCGCGCGCTCCGCCACGCCCCGAGGAGGTCAGCCAATGACGACGAACACCGCGTCGACCCGCACCACGCCCAGCACCACGTCGCTCCACACCCCGTCTGTCCTGACCTCGAAGGCGATCGTCGGGATCGCTGTCCTCGGTCTCGCCACCTTCTTCGCGATCACGACCGAGCTCATGCCCGTCGGGCTGCTCGGCACGATGAGCTCGGACCTCGGCGTGTCCGAGTCGACCATGGGCATCGTGATCACCGTCTACGCCGCAGCCGTCGCCCTGCTCGCGCTGCCGCTCACGTCGCTGACCGCTCGACTCCCCCGCAAGGGCGTCCTGGTCGCGACGCTCGTCGGGTACACCGTGTCGAACCTGATGGTCGCGCTCGCGCCCTCGTTCGCCGTGGTCTGCGCTGGCCGCGTCGTCGGCGGTGTCGCCCACGCGCTGTTCTTCTCGGTCGCCTCGGCCTACGCGACCCGGATCGTGCCGCCCCGCCTGGCCGGACGGGCGATCGCCTTCGTGTACTCGGGCAGCTCGCTCGGGTTCGTCGTCGGAGTCCCGCTCGCCACCGGTGTCGGGCAGTCGATCGGCTGGCGGCCGGCCGTCGGGGCCGTCGCCGTGTGCGCCGCCGTCCTGGCCGTCGTCGCCGCGGCGTTCCTGCCGGCGGTCGCCGGCACCGCGTCGCCGCACATCGGGTCACCGAAGGCCTGGGCTCGCACCGGTCTGCTCGCGGTGGTCACGGCGGACCTGCTGCTCTTCGCGGGGCACTACGTCGTCTACACGTACATCGGTCCGTACGTGATCGACGCCGGGCTGGACGCCGCTCTCGTGAGCGGTGCGCTGCTCGTGCTGGGCGGCACCGGGATGATCGGACTCTGGCTCGCCGGCATGTTCGTCGACCGTGCCCCACGGCAGACGCTCATCGCAGCCGTGGCCGCGATGGCCGCGGCGTTCGTCGCGCTGCCGTTCGTGCACGGGTCGCTCCTCGGCACGATGGTCGTCGCCGGCGTCTGGATGGCGGCGAACGGCACGACCGGCACGCTGTTCATGGCCGCGGCGATCCGCACGGGCGGGGTCTCCCCCGACATCGCCGGAGCGCTGGTCAACGGCGCGTCGAACATCGGGATCGCGGGCGGTGCGGCCATCGGCGGGCAGGTGCTCGGGCTGACGGGCATGCAGATGCTGCCGGTCGCCGGGGCCGTGGTGCTGCTCGGATCGCTCGGCGTGGTGGTCGCGGCGCGCCGGGGCTTCCCGATGCACTCGACGCACCAGGAGCACCTGTCGACCTCGTCCATCGAGGCGATCACGTCCTCCCTGGCCGTCGTCACGACGTCGATCCCGACGATCAGCCGGGCGATCCAGACGGTCACCGGCTCGGTCGCGACGATCACCGGCACGACGCGGACGCACCGCACGCGCTGACGCGCGTTGCGCGCGCTGTGTGCTGACGCGCGCGTTGTGCGGGATGTGGTCGCACAACGGAAAGCGATCCGCACCACCGGCTTGCGTGGTGCGGATCGCTTTCTGTTGTGCGAACTGCGCTGGCGGCCTGGAGGCCCGGCGCAGCCCGGTCGCGCGGGTTCAGTCCTGCAGGTGCTCCGTCCGACGGCGGTTGCGGGCGGCGCGGAAGGTCAGCAGCCCGCCGCCGAGCAGCACGAGGATGCCGGCAGCGATCGCCGCCGGCGCGATCTCGGCACCCGTGAAGGCGAGCGGACCGCTCACGCCCGATCCGCCGGAGCCCGCCCCCGCCGGCGGGACGGTCGGAGCCGGAGCCGGAGCCGGAGCCGGAGCCGGGGTCGGCGTGGGCGTCGGGGTCGGCGTGGGCGTGACCACAGCCGCGGGCAGGACGAACGCGAGCGGAGTGGGCGTCGCGCCCGCGGCCACCGTGGTTACCACCTGCGGGTCGGTCGCCTGTGCACCGCTGCCGGCGACGACCGAGTACTCCGTCACGGGCTGCAGGCCGACGAGGTCGAACGCACCGTCGGCGTCGGTCGTGGCGGTCACCGGTTCGCCAGAGCCGGTCGGGGTGGCGACGACCTCGACGTCCGCCGCGGGGGCGCCGTCGGCGTCGTTCACGGTGCCGGGCTGGTCGACGGTCGGGAGCGGGAGGACGAAGTCCGCCGGCGTCGGAGCGGCGCCGGTGGCGACGGTCGTGACGAGCTGCGGGTCGGTCCCGTCCACGGTGATCCGGTAGTCGGTACCGGGGGTCAGACCCGTCAGGTCGTAGGACCCGTCGGCGTTCGTGGTGACGACGATGACCGCACCGGAACCCGCGTCGACCGGGCGCGCGGTCACGGTGGTGCCCCCGACGGGAGTGCCGTCGGTGTACGTCACCGATCCCGCCTGCGAGACCGTGACGGGCACGGGCGTGACGAACGGGAAGTCCGCCGTCGAGGTGCCCCCGGCGGTCGTGGTCACCGAGGTCTCCGTGGGACCGTCGGCACCGGGCACGGGAGCCGCGGTCCGCACGGTGTAGTCACCGGGGAGCACCCGGAACTCGTAGGTGCCGTCGGCGTCGGCTTCGGTCGTCGCGACGACCTGGTCGCCCTGCACCAGCTCCACGACCGCGGCGTCGCTCGGGGCAGTCCCGTCGAGGGTCACCCGCCCGCTGATCGTCGACAGTGCGGCCTGGATGACGAGCGGCTGGGCGACCACGGTGGCTGCTCCGTCCGCGCCGGTCGTCACCGGCACCGCGGTGGCCCCGGTCGTGCTGGCCACGACGGCGGTGTCCGCGGGCAGCCCGGACGCCGTGTAGGAGCCGTCGCCGTCGGTCACCGTCTCGGCGAGGACTGCTCCCGTTGCGGGGTCCGTGATCGTCACGGGCACGTCGGCGACCGGCGTGCCAGCGGTGTCGACCACCGTGCCGGTCAGGGCGACGGTTCCCGGCGGGGTGAGGAAGTCGAAGTCGGCGTTCGTCACGTCACCGCGCAGCGAGACCATGCCGGGTGCGGCCTGCACGGTGGCGTTGTCCGGGGTCGCGATCGCGACCTGGTAGCCATCGGCCTGCGTCAGCGCGTCGAAGGAGTACGCGCCCTGGTCGTCAGTCGTGGTGGTGTACTCGGAGCCGTTCGGCGCGGTCACGGTCACGACGGTGTTCGGCAGCGGCGCGCCGTCGAGCCGCGCGACGCCCGACAGCGAGGAGGTCTTGTTGGCGAACCAGGTCTGGTAGACCGGCAGGCCGCTGCGCTGCTGGTAGGTGATGGTGAGGGTCCCCAGCGAAACAGTCGGCGTGAACCACGCCGATGCCCCTGCCGTGTCGTTCGCCGCCGTGTTGCCGATGAGCACGCCGGTGGTGGGGTCCCAGGTCGGCGTGTCCTGACCGGGCGCGACCCCGCCCGGGTCCGGCGGGCAGCTCCACCCACCGGGCGACACCGTCGAGCACGAGTTGTACGAACCCTGGTAGCCGAGATCGGCGATGGGCGCCGGTTGCCCGTTCGCCAGGGTCGCCGAGATCGTCGCCTGGTCGGCGTCGATGTCGCCGAGCACGAAGGACCACCCGCCAGCACCCGGTGTGCCGCCAGCGAAGGTGTAGGTCGTCTCGGCCGGCGCGTCAGGGCGATCGAATGCCGGCCGCTGGTTCAGGTAGGTGTTGTACCGGCTGTTGCCGTAGACCGCGCCGGGCGGCGTTGCCGGCCCCTGTCCCGTCGTGGCGCCGCTGATCACCTGGGCCTGTCGCGAGCTCGACGTGAAGGTCGTCTCCGGGAACCCGGGCAGCGCGACCGAGCCGGTGTAGGCACGGGCGGTCCCACTGACCTCGAAAGCACCCCAGTGCCCGGCGGTGGCTGCCGACGCACTCGTCGCGCCTCCGAGCGCCAGCCCTGCCCCGAGCACGATCCCGGTCAACCCGGCTGTGATCATCCGCCACCGGCGCATGTGTTCTCCCCTGTTCGCGCATCGGCCTGCCTCGACGCTCGCTCAGGTTATCCAGCACGCGGCACGGCTGTCCGGTTCGCGACCGTTCCGTGACGAAGCCGTCACCCCGCCGAGGACACCAGCACGTCCAGCGCGTCGAGCGCGGGGACCTGCCCGGCCACCAGGAGGCCGCGCGCCCGCTCGATCGGCACCCACTGCGCGTCGTCGACCTCCGGCACCTCGACGAACCGGCCCGAGCCCCGGGGCAGCTCGAGTCGGACGGTGTTGCTGTGCACCGCGGCCACCGCGAAGTCCGGCGCCTGCCCGACGAAGACCGTGACGCGCTTGCCGGAGGCCTGTCGGAAGGTCCCGAGCAGCACGAGCGGGACGTCGGGCACCGCGACCCCGATCTCCTCGCCGAACTCGCGGACGGCGGCGTCGAGCGGGTCCTCCACGGCGTCGTGCTCGCCCTTCGGGATCGACCAGGCCCGCTCACGCCGCCGCCAGAACGGCCCGCCCATGTGGGCGATGAACACCTCGATGCCGCCGGACGGAGCGGTCCGCCACAGCATCACCCCCGCGCTCTGCACCATGCCGTGAACGTACGCTCGCGGTCCTCGCAGACGACCCCCAGCGCACCGCGTGGTGCTGTCGGTCCGCGCGGAGTAACTTCGCCCGCAGGAGCGCCGCGAGACGCCCCGTCGGATCTCACCACGGGAGGTCGATCGGGATGGACGAGCACTGGACCACCGTCACGCTGGCAGCGGACGCCGCACGGCCGCACGACGAAGCGCTGCGCTGGGTCGTCGCGCACGCCGCGACGGACCTCGAGCGGCTCCGGGTCGTCGACGTCGACCCGACACCGGAAGGACGCGACGGTCCGCCACCGGACGGACGCGGCGGTCCGCCACCGGACGGACGCGGCGGTCCGCCACCGGACGGACGCGACGACCCGCCACCGGAAGGACGCGTCGGCCCAGGCAGTCGCCGGGTGGCCGAGCAGGTCGCGGAGGCGGCCCGTGCGGCGCTGCCCGACGTCGAGGTCGACGTCGTCCGGCACGCTGGTCCGCTCGCCGCTGCGCTCGTGGCCGAATCCGGCGGCGGCGACCTGCTCGTCGTCGGCACGTTCCGGAGCCGGCGTGGCTCGACCCTCGGCTCCGCGCCGGCCCGGGTCGCCGAGCGCGCCGCGGTCCCGACCGTCGTGGTGCCCGACGGACCGGACCCGATCGACGGCGACGTCGTCCTGGCCGTCGACGAACCCGAAGACGAGCGGGCCGTCGCGATCGCGGTCGCCGAGGCGTCCCGGCGGCACCGACGACTGACACTGCTGCGGGCGTGGGAGATGCCGCTGGTCACCCGGACCGGACTGACCGACTTCGCCGAGGACCCCCTCCGGTGGCGCCGGGAGAGCCAGGCGCTGCTGCAGCGGGCGACGGACCGGCTGGTCGCACGTGCCCCGGGGGTCCGCGTCCGGTCGTTGCTGGTCGAGGGTCACCCGGGTCCGGCGATCGTCGCCCACACCCGCACTGCATCGCTGGTCGTGCTCGGGCAGGGACACGTGCACGTGCTGTCCGGTTCGGTGCTGCGCGACGTCCTCCGCCGTTCCGTCGCACCCGTGTGCGTCGTCCCGGCCACCGCGCACGAGACACCCACGCGGTCGCGGGGTCGATCGCGCTCGACTCGTTCGCCGGAACCCGAGGCCGACCCGGTCGGCATGGCCTGACGCCTCGACGCGGTCCGCTCAGCCGGCGGCGGTGCGGACCGCGGCCTCGACCCGGCGCGCCAGGTACGCCGCCCCGGAGCGGTTCGGGTGCAGCGCCCCCGGCTCGAGGTCGATCCGTCGCAGCCCGTTGGTCGAGTCGAGCGTCACGCCGGACACCAGCGCCCCCTGCCGGGCGCAGGCCGACCGGGACAGCGTCGACGCGAACACGTCGAGGTAGCGGACGCCGGCCGCGGCCGCAGCCGACCGCGCCACGTCGTCGAGGTCCTGCTGGACACCGTGCAGGTACCGCACGTCGGTGTTCGTGAACGGGTAGGAGTTCGCCGGGAACGAGCCCGTGAGCGTGCCGAGGTCGAGCGCGGACCGGAAACACCCCTTGGGCGGGGTGTGCTCGGCGTCCGGGAAGATGGCCGGGTAGCCGAGGAAGACGACCTGGGCGTTCGGGGCGGCGTTCCGGATGGCGGCCAACGCCGTTGCGATGCCGAGCGCCACCCGCGACCGGATCTTCACCCCGAGCTGGTCGACGCCGTCCTGCACCAGCGTGCTGCGGCACGACGGGGCATCCCGGCCGGAGAACACCGGACCCGCCGGTGACAGCGCCAGACACGCCGCGGCCGTGCCGAACAGGTCCGCGTCGTTGCCGCCGATCGTGACGGTGACCAGCCGCGTGTCGGCGGACAGTGCCTCGATCTGTGGCGGGACGCCCCGGAACTGGTGCCCGCCGAGGATGTCCGCGGTCGTCGCGCCACCGCAGGTGACGTCGTGCAACGCGAGTCCGAACCGGGCCGCGACCCGGTGGGGGTAGTCCTGGGCGGACTGCCCGCACGCGGAGACGGGGAGCCCGGTCGGGTCACCGAGGCCGTACCCGGCGGAGTACGAGTCCCCGAGGGCGACGTACTCGCTGCCCGGCGGCAGTCCCGCGAGCGACTCCACCGGGTCGGCGGTCACCCGGTAGGGCTGCGGGACCGGCCAGAGCGGCGCTGCCGTGGCACCGGACGTCTGCAGGACCCCGGCCGCGAGCACGACCGACGCCGCCACTGCGAGGAGCAGCAGGGAGCGGGCGGACCTGAACAGCACGTGACCTTCGGGTGGACGGGACGTCGGACGGAAGCGGTCAGGCTACCGTCTCGGCGCTCAGCGTCGGCCGAGTCGACGCTCTCCGCCGCTGCCGGTGCGGTACTCGAGCCCGTAGTGCTGGAACAGCACCGGCTCGGTGTCGGCTTCGAGCTCGCCGTCGGTCGCGATGGAGGGCGCGTCCTTGATGAGCTTCTTCGGGAAGGTCACGCGCAGGTGCTTCGGCGCGACGGTCGCACCGACGAGCGGGACGAACACGAGCTTCTGGAAGCCGACCATCCCGGTCGCGACCGATCCGAACGCGGGCTCGGACGTCGCGGTGTCGTAGTAGATGCTCTCGAGGTTCCCGACCTTGTCGTCGCTCTCGTCGACGACCGGCATGCCGATCCAGTCCCGGATGTTGGCCGCTTCGAACACGGTGCTCCCTCCACGGCCCGGGCGTTCCGGGTCCGTCCAACCGACGCTACCGGTCGGTCCCCGACCCCGCCCGCACGCCGTCTGCTGCCGCAGCCGGCGCGGAGACCCCGAGTCCGTCGACCGCGCCGAGCACGTCGGCGGGGTGCACGGCCAGGATCGCCGGGTCGGGCTCCTCGGAGAACACGTCGCCGCGCCGCACGGACGCATCCGTGAGCACCACGTGCGGGCCGGACGCCGGCGGTCCCCAGGACTCCGGCGGCGCCGGTCCGAAGAGCACGACCGACGGGATGCCGTACGCCGAAGCCAGGTGCGCTGCGCCGGTGTCGACCGTGACGACCACGCGGGCCGCCGCGACCACGGCCGCGAACGGCTGCAGGTCGAGCACACCGGCCAGGACCGCCTCCGGCGGCAGCCCGGCGGACTCGGCGACGGCGGCGGCGCGCTCGACGTCCGCCGAGCCTCCCGTCAGGACCACGTGGTGTCCGCGCTCGCGCAGACCGCGCACCACCTCGGCGAACCGGTCGACCGGCCAGTGCCGCGCGCCGTGGAACGCACCGACGTGCACGACGGCGGCGTCCGCGACGACCGCGGGCGCGGTGGGCCGGTCGATGCCGACGTCGTCGGGGTCGCCGGGGATGCCGTGGGCCTCGAGCAGACGGACCCAGCGTTCGCGTTCGTTGACCGGCCCGTCGTTCCAGGGCGGGCCGTCGCTGCCGCCGTGCCCGATGACCCGCCGCGCCCCCAGTGCGGCGACCAGCCCCTCGGACTCCGGGCCGGCTCCGTGCAGGTTCACCGCGACGTCGGTGACGCCGGCCGGCACCCCGATCGGGTGGTCGAAGCCCTGCTGCGCCAGGTGCACGTCGACGGCGGGCACGAGCTCGACGACCGGGGCGAGCCACGCGGTCGTCGCCAGGCTGATGCGGTGGTCGGGGAACGCCCGACGCAGCGCGCGCAGTGCGGGCACCGCCACGAGCAGGTCGCCGAGCTTGATGGCACGCAGCACCACGAGCTCGGGGCGGCCGTCGGACGGAGGGAGGGCATCGAGGGCGGTCACCCGCTCGACGCTAGCGGTGCGGCCCCGGGCGCGGACGACGGTCGCGTCCGGCGGCCTTCCTGGCGGCGTGTCCGGGCGGTCTCCGGTATGTCGGACGCATGGCTCTCTCCGTGGACCGCGCAGTCGGCGGTCTCCTCTTCGACCGTGACGACACGCTCGTCATCGACGTCCCCTACAACGCCGACCCGCACCGCGTGGTCCCCGTCCCGGGTGCACGTCGTGCCGTCGAGCGCGCCCGCGCCGCCGGGCTGCCGGTCGGCGTCGTGACGAACCAGTCGGTGATCGCCCGCGGTGGTGCCACCCGCGAGCAGGTGGACGCGACGAACGCGCGGGTCGACGAACTGGTCGGTCCCTTCGACGTGTGGTGCGTCTGCCCGCACGGTGCGGAGGACGACTGCGCCTGCCGCAAGCCCCGCCCGGGTCTGGTGTTCCAGGCTGCGGAGCGACTCGGCGTGCCGGTCGAGGAACTCGTCGTCATCGGCGACATCGGCGCGGACGTCGGCGCCGCCGCAGCCGCGGGCGCGCAGTCGGTCCTCGTCCCGACACCGCGGACGCGTCCGGAGGAGGTCGCTGCCGCCCCGACCGTCGCCGCGACCATCGAGGACGCCGTCGCCCTCGTGCTGGCGCACGTGCGGGCGGCGTCAGCGTGACGGACGACCGACGGGGCCCGCGGGTCCTGGTCGCCCGCCTCGACTCGTTCGGCGACGTGCTGGTCACCGGTCCGGCCGTGCGCGCGGTGGCGGCCGGTGCGTCGCACGTCACGATGCTCTGCGGCCCGCAGGGGGCCCCCGCCGCCGAGCTGCTGCCCGGGATCGACCGGGTGCGGGTGTGGGCCGCGCCGTGGGTCACGGAGACCGCGCGGCCGCTCGACGACGCCCTGCTCGACGAGTTCCGGGCGCTCGTCGACGAGGAGCGGATCGACGAGGCCGTCGTGCTGACGTCCTTCCACCAGTCGCCGCTGCCGCTGGCCGTGCTGCTGCGGCTGGCGGGCGTCGCACGGGTGT
Organism: Curtobacterium sp. MCLR17_007; assembly: GCF_003234655.2. Taxonomy (NCBI): domain Bacteria; kingdom Bacillati; phylum Actinomycetota; class Actinomycetes; order Micrococcales; family Microbacteriaceae; genus Curtobacterium; species Curtobacterium sp. MCLR17_007. The sequence goes on along the minus strand of NZ_CP126271.1, from coordinate 1,882,631 downwards.
CCGGTGCGTCCGTCGACCACCCCGGTTCGTTGCTCGACGTGCGCCTGCGACCCGGCGAGGACCTGCCCGAGGACCTCCCCGAACCCGAGCGCGCGCTGCGGATCGCCGAGGCGGCCGGCTTCGGCCTGCCGGCCGACGACGACGGGAGGCTCGTGGTGCGGCACGACGCCGCGGCGCCACCCGAGGTGGCTGCGCTGGACCGCTACGTCGTGGTCCACCCGGGCGCGAGCGTCCCCGCGCGGTCCTGGCCGCCCGAGCACCACCGGGCGCTCGTCGCCGCCTACGGCGACCTCGGCATCCCGGTCGTCGTGACCGGCTCGCCCGGGGAACGGGCGCTGACGGCGTCCGTCGCCGCGGGTGCGCCGGAGGACGCCACCGTGCTCGACCTCGGCGGGCGGACCAGCCCGGCGGAGCTCGCGGCGGTGCTGGCCGGCGCCGAGGTCGTCGTGGTCGGCAACACCGGCCCGGCCCACCTGGCCGCGGCGGTCGGCGCGAGGATCGTCAGCCTGTTCTCCCCCGTGGTGCCCGCCATGAAGTGGGCCCCGTACGCCGAGCACGTCGAACTGCTCGGTGACCAGGGCGCCGCGTGCCGGCTCAGTCGCGCACGCGAGTGCCCCGTCCCCGGACACCCGTGCCTGTCGTCGGTGACCCCCGAGGACGTCCTCGCGGCACACGGTCGCCTGGTCGGGCGCGCTCTGCGGATGAAGCCGAGCAGTCTGCGAAGGACACCAGAAGCGCGTGCGTAGCGTGCGGCACTGCTCCTCCTGCTCCTGCTGTTGACGGTCCGGCAACCCGCCCGATCCGCACGGAGCGCGACCGAAAGGGACTGCATGCGGATCCTCGTCTGGCACGTCCACGGCGGCTGGATGGACGCGTTCGTCCGCGGGTCGCACGAGTACCTCGTCCCGACCACCGCCGCCCGCGACGGCTGGGGACTCGGCACCGGGGGACGCGACTGGCCGAACGTCGTGGAGATCGCGCCCGAGGACGTCGCGGACGCCGGTGTCGACCTGGTCGTGCTGCAGCGCACCGAGGAGGCCGAGGTCGCCGCGACCCTGCTGCGCGGCCGCTCGGTGCCGACGGTGTTCGTCGAGCACAACGCGCCCCGTGTCGACGTGCCGAACAGCCTGCACCCCTTCCGGGACCACGCCGACATGACGATCGCGCACGTGACGCACTGGAACGCGCTGATGTGGGACTGCGGCTCCGCGCGGACCACGGTCGTCGAGCACGGCGTGGTCGACCCGGGGCCGCTGTACTCGGGACGACTGGAGCGCTTCGGTGCGGTGATCAACGAGCCGGTGCGGCGCAACCGGGTGGTGGGCACGGACCTGCTCCCCCGCTTCGCCGCGGTCGCCCCCGTCGACGTCTTCGGGATGGGGACGGAGCGCCTCGCCGACCTCGGACTCGGTGACCGCCTGGTCGGGCTCGGCGACGTCAAGCCGGACCCGATGCACGCCGCCCTGGCCGAGCGTCGGGCGTACCTGCACCCGAACCGCTGGACCTCGCTGGGGCTGTCGCTCATCGAGGCGATGCACATGGCCATGCCGGTCCTGGTCCTCGCGACGACCGACGCGGCGCGCACCGTGCCCGCCGAGGCCGGCGCGATCGCGACGGACGTGGCGGAGCTGACCCGGGCCTCCCGGCTGCTGGTCGACGACCCGGACGAGGCGCGCCGACGTGGCGCCGTCGCCCGGGAAGCCGCGCTCGCACGACACTCGCTCGCCCGGTTCCTCGGGGACTGGGACGCGTTGCTCGACGACGTCGTGACGCGCCACCGGCGCGCGGGGCGCAGCCCGAGCCCCGCTCTGGAAGGGAGCACCCGATGAGGATCGCGATGGTCTCCGAACACGCCAGTCCGCTGGCCGTGCTGGGCGGGGTCGACGCCGGCGGGCAGAACGTGCACGTCGCCGCGCTGTCCGGCGCACTCGCCGACCGCGGCCACGAGGTGACCGTGTACACGCGCCGGGACGACGCCGAGCTGCCCGCCCGCGTCATGCTGCGCCCCGGCGTCGAGGTCGTGCACGTCGACGCCGGACCCGCCCGTGCGGTGTCGAAGGACGAGCTCTTCCCGTACATGGCGACGTTCGCCCAGATCCTCGCCGCCGAGTGGTTCGTCGACCGACCGGACGTCGTCCACGGCCACTTCTGGATGTCCGGGCACGCGGCACTCGATGCCGTGTCGCAGGTGCAGATCCGCACCGGTGGGACCCGGATCCCGGTCGTGCAGACCTTCCACGCGCTCGGCATCGTGAAGCGGCGACACCAGGGCTCCGCCGACACCAGTCCCGAGGAGCGCGAGTGGGTCGAACCGGCCGTCGGCCGCGGGGTCGACCAGGTGGTCGCGACCTGCTCCGACGAGGCCTTCGAGCTCAAGGCGCTCGGGGTCCCCCTGCACGCGATCTCGGTCGTTCCGTGCGGCGTCGACGTCGACCGCTTCCAGCCGACCGGCCCCGTCGAGGTGCGCGGACGGACGCACCGCGTCCTGACGGCCTCACGCCTGGTCCGCCGCAAGGGCGTCGGCACGACGATCGCCGCGCTCGCCCGCCTGGTCGAGGCCGGGCGCGACGTCGAACTCGTCGTCGTGGGCGGTGCCGGCACGGCCGGTGCCGACCTGCCGGACGACCCGGAGTACCAGCGCCTCGACGCCCTGGCCCGCTCGCTCGGTGTCCGCGACCACGTGTCCTTCCGCGGGCAGCTCGGCCAGGACGACATGCCGGCCGTCTACCGCAGCGCCGACGTCGTCGTGTGCGCCCCCTGGTACGAGCCGTTCGGCATCGTGCCGCTCGAGGCCATGGCGTGCGCACGTCCCGTCGTCGCGTCACGGGTCGGCGGGCTCATCGACACGGTCGTCGAGGACGCCACCGGGCTGCACGTCCCGCCGCGCGACGAGGACGCCGTCGCTGCCGCCGTCGCGGGCTTGCTGGACGACCCCGTCCGTGCCGAGGGCTACGGCGCCGCCGGTCGTGCGCGGGTCGAGTCCCGCTACGCCTGGAGCCGCGTCGCCGCCGACACGGAGCGGGTCTACGAGCGTCTGGTCGCCGGGGTCGCTGCCGACATCCCGTTCCCCGCGAGGACCACTTCGACGGGTCGGGGCACGCTCCCCGACCGCGCCACCGAGAGGACAGCACGATGACCATCGAACAGAGCGGGATCGGCACGACCGAACAGCTGAGCGACAGCGCCCGCGCCGTGCTCGACCACGTCGCCGCCTCGGTGCCGGTCGTGGCCTCGCTCGTCGACCACCGCGACCAGATCGCCGCGTGGGCCGACGACATCGCCGCCCGGCTCGTCGCCGGTCGACGCCTGCTGGCCGCGGGCAACGGCGGGTCCGCCGCCGAGGCACAGCACCTCACCTCGGAGCTGACCGGCCGGTTCGACGGGGACCGGCCCGCCTACTCCGCCATCTCCCTGCACGCCGAGTCCTCCGCGGTCACCGCGATCGGCAACGACTACGGGTTCGAGGAGGTCTTCGCGCGCCAGGTGCGTGCCCACGCCCGCGCCGGGGACGTCGTCGTCCTGCTGAGCACCAGCGGCCGGAGCCCGAACCTGCTGCGCGCGGCCGAGGCCGCTCGCGCGGTGGGTGCCCGGGCACTCGCCCTGACGGGGGCCCGACCCAACCCGCTCGCCGACACCGTCGACGACGCGATCTGCATCGAGGGCCCGTCCGCGAACGTGCAGGAGGCGCAACTCGTCCTCGTGCACGCCCTCTGCAAGGCCATGGAACCGGCGCTCCGACGCGGGGGCCGTCGATGAGCGCCCGCGGGACCCGCCTGCGCATCGCCGTCGTGGGCGACACGCTGCTCGACGTCGACGTCAGCGGGACCAGCGAACGCCTGAGCCCGGACGCTCCGGTGCCCGTCGTCGACGTCCGCACCGACGACCGCCGTGCCGGCGGCGCCGGGCTCGTCGCGACGATGCTGGCGAAGGACGGCCACGACGTCACGCTGGTCACCGTCCTGAGCGACGACGACCGGGCTGACGAGCTCCGCGCCCTGCTCCCGGACGTCCGCGTCGTCGCGGGTCCGTCGGGTGTCGCGACGCCCGTCAAGACCCGCGTGCGCGTCGGCGAGCACGCCCTGGTCCGGATCGACGAGGGCTGCGACACCCCGCCGGTGCCGTCGGTCACGGCCGAGATGACCGCGGTGCTGACCCAGGTCGACGCCGTCGTCGTGGCCGACTACGGTCGCGGGGTCGCCGCGGCTCCGGCACTGCGCGACGCGATCGCCGCTGCCGCCGCCGCCACCCCCGTCGTCTGGGACCCGCACCCCAGGGGCGCGACCCCCGTGGCCGGGATCACCGTCGCGACGCCGAACGCCGCCGAGGCCCGACGCTTCACCGACCTGCCCGGCCAGGGCGTGCCCTTCGCCACCGACGCGGCAGCGGCCCTGGTCGACGCGTGGGACGTCGGTGCCGTCGCCGTCACCATGGGCGACCGGGGTGCGCTGGTCGGACGTCGGACCGCGCGTGGCATGGACTCCCGCTTCGTGCCGGCGCCCTCCGTCACCGCCGCCGACCCGTGCGGAGCCGGCGACCGACTGGCCGCCGGGGTCGCCGTCGCCCTCGCCGGTGGCGCCGACGTCCCGGACGCCGTCGCCGCCGGTGTGGCCGACGCGTCGGCGTACCTCGCCGCCGGCGGGGTCGCCGCCCTGTTCGCCGACGCCCCCGCCGTGGTCGCGGTGCCAGGAGCCGACCGGGACGCCCTGCGGGTCGTCCACGAGGTGCGCGCCGCAGGCGGCACGGTCGTCGCGACCGGTGGGTGCTTCGACCTGATCCACGCCGGCCACGCGCGGACGCTGTCCGCGGCCCGGGCGCTCGGGGACTGCCTGGTCGTGTGCCTGAACTCGGACGACTCCGTCCGCACGCTCAAGGGACCCGAACGCCCGATCATGACCCAGGACGACCGCGCCGAGTTGCTGCTGGCGCTGGACTGCGTCGATGCCGTCGTCGTGTTCGACGAGACCACGCCGGACGAGGCGCTGCGTCGCTTCCGTCCCGCCGTCTGGGCGAAGGGCGGCGACTACACCGCCGACGAGCTGCCCGAGGCCGTCACCCTGGCCGAGTGGGGCGGGCGCGTCGTCACCGTGCCGTTCCACCCGGGACGCTCCACCACACGCCTGGCGTCCGCGCTCGCGGCCGTCGGCTGAGCGCGCCCACCACGAACCCGACCGACCACACGAACCTGATCCACCCCGGAAGGAACCACATGCCCGTCCCCACCACCCCCATCGGCCGCGTCCTCGTCACCGGCGGCGCCAGCGGACTCGGAGCGGCCGTCGTCGACGCCGTCCTCGAGGCCGGTGGCACCCCGATCGTCCTCGACCTGCGCGTCGAGGGCGTCGCCGACGGGGTCGACGCAGTCGCGGTCGACGTGACGGACACCGCGGCGACCGAGCAGGCTGTCCGGGACGCCGCCGAGCGCCACGGGGGCCTGGACGCGGTCGTCACCGCCGCCGGGATCGACAAGCCGGCACCCATCGGCGCGCTGTCCGCCACCGACTGGGAGCAGATCGTCGGCGTGAACCTGCTCGGCACGGCAGCCGTCGTGCGCGCGGCACTCCCCACGCTCGAGGAGAACCGCGGCCGCGTCGTCACGATCGCCTCGTCGCTCGCGCTGCGCGGGGTCGGCGACGGCACCGCGTACTCGGCGTCGAAGTTCGGCGTTCGTGGGTTCTCACAGGCGCTGGCGGCCGAGACGGCCGGCAAGGTCGGGGTCACGAACGTCATCCCGGCCGGCATGCGCACGAACTTCTTCGCGGACCGCACCGAGCAGTACAAGCCCGGCCCGGACGCGCTCCTGATCGAGCCGTCCTACGTCGCCAACGCGATCCTGTTCGCGCTCTCGCAGCCGGCCGGCTGCGAGATCCGCGAGATGTCGATCATGCCCGCCACGGAGCCCAGCTGGCCGTGATCGCGATCCGCTGACCGACGGGAGGCCCGGTGCCAGCTGGCACCGGGCCTCCCCTCGGTCCTGTGGTCGTGCCGTGTCGCCGCCTGCCGCCGCCTGCCGCCCAGGTCCCACGACATGCCGCTCATGTCCGCTGAGGTCGCACGACGGGCCGTCCGTGGGCACGCCGGGCAGCAGATCGCGCGACCTCGACGTCAACCCGCCGGCACGTCGTGCGACCTCGACCGGCGACGTTCTCCGCGACCTCGGTGGTACGCCGGCGGCATGTCGTGCGACGACCGGGGCTCAGCGCGTGCGGAGCAGGTCCTCGACATCCGCCAGCACCAGGTCCGGCGTCACCTGGTCGACGTAGGACGGGTCGTGCTCGCAGCGTTCGGCGGTCCAGCCGACCTGCGTGACGTCGATGCCGCAGACCGGGCACCGCGTGACGAACGACATGTGGACGCGGTGCCGGCCGCGGTCCAGCGGGCCGGCGTTGATGACGTTGCCGAACCAGAACACGCCGACGGTGCGGGTGCCGACCGCGACGGCGAGGTGCCGCGGGCCGGAGTCGTCCCCGACCATCACGTCGGCGGCGCCGAGGACCGCCGGCAGCTCGGACAACGGCAACGTCCCGACCACGTCGTGCAGACGCGCGGCAGCGTCGGCGTCCACCGTGTCGCGGACGGCGTCGACGATCGCGTCCGCTGCCGGGCGGTCGGAGTCGTCGCCGACCAGCACCACGTCGTCCCCCGCCGCGAGGCGTGCCACGGCGACCGCGGCGAAGCGGTCCGGGCTCCAGCGTCGGCGCGGGTCGGTCGCTCCCGGGTGCATCGCGACGAGGGTCCGCTCGACGCCGAACCGGGCACGGACGTCGCGTCGCTCGGCATCCGTGACCGTGACGCGCGGGTCGAGCGTGACCGGCTCGGCACCCGCCAGCGCCGCGACCTCGAGTCCGCGCAGCACCTCGTGCTGGTAGTAGACGTAGCGCACCCATCGTTCGAGGACCTCGGCGTCCTCGGTGGCGGTGCCCACGGTGTGGGGCGCACCGAGGCGGAGCAGGAACGGGTTCGAGTTCCGGCCGCCGCCGTGCAGCTGCACCGCGAGGTCGAAGCGGCCTCGCAGTCGTCGTTCGAAGTCCTCGAGGTCGGGGGCGCCCTCGCCGGAGTCGCGCACGCCCGGGTGCACGGGGAGCTCCTCGAACGCGTGGACCGCCGTGGTCCTGCCGTCAAGCAGCGCCTCGGCCGATGGCGTCCCGAGCAGGGTCACCCGCGCGTCCGGGTACGCGGCGGCGAGGGCCTCGATCGCCGGCATCGCGAACATCAGGTCACCGAGGCCGCCGCCCCGGAGCACCGCGATCTCGCGGACCCCCTCGAACCGGTCGCCGCCCTGCCCGATGCGTTCCACGCTCGTCGTCTCCCTCGTCCGGCGGACCCGCCGGGTGTCGTGCCGGCGTCCCCGGCACGTCGTCCTGTCTACCGGCGACCACCCGGGAGCGTGCCCGTCAGCCGCGGAGCGCGGACCCGTGACCCTCCCCAGGGAAGGAGGAGCACCGTCGGACCTCCGCCGACGTCCTGGAAGGACCCGCATGACGCTCGAAGCCCCCACCACGACCACCGAGATCGTCGTCCTGGACCCGGTCACGGGATCGGTCGCGTCGACGACGGCCGTGGCGACGCCCGAGCAGGTCCGCGACGCGGTGTCCCGTGCCCGTGCGGCCTTCGACACCTGGTCGACGACGGCACCCGCCGACCGCGGTGCCCTGCTCCGGACGGCGGCCGAGCACCTGCGCGCCCACGCCGACGAGCTCGCCGAGCTGAACACCCGCGAGACCGGCAAGGTCCCGGGTGACGCGATCGGCGGCGTCGAGGCGGGCATCGGCACGCTGCTGCAGTACGCCGAGCTCGGACCCCTGCACCGCGGTGAGGCCCTGCGCGGCCAGCACGGTGCTGCCGACTGGACGATCCCGCACCCCCGCGGCGTCGTGCTCGCCCTGACGCCGTGGAACGACCCGGTCGCCGTCGCGCTCGGCATCCTCGGCGCGGCTGTGGTCACGGGCAACACCGTCGTGCACAAGGGCAGCGAACGGTGCCCCGCGACCATCGCCCGCCTCAACGCGCTGCTGGCCGAGGTCCTGCCCGACGGCGTGCTCGTCGGGGTCGACGGCGACGCGTCCACGGGCGAAGCGCTCCTCGCCGAGGACGGCATCGCGGTGTACGCGCACGTGGGGTCGACGGCGACCGGTGACCGACTCGCACAGGTGGCGACCGGCACCCGTGCACACGTGATCCGCGAGAACGGCGGCAACGACCCGATCGTCATCGACGCCGACGTCGACCCGACGTGGGCGGCGGGCCAGGCGGCGCTCGGGGCGTTCGCGAACACCGGTCAGATCTGCACGAGCGTCGAACGCGTGTACGTGCACCGCGCGATCGCCGACGACTTCGTCGCGGCGCTCGTCGCCGAGGCCGAGCGCCGCACCGCGCTGCCGGCCGCCGAGTACGGCCCCCTCGTCGACGAGCGGCTGCGCGGTCTCGTCCAGCAGCACGTCGACGACGCCGTGGCGCGCGGGGCGTCGGTCCGCACCGGCGGCAGCGTGCCCGAGGGCACCGGCACGTTCTACCCGGCGACGGTCCTGACCGACGTGCCGGACGACGCCCTCGCCCTGACCGAGGAGACCTTCGGGCCGATCGCCCCCATCCGCGTCGTCGACTCGTTCGACGAGGGACTCCGCCTGGCCGCAGGCGACCGCTACGGGTTGGCCGCCACCGTGCTGACGAACGACACCGGCGCTGCGCTGCGTGCGGCGGCGACACTGCCGGTCGGCACCGTCAAGGTCAACGCCGTGTTCGGCGGTGCGCCCGGCGGCAGCGCCGAACCGCGCGGCGCGTCGGGGTCCGGCTTCGGCTACGGCCCGCACCTGCTCGACGAGATGACGACGACCACGGTCGTGCACCTCGAGGCGGCGACCGCGCCTACGAGGGCGCGCGCCGCCGCCCCGACCGCGCCCGGTGCCGCCGCCGCGCCCGGCGCCGCCGCCACGCCCGACACCGCCGCCGCAGAGGGTTACGACCGATGACCGCCGACGTCCGTCTCGTGCGTGACGTCGTTGCCCGCATCGACGACCGCGAGCCGCTCGTCGTCGTCATCGGCGACCCGATCCTCGACCGCTGGACCATCGGCGAGGCCGAGCGGGTGTCCCGCGAGGCCCCTGCCCCGGTGGTCCGCGTGACCGAGACCATCGCGGTCCCCGGCGGCGCCGCCAACACGGCCGTGAACGCACGAGCACTCGGTGCCCGCGTCCGCATGGTCGGACTGATCGGTGACGACGAGGCCGGCACGGTCCTCCGCGACCGTCTCGCCGCCGCCGGCGTCGAGACCGACTTCCTGGTCGCCGTCCCCGGCGCCACCACGACCACGAAGTCCCGCATCGTCGGCGGCGATCGCGTCGTCGTGCGCGTCGACGACCTGGCCGGCGTCCCCACCGCGGGACACACCGACCAGCTCGCAGCGGCGGTCGCCCGCGCGCTCCGTGGCGCGGACGCGGCCGTGGTCTGCGACTACGGGCTCGGCGTCACGCCGGAGTCCGTGCTGCCCGTCATCGACCGCGACCGCCCCGACGTCGTCGTCGTCGACGCCCACGACCTCCGGGGCTGGCACGACCTGCGACCCGACCTGGTGACGCCGAACGCGGGCGAGGCCACCGCACTGCTCGGCACCGACCTCGGCCTGGGCGCCGAGCGTGCCGACGCCGTCCTGGCCCATCGTGAGGCGGTCTTCGCGGCCACGGGCGCCCGTGCGGCGGTCGTCACACTCGACCGCAACGGCACGGTCCTGCTCGAACCGGGCGACGAGCGCGGGTTCCGCACGCGCGCCACCCCGGCGTCCGAGCAGCAGGCATCCGGTGCCGGTGACACGTTCTGCGCCGCGGCGTCCGTCGCCCTGGCCGTCGGGTCGAGCGCGCGCGAGGCCGTGCAGTTCGCCCAGGCCGCGGCCGACGTGGTCGTGCGCGAGGCCGGTACCTCGACCTGTGACACCGCTTCGCTGCTGCGGTCGGTCGAAGCCCCCGCCGAGACCGTCGTCGACCACGACGACCTGGCCGCCGCGGTCGACGCCGCCCACCGCGACGGTCGTCGGGTGGTCTTCACGAACGGCTGCTTCGACGTCGTGCACCGCGGCCACACCTCGTACCTCCGTCAGGCGAAGGAGCTCGGTGACCTGCTCGTCGTCGCGCTCAACGACGACGACTCGGTCCGGCGGCTCAAGGGACCGGAGCGTCCGATCAACACGGCTGAGGACCGCGCGGGGGTCCTCGCGGCCCTCGCCTGCGTCGACCTGGTGACCGTGTTCGCCACCGACACCCCGATCCCGCTGCTCGAGCGCGTCCGCCCCGACGTCTACGTCAAGGGCGGGGACTACTCCCCCGAGATGCTGCGCGAGACCCCCGTCGTCCGTGCCTACGGCGGCGAGGTCGTCATGGTCGACTACGTCCCGGAGCACTCCACCAGCGCGGTCGTGCGACGGATCCGCGAGACGTCCGGCGGCGACACCGCCTGACCGTCGCGACCAGCGGCCCGCGCTCGCGGGCGGACGACGGACGGGAGGCCCGGTGCCAGCTGGCACCGGGCCTCCCGTCCGTCCTGGTGTCGGCTACCGGACGCGCACCTGCGTCGAGGCCTGCTTGCCGGACTGCACACCGGTGAACGTGACCGTGGCCTTGCCGGCGACGGCCTTCCACCGGACCGCTGCGGTGCCGTCGATGACGTCGACCGTGCCGAGGTCCGTCGAACCGACCTGCACCCGCACCTGCCGGTCGCCGTCGAACCGGCTGCCGGTCAGCGTGACCCGCTGTCCCGGACGGGGCGCGCCGACCGACAGGTCGATGCGGGCACCACGGCTCAGTGCCGCCAGGTCGCCGTTCAGCCGCAGGGCGTCCGACATCGTGAAGAAGGTGTCGGTCTGGTCGGTCAGTCCCACCACGTTCGCGGCACCGGGACCGAAGGCGGCGATGCGCACCTGCGTGCCGGTGTGCTGCTGCGACGACCCCGCTCCGGCGGTGCCGTACGAGACCTTCATCGTGGTGCCGTCAGCCGTGACGAGCGCCGTCGAGAGCGAGGTCGGCGGCGTGTTGTCGACGATCTGGCTCGAGTGGGCGTGGTCGGCGGTGGCGATCACCAGGGTGTTGCCGTCCTTCTGCGCGAAGGCCAGTGCTGCCTGCACTGCCTCGTCGAAGTCGATCGTCTCGCCGATCTGACCGCAGGCGTCGGCGGCGTGGTCCTGCTTGTCGATGCTCGCGCCCTCGACCTGCAGGAAGAAGCCCTTGCCGTTGGCCTGCGGGCGGTTGAGCAGGCCGATCGACTTGTTCGTCAGCGATGCGAGCGAGAGCCCGGTGTCGAGCCGCGCCGGGTTCGGGGTGCACCGAACGGCGGGCTGGTCCGCGCCGCCGACGGTGGCGGTCGTCGGTGCGTAGCGCGTCGGGAAGTTCCCCGGCGTGAAGAGCCCGAGCACCGGGCGCTGCTGGTCGGCGCGGCGGACGCCGGCCAGGCCGGCTGCGTCGCCGACGACCTGGTAGCCGCGCTCGGAGGCCTGGTCGAACAGGGTCTCGCCCTGGTACTGCCCGGCCTTGGCGGTCTGCGTGAAGCTGGTGGAGCCTCCGCCGAGGGTCAGGTCGGGTCGTGCGTCGAGCAGCTGCTCGCTGATCGAACCGAGGCCGCCGTTCTCCAGCGCGTCGGTCCCGCACGACGTGCTGTCGGGGCCGTAGCAGCTGCGGGCACCGACGTGGGCGACCTGCACGGCTGGGGTCGCGTCCTGGATCTCGGCGGTCGAGACGTTGCCGGTGCGCAGCCCGTTCGCCTTCGCGAGCTCGACGAGGGTGTCCTGCGGGGTGCCGTCGATGTCGACCGAGATCGCACCGTCGTAGGTCTTCGTCCCGGTCGCCCAGGCGCTGCCCGAGGCCGCCGAGTCGGTGACGTAGTCGGGCTTGCCCTTGTCGGCGCCGTCCTTGACGAGCGAGTACGTCGTGTAGGAACCGGTGAGCGGCAGTGCGTCGAGCCCGGGCAGCCGGCCTGCGGCGCCGTACTGGTAGTTCCGCGCGACCGTGATCTCGGAGTCGCCCATCCCGTCGCCGATGAGCAGGATGACGTTCTTCGCGTTCGCGTTCTTGACGGCCTGGCGCACGGCCTGGGTCTGGTCGCCGGCGGCGCGCTGGGCTCCGCCGTGCTGGTTGAGTGCCAGCTGGCCGACGGCCTCGGCGGTGCCGGGCAGCGCGATCGCGCCGGCGATGAGCACGGCGCCCAGCGTCAGCGCGGTGCGACGCCGCTTCGAGTGGTGCTGTTCCATGTCGGTTCCCCTCGTCGTGCGCCCCGTTCGGGTGCCATCCGAGGATGTCTGTGCAGCGGTACAGCCAGGTGAACCGACGACGTCGTGTTCGTGAACGGGCGGCTACTCGCCGAACTCGACCTGGACCTGCTGGCCGGCGTCGGAGAGCTCGAGCTGCACCGCGGCGCGGGCCTGCTCGATCCAGACGCTGTCCGAGCAGCCGATCCACACGCTCGTGCGGGGCTCACTGTCGGGTCGGCACCACTCGGACGCCCAGGCCACGACCGCGGTGGCGAGGGCCTCACCGTGGTCGGCGAAGCAGAGCGGCGGGACGACCGACGGCCGCTCGGTGCGGACCAGCCAGGTGACGGTGACCCGTGGTGGGGCCGGCAGGATGCGGACCTGTTCGGCGAGGGCGACCTCGACGAACACCTGCCCGTAGGCGCCTTCGGACAGGACGACCAGCCGGCGGTGGATCTCCGCCAGGTCCTCGACGGCGCCGGCGATCATCACCCGCTCGCTCGGCTGTCCGTCCGTCATCGGCATGCGTCCAACGCTAGGACCGCAGGGTCCCCGGGACAAGCCCGAGTTGGAGGGCCAGGAACTCCCACATCCACGTCAGCGCGACCGCGTTCGACAGCCCCGGTGCGTTCTGGGCGATCTGGGTCGCGACGCCGTCGCTGTACGCCGCGGTCTTCAGCGCCACGGTGGCCGGGTCGATGCCGCCCGGACCGCGGTCGAACGTGCCGTCGTCGACCCCACGACGGACGACCCGGACCAGACATGCCTCCCAGACCCGGATGCGCTCGGCGTACTCCTCGGCGACCTCGGGACGACGTGCGACGGCGGTCCAGTAGTCGGACCAGATCCGCCAGTGCTGCCGGACCTGCTCGCTGTCGTCGAACAGCGGCGCGACGAGCATCCGCAGGGCCTGCACCGGGTCGGGCTCGGCGTCGACGGCCGCGACGATCGCTCCGTAGAACCGCTCGGTCTCGAGCACGACGACCTCGTTGAGGATCTCGGCGACGCTGGCGAAGTGGTACGTGACCGTTCCGACGGACACCCCGGCCTCGGCCGCGATGTCGCGCAGCCCGGTCGCCCCGAGGCCGTTGCGCACGATCACCGAACGTGCGGCTCGGACGATCATCGCGCGCCGCACCGCCGGCCGCTGCCGGGCCCGAGGGGGTACCGGACGCTCGTCGGGTGCCGCTGCCCCGCTCACGCCGAGGTCCGCGGCACGTCGTCGTGGAAGGTGTGCTCCGCCACCGGTTCCTCCGGGGCGTCGACGCCGTCGCGGGCCCAGGCGCGCACGGTGTTCACGACGTGGAAGGCGTCGACGCTCGCGGTGACCGACGACGACGTCTCGAGCCGAGCTGCCCACGCGTCGTGGGCCAGGCCGATCCGCCACCGGGAGTCGGCCCGCGCGGACGACGGGTCGCCCGAGCGGATGCGGTAGGTCTCGCGGGCGTCCTCGGTGAACTCGAGCCCGTCAGGGTAGACCCGACCGCCGCCGTATCCAGGGTCGACGTCGAGCGTCCACTCCCCCGTCTCGACATCGTGCGTCACCGTGCGCTGCGGCAGCGGGTCGGTCGGGGCCACCCGGGTGATCGCGAGCGGCGTGGAGCGTTCCGCTTCCTCGAACACGATCCCGTCGTCGGCGCCTCCCGTCCAGACCGGCAGCGTGAGGGTGCTCGCCGCGGGGTCGACGACCAGGCGCGCCGTGGTGCCGTGCGGCCACACCCACGGCCAGTACGCGGTCGACAGCGCGATGCGCAGGCGGTGTCCCGCGACGAAGCGGTGCCCGGTCGAGACGAGCCGGGCGGGCAGCACCGCGGGGACCCCGGGCTCCAGCGGGTCGTCCCGGTCCATGCCGTTCCGTCGGGCGGCATTCAGGACCCCGCGCGTGACGAGCGTCGAGCTGCCGTCGGGCGCGACGTCGCACAGCCGGACCGTGACCGTCGCGCGCGGCTGGTCGCTCGTGACGGCCACCGCGACCTCGACGTTGCCGAGCAGGTCGAAGGCGGTGTCGACGGGCAGGTCGAAGCACACCGACCGACCGTCCTCGGCGCGCTGGTCCGGCGGCAGGTCCGTCGCGTTGCCGAAGGGGAAGAACCGACCGGCGTCGGCACCGGTCTCCTGCGGAGAGTCGACGACGACGCTGCCGTCACGGCCACCACGCAGGGTGTCGAGGGACAGCGTCCGCGGCTCGGTCGAGGCCGACGGCCAGGTCGTCGCGCCGACCCACCGGCCGGTGCGTTCGGCGTAGTACGACGCGGGCGGCTCCGGGTCGTTGATCCACGCCCGCAGCGCCGGCTCCCGCTCGACACCGGTGTCGACGCCGCGCAGCCATCGGTCCCACCAGCGCAGCGTCTCCTGCAGGAAGCCGATCGCGGGTCCCGGAGCCAGACCGCGGTCCGGGTACTGGTGCGACCACGGCCCGATGATGCCGCGCACCGGGGCGTCGACGTCGCGGACCAGCCGGAGCACCGCGTCGCGGTAGGGGTCGGCCCACCCACCCACGGCGAGCACCGCCGCGCGGACGTCCCCGACGTCCTCGGTCGCGCTGCCGTGGCGCCAGTAGTCGTCGCGCGTCTGGTGCGACAGCCAGACCGGCGTCATCGGCCGGTTCGCGTCGAGGCGCTCCCGCCAGCGGTCGACCCAGTCGCTGCCGACGACCTCCGGCCTGGGCGGACGGGAGTTGAACGCGAACATGGTCGCGCCCCAGGCCGCCATGTCGATGCCGAGCACCGCGCCGCCCGTGTAGTGCACGTCGTTGTCGTAGCGGTCGTCGGTCGAGCACACGGTGACGATCGCCTTGAGCGCCTCGGGGGCCCGGGCTGCGAGCTGCAGGGCGTTGAAGCCACCCCACGAGATGCCGAACATGCCGACGGCCCCGGTGGACCAGGGCTGCGCGGCGAGCCAGGCGATCACGGCCTCGCCGTCGCGGAGCTCCTGCTCGCTGTACTCGTCGTCGAACAACCCGTCGGAGGACCCGGTACCGCGGATGTCCACGCGCACCGACGCGTACCCGTGCGCGGCGTACCAGGGGTGTCGCTCCGAGTCGCGCGGTGCCGTCCAGTCGTCGAGCCGGTACGGCAGGTACTCCAGCAGCACCGGCACCGGAGCGTCCTGGGATGCGGGCGCAGGCGCCCAGATCCGGGTGTGCAGGCGGGCGCCGTCGGGCATCGGGATCCACGTGTCGCGGACCGTCACGCCGGCGGGCAGCCCGTCCGGTGCGCCGATCCCGGTCAGCGTCGTGCTCATGCGTCCTCCCAGTTCCTGATCCGGTGCCCGTCCCCGTGGTCGGCCCACCCGTCGGTGTGCCGCCAGTGCTGCACGCCGTCGTCGACGTCCGGCAGCTCGGTGACCCCGGGTTGGAGCGTCGCCGCCAGCAGCGTCCGGGTGTAGGGGTGGTTCGGTCCGCTGAACACCCGTTCGGTCGGGCCGATCTCGACGATCCGCCCACCGGTCATCACCGCGACCCGGTCGGCCACGCCCCGCACGACGGCGAGGTCGTGGCTGATGAACAGGCAGCTGAGCCCGTCGTCCCGCTGCAGGTCGGCGAGCAGCGCCAGGATCCCGGCCTGCACCTGCACGTCGAGCGCCGTGGTGATCTCGTCCGCGATCACGAGCCGCGGCCCGGCTGCCAGCGCCCGGGCGATCCCGACGCGCTGCCGTTGCCCACCGGAGAGCTGCGCGGGCAGGCGATCGGCGAACTCCGGTCCGAGCCCGACCTTGGTCAGCAGGTCGTCCACCCGGGCGCGTGAGCTCGAGCCGGTGAACAACCGGAGCGGTCGTGCGACGGCGGCGCCGACCGTGCGGCGGGGATTGAGCGAGGTGTCCGCGTTCTGGAAGACGAGCTGCACCGCACGGCGGAGCTCCGGACGGCGGGCGGCGACCGGGTCACGCAGGTCGCCCGAGGTCGTCCCGTCGTCGTAGGTGAACATGCCCGACTCCGCGGGGACCAGCCCCGCCAGTGCGGTCGCGAGCGTCGACTTGCCGCTGCCGGACTCGCCGACGACGGCGAGCGTCTCCTGCGGCCCGATGGTGAAGGACACGCCGTCGACCGCGGCCGGCAGGCCGCGTCCGTACCGGACCACCAGGTCGCGAGCGTCCACCACGGGGCGGCCGTGCCGGACGGGAGGACCGGCTGCGGCGGGTGCGTCGGTGACCGTCTCCGGGACGCTCGCGTCGTGACGGAGCCGGTCCGGGCCTCCCGACCGGGTGCCGTCCGGCACCGCGGCCAACAGGGCCCGCGTGTACTCGTGCTGCGGCGCGGCGAAGAGCGACGCGGTCGAGCGGTGCTCGACGATCTCGCCGCGACGCATCACGGCGATCTCGTCGGCCATCGCCGAGACGACGCCGAGGTCGTGGCTGACGAGCAGGACCGCCATGCCGAGCTCGCGCCCGAGGTCGGCGACCAGGTCGAGCACGGCAGCCTGGGTCACGACGTCGAGCGCGGTGGTCGGCTCGTCGAGCACCAGGACGCTCGGTCGCGCGGCGACGGCCATCGCGATCGCGATGCGCTGCTGCTGTCCGCCGGACAGCTGGTGCGGCCAGCGCCGGACGATCGTGTCCGGGTCCGGGAGCCGGACCATCCGCACGAGCTCGGTGACGCGCTCCGGGTCGTCGGGCTCGCCGTGGGCGCGGAGGGCTTCGCGGATCTGCTCACCGACCCGCATCGACGGTGTCAGGGCCTGTCCGGCGTTCTGTGCGACGACCGACGCGGTGCCGCCCCGCAGCCGTCGCGTCGCGGACGGTGACAGGGCGAAGACGTCCTGTCCGGCGACGGTGACGCTGCCGGCGACGATGCGGGACCCGGTGCGCAGGTGCGCCAGCAGGGTCCGCGCGACCGTGGACTTACCGCTGCCGGACTCGCCGACCAGCCCGAGGGTCCGGCCGGCGGCGATCGTGAACGAGACACCGCGGACGACGGGCACCTCGGTGCGTCCGGCGGCGTAGGAGATCGCGAGGTCCTGGACACGGACCGGGACGGCGTCGGTGACCGCGTCGGTCGGGGCGTGCGTGTGCGTGGCGGTCATGCGCTCGTGGCTCCCTGCGTTGCGCGGTCGACACCGAGTGACTTGCTCAGCCCGTCCGCGGCGAGGTTGAGGCCGACCACGAGCGTCGCGAGTGCCACGATCGGCGCCAGCGTGCCGAGCGGCACGACGGTCAGGGCGGTGCGGTTCTCCTGCACCATGAGTCCCCAGTCGGGTGTGGGCGGGTTGGCGCCGAAGCCAAGGAAGGACAGCGACGCCACGAGCAGCACGATCCACGACGCCCGCATCGCGTACTCGACCAGGACGACGTCGAGCACGTTCGGCAGGATCTCGCGGAACACGATGGACAGCGGTTTCTCGCCCCGTGCCCGTGCCGCCGTGACGTAGTCCTGCGTGATCACGGTCCGGGCGGCACCGCGCACCACGCGGGTCACGGCGGGTGCGTAGACGACCGTGACCGCGAGGACGATGACCCAGAGCCCGGCGTCGAACACGGTCACGACCACGAGCAGCGCCAGGATCGACGGCACGCTCAGCAGGGCGTCGACGACGCGCATGACGACCTCGTCGAACCAGTTGTCGGCGTAGGCGGTGACCGCGCCGAGCACCGTGCCGACCGCGATGGCGATCGTCGTGGCCAGGAACGTCACCAGCAGCGCGTACCGACCACCGTTCAGGGTGCGGGACAGGATGTCGCGGCCGTACTGGTCGGTCCCGAGCCAGTGCGACCACTCGGGCCCGGCGAGCACGGTGCCTGGGTCGGTGGCGACCGGGTCGTGCCCGGCGATGAGCGGCGCAGCGATCGCGAGCACGAGGTGTAGTGCGATCAGGCCGAGGCCGACGGAGAGCGCCGTGGACGACCGCAGCGGCGTCGCGATGCGGCCCAGGCGGGGTGCGATGGCGGTCATGCTGCCGTCCCTTCGTCGGCGCGGCTCGGGGCAGCGCTCGTGGTGGCGGTCCGACGTGCGGTGGCGCGTCGTGCTGCGGGTCGGACCCGGGTGCGACGCTGTCGGGTGCGCAGGCGGGGGTCGAGCGCGAGTGCCACCAGGTCAGCGGCGAGGTTGCACACGACGTAGACGACGGCGCTCAGGAGCGCGATCGCCTCGATCGTCGGCAGGTCCCGGTTGAAGACGGACTCGAGCATGAGCTTGCCCATGCCCGGGAAGTTGAAGACGTTCTCGACGACGACCACACCGCCGAGCAGCCACGCGACGTTGAGCGCGACGACGTTGAGCGTCGGCAGCAGGGCACTCGGCACGGCGTGCTTCCACACGACGCGGCGGAGCGTCAGGCCCTTGAGCTCGGCCGTCGTGACGAACTCCGACGCCATCACGTCGATCGTCGACGACCGCGCGGTCCGGACGATGTACGCGGCCATCGCCAGGGTCAGCACGATGATCGGCAGCCAGATGGAGGGCAGGAGCTCGCCGACCGTGGCGTCGCTCCCCCGCAGCACGACGGCGGGGAAGAGCGGGACGCCGATCGCGAAGAGCAGGACCAGGACCGTCGCGACCATGAACTCCGGCACGCTCATGACGACCAGGCTCACGATCGAGATGACCCGGTCCGTCGGACGACCACGGCGCACGCCGGCGACGACGCCGAGGGTCAGTGACAGCGTGACGCCGACCAGCATCGCGGGCACGGCGATGAGCATGCTGTTGCGGAAGGCGGTGAACAGCGTCGGCGCGACCGGGTTCCCGCTCACGAGCGACGTGCCGAAGTCGCCGTGGGCAGCGCCGACGAGCCACTGGCCGTACCGGAGCCACACGTTCTGGTCGAGACCGAGCGTCTTCCGCAGCGCGGCGACGGCGTCGGGGGTGGCGTTCTGTCCGAGCAGCTGCTGGGCGACGTCCCCGGGCAGCGCCTGCACGGCCAGGAACACGAAGAGCGAGGCGAGGACCACCGTCAGCAGGGCGATGCCCACGCGGCGGACGACGGGGAGCAGGACGTTCATCGGCGCAGTCCGATCCGGAGGTAGTCGAACTCGAACCCGAACTCGGCGTAGTTGACGACGTCCCGGGAGAGCCCGACCAGACGGTCCCCGAACATCGGCGTCATGTCGGCACCGTTCTCGACCACGACACGCTGGGCGTCCTGGTAGAGCGTCAGACGCTTCGCGTCGTCCATCTCGGCGCGGGCCTGATCGAGCATGGTGTCGAAGCCCGTGTCCGACCACGCGCTCTCGTTGTAGGACGAGCCGGTGCGGAAGATCTGGTTGAGCAGCTGGTCGATCGGCCGGCCGGTGAACCAGTAGCTCACCATCAGCGGCTTCTGCATCCAGATCTGCGTGTAGTACGAGTCGGACGAGGCGTTCTTGATGGTCAGGTCGATGCCCGCTTCGGCGACCTGGTCGCGGTACGCGACCGCCAGCGGGGTGAAGACCGACTCGTAACTGGACGTGTAGATCGAGGTGGCCAGACCCTCCCGTCCGGCCTGCTTGAGCAGGCTCTTCGCCTTGTCGGGGTCGTGCTCGCGCGGGACGTCGACGAACGCGGCGAGCTGTGGTGGCACCGGGTTGTCCCACCCGGGCGACCCGGTGCCCTGCAACGCGGTCTGCACGATCGACTTCGGGTCGTACGCCAGCTTCATGGCCTGTCGGACCCGGTTGTCGCTGAACTCCTTGCTGGTCGCGAGCATAGGGATCGTGTACCACTGCGCGTTCACGGAGCGGGCGACAGTCGCGCGGTCGGACGCGGCGACGACCCGGGCGGTCGCGAAGTCCAGGTTCGTCTGCGAGATCAGGTCGATCTGCCCGGCGAGCAGGGCGTTCACGCGAGCGGTGGTGTCCTGGATCGAGAAGAAGTCGATGCCGTCGAGCGCGGGACGACCGGCGAAGTGGTCGTCGAACGCCTCGACGCTGCCGGCGCCAGCGGGGGTGAACGACGACAGGCGGAACGGACCCGTTCCGATCCCGGTGCGGCCGATCGTGCTGATCGCGGAGGCGGGCACGATGTAGCACTGGTACGCCGTCAGCAGCGACGGGAACTCGGCGTTCGGCTTCGTCAGGTCGAAGCGCAGCGTGGACCGGTCGACTGCGCGCATGGACTTCGCCGTCATCACCTCGCCGAGCACTCCGGCCTGGGGGGAGCCGGTCGCCTCGTCGAGGATGTGCCGGATGCTGGCGATCGCGTCGTCCGCTCCGAAGCGCGAGCCGTCGTGGAAGCGCACGTCTTGGCGCAGGTGGAACGTCCACACGGTGCCGTCGGCGTTCGCGGACCACTCCTTCGCCAGGTCCGGCACCGTCCTGCCGGATTCGTCGAGCTTGACGAGCCGGTTGTACAGCGCACCGAGGTACTCGTAGGCGGACAGCGAGCTCGCCGAGTCGAGGGTCTCGGCGGCGGACGCGGCGGGCCGGGCGATGCGGAGCCGGCCGCCGCGGCGGGCGAGCCCGGTGGCGGCCTGTTCGGGCAGTTCGGGGGTGCCCGCACTGGCGCCGGAACTGCACCCGGTCAGGGTGAGCAGGCCGAGGCCGGCGAGTCCGGCTGCACCGGTGAGGAGCGAGCGACGGCTCGGCCCGCGCCGCGGGTATTCGGGTGTGTGGACGACGTGCTGCATTCGGGGTGGCCCCTCCTGGTAATCGTTCCGGTGAACGATAGAGGGCTTCACCGCCCCTGGCGAATCCTTCGACGCCCCCGGCGGCACAGTTCACGAACCTGTTACACGCCGGATCGGCGTCGAGGGGCCATGATCGACACAGGGAACGCTGACCGACTGGGAGAGCAACGATGGCGAGCTTCACACGGGGTTTCGGCGGACGCCGTCGCGACCAGGACGACTCCCGCATCCCACCGGGCCAGACCCTCGTCCGCGACTGGCCGGTCCTGTCCGCTGGCGCGACGCCCGAGATCGCCCCCGCGGACTGGAGCTTCTCGATCCGCACCGAGTCCGGGCTGACCGAGTGGACGTGGGACGAGGTGCAGGCACTCGGCGTGCAGGACGTCACGGTCGACATCCACTGCGTCACGCACTGGACCAAGCTCGACATGCCCTGGCGCGGCGTCCCGCTCGACGCGCTGTTCGACCAGGTCGAGACGTCCCTCGACTACTGCATGGTGCACAGCTTCGGCGGGTACACCACCAACGTCCCGCTCGACGAGCTGTTGGACGGCAAGGCCTGGATCGCCTTCGAGGCCGACGGCGCGCCGCTCGAGCCCGAGCACGGCGGACCCGCGCGGCTGCTCGTGCCGCACCTGTACTTCTGGAAGAGCGCGAAGTGGGTGCGCGGGATCGTCATGCAGGCCGACGACGAACCGGGCTTCTGGGAGAACGCGGGCTACAACCTGCACGGCGATCCCTGGAAGGAGGAGCGGTACTGGTGAGCGGTCCTGCTCCGTCGATCACGTCCGACACGTCCGCCACTGATCTCGTCGGTCTGGAGGCCCGGGCCGGCTCCGTCCCGCCGCCCGCGCCCCGCAGGCGGCCGACCTGGCACGACGCGACCGTCGCGTCGGTCGCCCAGGAGACCCCGAACGCCCGGCGCATCGTCCTCGACGTGCCGACCTGGCCGGGCAACGACCCGGGGCAGCACCTCGACCTGCGCCTGACCGCGGAGGACGGCTACCAGGCCACCCGCGCGTACTCGATCGCCTCCGCGGGCGACGGCACCCGGGTCACCTTGGCCGTGGACCGGGTCGACGACGGCGAGGTGTCCCCGTTCCTGGTCGACGCGGTCGAGGTCGGCGACGCCCTCGAGGTGCACGGACCGCTCGGCGGCTGGTTCGTCTGGCGCCCCGCGCGGTCGTCGCGGCCCGTGCAGCTCATCGCCGGTGGCTCGGGCATCGTCCCCCTGCTCGCGATGGTGTCGACGCACCAAGAGCTCGACGACCCACAGCCGTTCCGGATGCTCTACGCCGTGCGCACCCCGGAGGACGTCTTCTTCCGCGACGAGCTCGCCGCCGCCGAGGCCGCCGCGGCGCCGTTCGCACTGACCGTCGTGTACAGCCGCCGCTCCCCCGCCGGGTCGTCCACCCCGAGCGGCAGGCTCACCCGCGAGGCCCTCGCCGCCGCGGTGCTGCCGCCGGAGGACGGGGCATTGGTCTACGTGTGCGGTTCGACGCCCTTCGTCGAGCAGGTCCTCACCTGGCTCGGCGAGCTCGGACACGACATCCGCGACGTCCGTGCGGAACGGTTCGGAGGCAGCTGATGACGGTCCTCGACGGCAACGCACTGGCGGGTGTCCTCAGCGAGGTGCTGGGGCCGGACGCCACGGTCGCGCGGTTGCGGTGCACGGGGTGCGGTGAGCTCGGTGCCCTGGGTGAGACACGGGTGTACCGGACGGCGATGGGGGCGGTCGCCCGCTGCCACGGCTGCGACGCCGTGTTGGTCACCGTGGTGACGAACGGGCCGCATCGGTGGGTCGGGATGCCGGGCGTCCGAGCGGCTGCGTTCTGAACCAGGACCGTTCCGGGCCCGGAACCACAACAGCCCTGAGCCGGAACCACAACAGGCCCCGGAACCACAACAGCCTCGACCGAGGTCGAGGCTGTGTGAGGGCCGGGTGGAGCCGGTTGTTCCCGAGCGGATGACGAGATTCGAACTCGCGACCCTCACCTTGGCAAGGTGATGCGCTACCACTGCGCCACATCCGCATCGCACGACCTGACGACCGCGCTGCACCGAGTGTAGCCGTGTCCACCCGATCCGGACGACCCGCGGGCGGTTCCGGGCGTGTCCGTGTTCACTCGGGAGCATGAGTGAGTTCGTGAAGGAAGTCCCCGACGACGGTCCCGCCGAGCCCGACGTGCACGGCGTGGACCTGGTCGACGGGGACGAGCCGGCCGTCCGCATCCTGGTGCGCGGCGACCTGCCGGACACGATCGAGCACGACGGCAGGACCTGGCGGGCCACGGACGAGACCCACGACGCCGGGGACGCCCCCGCGATCAGCGTGTTCCGACCGGCCTCCTGAGCGGCTCGGCGGTCAGTACGGCCGGGACTGCAGGTCGTCCTGCCGGACACCGGCTGCGACCGCCACGGACCGGACCTGCGTCGTGAGCTCCTCGTCACGCAGGTGCTTCGAGAACCCGACGACCGTGCGGTACGCCGGCAGGTCGATCGTGGTCCACTGCCCGTTGTCGACCGTGATCCGGAGCGCGTCGACCTTGCCGAAGCGGTACCGACCCGCGGCGCTGGTCTCGCCGTTGCCCACCGAGCGGATCGCCGCGCGTGGGATGCCGAGCAGGAGGCGCGGGGTGCTGCCGCCGACGTAGATGCCGATCCCGTTCTGGTCGGCGACCACCGTCGCGTGTCCGCGGCGTGGGACGGTCTCCGTCAGCGTGACGTTGAGCATCGCGGCCACGCGGCGGACGTCCGTCGCGACGTCCTTCTGCAGGAGCACCGGCACCAGGTGGGCGCCGGGGTGCTGCTGTGCCAGCGCGGCCTCGCGTCTGCGGGTCGTGGCGTTCTGCACGCCCAGGACGATCTCGACGATGACGAAGAGCCCGACCGCGTACAGCACGAGCGTGCCGATCACCGCGGGCGTCGACATGCCGTCCTCGTGCTCGCGGTACGCCAGGTACCCGAAGCGCAGCACCAGGTACGCGCCCACCACCGTCATGCCGATCAGTCCGCCACGTCGCCGACCGGATCCGTTCTCGTTCCCCATCCGGCCAACCCTAGGTGCACGCTCGACCGGGCGGCCGGACCTGCGTGTCCTCTCAATCCCGAGGACCGGTCGCTCCCGGCGTCGGCGGTGCTGGGAGACTCGGGACATGGAGCTGCGTGTCCGAGCGGAACGACCGATGTCCGGCGAACTGCGGGCGTTGTACGACGCGGTCGGTTGGTCCGCGTACACGGACGTGCCTGGACAGCTCGAACGGGCCATCCAGGGTTCCTCCCTCGTGCTGACGGCACGCGACGGTGCTGGCCGTCTGGTCGGGCTCGCGCGGACGGTGTCGGACGGGACGACGATCGTCTACGTCCAGGACGTCCTCGTGGCTCCCGCTGCACAGGGACAGGGTGTGGGCGGCGCCCTGCTGGACGAGGTGCTGCGACGGGCGGCCGACATCCGGCAGGTCGTACTCCTGACGGACGCGGAGCCACTGCAGCGTGCCTTCTACGAAGCCCACGGTCTCGTCGAGACGCACGACGTCCGCCCGGCGCAGCTCCGGTCCTTCGTGCGACTCGCCTCGCCAGCGCCGACGCCCGCGTGGGTCGTCCGGCACGCCGGTGTCGAGGACGCCGAGGGCATCGCGCGCGTCCACGCCACGTCGTGGCGGGAGACGTACGGCCGCTTCGTCGACGACCCGGACACGCACCCCTGGTTCGACGTCGACCGGCGGATCGCGATGTGGCGGACGGAGCTCGCCCGAGGGGCCTTCCCCCACCGTGGTCGTCACGGACCAGACCGGCGTCGTCGGCTTCGCAGCGGTCCAGACCGTGACCGAGCCCGATGCGGTCCGGCCCGAGGAACTGACCATGCTCTACGTCCTCGCTCGTGCCCACGGCACCGGGGCCGGCCAGACGCTCCTCGACGCGGCACTCGGCGACCGGCCGGCGTCACTCTGGGTCGCCGCCGACAACCCGCGCGCCCATGCGTTCTACCGTCGGAACGGCTTCGTCGCTGATGGGACCACGTCGAGCTTCGG
The DNA here is from genome assembly GCF_003234655.2 of Curtobacterium sp. MCLR17_007. NCBI lineage: Bacteria > Bacillati > Actinomycetota > Actinomycetes > Micrococcales > Microbacteriaceae > Curtobacterium > Curtobacterium sp. MCLR17_007. Next base: position 1,857,837 of record NZ_CP126271.1, on the reverse strand, counting down.
CCCGATCGCCACGACCGTGCGGCTGGTCCGGTGAGCATCGAGTCCTTCGACGTCGAGCCGGTCGACCACCGGACCCTCGCCCGATGGGTCTGCGGCGTCATCGCGACCGTCTCGGGAGTCCTCGCGGTGATCGGATGGCCGCTCCCGATGCCGTTGACCCGGACCGGGAACGACCACGCCTGGGAGCGGACGCTCACCCTGGTGCAGGCGTGGCTGACGCACGACGGGTGGCGGACGTCCGGCGCGTCGTGGTTCTGGGGCGGCATCGCGATCGTCGCCACGTCCTGTGCGGTCGTGCTCCACCGTGGCGGACGGCGTCCGTGGGCCCTCGTCGTGGCACCGGGTGCTGCGGTCGGGGCACTCGGACCGTTGGTCCAGGTCTGCACGGGTCTCCCGTGGTCGAACTACGAGTCGACCCCCGACGCCCTCGGGACGACTGTCGTGTACGTCATCGGTCTCGTGGTCGCCGTCGGCCTCCCGTTCCTGCATCACTGGGTGATGCGTGGTCGTGACGAGGGGGACGTGACGGGTCCGGTCGGGCACGACTGGCCCGGGCGACGATGACCGCGGCCCCCTCGGTACGGCCCGGCGCATCCCGCTGCTCAGACGTCGTCAGTGCCTGCGGCGGGCTCCGGGAACCGCATCGTCGCGCGGGTGCCGCCTGACGAGGACGGACCGAGCTCGACCGTGCCGCCGTGCACCTCGGCGACCCACTCCACGATGGACAGCCCGGTCCCCGTGCCGGCGGGGCGGGGTGCGCGCCCGTCGACGGCACGACGGCCCGGGGCCCCGCCGTCGTCCGCGACGACGAACGCCCGCTCGCCGACGGTGACCTCGACACGACTGCCGGGCGCGTGGCCGAGCGCGTTCTCGACAAGGTTGCGCACGGCCTGGGCGATGAGCTCCGGGTTGCCGCGGACCACGGTCTCGCGGGCGTCGACCTGCACGTCGTCACCGGCCTCGAGGTCCGCGACCGTGACCTCGACGAGCTGGTCGAGCCGGAGCGGGCGCATGCTGACAGCCGCGCCGGACTGGTCGGCCCGCGCCCGTGCGAGCAGGCTCGTGACGAGCATGCTCATGCCCGCGAGTCGGCGGTCCAGCGCGCGGAGCGCTCCGGTCGCCGTGTCCGGGTCGCGGAGCCCCGACTCCGCGATCAGCGCCATGGTGGCGATCGGCGTCCGCAGCTCGTGCGCCGCCTCGCGGAGGAACTGCTCCTGCTGCTCGGTCTGGCGGACGGCGGGTCGCATCGCGATGCCGGAGAGCAGGTGTCCGGCGAGGGTGGCCACGCTCACCAGGCCGAGGACCGCCGCGACGAGCCCGAGCACGACGGTCTGGTGGTCGACGCTCGAGCTCGGCGCGGTCCCGACGAGGACGGTGGCGTCACGGGCCTGCGGCACGGGGACCGCCACCCACCGCGTCAGGGTCCCGGACCGGTCGGACGTCGTCGTCGACGCGCTGCCCGCACCGTGCCGGACCGCAGCGTCCAGGCGTTCAACCGTGCGGGCGGAGGGGAGCTCCCGCGCCGCGGGCTCGGCGTACTGCAGGGCGCCGTCGATCACGATCCCCGTCGGCGCGGTGCCGATCGCGTTGAGGCCGACCGCGGTGTCCAGGTTCGCTCCGGGCGGCGCCGACGAGAAGACCAACCCGTCGGCGTCGATGTCGATCCCGAGCGCGATCCGGTCGGCGTGCACGAGCAGCTCACGGTCGATGCGCTCCCGGTCGACCTGGTCCTGCCGGGCAGCGAACGTGGCCAGCCCGACCAGGCACGCGGCGGTGGTCAGGGCGAAGAACGCGGTCATGCACCACCGCACCCACGCCAGCCGCCGTCCGGCGGCGCTGCGGGACGGACGGGTCACGACCGGATCCGGTACCCGACACCGCGGAGGGTCTCGATCGGATCAGGTGGACCGAGGCGTCGGCGGAGCTGCGCCACGACCGCGTCGACGACGTTCGACGTCGGGTCCGTGCGCTCGTCCCAGCACCCTTCGAACAGGTCCGTCCGGGTACGGACCTCGCCGTCGGCGGCGAGCAGCATCTCGAGCACCGCGAACTCCTTGGCGGTCAGCGAGAGCAGGACACCACCGCGGGTGACCTCGTGCCGCGGCACGTCCAGTGCGACGTCCCCGGCGCGGAGGACCGGGGCACGGGTCCGGCCACGCCGTCGCGTGACCGCGCGGACCCGGACCTCGAGCTCGGCGAACGCGAACGGCTTGACCAGGTAGTCGTCGGCACCGACGTGGAACCCGTCCACGCGGTCCTCGACGGTGTCGCGGGCGGTGAGCACCACGACGGCGACCTCGTCACCGCGCTCCCGCAGCTGGCGCAGCTGGCGCACGAGGGTGAGCGCGTCCCCGTCGGCCACCATCCGGTCGAGGACCAGGCAGTCGTAATCGGTGACCGTGACCGCGAGGTCGGCCTCGGCGATGGTCGCGACGTGGTCGGCCGCGAACCCGGCACGGTGGAGCCCCGCGGACACCTGCGCGGCCAGGTCGAGGTCGTCCTCGAGCAGCAGCAGACGCATCCGGGTGCTCCGTCCTGCCCGGGGTCGGTCCCGGACACGCAGAGCCTGCCAGGTGTTCCGTGAGACCCACGTGAGACGCCCCGTCTCACGGTCGTCTCATCGAGGGGCGATCATGGTCGAACCCATGAACCACACACCCAGGTCGCACACGCACCACACCCGCACCGCCCGCACGACACGATCGACCCTCCTGCTCGCCGGCCTCGGCGTCGTCATCGTGGGCCTCGCCGGCTGCGCCGCAACCGCCACCACCGGGGACCCGGCGATCACGACGGGGCCGTCCGGCTCGGCCACCACGGCGTCGGACTCCCAGATGAGCCCGACACCGACCGCCACGACCCCGACGAGCGGCACCTCCGCGTCGAGCACGACGTCGGCCGGTGGGTCGTCCGCTCCCGGCCGCTGCGGCGTCGACACGCTCTCCGCGTCGACCACTAAGGACCTGCACACGGACGTCGACATCGACGTCCCGGTCACGATCACGAACACCGGCTCCGCCGCGTGCACGATCCAGGGCTGGCCGGGTGTCTCGTTCGTCGGCGGCGGCAACGGCGCCCAGATCGGCCCGGGCGCGAACCTCGACCGCCAGACCCCGCACACCACCGTGACCCTGTCCCCCGGTGCGGCCGCGCACTTCGTCCTGCACGTCACACGCCCGGGTGACGGCTCCAACGCGTCGTGTGCTCCGCGGTCGGCGGACGGCCTCCGTGTCATCCCGCCAGGGTCCACGCGCTCGCTCTTCGTCGAGGCCCCCGGCTACCAGGCCTGCTCGTCCGACCTGCCCCCGACGATGTCGGTGACGGGCATCCAGGCCGGCGCCGCCTGAACCGGCGCGAGCCTCAGCGGCGCGAGGACACCACCGTGCTCACGCGCAGGTCGTCGAAGGTGCTCGTGAACCCGGTCCCGCCGAGCGAGATCAGCCCGATGCGCGGCGTGTCGCCGAGTGCCGCCGTCCAGGTCCCGCCCTGCACGAAGTGCCGACCGTCCACGCTGGTGGACGCCGTGTAGTGGTCCTCGCCGTCGACGACCCGGTGCACGATCCGCAGCGTCGTGGCGTCGCCCACGGGGCCGACGACCATGTTGCCGTAGGTCGGAGCCCCGGCGGGCTGCCCGGAGGCCTGCTTGCCGAACTCCGTCTGCCGGGTGTCGTAGATCGAGTTCGACACGAGCCGGACGGAGTCGCTGTCGGACCCGTACACGATCAGCCCACCCTGCACGTAGTTGTACACACCGTCACCGCTCGCCGGGGTGTCGACCGACACGGTGGTCTCCGCCACCCAGTCGCCACGGGGAGCCGGTTCGGAGAGCACCGAGGCGAGCGGTGTCGCCGGTGGGTGCAGGTCCGCCGCCTGCGTCTGCCACCGGAACGCACCGTCGGAGACCGTCCACGTCGAAGCGTCCGGTTCGCGGGTCCACGTGAGCGTCGGCGGCAGCGCCGAGCCGTCGAACTCCGTCGACGCTGCGCGGATCAGGCGACCGGGCACGTCGACGGCGGCGACGGACGCACGGTACGTCGGCCGCTCCCCCGGCTGTGCGACCGGCCCGGGCTGGACGGTGTCCGACGGTCCCGCACCCCCACGGACCGACGGCCACCCGCCCTGCCAGTCGAGCGGGTCGATCAGCACCGGCCGCTTCGTGTAGGTCGGCTGCCCGGCGTAGTACGGCTCACCGCGGTCGACCGCGTGGTAGATGATCCAGTCCTGCCCGGCGAAGTCCGTCACCACCGTGTCGTGCCCGGTGCCCACCCACCGGTTGCCGTTCTGCGCGAGCAGGGGCGTCCCACCCACGCGGGTGCTCGTGATCGACACGCCGTCCCGGTCGAGGAACGGTCCGAGGGGGCTGCGCGACCGCGCCACGAACACGCCGTACCCGGTCAGGGCACCGTTGCAGCAGTTCGTGGCCGATCCCATGAACCACCACCAGCCGCCGTGGCGCATCAGGTACGCGCCCTCGTACCGGTTGTCGATCGCGATCAACCGCTCGCTCGACGGGTCCGATCGCAGCCCGTCGCGGCTCAGGGTGCGGACGTGCACCCCGCCGAAGTAGCTGCCGAAGTAGACGTAGGTCGTGCCCCGGTCGGTGATGACCTCGGGGTCGAACTCCCACCGCTGCCCGGTGCCGTTCGGCGCGGCCTGCGGAGCGACCACCGGACCGCCCGAGTCCGTCCACGGACCGGTCGGACTGGAGCTCGTCGCCACCCCGACCGCGGAGCCCCCGCCGGTCGGAGCGGTCGCGCCGGGCGTGTCCGAGGCGGCGTAGTACAGGTACCAGCGCCCGTTCCGGAAGACCACGTCGGGCGCCCAGATGCCGTTCGCGTCACCGACCCAGGCCGGTTTCGTGGTGAACGCGTCGCCGACGTACGTCCAGTGCGTCAGGTCCGTCGACCGGTAGGTCGGGACGACGTGCTGCACGAGCGACCCGTCCGGGTCCAGCTCGGTCGCGGTCAGCGCGTCCGACGTGCAGTACAGGTACCAGTTGCGGTCGCGTCCGACGCCGTGCACAGCGCTCGGGTCGGCGCAGCTCGCGGCGGTCTGCCCGTCGGGCAGCGCGAGCGCCATCGGGTTCTGGTGCATCGGAGCGGCGTGGCCGCTCCGCGATGCGGGCGCGGCACCCGGGGTCACGGCAACAGCCGGGAGGGCCGGTGTCAGTCCCACGATCAGGGTCGCCACCGCGATCAGGGCGGTCAGTGCTCGGCGCACGGGGTCTCGCTCTCGCTCGTCGTTGAGGAGGTGCTGGTCCTGCTGGTCCTGCTGCTGCGCGAGCGTACGCCGACGTGGCCCGGTCGGCCAGGCTGGATCGACCCGGTCGTGACGGCTGCGGCGCGGTCACCGAGCTCCGGCGGAGCAGGGGTCCGGATCCAGCGGTGACGGATCGGGTCGACGATCCCCGGCTCCGACGAACCGGATCCGTCACGCGCGCGAACGAACCGCCTCGGCCAGCGGGGCACGCGCAACGGCCGGGGCACCAGCTGCACGGACCGCCGGGACGGTCAGGACGAACGCCGTCGCTCCTCTGGGCGGGCAGACGAGCTCACCGCCGTGGGCACGGGCGATGCCGCGGGCGATCGGCAGGCCGAGCCCGGCACCGCCGCTGCGGTCGTCCCGCCCGGCATCGAGTCGGACGAGCCGGTCGAAGATCCTGGTGCGTTCGGCCTCGGGCACGCCCGGGCCGTCGTCCGTGACCCGCACGACGACCTCGTCCTCCGACCGACCGACGGACACCTCGACGGAGCCGACGCCGCCGGTCGCCCGTGCGGCGTTCTCGAGCAGGTTGCCGACGACCTGTCCCAGGCGGTCGCCGTCCCCGGTCACCGTGACGGGTGCGTCCGGTGTCCGGACGCGCACCCGCAGGCCCGGGGCTCGGAGGCGCGCGCGGTCGGCCTCGATCCGGACCACGGCACCGAGGTCGGTGGGCGCCAGGGCGAGCTCGAGTCCGCGGTCGACGCGCGCCATCAGGAGCATGTCGTCGACCAGGCGTGATGCGCGGCCCGCCTGTCGCACGACGTGCACGGCGAGGTCCTCGCGCTCGAGCGGGTCGAGCGGTGCGCGGACCAGGGTGTCGGCAGCGGCGCGGATCCCCGCCACCGGGGTGCGCAACTCGTGCGCGGCGTCGGACAGGAACTCCCGCATCCGTGCCTCGGCCTCGAGCGCCTGTCGCTCCGCGCCCTCGACGGCGTCGAGCATCTCGTCGAAGGCCACGGCGACGCGACCGATCTCGGTGTCCGCTCGTCCGGGGCGCAGTCGTCGTCCACGGTCGCCGTGGGCGATCGAGCGCGCCGCGCGTGTCATCTCGTCGAGGGGCCGCATCGTGCGACGGACCACGAGCACGAGGCCACCGGCCGCGAGCAGCATGAAGCCCGCCGACGCGCCGAGCATCACCCAGCGGAGCTCGCCGAGGACCTCGTCGACCGAGCCGGTGCCCGCCGTGAGCCGGATGGTCGACCCGTCGCTCAGGCGGGAGACCAGGGTGACCAGGCGGTCCTGTGCGGTGACCCGCGAGGACGTGATCGTGACCTGCGCGCCTGCACGGCCCGTCGCCGTGGAACCGGCCGTCCCGCTGCCCGACGCCGCTGTGTCGTCGGTGGACGAGCCTCCCGGACCGGACCCGGCGGGACCGGACCCGGCGGGACCGGGGAGACCGGCCGGGTCGGGTGGGCCCTGGCGCAGTTGGTCCGGGGTGGGACCGGCCTCGACCGATCCGCCGTCGCTCGTCGTGATCGTGACGGACAGGCCCTGCATCGAGAGCCGGTCGGCCAGGTCGTCGGCGTCCACCGTGCCGACGAGTGCGGCTGCGGCGGAGGCCCGGTCGCGCAGACGGTCCTCGATCTGCGCGCGGAGTCGGTCGCCGAGCGTCGCCTGCACCGCGACCGAGAGCGCACCGAGCAGCACGGCGAGCAGGAGCAGGACCGCCACCACCGTGCGGGTCCGCAGCGAGCCGGTGCGCAGGGACGCGGGCGGCTGGGCGCCGGCCGTCACGCGGCCACCGCGCTGAGGCGGTACCCGATGCCGCGCACCGTGTGCACGAGGCGGGGGCCGTGTGCCTCCATCTTGCGGCGGAGGGCGCTGAGGTGGACCTCGACCAGGTTCGGGTCGACGCTGTCGTAGCCCCACACCTGCGTCAGGATCTGGCCCTTCGACATCGTGCGCCCGCGGCTCTCGGCGAGGAACGCGAGCAGTCGGTACTCCGTCGCGGTCAGGTCGAGGGTGACCCCGGCCCGGCGCGCGACCGCCGCGTCGGGGTCGAGCACCAGGTCGCCGACCTCGACCACCGCAGGGATCCGTCCCCGGCGACGCAGCACCGCGGTGACACGGGCGACGAGTTCCGCCATCGCGAACGGCTTGACCACGTAGTCGTCGGCGCCCTCGGCGAAGCCGCGCAGGCGGTCGTCGACCTCGTCGCGGGCGGTGAGCATCACGATCGCCGCGTCGGACGAGGTACGGACCCGCGCGGCGAGCTGGATGCCGCTCGCGCCGGGGAGCATCCAGTCGAGGACCACCAGGTCGGGGACGAACTGCGTCAGGTCGCGCTGCAGGTCGGACCCGTCGGGTGCGTCGAGCACGACGAGGCCCTCGTCACGGAGCGAGCGGGCGACGGAGACGCGGATGGTGTCGTCGTCGTCGACGAGCAGGACGCGGGCTGGAGTGGGCACGGCGGACACGGTACGTCGCACTCGCAATCACCGAGCATGGAAGCAGCTGGGCGCAACCTGTGCACGCGAGATGCTTCAGTGATGCTTCAGATCTGACTCCGAGCGTGGTCGTCACCGGCAGGACCGCCGGCCCGGCAGCAGCCGGAGACGAACTGGAGACACCATGACGAACAACGACGAGCCGACCCGCGAGTTCCCCCGCCGAGACGCGGACGGACAGCCCACCGAGCAGTTCCCGCACCACCAGCTCCCCATGGCCTCCGCCGCACCCGCCGAGTCGAGCGCGCGCCGCTCCGGTCTGGGTCGACGGCTCGGGATCGGTGCCGCGATCGTCGCGGTCCTGATCGGCGGCGTCGGGGTGACGGCCGCGGTCGCCGCGGGCAACGACGGGGGCAGCACGCCCGTCTCGGCCCCCACCGGTGCACCGTCGGGTGCGCCGTCGGGTGCGCCGTCCGGTGCGCCGTCGGGCGCGCCCTCCGGGGGTCCTGCCGCGGGCGGACCCGCCGCCGGTCCGGCGGCCGGTGGCCCCGGTGGTGCCGGCGCGACCTGCGGCCCGGCCGCCGGTGCTGCTCCGGCCCCGGGTGGCGACGCTCCCACGCCGCCGAAGGACGCACCGAAGCCGCCGACCGCCCAGGACGGTGCCGGCAAGGGCAGCAAGGACGGGAAGGACGCGCCGACCCCGCCGACCGACGCGCCCAAGCCGTCCGACGCTCCGAAGCCGTCCGACGCGCCGTCCGCCCCGACCGAGGGCCCGACGTCCGGGTCCTGACCCGCGCTGCGGGTCCGGGTCCTGACCCGCACCAGGGGTGCGTTCCACACCGCACCGGCGTCGTTCCCCGTCGGACCGGGTCCGTGCCGCGACGGCACGACCCGGTCGGCGGGTTCAGCTCCGGACGTCCCGCTCGGCTCGGTCGAGGGACGTCCGGAGCACCGACGCCGTCTGCTCGGCCGACGCCGCGCGTGCGTCCCTCCCGGCGTCGGCGAGTCGCTCGGCCAACCGCAGCGCGGCACGCAGCACGATCGGCTGGTCCTCCCCGTAGGTGCGGACGCCCTCGAAGACCGAGTCGACGAGGTCCTCGAGCAGCGGCCAGTGCGGCGTCACGCGGACCGTCCCGTCGTCGTCGAGGTACCCGGTGACCCGCTCGCCGTCACGCCAGGCGGGCACGAGCGCCACCGCCGCCATGTCGAGCGCACTGACCGCCGTGTAGGGGTCGTTCGAGCCGGTCGCAAGCCCGCGCACCGCGATCTCGACGAGCTGCTGCAGCGCGAAGCGGACGTCCTGGAGCGGGGTCCTGGCCGTCCCGGTCATGATGCAGGCGCGGACCTGCCTGGCGGCCCCGTCGCCGGTGCCGTCGTCGTCCACTGCTCCCCCGTCGGTCGCCGTGTCGGCCACGTGCACGACTGCGATCGGATCCCCGACGATGACGTGGTCACCGGGCATCACGCACAGGTCGAGCACACGGTCGTGCCGATCGGCCCACGAGACCAGGCGCTCCCACTCGACCGACTGCACGTAGCCGTCCTGCGCCGCGCGGATCGTCCTGCCACCCTCGCGGTCGGGCCCGTGCGGTGCGACGGTGACGGCGTCGTGCGCGTCGTCCCGGTCGACGAAGGCCTGGTCGACGGCGGCCACCAGGTCCACCTGCACCTGCTTCTGCAGCGAGGTGATCTGCACGCTCGTCGCGATGTGGTGGATGAAGAAGACCAGGACGCCCACGTCGAGGATCCCCATCAGCACGGCCACGTGCACAGCGATGACGGGGACGAACGCGGAACCGTCGTCGACGTCCGTGTGGACCGAGCGGACGACGACGATCGCGTAGAGGAACGTCGCCGTGAACGCGGCGAGCACGAACTGGTTCGCCCGGTCGGCCATGAAGTTCCGGACCAGGCGCGGGCCGTAGGTGGACGAGGTCGTGGCGAGGACCGAGATGGTGATCGAGAACGACGTGCCCGCGATGGTCAGCATCGCCGTGCCGATCGTCGTCAGGGTGGACCGGCCGCCGCTCGCGCTCAGGGAGTCGAGCACCGCGATCCGGACACCACCGTCGATGACCGCCCGGTCGACCGCCACCAGCACCTCGGCCAGGACGATCGCCGCGATGCCCAGCAGCGCCGGCAGGAACCAGAACGACTCCCGGACACGCAACGTCATCGTCCGCACGGACACCACCAGCCTCTCGCTCGACCCGAAGATGACCGCCCGGAGTCCCCGTGTGGAGTCTGCCAGGAGCCACCCGCCGAGGGCCGCGTCGACGTCAGGCGGCCAGGCCCCGCACGACGTCGTGCACGACCTCGGCCGCCCGGGCCGCGGCGTCGTCGAGGTGCAGACGGAACTCGTCGCCGTCCGGTGCGCACAGGTCGCTGATGCCCCGGACCGAGACGAACGGCATCGCGTGCACGTGCGCGAACTGGGCGATGGCGGCCGACTCCATGTCGACGGCCGCCACGGTCGGGAAGGCGTCACGGAGCACGCGCGCGCGGTCCTCGGTCACGAAGACCTCGCTCGACCCGATCGTCGCCGACCGCAGTCGGTGCCCGGTCTTCGCACCCAGTGCGAGTGCGACCATGCGGGGATCCGGGGCGTAGCCGGTCGGCATGCCCGGCACCTGTCCGAGCGCGTAGCCGAACGCCGTGGCGTCGGCGTTGAGGTTGACGTAGCGGTCCCCCACGACGACGTCGCCGATGGCCACCCCGTGCATGAGCCCGCCGGCCGTCCCGACGCTGATGACGGGCACGGCACCGAAGTCGTGGAAGCAGTGCGCGACGGCCGCGGTCGCGTTCGTGAACCCGATGCCGCTGCGACGGACGGCGACCGTGGCGCCGTCGACGTCGAGCAGCTGGTGTCCGTCGTGGCCGCCGACGGGGCCGTACTCGGACGGGACCCCGCCGATCAGGTCGGCGAAGGCGTCGACCTCTTCGCTCATCGCCGCGATCACCACGGCGACCGGTGCTGCCCGCTCGTCCACCAGACGATCCTTCCACACGCCCGTCGTCACCCGGTCAGGCGCGTGCACGGCCGTGCAGCCCGGTCAGGCGCGTGCACGGCCGTGCAACCCGGTCAGGCGCGTGCACGGCCGTGCAGCCTGGTCAGGCGCCGCCGCGTCCGTGCTGCCGCTCGCGCGCCCGGTCCTTGATCGCCTCGATCACCGAGGTCTTGGCGTCGGCGTAGGCGTTCATGTCGTCCCACTGCTGCGCCAGCAGGTCGCGCTTCGTCTGTTCGTACAGTGCCCGGTCCGCCGGGTCCGCACGCAGGTGGTCGCGGAGCAGCAGGTAGGCGTCCACCTGCGGGGCGCCCCGCTCGTACACGTGGACGTGCACGTCGCGCTCGGGCGTCCGGACCAGGCGGTGCCCGGGCTCCCGGACGCGCAGTCGGTAGCCGGCGGCGAGCAGCGGCCCCAGGTAGGCGTCCTCGTCGGTGATGTCGGGCACGGCCACGACGAGGTCGACGATCGGCTTGGCCGCCAGCCCCGGCACCGACGTGGACCCGATGTGCTCGACGTCGACCGCCAGCGCCGACCCGATCGCCGAGCGGATCCGCCGCTCGTGCTCGCGGTAGGTCGCCGGCCAGGAGTCGTCCGCGGGGTGCAGACCGACCGTGAGGGGCTCCGGACCCCCGACGATCTCGGTCGTCGTGACGTCGGGCCGGCTGGGGTGTGCACGCGATTCCACGCACCGATCCTGCACCGCCGTGCGCCGTCGGGACGACATCCGGTCGTGTCGACCGGTGCGCACAGCGCGTGTCGTCCTGCCGGCCCCCCGCGGTGCGCGATGATGGCGGCGAGGTCAAGACCCGGGGGGTGCACGTGCGACGACGGAGTCTGCTCGTCGCCCGTGCCCGCGCCCGGATCGCACTGCTGGTCCCCCTCGCCACCGTCGTCGCTGTCGCCGTCGCCGTACCCCTGCTGGCGCTGTCCGTCGGCGACGCGGGCGCGCAGGCCGGCGCCGCTGCGGTGCTCGCCGCGCAACCCGCCCGTGCGGCCGGCACGGTCGTCAGCCAGCCCCTCGCCGACCGACCTGCCGAGCAGCGCCGCAGTGTCGACACCGCGATCGGCAACCGCCTGCCCGCGCAGAGCGCGACCGTGACCTGGTCCGCGTCGGCGACCGTGGCCGTGGACGCGGGGAGCACCGGACAGGAGGCCCGGCTCGCCGCCGTCCCGGACCTCCCGTCCGTCGCCCACGTCGTCACCGGCGCGTGGCCGCCGGACACCGCCGCCGGACCGGTCCCGGCCGCCGTGCAGGCGGACGCCGCCGCACGACTCGGTCTGCGGGTCGGCGACGTCGTGCACGTCGGCTCCGCGGGTGGTGTCGAGCTCCGCATCGCCGCGACGTGGCGCGCCGACGACCCGCTCGCGCCCCGGTGGGCCGGCGCGTCGGACGTCGGCTCCGGCACCGACGCCGGGGTGGCGGGACCGGTCGTCGTGCCGGTGCGGACGGTGTCGGCAGCGTCGGACACCGCCGTGGCGTCATGGACCGTGACGCCCGTCACCGTGCAGGGGCGCCTGGTGTCGTCGGACGAACTGCTCCGCGGACTCCGGAGCGTCCGGACGGCGACCGGTGCGGACGACGGTGCGCTCGCCGGGGCGGACGTCGAGGGGTCGCTCGCGTCGACGCTCGGTCGGATCGACCTCGGCATCGCGACCGCGCGCGCCGTGGTCCGCATCGGCGTGGTGGTCTCGGCCGTGCTCGCGCTCGTCGCACTCGGGGTGCTGGCCACGCTGCTGCGGGACGCTCGGTCCCGTGAGGACGCGCTCTTCACCGCGCGCGGGGCGACACGCGCACAGCTCGTGCGGTGGACCGGCCTCGAGACGCTGGTCGTCGGCGCTGCCGGCGCCGTGGTCGGGGTCGTCGGTGCCGCGGCCCTGGTGCCCGTCGTGAGCCGCGGCGCCGTCATCCCATCGGTCGCGGGCGTGGTGACGCCGGCGGTCGCCGTGCTGGCGGCCGTCCTCGTCGGCGCGGTCGTCGGCGGACGACGTCCCGCGCCGACCCGTCGAGCGGGCACGGGGCGCGCGGTGGTCGTGGCGCTCGTCGGCGTCGGTGCCGCCGGCTTCGCGACCTGGCGGCTGTTCACGGTCGGGGTCCCGGTCCGTGCCACGGACGCCGGTGTCACCACCGATCCCGTCGCCGCCCTGTCCCCCGTGCTCGGCGTGCTCGCGACCGCCCTGGTCACGGTCGTGCTCGTCGGGGTCGCCGCCGGGCTCGCCGCACGTGCGGCCGCCCGCACGCGGCGTCTCCTGCCGTCGCTCGTCGCGCGGCGGCTGTCCCGTGAGCTCGCGTCGGTCGCTCCCGTCGTCGTCCTCGTCGCGATGTCGGTCGCGGCCGGCTGCCTGGCAGCAGGGCTGTCCGCGACCGACGCCGCCGTCGACCGTGCGACGGCGGACGCGCTCGTCGGCCCGGCCGTCCGCGTCACGGCCGATGGCGACGACGCGGTGGGCGAGGGCGCGGCGTCGACCGTGCCGAGCTCCGGACTGGTCACCGGCTCCTCCGCAGCGACCCCGGTCCTGACGGACCGGGTCACCGTCGGTGGACGCACCGTGCCCCTCGTCGCGATGCCGGCCGGCGCGGCCCGCGGGGTGACCGGCAACGCCGGTGCGACGGCCTTCGCCGGGACGCCCACGCCGGGTCGTGCGGGGACGGCCCTGCCCGCGGGGACCGGGCGTGTGGTCGTCGACGTCCGGGTCGGGTCCGCGACCCTCGACGGGACGACCCGGTCCGACGCCGGCGGGTCGGTCGAGTCGACGCTCTGGGCGGTCGACGACGACGGTGTGGCGGTGGCGCTCCCGCTCGTCACGGCGGACGCGGCCGGAGCCGGAGCCGTGCCGGGGGGCGAGGCAGGGTCTGGGTCTGGGTCTGGGTCTGGGTCTGGGTCTGGGTCTGGATCGGGCGCCGGAGTCGGCCTCGGTGCGTCCGCACGGCTCGCCGCGGACCTGCCGGCGGACCCGACGGGGGCTGCGCGACGCTGGCGGGTGCTCGCGGTCGAGGAAACGGTGTCGTTCACCGCCCGGCCGCCCGAGACCGACGTGGTCGCCGACGGCACACGGCTCCGGGTCCGCGTCGACGCGTCGGTGCTCGGTGTGGTCCGCGCGACGGGGCACACCGTCCTCGAGGACCTGTCCGGCCCGTCCCGGATCCCGCTCGGGCGCCCGGCGATCGACCACCGGTTGCCCGTCGTGGTGAGCGAGGGCCTCGCCGATGGACTCGGGCTGCACCGCGGGTCGGCGCTCGACCTCGACGCCGCGTCGACCGCACGCACCCTGCACGCACGGGTGGTCGGGACGGTGGCGGCTGTCCCGGGCAGCGGCAGCACGAGCGCAGTGGCTGCCGACCTGCCGACCCTGGTCGACGCGGCCGTCCTCGGCGGCCCCGCCGTCTCGGGCACCGCAGGCTCCGTGCCCCGGGTCGACGAGACCTGGTTCGCCGCGGCGGACCCGCGCGCCGTGGCGGCTGAGGTCGCCCGGGTGCGCACGGTGTCGGGGACGGTGTCGACCGCGGCGTCGGTGTCCTCGTCGCCCGTGCTCGCGCCCGCCGTCGGGGTGCTCGGCGTGGTTGCCGGGTTCGGGGCGCTCCTCGCGCTGCTCGCCGTCGTCGGCACCGTCGTCACGACCGCCGAGCGCCAGCGTTCCCGCGTCCTCCGCGCGCTCGGGGTCGAGCCGGGAGCGGCAGCGCGTGCCCGGTTCACCGAGCTCGTCGTCCCCGTGCTCGGCTCGGTCGTCGCGGGCACCGTCGGCGGCGGGGCGACCGTCGCCGCCGTCGTCGCACCGTTCGCGATCGCGACCGTCCCGGGTGCGGCAGGACTGGTCACCGCCACGCCGGACATCGTCTCCCCGTGGTCGCTGGCCGTCCCCGCGGTGATCGTGCTCGGCACGGGCGTCACCGCACTCGTCGCTGCCCGCCGATCCCGCCGGGTCGTCGCAGAGGGCGACCCACGGTGAGCGGCCGCCATGCGCTGCACCGCCCGGCGCTCCTCCGATCCAGCGGCCAGGGCGTGGCCGCCCGCCGCGTGCTCGGCGCCCACCGAGCGCCCCTGGTCGCCGTCGCGGTCGTCACCCTCGTCGCCGCACTCCTCGGCGGTTCGGCGCTGCCGGTGCTGACTGGACTCGCGACCGCCGGCACGCGCGGGGACGTCAGCCGGGCCGCCGTCGGGCAGCGCGACCTCGAGGCGACCTTCGCCCTGTCCGACGACGACGCGTCGCCAGCATCGGCGCAACGGGCCTTCGACGCACTCGACCAGGACCTCGTCGCCGTGCGCCGGTCGATGCCCCCCGCACTCCGCTCCGTCACCGGGGCGGCCGGCGCGTACGCGGCGACGCCCTACCTCGACCTCGACGCCGAACCGTCCCGGGTTCCCGCGTCGTTCGCGCTCACGTCCGACCGCGCGGTGGCAGACCTGGTCCGGTGGTCGGCAGGTCGCGCGCCACGAGCGACATCCGACCCGTCCACCATCGAGGTGGCCGTCTCCCCGTCGGTGCAGGCCGCGGTCGACTGGCCCCTCGGCAGCGTCCGGACGATCGGCGGTGGTGCGACGGCACTCCGACTCGTCGGCGTGTACCGGCCGGTCGACGCGGCCGACCCGACGTGGGCGCACGTCCCGACCACCCTGCGCGCGGGGCGGACGAACACCACGACCGGGGGCGTGAGCCGGATCGGCACGGCGTTCACGGCGCCGGGCTCGTACGGAGCCGTCGCGTCGGGCGGGCGCACCACGCAGGCGCATGCCTGGTTCCCGGTGCGACCCGCCGCGGTCAGCGCCCCGGGTCGCCCGGCGCTGGTCGACGCCACGCGACGGTTCCTGACGACGCGGCACCCGATGCCCGGCACGGCGTCCGGGTCGACCGCGTTCACCACCGACCTGCCGGAGGTCCTCAGTGCCGCCGCCGCCCGCGACGCCACGGTCGGTACGCTCGCCGCGTCGCTGGCGTCCGGACCCGCGGGTGCGCTCGTGGTCCTCGCCGCGATCCTCGCCCGCCTGGTCCTCGAGCGCGCGGACGCGGTGCTGCGCCTGCTCGGCGCCCGCGGGGCCTCCGCCCTGCGCCTCCGCGCCCTCGCGGCCGGTCTCGTGGCCGTCGCCGCCGTGCCCGGTGCCGCCGTCGGGGCGGTCCTGGCGTGGCTGGTCGGCCGGTCACCCCTCGGCGGGTCCGTCCCCGCGGTGACACCGGCGGTGGTCGCCGCGCTGGTCGCGGTGGCGGTGCCGTGTCTCGCGGCCGCGGCGCTCGCCCCGACGCGGCAGGTGGGTGTCACACGACGTCCGCTCCGGCTCCTGGTCGAGGGGGCGGTCCTCGTCGCGACGACCGCGGCCGTCGTCGTCTCGGTGCGCAGTGGCCTGAGCACGAGCGCTCCGGACGGTGCGGTCGACCCGTTCGCCGCCGTGGTCCCGCTGCTGCTCGCGGCGTCCGGCGTCGTCGTCGCGCTCCGCCTGCTGCCCGTCGTCCTCGCGCGTGTGGTCGACCGCGGACGACGGCGACCGGGTCTGGCGATGCTGGTCGGCGTCGCCACCGCTGCGCGCACCGCCACGGCACAGGCGGTCCCCCTCGTCGTGGCGGTGATCGGCATCGCCGTCGCCCTGTTCGCGACCGTCGTCGGCAGCACCCTCGAGGACGGCGTCGCGCAGGCGGCACGACGCAGCGTCGCAGCCGACGTCGCCGTCACCTCGGTCGCGCTCGACGCGGACCAGGTGGACCGGATCGCGCGCCTGCCCGGGGTCGCCGCCGCGGTCGGGGTCTCGACGTCCGACGAGGTCGCGTTCGACACCGCACGTGGCACGGTGCAGGCGACCGTGATCGTCGCGGACACGGCCCGTCTCGCACGGGTGCAGCACGGCGTCCCGGGAGCACTCCCGGTCCCGACGGCGCTCCGCGACCGCGACACCCACCGGGTCGACCTGGTGGCCTCGCGTTCCCTCGCCGACGCGACCGGGCGCGACTCGAGCGTGCTCGGCACGGACACCCGGATCGTCGCGACCGCGCCGGACGTGTCGCCCTTCACGCCGGCAGGACGGTGGGTGCTCGTCGACGCGCGGAACGCCGACGCGGTGACCGACACCGGCAGCGTCGACCGCGTCCTGGTCCGGACCACCGCCGGTGCCCGTGCCGACCAGGTCGCCTCGGCCATCCGGTCCGCCGTCCCGTCCGGGTCGGTCGTCACGGCCGACGGCGTGCAGCGCTCGCTCGACGCGGACCCGCGGCTGCCCGGCACCCGGGTGTTCGCCCTCGCGGCAGCGGTCCTGGGAGGTGTGCTCGGCGCGGGTGCCCTCGCCGTCGCGACCGTGCTGGCCGGGGCGGTGCACCGGAGGCGGAGTGCGTTGCTGGCGGTGTCCGGCGCCGACCGGCGAACGCTCGCGGCCGTCGTGGCGGCCGAGACGCTCCCGCTCCTGCTCGCGTCCCTCGTGACGGGCCTGGTCGTGGCCGGTACCGTCGTCGCGACGACCCTGCCCGCCGCCGACCTGCGCTCGTTCACGGGCGGGGACGTCCGACCGGGCGTCGCGGTCGACCCGGTCCTGCTCGCGGTGGTCGGCATCGGCGTCGTCCTCGCGCTCGCCGCGGTCCTGGCAGCGGCGGTCCAGGTCGGGGCTCCGCGGACCGTCCACCGCGACGGGCGCCACGACCGGCGCCCACGCCCTCGTCAGACCGATCCCGGGAGGACCCGATGAGCACCACACCCGACATCGTCTGCCGCGACCTCGTGCGCATCTACCGCTCCCGCGACGTGGAGGTCCAGGCCCTGCAGGGCCTCACCCTCGTGGTCCGGTCCGGCGAGATGGTCGCGCTCGTCGGGGCATCGGGCAGCGGCAAGTCGACCCTGCTCGGGATCCTGTCCGGCCTCGACGCGCCCTCAGCCGGACAGGCCGTCGTGGCGGACGTGGACCTCGGCGCCCTGGACCGTCGCGGCCGCACGGCGTTCCACCGCAGCGCGGTCGGCTTCGTCTGGCAGCAGACCTCCCGGAACCTCGTGCCGTACCTGACCGTGGCGGAGAACGTCGCCGCGGTGCTCACCGTCGCGGGCGTTCGCGGCCAGGAACGCACGGACCGAGTCCGCACCGTGCTCGACCTGGTCAGGATCGCCGACGAAGCCGACCGCCTGCCCGAGGCGCTCGCCGGTGGTGTCCAGCAGCTCGCCGCGATCGCGGTCGCCCTCGCCAACCGACCGCGCGTCCTGCTGGCTGACGAGCCGACGGGAGCGCTCGACCGCGACGCTGCCCGCGCCGTGCTCGCGACCATGCGGGCGGTCAACGAGCACGAGGGCGTCACGGTGCTCATCGTCACGCACGACCAGACGGTTGCCGAGCAGGTGCGTCGGACCGTGCGGATCCGCGACGGTCGGACATCGACGGAGACGATCCGCGACGACCTCGGCGACGCGTCGGGTGAGGAGTTCGCCGTCATCGACGACGCCGGTCGGCTGCAGCTCCCGGAGTCCTTCCAGCGGGCGCTCGGACTGCGGGACCGCGTCCGCCTGTCCCTGCAGGACGACCACGTCCTGCTGCGGCGCGGCGACGACGAGGTGGCACGGTGACCGCGCCCGTGCTCGACGCCTCCGGGGTCGGGTTCGACGTCGTCACGGGGGCCGGCACGCTGCGCGTCCTGCACGACGTGGACCTGCGCGCCGACCGAGGCGAGCTCGTCGTGGTCCGCGGTGCCTCCGGCTCGGGCAAGTCGTCGCTCCTCCGGCTGTTCGCGGGCCTCGAACGGCCGACACGCGGCACGGTCGCCCTGGACGGCACGGACCTGTCGACCCAGGGGGACGACGAACTCCGCGCGCTCCGCCGCGACCGGCTCGCGATCGTGTTCCAGGACTTCGCGCTGCTGCCCGTGCTCACCGCCGCCGAGAACGTCGAGGTGCCGCTCCGCATCCGGCGCACCGACCCCGTCCAGCGCGACGCCGCGGTCGCCGACGCCCTGGCGCGGGTCGGCCTCAGCGGCCACGAGCACCAGCGGCCCGATGAGCTCTCCGGCGGGCAGCAGCAGCGGGTCGGGATCGCCCGCGCCGTCGTCGGCCGCCCGGGCCTGCTGCTCGCCGACGAGCCGACGGCGCAGCTCGACAGCGCGACGGCCGCCGGCATCGTCGACCTCGTCGTGGACCTCGTCGAGCACACCGGCCTCGCCGCCGTCGTCACCACGTCGGACGACGCGTTCGTCGACCGGGCCACACGCGTGGTCGAGATCGCGCGATGACGCGCGTCCGGCGTGACCCACGACCGGACTGGAGGCGCGGGGCGGGCCGACACCGGGCCTCCCGTCCGGCACCGGGTCGCGTCCGGACCGCGCGGACGCGACACCCCGTGGACGCGGGTCGCGGTCCGGACACCCGCCGTGTCAGGATGAGCCCGTGACGGCGATGCCGCTCCCGGAACGGCCGCCCACCTTCCGGAGGTACCGGGTGGAGACGGTCAGTGAGCACCGCGGCGCAGAGCTCGAGGCGACCTACGGGCTCGCCGACGGGGTGGACGGGTCCCTCGACCAGTTCCAGTACGCCGGCGCCGGCGACGCCGACCTGTCCATGCGCGGTGCCACGGTCGAGGGTACGCGGGTCGGGCGCATGCAACCACGTCGTGACCACATCGTCTTCTGGATCGGCGACGGCACCGCGACGATCACCCCGGAGGCGGCCGACACGCGGACCGCCACGCCCGGCCGTCCGATGCTGCTGTCCGGCAGCGTCGTCTACGACTTCTCGGCCGACACGCGCAAGGTCTCGATGCTGCACCTGTCCGAGGGGCTGCTGCGCCGAGCCCTGGCGGATCGGGGCATCCACCTGCGCGGTCCCCTCGTCTTCGACGAGGAGCCCGACGGGACGGACGCCCTCCGACGCCTGCAGGCAGAACTCCGGCGGTCGACGCCCGACCTGACCGCGGCGTCCGTGACCGGCACCGAGCGTGCGATCCTCAACGCCCGCGTCGCCGACGCCGTCGTCGGGACCTTCCCCGTCCGCGCCGCGCCGAGCATGACCTCGTCGTCGGTCGCCCGCGCCGTCGACCTCATGCACCACGAGGCCCGGTCCCCCCTGACGCTCGACGACCTCGCCGAAGCGTCGGGCCTGAGCGTGCGCGGGCTGCAGAACGCCTTCGCGCGTGACCTCGAGACCACCCCGACGAAGTACCTGCGCGACCTGCGTCTCGACGGTGCCCGTCGCGAGCTCGAGGACGGTGAGTCTGCGACCGTGGCCGACGTCGCCCGCGACTGGCAGTTCAACCACCTCGGCCGCTTCGCGAGCGCCTACGGGGACCGGTTCGGCGAGCGGCCGAGCGACACGTTGCGGCGTGGGCGGGACTGACTGAACTGGATCTTGCGCCGCCGGGCGGACACCTCTAGCGTTGCTGCCAGCAGCCCCAGTCCCCGGCCGCCGGAACCACCTGCGTCGATGACACGAACGTCTTGCTGACACGACCGTGTCGCTGACACGACCGTGTCGCTGCGACGGCAGTCGGGTCCGTTGACGAGCGGGGACGACGGCTCCCCCGGCAGCACTGCCGGCGGCGTCGCGTCACCCACCACGAGCCACCGGTCGGGCGCGACTTCTGATCCCGCGCCCGGCCGGTCTCGTCTGCCAGGCGGGTCGCGCGGGTCAGCGTCCTTCGGACTCGGACTCGGACTCGGATTGCGGGTCAGGCGCGGTCGGCGGCGGGATGACGATGACCCGGTTGACGACGTCCCGCGCGACCTCGGCGATCCGTGACTGGTGCGACCGAGCGTACTTGCGGAGCACGTCGAACGCGGTGTCCAGGTCGAGCCGGTAGGTGTGCGCCAGGAAGCCCTTGGCCTGCTCGATCGACACCCGGCTCTCAAGGGCCCGCTTGAGCTGCTCCTGCACCAGGACGGCCTGTTCGGCCGACCGCTGCTGCAAGATGCTGATCGTGGCCACATCGGTGAGTGCCCGCGCAGCGACGGCGTCGTTCCGGTTCAGCGTGCCCTCGGATTCGCGGAACAGGTTCATCGAGCCGAGTGTCGTGTCGCGCAGCCGGAGCGGGATCGAGTGGACCGACGCGTACCCGAGCTCGGCGGACAGCTCGGCGAAGCGCGGCCATCGACGGCGCATCGAACGTGCGTCCTCGACGATCACGGTCATGCCGCTCGTGAAGGCCTCGACACATGGCCCTTCGCCGGCGTCCAGCTGCATCAGGCCGATGAACGTGCTGCGCTCACTCGTCGAGGCGATGACCTCGAGCTCCTGCTGCTCGTTGACCAGCAGGATGCCCGCCGCCGACGCGTCGAACAGGGCGGCGGCGTTGTCGACGAGCGTCTGCAGCAGGTCGACGGTGTCGTACTCCGAGACGAGGGTGTCGGTGAGCGTGACGAACGTGTCGACGAGGTGCTGTTCTCGGGTCCGCGCCATGGTGGGTTCCTTCCCGCTCATTCGTGCTCGTCGTGGTCCGTGAAGTCCACGCGCCCGGCGATCACGTCCGCGGCCAGTTCCAGGACCGGTCGTCCGGCCGTGTGTGCGAACGCCCGCAAGAGCAACAGGGAATCTGCGGCTCCGGCCCCGGTCTGTGCCGCGATCATCCCGGAGGCTTGGTGCACCTCGCGTCGCGAGTACCGCCCGGAACTGCTCCCAGTGTTCCACGTGCCCTCTTCGGCACGCTCAGTCCGCACCAGGGCCCGGTGCAGGACGTGTCGGGCGACGAGGCCGGTCATGGTGACCGCGTCCTCGACGACCGAGGGCCGGAGGGACACGGATGCCCTCCCGAAGAGGTCGACCGCGCCGACCGGGATCGGGCCCACGTGCATGGGGAACGCGAACACCGCTCCGAGCTGGGTCGCTCGGAGCGCATGCAGTGCCAGCGGCCACCGCACGGTCTCGGTGTCCTGCAGGTCCGGCACCAGGACCGGTGCCCCGCGGTCCAGTGCCTCCCAGCACGGGCCCTCGCCGAGGTCGAGCTGGATCTCGTCCCAGCGCGCGGCGGAGTCGTCGCTGGCGCCGACCGTCTCGGAACCGAGTGGGTCGCCGAGCGTGGAGATCGCGACGCTGTCGACGGGGAACGCGGCGAGGAAGGGCGCGCACAGGTCGTCCTGCTCCCCGGCGCGGTACAACGCCGTCATGGCCGCGACGAAACCCGTCCCGTCCGGCCGGCTCATCGCGGACCCGCGAACGACGGTTGTCCTTGCGGACAGATGCACATGGAGACCTCCTCGGGAGAGCACCGTGCAGAGGTCAGGGCACGTTCTCGAGCACGACGCTACACCAGGGGGCGACCGGCATCGGCGCCGTGCCGACGGGCCGTGACCTCGACGTCCCGCCCGCGTGGTCGTGCTGTCGGGTGGTCGTGGCACGCTGAGCCCATGACGACTGATCCGGAGTCCCTGGCGCGTGACGTGGCGACCCGGGCGCATGCCCAGCAGGTCGACCAGGCGGGCCGGCCGTACATCGAGCACCCCGCCGCGGTCGCTGCCCGGCTGACCACCCAGGACGAGCAGGTCGTCGGCTGGCTGCACGACGTGGTCGAGGACACGGACACGACGCTCGCCGAACTCCGGTCGATGGGGTTCACGGTCGAGCAGGTCATGGCCGTGGACGCGATGACGAAACGGCGCGGGGAGACGCTCGCCGACTCGATGGCGCGGGTGCTCGCCGACCCGATCGCCCCTCGGGTGAAGCGTGCCGACGTCAGCCACAACGCCGATCCAGCCCGGCTCGCGACCATCCCCGACCAGGCAACCCGAACGCGACTGCACGACAAGTACGAACGGACGGCGGTGTTGCTCGGCACGACCCTGGGCGACGTCCTCGACGAGTTCGGGACCACGCCGCGGTAGCCCTGGGGGCAGAAACGACGAAAACCCCCGGTCTGCCGGGGGTTTTCCGTGGTGGGCGATACTGGGATCGAACCAGTGACCTCTTCCGTGTCAGGGAAGCGCGCTACCGCTGCGCCAATCGCCCAGAGAGAGACATCCGTGGAGGTGGGGACGGGATTCGAACCCGCGTGGACGGCTTTGCAGGCCGCTGCCTAGCCTCTCGGCCACCCCACCATCGAGGATCACGTCTCCGTGAGTACCCGAACGGTGGGATACCCTCTGGTGAGAAACCGGTCCCCGAAGGAACCGGTACTCGAGCGGATGACGAGATTCGAACTCGCGACCCTCACCTTGGCAAGGTGATGCGCTACCACTGCGCCACATCCGCACGGCGTGACCGGGGCCACATCCGTTCGTCTCCGCTCTCGCGGCGACGACGTGAACTCTATCCGACTCCGAGCGGTTTCTCCAAAATCCCTCCCGTTCACCGGGCGTGTCCCCCGGGTTCACGGGGATCCCAGCGCGCCGAGTGCCCGTCCCGGCCTGAGGCCGGGCGGATCCGGAGCGCCGTTCGCCACCGGGCGCTCGCGGTTCGCCGCCGGGCGCTCGCGGTTCGCCGCCCGGCTCGAGCTCGACCGCATGGCGCGAGGACGTCTCCGCGCGCCAAGCGATCAACCTCGAGCTGACCGCCCGACCGACCACCCGCCGCGCGCCACGCGCCACGCGCCACGCGCCACGCGCGAGCGCGACACACGGTTCGGCAGCGCCGGCCACATCCGCTACTATCGATCCGCACGCAAGTGCAGGGGGCGATTGGCGCAGTTGGTAGCGCGCTTCGTTCACACCGAAGAGGTCATCAGTTCGAGTCTGGTATCGCCCACACCCCGAAGAGCCCGACGCCAGCGCGTCGGGCTCTTTGCATGACCACGACCCGACCGACCACCAGGGGCAGCATGACCGACGTCGACCTCGAGTACGCCCGCGTGCGCGCGGTGCTCGACCGGCCGACGCTCCGCCTGATGTCCCGCCCGACGAGCGCCGTCGTGCTCGCCGTCTTCCGCACGGTGTTCGACCGCGACGTGCAGTACGTCCCCGCCGACCGCATGCACCTGCAGGTCGAGGAGCACGTCGCCCGACTGCAGGCACACACGCAGTCGCAGCAGCAGCAACAGCAGGACGAGCCCGACACCAGGCCGACCGGCCGCGCGCTCTGCCGCGAGTGGGTCGCGGCACAGTGGCTCGTCCGCTCGAACTCCCCTGACGGCGACGAGCAGTACTCCCTCACGAGCCACGCCCTCGAAGCGCTGAGCCTCGTGGACGCCCTGTCCTCGGACCGGGCGCTGATCAGCGAGAGCCGCCTGGCGATGATCGTCGACGCCGTGCACCGCTGGGCCGCCCGCGCCGAGCCGGACCCCGACGTGCAGATCCGCCGGCTCGACGCACAGATCGCCGAGCTGCAGGCCGAGCGTGATCGACTCGCCAGCGGCGACGAGCCCACCGCGGTGGACGACGACCGGATGCGCGACGGCTACACGAACATCACCGACCTGATCCGCCAGCTCCCGAGCGACTTCAAGCGCGTCGAGGAAGCGGTGGCGACGATGCACCGCGAGATCGTGGAGGACTTCCGGAACGAGGTCCGTCCGATCGGCGAGATCCTGGACGACTACCTGGCGCGCACGGACACCCTGATGGAGGCCACGCCCGAGGGCCGCGCGTTCGAGGGCGCCTTCGAGCTGCTCCGCGACGACGCCCTGCTGCTGCGACTGCGCGAGGACATCGCCACGATCCTCGACCACCCCTTCGCGGAGTCGCTCAGCACCGCCGAACGCCGCACGTTCCGCAACACGGTCGTGATCCTCCGGCAGGGCATCGAGGACGTCCTCGCGCAGCGCCGCCTGCTCACCGGCACGCTCCGCGACCAGATCGTCGCGCACGACGTCGTCCGGGACCGTGAGCTCGACGCCGTGCTCCGCAGCGTGAACCGCCGGATGGCCGCCCTGATGGAGTCCGGCGGTGCGCGGGAGCGGATCCCGCTCGGCCTCCTCCCCCCGGTCGCCGAGGTCGGCACGCTCCGCGAACGCTTCTACGACCCGGACACCGAGGCAGTCCCGCCGCCCATCGAGGAACCCGACGACGACGTCTTCGACGACATCGACGTCGAGTCGCTCCGGCGCCACGGCGGTCCCCTGCTCGTCGAGCTCCGCGAGGCGCTCCGCTCCGCCGGTGCCGGCACGAGCGTCGGCGCCTTCCACGCGCTGCCGCCGGAGCAGCGCCGCCCGGTCGAGCTCTTCGGCCTCGCGCACCTGCTCACCGGTCACACCGACTTCGAGACCGCCGCCACCGCCGTCCCGCACCACACGGTGCGCCCGGACGGCACGGCGGTCACCTTCACCATGCCCACGGCGGACCTCACCGAGGACCGTCCGGCAGACGACGACAGCACCACCCTGGAGGCCCGGTGACCGACACGACGGCATCCCACGTCGACGACGCGGACGCGTTCGACGGCATCGATCCCTTCGACGAGTCCGCCTCGGTCGCGCTCGACGAGACCGAGCGCGACGAATCGAGCTTCGCGCTGTTCGAGGGCGACGAGGGCCGCCTCGACGAGCTCCAGCGCCGCGCGCTCGTCGCGCTGCTCCGGCACCCCTACGTCAGCGCGCGGACGCACCCCGACGAGTGGCGCGCGGTGCTCGACGCCGAGGGACAGCTGCGCTCACGCCTCAACGACCTGTTCCTCGAACTGCACGTCGACCGCGACCGTGAGGTCGCGTGGAAGCGCCAGGCACGCTCCGAGAGCCAGCGCCGCGGCTTCCCGACGCTGCTCCGCGACGTGCCGTACACGCGGGAGGAGACGATCGTCCTGGTCTGGCTCCGGATGCGGCTCCGCGCCGACACCCGGCCGGGCCCCGACCAGGTCGTCGTCGACCGGTCGGAGATCCTCGGGCACGTGGCGGGCTTCCGACCGGCCACCGCGACCGACCGCACCCGCGACGAGGGCCGGGTCGCGAAGGCCATCGAGCGCCTGGTGACGGCACGCATCCTGCTGAAGACGAGCGACCCGGACCGCTTCCGGGTGGCGAGCGTCGTCGAGGTCCTGCTCCCGCTGGAGCGGCTGCTGGAACTGGACACGTGGTTGGCGAACACAGCGTCGTCGAACGCGAGCTCCGTACCGGTGGACGCGCCTGACGGAGCCGAGCCGAGCCTCCAGACCGATGACGACGACGAGGAGGAGTCCGCGTGACCGACCGCCGGATCGACACCGCCGGCATGCCGGCGCTCTTCGACACCGTCGCGCAGTGGCGCGCCCAGTCCATGCAGGTCGTCAACTGGGGCGGCTTCCACGGCCACCGCCAGATCGAGCTGTCCGGCGCGGCGACGCTGATCTCCGGCGCGTCCGGCACGGGCAAGTCCACGCTGATGGACGCGTACCTCGCGGTGATGATGCCGTCCGACGTGCCGTTCAACGGCGCGTCGAACGACGCCACCACGGGGCGGGCGCGGAGCGCAGACCAGCGCAACCTGCTGACGTACCTGCGGGGCAAGATCGACACGCGGCGCGACCCGGAGTCCGGCAGCCTGCGCGACGTGAACCTGCGCGGCGACGACACCGCGACGTGGGGTGCCGTGGCGGTGACGTTCCTCAACGACGACGAGCGACGCTTCACGGTGCTCCGCGCGTACATCGTGCCGAAGCGCGCGCGCGGCGTCGGCGACATCCAGATGACCATGGCGACGGTCGACGACGACTTCGACCTGCGGCGACTCGAGGCCTTCGTGCCGTCGCGGTTCAGCCACCTCGAGCTGACCGGACGCGTCCCCGGGCTCGTGATCCGCGACACGTACCAGGAGCTCGCCTACACGCTGCAGACCCGGCTCGGGATCGGTGACTCCGGTGGGGGCAACCGGGCGATGCGGCTGCTCGCGCGGATCCAGGCCGGGCAGCACATGCCGACCGTCGACTCGCTCTACAAGTCGCTCGTCCTCGAGACGCCCGGCACCTACGAGGCCGCCGACCGCGCGCTCGCGCACTTCTCCGCGCTCGACGAGGCGTACGAGGCGATGGACACCGAGGAGCGGAAGGTCCGGATCCTCGCCCCCATCACCGAGCTGCACCTGGAGATCGAACGCTCCCGGGCCGCCGCGGCCGCCCTCGACGGCATCGCGACCGGGTCCGAGGTGTCGCCGTTCGCCCACTGGACAGCGACCCGCAAGCGCGCGCTGCTCGACGACGAGGTCGACCGCAACCGTCGCTCCCGCACCGCGGCCCGCGCCGAGGTCGAGGCGGCGTCCGCCCGTCACGCCGCCGTCGAGATCGAGCTGCGCGAGGCAGAGGCCCGCCTGCGCGACTCGGGCGGCAACGCACTCGCCCAGCTCGAGGACCGCATCGAGCGACGCACGCGCGAGCGAGCCGCCGTGGAGCGCACCCGGACGGCCTTCGACGACCGGACGGCCGCGCTCGGGACCTTCACGACGGAGTCCGCGTTCGTCGCCGGACAGCGCGCGTCGCACGAGTTCCTCGGTACCCACGCCGCCGCGCGTGCCGCGCTCGACGACCGCCGCGACGCGCTCACCCGCGAGGAGTACCCGCTGCTCGACCGCGAGCGGTCCCTCCGCCAGGAGCGGCAGTCGCTCGAGCACCGACAGGGCGCGATGCCGCTGCCGATGCACGAGGCCCGGGTGGCGATGGCGCAGGCCGCCGGGATGGACCCCGCGTCGGTGCCCTTCGTCGCAGAGCTGCTCGACGTGCTGCCCGGCGAGGAGCGCTGGCGCACCGCGATCGAGTCCGTGCTCGCCCCCGTCGCGCGCACGCTGCTCGTCGACCAGGACCAGCTCGACACGTTCAGTGCCGCGATCGACGCGCTCCGCATCCCGGTCCGGGTGCAGTTCGAGGGCGTGCCGTCCGGACCGCACCTGGACGTCGATGGCGACCGCGCGATGGTGTCCGGCAAGCTCGCCGTCAAGGACTCCCCCTTCAGCACCTGGGTCCGGTCGCGCATCGAGTCCGACCGCATCGACGCCCGCTGCGTGTCGTCGGCCTCCGAGCTCGGGGGCGGCGGTCGTCGGGTGACGGAGTCCGGACAGCTCCGCGACGGCCGTCGCGGCGCGCACGGCGACCGACGGCAGGCGAACGTCATCGGCTTCACGAACGAGTCCCGGGTCGTCGCGGTCGAGCAGGAGCTGGCGGCGATCGCCGAGGACCTCGCCACACTCGAGGCCCGTCGGACCGACGTCGCGCAGGACATCACCGCGCTCGACGAGCTCCGGGCCGCGCACCAGCACCTGGTCGACACCACGTGGGACGCGATCGACCTGACCGGCGCCGACGAGTCGCTGGCGCGCCTGTCGACCGAGCGGGACGCCCTGCTGGCCGCTGACGACGGCCTCCGAGCACTCCGGACGTCCGTCGCACGGCTCCGGACGGCCCTCGACGACGCTGCCGACCGCCGGGCTGCCGCGCGGCTGTCGGTGCAGCGGCTCGAGGAGCGCCACGCGGTGCTCGTCGACGGGCAGGACGCCGCGGCCGAGATCCTGGCGCGCTTCGACGACAGTCCCGCGCTGCTGCCCGACGAACAGCAGGCCCAGCTGCTCGCGGAGACGTTCGACGAGGTCGGCGCACCCGACGGCGTCGACGGGTTCGACGACGCCACCCGTCGCCTGCGCCGGCGGCTCGAAGAGCGACTGTCGCAGGCCCTCGACGGCGCCGCGTCGGCGTCGAACGCGCTCACGATGACGTTCCAGCGCTACCAGGACGCGTGGCCTGACCCGAACCTCGGCACCGGTGTCGCGTCGTACCCGGACTACCGCGCGATCCTCGACGACATCGTCGCGACCGGCCTGCATGCGCGGCGCAGCGAGTGGCGTCGACGGCTGTCCCAGTGGAGCGGGGAGGACCTCGTCCCGCTGGCCGGCGCCTTCGACCGTGCGGTCGTCGAGATCGAGGAACGGCTCGAACCGGTCAACGAGATCCTGCGCGACCTGCCGTTCGGCGCGAACCGCGACCGCCTGAAGATCGTCATCCGCCGGGTCACCCGCGAGGACGTCACGCAGTTCCGCCGCGAACTCCGTGCCCTGTCCGCGTCGGTCGACACCGAGCTCACCGACGACGTGCTCGAGACCCGGTTCCGCCGACTCCGACGCTTCATGGCCGTGATCCGGCACGACGGGTCGATGCACCGCGGCGCCCGGACCTCGCAGCGCGACGCCGTGCTCGACGTTCGACGCCACATGGAGATCACGGCCGTGCGGTACGACACGACGGGCACCGACCTGGGCGTGTACTCGTCCCTCGGCGACAAGTCCGGCGGTGAGACGCAGGAGCTCGTGGCGTTCATCGTCGGTGCGGCGCTGCGGTACCAGCTCGGTGACGAGACCCGGCCTCGCCCGCGGTTCGCGCCGGTGTTCCTGGACGAGGCGTTCATCAAGGCGGACTCGGAGTTCGCCGGGCGTGCGGTGACGGCGTGGCTGCGGCTCGGGTTCCAGCTCGTCGTCAGTGCGCCGCTCGACAAGGTCACGGCGCTCGAGCCGTCGATGGAGCGCCTGCTGTCGATGCGGAAGCACCCCGACACGGGCCACTCGTCGATCACCGAGATCCGGCGGGCGGAGCCGGCGGCGGCGGCTGCGGTGGCACCCGCCTGACGTCCGCCGGGCGCCGGGGCCCGAGATGCCACGACATGCCGCTCACTTCCGCCGAGGTCGCACAACTGGCCTGTCCAGACGCCCGAGGTTCGCGATTTCTGCGATCTGGGGCCGTCGACGGGAGCGGACGACGGACGGGAGGCTCGCTGCGGGCCCGCACCGAGCCTCCCGTCCGTCCGCTGGTGGCGCCCGTCGAGAGGGCGAGACTCGCCGCTCACGTTCGTCCTGGTCGCGGGAGGTGCCGGTCGGCCGACCCGAGATGCGCGAATCGTGGAACCTCGGGCGGGTGGGCGGGCGGCCGCGCGGGTCAGCGCGCAGGGCGGGGCGACGTGTCGACGCGGTACGGTACGGGCGTGATGTGGAACCGGAAGCGCCGCCCGAGCCCCGACGTCGACCGGTCCCGCGGTTCGCTCGGGATCGGGGCGCTCGTGCGCGTCGTCGACACCGAGCAGGGCGGCGAACGCTGGGTCGACTCGATCGGCGGCAGCGAGCTGATCGGCGTCATCGTGGCTCCGGGCGGCAACCAGATCGTCGGCTACCCCGGCGTCGGCGAGCCGCTGTCGTGGACCGTCGCGTTCGACGAGCCCGTGTACACGGAGGACGGCCGCGGCCCCTTCGAGCGCGCGACCGTCCTGAGTCGTCAACTGGTCCCGGTGGAACCGGAGCGGAATGAGGCCTAGTAGTCCTCGGACCCGCTCTTGGCCATGGCGCCGAGTGCCATGCACGTGCCGACGCCGCCCAGGACACCGACGCCGATGATGATCGCTCCGACGAGTTCGAGCATGGTGTGTCTCCTGTGGTCTCGGGGTCGACGTGGCTTCGTCCAGGCTACCGGAACGGCTACCGGATCCCGCGCATCAGGCGGAGCACCGGCTTTGCTCCGACCAGCAGCAGGACGCCGACGACCACGGCGACCAGGCCGAGCACCGTGAAGTACGGCGCTTCGTTCGCGGGGTCGTAGTACTTCGACAGCACACCTGTCACCGCGGTGCCGAGCGACACCGACAGGAAGAACAGCGCGACCATCTGCGTCTGGAACTTCGGCGGCGCGAGCTTCGTCGCGACGGACTGCCCGATCGGCGAGAGCAGCAGCTCGGCGATCGTGAACACCAGCAGGATGCCGACGAGCACCAGGACCGGGGTGCCGTTCCGCCCGGTGCCGACGAACGGCAGGAAGAGCAGGAACGCGATGCCCATGATCCCGGTGCCGAGCGCGAACTTCGTCGGCGTGGACGGCTGCCGGTCGCCGAGCTTGGTCCACAGCGCCGCGAAGACCCCGGACAGGATGATGATCATGATCGGGTTGATCGACTGCACCCACGAGACCGGCATCTCGAACGCGCCGATCGACCGGTCGAGCCGCTGGTCGGAGTAGATCGTGACGACGGTGAACTGCTGCTGGTACAGCGACCAGAACACCGCACTGGCGATGAACAGCGGGATGAAGGCCAGCACCCGGGAGCGCTCGTCGCGAGTGATCCCACTCGTCAGGATGACCACGAAGTAGCCGATCGTGGACAGGATGACGATCGCGACGACGACGGTGGGCAGGTTGCCGACGTTGAGCAGACCGGTCAGCACCGCCGTCACGATGACGGCCAGGCCGATGACCACACCGACCGCGACGACCGGCCAGCGCCGGCGGTCGAGCGGGTTCGACACGTGCCGCACGGCGTCGGGGAGGTTGCGCCGACGGATGCCGTACTGCACCAGGCCGGCGGCCATGCCGACGGCGGCCAGCCCGAACCCGAAGTGGAACCCGAGGGAGCTCTGCAGCAGGCCGGTGAGGATCGGCCCGAAGAACGCGCCGATGTTGACGCCGAGGTAGTACAGCGAGAACCCGGCGTCGCGGCGCGGGTCCTCGCGGGAGTACAGGCTGCCGACGATCGTGGTGGCGGTGGCCTTGAGCCCGCCGGAGCCCAGCGCGATGAGCACCAGTCCGACGCCGACGCCGGCGACACCGGGGATCAGCGCCAGGGCGATGTGTCCGGCCATCACCACGATGGCGCTGCCGAACAGGGTGCGGTCCGCGCCGACCAGCCGGTCAGCGATCCACGCGCCGAGGATCGTGAACAGGTAGACGGCGCCGCCGTACGCGCCCATGATCCCCGCGGCGACGGTCCGGTCGACACCGAGGCCGCCCTCCGTGACCGTGTAGTACATGTAGATGAGGACAATGCCCTGCATCCCGTAGAACGAGAACCGCTCCCACAGCTCGACCGCGAACGGGGTGGAGAGCTCGAACGGCTGGCCGAAGAAGGTCCGTTCGCGCTTCGTGGGCTGTGGTGCGTCGGTGGTGCGTGACATGCCATCCAGTGTGCCGGACTCCGGCGTTGTCGGGTTCCCACCACCGACGCGACCACCTCGGACCCCGGTTTGTCGCGACCGCACCGCTCGCATGCGGCTCCGGGCGGACGTGCATAGCGTTGGCAGGAGCAACACCGCTGTTCAGGAGGACACCCATGGTCGACACCGCTTCCAGCACCCGAGCCGGCACCGCCGCGCCGGGCGTCTCCGCACCGAACGCCGATGCCGCTGGCGACCCCGCGGGCGGGACCCCGACGGCGGGGACCGACACCAACGTCCGCATCGACGTCGACCTGCTCGCCGAGCACCTGCTGGGCCGCTGGGCCGAGGACCGTCGCATCTCGCGCCGGCTCGTGCTCGACCCGGCGCTGCACAAGGTCGAGGGACTGACGAACCACGAGCACCGCGTCCGGGCGTTCGACCAGCTCCGGATCCTGCAGCAGGCGGGTGCCATCCAGCGTCCGTACCCGCCGGAGTTCGGCGGCCAGGACAACCACGGCGGCAACCTGGCGGCCTTCGAGGAGATCACCACCGCCGACCCCTCCCTGCAGATCAAGGCCGGCGTGCAGTGGGGCCTGTTCGGCTCCGCCGTCCACCACCTGGGCACGGAGCGCAACCACCGCGAGTTCCTGCCCGGCATCATCGACTTCTCCGTCCCCGGCTGCTTCGCGATGACCGAGACCGGTCACGGGTCGGACGTCCAGAGCATCGCCACGAGCGCCACCTACGACCCGGCGACGCAGGAGTTCGTCGTGCACACCCCCTTCCGTGGCGCGTGGAAGGACTACATCGGCAACGCTGCCCTGCACGGCCGGGCCGCGGTCGTGTTCGCGAAGCTCGTCACCCGCGGGGTGGACCACGGCGTGCACGCGTTCTACGTCCCGCTGCGCGACGAGGACGGGGTGTTCCTGCCCGGTGTCGGCGGCGAGGACGACGGCGTCAAGGGCGGCCTGAACGGGATCGACAACGGCCGCCTGCACTTCGACCACGTCCGGGTCCCGCGCACCAACCTGCTCAACCGGTACGGCGACGTCGCCGAGGACGGCACCTACTCCTCGCCGATCGACTCCCCCGGACGGCGGTTCTTCACCATGCTCGGCACGCTCGTGCAGGGCCGGGTGTCCCTCGACGGCGCGGCGGTCGTCGCGCAGAAGATCGGGCTGCAGATCGCCCTGACCTACGCGATGCACCGCCGGCAGTTCCCGACCGACGGCGGCGACGAGGGCGTCCTGCTCGACTACGGCCGGCACCAGCGGCGCCTGATCCCCCGCCTGGCGACGGTGTTCGCCCAGTCGTTCGCGCACGAGCAGCTGCTCCGCACCTTCGACGACGTGTTCAGCGGGCGGCTCGACACCCCGGAGCGCCGCGAGGACCTCGAGACCCAGGCGGCCGCCTTCAAGTCGATGTCGACCTGGTCCGCGCTCGACACCCTGCAGGAGTGCCGCGAAGCCTGCGGCGGCGCCGGGTTCCTCGCGGAGAACCGCCTGACCAGTCTGCGTGCCGACCTCGACGTCTACGTCACCTTCGAGGGCGACAACACCGTGCTGCTGCAGCTCGTCGGCAAGCGCCTGCTCACCGACTTCCGGAAGCGTGCGCCGCGGGACGCCGCGTCCACGGCGAAGTTCGTCGCGGCGCAGGTCGGGGCGAAGCTCGCCGACGCGTCGGGTGTCCGGCGTCTGGGGCAGACGGCGAAGGACCGCGGATCCCTCGCGGCGAGCGTCGCGGACCTGCGCGACCCTACCGTGCAGCGGGCACTGCTCGCGGGCCGTGTCGACACCATGGTGACCGAGATCGGTGTGCGCATCGGCTCCGCCGGCAAGGACCGTGCCCGCGCCGCGAAGCTGCTGAACCGCTCGCAGCACGAGCTCATCGAGGCGGCGAAGGCGCACGCCGAGCTCATGCAGTGGGACGTCTTCACCGCGGCGGTCGACGAGGTCGCCCCGGGTGACACCCGCCGCGTGCTGGTCTGGCTGCGTGACCTGTTCGCACTCGGCCTGCTCGAGCAGCACCTCGAGTGGTACCTGGTGCACGGCCGGCTGTCGGCGCAGCGAGCCCGTGCGGTGTCGGCCTACGCCGACCGGCTCATCGCCCGGTTGCGGCCAGTCGTGCCGCAGCTGCTCGACTCGTTCGGCTACCAGCCCGGGCACGTCCGCGCGCCGATCGCCCTCGGCGAGGAACAGGCCCGTCAGGACGAGGCACACGCCTGGTTCGCGGCCGAGCGCGCCGCCGGACGGCTCCCCGAGCAGGAGAAGAAGCCCCGTCCCTAGCGCTTGCCGCACCCCCGAACACACATCGCGCCCCGGTCCCCCGGGGCGCGATGTCCGTCAGGGGGCGCGATGCATCAGTCGTCCGCAGGCGACGAAGCAGACGAAGCAGACGAAGGCGACGAGGGCGCCGAAGGCGACGCAGCAGGCGCAGCCCCGCCGAGCGCTGCCCGCAGGCGTGCCTCGGCGTCGTCCGGCGTCACACCGGCAGCGGCCTGCGCCGCTTCGACGTTCGCCTCGGTCACCGCGCGGACGACCTCTTCGCGCTGGATCTTCACACCGCGGGGTGCATCGATGCCGATGCGCACGCCGTCCCCCCGGGAGTCGAGCACCGTGATGACGATGTCGTCACCGATGAGGATCCGCTCGCCGACCTTCCGCGTGAGTACCAGCACCCGCTCAGCCTAACCACCGAGCGGGGCAGCGCGCCGCAGCGGCACGTCAGAGCACGTGCACCGGCAGCCCCAGCGTGTGCACGGTGTCCGGCGTCGCCGTCTCGGACGTGCCGATCGCCACGACACCGGCGACCGCCACCGCGCTCGTCACCGACGACACCATCGCCACGCTGTCCTCGTGCTTCCGTCCGGCGTCCACCACGACCCACACCTGGTCCGGCACGAGGCCCGCCAGTGCCGCTCGGTCGTCCCACCCCGCGAACCCGAGCAGGGCGTGCCCCTGGCGGACCCCCTCGGCTCGCGCGAGGATCCCGGCGCGGCGGTCCTGGGCATCCGTCCCGTGCAGTCCGTGGCGCGCGGCGAACGCACCCGCGGCCGCGTCGACGTCACGCATCCGCCCGACCAGCAGCACGAGGTCACCGTCGGACGACAGCACGGCCGGCACCGGCGCCCGCACCGCGGCCGGCGCGGGGCGCGGGACGAGTGCGACGACGTCGGCGAGGGTGGACGAGCCTCCTGGCAGACCGGCGGTGCCGGACGGGAGGCCCGGTGCGGCACCCACGGGCGCGCCGGCGTCCGGCGCGTCGGGGCCGTCCAGGGCCTCGAGCGCGACCAGCGCCGGCGTCGGCGTCGGCGCGATCCCGTCCGCGACGAACCCGTCGAGCACCGACGCGAAGGCGTCGGCTCGGGCCGTCGACGTGCCGTCGGCGCCCGCGATGCGGGCCTCGGCCGCCTCGGCGTCGGCCAGGAGCGCCGCGATGCCGATGCGCTGCACCGGACCGTCGGCGATCGCGATCCGTGCGACGGGCGGGTCCGACGCCGCCGGGACCTCGACGGTCGCCTCGACGTGGGCCTTGCGGAACAGCCCGCCGATGCCGCCGCTCGTGACCCGCTCGGCGCTGACGATCCGCGCGCCCGGCCCGAACTCGGTGCGGACGGCGACGCGGAGGTCGTCGAGCGTGGCGGCGCTACGCTGCAATCGGGTCGGCGGCACGGACCACTCCCACGGTCTCGATGGTGGAGCCCGCGGCGGTGGCCTCCTGGTAGGAGAGCACCGGCAAGCCGTTCGACTGGGCCGACACCATGCGGTGGACGGCCGGGCGGAGCTGCGGGGCACAGACGAGCACGGCGGAGAGCCCCTGCTCCTCGACACTGTGGACCGCGTCGCGGACGGACCCGAGGACCTGCTCGATGCGGTGGGCGTCGAGCATGATCTGCGAGCCCTGCTCCGACGGCCGCAGGCCCTCGAGCATCGACTGCTCGAGCAGCGGGTCGATCATGATGACGCGGAGCACGCCGTCGTCCAGGTGGCGGGCCGGCAGCGCGGGACCGAGCGCGGCGCGAGCGGCCTCGACCAGGCCCTCGGGGTCGGTGGAGACCTTCGCCCGCAGGGTCAGCGCCTCGCAGATGCGGCCGAGGTCGTTGATCGGGACGCGCTCGACCAGGAGCCCCTGGAGGACACGCTGGAGCTCGGCCATCGAGAGCATCCCGGGCACGAGCTCCTCGACCGCGGCGGGGTTCACCTGCTTGACGCCCTCGGTCAGCACCTTGACGTCCTCGCGGGTGAGCAGCCGCGCGGCGTTGTCCCCGATGACGGCCTGCAGGTGCGTGACGAGCACGGACACACGGTCGATGACGGTCGCACCGGTCATCTCTGCGGCGTGGCGGAGCTCGGCGGGGACCCACTTGCCGGCGAGGCCGAACACGGGCTCGACCGTCGCGTCACCCGGGAGCCCCTCGAGCTGGTCGCCGAGCGCCAGCACGCTCCGTGCGGGCGCGGTGCCCCGGCCGGCCTCGACGCCGGCGATGCGGATGGCGTACGTCGACGGCGGCAGCTCGATGCTGTCGCGCGTGCGGACCGGCGGCACGACGACGCCCATGTCGACGGCGATCTTCCGGCGGAGCGCGCGGACCCGGCCGAGCAGGTCGTCGGAGGCACCGGAGACCATGTCGACCAGGTCGGGCGCGAGCAGGATCTCGAGGGCGTGGACCCGCATCTGCTCGACGAGGTCCTCGGGGGTGTCGCCGGTCGGTGCGACGGCCGCCAGGGCCCGCTGCTGTTCGGCCGCCTGCTCGGCGCGGGCAGCGTTCCGTCCGATCCGCCACCCGGTGAACAGCAGCGTGCCACCGACGAGCAGGAAGGGCAGGATCGGCATGCCCGGGATGAAGCCCATCGCGATCGCGGCGACACCGGCGATGAGCAGCGCGTTCTTCGACTGGCCGAGCTGGGTGGCCGCGGACGACCCCATCTCGGACTCGGCACCGGAACGCGTCACGATCATGCCGGTCGAGACGGCCATGAGCAGGGCCGGGATCTGCGTGACGAGCCCGTCGCCGATCGTCAGGATGCCGTACTTCGACAGGGCGTCGGTGACGGAGAGCCCGTTCTGCAGCATCCCGATCGCGATGCCGCCGATGAGGTTGATGACGATGATCAGGATGCCGGCGATGGCGTCGCCCTTGACGAACTTCGACGCGCCGTCCATCGAGCCGTAGAAGTCCGCCTCGGCGGAGACCGACGCACGGCGCTCCTTCGCCTGTTCGTCGGTGATGAGTCCGGCGTTCAGGTCCGCGTCGATCGCCATCTGCTTGCCCGGCATCGCGTCGAGCGTGAAGCGCGCGCCGACCTCGGCGACCCGCTCGGCGCCCTTCGTGACGACGACGAACTGGATGACGATGAGGATGAGGAAGATGACCGCGCCGATGATGATCGACCCGGACACCGCGACGTGGCCGAACGCCTGGATGACGTCGCCGGCGAAGCCCTCGCCGAGCACCAGACGGGTGGACGCGACGTTGAGACCGAGGCGGAACAGCGTCGCGACGAGCAGCAGCGACGGGAACACCGAGAAGTCGAGGGGCTTCTTGACGAACAGCGTCGTCAGCAGGATCACCAGCGCCAGCAGGATGTTGCAGATGATCAGGAAGTCGAGCAGGAACGACGGCACCGGCAGGATCAGCAGCAGGATGATGCCGACGACGGCGACCGGGACGGCGAGCTTCGGCAGGTCCGTGCGGTTCATGCGGGGACTCCCTGGGTGGGTTCGGGCTGGTGTCGTGCGGGCCGGAGTCGGCGGGGCCGGAGGTCCCCGGTCAGGGTGGCCGGGTCGATGACCGTGGCGACCTCGGCCGGGGTGGTGGGTCGGGGCGGGGCGTGGGTGCCCGCGTGGGTGCCGGCGGCCTTGAGCGTCATGACGAACGACAGCACGCGGGCGACCGGCGTGTAGAGGTCGACGGGGACCTCGTGGCCGAGCTCGCACGCGGCGTGCAGTGCCCGGGTGAGCGGGACGTCGCGGACGATCGGCACGCGGGCCTCGAGCGCGCGCTCGCGGATGAGCACGGCGACGGGCCCGGCTCCCTTCGCGACGACGCGCGGCGCGGACTTGCCGGGTTCGTACTTGAGGGCCACCGCGTAGTGCGTCGGGTTGGTCATCACGACGTCCGCACCGGGGATCGCCTGGATCATCCGGTTCCGGCTCATCGCGAGCTGTCGGGAGCGGCGCTGCCCCTTGACCAGCGGGTCGCCGTCGGACTGCTTGTTCTCGTCCTTGACCTCGCGCTTGGTCATCATCGTGCGCTTGCGGTTCCGGCGGATGACGACGAACACGTCGAGCGCTGCGAGCACCAGGCCGGCGGCGATCGCCGCGCGCAGCAGGGTGCCGGCGCCCTCGCCCGCGGCGGCGAGCACGGCCGTCAGCGGCAGGGACCCGCTGGTCATGAGCACGGGGACGAGTCCCTGCACGGCGAACCAGAGCACGAGACCGACGACCGCGGTCTTCACGAGGGCCTTCACGCCGTTCCAGAGCGCCTGCATGCCGAACACGCGCTTGATGCCCTGCACGGGGTCGAAGTGCTCGGGCGTCGGGGCGAGCGAGCGCATGTGCACACCGCCCTGCGCCACCGCTGCGGCCGTGACCGCGACGAGGACGACCAGCAGCATCGGGCCGATCGTGGCGCCGATGGACCCCATCGCGTCGTCGAACACCCCGCGCATCGTGCCGATCGTGGGGTCGGCGATGACGACCCGGACGGCGTCGAGCTGCGCCTGCCCGGCGGCAGCCGCACGGCCGATCGTCGCGGGCACCACGAGGGCCGCGGCGGCGATGCCGATCCACGCGCCGAGGTCCTGGGAGCGGCCGAGCTGGCCCTTCCTGTGGACCTCGCGCATCCGCTTGTCGGTGGCCTTCTCGGACTTCTCACCGCTGTCGGACATGCTCACCCCCTCCCCGAGATCGCCTGCACGGCGTCCCCGGTCAGGCTCGACACGACCGCGGGCAGCGCCATGAAGAGCGCGCCGGCGAAGATGACGGTCAGCCCGATCTTGATCGGGAAGCCCATCTGGAAGGCGTTGAGCGCGGGGGCGACACGCGTCAGCAGCCCGAGTCCGACGTCGGCGAGGAACAGCACGACGACCAGCGGTCCGGCGATCTGCAGCGTCGCCAGGAACATCTGGGACAGAGCGGCGACGAGCAGCCCGGCGACGCCGCCGAGGGCGAAGGACCCGACGTGCCCGGTGCCGTCGACGAGCGGGACGGCGTCGAACGAGCGGACGAGCCCGCCGACGATGAGCTGGTACCCGCCGGACGCGAACAGCAGCGCGAGCGAGGCCATCTGGAACAGGCGCGTGAACTGCGCGCCGTTGACCTGGGACTGCGGGTCGTAGGCCTGGGCGAGCGTGAAGCCGCCGAACAGGTCGATCAGCGCGCCGGCGGACTGCACCGCGGCGAACACCAGGTACACCAGGAAGCCGAGCACCAGGCCGACGGCGAGCTGGGTGACGAGCGCGACCAGGAAGGGGCCGGTGTCGAGCGAGACGTACCCGGCGGTGACCCGCGGTGCGACGCCGACGGCCAGTCCGAGCGCGAGGATGAGCTTCACCGTCGCCGGGAACGCCTTGTACGAGAACGGCGGGGCGATCAGGAAGAACGCGATCATGCGCACCCCGGCGAGCATGGTGCCCTCGAGCGCGTTGAAGTCGATGGCGAGTTCCATCAGCCCACCCCGAGCAGCTTCGGGATCTGGTCGAACGCGAAGTGCGTGAACCCGATCATCTCCGAGATCATCCAGTTGCCGCAGACGACCAGGGCGACGGCAACCGCCAGGGCCTTCGGCACGAACGACAGCGTCACCTCCTGGATCTGGGTGACCGACTGGAACAGCGAGATCGCGAAGCCGACGACGAGCGACGTGACGAGGACCGGGGCGGCGAGCTTGCCGGCGACGATGAGGGCCTGGAGCACCAGGTCGATGACCGCTTGCTGGTCCATCAGTGCACCACCTGGTAGCTCTCGATGAGCGACTTGATGATGAGCCCCCACCCGTCGACGAGCACGAACAGCAGGATCTTGAAGGGCAGCGAGATCATCACCGGCGGGAGCATCATCATGCCCATCGACATGAGCGCCGCCGACACGACCAGGTCGATGACCAGGAACGGGATGAAGATGACGAACCCGATGATGAACGCGCTGCGGAGCTCGGAGATGATGAACGCCGGGATCACGGTCGTCATCGGCACGGCGTCCAGGTCCTTCGGGTTCGCCAGGCCGGCGGCGCGGGTGATGAGCGCCACGTCCTCCTCGCGCGTCTGGTGCAGCATGAAGGTCCGGAGCGGCTTGGTGCCGATGTCGACGGCCTGCTGGAAGTCGAGGTGCCCGGCCAGGTAGGGCTGCAGGGCGTCGTCGTTGATGTGCCCGATCACCGGCGCCATCACGAACAGCGACAGGAAGAGCGCCAGGCCCGCGATCACCTGGTTGGGCGGGATCGACTGCAGGCCGAGGGCGTTCCGGGTCATCGCCAGGACGACGAAGATCTTCGTGAACGACGTCATCATGAGCATGAGCGCCGGGGCGATGCTCAGCAGCGTGATGCCGATCAGCGTCACGACCGCCGACGAGGGCGTGCCGTCCGGGCCGTTCACGTTGACCGAGAAGCCGCCGGTCGACGGTGCGGCCGGTGCGGAGGGGGTCGCGGGGGCGGTCGGCTGGACGACCCCGGCCGCGTGCGCCCCGGTCGCCGTGAGCATGAGGAAGCCGGCGACCATGGCCACCCCGAGGATCGCGAGGAGCAGGACGCGGGCGCGCGCGGCGGTCACCCGGCCCGCCGTGAGCGCAGGGCGGCGGCGGCCTGGCGCCAGGTGTCGGCGGACAGGACCGAGCCCTGCAGCTGCTGCGAGGTGGGGACGGCGACCGAACGACGGCCGCGGTTGCGGGGGCGCATGGGCAGCGGCTCCGCCGCGTCGGCCGGGAGGATCGGGGTGGCCTGGTCCTGTCGGTCCAGCTCGGCGCGGAACAGGCTGGCGCTGGCGCCGTCCGGCGCGGTCGTCGCGGCGCGCGTGGGCAGCACGACGGGGCCGGTGACGATGGTGAGCTCCGGCGCGGGCGCCGCGCCGCTGGTCAGCAGGCTCACGCCGGCCTCGGTCACGCCGAGCACCAGGCGCTCACCCTC
The DNA here is from genome assembly GCF_003234655.2 of Curtobacterium sp. MCLR17_007. NCBI lineage: Bacteria > Bacillati > Actinomycetota > Actinomycetes > Micrococcales > Microbacteriaceae > Curtobacterium > Curtobacterium sp. MCLR17_007. The sequence continues at coordinate 1,817,389 of NZ_CP126271.1, read as the reverse complement.
GACGTCGACCACGACGACGCTCGCCTTGCCGCCGATCCCCTGGCGGGCGACGACCTCGACGGACGCCGAGCGGCGGCCCCGGGTCTTCTTCCCCGCGCCGAACTGCCCCTTCGACACGCGTCGGTGCAGCACCCACATCAGGGCCAGCACGACGCCGAGCGAGAGCGCGACGCGGAGCGCGATGACGAGCGTGTCCAAGGCGGGCTCAGAGGCTTTCGGCGACGTCGAGGATCTTGGTGATGCGGACGGCATAGTCCTGGTCGACGACGACGACCTCGCCGTGCGCGATGAGCCGTCCGTTCAGCAGGACGTCGGCGGGCGCCCCGGCGGAGCGGTCGAGCTCGACGACGGCGCCCGGCTCCATGCCGAGGACGTCGCGGACGGACATCCGGGTCCGGCCGATCTCGACGGTCAGGGTCATCTCGACGTTGTTGATCCGGCCGAGGTTGCCCGTCGGGATGCTCGACACCGGCTGCGCCGCGGTCGTCCCGATCGTGCCGTTCTCGCGGATGCGGATGCCGAACCAGCCGGCGGGCAGACCACCGGCGGTGAGCTCGAACACGACCGTCTCCGGGTCGGCGAACAGCGAGGCCGCCGATTCGCGCCGGGCGGCACCGAGGACACCGACGCCCAGGACCGACGCGCCGGCCTCGAGCGACGGACGGAGCACGTCGGTGACGTCGACCAGCCCGTGGTCGGTGCCACCGGCGGCGGTGATCGTGCCCAGGTCGGTGAGGACCAGGGCGAGGTCCGCGGACAGGCCACCGACGAAGGAGGCGACCACGCCGTCGACCGCGGCCTCGAGGACGGCCGAGGTGGCGCCTCCCGGCAGTGCCAGTGCGCGGAGCGGAGCCGGTGTCGGGAGCTGCAGCGCGAGCGCCTCGGCGGCTCCGGTGTGCAGGGTGGTGGTGGTGGCGGTCATGCGGGCTGCTCCGATGTGGTGGTGACGACGATGCCGGCCAGGCGTGAACCGTTCGCGCCGACGGCGGCGGTGCCGACGGGCTCGCCGTCGACCGCGATGGTGAGGGGGCGGTGCTGCGGGTGCGGCAGCGGGAGCACGTCGCCGACGGCGAGGCTGAGGACCTGGGACGGCAGCACCGCCGCGGGGGCCAGCCGCAGGGAGACGCCGACCGGCACGCTCGCGAGCTGCGCGTCGAGCAGCGCGCGGGCGTCAGCGGGGCTGACGGTGGTCGCGGTCTCACCGAGCTGCGGCAGGACGGCCTCGGCGGGCAGCGCGAGCGTGCCCGGCGCGATGCGCTCCCCCACCCGGATGCTGAACGACGCGACGATCATCAGGTCGCCCTTCTGGGCGGCCTGGGCGAACTGCGAGTTGTACTGGAAGCCGCCGACGCCGACGTCGTGCACGAGCAGGCCGCCGAACGAGTAGCGCAGGTCGTCGAGGGCGTCCTCGACGATCTTGCGGACGAGCGCCTGCTCGATCGGGGTGAAGGTGCGGTCGGGGGTCGGCAGCGGCCTCGCGGCGCCGAGCGCGTGCGAGACCCAGGTCAAGGCGGCGTCGAGCGGGACCTGCAGCACGCCCTTCGGGGTCGTGTCCGCGATCGGCAGCAGCGCCATGCCGGTGAGTGCGGGCAGCGATGCGGCGTACTCGTCGTACGTCATGATCTGCACCTGCTCGCTCGTGACCTGGCTCACGACACGGACCTTCGCGGTCAGCTGCGTGCCCCACTGCCGGGCGAACGTCTCGAAGGCGAGCTCGAGCACCCGCGCGTGCTCGCGGGCGAGCGTCGACGGGCGCGCGAAGTCGTACACCTCGGGCGCGGGCAGGATGTCGGTCACGAAGGGGCCTATCGGTCCCCTGGGTGCCACCCGTCAGTGCTGTACCCCGGAGTGGGGCCGTCGTCCGGCTACCCGGTCGCGCTCCCCTTCGCCGCGTCCTGCGCCTCGGCGAGTGCCGGCATCAGGGCGCTGACGTCCTGGTCCTGGTTCGACAGCACCACGATGTCGACCCGGCGGTTCAACGCGTTGTCGGCGTCGGTCGTCCCCGTCGCCAGGGGGCGGCTCGACCCGAACCCGACGCTCTGGATGTGCTCGCCGGGCATCCCGCCGCGTTCGACCAGGTCACGGAGGACCCCGGTGGCCCGTGCGGCGCTCAGCTCCCAGTTGGTGGCGTACGGGGCGGTCGAGTTCCGCTGGTCGGCATGGCCCTCGACGCTGACGTCGTGGCCGGCACCCCGCAGGACCGGTGCGATCGCGTCCATGATCGTCTTCGCCTGGCCGGACAGGTCGGCGCTGTTCGTGCCGAAGTACGTCTCGCTGCCGACGAGCCGCACGGTGAGCCCGCGAGCGTCGACCGTGAACTGCACGTTCGACGTCTGGCCCGCCTTGTCGAGGTTGCCCGTGATGGCCTCCTGGATGGCCTTCAGGTCGTCGAGCTCCTTGGTCGCCGCCGCGACGTCCTGCTTGCTCGCCGTGGCCGGCACCGCCGTCGACGCCGGGTCGGTGTTGGTGTCCTTCGCACCCGACGCGGCGGTCGAGTGGTCGGCCTTCGCGTCGTCCGTCGAGTAGCCCTTGCCGTCCTTCACCTGGTCGGCCTTCACCACGGTGCCGCTGGCCGTGTCGATCTTGGCCGTCTTGACCTCGCCGAAGCCCGTCGCCAACGAGTTCTTCAGCGCGATGTACTTCTGCTGGTCCACCGTCGACATGGCGAAGAGCACGAGGAACATGCACATCAGGACCGTGATCATGTCCATGTACGACGCCATCCACCGCTCGTCGGGGTGCTCGGCGTCGTCGTGGCCGCCCTTCTTGCGGCCGCCCCGTCCGCGCCCGTGCCCGCGGGGGTTCGCGCTCATCGTCAGGCCGCCAGCTGCTGGTCGTCGGCGTCGGCGCTGTCGCCGCCCTTGCCGCCCTTGCCCTTGCCCGCCTTGCCCTTGCCGGCCGCCGCGTCGTTCCGCGCTGCCGGCGGCACCATGGCCTTCAGGCGTTCCCCGAGCAGGCGCGGCTGGCTGCCGGCCTGCACCGCGAGCAGTCCCTCCATCAGCAGGGTCTGCCGGTCCGACTCGAGCTGCGCGAGCTTGCGGAGCTTCCCACCGATCGGCAGCCACATGAAGTTCGCCGTGAGCAGGCCCCAGAGCGTCGCGACGAAGGCGCTCGCGATCAGCGGGCCGAGCTCGTCCGGCTTGCCGAGGTTCGCCAGCACGTGGGTCAACGACACCACGGTGCCGATGATCCCGACGGTCGGGGCGAAGCCGCCGAGGCCCATGAAGAACGAGCTCGCGCTCCGCATGGGTGCGGCGTTCGACTCGATCTCGTCCTCGAGCAGGATCCGTAGTTCGTCGCCGTCGGTGCCGTCCGCGATGTTCTGCAGCGCCTTCTTCATGAACGGGTCGTCGTGCTTGTCCGCCTCCTGCTCGAGGGCGAGCAGACCGTTGGACCGCGCGACCTCGGCGAGGCCGACGACGTCGTCGATGACCGCAGCGGGCGGGGTGACCTTGCCGGTGAACGCCTTCGGTGCGGCCTTGAAGCTCGCGATGGCGTCCTTGAGCGTGGTGCTCGCGACGCCGGCACCGATGGTGGCGCCGAAGACGAGCAGGATCGGCGCCGGCAGGAACAGGCCGCCGAGCTCGACGTGCTCCATCTCGATCATGCCGAACAGGGCACCGAAGGCGAGCAGGATGCCGATGATGGTCGCGATGTCCACGTCAGCGCCCCCCGTCGAGCGAGCGCGGGGCCGGAGCGGCGTGCAGCGGGGCGACCGCGGCGAGCGTCGGCTGCGGGCCGGTGGCGTTCGTCGCCTCGGAGCCGTACGCCATCGTGACGATCCGGGCGCGGTACGCGGCGATCCGGTCGATGACCTCGGCCATGGACTCGCGGACGATGTACTTCGCACCGTCGACCATGATGAGCGTCGTGTCCGGCGTCTCCTGGATGCGCTCCACGAGGTCGGGGTTGACAGCGAATCCGCTGCCGTTGAGTCGTGTGACGACGATCATCTGGTCCGTCCCTGGTGTGTCCACCCGCCACCGTCCGTGGGGCAGGTCCTGCTGGCCGCCCGTCCGTGGGTGGTCAGTGCGCTCTATCGACCGGACCGGACCGCCCGTAAGCCCGATCCGGACACATCGGTGCGTCCGGGTGCATCCGACCGGGGTGGTGGGCCGGTAGTGGGAGTGAGGACGTCGACGACGACGCTCCCGAACCCACCAGGAGGAACACCATGCGGAAGAACCTCGTCACCGGCATCGGCGCCGGTGCCCTGCTCGCAGCCCTCGCGCTCGCGGTCCCCACGGCCACGGCGTCAGCGGCCACGTCCGACGCCACGCTCTCCGTCCTGCACGCGGTCCCGAACACCACCGTGGACGTCTACCTCGACGGCAAGCGCGCCATCGACGACTTCACGCCCGGCACCCTCGCCGGTCCGATGACGGTCCCCGCCGGGGCACACACGCTGGCCATCACGGCGAGTGACGCCACCGACGACTCCAAGCCGATCATCGGCCCGGCGGACGTCTCGTTCACCGCCGGCGGCAGCTACACCGCCGTCGCGCACCTGAAGGCCGACGGCTCCCCGACCGCCACGGTCTTCACGAACGACACTTCGGCGGTCCCCGCCGGTCAGGGTCGTCTCATCGTCCGTCACGTCGCAGCAGCACCCGCGGTCGACGTGCTCGCGGGCGGGAAGGCCGTGGTGTCCAACCTGTCCAACCCGGACGAGAAGGCGCTCGTGCTCCCCGCCGGCACCGTCTCGGCCTCGGTCGCGGCGACCGGCACCACCGCGCCGGTCATCGGCCCGGCTGACGTCCCCGTGCAGTCCGGCACCGACACCATCGTGTACGCGTGGGGCAGCCTGAACGACAAGAACCTGGCGCTCGCCACCCAGACCATCACCGGCCTGGGCAACCCGAACGGCGTCCCGGCCGGCAACGCCGGACTCGTCGCGACGAACCGTCCCGACAGCACCACCCCGCTCGCGCTCGGCGGCGGCGCAGCAGTGCTGCTCGCCGGTCTCGTGGTCGTCGTCCTGCGTCGTCGTGGCGCGGGCGACCGGGCAGCACGGCGCTGACCGTGCGGCTCCGGGTCGGGGCGGCGGTGGCAGTCCCCCTTGCCGCTGCCGTCGCCCTGACCTGCCTGACCGGGTGCTCGTCGGCGGATCGGGTCCCCGGCGAGTCCCCGCTCCCCACTGTGGTGACCGGGACGCCGACCCCCGTCCCGTCGGCGTTCTCCACCTCGGTGCCGCAGCAGAGCGCCGCACTGCCCCGGGACGTCGCACCGACGGTCGCCCCCGTCCGGATCGCCGTCGCCGGCCTGCCCATCGACCAGCCCGTGCTTCCCGAGGGCGTCGACGACACCGGGGCGATGTCCCTGCCAGCGGACCCCGCGAACGCCGGGTGGTGGAAGTTCGGCCCCGGACCGACCTCGACCACCGGGACGACCGTCGTCGCGGCGCACGTCGACGCGGTCGGGTACGGCATCGGTCCGTTCGCGCACCTGGTCGACGTCCCGACCGGCACGACGATCACGGTCACCGGCGCGGACGGCTCCGCGACCGGGTACCGGGTCGACAGTGTCGACCTGGTCCGGAAGACCGGGGTGCCCTGGTCGAGCATCTTCGACCAGGACGGACCCCGGCGACTCGTGCTCGTCACCTGCGGCGGCGCGTTCGACACCACCACCCACCACTACGACAGCAACCTCGTGGTCACCGCGACACCGCAGTGACCGATCCGCGACTCCCGACCGTGACCCGGCCCGACGCCCTAGCATCGGGACAGGTGCCCATCGCGGTCACCGGAAGGCCCCACGACGACGTGACGATCACACCACCCGACGACTCCGCGCTCGCCGATGCGTTCGGCAGCGGTGACGAGCGTGTCCTGCGCTCCGTCTACGAGCGCTGGTCGCCCCTGGTCCACACGCTCGCGCTCCGCTCGCTCTCCGACGTCGCCGCGGCCGAGGACGTCACCCAGCAGGTGTTCGTCCGGGCCTGGCGCAGTCGCTCCACCTACGACCCCGCCAAGGCCCCACTCGGTGCCTGGCTGGTCGGCATCGCCCGCAACTGCATCACCGACGCCCACACCGAACGCACTCGACGCACGCGACTCACCATCGCCGTCGCCGGAGAAGAGGCAGCGGCACCGATGGCCGAGGACGTCACCGACGGACTCGCCGAACGGGTGATGGTCGCGGGCGAGCTCGACCGGCTCGACGAGGTCCCCCGGACGGTCATGCGACTGGCGTTCTACGAGGAACTCAGCCACCGTGAGATCGCCGAACGACTCGACCTGCCGCTCGGCACCGTGAAGAGCCACATCCGTCGAAGTCTGGCTCGGCTCCGAACACGCTTGGAGGTGATCGAATGAACCACATCGACGAGGAGACCCTGGCGCTGCTCGCCATCGGCGAGGTCGGGCCCTCCGGCGCGCAGGCCGAGCACCTCGCGGCGTGCCCGACCTGTCGGGACGAACTCGTCGACCTCCGACGCGTCGTGTCCGTGGCCCGGAGCACCGAGGGCGTCGCGCTCGAACGACCGGCACCCGCCGTGTGGGACCGCATCGCCACCGAGCTCGGCTTCGACACGGCCTCCGCACCCGCGACCACACCGTCAGCCGCCGGTCCTGCGCCGGCCCCCGTGACCGACGTCGCACCGCGTCGTCGGGGCCGGGTCCGCCGCCGCACCGTCGCGCTGCTGACCGCGGGGGTCGGGATCGTCGCGCTCGTCGCCGGGATCGGCCTCGGGACCGCCCTGTCCCGCGGCGGCGACCCCGCGGGAGCGGTCGTGTCCCGCACGGCCCTCGACCCGCTGCCCGGCTGGACCGGTGCCGCGGGCAGCGCCGAACTCGAGCGGGACGGCTCGGGCAGTCTGGTGCTCGTCGTCGACCTGGACCACCGGGCGACCGAGGGCCAGGCACCGCTCCGCGAGGTCTGGATGATGCGCTCGGACCTGCGCGGCCTGGTCAGCGTCGGGTTCCTGGACGGCGACACCGGCCGGTTCGTGGTCCCCTCCGGCGTCGACCCGGCGCGCTACCCGGTCGTCGACGTCTCCGCCGAGGCCGCCGACGGCGACCCCGCCCACTCGGGCGACTCGGTCGTCCGGGGCACCCTCCGCTCCCGCAGCTGACCGGCGAGGCGGGTGCGGGAACGCACCCCCGCGGGTCCGCGCAACTGCGGACCCGCCGTTACCCGATCCGGCGGACCCGCCCGGACCTCCAGGCTGATGCCCAGCCCGAGTCCACGCCGAGCCCAGCCCGGGAGCGCTCCATGGGGTCATGGCCAGATCGCTGCTGACCGTCCCCCTGCTCGTCACCGTCGCGCTCGCCGCCCTCGCGTGGGGCGTCCTCGGCCCGGCGGCCGCGTTCGCCTTCGTGGCGCTCGCCCTGCTCGAGATCGCGATGGCCGCCGACTCCTCGGTGCCGATGGCCGGCATCGCCGGTCGGCTGCACTCCCCGGCCAGACGGCTGTTCCTGTCGCTCGGCATCGTGGCGGGCGTCCTGGCGATGCGGCTCCTGCTGCCGCCGGCGGCCGTCGCCGTCGGGGACGCCACCGACCCGGCGCAGGCGGTGACCGAGGCCGTCGTCGCCCCGGGCGCCTTCAGCGCCCACCTGCAGGAGGTCCGCCCCGCGCTGGCGGCGTTCGGCGCGTCGTTCATCTGGCTGGTGTTCGCGGAGTACCTGTTCAACACCGACCGCGCGTCGCGCAGGTCGTGGCTCGGCCGCCTGGAGGCCCGACTCGCCGCCGTCGCGCGGCCGCGCGTCTGGTCGCTGGTGACGGCGACCGCCGGGGTCGCCCTGACCAGCGTGCTGGTCGGGGTCGACACGGCGTGGGCCCCGGCTGCGGTGGTGCCGGTCGCCGTGGGCGGCGTCGCCGGCGTCACCGCGTACCTGGTCTCGAAGCGGGTCGCCGCCTGGGCGCTCGGGTCGGGCTCAGCGCTCCGCTCGTGGCGGGTCCATGCGCACGCCTCGACGGTGGTCTTCGAGCGGGGCCTCGTCGTGTTCATGCTGTTCGAGATCCTGGACGGCGTGTACTCGCTGTCAGGGTCGGGCACGTCCGGGGTGGACGGCCTCGGAGCGCTCGGGCAGGCTGCGGTGGGCGCGGCCGCGATCGGTGTCGGGGCACTGTTCCTGGCGCGGTTGACGTCGCGCCTGGACCAGGCGGCAGGGCTGCAGCGGTTGCGCTACCTGAAGGCCGGCGCGGCGTACGTGCTCGGCGTCCTCGCGGTGCTGCTGTGGACGAGCCTGCTCGTGCCGGTCCCCGGCGTGCTCGTCGGGTGGTTCGGCACCGTGGTCATCGGGTCGGCCCTGGCGTCGTCGCTCCCCTGGCGGGCGTGGGTGCGCCGGTCGCGAGCACGGCGGGCGGCGCCGCGGTCCGCGTGATCCGTCACCGCGCGCCGGGGTCCGCCGGACGCGGTCAGTCGCGCTCGCCCTGGCGCAGCAGACGGGTCTCCTCGGCGTCGTACTCCGCGCGGACCTGGCGCAGCACGAGGTCGTCGATGTCGCCCTCGTCGCGCATCCGGATCAGGGTCGCCGCCTTGAGCCGGACGAGTTCGAGCTCGAGCTCCACGGCATCACCGCGCTTCGCGAGCAGCGGGTGGTCGTCGTCGTCGCTCTGCTCGGCCCGGACGAGCGCCAGGTGCCCCTCGTAGTCCTCGCGGATGCGGCGGACCACGTCGGCGTCGGCACCCGAGCGGTCGGCGAGCCTCGGCAGCGCCGCGAGTGCCTCCTCGAGCGCCCGACGTTCGGCGGTGCGGCGCTCGTCCGCGACCTCGTGGCTGCCCCCGAAGTCCGCCCACCGGACCACCACCGGCAGCACCAGCGACTGTCCGACGATCGTGACGATCACGACGCCCGCGACGACGAAGACGATGAGGTCGCGCTCCGGGAACGCGCCGCCGCCCTCGACCATGCGCGGGACGGCGACCGCGGCGGCGAGCGACACGGCGCCGCGGAAGCCCGTGAAGCCGCTCACCACGCGGTCGCGGTGGCCCTCGCGCGGTGACCCACCGGTGCGGAGCGTGACGAGACGGACCGCGCCCCACGACAGGTTGAGGAAGGCGAAGCGGAGCACGACCACGGCCACCGAGACCAGGCCGATCATGTCGAGGCCGACGAGCAGCTCGCGCGGCTCGAGGTCCCGCACGGCGATCGTGGCCTCGATCCCGACCAGCACGAACAGCGACCCGTTGAGCAGGAACGTCGCGAACGACCAGAACGACCGGGTCTGCTGCCGGGTCTCGGCGCGGTCGAGTTTCGGGGCGACCTGGCTGACCACGAGCCCCGCGACGACGACCGCGAGCACCCCGGACGCACCGATCGCCTCGGCCGCGAGGAAGGCCACGAAGGGCACCAGCAGTGTCAGCAGGTTCTCGAGCACGACCGCGGAGATGCGCCGGAGCACGAGCATCCCGAGCCACGCCACCAGCAGCCCCGCCGCGATCCCACCGACGTAGGACAGCAGGAGCATGCCCGAGACGTTCCACACGCTCAGGGTCTGCTCGCCCGCGGTGACCGCCACCGCGATCCCGTAGATCACGAGGGTCGTGCCGTCGTTGACCAGGCTCTCGGCGCGCAGCACGGTGGTGTTCCGTCGCGGCAGCGAGCGGGTCAGGGCCCCGACGGCGGTGGCGTCCGTGGGGGCGACCGCGGCACCGAGCACCCACGCCGGTCCCCACGGCATGCCGAGCAGGTGCAGCAGCGTCGCGACACCGCCGGCCGTCAGCACGACGAGCAGCGTGCCCATGAGCAGGATGCCGCGGAAGTTCGCGCGGATCTCCCGCAGCGAGATCGTCAGGCTCTCCCAGTACAGCAGCGCCGGCAGGAACAGCAGCAGCACGGCGTCGGCGGGCAGCTCCAGTTCGCGGAACGCCGGGATGAAGGCGATCGCGGCGCCGAAGGCCAGCAGCAGCACGGGCGGTGCGATCCGGAGACGCCCGGCGACGGCGGTCGTGACCGCGATCGCCGTGGCGAGCACGACGACGAGTTCGGGTGCGATGAGTTCCATGTCGACTGTGAGCCTGGCAGGCGGTGCCTGTGCACGGGGAGCAGGATCGGGACCATGGCTCGCATCCTCGTCACCGGTTCCACCGACGGCCTCGGTCGCGCGACCGCCCAGACCCTGCTCGACGACGGCCACGACGTCCTCGTGCACGCGCGCTCCCCGCAGCGCGCGGACGCCGTGGCCGACCTGGTCGGACGTGGCGCGCAGCTCGTCGTGGTCGACCTGTCCGACCGAGACGCCGTGGTGCGCGCCGCCCACGACCTCGACGACGGGGAGCCCGTCGACGCCGTCGTGCACAACGCCGGGGTCGTCTCCGGAGCCTCGCTCGTGCCGGTGAACGTCGTCGCGCCCTACCTGATGACGGCACTCCTCACCGCGCCGACGCGGCACGTGTACCTGAGCAGCGGGATGCACCGCGGCGGTCGGGCACGGCTCGACGGCGTCGACTGGGACGGGCGGAGCACGACCAACAGCTACTCGGACACGAAGCTCTTCGTCACCGCGATGGCGCGCGAGGTCGCCGAACGGCGGCCCGCCGTCCGGAGCAACGCCGTCGACCCGGGCTGGGTCGCCACCAAGATGGGCGGCGCCGGCGCGACCGACGACTTCGCGCTCGGGCACCGCACGCAGGAGACCCTCGCCACCGACGCCGGCACGACGGTCAGTGGCGCGTACTGGTTCCACGGGGAGCAGCAGCGCCCGCACGACGCCGTCGAGGACGCGGGGTTCCGCACCGCGTTGGTCGACGCGCTCGAACGGGCGACCGGCGTGGCGCTGCCGTCCCGCTGAGGCGTCCAGGACCACCGGGATGGAAGAGTGGGCGGGTGGACACCCAGGCAGCGCCGCCCTCGACCCGCCTGCACCGGGTCGCCCTCTTCGCGACGTCGACGATGACGGGGTTCGGCATCGCGTCCTGGATCACCCGGACGCCGTCGGTCCGTGCTGACCTCGGCGCCTCGATCGAGGCGATGGGCTTCGTGCTCTTCGGCCTGTCGATCGGTTCGATGCTCGGCATCCTGGGCGCCGGCGTGCTGCTCCGTCGGATCGGCCCGAAGCCGCTGATCCTGGCCGGGGGTGCGCTGCCCGTGGTCGGCACGCTGCTGGTCGGACTGCTCGCGCCCGCCCAGCTCGCAGCCGGGGTCTGGGCGGGACTGTTCCTGATCGGGTTCGGCGCCGGGATCGCCGAGATCGGGCTCAACGTCGAGGCGGCTGCGGTCGAGCGGGTCATCGTGAAGCCCGTGGTGCCGGTCCTGCACGCCTGCTTCAGCCTCGGGTCGGTCGCGGGCGGGATCGTGGGCATCGCGATGACGGCGGCCAGGACCCCGGTCGTCGTGCACCTGCCGATCGCCGCCGGGGTGATGGCCGCGCTCGCCCTCACCGCCGCGCTCACGATCCGCCCGATGCCCCGGCCCGCCGGCGACCCGGCGCCGGCGAGCGTTCCCGACCCCGCGGGCTCCAGGCGCTCCGTCATCACGCTGCAGCTGGCGCTCATCGCCGTCATCACGCTGGCGATGGCCTTCGCAGAGGGAGCTGCGAGCGACTGGCTCCCGCTGCTGATGACGACGGACCACGACGCCCCGGAGGTGCTCGGCTCCCTCGTCTTCACCGGCTTCGCCCTCGCGATGCTGATCGGCCGGTCCGCCGGCACACCGCTCGTCACGCGCTTCGGTCGCGGCGCTGTGGTCAGGGCCTGCGGGATCGTCGGGCTGGTCGGCGTCCTGGCGGTCGTCGTGTCCCCGACGCCGATCGTCACCGCGGCCGCGGCCGTCGTGTGGGGGCTCGGCATCGCGCTCGGGTTCCCGCTCGCGGTCTCGGCGGCGGGCGACCACCCCACCGACGGCGACCGACGGGTGTCCGTCGTGGCGACCGCCGGCTACGTCGCGTTCCTGGTCGGTCCGCCCGCACTCGGGTTCCTCGGCGAGCACCTGGGCCTGCGGCTCGCGATGCTGGTGCCGGCCGTCCTGCTCGCGGTCACCATCGTGGTCGCTCGCGCCGCCGGGGTGCAGCGCGGCGCGGCCTGACCCGTCACACGGCGAGACCGCGGCACAGCGGCACAGCGGCACAGCGGCACTGCGGCACTGACCACGACGCGCAACGTCACACGACGACCACCTTCGTCATGTGACGCCACCGCCCTTCCGGCACACGCCGACCGCTCGCTAGCGTCCCCGCATGGCGCTCATCTGCTTGGTCCGCTCCGGGGCCGCACTCCTGGTCAACGGCCTCACCCTGCTCGGGCACGTGCCCGGTCGCGACAGCGGCGTGTTCAACGTCCTGATCGGCGGCCTGCAACTCGTCCTCTGCATCGCCGTCGCCGTGTCGGCCGACGGCTCCCTGCCCGCGCTCTTCGCGATCGCCGGCACCTTCCTGTTCGGGCTCACCTACCTGTACGTCGGGTTGGACGCGCTGTTCTCGCTGGGCTCCGTCGGGCTCGGCTGGTTCTGCGGTCTGGTCGCCGCGCTCGCCGCGGTGTTCGCGGTCGTACACCTCGCCGATGACCCGGTCCTCGCCGTCCTGTGGGCCGGGTGGGCTCTGCTCTGGACCCTCTTCTTCGTCCTGCTCGCGCTGGGCCGCAGTGGGATCACGACCTACACCGGCTGGGCCCTCGTGTTGGCCAGCCAGGTCACCACGACGGTGCCGGCCGTGCTCGGCCTGACCGGGCACTGGCCGGCCGGGCCGATCGCGACGAGCACCGCACTGGTCGTGCTGGTCGCCGTGTTCGGCGGTGCGGTCCTGCTCGCACGACGCACGGCAGCGCGCACGGCCCCGACCACCACCGGCGACACCGTCATCACATCCCCCGCCACGGCACCCGCCACACTCTGACCCGACGAGAACGGACCCCACCATGACCACGACGACACCCGCCTCCACGACCACGACCGATGCACCGTCCGACGAGGCCCTGTCGGCGCGCTTCCGCCCCGTGTTCGACCGCATCGCCGCCGGGGCGTCGGAGCGCGAACGTGAGCACCGCCTGCCCACCGCCGAGATCCGCGAGCTCGCCGATGCCGGGTTCGGCGCAGTGCGGGTCCCCGTCGAGTTCGGCGGATCGGGTGCGACGCTCCCCCAGCTGTTCCGCCTGCTCACGGAGCTCGCCGCCGCCGACAGCAACATCCCGCAGGCCCTGCGTGGCCACTTCGCCCTGGTCGAGGACCGTCTGGTCGCCCGATCCGGCCCCCGTGACGTGTGGCTCGAGCGCTTCGGCCGTGGCGAGATCGCCGGTAACTCCTGGACCGAGGTCGGTTCCGTGCAGATCGGCGACGTCGTGACGAAGGTCACGCCGGACCCAGAGGGCGGCTTCCGCATCACCGGGCAGAAGTACTACTCGACGGGCAGCATCTTCGCCGACTGGATCGACACCTACGCCGAGCGCACCGACACCGGCGACCGGGTCATCGCGATCGTCGACGCACACCAGCCCGGCGTGGCCCACACCGACGACTGGGACGGGTTCGGCCAGCAGACCACCGGCTCCGGCACGAGCACGTTCCGTGAGGCCCGGGTCGGTGCCGACGACGTCGTGCTGTTCGACGAGCGGTTCCGGTACCAGACGGCGTTCTACCAGGGGGTGCTGCTCAGCGTGCTCGCCGGTTCCGTGCTCGCGGCCGAGCGGGAGATCGCGCTCGAGGTCCGGAACCGCACCCGGGTGTTCTCGCACGGCAACGCCGACACGTTCGCGGCCGACCCGCAGATCCTGCAGGTCGTCGGCGAGGTCTCCGCCGCTGGTTTCGCCGCCGAGGCGATCGTCGCCCGCGCGGCGGAGGCGCTGCAGGGGGCGTACGAGGGCGCCTTCCTCGACGAGGAGGAGGACGAGCGACGCAACGACCGCGCTGAACTCGCGACCGCCCAGGCGCAGGTCGCACTGACGTCGCTCGCGACCCAGGCGACGTCGCACCTGTTCGACGCACTCGCCGCGTCGGGAGTCAGCACCACGAAGAACCTCGACCGGCACTGGCGGAACGCACGCACCGCGGGCAGCCACAACCCGTGGGTGTTCAAGGCCCGCATCGTCGGTGACGACGCCGTCAACGGCGTCGAGCCGCCGCGGGTCTGGGCGATCGGCGCGACCCGTCGCTGAGCGCCCCGTCGCTGCGGGTCAGTCCTGTCGCTCGTGCGGGAAGTGCGGCGACCGGTGCTGGAACGCCAGGACCGCGTCGTTCACGACGTGCCCCTCGTCGATCTCGATCGCCCGCCGGATCGTCTCCGACTCGTCCCAAGCGGAACGTCCCGACAGCACGGGACGCAGGAACGGCATGAGCGCCTCGCTGATCTCCCACGTCGTCGAGTTCCAGAGCAGCGACGGGCTGTGGTCGACCGCGTAGTAGTTCGTCGACTCCCCCACCGTCACCATCGGCTCGGCGAAGGTGGTCCCGTGGGCCCAGCTGAAGCCCATGCCCTCGTCGACCGACACGTCGACGATCAGGCTGCCCGGACGGAACACCCCGAGGTCCTCGGTCCGCAGGTAGGTGATCGGCGCGTTGGGGTCCTGCAGCGTGCAGTTCACGACGATGTCGTGCCCGGCGAGGAACGGCGCGAGCGGGACCGGGCCGTCGGCGGTCGTCACGATGCTGTCGGCCGGGGCGGCGTCGTCCGGCTGGAGCTGCAGCAGGTCGACGGACGGGATCGGCGACCCGACCGCAGCCGTGTCGCGGTGCGTCAGGACCCGCACGTCGTGGACGCCGTGCGCGTTCAGCGCCGTGACGGCACCGCGGGCGGTCGCACCGAAGCCGATCACCACCGCCGACAGCCGACGGCCGTAGTCCCCCGTCGACCCGCACAGCTGCATCGCGTGCAGCACCGAGCAGTACCCCGCCAGCTCGTTGTTCTTGTGGAACACGTGCAGCCCGAACCCGCCGTCCGACTGCCAGTGGTTCATCGCCTCCCACGCGATCAGGGTCAGCCGGCGGTCGATCGCCACCTGGGTGAGCTCGACGTCCTGCACGCAGTGCGGCCAGCCCCAGACGACCTGTCCGTCGCGGAGGTCGCGCAGGTCGGCCGCGAGCGGCTTCGGCAGCAGCACGACGTCGGCGAGGGCGACGACCTCGTCGCGGTCGGCCATCGCGCCGACCAGCGGCTCGAGCTGCGCGTCCGACACCCCGAAGCGCTCGCCGTAGCCGCGTTCGAGGACCATGGCGGCGCGGATGTCGGCGTCGATCCGGCCGACGTGCGAGGGGTGGATCGGGAGGCGGCGCTCGTCGGCCTTGCGCGAGGTGGCGAGGACGCCGAGGCGGAGCAGCGCCGGTGCGGTTCCGGTTTCGGTCATGGTGCACTCTACGGTGAGCGGTCCCTTGCACGGGCGCGTCCGCGGTGCCAGGGTGTGGTCACACCGTCCCGAGGAGCCTCCCGATGCCCATGGTCTTCGTCAACCTGCCCGTCACCGACCTGGACCGGGCGAAGGCGTTCTACGCGGCCCTCGGATTCCGGATCAACCCGCTCTTCACGGACGAGAACGCCGCGTGCGTGATCGTGGAGGAGGACCACAGCGCGTTCATGATCCTGCGTCGGGAGTTCTTCCAGAGCTTCACCGACCGCCCGGCCGGCGACCCGTCCCAGGCCGTGTCCGTCCTGACCGCGGTGATGCTCGACTCCCGCGACGCGGTCGACCAGACCGTCGCATCGGGAGTCGGTGCCGGCGGTTCCGAAGCCCGACCGGCGACGGACCTCGGCTTCATGTACCAGCGGCAGCTCACCGATCCGGACGGCAACGTGCTGGAGTTCGGGTGGATGGACCCGGCGGCCGCCGAGCAGGGGCCCGAGGCAGCGGCGCAGGCCTGACCCGCGCTTCCGGGTCAGACTTCCGGGCCAGACTTCCGGGTCAGACCTGCGGGTGCGGGCGGCGGTCGAACGTCAGGTGGACCACACCGCTCGGGGAGGCCTCGGCGACGACGTCGAAGCGGTCCTCGAGCCCCTCGAGCCCGTCCCAGAGCCGCTCGCCCCGGCCGAGCACGATCGGCACGACGACCACGTGCAGGTGGTCGACCAGGTCGGCCTGCAGGAACGCACGGACGGTCTCGACCCCGCCGCCGATGCGCACGTCGGTGTCGGGTGCGAGCGCACGCGCCGTCGCGAGGGCGTCCGCAGGACCGGCGTCGAGGAAGTGGAACGTCGTGCCGCCCGCCATGACCAGCGGCTCGCGCGGGTGGTGCGTCAGCACGACGACGGGCGTGTGGAAGGGCGGCTCGTCACCCCACCAGCCGGTCCAGCCGTCGTCCGGCCACGGGCCCCGCTGCGGGCCGAACTTGTTGCGGCCCATGATCTCGACACCGATGCCGGGCGCCCACGCACGTGCGTGGACGTCGTCGACGTCGGTCGAGCCTCCCGGTGCTCCCTGCATCCCGCGGAACGTCGCGGTCTGCATGAACCAGCCCATCAGGCGACCGTCGGCGTGCCCGAAGGGCCGCTCCGCCGACTGGTCGGCACCGGTGCCGAACCCGTCGAGCGAGACCGCGAAGTTGTGCACCCTGACCGTCGACATGTCGTCACAGTAGAGCGGGAGGCCGGCGGCGGTCCAGTGGATCAGCGAGCGCGGGTGCGGATGCGCCCCGGACCGACCGGGAGCGGTCCGGTGCGGTACTCGAACGCGTCGGCCGTGGCCGCGGGCGGGACCTCGACCGACGCGGCACCGAACCGCCACACGCGGTTGTACAGGTAGACGCCGATCACGGTCCCACCGCCGTCCGGCACCGCCCACGTGCCGTCTCCCCACTGCGCCGGGTGCCCGACGCCGTCGATCGTGACGGTGGGGCGGGCGAACCACGTCAGGAGTGGTCGGACGAGCCGGAGCTCGACGCGTCGGCGCGTCGTCCCCGAGGGCAGTGTTGCATCCACGGGCGCAGCTTACGGGCCGACAGCAGACCGGTGGACCACGAGCGTGCGTCGGTCCCTCAGACCGGACCGGTCCGGACCGGACCAGACCAGACCGCAGCCGGCCGCTGCGTGATTCGTCCTGCGGCGCCGCATACCCCAGCGACCACGGTGTTCGATCGGTCGCATGCTGTCCCTCATCTACTCCAGCGTCGCCACGAGCACCCTCGAGCCCGCCGACCTCACCGCGCTGCTCACCCAGAGCCGCGCGTCGAACGAGCAGACGGGGATCACCGGGATGCTGCTCTTCCGGAACGGCTACTTCCTGCAGGTGCTCGAGGGACCCGACGCCGCGGTCCGCGGGAAGATGCACACCATCCGTGACGACAGCCGCCACACGAAGGTCACCGTGCTGCTCGAGGACCTGATCGAGGAACGGCAGTTCCCGGAGTGGACGATGGGGTTCCCGAGCAACGAGGAGCTCGAGGGCGTCCCCGGCTACCGCGCGACGTTCGACGACCTGGACGCGCACCAGGGGGACGCCGTCTCGTCGGTGCCCGCGGTCCGCGAGCTCGTGCGCTGGTTCCGGGCGCGGGCGGCCTGAGCCCTCCGCGGCTACGCTGCCGCCATGGACTGCTTCGCGAGCTGGCGCACCCGCCACTGAAGGAACGGCCGACACGGCCACACGGCCTCTCGTCATCGACGGGAGGACTCCTCCAGCACGCTCTCGAAAGGCCATCACCCATGCACATCCGCGACTGCACGCCCGCCGACGTCCCCGCGCTCGTCGACCTGACGATCGAGGTCTTCCGGCCGCTCTTCACGGGCTCGCTCCTGGAACTCCGGCCCGAGGTGACCCGCCACGACCACGGTCGGTGGGAGGACGACTACCGACACGAGGTCCCCGCGCTGCTCGACCCGTCGCAGGACCGGTTCGTCACCCTCGCCGAGGCGGACGGCCGGGTCCTCGGCTTCGTCGGTTGGAACGTCACCGGGGGGACGTCGGGGCGGCTCGACATGGTCGCCGTCCGCCCCACCGCGCGCCGTACCGGCGTCGCGCGGACCCTCTGCACGGCGGTCATCGACCGGCTGACCGCCCGCGGCGTCGAGGTCGTGCACATCGGCACCGGCGGCGACGAGTTCCACGCGCCGGCCCGCGCGCTGTACGAGTCGCTCGGCTTCACCGCGCTGCCGACGGTCGACTACGCGCGCGCACTGTCGGTTGCCAACGCCGGTCGCTGACCGCGACCGCATGTCGGACGGGAGGCCCGGTGCCAGCTGGCACCGGGCCTCCCGTCCGGTGGTCCGAGCGGCTGCCTGCCGGTCAGCGTCGCAGCCCGTCGACGATCAGGCTGACGAAGCGACGCGCGGCGGCTGCGCTGTCGGTCGCGTCGACCGAGCCGACCGCGCGCCCGGCTCGCAGGACGAGCACCAGGTCGCTCGCGACGAAGTCAGCACGCAGCGCGCCCTGGGCCTTCGCACGACGGGCGAGTCCGTCGAGCATGCCGAGGAGTCGGCGTCGGTGCTCCGTGAGGGCGGCGCTCACGTCGGCCGTCGCGGTGAACGCGTCGACGAAGCCCCGGTTGCTCGCGCTGAGCAGGGTGAGTTCTTCGAGCGCGCCACGGAGACCGTGCCAGGCGTCCGGGTGCGCAGCGCCCCGCTCGACGATCGCTCGGCAGGACCGGAGTTCGACGGCGAAGGCCTCGTCGATGAGCGTCTGCCGCGTCGGGAACCGCCGGTAGAGCGTGGCCGGTCCGACCGCCGCTCGCCGGGCGATCTCGCGCATCCCGACGTCGAGCCCGCGCTCGGCGAACAGCTCCCGCGCCGCGACGAGCATGCGGTCCCGGTTGTCCTGCGCGTCAGCACGCAGCTTCCGAGTCGGATCGGCGTCCATCGTCCTCACTTCGTCGAAGTGGACACGGTCGTCCACTACCGTCCAGACCGTACCCGGTCCGGATGCGATGACGAGGAGACCCCATGCGTGCAGTGACGATCCGAGCGTTCGGTGACCCGAGCGGGATGGAGCTGGTCGACCTGCCCGCTCCGACGCCGGGCCACGACCAGGTCGTGATCCGCACCGAGGCGATCGGTGTCGGCGGCGTCGACGCCGTGATCCGCCGTGGCACGCTCGGCGCAGGGCACCCGGTCGGCATGGTGCTCGGCAGCGAGGTCGCCGGGGTCGTCACGGAGGTCGGCGCCGAGGTGGACCCGGTGCACGTCGGGCGACGGGTCTGGGGGTTCACGGGGACCTCGGGCGGCTACGCCGAACAGGCGCTCGCGCGGATCGACGACGTCGTCCCGATCCCCGAGGGGCTCTCGTCCGTCGACGCGGTCTCGCTCGGCAGCGCCGCCACCGTGGCGCACTTCGCCCTCGCCCACGCGCACGTCCGCGCTGGTGAGACGGTCCTCGTCCGTGGCGCTGCCGGCAGCATCGGGATCGCGGCGGTGCAGATCGCCACGCGGCAGGGGGCGTCGTCGGTGAGCGTGACGACGTCCTCCGCCGACCGTGGACAGCGCCTGCGGGAACTCGGCGCGACCCACGTCCTCGACCGTGCCGGTGTCGGCGCGCCGGACGCGCCCACGGAGTTCGACGTGGTCATCGACGTCGCCGGCGGCGCAGACGTCCCGCGGTTCATCGACCTCCTCGCGCCGAACGGGCGGCTGGTCCTGGTCGGTGCCGTCGCCGGCTTCCCGCCGCCGGACTTCGGGATGCGTCTCATGCGGTCGTTCCAGCAGTCGCGCTCGGTCGCCACGTTCAGCCTGGCCTCGGTGGACCCGGGCGAACGCGATGCCGTCCGCGCTGCACAGTTCGACGCCGCTGCTCGAGGCGAGCTCCGCACGGTCGTCGACACGGTCCTGCCGTTGGCGCAGGCGGCCGAGGCGCACCGGCAGATGGACGACGGGCGGGTCTTCGGCCGCATCGTGCTGGTGCCGTGACCGCGACGGGGCATGATGCTGCCATGGACCACGACGACGGCTTCCGGACCGAGCGGCTGCGGTTGCGTCCTTGGCGGGTCGCGGACGCCGCCTTCCAGCGCCGGCTCTGGCAGGAGCGCGACGACCGGGTCCCGGCGCGTCGACGCATCACGCCCGACGGGCACCCGACGGTCGCCGAACTGGAGCAGCGGATCCGGACGGACGAGCGGACTCCCGCGCCCGGGCTGTTCGTCGTCGAGTTCGCGACTTCGGCCGAGGCGGTGGGCTACTGCGGGCTCGTCGCGAACAGCGTTGGTGTCCCACAGGAACCCGAGCTCGCGTTCGAGTTCCTCCGCGCGTCCTGGGGTCAGGGGTTCGCGACCGAGGCGGCGCGCGTGATCGTCGACGACGCGGCCTCCCACGGCTACGGGCACCTGGCTGCCACGGTCCGCGCGTGGAACGCCGCGTCGCTGCACGTGCTGGACAAGCTCGGGTTCGTCGACACCGGGGAACGGGAACCCGATCCGGTGCACGGCGACTCACTCCTGCTGCGACTGCGGCTGTGACGGTCGGGCCGGCTGGGGTTCCCCGCTGCGGCACCCCTCGACGCGCGCCTCGCGCCTACGGTCGATCCCATGACGAACAACCCAGAGGTCCGCGACTTCCTGACGTCGCGGCGCGCGCGGGTGCGACCCGAGCAGGTCGACCTGCCGGGCGGACCCGGCCGCCGTGTGCCGGGCCTGCGTCGCAGTGAGGTCGCGATGCTGGCCGGTGTCAGTGTCGAGTACTACGCGCGGATCGAGCGCGGGGCGCTGGGCGGGGTCACGGACGTGGTCCTCGATGCGATCGCCACGGCCCTGCGGTTCGACGAGTCCGAGCGCTCGCACCTGTTCGACCTGGCACGCACGGCGAACAGCTCACCGGTGCGGCAGCGGCGTGGCACGAGCCAGGCGGACGCGCTGCGACCGTCGATGCGGTTCGTCGTCGACGCGATCACCGACGCCGTCGCCTTCGTGCAGAACGGACGGCTCGACGTCGTCGCGGCGAACCCGCTGTGCCACGCGCTGTACGCGGACCTGTTCGACGCCGAGCCCGACCAGCCCAACTTCGCACGGTTCGCCTTCCTTCACCAGGACCGTTCGCGGCGGCTCTACACGGACTGGGACGGCGCTGCGGACGTCTCGGTCGCGATGCTGCGGACCGCGTCCGGACAGGACCCGCACGACAAGGGGCTGCAGGAGCTGATCGGCGAGCTGAGCACCCGGAGCGACGAGTTCCGAGCCAGGTGGGCGAAGCACGACGTCCGCCTGCACGGCTCCGGTCGCAAGACGTTCCGGCACGCGCTGGTCGGGGACGTGGAACTCTCCTACGAGAACCTGGTGCCGATCGCGGGTGCGGGACTGAACCTGCTCGTGTACACCGCCGAACCCGGGTCGCGGAACGCCGAGGCCCTGCAGCTGCTGGCGAACTGGGGCCGGACCGCGTCCGTCAGCGGGGTGCGGTCGTGACGCGGCTGCCGTTCCTGGTCTACGTCCTGGCACTCGGCACGTTCCTCATGATCACGTCGGAGTTCGTGGTCGCGGGGATCCTGCCCGCGATCGCCGGCGACCTGAGCATCTCGCTGGCGCACACGGGTCTGCTGATCACCGTGTTCGCCGTCGGGATGATCGTCGGCAGTCCGTCGATGACGCTGCTGACACTGCGACTCCCCCGACGCCTGACCCTGGTGCTCGCGCTGGTGGTGTTCATCGTCGGCCACGTCGTCGTCGCCACCGGGTCGCACTTCGGCACGCTGCTCGCGGCCCGGTTCCTCACCGCGCTGGCGGCTGGGGCGTTCTGGTCCGTCGCCGCCGTCGTGGCCTCGGACGCCGCCGGTCCGGGGCTCGGGTCGCGCGCCCAGGGGGTCATCGGCGCGGGGGGCTCGCTCGGCACCGTCCTCGGTGTGCCGCTCGGCGCCGTGCTCGCGCAGGTGCTCGGATGGCGCGGGACCTTCTGGGCCATCGCCGCGGCCGCCGTCGTCGCCGCGGTGCTGGTCGCCCGCTTCGTTCCCCACGGCCGTGTCACGCACGCGGTGTCGGTGCGCGGCCAGCTCGCCGGCCTGCGGTCCGGACGGCTGTGGCTCGTCCTGGCTGCCTGTGCGACGACGACCGGCGGTGTGGTGGCGGCGTACTCGTACATCGCGCCCCTGCTCACCGACCGGGCCGGTGTGCCGTCGACCCTCGTGCCGTTGGTCCTGACCGGCTTCGGCGTCGGCTCGTTCGTCGGCACGGTGGTCGGTGGACGGCTCGGTGACCGGCACCCGCACGTGGTCACCGTCGTCACGCCGGCCGTGAGCACGCTGCTGCTGCTCGGCATCGGCGCCGTGTCCGGTCTGCCCTGGGTGACGTCGGCACTCCTGGTGGTCCTGGGGCTGTTCGGCCTGAGCGCGAACGGCGTCCTGATCCACCTGGCCGTGCGTGCCGCCGGTCCTGCCGCGACGCTGGGGTCTGCCTTCACGGTGTCGTCGTTCAACCTCGGCACGGCGGTCGGGACGGCGATCGCCGGGGGGACGCTCGGCGCACTCGGTGTCGCGGGGCCGGCGCTCGTCGGCGCCGTGATCGTCGCACTGACAGTGGTGCCGACAGCGGTGCTGGCTCGCGTCGCCCTGCGTGCCGGTCAGCGTCCGGCAGTCGGCGAGGCGTCGGCGGACGAGATCGACGCGCGGGTGTGACGAGCGTCGGCGGTACCGTGGCCGGATGACGGTACGCCTGACCCGTATGGACCCCGCTGGTGCCGACCGCGACGCCCTGGTCGCCTTCCTGACGACCGAGGACTTCCCGTTCCACGTCCGTCGCAGCATCGGGGTCGCCGACGCCCAGCGCGCGATCGACGAAGGCGCATGGCGTGACGACGAGCACGACACGTTCTGGCTCGACGCCGACGACCACGGCCGGGTCGGGCTGGTCCGTCTCGAGGACCTCGCCGACCCCGTGCCGCTGTTCGACCTGCGGATCGCGGGCGCCCACCGTGGTCGCGGCCTGGCAGTGCGCGCGCTCCGGGCGACCACCGACCACGTGTTCCGCACCTTCGACGCAGCCGACCGGTTCGAGGGACAGACGCGCGAGGACAACACCGCGATGCGCCGCACGTTCCTGCGTGCCGGTTGGGTCAAGGAGGCGCACTACCGGGCGGGCTGGCCGGTCGAGGGCGGTCCCCCGCTCGCCTCGGTCGGCTATGGGATGCTCCGGGCGGACTGGGAGTCCGGCACCACCACGCCGGTGCCGTGGGACGACGAGCCCGTGTCAGCCTGAGCGACTGCCGGGGTGATCGATCGTTCCGACGTCGCCAGCCCCGCTCAGGTCGATCGTCGTGGCTCGCGCAGCCCGTCGAGGACCAGGTCGAGCAGGTGCCCGGTGCGCTCGTCGGACTGTGGTGGGACGTGCCACAGGAAGGCCAGGAGCGGGAACACCTCGTCCGGCGCGACGTCGGCCCGGAGCTCGCCGCTGGCCTTGCCGGCGTCGAGGAGCTGTCCGACCGCGGCGAGGATCCGGTCGTACTGGTCATCGTGCAGCTCGGCACGGGTCACCGCGTCCAGCACGCTCGACAGGGCGTGTTTCAGGTGCCCGAACGCCGCGAGCTCGTCGAACCAGCGGCGCAGGGCCTCGACCGGCGGGTGCTCGGCGAGCAAGACGCCCGCTGCCGCGGTCAGCCGCTCGAAGTCCTCGCGGTACACCTCGACCAGCAGTGCTTCGCGGGTCGGGAAGCGCCGGTAGAGCGTGCCCTGTCCCACTCCCGCTGCGCGTGCGATCGACTGCATCGTGGCGCTGGCGTCATGGGCGAAGGCCCGGCGCGCGATCTCGACGATCCGGCGGCGGTTCTGCTGCGCGTCCGTGCGGAGCGCGGGGTCTGGGTCACTCGACGAAGTGGACATGTGTCCGGTACGCTCCTCCAGTGGCAGACAGGTGTCCACTTACCCTAGACGAATCGAGTCACCATGACCGGCATCCACGGCAAGACGATCGCGATCACCGGCGCGTCCAGCGGCATCGGTGCCGCGACCGCCCGACACCTCGCGACCGCGGGAGCGCGCCTCGTGCTCGGTGCACGTCGTGCCGATCGGCTGACGTCGTTGGTCGACGACATCACCGCCGACGGCGGTCAGGCGATCGCCGTCCCCACCGACGTCCGTCGCCGCGAGGACCTGGAGCGGCTCGTCGCCGCGGCCCGCGAGCACTTCGGCAGCCTCGACGTCCTGTTCTCCAACGCCGGCAGCATGGCGATCTCGCCGTTCGACGAGGTGCGCGTCGACGACTGGCAGCAGATGATCGACGTCAACGTGACCGGCGTGCTCAACGGGATCGCCGCCGCACTGCCGGTGTTCCGGGCGCAGGGCGGCGGGCACTTCGTGCACACGGCCTCCACGGCCGCGCACCGGATCGTCCCGGCGCAGGGCGTGTACGCCGCGACGAAGACCGCGGTGCGTGTGCTGTCCGAGGGACTCCGGCAAGAGGCCGGCCCGTCACTCCGTGTCACCGTGATCAGCCCGGGGTTCACGAACACCGAGGGGGTCGGCGCCGGTGCGAGTGCGGACACCGCCGCGGCGCTCATCGCCCAGCGGGACGCGATCGCGATGCCGCCAGAGGCAGTCGCCCGTGCCGTCGCGTTCGCCGTCGAACAGCCCGACGGGGTCGACGTCGGCGAGGTCGTCATCAGGCCGACCGCCCAGGGCTGAGGCACCCTGCATCGGCGCCGCACCTGCGTACGGATCCGGGTGTCGAGGCGTCCGCCCACCGCCCGTCCGGTGCGGGGAACCGCACGGTTCGTCCCGGCGCGGAGCGAAGCGGCCATGATCGGGATCAGCGTCGACAACGTGCCGATGCCACCCGAGGAGCGTGCATGCGAGTCCTGGCCTTCCTGGTGACGATCGTCGTCACGACCGCCCTGGCCCTCGGTGCCGGGCTGCTCATCGCCCTGCACCTCGGGCGAGCCCCCGACGGACTGCTCGTCAGCGCAGCGGCAGCGTCACCGTTCCTCGTCTTCGGTCCCCTGGTCGTCGGTTCCTGGACCGCGTACTTCGACGACCGGACACCGTCCGGCCGCAGCCGGTACCTGCGGCGTGCCTTCCTCGTCGTCGTGGCCGTCGACGTCGTCGCCGCGGTCGTCGTCGTGGTCGCGAGCACGTCCGCGCAGGCGCCGGTGTGGGTGCCTGCCGTGCTCGTCGGTGGCTCCGCGATCTTGTTCGTCGTCGCGCGCCCGATCGGCAGCCGGTTCCGCCGCCTGGACACCCCGATGGTCGAGCTCAGGGACCAGGTCCTCCCCGGCCCAGACGTCATCCGTCGAAAGGTCGTCAGGATCGGCATCACGTTCGTGATCGCCGCGATCGTCTCGTCAGTCGGCACCGCCGTGCTCAACGTCCTCGACCCCAGCACGACCCGGGAGGCGCTGGTCGGGATCCTGCTGGCCGGGCAGCTCACGTTCCTCGCCACGGCATTCGCATCGATCATCGTCGCGCTCCCGTTCAGCCGACTGCTGCGCGACGCCGGGGGACGCGACCTCGACCGGCTGCGGCGGTACGCGAAGCTCGTCCTCCGCGGCAGAGCCGTCCCACTCGAGGAGGCCGAGAAGGCGGGGGCGGTGCGGTACGCGCAGGTCATCCAGGTCGTTCTGCAGTTCAACACGGCCTACGTCACGCTCTTGTACGTCTCCATCGCGTTCCAGTTCGTCAGCGGGATCCTGCGCGGCAGCCTGGTCGTGTTCTCGGTCCTCTTCCTGGTCTTCATGGTCGTGGTCCTCGCCTGGCTGCTCCCGCGAACGGTCATCCGCGTCCGGCGCGCCCGCCGGTACGTCGAGGAGCACCCGTCGACAGATCCTGTCCGGACGCCCGAGACCTCCATGCCCTGACAGCGCCACCGAGCTCCTGGCGGGTCTGCGTGGTCGCGAGGCGCCTCGTCCGGTACGCCGAGTTGGACCGACCAGCCGTGCACGCCCGTCCGCGAGTGGGTTGTCCTACGGCAACAGTCCCGCGACGCATGCTGTCATCTGCACCCGGCGTCCGTACGCGTCGAGACCCAGCCGGGATTCGGTGTCGACCAGCGACCGGTGGAACTCTGTTGCTGGTTCTTCCTCCACGAAACCAGCTGATCGGTAGAACGGGGCATTCCACGGCACATCCGCGAACGTCCGCAGCGAGATCCGCGTGTAGCCGCGAGCCGCAGCCTGCCGTTTCGCGGCGTCGACGAGCGCCTGGCCCAGACCCTGCCGAGCGTGCGCAGGGTGTACCGAGAGCTGCTCGAGGTGGCACACTCCGTCGACCTCGAGCACGTGTGCGAACCCAGCGACGTCCCCGCCGACCAGCTCCACGACGAGCAGGAACCCATGACCGGCCAGTCGGGTGTCTCCCGAGGGAGCATCAGACCATCCCTCGGGCTGGAGCCGATCGATCAGGAGCCGATCGGCCGCGTTCTCGATCTGCTCGACAGCCGCCGCGTCCGTTGGACGAGCAAAGCGGATCAGGCTCTCCATCGGACCAGCGTACGAGTCGGGGTGCCCGGGGGCCGATCGGACACCGCCTCGGGCCGAGGGCACTCCGCGGTTCCGTGTCGGTCACGTCCGTCAACTGACGCGCTTCGCTCCACCATCTCGATCGGATCGGTCGCTGTCCGCGCGCGCCCTCGGTCCGTGACCTCGAGTGGCGGCAGCGCCCTAGGCTCGGCTGCATGCGACGAGTACTCGACTTCCTCGGGATCACGCGGCCCAGAGGGACGCCTCGCCCGAAGCTCATCACGGCGATCGTCGGCGGGGTGGGCCTCTTCCTGGTCCTGTACGGCATAGCGGTGTGGGCGGGCAACGCGGCGACGAGCACCGGAGCCTCGGTCTGGATCGGCGTCGCGCTCATCGTGGTCGGTCTCGCGTGCTGGGTCGTCGAGGGCGTCCTGGGTGCTCGCACGAAGGGGCAGGAGCCGCCTCGGTAGTAGATCCCCCAGCAGCCGCTCCTCGCCGACGAGGAGTCAGTTCGACCTCTGTCCAGAGAACACCGTCCAGACGCCGTGCGCGGTGAGCCGCAACCGATGAACAGCGGTTGCGTCCCCTGCAGGCCCGCGCTGCCCGCCGTCGTCAGGATCAAGGCGCCCTTGTAGGTCAGGGACTGGCCGACCAGGATCCGCCACTGTCGGAACCAGCCGGGAGGCTCGGTGGCCGTCCCGGAGACGACCGTGCGTCCGACGTCAGCCGCCGCTGCGAGCATGCATCGCGATCGGCGGGCACTCCACCTCCGCGAGCGATCGGCTCCGGTCAGCGCTTCTCGGCCGCCGTCCAGGCGTCGCGTACCCGTCCGATCTGCTGCTCCACGGTCATGTCGGTGACGTCGATGACGAGGTCGACCGCTGGTGGAGCAGCGGTGATCCGATGCAGCAGCTCGAACTCCTCGTCCGTGATGTACACCGGGCGGGTGGCTGCTCGTGCACGCGCTGCGTTGAGGGTGATCGCCAGGTGCACGATGAAGCAGTCCGGCAACTGTTCGCGGTACACGGGGAGGACGTCCGCCGTCACCACGTCGGATGCTGTGACGACGAAGCCGTCGGCGAGCAGGTTCATCGCGAGTGCAGCGGTGTTCCGGACCGCGAGCTCGTGTTGCGCCTGACCTTCGGGGCCGGACCACAGCGTCGCGGCGCCGGTGACCACGAGCTGGCGGATGTCGTCGCCGTCGATGTACGCGGCCCGGTCATGGGTGGCCGCGAGCGCTCGACCGCACGTGGTCTTCCCGACTGCCGGCCCTCCCGAGAGGACCAGGGGTCGCATCATCGCGTCGGTCCCGTCCCGTCAGGACTCCCGAGGCCGCCGGTACGCGGGCGCGGGGTCGGCGATCGCACGATGCGAGCCCCGATCTCTGCGACGACGGCGCTGACGGTGGCGGGGTCGGTCGTCCGAGCCGCGTCGACGACCAACGGGTCTTCCTCGATCGGAGGTTCGAAGCTCGCCGCGTGCTCGGTCACCACGGCGTCGGTGACGTCCGCCCGTGACGGCTGGTCGCGGTTTGCCAGCACACGACGACGCTGCAGTTCGGGCGAGACCTGCACCCACACGAGCACGAACGGTGCCGCCGATTCGGTCGCCGTCGCACGCCACGCGTCGCGGATGAACCGGGGTGAACCGGTGTCGTCGACGACCACGTGACGATCGGAAGCGAGCAGCGCGCCAGCTCGTTCGTGTGCGATCCGGTTGGTGTTCGCCCACTCCTCCAACGGGATGCCCTGGCCGCCGTGGAAACCGCGCTCCACGTTGATCCCGTCGAGGCTCAGCAGCTCAGCGCCCAGCTCGACCGCCAGTTGCGTCGCGAGGGTGCTCTTGCCGGAGAAGGACAGACCACACATCAGCACCAGCGCCATGACCGGACTCTACTGGTGAGGGCATCCGACTGCCGCTGCGGTGCGCATGCGAGCGGCAGCATCCTTCGCCGCTGACGTTCTCCAGCCTGGCTCAGACGCAGTACACGCCTGGCGGATGATCCCTGCTCGTCCATCGTTGCGCCATGGCTGTCGCGGCTGAGGATCTCGACGTCGTGACGATCGTGAAACGGAAGCGTCCGGCGGGTACCCGGTCCTGGCGTGGGTACGTGGTCGCGGTCGACGAGCGCGGGGCCGGGGTCTTCACACCCGCTGGGAGCGGCCACACCGGTACCGATCGGGACGGCCCGACTTCGACGTGCGAGGTTGCCCAGGATGCCCAGGGGCGGGGCCGTGATTCGATCATCCTGCTTCCTCATGCAGCCTGGTTCGTCGCGCATTGGGTGCTCGGCTCCGAGTACGTCGTGCACGTCGACATCGCGACGCCGCCCAGAGAGTCGCGCGACGAGTGGCAGTTCGACGATCTCGAGCTTGATCCGCTGCTGCGGCGCGATGGCTCGTTCGTTGTCGATGATGAAGACGAGTTCGCCGCCGCGTGCGCGTCGGGACTGATCTCCGAAACTGAACGTGAAGCCGCGTTGCTCGAGGTGGAGTCGTTGCGCGCCGACCTCATCCTCGGGACTCTGGTGGTCGAAGGTCTCGACTACCTCCACGCGAGCGCGGGTCGGACGCTCCCGAAGCTCTGACGGCTCGTCCCGGTGGACATCCATTGCGGATGAGCGCGCGATGGCCGGTCCATCGACGGCGCCTCGCCGTCGGAACACACAGCCTGCGATGTGGTTCGCTGTCGGGATGTTGCTCAACGTCGTGGTGCAGGGTCGAGGCGAACGGAATGCCGTACTGCTCCACGGGATGATGGGGTCGCACGAGAGCTGGCAGCGGGTCGTCCCGCTGCTCGTCTCGAGCGGTTACCGCGTCCACGCGGTCGATCTACCCGGGCACGGGATGTCTCCGAGCGATGACACGATGACGGTGGACCGCGCCGCGCGATCGGTCGCGGACTCTCTTGCGAACGGGTGCGGGACAGTGCCCGACCTCGTGATCGGACATTCCTATGGTGGGTTGCTGCTGGCAGCGGCGGTGTCGTCTGGTGTGCTCGCACCGAGATTGTCGGTCTACGTCGACACGCCGTTCGCCGCTGGTGGTGGAGGACGGGACCGGGACGAGCTCGTCGCAGCCTACGAGGAGGACGCGCGCTTGCGCACCTACGCCGGACTCCGAGCATCCCGGCCGTTCTACAGCGAGCAGGACTGTGAGGTGGAGGCTCGCGCCGCCCAACGGTTCGATCCTCCCACCGCCGTCGCGCAGTCGATGGGCGCGAGGATGTCCTTCGAGCCGGAGGCCGGGTCCATCATCGTTCGCGCGGACCCGAGTCGGTACGTCGACGACGAGACGGCGGCGCTGCACAGCGCCCGCGGTGTTGCGGTCCGTGACGTTCCCGGTGCGGCGCACTCGGTCTGGTACAGCCACTTCGACGAGTTCATCGCCGCACTTCCCGAGGTGTTCCAGTAGTCGATCGTCGACCGCAGCGCCACCACCAGATCGTTCCGTGAACATCTCGTCCTTGCCGCAGCCGTCCGTCAGCCCGCTCTACTCACGCAGGAGTCCGATCGCTGCCTCCACCCCGTCGGCCGTCAGACTCCAGCTCGGCCGGGCGAAGTCCGTCCGCTTCAGGCGGACCCGGACCTCGTCGACGACCTCGTCGGCGCGGGTCTGGGCCCTGGTGACGCCGTTGACCAGGTACCCGAGCCTCGCGGACACCCGAAGGGACGGCTCGTTCCACGCCGCTGCACTCGACTCCGCCCACTCCGCTCCGAGGTGGTCGAACGCGAACAGCAGCAGCGCCGACCGCATCTCGGTCCCGAGCCCGAGACCCTGATGTGCCAGCGAGAGCCACGACCCGCTCTCGACCGTCTTGCGTGCAGCGAAGCGGCGAGCGTGCAACTCCTGCACCCCGATCGGCGTTCCCTCGTGCAGCACGGTGAAGCTCACGCCCCACGAGTCACGGGTCAGACCGGCTCGGAGTTTCCAGTGGTACTGCGCCAGGGAACGAGCCAAGGTCGCCGGTTCTGCATCCGTCCACGGAGTACCGAACGGCATCCGGGCTGGATCGTGCACACCGGACAGGGCCGCGTCGACGAGCCCAGGCAGGTCCTCGTCGCGCAGGGGGCGGAGTTCCAGTCGCGGAGTGATGAGACGCAGCCCGAACAACGGCCAAAGACGATCGAGGTCCATCGCACAACACTACGAGAACGGCGCCGGACGTCTCGAGCCAGCAGTGCCCCCCCTCCCCCCGACGACGAAACGCTCGACGATGGTCATGACCGTGACGCTCTCGCGGGCTGCGCGCCGGTCTGTTGATCGACCGATGTGCGCGACACGGCGGCCGGTCTCGTGATGAGCTTGGCGCGTGCGAGTCAGGGCAGCGGCAGTCGTCATCCGGAACGGGCACCTGCTCCTGATCGACCGCCGCAACGGCGGCCGCCACTACTGCGTCCTGCCCGGCGGAGGCGTGGAGGACGGCGAGGACCTCCGCACAGCATGCCGACGTGAACTGCTCGAGGAGACGAGCCTCGAGGGAACCGTCGGCGAGTTGCTGGACGTGCCGGTCGAACGCGACACCCCGGTGGCCTACTTCGTCGTCAGCGTGGACGACGACGTTGTCACGCTGGGCGGTCCCGAGTGCAAGCGTGCGTCAGCGACCAACCGGTACGAGCCGATCTGGGTCCCCCTCGGCGACCTCGCGCAGACCCCGCTCGTGCCGGATGGCGCCCGGTACGCCGTTGAGCTGGCCCTCGATCTCGCCTTCGAGCGGGACCGCTGAGCGAACCCGCTGGGCGACGACCGGACGGGGCGCTTCGTCGTAGCCTGGCCCGATGGGGGCTCTCCGCGCAGTCTGCTTCGACCTCGACGGCACCCTGTTCGACCACCGGGGCGCGGCCCAAGCCGGCGTCACCACGTTCCTCGAGTCCCAGGGCCTGACCCCGACGGAGTCCGCGCTCGACACCTGGTTCGCTGCCGAGGACGAGCACTTCGAACGCTGGCGCGCCGGCCAGATCAGCTTCCCGGAGCAGCGGCGCGCGCGTCTCCGAACCGTCTTGCCGGCGCTCGGCCACCGCACGCCGACGGATGATGACGGTCTGGATGCACTCTTCGACTGCTACCTCCGCGCGTACCGAGCGTCGTGGCGGGCGTTCCCCGGCAGCCTGTCCCTGCTGCAGGAACTGCGCGCTCGGGGGTACCGCCTGGGTCTGCTCACCAACGGTTCCGAGAGACAGCAGCGCGACAAGCTCGCACAGACCGGTCTCGAGGGCGCCTTCGACGCGGTGTGCGTCTCCGAACAGATCGGGTTCCAGAAGCCGGACCGGCGGGCGTTCCTGACTGTGGCGCGGGCGGTGGGCGTCGAGGCCGCCGAGTGTCTCTTCGTCGGCGACGACCTCGAACGGGACGTCGAGGGGGCGCGCTCCGCGGGCATGCGCGCGCTGTTGGTCGACCGCGACGTTTCTGACGCCGCGTCGACCAGGACCGCCGTCCTGCGCGCCGCCGGGGCTGGGGACGTTGCTTGACGGGAGGCGCGGTGCCAGCCCGCACCGCGCCTCCCGTCCGTCTTCGGCGCTCAGTCGGCGCCCCCTGCTGCGAGACGCCGCTCACGGAGCAGGTCGGCGCCGATGCTGTGCGGCGGCGCCGCAGCCGGCGATCGTTCCGCGTGGTCAGCGATCGCGTCGATGACGGATCGGTCGCCGGCGGGCCGCGGCAGCGCCGTCTGGATCTGCCGGACGGCAGCCGCGTCGAGCCCCTCCGTCTCTGCGCTCGCATCGGCGAACACGCCGCGGTAGGTCAGGTAGGACACGGGGCCACGGCGGTCGGCGATGCCGTGCGACGAGTGCAGGGCGATGGCCTCCCAGACCACGTCGACGTCGCCGGCAGGTGCTCCGTGCCGCGTCAGCAGCTCGGCTGCGATGTCTGCACCCTCCACCTCGAACCGTGTCGAACCCGTGGCGAGCGAGCCGAGGCCGAGGTCGTGCAGGAGACAGGCCGCCAGCACGAGGTCGTCGCGGTGGCCGGCGTCCGTGGTCATGCCGTCCCGCTCTGCGACCAGGCGGGCGAACAGATACGTCCGGATGCTGTGGTCCGTCACCCCGGCACGCTCGGTCCCCCGCACGAGTGTGAGCGCTTCGTCGAGCCAGGGCGTCGAGGGGAGCGTCAGATGATCGGTCATGACTCGAGGCTAAGCACCGTCGAGCACGACCGGCAGTGGCCCGTAGGTCATGTTTCGCTACGATCGGGCCATGCACCGGATCGCTCTGCTGGCACTGCCCGGCGTCTTCCCGCTCGAGTTCGGGGTCGCCGCCCAGGTCTTCACGCCGCAGGCTGGCTACGCCCTGACGCCGGTCACCGTCGCTCCCCTGTCGTCAGCCGGTGCGACCCTGTCCACCGCTCGTGGGTTGGACGCGCTCCGGGGAGCCGAGACGGTCATCGTGCCTGGGTACCAGGACACGTCGACCCCGCTGCCGGACGGGGTCGTCGCGTCGTTGCGGAGCGCGCACGCCCGCGGTGCTCGGCTGGTGTCGTTCTGCTCCGGAGCCTTCGCCCTGGCTGCCGCCGGCATCCTGGACGGTCGACCGGCCACGACCCACTGGCAGAAGGTCGACGAGCTGCGGCAGCGCCACCCCTCGGTCGACGTGCAGCCCGACCGCCTGTACGTCGACGACGGCGACGTCCTGACCTCGGCCGGGGTCACCGCCTGCATCGACCTGAGCCTGCACCTGATCCGCCGCGACCACGGTGCCGCGGCGGCCAACGACCACGCACGGGCCCTCGTGGCGCCGCCGAGCCGGTCTGGTGGACAGCTGCAGTACGTCGACCGAGTTCGTCCACGACCCACCGGCCACCGGCTCGACGACCTGCGCGAGTGGATGTTCCGGGACCTCCATCGGGTCGTCACGATCGACATGCTGGCGCGCGAGGCCCACGTCTCGCGGCGCACCCTCGCCCGCAGGTTCCGCGAGGAGACCGGGACCTCGCCGTTGGCGTGGCTCACCGCGGCACGCATCGATCGCGCTCGACAGCTGCTCGAGACGACCGACGACCCCGTGGAGCGCATCGGGCACGACGTGGGGCTCGGAACGCCCGCGTCGTTCCGCAGCGCCTTCCACCGTCATCTCGGCACGTCGCCGCAGCAGTACCGCGCGACGTTCCGGCACGACGGCGGCACCGACCGACGCGACTAGCGCATCGCGAAAGACCCTCACAGCGCAGGGCGTCCAGCGCGAACTGATGCTGTTCGAGGGCGGCCACCACGACTTCGCGGAGTTGTGCACCCGCACCGACGCTCTCCGTCTGACCGACGACCATCTCCAGCGACATCTCCTGCAGAACGATCAAGAACCGTCTCGCTACCCGATCGGCCACCGGACGCTCTCAGAGCTGTTCACCGGCGGCAGTAGCGTTGGCGCCATGGTTCCCCTGATCTTCGGCACACTCGTCCTGCTGTGGGGGACCTTCGTCATCACCTTCCCGCAGATTGTCGCCGGGTGGATCCGCGCTGCGGAGCGAGCCGGCCTGACCTGGAGCCCACTTGCCCGTTGGGGAACCGCATGGATGCGGATGCTCGGAGCAGTCCTTGCGGTAGTCGGGCTCGTGACGGCGGTCACGGGGCTGCGCAGCCTGCTCGGTTGACAACACGGAGCAGCGATGTGCGCTCTGTCCGTTCACGGATCGTCTGCCGGCCGTCGTCGGGTTGGAGTCTGTTGCTTCGATCGAAGCCGCTTGCCGTGCGGGCGCGAGGTCTCGCGCGTACGCGCAATCCTCGGCAGGACCAGGAACGTCAAGATCTCAACTACTGACGTTGATGGCCAGCGATCAGTGCGCGCGTTCGCCGCCACCGACGCCGTTCGATCCAGCTGGCGACCGCGATGATGACGCTGACCGCCAGGAAGGCGAGCAGAAACCTCCCCGAGTTGAGGTTCATGCCGACGAGGGCGACCCCGAACCCGATGAGCGTCGGCCAGATGTGCCTTGCCGATGCTTGCTGCCGACGTGTGAGGAGGTCGACGAGTTCCTTCGAGTAGGGAGTGGGCGGCGTCTTTCCGCGCATCTGCGACCGGAGGGCTCGCCGTTGATCGCGATCGAGGAGTGAGACGGGGGTTTGCTCGCCGCTGGCGAGGAAGGGCTCCAAGCCGTCGTGCCGACGTGCCCACAGCCACCCGAGCAGAGCGACGGTGAATCCAGCACCGCTGACGATTGCCTCCCACGGCGACGGCTCGAGCGCCGCCAGGGTCGTGCCGAGCGCGAAGAAGACGAGGGTCAGTCCAGTCAATGCGGCCTGCGCTGACGCACCGACGATGATAGGTCCTCGTTCTACAAGCACCCTGGCTTGCTGCGTGGCCGCGACCCATTGCTCATTGCCTTGTTCCTGGGGAGGGAAGGTTCTCTCGGGTCGCTCACGCGTCGAGAGTACGACCCAGTGGGGTCGTCACATCGATTTGATCAGAGCAGAGGCAGTACCGCGCAACCCCGCACTGGCGGCGCTCATCCGCATCGGGAGTGTCCGGAAGACGGTCGTTCAACGGGCGCCGCAGCTCGTCGCGCTAGCGCGATCGCCGACCAAATCGTTCGTCTCACTTGCCGATCGGCTACCGGACGGTGTGAATGACTTGGACACTCATCGAGTGGTCTGACACCCGATACCGCGCGAGCGCGACTGTGGCTTCCGCCATGTCGCCGAAGCCCGTGCGCCTGTGTCGTTGGACGTATTCGGCCGCTCGGGGCTCGGGGACTGCTTCCCGGTGGACGCTGATGGAGACGTGTGCCGTGTCGCGGACGAACGCCATCGGCGGCCCGACGCCATCGTGTAGGTCCGCCGCTGCCTCACGCATCTGTCGCCGGATCGGTACCAGCGTCTCGTCGTCGAAGCCCTGGACGAACACACCGGAAGGCGAGCCGCCGAGCCCAACCAGCCGAACGTTGACGTCCAGCAGATCGCGGGCACGCTCGACCGCGTCAACGTAGTGCTTGATCGTCGTCTGCGCGACCTTGTCGCGGTAGGGCTCCAGGCTCGTGACCGTCATGTGCAGGTCGGCGGCGTTGTAGATGTGGTGCGTGCCGTCGTAGAGGCTACCGATTTCAGCGGCGGCCGCGGCCAACGAGTCAGCGAGATGCGCCGGGGGAAGCAGGACGAGGCTGAGACCCCAGCGTGGGTCGCCGTCGACGGGCGCGTGATCCACGCGGAGGGCGCCCCTATCGAAGGACCGGTGAGCTTCGTCCCAGAGAGAGTCATACTTCACGCCGGTTGCCATCTCTTCACGCTATCGGCCCGTCACTCCGAGGATGAGCTGTACCGATAGCCGATCGGGTACCGGACAACGCCCTGAGCCACCTGCGGGCTCCCTGAGGGGACCGTACCGTGGACTCATGCCAATCGAGGTCGACAAGGTCGTTTGCTACGTGGTGCACGACGGGCACCTTCTCGTCTTCACGCACGACACGATCCCGCTGACGAGGACCGGGGTCCAGGTACCCGCCGGCAGCATCGAGTTTGGCGAGACGCCCGAGCGCGCCGCGGTGCGGGAGCTGTTCGAGGAAACCGATTGCCTAGGCCGTGTGTTGCGGTCGCTCGGTGAGGAACGGTACGACGTGCGGCCGGCCCGGGACGAGATCGCAGTGCGCCGTTTCTTCCTCATGTCAGTGCAGCAGGCGGACCTCGCGGAACGGTGGCAGGCGGGCGAACGCTTCAGGTCCGACGGAGGGGAGGCAGTGAGCTGGACGTGCTGGTGGATGCCTCTTCAGGACGCACACGTGCTTGCAGCTGGGCTCGGCGGGAAGCTTGGTATGGCAGTAGCAGCTGCCCGGTAGCGGATCCCCGTTCGAACGGCAAAGATCATCTATTCGCACTGCCGAGTGCGAACACTTCTGCATAGACACGTTGTGCCAGACCTGTCTGAGCTGGGTCGGCGGCGACCGCGGCGTCGATGAGGGCGGACAGCCGATCCGTCAACGCCCCGCCGGGATCAGGAGCCCCCACCCGCTCCAGCCCTCGCTTGACCAGCCCGTCAATGTCGCCGCGCCTTCGATGTGACGCGCGGATGGCAGCGACCGCATTCATCAAGGCGCTCTCTGCCCGAGACCATCCACGATCCCAGGTCGCGCGACCGCCGTGGAACGAACCGACCACATCGAGGTCCACCCGCTGAAACAACGACCAATCTCTGAACCGTACGAACACCAGGCGACGATCCGGGTCGAGTTCGGGGTCGAGCCGAAGTGACTCGACTCGCCCCGCCGCTTCGAGTGCGTGCGGCAAGACTTTGAGTGCGTCGTCGCCGACGCTCACACGCCACGAAAGGTCGATATCGCTCCACGCGTCCGCTGTCCCCTCAGCGAGGGAACCCCTGAGGCTCGCGACCGATCCAGGCTGAGCTGCCTGGAGCGCCCGACGAAGTTGCATGACGCGGGCGGCGCGCTCACCATCGGAGTCCATGCCGTCATCCTCACGCATCGCCGCCGAAAGAGCAGAATGCTGCTCAGAGCCCTCCCAGTAGCCGATCCACTCCGGACAAGAACTGCCGGTACGCTGCCGACATGTTGGTGTTGCCGTGAGCAGGCCTGAAGGGTCGCCGAATCAGCGTTCGTGGCGCAAGACGCGCAGGTGGCTCATCGTCGCGATCATTTTCGGGGTGCTCGCATTGCTCTTTGCAGTCCTGGGCTTGGTGGGTGCGCCATCAGTCGGCCACGTGGTGCAAGTCGTCTGCTGGGCGATCTTCGTTGTCGGATTCTCACTGGTGGTGAACCGGGAAGACCGTCGGAAGCGTTGATCGTCAACTGGCGCCCGGTAAGCCATCCGCTTTCGGACACGGGTCCGAAAGCGGATCGTCTATCGAGACGTCCAAGAAAACACCGGGCGGCGCCTGTGATCTGGTCGGCCCATGGCCGAGCCCGCACCGGTCGCTCGGTTGAACGACGCGGGTGAGGGGCCTGTTCTCGATTCCCCTAGTGCCGATCGGCCGATGGGCGGACGGCGAGGTTGGAGGTGGTGTGCCCTCCGTCGACAGCCAGCGTCTGCCCGGTGACGAACGCGGCGGCCGAGCTCAGCAGGAACACCACCGCGTCGCCGACCTCGGCGCCGGTCCCAGTGCGGCCCAGGGGAACCGTTGCTCGGTACGTCTCGAACAAGACGCCGTCGCTGTGGGCGAGTTCGGTCGCCTCGGTGCGGGTCAGACCGGGCCGGACACCGTTCACACGGATGTTGCGGGGGCCGAGCTCTGCTGCCAAGGCGCGAGTGGCCGCATCGAGTGCTCCCTTCGCCGCCGCGTAGAGCGCCGTTGCCGGGCTGCCGACAGCAGACAATGTGGACGAGACGTTGACGATGCTCCCGCCTTCACGCATCACTGGCGCGGCCGCGCCGGCAAGCAGCAGCGGTGCGCGGACGTCGAGTGACATCGTCACGTCGATGTCACTCGCGCTGATCCGCTCGATCGGTGCGAAGTGCGCGGTGCCCGCGTTGTTGACCAACCCGTCGACCCGTCCATGGCGTTCCAGGGTCTGTGCGAGGACCTCGGTCGGCGCCGCCGGGTCGTTCAGGTCTGCCTGGATCCAGCTGGCAGCCTGCCCCAGCGTCGCGGCGTGCTCACGCAGTGCCTGACCGTTGCGGCCGACGAGGACGACTCGGGCTCCTGCTGCCGCGCAGCTGGCGCTGATCGCTGCGCCGAGGCCCTTGGAGCCTCCGGTGATGATGACGACCTGGTCGGTCAGTGGAGCGGCGGGAGACGAGGTGTGGGTGTGCATGCGCATGGCTGCTTCCTGTGCTTGGAACGCACGCCAGCCACCTCTCGCGACGTCAGTCGACGCAGAGTCGACGGGGCTGGATGCGAGGGTTTCCAGCCCCGGACCGCCCTTGCAGGGCGACCGCTTCACGAAGGTGAACGCGTTGATCGTATCGCTGACGAAGTGGTCTGCAGGTGAGCCGGCCGGGTTGAAGGCGGGGTATGCTGGGCGCCTGACCGATTCCCATCGGTGTGGTCGACCTGGTGCATCAGCCCAGGCGATCCGGGGCTGAAAACCTCCGGCGTTCCCAATCGAAGCCCGGAGGTTTTCCCATGTCGACGTCGTCGCGGACCGCGCTCAGCACATCCGCTTCTCCCAAGCGTTGGTGGGCGCTCGTCGTCCTCGCGCTCACCCAACTCGTCGTGGTGCTCGACGGCACGATCGTCACCATCGCGCTGCCGCAGGCGCAGCAGGAACTCGGCCTCACTGACCTGGAACGTCAGTGGGTCGTGACCGCCTATGCCCTCGCGTTCGGTGCGCTTCTGCTCTTGGGCGGTCGGGTCGCGGACTACTGGGGTCGCAAGCGCACCTTCTTGGTCGGGATGCTCGGTTTCGGTGCGGCTTCCGCGTTCGGCGGCCTCGCCCAGAACGGCACCGAGCTGATCGTCGCTCGCGGTCTGCAGGGCGTCTTCGCAGCCCTGCTCGCCCCGGCTGCTCTGGCTCTGCTGACCGTGACCTTCCCGAGCGGGCGGGAGCGGAACACCGCCTTCGCGGTCTTCGGAGCGGTCGCGGGCGCTGGTGCGGCGGTCGGACTCGTGCTCGGC
Organism: Curtobacterium sp. MCLR17_007; assembly: GCF_003234655.2. Lineage (NCBI taxonomy): Bacteria > Bacillati > Actinomycetota > Actinomycetes > Micrococcales > Microbacteriaceae > Curtobacterium > Curtobacterium sp. MCLR17_007. The sequence continues at coordinate 1,778,751 of NZ_CP126271.1, read as the reverse complement.
GGTGTGCTCACCGAGTTCGCCGACTGGCGTTGGTGCTTGCTCGTGAACGTGTTCTTCGTGGTCGTGGGACTCGTCGGCGGGATGCTGCTGGTGACGGAGTCCCAGACCGCAGGCAACAACCGTTACGACCTGATCGGGGCCGTCACGGTCACGATCGGGCTGGGTTCGCTGGTGTACGGGTTCAGCCTCGCCGAGCAGGGCTGGGGCCAGATCCAGACGGTCGGGTTCCTCGCCCTGGGTGCCGGTCTGCTGGTGCTCTTCGTGGTCATCGAGAGCCGTGTGGCGCAGCCGTTGCTGCCGCTCCGGGTCGTCGCCGACTCGGTTCGCGGTGGCGCGTTCCTGGTCCAGATGATCGTCGGCAGCGTGATGATCGGGGCCATGCTCTACGTGTCGTTCCACCTGCAGATCGTGCTGGGGATGGACCCGCTGCTCGCCGGCCTGGCGACGCTGCCGATCACGCTGAGCATCATGGTCATGGTGCCGGTGGCGACGAAGCTGCTGTCCACCATCGGCCCGCGCCCCATGATGATCGGCGGACCGCTGGTCTCCGCCGTCGGCCTCGCCTACCTCAGCCGTGTCACTGCCGATGGCTCGTACCTGGTGCAGGTGCTGCCGGCGTTGATCGTGCTGGGTCTCGGCATGGCGTTCGTCTTCGTCCCGCTGCAGAACCTCGCGCTGACGGGTGTCGAGCCGCAAGACGCCGGCGCTGCCTCGGCCACGCTGAACTCGGCGTTGCAGATCGGTGGGTCGATCGGTCTGTCGGTCTTCACCGCCCTCTACGCCGCACGCGTGGCCGACTTCGGCGCCGGCGGGTCACAACTTGACGCGTTCACCAGCGGGTACTCCGTCGCGTTCCTCGCTGCGGCGATCGGACTGGTGCTCGCATCGATCATCGCGGCCGTGTTCATCCGTGGTTCGAAGTCCGAGCTGCTGCCCCAGGTGTCCGACACCGAGGCAGCGGTGTACGTGCACTGAGCGCCGTGTCGCGACTCGAGACGGTCCACGACGTCGTCGGGCCCTGGTCGCTCGCCACCAGCAGGCGGTTCTGGGAGGGCTTCACCCCCGGCAGGCTCGCGTCCCAGACGCAGGCACCGGGCATCCACACCACCTTCCTGTGCGACACCGACTGGCAGCGGGTGGACTCCGTCATCACCCAAGACGGGCCGTCCGTCCGCATCGTGGTCGATGGCACCGGGGATCTGGATGCCGCGACCGACCAGGTCCGCCGGCTGCTGTCGATCGACATCGACGGACGCAGCTGGCCCGACGTCGCGATGCGCGACGGGGTCATCGCGGAGGCGCAGGCGCAGCTCCGTGGCTTCCGTCCGTGCGGCTTCTTCTCGCCCTACGAGGCCGCCGTCTGGTCGGTGCTGTCGCAACGCCTGCAAATCCGGCAGGCGGCCGCGATCAAGACACGGCTCACACAGCAGCTCGGCGACGACGGAGCCTTCCCGTCTCCTGCCGCGCTGTTCGCGGAATCACTGGTCCTGCCCGGACGCAAGGCGGAGTACCTGCACGCGATCGCCGAGGCCGCGCTCGACGGCAGACTCTCCGGCTCGTTCCTCCGATCGATGCCGTCGGCTGAGGCGTTCGTGCAGGTGCAGGGCATCCTGGGGATGGGACCGTTCTCGGCCGAGCTCGTGGTGATTCGCGGCGCGAACTTCCCCGACGTGCTGCCACACCACGAAGGCAAGCTGAGCGACGAAATCACGAGACGCTACGGAACCTATCGCTCCTTCGATGAGATCACCGAGGCGTGGAAGCCGTATCGCTCCTGGGCCACGGTGCACCTGCGCGCGCTGCGAGCCGCAGAGGGCAGATGATCCTTCCGCGTAACCGCATCGGAACGTCGATTGGGACGCGACCACGACACGGAGCGAAGCTGCTCGTAAACGTCTCGTCGTCAGCCGTTACGCGGGGTCGACATCGAGCGCGACCCGTCTCGGTAGCCGATCCGCTACTGAGACAGGGTGAGGCGCCTCCGGCGCGAGCGCAGCAACAGCGCGATACCCACGACGTCGAGCATCACGAGTAGAACGATCGCGGCGTGGGCACTCAACCACAGCGCCGCGTCATGCGGGAGTAATTGTGACGGATCGAATGCCCCAGTCACTTCCGATCGTTCTGCTGCCCAGTCATTGGCTACTGAGTACAAGGCGAAGAAGCTCACGAGCACCACGTTGAACAGAGCGGCGAGCACCCATGCCATCACAACGAGGGCACGAGGAAGGGGTACGGGCGCGCTGACCTGACTCATCCCGACACAATACGAGCGCACCATTACGTCCCGGTCGCAGAGCGCCCCCAGCGCGATGAACGTTTTCGAAAGCTCCCTGCGCCAGCCATGAGACTAACTGGTGCCGTCCGCCCGGGGATCGGTTGCCGAGACGAGGTTGGGTTGCCGGCGGTCGGTCGCAGATGCCAACCTTCTGCTGTGTCTGACTTGGATTGGTTCCCACGGGTCAGAATGGCAGATGCGCAGGATGCGCTATTTGTGCGGCAACTCCGTCAGCACGCAACGGGTTGGCAGCGGCTCGGCCTGAGCGCGGAGCAGTCCGTCGCGCTCGAGATCGCCGTGCCGTTCGTAGGCGTTGAACTCCCTCACCTGACGACTGATCTCCGATGGCTGTGGGTCACATTCACGCACGACGACGGCGGCTTCGTCGCCGAGTGCCGCTGGGGAGACGAGAAGCACTACGACGACGTCGGGCCAATCGACGGGAACCTCGATGTGCTCGAACCTGCCGGAGAGCACGGCGCCAAGCGCACCGCCGATCGTGTCTCTCAGTGGATCGCGCAGCAGGCGGAACGCATCGTTCGCCGTGATGACTGGGGTTGGCCGCTGCGCTTAACCCGGTGGGTCTTCCTCGACTCCGGGAAGGACCTTGACCGTTCGCACCTAGTGCCCCGCGCGGGCGGCAGAGCGCCGGTCCGAAGCAGCTTGGAAGGGTTCATGGCGGGAGACGATCAGCCGCCGTGCCCGGAGGACGTCAGCTTCGGCAGCTAGCCCTGCAACCCGTCACGGTCGACGATCCCTCACCGGGCGTCTGGTCGTCTCAGAGCCCTGGTGTCGGGTGTCGGCGGGGGTTGAGGAGATCGCCGTCCCAGCTCAGGTCGTCATCTTCGTGCACCTCGAAGGCTTCGAAGTGTGCGTCCGCGACGATGCTGTCGACGAGTGTGCGTGAGCCGGCGACGATCGTCGAGTCCCAGTCTTCCTCGGAAGCGACGACCCAAGTGTGATCCTCGGGCCAGATCAGCGACGTGTATGGCCCTTCCTGTCCGTAGCGGCTGCATTGCCATCCAGGCACGGTGCGGTGCGCCCACGTCGGGTCCGCAAGCTCGCAAAGGCTTGAGCTGAACAACCACATGTCCCGACCGGGCCAGGGCATCTGCATGAGAGCGCGCGCGCGTGCTCCCACCCCCTCGGCCCAGGGCGGGTTGCCGGTGCCTTCCCACGCTCCGATGACCAGGTCGTCCGGGGTCCGTGTCGCGGCCCGCAGGTGCGTGGTCAGGACCGCGAGATCCTCCGGGTCGAACCACCCATCGTCGGACTGACCAACCCTCCACCCATCCGACCAGTCCTTGGTCTGCTCTTCGTCAGTGATGCGCCACCACTGCACAAGGGAATGCATCACCCGGCCGTTGCGGCGCGCGACCTCAGCCCACCGCCAACGCGTGTGCTCAACATCTACGGGATTGCCCCAATCGTCGACCGCGTTCGGTCTAATTCGGTGCGCATCCACCGGGTGCAGCAGCCGCACGTACGCCTCGAAGCCCGTGCCAGCGACACCGCCGACAGTCGCCCATCGGCCGGCGCGCTCGACAAGCCACGCACCGCGGACGGCCTCGGTCAGCAGAATCACCCGGTCAGCATGGCACGGCAGCCGCGGGTGTCTCCCGCGAAGCAGTTCCAGTTGCCGACCGGCAATCGGACCGGCGCATTCGGCGCTCGAGGGCACAGCTATGGTCGGGAGCGTGGAGCGTATGGATTGGACGATCAACCACTTCTCGCAGAGCAACCCCGCAGGCGAAGGGCAAGGAGATGTTGCTGCCCTGCTGCGGCGAGTTGCGCAGACCATCGATGATCTCGGCGATGTGTCGATCGAGGACATGACGTTTGCGAGCAGCGTGACCGATGGGGAGAACGACCTTGCGATGACTGTCTACTACCACCTCGAGCCCCGCCGGCGCTGACCAGATGGGAAGCCCCTCGCGGCGTCCCGATAACCGATCCCCCCGGTGGGACGGGGTTCAACACAGACGAGGATCAACCTCGTGGACGCCGCACGATCCCCAGGACGACGCAGGCAAGGCCAGCGACGAGCGCGACGACCAGCACCACGAAACTCACCCCATGAATCGTCGGATTGATGATCCACACAAGCAGCGCGAACGCGATCACGACGACACCGGTCACGGTGAGACTCCGAGCAGACATGTGGCGAGTCAATCAGGACGGGTGCCGTCCCGATAGCCGGTCGTTGGCCGGTCGCGTCAGCGCCCAGAGCAATCCCGCAGAGATCTTCTGTCGCACATAGGTGGTCCGGAACGATTCTCAATGCGGGTGCGTCATACGGCCGCGCCGAGTCAGTGCTTCTTCGTTCGATCTGTCCCGCGGGTCATCGTCGTTCGGATCGTCGGGTGCCGCTGAATCCGTTCCCACTGGAGGAAACAGCACGCGGCGAGGCCGTCTGCGAGCTTGATCAGCCGCTGTCGCTGTGAGCCTGATTCCAGCTGCCGGACAGGCTCCTCCGCCGCGACGACGCAGTCGCGAGGAAGCATCACGCGAAACGCGGTCTGGATGGGAGCGGGCCGTCACGAAGACCGCGAGATGGGTTCCGAGGAGTTCAGTGAGCACAGAACTCCGGCTCGGCAGGTCCCGCCGAAGGTCGTACCCGGCGTCGGCAATGAACCAGAGCCGGTTGCGGACGTCGTTCAGTCTGTCGCTTCGTCGGCGACGACCTCGAACGGGACGTCGAGGCAGCGCGCGCTGTTGGTCGACCATGACGAGCACGATGCCGCAGCCATCAGGACCGCTGTCCTGCGCGCCGCCTGAGCCGGGGACCTCGCATGACCGGAGGCGCGGTGCCAGCCGGCACCGCGCCTCCTGTCGGTCCGACCGTCGCCGCAACGACCGCAGCGACCCTCCCCGCAACGACCGCGACTACCGCTTCAGGTTCGTCAGCTCCTGCAGCACCTCGTCCGAGGTGGTGATGATGCGCGCGTTCGCCTGGAAGCCGCGCTGCGCGACGATCAGGTTCGTGAACTCCTGCGACAGGTCCACGTTCGACATCTCGAGCGTGCCGGCCGCGAGTGAACCGATGCCGGCCGACCCGGGGACGCCGACCTGCGCCTGGCCGGAGTTGGCCGTGGCGCGGTACCCCGACGCCCCGGTCTTCTCGAGCCCGGCCGGGTTGGCGAAGGTGGCCAGGGCGATGCGGCCGAGCGCCATCGAGGAGCCGTTCGAGAACGTGCCCATAACGGTGCCGTCCTTCGAGATGGTGTAGTTCTGCAGCGAGCCGGCCTCGTGGCCGTTCTGCGACGCGATCGAGGCGGTGTTCAGCGACGCGAAGCCGGACAGCTGCGTCATGTCGACCGTGATGCCGCCGACCGCCAGGGTCGCACCGGCGGTGATCTTGCCGTCCGCGCCGAAGGTGATGTTCCCGGTGGCCGAGGTGCCCTGACCGTTCGACGCGGCGACGGACCAGCCGCCCGGGGTGCGCGTGTACGCCAGGGACAGCGTGTGCTTCGTGCCGTACTGGTCGTACACGGTCGCGTCGCGGTTGATCGTCTCGTTGACCGCGGTGTCCGAGGGCAGGTTGCCCGCGACGGTCGCCGAGGTGGTGGCGGTGGCGGGCGCTGCGGCCTGCAGCGGCAGGGTGATGTCAGAGAGCGCTCCCCCGTCGTTCACGACGCCGTTCTGGGCCGAGTAGCCCTGCACGATCTTGCCGTCGGAGCTGACGAGTCGACCGTTCGCGTCGAAGTCGAACGCACCGGCGCGGCTGTAGACGGTGTCGTTGCCGAGCCGGGTCACGAAGAAGCCGTCGCCCGAGATCATCAGGTCGGTGGCCTTGCCCGTGGCCTGTGCCGAGCCCTGCGCGAAGTTGGTGGAGACACCGGCGACCTGCACGCCCAGGCCGATCTGGGCCGGGTTGGTGCCGCCGATGCCGGTCTGCGGTCCGCCGGCACCCTGGGTCATCTGCGACAGGGTGTCCTGGAAGACGGTGGTCGAGGCCTTGAAGCCGACGGTGTTGACGTTGGCGATGTTGTTGCCCGTGACGTCGAGCATCTCCTGGTGGGAGCGGAGTCCGGAGATCCCGGAGTAGAGCGAGCGGAGCATGGGGTGTTCCTTCCAGAACGAGACAGTGGTGAGAGAGAGCGAAGGGGAGGTCAGGCGGTCTTGATACCGGAGATCACGTCGAGATCGACCTCCTTCCCGTTCACGGTGACGGTCGGCACGCTCTGCGCGTAGGACACGGCCGATGCGGTCCCGGTGACGGCTGCCCCCGAGGTCGCGTCCGTGTAGCTGACCTGCTTGCCGACGAGGTTCGCGGCAGCGATGCGCATCTGCAGCGAGAAGTTCTCGTTCCCCGTCGTGGTCTGGTTGGTGATCTGCTCCATCATCGCGAGCTGCGTCTGCTGGCTGATCATCTGGTTGGTGTCCATCGGCGAGGACGGGTCCTGGTTCTGCAGCTGCGTGACGAGCAGCTTCATGAAGACCTCGGAGTCCATCGTCTGGGACTTCTTCGTCGTGGCGTTCGCAGCGAGGGCGGCGGCCTGTGTGGCCTGGTCGACGCTGCCGGTGATCCCGTCGAGGGGCATGGTGGGTTCCTTGTCGTGATCCGGGTCAGGCGAGGACGTCGAGTCCCGCGGTGCGGACTGGGGTGGTGGTGGACGGAGTGGGCGGGGCGCTGGTGGGTCGGTCCTCCCGGTCGGCCGGCGCGGCTGCCGGGCCGGCGGTCGGGCGTCCGTCGCGGGCGGCGGACTGGCCGGCCGACTGCCCCGGGTGGTTCTGCGAGGACAGGTCGAGGGTGGTCGAGACGGCGCTGCCCTCGCGCCGCAGGTCCGGCAGGACCTGCCGCACGGCGTCGCGCCCCGCGTCCGAGGCCGCGAACAGCTCGACGTGCATGCCGTGCGCGGTCACGTGGGCGCGGACAGTGACCGGACCGAGGCTGTCCGGCACGACCTGCACCGTGACGACGTGCTCGCCCGGGCCGGCCTGCGCGAGTGCGAACACGGGGCGCGCGAGCTGCTGGGTGAGCGGGGCCGGCGCGGCGGGGGCCGTCGGCTGCGCCGCTGTGGTGGCCGGGGCCGCCGTCGAGCCCTGGACGGTCGGCAGTGCGAAGGGAACGTCCGACGTCGTGGCCGCCGGGGACGTCGCAGCCTGGAGGCTCGGCTCGCCCTGGGCAGGTCCGGGCGCGCCGGCGACGCGGCGGGGCTGGAGTGCCGTGGTCGTGGCGGCCGTCGCGGTCGCGGTCGTCGTCGGGGCCGTCGCGGTCGTCCTCGTCGTCCCGATCACCGCGGCGGACGGGGTTGCCGACGTCGTGGCCGACGCAGCGGTCGTTCCCGGGCTGGTGGTCGTGGTCGAGCTCGCACTCGTGCTCGTGCTCGTGCTCGCCGATGCTCGGTCCACGGGGCGGTCCGAGGTCGTCACGACTCGCGTTCCCTCCGCGGCGGCGGAAGTGGAAGCGCCAGCGACGACGGCTGTCGGCGCAACGGCGGCGGCCGCCGGTCCCGTGCCGGTGCTCGCCGCGTCTCGGCCCGTCGCGCTGTCCTCGGCCGGTGCAGCGTGCGAGGCGCCAGCCGGAGCGACACCCGGCGCACCGGGACCCGTGGCGATCGGGTCCTGGGCAACCCGGGTGCCCGAGGTCGACGGAGCAGGCGTGGTGTCCGCCTGTGCGGCAGGCAGAGCGGCGGTGCTGGCACCGACAGTGGGTGCGGCGGCGGCAGTGGCCGGCGCGGGAACACCAGCAGCAGTCGGCGCGGGAGCACCGGCAGCAGTCGCTGCGGCCGATCCGAGCAGCGCGGCCAGCCCGGCGAGCTGCGCGGCGGACGCTGCCGACGCCGCCGGGTCATGGGCGGACGCGAGGGCCGTGTCGGTCGTGTCGGTGGGCGCGCCCTTCCGCGGCGCACCCTGCTGCTCCGGGGACCCGGTGTCGACCGCGGTCATCGCCGCGATGAAGTCGGCCGCCGACGCGGCCGGGTCGGCGGCCGGCGCGGTCCCGGCACGACCCGACGGTGCGGGTGTGCTCGGGGCGATGGTCATCGTGGGGCTCATGCCGCGCTCCCCGACTGCATCAGGGACATCAGCGCCGCGGTCTGCAGGTCGGTTCCGGATCCGCCGACTCCGACGGTCGACGCCGCCTTCGTGGCGGCGGCCTCCTGGGCGGACGGGACGATGCGCCGGATGGTGGCGATGTCTGAGTCCTTGTACCAGTTGTCGACGATCCGGACGTCCTTGCCCGGACGCGGGGCGTGCAGCACCTTGCCGTCGCCGACGTAGATGACGACGTGCCCCTCGCCCTTCGGGATGATGAGGTCGCCGGGCTGCGCCTGCGCCAGGGACGGCACTGCGACGCCCATCTTCGCCTGGTCCGGCACGACCCGGGGCATGGTCACGCCGAGGTCCTTGAACACGGTCTGCACCAGGCCCGAGCAGTCCATGCCCGCCGTCGTGGTGCCGCCGAAGACGTACGGCACGCCGAGGTACTTCTTCGCGTCGGCCACGACGTCGTCGCCGGTTTTCCCGCTGCCGGTCGCGACGGTGCCCTTGCCGGCGTCCACGGACGTTGCGGGCGCTGCCGACGGGGTGCCGGCTGCGCCGCCGGCGGTCACACCGGACCCCGTCGCCGCGCCGCCGGTCGCGGCCATGGTCGCGTCGAACGCGGACGACGATGCAGCCGCCGCGGCAGCAGACGACGACGCGCGTGTCCCGCCACTCTGCAGGGTGTCGATCTGGGAGCGGATCTCGGAGATCCGGCTCAGGACGGCTTCCAGGCTCATCGGGTCCCCCCTTCGGTGCGGCTGCGTGCCGCGATCTCGTCGAGTGCGTTCTGTTCGGTGCGGAGTGCCTCGGCCGTCGTGCGGACCGTGTGCTGCTCCTCGAGCTTCTCGAGCCCCAGGGCCGATCGGCGTGCGGTGTTGTACTCGCCCTGGGCACGGTCGACGTCGGCGCGGCGGTGTTCGACGACCGCGTCGAGTTCGCGGAGCATCCCCCGGGTGGCAGCCCGGGCGGCGGCGACGGCGCTGAGCGTGGCGGCGTCCTCGATCGGCATCGCGGTGCCCGAGTCCTGCAGCGTGCGGCGGGCGGCGATGCGGGCGTCGGCAGCCTCGCGGGCACGGTCGTTCGCGGTCGCCAGGCTCGCGGCGGCACGGTCCTGCTCGGCGTGCCGCAGTCGCAGGAGCCCGGCCAGCGGGAACCGGCGCGCCATCAGGCACCCCCGAGCTGACGGACCAGACCGTCGAGCAGCTGCCAGGACCCGGCGGCGGTGGCCCGCTCGTCCATGCCCTGCCGCAGGAACGCGTCGATCGCGTCCTGGTGGTCGACCGCGGCGTCGACGAGCGGGTTCGACCCCCGCTGGTAGGCGCCCACGTCGAGCAGGTCCTGCGCGGCCTTCCGGGCGGCCATCACCTTCCGGAGCGCCGTCGCCGCAGCGCGCTGCTCGGACGACGTGACCTTCGACGCCACGCGAGAGATGGACCCGAGCGCGTCGACGGACGGGAAGTGCCCAGTCACGGCGAGCTTCCGGTCGAGCACGACGTGTCCGTCGAGGATGCTGCGCGCCGCGTCGGCGATCGGCTCGTTGTGGTCGTCGCCGTCGACGAGCACGGTGTAGATGCCCGTGATGCTGCCGACACGGTCGGTCCCGGCACGCTCCAGCAGCCCGGCGAGCACTGAGAACGTCGACGGCGGGTAGCCCCGGGTGGCCGGCGGTTCCCCGACGGACAGCCCGATCTCGCGCTGGGCCATCGCGACGCGGGTCAGCGAGTCCATCATGAGCACGACGTCCTGCCCGGCATCGCGGAACGACTCGGCGATGCGCGTCGCGACGAACGCGGCGCGCAGGCGCATGAGCGCGGGCTCGTCGGACGTCGACACGACGACGATCGAACGTGCGAGGCCCTCGGCCCCCAGGTCGTCCTCGAGGAACTCGCGCACCTCGCGGCCACGCTCCCCGACGAGTGCGATGACGTTGACGGCCGCGTCGCTCCCCCGCGCGATCATCGACAGCAGCGAGGACTTGCCGACACCGGAGCCGGCGAACAGGCCCATGCGCTGTCCGCGTCCGACGGTCGTGAGCGTGTCGAGCACGCGCACACCGAGCTGCATCGGCGTGCCGATCCGCGTGCGTGCCATGGCGTTCGGGGTGGCGTGGTCGAGCTCCACCCAGGCGTCGGCGTCGAGCGGCCCGCGGTCGTCGATCGGTCGGCCGAGCCCGTCGAGCACGCGTCCGAACAGCCCGCGTCCGGTCGGCACCAGCACCGGTCGACCGGTCGGACGCGCCGGCATGCCCGCGGTCACCCCGGTCAGTCGACCGAGCGGCATGCAGCGCACACCGGCGGCGTCGGTGGCGACGACCTCGACCGCGGTCTGCGGTCCGTCCTCGCGGCCGACCAGCACGACCTCGCCGACACTGACGTCGAGCCCGGCCACGGTCAATCCCAGGCCCACGGCACTCGTGACGACCCCGACACGCTGCGGCGCGGCCAGGGCCACGGCGGCGTCGAGTCCGCGGGGACGGAGCAGGGTCGCGGTCACGCGCTGACCCCCAGTGCGTCCTTCGCGCGGGCGAGCGCGGCGGCGATCCGGGCGTCGAGCACGCCGTCCGGCAGGTCCACGACGGCGTCGCCGTCGGACAGTGCGGGGTCGGCGCGGACCGCGACCGGCAGCGCGAGGTGCGCGACGGCGGCCGCGTCCGCCGGGCTGAGCCGGACGGCGATGGCGACGGCGTGGTCGACCAGGGCGAGGGCACGGCGAACCGTCGCCTCGGCGCCGGAGCCGACCCGGTCCTCCCGTCCGTCGACGGCCGTCCCGTCCGGTTCTCGACCATCACCATCCGCGGACACCGGACGGGAGGCACGGATCGCGTACCCGACGGCAGCCTCGGCGAGCTCCATGGCGGCCTCGACCACCGACTGCTCGGCGGATTCGAGCACCGGCACGGTGCGTGCGACGAGCGCGTCCGTCATCGCTCCGAGCACCGCGAGGCGTCGCGACGACTCGGCCTCGAGCTGCGCCGTGCGCTGCGCGTGCACGGCCTCGAGCTCGGCACGCAGCGCCTCGGTCTCGGCGTGTGCGGCGCGGAGCCCCGCGGCGTACCCGGCCGCGTGTCCACGTACCTCGGCGCTGGCGACGCGGTGCTGCATCCCCGTGTCGGCGACGACGGGGAACGCGAGCGGGGCGAAGGTGGTGTCAGTCAACGAGCTCGTCCTCCTCGGCGCGGTGGACGGTGATGACGCCCTGGGCCTCGAGTTCGCGCACGGAGCGGACGACCTCGGCACGGGCCTCCTCGACCTGCGACACGCGGACCGGGCCCATCGCCTGGATCTCGTCGTCGAGCAGCGAGCGGTTGCGCTCCGAGACGTTGGCGCGGATGGTCTCGACCACCGGCCCGGCGGCGCCCTTCATGGCGGTCGCCAGGATCTTCGAGTCGATGCCGCGCAGCACCTGCTGGATGTCCCGCGACTCGAGCTTGACGATGTCCTCGAAGGTGAGCATCCGCGACCGGATGTCCTCGGCGAGCTCCGGGTCGCGCGCCTCGAGTCCGTCCAGCACGGCCTTCTCGGTCGCGACGTCCGAGCGGTTGATGATGTCGACCAGCGGCGCGATGCCACCGACGACCTCGACGCTCTCCCGGGGCGAGACGACGGCGCCGGCACGCTGCCGGAGCACACCCGCGACGATCCCGACGGCTTCGGGGGTCGCGCTGCCCATCGTGGCGAACGCCTGCGCGACGTCGGTGCGGACGCGGTCGTCGACCCCGGCGAGCACGGCGCTGGCCTGGCCCGGCTGCAGGTGGGCGAGCACGAGCGCGATCGTCTGCGGTAGTTCGCCCTCGAGCAGCGTGACGACCTGCCCGGGCTCGGCGTCGTCGAGGAAGTCGAAGGACTGTCCGGCCAGGTTCGAGGCGAGCCGGTCCATCACGCCGGCGGCACGCTCGGACCCGAACGCGGCGTCGAGCAGGCCGAGCGCGGTGTCCTTGCCGCCGCGGCGCTGCGTGCGACCAGTCTTCGTCATCCGGTGGAACTCGGTGATCGTGGCGTCGACCACGGTGTCCTCGACCCGGCGCATCCGGACGATCTCGGCGGAGATCTCCTCGGCCTCGAGCTCGGAGAACTGCTTCATCACCTCGGCGGCGCGGTCGGTCTCCATCTGCATGAGGATCAGCGCGACCTTCTGCGCACCGCTGAGGGACCGCTCGCCCGGGGTCGCCATCGGGCCGCTCACACCGAGGTCCGGTCGTCGAGGAGCCCACGGAGGAGCTCGGCCGTGCGCTTCGGGTCGCGCTCCGCCAGGTTCGCGATGTCCTGGCGGCGGCGCTCGGCGCTGATCTCGTCGGTCGTCAGGACCTCGGTCGGGGCGTCGTCGTGCGGCAGCGTGGGCAGTGCGACGGTCGGCGCGTCCGCACCCGCTGCGAGTCCGGAGCGACCGGCGGCGGCGTCGACGGCCAGGGGCAGCTCGAAGGCCGCGCCGAACGCGTCGAGCTCGCCGACGTCGACGCTCTCGCGCTCCTGACGGCGTCCCCGACGAGCGAGGAAGACGATGAGCGCGATCAGCGCCAGCGCGATCCCGACCGCGATGCCCGCGGTGCGGATCGAGGACCAGAGGGCCTCCTGCTCGTCGGCGGCCTGCTGCGCCTTGAGTGCCTTGGCGGCCTCGTCGGCGGTGGTCGTGTCGAAGTCCATCATCGCGACCTTGACCTGGTCGCCGCGGGTGGTGTCGGCCCCGGCGGCCGCGGCCACCAGGTCGTTGATGCTCTGCAGGTTCGCGTTCTGCACCGACGCGGCCTTGCTGTTGAGGGCGACCGAGACGGTCTGCCGGTCGACGCCGCCGGACGGGATCTGCGTGGTCTCGGTGGTCTTGTCGACGGCGTTGTTCTTCGTCGCCGACTCGTTCTTGTACCCGCCGTCGCCGTTCGCGGCACCGGACGCCGTGCCGTTCGGGACCGCGATGTTGTCCGGCCCGAGGACACCCGTGGCGCCCTTGCCGCCGGCCGCGCCGGAGCCGTACTCCTCGGTGGTCGACGACTCGTTGAGCGCCACGGGTCCGGTCGTCGGGGTCGTGTAGGCCTCCGAGGTGCGGGTGCCTGTGTTCTGGTTCATCGTCGCCGACACCACGACGCTGGCGTTGCCGGCGCCGAGCGTGGTGTCGAGCAGGTCCTGGATCTTCTTCGACGTGGTGGCGTCGTAGTCGGCGGCCTGGTCGGCGCCGCTCCCCGTCGCCCCGGTGCCGACGGCGGACAGGGTCTGGCCCTTCGCGTCGACGACGGACACGTCGGTGGGCTGCATGCCCTCGACCGCGGCGCTCGTCAGGTGCACGATCGACTGCACCTGGTCGCTGGTCAGCTCGGTGCCGTTCTTCGTCGCGATGAACACCGACGCGGTCGGGTCCTTCTCCTCGGACACGAACACGGACTTCTCGGGGATCGCGAGCTGCACGGTGGCGGTCTGCACGCCGTCCATCGCCGAGATCGTCTTCGCGAGCTCACCCTCGATCGCGCGCTTGTAGGTGACGTCCTGCTGGAACTCGGAGCTCGTGACGCCCATCTTGTCGAGCAGCGAGTAGCCACCCTCGTTCGACGACGGCAGGCCGTTCGACGCCGCCTTCAACCGCTCGGTGTACACCGACGACTGCGGCACGAGGATCGTCGCGCCGCCGTCGGTGAGCTGGAACGGCACGCCGTCGGTGGTGAGCTGGTCGGTGACGCTGCTGGCGTCGGCCGCGGCCAGGCCCGTGAACAGCGGCGCGTAGGACGGCTTGCCGAGCCACGAGGCCAGGGCGACCCCGCCGAGGACGAGCGCCGCGACCGCCAGGATGGCGATCGTGCGCTGGGCGGCGGAGAAGCCCTTGACGTAGGCGCCGAGGCGTCCGAACAGGTTCTGCAGTGCGGCGGGCATCAGGCCTGCATCCTCATGATCTCGTTGAAGGCGTCGACGCCCTTGTTGCGGACGGCGGCCATGAGCTCGAGCGTGACCTGCGCGCGGGTGGACGCGATGGTGGCGTCGTGGATGTCGTCGAGGTTGCCGGTGACGGCCTTGACGGCCAGGGTCTTCGACGTGCTCTGCAGGTCCTGCAGCCCGTCGACGGCGCTGCCGAGGGTGGCCGCGAACGACCCGTCGGTGCCGGTCGTGGGCTGCGTGCCGGTGGCGGGCGTCGTGGCCTGGGACGTGCCGAACACGCCGGAGAGCGCGTTCGTGGTCACGCCGTTGACGGCGTCGATGGGCATCAGTTCTTCCCGATCTGCAGTGCCGCCTCGTAGGCGGTCTTGGCACGGTCGACCACGGCGGCGTTCGCCTGGTAGCCGCGCTGGGCCATGATGAGGTCCGCCATCTGCGTGCCGAGGTCGATGTCCGGCATGCGGACGTACCCCTCGGCGTTCGCGAGCGGGTTGTCCGGGTCGTAGGTCACGCGGCCGGCGGCGCTACCGAACGCGGCGCCCTTGACGTAGGCGCCGGAGACGCCGGCGCCCTCCTGGACCTCGACGTAGCGGGCCTGGAACGCCGAGTCGTCCATCGACCGCACGGTGTTGACGTTCGCGATGTTGTCCGAGATCGCGTCGAGCCACTTCCGGTGCACGGTGAGGCCGGTGCTCGCGATGCCGATCGCGTCGAAGGTCGTCACGAGTTCGTCCGCATCGCGGCGCGGACGCTCGTCAGCTCCGAGTTCATCGCCTGCGTGGCGAACTGGTAGCGCAGCACGGTGTCGACGTTGGAGAGCGTCTCCTCGTCGAGGTTGACGTTGTTGCCGTTGGTGTTCGTGGGCTCGAGGCTCCGTGCGACGGTCGGCGTGGTGCGGCCGGACCCGTCGACGACGGACTGGGCGAGGGCGTCCTCGAACTGCACCTTCTCGGCGTGGTAGTTCGTGGTGTTGACGTTCGCGATGTTGTTCGCGATCACACGCTGGCGCATCGACAGGCCGTCGAGCGCGCTCTGCAGCGCCGCCGACGTCACGGAATCGAACACGGGGGTACCCCTCGTCAGGACGGCTCCGCCCGGGGGCGAGGACGTCGTGCGGTGGTGGCCGATCCGTGGCCGGGTGGTCGAGCGATCCGTGCTCGTGGTGCGCTATCGGAGCGGTCCGAGGGGCTCGTTAGCGCTCGCCCCGAACGGGGGCCGGGACCCGTGCGGGGGTAGGTCCGCGCACGGCGCGTCGATCCGCGCGTGGTGACCGGCGGGCAGATCCGCGCACGGCAGGCCGGATCGTGCGTGGTCAGTCGGAAGTTCCGACCGACCATGCGCGATTCGGCTTCCTGTGCGCGAAGCTGTCCTGTGCGCGGAGTCGCCTACGCGCTGGCGTCGAGGTACACGGAGCGCTGCGGCTCGCGCGTGGCGTCGACCTGGCGCAGGGCGCCGAGGTGGTCGAGCGTCGCACGGCGCTGCAGTTCGAGTGCCTGGATGCGGTCCCGCTGCGCGGCGAGCAGCCGGGAGGCCCGCCCCACCAAGGCGCGCGGCACCGGTCCCAGCCCGGCCGGGGCGTGCCAGGGGGCCGGGTCGTCGGCGACCGCCGCCAGTTCCAGGACGGTGAGCACGGCCTCCCACTCGGCGCGGTGCGCCGCGTCGGCGAGGTGCGCCGCGTCGGCGGTCTCGTCAGGCGACACCGAGTGCCCCACCGGTCGCAGCGGGAGCGGCCGCGGTCATCGCGCCGGCGGCGTCGTGCCAGGCCTGGCGCAGCGGCTCGAGGATGCGGATGCAGTCCCGCGTCGCCTGGACGTCGCGGTGCACGTTCGCCGTGATGAGCGAGGTCGAGGCGTAGTTGTAGATGGCGAGCAGGCCCTCGCCGCCGTCCCATGCGTCGATGCGCAGGGTCGACGACAGCTCGCCGACGATCGCCTGGGCGTGCAGGAGCTGGTCGCGGGCGGCGTCCCAGTCGCTCGTCCCCTGCGCTGCCTCGGCTCGGTGCAGGTCGAGCAGCAGCCGGTCGTACAGCATCGTGACGAGCTGGGCCGGCGTCGCCGACAGCACGGACTCGTTCGTGTACTGCGCACGGCGGCGCAGCGTGTTCTTGTCGTACATGGGGTCTCCTCGCTCAGCTCGACGACAGCGCGGAGATCTGGCTGGTGAGCCAGCTCGACTGCGACTGCAGCTTGCTGAGACTGGTCTCGAGCGCCGAGTACTGCGACTGCAGCGTCGCGCGTCGCGCGGTCAGGCGGTCGGTCCAGGCGTCGATCTGGTCGTTGAGGTCCTTGACCACCGACTGCTGTCCGGTGATCGCGGTGGTGATGGAACCGGTGTACTTGTCGCTGACGGCGGTCGCGGCGTCCGAGACGGCCTGGGCCACGCCGGAGAGGATCGTCTGCGTGCCGGCGGGGTCGGCGGCCAGCGCCTTCTGGAAGGCGCCGGCGTCGAACGTGAAGGTGCCGTCCTTGCCGATGGTGATCCCGACGGACGACGGCGACTTCCCGTTGACCGGCGTGGACATCGCGCTCGTCAGGCGCTGCATCGCCGAACGCGTGGTCGCGTCACCGAGCAGGACGCCGGCGGTGGTGCTCGTCGCCCCCGTGGTCGGACTCGTGGTGCTCGTCACGCCCGTGTTCGACGCGTAGTAGCTCGCGACGGCGTTGAGCGCGTCGACGAGGCCGGAGGCCACCGCCTGCGCCTTGCTCGTGTCCCGCGCGACCGAGACCGTGACGGGGTCCGTCGAGGCCTTGCTCACCGTGACGCTGAGCCCCGGCAGCAGGTCGCCGAACGTGTTCGTCGCACTCGTGATCGTCTGCGCCGCCGCCGTGCCGGCCCACAGCGTGACCGAGGCATCGGCAGCGGCGGTGACCGTCGCGGCACCGGACTCGGTCAGCACGTTCGTCGCGGTGCCGGCCGAGACCTGGTCGGCGCTCCCCCGGTACACCGTGAACGCACCCGCGGCTCCGGTCGCCGTGCTCGTCAGCTGCAGCCGGTACAGCTTGGCGCCGGTGGCGTCGGTCCCGGCGGCGACCTTCGTCGCGCTCACGCCGGCGGCCGACCCGTTGATCGCCGTGACGGTGTCGTCGAGGGAGCCGGAGGCGGGGGTCACCGTGGTGGTCGTGCCGTCGGGCCTGACGAACGTCAGCGGCTCGGACTGCGACCCCCACGCGGTCATCGCCGCGGTGACGCCGACCTGGGCTGCCGCCGTCTGCCCGACCGTGAAGGACACGGACCCGGCCGAGGCGTTCGCCCCGGTGGAGACGCTCGCGTTCGCCGAGCTCGACGTCGCCGAGAACACGTCGAGCGACGCCGGCCCGGCCGCAGCCGCCGCCCTCGTGGCCAGGGACTGCACGAGACCGTTGAGCGTCTGCAGCGAGGAGATGAACGAGGTCGTCGCGGTGACCTTGTTCTTGAGCAGCGTCTGCGGGACCTGCTCGACGCTCATGAGCGAGTTGATGAGGTCCGTGGTCTTCAGCCCGCTGACCAGGCCGTCGATCGCGAGGCTGCTGGCCGTCGCTGACGTCGTCGACATCGTGGGGCTCCCGGGGCGCTACGGACTGGAGGGGAAGAGGGAGGGGTGCACCGCCGCCCGGAGGACCTGAACGACCCCGGACGGCGGTGCGCTCGCGGCTAGCGCAGGAGGGACAGCACGCCCTGCGTGCTCTGGTTCGCCTGCGCGAGCATCGAGGTGCCGGCCTGGCTGAGGATGTTGTCGCGCGTGTACTTGACCATCTCCTCGGCCATGTCGACGTCGGTGATGCGGGACTGCGCCGCGGTGAGGTTCTCCTTGGCCACGTTCGTCACGTTGATGGCGTGGTCGAAGCGGTTCTGGATCGCACCGAGGTTGGAGCGGGCCGAGGAGACCTTGGCGATCTGCTCGTCGATCAGCTTGATCGACGCCTGCGCCTTGTCGGCGGTGTCGAACGCGACGCCGCCGGTCGAGGTGGCGCCCGGAGTGCCGGCCGCGACGCCCGTGCCCGGGGTGGCGACGGCGACGTCGCCACCGTTGTTTGCGGTCACCGTGATGCCGGTGCCGGCACCGTTCGCGTCCTTGTTCACCGTGACGGTGAAGCTCTTCGAGAAGTTCGCGTCGGCCTTGAGGGCGTCGGCGTACCCCTGCACGCTGTCGAACGTGCCCGCGGCACCGAGGTCGGCCGTCTGGACCGTGGTGGTCTCGCCGCCCTTGGTGACCTCGAACGACGCCTTGCCGGCGACCTTCGAGATGTCCGCGATGTCGAACTTCGTCCCCGTGGTGCTCGAGCCACCGGCCAGGTTGTCGACGATCTTCGACACGTTCGCGCCGGAGAGGTCGACCGAGATCTGGCTGTTGGCGTCACCGTTCGCGCCGACCTGGAACTTCAGGGTCGCGTTGCTGTTGAGCAGCGACGTGCCGTTGAAGTTCGTGGACGAGGCGATGCGGCCGAGCTCCTGCTGGAGCTGGTCCGACTCGGTCTTGATGGCGTCGCGAGACGCCGCGTTGTTCGAGTCGTTGCCGGCCTGGACGGCCAGGTCGCGCATGCGCTGCAGGATCGAGTGGGTCTCGGTGAGCCCACCTTCAGCGGTCTGCACGACGGAGATGCCGTCCTGTGCGTTGCGGGCGGCGACCGTGAGGCCACCGACCTGGGACTTCAGCCCCTCGGAGATCGACAGACCGGCCGCGTCGTCGGCAGCACGGTTGATGCGGAGACCCGACGAGAGCTTCTCGAGGGACTTCGACAGGTCGTTCTGCGTCGAGTTCAGGTTCCGGTACGTGTTGAGTGCCGAGAGGTTGGTGTTGATGGACATACCCATGGTGGTTTCCTCCGTGAAATCTGGGTCTTCGTCTGCCCGTCCGTGGGCTGACATGGATGCCTGTCGACCGGGAGGCCGGAGGCGTTAGGAGAACCGGCACGATTTCCTCGGGGCCGGTCCTCCACGCTCAGCTGGCGACGACCTGGTGGCCGGACGCCGCGTCCTGCACCGCGCGGGCGACACCGACGGCCGCGTTCGTCGCGACACGGGCCAGGTAGGCGCTGCGCCGTGCGGTCGTGGTCCGCGAGACCGGCTCGGGCACCGTGCCGCCGTCGCCGTAGTGGGTGGCCAGGCCGTCGCGCAGCAGACGCATCGCCTCGGAGCGCTGCTGCGAGACCGCGGAGTGCGTGATGCCCAGCTCGGCGGCGACCTCGGTCACCGACCGGTCGCCGAAGTACACGGCCTCGACGACGTACCGCATCCGCTCCGGCAGCGCCTGGACGGCAGCGCGCAGGTAGCGGCGGCGCTCGGTCTCGACCAGGTCGTCGCCGGGCAGCGGCAGGTCGGCGGCGACGGTGTCGTGCACGGTCTCGTCGATCGGGGTCACGGTGCGCCCGGCATCGCTCATCGCGTCGACGGCGGTCTGACGGTCGACGCCCATCGCGTCGGCGATCTCCTGCACGGAGACGCTGCGGCCGAGTCGGGAGGACAGCGCCTCCTGGGTCGCGAGGGCCTCGCGGATGCGCTTGCGGGTGCCGCGGCTCGCCCAGTCGGCCGAGCGCATGTCGTCAGCGATCGCACCGGTGATGCGGGTCCGGGCGTAGGCGCCGAACGGGACGCCGAGGGTCGGGTCGAACGCCTCCGCGGCCGTGACCAGGGCGAGCGAGCCGACGGCGGCCAGGTCGTCCCGGTCGAGGTGGGTGGCTCGTGCACGGACGTCGGACACGATGTAGCCCACGAGCGGCAGGTGCTCGGTGATCATCGCGTTGCGTTCGGTGCGGTCCATGCGTGTTCCCCTGGTCGTCTCGATCGGTGCGGTCCCCGTCCCTGGGGCCGACCCGTCCGTGTCGTGGGCGCGGCAGACACCGGTCGCGTGGTGACCGGTGTGTACGCCGAAACCACCCGGGTCCCTCCGGGTGGGGCACGCCGCGCCCCCGAAGGCGCGTCTCGGGGTGTCCCCCGGTGTGCATCTCGAATGTATCGGCTGGCAAAGCCCTGAACACCCCTCCGATCGTCCCCAGTGCGGGGGGACGACGTGGTTCGTGGTGTCCTCACTTCGGTGGACAGCCCCGCTCTGGACCGCCAGATTGTCCCCCGGAGTGGAGGTGGCGCCGTGGACGGCTGGTCGTGTGCCCCTCGACGCACTTACGGAGCGGGACATCCGGCCGATAGTCACTCGTGTCCAAAGGACGACCGACACCGGGAGGAGATGATGAGCGTGAACGACCTGTCCGCCGTGCTCTGGCGCGAACGAGAACTGCTCGAGCTGCTCACGTTCAAGCTCGAGGAGGAGCAGCTGCTGCTCGCAGCCGGCCGCTCCCGCTGGGTGTCGCACGCCAGCCGTGAGGTCGAGCAGGTGCTCGAGCGGCTCCGCACCACGGGCCTCGAGCGCAGCGCGCAGAGCGCCGCCGTCGCCGAGGAGTGGGGCGTGGACCCCGACGCCCCGCTACGTGACGTCGTCGCCGCCGCGCCCTCGGGCCCCTGGGGCGAGATCCTGGCGTCACACCTGCAGGCGATGCTCGAGCTGACCACGCAGATCGGCGCGCTCAAGGACGAGAACGACCGCTTCCTCCGCTCGGCAGCCCAGGCGACCGAGGAGACCCTCGCGGGCACCGTCGGCGACACGGCCACCTACGACGCGACCGGGAGCTCCGGACGCGCGCCGGCCGGAGCGCGCCTGTTCGACGGGAGCCTGTAGCACCGTGGTCAGCACCTTCGGCTCCCTCGCCACCGCGTACTCCGGGCTGAGCGCAGCCCGCGCCGGCATCGAGGTCACCGGCCAGAACATCGCCAACGCCGGCACCGCCGGGTACACCCGCCAGCGCGTCACCCAGTCCTCGGTCCCCGCCGTGCAGACCGGGTTCATGCGCGGCACCGCGGCCCTCGCGGGTCAGGGGGTCTCGATCGACGGCATCGCCCGCCTCGGGTCGATGACGCTCGACGCCGGTGTGCGCTCCGCCACCGGGTCGTCCGCGTACGCCACCACCCGTGCGACCGCACTCGACCAGCTCGAGTCCGGGCTGCACGAACCGGGCGCCGACGGCTTGGCCACGAAGCTCGACACCATGTGGTCGGCGTGGAGCGACCTGTCCGCACACACCGACGACCCCGGAGCCGCGACGGCCCTGATCGGCGCTGCCGGCACGGTGGCCGCAGCCCTGTCGAGCGGCTCGAAGGCCGTCGACGCGCAGTGGACCGGTGTCCGCGCCACCGTCGCCGGGCAGGTGACGCAGCTGAACGACGCTGCGAAGCAGGTCGCCGACCTGAACGGCCGCATCCGCACCACCGTCGCCGGCGGCGGGAACGCGAACGAGCTCATGGACCAGCGCGACCAGCTCACCGAGCAGATCGCCGCGCTGGCCGGAGGCACCACCCGCACCAACGCGGACGGCACCGTCGACGTCCTGATCGGCGGCAACCCGCTCGTGCAGGGCACGGACGCCCGGTCCGTCGCCCTCGGAGGCGGGACCCGCCTCGGTGACGGCGCCGCGGTCACCCTGACGTGGACCTCGGGCTCGCAGTCCGCGGTGGCGCTCGGCGGCGGCTCCATCGCCGGCAACGTCTCGCTGCTCGCCCCGGCCGCCGCGAACGGCACCGGCGGAGCACTCGCCCAGGCCTCGGCCGCGTACGACCGCGTCGCGACGGCGCTCGCCACGCAGGTCAACGCCGCGCACCACGCCGGCACCACCCTGGCCGGCAGCACCGGTGTCGACTTCTTCGCCCTGACCGCCGGGGTCCCCGCGGCGCAGGGCCTGACCGTCCTGCCCACCGATGCCGCGGGCATCGCGACGCGGAACGCGGCGGGCGACCACGACGGGTCCGTCGCGGACGCCATCGGGCAGCTCGGATCGGCCGTGGACGCCCCCGATGCGTCCTGGGCGACGTTCGTGGCGGGGGTGGGCACGGCCTCCCGGTCGGCCACGTCCGAGGCGACGCTCTCCGGACTCGCGCTGACCAACGCACGCACCCAGCAGCAGTCCGGCGCGGGCGTCGACCTCGACGAGGAGAACGTGAACCTGTTGAGCTACCAGCACGCCTACCAGGGCGCCGCGCGCGTCCTGACCGCCGTCGACGAGATGCTCGACACGCTCATCAACCGCGTCGGCCTGGTCGGGAGGGGATGACGATGATCACCCGAGTCACCACGCAGATGTCCATGGCGGCAGCCACCTCGCGGCTGCAGGCGGGGGCGGCGAAGCTCGCGCAGCTCACCGACCAGGCCACGACGCTCAAGGCCATCGGGCGACCGTCCGACGACCCCGTCGGCACGGCGTCCGCGATGCAGGTCCGCAAGGACCAGGCCGCGAACGCGCAGTACACGCGGAACGCGAACGACGCCGCCGGTTGGCTCGCGACGACCGACAGCGCCCTCGGCGACGTGTACTCGGTGCTGTCGAAGGTGCGGGACCTGACCGTCCAGGCGGCGAACTCCGGCACGATGGGCGACGCCGACCGCGCCGCCCTGGTGACCGAGTTCCAGGGGCTCGCGACCGACCTGGCGTCGAGCGCGAACGCGAAGTACGGCACGAGGTCGGTCTTCGCCGGTTCCTCGACCGCCGCCACCGTGTTCGACCCGACCACCGGGTGGGCGTCCTCGACCGCCGCCGTCGACCGGCGCATCGGTGACGGCAGCACGGTCCGGGTCGACACCCCCGGAACGACCGTCTTCGGTTCCGGTGCGTCCTCGGTGTTCGCCACCATCACCTCGATCGTCACCGACCTGCAGAACGGGGTGGACGTGAACCCGCGCCTGAACGACCTCGACGCCCACATCGACACGGTGCGCGGCGTCCAAGCGGACGTCGGTGTCCGGCACGCCGCCGCGATCGCCGCGCAGTCGTCGCTCAAGTCGGCGTCGGTCGACCTCGAGGCACGACGCTCCTCGGTCGAGGACAAGGACCTCGCCAAGGCCGTCCTCGACCTGCAGGTGCAGCAGACCAACTACCAGGCAGCCCTCGCCGTCACCGCGAAGGTCCTGCAGCCGACCCTGATGGACTACCTCCGATGAGCATCCCCCTCACCTTCTCCGTCGCCCCGTTCGGCCTCGAGCCGCTCGACGCCTTCACGCTGACCCCGGTCGCCGACACCGACGGGCTGTTCACGCTGGTCGGGTCGGGCACCACGGCGTCCGGTGCCTCCGAGCCCCGGCTGTACCTGCTCGACGCGGCCGTGCACCTGCCGTCGTACGCGCCGTCGCTGTCCGATGCCCAGGCGTCCTCGATCGGGCTGACGGACCCCGCCGAGGCGATGCTGCTCGTGGTCGCCACACCCGGTGCCACAGGCACGACGGTGAACCTGCTCGCGCCCGTGGTCGTCAACGCGCGGACCGGTGTCGGCGCCCAGTTCATCCTGGAGGACCAGGACCTGCCCCTGCGCGCGGAGCTCGCGCGCGCGTAGGCGGTGGGGGTGGTGAGGGCGAGCGCCGGTGACCCGGACCCCGAACGACACTGTCGATGTCGTACGACACCGCACCTGTCGCACCGCCGGACGGCCGCCGCCCGAACGACAGTCTCGATGTCGTACGACACCGCACCTGTCGCACCGCCGGACCGCCGCCGCCCGAACGACAGGGCCGATGTCGTACGACACCGCACGTGTCGCACCGCCGGACCGCCGCCGCCCGAACGACAGTCTCGATGTCGTACGACACCGCACCTGTCGCACCGCCGGACCGCCGCCGCCCGAACGACAGCGTCGATGTCGTACGACACCGGCCCCGTCGCCCCGCCGGACCGCCGCCGCCCGAACGACAGTCTCGATGTCGTACGACACCGCACGTGTCGCACCGCCGACACGACGACTCCTCCACAGCATGGACGATCGGAGCGCCATCCACAGATCGGCCTCCGACTCCGGCGTGCCCCGGCCCACCGCGCGAGAGTGTCGGCATGCATACTCCAGCCCTTTCGGTGCCATTGATCAGGACCGCGCACCTCGCCAGCGCCGAGCGTCGAGCACTCCAGCGAGCAGCCCGTCGCGGCGAGTACATCGCTGTGCGGCCCGGTGTGCTCGTTCGTCCGGCGGACGTTGCAGGACTCTTCCCGGAACAACGCCATCTCGTGCTCGTTCGAGCGAGCGTGCCGCTGGTCGTGCCACCGCGGGCCATCTCGCATGCCTCGGCCGCGGCAGTCCATGCGTTGCCGTTCGTCCATCCGCCGCCGGATCAGGTCCAGCTGACCGACCCATGCCGAGCCCGGTCAGACGGCAGCCGTTTCCTCCGCGTCCACCACGGGGTCCTCGACATGCCGACCGAGACACCCGGCGAACAGCATCCGTCGACACTCCCCGTCGAGTTCGTCGGCGCACGGGTCACGTCCCTCGTCAGGACGCTCGCCGACGTCGCTTCCACGGCCCCCTGGTTGGCGTCCGTCCCGATGATCGATGCTGCCCTCGGCCGCGGGGCCACAACACCCGCGCTGCTCCGTGCAGCGCTCGACCGCGTGGCTCCCCAGGCGCATGCACGCGCCCGTGTGGCACTCGAGATGGGATCGGCGCTCTCGGGCTCCCCCGCCGAGTCCGTCGCACGGGTCCGGTTCCGGCAGCTCGGCACGCCCGAGCCGGTCCAACAGCACGAGTTCTCCCGCCCGGGGGAACAGCGCGCGGTTGTCGACTTCTGGTTCCCCGACCAGGGCGTCGTCGTCGAGGTCGACGGACGTGCCAAGTACGAGGACCCGCAGATGCTCGGCGGCATCTCGACCGCCGACGCGCATTGGCGCGAGAAACAGCGCGAGGACTTCGTCCGGCTGACCTGGGCCGACCTGACGGATCCCGAGATGGTCCGTGCAAAGCTCACGCAGGCGGGGATCCCATGCCGATGAGAACCACGTCCTGCGCGCCTTCCGGAGCCACCCAGCGAGCCCCGCACCTGCCCGGCGTAGCGTGGCGGCATGGCCCCGAAGCACAACGACCGGTCGGACCAGCGGGACCAGGCGATCATCCCCCTGCCGCACGCGCCGATCGACACCTCCTCACCGACCCCCTCGGCCCCGACCACCTCCAAGGGGTGGGCCAAGATGCTCGACCGGATCCTCGACGTCCAGCGCCCCGCCGTCGTCGCCCATGTCAACGGCATCCGGCGCCGAAAGCCCGACGCCACCCCGGCCGAGGTGATCCAGATCCTCGAGCGGCACTACCTCACGGCGGTGACGACGGGCGGTGCCGCGGTCGGGGCGAGCGCCGTGGTGCCGGGCATCGGCATGGCGGCGAGCTTCGGCCTGAGCGGTGCGGAGACGGTCGGCTTCCTCGAAGCGACGGCCCTGTTCGCGCAGTCCGTGACCGAGGTCCACGGCATCACGCTCGACGACCCGGAGCGGTCCCGCACCCTCGTCATGGCGATGATCCTCGGGACGCCCGGAACGCAGCTCATCAAGCAGCTCGCCGGACAGGCCGCGGGTGGTCAGGCCCGCACGGCCTTCTGGGGCGAGATGGTCGCCTCGTCGCTGCCGCAGCAGGCGGTCAGCGGGATCGCCAAGCAGGTCCGCGACTCCTTCATCAAGCGGTTCATCGCGCGGCAGGGCACGTCGATCCTGGGCCGT
The DNA here is from genome assembly GCF_003234655.2 of Curtobacterium sp. MCLR17_007. Taxonomy (NCBI): domain Bacteria; kingdom Bacillati; phylum Actinomycetota; class Actinomycetes; order Micrococcales; family Microbacteriaceae; genus Curtobacterium; species Curtobacterium sp. MCLR17_007. Next base: position 1,753,147 of record NZ_CP126271.1, on the reverse strand, counting down.
GCGCTGCCCTTCGGCATCGGTGCAGCGGTCGGTGGACTGGGCAACCACGCGCTCGGCCGCAAGGTGATCCAGGCCTCACGCAGCGGCTTCGGCGAACCGCCGGCGCACTTCCCGCTCGTGATCGGGGACGACCAGCGCGACCGGAAGCCCAGCCGCCGCGAACGGAAGCTGCAGCAGCAGGCCGACAAGCGGGCAGTGCGCGACGGACGGCGCAACAGCCGGGCGCTCTGACCACCGGACAGCAGGTCCGGAGCGGTCCCGCCCCGAGCCTCCTGTCCGTCAGCGCTCCGCCGTCAGCGCGCCCGCACTGGCGTGGTGACGACCTGTCCGGCGTGCGCGAAGCCGCCCCCGAAGCCGAACAGCAGGGCCGGCACACCCTCGGGCAGTTCACCGCGCGACCAGGCCTTCGACAGCCCCAGCGGCACGCTCGCTGCCGAGGTGTTGCCCGACTCGACGACGTCCCGTACGACGTACTTCGACTCCCCGCCCAGGGCCTTCACGAGTGGCTCGATGATCCGCAGGTTCGCCTGGTGGAACGCGAAGACCTCGATGTCCTCCATCGCCAGGCCGGCCTGCTCGACGACATTGCGGGCGTGCCCCTCGGCTTCGGTGATGGCCCAACGGTAGATCGACCGGCCCTCCTGCGAGAAGCGTTCGGGGTCACCGCTGACGCGGACGGCGTCCTGCAGGTGCGGGACGCTCCCCCACGACACGGGTCCGATCTCGGGCGTTCCGGAAACCCCCAGCACGGTCGCGCCGGCGCCGTCACCGACCAGCACGCAGGTCGAGCGGTCGGTCCAGTCGACGATGCCCGACAGCAGTTCCGAACCGATCACGAGCGCGGTGTCGGCGCTGCCCGTCCGGATGGCCTGATCCGCGATGCCCATCGCGTACTCGAACCCGCTGCACGCGGTGTTGATGTCGATCGGCGCGGGTCCGTTCGTCATGCCGAGCGCGGCGGCGACCCGGCCCGCGGTGTACGGCGCCCGGTCGCGGTGCGTGGTCGACGCGACGACGACCAGGTCGACGTCGGTCGGCTCGACCCGGGCATCTGCCAGCGCCGCGCGCCCGGCCTCGGTCGCCATCGACGTCACCGAGTCACCCTCGCCGGCGATGTGCCGCGTCGAGATCCCGGTGCGCGTCACGATCCACTCGTCGTTCGTGTCGACCATCGTCGACAGCTCGTCGTTGTCCAGCACCCGGCTGGGCTGGTGGTGTCCGAACCCGAGGATCCGGCTGCCGCGAAGTGGAGGGATGTTCATCCGACGTACGGTACTCCCGCTCGCCTCACTCGTATGCGCGCCTCGGAATGGGAAACATGCTCAGCTGCGAGCAGCCGCCGACGCGCGACGGTTCGCCTTCTTGATCGCCTCCACGAGCTCGCCCTTGTCCATCGACGAGCGACCGCTGATCTCCAGGCGCTTCGCCAGGTCCATCAGGTGGGCCTTCGAGGCGTTCGCGTCGACGCCCTCCTCGGTCGTCCCGGACCCGCGCGAGCCCGCCGCGCCGGAGTCCGACGGACCCGACGACTCCTTCGCCTCCCAGTGGTCCCCGACCTTCTCGTACTCGTGCTTGACTGCGGCCCACGCCGTGCGGCCGGCTCGTTCGCCGTCGCCGTACTCGGCTTCGGCGGACTTCCTCGCCGCGGTGTAGATGTCCTGCGCGTGCTTCGGCGAACGCTGCAGCGTGCCGGGCAGGTCGTCGTCAGCGGGCATGGGGTGCTCCTTCCGTCCGGCGTCCGGGCTGGGGTGTCCGGCCGTTCCCGTCACCGGTACTCGCAGGGCCTGGCAGGACGCAGAGGGCACGGGGTAGACCAGACCCATGGACTACACACACCTCGGACGGACAGGGTTGTCGGTGTCACGAGCAGTGCTCGGCACCATGAACTTCGGACCGGAGACCAGCGAGGACGACTCGCACGCGATCATGGACCGGGCGCACGAGCTCGGCGTGAACTTCTTCGACACCGCCAACGGCTACGGCGGCTCGGTGGGCAAGGGCGCCACCGAGGAGATCATCGGCCGCTGGTTCGCCAAGGGCGGTGGGCGTCGCGAGAAGACCGTCCTCGCCACCAAGGTCTACGGCGAGATGATCGAGTGGCCGAACGGCGGCAAGCTGTCGGCCTACAACATCCGGCAGTCGCTCGACGCGTCGCTGCGCCGCCTGCAGACGGACCACGTCGACCTCTACCAGATGCACCACGTCGACCGGGACACCCCGTGGGACGAGATCTGGCAGGCAATGGACCTCGCCGTCCAGCAGGGCAAGGTGCTCTACGTCGGCTCGTCCAACTTCGCCGGGTGGCACATCGCCCAGGCGCAAGAGGCCGCGAAGCACCGCAACTTCCTCGGCCTGGTCAGCGAGCAGTCGATCTACAACCTCGTCGTCCGCGACGTCGAGCGCGAGGTCCTGCCCGCCGCCCGCCACTACGGTCTCGGCCTGATCCCGTGGTCGCCGCTGCAGGGTGGCCTGCTCGGCGGCATCATCGAGAAGACCGAGCAGGGCTCACGCCGTCTGTCCGGCCGCAGCGCCGAGTACGTCGAGGGGCACCGCGACCAGCTCACCGCCTACGAGGGCTTCGCCAAGGAGCTCGGCCACACCCCGGGCGAACTCGCCCTGGCGTGGCTGCTGCACCAGCCCGGTGTCACGGCGCCGATCACCGGCCCGCGCACGATGGAGCAGTGGGAGTCGGCCGTCCGCGCGACGGACATCCACCTCGACGACGCGGCGCTCGCGCGCCTCGACGAGCTGTTCCCCGGCCACAAGACGTCGCCGGAGGACTTCGCCTGGTGAGTCGCTGACGCGACCGGCGGACGGGAGGCGCGGTGCGGGCCCGCACCGCGCCTCCCGTCCGTGCGCCGGTCGCGACCCGGCCTGCGAGGATCGGACCATGAGCGAACACCGCGAACTCCTCGTCGCGCTGGACGTGCCGTCCACCGGTCAACAGGGCCTGGCCGACGCCGTCACGGCGTGGCTCCGTCCGACGGGGTGGGCGCGACTCGACCCGGCGGCGGCGCTCGAGTTCCCCTCCGGCGAGCCGGACTTCCTCGCCGAACGGGCCGACGACTTCCTGATGGACCGGCCCGGCCGCGCTCGGGACACGCTGATCGGCACGGCGTCCTGCGGCGTCGGCAACCCGATGTGGGACGCAGTCGACTCGATGGAAGGGCCCTCGTGCTGGTCCTGTCGCACGACCGTTGCTGACGACGATGACATGAGCCGACTCGGCGACTGGATCGGCGGCGATGAGCCGGAGTACACGTGCACCGGGTGCGGGTCCGTCTCCCGGGCCGGCGACATGGACGTGTCATCCTCCCTCGTCGTCGGGAACCCCGGCGTGGTGCTCATCACGCCGGACCACGACGGGCCGGCGATGGCGGTCCGGCTCATCGACGAACTTCGACTGGCGTTCCCGAACCGGTGGGCGTCCGTGCACCAGCACCGCTGAGCGTCAGGCCGGCGTCCAGGTCGCGACGACGGCATCGCGGGTCCGCACCTCCGCGGCGCCGGCCCAGACCGTCCCCAGCGCGGCGGCGAGCCGAGGCCACACCGACGACGACGGCAGGTCCCACGCTGAGGGATCCTGCACCCAGTGTGTCGACACCCGCACATGGTCCGGCCTGACGGAGACCTGGACCCACGCAGCGTTCGTCAGTCTCACCGTGTACCCGCCGGACTGCCCGTGGTGCACCCTGTCGAGCTGGTCCCGCTCCGGTCGCCGTCCGACCGCCGCGACGAGGTCCGCCGGAGCGAGTGCCACGGCGTCGGGAATCTCCGGTTCCCACCGCTCTGCGCCGAGCCGCCACGGCCCCTGGTACGCCGGACCGGCCTCGCGGAGTGCAGCGAGGGTCGCCCGGAGTCGGTCCGCGACGTCGGAGGGACGGACGACCCGGCCGCGCTCCCACCGCACGCTCACGGACGGCAGCGCACGCTCCATCAGATGTCCCCCGCCTCGTCGCCTCGCGCCTCGGACAGCACGGCGACGCGTGGCGGCACCACCTCGGCGACGACCGTTCGTCCGTGGTGCGCACGCGCGGACTCGCCGTCCCAGGTCGTCACGAGGGTCGTCAGGAGGTCGGTCGTCGCTACGACGACGGCGTCGTCGACGACGGCGTCGTCGACGACGCCGTCCCCGCGCGCCGCACGGAACGGCGCGACGCTCACGGACGGCCACGTCCGGGTGGCGTACACGCGCAGGGTCGCCATGCCGTTGTCGAGCGTGAAGCGGTGTCCGTGCTCCGGCAGCGCCCGGTCGTCGACGTCGCGGACCGGGCGGGAGCCGACCTCGACGACGAGTCGTCCGAGCGGCACCGCGGCGACGTCCTCCACCGCGGGCCGGAAGCGGTCGTGCCGCAGCCGCCACGGGCCGGCGTAGCACCCGCCGAGCGCGGTGAGCACACGGACGGTCTCGGCGAGCGACCACGCCAGGCGTTCCGGCCCAGCCGACGACCACGCCGCCGTCCCGTCCACGTCGAGTTCGAGCTGGGTCGCATCCATGGCCACCATCTTCGCCCACCGCCGCGGACCCATGTGGTGCAATGGACGGGTGGGAGCGGACCGGGACTTCGTCGTGGCATTGGACGTGCCGGCGGCGCAGCAGGAGGCCACCGCGGACGCCGTCGGGGCGTGGCTCCGCGCGCATGCCTGGGCAGCGCCCGACCCGGCGGTGGCTCGGCTGCGCTTCCCTGCGCGTGAACCCGATCTCCTCGGACCGGCCGCCGGTGCCGGCGCGGACGACGACCGCGGCACCATCGCCTGCGGGGTGTCGGACGGTCTGTGGCTCGCGATGGAGGACATGCGCGGCCCTCGTTGCTCGACGTGCGGCACCGAGGTCGACGGGGACCTCGCGTTCCCGCAGCTCTTCGCCTGGGCGGACGGTGCTCCGGAACCGGTGTTCGTCTGTGCCGGCTGCGGCCGAGAGGCCCGTGCAGGCGACATGGACACGGAAGGGTCCTGCACGGTCGGCAACCCCGGCGTGGTCATCGTGCCGACCGTGCAGACCACAGCGCAGGCCGTCGCGCTCGCTCGGCGGCTCCGCGACGACCTCCGCGTCGCGTTCGGCGGCCGGTGGGTGCACGTGCACCAGCACGAGTGAACCGGGGCACTCCCGAGCGCCCAAGCGCGGCCTCTCCTTGCTCGCGACCTTCGAGAGCTCGAACGCCGCGACCTTCTCGAGCACCGGCACCGGCACCGGCACCGGCACCGTCGCCACCGCGATCGCTCGGAATGCGTCGTCCTCGCCAGCGAGGACGTACGAAGGCCCTGCCGACCTCCCGTCTTCGTCCATTCTGCGATGCTGCGGTGGTTGACCACGACGACGACCCCGCAGTGCAGCTGGGGCCGGCGTGGTGGAGCGGGCCGTCAGCGGATGTTGACGAGACCAGCTCGACGGGAGGCCCGGTGCGCGTCGGACGCGCACCGGGCCTCCCGTCATGTGGTCGCGATCAGAGCGCGCCGATCTCGTCGTCCGTCAGTCCGAGCCACCGCAGGTACGCGTCGACGCTCCCCCACCGACGCTCGACGTGGGCGATCACCGTCGTCATGATCTCCGGCACACAGCGCTGCGCCCGCGCCGTCGCTGCCGGGTCGTCGCTGGCAGCACGCTCCGCCGCGAACCGGTCGACCAGACCGGCGGCACTCGCGGCGTAGTCCCTCCCGATGCGCTCGTCGTCCGCACCCCAGTGCCGGGCGAGCAGCGCGCTGATGATGCCCGTCCGGTCCTTGCCCGCCGAGCAGCACACGAGCACGTCGCCGTCGGTCGTGGCGACCACTCGCAGGGCGTCAGCGATGCCCGCCCGGTGGCGTTCGAGCCAGTCGACGTACTGGTCCTCGAGTTCGACGGCGTCGTCGGCGGACTCGACCGGCGACGACGGATCGAACAGCGGCACCGCCCGGTACCCGGCCGAGGCGCCCAGCGGGTGCGACACACGCTCGACCTCGTCGTCCCGCCGCAGGTCCACGACGGTGACGCCGGGCGGGTAGGCCGTCGCGGGGACGTCGGGCTCGGTGTTGCTCCGGAACACGGTACGGGGGCGGCTGGACTGGAACCCGGGTCCCCCGACCTCTCGGAGGTTGGTGAGCGTCGACGTCGTCGTCATGCGCCCACCCTCCCACGACGAAGGCCCCCGCACTGCTGCGGGGGCCTTCGTCGTGCGGTGGAACCGGGTCAGCGCACGCCGACCGGGGTCTCGTCGCGGTCCTCGTAGAGGACGTAGCCCTCTTCGCCGTGGACCGCGGTGTCGATGCCGGCGACCTCGTCCTCGGTCTTGACGCGGAAGCCCATCGTCTTCTCGATGATCCAGCCGATGATGAAGGCCAGGACGAACGAGTACGCACCGACGGCGCCGGCAGCAGCGGCCTGCTTGCCGAGCTGGACGAACGAGCCCGAGTAGATCAGGCCGGTGTCGTTGGCGAAGAAGCCGAGGAACAGCGTGCCGAAGATGCCGCCGACCAGGTGGACACCCACGACGTCCAGCGAGTCGTCGAAGCCGAGGCGGTACTTCCAGTCGATCGCGAAGCAGCAGACGATGCCGGCCAGGAACCCGAGCAGGATGCCCCAGCCCGGCGTGAGCGCGGCGCAGGCGGGCGTGATGGCAACGAGACCGGTGACGGCACCCGACGCCGCTCCGACCGACGTGGCCTTGCCGTCCTTGAGCTTCTCGACGAGCAGCCAGCCGAGGATGGCGGCGGCCGGAGCTGCGAGCGTGTTGACCCAGGCGATCGCGGCGATGCCGTCAGCGGCGCCCTCGGACCCGGCGTTGAACCCGAACCAGCCGAACCACAGGATGGCTGCGCCGAGCAGGACGAAGGGCGGGTTGTGCGGCTTGTGCGCGCCCTTGGCGAAGCCGACGCGCTTGCCGAGCACCAGCGCGAGCGCCAGCCCGGCGGCACCGGCGTTGATGTGCACCGCGGTGCCACCGGCGAAGTCGATGACGCCCCAGGTCGCAGCCCAGCCCGAGGTGAGGTTGAACACCCACGACGCGACGGGGAAGTAGACGACCGTGACCCAGACGCCGGCGAACACCATCCAGGCGCCGAACTTGGCACGGTCGGCGATCGCGCCGGAGATCAGCGCGACCGTGATGATCGCGAACGTCGCCTGGAAGCCGACGAACGCCATCGACGGGTACGCGGCGTTGATCTTCGAGGCCTTGGCCTCCTCGAACGCCTGGCCGAGGCCGATCTGGTTCCAGTCGATGCTGAAGAACCCGACCGCACCCGACACGGCGGTGCCGGTGCCGTGGTTCGCGAACGCGATCGCGTAGCCGAAGACGACCCAGAGGACGCTCACCAGGGCGATCGCCCCGAAGGACATCATCATCATGCTGATGACGGACTTGGCCTTCACCAGACCGCCGTAGAAGAACGCCAGGCCCGGTGTCATGAACAACACCAGCGCCGCCATCACCAACACGAACGTCGTGTTGCCCTGATCAAGCATGTCTCACCTCTCGGTTGCACAGGCGGTTCGTGGACCGCCTCGGGTGGAACCGAGTCTGGCGACGTGAGGTTTCACGACGGAGCACGCCGTGTTTCGCGGGTGTAACGCGACGGCCCGCCGTGTGAACAGTGTGTTACCGCGCGGTCCGGACCGGCCGTGTGCGGCCGGCAGGGGCGGTCAGGAGGCCCGGCTCAGCGCGACGACGCGGCTCGCGGCACGCAGGTACTTCTTCCGGTACCCGCCCTCGAGCATCACGTCCGGGTACACCCGGTCGAGCGGCGACCCCGAGGCGACGATGCGCACCTGTCCGTCGTACAGCCGGTCGACGAGCGCCACCCAGCGCAGCGCGTCGGTCTGGTCGGTGAACGGCTGCACGTCGGTCAGCCCGACCGCGTCGAGGCCCTCGACCAGCGCGACGTACTTCGACGGGTGCACCGACGCCAGGTGCGCGACCACGGCGCGGAAGTCGTCGAGCGTGACCTGCCCGTCGGGCAGCGACCCCGGCACGTCGTCGACGACCCGGGCGGACTCGTCCACCGCGCGCCGGCGGTAGTCGAGCCCGTCGATCCGCATCGTGTCGAAGCGGTCGGACATCGCCTGGATCTCGCGCAGGAAGTCCTGCGCGGCGAAGCGTCCCTCACCCAGTGCCCCTGGCGGTGTGTTCGACGTGGCGGCGAAGCGCGTCCCGGTCTCGCTGAGCTCCTTGATGAGCCGCGTCATGACCATCGTGTCGCCGGGGTCGTCGAGCTCGAACTCGTCGATGCAGACGAGTGCCGTCCCGCGCAGCAGGTCCACCGTGCCCTGGAAGCCGAGCGCCCCGACGAGCGCGGTGTACTCGATGAAGGTGCCGAACGTCTTGCGCCCGGTCGCCGCGTGGTACGCCGCGGCGAGCAGGTGGGTCTTTCCGACACCGAACCCGCCGTCCAGGTACACCCCGGAGGTGGTGGGCGTGTCCGATGCCGCTGCGGACCGACGGCGACCGAAGAGCCCGCGCTTCGCCGGCTCGGTTCGGGCCGTGACGAACGCGGCCACCGCGTCGCGGACCTCCGCCTGCGAGGGGTAGTCCTCGTCGGGTCGGTACGAGTCGAACGACGCCGTGGCGAACTGCGGCGGCGGCACGAGTGCGGCGGCCATCTGCGCCGGGGTCACCTGCGGGTCGCGGTCGACGAGGTGCTGGGGCAAAGCGGGGCCTTCCGGGAAGGGAGTCGTGCGAGGTCACGTTGGACCGGGGTGACAGTACCTCCGCGTACCGTTGCTCCCGACGCCGACCACTGATCCTAGTCCGGCGCCACGACCCACAGAGAGGCACACGATGACCGCACCGGTCGACCCGTCCGACACCTTCCGCGACTACGCGCACCCCGAGCGACTCGTCTCGACCGCGTGGTTGCAGGAACAGCTCGACGCCGGCGCCGTGGGGACGGCCGACCTCGTCGTCGTCGAGTCCGACGAGGACGTCCTGCTGTACGAGACCGGGCACGTCCCCGGCGCGGTCAAGATCGACTGGCACACCGACCTCAACGACCCGGTGCAGCGCGACTACATCGACGGAGCGGCCTTCGCGCAGCTGGTCGGCGGCAAGGGCATCGGCCGCGACACGACCGTCGTCATCTACGGAGACAAGAACAACTGGTGGGCGGCGTACGCGCTCTGGGTGTTCACGCTGTTCGGACACCAGGACGTCCGGCTGCTCGACGGTGGCCGAGCGAAGTGGATCGCCGAGGACCGGCCCGTCACGACCGACCGCCCGGACGTCACCCCGGCCGACTACCCCGTGGTCGAGCGGCACGACGAGCCCGTCCGCGCGTTCAAGGAGGACGTGCTCGCCCACCTCGGCAAGCCCCTCATCGACGTCCGCAGCGCTCCGGAGTACAGCGGCGACCGCACCACCGCCCCCGACTACCCGGAAGAGGGCGCGCTGCGTGGCGGGCACATCCCGTCCGCCGTGAACATCCCCTGGGCCACCGCGGCCGCCCCGGACGGCACCTTCAAGTCGCGCAGCGAGCTCGACGCGGTCTACCGCGACGGGGCCGGCATCGGCGACGCCGACGAGGTCATCGCGTACTGCCGGATCGGTGAGCGGTCGAGCCACACCTGGTTCGTCCTGCAGCACCTGCTCGGCTACGAGAACGTCCGCAACTACGACGGTTCCTGGACCGAGTGGGGCAGCGCCGTGCGTGTCCCGATCGTGCAGGGCACCGAGCCGGGGAGCATCCCGACCCGATGACCACCGAGCTCCCCGACACACTGGCCGAGATCCGCGACGACTTCCTCGAGCTCTCGCAGCAGGACCGGCTGCAACTGCTCCTCGAGTTCTCCAACGAGCTCCCCGCCCTGCCCGAACGGCTGCAGGGGCACGAGGACGAGCTCGAACGGGTCGAGGAATGTCAGTCCCCCGTCTTCATCACGGTGACCGTCGGACAGGACGGCGACGCCCCCGACGTCGTGCGGATGCACGCCACCGCCCCGCGCGAAGCGCCGACGACGCGCGGCTTCGCCTCGATCCTGGCGCAGGGCCTGTCCGGCCTGACCGTCGAGCAGGTCCTCGCGGTGCCGTCGGACTACCCGCTCACGATCGGGCTGTCCGAGGCGGTCAGCCCCCTGCGCATCCGCGGCATGGTCGGCATGCTCGGCCGGGTGCAGCGGCAGGTCCGCGCGCTGGTCGCGGTGCAGTAGACAGCACCATCGACGAACGGCAGGCCGCGGACACGTCGTGTCCACGGCCTCCCGTTCGTGTCGGCACGACTACCGGGCCGCGCGCTGGTCGCGCGGCTGGACCACCTCGGTCAGCCATGCCAGGATCCGGGTGTCGAACCAGTCGGCGTCGTGGTTCCAGAGCTTGGTGTGCCGCGCGACGTGCGCGACCTCGAGTCGCACCAGGTCCGGCCGGGCCTCGGCCAGCGCGTACGAGGCGGACGACGGAACGAAGCCGTCGTCGTCGCTGTGCAGCAACAGGATCGGCACCGTGAGCTCGTTCGCTCGGGCGACCATGTCGAGCTCGCGCAGGTCGACGGGCTGCTGCAGCCCGGCCAACCGGTGCAGCACGGGCGTGCGCAGGACCCGCTGCGCGACCTTGCGCACCACGCGCGGCAGCCGCAGCGCACGACTCTGCGACTTCAGGACCGCGTGCCAGTCGACCACCGCCGACTCGAGCACCACGCCGTCCACCAGGTGCGCGAGCGGTGAGCGGACGAGCGTCTGCAGGACCACCGCGCCGCCCATCGACCAGCCCATGAGCACGACGCTCGTCGCGCCCTGGCCCTCGACCCAGCGCAGGGCCGCGTCCACGTCCTCCCACTCGGTGGAACCCAGGCCGTAGCGGCCGTCGACGCTCTTCGGGGCGACGCCGTCGTTCCGCCAGGAGGCCAGCAGCACCGAGTACCCGGCTGCGCGGAACACCGGCACGGCACGGATGGTCTCGGCGCGCGTGACGCCGCGGCCGTGCACCAGGACGGCCCACGGCGCCGCCGGGTCGTCGGCGCGGACGACCCAGGCCGGCGCGGGGCCGTTCGGTGTCGGGACGTCGATGTCCTCGACCGGCACGTCGAGCTCACCGGGCGTCAGGTAGAACCAGCCGCCCCAGCGTCCGCGGCGTGCCGTGGTGGGGTCGCCGGCGTCGACGGCGATGATCCGGCGGGTGACGGTCGCCGTCGTGGACTCGAGGACGTCGCCGACGCGCATGTGCCCGGTGCCGCCGCCGAACCACAGGCTGTAGCGGCCCTGCAGCTCGGTGTCGGGCGTGCGCTCGAGCGTCACCGTCCCCTGCTGCAGGTCGACGGCCATGATCGGCACGCGTTCGGCGCGTTTGCGGTCCGGGGTGACGACCATGCGGGCGATCGCGGCGACGAAGCCGCCCACGACGGCGGTGCCGACGACGGCAGCGGCCAGACCGGCGCCCAGGGCGACCAGGCCGGCGGAGCGTGCGGTGTCCTGCACCACGTCCTCGGCGGGTCGCGCGGAACGGGACATGCTGCGGAGCCTAGTCTGCATCCGTGTCCGAAACCCCTGAGCCCGACGCGTTCGCGCAGCTCCGCGCCTACGTCGCGGCGGGCGGGACCCGCGCCGAGACGACGGTCACCGAGATCCCCTCGCCGTCTCGTTTGGCGCCGTTCTCGATCGCCCTCGCGGCGGACGTGTCCGGCGTCGAGCACGGCGTCGACTCCGACCTCGGCACCGGGCGGTTCATCGCGCTGTACGACCCGTCCGAGCCCGAGGGCTGGGCGGGCGCGTTCCGCATCGTGACCTTCGCGCAGGCACCCCTCGAACCGGAGATCGGTGTCGACGAGTTCGTCGCCGACGTGACGTGGAGCTGGCTCGTGGACGCCCTCGCGGCGAACGGCGCCGAGTACGACCGGGCCTCGGGCACCGCAACCAAGATCATCTCCCGCGGCTACGGCGAGCTCGCGGCGCAGGGCGACGGCGCACAGCTCGAGCTCCGGGCGTCGTGGACGCCGCGCGGCACCGGCCTCGTCGCGCACGTCGAGGCATGGGAGGAGATCGTCACCATGCTCGCCGGGCTGCCGCCGTCGTCGGACGGCGTGACGCTGCTCGGCCCCAGGAGGCTCGCCCGTGACTGACCCGAACAACCCCTTCGCGGTGCCGCCGGCGGCAGCGGAGGCCGCCGCCGCGGCCGCGGCTGCGCGACGGACGGCCGCTGGTGCCGCGGCGTCGGCGGAGAACCCGGCCCCGGTCTCGGCAGCGGCACCCGCGCCCATGCCCACCGAGACTGCGGCGCCGGCTGCGGTGCCGTCGTTCGAGGCGGGGCACGATGCCGTCAAGGTCATCGAGGACCGCTCTGACTTCCTGGCTGCCGTGGCCGCGATCGCCGCGGGGCACGGCCCGGTCGCCGTCGACGCCGAGCGCGCCAGCGGCTACCGGTACTCGCAGCGCGCCTACCTCATCCAGGTCTTCCGCCGCGGCGCCGGCGCCTTCCTCCTCGACCCCATCGCGATCGGTTCCTTCCAGGAGCTGCAGGACGCGATCGTCGACGAGGAGTGGCTGTTCCACGCCGCGTCCCAGGACCTGCCGTGCCTCCGCGAGGTCGGACTGGTCCCGACCCGCATCTTCGACACCGAGCTCGGCGCGCGCATCGCTGGCTTCCCGCGGGTCGGCCTCGGTGCCGTCGTCGAGCAGCTGCTCGGCATCACCCTCGCCAAGGCGCACTCCGCCGCCGACTGGTCGACCCGACCGCTCCCCCAGTCCTGGCTCGTCTACGCCGCTCTCGACGTCGAGCTCCTGCCCGACCTGCGGGACGCCCTGGCAGCGGTGCTCGACGAGGCGGGCAAGTCCGAGATCGCCGCGCAGGAGTTCGACGCCGTGCTCCACCGCGCGCCGAAGCCCCCGCGCGCCGAGCCGTGGCGCCGGCTGTCCGGGATGCACGCGCTGCGCGGGACCCGGGCGCTGGCGATCGCCCGCGCGCTCTGGACGGCCCGGGACGCGTTCGCCCAGGAGACCGACATCGCGCCCGGGCGGATCATCCCGGACGCCGCCATCGTCGCCGCGGCCGCCGCCGCCCCCGAGACCCGGAAGGACCTGGCCGCGGTCAAGGCCTTCACCGGGCGCGCGAGTCGTTCCGAGCTCGACCGCTGGTGGGCCGCCGTCGAGGAGGGCCGCACGACCGACGACCTGCCGAAGCTCCGCGGCAAGGGTGAGCCGACGCTGCCGCCGCCCCGGGCGTGGGCGGACCGCAACCCGGCCGCCGACCGCCGCTACAAGGCCGCCCGGGCAGCCGTGACGGCGGTGTCCGAGGACCTGGACATCCCCCTCGAGAACCTGCTCACCCCGGACACGCTCCGGTCGATCGCGTGGGAGCCGCCGGCGTCCGTCGACGCAGCCTCGGTCGGAGCGGCGCTCGTCGCGCTCGACGCCCGTCCCTGGCAGGTCGAGTCGACGGCCGGCGTGATCGCCGACGCGTTCGCCGCTGCCACGCGCGGGACCGCTCCCACCGGCGAGGACGACCGTTCCCCCGTTGTGGCAGAAGGACAGGACGACGCGGCCGAGGGTCCGGCCACGTCGTAGGAACCGACCAACCGAGGTGCATGCCCTCAGCCCGGGGGCATAGCGTCGGGACCGTCGTCGGGGTACGCCCCGACCAGGGTCGGAGCGCACCTGTCGCCCCGGCTCGATCGATGTGGATCTGTGGAGGCCAGCTTTGCCAAAGGCATCAGACGTCGTCTTCGTCGACGGCGTGCGGACACCGTTCGGACGCGCCGGGGAGAAGGGGGTGTTCTGGCGGACCCGCGCCGACGACCTCGCCGTGCACGCGATGCGTGGCCTGCTCGACCGGAACAGCTCGCTCGACGGTGCCGCCGTTGACGACGTCGCGGTCGCCGCGACGACCCAGCAGGGCGACCAGGGCCTGACGCTCGGTCGCACGGTGGGCATGCTCGCCGGTCTGCCGAAGTCCGTCCCGGGCTACGCCATCGACCGCATGTGTGCCGGCGCCATGACCAGCGTCACGACGCTGGCGGGTGCCATCGCCTTCGGCGCCGCAGACATCGCGATCGCCGGCGGGGTCGAGCACATGGGGCGCCACCCGATGGGCTTCAACGCCGACCCGAACCCGCGCTTCGTCGCGGAGCGCATGGTCGCTCCCGACGCGCTCGTGATGGGCAACACCGCCGAGCGCCTGCACGACCGCTTCCCCGCCATCACGAAGGACCGCACGGACGCCTTCGCCGTGCAGTCCCAGCAGCGCTACGCCGCCGCCTGGGGCGCCGGCAAGCTGCAGCCGGACGTCGTCCCGGTCGAGGTCAACACCGGAGCGGGCTGGGACATCGTGTCGGCCGACGAGCCGCCGCGCCCCGGCACCACCCTGGAGGCCCTGGCCGCGTTGAAGACGCCCTTCCGGCCCCACGGACGGGTCACCGCCGGCAACGCAGCGGGCCTCAACGACGGCGCGACGATGAGCCTGCTCGCGTCGGAGGACGGTGCGAAGCAGCACGGCCTGCCGACGAAGATGCGCATGGTCTCGTTCGCCTTCGCCGGCGTCGAGCCCGAGGTGATGGGCGTGGGCCCGGTCCCCGCCACCGACAAGGCGCTGTCGAAGGCCGGTCTGTCGATCGACGACATCGGCCTCTTCGAGATCAACGAGGCGTTCGCCGTGCAGGTGCTCGCCTTCCTCGACAACTACGGCATCGCGCAGGACTCCCCGAACGTCAACGCCTGGGGCGGCGCGATCGCCGTCGGGCACCCGCTGGCGTCCAGCGGTGTCCGCCTGATGAACCAGCTCGCGGCGCAGTTCGCCGAGCGTCCCGACGTCAAGTACGGCATCACCACGATGTGCATCGGTCTGGGGCAGGGCGGCACCGTCATCTGGGAGAACCCGTCGTTCAGCAAGTCCGCGGCACGGAAGGCGGCCTGACCATGACCCTCGTCGACAACGACCAGCTGCTCGCACTCTCCGAGGACGAGGTCGTCACCCACTCCTACGTCAAGCACGTCGCGCTGCCCTCCGGCGGCACCCTCGCGCTCATCACGCTCGACAACGGCAAGGACTTCAAACGCCCTTCGACCCTCGGCCCGCGCACGCTCATCGAGCTCTCCGGGGTGCTCGACACCCTGCAGACCGAAGCGGCGAACGGCACCGTCCAGGCCGTCGCGGTCACCGGCAAGGAGTACTGCTTCGCCGCCGGCGCCGACCTGTCCCAGGCCGCGTCCGTGCCGTCGCGCGAGGTCGCGCACGACCTGGCAGCACTCGGCCACGCAACGCTCCGCAAGTTCAGCGACCTGGGCGTCCCGTCCTTCGCGTTCATCAACGGCATCGCACTCGGCGGCGGGCTCGAGGTCGGGCTGCACTGCACCTACCGCGTCTTCTCGTCAGCCGCGCAGGGCATCGGTCTGCCCGAGGTGTTCCTCGGCATCATCCCCGGCTGGGGCGGGGCCACCCTGCTCCCCCGCCTGATCGGCCCCGAGAAGGCGCTCCGCGTCATCGTCGAGAACCCGCTCAAGAACAACCGCCTGATGGACGGGCGCGCAGCGGTCGACCTGGGCATCGGCGACGCGCTCATCCCGTCGGTGACGTTCCTGCCGTCTGCGGTCGCCTGGGCCGACGGCGTCGTGTCCGGCCGGACGAAGGTCGTCCGGAAGAACGAGCCCGGCATGCTCGAGAAGGCCGCATGGGGCACGGTCGTCAAGGTCGCGCGGTCGCAGGTCGCGTCGAAGATCGGCACCGTCCCGAAGTCGCCGTTCCGCGCGCTCGACCTGGTGGCAGCCGCCAAGTCGGGGTCGCTCGACGAGCGGTTCGCCGGTGAGGACGACGCCCTGGCCGACCTGCTCTCGGGTGACCAGTTCGCCGCCTCGATGTACGCGTTCGACCTGGTGCAGAAGCGGGCCAAGCGTCCGGTCGGGGCCCCTGAGGGCGTCGACGCGAAGAAGATCACGAAGGTCGGTGTGCTCGGCGCCGGGCTGATGGCGTCGCAGTTCGCGCTGCTGTTCGCCCGACGACTCGGTGTCCCCGTGGTCATCACCGACGTCGACCAGTCCCGCGTCGATGCCGGTGTCGCGCGCATCCGCGGCGAGGTCGCGAAGCTGCTCGAGAAGGGCCGCGTGTCCCCGGACGACGCGAACCGCATCACGGCGCTGGTCAGCGGTTCGGTGTCGTACGACGCCTTCTCCGACGCGGACTGGGTGATCGAGGCGGTCTTCGAGGAGATGGGCGTCAAGCAGGACGTCCTCCGGAAGATCGAGCAGGTCATCGCGCCTGACGCGATCCTCGCCACGAACACATCGTCGCTGTCCGTCGACGAGATGGCGTCCGTGCTGACGAACCCGGAGCGCCTGGTCGGGTTCCACTTCTTCAACCCCGTGGCCGTGATGCCGCTGGTCGAGGTCGTGCGCGCCGAGGAGACCTCGGACGAGGCCGTCGCGACCGCGTTGGCCGTCGCGAAGACCCTCAAGAAGACGGCGATCGTCACGGCCGACCAGCCGGGCTTCGTCGTCAACCGGGTCCTCGCCCGTGTGCTCGGCGAGGCGATGCGCGGGGTCGAGCAGGGCACCCCGTTCGACGTCGTCGCCGCCGGCGCGCAGCCGCTCGGTCTGCCGATGTCGCCCTTCGAGCTGCTCGAACTCGTCGGGCTCCCGGTCGGCGCGCACGTGCTCGACTCCCACCACGCGGCCTGGCCCGAGCGCTTCTACCCGGGCGACGGACTCAAGCGCATCGCCGAGCACGGCACGATCCTGACCCGCGACAAGAAGGGCACGGTCACCGGCTACGACCCGGCAGCCGTCAAGCTCGTCGCACCGGCGAAGAAGGACGCCTCACCGGTCGACGCTGCGACCATGCAGCAGCGCTTCGAGGACGCCCTGGCCGACGAGGTGCACCGCATGCTCGAGGACCAGGTCGTCCAGCACGTCGAGGAGATCGACCTCGGGCTCATCCTCGGCGCCGGGTACCCGTTCCAGGCCGGTGGCATCAGCCCCTACCTCGACCGTAGTGGAGCGTCCGAGCGTGTCTTCGGCGGCACGTTCCACGACCCGGCGATCGTCGGCCCCGCCTCGCGCTAGCCGCCCGGCGGGCCACCACATCGCGCAACGGACACAGCACCACGGATTCCCGTGGTGCTGTGTCCGTTCGACGGTGCAGTGCGGCGGGGGCTCTGTCCGGGCGTCGCTTCGAGCCATGCATGACTGGTGGGCGCCGAAGACGGCCGGTGGGCCGTCCGTCGTGCTCCCACTCCCGCTCCCCGAGGTCCCGGCCGTACTCCGACGCGCGATCGACGCCGTCCCGGGAGCTGCCGCGATGGAGATCCGGGCGGACGGCGCGGTGATCGGCCGCCGGACGTCCTTCGCCGTCCGCGCCGAGAACATCGTCATGGCGTTCGAGCCCATCGACGCGACGTCGAGCCGCGTGCGCATCATCCGCGAGGGCCGCGACGGCCTCGACTACGGCAGGGTGCTCGTCGTGAGCCCGATGGCGCGGGCGATCCTCTGCGAAGCACGCGCCGCCGCCACTCCGCCGCCGCCGTCCTGACGCACCCCACAGCCCCGCGCTGCCGCTGCCGCTGCCGCTGCCGCCCGAGCGGGCACCGGTGCGGACTGGCATCGCACAACCAAAACCGCCTCGCACCACGGACGTCCGTGGTGCGAGGCGGTTCCGGTTGTGCGGCGCCGAACCGCGCTAGCGCTCGGTGGACGACGACGCTGACGACGACGACGCGGACGCCGACCCCGACGCGGCGGACTCACGCGACCGCGCGGGCTTGGCCTGCGGCAGCTTCGTGCCGACCACCTGGTCGAACACGTCGCGTGCGATCGCCTCGGCGGTCAGGCCGACGTCGCTGAGGATCTGCGAGCGGGTGGCGTGGTCGATGAAGGCGTCCGGCAGCCCGAGTTCGTTCACCCCGGTGTCGACCCCTGCCGCGCGCAGGTCCTGTCGCAGCCGGGTCCCGACCCCGCCGACGCGGACGCCGTCCTCGATGGTGATGACGAGGCGGTGGGTGCGGGACAGCTCGATGAGCGACGTCGGGATCGGCACGACCCATCGCGGGTCGACCACGGTGACGCCGATGCCCTGCGCCTCGAGCAGCGCCGCGGCGTCGAGGGCGACCGGCACCATCGAGCCGACAGCCACGAAGAGCACGTCCTCGGCGTCGGACTCGGCGCGGTGCAGCACGTCGACGCCGTCGGCCAGGCGCGTGAGCGCCGGGATGTCCGGCCCGACCTGGCCTTTCGACCAGCGGAGCACCGTCGGAGCATCGTCGATCGCGACGGCTTCGCGGAACTCCTCGCGCAGCGTCGGGGCGTCGCGCGGGGCCGCGATGCGGATGCCCGGGACGACCTGCAGCAGCGCCAGGTCCCACATGCCGTGGTGCGAGGGGCCGTCCGGTCCGGTGACACCCGCTCGGTCGAGCACGAAGGTCACGCCCGCACGGTGCAGGGCGACGTCCATGAGCACCTGGTCGAACGCCCGGTTGAGGAACGTGGCGTAGAGGGCGACGACCGGGTGCAGGCCACCGAACGCCAGCCCGGCAGCGGAGGTGACCGCGTGCTGCTCGGCGATCCCGACGTCGATGACGCGGTCGGGGTGCCGCTGCTGGAACAGGTGCAGCCCGGTCGGTCGGAGCATGGCCGCCGTGATCGCGACGATGCGCGGGTCCTCGTCGCCCAGGTCGGCCAGCGAGGACGCGAACACCGAGGTCCACGACGGACCCGAGGCGGTCTCGAGGGACTCGCCCGTCTCGGGGTCGATGTGCCCGACGGCGTGGAACTGGTCGGCCTGGTCGCGGAGCGCCGGCTCGAAGCCGTGGCCCTTCTCGGTGATCGCGTGCACGATCACCGGGGCGCCGTACTCCTTGGCCTGGCGCAGCGCGGCTTCCATCGCCTGCTGGTCGTGCCCGTTGACCGGCCCGATGTACTTGACGTCGAGGTTCGAGTAGAGCGCCTCGTTGTTCGTGAACCGCGACAGGAACCCGTGTAGGCCGCCGCGCAGGCCCCGGTACACCGCACGCCCGGGTGCGCCGAAGCGGTCGGCCGCGTCGCGGGTCTTCTCGTACAGGGCGCGGTACTCGCGCCGGGTGCGGACGGAGTTGAGGTACCGCGCCATGCCGCCGATCGTCGGGGCGTACGAGCGGCCGTTGTCGTTGACGACGATGACGAGCCGGCGACCGTTGTCGTCGGAGATGTTGTTGAGCGCTTCCCAGGTCATGCCGCCGGTCAGCGCGCCGTCGCCGACGACGGCGACGACCGTGCGGTCCGACTGCCCCGTCTGCGCGAACGCCCGCGAGATGCCGTCCGCCCAGGACAGCGACGACGACGCGTGCGAGGACTCGACGATGTCGTGCTCCGACTCGCTGCGCTGCGGGTACCCGGCGATGCCGCCCCGCTCACGCAGGTGTGAGAAGTCCTGTCGCCCGGTGACGAGCTTGTGCACGTACGACTGGTGTCCGGTGTCGAACACGAACGGGTCCTGCGGCGAGTCGAACACGCGGTGCATGGCCAGGGTCAGCTCGACGACGCCGAGGTTCGGGCCGAGGTGTCCGCCGGTCTTGGCGACCTCGGCCACCAGGAAGCGCCGGATCTCGGCGGCGAGTTCGGTCATCTGCGCGTCGCTGAGACGCTTCAGGTCGCGCGGGGACGTGATGCTGGCGAGCAGGCTCACGGGCGCTCCTTTCGTCGTGCTGTCGGCCCACTCTATGCGCGTCCCCCGACAGCAGACGGGAGGCCCGTGGCGGGTCCGCCACGGGCCTCCCGTCCGATCCGGAAAGCGTCAGACCAGCGAACGGAGCACGTACTGCAGGATGCCGCCGTTGCGGTAGTAGTCGGCTTCGCCAGGGGTGTCGATGCGGACGACCGCGTCGAACTCGATGGTCTGCTTGCCCTCGGGCGAGTGCGCACTCGGCTCGGCGGTGACGTGCACCGTCTTCGGCGTCGTGCCCTCGTTGAGCGCGGTCAGACCCGAGATCGAGACGACCTCGGTGCCGTCGAGCCCGAGGGACGCGATCGACTCGCCCGCCGGGAACTGCAGCGGGACGACGCCCATGCCGATCAGGTTCGAGCGGTGGATGCGCTCGAAGCTCTCGGTGATGACGGCCTTGACGCCAAGCAGGTTCGTGCCCTTGGCCGCCCAGTCGCGCGACGATCCCGAGCCGTACTCCTTGCCACCGAAGACCACGAGCGGGATGCCCTGCGCCTGGTAGTGCTCGGACGCGTCGTAGATGAACGACTGCTCGCCGTCGGGCGTGGTGAAGTCGCGGGTGTAGCCGCCCTCGACCCCGTCCAGCAGCTCGTTGCGCAGACGGATGTTGGCGAACGTCCCGCGGATCATGACCTCGTGGTTGCCGCGACGCGAGCCGTAGGAGTTGAAGTCCTTGCGGTCCACGCCGTGCTCGGCGAGGTACTTGCCCGCCGGGCTGTCGGCCTTGATCGAGCCGGCCGGCGAGATGTGGTCGGTCGTGACCGAGTCGCCGAGCTTCGCGAGCACGCGGGCGCCGGAGATGTCCGAGACGGCGTCCGGCGTCATGGTCATGCCGTCGAAGTACGGGGGCTTCCGGACGTAGGTCGACTCGGTGTCCCACTCGAACGTGTCACCGGTCGGGGTCGGCAGGTTCTTCCAGCGGTCGTCACCCTCGAACACGGAGCCGTACTCGTGGGTGAACATCTCGGTGTCGATCGAGGTGTCGATGACCTGCTGCACCTCGGCCGCGTCGGGCCAGATGTCGGCGAGGTAGACGTCGTTGCCGTCCTTGTCCTGCCCCAGGGCGTCCTTGTCGAAGTCGAAGTGCATCGACCCGGCCAGCGCGTAGGCGATGACCAGCGGCGGCGACGCCAGGTAGTTCATCTTGACGTCGGGGTTGATGCGCCCCTCGAAGTTGCGGTTGCCCGACAGCACCGCGGTGACGGCGAGGTCGTTGTCCTGGACCGCCTGCGAGATCTCCTCGGGCAGCGGGCCCGAGTTGCCGATGCAGGTGGTGCAGCCGTAGCCGACCGTGTAGAAGCCGAGGTCCTCGAGGTAGGTGGTCAGCCCGGCCTTCTCGTAGTAGTCCGTGACGACCTTGGAACCCGGCGCGAGGGTGGTCTTGACCCACGGCTTGGCCGTGAGGCCCTTCTGGGCGGCGTTCCGCGCGAGGATGCCGGCGGCCATCATGACCGACGGGTTCGAGGTGTTCGTGCACGAGGTGATCGCGGCGATCGCGACGGCGCCGTGGTCGATCGTGAACGGCGCGCCGTCGGCGATCGCGACCGACGTCGGCTTGGAGGCCGTCGTCGGGGCGCTGGACGCGTGCGCAGGGACCTCGGAGGGCTGCGCGGAGTCGGTGTCCTCGACCGCGTGCTCGTCGCCGGGACCAGCGGCAACCGGGTCGGACGCCGGGAACGTGTCCGCGACGGCCTTGTCCTCTTCGGAGTGGTCGATGCTGGCGTAGTTCGCGAGGTCGACCTCGAACTGGTCCTTCGCCCGCGACAGCTCGATGCGGTCCTGCGGACGCTTCGGGCCGGAGATGGAGGGCACGACGGTGGACAGGTCGAGTTCCATGTACTCGGAGTAGTTCGGCTCGACCGAGGCGTCGTGCCACAGCCCCTGGGTCTTGGCGTACGCCTCGACCAGGGCGATCTGGGACTCGTCGCGACCGGTCAGGCGCAGGTAGTCCAGCGTGACGTCGTCGACCGGGAAGATCGCGGCGGTGGAGCCGAACTCCGGGGACATGTTGCCGATGGTGGCGCGGTTCGCCAGCGGCACGGCACTGACGCCCTCGCCGTAGAACTCGACGAACTTGCCGACGACACCGTGCTTGCGGAGTTCCTGCGTGATGGTGAGCACCACGTCGGTCGCCGTCACACCGGCGGGGATCTCGCCGGAGAGCTTGAAGCCGACGACCTTCGGGATCAGCATCGACACCGGCTGACCGAGCATCGCTGCCTCGGCCTCGATGCCGCCGACGCCCCAACCGAGCACGCCGAGGCCGTTCACCATCGTGGTGTGGGAGTCGGTGCCGACCAGGGTGTCCGGGTAGGCGTAGGTCTCGCCGTCGAAGTCGCGCGTGTAGGTGACCTTCGCCAGGTACTCGATGTTGACCTGGTGGACGATGCCGGTGCCCGGCGGGACGACCTTGAAGTCCTCGAACGCGGTCTGGCCCCAGCGGAGGAACTGGTAGCGCTCCCCGTTGCGCTCGTACTCGAGGTCGGTGTTGCGCTGCAGGGCGTCCGTGCTGCCGAACAGGTCGGCGATGACGGAGTGGTCGATGACCATCTCGGCCGGGGACAGCGGGTTGATCTTGTTCGGGTCGCCGCCGATGTCAGCCATGGCCTCGCGCATCGTGGCGAGGTCGACGATGCACGGCACGCCGGTGAAGTCCTGCATCACGACGCGCGCCGGCGAGAACTGGATCTCGGTGTCCGGGTCGGCCTCGGGGCGCCAGGAGCCGAGCGAGCGGATCTGGTCGGCCGTGACGTTCTTGCCGTCCTCGGTGCGCAGGAGGTTCTCGAGCAGCACCTTGAGGCTGTACGGGAGCTTCTCGTGGCCGGGGACGGCGTCGATCCGGTGGATCGCGTAGTCGACACCCCCGACCGACAACGTGTCCTTCGAGCCGAAGCTGTTGACTGCAGCCACTGTGCCGCCTCCTGAGTTCGTCGGTGAGCCCCCATCCAAGCGGGCCGCGGAGCGTCCCACCAGCAAGGCAAACCTAATCCCGCGACCGGTGGACCGCCCGGGGAAACTGTCTTGATGTCGAGAGAACTCTACACCGCGGCAGCGTCGTCGGCGGTCTCCTCGCGGTGGAACACGGTGCGGACGAGCAGCCACGTCACCCAGAGCAGGGCGGCGTACAGCGGCACCCCGGTGATGAGCTTGATGCCGGCGAGCAGTTCGACCTGCGCGGTCAGGTACAGCGGGATCTCGATGACCAGGCGGACCGCGAACAGACCGACCCACATCCACGTGGCGACGGTCAGCACGCGCCGCTTCGCCCGGTCCGCACGCCAGTCCTGGTGGCTGCCGTCGGCGTTCGGCGGCAGCAGGAACCCGACGATGACGCCGATCAACGGTCGGCGCACCGCGAGCGACACCAGCAGTCCGACCAGACACGCGACGTTGATGAGGATGCCCGGGATGAAGTTGCTCTCGGCCTTGCCCGTGATGAGCGCGAGCCCCGCCGAGATCGCGACGCCGAGGATCCCGGCGAAGGACATCGCCAGCGACTGCCGCTGCACGAGTCGGACGACCACGAACACGAACCCGACGGCGACCGGGATCAGCACGCTCGGGACGAGCTCCTTCGTGACCGCGTAGACCACCAGGAAGGCGAACCCGGGCAGCACCGACTCGGCGATGCCGCGCGCGCCGCCGATCGCCGTCACCAGGGCCTGACCCGTCGGGGCCTCGCCCGGAGCCACCTGGCCGATGCCGGCCTTGCGGGCGGCGTCGCGCAGCTGCGCGTTCAGGGAGACGGGTGCCTCGCGCTCGTCGCGGAGCGGATCCGACGTGCCGGGCGCGCCGTGGGACGCGCCCGTCTCGGGGTCAGCAGGGTCGGGACGGTCCGGCACCGGGCCTCCAGGAGGTGTCGTCGAGCGGGTCAGATGGCCGACTGCGTCGACTTCGGCATGTGCAGCGGGATCAGGTCGCGGGGCGGCATCGGCGTGCCGCCGCGCACCACGACGACGCTGCGGAAGAGCTCTTCGATCTCGTCGGCGTCGTCCGGCTGCTCGGCGGCCTTGCCGGCGATGACACCGCGCAGGAACCAGCGCGGTCCGTCGACGCCGATGAAACGCGCCGGACGTTCGCCGGCGACACCGCCGTCACCGTCGACCATGACGGGGACGGAAGCACGGAGCTCGGGTCCGAACGGCCCGTCGACCTCGGTCACGGAGCCGCCCTGCCGCTCGATCTGCTCGGCGATCTGCGCGCGGATCTCGTGCCACAGGCCCGTGGAACGCGGTGCGGCGAACGGCTGGACCTGCAGCGTGGACTCGTCGTAGTCGAGCCCGACCGCGACGACGCGCTGCGAACCCTCCTCGACCTCGAGGCGCAGGTGCAGCCCCTCGCGCGGCAGGATCTTGACGCCACCCAGGTCGACGTAGGGACGGACCGGGTTGGCCTCGGTCTCGTCGAGCGGGCCCACTTCCTCGCGGTCGGCCGGCGCGGACTTGCCCGTGGGCGCCACTGCCACGACCTCGTCGAGGCCGGCGTCGGCCTGGTCCGCGATGTCGACCTCGGGAGAGGTCTCCGCCATCTCGACGTCGCCGGTGACCTGCTCGGCCACCTCGACCTCGTCACGCTTGCGTCGCCCGATCCTCATCGCTGCGTTCCTTCCTGCTCGTTCGTGACACCGTAGCCCGACGAGCCGAACCCGCCCCGACCACGGACGCTGTCCGGCAGGGTGTCGACCCGGGTGAAGACCGCCTGGGCCACCGGCATGACGATCATCTGCGCGATCCGGTCACCGACCTGCACCGCGTAGGGGGTGGTCGCGTCGGTGTTCAGCAGCGCGACCTTGACCTCGCCGCGGTAGCCGCTGTCGACGGTGCCGGGCGCGTTGACGATCGTGATGCCGTGCTTGGCGGCGAGTCCGCTGCGCGGGACGACGAACGCGGCGTGCCCCTCGGGCAGCGCGATCGACACTCCGGTCCCGACCAGGCGGCGCTCGCCCGGCGCGAGCTCGAAGGCCTCGGTGGAGACGAGGTCCGCACCGGCGTCCCCGGGGTGGGCGTAGCCGGGAGGGTTCTCCCCGGTCCAGAGCACGTCGACTGGTTCGGTCACGTGTCGAGGGTAGTGCAGACCGTGATCGTTCCGTGACCTCAGCCGAGTCGTGGTCGAATGGTCTCGTGACCCTGTACCGCGAACGCCTCTGGGCGCCGCCGAGCCTGTACCTGGCGACGGCGCTCGTCATCCCCGCGAGCCTGCTCGTGTTCCTGCCGATCAGCATCGTGACGGGGATCATCGTCGCGGTGCTGATGGAGGTCGCCGTGCTCGTGCTGCTGTGGGTGCTCGCGCCCGTGGTCGAGGTGACGGACACCGAGTTCCGCGCGGGTCGGGCGCACCTGCCGCGCGGACTCGTCGGGGACGTCGCAGCGTTCGGCGGCGCAGAGGCGACGACCCAGCGCGGGCCGAAGCTCGACGCCCGCGCGTGGACGCTCTTCCGCGGGTACGTCCAGGGGGTCGTGCGCGTCGAGGTCAGCGACGAGGCCGACCCGACGCCGTACTGGTTGGTCAGTGTGCGGCGGCCCGACAAGGTCGTGCAGGCGCTGCAGTCCTGACGGACAGCCCGATCGGTCGGGTCGACCGGTCGGGTCGAGGGGTCGGGTCGGGTCGGCCGGTCGGGTCGTCGTGATCCGTCGAGATCCCAGAATTCTGGCATCTCGACGCCCAGAACCGGTCGATCGTGAGACCTCACCGGAACTGAGCGGCGAGTCTTGCCCCCGCGCCAGTTGCGTCACCGCGCCAGCCCGCCACCGCGCCACGACACGAACGGGAGGCGCCCTGCCAGCTGGCAGGGCGCCTCCCGTTCGTGATTCCGTGCGTGCCCTAGAGCGCTGCGCACTCCGCGCAGACCGGGCCGAGCTTCGACTCGTGGTCGAGCTGTGAGCGGTGCTTCACGAGGAAGCACTCGACACAGGTGAACTCGTCGACCTGCGGGGGGAGCACCACGACGTCGAGGTCGACGTCGCTGAGGTCCTGTCCGGCGAGCTCGAAGCTGCCGGGGTTGTCTGAGTCGTCGTCGACGACCCCCGACATCTTGTCGGGCACGCGCTCCTTGAGGGCCTCGATCGACTCAGAATCAGAGTTGTCGTCGGTCTTCCGGGGGGCGTCGTAATCGGTGGCCATGCCCATCCATTTCTCGTATCGAGAGGTCGTCGCCGGAGATCGGCGGCGACAGTATGCAACACGCGCCACCCCGATGCAAACTGAGCGTCGGGTGGCTCGTCTGGGCGTGCAACCGGCCGGTGGTGCGGTCCATTCCCGCAGTCCCGGAAACGTGC
The DNA here is from genome assembly GCF_003234655.2 of Curtobacterium sp. MCLR17_007. Classification (NCBI taxonomy): domain Bacteria; kingdom Bacillati; phylum Actinomycetota; class Actinomycetes; order Micrococcales; family Microbacteriaceae; genus Curtobacterium; species Curtobacterium sp. MCLR17_007. Next base: position 1,727,298 of record NZ_CP126271.1, on the reverse strand, counting down.
GCGGCACGCCCGTGCGCCTCCCCGGGATCGGCCCTCGCGCGCTGCATACTTCCCGGGTACGACGCACGACCACGTGACGCTCGGAAGGCGGAACCATGCAAGACGTGAGAGTCATCGGAGTGGAATCCGGGGCACTCCTGCTCGCGACCGACGGCGGCAGCGAGTTCCGCTTGCCCGTCACCTCGGCACTGCCGGGACAGGTCCGGCAGGCGAACCCCGACGGCACACCGCAGAAGCGCGTGTCCCCGAAGGACGTCCAGGCACGGATCCGTGGCGGTGCCGACGCAGCCGACGTCGCGGCAGCCCTCGACGTCGACGTCGAGTACGTCCGCCGCTTCGAGGGCCCCGTGCTCGCCGAGCGCGCCTTCATCCTCGACGCCGCACGCCGCGTGTCCGTCACGCCCACCGACGACGCGGCACCCGACACGTTCGGCGAGGCGATCACCACCCGGCTCGAGGCGGGCGAGGCATCGTCCGTCGACTGGTCGAGCTGGAAGCACGTGGAGAACGGCTGGACCGTCCAGGTCCGCTACACGGCCACCGAGGTCGAGCACGACGCCCAGTGGCGTTTCGACCCGAAGACGTCGACGCTCACGCCCGAGAACGGCGACGCCCACCGCCTGTCCCACACCGAGGACGACGGCATCGCGCCCCGGTTGCGCGCCGTGGAACCGACCCAGCAGGACACCGACGGCACCCGCTTCGACTCCGGCGCCTTCCGCGTCGACGAGCCCGACGAGGACGTCACCAACCCCGACGTCGCCGAGCGTGCGCCGCTCCGTCCGCCGCTCCCCCGCATCGGCTCCGCCCAGATCGAGGAGCGTGCCCCCGGCAACGAGACCGCTGACCTGCTCGAGGCCCTCCGCCGTCGCCGCGGTGAGCGCGAGTCGGTCGCCTTCGCCGAGCAGCCCCAGGACGAGTCGCGCAGCACGGTGAGCGTCGTCGACATCCCCCTGCAGGGCTTCGAGGACACCGCGGACACCGGGCCGCAGCCGGACGGGCGCCCGTCGTCCGCGCCGGACGCCGAGGCGCGTCAGGAGCGCAAGAAGCGCTCGCGCCGCTCGATGCCGAGCTGGGACGAGATCGTGTTCGGCACGCGCCCCGACGACGACATGGCCTGACGCACACCCGCACCCGCGCGCGCCGCCACAAGGCGACGGCATGGCCTGACGCAGACCCGGCACCCGCGCGCGCCGCCACAAGGCGACGACATAGCCTGCGCCAGGCACACGGGAGGCCCGCCCCGCCCCGGTCGCGCATGACGCGTGACCGGGGCGGTCGCGTTCCACCCCCGGGTCAGGTGGCGAAGGCGCCGGCCAGGCGCAGGGGCACGCCGACCTCGTCGTCCGTCAGCGCCCCGTGCTGGCCGATCATCCGCTTCGGGTCCTTGCGCGGGTCGAGCTGCCGGTCGTCGTTGAACGCCCACGACCCCCGCGCCACGACCAGGACGTCCCCGATCCGCGGCAGCACGTCGTCGGTCACCGCACCGAACCACCCGGCGGACACGGCCTCGTCGCGGCTCGCCACGATCGCCCGCTTGCCGACCGAGGCACGCCAGGCGTCGACGAGCGCGGGCACGTCGGTACCCGGCGCCACCGTCAGCTGTCGGCAGCGCGGGTCGCCCGCGACGCCGACCACGTCGACGAGCAGCTCCGGGTCCATCGCGACGTTCGCGTCGTCCGGCACGTCGAGCACGCCGTGGTCCGCCGTGACGAGGACCCCGACGTCCGGTGCCACGCGTGCGTCGAGCCGGGCGAGTTCACCGTCGAGCAGTTCGAGGGCCGCGGTCCACCGGTCGGACTGCCACCCGTGCTTGTGCCCGATCGAGTCGAGTTCCGGCACGTAGAGGTAGACCAGGCTGCGGCCGCCCACGGTCTCGGCGATCGCGGCGTCGACCCGCTCGGGGATCGAGTCCGCCCCGACGTACCGTGCGCCGCCGAGCACGTTCGCCGTCATCCCCGACGAGCGGTACCGCGCCGGCCCGACCACGACGGGGTCGACCCCGAGCGTCGCCGCCGCCGTGAACAGCGTGGTCGAACGCAGCCACCCGGCCGGGACCTCGTCGTCCCACCCGCTGAGCAGGTTCATCACCGCACCGGTGTCCGGGTTCCAGCCGCTGTAACCGACGACCCCGTGGGTGCCGGGCGACCGACCGGTCGTGAGCGTCGACAGTGCCGCGGCGGTCGTCGTCGGGAAGCCGCTCCGCAGCCGCCGCTTGGTGGCGGCGAGGAACCGGGCGTGTCCGGAGCGCGCGCTCAGCGCGTTGGCCCCCAGGCCGTCGACCAGCACGACGATCGCGGAACGGGCGGGGCGGAGAGCGATCCGGGCCTCCAGGCCGTTGGTGCGCAACCACGTGTCGTCCGCGGCGCCGAGCGCGACGAGGCAACTCGGGAGGACGTCGGCGAGGTTCGCGGTGTCGTCGGGTGTCGTCGGTACGCTGGTTGCCATCCCCATGAGTCTCCCAGATCACACTGGGGTTGCAGGAAGGTGCCATGGCACGCACGGACGCAGTCGGCCTCCCCGACGGTGAGCGCATCGAGGACGTCGACGTCTCCGAGGAGATGCAGGGCTCCTTCCTCGAGTACGCGTACTCCGTCATCTACTCGCGGGCGCTCCCCGACGCCCGTGACGGCCTGAAGCCCGTGCAGCGGCGCATCCTGTACCAGATGGCCGAGATGGGCCTGCGCCCCGACCGGGGTCACGTCAAGAGCGCCCGCGTCACCGGCGAGGTCATGGGCAAGCTGCACCCGCACGGCGACGGCGCGATCTACGACGCCCTGGTCCGCCTGGCACAGCCGTTCACCATGCGTGTGCCGCTCATCGACGGGCACGGCAACTTCGGCTCGCTCGACGACGGGCCCGCCGCCGCGCGGTACACCGAGGCGCGTCTGGCCGAGCCGTCGATGGCGATGACCGAGGGCCTCGGCGAAGACGTCGTCGACTTCGTCCCGAACTACGACAACCAGATCATGCAGCCCGGCGTGCTGCCCGCCGCGTTCCCGAACCTGCTCGTCAACGGCGCCTCGGGCATCGCGGTCGGCATGGCGACGAACATGGCGCCGCACAACCTCGGCGAGGTGGTCGAGGCTGCCAAGCACCTGCTCATGAACCCAGGGGCCTCGCTCGAGGAACTGATGGAGTACGTGCCGGGCCCCGACCTGCCCTCGGGCGGCACGATCGTCGGGCTGTCCGGCGTGCGGGACGCCTACGCCACGGGTCGCGGCACGTTCCGCACGCGGGCCAAGGTCGCGGTGGAGAACCTCACCCCCCGCAAGACCGGTCTGGTCGTCACCGAGCTGCCGTACCTGGTCGGGCCCGAGCGGGTCATCGAGAAGATCAAGGACGGCGTCCAGGCCAAGAAGCTCGTCGGGATCTCCGACGTCAACGACCTGACCGACCGCAACCACGGGCTCCGGCTGGTCATCGGCATCAAGTCCGGCTTCAACGCCACCGCCGTGCTCGAGCAGCTTTACAAGCACACGCCCCTCGAAGAGGGCTTCGGCATCAACAACGTCGCCCTGGTCGGCGGGTCGCCCCGGACCCTGGGGCTGCGCGAGCTGCTCGACGTCTACGTGCAGCACCGGCTCTCCGTCGTCACGCGGCGGTCGGAGTACCGCCTGGCTCGGCGTCGTGAGCGGCTGCACCTGGTCGAGGGGCTGCTGGTCGCGATCCTCGACATCGACGAGGTCATCGAGGTCATCCGGTCCTCGGACGACTCCGAAGCGGCACGCACCCGACTGCAGGACGTCTTCGACCTGTCCGAAGTGCAGGCCGAGTACATCCTCGAGCTGCGACTCCGCCGCCTGACCAAGTTCTCGCGCCTCGAGCTCGAGGGCGAGCGCGACCAGCTGCTCGCCGACATCGCGGCGCTCGAGGAGCTGCTGGCGTCCGACGAGCGCCTGCGCGCGCAGGTCGCCCTCGAGCTCACCGAGGTGTCGGACAAGTTCGCGACCCCGCGTCGCACCCTGCTGACCGAGGCCGACGCACCCGTGCGCGGCGGCAAGAAGGCCGTCGTCGACCCGGAGTCCCTGCAGGTCGCCGACGCCCCGTGCCGTGTGCTGCTCTCCACCACGGGCCGGATCATCCGCGTCGACGTCGCACCGTCCGAACTCGATGTGGTCCGGGTGCCGAAGCGCTCGAAGCACGACGCGGTCCTGTCCTCGGTCCTCAGCACCGTGCGCGGGCAGGTCGGCGCGCTGACGGCCACCGGACGCATCGTGCGGTTCTCCCCCGTCGACGTCCCGGCGGTCCCTCCGGCGGCGGTCCGTCTCGACGCCGGCGTGCGCATCAACGACTACGTGGGCATCCCACGGTCGGAAGCGGTCGTCGCCGTCGTCGACCTCGGTGCGGCCGCCGAGCACTCGCTTGCGATCGGCACGGCGCAGGGCGTCGTCAAGCGCGTGGTCCCCGGGGCCTGGCCGGACAAGCCCGAGTTCCCCGCGATCGGCCTGAAGCCCGGCGACCGGGTCATCGGCGCCGCGCAGTCCCCCGAGAGCGACGACCTGGTGTTCGTCACCTCGAACGCCCAACTGCTGCGCTTCGGTGCGGCCGCCGTCCGCCCGCAGGGGCTCCCGGCGGGTGGTGTCGCCGGTGTCGCGCTGGCGTCCGGCGCGTCCGTGATCTGGTTCGGCGCGGTCACCCCGTCCGAGGACGCGGTCGTCGCCACCGTGTCCACGTCCTCGTCGGCGCTGCCCGGCACCGAGACCGGCCGCGCCAAGGTGTCGTCCCTCGCCGAGTTCCCCGCGAAGGGCCGCGCGACCCAGGGGGTCCGGGCGCACGCGTTCCTCAAGGGCGAGGACGGCCTGACGGTCGCGTGGGCGGGCATCGCGCCGCCCCACGCCGTCGGTGCCGATGGTGCAGCCCGCACCCTGCCGGACTGGATGTCGAAGCGCGACGGGTCCGGCAGCCCGCTCGACGCCGAGGTCGCGACGATCGGCGGGAGTGCCGCCGCGCTGGACGGCACGCGCGGCGAGGCGTAGCGCCCGGGCTGTCGCTGTCTGCTCCACACACCCCGCTCTGCTCCGGACGCCGCTGTCCCCGGCGGCGTCTCGGGATCGCAGCGGCGCCTCGGGATCGCAGCGGCGCCTCGGGAGCGCGGTGGCGCCTCGGCAGGGCTGGCCGGCGCGTCAGACGTCGATGCGGTCGCGGTCCAGGCCCTCGCCGGCCAGGATGAACTCCTTGCGCGGCGCGACGTCGTTGCCCATGAGCAGCTCGAAGACCTTCGCGGCACCCTCGGCATCGCTGACGTTGACCCGGCGCAGCGTGCGGTGCGTGCGGTCCATCGTGGTCTCCGCCAGCTGGTCCGCGTCCATCTCGCCGAGGCCCTTGTACCGCTGGATCGGCTCCTGGTACTTCTTGCCCGACTTCACGAGCTTCTTGAGCAGCGTCTGGAGTTCCTGTTCGGAGTACGTGTACAGCGTGTCGTTCGGCTTGCCCCGGTTCACCACGACGACCCGGTGCAGCGGCGGGACCGCGGCGAACACGCGCCCCTGCTCGATCATCGGTCGCATGTACCGGAAGAACAGGGTCAGCAGCAGCGTGCGGATGTGGGCACCGTCGACGTCGGCGTCCGACATGATGATGACCTTGCCGTACCGGGCCTGGTCGAGCTCGAACGTCCGACCCGAGCCCGCGCCGATGACCTGGATGATCGACGCGCACTCGGCGTTGCCGAGCATGTCCGACACCGACGCCTTCTGCACGTTGAGGATCTTGCCGCGGATGGGCAGCAGCGCCTGGTACTCGCTGTTGCGCGCGAGCTTGGCGGTGCCGAGCGCGGAGTCACCCTCGACGATGAAGAGCTCTGTACCCTCGACGTCGTTCGACCGGCAGTCGGCGAGCTTCGTCGGCAACGAGGAGTTCTCGAGCGCGTTCTTGCGTCGCTGGGTCTCCTTGTGGGCACGCGCCGAGATGCGGGACTTCATCTCGGAGACGACCTTCTCGAGCAGGATCGCCGCCTGGGCCTTCTCGGTGCGCTGCGTCGAGGTGAGGATCTCGGTGAGGCGCTTCGACACGACCTGGTCGACGATCTTGCGGACCGCCGGGGTGCCGAGGACCTCTTTGGTCTGGCCCTCGAACTGCGGCTCCGGCAGCCGGACGGTCAGCACGGCGGTCATGCCGGCCAGGACGTCGTCCTTGTCGAGCTTGTCCTGGCCCACCTTGAGCTTGCGGGCGTTGGCCTCGACCTGGGTGCGGACGGCCTTCATCAGGCCGCTCTCGAACCCGGCCTGGTGGGTGCCGCCCTTCGGGGTCGCGATGATGTTCACGAAGCTGCGGAAGACGGTCTCGTAGCCGCCGCCCCACCGGAGCGCCAGGTCGACCTCGCACGAGCGCTCGACGTCGGTGGACACCATGTGCCCCTTGTCGTCGAGCATCGGGACGGTCTCGGTGAAGGTGCCGGTGCCCTGCACGCGCCAGACGTCGGTGATCGCGGTGTCCGGGGCGAGGTGCTCGACGAACTCGCCGATGCCGCCCTCGTACCGGAAGCGCTCGACGACCGGGCCGGCGACGGCGTCGGTGCCCGTGGCCTCGGCGCGCGCGGCCGCAGCCTGGATGGCCGCGGGACGCTCGTCCGTGATGGTCAGGCCGAGGCCGGGCACCAGGAACGCCGTCTGACGCGCGCGGTTCACCAGGTCGTCCATGCTGAAGGCGGCGTCCTTCGTGAAGATCTGCCGGTCCGCCCAGTAGCGGATCCGCGACCCGGTCACGCCGCGCTTGACCTTGCCGACGACACGCAGTTCGCTGCCCGAGGTGAACGGCGCGAACGGGGCGTCCGGGCCGATGCCGGCGGCGTCGTCGAAGATGCCCGGCTCGCCGCGGTGGAACGACATGGCGTAGGTCTTGCCGCCACGGTCGACCTCGACGTCGAGGCGCTCCGACAGCGCGTTCACGACCGAAGCGCCCACGCCGTGCAGCCCGCCCGACGCCGCGTAGGACCCCGAGCCGAACTTGCCGCCGGCGTGCAGTTTCGTGAAGACGACCTCGACGCCCGTCAGACCCGTCTTGGGCTCGACGTCGACCGGGATGCCGCGCGCGGTGTCGGTGACCTGGACGGAGCCGTCGCGGAAGAGCCGCACCCCGATCTCGTCACCGTGCCCGGCCAGCGCTTCGTCGACGGAGTTGTCGATGATCTCCCACAGGCAGTGCATCAGGCCCCGGGAGTCGGTCGACCCGATGTACATGCCGGGACGCTTCCGAACGGCCTCGAGTCCTTCGAGGACGGAGAGATGACGTGCGGAGTAGTCGGAGCTCACCTCCCGAGCGTACCGAGCGGCGGGGACAGACCCGTGCTGACACTCGCCTGACACCCGCTCTGGGGACGATCGATCCGCGCTCAGCGAAATGGCCCGCCACAATGCGCGGCATTCAGGCTGCACGTGTTGGAATGGGTCAACCAACCCGCAGCAGTGCGAGTTGTCACCCGCACCCCTGCGATCCGTGAGGAGCACAGCAATGACCCAGACCGTGCAGGACCTCTCCATCGACGAACTCGGCAACAACCAGCTCACGGCTGCCGACCGTTGCGACAGCTGCGGAGCGCAGGCATACATCCGCGCCACCATGGCCAGCGGCGAACTGTTCTTCTGCGCCCACCACGGCGCCGAGTTCAAGGACAAGCTCGCGGCGACCGCCATCGAGTGGCACGACGAGAGCAGCCGACTCCGCGAGTCGAAGTAGTCGCGACCCGACACAGTGATCGCGATCCGACACACAGACAGGAGGCGCGGTGCCAGCTGGCACCGCGCCTCCTGTCTGTCTGCGGCCGGGTCTGTCCGCGGTCGCGATCAGGCGATGCGCTTGAACGCCTTGTCGACGTACCGGTCGACCGTGGCCCGCGCTTCGCGCGCGTACCGGTCGATGTCGGCGGTGCGCTCGGCGTCGGGTGCGTAGTCGCGCCCGAGCCGTGCAGCCGCCGCTGCGAGCACCGCGTCGGTCAGCGCCGGGTTGAGCGGCAGGAGCGGCCCCTGGGCGTGGGTGCCGAACGAGGAGCCCGAGATCGCGCCCTCGACCGGCTGCCCGGCCTGGTTACCGCCGCCCGAGACGACGTCGGCGAACGGCGTGACGCCGCTGCCGAGTTCCATCTTCGTGGCGTGGTCCTCGAAGGCGGCCAGCCGCCTGTCGGCGCCGGGGAGCAACGGGTAGCGGGTCTCGAGCACGAAGTAGTTCACCCTGCGCTCGGCACCTCGGACGGCCCGCGCGTCGAACACGCCGAACCCCTCGACGGGCGCGCCGTCCGTCGGGACGACCTGGTTCGTGGCCAGGTCGAAGCCACCCCCGACGGCCACGACGGGCACACCGGCTGCGGCGAACTCACGGAGCGCACCACCGATGCGGGTCACGTCGGGCCCGAGGGAGCGCATCGCGCTGAGCGGTCCGTTGCCCACCACGACGACGTCGGCCTCGGTGGGCAGCGCATCGCCGGGGGCGTACTCGAGCACCTGGGTCGCCAGGTCGGCGGCAGCCGCACGGCGGGTGAGTGCGACCACGTTGCCACGGTCCCCCGACACCCCCATCTGCCGCGGGTACACGTGCAGGATGGTCAGGCGATCGGCCGTCATGCGGTCTTCTCCAGGTCCGGGTGGCCCAGCGCCTTGCGGGCGATCATCATGATCTCGTAGTTGACGATGAAGTTCTTCGTGCCGGACGTCGTCGACCCGAGCTGCTGCATGTGCTTGATCGCCGTCTCGACGTCGGGCTCGACCCTGCCGATGCGGACGCCGGCGTGCTCGAGGGCGATCGCGATCTGCCAGGCCTTGTCGCCCGAGACGACGTCGACGTGGTCGAGCTTCGAGAAGTCGATGTCGTAGATCCACGAGATGTCCGGCGTGCCCTCGTCGATCGCCATGAGCACCTGCTCCGGGTGGTCGGGCAGGGCATCGAGGTTGAGCTGCAGGCTCGCGGCGTTCTTGAACATCGTGAACTCGGCGGACTCGCCCGCGATGGGGAGTCGCTCTCCGCGGCCGTAGGCGGGCTTCATCGTCGAGAAGGCCCGCGTGACGGCGGCCGCCTGGAACTGCGAGCCGAGCGCGGCGCTGGCCGTCGCCGTGGCCGCTGCGGCGTCGACCGCGTAGTGCAGGCCGCGTGCAGGCAGGCGCACGGCGATGTCGGCACCGGCGAACGCGATCGTGGCGGCGTCCCCCGTGTGCGCGGTCACCTCGGCGTCGATCGTCGTCGCGGTGGCGTCGGCACGGTCGAAGTCGTCGGCGTTCTGCAGGCCGTTCGGGCTGGCGGCGACGACGTCGGCACTCGCGCCGAAGCGGAGCACGCGCTGGCCGTCGACGCCGACGTAGGCGTCGAGGAACTGGTCGTCGTGGTTGGTGATGACGTTCGCCGTCGACAGCGAGGCGGTGTCGAGCATCATGGTCGCCACGCGCTCGGTCTCGAAGAAGCGGTAGAGCTGGTCCACCTGCACGTTGAGCATCGTCACCGTCGAGGGCGACAGGATGCCGGCGAGCTCGACCGCGAAGGCCTCGTCCACCTCGAGGATGCCGATGTCCGCCTTGAGCTTGCCGCCGAGCGACACCTCGGACAGCAGCGCCGACGCGATGCCCTGCGGCAGGTTCGCACCGGACGGGTTCGTGAACACCCGCAAGCCGTGTGCACGCACGATGTCGGAGATCATGTGCGTCGTCGTCGACTTGCCGTTCGACCCCAGGACGAACACGACACCGTTCGGGAACTGCTTCGTGACGTGCTGCAGGAAGTCCGGCACGAGCTTCAGCACGATGAAGCCGGGGTACGCGGACCCTCCGCCCCGGGCACGAGCCAGGGTGCGGAGGATCCGCCCGATCAGGATCGGGATGAAGAAACGCACGTGCGGCCTACTCGAGGTAGTCGCGCAGCGACTGCGACCGCGACGGGTGGCGCAGCTTCGCCATCGTCTTGGACTCGATCTGACGGATGCGCTCACGCGTCACGCCGAACGTGTCACCGATCTGGTCGAGCGTCTTCGGCTGGCCGTCACCCAGACCGAAGCGCATGCGGATGACGCCCGCCTCGCGCTCGGACAGGGAGTCGAGCAGGCTCTCGAGCTGCTTCTGCAGCATCGTGAAGCCCACCGCGTCGGCCGGCACCACTGCCTCGGTGTCCTCGATGAGGTCACCGAACTCGGAGTCGCCGTCTTCACCCAGCGGGGTGTGGAGCGAGATCGGCTCGCGGCCGTACTTCTGGACCTCGACGACCTTCTCCGGGGTCATGTCGAGTTCGCGTGCGAGCTCTTCCGGCGTGGGCTCGCGGCCCAGGTCCTGCAGCATCTGCCGCTGGACACGCGCGAGCTTGTTGATGACCTCGACCATGTGCACCGGGATGCGGATGGTGCGGGCCTGGTCGGCCATGGCGCGGGTGATCGCCTGGCGGATCCACCAGGTGGCGTAGGTCGAGAACTTGAAGCCCTTCGTGTAGTCGAACTTCTCGACCGCACGGATCAGGCCCAGGTTGCCCTCTTGGATGAGGTCGAGGAACTGCATGCCGCGGCCGGTGTAGCGCTTGGCGAGCGACACGACCAGGCGGAGGTTCGCGCCGAGCAGGTGCGACTTCGCGCGCTGACCGTCCCGCGCCACCCAGCGCAGCTCGCGCTCTTCGGGCTTCGAGAGGCCGGTCGAGTGCTGCAGCTTGTCCTCGGCGAACAGACCGGCCTCGATGCGCATCGCGAGCTCGACCTCTTGCTCGGCGTTGAGCAGTGCGACCTTGCCGATCTGCTTCAGGTAGTCCTTGACCGGGTCGGCCGTCGCACCGGTGATGGTGGTCGAGTAGACCGGTGCCTCGTCGTCGTCGGACTGCGAGATGACCAGCGCGCCGGCTGCGACGGCGTTGGCGGCCTCGACCGCAGCCGTGCGCGGCTTGTCCTCGGTGTCGTCCTCGGTGTCGTCCGTCGCGTCGACGTCGACGGGCTCGACGGGCTCGTCGTCCGCAGCGTCGTCGTCGGCTGCCTTCTTGGTCGCGGGCTTCTTGGCCGCGGCCTTCTTCGGAGCCGCCTTCTTGGCGGGGGCCTTCTTGGCCGCTGCCTTCTTCGGTGCGGCTGCGGCCTCGGTGTCCGTGGCGTCTGCCTCGGTCACCTGGTCGGTGGTGTCCTTCGTGGGATCGATCGTCGTGCTCCGGGCAGCCATGCGATCACCTCTCTCGTCATGCCACGTTGACGGGTTCGTGGCCTTCCCTCGCTGCCCAGGGCCTGCGCCGCAGTCTCCCCCGCGTCGCCGGTCCTATTCATCCGGGCAGCACTAGGACCCATGTCAAGTCCCCCGGCGAAACCGGCGCTCTGGAAGGAGCACCACTGACGGGGAACCCGATGGGTCCGTCAGTCATTATTGCACGCTCTGCTTCCGCAGGCGTGCAACGAGTGCAACCCAGAGCGGGGCCACCCGTATTCCGTCCTGGGCGTGCATCACCGCACGGGTCCGCCGTCGTGCGTGCAGGAGCATCGCCACGCCGAAGCCCACCACGACGTACTGCACGGTCAGCGCGATCCGGAAGTTCGCCCATGCGAAGACCGTCTGGCCCGTCGCGTGCGACACCGCGTCGAGCAGGGTGCCGATGCAGAACATCATCACGAAGGCCGCCAGGAACCCGCCGACGTTCACGACGCCGTTCGCCGACCCGAGCGACCCCATCGGGTTGAACGAGCGCGCGAAGTCGAACCCGATGAGCGACCCGGGACCGCCGATGCCCATCGCGACGACGAGCAGCACGAGCAACCACGTCGGCGGGTGGCCCGGCCAGAGCAGCACCGCGGTCCACACCGCGCCGAGCAGGACGACCACGCCGAGCACCAGGTTCGACCGGCGGAGCGGGAACCGTGCACACAGGATGCCGAGCAGGGGTCCGGCGACGAACCCGACCACGACGATGACGGTCAGGAAGCCCGCCGCCTCGGTCGACGAGTACCCGAGCCCGCGCAGCATCGGGACGCCCCACAGCAGGCTGAACACCGTCCCCGACGACTGCGTGACGTAGTGCGACCAGAAGCCGAGCTGCGTGCCCGGACGACGGAGTGCGTGCCCGAACGTGTGGAAGGCCGCGGCCCAGGTGTGGTCGAGCGGCAGCGGGATGGTGTCGGTCCGGACGGGGACCGGGCCGTTCCGGACGAAGACGAACGCGAGCACCAGCCCGACCGCGCTGGCCGCAGCGGCGACCGAGAAGGCGGCGGTCCAGCCCGCGGCGTGCAGCAGCAGGGCGAACGGGAACGCCGACGCCACCTGTCCGAGCTGCCCGAGGTTGCCCGTCCACTGCGAGATCTGCGGCAGGATCCTGCCGCTGAACCACATCGGCAGCAGACGGATCACCGAGATGAAGGTCATCGCGTCCCCGGCCCCGACGAGCACGCGCCCCACGATCGCGGGCCCGATCGTCGGCGACACCGCCACGACGACCTGTCCGACCGTCAGCAGCAGCGCGCCGAGCAGCACGAGTCGGCGCGGTCCGATCCGGTCGAGTGCGATGCCGACCGGGATCTGCAGTCCGGCGTAGACGGCGATCTGCACGACCGCCAGGGTGGACAGCACGGCCGCCGACACCGCGAAGCGGTCCTGGGCGTCGACACCGGAGACCCCGAGCGAGGACCGCTGGACGACCGCCAGCACGTAGGCGAGCACCGCGACGCCCCAGACGACGAAGGCACGGCGGGAGTTCACCCGACAAGGGTAGCGGCGCGGCCCCGCCGCCGAGGCGGCCCGTGGAGGACGCGTGCCGAGCGGACGACCCGTGGAGGGCCTCCCGTCCGGATCTCAGTTGTCGGAGCCGTCGCCGTCCACGCGGCGGTCCGCGAGGAACCGCTCCAGCTCCGCGGCGATCGCGTCGGCCGTCGGGACCTCGCCGTCGACGTTGGTGAGCGGCGAGGACACGGCGTTGCCCTCCATGTACGTGTCGTGCCGTTCCTCGAGCGCCGAGACGAGCCGCTGCAGCTCGCCGTTGCCGGCGACCTGCTCGTCGACCCGCGACAGGAACTCGCGGCCCTCTTCGCGTAGGGCGTCCGTCGGGAAGATCAGTCCGGTCGAGGCGGAGATCCCGGACAGCGCCGCGACGGCCGCGTCGGGGTACTCGGTGTCGGACAGGTAGTGCGGCACCAGCAGCACCAGCCCCGTCACCTGCTGCTCGAGCTCGGTGAGCCGGTGCTCGACCAGGTGCAGGACGTTGGCGGGCGCCTGGGTCTGCGGCTTCCAGACGCTCATCGACTCGATCAGGTCGGCCCGGGTGCCGGACACGGTCATGTTGATCGCGCGGGTGTGCGGCACCGGCATCGGGATCGACTGCACCCACGTGGTGTCGACGACCTGCAGCTGGGCGGCCAGGTCGGTCACCGCGCGGACGAACCGGTTCCACTGGAAGTCGGGCTCGTACCCGGACAGGAACAGGAACGGCTGGCCGAGCTCGTCGCGGACCAGGTGCAGGGCGAGGCGCGGCGGTTCGACGTCGCTGATGTGGTCGTGGTCGAAGGTGATCACCGGCCGACGCGCGCGCCAGTCGAGCAGCACGTCGGGGTCGAACTCCGCGACGAGACGGGTCTCGAGGCGTTCGGTGATCGCGGTCGTCACCTGCGCGACGGCGGAACCGGCGTCGGCGAACCCGGTCAGGCCGGCGACCAGGTGGAGGCCGGTCGGCACCGTCGGGGCGGACGCGTCGAAGGTGTAGAGGTCCTCGGGGTGGTTCACCGTCCCCATGCTAGGCGGGGCGTTCGTCCACACCTGCTGCGCAACCCACGCCGACAGCGAACAGGACGTGGGTAGGGTCGGAGGCATGGTCCGACCCACGCTCTCCACCGCCAGTTCCTCCCCCTCTTCGATCTCCGCCGACGTGCTCGTGGTCGGCGTGCGACCCGGCGCCGACGGTGGTCCCGCCTCGCTCGCAGCGCCCGCAACGGGCAGCGTCGACGCCCTCGACGTCCTCGACCTCACCGCGATCGGCGCGACGGGCGCCAAGGACCAGCTCGTCCGCATCCCCGCGACCGGCATCGACGCCACGAGCATCGCGCTGATCGGTCTGGGCTCCGGCACCGACGCCGCCGCCGTGCGCTCCGCCGCGGGCAGCGCCGTCCGTCAGCTGCCCCAGGTCGCGTCGATCGCCCTCGCGCTGCCCTCCGACACGACCGAGCTCGTCGACGCCGCACTCGAGGGCGCAGCGCTCGGCGCGTACGCCTTCACCCGGCACAAGGGCGCGGGCACGACCACGCCCGCCCGCGGCTCGCAGACCGTCACGGTGCTCGCGCCGGACTCGGTCGCTGCGGACGCGACCGTCCGTCCGGCCATCGTCGCCGACGCCGCCGCGCTCGTCCGTGACCTCGTCAACACCGCCGCTGGCGACCTCGGGCCGGCCGACGTCGCGTCCGTCGCGACGGACCTGGCCGAGGGGCTGCCGCTCACCGTCGAGGTCCTCGACGAGACCGAACTCGAGGCGCAGGGCTTCGGCGGCATCCTCGGGGTGGGCGTCGGCTCCGTCCGGCCGCCGCGCCTGGTCGTCGTCCGGTACGCGCCGGAGACCGCGACGAAGCACCTCGCGCTCGTCGGCAAGGGCATCACGTTCGACTCGGGCGGGCTCTCGCTCAAGCCGGCCGCGTCGATGCTCGGCATGAAGACGGACATGACCGGTGCCGCGACCGTGCTCGCCACCACCGTGGCCGCTGCCCGACTGGGACTCGACGTCAAGGTCACCGCATGGCTGTGCCTGGCCGAGAACATGCCGTCGGGCTCGGCGACGCGCCCCGGTGACGTCCTGACGCTGAAGAACGGCAAGACGGTGGAGGTCACGAACACCGACGCTGAGGGTCGCCTCGTCCTGGGTGACGGCCTGGTCGCCGCCACGCTCGAACAGCCCGACGCCGTCGTCGACGTCGCCACCCTGACCGGCGCCCAGGTGGTCGCACTCGGGGACCGCACGACCGGGCTCATGGGCACGGACGACCTCGTCGCGCAGATCCGCGCAGTGGCCGCGGCGGTCGCCGAGCCGATCTGGCCGATGCCCCTCCCCGAGGAACTCGACGCCCGGCTGGCCAGCGAGGTCGCCGACATGGTGAACGCCACGGTGGGCAACCCCGCCGGCGGGATGCTGCTCGCGGGCAAGTTCCTGGAGCGCTTCGTCGAGGGCGATGTCCCCTGGGCGCACCTCGACATCGCGGGCCCATCCGAGAACAAGGGCGGTGGCTACGGCTGGCTCGGCAAGGGCGCGACCGGCGTGATGGTCCGGACGCTCATCGGCCTCGCAGAAGAGCTCCAGGCGAAGTAGTAGGTTTGGTACCGGCGGGGCGGCCTTTCCAGCGCCACCCGCCGGTACGAACGGGACGGGACCGGAACCATGCGGTCCGACCGTCGGACGCCGCATCGGTGGTGTCCATGTGCGGGCCGGTGTCCACAGGACGGATCCGGCCCCGACGCGCACGAGGGAGTTGCACCAGGTGACGGAACAGACTTACGACGTCGTGGTCCTCGGAGGCGGCAGCGGCGGGTACGCCGCAGCGCTGCGGGCGGCCGAGCTCGGGATGAGCGTCGCGCTCATCGAGGGCGACAAGCTCGGCGGGACGTGCCTGCACCGCGGCTGCATCCCGACCAAGGCGCTCCTGCACGCGGCCGAGGTGGCCGACGCCACCCGCGACGCCGAGAAGTACGGCGTGATCGCGGAGTTCGCCGGTGTCGAGGTCCCGAAGGTCATCGAGTACCAGCAGGGCGTCATCAACTCCAAGTACAAGGGCCTGCAGGGGCTCATCAAGGCCCGCGGGATCACCGTGGTCGAGGGCTGGGGTCGGCTGACCTCCCAGAACACCGTGCAGGTCGGCGACCAGACCGTCACCGGCAAGAACGTGGTGCTGGCGACCGGGTCGTACTCGAAGTCCCTGCCGGGGCTCGAGCTCGGTGGCCGGGTCATCAGCTCCGAGACCGCGCTCAAGATGGACTACGTCCCGAACAAGGTCGTGATCCTGGGCGGCGGCGTGATCGGCGTCGAGTTCGCCAGCGTCTGGAAGTCCTTCGGCGCCGAGGTCACCATCGTCGAGGCGCTCCCCCACCTCATCCCCGCTGAGGACGAGTCCATGTCGAAGCAGCTCGAGCGCGCGTTCCGCAAGCGCGGCATCGAGTTCTCGCTCGGCGTGCGCTTCCAGGGCGTCGAGCAGCACGAGAACGGCGTCGTCGTGACGCTCGAGGACGGCAAGACCTTCGACGGTGACGTCCTGCTGGTGGCCGTCGGTCGCGGCCCCGTCACGCAGAACGTCGGCTACGACGAGGTCGGCGTCGCGATGGACCGCGGCTTCGTCACCACCAACGAACGCCTCGCCACGAACCTGCCGAACGTGTACGCCGTGGGCGACATCGTCCCCGGCCTGCAGCTCGCCCACCGCGGCTTCCAGCAGGGCATCTTCGTCGCCGAGGAGATCGCCGGCCTCAACCCGGTGATCATCGAGGACAAGAACATCCCGAAGGTCACGTACTCCGACCCCGAGGTCGCCTCGGTCGGACTGTCCCAGGCCAAGGCCGAAGAGCAGTACGGCGCCGACAAGATCGACATGTACGAGTACAACCTCGCTGGCAACGGCAAGAGCCACATCATCGGCACCTCGGGGGCCGTCAAGGTCGTCCGGGTGATCGACGGCCCGGTCGTCGGCGTCAGCATGATCGGCGCCCGCGTCGGCGAACTGATCGCTGAGGCCCAGCTCGCCGTGAACTGGGAAGCCCACCCCGAGGACGTGGCCCCGCTCGTCCACGCGCACCCGACGCAGAGTGAAGCCCTCGGCGAAGCCTTCCTGCACCTCGCGGGCAAGCCCCTGCACGCGCTGTGAGCACGGCAGAGCGCACCATGACATCCACCACCACGAACCACCCCTGCGAAGAGGAGTCCACCCGATGAGCGAATCCGTCAACCTCCCGGCGCTCGGCGAGAGCGTCACCGAGGGCACGGTGACCCGATGGCTGAAGAACGTCGGTGACCGGGTCGAGGTCGACGAGCCGCTGCTCGAGGTCTCCACCGACAAGGTCGACACCGAGATCCCGTCGCCGATCGCCGGCGTCGTCGAGGAGATCCTCGTCGGCGAGGACGAGACCGTCGAGGTCGGGACTCCCCTGGTCAAGATCGGTGACGGCAACGGGTCCTCCGACTCGGGTTCCGACTCGGGCGCATCCGACGCCGGCGCCGAGTCCGCGGAGTCCTCCAACGAGGCCGCTGCCGAGGACGAGGCCCCCGAGGTCGAGCCCAGCACCGAGCAGGACTCCGAGACCCCCGCACCCCAGCCGACGGAGCCCGAGCCGGCTCCCGCTGGACAGACCCAGCCCGCCGCCCCGGCAGCGCCGTCGGCACCGCCCGCAGCGTCGCCCGTGCCGCAGGCCGCTCCGGTCCCGCCGCCCGCCGCGGCTCCGGCTCCCCCGGCCGCGGTCCCCGCTCCGGCAGCCGCAGTGTCGAGCGCCCCGACCGCGTCGGCGGAGGTCCCGAAGCCGACGCAGAACGGCGCAGCGTCGGGCTACGTCACGCCGCTCGTGCGCAAGCTCGCGAACGAGCAGGGCGTCGACCTGTCGACGGTCACCGGCACCGGTGTCGGTGGGCGCATCCGGAAGGAGGACGTGCTCGCCGCCGTCCCCGCCGCTCCGGCCGCCGGCTCGTCCGACCAGGGCAGCTCGGCTCCGGCCGCGTCCGGCCCGTTCGTCGCCGAGGTGTCACCGCTCCGCGGCACGCGAGAGAAGATGACGCGTCTGCGCAAGGTCGTCGCCGAGCGCGCTGTGCAGTCGATGACGTCGACCGCACAGCTCACCAGCGTGGTCGAGGTCGACGTGACGAAGGTCGCGCAGTTCCGCGACGCACACAAGGCCGAGTTCCTCGAGAAGACCGGCTCGAAGCTCTCCTTCATGCCGTTCTTCGCCCTGGCTGCTTCGGAGGCCCTCAAGGCCCACCCGAAGATCAACTCCACGGTCGAGGGCGAGGAGATCGTCTACCCGGAGACCGAGAACGTCTCGATCGCGGTCGACACCGAGCGCGGGCTCCTCACCCCGGTGATCAAGGACGCGGCGTCGCTCGACCTGGCGCAGTTCTCGAAGTCGATCGCCGACCTGGCCGAGCGCACGCGCAACAACCAGCTGAAGCCCGACGAGCTCGCCGGCGGCACCTTCACGCTGACCAACACCGGCTCGCGCGGCGCGCTGTTCGACACCCCCGTGGTGTTCCTGCCGCAGTCGGCGATCCTCGGCACGGGCATCGTCACGAAGCGCCCGGCCGTCGTGAAGGTCGACGGTCAGGAAGCGATCGCGATCCGTTCGTTCGTCTACCTGGCGCTGTCGTACGACCACCGGATCATCGACGGTGCGGATGCGTCGCGGTACCTCGTCGCAGTGAAGAACCGCCTCGAAGAAGGCAACTTCGCCCCGAACCTCGGGTACTGACCCGCGATTCGCCCGGACTGCACGGTCCACTCGACGGCCCCGGTTCCCCTTCGTGGGAGCCGGGGCCGTCGGCGTCGGCGGACGACTGTGTCCGGTCATCCTGGACCTCGCAGCGCGAACACCCCCGCTGCCACGACACCGGCGAGCACCACGGCGCCGACGAGCAGCCGCCGCATCGGGACACGGACGGCACCACCGACGCGCACGCCGTCCTCGACGAACTGCCGCAACACCCCCGCGAGCCCCGGCGAGGCAGGCTCCTGCGGCGCGACGAACACGAAGTCGTCGCGCGGAGGATCCCACCGCACCGGGCGCGGGGGTCCGGTCGCCCGGACGACCTCGAGCAGTCGGAGCACGTCCGCGTCCGCACCGTCGACTGCTTCGGCGACGGCGCGGTCGATGGCGGCCCGACAGGGTTCGCGCGGGTCCACGCGTTCCCACACGGCCCGCACGGCGAACAGGAGGGCCGTCGCACCCGGCGCCTGGGACGACCGCGACGCTGCTGACGGCGCTGCTGATGCTGACAGCGCTGCTGATGATGTCGACGCCTGTCGGGGCCGCCCGCGCCCACCCGAGGGTCCGCAGCGAGTGCGGGCGTCCCTGGCGGACGCGTCAGCATCGCGCTGACCGAGACCGTACCGATCGACACCGTGCCCGTCGACGTCGGCGTCGGGTGGGTGGTCGACCAGGACGGTGAGACCGGCGTCGTCCACCAGGACGTCGTCCGCGCGGGCGTCGCCGAGCACGATCGCGCCGGATCGCGCCTGCGCCGCGAGTTCGATCAGCGGGACGGTCAGGGTCACCGCGACGCCCACCGTGGGCACGCCGATCCGGTCGAGTGCGTCCGGCAGTCGGGTCCCCCGCAGCGACTCGGCACACACGACGAGGCGCCCGGACGGGTCGCGCCCCACGGCGTCGACGCGCACGCAGTGCGTCGGGTCCGCCGAAGCGCGATCCGCCACCCACGCCGCGAACGGGCCCGTGTCCGGGCCGGTCCAACGCTGGTGCACGGTGATCGTCTCCATGGTGACCAGCGTGGCGGAGGCGAGCCGGGCCTCCCGGACGAACGTGGTGACCTGTGGAGAACGTCGTTCGCCCACAGCCTGGTCGTCGGCGGTCCCCAGGAACGCGGTCAGGCCGTATCCTTGACGGCATGGCACGCAAGAGCACAACCGACACGAAGGCGAAGGAGCCGGGGCGTCTCAAGCAGATGTTCCAGGTCTTCCAGATGACCCGTCGGGCCGACCCGTCGTCGATCTGGTGGTTCGCCGCCGCGTTCCTCGTCCCGGTCGTCCTCGGGGTGCTCCTCGCGCTCCTCCTGCCCGGACAGAACTGGCTCGCCGTGGTCCTCTGGATCCTCGCGGGGGTGTTGCTCGGTGTGCTGCTGTTCCTCATCGTGCTCGGGCGTCTGGCCGAGCGTGCCGCCTACTCGCAGATCGAGGGCCAGCCCGGTGCCGTCGGTGCGGTGCTGACGAACTCGCTCCGCCGCCAGTGGCGTTCGAGCGAGATGCCCGTCGCCGTGCACGGCCGCTCGCAGGCCGCCGTCTACCGCGCGGTCGGTACTCCCGGGGTGGTGCTCATCACCGAGGGCTCGCTCGGCAACCTCACGCGCCAGGTCGACGAAGAGCGCCGCAAGGTCCAGCGCATCGTTCCGAACGTCCCCGTGCACGTCGTGCACGTCGGTGACGGCAAGGACGCGGTGACGCTGCACAAGCTGCCGCGTGCGATGAACAAGTACAAGAAGTCGCTGAACCGGAACGAAGTCCTGGCGGTTGCCAACCGACTCGACTCCCTCACGCAGAGCCCGGCGTCGGCGATCCCGAAGGGCATCGACCCGACGCGTGTGCGCGCCGGTCGTCCGCGCTGACCCGAGCTGCACCGACGAACGCCCCCGACCGCATCGGTCGGGGGCGTTTCTGCGTGTGCCGAGCGGGGGCTTGCCATGTGCCCGTTCCAGCGCCGGTGCGAGGTTGATCGCCTCGTGCCGGGCAACAACCCCGCACCACCCTGACAGCGGCGCACCACGGCCGCCGAAGCGGCGGAACCTCGCACCGTGCGACCGCGGGCGACCGGGCGCGCCCGGGCGCGCCCGACCCTCAGCGCCGGACCAGCACCGTGCCCGCCGCCGCATCGTGGAGCGGCCGACCGTCCTTCGCGTGGATGAGCGCGGGGACGACCACGCACAGCAACACGGTGCGGACCACGGGGCGCCACACCCCGACGTAGCCGCCGCGGATCGGCACGACCCGCAGCCCGACGCACACGTGCCCGAACGACCCGGACAGCAGCGCGATGAAGACCACCTGCAGCGCGGCGAAGATGCCGAGGGTCGCGAAGTTGCCCGCCGCTCCGTACGTGCCGATCGCCAGTGAGATCACCGATGCGAGCGCCCAGTCGATGGCCAGTGCACCGATGCGCCGACCGAGGCCGCTCATCGAGCGCGGGCCGGACTCGGGCAAGCCGAGGAGCTTGCCGGGCCACGAGTTCGACGAGCCGGCCGCACCAGCGGACGAGGGCGGAGTGGAGCGGGCCATGTCCCGAGTTTAGGCGTCCCCCGCCGCGTAACACGCCGGAAACAACGTAGTCACGTCCGGGAAACCCCGTGTCAATACCCTCGTCGGAGGGTGCCTCCTGGTCCCCTCGAACCACCACCCAACCATAGGAGAACGACTCACATGTTCAGTGATTCCTCCGAGGTGCTCGCCTTCATCAAGGACACGGACGTCAAGTTCCTCGACATCCGTTTCACGGACCTCCCCGGGGTCCAGCAGCACTTCAACATCCCCGCGTCCACGGTCGACGAGGACTTCTTCTCGGTCGGGCAGCTCTTCGATGGCTCGTCGATCCGCGGCTTCGCGTCGATCCACGAGTCCGACATGCAGCTCATCCCGGACGTGACGACCGCCTACGTCGACCCGTTCCGCGCGGAGCGCACGCTGATCATGGTGTTCGACATCTACAACCCGCGCAACGGTGAGATCTACAGCCGTGACCCGCGCCAGGTCGCCAAGAAGGCCGAGAAGTACCTCGCCTCGACCGGCATCGCGGACACCGCGTTCTTCGCCCCCGAGGCCGAGTTCTACATCTTCGACGACGTCCGGTACTCGGTCACGCAGAACGAGTCGTTCTACGCGGTCGACTCGGAAGAGGGCGCCTGGAACACCGGCCGCACCGAAGAGGGCGGCAACCTCGCCAACAAGACCCCGTACAAGGGCGGCTACTTCCCGGTCTCGCCGGTCGACAAGACGGCTGACCTGCGCGACGACATCTCGCTCAAGCTGATCGACTCGGGCCTGGAGCTCGAGCGCGCGCACCACGAGGTGGGCACCGGCGGCCAGCAGGAGATCAACTACAAGTTCGACACGATGGTCCACGCGGCGGACGACATCCTGAAGTTCAAGTACATCGTCAAGAACACGGCCGAGCAGTGGGGCAAGGTCGCGACCTTCATGCCGAAGCCGATCTTCGGCGACAACGGCTCGGGCATGCACACCCACCAGTCGCTCTGGAACGACGGCACCCCGCTGTTCTACGACGAGAACGGCTACGGCGGCCTGTCCGACCTGGCCCGCTGGTACATCGGCGGCCTCCTCAAGCACGCTCCGGCACTGCTGGCCTTCACGAACCCGACGGTGAACTCCTACCACCGCCTGGTGCCGGGCTTCGAGGCCCCCGTCAACCTCGTCTACTCGGCAGGCAACCGCTCGGCGGCCATCCGCATCCCGATCACTGGCACCAACCCCAAGGCCAAGCGCATCGAGTTCCGCGCGCCGGACGCCTCGGGCAACCCGTACCTCGCCTTCGCGGCGCAGCTCATGGCGGGCCTCGACGGCATCCAGAACCGCATCGAGCCGCACGAGCCGGTCGACAAGGACCTGTACGAGCTCCCGCCGGAAGAGGCGAAGAACATCCCGCAGGTGCCGGCCAGCCTGTCGCACGCGCTCGACGCGCTCGAGGCCGACCACGAGTTCCTCACCGCGGGCAACGTCTTCACCGAGGACCTCATCCAGACGTGGATCGACTACAAGCGCGAGAACGAGATCCTGCCGCTCGCGCAGCGTCCGCACCCGTTCGAGTACGAGCTCTACTTCGGCGTCTGAGTCCGTCCCGGCAGACAGGAGGCCCCGCACCGTCAGGTGCGGGGCCTTCCGCGTGCGCGTGGTGACCCCCTGGAGGCCCGGTGCCGGTCCGTCGGACCGGCACCGGGCCTCCAGGCGGTTGCGCCCGCGACATGCGCGCAACGAAAGCGACGCGCTTCCCACGCCACCATGTCGCTTCCCTGACGTCCCGCCACGGGACCCGCAACCCCGCGACATGCGCGCAACGGAAGCGACGCGCTTCCCACGCCACCACGTCGCTTCCCTGACGTCCCGCCACGCGACCCGCAACCATGCGACATGCGCGCAACGGAAGCGACGCGCTTCCCACGCCACCACGTCGCTTCCCTGACGTCCCGCCACGCGACCCGCAACCATGCGACATGCGCGCAACGGAAGCGACGCGCTTCCCACGCCACCATGTCGCTTTCGTGACCGATCCGGACTGCATCACCCTTCGCACACGCACACGCACCCGCACCCGCACACGCACCCGCACCCGCGCGCACGAACGGGGTCCGTGCCGCCCCGGCACGGACCCCGTCTGCTGCGGTGACTAGCGGCTCGTGGCCAACGAGTCGTACGTCCCCGCTGCCACGCTCACGGGTGCACCCGTGACCGGTGTGGGTCGTCCCAGGGAACGGACGGTCCACCCCGCCTTGACCCAGTCCTGGACCGGGAGGCAGTTGCGCGCGTCGATGACGGTCCGGCGCCCGACGATCCCGCCGAGTTCCTCCGGGTCCGCGCCGATGATGTCGTCCCACTCGGTGAGGACGAGCACCACGTCGGCACCCTCGATCGCCGCGCGCATGTCGGTCGTGTAGCTCAGGGTCGGGAAGGAGCGCTTCGCCGTCTCCATCGCCTCGGGGTCCCACAGCGTGACCTGGGCACCGCGCAGGTGCAGCGCCGCGGCGACGTTGAGCGCCGGGGAGTCCCGGACGTCGTCGGTGAGGGGCTTGAACGCCGCGCCGATGACCGCGATGCGCCGGTTGAGCACCGATCCCCCGGCCGAGTCGATCGCCATGTCGATGACGCGCTGGCGCTGGCCCATGTTGATCTCGTCGACCTGCTGCATGAGCCCCACGACCCGGCCCGCGCCGAGTTCGTTGGCGCGGTGCATGAGGGCACGGATGTCCTTCGGCAGGCACCCGCCGCCGAAGCCGACGCCGGCGTTCAGGAACTTCCGCCCGATGCGCTCGTCATGCCCGAGGGCATCGGCCAACGTGGTCACGTCGGCCCCGGTGATCGCGCACATCTCGGAGATCGCGTTGATGAACGAGATCTTGGTCGCCAGGAACGCGTTGGCACTGACCTTCACGAGCTCGGCGGTCGGCAGGTCCGTCGTGATGACCGGGGTCCCCTCGGCGATGGGTGCGGCGTAGACCTCGCGGATCACGGCGTCCGCGGCTGCCGACGCGCCGCCCCAGACCAGGCGGTCCGGGTGCAGCGTGTCCTGGACGGCCTTGCCCTCACGCAGGAACTCGGGGTTCCAGATGAGCTCGGCCGCGATCCCGCTCGGCGCGAACTCGCGGACGATCCCCCGCAGCCGTTCCGCGGTGCCCACGGGGACGGTCGACTTGCCGATGATCAGGCCCGGGTGCGTCAGGTTCTCGGCCACGCCACGCGTCGCGCTCTCGACGTAGGCGAGGTTCGCGGCGTGCGAGCCGGCCTTCTGCGGGGTGCCGACACACACGAAGTGGACGTCCGCGGCAGCGACGGCCTCGGCGATGTCCGCCGTGAACCGGAGCTTGCCGCTCGCGACGTGCTTGGTGATGAGCTCGGGCAGGCCGGGCTCGAAGAACGGGACCTCACCGGCCGACAGCGCGGCGAGCTTGGCGGGGTCGACGTCCACGCCGATGGTCTCGAAGCCCATCTCGGCCATGGCGGCGGCGTGCGTCGCGCCGAGGTACCCGGTGCCGATGACGCTGATGACGGGTGCCGGACGGACGTCGGCGGAGGGGACGGACTTCTTCGGAGCACTCACTGGGTGACCTCCTGCAGGTCGTAGTCGATGTCGGTGCGCTTGATGCCGTCCACGAAGGCCTGAAGGCTGTCGGAGCGCGAGTTGAGTCGCCAGTCGTTGGTGGAGCGGACGCCGTCCACCACCGTGGTCGCGGTCTCGGAGAAGTACGAGAACCCGATGACGTCGTCGTTGGCGGGCTGGGCCAGCGCGTCGAAGAGCGATGTGATCCACTTGGACTTCTGCCCGCCGGACACCGAGGTGCCCGTCTCGGTGGCGCCGACCTCGCTGAGCAGGATCTTCTTGTCCGGGGCGATCTGCCGCAGCTGGTCGACCGTGGCGCCGAAGGTGTTCGTGAACGACGGGGTCTCGGAGGCCGTGCGGTAGTAGCCGCTCATGCCCACCCAGTCGACCTGGTCGGGGCCCGGGTAGTACTGCTTCAGGTACGCCAGCGTCTGGTACTTCGCGTTGCCGAGCTTGTCGATCCGGCTCGGCGCCCAGTTCCAGATGACGTAGTCGTTCGCGCCGGCGTCCGCGAACACCTGGTGGACGTGCTGCCACATCGCGACGTAGGACCCGGCCGCGTTCTGCTGCGCCGACCCCTCGGACCAGTTGTACCAGGAGCCGTTCATCTCGTGGTCGAGACGGATGACCATGGGCTGGCCGTTCGCCTTGAGCGCCTGGGCGTACTTGGTCAGGTAGGCGTCGAACTTGCCCGAGATGATGTCCTCGTTCGTGTAGCCGGGGACGTACTTCTGGTCGTTGCCGGTTTGGGCGGGGGCGGACTCCCACGTCATGAGCGGCAGGCGACCGTTCGCCCACGCACGGTTGACGGCGTTCGCGTTGAAGTCCTGGTCGAAGCCCTGGAAGAACCCGACCATGTTCGTGGCCTTGCCGACCTGCTGCGAGACCTGGTCGTACTCGGCCCAGTTGAAGGGCGACTGCGCGGTGTACAGCCCGTACCAGCGCGTGGGCTGGTCGAGGATCTGCTGCTTCGTCGGGACGACGACCGGGGTGGTCGTCGGGTCCTTCGACGGACCGGTGTTCGGGTGGGTGACCCCGCCACCGGAACCGGCCGTGTGGGTGCCGGAACCCGACCCGCCGGACGAGGACGAGCCTCCGGACCCGCTGGCCGACGACCCGCTACCGGACGCGGACCCGGCCTTCCCGGCGGCCTGCGCCTGTGCCGAGCCGAGCTGCGACTGCAGCGAGGCGATCTGCGCCTTGAGCTGGGTGAGCTGGTCGCCGCGGGAGCCGGCCTGGGCGCTCGTGGACTTGAGCTGTCCCTCGAGCTTCCAGATCTGCTTCTGCGCTGCGGTGAGCTTGGTCTGCAGAGCGTCCGCGTCGACCGCCTTCTCCGAGGCGGTCTTGACGCCGAGGGCGTGGTGGACCGCGGTGGAGACGGGGCTGGACGGCGAGACCCAGACGGACCACGTGATGAGGGCGAGTGCGAGGACGATCGCGGTGGTGCCGATCGCCGTGCGCTTGGCGTGCTTGCTGGACGGCGCCCACCAGGAGCCCGTGGAGCGGAAGAGGTCAGACAATGAGGAAGGCCTCCAGGGCGAAGACGGCGATGCCGATGCAGTACGGGATGGCCGCGTAGGGGTTGTAGCGACGGGCCTTGGCGGGGCGCGCAGCCGTCGCCGGAGCGGTCGGCGCGCTGGCTGCCGCCGCCGCAGCAGCCGCTCCACGGCGAGTCGCGAGGACGGTCGAGGTCGAGTTGGTGGCAACGTCGAGGCCGGTGCCCGAGGTCGTCGCCGCGGGTCCGAACAGGTCGTCGAACGCGCGGTCCGCCGCTGCCTGGTCGTCCGACACGGGGCCGACCCGGTCGATCGGGCTCACCGGTGTCCGGGTGCCCTGTGCGACGGGCTGCGCGGGTCCGGTCTCCATCGGACCACCGGCGTAGGCACCGGCACGGGTGCCCCAGCCGCTGGCGTGTGCCAGGCGGAAGAACCCGATGAGGCGGATCGGCATGAGGAAGAACGTCGACACGATGATGAACATCGGCAGGCGGAAGAAGTCGCTCGGCTTCTCGGCCAGGTGCCGCATCTGCCGGATGGCCATGCTCAGCACGCTCGAGACCACCATGAGACCGGCGACGTAGACGAAGCCCGTCGAGAAGCCGTACTGGTGCAGGATCCCCTGGTAGAGGTTCTCGCCCTGGCCGGTGATCGCGCGGTAGATCCAGCCGGCGATCACGCCGAACAGCATGAACGGCAGGATGATGTCGGTCAGGAAGAACAGCGCCAGGATCGGTGCGTGCCCGAGCATCCAGGGCAGCATCCGCAGCGTGTTGTACTGCGAACCACGGGCCCAGCGGAGCTGCTGCTTGAACAGCTTCTTCACCTGCAGCGGAGCGTCCGTGTACACGAGCGAGGTGTACTGGTAGACGGTCCGGTAGCCCTCCTTGAGGGTGAGGTTCGTCAGCGTCCGGTCGTCGGACACCTCGAGGAACACGCCCATGAACTTCTCGTGCATGAACCGGTCCATGACCCGCATCAGGATGTTCCGGCGGAACGCGATCGTCCGCCCGGGCAGGCAGCCGATCTGCCCGAGGACGCTCTGCGCGGGCATCGAGTACAGCGCACGGGAGTTCTCGAGCCAGTCGGCCCAGCGGGTGATCCACGAGCGCTCGGGCTCGAGGATGCGCTGCCGGGTGGTGACGCCACCGACGGACTCGTCGGCGAAGGGCTTCAGCAGCTCCTCGAGTGCGCCGGGGGTCCAGACGGTGTCCGAGTCGACCAGGACGGTGATGTCCCCGTTCGACATCTCGGTCCCGACCTTGACGGCGTTGCGCTTGCCGGGGATCGGGGTGTGGGTCCAGCGGACGAGCGGGGCGAACTCGTCGCAGACCTCCTCGAGGGCCTCGTTGCGTGCGCCGTTGATGACGACGATGATCTCGCCGGGACGCTGCTCGACCATGCGGCCGATCACGTCACGGAAGAGGTCGAGTGGCTCGTCCACGACCGGGACGACGACACTCGTCGTCCCGGTGTACGTGCCGGTGAAGGGGCGGTACCGCGCAGACAGCACGACCTTGAGCAACCAGAGCAACCAGATCACCATGGAGTACACGGCGAAGAGGTAGAACTCGGGGTGCCCGTCGACCATCTGCCGGATCTGCAGAATGAAGGTGAACATCGATCCCTGCTTCAACGTTCGGGGTGGAGATTCCGCGCCATCGGGAAATCGGGGGTCGCTTCGGGTGGCACCATTCACGCACCCCGGAGGGAGCAGGTGCAACGCGTCCCCCACGCGGGGGTGTTTCCGTTTCGTGACGGGGTACACCGTGGTCCTCTGCTCCGCCCACAAGCGCTGTCCCCCCGCTTGCTGACAGCAGTTGTGTGGACCGCGCCACCGGCGGCGCGGTCCGCCGGTGCACCGACAGACATCCGGGAGGATCGTGGTGCTTCCACAGGGAAGTCCCGGTCAGCGCGGTGTTGCGGACCCGCGCGGCGCTGGGTCGGGTCGGTCGGTCGGCCCCGGCAAGCCGGTACGGCGACGACCCGGAGCAGAGTCCGGGCCCTGATCGGACGGGGTACACGATCCCGGGAACGGGGGACGTCTGCCGACACGAAGAATTAACCTCTG
Organism: Curtobacterium sp. MCLR17_007; assembly: GCF_003234655.2. Lineage (NCBI taxonomy): Bacteria > Bacillati > Actinomycetota > Actinomycetes > Micrococcales > Microbacteriaceae > Curtobacterium > Curtobacterium sp. MCLR17_007. Next base: position 1,699,309 of record NZ_CP126271.1, on the reverse strand, counting down.
ACGGCTCGTCAGCTTCAGCTCGCTGGCAGGAGTCCGGGCGTGTCGCGGCTCCCGCGCCGGCCGACACGGGAGCCACCGCCGGTCGTCGACGGGCTGCGGCCCCGACGACGTGGGGTCACACCGTGCCGTAGAACTCGCGCTCGAACACCTGTCGGGCTCGCCGCGTCACCCCGAGGTAGTCCTCCTCGAGCTGCGAGGCCGACCCGGGCGGGTACTCCATCAGGCGAGCGACCCCCTCGAGCTGCGTGCGGTCGACCGGCAGCACGTCGGTGGTCTTGCCCGACCAGAGCACGAGGGCGCTGCGTGTCCGCGAGGCGAACCGCCACGCGGCGGCGAGTCGCTCGCCGTCCTCGGGGGCGACGAGCCCCTCGGCGACGGCACCGTCGAGGGCGTCCAGGGTCGAGGTCGTCCGGAGCGCGGGCACCCGCAGCGCGTACTGCAGCTGCAGGAGTTGGACGAACCACTCGACGTCGCTCAGCGACCCGCGACCGAGTTTGAGGTGCCGCGCCGGGTCCGCGCCGCGCGGCAGCCGCTCGGACTCGACCCGGGCCTTGATGCGCCGGACCTCGCGGACCTCGCGCTCCGCGATCGAGGCGGGGTACCGGGTCCGGTCGGCCAGGTGCTCGAAGTCGCGCAGCAGCCCGTCATCGCCGACGGCACCGCGGGCGCGCAGCAGCGCCTGGGCCTCCCACGTCAGCGACCAGCGGGCGTAGTACGCGCCGTACGACTCGAGCGTGCGGACCACCGGACCGTTCCCGCCCTCGGGGCGCAGGTCGATGTCGAGGTCGAACGGGTAGATCGTGTCCTCGGTCAGTCGGGAGAGTTCGCGGACGATCCCCTGCGCCGCCCGGGATGCCGCCTCTGGCGGCACCCCGTCCGCCCGGTACACGTAGAGCACGTCGGCGTCGGAGCCGAACCCGAGCTCGCGCCCGCCGTACCGGCCCATCGCGATGACGCCGAACTCGAGACCGTCCGGGGCGTCACGGCGGGCGAGGTCCAGCGCGCCGGTCAGCGTCGCCTCGGTGATGTCGCTCAGCGCGGGACCGAGCTGGTCGACGTCGAGCCGGCCGAGCGTGGCCGCCATGCCGAGGCGCAGGGTCTCGCGACGCCGCACCGAGCGCAGCAGCGAGGCGGCGGCCGCGACGTCGTCACCGTGACGGGCGGTGGTGGCGCGGACCTCGGACAGCAGCGACGCGATCGGACGCGGGACCAGCAGCGTGTCGGGTTCGTCGAGCCACGCGACGGCCTCGGGGAAGCGTTCGAGGAGCCCGGACAGGAAGGCGGACTCGGACAGCACGGTCGTCAGGCTGTGCGCCGCACCCGACGAGTCGCGGAGCATGCGGAGGAACCAGCTCGACTCGCCGAGCGTGTCACTGAGCTTCCGGAAGGCGAGGAGCGCGCGGTCGGGGGCGGGGCCCTCGGCCATCCAGCGCAGCAGCACCGGCAGCAGGTTCCGCTGGATCGCCGCGCGCCGCGACGTGCCCTGGGTCAAGGCGCGGATGTGCCGCAGGGCCCCGTCGGGATCGACGAAGCCGATGGCACCGAGGCGGTCGCGTGCCTGGGTGCTCGTGAGCACGATCCCGCCGTCGGACGCCGCCACGGCGGAGAGCAGTGGGCGGTAGAACAGGCGCTCGTGCAGCCCGCGCACCTCGAGCTTCACCGACCGCCACCGGGTCTCGAGCGCGGCGGCTCCCGTTGCCAGCCCGCTCGACCGCGCGAGCACCCGGAGTTCGTCCTCGTCGACGGGCATCAGGTGCGTGCGCTGCAGGCGGCGGAGCTGGATGCGGTGCTCGAGCACGCGCAGCAGGGCGTAGTCGGGCCCGAACCGCGCGGCCTCGGGGCGGCCGACGTACCCGGCTTCGGTCAGGGCGTCCATGGCCTCGAGCGTCGACCGCACGCGGACGCTCTCGTCGTCCTGTCCGTGCACGAGCTGCAGGAGCTGCACGGTGAACTCGACGTCACGCAGCCCGCCGGGGCCGAGCTTGAGCTGCCGGTCGACCTCGGCGTCCGGGATGTTGTCCGTCACCCGCTCGCGCATGCGCTGCACGGACTCGACGAACCCCGGGCGCTTCGACGAGCGCCAGACGAAGGGCGCGACCGCCGCGGCGTAGCGCTCCCCCAGGTCGACGGACCCGGCGATGGGCCGCGCCTTGAGCAGCGCCTGGAACTCCCATTCGCGGGCCCAGCGCTCGTAGTACGCCACGTGCGAGTCCAACGTGCGGACCAGCGCACCGTCCTTGCCCTCTGGTCGGAGATTCGCGTCGACCTCCCAGAGCGCGGGTTCGGCCGCCAGGTCGGTGATGACGTGCGTCGCCGCGATCGCGATGCGGGTCGAGATCCGGACCGCGCGCTCGGTGTCGACCGTGTCGGTGGGCTCGGTGACGAAGATGACGTCGACGTCGCTGACGTAGTTGAGCTCACGCGCGCCGGCCTTGCCCATCGCGATGACGGACAGCGGTGTCGCGGCGACCTGGTCCGCCGGGAAGGGGACCTCGCGCCGGGCGACGTCGACGGCCACGTCCAGCGCCGCGCCGGCGAGGTCGGCGAGTCCCGCGGCGACCGCCGGGAACGCCAGTGTCGGGGAGGGGTGCAGCACGTCGTAGAGGGCGATCTGTGCGAGGTGGCGGCGGTAGCGGACCCGCAGCCGCATCCGCGCAGCTTCGTCGACGGCACCGTCGACCGCCTGGGTCAGCGATTCGGTGTACTCCGCCTGGGTCCACGGTTCGGTGGCCGGTGCGAGGAGCAGGTCGAGTTCGGCGGGGCGGCGCTGCAGGAACTCACCGAGCCCCACCGATGCCCCGAGCAGCCGCACCATCCGCTCGGTGGCCGCCTGGTCGTCGAGGATCGGCCGCAGGGCGTCGGGGTGGGTCTCGACCAGGCGCTCGAGGCGACGCAACGCGCCGTCCGGGTCGGCGGTCGAGGACCACAGGGCCGGCCACGTGCCGACCGACACTGGCAGGTCGGAGCCGAACCGGGACTCGAGTGCGGACAGGCGCTCGAGGCTCTCCGAGAGCTCCGCGAACCCCAGCCGGGCGAGCTCGGAGCGGGACGTCTTCGTCCTGCCGGTCATCGTTCGGCGGGTGCCGGCGCGGAGCTGCCCATGGTCGTTACAGCATGCCCAGGTTGGTGTCGAGCTCGAACGGCGTGACCTGGTCGCGGTAGCGCTTCCACTCCTGCCGCTTGTTCAGCAGCACGAAGTTGAAGACCTGCTCGCCGAGGGTCTCGGCCACGAGTTCGGAGTCCTCCATCAGCGACAGGGCGTGGTCGAGGCTGGCCGGCAGCTGCGCGTACCCGAGGGCCTTGCGCTCGGAGTCGGACAGGCTCCACACGTTGTCCTCGGCCTCGGGCGGGAGCTCGTAGCCCTCTTCGATGCCCTTGAGTCCCGCGGCCAGCAGCAGCGAGTACGCCAGGTACGGGTTCGCCGCGGAGTCGATGCCGCGGTACTCGATGCGGGACGACTGGCCCTTGTTCGGCTTGTAGAGCGGTACGCGGACCAGGGCCGACCGGTTGTTGTGGCCCCACGTGACGAACGAGGGGGCCTCGTCGCCGCCCCAGAGTCGCTTGTACGAGTTCACGAACTGGTTGGTGACCGCCGTGATCTCCGGCGCGTGCTTGAGCACTCCGGCGATGAACTGCTTGGCGGTGGTCGAGAGCTGGTACTCGCCGCCGGGCTCGTAGAACGCGTTCTGGTCGCCCTCGAACAGCGACACGTGGGTGTGCATGCCGGAGCCGGGCTGACCGGAGATCGGCTTCGGCATGAACGTCGCGTAGACGCCCTGCTCGATCGCCACCTCTTTCACGACGGTGCGGAAGGTCATGATGTTGTCGGCCATGGTCAGCGCGTCGGCGTACCGCAGGTCGATCTCGTTCTGCCCGGGACCGGCCTCGTGGTGGCTGAACTCCACCGAGATGCCGAGGTCCTCGAGCATGCGCACCGCGCGGCGGCGGAAGTCGTGGGCGCTGCCGCCGGGGACGTTGTCGAAGTAGCCGGCCTGGTCGACGGGCTTCGGGCCGCCGTCCTTCCAGTCGCGGTCCTTGAGCAGGTAGAACTCGATCTCGGGGTGCGTGTAGAACGTGAACCCGCGCTCGCTCGCCCGCGCCAGCGTGCGCTTGAGGACGTTGCGCGGGTCGGCGACGGCCGGCTGCCCGTCGGGCGTCGCGATGTCGCAGAACATCCGTGCGGTGGGGTCGATCTCACCGCGCCAGGGCAGGATCTGGAACGTGGAGGGGTCCGGGTGCGCGAGGACGTCTGCCTCGTAGGAACGGCTGAGGCCCTCGATCGCGGAGCCGTCGAAGCCGATGCCCTCGGCGAAGGCGCCCTCGACCTCGGCCGGGGCGATCGCGACCGACTTCAGGGTCCCGATGACGTCCGTGAACCAGAGTCGGATGAACTTGATGCCCCGCTCCTCGATGGTGCGGAGCACGAAGTCCGTCTGCTTGTCCATGCACGCCCTTTCCGCGTTCCACCACGGTCGTCCCGCGACCGTGGTCAATAGGCTAGTGCTCATGCCCCGTCTCCGCTTGGCACTCGCCCAGACCAACCCGGTCGTGGGCGCCTTCGCCCGGAACGCCGCCGGGATCGTCGATGCCGTCCGCACCGCAGCAGCACGCGGCGCGGACCTGGTCGCCCTCGGCGAGATGGCGATCTCCGGCTACCCGATCGAGGACCTGGCGTCGCGGCCCTCGTTCCTCCGTGCCGCGCGAGCCGCAGTCGAACAGCTCGCGCGGACGCTCGACGACGAGGGCCTCGGCGCGGTGGCCGTCGTCGTCGGGCACCCCGACGGACCGCTCCCACCCCGACCCGTCGACGTCAGCACCGCTCCCAGTGCGATCGCGGCGAACTGCGCGAGCGTCCTGCAGCACGGGCGCGTCGTCGCGACCACCGCCAAGCACCACCTGCCGAACTACTCGGTGTTCGACGAGTACCGGGTGTTCATCCCCGGCGACGACCTGCTGGTGGTGCGCATCGTCGACGTCGACGTCGCCGTCATCATCTGCGAGGACCTGTGGCGTGACGGGGGTCCGGTCGCACGGGTCCTCGACGCGGACGCGGGGCTGCTGCTCGTGGTGAACGCCTCGCCGTGGGTCGCCGGCAAGGACGAGGTGCGCCTGCCCCTCGTCACCCGTCGTGCGACCGAGTCGGACACGATCGTCGCCTACGTCAACATCGTCGGCGGTCAGGACGACCTGGTGTTCGACGGCGACTCGGTCGTGGTGGACGAACGCGGGACGGTCCTGGCCCGTGCGCCGCAGTTCCGCCCGCACGTGCTCGTCGTGGACGTCGACCCCGCACCCGCTCGACCCGACGCCGTCGTCACCGAGCACGTGCAGCGGGTCGCGCTCGACACCCCGGACACGACGCCGGGCGAGCTCCCCGCACGTCCGCCGCTCCCTCGCGACGTGGCCGAGCTCCCCGACGAGCTGCACGCGATCTGGGACGCGCTCGTCCTCGGTACGCGGGACTACGTCGAGAAGAACGGCTTCCGGTCCGTCGTGCTCGGCCTCTCCGGCGGCATCGACTCCGCCGTCTGCGCGGCCATCGCCGTCGACGCCATCGGTCCGGACGCGGTGTACGGCGTGTCGATGCCCTCGCGGTGGTCGTCGGAGCACTCGCGGTCCGACGCCGACGACGTCGCCGCCCGGCTCGGGCTGCGCTACCGGACCGAGCCCATCGCCGACCTCGTCGCGCCCTTCGACGCCCAGCTGTCCCTGACCGGGCTGGCGGCCGAGAACGTTCAGGCCCGGGTGCGCGCGGTGATCCTGATGGGCCTGTCGAACCTCGACGGGCACCTGGTGCTGACCACGGGCAACAAGACCGAGCTCGCCGTCGGGTACTCGACGATCTACGGGGACTCCGTCGGTGGGTTCGCCCCGATCAAGGACGTGCCGAAGACGAAGGTCTGGGCACTCGCGCGCTGGCGGAACGCGTTCGCGGCGTCGCGGGGCGAGACCGAACCGATCCCGGAGAACTCGATCTCGAAGCCGCCGTCCGCCGAACTCCGCGACGGACAGCAGGACGACGACACCCTGCCGCCGTACGAGGTCCTCGACGCGGTCCTCGAGCAGTACGTCACGCGGGCCCAGGGCGCGGCGGACATCGTCGCGATGGGCTTCGACGCCGACGTCGTCGCCGAGGTCACCCGGCTGGTGGACCGGTCCGAGTGGAAGCGTCGCCAGGGCGCCATCGGCCCGAAGATCTCGGGCATGGCCTTCGGCCGTGACCGGCGACTGCCGGTGACCTACCGACCCTGACCGGTCCGGCAGCGGACGCACACCGGTCCGGTGGCGGACGGGAGGCCCGTGGCGGCGCCGCCACGGGCCTCCCGTCCGTCACCCGGTCGCGTCGCGCGGACGCGACCGGTCAGGACTCCTCGTCCCACTGCTCGTTGTTGGCCTTGATGCGGTCGAGCGCGTGCTCCGCTTCCTCGCGCGTCTCGAACGGGCCGATGCGGTCGCGCTGCGGAGACTGCGGGCCCTGTTCGACGGTGTGGGTCTTGTCGTTGAACCACCACTGGGACTCGATGCGTTCGTCGCTCATGGCACCGACCCTACGCGTGGCGTGCTCGGGGCGTCGGGCGGGTCGGTTCGACCATCACATATTCCGCATGTTACGTTTCGGCTCCGTCTCGAAAGGACACCATGCAGTCATCTCGACTCTTCATGACCATCGGCGCAACGGGCCTGGCGCTCGCCACGATCGCGAGTGTGGCCCCGGCCTCCGCTGCCACGCACCCCCTCCCCAACTGGCAGGACCTCGACCCGACCATCGCGACCGTCGCTCGGCACGACGTGCGGTACACCTCGAACGACGGACCCGGCACGGTCGCGGTCACCGACGCGGTGCCGCGCATCTCGGTCCCGGCGCTCGGGTACCCAAAGGACGCGCGCCTCGAGGTCCGTGACACGACGACGGACGCACTCGTGTGTGCCGCCGACGGCGCGTTCGGCACGCTGGGGAGCGACTTCCGGTGCACTCCCGACACGCCGCTCGCCGGCGGCGTGACGTCGATCGCCGCCGTGCTCATCGCGCACGACGGTGCGCTCCGGACCCCCGTCAGCAGGACGGTCCACGTGGACGTCGATGCTCCGGTCGACACGAGTGACCCCGTCCAGAGCCCGGTCGTGTCGGGCGTCGCGTTCGCCGGCGGTCGACTGACCGGGGTGGCCGGCCTGCCGACCGGGGAGTCCGGGTACCTCCGCATCCTCGACGCCGAGGGCAAGCGGGTCACCGCGTCATTCGCGTCGCTCGGCAACCGGCGGATCGCCTTCACGATCGACGGCGCCTCCGCTGGCGCGACGTACGGCGCCGCGTGGGAGACCGACCGAGGGACCTCGGAGCCGGTGTCCTTCAGCGCGCCGGGCACGGTCGACCCGCTGCCACCCGTCGTCGGACCGGAGGAGCCCGGCACCGGGACCACCCGCCCCGACGTCGAGCGGACCGCCGTCGACGCCGCGGGCGGCCTGACCGTCGACGTGCGGACGCACGCGGCCGGCATGGTCGTCGTCAAGGACGACACCGGCAAGGAGCGCAGCATGACGAGCGGCAACGCCAACAGCGGCGGAGCGCTCGTCCAGCAGTACCTCGTCGACTGGACCCCGGGCGCGACCTACACCGTCGTGCACTCGACGTCGAACGGTTCGGAACTCGCACGGACCACCTTCACCGCCCCGGGTGCCGCAACCGAGGAGCCGGGGACCGACCCCGAGCAGCCGGGGACCGACCCGGGCGACGGGCACGCTCCCGGCGGCGAGACGACCGTCCGCCAGGACTGGTTCGACGCCGAGAACGGCGTGGCGCACCTCTCCGGGTCCACGAAGGGTCCGTCGGAGTTCCAGTACCACGTCGTGTCCGCTGACGGAGCCCTCGTGGCGACGCCGAAGCCGGGTGCGACCGACAAGCGCGGGGCCTTCACGACGGTCCTGCACGGCCTGCACGCCGGGGACCGAGTCGTCTTCGCGTGGGTCAGCCCGAACATCACCACGCGCACCGTCACGGTCGGCGCGTAGTGGAGACCCGGTGACCCGGCGTCCCCCCGGGGCGCCGGGTCACCGGCCGGTGACCTGTCGTCCCCCCGGGACGTCGGGTCACCGGCGACACCATGGTGCTGACTAGACTCGTGCGCATGCCCCGGGACGAACACGGACACCTGACCGCCGGCCGGATCTCCCCGCAGCGGCCCGTCCCCAAGGACATCGAGCGACCCGAGTACGTCGGCCGGGTCGAACCCCACGAGCACGGCCTCGGCGACACCTACACCCCGGACGAGGTCGAGCGGATCCGCGTCGCCGGACGCATCGCGTCGCAGGCCATCGACGCGGTCGGCGCGGCGATCCGCCCGGGTGTCACCACCGACGAGCTCGACCGGATCGGCCACGAGTTCGTCGTCGCGCACGGCGCGTACCCGTCGACCCTCGGCTACCGCGGGTACCCGAAGTCGCTGTGCTCGTCCGTGAACGAGGTCATCTGCCACGGCATCCCGGACGACACCGTGCTGCAGGACGGCGACATCGTCAACATCGACATCACCGCGTACAAGGACGGCATGCACGGCGACACGAACCGCACGTTCGTCGTCGGTGCCGCCGCACCCGAGGTCCAGGACCTGGTCACCCGCACCGAGGCGGCGATGCAGCGCGGCATCCGCGCCGTCGCTCCCGGGCGCCAGGTGAACGTCATCGGGCGGGCCATCGAGTCCTACGCCAAGCGCTTCGGCTACGGCGTGGTCCGCGACTACACCGGACACGGCGTCGGTCGTGCCTTCCACTCCGGGTTGATCATCCCCCACCACGACGCGCCCCAGCACGACACCGTCATCGAGGCCGGCATGGTGTTCACCATCGAGCCGATGCTCACCCTCGGTGGGATCGAAGCCGACATCTGGTCTGACGACTGGACCGTCAGCACCCGCGACAAGTCGTGGACCGCGCAGTTCGAACAGACCCTCGTCGTCACAGAACGTGGCGCCGAACTCCTCACCGTCTCCTGAAAGGGCCACAGCTCCCATGACCTCACTCGCAGTCGGCGTCGACATCGGCGGTACGGGCATCAAGGGCGCGATCGTCGACACGGCGACCGGCGAACTCACCACTGAGCGGATCAAGAAGGCCACACCGGAAGGGGGCAAGCCGCACGACATCGTGGCGGTCGTGGTCGAGATCCTCGACGAGCTCGCCCCGGCCTCGGACGTCGCGGTCGGCGTCTGCTTCCCGGCGATCGTGCGCGACGGCAAGACCATGTCGGCGGCGAACGTGTCGAAGAAGTGGATCGGCTTCGAGGCCGAGGCCCTGTTCGAGAAGGAACTCGGACGCTCCATCCACTTCGTCAACGACGCCGACGCAGCCGGGTTCGCCGAGCAGCAGTTCGGCGCGGCGAAGGGTCGCGACGGCCTGGTCATCATGACGACCCTCGGCACGGGCATCGGCACGGCGCTCATCAACGACGGCGTGCTCATCGTCAACGCGGAGCTCGGCCACCTGGAGATCGACGGGGTGGACTACGAGACGAAGGCGTCCTTCGCGGCCAAGGAGCGCGACGAGCTGTCGTGGAAGCACTGGGCGAAGCGGCTGCAGAAGTACTACTCCCGGCTCGAAGCGCTGCTCTCCCCGGAGCTGTTCGTCGTCGGCGGCGGCGTGTCGAAGCACCACGAGGAGTTCCTCCCGCTGCTCGACCTGCAGGCCCCGGTCATCCCGGCGACGCTCCGCAACAACGCGGGCATCATCGGGGCGGCGACCCTGGCCGCACGAAGCGCCTGATCCTCGCCTGGTTGATGACGAGTCGGGCGACACCGCTCTGACGACGCCGCTCCTGGTCGCACGACTCGCCGTATGCGTGTCGTCGAGGTCGCAGGTCCTGCCGGTCCGGCCGCTCGAGATGCCGATATTGCGGAACCTGGGGGCGGGGGCGCCCACCGCTCCGCTACACTCTCGACTGCGAACGGGTCGGTGAGACGGTCGCGTCACTCCCCCGGGAGTGCCGAGGAACGTCCGGGCTCCACAGAGCAGGGCGGTGGGCAACACCCACCCGGAGCAATCCGCGAGACAGTGCCACAGAGAACAGACCGCCGGTGGCGACACCGGTCAGGGTGAAACGGTGGTGTAAGAGACCACCAGGGGTCCGGGTGACCGGATCCGCTCGGTAAACCTCGCCCGGAGCAAGGTCAGACAGAGGACGTCGAGGCTGCTCGCCGAGTCCTCGGGTAGACCGCTGGAGGCCGACGGCAACGTCGGTCCGAGACAGATGGCCGTCACTGCCGCAAGGCAGGACAGAACCCGGCGTACGGCCGGCCCGTTCGCACAGGCCACGGTGGTGCAGAGCCACCACGAGACAGACGGGAGGCCCGGTGCCAGCTGGTATGTGCCAGCTGGTACCGGGCCTCCCGTCTGTCGGTGGGGGCGCGTCTACAGGCCGGACTCCGCGGTGCGGACCAGGATCGCCTCGCTGTCGGGGCAGAGCACGACGTCATCCGGTGCCGCACGACGCACGGTCTGCAGGTCGGCACCGGTCAGGGTCACGCCCGACGCGGTCGAGACCCCGCCCTGCAGCAGCGACGCACCGAAGCCGTAGCGGGCGCGCTGGCGCTCGTACAGCGCGAGCAGGTCGTCCGGCACCTTCGCGGCCACGTCTGCCCTGGCCTGCACCGCCGAGGCCCGGTCGTTCTCGAGTCGTCCGATCTCGGTGTCGCGCTCGGACACCAGCGCGTTCCGTGCCGCCTCGGCGTCGGCCAGCTTCGCCTCGATGTCCCCCACCCGGGCGCGGAACACGTCGAGCTGCTCCATCACCTCGAGTTCCGAGGTCTCGAGGTCACCGATCCGTCGCTGCAGGGAGTCGAGCTCGCTCTGCAGGCCGGCGGAGTCCTTCGTGCTCGACGAGTTCGCCAGCAGCGTGGTGTCACGCGTGACGCGCGCCTGCGCCGTCGCGGTGTCCGACTCGAGCCGGGCCAGATCGCGCTCGGCGTCCTCGACGTCGCCGGTGGCGGCGGCGAGCTCGCTCCGGAGCTTGGCTGCGGCGGTGGCGAGCTCGGTGAGCCGGTCGCCCTTCTGCAGCGAGCTGATGCGGTGCGCGATGCGCGTGATGTCGTTGTCGAGTCGCTGGACGTCGAGGAGGATGACCTGGTCCTCGGGTGCTGCCTTCATGGTCAGGCTCCTTCGTGCTGGTGCTCGGTGGTGGGTGCTGGCGCGCTCGGCAGGACGGCGAAGTCCCACGGGTCGGTGCGCAGGTCGCTGACGGTGACGCGGAGGCCGGTCGCCTGGCGGAGCTGTTCGGCGGCGACGTCGAGCCAGAGCCACTCGGTGGCCCAGTGCGAGGTGTCGATCAGTGCCGGTCCGTCGGACAGCATGGCCTGTTCGCGGAACTCGGAGGCCGGGTGGTGCCGCAGGTCACTCGTGACGTAGACGTCGGCGTCCTGCACCAGCGGGTTGCCGAGGTACGCGTCGCCCGCGCCGGCGCACAGGGCGATCGTGCGCACCGGGTGGTCGTAGTCGCCCGAGACGCGGACCCCCGATGCCGTTGCGGGCAGGACGTCGACGATGCGGCGGGCCAGGGCACCGAGCGACATCGGCTCGGCGAGCACGCCCACGCGGCCGATGCCGGTGTCGGCGGTCGCGCCCGGCTCGAGCGGACGCTGGTCGGTCAGGCCGATGCGGTCCGCGAGCACGGCCGAGGTCCCCGTGGCCACCACGTCGGCGTTCGTGTGCGCGGCGACGAGCGCGCAGCCGCCGCGGATCAGCGTGGCGAGCACCGCGCCCTTGTAGGTCGACTCGGCGACGGTCGTGACACCGCGCAGCAGCAGCGGGTGGTGGGTCAGCAGCAGGTCGGCACCCAGGGCGACGGCTTCGCGCGCGGTGTCCGGGACGGCGTCGACGGCGAGGTGCACGTGGTCGACATCGGCGTCGAGGTCACCCGAGACGAGCCCCACCGCGTCCCACGACTCGGCACCCCGGACCGGCCAGAGGGACTCGATCACGGCCTGGAGATCGCGGAGCGTCGGCATCCCGACAGTCTACCGAGGAGCCGACGGCAACCAGTGCGCGGTGGTCACCGACGGCCGAGCAGGCGCAGGACCGCGGCGACCGCGCGTGCCCACCAGCCGGGGCGGTCGGCGTCCTGGTCGGCAGCGGCGCGCTCCACGGCGACGTCGTCGGCCGCCGCGGAGTCCGCAGCGACCTCGCCGGCCGCGGCCCGTTCGCCGTCCGCGGTGAGGTCGACGGGGAACACGACGGGGGTCCCGGCCGTCTCGGCGCGGTGCGAGCGGAGGACGGCCGCGAAGGCGTCGCGGTCGATGACGGTCGGCCCGGTCGCGGGCTGGATGAGCGGAGTGGGGCGCGTGTTCGCGGACACCGGCGTGACGGTCTGGGTGCTCGGGACGAGCCGAGCGGGTTCGTCCCGGTCGGCGGAGGCGTCGTCCAGCGCCGGCGCACCCAGCACGGAGACCGGCGCGGCGACGGCCGGCAGGACGAGGACCGGCGCGTCAGAGGACGTGGGCGCCACCGGGACCGGCGTGGCGGCGAACTCCGGTGCGGGCGCGGGACGCTGCAGGGTCACGGTCCCCGTAGCGGCGGCGGCGCGGCTCGCGTCGGCGCGTCGGGAGGCGACGCGGTCACGGCGGTCGGCCTCGTCGGCAGCGTCGGCGAGCAGATCGGCGAACACCGAGCGCGCGTAGGCGCGCGCGGCATCGACCTCGGGGTCGGTCAGGTGGGCGATGCCGGCCTCCCACGCGGTCAGGCGTGCGAGGTCCTCGTCGCGGCGGCGGACCTCGTCCTCGAGCACCACGATGCGCTCGAGCGTGGGCCGGCCGCTCTGTGCGGAGACCTCGACGGCGAGCTCCTCGATGCGCAGGGCGATGCGCTCCGGGGGTTCGGGGAAGGACGGACCGCAGGTGGACGCGTGCCGACCGCGGTCGCGGGGGCGGCGGAAGGCCACGTCGGAGGTCGCGTCCGACGGCACGTCCTGCGCGCTGTCGACCGGGTGGTCCAGCTCGACGTCGGACGGCGCGTCGTGCGCGGTGTCGCTCGGGACGACCAGCTCGTCCTGGGCCGTGTCGGTCAGCTCGGTGTGGGTCGTGTCCGGTCGCTGCACCGGGCCGGTGACCGGCGGGACCACGAGGTCCGACAGGTACGGCGCACGGGTGGCGGGAGCGTCGCGGAGCCACTCCTCGAGCTCACGACCGAACGGGTCGACGAGCGGCGTTCGTGCTCCGGACTGGGTCTTCATGCTCGAAGTATGGACACCGCGGGACGTGAGGCTGGGACATCCGCGGTGTGTCGCGCATCCGGCGGCATGTCACGCCGAAGATGAACGGCGTGTCGGACCCGGGATCAGAGCCCTGCGGTGAAGTCCTCGAGGAGCCCTCGGCCCACCGGCCAGTCGCCCACACCGCTGGCGACGTTCACGTGACCGTGCTCCCCGATCCGACGGACGTCGGCACCGAGCGCCTCACCCATCGCCGTCGCCCGCTCGGTCGAGCAGTACGGGTCGTCGTCGCTCACGACGAGCAGCGTGGGCGTCGTGACGGAGCGCTCGGGCAGCGTGAAGCCGGCCGCTGCCGCGGGGAAGCCGGGCGCCGCGGGGTCGGGTGGGGCGACGAGGAACGCCCCGGCGACCCGACAGTCGTCGTGGTCCACGAGCCACCGCCACGCCGCGATCACGCCCAGGCTGTGCGCGACGAGCACGGGTGGTCCGTCGGTGGCCGCGACCGCGCGGTCGATCGCACGCGCCCAGTCGACCGGGTCAGGATCGGACCACGACGTCGGCGCGATGCGGATCGCGGTCCCGTGACGCTCGGCCTGCCACCGTGACTGCCAGTGCTCGGGGTCGGAGTTCCAGATGCCGGGCACGATCACCCAGGGTCGAGGTCGGCTCACCCCTCCAGCGTAGAGGGCGCGCGGGCTCGGCGGGGGCCTCAGCCCTGCAGCGTGTCCCGCGGGTACTCGCCGAACCGGGTGGCGTAGGCCGCCGAGAACCGCCCCAGGTGGGCGAAGCCCCACTTCACCGCGACCGACGCGACGGTGAGCTCACGCGGGGTCCCGTGTCGCAGTTCCTCGCGGATCCGGTCGAGTCGGATGCCGCGCAGCATCGAGTTGGGCGCGATGCCGACCTGTCGCTGGAACGCCTGCTGCAGCCCGCGCACGCTGAGCCCGACGTGCTCGGCGACGTCCGTGGTCGTGACCGGCGTGTGCGCGAAGGCGTGCATGTACTCGACGGCCTCGCGGACGCGGCCCGTCGCTCCCTGGGGCAGCGCCACGTCCGGCGCCAGCAGGCGATGGGGGAAGGTACGCAGCAGGGCCATGGCGGTCGTCCGTGACGTCTCCGCGAGGACGAGCGGCGCCACCGCGGCCTTCGCCAGCACGACGGAGGCAGCCTCCTGCACCTGCCGGTTCCACGACCGCAGCGCATCGGGTGCCGGGGTGGCGGCGTGGTCGAAGACGAGCGGACCCGGTTGGACGCCGTGCATCTCCGCCGCCATGCCCTCGAGGTAGGTGCGCTCGAACTGCACCAGGCTCTGCCGGACGTCCGCCAGCTCGAACTCGAAGGGCCGTCCCGTGGGGAACATCATCGGGTTGCCCGGTCCGAAGGACACCTCGTCGCGCCCGATGTCGACGCGACCGCCCCCGTCGGCGAGCCACATCACTGCGTACTCGTCACGCAGCTCGACCTCGCCCCGGACGCTGGCGTCGAACCGGCTCGACCGGAACGACATCGTCTCGTCACCGACCACGCGGAACCGGTACTGGAACATCCGGTCGGTCGTGTGGGTGCTGAACCCGGATCCCTCGTAGGCCGCCTCGTACATGCGCTGCGCGTCGTCGAGGTCGTCGCCGGACGTCTCGAAGATCATCCGCGGGTCGTGGTCGATGGTCACCGGCGCATCGTGACACGCGCCCCCGGGGGGTCCGCAATCCCCCGTTGGGTCTCGCGGGTTCCGGCCGCCGGTGTGCGCTTACCGGACCGTCCGCCTGCCCGGGGTCCCCGGAGTGTTGACGACTGCTCGTTCTGGTGCGTCAGACCCGACCGCGCCGGACGGTCCAGTGGTTCCGGTCGCCGGCACGCTCGTACCGGAGTTCGTCGACGACCATGCCGACCAGCGCCAGCCCCCGGCCGCTCTCGGCCGACGCGTCCGGCAGTGCGGCACCGGCGGGATCGACGGACGCGGGCAGACCATCGTCGGTGAGTTCCGCCTCGAGTTCGCGGCCGCTCACCGCGAGCGACAGTGAGCAGGCGACCCGCTCGCCGCCACCGGCGTGCTCGACGACGTTCGAGGCGAGCTCGACGACGGCGAGCTCGAAGGCCATGCGGTCCTCGATGCCGACCGAGGGTTCGGCACCCCAGACCGCGGCGAGGAAGTCGTGCACGCACGTGACGTCGTCGGGCGGCGACGCGAACTCCAGACGGTGGTCAGCCACGGCGGTGCCGGTCATGCCCAGGTCGACACCGCGGCGTCCCCGTCCGGGTACGTCCGCAGGATCTTGTCGATGTTGGAGAGCTTGAGGACCATGCTGACCTGGTCCGACGGCGCGGCGATGCGGAGGTCCCCGCCGGCCTGCCGCGCGGTCTTCAGGCAGCCGACCAACGCACCGAGGCCGGACGAGTCCATGAACTCGACGCCCGACAGCTCGACGACCACTCGGTTGCGGCCGTCCCCGACGACCTTGGCGACGGCTTCGCGGAACGCCGGCGCCGACACCATGTTCAGGCGGCCCTTGCACTCCAGCACGGCAGCGTCCGTCTGCGCCTCGTGTACGACGATGTCCATACGGGGTGTTCTCCTTGCATCGGTAGGGGCTGCGCACCCGACACTATCGGTCGCCGTCCGACAGGCGTTCGACAGTCCCCCGCGCGTCGCGTCGTGGCCAGCGGGTGCGGCGGCACGCGGTCACCGGGCTCGTCGCGTCGCGATCGTCTGGACCACGACCGCCGCTGCCATCAGCGTCACCATCACCGCGCCCATCGCCAGCGCCGTGCCACCGAGCAGTCCGGCGAGGGGCGTGCCGAGGCCGCCGAGCCCGAACGACAGACCGCCCTGCAGTGCGGCCGCCGTGCCCGGGTGCGCCGCGCCGATGTGCTGGGTCCGCGTCATGGCTGCGGGGAGCACGAAGCCCCACGCCGCCGTGACCACGGCGAGCGAGCACCACACCGGGACCGGGCCGAGGTCGAGCAGCGCCGACGTCAGCACTCCGGCGGCACCCAGCGTCCCGACGAGCAGCCCGGCGGTCAGGAGCGCGTCCTCGGAGAACCGCCCGACCACGCGTCGGAACACCAGTGTCGTGACGATCATCATCGTGGCGTTCGTGGCGAACACGATCGTGTAGAGCCCCTCGGAGAACCCGAACTGCGTCTGGAACACGAACGAGCTCGTGGCGATGTAGGCGAAGAACCCGATCGTCGACAGGACGGACGTCAGCAGGTAGGCCCGGAACCGCGGGATCTGCACGAGCTGCCGCATCCGCTGCCAGTTCGCCGCAAGTCCGATGCCACCGCGGGACTCCGGCCGGAGCGTCTCGTGGAAGAACGGCAGCACGAGCACGAAGAACACCGCTCCGAGCACCGCCAGGACGACGAACATCACGCGCCAGGACGCGACCGTCAGGACCGCTCCCCCGACCAGCGGCGCGACGACCGGCCCGATCGCGTTGATCGCCGCGAGGGTGCCGAACACCTTCGCCATGCGCGGTCCCTCCGTCACGTCGGAGACCATCGCCCGGCCGGCCACCGCCGCCGCCGCGCCGGCGAGTCCCTCGACCACACGACCGATGACCAACGTCACGACGTCCGGCGCGACGGCACAGCCGAGCGATGCGACCGCGAACAGCGCGGTGCCGCCCAGGAGCATCGGCCGGCGTCCGATCCCGTCGCTGACGGGTCCGGCCAGCAGCTGTCCGACCGCGAACGCCACCAGGAACGCCGTCAACGACAGCTGGACGGCGCTCGGTGTGGTGCCGAGGTCCCGCGCGATGGTCGGCAGTGCGGGGATGTACATGTCGGTCGCGAACGGCGACACGCCCACGATCAGTGCCAGGGGGACGATCGGCGGCAGGGTCGTCTGGGTGCGGGGTCTGGTCCGGCTGCGCTCCGTCGTCACCTGCGCCACGCTACGCCGCGCCGAATCGATTCGACAGGGGTCGCGGACGCGTGCCGCGGGTCTGGCACCGGGAGTCGCACGACTCGCCGCCTGCGGTGCGTCGAGGTCGCGCGAGCGGCCGGTCCGACGACGCGAGGTTCCGCAACACCGGCATCACCTGGGAGGGGGGACGTCGGGAGACGACGGACGGGAGGCCCGGTGTCAGCTGGCACCGGGCCTCCCGTCCGGACACGGCCAGGTCGCACGACGTGCCGCGCACGTTCGCCGAGGTGGCGCGGACACCCCGTCCCCGCGCTCGAGATGCCGCTGTTCCGGAACCTCGAGGCGGCGCCGACGGACGCACCGCGCCGCGTGACCGCGACGCGGCGGGTCAGCCGGTGTTCTGCAGGCCGGCGGCGATCCCGTTCACCGTGAGCAGGAGCAGCCGGTGGTCGGCGTCCGTCGGGTCGGTGCTGCCCGACGTGCGGATGGCACGGAGCGCCCGGAGCTGCAGGTGCGACAGGGCGTCGACGTACGGGCTGCGCAGGCGCACCGCACGGGCGAGCACCGGACGGTCCTCGAGCACGTCCGAGCCGCCCGAGATGCGGAGGACCCAGTCGCGGGTGCGGACCATCTCGTCGAGGACGGCACTCGCCAGGTCGTCGCGGTCGGCGAGGTCGAGGTAGCGACGGGCGATGTGCTCGTCCGTCTTCGCCAGGGACATCGCGACGTTCTTGATCATCGCCCCGAACAGCGGCCACTCGGCGTACGCGGTGCGGAGCAGCTCGACGTCGCCGACGGCCTCGAGTGCGGACCCCAGGCCGTACCACCCGGCGAGGTTGATGCGCGCCTGGGTCCAGGAGAACACCCACGGGATGGCGCGGAGGTCCTCGAGCGACTCGACGCTCAGACCGCGGCGCGCGGGGCGGGACCCGAGCGGCAGCAGCCCGATCTCCTCCATCGGCGTGACCCGCGCGAACCAGGGCGCGAACCCGTCGGCCTTGACCAGTCCGTAGAAGGCCTCGCGGGAGACGTCGTCGAGCTGTTGCGCCAGGTCGGCGAAGCGCTCGGCAGCAGCCTGGGTCCGCGACTCGTTCGACGGGGACGACGCGAACAGGGTCGCCGACGCCATCTGCTCGAGGTGCCGCGCCGCGATGTCCTGGTCGCCGTACTGGGCGAAGATGACCTCGCCCTGCTCGGTGAGCTTCAGCCGACCGTCGATGGACCCGGGTGGCTGCGCGAGCACGGCCTCGTTCGCGGGGCCACCCCCGCGTCCGAGCGAACCGCCGCGGCCGTGGAAGAGGGTCAGCTCGACGTCGTGCTCGACGGCCCAGCGGGCGATGCGCGCCTGGGCGTCGTAGAGCGCGAGGTTCGCCGAGACCGGGCCGACGTCCTTCGAGGAGTCGGAGTACCCGAGCATGACCTCGAGCTTGCGGCCGGTGGCGGCGAGACGACGCTGGAACGCCGCGGTGCGGACGGCCTCGTCGAGGATGTCGACGCTCGCGTGCAGGTCGGCGAACGTCTCGAACAGCGGGATCACGTCGAGCACGGGCGCGTCCTGCTCGGACCCCAGAGCGGCGACGGCGAGCTCGTGCACGTTCGCCAGGTCGGCGGCCGACTGGGTGAAGGAGACGATGTAGCGGTTCGCGGCACGGACGCCGTACCGACGCTGCAGGCCGGCGATCGTGCGGAACACGGCGAGGACCTCTTCCGTGGTCTCGCTCAGCGTGCCACCCGCGCGGATCTCGGCCAGGGCGGTGCGGTGTACCTGGGAGTGCTGGCGGACCTCGAGCTCGGCCAGGTGGAACCCGAAGGTCTCGACCTGCCAGATGAGGTTCTGCAGTTCGCCGTGGGCCGGGCGTGCTGCGCCGGCCGCGACGAGCGACGTCTGGATGGTCCGCAGGTCGGCAAGGAACGCCTCGGGCGCGTCGTACGCCAGGGGTGCGTCACCGCGGCGGGTCGCATCGATGCGGGCCGCCGTGAACAGCAGCGCGCGACGGTGGGTCTCGTTCGGTGCGCGGATGCCGATGCGCTCGGCGATGTCCGGGTCGAGGGCTTCCTGGGCGGCCACGAGCGCGGTCAGTCCGGCGTCGGCGGGCGTCTCGCTGGCGTCGAGCGTCAGGGTGCTGCCGATGCGGGTGGCGGCACGGGCGAGCCCGAGCAGGATGTGCTCGGCGGCGATCTCGGCGGCCTGGCGCGTGATGTCCGCGGTGACGAACGGGTTGCCGTCCCGGTCGCCGCCGATCCACGTGCCGAAGCGCACGAAGGCCGGGGCCCGGACCGGGCCGCTGCCCGCGTCGTCCCCGAGCAGCCGGTCGTCGAGCAGCCGGTAGACCTGCGGGACGATCTCGAACAGCGTCTGGTCGAACACGCTCATCGCCGTTCGGACCTCGTCGAGCGGGGTCGGCCGGGTGGTGCGGAGCGGCGAGGTGCGCAGGAGGTTCGTGATCTCCTCGAGTAGCCGCCGTTCGTTCTCGGCGCGCGCGGTGGCGTTCTTCGCGCGGTCCCGCTCGTCGATGAGGTCGGTGATGCGGCGGACGGCCGTCGTGACCGCGCGACGACGGGCCTCGGTCGGGTGGGCGGTCAGCACGGGGTGGAAGCGGAGGGCGTCGAGCCGTGCGGCGGCCTCGTCCGCGCCCACCTGGTCCACGAGTTCGGCGTAGGTGGCGGGGAACGAGTCGCCCGCGACACCGCCGTCGTCGCCACGCTGACGGAGGACGCGCACGCGGTGGTGTTCCTCGGCCAGGTTCGCCAGGTGGAAGTACGTCGTGAAGGCGCGGGCGACCTCTTCTGCCCGCTCCGGCGACAACGCCGCGACGACGGCCTCGGCCCGCGCAGCACCGTCCGCGTCGTCGCCCTCGTACGCCGTGATGACCGCCGCACGGAGCGACTCGACGTCCTGCAGCAGGTCGTCGCCGCCGCTCTCGCGGAGCACCCGCCCGAGCAGGCTGCCGAGGTAGCGGACGTCCGCGCGCAGGTCGCTGTCGACCGCACCGCTGACGTGGTCACGTGCGCTGCCGAAGCGCGTCGAGCCGTCGATCGCCGTCATCTCGTCCTCCCGGTCGCCCGGGACGTCAGCGCCGGGACCCCAGCAGCGTATCGGCCGACGCGCCCGCGTGACGACGACCGTCCAGCCGGTCGGCTCACGCTCGGTGTGGACCCTCAGGCCGTGGCGGCAGCGGTGCGCCGCGCGTCGAGCTCAGCGAGCAGTCCGTCGTCGAGCGTGGACGCCAGCTCGACCTCGGCCATCACCCGCTCGCGCTCGGCGGCGTCCCACGGGGCGGCGTCGAGCTGGGCGCGGTAGGTGTCCTCGAACCCTGCCGGGTCGGCGAGCTGGTCGAAGATCCAGAACAGCACGCCGTTCGTGTCGAAGCCGAACTGCTGGCTGAGCGTCAGGCCGATCGCGCGACCCCCGGACAGGTCGCCGAGGTAGCGCGTGTAGTGGTGCGCGACGAAGCCGCCGGGCCACGTGGACGCGACCTCGTTCAGGCGTCGGACGTACGCGGTCGTGGCCGGCGTCGGGCAGACCAGCTCGGACCAGTCCGGTCCGACCAGGTACTCCAGGTCCGCACGGATCGCCGGCATCCGCGTCAGGTGGGCGGTCACGAAGGGGCTGACCGCGGGGTGGTCCGCCATCCGGTCGGTCGCGCGCTCGAGCGCGTCGTACACGAAGGCGTACTGCCCGAGCAGGTCGGCGTAGTCCGCCACCTCGCACCGGCCCTCGCGCAGTGCGTCCATGAAGTCGGTCCCGGCCGTCGACCCCGGTGTCCGCGACGCGCGCAGGCGGAGCAGCTCCGAGAACCGGGTGACGGATGCGTCCATGAGGTGAGGCTAACCTCACAAGGACGAGCGCGCACCAGGAATCGCCGACGAGAGGACGCTCCCCCAGCATGAGCCCGAAGAACCGCACCCAGCACGTGTTCGTCGTCGACCGCACCGAACGCGTCTCGCCGCACATGGTCCGCGTGCACCTGGGTGGCCCGGCGTTCGCGGAGTTCGTCGGCGCGGCCGACCCCGAGCGCCTCGCGACGACCGACAAGTACGTCAAGCTCCTCGTCGCCCGGCGCGAGCTCGGACTGCAGCCGCCCTACGACCTCGACGCGTTGCGCGAGCAGCTGCCGAAGGAGGACCGTCCGGCGCGGCGCACCTACACCGTGCGTGCGGTCGACCACGGGGCGCAGACCATCGCGATCGACTTCGTCGTGCACGGCGACGACGGACTCGCCGGTCCGTGGGCAGCCACCGCGCAGCCCGGCGACCTGCTCGCCCTGTCCGGCCCGGGCGGCGGGTACGCGCCGACAACCGACCCCGGGGTCGAGCACCTGCTGCTCGGCGACGACAGCGCCCTGCCCGCGATCTCCGCCGCGCTCGAGGCGATGCACGCCGACGCCACCGGCACCGCCCTCGTCGAGGTCGCGGGCCCCGACGACGAACAGGACGTCCCGCACCCGTCGGGAGTCGACCTGCGGTGGCTGCACCGCGACGCCACCGGCGCCGAGCCGGGCACGCTCCTGCTGGCCGCGACCCGGGAGCTGCCGCGGGCCTCCCGGCCGGTCCAGGTGTTCGCGCACGGTGAGCGCGCCGCCGTGAAGGCGATCCGTCGGCTGCTGCAGGACGAGTGGGGCGTGGAGAAGGCGCAGATGTCACTGTCGGCGTACTGGGCGCTCGGCCGCGCCGAGGACCGCTTCCAGGAGGAGAAGCGCGAACCGGTGGGGGCCGTCTTCGACTGACGCGTCCGCGACCCGACGGTCGCGTCCGCGACGGCCGGGAGGCCCGGTGCACGTCGGTCGTGACCGCTAGCGTTCCGCGCATGGTCGACTCCTGCTGCGTGCCCGGCTGCGCAGGTGCGCCCGCCGCCGGCTCGCCGGTCCCGCTGTGCGAGGCGCACGTGGTCCTGGTCCGCGACTTCGCCGACGGCACGCGCGGCGTCGAGGACGCGCTGCCCGGCCCGTGTCTCGTCTGCGGATGCCGGCTGGGCGTGCGGTTCGCATCGGGAACGGTCTGCGCCGTGTGCGAGTGGCCGTACGGCGACGTGCCGGACAGCGACCTCGCTCCTCCGCGGGTCGACGTCGTCTACTACCTGCGCCAGCGCGACGCGGTCGGCGACCGGGTGAAGATCGGCACGACGACGAACCCCCGCCAGCGACTCGCCCGGATCCCTCACCAGGACCTGCTGGCGTTCGAGCGCGGGGACCGGACGCTCGAGCGACGCCGGCACGAGCAGTTCGCCGGCGCGCGCTGGCCCGGCACCGAGTGGTTCCGTGCCACCGCGGAGCTGCTCGACCACGTGCGCGTGGTGGGCGCGGGCGTCGAGGACCCCTGGGCGCTGCACGCGCGGTGGTGCAGCGAGGCGCTGGCGTTGCGCGGCTGACACGCCGGGGGTTGGCACCGTGCGGGGTTGGAACGGTGCGGGGTTGGAACGGTGCGGGGTTGATCGCCCCGTGCAGCGCAACAAAGTCGCACGGGGCGGTCAAGGTCGCACGCACACGCAACTTCGCACCGTGCCGACACCCCAACTTCGCACCGTGCCGACACCCCGACCTCGCACCGTGCGGAGCTCAGCGCGCGTAGGCGTCGACGAAGAGCGCACCGCGGACGTCGCGCAGGGTGTCGACCAGGCGCTCGATCGTCCGACCGGACACGCCCGACACCTGCAGGTCGTGCGGACCGAGCGCCGGCAGCCGTCCGGTGCGGATCCGGATGACCTCCCACCCGACGCTGCGCAGTGCGCGGTCCTTGCGCCGGTCGGAGTCCTCGCGCGGTCCGACGTGTTCGAGCCCGTGGCGCCCCGTCGAGTCGTACTCGATCGCGACGCGCAGCTCGGGCAGGATGACGTCCGGCCAGGCCTCGACGTGGTCGTGGAAGGGCCGGTCGAGGCGGACGGCGTTGCGGTCGAACGTGAAGTCGAAGCGGTCCACCAGGGCCTGGCGGAGTTCGGCCTCGACCGCCGAGGCGGTCGCCGGTGCGCAGACACTGACGAAGGCGTCGCCCGACGGCAGGCGCGGGGTCTTGCGGCAGAAATCGCGCTCTGCCGCCGGACGCCGGACCGTGCCCCGGCGTGCACCGGGGCGAGCCGCTCGTGTGGACGCGACCGCTCCCGTCGGCACGGCGTCCGCACCGGGTGCGCGCACCCGCCCGGCCGCAGGCAGGGTCTGACGGCCCGTCACCCGGACGGCGCGCTGCGGCGCGGGGACGACCGCTGGCCAGTCCGCGGGCAGGACGGGCCAGCGCTGCGGCTTGGCCATGACCGTGCACTCCGGGCACCAGACCGAGCGCCGTCGCTCACGCCCGGGTCGGCCGCGTTGCTCGGCTGGGGTGGCGACGAAGACGTGGCCGACGTCACACTCCCACGTCAGCAGCACCTCGGCCGCAGGCGGGATCTGGGTCAGGACGATGCCGGCGTTCCACTCCGGGTGGTACTGCCGGATGAGCACGGGGAAGGACGCCCACGCGTCACGGAACTGGCCGACGGCGTACGGCATCGGCACGCCGCGCGAGAACTGCCGGCGGCGCCACCACGCATCGACTGGCTCGACCACGTCGGGAACGGTAGGAGCAGCCACCGACACGGCGCTGCCGGACGGGAGGTCAGGCGCGGGGCGGCGACACGATCGTGAAGCGCTCGGGGCCGGCGGTCGAGCCGTCGTCGAGCACGCGGATGCCGGACTCGCGGCACGCCGTGACGCCGTCGCGGTGGACGCGCTCGGGTCGGGGTCGTCGCGGTACGCCCGCCGTCCCGAACACGGCCCACGCGTTCGGGGCAGCGGCGCTCGTGAACCGCGTGCTGTACCGGACACCGGCGAACCCCGCGGCGTCGAAGGCCCGTGCCCAGGCCTGCGGCACGCGGTAGTCGACCATCGTCTGCAGCTCGGCACCGACGCCGTGCCGGACCGCTCCGGGTGCGGTGACGTCGGCGAACCGCCGACCACGCGACGCCCGCGCCGCCACGACGACCATCTCGCGAGCACGCCCGACGAAGACCGTGTTGGTGTGCAGCGTGTGGTGGGCGAGGCGTTCCCGGACCGCGACCTCGACCGAGTCCGCCCAGTAGCAGGTGCCCCGGGGGTCGGCCAGGTCGAACCGGCCACCGTCATCGCCATCGGCGTCTGCCGGGGTGCTCGCGAACCACCACGCACCGCGGTCGTGGCGCTTGGCACGGTAGAACGTCGTGCCCCGCGACTCGACGGTGGGGAACCCGGCGAGCTCCGCCTCGGGAGCCGGCCCGCGCTGTGCGACCTCGGTCCGCCGTTCCGTCACGCGTCGGCCAGCCAGGCGCGGGCAGCACGGCGGGCGGCCCGCAGGACGGGCTCGTGCCGCCCGGCACGGAGTGCCTGGGCAGCCGTCGTGCCGCCGAACTCGTCGGCGACGGTGTTCAACCACAGTGCGCTGCCCCATGGGTCGATCCGGTCGGGGTCGAGCAGGTCGAGGACCTCGCGCAACCGAGGCAGCGGGGCACCGGACGGGCCGAACTGGAACGACGGGAAGATCCGGCTGCCGTCGCCGATCTTCAGTCCGAGCAGGTCGCCTTTGGTGCTCGCCTTGCTGATGGCCTGTCGCGTGACCCCGCGCCAGTTCGCCAGCGAAGCCGCGTCGTAGAACGGGCCGATCAACTCGTCAGCCTCGTGCTTGACCGCCGGCAGCGCGGCGACCATGCGGTCCGCCAGGGCGTCGACGTCCTCGACGGCAGCGAGCGCGTCGTCGTAGCGACCCCCGCGCAGCCGGTCCTGGATCGCGGCGAGCAGTGCCGCCTCGGCCGTCCCGGTGACCGCGCGTCGTGCTGTGGGCATGAGGTCCGCCTTCCTGCAACCATGTCAACCAACCGTACGCTCGCACCGTCAACCGTGTCAACCAGACCGGAGCAATGGCATACCCTGGAGGGGTACCACTCCCCGGGAGGCCCCATGACCGAGCACGAGCACGGCTACATCTCGTCGAAGGACGCCTACCTGAAGCGTCTGCGGCGCATCGAGGGGCAGGCCCGCGGCCTCCAGCGCATGGTCGAGGACGAGCAGTACTGCATCGACATCCTGACGCAGGTGTCAGCGATGACGAAGGCCCTGCAGTCGGTCGCGCTCGGACTCGTCGAGGACCACCTCAGCCACTGCGTCGCCGACGCGATGGCCGACGGTGGTGACCCGGCCGCGAAAGTCCGCGAAGCCTCCGAGGCGATCGCCCGCCTGGTCCGCTCCTGACCACTCAGGCGAGCGCCTGCCGGACGTAGGCGACGACCGCGTTGGCGTGCCCGTGGCCCATGCCGTGCTCGGCCTTGAGCCAGGACACGACGGCCATGTGCGGTTCGGTGTCCAGCCGGTCGACGACGAGGTCGATCCACTCCTGCACGGGGCGACCGTAGGTCGTCTCGATGCTCGGGAAGTACGACGCCGGCCCCCGGACCTTCGTGCCGTCGGTGGGCAGCTGGGGGGCGGTCACACGATGCACGGTCATGGCGTCACAGTAGCCACGGCGCGATCTGCTCACCACCGGATCTGTGCGAAGAGCGTCATGAGCGCTGCGCCGCGGACCGGGTGGACCTGACCGACCCAGCCGATGCGCCCGAGCAGGTGCGCGCGGAAGTCCGCGTGGCCGTCGCGGTCCTGCGACGCCGGGCCGTGGACGACGCAGTTGTGCAGGATCGCGTGCAGCCGGTCGACCTCGCGGCGACCGGGCGACGTCCGCTCGTTGACGACCACGCCCGTGACGGACTGGCGCACGCCGGCGCGACGGACGCGGGTCTTGCGGGCGTTGAGCGTGTGGCCCTGCTCGGTGACGATCCGGTCGACCCCGCGCAGGAAGGCGTCCGGCCGAGCGGCCAGCGCGTCGCCGCCGCTGAAGGTCAGGTCGTCGGCGTAGCGCGTGTAGGTGGCGTCCACGGCCGCGGCCCAGCCGGCCAGGCGCACGTCGAGGTGTCGCAGCGCCAGGTTCGCCAGCGCCGGCGACGTCGGCGCGCCCTGCGGGAGGTGCGCCTCGGTGAGGGCTCGCCGGAGTGCGGTGCGCTGGTCCGGGTCGCCGCCGGGTGGCATCGCGGTGAGCACGTGGGGCGGGACGCGGTGGGTGCAGATCCCGGTGAGCACGTGTGCGAGGGGCTCGGCGAACCCGGCCGAGCGGAACACGCCGTAGACGGTGGCCGCGCGGACGTTCGCGAAGAACGCGGTGAGGTCGGCAGACAGCACGATCGGGCGCCCGACGTGCTCAGCGGCACTCGACACGACGCCACGGCTGGCGACGAACCCGTGCGCGGCGTCGTGCACCGGCATCGCCGCGAGGAGCTCGTCGAGGATCGTCCGCTGGGTCCGCCTGAGCATCGCCATCGGCTTCTCGAGCAGCCGCGGGGCACGGCCGGGGCGCTGCACCCACTCGTGACGGTGGTGGTGCAGCGGACTCGTCGGGCCCCGGTGCCGGTTCCAGCCCTTCGTGTCGGCGAGCCAGAGCAGTCGTCCCACGGTCAGGTCGAGTTCGCGGGCGAGCTCCGGCAGCGTGTCGACGAGCAGGCGGCTCGCCACGGCCGGCCGGGCGTGGACGGCGGTCGCGCGACGGAGGAGCACCCGCACGGGACGGAGGGGCACCCGCGAGTCGTGCAGTCGTACGAGCCGCGGTGCGCTCGCGAGCACGGCGGCCAACTGCCGGGGCGCTTCGACCGGCGCACGGGGGTACGCCTCGAGCGCGACGCCGACCGCGACGCCGACGTAGGTCCGTTCGACGCCGAGCACGTCGTACCCGGCTGCGGTCAGCTCGTCCCGGTGCCACCCCTCCGCGGCGAGGAACGCGTCGGCGAGTGCGCCTGCGACCACGGCGAGGGGCGTGGGGTTCCCGGGGGACCTGTCGGTGCCTCCGTGAGGGCGAGCGCGCGGAGCGCGCCGAGCCTCTCGGGGCGTGTGGTCCTGCTGGTCCTGCGTGCCCCGGGGTGACCCCGGAGAGGTCGGCGCGTCTCGCGCGCCGTCCGCCTCCCCCGGGAACTCCACGAGCACACCCTACGACGACCCTCCGGCACCGCAACCGCCCGCCAGGAGTGAGGCCATCTGGCAGGGTCGGCTCATGGCCTCGTACTTCCTGACCCATGCCGAGGTGGTCATCGACCCCGCGGTCCCGATCGAGTCGTGGACGCTGAGCGGGGTCGGCCGCGTGCGCGCGGGCGCCGCCCACCACAGCGCCTGGGATCCTGGCATCACTCGCATCGTGTCGAGCGCCGAGCGGAAGGCGATCGAGACCGCGGAGGTGCTCGGCCAGACGGTCGGCGTCGTGCCGGAGGTCGACCGACGGCTGGGTGAGATCGACCGCAGCGCGACCGGGTACCTCCCGCCGGAGGAGTTCGATGCGGTGGTCGTCCGGTTCTTCGACCGGCTGGACGAGTCGGTGCGCGGATGGGAACGAGCGGTCGACGCCCAGACCCGCATCGTCGCGGCCGTTCGATCGCTGACGGCCGATGGGGACGTGACGCTCGTCTCGCACGGCGCCGTCGGTGCGCTGCTGCTGGCGGACCTGCGTGGTGTCCCGATCGACCGAGCGCTCGACCAGCCCGGCATGGGGAGCGTCATCACCTTCGACCCTCGGGCCTGGCGAGCACTGTCCGGGTGGACCCGTGTCACGCCCTGACCGTCGGCACCTGACCGGCAGCGGACGACATCCCGGTCAGTCAGCCGCACCGGGTCCGGGCAGCCGCTCCCCCGCCTCGATCGCGACGTCGAGTCGGTTCTCGCGGGGCGGCAGTGGACACGTGGCGTGCGGGGTGTACGCGCAGGGCAGGTTCGTGGCCCGGGTGAAGTCGACGCGGGTCCGACCGTCGGCATCAGGAGCCCCCACGTCGAGCGTCCGGGTCGCCGACGTCGTGACCGTGCTGGTGCGGTCGGAGAACAGCACGTGCAGGTCGTCCCCCTGTCCGTTGAACGCCAGGAGCGTGCGCGGGCCGTCGAGGTCGAACTCGAGTGTGCCACGTGCCGCGAACACGTGCTCCAGCCCGTCGACGACCGAGCCGACCGTCACCGCACGCGGCTCGGCGAAGGAGCGGAACCGGGCCTCGACCACGAACCGGTCGTCGGGTGCGTAGGTGGGCGTACCGCGGTACGCGAGGCGCACCGGGGCGGCCGGATCGCGGGGCCGGACCAGGTCGCTCCCGCCTCGTCGGGCGACCTCGATGACGACGTCGCGGTCGTCGCGGTGCCACACGACGCGCGGTGCGGGGCTGCTGTCGAGGTCCCCGAACCGGTGCGTTCCCGTCACCAGGGAGCCGTCGACGTCGAGGCGCTCAGCAGGGTCGTCGGCGAGGACGACCACGGGTCCGTCCTGGTCGACGAACCACGCTCCGGGGACGTCGTCGAACCGCTCGGGCGTCGTCGTCAGCCACCGGATGCTCGTTACCGACAGGAAGCCGTGCTCGCTCGCACGGGCTGCCTCGTGCGCTGCGTGCCAGGTCGCCCAGCCGGTGGTGTCCGTCGTCGGGCTCGCGGTCGTCATGGTCCGACCGTACGTGCTGTGGACCAGGATGGGGAGCATGGTCAGCGCCGTGCAGCTCATCCGTTCGTCCTCGCTCAGCTCCGTCGCCGAGTACGCGTACGCCGCCACGGCACCGGCCGCGGCGCGACTCGTGTTCCTGGCGGGGTCGTGCCCGCTCGACGCCGACGGACGCACGGTCGCCGTCGGCGACCACGCGGGACAGGCGGCCGCATGCGTGGCGAACCTGCGGCAGGCGCTCGCCGACGCCGGTGCCACGCTTGACGACGTCGTCTCGACGCGGGTACTGGTGGCGTCGACACGGCAGGCCGACCTGGTCGCAGCATGGGAGGTCGTGCGGGATACCTTCGGCGAGCACGACGTGCCGAGCACCCTGATGGGCGTCACCGTCCTGGGGTACGACGACCAGCTCGTCGAGATCGAGGCAGTCGCCGCCGTGCTCGACTGACGCGGTCAGCCGACAATGCTGGCCAGCACGGCGAGACGCCGCCGCCCCCTCGAGACGCCGCGGATCCGGGCAGCGTCTCGGGGGAACGGGGGCGCCTCGCATGCTCGGGCGTGCCCACGTCCGGACAGGAGGCCCGCGGCCGGGCCGCAACGAGCCTCCTGTCCGTCAGCGACGCGGTCGCAGGACGACGGTCGCCACCGCGGCTGCGGCGCCGACCCACAGCAGGGGGCGCGTGACGCGCCGTCGCTTCGCGACCCAGCCACCGTCGGTGGCGTTGCCCGCGTCGGCGGGTTCGAACAGGTTGCCGTCCGTCGGTGCCTGCCTGCCGCGCAGGGCGAAGAGCTCCACCATCGGCTTCGTGATCTTGTGGAACAGCCCGGGGAACACGTACTGCAGCGGCACGAGCGACGCCTGGACGCGACCGACGAACCGGTAGCGCTTCGGGTGCAGCGCCGCCGTGACGACCGCCTTGCCCGCGCGCTCGACGGACACCGTCGGCGGCAGTGGGTGCGAGGCCCTGTCGGTGTAGTTCGCGCCGTTCTGGTAGATCGGTGTGTCGATCGTCGAGGGCATCAGCGTGGTGAAGTGGATGCCGGTGTGCGCGAACTCGTCGCCGAGCACGTCGACCAGCCCGAGTGCGGCGTGCTTGCTCGTGACGTAGGCGGACTGGTACGGCGCCGACAGCAGCGACTGGATGCTGCCGACCAGCACGTAGGTGCCGCGGCCACGCTGCCGCCAGTGCGGCAACAGGTGGGTGATCGCGTAGAGGTGGCCGTAGAGGTTCGTGTCGACGACGCGCTTGAACGAGTCGGTCGGGGTCTGCTCGAACAGGCCGTAGATGAACAGGGCAGCGTTGCCGACGAACACGTCGATGTGGCCGAAGCGCGTCGTGACGGTGCTGATCAGGTCCGTGACCTGGTGCTCGTCTCCGACGTCGGTGGGGATCGCGACGGCCTCGGCGCCGAGCCGGCGGCACTCCTCGGCGGCGGCTTCCAGACTGTCGTGGCTGCGGGCGGCGAGCACCACTGTCGCACCACGGCGGGCGAACTCGTGCGCGGCGGCGCGGCCGATGCCGCTCGACGCACCGGTGATGACGACGACCTGGCCTCGGAAGCGTTGTGACATGCCTCCTCGGTACGCGGGATGCGCTGACCGCGCGCACAGTCCGGGGCCGCGTGGGACGATGGCGACATGACCGAGCGCGAGGGCACGAGCGACGGGCTGTCGCTCGCCGAAGCGACGGCGATCGCCGAGCACGCCCGCGAAGGCCGGCTCGAACTCGACGACCCGGAGATCCGCCGGCTGGTGGGTGAGGCGAACCGCATCCTCGTCCGTACGCAGATGTGGGGCGAGACCCCGCCGACGCCGCGACGCCGGTGGAAGCGTCGGATGCTCGCGATCGGGGCGGCGGGCATCGTCCTGGTCTGGGTGATCGGTCTGCTCGGGCCGCTGTTGCTGAAGATCGCGGGCGAGTAGCGGGGAACCGTGCACCGCCAGCGGCCGACCCCTCACCAGGGGTGGGCGATGTCGCGGGCGCGGGACGGGCCTCCTGTCCGGACGGGGCGCGAGCCCGCCGACAGACCGGCGACGGCCACAGGTCGTGACGCGACGGGCGTCGTGACGAGGACCGCGCACGCCGCCCCGCGGGCGACCACGTTCTCGCCGAGCGCCGTCGCGTCGACCCGCGGCAGGAGGCTCGGGTCGAGTCGGTCAGCGAGTCGCGCACGGAGCGCGTCGAGGAGCTTCGGCCCGGCCGCACGTGCAGCACTCCCGCCGACGACGATCCTCGGCAGGTCGAGCAGTTCGACCACGTGGACCAAGGCCGAGCCGAGGGCGGTGCCGGCCTCGGTGATGAGCGGGGCCGCGCCGGGCTCGCGGCAGAGGTCGTCGAACGCGGAACGGACGGCAGCGGGGTCGTCGAGCGGGATCCGCGGCGGGAGGAGCCCCGCGTCGATGCCGCGTCGGACCTGCTGAAGCGGTTGGCAGGCCTCCCACAGGGCGGTCCACCCGCCGTGCGCGTACACCGGCATCCCGCCGAACTCTCCCGCGTTGCCGGTGCTGCCGCGGACGACCTCGCCTCCGACGACGATCCCGGCGCCGACGCCGTGCCCGAGGTAGACGGCGACCAGGTCGGTGACGGTGGCGGCGGTCCACCACTCGGCGAGCGCACTGGCGACGACGTCCTTCTCGACGTGCACGGCGAGTCCGGTGCGGCGGGCGAGTTCGGCGGCGAGCGGGTAGCCGGACCAGGCGGCGAGCTGGGCGGGTGCGCCGAGGGTGGCGCCGTCCCGTTCGATGGGGCCCGGCGCGGCGACGCCGATGCCTACTACCCTGTCGGGGTCGACGTGGGAGCGGGTGACGACGTCGTCGATCGCCTGGGCCATGGCGTCGAGCGTGGTCGCCGGGTCTGCCACGTCGGCGGCGCCGAGCTGGTGCTCGGCGACCAGGCCGCCGCCGAGGTCGAGCAGCACGACGGCGACGTGCGCGGGGTCGAGGTGGACACCGACGGCGAAGCGGCCGTCGCGCGCGAGCGTGAGGCGTCGGTCGACGTCGCGCACCAGTCCGTCCGACTCCAGGCGGGCGGTGATGTTCGACACGGTCTGGGCGGTGAGGCCGGTGCGGTCACGGATGTCCGTGCGGGTGACGGGTCCGCTGCGTCGGACGAGGTCGAGGACGACGGCGCGGTTGTGCGCTCCGACGTGCGTGTGGTTCTGCCCTGCAGACATTCCGGCGTCCTCGTGGTTGACGGGTGGTGGTCGTGGTCCTTAGCATCACTGTCCAAGCGGATTTGTCAATCAATTGGATTGAATCGTCCTGGGGTTCGACCGTCCGCCAGCGGCCACACCGACGTGGCGGCGCCCGTGGCTCCACCGGCGTGGACACGGAGACCCGAAGGGACGCCCGTGACGACGACCGCTCGCCCGGCCACCGCAGTGCGACCCGCGACCTCGACCGAACGCAGGAGTCGACGCGCGGCGAAGAAGCACCCCTGGACCCCCGCCGAGAAGCGACGCCTGCGTGTGGGCATCGCGTTCATCTCCCCGTGGATCGTCGGCGTGCTCGTGTTCATCGCCTACCCGCTCGTGTACTCGTTCGTGATCAGCCTGACGCGGTACTCGGGCATGAACGCGGCGACGTTCGTCGGGTTCGGCAACTACGTCGCGGCGTTCATCGACCCGCTCGTGCACACGGCGGTCGAGAACACGCTGTTCTACGCGGTGATCGCCGTCCCCGTCGGGATCGTGGTCGCCATCGTGATCGCCCTGGCGATGAACCAGGACGTCAAGGAGATCAGCTGGTACCGGACGGCGCTGTACATCCCGTCGCTCATCCCGACCTTCGCGCTGGCGTTCATCTTCGTGGTGCTCGTCAACCCGCAGACCGGCATCGTGAACCAGGTGCTCAAGCTCGTCGGGGTGCCGGCGACCAACCTGCTCGGTGACCCGACGACGGCGAAGCTCGTCATCGTCGCGCTGGCGCAGATGGGTGCCGGCAACGCGGCGCTGGTGTTCCTGGCAGGCATGCGGGGCATCCCGAAGACCCTGTACGAGGCAGCGCGGGTGGACGGTGCGGGTCCGGTGCGCCAGTTCTTCGCGCTGACCCTGCCGCTCATCTCCCCCGCGATCCTGTTCAACCTGATCACCGGGATCAGCAACGGCCTGCAGGTCTTCACCGAGGCGTACGTGATCTCGTCCGGGACCGGTGGGTTGGGGTCGCCGGACAACGGGACGTTGTTCTACATGCTCTACCTCTACAAGAACGCCTTCAGCTACGCGCAGCTCGGGTTCGCCAGCGCGATGGCGGTGCTGCTGTTCCTGGCCGGGATGGTCCTGTCGGGACTCGTCTACTGGCTGTCCAGGCGGTTCGTGAACTACGACGTGAGCGGGGAGTAGACGATGACGCTGCAGAAGGACGACCAGACGGTCACCTCGTCCCTCGAGACGGTGCGTCCGAAGGACCGCCGGAACGCCGGAACTGACCGGTCGCGCAACGCCGACGGTTCGGTCCGCTCGGTGTGGTCGTCGATCGGCGCCCGCGTGGTGCTCATCGCGATGAGCCTGCTGTTCCTGGTCCCCATCTACTGGATGGTCATCTCCGCACTGAAGAGCAACACCGAGCTCGGCGCGTTCCCCCCGACCTGGTTCCCGCAGTGGCTGGACTGGTCGAACTTCGGGGACGCGGTCAACGCGATGCCGTTCTTCACGTTCTTCCGGAACACGCTGGTCATCACGGTGCTGGTGACGGTGTTCTCGATGGCGTCGAACATGGTGATCGCGTACGGCTTCGCGTGCATCGAGTGGCGTGGACGGGACAGGATGTTCTACGTCGTGCTGGCGACGCTGTTCATCCCGTTCCCGGTGACGCTCATCCCGATGTTCGACCTGTACGCCCGGCTCGGGTGGATCAACACGTTCCTGCCGCTGGTGGTGCCGAGCCTGTTCGGGTCCGCGTTCTACGTGTTCCTGCTCCGGCAGTTCCTGCTGCAGATCCCGAAGGACCTGCTCGACGCCGCGCGCATGGACGGCGCGTCGGAGTGGCGCATCCTGTGGCGGATCGTCTTCCCGCAGGCCCAGGCCGCGCTGGTCACGGTCGGCATCTTCGCCGCGGTCGGCGCGTGGAACGACTTCCTCGGACCGCTGATCTACCTGCAGGACCAGAACGTGCAGACGCTGTCGATCGGGTTGCAGGTGTTCCGGCTCAACAACAGCGCCGACTTCCAGTTCAACCAGCTGATGGCGGCGGCGATCCTGATCATCCTGCCGCTCGTGGTCCTGTTCTTCTTCTTCCAGCGGACCTTCCTCAAGGGGATCCAGATCGGGAGCTTCAAATGACCGGCAGCGCCTTCGACCGCCGCACCTTCCTCCGCACGGCCGCCGCGACGGGTGGCGCCGGGGCACTCGCGTTCCTGGCGGCGTCCTGCGCGTCCGGCTCGGGTGCGCGGAGCAACCCGAACGCGGTGTCGCTCTGGGGCGTCACCGGTACCTTCGTGCCGTTCCAGACGAAGGTGATCAACCAGTTCAAGGCCCTGCACCCGGAGATCGACGTGCAGGTGAACCAGGTGCCCTCGCAGGGCACCGGCGACGCGACGAGCGTCATCACCGCGGTCCGGGGCGGGACGGC
The DNA here is from genome assembly GCF_003234655.2 of Curtobacterium sp. MCLR17_007. Lineage (NCBI taxonomy): Bacteria > Bacillati > Actinomycetota > Actinomycetes > Micrococcales > Microbacteriaceae > Curtobacterium > Curtobacterium sp. MCLR17_007. Next base: position 1,665,241 of record NZ_CP126271.1, on the reverse strand, counting down.
GCCGGATCTGTGGCTGCTCGACCGGTTCAGCGCCGCCCAGTACGCCGCCATCGGGCTGATCGAGCCGATCGACGAGCTCATCGAGGAGTTCGAGGACGTGTCGAAGGAGGAGTTCCTGGCCGACTGGCTCGGGTTCACGGTCGGCGAGCTGACCTACCGGGGCAAGACCTACGGGCTCCCCCACGACACCGACGCCCGCGGCATGTTCGTGAACCGCAAGATGCTCCGGGACGTCGGGGTCGACCTGGACGAGTTCGACTGGCAGCAGAACGGTCCCGTCACGTTCGACCGGGTCGCCGAGGTGAGCGACAAGGTCACGAAGAAGTCGGGCGGCAGCTACACCCACATGGGACTGCTCCCCTGGTACGGCGAGGGGTGGCCGTTCACGTGGGGCCTCGGGCTCGGCGCGAGCTACTTCGACCAGGCGGACTCGCACATGACGATGGACTCGACCAGCGTCCGGAAGGTCTACGAGTTCTACGAGGACTGGGCGAAGCGGTACGGCTACCGCGACGCCGACACCTTCATCGCGACGTACGAGCCGACCGGCCACCCGCCGGGACAGATGGCGTTCCTGCAGGACCGGATGGCGTTCATGGTGAGCGTCCCGTCCACGATCCAGACGTTCGACAACTACGGCCCGAAGGACCTGGACTGGACCATGGCGTACCTGCCGACGCAGACCGCGGGCGCCGACAAGTACACGTGGTCGGGCGGGTTCGCCCTGTGCCTGCCGAAGGGGTCGAAGAAGAACGAGGCGGTGTGGGAGCTGATGAAGTACTTCACCGGCAAGCGCGGCCAGGAGACCTACATGGTCCCCGCCACCAGCGTCCCCTCGAACATCGCCGCACTCAAGGACCCGAAGGGCTCGGCGAGGTCGATCCGGTTCTTCGTCGAGTCGATGCCCGCGTCGACCTGCCGTCCGCCGTTGCCCGTGGGCGGCCAGTGGTGGGACTCGCTCGCCGACGCCCGGTCGAGCGTGCTGCTCGGTACCGCCACCCCGCAGCAGGCGGTCGACCGGGCCCAGGCCCGCGTCGACCCGATGATGCAGACGTACTCCCCGTTCACGCTCCCGAAGGACTACGACAAGGTCCGGATCTGAGGAACCCATGCCCACCACGACCACCACCCCGATCCGCGTCGCCGTCGTCGGCTTCTGGCACGTCCACGCGGGCGACTACGCACGACAGAGCGTCGAGCACCCCGGCACCGAACTCGTCGCGGTGTGGGACGACGACCAGGACCGCGGTCGCGCGGGCGCCGAGCAGTTCGGTGTCGAGTTCGTCGCCGACCTCGACGCGCTGCTCGCCCGCGAGGACGTCGACGCCGTCACCATCACGACCTCGACCGACGTGCACCGCGACGTCATCACCCGCGCGGCCCGGGCCGGCAAGCACGTCTTCACCGAGAAGCTCCTCGCCCCGACCGTCGACGAGTGCGAGGAGGTCGTCGCCGCCTGCGAGGCCGCCGGTGTTGCACTCGTCGTCTCGCTGCCCCGGCTGTACCACGGGTACACCCGGGCGATCACCGACGAGATCGCGTCCGGCAGGCTCGGCCAGGTGAACCACGCCCGCGTCCGGCTCTCGCACGACGGTGCCGTCGTGCCGTGGCTGCCCGAGCGCTTCTTCGACCCGACGACCGCGATCGGCGGTGCGCTGACCGACCTCGGCTGCCACCCCGTCTACCTGACCCAGCTGTTCCTCGGCGCACGACCGGACACCGTCCAGGCCGTCTACCGCTCGGTCACCGGACACGCGGTCGAGGACCACGCCGTCGTCACCGTCGGCTACCCCTCCCAGGCCATCGGGGTGATCGAGGCCGGCTTCGTCGCCGGCACCCCGTTCACGATCGAGGTGGCCGGCACCGCGGGCTGGCTCTCGTACACCGACCAGGAGGCCCGGCTCACCGCCGGTGGGTCCGCCTACGGCGACGAGCCGGTCACCATCGACGTCCCCGAGGACGCCCAGGACGCGTTCGGCCGGTGGGTGGACCACATCACCTCCGGCACGCGCGCCGACGACAACGTCGCCCGCGCGGTCGAGCTCACCCGGCTCGTCGTCGCGGCGAACGCGGCAGCCCGGGTACCGGCCACCGTGTGAGCCCGGACACGCCCCATCACCACACACCACCAGCACCAACAGGAGTCACCATGTCCACCGACCCCATCCGCGTCGGACTCATCGGCGGCGGCGGCATCGCCAGCTTCCACATCAGCGGGTACGCCCAGCACGCCGAGGTCATCCGCGTCGCAGCCGTCGCGGACGCGTTCGCCGACACCGCCGCGGCCCGCGGCGCCGAGCTCGACGTGCCGTTCTTCACCGACTACCGCGAGATGCTCGAACGCGCCGACATCGACGCGGTCGACATCTGCCTGCCGCACCACCTGCACCGCGACGCGATCGTCGCAGCGGCACGGGCGGGCAAGCACGTGCTGTGTGAGAAGCCGCTCTGCCTGACACCGGACGAGGCCCGCGACGTGCAGGCCGCCGTCGCCGAGGCCGGCGTCACGCTGATGTGTGCGCACAACCAGCTGTTCATGCCGGCCGTCGCGAAGGCCAAGGAGCTCATCGACGGCGGCGTCCTCGGCACCGTGTACGAGGTCCGCACGACCGACAGCTTCCGCAACGAGTTCGACCCGTCGAACATGGGCTGGCGCGCACACGCCTCGACCAGCGGTGGTGGCGAGCTCATCGACACCGGCTACCACCCCAGCTACCTGATGATGCACCTCGCCGGCGGCGTCCCGGTGCAGGCCACCGCGATGCTCTCCACGCATCGTCTGACGTTCATGGAGGGCGAGGACTCCGCGCAGGCGCTGTTCCGCTTCGACAACGGCGCCGTCGGCCAGCTCGTCACCAGCTGGGCGTACGAGCCGGCCGTCGGCACGGAGCGCTTCAGCGTCGTCGGCGAGCTCGGGTCCCTCACCAGCGACGGCACGACCCTGCGGTGGGACCTGCTCGACGGCACGAGCGAGACCGTGACCTTCGAGGACGTCGACACGTTCGCGGCCGAGATCGGCGCGTTCGGGGCCTGCCTGCGCGACGGCACCCGACCGATCCACACCGAGCGCGAGGGCATCGCCGTGCTCGGCATGATCCTCGCCGCCTACGAGGGCGCCCGCAACGGCACCATCGCCTCGGTGCTGCAGGTCGACGCGGTCCGGGCATGATCCTGCACCCCGACGTCACCGCGACGCTCCGGACCGCCGCCGACACGGTCCGGAGCGCACTCGGCGACCAGGTCGGTGCGCGGGTCGAGGAGTCCCTGACCCGCACGCTGACCGACACCGTCACGCTCGACGAGGACGGCACCGCGTTCGTCATCACCGGCGACATCCCGGCGATGTGGCTCCGCGACTCGACGACCCAGATGCTGCCGTACCTGCGGTTCGCCGGCGCCTGCGCACCGCTCGCGGACGTCCTGACCGGGATCGTCCGACGGCAGTTCCGGCTGATCGAGCACGACCCGTACGCCAACGCCTTCAACCGCACGGCCACCGGTGCGCACTGGGACGACGGGGACCTGTGCGACGACCCGCTCGTCTGGGAGCAGAAGTACGAGGTCGACAGCCTGGCGTACCCGGTCCAGTTCGCCCACCGGCTGTGGCGGGCGACCGGCCGGACGGACGTGTTCGACGAGCGCGCCCACCGGGTGCTCCGCTCCGTCGTCGACCAGTGGCGTCTCGAGACCGACCACGAGCAGTCGAGCTACCGGTTCGTCCGCGACTCGCCGCTGCCGACCGAGACCCTCGCCCGCGACGGCCGCGGGACACCGGTCGCCGTGACCGGCATGACCTGGGTCGGGTTCCGGCCGTCCGACGACGCCTGCACGTACGGCTACAACGTGCCCGAGAACCTGCATGCCGCCCAGGCCCTGCTCGCGCTGGCCGACATCGCCCGCGGTGTGTACGGCGACGACCGACTGGCCGACGACGCCGACGCCCTGCGCACGACGATCTCCGCGGGCGTCGCGGAGCACGGCGTCGTCGAGCACGACGGCGAGCGGGTCTACGCGTACGAGGTCGACGGACTCGGCGGGGTCGTGCTCATGGACGACGCGAACATGCCGTCGCTGCTGTCACTGCCCTTCGATGCGCCCGAAGTCCTCGACCGCGACGTGACCGCGGCGACCCGGCGACTCGTGCTCGGACCGACGAACCCGTACTGGTTCCGGGGATCGGCGGCCGAGGGCATCGGCAGCCCGCACACCGAGCCGGACCACGTCTGGCCGATCGCCCTGTGCGTCGAGGGCATCACCGGCACCCCCGAGCGTCGCCGCGAGCTGCTCGACGTGCTCCTGGCCACCGACGCCGGGACCGGTCGCATGCACGAGTCGTTCCACGTCGACGACCCGACGTCGTACTCGCGCCCGTGGTTCTCGTGGGCGGACGCGATGTTCTGCGAGCTCGCCCTGACCGTGGTCGACGACGAACGGCACGCTCGCCCCGCATCGCGGTCATGACCTCGTTCCTGGACGGGGCCACCGCAGGTCGGTACCGTGCCGAGGACACCGTCCGCACTGCCCCGGGAGGTCCCGTGTCCGACGACGAACCGAAGCTCGACGACGTCGCGCGCCAGCGCGTTGTCCCGATCCTGCGCGTGTTCGACCACGAGCTGGCGCAGCGCTTCTACTGCGACCACCTCGGCTTCACGTGGCAGTGGGAGCACCGGTTCGAGCCGGACCTGCCGGTGTACGCGCAGGTCGTCCGGGACGGCGCCGTGCTGCACCTGTCGGAGCACCACGGCGACGCGACGCCCGGCGGCGCGGTCATGATCGTGGTGCCGGACGTCCAGGCGCTGCACGACGACCTGATCGCGCAGCACCACCCGAACTCGCGCCCAGGCCTGTCGGACGACGCGTGGGGACGGACCATGACCGTCACCGATCCCTTCGGCAACCGGCTCGTCTTCTGGCAGCGGTCCTGACGTCGGTTCCCGCATCCGCCGACGTGGCGTCCAGGGCTCCCCGGGTTGCATGGTCGGCGAACGACGAGCACCGACAGAACAGGAGACCACCCGATGCCAACGGACCAGTACGAGTTCGGCGACCCCCGGTCGCGCTACCCGAACGTCAGCCCGGAGCCGCAGACGCAGGCCGAGCCGGGCCTCCAGTCGGCGATGACGCCGGTACCGGACCTCGGTGAGTCCAGCTACCGCGGAACCGGCCGGCTGGCCGGCCGCAAGGCCCTGGTCACCGGTGCCGACTCCGGCATCGGCGGTGCGGTCGCGATCGCGTTCGCCCGTGAGGGCGCCGACGTCGCGCTCGCCTACCTGCCGGAGGAGCAGGCCGACGCCGACCACGTCATCGAGCAGATCCGCGCAGCGGGTCGCACCGCCGTCGCGATCCCGGGGGACCTGCGGGACCGCGAGTACGCGGGCCGACTCGTCCAGGAGGCCGTGGCCGGCCTGGGCGGTCTCGACGCGCTGGTCAGCGTGGCGGGCAAGCAGGTGTGGCAGCCCGACCTGCTCGACATCACGGACGAGCAGTTCGAGGCGACGTTCGACGTCAACGTGTTCGCCCTGTTCCGGCTGGTCAAGGCGGCGCTGCCGCACCTGCAGCCCGGCGCGACCATCACGACGACCGCGTCGATGGAGGCGTACAAGCCGGCGCCGGACCGCCTGGACTACGCCGCGACGAAGGGCGCGATCAACAACTTCTCGAAGGGGCTCTCGCAGCTGCTCGTCGAGCGCGGGATCCGCGTCAATGTCGTCGCGCCGGGACCGACCTGGTCGGTGCTGCAGGTCACCGGCGGCGTCGACCCCGAGTCGCTGCCCGAGTTCGGCAGCAGCGAGTCGCCGATGGGCCGCGCGGGACAGCCCGCCGAGCTCGCCCCGGCGTACGTGTTCCTGGCGTCGCAGGAGTCGAGCTTCGTCGCCGGCGAGACGCTCAACGTGAACGGCGGCATGGTCACGCCGTAGCGCCACGGTTCTGCGTCGAGCGCGGTCGTCCCCCGGGCGGCCGCGCTCCGTGCGCCTGGTCAGTGGTGGTCGCGCTCCGTGTGCCTGGTCCAGACCAGGAACGAGACGTGCCCGAGCAGCGCGATGCCGAAGAAGACGAGTGCGACCGACCAGACGCGGGCGAGCTTCGGGTCACCGACGACCAGCAGCACGATGCAGGTGACCACCGCGGCTGACAGCACGCCGACCTGGATCGTCGACCAGAGGGTCCGCCACTTGGGCTGCTGCGGTTGCGGGTTCACGGGACACCATCCTGCCGCACTCGGCTGGCCGGGACCCCGGCGGCGACGACCAGAGCGGCGCCGAGCATCGTCACGGCGGCGCCGGCCTGCTCGACCACCGCACCCGCGACCGCGGCGCCGACGGCCTGCCCGAGCACGAGTGTGACGAACACCATCGAGGTCCCGGACGGCGCGTGCTCCGCATCGATCGCGCCGGTCCACGCGACCAGCGCACCGGTCGCCGCGGTGTACCCCCAGCCGAACACCGCGCACGCGACGAGGGCGACGGGGAGGACCGCGGCACCGACACCGAGCCCGGCCGTCCCGAGCGCCACGGCGACCACGGTGATCGTCCAGGCGGTCCGCGGAGGTCGGGCGTCCAACCAGCGCGCCGTGACCGCGACCGCTGTCCCCCCGACGCCGAGGGCGATCCACGCGACCACGGACGCCGTCCGCCCGGAGCCCGCGTCGACCAGGACGGCGCGACCGAGGTTCCACACGGCGGCGGACCCCGCCCCGAGCAGCAGTGCCGCCACGAGCAGGCCGGCATGCCGGCGGAACCAGGGCGCGGGCGGCAACGACTTCCCTCGCGGACCGGTGGTCGCGCGGTCCTCGGGCGCCGTGTCGCCGTGGTCCGCTCGGAGCACGGCGACCCCGGCGACGACGGCGCACGCGGCGCTGACCAGCCAGGCCGTCCGCCACTCGGGCAGGAGCACGAGTGCCAGGACCCCGGCGGCGACCAGGCCCGGTCCGGTCCCGCTGTTGACGATCGTCTGCGTCCGGGGGACGTCCTGCGACGGCACACTCCGCGCGACGATCCGCACCAGTGCGGGCGATGCCAGTCCGGCGCCGGCCGAGGCGAGCACCGCAGACGCGCCGAACACCGCGGCGGACGGACTGACGGCCACGCCGATCGCACCGAGCGCCGCCGTGCCCGCGGCGGACACCACCAGGGTGCGGGGAACCCGGGCGGCGACGAGGAACCCGACGGACGCCCCGACGCAGTACATCGCGGACGCGCCGGCCGAGATCCCACCGGCGGCGGCGGCACCGAGGTCCAGGTCCGCCTGCACGTCCGGCAGCACCAGCCCGTACGCCAGCCGCACGAGCCCGTAGGTTGTGAGCAGCCTCGATCTGTGTCGTCGTTTTCGCTGCGGTCCGTGCCGGGTCAGGTGGTGCCGATGACGAGGGTGCTGCGTGCGGCTTCGACGACGTCGTTGGTGATGACGTCGAGCTCGTTGATCTTCAGGACGCGTTGGATCTGTGGGAGCAGGCGTTCGAGGAGGCGGAAGTTGCCGCGGGTGATGCGTTCGACCGCAGCGATGGCTTGCGCGTCGGTGAAGTCGTCGGGGTCGAGTGCCTTGCCGAGCTTTCGCCATTGGCGTTCGAGGACGAACAGCAGCTCGTCGTGGCCGAGGGGACGGTACTGGTGGGCGAACCCGAGTCGGCTGTAAAGCTGCGGGTAATGGCTGAACTGCTTCTCGATGCCGGGCATGCCGATGAGGATCATCGCGATGCCGGTGCGGTCGTATTGGTCGCGGAGCCACTCGATCGCGTTGCCGGTGAGGCGTTCGGACTCGTCGATGATGATCAGCTCGAGCAAGGACGGGTTGGGGCCGTGCATGTGGTCGACGTGGCCGCCGTGGAGGATGAGGTGTTCCTCGATGCAGCGTTCGGTGCGGAGCATGTCGTGCCGAAGGTCGTCCTGCAGGGCGCGCATCGTTGCGGAGACTTCGGGCGTGTAAAAGACGGTCCGGGCGCGGTGGGCGGCGGCGTAGATCTTGGTGTCGTCTTCGCTTCGCGCGGCCCACCTGGCGATGAACGGGCCGATGCTGTCCCAGTGCGCGTAGCGGCGGGCTGAGAGGGTCTTACCGACGCCGGCAGGGCCGAAACAGACCCCGATGGTGTTCTGCTTCCGGACGGCGTCAGCGAACTCCGCGAACCGGCGGTGCTCCTTGGTGATGATGAACTGGCTCGTCATGACCGGTCCTCCTCGTAGGTCTTCAGTCGCGGCTGTTCCGTCTCGGCGGTTGGTGGGGCGGTGTCGTCGGAAGCCGGGTGAACAATCGCGATGCGTTCTCGAATCTGTCCGCGCAGCGCCCGGCGCTGAGCATTGCGGGCTGCTTGGATCTGCTTGAGGCTGATCGTCTCGGTCTGGTGCTCGGTGCTGATCGCGGTGCAGAGGAACGCGTCGCGGTGGAAGACGCGGATCTCGGTGACGTCGCGGGGGTCGTACCGGACGCTGATGGTGCTGCCGACGAACGGGGCGAGTGTGGCGGCGGTGTAGCGGAGACCCTCGAAGTGGATGCCGTCGCGCTGCACGACCCGCGTGGTCGGGACGGTGAGCAGAAATCCGTCGAGCTGTTCGAGGGACTCCGGGAGCCGTGGGAGCCACCCGTCTGCGATCCACGCTTCCAGCGGAGTCGTCCGGAGCTCGCGGTGGACACGGGAGTTGTAGCGGCGGATGAAGGTGTTGATCGCGCTGTCGATGCCGGCAAGATCCAGGGCCGGCACCGGCGCGGCAGATCCGGGTGTGAGGTGGCCGGGGAGCGTTGGGAGCAGTTCGGTGTTGATCGTGCCGAAGAAGCGCTCGACCTTCCCTCGTCCCTGCGGTCGGGCGATTTGGGAGTGGATGATCCGGAGGTGCAGCACGGCGGCGGTGTCGCCGAGGCGGTAGCTGGTGAAGTCGGACCCGTGGTCCGTGTAGAGCACGTCCGGGATCCCGCAGACAGGCCAGTCCGGTTCCGGCTTGTGCCAGATCGCCTGCCGCAGGGCGAGCGCAGTGTTGGCCGCTGACGGGGCGCCGAGGAACACCATGTACCCGCACACCGCCCGGGAGTAATCGTCGAGGACCACCGTCAACCAGGGCCGTGCAGGCTTGCCGTCTGGGCCGACGATGAGCAGGTCAAGCATCGTGTGGTCCGCCTGCCAGATCGCGTTGGGGCGATCAGCGCGACGTCGGAGCAGCAGCTCGTGCTTGTCCCGGTACGAGGCCGGCCCCTCGAGCGCGAGCGTCACCATCCCCGGGTCGAGCGCGTTCACGATCGACCGCACGACGGAGTACGACGGCGCCGGCAGTCCCCGTTCAGCGCAGTGGACGCTGACCTGACGGTGAATGGTGGCGATTGACGGTCGCGGCCTGGTGAGCGCGAGACCCTCGACCAGGCGGACGAGTTCCGGTGTCGTCCGTCGGACGCCGTGATCGGTCCGGGTGCCGTTGGCCAGGGCGGTGTACCCGCCGGTCCGGTAGCGGGCGAGCCAGCGTTGCAGGGTGCGCTCAACGGTGCCCGTGCTGCAGGCGAGGGCGGCGAGCGGGATGGCGTCGTCGACGTGCAGTCGAAGGATCCGCCACCGCTCGCTCGCGTCCATGACTGGCTACATCGTCGGCGAGGGCTTCGGACGCCGAGCGGCGACCGGTTCAGTATGGCGGGCGATGACCCGGTAGATGGTGGTGCGGCTGACGCCGAGGACATCACCAATCTGCGCGACGGTCATGTCCTGCTGCTCGTACAGCCGGCGCGCGGTGCGCACCTGGTCTGCGGAGAGCCGGGACGGCCGCCCCCCGGTGCGACCTCGAGCACGGGCGGCGGCGAGACCGGCGTTGGTGCGTTCCTTGATGAGGTCCCGTTCGAACTCCGCCAGCGCGGCGAAGACGTGGAACACCAGCCGTCCACCGGGCGAGGTGGTGTCGATGGTCTCCTGCAGCGACCGGAACCCGATCCCGCGCTCGGCGAGAGCGTGCAGCTGGTCGATGAGGTGTCGGATGGACCGGCCGAGCCGGTCGAGTCGCCAGACGACGAGGGTGTCCCCGGGGCGGAGCTGGTCGAGGACTTGTCGAGCTCGGGCCGGTGCTGGAGTGACCCGGACATGGTGTCGACGAACACGCGGTAGCAGCCGGCGGCGTTGAGCGCGTCGATCTGCAGCGACGCGTCCTGGTCGGTGGTGGACACGCGCGCGTACCCGAGAAGGTGACCCATGAAGAGAACGTAGCGAAACTCGACCAGTCGGGGTAGTAGCGGGACGTAGATTCTGGGACTGGGTTTCGCTACAAGAAACGCCGCCGTGACGGATGTGTGACCGCGACCTCGCTCGGTTGTAGCGGAATCGGAGGTTTCTGGCACGAGATCGAGAACGGGTCTCCATGATCGGTGGTTTCCGATATGATCGGCCGATGCCGATGCCGATGACCGCAGACATGACCGCCGCCGTCTCCCTATTCCACTCGCTCGCTGAGCCGAACCGCTTGATCATCCTGCGCCGACTCAGCCGAAGCGAGGCGCGCGTGCGGGATCTCACGGACGAGCTAGGCCTGGCCCAGTCGACAGTTTCAGAGCACGTTGCGTGCCTTCGGGACTGCGGGCTCATTGTTGCCCGTGCAGACGGACGGCAGAACTTCTACTCGGTGAGCACCCCCGAGGTCATCGACGTTCTCGAAACTGCCGAGCTGCTGCTCGAAGCGACCGGACACAAGGTTGACCTGTGCTCGACCTACGGGCGCGATGCCCGATGATCGGCACCATCGCAGGAGCGGTAGGCCTCTTTGCTGCCACCAACATCGATGACATCGTGGTCCTGACGGTGCTGTTCCTCGCGTCAACGCGCGGCACGCTGCCGGGGTGGAAAGTTGTCATTGGCCAGTACGCCGGCTTCATTGCGCTCGTCGCGATCAGCGTCCTCGCTGCCGCTGGACTCACCATCGTTCCCGATCAGTGGGTCGGCTTCCTCGGACTCATTCCCCTCGGGATCGGCCTGGTCGGGTTGATCCGTGCACCGCGCCGACGTGGCGAAGATGACGACGACGATGACGCGGCGGTGCGCGCGGCCGGGCTTCTCGGGGTCGCCGGCATCACCATCGCCAACGGCGCCGACAACATCTCCCTGTACACGCCCGTATTCCGCACAGCACCGATCCCCGACACGGTGGTCACGATCGCGGTGTTCCTCGTCCTCGTTGCGGTGTGGTGTCTCGTCGCTCGCTTCGTTGGCACGAACAAGACCGTCACGGAAGCCCTCGAGAAGATCGAGCACTGGCTCGTGCCGGCCGTCTTCATCGGCCTGGGCCTCTACATCCTCATCGAATCCGGCGTGATCGCGCGCCTCATCGACGTCCTGTCATGAGAGCGACCAGCCGTGTCGCTGTGGTGCTGCTGATCGCCGCCGCCGCGCTCACCATCGACCAGCTCTCGAAGGCGTGGGCGCTCACTGGGCTCGGTCCGTCGCGAGTGATCGAGCTGGCGCCGGGTATGACCTTCCAGCTCGTCTTCAACCCGGGCGTCGCTTTCAGCCTCGGACGGAACATGGGTCCGCCGCTCGCGGTCGGCATCATCGTGCTTACGCTGTGCCTGACGACATGGGCAGTCGTCCGCGCGGTTCGCGGAGCCGACATGATCGCAACAGGGCTGATGAGCGTCGCCGTCGGCGGGGCAGCTGGCAACCTCTGGGACCGAGTCACCCGCGCCGAGAACGGTCCGCTCACCGGTGAAGTCGTCGACTTCATCAATGTCGACTGGTTCGCGATCTTCAACGTCGCCGACATCTTCGCCACCCTCGGCATCGCCGGATTCGCCCTTCGGTTCCTCCTGCCGAACCCACACTTCGATGAGCCCACATCTAGGGACGGGGCGGCGTGAGCGGGAACCCTTTCGCGGAAGCGATCCTCAGCGGGCAGCTGCTCGTCGCCGTCCCGGTGGCGCTCCTCGCCGGCCTGGCGTCCTTCCTGTCGCCGTGCGTACTCCCACTCGTCCCTGGATACCTCGGCTTCATCGGCGGTGTCGCCGAGCAACGCCGCCGCAGCACACTCATCCTCGGGGTGCTCCTGTTCATCCTTGGCTTCACCGTCATCTTCGTCGCCTATGCCGCAGCATTCGGCGCGCTCGGCTTCTGGCTGATCCGCTGGCGCGACCTCCTAACCCAGATTCTCGGCGGCTTCGTGATCATCATGGGGCTCGTATTCATCGGCCGTTTCGGCGTCCTGCAGCGCACCCTGAAACCACGCTGGAAACCCGCCACCGGCATCGCCGGCGCACCCCTTCTCGGCATCGTGTTCGGGCTCGGGTGGACTCCATGCCTTGGCCCCACACTCACCGCAATCAATCTGCTGAGCCTGCAGGCGGCGAGCACGTGGAACGGCGTCCTCCTCGGCATCGCCTACTGCCTCGGACTCGGGATCCCGTTCCTGTTCCTCGCCCTCGGCGCAAGCTGGGCCACAACCGCAGTCACCCGGATCAAGCGACACATGCGCACGGTGAACCTGATCGGTGGCGGGGTACTGATCCTGATCGGCGTCCTCATGGTCACGGGCCTCTGGTCCTCGCTGATGTACACCATCGGAGCGCAGATCGGGCAGTACGTCACCCTCCTCTAAACAACCCCCTCAACAGGTCAGTGCCTGCTGTATTGTCATTGCATGCTGACCAGTGCTTCGCGCGTCGACGTCATGAACCGCCTCGGCCGGGCGATGACCGATCGAACTCGATCCCGCATCCTGCTCGAACTCCTCAGTGGCCCCGGATACCCGGGACGCCTCGCAGAAACGCTCGGCCTGACGCGGTCGAACGTGTCGAATCATCTGACGTGTCTGCGTGGGTGCGGAATCGTCGTCGCGGTCCCGGAGGGGCGCTCGACCCGCTACGAGATCGCTGACCCGAACATCGGGGCAGCCTTGCACGCCCTGCTCGACGTCGTCCTCGCCGTCGATGACGGTGCCGACTGTGTTGAAGACGACTGCGAAGTCGAGATGAGCTGCGAGGTCTCCGCATGACCGCCACGAACGCCGTCGGGACGCTGCAGCCGGACCGGAAGCGGATCCTGCAGCGGCGCATCCGGTGGATCGTCGCTGCGACGATCACCTACAACGTCATCGAAGCGATCATCGCGATCGCCGCCGGCACAGTTTCCTCGTCGACCGCGCTGATCGGCTTCGGTCTCGATTCGATCGTCGAGGTGCTCTCCGCCGCAGCCGTCGCGTGGCAGTTCGCCGGCCCAGATCCGGAGGCACGAGAACGGGTCGCACTGAAGGTGATCGCGGTGTCCTTCTTCGGACTCGCGCTCTACGTCAGCATCGACGCGATCCTGAGTTTGACCGGTGTCCGCTCCCCAGAGCACTCCACCGTCGGCATCATCCTGACCGCAGTCTCGCTACTGGTGATGCCCGGGCTGAGCCTGTTCGAGCGCCGCACCGGCAAGGAGATCGGGTCCGCGTCCGCCGTCGCGGACTCGAAGCAGACGCTGATCTGCTCCTACCTCTCCGCCGCAGTCCTGATCGGACTGCTGCTCAACACCCTCTTCGGGTGGGCGTGGGCAGACGCAGTCGCCGGACTTGTGATCGTCGTCTTCGCGGTCCGCGAGGGCCTCGAAGCGTGGCGCGGTGAAGCCTGCGCCGTTCCTGCCTCAGTGCTCACCGGGGAACGCGAAAACCACGACGACCACGACCACTGCTGCTGACACCGCCTAACCGACGGAGAATCGGATGACACACGACCACGCTCACGCTCACGCTCACGGCAGCACCATCAACCGGAAACGGCTTGCGATCGCGTTCGCAATCACCAGCACCGTCCTCGTCGCCGAAGTGATCGGAGCGATCTGGACGGGGTCCCTGGCACTGCTGGTCGACGCCGGCCACATGCTCACCGACGCCGGCGGGCTCGGTGTCGCGCTCCTCGCCACGACCCTCGCGATGCGGCCCGCCACCTCACGCCGCACCTGGGGATACGCGCGAGCGGAAGTCCTCGCCGCGACCGCGCAGGCCGCGGTCCTGCTCGCGGTGGGCCTATTCGTCCTCGTCGAGGGCATCCAGCGTCTGGTCACACCGCCGGAGATCCCGTCCGCGGGACTGCTGATCTTCGGCGTGATCGGCCTCGCCGGGAACCTCGTGTCGATCCTCGTCCTCGCCTCCGGGCGCGGAGCGAACCTGAACCTGCGGGCCGCGTTCCTCGAGGTCGTCAACGACGCTCTCGGCTCGGTCGGGGTCATCATCGCCGCGATCGTCATCGCCATCACCGGCTGGGGCGGCGCCGACGCGATCGCCGCGATCCTCATCGGCGTGCTAATCCTGCCGCGCGCGTTCGTGCTGCTGCGGGACGCAGTCAACGTGCTGCTGGAAACCACCCCTGCCGGTCTTGACCTCGACGACGTCCGCGCCCACCTCGAGGCGCTCGAACACGTCGAAGCGGTACACGATCTGCACGCTTCCCAGATCGCATCTGGGCTGCCCATCCTCACCGCCCACGTCACCATCACCCGTGACTGCTTCCGCGACGGCCACGCCCCGGAGATCCTCGACCAGCTGCAGGCGTGTGTCGCGGAGCACTTCGACGTCAGCGTCGAGCACTCCACCTTCCAACTCGAACCCGCCACCCACCGGGACCACGAACACACCCCGCACGCCTGAACTGTGCAGCTTGACAGCATCAGTGACAATGGATGCGGCCTATTGGTATGGCCACCACTCCCATGACGACACTTCGTGACCTCTCGCTCCGGCTGCTGCGCGCAGTCACCGCGGTCGTCGCTGCCGTCCTGCTGCTACTCGGCGCCGTCACCCTGCAGAACAACGCAGCTCACACTGACACCGCCGTCACGACCCTCACCGCAGCAACGGCCAGCACCGCGAACGTCGGGCACGTGGAACCGCCGACGGTGCACATCGATGCCCACGACGGTGTCGGCGGCATCTTCTGCGCCCTACTTGGGCTCGTCGCTCTCGTCATCACGACGGCGATCACCCTCGCCCTCGCAAGCCGCATCGGGCAGCGCCAGAGGCCGTTGTTCGCCCTGTCCCGGGTCCTCGCCCGTGTGCGACCGCCGCGGACGTTTGAGCGGTGGTCTGCGGTATCGCTGACCGGGCTCGCCATCGCCCGCATCTGATCAGTCTTCCGGGCGACCCCGATCATCGGGGTCGTCAGCCGTGCCCTGCCCGCACTCGCCCCGGAATCGCTTGATCGGAACCGTGACCACCACCATCCGCACCCCTTTCCTGCCCACTCACCTCACTCGCCGCGCCGCCCTCGACGCCGAACGCGCCGCAGCCCGCGGCCTACGTCGACCCGCGCGCAGCACCTCACCGAACCGCGCAGACCGAACCCGTCGCCGACGGGCGGCGCCTTCCGTGGTGGCATCGACCGGCGCTGCCGCTGTGATGGTGCTCTTCGCATCCGCGGCGCTCCCGGCGCACACCGCTGCAGCAGCTACGCCGGAGGCTGTGGTCGCACCGGCCCTGAACGGCCAGAGCCTCACCGTCGCAGCATCGGCGCTCGACCCGACCCTGCAGCGAGACGGCTTCACGGTCACCACCCGCGCCGCGGCGGCGGTGGCGCAGCAAGGCTCGGCGCCGGCTCCGGGGGCGTCGAAGCCAGGGGCGGTGCAGTGGCCGTTCCCCGGTGGCGCGCCGTTGAGCTCGGGCTTCGGCTACCGGCTGGCGCCGTGCGCCACCTGCTCAACGAACCACCAGGGGCTCGACCTCGTGCCCGGCGCCGGCACTCCGATCCAGGTCGTCGCAGATGGCGTCGTCCGGATCGCCGGCCGGCACTCGGAGTTCGGCCAGTACGCCGTCATCGACCACCGCGTCAACGGCCGACTGGTCTCGACCCTGTACGCACACATGGTCATCGGTTCCTCACCGCTGTCCGCCGGTCAGCCAGTCACCGCCGGGGATCTGGTGGGCCTGGTCGGTTCCTCCGGCCGCAGCACGGGCGCCCATCTGCACTTCGAGGTCCACGCCAACGGCACCACCCCAATCGACCCCGCTGCCTGGCTGCGCGCCAACGCCGCCGCGATGTCATGACGAAAGGCTTTCCCGTGCGTCTGCGCGCCCTCACCCTCCTCCCGATCGCTCTTGCCACGGCGCTGCTCGTACCTGCCGCCCCGGCTGCTGCGCACGACGCGCTCGCCTCGGCGACACCGGCCGTGAACGGCACCGTTTCCGGCGATCTCGACCAGGTCACCCTGACGTTCTCCGAAGCCCCACTCGCCGGTCTGGAATCGGGCCTGATCATTCAAGTCACCGGGCCCGATGGTGCTGAAACCTCCACCGGCACGGTCCGTGTGGATGGCAGCACCCTGACGAAACCCGTCGACCTCACCAAGCCCGGCACGTACAACCTCGGCTGGCGCAGCGTCTCCGTCGACGGTCACCCCATTTCCGGCACCTACCAGTTCACTTCCATCGGAACATCCACCGTTCCAACCAGCACCCCCACCAGCACGCCGACGGCATCAGCTGCCCCGGAGCCGGCATCCGCCACGGAACCGTCCGCCACGCCTGCGGCCGCTGCAGACAGTGCGCGCGACACCGGGCCCGCGGTGTGGGTACTCGCAGGCCTGACCGCGGTGCTGATCCTCGCGATCATCGCCGTGCTGCTCATCACCCGACGCCGACCGAAGAGCACCGAATGATCCGCCGCAGCATCATTGCCGCGGTGACCGCCGCCGCCATCGTGGGCGCTGTTCTTCCCGCACCCACTGCCGCCGCAGCACCGGCACCGACCTGGGCCGACGTGCTCGCAGCCCGCGGCGACGAAGCAGCCGCGACGGCTAAAGCTGCCGAACTGACCGCACTCATCGCCACGCTCGAGGATGAGACCGCTACCGCGGCTGCAGCGGCCAAAGCGCGCGGCAAGGAGCTGCAGGAAGCCCAAGACGCTGCCGATGAGGCTGCCGGCCGCTACGACAAGCTCACCGAGCAGGCCGCCCGCGCCCGCGAAGACGCCGCCGGCGCAGAAGAGCAGATCGCGTCCTGGTCGGGCTACCTATCCCGTTCCGCCGGACGTGACCTGTCCGTCAGTGTCGGGACCGACACCGGAAACCTCCTCGAACGGCTCGGCACCGCGGCGAAAGTCACCGACACGATGAACGCCGCCCTCGAGGACGCTGCCACCCGTGCCGGCACTGCGACCGCGCTCGGACGGCAAGCCGCCGCCGCACGAATGGCCCGCGACCGGCTCCGCGACGACGCTGCAGCGACCTTCCAAACGGCGACCACCGCTGCGGACCAGGCGGCGGCCGCGGAAGCGACGCAGCGCACCCGGAAGCGTGAACTCACCGATCAGCTCGCTGTCCTCCGTAACCGGACCCTCAGCACCGAGGCGGCGTACACGGAAGCGGAACGTCGACGCGCTGCGGCGGCCCGTGCCGCGGCAGCGGCCACCGCCGCCCGTGCCGCGCAAGCACGCCCGCAGCCGGCCGCGAATCCGGGGGCAGTGTCGACGTCCGGGTGGACGATGCCGATCACCTCATACGGGTCGTACCAGTCGTACGGGAACCGCCTGCACCCCGTGCTCGGCTACTACCGCATGCACGCCGGCGACGACTTCGGCGCCCCGTGTGGCACCGGCCTCTACGCCGCATCCGCCGGCACCGTCACCTACGCCGGCCCCTACGGCGGATACGGGAACCTCATCACCATCGACCACGGCAACGGCGTCACCAGCAACTACGCCCACATGTTCGCCGGAGGGATCCTCGTCCGCGCCGGCCAACGCATCAGCGCCGGGCAGAACATCGCCGCCGTCGGCAACGCCGGCCTCTCCACCGGCTGCCACCTCCACTTCGAGATCCGCCAAAACGGTGCCGCCATCTCGCCCACACCGTTCCTCAACGCCCGCGGCGTCTAAACCCTAGGAGCCCGCCATGACACGTAGTGCCCGTATCGGTATGACCTCCGGCATCATCGCCGGCCTCGTCGTCCTCATCGTCGTGATCGCCGTCATCATCCGCGTCAGCACACCCAACGCCGCCACCCCGACCGCCGGGGACACGACCACGGCGCCTGCCGCGCCGCTCGTCCGTGACGACACTCACATCCTCGGAACGCCCGGCACCAGCGGCGTCACCGTCGTCGAGTTCCTGGACTTCGAATGCGAAGCGTGCGGCGCGTTCTACCCCTACGTCGAACAGCTCCGGAAGGACTACGCCGGCGAAGTGACCTTCGCGTTCCGCTACTTCCCTCTCCCGGGCCATGGCAACGCCCGCAACGCCGCCAACGCGGTCGAAGCCGCTGCCCGGCAAGACCGGCTCGAACCCATGTATCAGCGCATGTTCACCACACAAGCCGAGTGGGGTGAACGTGGAACCGACTCCCAAGCCGACCGGTTCCGCGGGTACGCCGAAGACCTCCGCCTCGACCTGGACCAGTACGACCGCGACGTCGCCAGCAAGAGCGTCCGCGACCGCATTCAACGAGATGTCACTGACGGTGCCGCCCGCGGGCTGCAGAGCACCCCTTCGTTCTTTGTTGACGGCGAGCTCGTGCAACTCAGCACCTACGACGACCTCGAACAAGCCCTCACCACTGCGCTCGAGCGGCAGGATGGCTGATGGCGAATCGCATCGGACAGGCGCACCGTCCCCGCTCGAACCGCTACCGGGGCACGCTGGCCAGCGCAGCCGCTCTCCTGGTCGCGCTGGCCGTCACGGGCTGTTCGGACAGCAGCAACGACGGCCTTTCTGGACAGTACAAGTCCGGCACAACCCAGAACTACGTCTCCGGCGACGGCGCTGTCACCCAGGTACCGCCCGCCGGCCGGACCGACCCCATCAGCTTCGATGCGACCGCCAGCGACGGCACCCGCTTCAACTCCGACGCTCTTGCCGGCACCGTCGTCGTCATCAACTTCTGGTACGCCAGCTGCCCACCATGCCGCGCCGAAGCGAAGCACCTCAACGCCGTCAACGAACGTTTCCAAAACCAAGACGTGCAGTTCATTGGCGTCAACGTCCGCGACCAGCGCTCCACCGCGGAAGCTTTCGAACGGCGCTTCAAGGTCAGCTATCCGTCCATCATTGATGCGAACGAGGGCCGGATGCAGCTCGCGCTCTCCGGGCAGGTGGCACCCAACGCCGTTCCCACCACCATCGTCCTCGACACGAAGGGCCGCGTCGCCGCCCGAATACTCGGAGCCATCGACGGTGTTGGAACGCTCTCTGCGCTCGTCCGCGACGAACTTCGTGACTGACCTCCGCTTCGACGGCAAGGAGCCGAACAACTGCGCTCACACTGACGGACGTTTGCGGCGAAGTTCTCCCGTCTTGGTAGCCGACCGCCTACCAAGACGAGAGGGGCCTTACTCTGCAGCAGCCCAGTCGAAGGGGGCCGGCGCAGTTGGAGTCGCTCCGTCAGTGGTTATGACGATCGCAATGTCGTCCCGGTCCTCGAGTCGGAGCTTCGGAAGCGGGGTCGACGTCTGCTCATTATTCACGAACACTCTAACCACGGTGCCGTCCCGTCCGTTGACGTAGCCACCCACCTGACGGTCCTCGAGCGCAACGCCCCATTCGGTGAAGAGCTGCCCGAGGACGAAGGACTCAGCCTTTGCTGATTCCACGTGGATGATGCCCGCAGTGTCATGCGTGTGGAGCGCAGACATCCCTCCGCTTTGCGTGTCAACGCCGATGTTTGCTGGCACGGTCACGGGCACACCGTCGATGGTGATGGAAAGATGCTGGTGCGTGTGGAGTGCTGTGCCTTCCATGCCGGCCACCTCCAACCCGGCGGCACGTGCTCGAGCAGACGGATCTGTTGGCGCAGCCCACGGTGGTGCGGTCGTGACCTCCTTCCCTGTCACCTGGTTTGCGCGCGACGCATCAGCGTGATTCTGCCCGGCGATGGCGAACCCGCCGATCGTTGCGCCGACGGCAAGCGTCACAGTGATGGCCGCGCCGAGCAGCACCCGCCGACGGCGCTGATCGCTTCGCTGGTTTGCGGCGCGATCCGCTGCCTTCTGCCGCGCGCTCTCGCGGCGCTCGCTCTTGGATGCCATCAGCTGGCCGTCCGCTCGTCAGCCTCGGGGCGGCGTGTCATTGAGTCGGTCACGTTCGACTCCATTCTCATTGGTGATTTGCTCTGTTTTCGTAGTCGCCGCGTGGCTCAAGGACTGACAGGCGGTCAGGGGGAAACCCGGCGTCTGATGGATCGACGGGGTTGCTGCCGCCGGGCATGACTTGGCGGTGCAGGAGTGCTCGGCCGAAGCCGACTGGGTTGACGGCGAAGGTCCGCCCGGACGGGGTGAGCGTCTAGGGTCGGTGCGGGGCATGCACATTCTCCACAAAGGGGCTCGATCGCAGTCGCGTGAGAGAAGAAGGTGGGATCGGTCGCGGGCCGCGGCAGTGAGGGAGGCACCGCCGCGACCCGCGCCGGTCTCACATCGACGCGATGTATGTCCTTCATCTGGGTGATCTGCTCGGTCTGGCTCGACACGATCGACTTCGCCAGGGCGACCGCGCCGGTGTTTTTGCCCTTGTCGATTTCGGCTCCCGCCATGTCGACGGCGCTGGTGTGGTGCTCGACCATCTGCTCGAGGTAGAGCTTTCCCGCGTCCGCAGCGGACGCCTTGTCGAGGGCCTCCATGTCGGGGTCGGACATCATGCCGCCCGACGTCGCGGAGTGATCCATCCCGGACATGGTCGAGGTATCGGTGGGTTCACCCCAGGTCTTCAGCCAGCCGGTCATGGTCTTGATCTCCGGCGTCTGCTCGGCCTTAATATGCTTGGCGAGGGTGACGACGTCGGCGTCAACGTCGGAGCCCTTCTCCAGGAGCATGTCGCTCATCTCGATCGCCTGCTGGTGGTGCGCGCGCATCTCCTGCGTGAACATCACGTCCTGGTCGTTGCGCTTCGACGCCGCCGATGTCGACGACGAGGACGAGTTGTCGGAAGATCCGGTGCTGTTGGTCGAGCAGCCGGCGAGGGTGAGGCCGATGGTGAATGCGGAGGCGACCACGAGGGCACGCGTGGTGGTGTGCATGAGAAGTTTCCGTTCCCGTGGATGCGTCAGGTGATCCGGGCAGGCGTGTGCCTACCCGGGGTTTCCGGGCATGCGGGAGCCTCCCGAGGTGGGTGTATCCCGCGGGAAGGAATCAGATGCGAATGACCTGCAACGCCGTCAATGACGGCGGTTTCGCTGTCGCGACGCGGCGCGCCACCCGGTCAACCAGCGCGAGTAGCCGCGCCAGGACGTAGAGGACCCCGCCGTTCCGGGCGCGCAGCAGCGCCCACGCGAACAGGGCGATTGTCAGCGCGCACGCCATCCCCATCAGCGAACACATCAGCGAACACAGCCCGCCGTCACACCCGGCGTCGCTCAACCCCGTCATCACGGTGCCTGCCGGTACAGCGGCGTGCTCAGCGTGGCCGGTGGGAGCGCTGTGGCCGTGCTCCGCACTCATGGCGCTCGACGCCGTGGTCATCGCGTGCTCGGAGCCGGTGGTGTGGCCGAGCATGCTGTGCATCAGCACCGTGAATCCGATCAACAGCAGCAACGCCAACGTCGCCATGACCTGCAGCAGCAGGCGACGACGCGGAGCATTGGCGGTGAGGAACATGCGGCTTTCGTGAGTCCGACGGGTCAGGGGTGCGGAATCCATGGTGCGGCAGCAGCTCAAGCGGAAGCAACCGGCGGAGCGGATTCACGGCCACACGGATCAGCTTGGGAACACATCACAGGAATCGGCGTTAGACGTCTAGGGTACCCCCTGGGGGTACCAGAACGAGACGTTGACAGCGACCGACGAGGAGCACCATGAACGCGCACGAGGACCACAAGATGGCCGAACAAAAGGGCAGTCACGGGGCGACGACCTGGTCGATGGCTGCGCAAGCGACGCTGCACTGCCTCACCGGGTGCGCGATCGGCGAAGTGCTCGGCATGGTCATCGGCACCGCCACCGGCCTGCACAACACCGGGACGATCATCCTGTCGATCGTGCTCGCGTTCATCTTCGGCTACGCCCTCACGATGGGCGGCGTCATCCGATCCGGACTGACGTTCTCCGCCGCGTTCAAAGTCGCTCTCGCCGCCGACACCGTGTCGATCGCCATCATGGAGATCATCGACAACACAGTCATCGTCGCTGTCCCCGGCGCCATGGACGCGCAGCTAAGCGACTGGCTGTTCTGGAGCTCCCTCGCGTTCTCGCTCCTGGTTGCATTCATCGTCACCACCCCCGTCAATCGATGGATGATCAGCCGCGGGCGCGGTCACGCCGTCGTTCACGGCCACCACTGAGGAGATCCGCGGCTACGCGGGTTCGGCCTACTTTGCCGGCACGGTGATGAGGCCGGCGAGGGTGTCGAGGGCGCCGGGGACGAGGGAGAAGTACGCCCACGTGCCACGCTTCTCGCGGTGCAGGATTCCGGCGTCGACGAGCACCTTGAGGTGGTGCGAGACGGTCGGCTGCGACAGGCCAAGCGGTTCCTGCAGGTCGCACACGCACGCCTCGGCGCCGTCGTGCGCGGCGACCATCGAGATCAGCCGGAGCCGCGCCGGGTCCGCGATCGCCTTGAGCGACTTCGCGAGGACCTCTGCGGACGCCTGATCCATCGCCTCCGTCGTCACGGGCGAGCAGCACGCGGTGACGTCCTGGATGGGAAGCAGCTCGATCGTCATGGGCTCATCCTCCCACGCACTTCGACACGCGTCTATATTTGCATTCATCGATATTGACGTGCTTCGATGTACGCGCCGGGTTTCGGCTCCCGCTCGATCCGTGAAGGACCAGCCTGATGACTCATCTCCTCGCCGTCGGTGGCAGCGACGCCGGCATTGCCGCGGCGCTCCGTGCCCGTGAACTCGACCCGACCACCGATGTGACGGTGGTGCTCGCGGACGAGTTCCCGAACTTCTCCATCTGCGGCATCCCGTACTGGGTGTCCGGTGACGTCGCCACGGAAGCGTCCCTCGCGCACCGCACCCGTGCTGACCTTGAAGCCGCTGGCATGGCGGTCCGCTCCTCGACCTGGGCCTCGGCCGTCGACGTCGACCGCCGCTTTCTGACCGTCACCGGTCCCGCCGGCGAGGAGGAGATCTCATACGACGAGCTGCTGATCGCGACCGGTGCTGAGCCGGTGCGCCCCGCGGGGGTGCCGTTCGGGGAGCAGCGCATCCATCTGCTGCACTCGATGACCGACGCCGAGCAGGTCGTCGACGCCCTCGAGCTCTTGCCCGCGGGCAGCCGCGTCGCGGTCGTCGGCGCCGGCTACATCGGCCTGGAGATGACCGAGGGCCTCGTCGCGCGCGGGTTCGACACGACGCTCATCCAGCGCAGCGCGGAAGTGCTCTCCACCCTCGACTCGGAGCTCGGGTCTCTCGTGACCGCCGAGGTGCGCCGCCACGGCGCGACGGTCCTCACCGGTGCCACCGTCACGGGCATCACCCCGGGCGGCAATGGGCAGTGGCGTGTCGCCACCAGCTCCACCTCCGGTGACGCGGAGGGCACGTTCGCGCTCGTCGTGGTCTGTGTCGGGGTCCGTCCCGTCACGGACCTCGCGGTCGCCGCGGGTGCGCGGCTGGGGCAGGGCGGAGCGATTGTCGTCGACGCCAGCATGCGGACCGGGGTGCCGCACGTGTGGGCGGCCGGCGACTGCGTCGTGACGCACCACCGCCTCCTCGGCACCACGTGGTTGCCGCTCGGGACGACAGCGCACAAGCAGGGTCGCGTCGCTGCGGAAAACATGCTCGGCGGCTCGAAGACGTTCGCCGGTTCGGTGGGGACGCAGGTGGTGAAGGTGTTCGACCTCGTCGCCGCCCGCACCGGCCTCCGCCAGCACGAGACCGGCCATCTGGACGTGTCGCCGCTGACGCGGGTGACGGTCGCGGATGACCACAAGCGGTACTACCCGGGCGCCGTCCCGCTGACGATCAGCGTCACCGGCGACCAGGCCACCGGTCGGCTTCTCGGTGCGCAGATCGTCGGTCAGCGCACCGCGGAGATCAGCAAGCGCATCGACACGTTCGCCACCGCCCTCCACGCGGAACTCACCGTGGACGACGTCATCGATCTTGACCTCAGCTACACGCCGCCGCTCGGGTCCCCGTGGGACGCCGTGCAGGTCGCCGCGCAGGGCTGGGAACGCGCCGCCGCCGCAGCGAACCAGGCCACAGTGAACCAGGCCGGGGCGACCGCCTGATGGTGATGGCTGTGGTCGCTGCGGCGATCTTCGTCGCGACGCTCGTGGTGGTGATCTGGCAACCCAAGGGGTTCCCGATCGGCTACACCGCGCTCATCGGCGCTGTCATCGCCCTCGCCACCACCGTCGTCGGCCTCTCCGACGTCCCGACCGTGGTCGGGATCGTGTGGAACGCGACGCTGACCTTCGTCGCGGTGGTGCTGATCTCGTTGATCCTCGACGAGGCCGGGTTCTTCGAGTGGGCAGCCCTCCACGTCGCCCGCTGGGGCCGCGGCAACGGACGGCTGCTGTTCGTCCTGATCGTGGGCCTCGGCGCGGTCATCGCGGCGGTGTTCGCCAACGACGGGGCCGCGCTGATCCTCACCCCGATCGTCGTCGGGATGCTCCGAGCGTTGAACATGCCGCAGAAAGCGGCGCTCGGGTTCATCCTCGCCACCGGGTTCATCGCCGACACCGGCAGTCTGCCGCTGGTGGTGTCGAACCTGGTCAACATCGTCTCCGCCGACTACTTCCACCTCGGCTTCGCCGAGTACGCCGCCGTCATGATCCCCGTCGGCATCGTCTCCGTCCTGGCCTCCCTCGGCATGCTGCTGCTGTACTTCGGCAGGAGCATCCCGAAGCGGTACGACGTCCTCGCCCTCACCAGCCCCGCCGCCGCGATCACGGACCGTGCGACGTTCCGCGCTGGCTGGGTCGTCCTCGCGCTGCTGCTGGTCGGCTACTTCGCCGCCGACCCACTCGGCGTCCCCCTCGCGGCCGTCGCCGGCGTCGGAGCCGTCATCATCGTCCTCGTCGCCGCCCGGCAGCCCGCGTTCCTCTTCGCCCGCACTGCGGCTGCGCCGGTCCTCGTCACCACCGGCGGTACTGCCACCGTCAGCGTCGGCGGTAGCGGTGCCGGACCGAGCACGCCGTCGGGGCGGGTGATTCCGGTGTGGAAGACGATCCGGGAGGCGCCGTGGCAGATCGTGCTGTTCTCCATCGGCATGTACCTCGTCGTCTACGGCCTCCAGAACCAGGGCCTCACCGACCACCTCGCGACGCTGTTCGACGTGTTCGGCGACCACGGGGTCCTCGTCACCGCGCTCGGCGTCGGGTTCACCATCGCGATCCTCGCGTCCCTGATGAACAACATGCCCACCGTCCTCATCGCCGCCCTCGCCATCGGCGGCGCCGGCGCGACCGGGCTCACGCACGAGGTGATGGTCTACGCCAACGTCATCGGCTCCGACCTCGGCCCGAAGATCACCCCCATCGGCTCCCTCGCAACGCTGCTGTGGTTGCACGTGCTGGAGAAGAAGGGCATCCACATCGGGTGGGGTCAGTACTTCCGCACCGGCATCGTCCTCACCATCCCCGTCCTCGCCATCACCCTCGCCGCCCTCGCCGGCTGGCTCACCCTCATCCACTGAACCCGAAAAGACACACACCCATGAGCGACAAGCCCACGATCCTGTTCGTCTGCGTCCACAACGCCGGACGCTCCCAGATGGCCGCCGGCTACGCCCAGGCCCTCGGCGGCGACCGCGTCGAGGTCCTCTCCGCCGGCTCCGAGCCGAAGGACCAGATCAACCCCATCGCCATCCAGGCGATGGCCGAAGACGGCATCGACATCGCCGGCAACCAGCCGAAGATCCTCACCACCGACGCCGTCCGCGACTCCGACGCCGTCATCACCATGGGCTGCGGTGACGCGTGCCCGATCTTCCCCGGGAAGCGGTACGAGGACTGGGACCTCACCGACCCCGCCGGCCGCGGCATCGAGGACGTTCGCCCCATCCGGGACGACATCAAGCACCGCGTCCAGACGCTCCTCGCCGAGCTGCTGCCCGCCGAAGCAACCGCCTAACCGACAGGACCAGGATCATGACGCTCACCCTCACCGTCCCACCCCGGGCCGACGCGGACCGCCTCACCGGACTCCCCGTCGCGATCATCGGTGCCGGCCCCGTCGGCCTCGCCGCCGCCGCGCACCTCCTCGAGCGCGGCCTCCCCGTCGTAATTTACGAAGCGGGAACGGCGGTTGGGACCAGCGTCCGCGCGTGGGGACACACCCGCCTGTTCTCCCCGTGGCAGTACGTCATCGACCCCGCCGCCCAGCGGCTCCTCGAACCCACCGGCTGGGAAGCACCCCGGGCATCATCCCTGCCCACCGGCCACGACCTCGTCGACACGTACCTGGCCCCCCTGGCAGCGACCCCGCAGCTCGCACCGGTGATCCAGTACGGCACCCGCGTGGAGGCGGTGTCACGGCAGGGCATGGACCGCACCCGCTCTACCGGCCGCGCCGACACCCCGTTCCTGCTCCGCCTCCACACCGACGACGGTGCGCACGATGTCACTGCGCGTGCGGTCGTCGACACCTCGGGCACCTACACGTCCCCGAACCCGCTCACTGCCGCTGGGCTCGCACCCGCCGCGGACCTCGGCGACCGGGTGGTCCACGCGCTGCCTGACGTCCTCGGCGCCGACCGTGCCAAGTTGGCGGGGAAGCGGGTCCTCGTCGTCGGTGCCGGACACTCCGCGGCGAACACCCTCATCAAACTCGCCAGCCTCGCCAAGACGGCCCCGGGTACCGACGTGCTGTGGGCTGTCCGAAACGCCGGCACCGCCCGGCTCGGCGCCGACGCAGCTGACGGGCTCGCGGCCCGGGGTCAGCTCGGGTCCACCGTCCACGGGCTCGTCGAGTCCGGTCGCGTGCAGCAGATCGCGTCGCTCGAGATCGACGACGTCCGACCCGACGGCGACCAGGTCACCGTCACCGGCCGCCGCGCCGGAGCGCCGTTCGCGGTGACGGTCGACGTGATCGTGAACGCGACCGGGTTCCGACCCGACCTCGACATGCTCCGCGAGATCCGCCTCGGCCTCGACGACATCGTCGAAGCACCCCGAGCCCTCGCACCGCTGATCGACCCGAACCTGCACTCCTGCGGCTCCGTACCCCCACACGGAGTCGCCGAGCTCGCGCACCCGGAACCGAACTTCTTCATCGCCGGCATGAAGTCCTACGGCCGAGCCCCCACCTTCCTGCTCCTCACCGGGTACGAGCAAGTCCGCTCCATCGCCGCTGAGCTCGCTGGCGACCACGCCGCCGCGCGCCTGGTCGAGCTCGTCCTCCCCGAGACCGGTGTCTGCTCCACGGATCTCGGTGGATCCTCCTGCTGCACCACCCCAAGCAGCGCCGAGAGCCCGACCACCGCTGCCCCGAGCCTGGACATGACAGCTCCGGAAGTGGCGTCGTGCTGCGCAGCCCCCGAGTCCACCCCAACCACTGACAGCAGCTCATGCTGCGCCAACTGACGGGAACGCCCACATGACGACCAAGCCGACCGTCCTGTTCATCTGCAAGCACAACGCCGGCCGCTCCCAACTCGGCGCAGCACTCCTCGAACTCGCCGCACCCGAGCGGTATACAGCCACCTCCGCCGGCGTCACGCCGGCCGAGGCAGTGAACCCCTCGATCGCCGCGACCGTCGGGGAACTCGGCCTCGACATCACCGACCGGACACCCCGGAAGGTCACCGCGGAACTCATCAAGGCAGCCGACATCGTCGTGCTAATGAAGCCCGGCCTGGAACTGCCAGCCACGCCGCGAGGCACGGTCCTAGAATGGTCCTTCCCCGACCCGTCCTCCTGGTCGCCCGAGGACGTCCGCCCTCTGCGCGACGCCGTCGCGGACCGCATCCAGCACGAGCTCCTCAAGCAGTGACGACGGCACAGGTCGGAGCTGAACCACCCAGCGCACTCCGTGGCTGACCAGCCCCGGCACCCGTTTCTGCTGATCGGCTTGTCCGTGTCGCAGGTGATCTCCTGGGGAACCCTGTACTACGCCCTCCCCGCCACCAGTACCGCGATCGCGCGGGACACCGGATGGTCCGTGGTCCTCATCACCACGGCGTTCTCCGCCGGGTTGATCCTCTCCGCCGCCGCGGGGATCCCGGTCGGGCGGCTCCTGGACCGGGCGGGACCGCGCCTGGCGATGACGGTCGGGACAGTCGCCGGCGCAGTCGGCCTCGTGGCGGTCGCCGTCGCACCCTCGTTCCCGCTGTTCATCTCCGCATGGTGCGTCGTCGGTCTCGGCCAGTCCGCGACCCTGTACCAGGCCGCGTTCACGGTCATCAACACCACGTTCGGCGCCCGCCGTGGTACTGCTCTGACCGTTGTGACTCTCGCCGCCGGGCTCGCCTCGACGATCTTCGCGCCCATCGCCGTCGCCCTCACGCACGCCCTCGGATGGCGTGGAAGCTTCCTAATCCTCGCCGGCATCCTGCTCGTCACCGTGGCCCCGATCCACGCCACCCTCCTCCCACGTCGGTGGCCACACATCGACGGCGTACCTGAGGCAGGCGCGCGCGCTGATCCGTTCAGAGTCCGCCGGATCGCACGATCGAGACCGTTCCTGCTCCTGCAGGTCGGCGTCACCGGCCTCGCGCTCGCGCTGTACGCCCTCACCATCAATCTCGTGCCCCTCCTGACCAGCGCAGGACTTGCCGCCGCGGCCGCTGCGACCGCCTTCGGCCTCGTCGGCGTCGGACAGGTCGCCGGCCGCGCGTTCTTCGCGTTCGGACGCGGCACCACGACCGTCCCAGCTGTCACCGCGGTTGCGGCGGTCGCGGTGATCGCGCTGGCCGGCTTCGCCGCAGGGGCCGGCGCTCTCCCCGCGGCCATCGGCTTAGCCGTCCTCGCCGGCGCAGCCCGCGGCTCCCTCACGTTGATCCAGGCATCAGTCGTGGTCGACCGGTGGGGCACAGCGAACACCGGACACCTCACCGGGATCTTCGCCGCCCCCGTGACCATCGCCACCGCGATCGCACCAGCAGTCGGCGCCGCCCTCCTCCACGCGACCGACGCCACGACCACCGCGCTGCTCTGCGCAGCGGTGGCAGCGATCGGCGGCGGTGCGCTGCTCCTCGGAACAACCACCCACCGAGATCCGCGGGTCGCAACCCGACATCGAACGCACCAATAACGACGACACCGAACGAAGCCGCCCCAGCGGAGCCCACTCGTCGGCGGCTGAACAAGGCCAACTGGCTCTAATCCGCATGCTTGCAGGTATGTCCCGAAACGAGCTATGCTGTGGCACACGTCATTAGTGCGCGCAAAAAGCCAGTCCATCGGACTGGCTTTCTTCATGTCCAGCCCGAACCGTAGGCTGGAACCGCTCGAGACGACTCTGCCTTCAGCGCAGCACCCGAGCACCACAAACAGGCCGGTCCCGTTAGGGCCGGCCTTTTCCATGCCCTCAACGCCGGAGCACGCAGCAGGCCACTCGCTCCGCGCATAGGGGTACTACGCGCCCACCGGGCGCTCGCGTCGGCTCCCGGCGCTCTAGACCCCCGCCCACGACGGGCGGGCTGGCCATACGGCCAAACCCGAAGGAGGCAACATGCCCATCACCGACACCACGGTGGACATGCTGACGGCCTTCGGCGGCACCATCCTGACCGGCGTCATCACGGTCGTCCTCTCCGTGCTCGGCTTCCTCCTGCGCAAGCAGGTCGTGGAGCTGGTCAAGCACATCGTGGACGTCGTCGACGACCGCACGCTGGCCAAGGACCCCGAGCGGGCACACATCGTCGCAGAACTGCGACGAGCCCGTCTCGGAAAGAAGTAGCCGCCGAAAAAACGCCAACCCTCATTCGGGAAGGAGAGCTCTGCCCTCCGGCATATCGATAGGGGTACCCCATACGAGAATCGTCTCACTTCCCTGCCGTTTCCATAGTTGTGGGCAGCTTCGCTCCGTGTCGTCGGAATCGCTTCCTTCGGTGTCGGGACGTCGCGGGTGCGCGAGACGGCCCGCGTGACTTGGGGTTCGGGTGCATACTGGTGGTGTCTTCGGACCCGGTAGTGGGGCTTGCCGGACCCAACCTCGACAGTTGTCGACAACAGTCCCTATCTCAGCTGGTCGCGCTTCTGCGCGCCTGAGGTAGGGAGTGTCATGACAGCACCAATCGGTACCGGACCGGTCGTCGTCGGCGTCCTGCCCGGCCTCGCTCCGGGGGTCATCGAGGTTGCGTCGTCCATCGCGCGCCGCTTCGGTACGACGCTGGTGTGCGTCAGCGTGGATGCATCGCTCATCGATGCCGGTACGCGCTCGGACGGGTCGGTGATGGTGGAACCGATCGACCCTGACACCGCTGACGCGACACCGCAGGGCTTGTCGGACAGTGACGAGGCGGCAGTACGTGCTGCCGCAACGACCTACGGCGTCGACGTCACGTTCGTCCCGGGTGTCGGGGATCCGAGCCGGGCACTGTCGCAGGTGGCCGAAGACCGCGACGCGGCGATGCTGGTCGTCGGGGCCAGGACGGGAGCGGGTCGAATCGCGGAGTTCTTCACGGGGTCGGTCGCGGCACGGCTGACCCATCAGCAGCACCGTTCAGTGCTCGTAGTGCCCGTTGATCCGGTCGGGTTCGATGCCCCACTGCCATGGGACACCCCGTGACCGGCCAGCTTGTTCTGCTCCGCCACGGACAGAGCACTGCGAACGCTGCCGGCACCTTCACCGGCTTGCGAGACGTCGCGCTGACCGAACAGGGCACCGCCGAAGCGAATCGGGCTGGGTTGCTACTTCTGCATGCGGGCATCCGACCGGACCTCGTGCTCACGTCGACGCTCGAGCGGGCGCTCCATACGGCGGAGCTCGTCACCGACGTCCTCGGACGTGATGCGCCGATCGAGTCGACGTGGCGGTTGAACGAGCGGAACTACGGCGCCCTCACCGGCATGTCCAAGCAGAATGCGCAAGCGGCGTTGGGGGCGGAGCAGTTCTTCGCTGTTCGCCGGACCCGCACGGGTCGGCCGCCACGCATGTCGATCCGCGCGTGGCTGGCGCTCCGGCGGACGACGGCGCTTCGTGGACTGCCGTGGGCGGCAGTTCGTCGAACCGAGACACTCTCCGACGTCATCCGCCGGGTCCAACCCGTCCTGTCGGACCGCATCACCCCGGCACTCCGCGACGGGCAGACAGTGCTCGTCGTCGCGCACGGCAACTCACTGCGGGCACTGTGTGCCTGCATGGACGGCCTGACTGACGGTGAGCTCGCGGACCTGAACCTCCCCACGGGCGAACCCCTGATCTACCGGTTCGACGGCGACGGCGGGTTCTGTCCGCGGGGTGGGAAGTACCTGCACCCGGCAGCACGAGCAGCAGCGGCAGCGGTCGCTGCGGAAGGTGGAACATGACCTCCCGAACGGACACGGACCTGCCCGATGGGCAGCTCCCGCCCGACCCGGACATCGACGCCAACGACCCGGAACGTATCGCCCGGCCAGTGCATCTGCGGTGGCGGTACCTCGGTGTCGTCGCACTCGGCGGCGCCATCGGTACCGCCGCACGCGACGGACTCAGCACCGCGTTCCCCGCTCAGCACGGAGTGTCCTGGGCGATCTTCTGGATCAACATCGCCGGCGCGCTCCTACTCGGTGTGCTGCTGGAACACCTCGCGCATCGCGGACCTGACGAGGGTCGCCGCCGGACACTGCGCCTGCTTCTGGGGACTGGTGTCCTCGGCGGGTTCACCACCTACAGCACCCTCGCGACCAGCACCGCGGTGTTATTCCTCGACGGCCGAGGGTTGGCCGGCACCGGGTACGGGCTCCTGACGGTCCTCGCCGGCGCGATCGCCACCGGTGGCGGCCTCGCGATCGCGGGCTTGGTCCGACCGAACGGAGCCACATCATGAGCGCCCTGGCCTTCCTCAGCGTCGCTGTCGCTGGCGGTGTCGGCGCGGCCGCACGGTTCTTCCTGGATGGTGCGATCAACCGGGGTCGGCAGTTCCGGCTCCCGGTCGGGACGCTGACGATCAACATCACCGGCTCGTTCCTGCTGGGCTTGATCACCGGCGCCGCCGGTCACCTCGGCGCTACCCCCGTCGCGGTGCTCGGAACAGGGCTCATGGGTGGCTACACCACGTTCAGCACCGCCAGCTTCGAGACCGTCCGCCTCGCACGCACCGGCCGCACCACCGCGGCTGCCGTGAACGGGCTTGGGATGCTCGTCGTCTCCGTCGCCGCAGCCGCCGGGGGCGTCACCCTCGGCACCCTCACTTGACCATCCGACTCGGAGAAGAACAGCTCATGCACTTCGACATCACGATCGAGATCCCCCGCGGCAGCGGCAACAAGTACGAGGTCGACCACACCACCGGACGGATCCGCCTGGACCGGGCGGTGTTCACCAGCATGGTGTTCCCGCAGGACTACGGCTCGATCGACGACACTCTCGGCGATGACGGCGACCCCCTCGACGCGCTCGTGCTGCTGCCCCGGCCCACGTTCCCCGGCGTCGTCATCGACGTCCGCCCGGTCGGGATGCTCCGCATGGTCGACGAGAACGGCGGCGATGACAAGATCCTCACCGTCCCCGCCGGAGACGTCCGCTTCGACCACGTCCAGGACATCACCGACGTCGCCGAGCCGGTCCTGGTGGAAATCGAGCACTTCTTCGCCCACTACAAGGAGATCGAGCACGGCAAGCACGTCACCACCAACGGGTGGGCGAACCGTGTCGACGCCGAAGCCATCATCCGCGCCGCACAGGAACGGTTCACCCCGCACCCCTGACCGGCACCCGCGCACCCGCGCACCCGCGCACCATCCAGTGCGCGCCCTGAACCGCCGCGGGGAGGCAACTGGCGCCCAGTGATCGCCAGGAGGTCGTCCCTCCGCCTCCCCGCGGCCCACACCCGCACGACGAACCCGAAAGGCGACAACCGCCATGAACGACTACATCAGCAACGTCCACCACACCACCCACCATCAGGGCGAGTACGTGACCCACACCAGCCGCCCCGTCACCATCAGCAGCCTGCACGGCTCCCGGATCCTCGACTCCCGCGGCTACCCAACGATCCAGGTGCATCTCGAGCTCGAGGACGGCACCGTCGTCACCGGCGACGCCCCCGCAGGCGCATCCACTGGCGCGCATGAGGCTGTCGAGCTTCGCGACGGCGGCAGCAGCTACGGCGGCCGCGACGTGAGCCAGGCACTGCACCTCATCACGGCGGACGTCGCACCGATGATCACCGGCCAGTCGTGGACCTCAATCGGGCAGGTCGACGCCGCCCTCGCTGCCCTCGACAGCACCCCGAATTACCGCCGGCTCGGCGCGAACAGTGTCGTCGCGACCTCGATCGCGATGGCACGCGCTCTCGCCGCCGCAGCGGAGCTGCCGCTCTGGCGTTGGATCGCAGACGTCACCGGCAGCACGCCTCGCTTGCCCGTCCCGCACTTCAACGTCCTCAACGGCGGAGCGCACGCAGCGAACGCGCTCGACTTCCAGGAGTTCATGATCGCCCCGGTGAACGCCGACACCATGACCGACGCGGTTCGGATCGGGTCAGACGTCTACCACGCACTGGCGGCACTGGTCCGGGAACGGTTCGGCAGTCTCGGTCTCGGCGACGAAGGTGGCTTCGCGCCATCGATCGCCGCGCCCGAGGAGGCCCTCGACCTCCTCGTCGCCGCGATCAGTGCCGCTGGCTACGAGCCCGGCGTCGACACCGTCGCGATCGCACTCGACCCGGCGGCGAACGAGTTCGCGCTCGGTGACGGTAGCTACCGGGTCGTGGACCGCCGGCTCGACCGCGCAGGCATGGTCGACTACTACCGCGACCTCATCAGCCGGTATCCGATCCGGAGCATCGAAGACGGCTTCTCCGAAGATGACCACGGCGGCTGGAAGGCGATGTCGTCCGCGCTCGGCGGCATGCTCCAGATCGTCGGCGATGATCTCTACGTCACCGATCCGCAGCGCATCCGCGACGGCGGGAAGGACGGGCTCTCGAATGCAGCGCTCATCAAGCCGAACCAGATCGGCACCGTCTCCCAGACCCTCGACGCGATCGGCGTCGCACGCTCGCTCGGGATGCGGAGCATGGTGTCGCACCGGTCCGGGGAAACCACCGACACGTTCATCGCGGACCTCGTCGTCGGCAGCGGAACCGGACAGATCAAGTCCGGCGCCCCCGCCCGCGGAGAACGCGTCGCGAAGTACAACCGGCTCACCGAGATCGCGGAGAACAATCCGGAGCTGCCCTACGGGCTGCGCTGACCCCGACCGGCCACCTCGTGGGCGACGCGCAGGAAAGCAGAACCAGCTGGCTGGGGCTCTCCCGACCAGATCGCCCGCAACGGCCGGGCAAGTGGCGGCCCGGCGAGCGGGACCCGCACCAGCGACCCGTCGTTGATGTCGGCGGCGACCGTGCGAAGGCTCATCACCGCCGGTGCGATTCCGGCCTGTGCGTTCGCCCGGATGATGCTCGTGGTCTCCAGCACCGCGGCCGGAACCGACATGCTCAAACCGGCCTCCCTGAGCCATGCGGCGAGGGTCGCGCGAGTCCCGGAACCTTCTTCCCGCAGGAGCAGAGCCGTCGCCGCCAGGACCTCCGCAGTGATCCCGGTCGACCGAGCCCAGGGATGGTCCGGCGCAACGACGACCGCGAGCTCATCGTCCGCGATCACCTGCGCGGACACACCTGCCGCCACCACCGGGGTCTCCGTGAACCCGAGGTCCGCGCCACCCGACTGCACGAGATCCGCCACCGCGGCGGAGTTGCCCGCGATCAGACGCACCCGCACGTCGGGTTCACGGCGGCGGAATTCGAGCAGCCAGCCCGGCAGCAGCAGCTCCGCGATGGTCTGTGACGCCGCGACGACGAGCGAACCCGTCGGAGCCCGCAGCACAGCCACTCCTGCCTCGAGGTGGCGAGACGCGTCGAGGACCGGTCCGGCCAGCCCGACGACGAGCCGGCCGGTCTCGGTCAGCACCGACCCCGTGGTCGAGCGGTGCACCAACAAGTGACCGACCATGCGCTCGGCGACCCGGATCCGAGCAGACACTGCCTGTTGCGTGACGCCGAGCGCTCCAGCGGCAGCGGAGAGCGAGCCGGTCTCGGCGACGCGTGCGAGCACGTCGAGTGTGTCGAGGTCGAGCGTTCGGTCCGTGAGTCGCCGTAGTGTCACAATCAACGATTGTGCCCCGCCAAGAGGTTCCCGGTACCGCCAGAGGCAGGATTCGCGCAGGCTTGGCCCATGACAACGCTCCGCACCGACCCTGCACCCGCGAACGGTAGCAAGCTGCCCCAACGGCCGCAGACGGCGTTGTTCCGCGATCTGGAGCGGCCGGGCCTGATCGTGTCGAATCTCACACCGAACTGGTTCGCGTCGATCATGGGCACGGGCATCGTCGCCGTCGCAGCTGCGTCACTCCCACTGCAGTTCCCGGGACTCCGGTTCGCGGCGACGGTCGTGTGGGCGATCGCCGCGGTGCTCCTCGTCGCCCTCACGATCGCGACGGTGCTGCACTGGATCCGCTACCGGAGCACCGCAGCCGGGCACCACCTCAACCCGGTCATCTCCCACTTCTACGGCGCACCACCGATGGCGTTCCTCACCGTCGGCGCCGGGACACTCCTGCTCGGCAAGGACTGGATCGGCCTGCCCGCCGCCGTGACCATCGACTGGGTCCTGTGGACCATCGGCACCATCGGAGGACTGCTCACGGCAGTCCTGGTGCCGTACCTGGCGTTCACCCGCCACGAGAACAAGCCCGACTCCGCGTTCGGCGGTTGGCTGATGCCGATCGTCCCGCCGATGGTGTCCGCGTCCACCGGCGCGCTCCTCCTGCCCTACGCCCCCGCCGGACAGTGGCGCGAGACACTGCTGTGGTCCTGCTACGGCTTCTTCGGCCTCAGTCTCGTGACGTCGCTGGTCGTGATCACGTTGATCTGGAACCGGCTCGCGCTCCACAAGGTCGGTGCCGCCGGAATGGTGCCGACCCTGTGGATCGTCCTCGGACCGGTCGGACAGTCGATCACGGCGGTGAACCTCCTCGCCTCGAACGCCCCCACCGTCGTCGACGAATCCACCGCCCACGCGCTCCTGATCGTGGCGCTGGTGTACGGGTTCGCGATGCTCGGCTTCGCGCTGCTGTGGACCGTCATCGCCCTCGCCGTGACTGTCCGGACCGCCCGCGAACACCTGCCGTTCAGCCTGACCTGGTGGTCGTTCACGTTCCCCGTCGGCACCTGCGTCACCGGACTCAACGGGCTCGCCCTGCACTCAGGCCTGACCGTCGTTGCCGTCCTCGCCGTCATCTACTACGCCGGCCTCGTCGCCGCATGGATCACCGTTGCCCTTCGCACCTTTCACGGATCCGTCATCCGTGGCACCCTGCTGGCACCGCCACAGCCGGCATGAGTACCCCCGAGGAACTCGCTGACGTTCGATCGCTGAACGGTCTCGCGGAGACGTGGCGGACCGCGCCCGACGGCAGCCGACGGTTCGTCCCGAGCTTCGACCCACGATCCGGCGGCAGGTCCAGCCGCGTCCTGGTCCTGATGCAGTCGCCCGGCCCCCAGACCATCGCCGCAGCGCACGCAGCTATCTGCAGCGAGGACAACCCGGGCCCGACCGCGGCCGCGTTCCGAGCAGCCCGTATCGAGTCCGGACTCGCACGCGGCGAGTACGTCCGCTGGAACCTCATCCCATGGGAACTGCCCGACCGCGTGCGACTCGCGGACATCGACGAGGGGCGGCATGCCCTTGCCACACTGCTCGCGGCCCTCCCCGCGCTCACTGCGATCGTCACGTACGGGGCCGTCGCCCTCGACGGCGTCATGCGACACCTCACCCTGGACGAGCACCCCCGACTCCTCCCGGTCATCGCAGCACCACATCCGTCTCCCGCCAACGGCCGCCACCGCTCGGAACAACACTTCCGTTCCGTGCAAGCACTCCGGCTCGCCGCGCGAGCGCAACAGACGTAGCAAATACGAACGATTCCGCTACAACTATCCGTACCGGCGGTCAGTCAGGGTGCGAGGCGCCGTGTCTTGTAGCGGAACCCAGTCCCAGAATCTACGTGCCGCCACTACCCCTCCTGGTCGAGTTTCGCTACGTTCTCTTCATGGGTCACCTTCTCGGGTACGCGCGCGTGTCCACCACAGACCAGGACGCGTCGCTGCAGATCGACGCGCTCAACGCCGCTGGCTGCTACCGCGTGTTCGTCGACACCATGTCCGGGTCGCTCCAACACCGGCCCGAGCTCGACAAGCTCCTCGACCAGCTCCGCCCCGGCGACACTCTTGTCGTCTGGCGACTCGACCGGCTCGGCCGGTCCATCCGGCACCTCATCGATCAGCTGCACGCTCTCGCCGAGCGCAGCATCGGGTTCCGGTCCCTGCAGGAGACCATCGACACCACCTCGCCCGGCGGCCGGCTCGTGTTCCACGTCTTCGCCGCGTTGGCGGAGTTCGAACGGGACCTCATCAAGGAACGCACCAACGCCGGCCTCGCCGCCGCTCGAGCCCGCGGCCGCACCGGCGGCCGACCATCTCGGCTCTCCGCGGACCAGGTGCGCACCGCACGCCGGCTCTACGAACAGCAGGACATGACCGTCGCGCAGATCGGCGACGTGCTCGGCGTTAGCCGCACCACCATCTACCGTGCACTCGCGAAGCACGCCGAGCCCGTCGCGGCGCGACGAACCAAGCCTTCCCCAACGATGTAGCTGGCCATGGACGCGAGCGAGCGGTGGGGCATCCTTCGACTGCACGTCGAGGACGCCATCCCGCTCGCCACCCTGGCCCGCACCACGGGCGTCGCTGAGCGCACCCTGCAACGCTGGCTGGCCCGCTACCGAACCGGCGGATACCCGGCTCTCGCCGACGGCACCCGCACCGATCACGGCGCCCGACGGACGGCACCGGAACTGGTGCGCCTGATTGAGGGGCTCGCACTCACCAAGCCACGACCCTCGATCGCCACGATTCACCGCCAGGTCGACAATTACTGCACCAAACGAGGTCTCTCGGCGCCGTCATACTCCGTTGTGCGGTCGATCGTGAACGGGCTTGATCCCGGGATGGTGACGCTCGCGCTTGAGGGGCCCGCGTCATATCGGGACAAGCACGAACTGCTGCTCCGACGTCGTGCGGATCGCCCCAACGCGATCTGGCAGGCGGACCATACGATGCTCGACCTGCTCATCGTCGGACCCGACGGCAAGCCCGAACGGCCGTGGTTGACGGTGATCCTCGACGACTACTCCCGCGCGGTCT
Organism: Curtobacterium sp. MCLR17_007; assembly: GCF_003234655.2. NCBI lineage: Bacteria > Bacillati > Actinomycetota > Actinomycetes > Micrococcales > Microbacteriaceae > Curtobacterium > Curtobacterium sp. MCLR17_007. The sequence goes on along the minus strand of NZ_CP126271.1, from coordinate 1,627,099 downwards.
GCGGGTACATGGTGTTCCTCGGCGCCCCATCCGCCGCGAACACCGCGCTCGCGCTCCGGCAAGCGATCTGGCACAAGCCGGAACCGGACTGGCCTGTCTGCGGGATCCCAGACGTGCTCTACACAGACCACGGGTCCGACTTCACCAGCCACCGAATCGGCGACACCGCCGCCGTGCTGCACCTCCGCATCATCCACTCGCAGGTCGCTCGCCCCCAGGGCCGCGGGAAGATCGAGCGGTTCTTCGGCACCATCAACACCGAGCTGCTCCCAACGCTCCCCGGCCACCTCGCACCCGGATCCTCGGCGCCGACGCCGGCGCTGGATCTCGCCGGTGTCGACAGTGCCATCAACACGTTCATCCGCCGCTACAACGCCCGCATCCACCGCGAGCTCCGGAAGAGCCCACTGGAAGCGTGGATCGCAGACGGGTGGCTGCCACGAATGCCGGACTCCCTCGAGCAGCTCGACGGGTTCCTGCTCACCGTCCCGACCACGCGCGTCGTGCAACGAGACGGCATCCACTTTGAAGGGCTCCGCTATACCGCAACCACTCTCGCACCCTTCGTGGGCAGCACCGTCAGCGTCCGGTACGACCCCCGCGACGTCACCGAGATCCGTGTCTTTCACCGCGACGCGTTCCTGTGCACCGCGATCAGTACCGCGCATCAGACCGAGACCATCAGTCTCAAGCAGATCCAGGCCGCCCGGAACGCGCAACGAAGAGCCCTGCGCGGGCAGATCCGCGAACGCATCGCGATCGTCCGCCCGACACCCGATGATCACACCCCACCAGCACCCGCACCGGATCAACCGCGACTAAAGACCTACGAGGAGGACCGGTCATGACGAGCCAGTTCATCATCACCAAGGAGCACCGCCGGTTCGCGGAGTTCGCTGACGCCGTCCGGAAGCAGAACACCATCGGGGTCTGTTTCGGCCCTGCCGGCGTCGGTAAGACCCTCTCAGCCCGCCGCTACGCGCACTGGGACAGCATCGGCCCGTTCATCGCCAGGTGGGCCGCGCGAAGCGAAGACGACACCAAGATCTACGCCGCCGCCCACCGCGCCCGGACCGTCTTTTACACGCCCGAAGTCTCCGCAACGATGCGCGCCCTGCAGGACGACCTTCGGCACGACATGCTCCGCACCGAACGCTGCATCGAGGAACACCTCATCCTCCACGGCGGCCACGTCGACCACATGCACGGCCCCAACCCGTCCTTGCTCGAGCTGATCATCATCGACGAGTCCGAACGCCTCACCGGCAACGCGATCGAGTGGCTCCGCGACCAATACGACCGCACCGGCATCGCGATGATCCTCATCGGCATGCCCGGCATCGAGAAGCAGTTCAGCCATTACCCGCAGCTTTACAGCCGACTCGGGTTCGCCCACCAGTACCGTCCCCTCGGCCACGACGAGCTGCTGTTCGTCCTCGAACGCCAATGGCGAAAGCTCGGCAAGGCACTCGACCCCGACGACTTCACCGACGCGCAAGCCATCGCTGCGGTCGAACGCATCACCCGCGGCAACTTCCGCCTCCTCGAACGCCTGCTCCCACAGATCCAACGCGTCCTGAAGATCAACGAGCTCGACGTCATCACCAACGACGTCGTCGAAGCCGCACGCAGCACCCTCGTCATCGGCACCACCTGACCCGGCACGGACCGCAGCGAAAACGACGACACAGATCGAGGCTGCTCACACCCGCGGAACGTCTGACATCAGCGCGTCTCAGATAGGTAGTCCGAAATAGGTTCCGGTGATGGTGCCCTATGCGAGACTGTGAGTATGGAATCCGGATGGACACTCGGCTACGCCCGCGTCTCAACCGACGGCCAAGACCTCACCGCTCAAACCGACGCGCTGGTGGCACTCGGCGTGCCGTCGGAACGCGTGTTCACCGACAAGGGCATGACGGGCACGAAACGTGATCGGCCGGGGCTGAAATCCGCGCTGGCTGCCTGCCGTCCGGGAGACACACTCGTCGTGACGAAGCTTGACCGGCTCGCGCGATCGCTGCGGGATGCAACGGACATCGCTGAGGAGCTGACCCGTCGCGGCGTGCGCCTGAACCTCGGTGGATCGGTCTACGACCCCACGGACCCTGTCGGCCGGTTGCTGTTCAACGTGCTGGGCATGGTGGCTGAGTTCGAGTCGGACCTGATCCGCGCCCGGACCCGAGAGGGCATGGCCACCGCGAAGGTGCGCGGCAAGCTCAAGGGTCGGAAGCCCAAGCTCTCCCCCGCACAGGAACGTCATCTCGTCGCGTTGCACCGCGCCGGCGACCACTCGATCGCCGAGCTCGTCGAACTGTTCGGCATCGGCCGAGCGACGGTGTATCGGGCTCTCGATCGCCACCCAGTCGCAACGTCATCGGATCTCGCTCTCCCGCGGGCGGAAGCGTCAGTTGCTCAGGTAGCGTCAGCCCGTGGATAAGTTCCTCAGCAACCCGGCAGGCCGGCTGTACCGATTCCTTGAGCACTGCGAGCGAGAGAACGGCAACGACTCCGTCCTCGAGGGGTGGCGGCGCTACCTGGACCTACCCGGTGGCGCCAGCAGCATCGAGATCCTGGGTGGCATCGCCCCGCTCTTCGTGCTGCCCAAGCTCATTGCCGATCTGCTCCTATCGACAGAGCACGCTGAGGAGAACCTGGATGACTTCAGGCCCGCGCTCGAGGCAGCGCGAGATGCCATGTCGATCGCGGCCGAATCGACGACTCAAATGGTGCAGATGCAGCGGAAGTTCAACGCTGGGCACGTCCAGGCCTTGAAGAGCTGCAGTCGCGTCTTGCAACGGCTCCCCGGAGCCGGAGCAGTGCCGGAGGACGACCAGCTGGCTGAGGTGCGAGACAGTGCTCAGGAGCTGATCGATTCGATCGATAACGCAACCGACCTGCCAGACACAGTTCGCGAGACCCTGCTCGGCTACGCGCACTCCGCCATCCGTGACGTCGACCTCTTCAAGGTGGGCGGCCTTGACGCCCTCGAGCGAGAAGCGAACCGCTTCCGCGGCCAAGTGGAGCTCAACCCTGGATCGGTGCTCCCCCCGGTCAAGGAAAAGGGCATCTGGGTGGCACTGAAACGGTTCGCGACAGCCCTCGAGATTATTGTGCTGGCGAGCCATGCACCGATCGCGATCGCCGCAGACGTCGAGGAGTACAAGCAGGCAATTCTCTCCATCACTGCGGAGCTGCCTGCGGAGGTCATCGCGCCGGCACCCGCTCGGCCAGCGTTACAGGCGCCTGGGTCGAGCGATCCTGTCTGACAGAACGAAGCAAGTAGTTAGCAACTTGAAAGTTGCAACTCAGCCAGAAAGATCAGCGTCGCGGATCCCTAAGGATTCGCGCAGTTCTGCCTCGGTCGTGCCGCTCAAGCGGTCGCCGTTGGCTATGAGCAGGTCGACGGCAACTCGAATCAGCGTGTTGTCGGTCAACCGCTCGCCCGCCCGGCCACGAAGGACGTTGAGCTCCTTGCGTTTGGCTTCGATCCAGGCCAGCTGGTCGTGCCGCTGTCGCGTCGGTTTCGGCTCGAATGTGAGCCACTTCGGCACATCTGCTCCGATGTCGTTCAAAACCGCCGCAGATGGTTGGGACTTCTCGGGCTCCGCTTTGGTAGTGGGCACCGGGACGGTCTCAACCTGTTTGCCGATGATGCCGGCTAGGTTTGCGCGCGCCATGACTACTTCCCTCCGTTAGCCCAGATCGTGGTCAGCTCGAGCGCTGCCGACATAAAGTCATCCACCGCAAGGCTCGTGTTGCGGGTCGGCGCGTAGTTGGTGACGACCTCGCCGGTGCCTTGCGCATCCGAATGCGCGATGTACTCGCGGATCCAGGTGTTCAGATGCGGGATCTCGGCGCCATCGAGTGCCTTGAAAGTGTCGTCCTTCCGCGCGTAGGACGCCTCGTTGCGGCCCACGCGGCTGATGACAGCGCGGTACGAGATGCCTCGTGGCTCCACGAGAGATTTGATCGTCCGGAGCAGCGGCCGAATGCTCGCCGGCTGCGGCTCAAGTGGAAGGACTGCGAAGTCGGTTGAGTCGAGCACCAGACCAATCCGTTCCGCCGCGGAAGGTTCAAGGTTCCCCGGAGTGTCTACGAAGATCGTGTCCCAGCTGTCGGCGGCACGAAGCTGACGAAGTACTGCAGGATCGTTCTCATCGGTGAAGTCGAACGGCAGTGCGATCCCCTGCTCATCGGCGGTCTCAGCCCAATCAGTAAGCGTGCGCTGAGACGGATCAAGGTCCACCGCGCTTCTCACGGTGCAGGATGCCCGCATTCCTGCAGCCAAAGCGTTCGCCCGACACGAAGCAGTGAAGCTGCTCACCCCTCAGCGGAAGCGCTGCGAGCGAGAAGCGCGATCGAGGGGCGCATGAAGCACCCCTCGATCGGCGTTCGTGTTGTTAGAGCGTTGCGAGGAGCGTGGTGCAGGCTTCTTCGCAGCGGCGGCAGGCCTCGGCGCAGATCTTGCAGTGCTCGTGCATGTCGGCGTGCTGGGCGCATTCGTCGCCGCACGCCTTGCACGCGGCGCGGCAGGCCTCGAGGACGGCGCGGGTGAGGGTGGCGTCGTAGCCGGTGTGGCGTGAGAGCACGTTGCCGGTGCTGGCGCAGACGTCGGCGCAGTCGAGGTTGGTGCGGATGCACTTGGTGAGTTCGGCGACCATGTTCTCGGACAGGCACGCGTCGGCGCAGGCAGTACAGGTTTGCGCGCATTCGAAGCAGGCGTCGATACACGCTGCGAGGGCTGCTTGGTCGATGCCGCCGAGGTCCTTCGGGTAGGTGCGGAGCATGTCCGTGGTGGTGCTCATGTGCGTTGTCCTTTCCGTCGGTGTTGCTGGTTCTGGTGATGCGCCGACACCGGATGGCGTCGGACGAGTGTGCGGAGCCCTGCGGTTAGTTGACTCCTCGTGTGGCGAGGAAGGCCATGGGATCGGTGGCGACGCCGTTGTTGCGGATCTCGAAGTGCAGGTGGCAGCCGGTGGAAACGCCGGCGTTGCCGACGCCGGCGATGTTTTGCCCGGCGGCGATGTTTTGCCCGGTTCTGACGTAGATGCCGGTGGCGTACACGTGGGCGTAGGCGCTGGTGATGCCGCCGCCGTGGTCGATGATCACGATGTTGCCGTAGCCGCCGTAGGGGCCGGCGTAGGTGACGGTGCCTGCAGCGGTGGCGTAGATCGGGGTGCCGCATGCGGCGCTGAAGTCGGCGCCGGCGTGGAGTCGGTAATCGCCGTAGACGGGGTGAATCCGGTACCCGTAGGCCTGGTAGAAGCTGTACGAGGTGATGGGCCGAGTCCACCCCGATGTGGAGCTACCACCCGTTGGGCGTGGTGTTGCACCCACCGGGGCCGGTGCAGCGGATTGCTCCGGCGCTGGGCGGGCGGCCGCGGCCGCGGCTGCTGCTGCGGCGGCCGCCTGCTGGCGAGCACGTGCCTCAGCTGCGGCTTTTGCGGCTGCTGCGGCTGCGGCGGCTGCGGCTGCTGCGGCGGTTCGAGCGCGGACGCCTGATTGGTAGCCCTGCTCGATGCTGAGACGGTCATCTCGCAGCGTCACCAGCTGCGCCTGCATGGTGCCCACGTTGTCCCGCTCAGCTTGCTCCGCCGTTGCGGCAGCATCGCTGGCTGCGACCGCTTTGTTGAGGGCGGTCTTGGCGGCGGTGGCAAGTTTCGTGCGGGCGGTCTTCGCGACCTTCGCTTGCGCCGCGAGGGCGGACGCGGTTTTGGCCGAGGTGCTCGCGCGGGTGTAGAGCCCGTCGACCTGCTCACCGATCTTGCTCGACATGCTCATCCGCCGTAGGAACGCGTCGGGGTCGTCATCGCCGATGATCGCGCCGGCACCGATCCCGTTCCCGCCACGTCGAGTCATCGCTGCCGCTACCTGTCCGACGGTGCTCCCGAGCTCGTCGGCGTCCTCGCGTGCGGCCGCGGTGCTGGCGGCGAGCTTGGCGTGCACGGCGGATGCTTGATCGAGGTCGTCCTGTGCCTGCTGGTACGACTGCCCAGCCGCCGCGGCGCGGTCCTTCGCAGCCTGGGTCCGTTGCTGGAGCTGATCAATCAGCGCCGTCAACGAGCGGATCTGTGTTTGCTTGGCTTGCTCGCTTCCGCGGGCGGCTTCGACCTGGTCCCACGTCGGAAAGCTCGCCGCAGTCGCCGAGGTGGGAGCGGCGAAAGGAGCCGCGGAAGCGACGACGAGCGCCAACATGATGGCGAGCGCACGGGCGGGTACCGCCGCGTCGCGCCACCCGATGTCGGGATCACAAGGTGCGTCCCGCGTTCGCGGTGAGCCAGGCGATCGGATCGACCGGGGTCACGCCGCCGAGCATCACTTGCAGGTGCAGGTGCGCGCCAGTGCTGGCTCCGGTGTTGCCGACGAGGCCGACGAGCTGCCCCACGGTGACCTGCTGCCCGGCGCGCAGCGGGGATGAGCCGAAGATCATGTGCGCGTAGAGGGTGGAGATGGTCTGCCCGTCGATCTGGTGGTCGATGATGACGTACTGGCCGTACTCCGGGTGCGTGCCGGAGACGCGGACGGTGCCGGCGGCGACGGCACCGATCGGGGTGCCGGCGCCGGGGGTGATGTCCGCACCTTGATGCATCGACGAGCATGCCGCGCACGGGGCGCTGCGTGCGCCGAAGGGTGAGCTGATCCGGATGGCGCCGGCGACGGGCCAGCGGATATCGCCCGCGCCGGTGTTCACGATCGCGCCGGTCGCGGCCGTTGGTGTGGTCGCTTCGCTGCTGGCTGCTGTCGCCGTGCCAGCGGGCTTGGTGGTGGTGATGGTCGGTTTCGGTGCAGGCTTGGTGACGGTGTACCCGTCGCGGTCGGCCGAGACCGTCACGCCGGCAGCGGTGAAGCTCTGCCCGGTGATGACTGGGCTGATACCGGGCACGGTGGCCGTGGGGCCGGTGGTGGCTTGGGCGGGCAGTGCCGCGGCGGCGAACAGCGCCATCGCCGCGGTCGCCCCGGTGACGGGGATCGCTGCCAGCGCGCGGGACCGCAGCGTGCGACCTCGGGTCGGTGCTGCGGCGACGGTCGGTGCCGGTGCCGGTAGTGGCCGCACGGCGACTGGGCGGACACCAGCCCGGGGTGCCGTGCTGGTGCGGCGGGTTTGGGTACTCGCTGCGGCGCGTTCGGCGGCGAGAGCTTCACGGCGGGTCAGCGGGGCGGGAGAGAGTGTCTGGGGGTGGTGCGGGGGCACAGGCATGCTCCAAGAAGGGGGCGGCCCGGGATGGACCGAACGAAACAGAGTGGGGGTTCGACGGCAGTCGAGCGTGAGAAGCGGAGGGGGCCGGTCGCGGGCCGCGGCAGTGAAGGGGGGCACCGCCGCGACCCGCGCCGGGGTCACATCGACGCGAGCATGTCCTTCATCTGGGTGATCTGCTCGGTCTGGCTCGACACGATCGACTTCGCCATCGCGATCGCGTCGGTGTTCTTGCCCTTGTCGACTTCGGTCTTGGCCATGTCGACGGCGCTGGTGTGGTGCTCGACCATCTGCTCGAGGTAGAGCTTCCCGGCGTCCGCAGCGGAGGCCTTGTCGAGGGCGTCCATGTCGGAATCGGACATCATCCCGCCCGACATCGAGGAGTGATCCATCCCGGACATGCTGGAGCTCTCGGTGGGCTCACCCCAGGCCTTCAGCCAGCCGGTCATTGTCTTGATTTCCGGTGCCTGCTCGGCCTTGATCTGCTTGGCGAGGGTGACGACATCGCCGTCAACGTCCGAGCCCTTGTCGAGGAGCATGTCGCTCATCTCGATCGCCTGCTGGTGATGCGGCAGCATCCCCTGGGTGAACATCACGTCCTGGTCGTTGTGCGCCGACGCTGCCGACGACGAGGAGGAGCTGTCGGAGGAGCTGGTGTTGTTGGTGGAGCAGCCGGCGAGGGTGATGCCGATGGTCAGTGCGGCGGCGGCCGCGAGGGTGCGCGTGATGGTGGTGTTCATGGATCCGTTCCCGTGAATGCGTCAGGTGTTCCGGGCAGGCGAATACCTGCCCGTGTTCTGGGCATGCGGGATCTCCCGAAGGGAGTACTCCCGCCGGGGACGAATCAGATGCGGATGATCTGCAGCGCCGCGAGCGATGGCGGCTTGGGTGTCGCGACGCGGCGCGCAACCCGGTCAACCAGTGCGAGCAGTCGCGCCAGGACGTAGAGAACCCCGCCGGTGCGGGCGCCCAACAGCGCCCACGCGAACAGGGTGATCGTCAACGCGCACGCCATCCCCATCAGGGAACACATCAGCGCACACAAGCCGCCGTCGCAGCCGCCGTCACTGAGGACGGTCATGACGGCGCCGGCAGGCCCGGCAGCGTGCGCATCATGCGCAGCTGTGCCGCCATGAGTGTGCTCGGCAGTCATGCTCGACGTCGCGCTCATGCTGTGCTCGCCGGTGGTGGCGTGGCCGAGCATGCTGTGCATCAGGACCGTGAACCCGACCAGCAGCAGCAACGCCAGCACCGCCGTGGCCTGCATAAGCAGGCGGCGGCGCGTGGTGTTCGCGGTGGTGAGCATGCGGATCCGTACTGGTGGCCGGTCGGTGTGCGGGTTCTATGGTGCAGGACGAGCGCTGAGAGAACAACCGCCCCGTCTGCTCGTCAAGGTGCTGTTCAGGCGCGTACGAGTCGGGCGATCGCGTCGGAAGCTTCCTTGAGCTTCTCCGCGGCCGCGTCGCCGCCTTCGGCGACGGCGTCGGTGACGCAGTGCGCGAGGTGGTCGTCCAGAAGACCCAACGCGACGGATTGCAGCGCCTTGGTCATCGCGGACACCTGAGTGAGGATGTCGATGCAGTACTGCTCCTCGTCGACCATCCGCTGCAGCCCGCGGGCCTGTCCCTCGATGCGGCGCAACCGCTTGAGGTAGTCGTCCTTCGCGGTGATGTACCCGTGGTGGTGCTCCTGCTCGGCTGCGGGTGCGGTGGTGTCGGTCATGGACGCTCCTCGGGGTTCTGCGTTCACGGTAGCGGTGCTCATGACGCCGTTGACCAATCGAACGGGGCCGGCGCGATCGGGGTGCCGACGCCGCGGGTGATGACGATGGCAATGTCCTGCTGATCCTCGAGTCGCAGTCTTGGCAACGGCGTCGACGTCTGCTCACCGTCGACGAACACTGCAATCTCTTGTCCGTCCCGCCCGTCGACGTACCCACCGACCTGGCGTGCCCGAAGAGCAACGCCCCATTCGGTGAAGAGCTGTCCGAGGGTGAACGGCTGCACCTCCGCAGATTCGACGTGCACGATGCCGGACGTGTCATGGGTGTGCAGCGCAGACATGCCACCCTGCTGCACGTCGACGCCGATGTTCGCCGGCACGGCAACTGGCTTACCATCCACGGAGACCGAAAGATGCTGATGCGTGTGCAGCGCCGCGCCTTCCATCCCGGCCACCTCGAGCCCAGCAGCGTTCGCCCGCGCCGCCGCATCCGCGGGGGCCGGCCACGGCGGCGCCGCCGACGTGCCGGACGCCGTCCGCGCCGTGTCGTCGCCGCGAGTCAGCGAGGTCACGGTGACGGCGGTGACCGCGGCGAGCACGACGACCACGGCGGCACCCACCAGCCACAGTCGGCGGGTGCGGATGCGCTGCTGCGCCTCCCTGCGGTCAGCGGCCTTCTGCCGCGCCGGCTCGCGCCGATCAGTCCTGGTGGCCATTCTGTCCTCTTCCCGGACGCCGGTTCGACAGATCGGGAACACATCCGCCCACCCAGCGTTACACTCGCTACGGTACCCCCCTAGGGTACCGGATGAATGTAAGTGACGAAGGGAACACCACGATGAGTGAGCAGCTGACGAACACGTACGGCATCACGGGCATGACGTGCGGGCACTGCGTGATGAGCGTCAACGAGGAGCTCGCCGCTGTTCCGGGCGTCACGGATGTGACGATCGACCTCAACGTCGGCGGTGTCTCCACCGCCCGGGTGACCAGCACCCGCGACCTGCCCCAGGACGAAGTCTCCGCCGCCGTGGAGGAGGCCGGCTACACGTTGGTCGGATCATGACGACGACCAGCACCCCGCCGGTTGAGCTGACGATCGAGGGCATGACGTGCGCGTCGTGCGCGAACCGGATCGAGCGGAAGCTGAACAAGCTGCCCGGCGTCACCGCGAGCGTGAACTACGCCACGGAAAGCGCCTCCGTGACGCTCCCCGCGGACCTCGCCGTCGACGACGCGATCCGCACCGTTGAAGCCGCCGGCTACGGCGCCCACCTGCCCGAACCGGCCGGCGCTGACAGCGACGAGCTCGCGCCGCTGCGGCGGCGCTTGATCGTGTCCGCGATGCTCGCTATCCCGGTGGTGGCGCTGTCGATGATCCCGGCGCTGCAGTTCCCGGGATGGCAGTGGGCCGTCCTGGTCTTGGCGCTGCCGGTCGCCGTGTGGGGCGCGTGGCCATTCCACCGCGCTGCCGGGATCAACGCCCGACACGGCGCTGCGACGATGGACACTCTTGTCAGCGTCGGCGTCGCCGCGGCGACCGTATGGTCCGTGTGGGCACTCGTGCTCGGTGGTGCCGGGCACATCGGCATGCGAATGGCGTTCTCCTGGTTCCCGCACCCCGGTGCTGCCCCGGAGCCGTACTTCGAAGTCGCCGCCGCAGTGACGGTGTTCCTCCTCGCCGGCCGGTACTTCGAAGCCCGCGCGAAGGACCGCTCCGGCGCCGCCCTGCAGGCGCTCCTCGCGTTGGGTGCCCCGACCGCCCGGGTGCTCCGGGACGGTGTCGAGACCGAGGTGCCGACCGCGGCACTGCAGGTCGGGGACCGGTTCGTGGTCCGTCCCGGTGAGCGCATCGCCACCGACGGAACCATCACCGACGGCACGAGCGCGATCGACACCAGTGTCATGACCGGTGAAGCGGTCCCCGTCGAAGTCGGGCCCAGCGACACCGTCACCGGAGCGACCGTGAACGTCGGCGGACGGCTCATCGTCGAAGCCACCCGCGTCGGACAAGACACCGAGCTCGCTCGCATCGGCCGACTCGTCGTCTCCGCGCAGACCGGCAAGGCCGAAGTGCAGCGCCTCGCCGACCGGGTCTCCGCCGTGTTCGTCCCGATCGTCATGGGCCTGGCAGTGCTGACTCTCATCGGCTGGCTGCTCATCACCGGCGACGTGCAAGCCGCGTTCACCGCTGCGGTCGCGACGCTGGTCATCGCCTGCCCCTGCGCCCTGGGCCTGGCAACACCCACCGCGTTGCTCGTGGGCACAGGCCGCGGCTCTCAACTCGGGATCCTCATCCGCGGCCCCCAGGTGCTCGAGGCCACCCGCCGGATCGATACCGTCGTGCTCGACAAGACCGGCACCGTCACCACCGGCAGGATGAGCGTCCACCAGGTCACCGCCATCGAGGGAGAAACCGACACCCGGGTGCTCGCCCTCGCCGCCGCCGCGGAAGCAGGCTCAGAACACCCCATCGCCCGCGCCATCACCGCAGCAGCTACCGATCACCCCACCGCGGACACATTCCAGTCCACCGCAGGGCTCGGCGTGCAAGCCGTCGTCGACGGCGCCCTCGTGCTCGTCGGCCGCCCCGCATGGTTGACCGACCAGTGGGCAACCGCCATCCCCGAATCGATCACGGACGCGGTCCGGACCGCGGAACGTGGCGGCGCGACCGCTGTCGTCGTCGCATGGGACGGCGTAGCGCGCGGCGTCATCAGCGTCGCGGACACCATCGCGTCGACCAGTCCGGATGCGATCCGTCGCCTCCACCAGATGGGGCTGCGCACCATCATGCTCACCGGCGACGCCGAAGACGTCGCCCGCACGGTCGCTGCCGAGGTCGGCATCGACGACGTCGAAGCCGAGGTGCGACCCGAAGACAAGTACCGGACCGTCATCCGGCTGCAGCAGCAGGGCCGGTCCGTGGCGATGATCGGCGACGGCGTCAACGACGCCGCCGCTCTCGCTGCCGCAGACCTCGGTATCGCGATGGGTAGCGGCACCGACGCGGCCATGGAAGCCGCCGACATCACCCTCATCCGAGCGGACCTGAGCGCCGCCGCGGACGCGATCGCGCTCGCCCGCCGCACCCTCGGCACGATCAAGGTGAACCTGTTCTGGGCTTTCGCCTACAACGTCGCCGCGATCCCACTCGCCATGGCTGGACTGCTCAACCCGATGATCGCCGGCGCCGCAATGGCGCTGTCGTCCGTGTTCGTCGTCAGCAACAGCCTCCGCCTCCGCACCTTCCACACCCGATAGGAGCGACATGGACACCCACGAACACCACAACATGACCGACCACGACAGCCACCAGGCTCACGGCAGCGGGCGCGGCACGACGACATGGTCGATGGCCGCGCAAGCGACCCTGCACTGCCTCACCGGCTGCGCGATCGGGGAAGTGCTCGGCATGGTCATCGGCACCGCTACTGGCCTGCACAACACCGGCACGATCATCCTCTCGATCGTGCTCGCCTTCATCTTCGGCTACGCCCTCACCATGCGCGGCGTCATCCGCTCCGGCCTGACTTTCTCCGCCGCGTTCAAGGTCGCCCTCGCCGCGGACACGGTCTCGATCGCCGTGATGGAGATCATCGACAACACCGTCATCGTCGCCGTTCCCGGCGCCATGGACGCGCAGCTGAACGACTGGCTGTTCTGGGGCTCTCTCGCGTTCTCCCTCGTCATCGCGTTCATCATCACCACCCCCGTGAACCGGTGGATGATCAGCCGCGGACTCGGCCACGCCGTCGTCCACGGACACCACTAATACCTGCTGCACCAGCACCCGCCAGATGGCCGCATCCCGTCCCGAGGTGCGGCCATCTGCGATTCTCCCCACGCTGACAACGAACGAAACGAAAAAAGCGACACAGAGCGAAACTGCTCACACGTAGGTCACGGCGATGAGTGCCGTCCCGGCGAGGACCACGGTGGTTTTCGAAAACGATCGTTTCACTTCTTGGAGTCTAGGGTGCTGCCATGGCCATGCGTGCAGGAACGGAGCAGAAGCTGCTCGACGCCGCCGAGGAGCTGTTCTTCGCACACGGCATCGCCGCGACGTCCGTCGACGCGGTGCTCGAACATGCCGGGGTCTCGTCGGCGACGCTCTACCGCGGGTACGCGAGCAAGGAGGCCCTGGTCGCGGCGACGTTGACGCGTCGCTACCGCGACTGGCAGGACACCTGGACCGCTGCGGTCGAACGCTGGACGGACCCCCTCGACCGGCTGCTGGCCGTCTTCGACGCGCTCGACGACTTCCGCGCCCGGTCGGCCGCGTCCCGGTGGTGTGCGTTCCTCGGGACCGCCTCGGAGTACGCGGACGCGCCCGCCGAGATCCGCGTGGTCCTGGACGCCGAGACGGACGGGCTCCGCACGCGGCTGTCCGCGCTCGCCGAGCCCCTGGTCGGCCCGGCTGCGGCCGTCGTCGGCGAACAACTCACGCTCGTGGTCTCGGGAGCGCTCGCGATGCGGCTGCGTGACCCCGGGCACGACACCGCCGTGGCGCGGTCGGTCGCGCGGCTGCTCGTCGCCGCGGCCTGATCAGCGTCAGGGGTGGCGCGTGCCGTCGCCGGCGATCACGGCGCGGTAGCCCTCGCGGTAGGTCGGGTACGAGAACGTGAACCCGGTCGACCGCAGCAGCGCGTTCGACAGGCGCTTGTCCGGGCCGGGGGTCGCCGTGTCGTCGACCGCGGGCACTTCCGTGCCGAGCTCGGCCGCGATGAACCGGGTGACGGTGTCGAGCCGGACGGGCTCGTCGTCGGTCCCGATCACCGTCGTCGGCGGGGACGGCAGCGACGCCAGGTGGACGAGTGCTGCCGCCGCGTCGTCCCGGTGGATGCGGTTCGTCATGCGCGACCGCTCCGGCGTCGGGGCCAGACGGGCAGCGCCGTCGCGGACCTGGTCGACCAGGCGCTCACGACCGGGGCCGTAGATGCCCGACAGGCGCACGAGCGTGGCGTCCGGGACACGGGCGCGCAGCAGCGCCTCGGCCTCGAGCAGGACGTCCGCCGTCGGTGTCCCCCCGGTGGCGGGCGTCGACTCGGTCACGTCACCCTCGCCGCCGTACACCGCGGTCGAGGACACGACCAGCAACCGCGGTGCGGCTGCGGACGACGCGATGCCGTCCAGCACGTTCCGGAGCCCGTCGACGTAGGTCGCGCGGTACGTCGCGACGTCGCGGCTGCCCGCCGCGAGTGCGACGACCACGACGTCGGTGTCGTCGTCGACGATCGGGACGTCCTGCCGGAGGTCGACGGCGCGGCCCTCGAGCGGGGCCGGGACCAGTTCCGCACGACGACGGAGGCCGACGACGCGGTGGCCGGCCGCGGAGAACCGGAGGCCGGTGGCGATGCCGAGGTCGCCGCAGCCGGCGATGATGACTGTCACCGCTCGACCCTAGCGAACGTGGCTCACGGCTCCGGCGGCACGTCGCCGGTCATCTGCACGCGCCCGGCGTCCCCGTCCCAGGTGTAGGTCGCATCGGTCGTCCCGCTCGGGTCCGCGTTCGCGTCCGACGCACGCGCGTAACGGTAGGTGACGGCGATGGCGTCGTCGGCGGTCCGACGCACGGTCGGCTGGAACGGGTACTGCTCCTTCGTGGCCGTGCCGAGGTACGTGCCCTCGTGGAACAGCAGGATGGCGTTCGGACTGCTCGCCGTCCCCTCGGCGACGGGGACGACGGACCAGGAGAGTGCCGCGCAGGCGTCGTAGCCGGAGGTGTCTGCCGCGGTCGCGTCCCAGCGGGCGCCGGACAGGCCCGCGGGTGCGGGCAGCGACGCCGTGGCCCGGGTGACCGCGGTGCCGGCGTCGTCCGGTCCGCACGTGGCGGACGGCGTCGGCGACGGTGCCGTGCCACCGCCCGCGGCCGGAGCGGTCGGGGTCGCCGTGGCCGTGGCCGTCGTCGTGACGGTCTCGGTCGGTCCGGGGGCGTCACCGCCCGAGCAGCCCGCGAGGGCCACGGCGACCGCGGCGGTGGACAGGAGGGTGAGGCCGATCCGGGTGGTGCGCATGCCCTCCACCCTGCCGGGCGCCGGGCGAGCGGTTCGGAGGGCACACCAAGGTCTGCCCCGGTCACCTGGCGCGTCGGCGACCGGGATGGGACGATCAGGCATGGCGACGGTGTGGACGTCCGACTCCGGCGGGGTGGGTCCCGCGGTCCTGGTGCTGCACCCCGGCGGGACGGACTCGCGGTCGATGGGGCCGCTGGTCGACGAGCTCACGGGGTACCGCGTCCTGCTGGTGGACCTGCCGGGACACGGCCGGTCCGCGGACGTCGCGGGGCCGTGGCACCTGGCGGACATGGCGTCGGTCGCGGCGCGGCTGGTGGAGGACGCGGGAGTCGGTCCCCTGCACGTGGTGGGGTGGAGCGACGGCGCCCTGGTCGGCCTGCACCTGGCGATGACCCGCCCGGAGCTGGTGCGCTCGCTGGTGTTCGGCGGCGCGCCGTTCGCGGTGGACTGCTGGCACGACGGGGTGCTCGACGACGCCGACCCGCCGGCGTTCATGGCGGACTCCTACGCCGAGGTCTCCCCGGACGGGCGGGAGCACTGGCCGGTCGTCGTGGCGAAGTCAGCGGCGATGCACGCCGTCGAGCCCGCCTGGACCACCGGGGACCTGGCGACCCTGGGGGTCCCGGTGCTGATCGTCTGCGGTGACGACGACGAGGTCCGCCTCGGGCACCTGGCCACGATGCTCGAGGCCGTGCCGGACGCCGAGCTCGCCGTGGTCCCGCGCGCGACACACGGGCTGATCGTCGAACAGCCCCGGCTGCTGGCCGAGCTCGTCCGCACGTTCCAGGCCCCCGGACGGTCCGACGGGATCGCGCCCCGGCGTCGAGCTGCCCGGGGTCGCTGATCCGTCCGCCGCGCGGGACGCCGCGTGGCTACTCCTCGAGCTGCAGGGCCTTGCCGCGCATCACGAGCAGCGGATCCGGGGCGACGGCGACGGACGTGTCCTTGTCCTCGTAGTCGAACTGCGCCAGGAAGTAGCGCATGGCGTTGACGCGGGCCCGCTTCTTGTCGTTCGAGCGGACGATGGTCCACGGGGCGTAGCGCTTGTCCGTGCGCTGGAATATCGCCTCCTTGGCAGCGGTGTAGTCGTCCCAGACGCTCAGCGACGCGACGTCCATCGGCGACAGCTTCCACCGTCGCACCGGGTCGAGCTGCCGGATCGCGAACCGGGTGCGCTGCTCCTTGCGCGTGACCGAGAACCAGAACTTCGTGACGTGGATGCCGGAGTCCACGAGCATGCGTTCGAACGACGGCGCCTGGTTCATGAAGGTCTCGTACTCGTCGTCCGAGCAGAACCCCATGACCCGCTCGACGCCGGCACGGTTGTACCAGGAGCGGTCGAACATGACGATCTCGCCGGCGCTGGGCAGGTGCTCCACGTAGCGCTGGAAGTACCACTGGCCCCGCTCGCGGTCGTTCGGCTTCGACAGCGCGACGACCCGGGACGTCCGGGGGTTGAGGTGCTCCGTGAAGCGCTTGATCGTGCCGCCCTTGCCCGCGGCGTCACGGCCCTCGAAGAGGATGATCGCGCGACGGCCCTCGTCCTCGAGCCAGTACTGCAGCTTGAGCAGCTCGACCTGCAGCCGGTACTTCTCGTACTCGTACTCGTCGCGGTCCATCCGCTCGTCGTACGGGTAGTCCTCTCGCCAGGTGTGGATCGGGTTGCCCTGCGGGTCGATCAGCTCCGGGTCGGCGGTGTGCGCGCTCTCGACCGTGAACCCCCGCGTCCGGAGGTCCTCGATGTACTCGCGCAGGTCCCCGACCGGTGTGGCGTCCAGCATCGCGTCTCCGTTCCCCGCGCGGATCCGACCCGCGCGCTCTGCTCCCAGTGTGGCCATCGCGGGTGAACAGCAGCCCACCATGACGTGGACGCACGCGCTGACGCTCAGCTGCTCGGCCTAGTGTCGACAGGATGCCCTCCCCCTCGACCATGCCCGACCTCGGCCGCGACGGGTTCATCCGGGTCCGTGGTGCCCGTGAGAACAACCTGCGGGACGTCGACGTGGACGTGCCGCGCGACTGCATCGTCGCCTTCACCGGCGTCTCCGGTTCGGGCAAGTCCTCGTTGGCGTTCGGCACCGTGTTCGCCGAGGCGCAGCGACGGTTCCTCGAGTCGGTCGCCCCCTACGCCCGACGGCTCATCGCGCAGGGGTCGACCCCGCACGTCGACTCGATCACCGGACTGCCCCCGGCCGTGGCGCTGCAGCAGCGGCGCGGTGCGCCGAGCTCCCGGTCGACCGTCGGCACCCTGACGACGCTGTCGAACTCGATGCGCATGCTGTTCTCCCGCGCCGGCACCTACCCCGCGGGGGCGAACCGGCTGGAGTCGGACTCCTTCTCGCCGAACACCGTGGCCGGGGCGTGCCCCCGCTGTCACGGCCTCGGCACCGCGCACGAGGTGACCGAGCGGTCGGCCGTGCACGACGACTCCCTCAGCATCCGTGACGGCGCGATCACCGCGTGGCCGGGCGCCTGGCAGGGCAAGAACCTGCGCGACGTGACCGCTGGGCTCGGCTACGACATCGAGCGACCGTGGCGCGAGCTCTCCCGAGCCGATCGGGACTGGCTGCTCTTCACCGAGGAGCAGCCCGTCGTCGAGGTCCACCCCAAGCGCGACCGGGTCGCGAAGCCGTACCGGGGCCGGTTCTGGAGCGCCCGACAGTTCATCCTGCACACCCTCGCCGACAGCCAGAGCGAGACGCAGCGAACGAAGGCCCTGCGCTTCGTCGAGTCCGGTCCGTGCGGGCTCTGCGGCGGGACCGGGCTGACCCGCGCTGCCCTCGCGGTGACCGTCGGCGGGCACACGATCGCCGCGCTGAACGGGATGCCGCTGACGGCCCTCGCCGACGCGCTCGGTCCGATCGCCACGATCACCGACGCGACCGCAGCGACGTCGCGCGCGTCGTCGGGCGAGCACACCGAGGTCGCCGTCGCGATCTCCCGCGACCTGCTCACCCGGGTCGAGGTGCTGACCGGCCTCGGGCTCGGGTACCTGTCGCTCGACCGCGCGACCCCGACGCTCTCCCCCGGCGAGACCCAGCGCCTGCGCATCGCGACGCAGCTGCGCTCCGGACTGTTCGGCGTCGTGTACGTGCTCGACGAGCCGAGCGCCGGCCTGCACCCCGCCGACGCCGAGTCCCTGGTCGAGGTGCTCGAGGACCTGCGCGCCGGCGGGAACAGCGTGTTCGTGGTGGAACACGACATGGGCATCGTGCGCCGCGCCGACTGGGTCGTCGACGTCGGACCCGGTGCGGGCAGCGGCGGCGGCACCGTACTGTACAGCGGCCCGGTCGACGGGCTCGCCGAGGTCGAGGCGTCGGTCACCCGGCGCTTCCTGCGGCCACGGGTCGACGACACCGCACCCCGGAGCCCGCGCGTGCCGGTGGACACGCTGCAGCTCCGTGACGTCACGCAGCACAACCTGCGCGGGCTCGACGTCGACCTGCCCCTCGGTGTCCTGACCGCCGTGACCGGCGTGAGCGGATCCGGCAAGTCCTCGCTCGTCGGTGGTGTGCTCCCCCGGACCGCCCTGGACCACCCGCTGGTCGACCGCGTCGTCCAGGTCGACCAGAAGCCGATCGGTCGCACACCCCGGTCGAACCTGGCCACCTACACCGGGCTGTTCGACGCGGTGCGGTCGACGTTCGCCGCGACGGACGACGCCCGCGCCCGCGGATGGACCGCCGGACGGTTCTCCTTCAACGTCGCGGGTGGACGGTGCGAGGTCTGCCAGGGCGAGGGCTCGGTGTCCGTCGAGCTGCTGTTCCTGCCCGGCAGCTGGGCACCCTGCCCGGAGTGCCACGGTTCGCGCTACACGGCCGAGACCCTCGAGGTCCGCTGGCACGACGCGACGATCGCCGACGTGCTCGCGATGACGGTGGACGACGCGGCGCCGTTCCTGGCGTCCGTGCCGGCGGCGTCCCGCGCGCTCGAGACGCTGCGGCAGGTGGGTCTGGGGTACCTGCGACTCGGGCAGCCGGCGCCGGAGCTGTCCGGCGGCGAGGCGCAGCGCATCAAGCTCGCGACCGAGCTCCAGCGCGCGCGGACCGGGCACACGCTGTACCTGCTCGACGAACCGACGACGGGACTGCACCCCGCCGACGTCGAACTGCTGACCGAACAGCTCGCACGGCTCACCGACGCGGGCAACACGGTCGTGATCGTCGAGCACGCGATGGACGTCGTCGCGACCGCGGACCACGTCATCGACATGGGGCCGGGCGGCGGCGAGGACGGCGGGCAGGTCGTGGCCACCGGGACCCCGGACGAGGTCGCCGGGTCGACGACGAGCCGGACCGCCCCCTACCTGCGCGCGCAGCTCGGTCGCTGACCGGGGACCCTCACTTCTTGGCGGCGCACGTCACCGTGTCCGCCCGCTGCCCGGACACGTTGTCGGGGAGCGCCGCGGTCGCCGGAGGAGTCGCCGGCTCGGACGTCGTCCCGGTCGACGCTGCCGGAGCATCGGGGGTCGGCGCACCGTCGGTGCCGGAGGGCGAGGACGGGGCGGCGGACGCGGACGGGTCGCGCACGGCGGAACGGCCGAGGCTGTCCGCCCCGAGCACGACCGGTTCGTTCGCCTGCAGCGCCCGGTTGAGCGTCGCGGCAGCGTCCGGCGACTCCAGCACCCGGCCCGGGGCGTCCGGGTCGTCGTACACGGGGTACTGCACGAAGACCATGTTGGACAGCCCGACGGTGTTCACCGCGAGGGCGATCCGCGCCAGGGTCGCCGGGTCCGACAGCGTGTCGGACAGCACCATGTTCGAGAAGGCCGTGTTCGCCAGGCGGAGCACCTTGGCCGGGTTCGTCAGGGTCCCGGCGGACACCGTCTGGCGTGCGAGCGCCGCCATGAACGTCTGCTGGTTGCTGATCCGCCCGAGGTCGCTCCGGTCGCCCACGCCGTGTCGGGATCGCAGGAACGCCGCGGCCTCGGCGCCGGTGAGCTTCTGGTTGCCCGGCTGCAGGTCGAGCGCGGGCGTGACGTCGTCGTCGCGGATCGGTGTCGCCAGGCACACCTCGACACCGCCGACCGCGGTGGCCATCGCCACGACGCCGTCGAAGGTGACCTTGCCGGCGTAGTCGATCTGCAGTCCCGTGAGCCCGGCGATGGTGCTCGCCACGCAGGCCAGCCCGTGCTGTTCGCCGCCCCGGGACAGCGCGGTGTTGAGCATCGCCGCGGACGTCGCCGGGGTCGTCGAGCCCTCGTCGTTGGTGCAGGCGGGGATGGGGACGATCAGGTCACGGGGGAAGCTGACGACGGCCATGTTCGTGTGGTCGGCCGAGATGTGCACGAGGATGTTGGTGTCGTTGTTGCCGACACCGCTGCTCGCCTTGCGGTTCGCGGCGTCGTCGAAGCCCGCGCCCTGGCCGTCGCGGGTGTCGGTCGCCACGAGCAGCATGTTCACCTCGCCCGACTGGGCGGTGAGCGCGGGAGCGGGCTTGGCGGACTTGCCACCGGGCATCGCCAGCGACACCGACGGACGGGCGTGCTGCACCACCTGCCAGGTCGCGATCGCCGCCACGGAGCCGGTGCTCACCAGGACCACAGCGGCCGCGGCCGCCACCACCGCGACCGCGAAGCCGAACGGGCCGCGTCGCCGCAGCCTGCCGTGTCGGACCGCCGTCACCTGGTCGTCGTCCATGCTCCCCCTCGTCGTCGGGGTGCGCTGCACCCGTCCGCCAACCCTGCCGCACGCCGGCTCGGAGGACGCCGCACCCCACCGGCGCACAGGGGTGTTCCACGGGTACACCTGTGCGGACGCTCCGGATCCGTACGGTGGATCTGACACACGACCGCACCACCACGACGACGGGAGCACCCATGCACACCAGGACACTCGGACAGGGCCTCGAGGTGTCGGCGATCGGCCTCGGCGCGATGGGCATGTCACAGAGCTACGGCCCGAACCCCGGCGACCGCTCGGCGATGATCGACGTGCTCCGGTACGCCGTCGAGTCCGGGGTCACCTTCATCGACACCGCCGAGGTGTACGGCCCGCACGACAACGAGGAGCTGGTCGGCGAGGCGATCGCCCCGGTCCGCGACCGGGTGGTGCTGGCGACCAAGTTCGGCTTCGACATCGTCGACGGGCGCTCGGTCGGCGTCGACTCGCGACC
Source organism: Curtobacterium sp. MCLR17_007 (assembly GCF_003234655.2). Classification (NCBI taxonomy): domain Bacteria; kingdom Bacillati; phylum Actinomycetota; class Actinomycetes; order Micrococcales; family Microbacteriaceae; genus Curtobacterium; species Curtobacterium sp. MCLR17_007. The sequence continues at coordinate 1,606,048 of NZ_CP126271.1, read as the reverse complement.
GCAGCACATCCGGCAGGCGGCCGAGGGGTCGCTCCGGCGTCTCGGCGTCGAGAAGATCGACCTGCTGTACCAGCACCGGGTCGACCCGGACGTCCCGATCGAGGACGTCGCCGGCACGGTCGGTGAGCTCGTCGCCGAGGGCAAGGTCGGGCACTTCGGGCTCTCCGAGGCGGCTGCGTCGACCATCCGCCGCGCGCACGCCGTGCACCCGGTCACCGCCGTGCAGAGCGAGTACTCGCTGTGGACGCGCGATCCCGAGCCCGAGGTCCTGCCCGCCTGCGCCGAGCTCGGCATCGGGTTCGTCCCCTTCAGCCCGCTCGGCAAGGGGTTCCTGACCGGCACGATCACGCCCGGTGCGTCGTTCGGCGAGGGCGAGATCCGCGGGAAGGTCCCCCGGTTCCAGGCCGAGAACCTCGCCGCGAACCAGGCCCTCATCGACGCCGTCCGTGAGCTCGCGGCCGCACGGGACGCCTCGCCGGGACAGATCGCACTCGCGTGGCTGCTGGCACAGCACCCGTTCATCGCGCCGATCCCCGGGACGCGCCGGACCGAGCGCATCGACGAGAACGCCGGTGCCACGGCCGTCGCGCTGTCGGCTGACGACGTCGCGTCGCTCGACGGGCTCGCCGAGCGCGTCGGTGTGGCCGGCGACCGCTACGACGCGGCCGGCATGGCGGCCGTCAACCGCTGATGCACAGACTGGAGGCCCGGTGCCAGCTGGCACCGGGCCTCCCGTCCGCCGTGTGGTCGTACATGGACCGTCGAATCGCGCGTTGGCAGGCGGATGTTCCACCCGACCACGCGCGAACCGACCTCCCGTCCCCCGCGTGACGGGAAGGAACGCGCTACTTCGTCAGGACCGCCGCCACCTCGGGGATGCGGTCGACGTACCCGCGCACCAGGTCACGGGCAACACTGACGCTGTCGACCAGCGGGTGCAGCGCGAACGCCTTGAGTGCCTCGTCCTTCGACCCGGTCAGGGCGGCCGCGATCGTGTGGCGCTCGACGGCCTTCACCTGGCTCATCAGCCCGATCTGGTGCAGGTCCGGCTGGTCCGTGGTCATCGGGTGCACGCCGTTCGCGTCGACCATCGTCGGGACCTCGACGACCGCGTCGCGCGGGAGCCCGGCGATCGTGCCGTTGTTCCGGACGTTCAGGATCATCGTCTGGCGCTCGTTGCGGCTGATCGCGGCCATCACCCCGAGGGCGACCCCGGCGTAGCCCTGGTGGGACGGGTCGGTCTCGCGCTCCTTCGGGTCGAGGGGCTCGTCCTGCGTGCCGCCCTTCGCCTCGGCCATGTACGAGGCGCTGCGCCGTTCGACGGTCTCGCGCCAGAACTCGGCCACGCCGTCACCCGCGGCACTCGCGCGCTCGTAGAAGGCGGACTGGCTCTCGGCGAGGAAGTCGCCGCGGGTCTTGCCGGAGCCGACGATCGTGCGGACCGCGTCACGGTTGAAGTAGTAGTAGTACAGGTACTCGTTCGGGATCGAGCCGAGCGAGCGGATCCAGTCGAGGCCGAACACGTGCCCCTCTTCCATCGCCCCGAGACGCTCGTCGTCCGCCATGAGCTCAGGCAGGACGTCGCGGCCGTCGTACATCACGCGGCGCATCCAGCCCAGGTGGTTGAGACCGACGTAGTCCATCTGCACGCGGGTGTGGTCGAGCCCGAGCATCCCCGCCACACGACGGCCGAGGCCGGACGGCGTGTCGCAGATGCCGAGGACGCGGTCACCGAGGACGGTCTGCATCGCCTCGGTGATGATGCCGGCGGGGTTGGTGAAGTTCATCACGTAGGCGTTCGGGGCGAGGTCACGGATGACCTTCGCCGCCTCGACCATGACCGGCACGGTGCGGATGGCGTACGCGAGGCCGCCGGGGCCGGTGGTCTCCTGCCCGAGGACGTTCAGGTCGAGCGCGACGTGCTCGTCGCAGCGTCGGCCCTCGAGTCCGCCGACGCGCAGGGCGGCGAAGACGTAGTCGCTGCCCTCGACCGCGCGGTGCAGGTCGGTCGTGGGCTTGAGGACCGGCGCGTCCGGGAATTCGGCGGCGAGCTCGGTGAGGATCGCGACCATCGCGTGCAGCCGGACCTCGTCGACGTCGTACAGCGCGACCTCGTCGACGCGTGGCGACCCGTTGTCGCGGAGCAGTGCCTGGTACACGTACGGCGTGCGGAACCCGCCGCCTCCGAGGATGCAGAGCTTCATGTGGTGATGACCTCTCCGCCGGCGTTCCGGCTGTGTGCGAGTGTTTCGTCAGGAGCGCCGGTCGTGGTGATGACCACGTCGACGTCGGTGAGGGAGCAGAGCCGCAGGGCGCCGCTGCCGGGGAACTTGGCTTCGGACGCCAGCAGGACGACCCGCTCGGCAGCGGTGATCATCGACTGCTTGATCGGGGCCTCGACCGCCATGTTGTCCACGACGTGCCCGTTCGCGCGGACACCCGTGCACGACAGGAAGAGCAGGTCGGCGCTGACGTGTTCGAGCGCCGCCTCGGCCAGGGAGCCGACGAGCGTGCGGTAGTTGCGCCGGACGACTCCGCCGAGCAGCACGAGCCGGACTGCCTCGTCGTCCCGCAGGACGTCGAACACCGCCAGGTTCGTCGTGATGACGGTGATGTCACGGCCCCGCAGCAGCTCGGCGATCTGCGGGGTGGTCGTGCCGATGTCGAGGATGACCACCTGGCCGTCCTGCACCATCGCAGCGGCAGCCACCGCCATCCGACGCTTCAGGTCGAGGTCGCCGGCAGCTTCGAACGGGGTCTCGATCGGCTCGGGGCCGTCGCCGTCCTGTGCGGTCTGCCGGGGAGCGACCACGGCGCCACCCCAGGTGCGGACAAGCTCGCCGTTGCGGTCGAGCATCTCGAGGTCGCGGCGGATCGTCGCCGGGCTCACGGACAGCGCGTCGGCGAGTTCCTGGACCGAGGCGGCCCCGCCGACCCGCAGCGCCGTGATGATGCGGTTCTGCCGCTCACGCAGGATCATGGCGTCACTGTATCCGAACTCGCGCAACCTCACGCAAGATCGCGCAACCGAATCGTGATCTGGAGCAGACTTAACAAATCTGGTGCAATCGAGTAACGTCCTCGCAACACCAAGCACGCAGGCTTGAGCATCACCAGCGGTCCCGTCCCGGAATGCGCATCCCTGCGCAGGGACGATCCGCAACGATGAGGAGAAGCCGTGACCGCACTGCTGTTCGCCGGCGACGTGTTCTGCGACCTGGTCTTCGCCGGCGTCACGGCGCCGGAGCAGGGCGCGGAGGTCTACGCGGACGCGTTCACGGTCACACCCGGCGGGGTGGCGAACCGTGCCGTGGCCGCCGCCCGGGCCGGTGCACCGACCAAGCTGCTCAGCCGGCTCGGCGACGACGTGCTCGGCCAGCACGTGTACGCGACGCTCACCGCTGAACCGCTGCTCGACACCAGCCTGCTGACCGTCGTGCCAGGCCACCAGAGCTCGGTGTCGGTCGCGCTGACGGGTCCCGAGGACCGCAGCTTCATCACGTACGAGGAACACCTGGACGCCCTCACCGTGCCCGAGGACCTCGGACCGGTCGCCGCCACCCACGTCGGCATCGCGGCGCCCCTGCCCGCATGGGTCGCCGAGCTCCGCGCGACGGGCACCACGGTCGTCGGCGGGGTCGGGTGGGACCACACCGGTGCGTGGTCGGGCGGCGTGCTCGACCGGCTCGCCGAGGTGGACGTCTTCGTGCCGAACCACGTCGAGGCGATGCGGTACACGCGCACCGACACGGCACTCGACGCCGCGAAGGCCCTCGCCGAGCGGGTGCCCCTCGCCGTCGTCACCTGCGGCGGAGACGGTGTCGTCGCGGTGGACTCGGCGAACGGCACCGTCGTCACCGCGCCGACGGTCCGCGTGGACGTGGTCGACCCCACCGGCGCCGGCGACGTGTTCGTGGCGTCGTTCATGGCCGGGGCCCACCACGGCTGGGACCTCCCGACCCGGCTGCGCTTCGCCGCGGCGAGCGCCGCCTACGCCGTCACCGGACTCGGGGGTGCCGCGAGCGCGCCGCACCCCGAGCAGCTCCGGGCCTTCCTGCGCCGCACGGCCGCCCCCGGCGACTGGTCGTTCCTCGACGCGGTCGCCCCCAGCCACTGACTCCTCCCGCACTCCCCCAACCCGAAGCCCACTCGAAGGACTGGACCACCATGAAGCACTCCAGCAAGGCGACGATGGTCATCGGCGTCGCCGCAGCCCTGGCACTCGGCCTGACCGCGTGCACGCCGGGCGGATCGGCAGCCCCGGCCGCGTCGCAGAGCCTCGGCCCCGTGTCGAAGGACGTCGGGTCCGGCAAGACGACCCTGACGGTCTGGGACCAGAACACCGACACCGGCATCAACGACGCGCAGCAGGAGCTCAACGACGCGTTCGAGAAGGCGCACCCGAACATCACCATCAAGCGGGTCTCGCGCTCGTTCGCCGACCTGAAGACGACGCTGAAGCTCGCGCTGTCGGGTGACAACCCGCCGGACGTCGTGCAGGCGAACCAGGGGTACCCGGACATGGGTGCCTTCGTGAAGGCGGGCTTCCTGCGCCCCGTGAACGACTACTCCAAGCTGTACGGCTGGGACGACTACTACCCGTCGAGCCTGCTGAAGCTCAACTCGTTCTCGAGCGACGGCAGCACCTGGCAGGGCGACGACCTGTACGGCGTCTCGCAGACCGGCGAGCTCGTGGGTCTGTACTACAACAAGGAGGTCCTGCAGCAGGCCGGCATCGACAGCCCGCCGACGACGGTCGCCGAACTGACCGCGGACATGGCGAAGGTCAAGTCCGCCGGGTCGCTGCCCCTGAGCTACGGCGACGTCGAGAAGAGCCCGGGCATCCACCTGTACGGGCTGGTCCTCTCCGCCCTGGCCGGACACGACGCCGTCAACGACCTGGTCGCGGGCAAGTCCGGCAGCTGGACCGGCGACGACGAGGTCAAGGCCGCCAGCACCATCACCGACTGGGTCGACAAGGGCTACGTCACCGAGGGTGCGAACGGCGTCTCACGTGACGACGCCGTGAGCACGTTCGGCAAGGGCGGCTCGGCCTTCCTCATCACGGGGACCTGGTACCAGGCCACCCTCGAAGCCGCCGCCAGCGCGAAGGACATCGGCTTCACCGCCCTGACCCCGCCCAGCGCATCGAAGCCGGTGACGATGGGCGGTGAGGGCCTGGCGTGGGCCATCACCTCCAAGACCAAGAACGCGAACGCTGCTGCGGCCTACGTCGACTTCGTGACGAACGCGAAGGCCGCCGAGACGCTCGTCGACAAGGGCAACCTGCCGACCGTGGTGCCGGACGACGACACCCCCGCCGAGGGGACGATCGCCGGGGACATCACCAGCAACTACAAGGCGATCTCGTCGTCGAACAGCATCACCCCGTACCTGGACTACGCGACGCCGACGTTCTACGACACCATCACGGCGGCGATGCAGGACCTGGTCGCGGGCAAGGCGACCCCGGAGCAGTACACGAAGACGCTCCAGGACGACTACTCCGGTTTCGTGAAGAAGTAGCGGGGCGACCACGTGACCCAGTTCACCGGGACCACGGCGGGTGCTGCCGAGCGCAGCACCCGCCGCGGGCGGGCCCGCCCGACGACCGGCGGTGTCCGGAAGCGGCGGCGGAGCCTCGTCGCCTACCTCTACATCCTGCCGGCGTTCGTCGTGTTCGCCGTGTTCCTCGGGGTGCCCTTCCTGCAGAGCATCCAGTACTCGTTCTACGACTGGGACGGGCTGTCCGCCGCGACCTGGGCGGGGTTCGCGAACTACGCCGGCGTGGTCACGGACCCGCAGCTCCGCGCGGCCTTCGGGCACGCGCTCGTGCTCATGGTGTTCTACGCCGCCGTGCCGGTGGTCGTGGCACTGTTCCTGACGTCGATCATCTCGCGGGCGAACGGACTGCGCGGGATGTCGTTCTTCCGCACGGTGCTGTTCCTCCCCCAGGTGATCGCGTCCGTCGTCGTCGCGACGATCTGGGTGTCGATCTACTCGGCGGACGGCCTGCTCAACGACGCACTCCGACTGGTCGGGCTCGGCCAGCTCGCGCAGGTCTGGCTCGGCGGGTACGACACGGCGCTGCCCGCGATCGGGTTCGTCGGCACCTGGCTGAACGTCGGGCTCTGCCTGGTCCTGTTCCTGTCCGGCGTCGGCAACATCCACCCGAGCCTGTTCGAGGCGGCACGCATCGACGGCGCCGGAGCGGCGCGCGAGTTCTTCTCGATCACGCTGCCGTCCCTGCGCGGACAGATCGCCGCAGCGCTCACACTCACCGTGGTGTCCGCGCTCAAGTCCTTCGACCTGGTCTACGTCACGACGAGCGGCGGTCCGGGGAACTCGACGTCGGTCCCCGCGTTCGAGGCGTACAACCGGGCGTTCCAGACCGGGCAGGTCGGGTCCGCCGCGGCCGTCGCGGTGTCGCTCACCGTCGTCATCCTGATCGTCACGGCGCTGATCAGCCGCATCCAGCCGAAGGACGTCGCATGAGGATCTCGGTCCGCGAGAAGACCGTCAACTACGTCATCCTGACGCTGTTCGCGCTGTTCGCGATCATCCCGCTGATCGGGGTGCTGCTGTCGTCGGTCACCCCGTCGGCGCAGAACTCGGGTGGCTTCAGCGTGCCGTCCACCATCGACCTCGGGAACTTCGGCGCCGCCTGGAACCAGGGGCACTTCGCGTCGTACATGCTGTCGAGCGTGCTGGTGACGGTGTCGGTCGTCGTGCTCACCACCGTCCTCGCCGTCTTCGCGGGGTTCGCCTTCGCACGGCTCGACTTCTTCGGGTCGAACGTGATCTTCTTCGTGATGCTCGCCGGCCTGATGCTGCCGGCCGAGGCGTTCATCATCCCGCTCTACTTCAACCTGCGCTCGGTCGGCCTGACCGACACCTACACGAGCCTGATCCTGCCGCAGACCGCGCAGTCCCTGGCGTTCGGCATCTTCTGGATGCGCAGCCAGTTCCGCGCCTTCCCCGGCGAGGTGATCGAGGCCGCGCGGCTCGACGGCGCCCGCGACGTCAAGTTGCTGTGGCAGGTGATCGTGCCCGCGGCCGTCGCGCCGATCATGACGATGGCGCTGCTGATCACGATGTGGACGTGGAACGAGTTCTTGCTCCCCCTGGTCCTCATCACCAGTGAGGACCACCGCACCGCGCCCCTCGGCCTGGCCTTCTTCAAGGGCGCGCACCTGACCGACTACTCGTTGCTCTCCGCTGCGGGGGTGATCGTCGCGCTGCCGATCGTGGTCCTGTACTTCTTCCTGCAGAAGCGGTTCATCTCGGGGATGCTCGGCGGCTTCGCCGACCGCTGACCCGGCCACCCCTGATCCGTGGCCGGGATCGGATTGGAGGCTCGTGGCGGGCCCGCCACGAGCCTCCAATCCGCCGGGGACCCAGGAACGTGCGCCAGTCTGCGCGCATGGGGATCACGATGCTGTGGGAGACGGCCGACGCGGCCGAGGTGCTGCGCGACCGGTTCGGGTTCGCGTCCGAGGACGAGGCAGCCGGGTGGGCGGTCCGGGCCGCAAGCGAGCACTGGGGCATCGCAGCTTCGGCGTGCACGCGGATCGTCATGAGCGACCGGAACGCCCTGGCATGGCTCGCCACGGACACCGGTCAGGTCCTGCTCAAGTGGTGCATCGAGCCCTCACGCTTCCCGCGGCTGGCGGTCGCCGCCGACGTCGTCGCGTGGCTCGGTGACCGGGGGCTGCCGGTGTCGGCACCCGTGCCGGCCCGAGACGGGTCGGTGCAGGTCGAGGTCGACGGCGTGTCGGCCGGGCTGCAGCGGGTGATCGGCGGCGAGCTCCTCGACGTCGATGACCCCGATGCGGTGCGGTCGACGGGTCGGTTGATCGCGCGGGTGCACGACGCACTGGCCGCCTGCCCGCGCCACGACGACGTCGCCGCCGTCCGGCCGGCGCCCCTGCCGCTCGTCGACCAGGTGACGGGATGGCTCGACGGTGCCCCGTCGCACCTGCCGCCCGCGGCGCTCGACCTGCTGCGCGCTCGGCTCGCTTCGGTGCCGAGCGAGCCGTTGCCGGTACAGGTCGTGCACGGTGACGTCCGCTCGGCCAACGTCCTGTGCGCCGACGGCGAGGTCGTCGGCCTGATCGACTTCGAGGACCTCCGGCTCGACCACCGCGTCGTCGAGCTCGCTCGCGGGGCCGTCCTGCTCGGCACGCGCTTCCACGACTGGGGGCCGGTCGACGCCGAGGTCCGCGCGGCGTTCCGCCGGGCGTACGAGTCGGTCAGCCCGCTGTCGTCGGCCGAGGCCGCGTGGTGGGACGTCCTGGTGCTGTGGACGTCCCTGGCGTTCGTGCCACCCGGCGACGACCCGACGGGCTGGGGCGCTGCAGCGGCCGAGCAGGTCCGGCGGCTCGGCTGACGCGTCGCGAGCACGGTGCGCACGTGCGCACCGTGCTCCCCCGCACCGTGCTCAGTCAGGCGCGCGGCCGCACCCGCAGCGTGACCACCTGGAACGGCCGGAGCCCGAGCGACACGGTGCCGCCCGTCCAGTCGAAGTGCCGCGCCGTCAGCGCCGGGTCGGACAGGGGCCGTTCGCGTAGGTCGACCTGCTCGACCGACGCCGCGTCGACCCGCAGGTCCAGCTCGGTGTCGGTCCGTGCGCCGAGCGCCTCGTACAGCCGGACGACGACGTCGCCGGACCGGTCGTCGGCGAGCTTGACCGACTCGACGCGGACGCCCGACGACGAGGACACCACCGGAGCGGTCAGGTCCGCGCCCGCCGCCACCGCACGCAACGGCAGGTTCTGGTCGTAGCCACTCGCCACGGTGGCGGCAATGTCGGCGCCCGGGTGGACGGCGTAGGCGAAGGTGTGGTGTCCCAGGTCCTGCTGGGGGTCGGGTGACTGCGCGCCGCGGACCAGGCTCAGCCGGACCTCGGTCTCGACCTCGCCGGAGTCACCCACCCGGCGCGTGATGTCGTGCCCGTAGGTGCCGGCGTTCGTCACACCGATGCCGTAGCCCGGTTCCTCGACGTGCACCCACCGGTGCGCCATCACCTCGAAGCGGGCGTCGTCCCACGAGGTGTTCGTGTGGGTCGGGCGGCGCAGGTGGCCGAACTGGATCTCGGCGCTGTGGTGCTGCGCGTGCACGACGAACGGCAACGAGGCCTTGAGCAGCTTCTCGCGCTCCTGCCACTCGAGGTCGACGCCGAGGTGCACGCGCACGTCGTCGGCGTGCAGTGTGACGGTCTGCACGAGTTCGGACGAGCCGAACGTGCGGTGCACGCGCACGACCGCGCGCAGGTCACCGTCCGTGTCCAGTTCGATGCGGTCCGTGGCGCGGAGTTCGACGACGGAGCGGCGGTAGTGCGCATCGATGTCCCACGCGTCCCACGCGTTCGGCAGGTCCTCGTGCAGGTGCAGCAGGTTCGCGGAACGGCCCGCGGGCACGAGTTCGCGGCCGGCGGTCAGGTCGCGGATCGAGTCGAGCAGCCCCTCGGCGTCGACGTGGACGCGCACGAGCCCGTTGTCGAGCACGATGCCGTCCTCGTCCTGCATGGCCGTGACCGGGTGCACCGGCGACACCGCGCGCACGGGCACGACCGCGTGACCGGGGACCTCGACGACGCCGACGGCCCGACCGTCAGCGTCGACGAGGAGCTCCCGGCGGGCGTGGTCGGCCGGGTTCGCGACCGCGCCGACCGCGCCCGCGGCGGACCCCAGCGCCGCGAGGGCGTCGAGGGCGAGCTGCTCGATCTCGGCGTGGGTGCGGCGGTAGGTCCCCTCGTTCTCCTCGTGCACCCACTGGATCGAGGACCCGGGCAGGATGTCGTGGAACTGCTGCAGCAGGGTCGCCTGCCAGAGCTGGTCGAACGTGTCGTACGGGTAGTCGGCGCCGTGCAGTGCCGCCGCGGTCCACCACAGCTCGGCCTCGCGCAGCAGGTGCTCGGCCCGGCGGTTGCCGCGCTTCTCGCGAGCGTGCGACGTGAAGGTGCCGCGGTGCAGTTCGAGGTACAGCTCGCCGACCCAGACCGGCGCGTCGGGGTACTCCGCACGCGCTCGGGCGAAGAAGTCGTCCGGGTGCTCGATCTCGACGCGCGGCGAGCCCTCGAGGGACTCCACCCGGCGCTGGCGCTCCATCATCTCGCGGATCGGGCCACCGCCGCCGTCGCCGTACCCGAAGGGCACCAGGGAGGTGGTCGCGGCACCCTTCTCGCGGAACTGCCGCACGGCGTGGTGCAGCTCTTCGCCCTCGAGCGTCGCGTTGTAGGTGTCGATCGGCGGGAAGTGCGTGAAGATCCGCGAGCCGTCGATTCCCTCCCACCAGAAGGTGTGGTGCGGGAAGGTGTTCGTCTGGTTCCACGACAGCTTCTGCGTCAGGAACCAGTCGAGCCCGGCGAGTTTGGCGATCTGCGGGAACGCCGCCGTGTAGCCGAACGAGTCGGGCAGCCAGATCCCGTGGGTCTCGACGTCGAGCTCGTCCGCGAAGAACCGCAGCCCCTGCGTGACCTGCCGGACCATGGCCTCGCCGCCGGGCAGGTTGCCGTCCGGCTCGATCCACTGCGACCCGACGACGATCCACTGGCCGCGCGCGATGGCGGCCTTGATCCCGGCGAAGACCGACGGGTACCGCTCCTTGACCCAGGCGTACTGCTGGGCGCTCGACGCGGCGAACTTCAGGTCCGGGTACTGCTCGGCCAGGGAGAGCACGTTCGAGAACGTCCGGCCGGTCTTGCGCTTGGTCTCACGGATCGGCCAGAGCCAGGCGCTGTCGATGTGCGCGTGCCCGATGCCGCTCAGGCGGTGGGCGGAGCGGTTGGCCGGGCTGGCGAGGGCACCGGCGAGCTCGGCGCGTGCGGCGCCTGCGGTGCCGACGATGTCGTCGAGTGCCAGCACGTCCATCGCGCGTTCCAGGTCGCGCAGCACCTCGTCGCGGCGGGGGTCGGTCTCGGGTAGCTCCCGCACCATCTGGAACAGCACCTCGACGTCGAACCGCAGCGCCCAGACCTCGGGCTCGAACACGGCGAGCTCCGCGGTGCGGAAGGTGTAGATCGGCGTCTCGGGCGCGGTCTTCTTCGAGCCGTACCGCGTCGGGACGAACTCGTTGACCAGGATGTCAGGGTTGGCCGCGGCCTCGAGGAAGTAGTGCACCTGCTCGCCGCCCTCCGCCTGGTCCGCGATGCGCAGGTAGTGGTTGCGCGGGTGGATGCCCTTGACCGGCGTGCCGTCCGGCGTGTGCAGCAGCCCCTCGGCCTGGTTGCCGGGCCAGTCCCCCTGGAACCCGGGGTCGACGAGCAGCTCGACGGTCCGGCCGGCCCACTCGGGCGGCACCGTGCCGGTGACCTCGAACCACCAGGTCGACCACGCCCGACCCCACGGCTCACCGACCGCGAAGGGACGGTACTCGGCGCCCAGGGCCTCGTCCGCGGGCACCGGTTCGTCGGGCACCTGCCACGCACGCAGTGCGACGGGCGTGCGGGCCTGGTGGACGGCGGGGACGATCCGTTCGTTCAGGACGCGCTCGATGCGCTCCTCGACGAGCTTCTGGTTCTGGTGCATGGCGGGGCTTTCGGGACGGGCCGTGTGGGCGGGGCCAGGGTGGGCAGGGCTGCTGGGACGAGCACGGTCGGTGGGTCGACCGGGAGTCGCGGGTCAGCTCAGGTAGGACAGGTGCGGAAACGACGTGGTCGCGTCCTCGAGCAGCGCCCGGGCGACCCGGACGGAGTCCACGAGCGGGTGGTGGGCGAGTGCGCGCAGCGCGGCGGAACGGGAGCCGTGGAGCGCTGCCTCGATCGTCTGGCGCTCGACGTACTTGACCGCGGTGACGGTGCCGAGCCCGAAGTCGGGCACGCGGGCTCCGGCGATCGGGTGCGCGCCGGATGCGTCGACGGTGCACGGGACCTCGACCACGGCGTCGTCGTCGAGTCCGGCGAGCGTGCCCCGGTTCGGCACGTTGAGGATGAGCCGGGCAGGCTGGTCGTACGCGATGCCCCGCATGAGCGAGAGCGCGACGTCCTCGTAGCCGCCGGAGGTCATGTCCTCGAGGTCGCGCTCCCCCATGCCGACCGAATCGCGGTTGGTCGCCATGTAGGTCGACTCACGCTCGTGGCGGCTCTCCTGCCAGGTGTGGAACGGCTGGGGGCTCTGCGCGGCGTCCGCCCAGAACCGGTCCTGCTGTTCGACCAGGTAGCGCGCGCGGGTGTGCGGCGCGTACTGGTCGGCCTGCAGCACGTCCCGGCGGTAGGCGTAGTAGTGCAGGTACTCGTTCGGCAGCGCCCCGAGCGCCTGCACCCACTCGGCGCCGAACAGGCGGCCCTCTTCGAAGGACTCGATCCGCCCCGGGTCGGCGAGCACCTCGGGCAGCCGGTCAACCCCGTCGACGCGCAGGGCGGTCAGCCAGCCCAGGTGGTTCAGACCCGCGTACTCGAGCTCGACGTCGGGGCCGTGCTGGATGCCGAGCGTGCCCAGCGCACGACGGGCCAGGCCGATCGGCGAGTCGCAGATGCCGATCACACGGTCACCCAGCACGGTCGACATGGCCTCGGTGACGACGCCGGCGGGGTTGGTGAAGTTGATCACCCAGGCGTCCGGAGCAAGACGGCGGATCGTCCGAGCCAGCTCCATGACGATCGGCAGCGTGCGGAGCGCGTACGAGATCCCGCCGAAGCCGACGGTCTCCTGCCCGATCACGCCGTGGGACTGGCCGATCCGCTCGTCGGTCGCCCGGCCCTCCATCCCCGCGACCCGGATCGCCGAGAACACGAAGTCGGCACCGGGGAGCGCCGCCTCGACGTCGGTGTGCACGGAGACGACGGGGGCGTCGGCGACCCCGTCGGCCTGGTCGGCGAGGATCCGGGCCATCGTGCGCAGGCGGTCGGCGTCGACGTCGACGAGGGCGACCTCGGTGACCCGCCCGGGGGCGTGGTCGCGGAGCAGGGCGGAGTACACCAGCGGCGTGCGGAACCCGCCACCGCCGATCATGACGAGCTTCACGGGACGAGAACCTCCACGCCGTGCGCGGCGAACGCGGCGGCGACCGGGACCGGCGGTTCGGCGTCGGTGACGACCCGCACGATCGATGACGGCAGGTCGATGCGCGCGGCCCCGGTGCCCGGGAACTTGCTGCTGTCGGCGAGGACGGTGACCTCGTCGCACGCGGTGGCGATCGCCTGCTTGATGGGGACCTGCGCGATCGTGGTGTCGCGCAGGTCGCCGCTCGCCGAGATCCCGCTGACGCCCAGGAAGGCGTGGTCGGCGCGGATGAGTCGGAGCGAGTCGGTGGTCAGGGGTCCCGAGACGCAGTGGTACACGGGGTCGTAGTCGCCCGGCAGCAGCACGAGGTGCACGGCGGCGTCGTCCTTGAGCGCCTCGAACACCGCCATGTTCGCGGTGATGACGGTGACGGGGCGCCCGCGCAGCAGCATCGCGAGCTGCAGGACGGTCGTACCGATGTCGAGCACCACGGTGTGGCCGTCCTCGATCAGGTCGGCGGCGGCCCGGGCGATGCGGACCTTCTCGTCGCGGTGCACGGTCTCGACCTCGGGGAACGGGGCGTCGCCCTCGTGGCCGTCGGCGAGGACCGCGCCGCCGCGGGTGCGCCGCAGCAGGCCGGCATCGTCGAGCCGCTGCAGGTCGCGGCGGATCGTCGCGACGCTGGACCCGGTCGCCTCGGCCAGGTCGGTCACCGACGCGGCGCGGGCGGCCCGCAGTCGATCGAGGATGGCGAGATCGCGGATGTCCTTCATGGTCACCAGCATAGCGATCAAAATCGATCAACTTGCAATGATCTTCAACCAAAATCCTGCGCGATCGGGATCGATCTGTGTTACAACTTCCTCAGCGCCGACCGATGGAGACCGCGATGGACGACCGACTGCACCTCAGCACCGATGCCGACGTGCTCGTTGCCGGCATGCTGTTCTTCGACGCGGTGTTCGCCGACCTGCACGGCGCACCCGTCCTGGGCGAGGAGCACTGGACCCGGCACTTCGCCTGGACGCCCGGCGGCATCGCCAACTTCGCGATCGCCGCGGCCCGCCTCGGTGCGTCCACCGACGCCTGTGCGGCCGTCGGGGACGACGCCCTGAGCGACCTGTGCCGGTCGTCGCTGGCGGCCGAGGGCATCGGCACCGACCTGCTCCGTACGGTGCCGGGCTGGAGCGTCCCGGTCAGCGCCTGCCTCGGGTACGACGGCGACCGCGCGATCGTCACCGGTGGGACCGAGTCCCCCGTCGCCCTCGACGACCTGCTGCCGGCACGGGGCGGGCGCGTCGCCGCACTCCACGTCGACGCGACCACCGCCGACTGGGTCCGCGCCAGCGGTGATCGGGGTCTGCGTGTCTTCGCCGACGTCGGCTGGGACGCGTCCGGCGCCTGGGACCCCGCACTCCTCGACGCGATCGACGGCGCGTACGCGTTCACCCCGAACGACCGCGAGGCGATGGCCTACACCCGCACCGACGACCCGGTCCGAGCCGCACGAGCGCTGGCCGAGCGTGTCCCGCTCAGTGTCGTGACCATGGGCGGCGACGGCGTCGTCGCGGTCGACGCGAGCACCGGCGACGAGGTCGTCGCGGCGCCCGTCCGGGTCCGCGCGGTCGACGCGACCGGCGCCGGTGACGTCTTCTGCGCCGCGCTCGCCGTGGCCTCGCTCACCGACCTGCCGCTGCGCGAGCGGGTCGACTTCGCCGCGCTCGTCGCCGCGATCACCGTCTCCCGGCCCGGAGGCGCGTCCACCGCCCCCCGCGCCGGTGACCTGGCCCCGTGGCTGGCCGCCAACCCGGCCGCCGCGGATCCGGACCGGTTCGGGTTCCTCGCCACGAGCCTCCTGTCCGTCACGCCCGCCACCGCGGGCCGGACCACCTGACCCACCACCTCCCCCTCCCCGCTCCACTTCCCGAACACCAGGAGACACCCCATGCGCACCTCCTCGAAGCGTCGCCGCACCGCCGCGGTCCTCGCCACCGCGGTCGCCGCGGCCATCGTCCTCACCGGCTGCTCCGCGGGCTCGTCCGCATCGTCCGGCAAGCTCACCACCTGGCTGTGGCCCGGCGCCGTCGGCGACACGGTGGTCTCGAGCGCCAAGAAGGAGTTCAGCTCCGACAAGCTGCAGGTCAACGTCATCGGCGGTGACTTCAAGCAGAAGCTCGTGACGACGTTCACCGGCAAGAGCAACATCCCCTCGATCACCGGCGTCAAGGGCGAGGACATGCCCTACTTCCTGCAGCAGTCGAGTCTGTTCACCGATCTGAAGGACGTGGTGCCGGCCTCGTACCTCGCGCAGTTCCCGAAGTGGAAGCTCGCCGAGGCCACCACCGCCGACGGCAAGCTGATCGGGCTGCCGACGGACATCGGCCCCTCGGCGCTGTTCTACCGTCAGGACGTCCTCGAGAAGGCGGGGCTGCCCTCCGAGCCCGCAGCCGTCGCGGACGCCACCAGTACGTGGGACAAGTACTTCGCGTTCGGCAAGCAGCTCAAGGAGAAGACGGGCGCGTCGCTCGAGGTCTCGATGGGCGACGTCTTCAGCTGGTCGATGGCGCAGGCCGACAGCGGGTTCGTCAACAAGTCGGGCAAGTTCACCGGCGACAGCGACACGGTCAAGCAGGCCTGGGACCGCGCCGTCACCGCCGAGAAGGACGGCATCGTCGCCGGCATCGAGGACGGCAGCCCGGACTGGGCCTCAGCCGTCAACAAGGGCACCATCCCGACCGTCCTCGGCGCCGCATGGCACGCCGGGGACATCAAGAGCGCGGCGCCGGACACGTCGGGCAACTGGCGCGTCACGGCGACGCCCGGCGGGCCCGGCAACGTCGGTGGTTCGTTCCTGACCATCCCCGCCGCCACGTCCGACAAGAAGACCGCACTCAAGGTCATCGAGTCGCTGATCTCGCCGTCGGCCCAGGCGACCACGTACAGCCAGGTCGGCAACTTCCCGTCCTCGTCCAAGGCGCTCGACGAGTCAGCGCTGACGAAGGGCGACTCGTTCTTCGGCGGCCAGGACACCGCGTCCGTGTTCAAGGACGCGATCGAGTCGATGCCGACGAAGTACACCAGCCCCTACGACGCCCAGGTCTCGGCGCCGTACCTCACCCAGCTGACGAACATCCAGTCGCAGGGCAAGGACGCGGACCAGGCCTGGGACGACGCCGTCAAGGCCGCGAAGTCGGCGCTGGAGTCAGCCAAGTGACGACCTCCGTCGCACCGTCGCTGGCGGGGCCGGGTCCGTCGACCCGGCCCCGCCGGCGGGGCATCCGCCGCACCTGGCCGATGTACCTCGCCGTCGCACCGTTCTTCATCCTGTTCCTGGTGTTCGGGCTGTACCCGACGATGTACTCGCTCGTGCTGTCCTTCCAGGACTGGAACGGTCTGGGCGACCCGACCTGGGTCGGCCTGGAGAACTTCCAGAAGCTCTTCGCCGACCCGACGTTCTACCTGTCGATCCGCAACACCTTCGTCATCTTCGCGCTGTCGACGTTCCCGATGCTCGTCATCGCCATCGTCGTGGCGGCGATGCTCAACAGCGCCGTCCGCTACAGCACGGCACTCCGCATCGCCTACTTCATCCCGAACATCACGTCGGTCGTCGCCATGGCGGTGCTGTTCGGCTCGATCTTCGGGCAGAACTTCGGCCTGGCCAACACCCTGCTGCACGCCGTCGGTCTGCCCGCGGTGCCGTGGCTGAGCACGCCGTTCGGCATCCAGGTCACCGTGTCGCTCCTGATCACCTACCAGTGGACGGGCTACAACGCGATCATCTTCCTGGCCGGCATGCAGTCCATCGGCGGCGAGGTGTACGAGGCAGCCAAGATCGACGGCGCCGGCGCCTTCCGCAGCTTCTTCTCGATCACCCTGCCGCTGCTGCGCCCGACGGTGATCTTCGTGCTGGTCGTCAGCACGATCACCGGCCTGCAGAGCTTCACCGAGGCCCAGGTCCTGACCACCACCGCCGGGTCCACCAACAGCGGCGGTGCCGGGCAGGGCGGCCTGACGATGGTCCTCTACTTCTACCAGCAGGCCTTCGGCTTCAACCGCTTCGGCTACGGCGCAGCCATCGCCTGGGGCGTGTTCCTCATCGTCGTCGTGTTCACGATCATCAGCTGGCGCTTCACCGCCGGCCGCAAGGAAGAGGCACAGTCGTGACCGTCCTGACCCAGCGCCCGACGGCGGCGCAGACCGAACCGCGCTCTCCCCTGACCCGGCGCCGCCACCGTCGACCGCCCGCGTCACGCGTGGTGCTGTACACGCTGCTCACCCTGGGCGCCGTGGTGTCGATCTTCCCGCTGTACTGGCTGTTCGTGATGGCGAGCAACACCACGAGCGACATCTACAAGTCGCCGCCGGTGTTCGTGCCGGGGCCGTGGCTCTTCCAGAACATCGGCGAGGTCTTCGACAAGATCGACTTCGGCGGCGCGCTGCTGAACACCGTGATCGTCTCGGTGAGCGTCACCGCGCTCGTGCTGTTCTTCGACTCGCTGGCGGCGTTCACGTTCGCCAAGTTCGACTTCCCGCTGCGCAAGACGCTGTTCACCGTGGTGCTCGTCACGTTCATGCTGCCGATGCAGCTGTCGGTGATCCCGCAGTTCATCACGATGACGAACCTGGGCTGGGTCGGGCACCTGCAGGCGCTCATCGTGCCGGCCGCGGCGAACGCGTTCGGCATCTTCTGGCTGCGGCAGTACATCCTGTCGAGCGTCCCGGACGAGCTGATGGACGCCGCGGTGATCGACGGCGCCGGGTTCTTCCGGCAGTGGTGGACCGTGTGCCTGCCGCTCATCCGTCCGGGCCTGGGGTTCCTCGGGATCTTCACGTTCATCGGCTCGTGGAACGACTACCTGTGGCCGCTCATCGTGCTCAACGACCCGAACCACCTGACGCTGCAGGTCGCGATGGCGCAGCTCAACACCACCTTCGCGAACAACTACAGCATGGTGATGGCCGGCGCGCTGCTGTCCGTCCTGCCGTTGCTGGTCGTGTTCCTCATCGGTGCCCGCCAGTTCATCGGGGACATCGCCAAGGGCGCCATCAAGTGAGCGCACCGCACGCCGTCCGGCCCCTTGGGACCACGACGCCCGGCTCGGACTCGCGCCTGCCTCCTCGCGCACGGGTCCGGTCGGACGCCAGGGCACTGTCACTCGACGGCGTGTGGCGGTTCCGGCTCACCGACCACGCGCCGCTCGACGAGGTCGACGGCATCCCGCCGTTCGCCGTGCACGGACCCGACGGCGCCGACTGGCACGACCTGGTCGTCCCGTCCCACTGGCCCCTGCACGGCCACGGATCCCCCTGGTACACGAACATCCGCTACCCGTTCCCGGTCGACCCGCCGCACGTCCCCGACACGAACCCGACCGGCGACCACGTCCGCACGGTCGATCTCCCCGACGACTGGCCCGCGACCGGGCGGACCGTGCTGCGGCTCGACGGCGCCGAGTCGCTCGCCCATGTGTGGGTCAACGGCACCGAGATCGGCTGGTCCACCGGCAGCCGGCTCGCGGTCGAGTACGACGTCACCGACGTGCTGCGTCCGGGCACCAACACGGTCGCGCTCCGTGTGCACCAGTGGTCGCAGGGCAGTTACCTCGAGGACCAGGACCAGTGGTGGCTGCCGGGCGTCTTCCGCTCGGTCGCGCTGGAACACCGCCCGGTCGACGCGCTCGACGACGTCTTCGTCACCGCAGACCGCGACCCCGTCACGGGCCGCGGCCGGCTGCGCATCGAGACGGTCACCACCGCCGGGTCGGTCACGGTCCGGCTGCCGGAGACCGGACTGGAGGCCCGGATCAGCCCCGCCTCGCCGGCCCACCTCGACGTCGGCGTCGTCGACGCGTGGTCGGCCGAGATCCCCCGGCTGTACGACCTGACGGTCGCGACCGACGGCGAACGGGTCCGCATGCGGGTCGGGTTCCGTCGCGTCGAGGTCGTCGGCGACCAGCTGCTGGCCAACGGCGTCCCGCTCGTGTTCCACGGCGTGAACCGGCACGAGACCCACCCCGACCTCGGCCGGGTGTTCGACGAGGACGTGGTCCGCGCCGACCTCGCGCTCATGAAGCGCCACAACGTCCAGGCGATCCGCACCGCCCACCAGCCGCCGCACCCGCGCTTCCTCGAGCTCGCCGACGAGCTCGGGTTCTGGGTCGTGCTGGAGTGCGACCTCGAGACCCACGGCTTCTGGGAGGTCGACTGGGTCGGCAACCCCTCCGACGACCCGACGTGGCGCGACGCGTACCTGGACCGGGTACGGCGCACCGTCGAGCGGGACAAGAACCACGCCTCGGTCGTGATGTGGTCGCTCGGCAACGAGTCCGGCACCGGGCGGAACCTGGCGGCGATGGCGGACTGGATCCGACAGCGCGACCCCTCGCGGCCGATCCACTACGAGGGCGACGTCGACGGCGCGTACACGGACGTCTACTCGCGGATGTACCCGACGCTCGAGGAGATCGACTCGGTGTGCGGCACGGTCACGATGCCGGTGCACGAGACCTCGGGTCCCGCCGCCGGTGCCCGACAGCGGGCCAAGCCGTTCCTGCTGTGCGAGTACGGCCACGCGATGGGCAACGGGCCGGGCATGCTCGCCGAGTACCAGGAGCGCATCGAGCGGTGGCCGTCGCTGCACGGCGGGTTCGTGTGGGAGTGGCGGGACCACGGCCTCCGCACCCGGACGGCCGACGGCACGACGTACTTCGGGTACGGCGGCGACTTCGGCGAGCCCGTCCACGACGGGGTCTTCGTGATGGACGGTCTGGTGCTGTCCGACGGCACGCCCACCCCCGCACTCGCCGACCTGGCGGCGCTCTGGGCGCCCGTCCGCTTCGTCCGGACGGGCTCGTCGCTGACCGTCCGGAACCTCCGGGCGCACGCCGACACAGCAGACCTGGTCGTGTCGTGGGAGCTGCGGGTCGACGGACGCGCGGTCGACGACGGGACGCTGGACGTGCCTCCCGTCCGACCCGGTTCGGAGGCGACAGTCGCCCTGCCGAGCGAGGCGATCGCCCCGCGGCGAGGCCACCGTGCGCACCTGACCTTCCGAGCGGACCTGCGTGCCGACACCGCATGGGCGGACGCCGGGCACGCCGTCGCGAGCGGCCAGGTCGCGGCCGACGTGGTCGCAGTCGAGCCCGTCGAGGCCGAGTCCGGCCGGCCGGGCCGGACCGCACTGCCGGTGTCCGCGGTGTTCTCGGACGACGGCACGCTGCGGTCGTGGCGCGGTGTCCCGCTCGCCGGACCGCGGCCGGAACTGTGGCGTGCGCCCACCGAGAACGACCGTGCCGCCGGACAGGGGTCCTCCGAGACGGTGCTGCCGGAACTCACCTCGGGGCGGGGCGACGAGTCCGTCCCGCCGTCCGCCGACCGCTGGCGCGAGCGGGGCCTCGACCGGCTGACACACCGCGTGCTGTCGCTCGAGACCGACGGGCGGGCCCTCGTGCAGCGCGTCCGGTCGATGCCGGCGGGCTCCTCGACGGGCATCGAGTCCGAGTTCCGCTGGACTGGCGACGACGGCAGCCTGCGCCTGCGCTGGACCACCGTGCCGATCGGTCCGTGGGACTGCACGTGGCCGCGGATCGGGCTGCACCTGGAGCTGCCCGAGGACCTGACCGACGACGCCTCGTGGTGGGGCACCGGTCCGCACGAGTCCTACGCCGACGCCCGCAACGGCGTCGAGGTCGGACGCTTCACCGCGCCGATCGACGACCTCGGCATCCGGTACGCGCGGCCGCAGGAGACCGGGCACCGGCCGGGGCTGCACGAACTGCGGCTCGGTCCGCTCGTCGTCGCCGCCGCCGAGGGGCACGGCGCCACGCTGCCCGGCTTCCAGGTCGCGCGGCACAGTGCCCAGCAGTGGAGCGCCGTCGGGCACGCGCACGAGCTGCCGGCGTCCGATCGACTCCACCTGTACCTCGACGCTGCGCAGCACGGGCTCGGGTCACGGGCATGCGGGCCGGACGTGCTCCCCCGATACGCACTCTGGCCGCGGCAGGTGGCGCTCGACATCACGTTCCGCTGACCGGGCGGGGTGCGGCGGCGGTCCGTGCGAGCTTGGCCGCCCGGTGCGCGGTTGCCCCCCGCACCGGGCCGTCAACCTCGCACCGAGCGGGAAGCTCGCACCGTGCTCGAGGCCGTCAGCCTCGCACCGTGCTCGGTTGCGTCAGCGCGGCGGTCGCGCGGCCCGGCGTCGCCCACACCCGGCCGTCGGCACCGAACGCGATGACGTCGACGTCCTCGTCCGCGGTGAACCCGGCCAGGTCGGTCTCGTCGCCGGCGACGATCGCGGTGGCGAGCACGTCGGCGGTGACGATGTCGTCGGCGACCACGGTGGCCTGGACGAACGTCGGGGCGGCGCGGCGCCAGATGTGCTCGCCGCGTTCCGCCGTGCCGGACGTCGCGACCGCCCGACGTGGAGCTGCGAGGGGGACGACGGCGACCACCCGCTGCCGGTCGGTCGGGTCGACGATCCCGACGCCCCAGGGCTGCTCCTCGTGCTGCCCGCGCACCAGCACGTCGCCGCCCACGCTGAGCATCCAGTCGTGACCAGCCGCGTCGAGCACCGTGCCGGCGTCACGGATGGCCATCGCCTTGACGACCCCGGACAGGTCGACGACGCCGTCCGGGCGGTGCGGGGTGAACGCCCCGTGGGTCCGGTCACGCCATGCCAGCGCCAGGGCGTACGTCGCACGGACCTCGTCCGGGGTGTCCGGCAGGCGGAGCGCCCCGTCGGCCACGCGGCGCAGCACCGAGCTCGGGTCGTACAGGCTGTAGCGGTGGTCGTACCCGGCGAACACGCTGCGGACCTCGGCCGCGGTGGCGTCGTCGGCACCGCGGAGGCTGACCACGGTGCCCATCGTCGGGAACGTCCGGACGCTCACAGGCCCGCCTGGTCGATCGCGGACTGCAGCGAGGTGACGTAGCCGTCGCTGGTGTAGGTCGCGCCGCTCACCGCCTGGATCTTCGCGGACTGCGCCTGCAGGGCCTCCTGTCGCAGGATCGGGGCGGCCTGCTGGCTGATCGCGACCGAGCGACCGTCCTGGTTCGTCAGCTGGAGCGCCGTCACCTCGGTGATCTTCCCGCCGGCGACGGTGATCTCCACCTGGACCGGCCCGTACCGGGTCTGGGCGGTGGTGCCGGTGAACGTGCCGGACGCGGTCGAGGTCCCGGTCCCGGTGGACGTGCCGGAGGTACCGCTGCCCGACGAGGCGCTGCCGCTGGTCGTGCCCTGCTGCACCGGTGTCGTCACCGCCGGCTGCGCGCCGAGCTGCCAGCCGATGACCAGGACCGCGGCGGACGAGACGATCCCGCCGGCCACCATCCGCGCCCTCACGAGCCGAACCGTTCCTGGTGGATCTGGTGTTCGGGGACGCCGGCGAGCCGGGCCTCGCGGACGACCAGGTCAGCCCACACCTGCGGGCCGCACACGTACAGGTCGGACTCGAGCAGGCGCGGGAACACCGAGCGCAGCGTCACACCGCGTCGGACGTCGTCCTCGGTCATCCAGCTGTCGCGGGACCATGCGCGGGGACCGACCATGGTGGCGCACACGCTGCCGGTCGACGCGGCCAACGCGGCGGTCTCGTGCCACAGGTACTGCTGGTCGGCGTCCGTCCCGCGCAGCAGCACGGTTGCCTCGCCCGGCCGCAGGTCGGTGTCCTCGAGCAGCGCGCGGACCGGGGTGATTCCGATCCCCGAGGCGACGAGCGCCAGGAAGGGAGCCGTCCGGGCTCGCGTGGTGAACAGTCCGTAGGGCCCCTCGAGCGAGACGACCGCCCCGGGGGTGATCCGACCGAGTCGGGCCGATCCGGCGCCGAGGTCGCGCACGGTGATGCGTGCAGAGCGGGCACCGGGAACGGCGGAGAACGAGACCGGGTGTGCGTGCCACCAGGTCCGTGCGGTCCAGAACCGCCACACGCCGTACTGCCCGCCGCGCACTCCCAGCCGGTCGAGGTCCCGCCCGGTCAGGTGGATCGACACCACGCCGGGCGCGATCGGCTCCACCGCCACGACACGGATGCGGTGCCGCAGGGAGACCACGACGGGCAGCAGGAACCGGTACACGACGATGAGCCCGAGCGCGATCACGTACAGCGCGATCCAGTACACCCGCTGCCAGGTGCCGTTCGCCAGGACACTGCCGACGCTGAGCATGTGCGGCAACGCCACGAGCACCGCGGCGTAGCTGAGCAGGTGGATCACGTGCCACGCCTCGTACGGCAGGCGCCGGCGCACGGCGACGAGCGACGTCACCACGACGGCCACGAACAGCCCGAGTCCCAGGTACGCCAGCGGCATGTCCGGCGTCGAGAACAGCGCGATGGTCTCGGCGATCGGGTTCGTCCGGTCCGCCGCGCCGTAGCCCAGGGTGAGCAACAGGCCGTGCGCCAGCAGCAGGTACAGCGAGGGCTTGCCGAGCGACCGGTGCACGGCGATCGCGGTGTCCTGGCCGAAGGTGCGGTCGATGAGCGGGACCCGGGCGGCCAGCACGAGCATGACCAGCACCAGGTCGGTCGCGACCAGCCCCGCGACGATGCCCGCGTCGGTCAGCCAGCCGCTGATGCCGGACACCGTGTGCGACCCCGGCGAGGCCAGCCAGAGCGCGACCGCGGCGGCAGCCGACGCCCACGCCAGGACACCCAGCAGGTCGCCCGCGGCGGTGCGCCGACGGTGGGCTCGGCGGCGGCGTCCGACAGCGACGTCGAGCGGCTCGGCAGCGGGTGGGACCGCGTGTCGGACGGCGGTGCGGGCGGGGCGAGCGGTGTCGATCATCGTCGCGCTCCTCTTCAGCAGGTGGTCGGGTGACACACAGCCTGAGGATGACTCCTATGCGTGGACCGGGAACGGCCACGGCGCTTCGTTCGAGACCTCGAACGAAGCGCCGCGGTCAGAGCGCGGGCAACCGGACCACGGCCTCCGCGCCCCCGCCCACCGGGTTGGCGAGTGATGCGCTCCCGCCGGCCCGCTCAGCCACGGCCCGCACGAGCGCGAGCCCGAGCCCGCTGCCGCCGAGCCGGGAGCGCCGGGCCTCGTCGGCACGCGTGAACCGGTCGAACGCCCGCGGGAGGAAGTCCACCGGCACGCCGGGACCGTCGTCGGTGACCCGCAGGACCAGGCCGAGCCGGTCCTCCTGGCCGAGTGCCACCCGCACCACACCGCCCACGCTGCCGGCGGCGACCGCGTTCGCGACCAGGTTGTCGACGACGCGGGCGAAGGCCGCGGTGCCGATCGCGTACCGGACGTCGCTGTCGGGCGCATCGACGTCGAAGTCGATGTCGCGGTCCTCGACCCCGCCGAGCGCCCGGGCGCGGTCCACGCTGCCCATCAACTCGGTGACGAGGTCGCGCGCTGTCGTGGTCGGCTGCGGACCGTCCTCGTCCAGGCGGCTCAGCTCGAGCAGCGTGTTCGCCAGCGCGACGAGCCGCGCCGCGTCGACCTCGGCGGCGCTCAGCTCGCGTTCGAGTGCCTCGGCGTCGCCGGACTCGCGGTGTGCCAGCTCCAGCCGCGCGGTCAGCGCCGCGAGCGGAGTCCGCAGTTCGTGGCTGGCGTCGGAGACCATCTGTCGCTCGCGTGCGGCGTCTGCGCGCTGCCGGTCGATGAACGCGTTGAGGGTCCGCGCCAGGTCGTCGAGCTCGTCGGCCGACGTGCCGACGGGCAGGTGCCCACCGCTGCGGCCCGCGCTGATGTCCTCGGCGGTCCGTCGCAACCGACCCACCGGCCGGAGCGCCAGCGTCGAGAGCAGCCACGCCGTCCCCGCGAACGCCGCGACGGCCAGGAGCACCCCGATCACCAGGGACCGGTCGACGCGTTCCAGGGTCTCCTGCCCGGCGCGGCCGTCGTATGCGGCCCAGACGACGAACGTCCCACGGTCGTTGACGACCGGGGTGCCGACGACCGTGACGCTCCGACGGTCGGTGTGCAGGCGCAGCGTGACCTGGTCGTCCGGGACGGTGTCGGGCAGCACCCGGCGGACGTCGGCCGGAAGGGCGTCGACGACCCAGCTGCCGTCCGCACTCCGGATGCCGACCAGGACGTCCTCGGCCGGGCGGTCCGGCGGTTCGTCGGGGTTGTTCCGCAGGTCGGAGACGAACGGGGCGGCGTCACCCGCGGCCAGCGACCGGTCCGTCGCGAGCGTCGCCTGCCGGATCTGCAGGTGCAGCACCCCGGCCACCCCGGCGAGCACGACCGCGCCGATGACCAGGCTGCCGAGGGTGATCCGCGCGCGGATCGACAGCCGCCCGAGGAGACGCATCACGCGGGTCCGACCATCGGCTCGAGCGCGTAGCCGATGCCGCGCACCGTGCGGATCACGACGTCGGCCCCCGCCGCGGTCAGCTTCTTCCGCACGTAGCTGACGTACTGGTCGACGATCGTCGGGTCGAAGTGCTCGGCACTCCCCCAGACCTCCTGCAGCACCTCGGCCCGCGAGCGCGTCGCCGGACTCCCCTGGATCAGGAAGCGCAGCAGCGAGAACTCCTTGACGCTCAGTGGCAGGTCGCGTCCGTCGACCGATGCACGCACGGCGACCACGTCGAGCCGCACCCGTCCGGCCGTCACGACGGTCGCGGTGCCCGCTGCACGACGACGCAGCTGCGCGCGGATCCGGGCGTTCAGCTCGGCGATCGCGAACGGCTTGGTCAGGTAGTCATCGGCGCCGGAGTCGAGCCCGAACACGCGGTCGTCGACGGCGTCGCGCGCGGTCACCAGGATCACGGGCAGGTCCTGCCCCATCTCGCGCAGCCGGCGGCACACCTCGAAGCCGGTCATCTCCGGCAGCATCACGTCGATGGCCGCCGCATCGAACGCCTGCTCGCGGGCACGGAGGAGCGCCTCGACGCCGTCGGTCACGACCGTCACGGTGTGGCCCTCGCCGGTGAGCCCACGCGCGACCAGGGCGCCCATCGCCGGGTCGTCCTCCACCACCAGGATCGCCGCCATGCCCCCAGCCAACCAGCATCCGGCCCGCGCATCGTGTGAGGTTTCGAACGACGCCGCGCGGGCACGGTGCGCGCCGGGCTGGCTAGCGTCCTCGCCATGACTGTCCCCACCACCCGGTCCGACTCCCGCACCACGAGCACGCTCCCCGCCGGACCCCGGCGGGCCTTCGCGGTCCTGGTCGGGCTGACCGTCCTGTTCGTCTTCCTGCAGTCGCTGACCGCCGGCGAGTTCATCTCCGACGGCCTGCCCGAGTCCGCGAAGGCGACCTGGACGGACGTCCACGGGCTCGTCGCCTACCCGATCATGGTCTTCGCCCTGGCCGCGGCCGTGGTCGCGTTCACGCGGCTCAGCGCTGCTCGACTCGCTGCCGTCGGCGCCGGGGCGCTGTTCGTCCTGAGCGTCGTGCAGTGGCTGCTCGGCCACGCGATCACGACCCTCGGCTGGGACTGGGTGACGCCGTGGCACGTCGTGCTGGCGTTCGTCGTCTACGGCGTCGCGATCTGGCTGTCGGTCCGGACGGCGGCGATGCGGCGCGGCTGAGCACGCGGACGCCCCCGGTCCGCACGCGGACGGCCCGGTGCTCGCGCGCTTGGTGGCTCGGTGCAAGGTTGTTGCCTCGCACCGAGCCGTCAAGCTCGCACCGAAGACAAACCGCGCACGGTGCGCGGCCTGGTGGCGCGGCTCGCGTCCGTCAGACCACCGACCAGCCGCCGTCGCTCGGCAGGACGGCACCGTTGACGTTCGCCGAGTCGTCACTCAGCAGCCAGGTGATCGCGGCCGCGAGCTGCTCGGGCTGCGCCACCGGCGGGACGACGACCTGCAGGAGCGGGCCGATCCGTCCGGCCGCGTACTCGCTGCGCATCGGCGCCTCGATGTTGGTCGCCACGGCACCCGGCGCCACGGCGTTCGCGCGGATCCCCTGCGGCCCGTGGAAGAAGGCGACGCTCTTGGTGAACCCGGCGATCGCGTGCTTCGACGCCGTGTACGCCACGCCGGCAGCCGACCCACGCAGGGCCGCTTCCGACGCCACGTTCACGACGGCGCCGCGACCGGCAGCGATCATCACCGGCAGCACCGCCCGGGTCAGGCGCATCGGACCCGTGACGTTGACGCTGAAGACCCGGTCCCACGTGGCGTCGTCGACCTCGCTCGGTGGCAGGAACGCGTCCATGATCCCGGCGACGTTGGCCAGGCCGTCGATGCGGTCACCCGCGGCAGCGAGCACCGCGTCGATCGTCTCGGTCCCGGTGACGTCGCCGACGACCGTCTCGACCGCGAGTCCGGCGGACTCGACGAGCTCGGCACGCAGGGCGTCGAGGCGCTCGGCCACGACGT
The DNA here is from genome assembly GCF_003234655.2 of Curtobacterium sp. MCLR17_007. NCBI lineage: Bacteria > Bacillati > Actinomycetota > Actinomycetes > Micrococcales > Microbacteriaceae > Curtobacterium > Curtobacterium sp. MCLR17_007. The sequence continues at coordinate 1,578,824 of NZ_CP126271.1, read as the reverse complement.
CCGTCGCGATCACCCGGCCGCCCTCGTGCGCGATCCGGGCGGCCGTGGCGCGCCCGATGCCGGATCCCGCTCCGGTGACGATGATGGTCCTGCCGGTGAAGCGTCCGGTGGTGGTGTCGGTCATGGTGCCTCCTCGTCGAGCGGCGCCAGGTGCGCCACCCCCAGTTGTAGCACTCAGTGCCGAAAGGAACCGATGAGTCCGACGAGCGACCGTCCGACCGGGCGCCCGCGCACGATCGACCCCGGCGCGGTGTCCCTCACCGCACTCCGGCTCTTCGACGACGACGGCTTCGACGCCGTGTCGATGGACGACATCGCCGCGGCCGCCGGGATCAGCCGTCGGTCGCTGTTCCGCCTGTTCCCGAGCAAGTCCGCGCTGGTGTGGGGCGGACTCGACGAGTTCGCTGCGCGTTTCACCGAGGCGCTGCAACGCCGACCCGCCACGGAGGCGTCGGGAGTGGCCCTGCGCACCGCGTACTTGGTCGGCGCGTCGTTCCCGGACGCCGCGCTCGAGGTGACGCGGCGCCGGCTCCGCGTCATCCGTGCGAACCCGTCCCTGGAGCGCGGCGGCGAGGCGACGGTCACGTCCCTGACGGAGACGATCGTCCACTTCGTCGCCGAACGGGAAGGGCGCCCGACGGACGACCTGGCGGTCACCGTCCGCGCGCACGCGGTCGCCGCCGCGGCGAGTGCGGCGTTGACCTGGTGGGCGCTGCACGACGACGTCGGCGGTCCGGCGCACGCCATGGAGCGCGCCTTCGACGTGCTGGCGATCGGCTGAGCCCGCTCGACAGCGCGTGGCGGACGGGAGGCCCGTGGCGAGCCCGCACCGCGCCTCCCGTCGGCCGCGGAGCCGGACGGGAGGCCCGTGGCCAGCCGGCCACGGGCCTCCCGTCCCCGGCGATCAGCCGGCCGGGCCGCCCGTGGCGACCCACGCGCCGATCGGACGGTCGGGGACGTCCTCGTCCGTCTCCTCGGAGCCCGTGGCGACGAGCCCACGCGCCCGGTAGTTGGCGAGGGCGGCGGGTCCGTCGAGCGAACAGGTGTGGACCCACACGCGCGACACCGCGGGGATCCCGGTGCGCTCGGGGAGGGTCCAGGCGGCCCGGACGCCGTGTTCCAGCAGCGGTCCGCCGAGTCCGCGACCGATCGCGGTCTCGGCGAGCCCGAAGTACCGGATCTCGACCGCTGTCCCACGATCGGTCGGCTGGGGCTGCAGGTGGACGTACCCGAGCGGGTTGCCGTCGCCGTACAGGACCCAGAACTCGGTCGCCGCGGTGGCAAGTTCGTCGACCCACTGCTGCCGCGACCATCCCAGCCGGTCCGTCCAGTGCCATGGTCCGCCGACCAGGCCGTAGAGGAAGCGGGCGTACTCCGGTGACACCCGTGCCGCCCGGTCGAGCCGGACGTCCTCGGGGAACGGGCGAGGGGCAGTCCGCGGCGGAGCGAGCATCTGCAGGGTCGTGGTGACGACCGTCATCGGGACTCCTCGGGTTGCACGGGCACGGGTCAGCGGTCGGCCGGCTGCCGTTCGGTCGACGACTCGTGGCGCATCCGCACCAGGCTGGCGAGGGTCGCGAGGCCGATCGACACGACGATCACGACCAGGGACGTCACCGTCGTGATCTCCGGTGCCCACTCGACCGGACGGCCGCCGTTGATGAACGGCAGCTCGTTCTCGTGCAGCGCGTGCAGCACCAGCTTGACCCCGATGAAGGCCAGGATCACCGCGATGCCGTACTTCAGGTACACGAGCTTCTCGAGCAGGCCGCCGAGCAGGAAGTACAGCTGCCGCAGGCCCATGAGCGCGAAGACGTTGGCCGTGAACACGATGAAGGCGCTCTCGGTGATGCCGAAGATCGCGGGGATCGAGTCGAGGGCGAAGAGCAGGTCGGTGGTCCCGATGGCGATCAGGACGACGATCATCGGCGTCAGGTGCCGGACGCCGTCGTGCGTCGTCCGGAGCTTGATTCCGTCGAAGGTGTCGGTGATCCGGACCCGGCGACGCAGCTGGCGGACGATGAAGCTGTCCTGCTGCTCGGCGTCGTCGTCGTGGTCCTCGCGCACCTGCTGGATCGCGGTGTAGACCAGCCACGCGCCGAAGAGGTAGAAGATCCACGAGAAGTCCTCGATCAGCTGTGCGCCGAGCAGGATGAACACGCCCCGCAGCACCAGGGCGATGATGATGCCCATCATCAGCACCGACTGCTGGATCTGCTTGGGCACCGCGAACCGCGCCATGATGATGACGAAGACGAACAAGTTGTCGATGCTCAGGCTGTACTCGGTGAGCCAGCCGGCGACGAACTGCCCGGCGGCGTCCCCGCCCGCGACGACCAGCATCAGCACCGCGAACACCAGGGCGAGTCCCACGTAGAGGCCGACCCACAGGCCCGACTCCTTCACGGTCGGCACGTGCGAGCGTCGCGCCACGATGAGCAGGTCGGCGAGCAGGATCAGGACGATCGCGATCATCGACCCGACTTCGAACACGACGGGCAGGTCAGGCAAGGGCACTCCTCGTTGCTGTGGGAATGTCCATCATGTCGTCGGCGGGGCCGTCGCGCGAACCGTCGCGCGCGGACGGGATGGCGGACGAACGGCTACGGCCGGTAGTCCTGCCGACGGCGGTGCGCTGCGTCCGCATCGGCGCGACGCAGTGCCTCGTCGAGCCGGACCCCCCGGCCCCGCACCGCTCGCACTGTCGACCCCGCGCGCAAGCAGCCCGAGCGTGTCGAGCAACCGGGTGATGAACCGCATCGTGAACCCCCTCACAGGCGATCCTGGCACGCGATCGGCGCTGCGGGAGGACGCGAGCGTCACTCGTGACGACACCTGGTGCCCGTTCGGGTCGGGCACCGGATGCGCGGGCGGATCGCGACCGACCCGGGTGCCATGGTCCGCCCTCACGGGGCGTCCGGCCCGTTCGTTCGAGGATTCGAGTTCCGTTGCGAACACCGTGCGCGCTTCTCCCAGCACGACGGCGGAACGTGGGGTGTGGACGCGTCGCCACGGGGCACCTGGCGCGTCCCACCGCACGACGAGGAGCAGCCGTGACCGAACACCGCACCGCCGAGACCGACGGGACCTCCACCGGAGGATCCCCCGCCGACACGACCGACCCGGACGGGACGAACACCTGCAGTTTCCACATGGGGGGTGCACTGCCCGCGGGCGGTGACCACCAGGGCGGCACGTTCGGGCAGTCCCCGACCCTGTCCGACTGGTACCCGCAGCGACTCCGTGTCGAGCTGCTGCACCGCAACGGCATCGACGCCGACCCGCTCGGCGCCGACTTCGACTACGCCGCCGCCTTCGCGACGATCGACCTCGACGCGCTGAAGGCCGACATCAAGCAGCTGCTGACGACCTCGGTCGACTGGTGGCCGGCGGACTACGGCAACTACGGCCCGCAGATGATCCGGATGGCGTGGCACGCCGCCGGCACCTACCGCATCGCGGACGGCCGCGGCGGCGCGGGGACCGCGATGCAGCGGTTCGCGCCGATCGGCAGCTGGTGGGACAACGGCAACACCGACAAGTCCCGCCGTCTGCTGCAGCCGATCAAGCACAAGTACGGCAACGCGCTGAGCTGGGCGGACCTGATGGTCCTGACGGGCAACTGCTCGCTCGAGCTGATGGGCCTGCCCACCTACGGGTTCGGCGGGGGCCGGCTCGACGCCTGGGAGCCCGACGACGGCACCTGGTGGGGACCCGAGGTGTGGAACCCGCACGAGGCGCACCAGGGCGACGACATGGTCACGCGCGACGAGCGGTGGACCGGGCAGAACGGCGACGCGGACTACGACCTGCAGAGCCCGCTCGCCGCGTCGCACCAGGCGCTCATCTACGTCAACCCCGAGGGCCCGTACGCGAACGGGGACCCGATGGGCTCGGCGCGCGACATCCGGATCACGTTCTCGCGGATGGCGATGAACGACGAGGAGACCGTCGCGCTGATCGCCGGCGGCCACGCCTTCGGCAAGAGCCACGGGCAGGTCCCCGCGTCGGACATCGGCCCGTCGCCCGAGACCGCGCCGATCGAGTCGATGGGCCTGGGCTGGCACAACCCGGTCGGCACCGGCAACGCCGAGTACACCTCGACGAACGGCATCGAGGGCAGCTGGACGCCGAACCCGACCCAGTGGGACAACACCTACCTGGAGAACCTGTTCGCGTACGACTTCGAGCAGACGAAGAGCCCCGCGGGTGCCCTGCAGTGGACCCCGACGGACCCGGCCGCGCCGAAGACCCCAGACGCTCACGTGCCCGGGCAGATGAACCCGCTCATGATGATGACGTCGGACATCGCGCTCAAGGTCGACCCGGCGTACCGCGAGGTGTGCGAACGCTTCCTGGCCGACTTCGACCTGTTCACGACGGCGTTCTCGAAGGCCTGGTACAAGCTGACCCACCGCGACATGGGCCCCAAGTTCCGCTACCTGGGACCCGAGGTGACGATCGCCGACGACCTGCTCTGGCAGGACCCGCTCCCAGAGGCCGAGGGCGCCCCGCTCGACGAGACCGACGTCCGGGTGCTCAAGCAGGCGGTCCTGGCAAGCGGGCAGTCCGTCTCGGACCTGGTGTTCACGGCGTTCTCCGCAGCGTCGACCTACCGCGACAGCGACAAGCGCGGCGGGGCGAACGGCGGGCGGATCGCGCTGTCGCCGCAGAAGGACTGGGCCGTAAACCGGCGGACCGTCCCCGTGGTCGAGGCCCTGCGCGGCGTCCAGGCCGACTTCGCCGGCACGTCCGGCAAGCACGTCTCGCTGGCGGACCTGGTCGTGCTGGCCGGCTCCGCTGCGGTCGAGCAGGCAGCACGAGCGGCGGGCTCCGACATCACCGTGCCGTTCACGCCCGGACGCGTCGACACCACGCAGGAGCTGACGGACATCGAGATGTTCGAGTGGCTCCGCCCGGTGGCCGACGGGTTCCGGAACTTCGTGTCGGACCGTTTCGCCGAGTTCGCCCCCGGGGTCGCCCCCGAGGCCACGTTCCTGGACAAGGCGAACCTGATGACCCTGACCGCGCCGGAGTGGACCGTGCTGACCGGGGGCCTGCGGGTCCTCGGGGCGAACTGGGACGGCTCGGACGCGGGCGTGTTCACGGACAGGGTCGGTGTCCTCAGCACGGACTTCTTCGTGCACCTGACCGACACCGAGCTGGTCTGGACGAAGACCGACGACACCGAGTCGACGTTCACAGGCACGGTCCAGGCCACCGGCGAACGACGCTTCACGGCGACGCGCAACGACCTGGTGTTCGGCTCGAACGCACAGTTGCGCTCGGTCGTCGACGCCTACGCGGGCAGCGACGGGCAGCAGCGCTTCGTCGCCGACTTCGTCCGCGTCTGGGACAAGGTCATGATGCTCGACCGGTACGACGTCAAGGGACACCGTCGGTACGGACCGATGGCGGCCTGAGCCGCGACCACGGGTCGGACGGGAGGTCCGGTGCCAGCTGGCACCGGGCCTCCCGTCCGTCAGCCGGTCGCGAACCGTCCGATCGCGTCGGCGACGAGATCGGGTCGCGTGATGAACGGGTGGTGCCCCGTTGGCACGTCGACGCTGCGCGTCGCCCGCGCCGCGTGGTGACGCTGCAGGCCGACGGTGGTGCTGCGGTCTCCGGTGCACACCAGGTACGTCGAATCGACGCCCTGCCACCCGGCGGCGCTGGTCGGCGTCGCGAACGCCCCGACGGCCTGCTCCGTCACGCGGCTCCACGCCGCCTGCTGCGTCGCCGGGTCGGCGTCCTGCAGGAACCGGGCACCGAACGACTCGGCGTCGTACCCGTCCACACCGACCACGCCGGGACGGACCTCGGCGACGGCGACCGGGTCGGGCTCTCCGCTCATGATCCCGCCCTGGGGCTGGCCGACGTCGGGCAGGTAGGACGACACGAACAGCAGGTGCGCGACGGCCGGGTGGTGGCCGGCCTCGGCGATGACCGTCCCGCCGTACGAGTGGCCGACGACGACGGTGTCGTCGTCCAGCTGGTCGAGCACGTGGCGGAGCGCTGCGGCATCGGCAGCCAGGCCGTCCGCGGCGACCTCGGTCGAGCCGCCCTCGCCACAGGACGGCAGGGCGACCGCGTGGCTGCGGATCCCCGCGCGCTGCTGCAGCACGTCGGCCGTGGGGTGCCACCACCACGCTCCGTCGCGGACCAGTGCTCCGTGCACGAAGACGACGTCCATGTGTTCCTCCTGGTTCGACAGCGGTGTCTCGTCAACGGTACATGTAGCGATCGTTACGTGAAACGCGGACGGTGTGCGACGATGCCGCCATGGGACGACACCCGCGGCCGGAGATCGCCGAGCAGCTGCTCGAGCGGTGCACCGACCACGCACTCGAGCACGGGCTCCCGGACCGGCTCGAGCCCCTCGTGCAGGCCACGGGCACCTCGGCACGCATGCTCCTGTACCACTTCGGCACACGCGACGCCCTGTTGCTCGCGGTGCTCCGGCAGGCTCGGGGACGACACCTCGACCGTTGGGGTGGGCTGCTGCGGCTCCGCCCGGACGAGCACTACGCGACCACCCTCGGCCGCGCATGGGTGTCGATGACCGGCCCGGACGAGGCGCCGTTCCTGCGGATGTTCAGCCAGCTCCGGCAGCAGTCCGAGCAGTCGCTGTGGCCCGGGTTCACGCGGCAGGCGACGACCGACTGGTTGGGGCCGCTCGAGGCCGGGCTCGCGAGCATCGACCGCGCTGGCTCAGCGACCCTGGTGCTCGCGGTCATCCGCGGCCTGTTCATGGACGTCGAGGCGACGGGCGACCTCGACCGCGCCGACGCGGCGTTCACCGAGCTGCTCCGGGCGCTCGACCCGGCTGCGGCGCCGCTGCCGCTGCGCTGACCGACGCGCGCACGGACGGCCCAGGTGCAACTGCCGTACCGTCGCCTGGGTGAAGGTGCTGCTCCTCGAGGACGACGTCGAGCTCGGCGCAGCGGTCCTCGACGGCCTGCGCGACGAGGGCTTCGTCGTCGACCACGTCACCACGATCGAGACCGCCGACGTCCAACGCGTGACCGCTCGGTACGACTGCCTGGTCCTCGACCGCATGGTCCCCGACGGGGACGCACTCGCGCTCGTCGACCGATTGCGGCAGGACGGCGACACCACCCCGACGCTGCTGCTGACCGCCAGGAGCCGGGTGTCCGACCGCGTCGCCGGCTTCGACCACGGAGCCGACGACTACCTGGTCAAGCCGTTCGCGTTCGCGGAGCTCGTGTCGCGGATCCGGGCGCTCGGTCGTCGGGCCGCGGACCCGACGCCGCCGGTGCTGCGAGCCGGCGACCTCGAACTCGACCTCGCGCGGCACCAGGCGCGCCGCGATGGAGCACTCCTGACCCTGACCGCGAAGGAGTTCCAGGTCCTCGAGGTCCTGTTGTCCGCGACGGGACGTGTGGTCGGGCGCACCGAGCTGCTCGAGCGCTGCTGGGACGAGATGAGCGCGCCCGGCTCGAACGTCGTCGACGTGCTCGTCGGCCAACTCCGTCGCCGCCTCGGTCCGCCGGACCCGATCGAGACCATCCGCGGCGTCGGCTACCGGGTGCCCGTGTGATGCGGGGCAGCAGCTCGCGCCGCCGGTCCGACCCGGCGCGCCGTCGCATCGCACGGATCCGGTGGACGACGACGGTCGTGTTCGCCGCGGCGACCGCTGCGTGCCTCGGGGTCCTCGTCGCGGCGGCGCTGCACATCGACCTGGCCTCACGCGGCGAGGCCACGGACACCGACCTGCAGCAGCGGGTGGAGACCCTCGCCGACCTGGTGACGTTCGGCGACGACCAGCAGCTGCACCTCGGTCCGGTGCAGCAGAGCCACGCGGCTGGGTCGGTCCCCGTGTACGGCTTCGTCACCGACACCGCCATCGCCTACGCCCAACCCGCCCAGGACTCCCTGCCGAGCGACGCGGTCCTCCGGCGTGCCCTCGCCGACGCGCGGCACGCGAAGGGCGGCGTCGTGACCTTCGTGGCGCCGGAGGCCGCGTCCCCCGACGGGGAGCGCCTGCACTGGGCAGCGTCGACGATCACGGACTACGGCACCTACGTCGACGGCACCTACACGGGCGGCATCGCGGTCGCCGGGAAGCCCGTGGCCGCCGCGGCTGGCCACACACAGCTCCGGACGGGACTGCTGCTGGCCGCGGGCGCCCTGACCGTCGTCGCCGCGGCACTCGCGCACCTGGTCTCCGGTCTGGCGGTCCGGCCCGCCGTGCGCGGGCTCGAGGCGCAGGAACAGTTCCTGGTCGAGGCGGCCCACGAGCTCCGGACTCCCCTCGCTGCCCTGCGGGTCCTCGCGGAGCGGCGTGCACCACCCGACCAGACGATCCGGCAGGTCGACCGGCTCGTCACGCTCTCCGACCGCCTGCTCCTGCGCGCACGGTCGTCGTCGACCTCGGTGGTCAGCACCCAGGCGATCCGACTCGACCAGGTCGTCGAGTCGGCGGTGATCACGTCCCTGGACCGGGACGCGACCGCGCGCGACCTCGACGTCGACCTCGCACCGACGACGGTCGACGCCGACCCGGACCTGGTCGACCAGATCGTGCAGAACCTGCTCGCGAACGCCGACCGCCACGGCAGTCCGCCGATCCGGGTGCGGGTGGCGGAGGGCACCCTGACGATCGCGGACTCGGGCGCGGGCATCCCGGCGCGGGACCGCAGACGTGCCCTGCGGGCCGGCAGCACCGGCGGCGCCGGGACCGGCACCGGGCTGGCCATCGTGCAGTGGGCGACGCGCGTCCAACGAGCGACGCTGTCCCTGGCCGACACGGACCCGCGGGACCGCGAGCGACCCGGCCTGACGGTCACGATCCGGTTCCGGACACCGCGTCGGACGGCCTCATCGAAACCTCACACACCCGCGCGCATCGTGGACGCAGGCCGACAGGAAGGAGCCTGACCATGACACCCTCGAAGACCCTGGCACTCGCCAGCGCGGCAGGGATCGCGACGCTCATCGCCCTGAGCGGGTGCGCCGCGAACGGATCCGTCACCGCGGAGCCGACGACCGCCACCACGACCGCCGCGACGCCCGCCACACACGTGAGCACCGCCTCCGGCACGGCGAGCCCGACCACCGGCAGCAGCGGAACCGACAGCAGCGGCACCGGCGGCGACTCGCTCCGCACCGGTGCCTGCGCGACCACCGACCTCGCCGGGTCCGTGACGAGCACCCCCGGGGGCGGCGCAGCCGGACACCAGGGCTACGAGCTCGTCTTCCGCAACACCGGGTCGAAGCCGTGCACGCTGCAGGGCTGGCCGGGCGTCTCGTTCGTCGGGAAGGGCAACGGCACCCAGCTCGGTGCCGCCGCGTCCTTCGACCGTGCGAGCCCGCACGGCACGGTGACGATCGCCGCGGGGAGCATCGCCCACGCCACGGTGATCGTCGCGCAGGCCGGCGACTTCGGCGACTGCGGAGCGACGACCGCCGACGGCTTCCGCGTCTACCCGCCCGGGTCGAAGCAGTCGCTGTTCATCGACGCCGGACAGCTGCAGCTGTCCGCGTGCACCAACGCGCAGGACACCCAGCTCGAGGTCCAGGCGATCCAGCCCGGCTCCTGACCCCTCCGTCACCCGCGAAGGTGCGCGAGCACCGCGTCGCTGACGGCGCGCATGCCGGCGGGCGTGGGGTGGAACAGGGCCGCGTCGCCATTGCGGAACGCCGTGAAGCCCTGCACCCAGGGCTCCGCGGACCCGACGGCGTGCTCGTCGCTCATTGCGGCGACGTCGACGAGCTCGGCGCCCGACTGTGCTGCCGCCGCGGTGAAGGCGTCGCGGAGCTGGCCGGCGATCCGTCGGAACGCCACCATCTGGTCCTCGGAGAACGGTGCCAGCCGAGAGCGTGTCGTCGCCGTGCCGATGATCGTCAGGTAGTCGACCAGCAGGACCCGTGCCGCGGGTGCACGGTCGTGGACGGCGCTGACGACGTCCACCAGCCCGGCGGTCGCGGCGTCGACGTCCCGCTGCGTCGGCGGGTCGGCCGTCGCCGTCCGCTGGAGCCGACCGCCGAGCGCGCGGGTCAGGGGCCGTGCGGACAGCCAGCTCCCCCACGCCGCCGCCGACAGCGAACCGACGTACCGCAGGTCGTTGCCGCCCGCGGTGATCGTCACGAGGTCGACGTCCTGGTCGGCGCGTACGGCCTCGATCTGCGGTGGGAACCGCTTCGGACCGACGCGCTGGGCCGTGCGCAGGACCGTGTCCGTCGTCGCACCGCTGACCGATGCGTCCGTCAGGCGGGCTCCGAGCGCACGAGCGATCTGGTGCGACGCGTTGGCACCCGAGCGACCGGCCAGCCGGTCGACCACGGGCGCGAGCCCCGGCCCGGCGGCGAACGAGCTGCCGAGTGCCACCATGTGCCGGGTCATCGCCCGATCATGGCACGACCGACCGTGGCAGAGTGCGCGCATGGCCCTGTCCCCGAGTGCACCGACCCTCACCCTGTTCTGCGGTCTGCCCGGGTCCGGCAAGACCACGCTGGCACGCCGGCTCGAGGCCGCTGGCGACGGCATCCGGATCGCGACGGACGAGTGGCAGGCGATGATCGGCGTCCCGCATGCGGACTCCGACTTCCACGAGTCCCTGCAGGTGGTCCTGTACCGGCACGCCCTGACCCTGCTGCGGGCGGGCGTGGACGTGGTCCTCGAGGACGGGCTGTGGACCGCTGCCGAGCGGCGGCAGAAGTTCGCGGACGCCCGAGCCTGCGGTGCGCGGGTGCGCTTCCACGTGTTCGAGGTCGACCACGACACGCTGTGGGAGCGGCTGCGTCGTCGCAACGCCGCTGCCGCGCCCGGGTCGGCACCCCTGACCGAGGACGACCTGCGGTGGGCGGAGGGCGTGTTCGAGCCGGTCACCGCCATGGAACTCGCCCTCGTCCACGAGTACGTTCGGCACACCGGCGGAACGGGACCGGCAGACGGCGCAGCCAGGAGCACACGATGACCCCCACCCACCCCGACCTCCGTGCGATCCGCTTCCTGCCCGGGTTCTCCTGGGGACCGCGCCTGACGGGGCTCGTCCGGCGGGTGCGGCCGCGGCCGGCCGACCTCGGGCCGGAGGTCACGGCGTCCGAACTGCACCTGCCGGGCACCGCGGGCAACCCGGACGTGTCGGTCCGGCTGCTCCGCCCGGCGCTCGCCGAGGGCCCGACGCCGCTGCTGCTCTGGGTCCACGGTGGCGGGCTCATCTCCGGCAGCCCGGAGCAGGACGACCGCGCGAACGCCGGCTTCGTCCGCAGCCTCGGGATCGCGGTCGCCGCCGTGCGGTACCGCCTGGCGCCCGACGCCGTCGCTCCCGCCGCCGCCGAGGACGTGTACAGCGCCTTCGTTGCGCTGGTCGAGCGGGCCGGACGGCTGGGCATCGACCCGGCCCGGATCGCGATCGGGGGTGCGAGCGCGGGTGGTGGGCTCGCCGCCGCTGCCACCCTGATGGCCGTGGACCGGCCGGGTCCGGTGCCGGTCTTCCAGCTGCTGGTCTACCCGATGCTCGACGACAGAACGGTGCTGCGGACCGACATGGACACCACCAACGTGCACGTGTGGATGCCGGGCAGCAACCGGTACGGCTGGACGTCGTACCTCGGCACCGATCCCGGCAGCCCGGACGTGTCGGCGTACGCGGCCCCGGCCCGCCGCACCGACCTCGCCGGCCTGCCTCCGGCCTGGGTCGGCGTCGGCGCGAACGACCTGTTCCACGACGAGGACGTCGAGTACGCGGAGCGGCTCCGCGCCGCCGGGATCGACTGCACGCTCGAGGTCGTGCCGGGCGCGTTCCACGGCTTCGACGCGGTGATGCCGAAGGCCGGTGTGTCGCGCGCCTTCTGGCTCGCGCAGGCACGCGCGCTGCAGGGCGCCCTGACCGCGTCCCCGCGGCACGAGTAGCGGGTCACCACCGGACGGGAGGCGCGGTGCCGACCCGGCACGGTCCTCCTGTCCGGCCATGGGTCGCGCCGGGCTGGCGCCGCGTCAGCTCGCGCCGGGCGCCTCGGCTGCGCGCGTGCCGCGGAGCTCGGGGAAGTGGTCCTCGCGCCACTCACCCACGGCGGGCGTCCCGCTCACTGCAGCGCGTTCCTCGAGCTCACGGAGCTCCACCCGGCGGATCTTGCCGGAGATGGTCTTGGGCAGCTCGGCGAACTCGACCCGGCGGACCCGTGCGTACACGGGGAGGACATCACGTGCGTGCTCGAGGACCTGGCGCGCCGTGTCGGCCGTCGGCTCCCAGCCCGCGGCGAGCGCAACGTAGGCCTTCACGATGTTGAGCCGCGCCTGGTCCGGTGCGGGGACGACCGCGCTCTCGGCGACGGCCGGGTGCTGCAGCAGGGCGCTCTCGACCTCGAACGGCGAGACCTTGTAGTCGGAGGACTTGAAGACGTCGTCGGTGCGGCCGATGAAGGTGAGCTGTCCGGCCGCGTCACGGGCGGCGATGTCGCCCGTGTGGAAGTGGCCGTCGCGCATCGCGTCGGCGGTCCGGTCCGCTTCGCCGAGGTACCCGGCCATCAGGTTCACCGGGCGCTCGCGCAGGTCGAGGCAGACCTCGCCCTCGTCCCCGGGTGCACCGGTCAACGGGTCGAGCAGCACCACGGTGACGCCGGGCAGCGGCGTCCCCATCGCGCCGGCTGTCACGTCCGCGCCCGGGGCGTTGCCGATGATCGCCGTCGTCTCGGTCTGGCCGTAGCCGTCGCGGATCGTCAGGCCCCATGCGTCGCGCACCCGGTCGATGACCTCGGGGTTGAGCGGCTCGCCGGCGGACACCACTTCGCGCAGCGCTCGTGGCCGGGCTCCGAGGTCGGCCTGCAGCATCATCCGCCAGGCCGTGGGCGGCGCGCAGAACGTGCTGACCTCGGCCCGTTCGAGCTGTGCCAGCAGCGCCGCGGGGTCGAAGCGCGGGGTGTCGTGCACGAACACGGTGGCCTCGGCGATCCACGGTGCGAAGAAGCAGCTCCACGCGTGCTTGCCCCACCCCGGTGAGCTGATCGCCAGGTGGACGTCGCCGGGCCGCAGACCGATCCAGTGCATCGTGCTGAGGTGTCCGACCGGGTACGAGGTCTGCGTGTGCACGACCATCTTCGGCTTCGAGGTGGTGCCGGACGTGAAGTACACCAGGCACGGGTCCGTCGTCCGGGTGGTGACGACCGGGCGCTGTTCGCCCGCGGGTGCCGGGTCGCCGAGGTGGTCGGGGTACGGCGCCCACCCGTCCGCGGCGCCGCCGATCACGATGCGTGAGAAGTCCCCGTGCACGCCCGTGTACTTGGGTGTCTCCGCCGCGTTCGTGACCACGTGGGCGACGGACCCGCGGTCGACGCGGTCCTGCAGGTCGGCGGTGTCGAGCATCGTCGAGGTCGGCAGGATGACGGCGCCGAGCTTGATGACCGCGAGCATCGTCTCCCACAGTTCGAGCTGGTTGCCGAGCATCACCAGCACGTGGTCGCCCTTCCGGACGCCGTGTGCGTCGAGGACGACCGCGAGCCGGTCGGAGCGCGCGGCCATCTCGGCGTAGCTGAACCGGCGGTCGCCGTCGGCGTCCGCGAGCCAGAGCGCCGTGCGGTCGTTGCCCGCGGCGATGACGTCGAACCAGTCGTCGGCCCAGTTGAACGTGTCGCCGAGGTCGGGCCAGGCGAACGTGGCCACGGTCGTGTCGGGCATCACCGGGTCGTCGGCTCGTGCTGGTTCCGTCGCGGCGAGGAGCTGGTCACGGGCGGCGCGGTACGCGGCGGTCACGTTCGGGGAGGGCACCTGTCGATCATGCCGGATCACCCCGCGAGGCGCCCGGGGCGCGGCGTCGACGGGCGGCAGGTCAGGTGCGCGCCCACCTGTCCCGACCGCCACGGCGCTGCCGTCGCGCGTGCGTCAGTTGTGCAGCGTCGCCGGCCGCACACGGACGGGTGCGAGCCACCGCGTGAGGACGATGGCCACGACCGCGCCGCAGCCGATGATGCTGGCCAGGACCACGATCTGGAACCGCCCCGCCTCGAGCGGCGAGACCCCGCCGAACACGGCCCCGACGAACGCTCCCGGCAGGGTAACGAGCCCCGTGGTGCGGGTCTGGTCGGTCGTCGGGACCATGGCGGCGTGGACAGCACGGCGCACCAGGTCCACGGTCGCCTGGCGTGGACGTGCGCCGAGCGCGAGCCACCCCTCGACCTCCTCCCAGTGGTCGCCGGTGAGCTCGACGAACCGCCGACCGCTCAGCGTGGCGATCGTCATCGCGTTCCCGATGACGATCCCGCCGATCGCGAGCACGTACCGGGGCGAGAACTCGATGGCTCCGGTGCTGAACACCACGGCCAGACTGACGACGACGCCGGCGCCCATCGCGGTCGCGACCGGCCCGACCATGCGCCGGTACGCGCCCAGCCGACGGGCCGCGGTCCACGTCGCCACGGTGAACATGACGAACAGGGCGACGCCGATCCAGAACGGGCTGCGGATGATGTTCGACAGGATGAGGCTGATGGCGGCGAGCTGCACGGTGCCCTGCAGGACGGCGAGCGCCGGCGCGAACGGCTTCGGGGCTCGGACGGCCAGCAGCAGCGCCGTCGCGAGGGCGACGAGTGCGCCGATGCCGATGAGCGTTCCGGTGACGAGCTGCGGCGTGAGCATGCGTCGGGCTCCTGTTCGGCGGTCCGCGACCGGAACCACGACCGCGGTGGGTACACGGTGGGCTCTGGCGGGCTCGAACCGCCGACCACTTCGGTGTAAACGAAGTGCTCTACCAACTGAGCTAAGAGCCCGCAGCGACGATCGTACTTGGTGACGGACGCCAGGTGCGGTGCGGGCCCGACCCGCGCCGCCCGTCCGTCCGGTTCTTCACCGCCCTTGCGGCGGTCTGTCTAAACCGGTACAAATGACTCTGAACCGGTTTAGAACCGTGACCAGGGACACGACGCGAAGGAGCCGACGATGACACGACGCCCCACCATCGTCGACGTCGCACGCGAAGCCGGCGTCTCGAAGGGCCTCGTGTCCCTCGCGCTCAACGACCGGCCCGGTGTCAACGCCACCACCCGCGAACGCATCCACAAGGTCGCCGCGGACATCGGCTGGCGCCCGAACCCGGCCGCCCGTGGCCTCACCAACCGTCGCGCCTACGCCCTGGGCCTGGTGGTCCGTCGCGACCCCCGCATCATCGAGGTCGACCCGTTCTTCGCGTCGTTCATCTCCGGTCTCGAGACCGTCCTGTCGGAGCGCGGCCAGGTCCTCGTCCTCAGCCTCGTCGGCGACCACGACGCCGAGGAACGCGCCTACCGCACGCTCGCCGCGGACGCCAGGGTCGACGGGTTCATCGTCACGGACCTGCTCGCCGGCGACCCCCGAATCGAGCTCATCGCCGACCTCGGGGTGCACGCCGTCACACTCGGCGAGCCCGACGTGCCGACGGCGTTCCCCGCGATCCGACGGGACTACGCCCCCGGCATCCACGAGCTCGTCCGCTACCTGGTCGGCCTCGGTCACGAGCGGATCGCCCACGTGGCCGGTCCCGAGTCCATGCTTCACGGACACGAGCGTCGGCAGCTGTTCGCCGACGCGGCACACGAGGCCGGCCTCGACGCGGCCGTGGTCCCGACGGACTTCTCGCCCGAACAGGGCGCCGCGGCGACCGAGCAGCTCCTCGACCTCCCGGTGGACGACCGCCCGACGGCGATCGTCTACGGGAACGACCCGATGGCGATCGCCGGCATGTCGGTCGCCCAGCACCGCGGCCTCCGGATCCCGAAAGACCTCTCGGTCACCGGGCTCGACGGCTCGCAGATCGGGCGGCTCGTGTACCCGGCCCTCACCACCCTCGACAACGACCCGGCCGAGTGGGGGCGCATCGTCGCCGCCACACTGCTCGACCTCGTCGACGGCACCACGCCCGTCGACCGCGCTCTGCACCCCGCCGGACTCATCGTCCGCGGGTCGACGGGCGCGCCTCCGACCCGACAGCACACGACCGCGTAGTGCGCGCGGGAGCCTCGACGGCTCGGACGCACACCCGACGAAGGAGTCACATGCACCGCCGCATGCTCGCCATCGGCACCGCCCTCGCGGCGACCGTGGCGCTCACCGTCTCCGGCTGCGCCACCGGCAACACGGTGGCCGGACCCGAGGCGAGGACCAAGCACGGTCCGATCACGATCTGGTACTCGAACAACGCCCAGGAGGTCACCTGGGGCAAGGGGCTCGTCAGCTCGTGGAACAAGGACCACCCGGACGAGCCGATCAGGGCCCAGGAGGTCCCCGCGGGCAAGAGCACCGAAGAGGTGATCGGCGCCGCGATCACGGCCGGCACCACACCGTGCCTGGTGTTCAACAACCTGCCCGCCGCCACCGGGCAGTTCCAGAAGCAGGGCGGCCTGGTCGACCTGTCGAAGTTCCCCGGTGCCGACGCCTACATCCAGGCGCGCTCGGGGAAGACGGCCGACCAGTACAAGTCCCCGGACGGTGACTACTACCAGATGCCGTGGAAGTCGAACCCGGTGATGATGTTCTACAACAAGAAGGTCTTCGCGAAGGCCGGGTTGAGCACCACCGACCCGAAGCTCAGCACCTACGCCGACTTCCTCGCTGCCGCCGCGAAGATCAAGGCCACGAAGGCCGCGCCGTTCGCCATCTACCCCGCGGCGACGAGCGAGTTCTTCCAGCCGAACTTCGACTTCCTGCCGCTGTACGCCGCCGAGACCGGCGGGACGGGGCTGCTCGACGGGGACCAGAAGGCCACGTTCGACGACGCCGCCGGCAAGGACGTCGCGAGCTTCTGGAAGACCGTGTACGCCAAGGGGTACGCCGGCAAGGACCAGCTCCAGGGTGACGCCTTCGCCACCGGCCAGGCCGCGATGGCGATGGTCGGCCCGTGGGCGGTCGCCAGCTACAAGGGTGCGGTGGACTGGGGCGTCGTGCCCGTCCCGACGAAGGACGGCACCGCAGCGGACGCGACCTGGACGTTCCCGGACGCCAAGAACGCCGCGATGTACGCGTCGTGCCGCAACCAGGGAACCGCGTGGGACGTCCTCAAGTACGCGACGAGTCCCGACCAGGACCGCGCGCTGCTCGAGACGACCGGGCAGATGCCGATCCGGAAGGACCTCGCGTCGACCTACGCGGACTACTTCGCGAAGAACCCGTCGTACCGGGAGTTCGGCGCCCAGGCAGCCAGGACCGTCGACGACCCGACGGGTCCCAACTCGACGGCCGTCCTGCAGGCGTTCCGGAACTTCTGGACGAAGGCCGTCATCTCCGGCGACGGCGAACTCGATCCGCAGCTCGCCGCCGCGGCCACCAAGACGACCCAGCTCGCTGTCCAGAAGTGAAGGAGGACCGACCATGACCGCAACAGCGACCGCCCCGGCCGCCGCATCCGCTGGGGACCGCGGTCAGCACCGGCACCCCTGGCGCATCCGGGTGTTCGGCAGGAACCCCCTCGGCTGGCTCTTCAGCGCGCCGTACCTGGTGTTCGTGCTGGTGATCTTCGCCTACCCCCTGGTCCTCGCCGTCTACATGTCGTTCCACGACTACTTCTTCTCGGCCCCGGGGGCGACCGTCGACCGACCGTTCATCGGCGTGCAGAACTACGTGCAGGCGTTCGAGGACCCCCAGGTCCGGCAGTCGTTCCTGAACGTCGGCGAGTTCCTGCTCATCAACGTGCCGCTCACCGTCGTGCTGTCGCTCGTGCTCGCGGCGGCGCTCAACAGCGTCGTCCGCTGGTCGACGTTCTTCCGGGTCAGCTACTACGTGCCGTACGTCACGGCGTCCGTCGCCGTCGTCGGCGTCTGGCTGTTCCTGTTCAACCAGACCGGCCTCGTGTCGAAGCTCCTCGGCCCGCTCGCCCCGAACCCTGGGTGGCTCGTCAACGAGCACTGGGCGATGCCGATCGTCGCGCTCTTCGTCACGTGGAAGCAGCTCGGGTTCTACATCCTGCTGTACCTGGCGGCGTTGCAGAACGTGCCGAAGGAGCTCTACGAAGCAGCCGCGACGGACGGTGCGGGCAAGGTGCGGTCGTTCTTCTCCGTGACCGTCCCCGGAGTCCGACCCGCGACCGTGCTGGTCCTGCTCCTCAGCACCGTCATCGGGGCGAACCTGTTCACGGAGCCCTACCTGCTGACTGGCGGCGGCGGCCCGAACGGCTCGTCGTCGTCACCCGTGCTGGTGATGTACCAGCAGGGCATCGAGCAGAACCACCCGGGGTACGCGTCCGCGATCGGCATCGTGCTGGTCGTCGGGGTCATGGTCATCGCGTTCCTGCAGAACCGATTCGCCGGAGGAAGAGAACGATGAGCCAGACAGCAACCGGCGCCGCAGGCGCTGCGGGCCTCCCCGTCCCGGGGACCGGCACCGGCGGGGACGACGAAGGTCGGGCCTCCAGACCGCGCCGCACGCGGCGACGCCGCATGGACGGGATCCAGCTGAGCCGCGGCCAGGCGGCGCTCCGGTTCGTGGTGCTCCTCATCGGCGCCGCGGTCTTCCTGTTCCCGTTCTGGTACATGATCGTCGGCTCGCTCCAGGCGTCCCCGGACACCTCGATCGCCGGTGCGTTCCCGAACCCGTCGAACATCACCGGGCACAACTACGCCGAGATCAACTCCCGGGTGAACCTCGGCCAGGGGCTCCTGAACTCCGGCATCTACACCGGCGGCGTGGTGATCTGCACGGTCGTCTTCGGCGTCCTCGCCGGCTACGCGCTCGCGGTCCTGCAGTGGAAGGGACGCGGCGTCACCTTCGCCCTGGCACTCCTCGTGCAGGTCATCCCGTTCCAGCTGCTGATGATCCCGCTCTACGTGCTCATCGCGCGGAACTACGGACTCGCCGACAACTACCTCGGCATGATCCTGCCGTTCGCGATCAACTCGACGGCGGTGATCATCTTCCGCCAGTACTTCCTGCAGGTCCCGCAGGAGATCTTCGACGCCGCGCGGATCGACGGTGCCGGTGAGATCAGCGTGCTGTGGCGGGTGGCACTCCCCCTGGTCCGGCCGGCGCTCGTGACCGTGGTGCTCGTGACCTTCATCGGGCCGTGGAACGACTTCCTCTGGCCGTTCCTCATCACGAAGGAGGCATCGATGCAGCCCCTTGCGGTGTCGCTCGCCAACTACATCTCGAACATCGCCCAGTCGACCGCGAACCCGTTCGGAGCGATCCTCGCCGGGGCGGTCGTGCTCGCCGCGCCGGTCGTCGTGCTGTTCATCGTGTTCCAGCGCTACTTCATCTCGACCGACGTCGGGTCCGGGGTCAAGGGATGAGCGCCGACCTCGACCCGAGCCGGTCCGAACCGAGTCAGCTCGACCGCGCCCAGCTCGTCGCCGACTACGAGCGAGCCCTCCGGCACGACAACGCGCTGACCGACCGGATCTCGACGGACGACTTCTCCGCCGTCTACGACGACCCA
Source organism: Curtobacterium sp. MCLR17_007 (assembly GCF_003234655.2). Lineage (NCBI taxonomy): Bacteria > Bacillati > Actinomycetota > Actinomycetes > Micrococcales > Microbacteriaceae > Curtobacterium > Curtobacterium sp. MCLR17_007. The sequence goes on along the minus strand of NZ_CP126271.1, from coordinate 1,559,466 downwards.
CCGGCCTGGATGATCGGGCCGTTCCGGCGCGATCCGTCGCTCACCTTCACGCAGCCGCGTGCCTGGGCGGACCCCACCGGGATCGGGTGGACGGCCGAGTCCGTCTTCAACCCCACGCTGGGCGTCGCTCCGGTCGACGGACGGCCAGGAGGCCCGGAGCAGCTGCATCTCGTCTACCGTGCGGCCCCGCGCAAGGAGAGCACCTCGTCGCGGATCGGGCACGCGGTCCTGATCGCGGACGGCTGGGTCGACGACGGCGGCCCGATCCTCTGGCCGACGCTCCGCAACGAGTCGCTCGGGGTCGAGGACCCGAAGCTCTACCGTGCCGAGGGACGCTGGTTCCTGTTCTACAACGGCATCTGGGACACCACCGGGACACCCGAGCGTGCCGAGTACCCGTCCGCCGACCACCTGGACGGCGAAGTCGGATGCGACATCAACCTCGCGGTGTCCGATGACCTGGTGCACTGGGAGAAGCTCGGACAGGTCGTGCCGTACGCGGTGTCGCAGCTCTGGGCGAAGGGCGCCGTGATCCCGCGGAACGACCGCGGCGAAGCGGTCCGGATCGGCGGCGAGTACCTCATGTACCTGTCCGAGGGGTGCGGTGGACGCCTGACCGTCGGCCACTCCGACGACATGGTGCACTGGACGTTCGCGCCCGAGGACTACCTCGACATGTCCTCGCTCGGGCCGCAGCTGTACGAGGTCGCGTGCGCGGTCGTGGACGGCGACCGGCTCGTCCTCGACTTCTTCCACCGCGACCCCGCCGGGCACTTCGCCGCCGCCCAGGCCTGCTACGACGTCGACGCCCCGTTCACCCAGCGCGAGCTGCACAGCGGCGGGTCCCTCGCGTGGGGCGGGTTGCTCCGCTGGGACGGCGACCGCGTGTTCGCACAGGGCTGGGACGCGCCGCGCGGCACCCGCGAGATGTACTGCTACCGAGAGGACCACCATGACTGACGCCCTTGCCGCCGCTGACTTCCCGTACGCCCTCGAGCGGGTCGGCCTGCTCATGTCGCCGCTGGCGGACGACCCGCTCGAAGCCGAGGGTGTGCTGAACCCCGGCAGCGGCCGCGGCCCGGACGGCGAGCTCTACCTGCTCCCCCGGCTCGTGGCGACCGGCAACGTCTCCCGGATCGGCATCGCCCGCGTCGTCGTCGAGGACGGCGTGCCCGTCGGTGTCGAACGCGAGGGGATCGTGCTCGAGCCGGAGCGGACGTGGGAGGTGGGGGCGCAGAACGCCGGCGTCGAGGACCCGCGCACCACGTTCCTCCCGGCCATCGGCCTGCACGTCATGACGTACGTCGCCTACGGGCCGCTCGGACCGCACACGGCCGTGGCCGTGTCGGAGGACCTGCGCGCGTGGCGCCGGCTCGGACCTGTCCGGTTCGGGTACGACGACGCCCTCGACGTCGACCTCGGTCTGTACTTCAACAAGGACTGCGTCTTCCTCCCCGAGCCGGTCGTCGGACCGGACGGCGTCACGAGCATCGCGGTGCTGCAGCGCCCGGGCTGGGACCTGTCCGAGATCCGCCCCGGCGAGGGCGTGCACCCGCCGTCGTGGGTCGAGGACACCCGGCCGTCGATCTGGATCTCGTTCGTGCACCTCGACCGGGTCCGCGAGGACGTCGGGGCACTCGCGGAGTGGCGCGGGCACCGGGTCCTCGCCGCACCGGAGATGCCGTTCGAGGAGCTCAAGATCGGGGCGGGACCGGCGCCGATCCGCGTGCCGGAGGGCTGGTTGCTCCTCCACCACGGGGTGACCGGCGAGCTCGTCGGCTCCCTCGCCCAGCAGCAGAACGTCAACTACGCGGCCGGGGCGATGATCCTCGACGCGGAGCGGCCGTGGCAGGTCGTGTCCCGGACGACCGAGCCGCTGCTGTCCGCCGACACCGAGGACGAGCAGTCGGGCATCGTGCCGAACGTGGTGTTCCCGACGGCGATCGAGGAGATCGACGGGGTGCGGTACGTGTTCTACGGGATGGCCGACTCGAAGATCGGGGTGGCGCGGCTCGTCCGCCGCTGAGCACCCGCCGTACGCTGACCGCATGACCCAGATCCGCACCGGCTGCGACCTGGCGTCGGTCGACGACGTCCGCGCCGGCATCAGCGCCCACGGCGAGCGGTACCTGGCCCGCGTCTTCACCCAACGGGAGCGCGCCGACGCCGGAGACGACCCGGAGCGCCTGGCGGCCCGCTTCGCCGGGAAAGAGGCGGTCATCAAGCTCCTCCGCCCCACGCGGTCCGAGTCGGTCCCGCTCCGCGACGTCGCGATCGTCCTCGACGAGCAGGGCGCACCCCGTGTCGAGCTCGTCGGAGCGGCCGCCGGACTCGCGGCGACGGCCGGCATCACCACCGTCGACGTGTCCCTGTCCCACGAACGGGGGCTGGCGCTCGCGACGGCCGTGGCCTTCGCGGAGCAGTGACGGCCGACATGCCCGGCGAGCCTGTCAACCCGTGCAGGAACGGGTCCGGAGGGTGCGGGTTCCCGCACCGGCACGGCGGTTTACCGGGGCCGTCCGCTCCCTATGGTTGCTCACATGCAACAGGACCAGAACACCGGAGCGACCTCGCTCGCACTCGCTGACCCGACGGCCGAGCAGGCCGTCCGACGTGCGCTCGCCGACCACGGACGCCTGACCGTCGACGCCGGGGACGTCGCGTCGACCGCCGACCTCTACGCGCTCGGGCTCACCTCGCACGCCACGGTCAACGTGATGCTCGCCGTCGAGAACGACCTCGACGCGGAGTTCCCCGACCACGTGCTGAACCGCGCGACCTTCGGCTCGGTGGCGTCCATCGTCGCCGCCGCCGCACTGGCGACCTCATGACCCTGACGGACCAGGAGACCCCGCTGCTGCAGGCCGGACCGGTCCCCGTCGACCGCTTCGCGGAGCGCACCGCCGCCGTCGCTGCCGTCGCCGCACAGCACGCCGACGAGGTCGACCGCGACGCCCGCCCCCCGCGCGAGGCCATCGCCGCCATGCGCGAGTACGGCCTGCTCGCCGCCGCTGTGCCGACCGGACTCGGTGGCGAGGGTGCCTCCGTCTCCGAGCTCTCGGTGATCGCGACCGAGCTCGGTCGCGCGTGCGCGGCGACGGGCATGGTGTTCGCGATGCACCAGGGGCAGGTCATGGCGCTGTGGCGGCACGGCGGCGACGGCGCCGGCGTGCTCGCGATGACCGCCGCGGTCCGCGACGGTGCCCTGGTCGCGTCGTCGACGACCGAGAAGGGCGTCGGTGGTGACGCCCGCCGCTCGACCTGCGCGATCGAGACCCTGCACACCGAGCACGAGCCCTCGTCTGTGGCCCGGATCCGCCTGCGCAAGGACGCGCCGGTCATCTCCTACGCCACCGAGGCCGACGTCGTCCTCGTCACCGCGCGCCGCGACCCCGACGCCGCCGCGTCCGACCAGCGGCTCGTCGGCTGCTGGACGAAGGACACCGTGCTCTCGCAGACCTCGACGTGGGACACGATGGGGCTCCGCGGCACGTGCAGCAACGGCTGGGTCCTCGACGCCGAGACCACGGCGGACGCGGTGTTCCGCGACGACTACGCGACGATCTCCGCGCAGACCGTCCTCCCCGTCTCGCACGTCCTCTGGGCGTCGGTCTGGCTCGGCATCGCCGCGTCGGCCGCCGAGCGTGCGCGGGCAGCGGTCCGCAAGCAGGCCCGGGCGAACGTCGGCACCACGCCCCCGGGTGCGCTCCGGCTCGCGGAGCTGCTGGTCGAGCTGCAGTTCCTCGCCGACAGCGTCCGGCACGCTGCGGAGCGGTTCGACAGCGTCGCGGACGACCCCGACACGCTCGAGTCGAGCGCGTACGCCCTCGCCGCCAACGCGCTGAAGATCGGCGCGTCCGAGCGGGTCACCGACCTCGTCACGAAGGCACTGCGCATCGTCGGGATCGCCGGGTACGCCGCCTCCGGTCCGATGAGCATCTCCCGGAACCTCCGCGACGCCCACGGTGCTGCCGTCATGGTGAGCAACGACCGTCTCCTGCAGAACGACGCCGGACTGGCCCTGATGACCGGAGCGATCCTGTGACGATCACCGACCCCACCACCGCGACCGACACGCCGCTCGACCGGGCCCGCGCAGCGTTGCGCCGGGACCTGCTCGCCGACGGCGTGCTCATCGACCTGGGCTCCCCCGGCCTGTACGGCCGGACCGGTGTCTTCGAGCGCGTGTCCAGCGCGGTCGACACCGCCGGGGTCCGATCGATGGCCGACCTCGACACCGCGGTGGTCCGCTTCCCGCCGGTCGAGCCCCTCGCCGCCTTCGAACGCACCGACTACATCGCGTCGTTCCCCGACCTGGCCGCGTCCATCTCGGGCTTCACCGGCGACGACCGCAAGCACCGCGAGCTGCTGGCGGCGCGCGAGCGCGGCGAGCGGTGGGAGGACTTCCTCGACCCCGCCGACCTCATGCTCACCCCGGCGGTGTGCCACCCGCTCTACGGACTGCTGACGGGGACGGTCCCGCAGCAGGGCCGCACCTTCGACATCTTCGGTGACTCGTTCCGCCGCGAGCCGTCGCTCGACCCGATGCGCCTGCAGGCCTTCCACATGCACGAGTTCGTGCACGTCGGCACCCCGGCCTCGGCGCAGGCGCACCGCGACGGGCGTGTCCCCGCGATCCGCGACCTGCTGACCTCGTTCGGCCTCGAGATCGACGTCGTCCCGGCCAACGACCCGTTCTTCGGCCGGGTCGGCCGGATGCTGGCCCGCAACCAGGTCGAGCAGGCGCTGAAGTTCGAGTTCGTCACGCCGGTCTACGGCGACGCCGGCGACCCGACCGCGATCGGCTCGGCCAACCTGCACGAGGACCACTTCGGCACGTCGTTCGACATCCGCACCGAGGACGGCGAGGTCGCCCACAGCGCCTGCGTCGCCTGGGGACTGGAACGCGTCACCATCGCCCTCTTCGCCGCGCACGGCACCGACCCGGCTTCGTGGCCGGCCGACGTCCGTCGCGCGCTGGACCTGTGACCACGTCGCACGGGTGGTCGGGTTCCCCGGCCCTCCGTGTCGCCGTCCAGACGCCGCCGTCGGCACGGCTCGGTGTCGTGATCTGCCCGCCGCTCGGCCAGGAGGGCGTGATCGCCTACCGCACGCTGCGCCTGCTGGCAGACCGCCTGGAGGCCCGTGGCGTGGCCTCGATCCGCTACGACCCGTCCGGACGTGGTGACGCCCAGGCCGATGCGGACCCCGACGCGCTGCTCCGGTCTGCCCGGCACGCCGCGGCCGTGCTCCGCACGACCGGTGTCGAGCGCGTCGTCTTCGTCGGACTGGCGTCGGCGGCGCTCGTCGCGGCTGCGGCGGCCACGGACGACGACGGGCTCGTGCTCTGGGACGCTCCGGAGTCGGGTCGCGCCTGGCTGCGGCGACAGCGCGCCCTGGCGACGATGACCATCGGTGCCCACCGCGTCGTCGACGGTGTCGAGACCCTGGTCGGCATCGACCTCGACCCGGACCAGCTGGCGGCCGTCGGGGCACTCCGACACGGTCCCCGGTCCGACGCCACCCTGGTGCTGGTGCGTCCCGGTGCCCGCGCCCCGAAGGCCCTCGGGGACGTCGCCGTCGTCGAGGTCGCCGGGAGCGCCGAACTCCTCGACGGCACGAGCATCCACGCGCGCATCCCCGCCGACGCCCTCGAGACGGTGGTCTCCTGGATCGATGACCTGGCACCCGCCGCCGGGACCGCCACGACCCCTCCGGAGGTGGACGACGTCCTGCACCTGGGGCACGGCGTGTCCGAGCGTGTCGTGCTCCTCGGCCCGGAGCGCCTGTTCGCGATCGAGACGGTGCCGCACGACGAGGACGCCCCCGTGGTCGTGTTGCACAACGGCGCAGCGGAGCACCGCGTCGGCGCGTCGGACTACCAGGTGGAGCTCGCTCGGGCACTCGCGCGGGACGGCGTCCGCGTGCTGCGTGTCGACCGCCGGGGCACGGGCGAGAGCTCCCCCGTGGCCGCCGACGAACGCGACTACCTGTTCGCACAGGAGTGGATCGACGACCAGGCCGCGGTGGTGGCCGCGCTCGACGTCGACCACGACCGGCTCGCGCTGGTCGGCATGTGCGCCGGCGCCTGGCTCGCGGGACGCGGGTCGTCCGCGTCCCCGCGACTCGTCGTGGAGATCAGCCCGAACGACTACCGGCGACGTGCCGCCGAACCCGGCAGCTACAGCGACGGCGTCCGGGCCGTCGACGCACCGTCACCGGCCAGACGGTGGGTGCGTGAGCGCTACAACGTGGTCGTGCCGGAGGCCCTGCGTGAGCGCATCGCGCGCCGGGACCGTGCCGGCGGCGTCGTCGACCACGTCCGTCCGCTGGTCTCCGCCGGCACCGACGTCGTGATGATCGCCGCGGACGTCGACGCCGCCCTGTTCGACCGGCTCGGTGGGCGGGCGGCCCTCGCGCGCTGGGCACCGGGCGCCGAGCCGGGTTCGGTGACCCTCGTCCGCGTCCCCGGGGGCGACCACTCGCTGTTCTCCCCGCACATGCGACGGGCCGTGGTGTCCGAAGTCCGCGCGCGGGTCAGGGCCACGTTCCCGGCCGGCGTGCGACCGAGTAGGAACTGAGGGGTGCGACGAGCGACGGTGGCGGTGACGGCAGCGGCGCTCGTGGTGCTCCTGACGGGGTGTTCCGCGAACCAGGGCGCTCCGCCGTGGCCGCGGCCGACGGACCTCGCCGGACGCGCCGAGGCCGCCGGACTCCACGACGTGTGGGGGCAGCGGCTCGCCGAGCACATCCACACGCACCTGTCGATCACCGACGGCGACGAGCAGGTCGTCGTGCCCGGTGACGTCGGGCACTCCGCGGCACGCAGGTTCGCGGCCGAGATCCACACGCACGACACCTCCGGCATCATCCACGTCGAGTCCCCGGAACGTCGGGACTTCACCCTCGGTCAGTTCTTCGACGAGTGGGGAGTCTCGCTCGGGCCCGGACACGTCGGGGGGCTGCACGGTGACGTCACGGTGTGGGTCGACGGCGACCGGTGGTTCGCGAACCCGCGGTCGATCCCGCTGCGGGACCTGGAGCAGGTCGACATCGCCGTCACGACGTTCGGTGAGGCCCCGCACCGCTCGGCCGCGTTCGACTGGCCTCCGCAGTACCACTGACCGGCCGACCGGCCAGCGCCGCGACGACGGCGTCGGGGTGCTCGACGTGCGCGAAGTGGCCGCAGTCGTCGAGCAGGACCGTCCGGACGTGCGGCAGCACCTCGGCGAGGCGCCCCAGGTCCTCGACCCGGGCGAACACGTCGTCCCGTCCGGCGACCGCGGTGACCGGGCTCCGGACCGTGCGCCACCGGTCCGTGTCGTAGACACCACCCGCGGCAGCGGCGGCCAGGAAGCCGGCGGGCCGGAGCTCCTCGACGAAGGCATCGAGCACGCTGCGGTCCAGCGCCCGCACGTGCGTGAACACCGGCGCGGCCAGCAGCCGCAGCAGTCCGACGCGCGCCAGGCCGCGCAGCATCGGCACCGCGGCGCTCCGGGTGACCGCCAGACCGGCGCGCAGCAGCGCGAACGCCGGCAGGGTCAGGACGCCACGGAGCGGGTGCCGGGCGGCGTCCGTCGCGGCGAAGGTCGTCCCCGACACGAGCCCGATCGTCCGGATCCGCTCCGGGACGGCGACCCCGAGGTGCAGGGCGACGAACGCGCCCATCGAGTGCCCGACGACGTCGACGGCGCCGACACCGACCGCGTCGAGGACCTCGGTCAGCACCCGCACCGTGTCGTCGATGCCGATCGGGGTCGTCGGAGCCGGTGACGAACCCCACCCGGGCAGGTCGACGAGGACCAGACCGCGGTCGCCGTACCCGTGTGCCGCACGGAGCAGGGGCGTCCAGGTGGTCCACGACCCGGCGACGCCGTGCAGCAGCAGCAGTGGTCGGTCGCCCGGGCGCGCGTGCACGACCACGGGGCCGGACGAGGTCGGCACGACGATGCGGGTCAGCGACCACGGGACGGGGTCTGCCGACACCGGGAACGGGGCGTACGCGGTGGACGCGACCACGTCGGGTGGGGACGTCGTGTCGTGGGTGTGCACCGTGCCTCCTGTCGGGTGCGGATGCACCTGCGGAGGATTCGGAACCGGACCGACGAGCGGTTGCTAGCCGACGGTGACGGGCGCCGTGCAGGCGGCGAGCCGGTCGAGCGCCGCGCGGTACTCGGTCACGTCGCGGGCCACGCCGGGCTCGGAGATGATCGACGCGCGGATGCGGCCCTGGACGTCGATGACGAACGTCGCCCGGTTCGCGAAGCCCTTGTGCTCGAGGAACACGCCGTACTCCTTGGCGACGGCGCCGTGCGGCCAGAAGTCCGCGAGCAGCTCGAAGTCGTAGCCGTTCTGGTCGGCGAACGACCGCAGCGTGGCCTTCGAGTCGACCGAGATGCCGATGAGCTCGATGCGGTTGTCCTGGAACATCGTGATGTTGTCCCGGAGGTCGCAGAGCTCGGTCGTGCACGTCGACGAGAACGCCAGCGGGAAGAAGACGAGGGCGACCGGGCGGGTGCCGCGGAAGTCGCTGAGGCGGACGTGCTCACCGAACTGGTTCGGGAGCTCGAAGTCCGGCGCGAGTGAGCCGATCTCCAGTGCCATCGTTGGGTGCTGCTTCCTCGGGCTGCGGGTGTGCCCGTCGATCCACGCCCCGCGGGTTCGCGTGGGCACGATCGGCAATCGTACGCCGACGACACGTGAATGCAAGCGTGCGCGCACCCAGGCTCCGCCTCGCCCGTGGGGCGTGTGCGCACCCGTGCTCCGCGTCGCCTGTGGGGACCGTGTGGACGGGGCTCCCACAGGCGACCAGTCGGTGGTGGGGCCTAGAGTGGACGGCGGCTCCCACCGACGGTCGCGACCCGATCGACCGGTGGACCACCTATGTCCACCACCACGAGAACGAACGAGGTCAAGGGTGACGGTGAACGACCAGGACCCGCGCAGCATCGCAGGGACCGACCAGGACCCGGAAGAGACCGCAGAGTGGCGTGAGTCGCTCGACGGACTCGTCGCGACGCACGGCCACCAGCGGGCCCGCGAGATCATGCAGAGCCTGCTGAAGCGCTCGAACGAGCTGCACCTCGGCGTGCCGATGGTCCCGACGACGGACTACGTCAACACGATCGCTCCGGAGAACGAGCCGGAGTTCCCGGGCGACGAAGAGCTCGAGCGCCGGTATCGTCGGTGGATCCGCTGGAACGCGGCCATCACGGTGCACCGCGCGCAGCGGCCCGGCATCGCGGTGGGTGGACACATCTCGACGTACGCGTCGAGTGCCGCCATGTACGAGGTCGGCTACAACCACTTCTTCCGCGCACAGGACCACCCGTCCGGTGGCGACCAGGTCTTCTTCCAGGGCCACGCCTCCCCCGGCATGTACGCGCGTGCCTTCATGGAGGGCCGGCTCGGCGAGGACCAGCTCGACGGCTTCCGCCAAGAGCAGTCCCACGCCGGCGGTGGACTGTCCTCGTACCCGCACCCGCGTCTCATGCCGCACTTCTGGCAGTTCCCGACCGTGTCGATGGGCATCGGCCCGATCAACGCGATCTACCAGGCGCAGCAGGCCAAGTACCTGTCGAACCGCGGCATCAAGGACGCGATGGACCAGCAGGTCTGGGCGTTCCTCGGCGACGGCGAGATGGACGAGGTCGAGTCCCGCGGCCAGTTGCAGGTCGCGGCCAACGACGGCCTCGACAACCTGAACTTCGTCATCAACTGCAACCTGCAGCGGCTCGACGGACCGGTCCGCGGCAACGGCAAGATCATCCAGGAGCTCGAGGCGTTCTTCCGCGGCGCGGGCTGGAACGTCATCAAGGTCGTGTGGGGCCGCGAATGGGACGACCTGCTCGCACGCGACACCGAGGGCGCGCTCCTCAACCTGATGAACCAGACGCCGGACGGCGACTACCAGACGTACAAGGCCGAGAACGGTGCCTACGTCCGCGAGAACTTCTTCGGGCGCGACCCGAAGGCGCTCGAGCTGGTCAAGGACTACACCGACGACCAGATCTGGAACCTCAAGCGCGGTGGCCACGACTACCGCAAGGTCTACGCGGCGTTCAAGGCCGCGACCGAGCACAAGGGCCAGCCGACCGTCATCCTCGCGAAGACGGTCAAGGGCTACGGTCTCGGCCCGAGCTTCGAGGGCCGCAACGCGACCCACCAGATGAAGAAGCTCACGCTCGACAACCTCAAGCAGTTCCGCGACGAGATGCGCATCCCGATCTCCGACGCGCAGCTCGAGGAGAACCCCTACACGCCGCCGTACTACCACCCGGGCAACGACGACGAGGCGATCCAGTACATGCACGAGCGCCGTCGGGCCCTCGGCGGGTACGTCCCCGAACGCCGCACCAAGTACACGTCGATCACCCTGCCGGACGACGCCAAGTACCAGGTCGTCAAGAAGGGCTCCGGCAAGCAGGAGATCGCCACGACCATGGCGTTCGCCCGACTGCTGAAGGACCTGCTGCGCTCCCCCGACTTCGGCAACCGCGTGGTGCCGATCATCCCGGACGAGGCACGCACGTTCGGCATGGACGCGTACTTCCCGACGGCGAAGATCTACAACCCGAACGGGCAGCACTACACGTCCGTCGACCGCGAGCTGCTCCTGGCGTACAAGGAGAGCCCGCAGGGCCAGATCATCCACGTCGGCATCAACGAGGCCGGGGCGATGGCGGCGTTCACCGCCGTCGGTACCTCGTACTCGACGCAGGGCGAGCCGCTCATCCCGGTCTACGTCTTCTACTCGATGTTCGGGTTCCAGCGCACCGGCGACGCCATCTGGGCCGCTGGCGACCAGATGACCCGCGGGTTCATGATCGGCGCCACCGCCGGTCGCACCACGCTCACCGGTGAGGGCCTGCAGCACGCCGACGGCCACTCGCTGCTCCTCGCGACGACGAACCCGGCCGTGGTGTCCTACGACCCCGCGTACGGCTACGAGATCGGTCACATCGTCCAGGCCGGCCTCGACCGGATGTACGGCACGAACGAGGACGGCTCGCCCAAGCACGCCGACCCGAACGTCATGTACTACCTGACGGTCTACAACGAGCCGATCGTCCAGCCGGCCGAGCCCGAGGGCATCGACGTCGAGGGCATCGTCAAGGGCATGTACCTGCTCAAGGCGAGCGAGCACGACGGACCCAAGGCGCAGCTGCTGGCGTCCGGTGTGGCCGTGCCGTGGATCCTCGAGGCGCAGCAGCTGCTCGCCGAGGACTGGGGCGTGTCGGCCGACGTCTGGAGCGTCACGAGCTGGGGTGAGCTCTACCGCGACGGCCTCGCAGCGGAGCAGCACGCGTTCCTCAACCCGAACGAGCAGCCGCGCACGCCGTACGTCACCGAGCGCCTGCTCGGCACCGAGGGGCCGGTCGTCGCCGTCAGCGACTTCATGCACCAGGTGCAGGAGCAGATCCGCCCGTTCGTCCCGACCGACTACGCCACGCTCGGCGCCGACGGTTTCGGGTTCTCGGACACCCGCCCCGCGGCCCGCCGCTTCTTCCACATCGACGGCCCCTCGGTCGTCGTGCGGACGCTGCAGCAGCTCGCACGTCAGGGCCGGATCGACGGCGCGCTCGTCCAGCAGGCGATCGACAAGTACCGCCTGCACGACGTGACCGCCGGCACCACGGGCAGCGCCGGCGGCGAGAGCTGACGCCGGTAGTGACGACACCCCGCACCGACCCTGCCGGGGGCCAGCAGAGCGACCGAGAACGTGCGCTCTCCTGGCTCCGGCAGGTGTCGGGCGAACTCTCGACCGCCACCATCAAGCGGCTCGAGGACACGCTCCCCTGGTACAGCGAGATGCCACCCGGCCGCCGGTCCGCCGTCGGCATGGTGGCGCAGGCCGGCATCACGTCGTTCATCTCATGGCTCGAGGGCAGTGCGTCAACCCCGTGGATCGCAGCTGCCGACGTCTTCGGATCGGCACCGCGCGAACTGCTGCGCTCGGTGAGCCTGCAGCAGACCCTGCAGCTCATCCGCGTCGTGGTGACCGTCGTCGAGGAACGCGCAGCCGACGACGAGATGCTGCAGGAGGCGATCCTCAAGTACTCCCGCGACATCGCCTTCGCCGCTGCCGACGTGTACGCCCGCGCGGCCGAGGCCCGTGGGCTCTGGGACGCGCGACTCGAAGCACTGGTGGTCGACTCGATCCTGTCCGGAGAGTACGACGACGAACTGCCGTCCCGCATCGCCGCCCTCGGCTGGCACGGGCACGGCGAGGTCGCGGTGCTCGTCGGGACCGCGCCGAAGCAGCTCGAGGTGGACCAGGTCCGCCGCACGGCCCGGCACATGGACGCCGACGTGCTGATCGGGGTGCAGGGCTCCCGACTCGTCGTGGTCATCGGTCGCGCGACCCCGCGCGACGACGTGCCCGACGGCGAGGAGCCGGTCTCGTTCATGGCCATCGCGCAGTCCCTCGAGCCGTTGTTCGGCGAGGGGCACCTGGTCCTCGGCAACGAGGTCCCGGGGGTGGTGGATGCATCCACCTCGGCGAAGGCCGCACTGGCCGGCTTCGCGGTCGCGCGGGCCTGGCGCGGCGCACCCCGCCCCGCGCTGGCTGACGACCTGCTGCCTGAGCGTGCACTCGCCGGTGACCCGCTCGCCAGGTCCGCTCTGGTGCAACGCATCTACGTGCCGCTGAAGGACCAGTCCACCGAACTCCTGCAGACGCTCTGGTGCTACCTGGACACCGGGCGCTCGCTCGAGGCCACGGCGCGGGAGCTCTTCGTGCACCCGAACACCGTTCGGTACCGACTGCGCCGCGTCGCCGACATCATCGGGTGGGACGCCACGCACGCCCGCGACGCCCTGATCGTGCAGTCGGCGCTGATCCTCGGGGCCATGTCCGAGTCGGCGTCGGGCCGTCGCCGCCCGGTCCGCCGGTAGGGGTCCCACAATGTCGCACCCCGATCTGTGTCGGGTGTCCACACGGGTGCCGCTCCCCAACCCAGACAGGATTGTCCGGTGATCGTCGTCGTCGCGCCCGGACAGGGCTCCCAGACCCCCGGTTTCCTCGCCCCCTGGCTCGAGGACACCGCCGTCCGTGACCGCGTCGGGGAGTGGTCCGAGGCGATCGGCGTCGACCTCGCCCTGCACGGCACCGAGTCCGACGCGGACACGATCAAGGACACGGCGCTCGCACAGCCCCTCATCGTCGCGGCAGGCATCATCACCGCCGACGCACTGCTCGCCGACGGTCGCCGCGCCCTGGTCGGCGGTGTCGCCGGACACTCGGTCGGCGAGTTCACCGCCGCAGCCGTCGCCGGTGTGCTGCAGCCGACGGACGCCGTCGCGCTGGTCGCCGAGCGCGGTCGTGCGATGGCCGATGCCGCGGCACTCGAGCCGACGTCGATGGCCGCGGTCCTCGGCGGTGACCCGGACACGCTCGCGCAGGCGCTCGACGCGCACGGGCTGGTCCCCGCGAACCACAACGGAGGCGGGCAGACCGTCGTCGCCGGCACCGCGGACGCGATCGCCGCCCTGGCGGCCGATCCGCCCGCCAAGGCGCGCGTGGTGCCGCTCGCCGTCGCCGGTGCGTTCCACACCCGGTTCATGGCATCCGCGGTCGACCGGGTCGCGCCCGTCGCAGCCGCGACGACCGTCACCGATCCGACGCTCCCCATCTGGACCAACGCCGACGGGTCCCGCGTGGACGACGGCCGGCACTTCGTCGAGCTCATGGTGCGCCAGATCGCCAGCCCCGTGCACTGGGATGCCGTGATGGCCTCGTTCGCGCAGGCCGGCGTCACCGGGATCATCGAACTCGCACCGGCCGGTGCCCTCGTCGGACTCGCGAAGCGCGGCCTGCGCGGCACGCCCACCGTCGCGATCAAGTCCCCCGAAGACCTGCCGGCCGCGATCGAACTGCTGCAGAGCGCCCAGGGCGCGGAGAAGACCGAGGTGACCGCGTGACGGACGCAAGCAACACCGACGACCGGACGACGGGCCTCCAGGCCGACGCGACCACCGCGGGCCGACCGGTCCTGGCGCAGCGCCGCGGGCACGAGTTCAGCCGCATCCTGGGCTTCGGCGCCGCGCGCGGTGAGCGCACGGTCCCGAACGACGACCTGATCGGGCCGATCGACTCGTCCGACGAGTGGATCCGCCAGCGCACCGGCATCGTCACGCGCAAGCGTGCCGGCGCGGACGTCGAGGCCGTCGACCTGGCCGAGGCTGCTGCGCTCGAGGCGATCGCGAAGGCCGGCATCACACCCGAGCAGATCGGCGTCGTGCTCGTCAGCACCGTGACGCACACCGTGGCCACCCCGTCGATGGCGTCGCTGCTCGCCGAGCGCATCGGGGCCACGCCGGCCGCCGCTTACGACATCAGCGCCGCGTGCGCCGGGTACGCGTACGGCATCGCCCAGGCGGACTCGTTCGTCAAGTCCGGCATCGCCGACCACGTGCTGGTCGTCGGCGCCGAGAAGCTCAGCGACGTCGTCGACCCGACCGACCGGTCCATCTCGTTCCTGCTCGGTGACGGTGCCGGCGCGGCGATCGTCGGGCCGAGCGACTTCCCCGGCATCGGTCCGACCATGTGGGGGTCCGACGGTTCCAAGTGGGACGCGATCGGCATGACGGCGACCTACAACGAGTGGGCGGCCGGCGCTCCCCGCCCGACGATGCGACAGGCGGGGCAGACCGTGTTCCGCTGGGCCGTCTGGGAGATGGTCAAGGTCGCACGCGAAGCACTCGACGCCGCCGGCGTCCGCCCCGACCAGCTCGCCGCCTTCGTGCCGCACCAGGCGAACATCCGCATCATCGACGAGTTCGCCAAGCAGCTCGGCATCCCGGAGTCCGTGATGATCGCCCGCGACATCACGACGACGGGCAACACCTCGGCCGCGAGCATCCCGCTCGCGACGCACCGCCTGCTCGAGGAGCACCCCGACCTGTCGGGCGGCCTCGCCCTGCAGATCGGGTTCGGCGCCGGACTCGTGTTCGGCGCGCAGGTGGTCGTCCTGCCCTAGGACGGCCGCCACTTCCCACAGTCCCGCCCGGCGGCGGGCGCGGGTCCACCCCGTGCCCTAGGCTGGTCCACGGTCAAACGACACCCCCCTCAAGGAGACACCATCATGGCCCTGTCCAACGAAGAAGTCCTCGCCGGCCTGGCCGAGCTGATCAACGACGAGACCGGCATCGCGACCGACACGGTACAGGCCGACAAGTCGTTCACGGACGACCTCGACATCGACTCCATCTCGATGATGACCATCGTCGTCAACGCCGAAGAGAAGTTCGACGTCAAGATCCCCGACGAAGAGGTCAAGAACCTCAAGACCGTCGGTGACGCCGTCGACTTCATCGTCAAGGCCCAGGCCTGACACGAACTTCCTGAGCGCCGTGGTCCGACTCGACCTCTCCGGTCACGGGCTGCGGCGCTCGCCATGTCCACCTCAGCAGAAACCAGTCGTTCCATGACCAACAAGACCGTCGTCGTCACCGGGATCGGTGCGATCTCCCCCCTTGCCGCGACCGCCTCGGAGACCTGGGACGCCCTGCTCGCGGGCAAGTCCGGCATCACCAGGATCGAGGACCCGCGCTTCGCCGAGCTCGAACTCCCCGTCGAGTTCGCCGGCCAGGCGCGCCACTGGATCACCGACCAGCTCACCCGCCCCGAGACCAAGCGGCTCGACCCCTCGTCGCAGCTCTCGCTGATCGCCGCGCGCGAAGCCTGGGCCGACGCCGGCATCGACAACACGACCGTCGTCCCCGAACGGCTGATCGTCGACTGGGCCACGGGCATCGGCGGGGTCAACACCCTGCTCGACGCGTGGGACACCCTGCGCGAGCGCGGCCCGCGGCGCGTCCTGCCGATGACGGTCCCCATGCTGATGGCGAACGGGCCGGCAGCGGCCATCGAGATGGAGTTCGGTGCCCGCGGTGGCGCCCGGACCTACCTCTCCGCCTGCGCGTCCTCCACCGAGTCCCTGGCCGAGGCCTACCGGCACGTCGCGACCGGCGACGCCGACATCGTCATCGCCGGTGGTGCCGAGGCTGCACTGCACCCGATGCCGCTCGCGTCGTTCGCAGCGATGCAGGCGCTCTCGCGTCGCAACGACTCCCCCGAGACCGCATCGCGTCCGTACGACGTCACGCGTGACGGCTTCGTGCTCGCCGACGGTGCCGCGGCGCTGATCCTCGAGACGAAGGAGCACGCCGAGGCCCGCGGCGCGAAGATCTACGCCGAGGTCGCCGGCGCCGGCATCACCTCGGACGCGTTCCACATCACGGCGCCCGACCCCGAGGGCAGCGCGGCCGCCCGCGCCGTCCTCATGGCGCTCGAGCACGCCGGTGCCACGCGTGAGGACATCGTGCACGTCAACGCGCACGCCACGTCGACCCCGGTCGGGGACATCGCCGAGTACCACGCGATGCGCCGGGTCTTCGGAGACCACCTCGACTCCGTCGTCGTGTCGGCCACCAAGGCCTCGACCGGGCACCTGCTCGGTGGTGCGGGTGCGCTCGAAGCCGTGTTCACGGTCCTGGCGCTGCACGAACGGGTCGCCCCGCCGACGATCAACCTCACGCAGCAGGACCCCGAGATCGTCATGGACGTCGCGACTGCACCGCGCGAGCTGGCCGAGGGCGACCTGGTCGCGCTGAGCAACTCGTTCGGCTTCGGTGGCCACAACGCGGTCGTCGCGTTCCGCTCGGCCTAGATCGACGCGGCGCACGGCACCGCGGAACGGACACGGCACCTCGCGATCGCGGGGTGCCGTGTCCGTTTCGCCGTGCGATCTGAGGAGACACTGCGGCGCGGCTTCCCGGCATCGCCTCGGCCCGGTCGTGCGGAGCAGTGAGACACACGAGACGCCGCCGTGTTCGGCGGCGTCTCGTGTGATCGGGGGCGCGCTGGGCGCGGTCGCGGCGGGTCAGCCGACGCGGTGGAGCCAGACGACGGGGTTGCCCTCGGCGGCGTGACGGAACGGCTCGAGCTCGTCGTCCCAGGCCTGCCCGAGCGCCAGCCGCAGTTCGCGGTGCAGTTCGAGTGCGTTGCTGCCGGCGACCTCCATGGCGTACCGCACGCGGTCCTCGGGGATGACCATGTTGCCGGTGACGTCGGTCTGCGCGTAGAAGACGCCGAGGTCGGGCGTGTGCATCCACCGGCCGCCGTCCGAAGCCGCCGTGGGTTCCTCGGTGACCTCGTAGCGCAGGTGCTCCCACCCGCGCAGCGCAGATGCGATGGCCGCTCCGGTGCCGATCGCGCCGGTCCACGTGTACTCGGTGCGACGGGCGCCGTCCTGAGCGGGCTGGTCGAGCCATGAGAAGTTCACGGCGCGACTCATCGCGCGACCTGCTGCCCATTCAACGTGGGGGCAGAGCGCGCGAGGGGAGGAGTGCACGTAGAGCACTCCCGACGCAGTCCCGGTCATGGTTCCTCCGATCATCAGGTGCGACTTCCCCATCGACCTGTGCAGGAGGCCCATCGGCCAGTGCTGGAGGATCCGTGATCAGCGCTCGAGAGCGGCCCGGAACCATCGATATGCGATTGTGACGTCCTGTCGGACACGCCCATTATGCAGCGTGGCCGCTGGGAACGGCAAGGCCGTGCCTGCGATCAGTGGAAGACAGCCCCGTCGATGTCGAGCGGGTGCCGCTCCCCCGCCGCGATCGGCGCGCTCATCCGGTTCGACGGCGGTGGGATCGGGCAGGCGTACTGGTACGAGAACGCGCACGGCGGCAGTACCAACCGGTTCCAGTCGAGCTCGACCTCGGCGGCGACGCCGGGGTCGTCGAGGAACAGGAACCGACCCATCGAGTAGGCACTGCCGGGGTCGCTCTCCGGCAGCGCACTCGTGCCGTCCTGAACGATCAGCTGGAGTCGCTGCGTCCCGCGGTACGGCGCCGACCGCACCGCGACGAGCTCCGCCGTCTGCCCGCCGATGCTCGTGGTGACCGTGCCGGCGACCACGAGCGGTTCGCCGGCGGCGTCGAGGACGTGACCGGGTGCCGCGTGGTCGGAGACCGGGACGAACCGGCCAGTGGTGACGAACCCGTCGGACGCGGGGAACCGGTCGATGCGCGCGAAGCGGGTGATCGCGTCGGCGGCGGGATCCCAGACACGCAGGGTGTGTCCGCCGCCGGTCGCCGCGACGGTGCCGGCGCGCCCGTCGGGGAACGCGACGACGGAGGCGACCACGGCGTCGTCCCCCGCGACCAGGACGGTGCCGTCGACCGGCACCCCGTCGACGACGACCCCGTCCTCGGCACCAGCGGTCACGGTCAGTCCGCCCGTGGCGGGGGCCCACTGACCGGGCACGGGCCACACCACCTGGGGCTGGTCGACCCGCTGTGCGTTGACCAGCGCGAGCGGCCCACGCGGACTGCGCACCCAGCGCTCACGTGCCGCCGCTGCGTCGTCGAGCTCGGTCACGCCTGTTCCTGCCGGGGGTAGATGACCTTCTGCACGATGATGATCACCGATGCGGCGACCGGGACCGCGACGAGCGCACCGAGCACCCCGCCGATCGTGGCCCCGGCGACGGCCGCGATCACGACGAGCGCACCGGGGACCTGGACCGCGCGGGACATGATGCGCGGGGAGATCACGTACGACTCGACCTGCATGTACACCAGGTAGTAGATCGCCGCGGCGAGGGCCGTGGCCGGGGACGCGAACAGGCACAGGAGCGAGATGACGATCGCGGCACCGATGGTGCCCACGAGCGGGATGAGCGAGCCCATGAACGCGAAGGTGGCCAGCAGCACCGGCAACGGGGCGCCGATGATGAGCAGGAAGACCAGGCTGAGGACCCCGTTGATGCCGGCCTGGCTGATCTGTCCGACGACGTACCGGCCGACCGACGAGGTCACTTCTTCGCTCACGGCGATGTAGTTCTGCCGACGCGACGCCGGGACGAAGCGGTACATCATGCGCTTCATCCCCCGCATCGACGCGAGGAAGTAGAGCATCAGGATGAGGACGATGAGCGCTCCCGTGAGGCCCGACAGGATGCCGCTCCCCACCGCGAGGATCCCGCCGCCGAGACTGAGGAGGTTGCCCGGGTCCTCGACGAAGGACTGCACCGACTGCAGCGCGTGGTCGACGTCGAACGAGCCGGCGAACTGCTTCGAGAGGTCCTGCACCCACTCCAGCTGGGAGACGTTCTCGACGATGTCCGGGAAGTTCTGCACCAGGTTCGTCGCCTGGGCGATCAGGATCGGCACCACGGCGAACACGACCCCGGCGAACGCGGCCAGCACCGTGATCACCACCGCGAGGATGGCGAGCCAGCGCGGGATGTAGCGCTCGAGGAACGTCACCAGCGGGTCGAGGCCGAGCGCGATGAACAGGGCGACGCCGATGTAGACCAGGACGGTCGAGAGCTGGCCGATCAGGGAACCCGCCAGCAGGGCGACGAGCACACCGATGCCGCCCATGAACCCGATGCGGAAGGCGTTCACGCGTACGCCGGTGGATCCCTTGGAGGCCTCGAACGTCACGTTCGGGGTGGGGCCTTGGCTGTCGACCACGTCAGGGCCGTGGCTCTTGTTCTTGCGGAAGTGCACGTGGGGCGCGCCGGCCTTTCGGGTCTTCTCGGACCCGCGCTGGGTCACGACGTGGAGCGGGCCAGCGTCAGGAACTTCTCGAACCCGCGCTGGGTCACGACTACGTGGGGCGGGCGGGACTCGAACCCGCGAATCGTTCCGTTATGAGCAGACTGCCTTGACCAGCTTGGCTACCGCCCCTCGTCGGCAGGCCTAGGCCACCGGTTCACCACGATACAGCGCCTCGAACGTCGTGAGCGTGCGGTTGATGTCGTGTGCCTCGATCATCGCGAGGCTCCGTGCACGCATGGCTGTGTACTCCTCGTCGGAGGCGGTGAGCACCATCGTGAGCTTGTCAGCGAGGTCACGCTCGCTGCCCGGCTCGAAGAGGTACCCGTTGCCGTCGATCAGGTGCGGCAGCGCCATCGAGTCGGCGGCCACGACGGGGAGACCGGATGCCATCGCCTCGAGCGACGAGATGCTCTGGAGTTCGGCGGTGGACGGCATCGCGAACACCGTCGAGTTCGTCAGCGCGCGGTACTTGACCTCGTCCGAGACGAACCCGAGGAACGTGACGCGGTCCTCGATGCCGAGTTCCTTCGCCAGGGCGGTGAGCTTCGGGATCATCTCGCCGTCGCCGACGATGGTGATCGTCGCGCGGAGTTCGGACGGCAGCAGCGGGAGCGCGCGGAAGAGCACGTCGAGGTTCTTCTCCGGCGCGATCCGCCCGACGAAGGTGATGTCGTTGGTGGCCGGACGGCCCTCACGCGCGAGGTACCGCGAGGCGTCGATGCCGCACGAGATCGCGAGCACGCGCTGTCCGGCGATCGCCTTGCGGAGGTAGTCGGCCGCCAGGTTGGTCGGCGTGGAGATGACGTCCGCGAGCCGGTAGGTGTGCGCGGCGTCGTTCCACGCGATCTTCAGCGCGATCGGCAGCGTGAACCGGCCGAACGGCGTGTACTCGAGCAGGTTCTCCGGCATGAAGTGGTTCGTCGCGATGATGCGGATCCCGCGGTCGTGCGCCTCGCGGGCGACGCCCCGACCGACGATGATGTGCGACTGGATGTGCACGACGTCGGGCTTGAACGCGTCGATGATCGGCGCGACGTGCTTGCGGACCGTCCAGGGCCATGCGAACCGGAGCCACGCGTGCAGCGGCCACTTGTACGAGGGCAGGCGGTGCACGACCAGGTTGACCCCGTGCAGTTCCTCGTCGTAGGTGCCGTGGTGGCGGTTGGCGGCCGGCGCGATCACGTGGACCTCGTGGCCGCGCTCGATGAGTCCGACGGCGAGCTGTTCGGTGAAGGTCGCGGCACCGTTGACGTCCGGGGCGAACGTGTCGGCGGCCATGAGCACCCGCAGCGGCCGGTGCTCCGTGGGGTGGTCGAGCGGGGCGGGGGTGGCGTCTCCTGACACGGCGGGCGTCGTCCTCTCCTGGGCCTTCGTCCGGTACCCGTCGCTGGCGCTGGTACCGGGCTGGTCTGGGTGTGAAACGCTACCGTACGCCGATCGGTGGGCACGTCCGCCGCGCGGCTGACATGCGCCCGGACCGATAGGCGGCAGCACGGCAGCGCCGCCGGCACGCCTACCGGCGCGCAGCCTCGGGGTGGTGCTTGGCGAGCAGGAACACGCCCGTGACGGCGATCGCCGCAGCGACGACGAACCCGAGAACGGCGATCACCGGCGCACCGGTGGCCTCACCGAGCACGATCACGCCGATGCCCACCGCCACGATGGGGTCGACCACGGTCAGCCCCGCGATCACCAGGTCCGCAGACCCGGTGGAGTACGCGTTCTGCACGAAGTACCCGCCGAGGCCCGCCGCGACGACGACCCCCACGATGGCCAGGACGGTCACCCAGTCGAACGTGTGGTTCACGAAGCGGTTGAGCGTCACCTTGGCGAGCGTCGCGACGAACCCGTAGAGGATGCCGGCCCCGACGATGTAGTACAGCGCGCTCTTGTGCTTGGCCACGACACGGAAGGACACGAGCACCAGGGCGAGCACCACGGCCAGGATCAGCAGCACCGTGATCAGCTGGGGTTGGGTGATCGCGCTCTCGTGCCCGACGAACGCCGCGATCGCGACGAAGATGCCGACGCCGATGATGCAGGTCCACACCGCGCGGCGCGCCGGCTGCCCGAGCGGGATGCCCGACGAGCGGGACGAGAACCACGTGGTGATCACGAGCGCCACCGCACCGAGGGGCTGCACCACGATCAGCGGTGCGAACGTGATGCTGATCAGCTGCAGGACCACGGCGATCCCGAGCATGAGCGTGCCGAGCACCCAGTAGCCGCTGCCGAGCAGGGCCATGACGTGCCCGATGCTCAGCCCCTTCGACTGCTTGCCGAGCTTCGCCTCGACGCGCTTGACCCCGCGCGACTGGAACTGCGCCCCCAGGGACAGGAACACCGCTCCGACGAGGGCGACCGGGATCATCAGCGCCTGGAACGGCGTCAGGTTGCTCACTGCCGCAGGCAGCTGGAGGTCCGGCGTCACGCGTCGAGGCTAGCCGACACGGCCGGATAACCTGGGTGAATGGCCGTCCTCCCGATCCGGATCACCGGTGAACCCGTCCTGCACGACCCCGCGACCGAGGTCACCGCCTTCGACGACGAACTGCGCGCGCTGGTCGCGGACATGTTCGAGACGATGGACCTGGCGCCAGGCGTGGGACTGGCCGGGCCGCAGGTGGGTGTCGGCAAGCGGCTGTTCGTGTACTCATTCGTCGATGATGCCGAGGTGCAGTGGCGCGGCGTGGCGATCAATCCGGTCCTGTGGATCACTCCCCCGGAACCCGAGTCGGTGGAGGAGCTCGACGAGGACGAGGAGTCCGAGGGCTGTCTCTCGATCCCGGGGCTTCGCTTCCCGCTCCGACGCTCCGAGGGCGCGCTGCTCCGGGCCGTCGACGAGCACGGTGCCCCCTTCGAGATCGAGGCACACGGGTGGCTCGCGCGGGTCTTCCAGCACGAGTACGACCACCTCGACGGGCTGCTCTACGCCGACCGACTCGTCCACCCGTACGCCAAGCAGGTCCAGAAGGCCGTCAAGAAGCACAGCTGGGGCGGACCCGGTCAGTCGTGGCTTCCCGGCCGCGACCACCCCGAGGGCTGAACGCCCGCAGGCAGACCGCAACCAGCCCGGAGCCGGCACGGACTGGAGGCCCGGCTCAGCCCCGGTAGGCCGCCAACGCGTCCCGCAGGTGTCGCATGGCGGGATGGCCGGGGCAGTAGAGCACGAGGCCGTCGGCGACGTGCGCGGCGTCCGAGTCGCCGACGTCGGTCGACCATGGTGCTCCCGTGGTGCGGGCGCAGGTCGTCGCCAGTTCCTCGAGCGTCGCGGCTCCGTCGGTGGCCTCGACCGCGGCCTGCTGCTGCGCGGACATCTCCGTGCCGGTGATGCGCTCGGCGCGGCACCCCGTGCGGTCGTCCTGCCACACGGCGGAGTACGTCGTGTAGGTCTCGGTCCGTTCGGCGTCCCCGGAGTCACACACGAACGCGAACACGATCGGCGACGTCCCCGACGGCGTCACCTCGGTGGAGGCTGCGCTGTCGACCGACTCGTCCGGCTCGGACTCGGCGCCCGCGGTGCAGCCGACCAGGAGGGCGACCACCGCAACGCAGAGCACTGCGGCGGCGGATCGACGGAGGACGGGCACCTGTGAACGCTAACAGGTTCGACCGGGGACCCAGCCGGGAACATCATCGACAGAAACGAAGAGGCCCCCACCGCGGACGGTGAGGGCCTGACGCTCCCCGAGTTGGACTCGAACCAACAACCTGCCGGTTAACAGCCGGCTGCTCTGCCAATTGAGCTATCGAGGATCAGCTGCCGTTCCGGACGAACCGGCCTGGACAACGCACACGAGCATAGCAGGAGATGCGCCCGTGCCCGCGCATCGGACGTGCACCCCGGGCGTGCCGCCGGTCAGTACCCCGCGACCGGGTCGACCACGCCGACGAAGCCCTCGCCCGCACCGCCGAGGAACGCGGTCACGTTCACCCGCACCCGCTCGGCGAGCAGCGGCTCCACCATCTCCGGCGTGTCTGCCTGGTGCGGCGTGATGACCGCCCCGGGCGTGTCCCACAGCGGGTGCCCGTCGGGCAGGGGTTCCGGGTCGGTGACGTCGACCCCGGCGCCGGCGATCTCCCCCGTGCGCAGGGCCTCGACGAGGGCATCCGTGTCGACCAGGCCCCCACGGGCGATGTTCACGAGTCGTGCCGAGGGCTTCATGATCGAGAACTGGTGGGCACCGAGCAGCTTCGCGGTGCCCGAGGTCATGGCGGCGGCGATCATCACGACGTCGGCGTCCGGCAGCACAGTGTCGAGCTGGTCGGTGGTCACGGTGCGCGCCGCGCCCTCCACCGGGGACGACGAGCGCCGGACGACCGTCACGTCCACGTCGAAGGGCGCGAGCAGTCGCAGGTACTCGAGTGCGATGCCACCGGCGCCGATGACGACGACGCGGCGGCCGTACAGCGACACGCCCTCCGGCTCGGTCGCCCACGACGAGGCACGGGCCCGGGCTGGCAGCACCCGCAGCGTCGCGAGGGTCAGGGCCAGCGCGTGCTCAGCGACGGGTTCGGCGTAGGCGCCCTTGGCCGACGTGAACAGCACGGTGTCGCCGTGCGCGCCGATCAGGTCCGCGAAGGCGTCGACCCCGGCGAACGGCAGCTGCACCCAGGAGACCGCGGGTGCGGCGTCGAGGGCGTCCTGCAGGCCGGACGGGTCACGCGGGTCGAGCCAGACGATGCCACGGGTGTCACCGTCCAGTGCGGCGACGGTGCCGCCGGCGCCGGTGACGGCCGACACGTGCAGGTCGGTCGGCGTCGGCAGGATCGCGATCGGACCCGGGGCCGGCGGGGCCACGGGCAGCGGCGCTCCGGCGTCGGTGACGACGGCTCGGTGGCCGCGGGGCTGGACGTCGGTGTCGGTCACGCGTTCTCCTGTCGGGGTGCACGGGCGCCGGTGCCGGCGGCCGCGGGGGACGATGCTGCTGCAGCGGACGGCGCCGCGGACCGGCGCGGAGCCGCCTGGGCACCGGCGGGACGCTTGACGGGGCGCGCGGCGGTCGCCGCGAGGGTCCGCACGTAGGGGTCGACGGGGCTGTCGAGCACCTCGTCGAACGTGCCGAGCCCGACCAGGCGGCCCTCGCTCATGACGGCGACGCGGTCGGCGAGGGCACGGGCCTCGCGCAGGTCGCTCGACACGACGACCGCCGAGAACTGCCGGTTGCGCTGGAGTCCGGCCAGGGCCTCGAGCACGGCCTGGCGCACCAGCACGTCCACGCCACGAGCGGGCTCGTCGGCCACGAGCAGCTCCGGTTCGAGGACGAGTGCCTGGGCCAGGGCGACGCGTTGCCGCTGTCCGCTCGAGAGTTCCCACGTGTTGAGCCGCATCACCCCGAGCGGCAGGTGCACCGCGTCGACCAACCGGGCGACGATCAGGCCGGCCTCTTTCCGGTCGAACCGGCGGTCGCGGGCGTAGATCGGCTCGGCGATGGCCTCGCCCACCGTGAGGTCGGGGCTGAGGCGGTCGGCGGCGTCCTGGGACAGGTAGCCGATCCGACCGGTCAGGCGCGCGAGCCGGCGGGACGAGGCCCGCAGTCCGCGCATCGGCTGGCCGAGGACGGTGAGTTCCCCGCCGACGATGTGCCGTCGGTGCGCACCCTCGCCCTCGCCGCGCGCTCCGAGCTGCCCGGCGACCGCGGCGGCGAAGCTCGACTTCCCCGAGCCGGACTCACCCAGGACCGCCAGGATCTCGCCGCTCCGCACGGTCAGGCTCACGCCACCGACGGCTCGGATCGGCCGGGACCCGGGGACCCGGTACTCGATGGAGACGTCGTCCGCGACGACGGTCGGGTCGTTCAGCCCGATCATGGAACCCCTTCCGCGCCGCCCCCTGGCGGCGCAGCGCGGACCGCATCGGTCCGCGCGACGGACGTCGTGCACCGGAGCTGCCTGCCTGGAGGCGCGCCCCGCGTCGTCAACGCGGGTGCGGCCTCCAGGGAGGTCGGTCCGGACCCGTTCCTGCAGGGAGCAGGTGGGTCAGGCTCCGGCCTGCTCCAGTCGCTCAAGCGTACGCCGTCGCTCGGCCTGCTCGACGGGGTCGGGCACCGGCAGCGACGCCAGCAGGCGCTGCGTGTACGGATGCTGCGGCGCGCCGAGCACCTGGGCGGTGGTGCCCGTCTCGACCAGGTCGCCGCGGTACAGGACCGCGATCCGGTCGGAGAGCGCTCCGACGACGGCGAGGTCGTGGCTGATGAACAGCGACGCGAACCCGAAGTCCTGCTGCAGCTCGAGGAAGAGCTCGAGCACGCGGGCCTGCACCGAGACGTCGAGCGCGCTCGTCGGCTCGTCGGCGATGAGCAGCTTCGGCCGCAGCGCGAGCGACCGGGCGAGCGACGCACGCTGTCGCTGCCCGCCGGAGAGCTCGTGCGGGTACCGGTCGCCGTACGCGGCGGGGAGCTGCACGGCCTCCATGAGCTCGTCGACCTGCTTGCGAGCCGCACGCGGGGACGACGCGACACCGTGCACGATGAGCGGCTCGGCGACGCACTCGGCGATCGTCAGCAGCGGGTTGAACGACGTCGCCGGGTCCTGGAACACGAACCCGATGTCCTTGCGCAGCCGCTTGAAGTCCCGCTCGCGGTAGCCGAGCATCTCCTGCCCGAGCACCCGGAGCGAGCCGCCGGTGACCTTCGTCAGCCCCGCCATCGCCCGGCCGATGGTCGTCTTGCCGGAACCGGACTCCCCCACGAGTCCCAGGACCTCGCCGGGTCGGATGGCCAGGTCCACGCCCTTGACCGCGCGGAACGCCGCGCTGCCGAGCCGGCCGGGGTACTCGATCTCGAGCGCCGTCGCCTGGACGACCGGCTCGACGTCCTCCGCGATGATGGCGCGCCGGGCGACGCCGGTGCTCGCCTCGAGACGCGGGACCGCGGCCAGCAGGCGCTTGGTGTAGTCGGCCTGCGGGTTGCCGAACAGCTCGGCGACCGGGGCCTCTTCGACGATCTCGCCCTGGTACATCACGGCCACGCGGTCGGCCAGGTCGGCGACCACGCCCATGTTGTGGGTGATGATCACGATCGCCGCGCCGAACTCGTCCCGGCACCGGCGCAGCAGGTCGAGGATCTCGGCCTGCACGGTCACGTCGAGGGCGGTCGTCGGCTCGTCCGCGATGATCACGCTCGGTTCGAGGGCGAGCGCGCTCGCGATGACGACGCGCTGCTTCTGCCCGCCGGAGAACTGGTGCGGGTAGTGGTCCACCCGGTCCTCCGGGTCCGGGATGCCGACCCGGCGCAGGTACTCGATCGCCGTGGCGCGGGCGTCCTTCTTCGACACGCCGCCGTGCGCCCGCAGGCCCTCGGCGATCTGCCACCCGACCGTGAAGACCGGGTTGAGCGCGGTCGAGGGCTCCTGGAACACCATCGCGCCGGCGGTGCCGCGCAGCTCGCGGAGCTTCTGCGACCCGACCGACACCACGTCGGTGCCGTCGAGCAGCACCGCGCCGCCGAGCGTCGCGGTCTCGGGCATCAGCCGGAGCATGCTCCTGGCCGTCACCGACTTGCCCGAACCGGACTCGCCGACCAGCGCCAGGACCTCGCCGGGCCGGACGTCGATGCTCACGCCCTTGACCGCGTCGACGGCGCCCCCGTCGGTCGCGAAGGTGACCGTCAGGTCGTCGACGACGACGACCGGGTCGCCCTGGGGTTCCGTGTCGGTGCCGGTCATGCTGCTGCCCCTTCCGCGGTGGTCGCCTTGTCGCGCGTGGAGACCAGCTGCTTCAGCCGCCGACGCGCACGCAGGCGGGGATCGGAGATGTCGTTGAGGCTCTCGCCGATGAACGTGACCCCGAGGACCAGGACCACGATCGCGACACCCGGGTAGACGCCGGTCCACCAGACGCCGGACGCGACGTCGGACAGGGCACGGCTGAGGTCGTACCCCCACTCCGCGCCGGCGGTCGGGCCGATGCCGAACCCGAGGAAGCCGAGGCCCGCCAGGGTCAGGATCGCGTCGCTCGCGTTGAGCGTCAGGATGAGCGGCAGCGACCGCGTCGAGTTCCGGAGCACGTGGCGCGTCATGATGCGCCACGGGTTCGAACCGATCACGCGCGCCGACTCGACGAAGGCGTCGTTCTTCAGGCGGACGGCCTCGGCGCGGACGACGCGGAAGTACTGCGGCACGTAGACCACGGTGATCGAGATCGCCGCCGCGAGGATGCCACCCTGGTAGCTCGAGTTGCCGCCGGAGATCACGATCGACACGACGATCGCGAGCAGCAGCGAGGGGAACGCGAACACGGCGTCGGCCACCACGACCAGGACCCGGTCGAGCCAGCCGCCCAGGTAGCCGGAGACCATCCCGAGCAGGACGCCGATGATGATCGAGACGACGACGGCGACGATGACGACGAGCACGGCGGTCCTGGTGCCGAACACGACGCGGCTGAACACGTCGAAGCCACCGACCGTGGTGCCCCAGATGTGCTCGGCGCTCGGGGCGCCCGTGCGGGGGAAGCTCTGCCCGTCGGTGCCCTGCAGCTGGCCGAAGCCGTACGGGGCGATGAGCGGTGCGAACACGGCGACGAGCAGGTACACGGCGCAGATGACGACGCCGACGATGAGCATCGCGCGCTGCCATCCGGTGCTCTTGCGGAGCTGGACGACGACGGGGAGCCGCTTCCACAGCGGCTCGTGGCGGTCGACGAGGGTGATGTCGGACATCGTCAGAACCTCACTCTCGGGTCGATCAGCGCGGCGACGACGTCCACCACGAAGTTGGTGACGGCCACGATGACCGCGAGCATAGCGACGATGCCCTGCACCGCGACGAAGTCACGGGCGGACAGGTACTGGTTCAGCTCGAAGCCGAGCCCGCGCCAGCCGAAGGTGGTCTCCGTCAGGACCGAGCCACCCAGCAGCATCGCGATCTGCAGGCCCATCACCGTGATGATCGGCACCAGGGCGGGTCGGAAGGCGTGCGTCCGGACCAGCCGCGACTCACGGACGCCGCGCGAGCGGGCCGCGTCGACGTACTCCGAGCCGAGCGACCCGATCATGTTCGCGCGCACGAGCCGCAGGAAGATCCCGGCGGTGAGCAGACCGAGGGTCAGCGCCGGCAGCACCGCGTGCGACAGGACGTCGCCGATGATCTGCCCGTTGCCGGTCCGGATCGCGTCGATGATGTACACGCCGGTGGGGTTGTCGATCCGGTCGAGGACGAGCTGCGCGCGGGTCGACGCCCGGTCGCCGAGCGGCAGCCAGTCGAGCCACACCGAGAACACGAGCTTCAGCAGCAGGCCACCGAAGAACACGGGGGTCGCGTAGGTCAGGATCGCGAGCGCGCGGAGCAGCACGTCCGGCCACTTGTCGCGCAGGTACGCGGCGAGCATGCCGAGCGGGATGCCGAGCACGAGGGCCACGACAAGCGCGTAGAACACCAGCTCGGCCGTCGCGCCGCCGTACTGCAGGATGATCTCGGTGATCGGACGGTTGTCGGTCACCGACGAGCCGAAGTCGCCGCGGACGATCTGGCCGAGGTACTCCAGGTACTGGACGATCACCGGGCGGTCGTAGCCGGCGGCGTGCAGACGTTCCTGCAGCTGCGAGGGGGTGAGGCGTCCGCCGACGCTCGCGGTGATCGGGTTCCCGATGACGCGCATCAGGAAGAACACGAGCGTCACCAGGATGAAGACGGTCGGGAAGATGAGCAGGAAGCGGACGACGATGTAGCGACCGAGCCCGCCGCCGCTGGCACGTCGCTGTGCCGGTGGCTTGGTGGGCTCCGTGTCGACGCCAGCGGAGTTCGTGAGGGTCACGGGGTGGGGTGCCTTTCCAGTGACACGAGCAGGGGGCGCTCCTCGTGGGAGCGCCCCCTGCCCGTCGCCGGGTTACTTGGTGATGGTCCCGTAGCGGAACTTGAACGACGCGTCGAGCTCGACGCCCTTGACGTCCTTGCCGGCCACCGCGACCGACTTGCCCTGCAGCAGCGGCAGCGTCGAGATCTGCGACGCCTGACGCTCCTGCGCCTGCTCGATGATGTCCGCGCGCTTGGACTTGTCGGACTCTTCCTGCTCGTCGGCGATCAGCTTCTGGATCGTCGGGTCGTCGTAGTGGTTCTGCACGAAGTTGTCCTTCGTGAAGAACGGCGACAGGTAGTTGTCCGCGTCCGAGAAGTCCGGGAACCAGCCGAGCTGGTACTCCGGGTAGGCGTCCTTCGTGCGCTCCGTGGCGTAGGTCGTGTAGACCGTCGACTGGATGTTCACGGTGAACAGACCCGAGGCCTCGAGCTGCGACTTCAGCAGCGCGTACTCGTCATCGGACGCCGAACCGTAGTGGTCCGGTGCGTACTGGATGTTGAGCTCGATCTTGCCGTCGACACCGGCGTCCGACAGGGTCTGCTTCGCCTTGTCGACGTCCGGTGCGCCGCTGCCGTCGCCGTACATCGACTTGAACGGCGTCGCGGCACCCGTCAGCCCGTCCGGCACCATCGAGTACACGGGCGAGTAGGTGTCGTTGTAGACCTCCTTCGCCAGGGCGCTCCGGTCGACGACGTCGGCGACGGCCTGGCGGACGGCCAGGGCCTTCGCCTCGTCGGCGTCGCTCTGCCCGGTGCCGAAGGGCTGGGTCTTGAAGTTGAAGACCACGTAGCGGATCTCGCCGCCGGGGCCGTCGATGACCTGGAGCTTGCTGTCCTTGCGGAGCGAGGTGATGTCGGTCGGCGTCAACGAGCGGTACGCCACGTCGACGTCGCCCTTCTGCACGGCCAGCTTCAGGTCGGTCTCCTTGGTGAAGTACTGGGCGGTGACGTCCTTGGTCTTCGCCTTGTCGAGCACGCCGTCGTACTTGTCGTTCGCCTCGTAGGAGATCAGGTCGTTCTCCTTGTAGGACTTGATCACGTACTGGCCGGCGAACGCGTTGCCCTTGACGATGTCGTCGGCGCTCGTGAGCTTGCTCGCCGAGAAGACGTCCTCGTCGACGATCGGGCCGGCCGGGCTGGACAGCACCTGCGGCCAGGTCTGGTCCGCGTGGTCGAGGTGGAAGACGACCGTCGTGGCGTTCGGCGTGTCGATGCTCTTGAGGTTCGCGAGCAGCGACTGCGGGCCGTTCGGGTTGTTGATCTTGATCTCGCGGTTGAACGAGAACTTGACGTCGCTCGAGGTCAGCTTGTTGCCGTTGGCGAACTCGAGGCCCTTCTTGAGCGTGACCTCGTACGTCGTGGGGTCGGTGAACTCGCCCTTCGTGGCGATGTCCGGCTTGACGTCGGGGCTGCCCGTCGGGGTGTTCATCAGGAACGGGAACACCTGGTTCTGGACGGCGAACGAGCCGTTGTCGTACGAGCCCGCCGGGTCGAGCGACGTGATCTTGTCGGTCGTGCCGATGATCAGGCCGTTCAGGTCGCCGGAGCCGCCGCTGCCGCCGCCCGCGCAGCCGGTCAGCACCAGCGCCGTCGCTGCTGCTCCGGCGCCGAGCGCGAGGGCGCGCTTGCCCCACGTGGCGCGGTGGTTCGTGAACACGGATGCCATGTCCGATGCCTCTCTGGTGGTGGTTGCAGGGACCCTGGACGGAGGGTGGTTCGACTGTGTGACCGACCAGGGACACTCATTGAGAGACACCCTGCCACGGAACTTCTTCCACCGGGGGCGATTCTGTTACACCGCTGTAACGCAGCAGTCGTGCGTATGCCGCATGATTCCGCCACTGGAGTTCGGCGCGTCGCGCAGCTTCGTTGCGCCGCGCACCACGGCGGGGTTTGCTCGACGTCGCCCGACATGCCGTTCATGTTCGGCGAGGTCGCACCATCGGCCGCCTCGCGCTCCGGCGGGCGGCACGTCGTGCGACCCCGACGATGCGCCGACGGCGCGTCATGCGACCTCGGGACGACCGCAAGGACCCCGCGACGACCCGCGAACACCCCGCGACGGCCGCCGATCCGGGCCCGGGGGCACGCGGGGACGGCGAGCGGTCAGGACGCCTCGGCGTCGGCGCGCAGCCGCATCCGCTGCGCGTCGAGGTCGACGAGCTGACGCTGGATCTCGCCGCGACGCTCGGCGTTCTCGTTCGGGTCGGCACGCTGCAGCTGCCCGAGCAACGACGCCTTGCGCGCCAGCAGGTCGCGCTCGACCAGCGCCACGACGATGCCCCGGCAGTAGATCGCCAGGTCCTCGTCGTTGCGGGCTGGGATCGGCGCGAGCGCGAGCTCGGACACCAGGCCGCGGACCGGTGCGGGCACGTCCGAGGACAGTCGATCGAGCCAGTCGCTCCCGCCGAGCGCGTCGACGTTCGCGACGACGGCGTCGCGCACCACGGCCAGCATCGGCGCGGAGAACGTGGCCGCGGCCGCCAGGCCGAGGAGCGGCGCGCCCACGGACGTCGGCTGCTGCACCATCGCCATCACCGCGTCACGCTCCATGCGCGTGATCGGGTCGTTCGGCAGCGACCGGATGCCGGCGACGGGCTCGTCGATCGGCGCGACCGGCTGCGTACTGGGACCGGACTGCCCCGCGCTCGAGGATCCGTGCCCGCGGCCCTGGTCGGACGAGGCCCGCGACCGGGCACTCTCCACGGCACGACGGACGTCGCCCATCTCCATGCCGAGCCAGCCGGCGAGCTCGCGCACGTAGCCCTGGGTCAGGGAGCGGTCACGGATGCCGGCGAGCACGGGCGCTGCCGAGCGGAGGGCGCTGACCCGACCCTCGACGGTCTCGAGGTCGTGTCCGTCGAGCGTGCGCCGGATCATGAACTCGAACATCGGCCGCTTGTTCATGACCAGCCGTCGGATCGCGTCGTCACCCCTGGCGAGCCGGAGGTCGCACGGGTCGAGTCCGCCGGGGGCGACCGCGACGTACGTCTGGGCGGCGAACCGCTGCTCTTCGGCGAAGGCTCGGGAGGCCGCACGCTGTCCGGCCTCGTCCGGGTCGAACGTGAAGACGACCTCGCCGTTGGCGTTCGGGTCACCGCCGCTGACGTCGCCGAGCATCGGGCGCAGCGACTTGATGTGGTCGACGCCGAACGACGTGCCGCACGTGGCCACCGCGGTCGTGACCCCGGCCAGGTGGCAGGCCATGACGTCGGTGTAGCCCTCGACGATGACGACCTGCTTCTGCTTGGAGATGTCACGTCGGGCCAGGTCGATGCCATAGAGCACGTGGCTCTTGTGGTAGATCGCGGTCTCGGGGGTGTTGAGGTACTTCGGGCCCTTGTCGTCCTCGAGCAGGCGGCGCGCGCCGAAGCCGATCGTCGCCCCGGTGACGTCGCGGATCGGCCACATCAGCCGCCCGCGGAACCGGTCGTAGGGCGACCGGTCCCCCTGGCTGACCAGACCAGCCGCGACGATCTCGTCGAGGGTGAAGCCCTGCCCGCGCAGGTGGTCCCGCAGGACGTCGAACGACTTCGGGGCGAACCCGACGCCGAAGTGCTGCGCGGCGGCCGGGTCGAACCCACGCTCGCCCAGGAAGCGCCGGGCCGGGTCGGCCTGCGGGGTCGTGAGCTGCGCGGTGTAGAACTGCAGCGCCGCCTCGTTGGCGGCGATCAGGCGGGCACGCGTGTTGTAGTCGGTGCGGGGCCCGTCGCCCTCTTCGTAGTGGAGCGTGAAGCCGATCTTGGCGGCCATCCGCTCGACCGCTTCGGAGAAGGTCGTGTGGTCCTGCTTCATGATGAAGCTGAAGACGTCGCCGTCCTCGCCGCAGCCGAAGCAGTGGTAGCGGCCGACCTGCGGGCGGACGTGGAACGACGGCGATCGCTCGTCGTGGAACGGGCAGAGACCCTTCAACGAGCCGACCCCGGCCGACTTCAGCGTGACGTAGTCACCGACGACGTCGGCGATGTTCACGCGCGCGCGGACCTCGTCGATGTCGTTCCGCACGATGAGTCCAGCCACCCCTCGATCCTAGTTCGGACCGGGGACCCCACCGACCGCTCAGACGGGGATGTGGACGGGCTCCCGCTCCCCCACGACCAGGCGCCTGTGCCACGCGATGGCGCCCTGGTCGGTCAGGCTGGCGACCTGGTCGACGACCGCCCGGTGCCGCCCGGCCTCGTCCTCGGCGGCGCGCCAGTCGGCCGCGAACCCGGGCTCGAGGGCGCGGTCCCCGCGGTCAGCCACGGCGTCGAGCAGTTCGGTCAGGATCGTGCGCTGGTCCTGGTACACCGGCTGCCGATCGCCCTGGGTCATCACGAACGCCGCCACGATGCCCTTGAGCACCGCGATCTCCCCGATGATCTCGGGCGGGGTCACGACCGACGCTGCGAACCGGACCAGGGAGCCGGACGCGTAGGCCTGTCGCGTCGCACTGGTCGCGGTGCGGGCGAAGCGGCCGATCAACTGCGACGTCAGGTTCTTGAGCCGTGCCGCGTCCTGCCGGGAGCCGTCGTAGGAGGTCATCCACAGCGGCAGCGCGCGCAGGCGGTCGAACGCCTCGAGCAGTTCGTCGCGGCTGAGGTCGTCGCCGACCCAGGCGTGCATGGCGGAGACGATGTCGTTCTCGCCGACGCGGTCACCGAGGGCGGCCACGTCGATGAAGCCCGCCACCACCGCGTCCTCGAAGTCGTGCACCGAGTAGGCGATGTCGTCGGAGAGGTCCATGACCTGCGCCTCGATGCAGCGCTGTCGTCGGGGTGCGCCCGCACGGAGCCACTCGAACGCGTCGTGGTCGTCGTCGTAGAAGCCGAACTTGGTGCGCCCGGAGGATGCTTCGCCGACGCCCTGCGAGGCCGGCCACGGGTACTTGCACGACGCGTCGAGCGACGCCCGGGTCAGGTTCAGGCCGTACGGACGGTCGTCGGCCCCGTAGACCTTCGGCTCGAGCCGGGTCAGCAGCCGCAGGGTCTGCGCGTTGCCCTCGAACCCGCCGATGTCGGCCGCCCAGGCGTTCACCGCGGTCTCGCCGTTGTGGCCGAACGGCGGGTGGCCGATGTCGTGTGCCAGGCACGCGGTGTCGACGACGTCGGGGTCGAGCCCGAGCTGGTCGGCGAGCTCGCGCCCGACCTGGGCGACCTCGAGCGAATGGGTCAGCCGGTTGCGGGCGAAGTCGAGTCCGGTCGTCGGACTGAGCACCTGGGTCTTCGCGGCCAGACGCCGGAGCGCACTGGAGTGCAGCAGCCGGGCGCGGTCACGGGCGAAGTCGCTGCGGCGGTTGCCGTGCTGCTCCGGCAGCCACCGGTCGGCGTCGGCGGGCCCGTACGAGGAGGTGGCGCTCATCCGCCGCTGTGGTGCAGCTCGGCGGCGGCGAGGACCTTGCGGAACTCTGCGTCGACGTCGCGGCTCTCGAGCCAGCGGTCGGGCAGGGCCGTCCGCCGAGCGTGTCCGGCACGACCGCGCGGCCCCTCGGCGTCGGCGCCCGGGTAGGGCGCGTCGTGGTCGAGCTGGCCGAGCAGGTCGTCGATCTCCTGCAGCGACGACGCGGTGGACAGTCCGGAGCGGACGTCGCTGCCGATCGGGTAGCCCTTGAAGTACCAGGCCACGTGCTTGCGCATGTCCCTGCACCCCTGGTCTTCCGACCCGAAGAACTCGACGAGCAGCTCGGCGTGCCGGCGGAACCCGACCGCGACCTCGCCCAGCGAGGGCATGTACCGCAGCCCCTCGCCGCGGAACGCCGCCGCCAGGTCGCCGAACAGCCACGGACGCCCCAGGCAGCCACGCCCGACGACCACGCCGTCGCAGCCGGTCTCGTCGACCATGCGCAGCGCGTCGGCGGCCGACCAGATGTCACCGTTGCCGAGCACCGGGATGTCGGTGACGGCTTGCTTCAGCGTCGCGATGGCGGACCAGTCGGCCTGGCCGGAGTAGTGCTCGTTCGCCGTGCGGGCGTGCAGTGACACAGCGGCGACGCCCGCGTCACGCGCGATGCGGGCGGCGTCGAGGTAGGTCAGGTGGTCGGCGTCGATGCCCTTGCGCATCTTGACCGTGACCGGGACGTCGCCGGCGGCCTTGACGGTCTTCGTCACCAGGTCGCGGAACAGGTCGGTCTTCCACGGCAGGGCAGCGCCGCCGCCCTTGCGCGTGACCTTGGGCACGGGGCACCCGAAGTTGAGGTCGATGTGGTCGGCACGGTCTTCGCCGACCAGGATCGTGGCGGCTTCGGCCACGGTGTTCGGTTCCACCCCGTAGAGCTGGATCGACCGCGGCGTCTCGGACTCGTGGTGCTGGATGAGCTGCATCGACACCGGCGTGCGCTCAACCAGCGCGCGCGAGGTGATCATCTCGCAGACGTACAGGCCCGCGCCGTACTCACGACAGAGCCGGCGGTACGCCATGTTCGTGATGCCCGCCATCGGCGCGAGCACGACCGGCACGTCGACCTCGATGGGGCCGATGCGCAGGGGCTTCCGGGGGGCTTGTGTGATCGTCATCGCCCCTCCATCCTCCCACGTCGGCGTCCGCCGGTAGCGTTCTCCACATGACCACCGACGCCATCGCCCGGTTCGACGCCGACGCAGCAGCCCGAGGCCTGCAGGTCGAGGTCCTGGAGCGTCCCGCCGCCGACTCCCTGGCCCAGGCTGCCGAGCTGCTCGGCATCGACCCAGGCGACATCGTGAAGACGCTCGTGGTGAAGCGCCACGACGGGGACTTCGTGCTGGCGCTCGTGCCCGGGGGCCGGAGCATCGCGTGGAAGAAGCTCCGCGCACTCGTCGGCGTGAACAAGCTCTCGATGCCCGACGCGGCGACGGCCCTGCAGGCCTCGGGCTACGAACGCGGCACGATCACCCCGATCGGCGCGACGGGCGACCTGCCGGTCTTCGCCGACGAACGCATCGTCGGCCGCCGCGTGGCGCTCGGGGCCGGTCGTCACGGCGCCAGCGCGTTCGTCGACGCCGATGCGCTGATCGCCGCGTACGACGCGACGGTCGCCGACATCACCGACGAGGAACCACCGCGCTAGTCCGGGACCTCTGACCAGTCGCCCTCGGCGCCAGGCACGAAGCAGGCGTCACCCTCGCACACGGCGGCGTCCGCCAGCAGCGGCTGCAGTCCGGGCACGGCCTGGAGGACCGGTGCGGCCGCGGCGCGCACGTCCAGGTCCGTCATCGGGTCGCCGCCACGTCGGCTGCACGGTCGTCCCCGGCACGCTCCGTCGCTGACGCGACCTCGTCCGGTGTGGTCTCGCGCAGCGCGACCACCTGGCGCAGGACCTGTTCGAACGCCGCCGGGTCCTGGGCGCCCGAGACACCGTACTTGCCGTCGATCACGAAGAACGGCACCCCGGTGATGCCGTACGCCTGGGCCTGTGCCTGGTCGGCACGGACGTCGGCGACCTTGGCGTCGTCGCGCAGGGTCGCGAGGACCTCGTCGCGGTCGAGACCGACCTCGGCGGCCAGGTCCGCCAACGAGGACTCCTGCCCGACGTGCTCGCCTCGCTCGAAGTACGCGGCGAACAAGCGCTCGACCATCGCGAGCTGCTTGCCGTGCTGCTTGGCCAGGTGGATGACCTGGTGCGCCTTGACCGTGTTCGTGTGGTGCATGGCGTCGAAGTCGTAGTCGAGCCCGACCGAAGCGGCGATCGCGGTCACCTGGTCGAGCATCTGCTGTGCCTGGTCGACGGGCATGCCCTTGTGGCCGGAGAGGAACTCGGCCTCGGTGCCCTCGAAGTCCACCGGGGTGTCCGGGCTGAGCTCGAAGGAGTGGTACTCGACCTCGACCGGACCGCCGAACGCGGCGACCCCGGCCTCGAACTTGCGCTTGCCGATGTAGCACCAGGGGCACGCGATGTCGGACCAGACGTCGACCTTCACAGAATCGTTCACACGACCGTCAACGCGGCCGTGCCGTCGGCATTCCCGGCAGCACGACCGCGTCGCGGAGGCGGTGGCTACGCGCCGAGCAGGCGCTGGGCCAGGTACCCCTGCAGCTGGTCGAGCGACACGCGCTCCTGGCTCATCGTGTCGCGCTCGCGCACGGTGACGGCCCGGTCGTCGAGGGTGTCGAAGTCCACCGTGATGCAGAACGGGGTGCCGATCTCGTCGTGACGGCGGTAGCGGCGGCCGATCGCGCCGGCGTCGTCGAAGTCGACGTTCCAGACCTTGCGCAGGTCGTCGGCCAGGCCGCGGGCGACGGGCGACAGCTGCTCGTTGCGGGACAGCGGCAGCACGGCGGCCTTGACCGGGGCCAGGCGCGGGTCGAGCCGCAGCACCGTGCGCTTGTCGACGCCGCCCTTCGCGTTCGGCGCCTCGTCCTCGTGGTAGGCGTCGAGCAGGAAGGCCATGAGCGCGCGGGTCAGGCCGAACGACGGCTCGATGACGTAGGGCACGTACTTCTCGTTGGCGGCCTGGTCGAAGTAGCGCAGGTCCTTGCCGGAGGACTCGATGTGGTTGTTCAGGTCGAAGTCGGTGCGGTTCGCGACGCCCATGAGCTCGCCCCACTCCGAGCCCTGGAACCCGAACCGGTACTCGATGTCGGCGGTGGCGTCGGAGTAGTGCGCGCGCTCGCCGTCCGGCACGTCGAAGCGGCGCAGGTTCTCCGGGTCGATGCCGAGGTCGGTGTACCAGGCGACCGAGTCCGCGATCCACTGCTCGTAGTGCTCCTGCGCCGAGGCCGGCGGCACGAAGTACTCGATCTCCATCTGCTCGAACTCGCGCGTGCGGAAGATGAAGTTGCCGGGGGTGATCTCGTTGCGGAACGCCTTGCCGACCTGCCCGATGCCGAACGGGGGCTTCATGCGGCTGGTCGTGACGACCTGGGCGAAGTCGACGAAGATGCCCTGCGCGGTCTCGGGGCGCAGGAAGTTCAGGCCCTCTTCCGACTCGACCGGGCCCAGGTAGGTCTTGAGCATGCCGGAGAACTCGCGGGGCTCGGTCCACTGCCCGCGGGTGCCGCAGTTCGAGCAGGCGATCTCGGCCATGCCACCCTCGGGGGCACGGCCCTTCTTGGCGGTGAAGGCCTCGATCAGGTGGTCCTCGCGGAAGCGGTGGTGGCAGTGCAGGCACTCGACCAGCGGGTCGGTGAAGGTCGCCACGTGACCGGATGCTTCCCACACCTTGCGGGGCAGGATGACGGCGGAGTCGAGGCCGACCATGTCGCCGCGACCGCGGACGAACCGCTGCCACCACTGCCGCTTGATGTTCTCCTTCAGCTCGACGCCGAGGGGCCCGTAGTCCCACGCGGAGCGGGACCCGCCGTAGATCTCACCCGACTGGAAGACGAACCCGCGGCCTTTCGCGAGGGCGATGACCGAGTCGAGACGGGAGGGCTGAGCCAAGGAGAACTCCATCAGTGTCGCCGAGCTGGGTGCCCGGTGCGGAAACGTACCCGGCAAGACTAACGGGCGAGCACCCGGGCGACCGCGTCCACGTCGGAGTCGTCGTTCCAGTGGTGGAAGGCGAGCCGCAGCCGACCGGCACGCCCCGACGCGGTGATGCCCGCGGCCGTCAGCGCTGCGAGCCCCGCGCCGGACGGATCGGGCACGGTCATGACCGCCTGCGACTGCCGCACCGCACCGAGCGCGTCCGCCAGCCGGTCCGCGAGACCGGCACCGTGCCTCCAGACCGAGGCCATGTCGAGGGATCCGACGTGCCGCAGGGCGGCGACCGCCCCGGGCCAGGCCTGCCAGGCCGGGGACACGTCGAACCGCCGGGCGTCGTCGGCGAGCCGCATGTCCGGGCCGTAGCACGAGGACCACACGTCGGCGCCCGCGTACCACCCGGCCTGCACGGGCCGCAGCCAGCCGAGCGCGTCGTCGGACATGGTCATGAAGGCGACGCCACGCGGCGCGCAGAGCCACTTGTAGGCGTGGGTGACGGTGACGTCGAACGGTGCGGCGGCGACGGGGAGCACGCCCGCGGCCTGGGTGAGGTCGCACAGTGTGCGGGCGCCGACGGCACGAGCCGCTGCGACGACGGCCGCGGAGTCGACCACCTCCCCCGTCGCGGACTGCACGGCCGACCAGGCGACCAGCGCCGCGTCCGACGTCAGCGCGGTCGACAGCGTCGCGAGCGGGACGCTCCGCACCCGGATGCCGCGGTGCGCCTGTGCCAGGAAGGGGAAGACGATCGAGCTGAAGTCGCCGTCGGGCACCACGACCTCGGCTCCGTCCGGCAGCGCCGCCGCGACGACCGCGGTCATGGCCGAGGTCTGCGAGCCGGTCGCGACCCGGTCGGCAGGCACCCCGACCAGTGTCGCGAAACGCGCGCGGCCCTCCTCGACGAGCGCGCCGTAGCGCGCCGGGTCCGACGCACCGCGCCCCCACTCGTCCAGGTCGGCGCGCATGGCGGCGAGCGTGCCGTGCGTCGGCAACCCGGCCGTACAGGCGGCCAGGTACCCGTGGCCATCGACGTAGGAGTCCATGCCGCCCATGGTCCGGGAGCCCGAGCCATCACACCAGGACAGGATCCTTCGCCCTGCCATAACATCGTGTTGTGGAGACGATCGACCTGCAGCTGCTCCGTGTGCTCCGAGCCGTCGCCGACGCGGGCTCGATCACCGGGGCCGCGACCGCCCTCGGGTACAGCCAGCCCGCCGTCAGCCAGATGCTGCACCGCTCCGAGCAGCGACTCGGGCACGCGCTCGTGCTCCGCGGTGCGCGTGGTGTGACGCTCACCGAGTCCGGCCGGGTGCTCGCCGACCACGCCCTGCACGTGCAGGCCGCGCTGGCCGCCGCGCGCGAGGACTTCGACGCCGTCGGCGGCCTCACGCGCGGACGCGTGCGGATCGCCGGCTTCCCGAGCGCCTCGTCGACGCTCGTCCCCGCGATCCTGGCGACGATGGCCGCGACCGTCCCCGGTGTCAGCACCACCTACGTCGAGGTCGAGCCTCCCGAGGCGCTCGCGATGCTCCGCCGCGGCGAGGTGGACCTGGCGCTGACGTTCACGTACGTCGGTGACGAGGTCGTCGCGGACCCGACGCTGCTGACGCGCGCGATCGGGCGGGACCCGCTGGCGCTGGTCCGGGCAGGAGGCCCTGGGCCGTCGGACGCGTCCGCTGCGGACGGTCCCGTGGACGGTTCGCGGGCGTCGGCCGGGTCCGGCGCGTCCGCTGGATCCGGTCCGACGGTGGACCTGGCGTCGCTGCGTGATGCCCGCTGGATCGGCGGCTGCCCCCGCTGCCGGGGCCACCTGCTCGCCTCGTGCGCGACGGCCGGGTTCACGCCGGACATCGTGCTCGAGACCGACAACGCCGCCGCGGTCGTGGGGCTCGTCGCCGCGGGGCTCGGCGTGGCGTTGCTCCCCCGACTGGCGCTCGCGACGACGGTGATCCCCGCCGAGGTGGTGATCGACCCCGTCGACGACGACCTGGCCCGGCGCGTCGAGGTGGTCGTCGCGGCCGGGGCCGAGCGGGTGCCGAGTGTGCGGGCCACCCTCGAGGCCGTCGGTTCCGCGGCTGCACTGCTGTCGTAGCGTCCGCGTCAGCCGTTCGTCGGCGTGACGGTCTCCCGGGTACCGATCGCGGGATCGCGCCCCTCGATCAGGCCGTCGGGGTGTCCACCGCGCCGCCGAACCGGCGATCGCGGCGTGCGTACTCCTCCACCGCTCCCCAGAGGTCCGTCCGTCGGAAGTCCGGCCACAGCCGGTCGAGGAACACCATCTCGGCGTAGGCCGACTGCCACAGCAGGAAGTTGCTGGTGCGCTGCTCGCCCGAGCTCCGCAGGAACAGGTCCACGTCGGGCATCTCGGGCACGTACAACCGCTTGGCGATCGCCTTCTCGGTGACCTGACTCGGCTTGAGTCGACCGGCGGCGACGTCCTCGGCCAGGGAGCGCACGGCGTCCGCGATCTCGTTCCGGCCGCCGTAGTTGACGCACATCGTCAGCGTCAGGACGTCGTTGCCCGCCGTCATCTGCTCGGCTGTCTCGAGCTCGTCGATGACGCTGCGCCACAGCCGCGGACGTCGGCCGGCCCATCGCACGCGGACGCCCCACTCGTTCAGCTGGTCGCGGCGACGGCGGATCACGTCGCGGTTGAAGCCCATCAGGAACCGGACCTCCTCCGGTGACCGCTTCCAGTTCTCGGTCGAGAACGCGTAGGCGCTGATGTGCTCGACGCCGATCTGGATGCCCCCGGCGACGACGTCGAGCAACGACGCCTCGCCGGCCTTGTGCCCCTCGATGCGGGTGAGTCCGCGGCCGTTCGCCCACCGGCCGTTGCCGTCCATCACGATCGCCACGTGCTGCGGGACGAAGCGCTTGGGGATCGCGGGCGGTGTCTCGCCCGTCCAGTCGACCGGCCGGAAGGGTTCGGCGGCATCGGATCGGCGCGGGCTCATGCGGTGCGTTCCTCCTCGGTGGATGCGTCCGCGGGTGCGGGGCGGGTGTGCGTGTCTGTGTCCGTGTGCGTGTGCGTGTGCGTGTCCGTGTCCGTGTGCGTGTGCGTGTCCGTGTGCGTGTCCGTGTGCGGCCGTCAGGACAGGTCGTGCTCGTCCGGCTGCGGGACCGGCGGCGCCGGGGTCGCGGCGACCGCTCGTGCCACCACGGCCACCCCGTCGTGCGCCGGTCCGTCGTGCGCCGGCACCGCGGCCGGACGCTCGGACCGGTCGACGTGCGGCAGGGACTTCAGCGATCGTTCCAGGTGCCACTGGGCGTACGCCGCCACCACGCCGGAGGCGCGCGACCGCGAGCGCTCGTCCGCCGCGTCGACGGTGGCCCAGTCCCCGGCCAGCAGCGAGCCGAGGATCGTCAGCGTCGTGCCGTCGAGCCGCGGTGACCCGGGAGGCGCAGCGCTGTTCGCGACGACACCGCCGAGCTGCACGACGAACGCCGAGTGCGGACCCGGCTCGCCCGTCACGGCGCAGTCCGAGAACGAGGGCGCCCACCCCGCGATGCTCATCGCCCGCAGCAGGTACGAGTCGAGCGTCGCACTCGGCATGTGCTCGCTCCTCGACAGGGAGCGCAGCGCGCCGACGAGCAACAGGTACTGCTGGAGTCCGGCGTCTGCTTCGCTGAGCCGGTCGGCCGTCTCGACCATCGCACTCGCCGCCGTGTAGGCGCCGTAGTCCGCGACGATCTGGGCGCCGTACGACCCGAGCGACTCAGCCTGCGTGACGATGTCGAGCGAGCGGCCCTCGTAGAACTGCGCGTCGACCACCATGAAGGGCTCGAGCCGGCTGCCGAACTTGGACCCGGTGCGCCGGACGCCCTTCGCCACGGCGCGGATCTTGCCGTGCTGCCGGCTGAGCATGGTGACGATGCGGTCCGCTTCGCCGAGCTTGTGGGTGCGGAGCACGACGCACTCGTCCCGGTACAGCGGCATGGACCCAGTATCCCCCGTGCCCACGACACCCTGCGCCGACGGGGTCGGTGCGCACCGGGCCGACACTGGACGCCAGGCGCGGTGCGCGTCGGACCCGCACCGCGCCTCCCGGCCTTGGTGCCGTTGACCGCACGGATCGCACCCCCGCAACGACATCGCGCCCCGTCAGGACGGGGCGCGATGTGTGGAGCGGGGTGCGATGCCTAGGCGGAGACGAGCTCCGGCGCCGCGCCGGACGCGGCGCCCGCGCGGACCGCACGATTGACCGCCGAGACGATCGCCTTGAGCGAGGCGGTGGCGATGTCGGCGTCGATCCCGACGCCCCACAGGCGGACTCCGTCGACGTCGAGTTCGACGTAGGACGCCGCCTTCGCGTCACCGGAGGCGCTCATGGTGTGCTCCGAGTAGTCGTAGAGCGTCACGGCGACGCCCTGCTCCCGCATGACCGACAGGAACGCGTCGATCGGACCGGTGCCGATCGCCTCGGCCGAGACCGAGCCGTCATCGACGCGCATCGCGACCGAGAGCGACGTGGTGCCCGCGAAGTCGCTCGACGTCGCCGTCTTGGTGATCTCGTAGCGGCCCCACTTGTCCGACTCGTCGTCGGCCGGCAGGTACTCGTCGCGGAACAGGTCCCAGATCTTCTCCGACGTGAACTCGCCGCCCTCGGTGTCGGTGCGCTGCTGCACGACGCCGGAGAACTCGATCTGCAGCTTGCGCGGCAGGTCGATCGCGTGGTCGGTCTTGAGCAGGTAGGCGACCCCGCCCTTGCCCGACTGCGAGTTGACGCGGATGACGGCCTCGTACGAGCGGCCGATGTCCTTCGGGTCGACGGGCAGGTACGGCACGGCCCACTCGACCTCGTCGATGCTCGTGCCCGCCGCGGCCGCCTTGGCCTGCATGGCGTCGAAGCCCTTCTTGATCGCGTCCTGGTGCGAGCCGCTGAACGCGGTGTAGACCAGGTCGCCGGCCCACGGTTGGCGCTCCGGCACGGGCAGCTGGTTGCAGTACTCGACCGTGCGCTTGACCTGGTCGATGTCCGCGAAGCTGATCTCCGGGTCGATGCCCTGCGTGAAGAGGTTCATCCCGAGGGCGACCAGGTCGACGTTGCCCGTGCGCTCGCCGTTGCCGAACAGACAGCCCTCGATGCGGTCGGCGCCGGCCATGTAGCCGAGCTCCGCCGCGGCGACGGCGGTGCCGCGGTCGTTGTGCGGGTGCAGCGACAGGATCACGTCCTGCCGGTGGGCCAGGTTGCGCGACATCCACTCGATCGAGTCGGCGTAGACGTTCG
Source organism: Curtobacterium sp. MCLR17_007 (assembly GCF_003234655.2). Lineage (NCBI taxonomy): Bacteria > Bacillati > Actinomycetota > Actinomycetes > Micrococcales > Microbacteriaceae > Curtobacterium > Curtobacterium sp. MCLR17_007. The sequence continues at coordinate 1,515,489 of NZ_CP126271.1, read as the reverse complement.
GCGTCGCCATCTCGACCGTCGCGGGCAGGTTGATGATCACCTTGCGCTCCGGGGTGGGCTCGAACACCTCGAGCACCGCGTTGCAGATCTGCAGCGCGACCTCGAGCTCGGTGCCCGTGTAGGACTCCGGCGAGTACTCGTAGTAGACCGTCGTGTCGTGCTGCAGCGTGGCCTCGGCCGCCTTGCACAGCTTCGCGCCGGCCACCGCGATGTCGACGACGCCCTGCACGTCGGTGCGGAACACCACCTCGCGCTGGACGATCGACGTCGAGTTGTACAGGTGGACGATGGCCTGCTTCGCGCCGTCGATCGCCTCGTAGGTGCGCTGGATCAGGTGCTCACGCGCCTGGGTCAGGACCTGGATGGTGACGTCGTCCGGGATCGCGCCCTCGTCGATGAGGCTGCGGACGAAGTCGAAGTCGGTCTGCGAGGCGCTCGGGAACCCGACCTCGATCTCCTTGTAGCCCATGCCCACGAGCAGGTCGAACATGGCGCGCTTGCGGTCGGCGTCCATCGGGTCGATGAGTGCCTGGTTGCCGTCACGCAGGTCGACGGCACACCAGCGAGGGGCCTTGTCGATGCGCTTCGCCGGCCAGGTGCGGTCGGGCAGGTCCACGGTGATCTGCTCGTGGAAGGGGACGTACTTGTGGATCGGCATCCCGGAGGGGCGCTGGGTGTTCTGCATGGTGTCGCTTTCGTCGCGCTGTTCGTCAGCGTCTGCGTGTGTGCGGCCACGACGGACTCCGCGACGAGGTGGGCCGTTGAGTCAGGCCTCGTCGCGGCAGCGAAGGAGGAGGAGCGCCGAGTACATCGTCGCCCACGCTAGCACCGCAGCTCTCGACTGTGACAGGGGCGGTGACGTGGGCTTCCCCGAGGTTCCACGATTCCGGCATCTCGTGCGCCAGCACGCGCGAGACGTCGCACCTCGACGGACGCGAGCGGCGAGTTGCGGAACCTGCGGTTCCTCGCGCGGACCGTTGCAGACCGCACCGCCGCGGCTCGGACCCGACGACGGACGGGAGGCCCGGTGCCAGCTGGCACCGGGCCTCCTGATCGTCGTGTGGTGACGACGCGCGCCGGTCAGTCGACCGCGAGTGCCTCGGTCGGCGGGACGCGCATGGCGCGCCGCACCGGGGCGACGGTCGCGGCGACGGCGAGGAGCAGCGCGCCGAGGACCACGATGACGATGGTCATCGGGGGCAGGACCGGAGCTCCGACGGTGCCGAGCGTGCCGAGCAGGGTCTGCCCGCCCACCCAGCCGTAGAAGGTGCCGAGCACGAGCCCGGTCAGGACGGCCGCGACGACCATCTGGACCGCCTCGGTGATGATCATGCGCCGCACCTGGGCGCCCGTCAGGCCGAGGACGCGCAGCAGTCCGAGCTCACGACGCCGCTGCAGCACGCCGAGTGCCAGCGCGTTCACCACCCCGACGGCGGCGATGACGGCGGAGAACCCGACGATCACGCTGACGACGCCGTTGACCTGGAGGAAGAAGTCGCGCACGGCCTGCACCTGGTCGGCGCTGGCGCCCTGGACCTGCTTGCCGACCTCGGTCTCGAGCACGTGCTGCATCATCCCCAACGCGACCGCGAACGTGACGAGCAGGGTGACGCCGATGACGAGCCCGATGGTGGCCCGTGCGGCACGACCGGGCGCACGCAGGGCATTGCGCCCGGCGAGGAGCACGACCGGGTCCTTCGCGCCGATCTTGCCGATGAGTGCCAGGACCGGCGGCATCACGATCGTGGCACCGACGGCGACACCCGCGAAGGACACGAACCCGCCGAGTGCCGCGGGCAGCACGGCGACGGGCGTGGACCCGCTGAGGACCAGGCCCAGCAGCATGAGTGCACCACCACCGGCCATGAGCAGGATCGCCCAGACCTTGCGCGCCGTGCCGGACCGCAGGTCGTCGTGGCTCGGCTCGATGCTCGCGGACAGGGCCTCGAGCGGGGTCACGCTGAGGACGCGCTTGGAGCCGACGGCGAACGCGCCCCACGTCGCCAGCACCACGGCGACGATCGGCAGCACGAGCTGCCACGGCACCAGTGTGTACGACGTGTCCGGCAGGAACCCGTTGCTGCGCAGGACGGCGACGAACAACGCGCTCAGACCGGTGCCCGCGACGGCCCCGACGAGGCCGCCGATGACACCGACGACGAGCCCGGCGCGGGTGATGCGAGCACGCAGCGACGCTCCCGTGGCGCCGACCAGGCGCTGGAGTGCGATCACCCGGGTCTGCCCCGCGATGAGCGTCGCGCAGGTGTTGGCGGTGACGATCGCGCCGACGTAGAGCGCGATCCCGAGGAACAGCCACCCGATGACGTCGAGGATCGACTTCACCGCGGCGACGTCGCCGAACCCGGCGGCGCCGAGCGCTTCCGTGACGATGCCGGGTGCGATGACGAGGGCGGAGCCGAAGGTGGTGCCGAGGGCAGCCACCAGGATGGTGGGCCGGAAGTCGCGGACGGCGTTCACGCTGCGGCCTCCATCCCGAGCATCGTCGCGGAGATCTCGGCGGCGGACATCGCGGGGCGGTCCCCCACGATGCGGCCGTCGGCGAGGAACAGGATCCGGTCCGCGTTGGCGGCGGCGGAGGGGTCGTGCGTGACCATCACGACGCTCTGGCCCCACTCGGCCACGGCACCGCGCAGGATCGCCAGCACGTCGCGACCGGTCCGGGAGTCGAGCGCGCCGGTCGGTTCGTCCGCGACCACCACGGCCGGGCGCGAGGCGAGTGCCCGGGCGATGGCGACCCGCTGCTGCTGGCCGCCGGAGAGCTGGTGCGGGCGGTGCCCGAGCCGGTTGCCGAGCCCGAGCTGGTCGACGAGGCGGTCGATCCAGGCGGTCTCGTCCCGCGAGGGCTTGTGGCCGCCGAGCAGGAACGGCAGACGGATGTTCTCGCTGACGTCGAGGGTCGGGACGAGGTTGAACGACTGGAACACGAACCCGAGCCGGCGGCGACGCAGTTCGGTGAGGTCCTTGTCACCGAGCTGCGTGATGTCGGTGCCGTCGATCGAGATCCGGCCGGTCGACACGGCGTCGAGACCGGCTGCGACGTGCATCAGGGTCGACTTGCCGGAACCCGACGGTCCCATGACCGCGGTGAACTCCCCCGCGCCGATGTCGACGCTGACGTCGTCGAGCGCGGTGACCCGGCGCGCGGCGTCGCCGTAGTGCTTGGACACGTGGTCGAGGCGGATGATCGGAGCGTGGCTGGTGGTCATGGGTCAACCCTCGCCCGCCGGAGGCTCCTGGCGCGTCGGCCGGTCGTCTCCTGTGGATGGACCGATCGGTGCACGTCCCGGTGGAGGACTCATCCTGCGGGATGACAGCAGCGCCGGCGCGCCGCCGGGTTCAGTCCCGGGTGACGAGCCCGTGCTCGTGTGCGAACACGACCAACCGGACGCGGTCGCGCAGCCCGAGCTTCGTCAGGACGCGGGACACGTGCGTCTTCACCGTGGCCTCGCTGACGAACTCGTGCTGGGCGATCTCGCTGTTGCTGAAGCCCCGTGCCGCCAGGTCGAAGATCTCGCGCTCCCGCGGAGTCAGGTCGTCCACGGCGGCGGGGACGTTCGCGGCTCGTTCGGCCGAGTCGTCGTACCGGCGGAGGAGCTCGCGGGTGGCGGACGCCGCGAACACGGCGGTGCCCGCGTGCACCGTGCGGACCGCTGCCAGCAGGAACTCGGGGTCGGCGTCCTTGAGCACGAAGCCGCTCGCGCCGGCCCGGATCGCCTTGGCAGCTGCCTCGTCGAAGTCGAAGGTCGTCAGGACCAGGACCTTCGCACCGTCGGGACCCGCATCCTCGACGATCTTGGCGGTCGCGGAGATGCCGTCCATCACGGGCATCCGGACGTCCATCAGGACCACGTCCGGGCGGTGACGGCGGACGAGCTCGACGCCCTCGGCACCGTCGCCCGCTTCACCCACGAACTGCAGGTCCGGCTGGGAGTCGATGAGCATCCGGATGCCGGTGCGGAACAGCGCCTGGTCGTCGACGAGCGCGACGCGGATGGGGTTGGCGGTCATCGGGCGGTTCGCTCCTGGTCGGTCGGGGTGAAGAGCCCGCGTGGCATCTGCCCGCTGGCGGGGTGCGACGGCATCCGGACGGCCACCGCGAAGTCGTCACCGCGCGGTCCCGCGGTCATGCTGCCCCCGGACATGGTGGCACGCTCGCGCATCCCGACCAGGCCGTGGCCCGTGCCGGGTCCCGCGCGGCCGTCGTCGGCGCGCCGGTTCACCACGTCGATCTCGACGGTGTCCGGGCGGTAGGTCAGGGTCGTGTGCACCGGCGTGCCCTGTTCGCCGTGCTTGTACGCGTTCGTCAGGCTCTCCTGGACGATGCGGTACACCGCGAGCTGCGTCGAGGTGGGCAGCGACGAGGGGTCCCCGCGCCGCTCGACCCGCACGTCGACGCCGACGTCCCGCATCTCGTGGACGAGCCGCTCGATGTCGTCGACGTCCGGGGTCGGTGTGGTCCCCTGCTCGTGCCGGAGTGCGCCGAGCAGCTCGCGCACGTCGCCGAGGGCACGACGAGCCGTGCCGGAGATGGTGCCGAGTGCCTGGTCGGCGATGGCCGGGTCGGCCTTCAGCGCGTACCGTGCGCCGTCGGCCTGGGCGATCACGACGGCGAGGGAGTGCGCGACGATGTCGTGCATGTCGCGGGCGATGCGGACCCGCTCCTGTTCGACGGCCACGGCGCGGTCGGCGCGCGCGGCGTCACGCTCGGCGAGCAGCTGGGCCTCACGGCTCATCCGGGCTGTCTGCCGCGTGCGGGCGACGACGCCGCCGAGCCACGGGAGGAGCAGCACGGCGAGCACCACCGCGAACACCCCGACGGTGAGCGTCCACGACTCCGGTCCGGCGCCGTACATCGTCTCGCCCTGCGACCGGGTGGCGAAGTCGGTGATGCCGTAGTAGCCGGCCGCGACGACGGCCCCGGTGATGGCCGAGACCAGGCCGTACAGGCGCACCCGCCGGCTGCCGTACGCACTCGTGGTGTACAGCACGCCGCCGATGAACAGGTCGGCCGGGAACACGCTGCTCGACCCGAGCACCTGCATGGTCACCATCTGCACGACGGCGAACACCCAGGCGATCGTCAACGCCAGCCCGGGCGACAGGCGACGGAGCGCGAGTGCCGCGGTGAGCCCCACGATGACCACGTAGCTGCTCAGGTCGTCGATGCCGCGCGCGGACGACGCCGCGACGAGCAGCCCGAGCGCGCCGGCGATCACCAGGTCGGCGATGACCTGCGCGCGCAGCATGGGACGGAACACCCGTCCACGGTACGTCGAGCCCGTCATGTGCGCGTCGTTCGCCGGGATGACGCGCGATGGACGCTCAGAACCCGAGCCGACCCAGCTGCTTCGGGTCACGCTGCCACTCCTTGGCGACCTTGACGCGGATGTTCAGGTACACGTGGCGTCCGCCGAGCAGCGACTCGATCTCGACCCGCGCGCGGGTCCCGACGTCCTTCAGGCGTTCGCCCTTGTGTCCGATGACGATGGACTTCTGGCTGTCGCGCTCGACGAACAGGTTCGCGAAGATGCGCAGCGGGCCGTTCGGGTCGTCGTCCGGGTCCGGCTCGACCATGTCCTCGATCATGACCGCGAGCGAGTGCGGGAGCTCGTCGCGGACCCCCTCGAGCGCGGCTTCGCGGATGAGCTCCGAGATGCGTTCCTCGCTCGTCTCCTCGGTGATCGCGTCGGCGCCGTAGAGCGGCGGCGACTCGGGGAGCATCGACGTGATCTCGGTGAGCAGCGCCTCGAGCTGCGTGCCCTGGGTGCCCGAGGTGGGCACGATCGCGTCCCACTCGCGCAGCGCCGACACGGCGAGGAGCTGCTCGGCGATCTTCTCCTTGCCGGCGCGGTCGACCTTCGTGACGATCGCGATCTTCTTCGCACGCGGGAAGTGGTCGAGCGTCTCGTTGATGAACCGGTCGCCCGGGCCGATCGGTTCGTTGGCCGGCACGCAGAACCCGATCACGTCGACGTCACCGAGCGTGGACTGCACCAGGTCGTTCAGCCGTTCGCCGAGCAGGGTGCGCGGACGGTGCACACCGGGGGTGTCGACGATGATGACCTGGCCGTCGGGACGGTGCACGATGCCGCGGATCGCGCGCCGCGTGGTCTGCGGCTTCGACGAGGTGATCGCGACCTTCTCGCCGACGAGCGCGTTGGTCAGCGTCGACTTGCCGACGTTCGGCCGGCCGACGAACGAGACGAAGCCCGCGCGGTAGGTGGGGGTCTGCTCGGTGTCGCTCATGCGTGGGTGGTTCCCGTCGTGGTGGATGCGGTGTCGTCGAACGCCTGCTCGGCGCCGGCGAGGGCGTCGGTGCGTTCGGCGAGCACGGAGATGAGGTGTCGGCGCTTGCCTTCGACCCGGTCGGCGGTCAGCACCACGCCGGACACGGACACGGACTCCCCCGCCGTCGCCAGGTGGCCGAGCTCCTTGGTGAGCAGGCCACCCGCGGTGTCGACGTCGTCGTCGTCGAGGTCGACGCCGAACAGGTCGCCGAGGTCGTCGATCGGCATGCGCGCCGAGACGCGCCACACGCCGTCGGAGACCTCGACGCGGTCGATCACGGTGCGGTCGTACTCGTCCGAGATGTCGCCGACCAGTTCCTCGATGAGGTCCTCCATCGTGACCAGCCCGGCGACCCCGCCGTACTCGTCGACGACGAGCACGAGATGGTTCTTGGCAGCCTGCATGTGCCGCAGGGTCTCGTCGGCGTGCTTCGACTCCGGGACGAACTCGGCCGGGCGCAGCAGCGAGGTGACCACGCGCCCGCCGGCGTCCTTGCTCTCGTGGAGGGCGCGGGCCAGGTCGCGCAGGTACACCACGCCCAGGACGTCGTCGCTGTCGCGACCCGTCACGGGCATGCGGGAGACGCCCGTGGCGAGGAACTGCTCCATGACGGCGGACAGCGTGTGCGCGGCGTCGGCGGTCACCATGTCCGTGCGCGGCACCATCACCTCGCGCACGAGGGTGTCGCTGAACTCGAACACCGAGTGGATGAGCTCGCGGTCGTCCGCCTCGAGCACGTTGCTCTCGGTCGCCTCGTCGACGAGCGAGAGCAACTGCTCCTCGCTCGAGACGCTCGACGTGCTGCCGTTGCGCCCCGGTGTCACCCGGTCGCCGATCACGACGAGCAGGTCGGCCAGCGGCCCCAGGACGATGCGGACCCCGTGCACCAGCCCGCCGGTCGCCCCGACCAGGCGGTCCGCGTGGGCACGACCGACGCTGCGGGGACTGGACCCGACGAGCACGAAGGACACCGCGGTCATGATCGCCGCGGACACGACGAGCGCGACCCACCAGGTGTCGAGGACGGTGAACAACGCGATGGTCACCAGCACCGCGGCCGCGGTCTCGGCGAGCACGCGGAAGAAGTTGAGGGCGTTGACGTGGGCACCGACGTCGTCGGCGATCGCCTCGATCGCACGGCGGCGCTGGTGTCCGCGGGCGATCTCGTCGAGGTCGGCACGCGACAGCACCCCGAGGGCACTGTCGGACGCGGCGAGCAGACCGCCGAGGACGACGAGCACGAACGCCACCGCGAGCAGGACGGCGACGAGCAGCACTGCGGTCACCGCCCCCGACGCTGGGCGGCGAAGGCGGTCAGGATCTCCCCCTGCAGCCCGAACATCTCGGCCTTCTCGTCCGGCTCGGCGTGGTCGAACCCGAGCAGGTGCAGGATGCCGTGGCACGTGAGCAGGAGGAGTTCGTCGGTCGTCGAGTGACCGGCCGTGGCGGCCTGGGCCTCGGCGACCTGCGGGCAGAGCACGATGTCCCCGAGGAGTCCGGCGGGCGTCGGGTCGTCCTCGGTGCCGGGACGGAGCTCGTCCATCGGGAAGCTCAGGACGTCCGTGGGCCCCGGTTCGTCCATCCACCGGATGTGCAGCTGCTCCATCGCGCCCTCGTCGACGAGCACGATGGCGAGCTCGGCGTCGGCGTGCACGTGCATCGCGTCGAGCGCGAACGCAGCCAGCCGCTGCACCGCGTCGTCGTCGATGGCGACACCGGACTCGTTGTTGAGTTCGATGCTCACCGGGTGCCTCCTCGGGCGTCGTTCTGGGGGTACGGACCGCTCTGACGGTCCTGCGGCGCGTGCCCGCGACGCTCGGCGCGGTTCGCGCCGCCCGGGTTCGGCGTCGGGGCGGTCCCCCGGCCACCGGGGCGATGACCGGCCTGTTCCGCCAGACGCTGTTCGTCGTAGACCGTGTAGGCGTCGACGATGCGCCCGACGAGCGTGTGCCGGACCACGTCCTCGCTGCCGAGCCGGGCGAAGTGGATGTCCTGCACCTCGGAGAGGATCTGCGTGACGAGTCGGAGCCCCGAGAGGTTGCCCGGCAGGTCGACCTGGGTGATGTCACCCGTGACGACCATCTTCGACCCGAAGCCGAGTCGCGTCAGGAACATCTTCATCTGCTCGGGTGTGGTGTTCTGCGCTTCGTCGAGGACGACGAACGAGTCGTTCAGCGTGCGACCGCGCATGTACGCCAGCGGGGCCACCTCGACCGTGCCCGCCGCGAGCAGCTTCGGCACGAGCTCGGGGTCCATCATCTCGTTGAGCGCGTCGTACAGGGGCCGCAGGTACGGGTCGATTTTGTCGGTCAGCGTGCCGGGCAGGAAGCCGAGGCGCTCGCCCGCTTCGACCGCGGGCCGGGTCAGGATGATGCGGGTGACCTCGCGCCGCTGCAGGGCCTGCACCGCCTTCGCCATCGCCAGGTACGTCTTGCCGGTGCCGGCGGGACCGATGCCGAACGTGATGGTGTTCACGTCGATGGCGTCGACGTAGCGGCGCTGCCCGTCGGTCTTGGGACGCACGGACTTGTTGCGGCTGGACACGATCGGCGCACCGAAGACGTCGGCGGGGCTGCGCGCCTCGTCGATGATCCGGGCCGAGGTCGGGATGTCGCCCTGCCCGATGTCCTGTCCGCGCTTGACCATGCCGACGAGCTCGTCGACGAGCGCGCGGGCTCGGGCGACGTCGCGCTCCGGCCCCGTGAGGGTGACCTCGTTGCCGCGGACCAGGACCCGGACGCCCGGGTACTGGCGTTCGACGGTCTTCAGCAGTCGGTCCTGGGGGCCGAGCAACTGGACCATCGCGATCCCGTCGACACTGAGTTCCGAGACGGCTTCCGTCTCGGTGGGTGCGGTTTCGTCAGCTGGCAAGGGTGCCTTCCTGCAGGTCGCCTGCGAGTACGTGCGCGTGCACGTGGAACACGGTCTGTCCGGCGGATTCGCCGGTGTTGAAGACGAGACGGTACTGGCCGCCGGCACGCTCGTCGGCGATGCGTTGCGCGGTGGCCACCATGTGGGCGAGGAGTCCGGGGTCCCCGGCGGCCAACTCGGTCACGTTGGCGTAGTCCTCGGTCTTGGGGACGACCAGCACGTGTACGGGGGCCTTCGGGGCGATGTCCTCGAACGCGATGACGCGGTCGTCCTCGGTGACGACGGTCGCCGGGATCTCGCGCGCGATGATCTTCGAGAAGACGCTGCTCATGGACCCATCGTAGGACGCGCCACTGACCGGCACACCGAGTTCACCAGCGCCCCAGCCGCGACTGCAGCACCGCGAGCGCCGCGGGGCCGGCGGTGGACGTCCGCAGCACGGTGTCGCCCAGACGGACTCGGACGGCCCCGGCTGCGGACAGCCGGTCGAGCTCCGAGGCGTCGATGCCGCCCTCGGGTCCGACGACCAGCGCGATCGAGGTGGCGTCCGCCGGTGGTTCCCACGTCGCGAGCCGCTCGGTGGCGGTCGGGTCGAGGACCAGGACCACGACGCCGGCGGACGGCGCTGTGGTCGCGGCGATCGCGGTCGTCGTCACCGGGTCCGACACCGACGGCACCCGCGACCGGATGGCCTGTTTCGCCGCCTCGTGCGCGATGGCCTGCCACCGGGCCCGGCCCTTCGCGACCTTCGCGCCCTCCCACCGTGAGACACTCCGGGCCGCTGCCCACGGCACGACGTGGTCGACACCGATCTCGGTCGCCGCCTGCACGGCCATCTCGTCGCGACCGCCCTTGGCGAGCGCCTGCACGAGCGTCAGCGACGGCACGGGGACGGGCGAGGTGGTGATCGTCGCGACGGTGAGCACGAGTGCGTCGCGGTCGACGGACTCGACCGGCCCGACGACGACGGTGCCCCGGCCGTCGGACAGCCGGAGCGTCTCGCCGACCCGCACGCGCGACACCGTGACGGCATGCCGGCCCTCGAGTCCGTCGAGGGCGACGGACCCGCCGACCGTCACGCCGTCGAGCGAGTCGACCAGGTAGAGCGACGCCATCAGAAGTTGAAGAAGCGGTCGCGTAGCTTGCCGAACATGCCCTGTTGGAAGCGGGCGAGCTGCGGCGGCGACGCCTTGTGCGACTTGGCGAGCTGTTCGACCAGGCCACGCTCCTTGTGCGAGAGCTTTGTGGGGGTGACGACCTGCACGCCGACCCGGAGGTCGCCACGGCCGCTCCCGCGCAGCTTCGTCACACCGCGGTCCTTGAGCACGAGCACGTCGGCGCTCTGCACGCCCGGGCGGATCTCGAGCTGGACCGGACCGTCGAGCCCGTCGATCGTGGTGGTGGTGCCGAGGACGGCGTCGGTCATCGCGACCTCGAGGGTGGCGAGCAGGTCGTCCCCGTCGCGACTGAAGACGTCGTGGTGCCGCACCCGGATCTCGAGGTACAGGTCACCAGCGGGACCGCCCGCGGGACCGACCTCGCCCTGACCGGGCATCTGCAGCCGCAGACCGGAGTCGACGCCGGCGGGCACGTCGACGGGGACGGTCCGACGTGCGCGGACGCGCCCCTGGCCCTGGCACGTCGGGCACGGGTTGGGGATGACGGTGCCGTGTCCGCGGCAGGTGCCGCACGGGGCGCTCGTCACCACGTTGCCGAGGAGCGAGCGGACCTGGCGCTGGATGTGCCCGGTCCCGCCGCAGATGTCACACGTGCGAGGGCTGGTGCCGGGAGCGCAGCAGGAACCGCCGCACGTCTCGCAGAGCACGGCCGTGTCGACCTCGACGTCCTTGTGGGTGCCGAAGACGACCTCGTCCAGGTCGACCTCGATGCGGAGCAGGGCGTCCTGCCCGCGCTCGGCGCGGCTGCGGGGACCGTTGCCACGGCCACCACCACCCCCACCACCACCGAAGAAGGCGTCGAAGATGTCGCTGAACCCACCCGCGCCACCGCCGCCGAACGGGCTGTCGGCCGAGGGGCCGGCGTCGTAGCGGCGTCGCTGCTCGGGATCGCTCAGCACGTCGTACGCGTGCGTCACGTCCTTGAAGCGCTCGGCTGCGTCGGGGCTCGGGTTCACGTCGGGGTGGAGCTCGCGCGCGAGTCGGCGGTACGCCTTCTTGATGTCGGCGTCGGCCGCGTCGCGCGGGACACCGAGGACGTCGTAGTGGTCTGCCACGTGTTCCTCAGGAGGTTTCGTCGGTGGTGTGGATGGATCGGTCTGGAGGCCCGGGGTGCGTCCGGACGGCCTGGTGCGTCGTCGGGGTGGCGCGCACCGAGGCGGCGGACACCGGGGCGGTCGTCAATTCTCCCCGAGCAGTCTGGACAGGTACCGCGCGACCGCGCGGACCGCGGCCATGTTCGACCCGTAGTCCATGCGGGTCGGCCCGAGGACGCCCAGTCGGGCGACCTCGCCGCCGGCCGCGACGTACCCGCCGGCGACGATGCTGGTGGCGTCGAGGCCGTACTCGGCGTTCTCGACGCCGATGCGCGCGGTGACCGCGGCATCGTCGAGCTGCATCTCCCCGAACAGCCGGAGCAGGGTCACCTGTTCCTCGATCGCCTCGAGCACCGGGAAGAGGCCACCGGAGAAGTCCGACTCGCTCTTCGCCAGGTTCGCGGCGCCCGCCATCAACAGGCGGTCCTGCCGGTTGGCGGCGACCTGGTCGATCAGCGTCGCCACGACGACCCCGGCGAGGGTCTGGGACTCGGGACGGATCTGCGCCGGAATCGCACGGAGCGCCCGGGGGACGTCGTGCAGCAGCAGTCCGACGGTCGCACCGTTGAGCACGGTGCGGAGCTCGACCAGTGCGGACTCGTCGAGGTCGACGTCGGTCTCGACCACGCGCTGCTCGACCCGGGCCGTGTCGGTGATCAGGACGACCATGAGGCGGGTGTCGCCGAGCCGGACCAGCTCGACGTGCTGGACCCGCGCGCGGACCATCGACGGGTACTGCACGAGCGCGACCTGGTTCGTCAGCTGGCTGAGCAGCCGGACCGTGCGGCTCAGGACGTCGTCGAGGTCGTTCGACGCCCCGAGGAAGGTCTCGATCGCCTGCCGCTGCGCGCTGGTCAACGGACGGGCGGCAGCCAGGTGGTCGACGAAGAGCCGGTAGCCCTTGTCGGTCGGCACCCGGCCGGACGACGTGTGCGGCGCAATGATGAGCTGCTCGTCCTCGAGCAGGGCCATGTCGTTGCGGATTGTCGCCGCGCTGACGCCGAACGCGTGGCGCTCGACGATGGTCTTGGACCCGACGGGCTCGCGCGAGGCGACGTAGTCCCGCACGATGGCCTTGAGGACTTCGAGGGAGCGTTCACTGACCACCGGGACCCCTTCCTGTCGCACTGGCACTCGGACGTGTCGAGTGCTGATCCTACGCCCGGGCACCGACGTCAGGCACTTCTGCGCACCGTGCCGATACGCTCTGGGCATGAGCTACGGACAGCCGCCGAACGGACCCCAGGGCTACGGACAGCAGCCCGGCGGGCCCCAGTACCAGCCGCCCCGGCCGATGTCGCCCGAGGACCAGCGCCTCTGGGCCACGCTGACGCACATCGGCGGCATCTTCTTCAACTTCATCGTGCCGCTCGTCGCCTACGTCGTGCTGCGTGACCGAGGGCAGTTCGTCCGTGAGCACACCCGCCAGGCACTGAACTTCCACATCACCGTCGCGATCGCGAGCTTCGTCTCGGGTCTGCTGACGGTCGTGCTGATCGGGTTCGTCCTGCTGCCCGTCATGGGCGTGCTCGTGGTCGTCTTCGCGATCATGGCCGCCGTCGCCGCGAACCAGGGTCGGTTCTACCAGTACCCGCTCACGTTCCAGTTCATCAAGGCCTAGTCGAGCAGCTCGCGCACCACCGCGTCCGCGAGCAACCGGCCCCGGAGCGTCAGGTCCAGGCGCCCCGCCGTGCCGGGCGTGCCGAGGGCACTGCGGCCGTCCACGAGACCGCGTGCGATGAGTCCCGCCACCCGGCCACGGGCCTCCTGGCGGAGCTCGGACGTCGTGAGCTCGCCGCGCACGCGTGCCGCGAGCAGCACGCGCTCGACGTACCGGGTCTCGTCGTCGATGGTCTCGCGACCGGCGGCCGGGGACTCGTCGGCCAGCACCCGGGCGGCGTACGCCGCGGGGTGCTTGACGTTCCACCAGCGGGTGCCGGCGACGCTCGAGTGCGCGCCGGGTCCGACACCCCACCAGTCGTGGCCCTTCCAGTACGACAGGTTGTGCCGACTGGCGTGGGCATCGCCGCGCGCCCAGTTCGAGACCTCGTACCAGCCGTACCCCGCCTCGCCCAGGACCCGGTCGGCCAGCTCGTACATGTCGGCGGCCAGGTCGTCGTCCGGTGCCGGCAGCTCGCCCCGGGACACCGCGCGGCCCATCGCGGTGCCGTCCTCGACGATGAGCGAGTAGGCCGAGACGTGGTCCGGCTCACACGCGATCGCGGCGTCCAGTGACGTCCGCCAGTCGTCGAGGGACTCCCCCGGGGTCGAGTAGATCAGGTCGAGCGAGACGTCGAGGCCCTGCTGCTTGGCCAGGTCCACGACGATCGGCACGCGCTCGGGGTCGTGGGTGCGGTCGAGGGTGGCGAGCACGTGCGGCACCGCCGACTGCATGCCGAAGCTCATCCGGTTGAACCCGCCGGCGCGGAGCGTCTCGAGCGAGGACGCGTCGACCGAGTCGGGGTTCGCCTCGGTGGTGATCTCGGCCCCGGGCAGGATGCCCCACGTGTCGTCGACGGCCCGGAGGATCATCGCTAGGTCGCTCGCCGGCAGCATCGTCGGGGTGCCGCCACCGAAGAACACGGTGGAGACGGGCCGGCGCGGGACACCGGACCGGTCGAGCACCTGCGCCGCCCACTGGATCTCGCGCACCGCGTGCCCGGCGTAGTCGTCACGGCGGACCCCGCGCAGCTCGGAGGCCGTGTACGTGTTGAAGTCGCAGTACCCGCAGCGCACCCGACAGAAGGGCACGTGCACGTACACGCCGAAGGGGACGTCGCCCGCGTCAGCCCGCGGTGTGAGGAGTCCGTCCGCGGGTGCCGGGTCAGCGATCGGGAGAGCACTCGGCATGGACTCCATTGTCCGCCATGATGGAGCCATGGAGCACCACACCGTCCCGACCACGGTGCTGTGGGACATCGACGGCACCCTCGTCCGCAACGCGACCTCGCCGGGCAACCTCTACCACCTGGCCCTCGAGCGCGCCATCGGCCGGGACCTCCCTCAGCTCGTCGGGCACCAGCACGGCCGGACCGACGCCGGCATCATCGCCGAGCACGTCCGCGCCCACGACCTGGGCGACGAGGTCATCCCGGTCGTCAGCCGACACCTGCGCGACCTGTCCGAGGAACGACACCGCTCGGGCGAGCACCGGGTCGCCGCTCCGGGCGCAGCCGCACTCGTCGCCCGCTTCGGCACGCTCGGGTGGCGGAACGGCCTGCTCACCGGCAACTCGGCGTACCGGGCGCGGGTCAAGCTCGCCGGTGCGGGCTTCGACGTCGACGCCTTCGACTGGGACCACTCGTACTTCGGCGACGAGGCGGTCGAGCGCTCCGGCGTCACCGCCCTCGCGGCCGCCGCCCTGGCCGGTACCCGCGCCGTGATCGTCGGCGACACCCCCCGCGACGGTGAGGCCGCGGACGCCGCGGGCATCCCGTTCCTCGCCGTCGCGACCGGGGTCTACGACGTCGACGCGCTCCGCCACACCAACGCCGTCGCGATCGCCCGGGACTGCGTGTCCGACGCGCCGCTCATCGAGGACGCCATCGCGGCGCTGCCACCGCTGCGACACGAGGACTGACCGCGGACTAGTCCCCGCGCAGCGCCGTCAGGTACTTCTCTGCCATGACCCGCTGCTGACGACGGAGCAGCGGCGCGACGAAGCGCCACTTCGCGCTGGCCGGCTGCGAGAACTGCCGGATCTGCAGCCACACCGAGCCGTCGGCGGTGCGCTCGACGACGAAGGACTCCTCGCCCGACAGGGGGTGCCCCTCGAGCGTGCCGTAGGCGAAGCCCTTGCGGTCGGCTTCGTCGATGACCGACACGACGCGCACCGGCGCGTGGACCGTCTGCCCGAACGCGTGCATCGTCAGCACGGCGCTGGTGCCGGCGGTGACGAGCGGGGTGCCGTCGGCCGAGAACTGCTCGACGCGCGGCGTGCCGATCGAGGCCGGTCGGATCGGCACCCCCTGGTCGTCGAAGGTCACCGGGTTGTAGCGGACCTCGTCGTCGTCGGGCGCCTGGTCGACGCGGACCCCGATGCCGCTGCGCTCCTGGATCTGCCACGTGAGCGCCTGGGTCACCGCGGTCTCGAACCGCTGGTCGCCGTGGCCGATCCGGGCCCGGGATTCGGCCGGCGTGAAGCCCTCGGGCGGGTACGTCATGAGGTCCGGCGCCTGCGTCGCACCGACCGCTCCGTAGGTCAGGGCGGTCAGGTACCCTCCGCGGCTGCTCATGTGGCAATCGTATCGGGGCGCACGGACGTCGACGAACCAGGGCGGCGCACTGCCGGTGCGCACCGCACTGGAGGCCCAGGGGACGTCGCGGACGCATCCGTCGTGGGCAGCACGCGAACCGCCACGACGCTCGTCCGGCGGTCCGCCGACCGCAGACAGGGGCCGCGCTCGTGGTCGTCGTCATGACGACCGTGTCCGACGTCAGCGCGGCCCTGGACTCGAGCCTGCGCGGACCGCGCCGGCGGGACCGGCTGTGGTGAGCCTCCCGGCGGTCTGCCCGACAGTCCCTACTTCTTCTTCTCTTCGACGTCACCCGACAGCGCGGCGATGAAGGCTTCCTGCGGGACCTCTACGCGACCGATGGTCTTCATGCGCTTCTTGCCCTCCTTCTGCTTCTCGAGGAGCTTGCGCTTGCGGGTGATGTCACCGCCGTAGCACTTCGCGAGGACGTCCTTGCGCATCGCGCGGATGCTCTCGCGGGCGATGATCCGCGCGCCGATCGCGGCCTGGATCGGGACCTCGAACTGCTGGCGCGGGATGAGCTTGCGCAGACGCTCGGTCATCAGCGTGCCGTACGCGTACGCCTTGTCGCGGTGGACGATGGCGCTGAACGCGTCGACCTGGTCGCCCTGCAGCAGGATGTCGACCTTGACGAGGTCGGCCGCCTGGTCGCCGACCGGCTCGTAGTCCAGGCTGGCGTAGCCCTGCGTCTTGCTCTTGAGCTGGTCGAAGAAGTCGAACACGATCTCGCCGAGCGGGATCTGGTAGCGGATCTCGACACGGTCCTCGCCGAGGTACTCCATGCCGAGCAGGGAGCCGCGGCGCTGCTGGCAGAGCTCCATGATCGCCCCGACGTAGTCCTTCGGCGCCAGGATCGCGGCACGGACCATGGGCTCACGGACCTCGACGATTCGCCCGGTCGGGAACTCGGAGGGGTTCGTGACCTCGGTGACCGAGTTGTCCTCGCTGGTGACCTCGTAGATGACGCTCGGGGCCGTGGTGATGAGGTCGAGCCCGAACTCGCGGGACAGGCGCTCGGTGATGATCTCGAGGTGCAGGAGCCCGAGGAACCCGCAGCGGAACCCGAAGCCGAGCGCGACCGAGGTCTCGGGTTCGTAGACGAGCGCCGCATCGGAGAGCTTGAGCTTGTCGAGCGCTTCACGGAGGTCCGGGTAGTCCGAGCCGTCGATCGGGTACAGGCCCGAGAACACCATGGGCTTCGGGTCGGTGTAGCCGGGCAGGGCCTCGGTCGCCGGCCGCTGCGCACTCGTGACGGTGTCGCCGACCTTGGACAGGCGGACGTCCTTCACGCCGGTGATGAGGTAGCCGACCTCGCCGACCGACAGGCCCTTCGTCGGGCTCGGCTCGGGGCTCGACACCCCGATCTCGAGGATCTCGTGCGTCGACTTGGTCGACATCATCTGGACCTTCTCGCGCGGGGCGATCGAGCCGTCGATCATGCGGATGTAGGTCACGACGCCGCGGTAGCTGTCGTAGACCGAGTCGAAGATCATCGCGCGGGGCGCGGCGTCGACACGACCGACGGGTGCCGGCACCGTGCGGACGACGAGGTCGAGGAGCTCCGGCACGCCGACACCGGTCTTGCCCGACACCCGGAGGACGTCCTCGGGCTTGCCGCCGATCAGCTGCGCGAGCTCGGCCGCGTACTTGTCCGGGTCAGCGGCGGGCAGGTCGATCTTGTTGAGGACCGGGATGATCTGCAGGTCGTTCTCGAGCGCCAGGTACAGGTTGGCCAGCGTCTGGGCCTCGATGCCCTGGGCGGCGTCGACCAGCAGGATCGCGCCCTCGCACGCCGCCAGCGACCGGGACACCTCGTACGAGAAGTCGACGTGCCCGGGCGTGTCGATCATGTTCAGCGCGTAGGTCGCACCGTCGAGCTCCCACGGCATCCGGACGGCCTGCGACTTGATCGTGATGCCGCGTTCGCGCTCGATGTCCATCCGGTCGAGGTACTGCGCGCGCATCGCCCGGTCCTCGACGATGCCGGTGATCGAGAGCATGCGATCGGCCAGCGTCGACTTGCCGTGGTCGATGTGCGCGATGATGCAGAAGTTGCGGATCGCCTCGGCCGGAGTCGCGGCGGGCTCGAGCGGAGCGGATGCTTGTGGGCTCACGGTTCCTCAGGTGGGTCGGACGGTCGGACGATTGTCCCACGGTTGCGCGGGCATCGGTGTCCTCGCGCTCGCTCGACCGGTGCACCGAGGGTCGTGCACGGTCCTCGGTGACCGTGAGGGGCGCTCCTGCGTGTGCGGGAGCGCCCCTCTGTGTGGTGCGTTGTGTGTGGTGGTTGTGGTGGGTGGTTAGTTGGTGGTTCTCGGGGTCATGGTGAAGGCCGGGGAGGTGGTGGTGGTGCCATCGGTGCGGGTCTGGACCGCGGTGATCGTGTAGTCCACGTTCGGGCCGTAGCCGCGCCAGAAGAACCACTCGCCGTCCGCGTTCGCGGTGACGGTGTCGAGCACGCCCCACTGGGAGGAGACCTGCACGGTCGCGCCGGGCGAGGCGATGCCCTGCAGCAGGGTTGCCGCGACGTCGTACTTGGCATCGATCGGGCCGGTGATGATGACCGGGGAGGTCTGGGACGGTTTCGGCTTGAGCAGGAACACGTCCGAGGTCGAGGTGGTGCCATCGGTGCGGGTCTGGGTCGCGGTGAGCTGGTAGACCACGTTCGGGCCGAACCCGCGGTAGAACTCCCAGTGGCCGGATCCGTTGGCCGGCACGGTCTTCACGGTGCCGAACTGGCTGCGGATCTCGACCGACGCGTTCGGCGCCGCGGTGCCGGTCACGTGGTTGCCGCCAGAGGTCGGGTCGTACCAGCCCTTCTCGGGTCCGGTGATCACGGCCGGAGCGTTCTGGTCAGCACCCTCGGGGGCGAGGGTGAACGGGTCCGAGGTGGAGCTCTGCCCGCTGATCGTGGTCTGCTTCGCGGTCAGCGTGTAGGCCACGTCGGGGCCGAACCCGCGCCAGAACCCCCACGTGCCGTCCTTGCCCGCGGTGATGGTCTTGATGACGCCCCACTGGTGGGAGACCTCGACGGAGGCGTAGGGGGTCGCGGTGCCGGTGACGTAGCCGTTGACGCCGTTGACGTAGGAGCCGGGGCCCTCGATCGCGACGCGCTGCAGCTGCTGCGCACCGTCGGGGGTGACCTGCACCGTGTCGGTGGTGGTCAGGTTGCCCTTGGACAGCTGCGACACGGTGACATCGATCGGGTCCTTCGACGCGGGGACCTCGATCGGGACGTCGAACGTCCCGCCCGTGACCGTGCCGGTCTCGGTCACCCCGCCGGCCGTGACGGTGATCTTCGCACCGTCCTGCCCCGTGCCCTGCACGTGGACCTCGCCCGGCGTGACCTGCCCCGCCGACGGCGACGTCACATCCACCCCAACACCGAAATCAGCCTCGGTCGTGGTGGTCTGCACGCCCTCGATGCCGGACTGCTCGACGCGGATGGTGTGCTTGCCCGCACCCAGCGCATCGATCGGGGTGGACCACGTACCGCCCGTGACCGTGCTGGTACCGATCTTCTCGGTGCCCTCGAACAGGGTGATGGTCGCACCATCGACACCGGTGCCGGACACCGTGGCCTTCTTGGACACGTCAGCATCGAACGCCACCGAACCCGTCGGCACCGCAACGTCGCCGTCCCCGTCTCCGTCGCCGTCGCCGTCGCCCTGGAGGTACGTCGGGTCGATGACGCCGTTCGCACGCCCCTCGTAGTACGAGGCTCCCTCGAGGTAGTCGTCGAATCCGCCGCCGTTCCCCGTTCCGATGTACTTGACCGGGTCGGCGACGTTCTGCAAGCCGACGCCTCCGGGCAGCTCGACCCACCGCCACTGCTGGAGGGCGCTGCCGTCGCAGCGGACGACCACGTAGACGGCGCCGCGGGCGTTCGCGTCGAGGCACGTCGTCGGGCTGGCCTCCGGCGAGAGCGGACCGGTCGCACCGAGTGCGGGAGTCGTCCAGTCGGCGCCGACGCGCGCGGCGGCGGCGGCATCGGCACCGGCCCTCGCCCGTCCGCTCCCGCGGTCGTCGGGGTCTCCGACCGCCCACCAGTGCGTCCCCTGCCGGAAGACGACCCGCCCGTGGAGCCGATCGTCGACCGGCGGTGCGACACCACCGGTCAACAGGTCCGTGTCGACGGCACCCGTCCCGTAGGCGCTGGACTTCGCCGGCTGCAGGTAGTCCCTGGCGCCGTCCGAAGCCGTACCGAGGTAGTTCCGGGTGACGACGTTCTGGAGTGCCTTCCCCGTCGGGACGTCGACCCAGCGGTAGTCCTGGATCGGTGCCCCGGTGCAGGCGACCGCGCTCAGCGCTTGCTGGTTGGGGTCCTCCAGACACGTCGCCTCGTCGGATGCGGGTGAGACCGGCCCGGTCGCGCCGAGCGCCGGCATGGTCCACGCGACGGCGTCGCCGACGACGGCCGCCGAGGAACCGCCCGGACTGACAGGCACGAGGGTGGACGACTCGGGAGCGCCGACGCCGTACCAGTAGGAGTTCGCGGAGCTCGGTGACTGCGCGTGGAACACCAGTGGACCGCTCAGGCGATCGTCCGCGGGTGCCGACGGACGAGCAGCGGCGGCGGGAGCGGCGGTGAGCGCGCTCCCCACGAGGGCGGCGGATGCGAGCACGGTCGCGATCACGGACCGTCGGAGGACAGGGGGATGCATGGACAACAGGAGACCCTTCGGAAGTAGTATCCGGAATACTACATGTTGTTCACCTTCCTCACTTCCTCGGCAGCGCACCGAGCCCGCGACGCAGGTCGTCGGGCGTCGCGGCCAGACAGACCCGGATCCACCCCTCGCCCGTCCGGCCGAACGCGCTCCCCGGCGCCACGGCGACCTTCTCGCGCTGCAGGAAGGCGAGCGCCCACTCGGCGACGTCGCCGTCCGTCGCGTGCGAGACGTCGATCCACAGGTAGAACGCCCCGCGCGGGTCGTTGTACCGGATGCCTGCGGCGTCGAGGACCTCCGTCGCCACCCTGAGGTTCTCGCGGTAGTGCTCGCGGGCGTCCCGGACGGCAGAGTGGTCGCCCACGATGGCCGCCAGCGCCGCGTACTGGTCCGGTTCGGCGACGCAGCTGATCATCGCTTCCTGGGTCGTGCGCATCGTGGGGCCGAGACCCTTCGGTGTGACCAGGTACCCGACCCGGGCTCCGGTCATGGCGTACGTCTTGCTCAGCGAGAAGGCCGTGAAGACGCGGTCGTCCTCGTCGAGCGCAGCCGGGCTCACGTGCCGGACGTCGTGGGTGAAGTACTCGTACACCTCGTCGGAGACCACCCAGAGGTCGTGCCTCCGGGCGAGCGCCAGCACCTCGCGCAGGGTCGCTTCACCGAAGACCGACCCGAGCGGGTTCGAGGGCGAGTTGACCACGATCGCGCGGGTGTGCTCGGTGACGCTGGCTTCGAGGGCCTCGAGGTCGGGCTCGAACCCGTGCTGCGGTTCGAGGCGGTACGGCACCGGCGTCGCCCCGAGGATGTGCGCGTTCATCGTGAAGGTCGTGTACCCGGGATCCGGCACGAGCACCTCGTCGCCCGGGCTGAGCACGAGCGTCATGGCCTGGAAGAGCGCCTGCGTCGCGCCGACCGTCACCCAGATCTGCTCGAGGTCGGCGGCCATGCGGTTCTCGCGCAGGAGCTTCTCCTGGATCGCGCGACGCAGCGGCGCGATGCCGCCGTTCGGCGTGTAGCCGGTGTGGTCCTCCGTCCAGGCGCGTCGTGCCGCGTCGCCGATGTGCGTCGCCACGGGGACGTCGGGCTCCCCGATCACGAGCATCGTGACGTCCTCGCCGCCGGCCTGCAGGAGCGCCGCCTGCTCGAAGACGCGGCGGATGCCGGAGGCGGGGACGGTCTCGATCCGAGGTGCGAGGGACGGCATGCCGATCACGGTAACGGAGCCGTGTTTCCGGTCCGTGACACGCTCCCCTGCTCGTTGTCCGCGGCGCTCCGCCCTGGTAGTGTGGCTTGCTGGCTTGCGCGTTCCCCGCCCACGGGTGGAACGCGAGACGACCAAGGGCCCCTCTACCCAGCGGTCGCATTCACCCGTACGAGACGAAGCAGGAGCACCACATGGCGAACATCAAGTCGCAGATGAAGCGCATCAAGACCAACCTGAAGGCCCAGGAGCGCAACAAGGCCTACAAGTCCGAGCTCAAGACGCTCATCCGCCACACCAACGAAGCCATCACCGCTGGCGACAAGGAGAAGGCCGCTGCCGCTCTCGTCACCGCGACGAAGAAGCTCGACAAGGCCGTGAGCAAGGGCGTCATCCACAAGAACCAGGCCGCGAACCGCAAGTCGGCCATCGCGAAGAAGGTCGCGTCGCTCTGACGCACTGACCATCTCGGAAGCCCCGCACCGTTCCGGTGTGGGGCTTCCGTCGTTCCGGGCGCTGAGTGGGGTGCTTGCGCCGGTCAGGAGGCCCGTCCTGCGTCAGCGGGGCTCGCCGCGTCGGGCGATGGTGCGGACCATGACCTCGAGGGCGTAGTGCGCGTCGCGCGAACCGCCCTTCACCGCGGTGTCCGCCTCGGCGATGCTGATGATGGCGTTCGCCAGGCCGGACTCGCTCCACCCCGCGACGTCGCGCTGCGCACGCTGTACCTGCCACGGTGCCAGCCCGAGCGCGGAGGCGGCCTGTCCGCTCGACCCGCGGAACGCGCTGACCTTGGCCATCGTGCGGATCTTGCTGGCGAAGGCGGCGACGATCGGCACCGGGGCCTCGCCGGTCGCGAGGGCGTGTCGGAGTTCGACGATCGCCGGCGCGGACCGACCCGCGAGCGCGATGTCGGCGACCTTGAACGCGTTGGTCTCGACGCGGCCGCCGTAGTACTTGTCGACGACCTTGTCCGTGATCTCCTGGGCTTCGTCCGCCAGGAGCTGCCGGCACGCCGCCGCCAGCTCGGCGAGGTCGTCGGCGAAGGCGGCCACCAGCGTCCGGACCGCCGAGGGAGCGATCCTGCGCCGCGCGGCGCGGAACTCGGCGTTCACGAAGTCGATGCGGTCGGTCTCGCGCTTGAGTTCGTCGCACTGCACTTCGATCCCGCCGCCCACACCGCTGCGGATCGTGTCGAGCAGCTTCTTGCCGCGGACGCCACCACCGTGCCGCAGGACGAGGGTGACGTCGTCGGCCGGGGCGCCGAGGTACGAGATGGTCTCGGTGATGAAGGCGTCGGTGCACTTCTCGACGTTGGTGACGCGGACCATGCGTGGTTCGCCGAACAGGGACGGACTGGCGAGGGTCGCCAGCAGACCCGGCGCGTACTGGTCGGCTTCGAGGTCGTGGACCTCGAGCGCGGGGTCTTCGCCGAGGAGCAGGTCACGCAGCATGCCGGTCGAGCGCTCCGCCAGGAACGTCTCGGGGCCGGTCACGAGGACGACGGGCGCGGGACGGATGCCCGACCACGGGACCTGGTCGATCTTCGCGGCGGCTCGAACGGGCTTCTTGGCGGGCATGCGGTCCTTCCGGTGGTGCGGCTGCCGAGTCTACGGGTCGACCCCGACACGGCCCGCGCCGACGTCGACGGGACGACGTGCCCCGACGCGGCCGATCCTGACGGAACGGCAGCGGTGGCATCCTGTCGCTCGGTCCAGACCTCGGGGCCATCGGCACCGCGCCGGACGACGATCGTGCCCTGCCGGTCGGTCCGGAAGGGCGTCGTCCCCGCTGCGGTGAGCATGTCCAGCGCCCGGGAGGTCGGATGCCCGTAGGTGTTGTCCGCACCCACGCCGATGAGCCCGACCGGCGCCGCGAGCTGTCGGTAGAGTCCCGGGTCCTGGTCCGACGAGCCGTGGTGCGACACCTTGACGACGTCGACGGGTCCCGGTTCGACCGCGTCGCGCAACCGCCGCTGCGCGCGCTCGTCGAGGTCCCCGAGGAGGGTCGCCTGCACGCACGTCCCGCAGGGCTGCGCGACCGAGGTCGTGACGACGATGCTCGCCGCGTTGCCACTGGTCGTGTCGCCTGCCCGCGGCCAGAGGACCCGCCATGCCAGGGCGCCGAGGGTCCCAGCGGTGTGGTCGTCGGCCCGCCGGACGTCGACCCCGGCGCCGACCAGGGCACGCACGACGGCGTGGTCAGCGGGGCGCCCGGATGGGCCGACGAGTGCGACCTCGGAGATCCCGGCGACGGTGTCCACGGCTCCGACGTGGTCCCGGTCGAAGTGCGTCAGGACGAGCAGGTCGACGTGGTGGACGCCGAGCAGGTCGAGGCAGCGCTGGAGCCGGACCGGGTCGTCCCCGACGTCCACGAGCGCGGTCGAGTCACCACTGCGCAGGAGCGTCGCATCACCCTGTCCGACGTCGCACGCCGCGACGCTCCAGCCCGTCGGCAACCCGGCGCGGACGAGCAGTGTCGGCACCGAGGTCGACGCGACACCGATCACCACGACGACCGCTGCCACGAGCAGCACACGCGACCGGATCGCCGCGGGGGCGAGGACGGCGACGACGACCGCGGCGCTGACCACGACGGCCGCGGCGACACCGACCACGCCGAGCGGCCAGGGCACCGACGCGAACGGCAGCACCGCGGCCCCGCGGGCAACGGCCCCGATGGCGGCTGCCGGGACCCAGGCGATGCCCGCGATGACGGTCGCACCCCACGGCCACACCGGTGCCAGGAGACAGGAACCGAGGCCGAGGACCGTGACCACGGGCGCGAGCGGCTCGGTGAGCAGGTTCGCCGGCACCGCGTACGTGGGCAGGGCGGGGGCGAGCGGGATCGTCAGCGGCCAGCATGCGACCTGCGCTGCGATCGGCACGGCGAGGGCAGCAGCCACCGGGGTCCAGCACCGTCGGCCGAGCAGCGCGGTCAGCGGCGGGGCCAGGACGACGATCCCGCTGGTCGCCAGCACGGACAGCCCGAACGCGAACGAGCGCGCGGACCACGGGTCGACGACGAGCATGCCGACGGCTGCGAGACCGATGAGCGGGACGCCGCGGACCGGTCTGCCGACCAGGTGCACGACGAGCGCGACGATCGCCATCACGGTCGCCCGGACGATCGAGGGGTCCGGGCGGACCAGGACGACGAACCCCAGCAACAGCACGACCGCGCACGCCGCGCGCGTGACCCGCCCGAGGCCGAGCGCGCGACCCGACAGCACCGCCAGGGCGACGACGACGGCGCAGTTCGAGCCCGACACCGCGGTCAGGTGCGTCAGGGCGCTGGTCTCCATCGCCGACGCGGTCGTCGGGTCGAGACCACTGCGGTCCCCGATCGCGAGACCGCGCAGGAGTGCGCCGCCCGGCTGCGGCAACCGGGAGGTCACGGCGGCGAAGGACGCCCGGAGGTCGTTCGTCACCCCGAGGAGCCCCGACGCGTCCGTGACCGCGCTCGGAGTCCGCAGGAACAGCACGAACGCGGTCGACGACCCCGGCTCGTCGGGCTCGATCTGCGCGGGCCCCGACAGTGTGGCACCGGCGCCGAGTGTGTGGTGCCGCTGGTCGTCGCGCGACGGGACGACCAGCACCGGCACGTCGAGTCCCGCGGACTCGCCGACGGAGCGGAGCGTGCCGAGCACCGACCGGTCAGCCGCGGCGAGGTCCCGGTCGAGGACGACGAGGACCGGAACGGCACCGGCCGGCGGAGGACTGATGGCCGCGGGCCGCCGGCGAGCGTCCCCCACCGCCACGGCGACCGCCACCAGGCCGACCAGCAGTCCGGTCGTCACGAGCAGGGCGGCCGTCACCCGGAACACGGACCCCACGGGTGCCACGGGTGCCACGGGTGCCACGGGTGCCACGGGCATCCGATCGGCCGTGCGACCGTGGGCCGCACCGCGGACGACGGTGACCACGAGCGCGACCGCCGCCACCGCACCGCTGACCGCACCCACCCGCCAGGCTGCCTGCGGGACCCCGACGAGGACCGCTGCCGCGACCCACACGACCGCTGCAGGGACGGCGATCCGGAGGTCCGACCGGTCCGGTGCGACGTTCACACCCGCACCCGGTCCTCGAGCTCGGCGAAACGAGCGTCACCGATGCCGTTCACCTCGAGCAGGTCCTGCACCGATGCGAAACGGCCGTGCTCCTGACGCCATGCCAGGATGCGCTGCGCGAGCGCCGGGCCGATGCCCGGCAGTGTCTCGAGTGCGGTCTGGTCAGCGGCGTTCAGGTCGATGACGTCGCCCGGCCCACCACCGGCACCGGGAGCCGACGCACCGCCCGCGCCCGGAGCCGACCCACCGGCACCGGTACCGGCACCAGCACCGCTGCCCCCGTCCACGGTCGCCGGGATCTCGGTCTCCCCCGTCCGCGGCACGTACAGGCGTTCCCCGTCGACCACCGCGCGCGCCAGGTTGACCCGAGCGAGATCAGCGTCCGGACCGGCCCCGCCCGCCGCGTCGAGGGCGTCCGCGACCCGGCTGCCACCGGGCAGCGTGACCAGACCCGCGCGCCCGACGGCGCCGACCACGTGCACGACGACGGGTGCCGGCGACGCCGAGGGGGCCGGGGAACCGGACCCGGCGCCGGGCTCGGTCGTGGGAGGAGCCGTCGGCGCGGCGGAGACCCCCGCGGCGCCCGACACGGACACCGTGCCCGCAGCGCCGCTCCCCCGTGCACCGAGCACGACGACCACCAGGGCGACCGCGACGACGACGGCCGCCAGGATGACCGCCGCACGCGGCGAGAGGGTGAACCGGGACATGTCGGGAACGCTAGGGAGCCCGACCGTCAGACCGGGCTCCTCGACGTGCGACTGTGGAGCGCCAGGAACACGCTCGACATGTGGAGGAGCGGCGCTACCCCTTGATGGCGATGTTCACGAGCTTCGGCGCCCGCACGATGACCTTCACGACCTCGCGCTCACCGATGTACCGTTGCACGTTCGCCGACGACCGCGCGAGCTGCTCGAGCTCGTCCGCCTCGATCGACTTCGACACCTCGAACGAGTCGCGCACCTTGCCGTTGACCTGCACGACGGCGGTCAGGGTCTCCTGCACGAGCAGCGTCGGGTCGGCCTTGCGCCACCCGTGCGTCGCGACGGTGGTGTCGTGGCCCAGCTGCTCCCACATCTCCTCGCCGGTGTACGGCGCGAACACGCTGAGCCCGAGCGCGATGGTCTCGGTCGCCTCGCGCACGGCGGGGTCCGCGGCGCCGGGGCCGCTGTCGATCGCCTTGCGGGTCACGTTCACCAGGTCCATCAGCCGCGCGATCACGACGTTGAACTTGAAGGACTCCATCAGTCCGGGCGCGTCTGCCAGGAACCGGTGGGTGACCTGGCGGACGGCGCGGTCCCCGTCGGCCCACACGGCGTCCGGCGACGAGGTGACGTCGGTCGCCAGGCGGTAGGCGCGGGCGAGGAAACGCGCCGAGGCCGCCGGCGAGACGTCCTCCCAGTTGATGTCGTCCTCGGGCGGACCGGCGAAGCCCATCACCAGGCGGATGGCGTCGACCCCGTGCGCGTCGAGCTCGTCGCCGAGCGAGACGCCGCCCTTCGACTTCGACATCTTCGAGCCGCCGGACAGCACCATGCCCTGGTTGAGCAGCGCCGAGAACGGCTCGGTGAAGTCGAGGTAGCCCAGGTCGAACAGCACCTTCGTCACGAAGCGCGCGTACAGCAGGTGCAGGATCGCGTGCTCGACGCCGCCGATGTACTGGTCGACCGGTGCCCACTTGCGGGCGAGCTCGGGGTCGAAGGCCTGCGTGTCGTCGTTCGCGGACAGGAACCGCAGGAAGTACCACGACGAGTCGACGAACGTGTCCATCGTGTCGGTGTCACGGAGCGCAGGGGTGCCGTCGACCGGGTTCGGCACGTTGACCCACTCGGTGGCGCCACCGAGCGGCGACGTCCCCTTCGGCTTGAGGTCGAGCCCCTCGGTGGACGGCAGGCGGACCGGCAGCTGGTCGAACGGCACCGGGTGCTCGGTGCCGTCCTCGCCGTGGATGATCGGGATCGGGGTGCCCCAGAACCGCTGGCGCGAGATCAGCCAGTCGCGCAGGCGGTAGGTCTTGGCCGCGCGACCGGTGCCACGCTCGTCGAGGAGCCTGATCGCCGCGGTGATCGCGTGCTGCTTCGACATGCCGTCGAGCGGGCCGGAGTTGATCATCCGCCCCTGGCCGGTCAACGCCTGGCCCGTCGATGCCGGGTCGAGCGTCGGCACGTCGAAGTCGTCGAGCGTCGCGCCCTCGGGGATCACCGGGATCGCGCCGGTCACCGGCTGGTTCGTGTCGACGACGACACGCACCGGCAGGTCGAAGGTGCGGGCGAAGTCGAGGTCCCGCTGGTCGTGCGCGGGCACCGCCATGACGGCGCCGTGACCGTAGTCGGCGAGCACGTAGTCGGCAGCCCAGATCGGCAGGCGCTCACCCGTCAGCGGGTGGACCGCGAACCGGTCGAGCGGGACGCCGGTCTTCGGGCGGTCCGCGTTCTGCCGGTCGATCTCGGAGGTCTTCTGCGTCGCCACGAGGTAGTCCGAGAACGCGGTGCGCACCGACTCGTCGGCGGACTCGACGAGCTCCGCCGCCAGGTCGGAGTCCGGCGCCACGACCAGGAACGTCACGCCGTGGATGGTGTCCGGACGCGTGGTGAACACCGTCACGGGCTCGTCGCGCCCCTCGATGACGAAGTCGACGTCCGCGCCGACCGAACGACCGATCCAGTTGCGCTGCATCGCGATGACCTTCGACGGCCACCGTCCCTCGAGCTGGTTGAGGTCGTCGAGCAGGCGGTCGGCGTACTTCGTGATGCCGAAGTACCACTGCGTCAGCTTCTTCTTGACGACCACGGCGCCGGAGCGGTCCGAGGTGCCGTCGGGCAGGACCTGCTCGTTCGCCAGCACGGTCTGGTCCACCGGGTCCCAGTTGACCCAGCTGTCCTTCCGGTACGCCAGGCCCTTCTCGTACATCTTCAGGAACAGCCACTGGTTCCACTTGTAGTACTCGGGGTCCGAGGTGTGGATCTCGGTCGACCAGTCGAACGACGGCGCGTACCGCTTGAACGACGCCTTCTGCTGCGCGATGTTGGCGTAGGTCCAGGCCCCGGGGTCGACCCCGCGCTTGATCGCCGCGTTCTCGGCGGGCAGCCCGAACGAGTCCCAGCCGATCGGGTGCAGCACGTTGAAGCCCTGCTGCCGCCAGTACCGCGCCACGAAGTCGCCGAGCGCCCAGTTCTCGGCGTGGCCCATGTGCAGGTCGCCGGACGGGTACGGGAACATCTCCAGGATGTACTTCCGGGGACGGCGGTCGTCGTGGTCGGTGGTGAAGAGCCCGAGCTCTTCCCAGCGGCCCTGCCACTTGTCCTGGATACGACGGAAGTCGTAGGCGTTCGGGTCCTCGACGTGCTGCTCGGTGGTCACGGAACTCTCAATCGGTCTGGAGGCGCGGTGCAGGTCCGCAAGACATGCGCCGGTCCCCAAGGGTACAAGCCCGGAGCACCCGGCACGGACGGCGGGCTCACCCGACCAGGCGGCCGTCCCGCATCCGCAGGGTCCTCGTGACGAGCTCCGGCGGCACCGGCACGTGCGACACGACGACCACGGTGCGCCCTGCGCCACGGGCCGTCCCGACCAGGTCCCGCAGCACCCGGTCCCCGAGGTCCGGGTCGATGCCCGCCGTGGGTTCGTCGAGCACCAGCACGGGGAACTCGTGCAGCAGCGCCCGGGCGAGTGCCAGGCGGTGCGCCTGACCGCCGGACGCCAGGACGCCGCGCTCGCCCACCCCGGCGTCGAGTCCACCGCGGCGGGACACCCAGTCACCGAGCCCGACGCGGTCGAGCACTGCGAAGAGCTCGTCGTCCGACGCGGACTCGCGCGCGAACAGCAGGTTCTGCCGGACGGACTGGTCGAAGACGAACGGGTCCTGCTCGATGAGCCCGATCCGCGCACGGACGGCGTCGGGGTGCATCGACCGGGCCTCGACCCCGTCGAGCGTGTAGCTGCCCTCGTGGTCGACGAAGCGCACCAGTGCCTGCGCCAGCGTGGACTTGCCCGCGCCGCTCGGACCCGCGACCACCACGACCTCGCCGGGGTGCAGGTCGAAGGAGACGTCCCGGACCGCGGAGGTCGCCGACCCGGGCCAGCGGACGTGCATCCCCCGCACCGCGACGGACACCGGACCGTGCACCACGAGCGACGCCGGTGACGCGGGCTCGTCCGGCTCGGCGACGAGTCCATCAGGCAGCGTCGCCGGGACGACCTGCTCGACCCGCTCGGCCGCCGCGCGCACACGGCGCAGGGTGAGGACCGCGATCGGCACCGTGCCGACGACCTCGAACAGCGCCAGGGGGACGAACACCGCCAGCGCCCACAACGGTCCGTCGAGCGCCCCGGACACGACCTGCGGTGCACCGACGGCGAGGATCCCGACGACCGCACCGCCACCGGCCAGGCCGACGAGGGCGCCCACGAGGGACTCGACCGCTCCGCGTCGCCGGACCGCTCGGGTCACCCGTCGGTCCAGGTCCTCGACCTGGCGGAGGCGCTCGTCGAGCGTGCCGTA
The DNA here is from genome assembly GCF_003234655.2 of Curtobacterium sp. MCLR17_007. Lineage (NCBI taxonomy): Bacteria > Bacillati > Actinomycetota > Actinomycetes > Micrococcales > Microbacteriaceae > Curtobacterium > Curtobacterium sp. MCLR17_007. The sequence continues at coordinate 1,485,343 of NZ_CP126271.1, read as the reverse complement.
CGCGGCGAACACGTCGAGCAGCCGGACCGTGTCGAGCACCAGGTCGGCGACACGCCCACGGTCGGCCGCGGTCGCCTGGTCGCTCGAGCGGGCGATCGACGCCGTCACGACCGAACCGACGAGCGCCGCCACGACCAGCGCCACGAGCAGGACGAGCGCCGCCGGTGGTGACACGACCGCCACCGCGACGACGGACAGCACGGCGGTCGTGCCGGCGGACACAAGCGGCCCGACGACCCGGATCGGCAGGTCCTGCAGCCGGTCGATGTCCGTGACGAGCCGCGTCAGCAGGTCGCCCCGTCCAGCGCTGCCGAGTCCGGCAGGAGCGACCGACGCGAGCCGCCGGTACATCGCCGTCCGGACCACCGCCAGCTGCCGGAAGGACGCGTCGTGCCCGGCAAGCCGGTCCAGGTAACGAAGCGCGGCCCGGCCGAGCGCGAACGCGCGCACCCCGACCATCACCAGCGTCAGGTACAGGATCGGCGGGTGCTCCGCTGCACGGGTGATCAGGTACCCGCTCGCGGCCAACAGCGCCACGGCGCACAGCGCACTCAGCGCGCCGGCCGCGACCGCGCGTCCCCACCCGGCCCCCGTCGGCGTCGCAAGTCGCAGGACGGAGCCGGACCGGGCCTCCCGTTCGGTGGTGCTCATGCGTGCGCTCCGGTGACGGCCGCGTCGACGGCGACACGGATGTCGGCCGCGGCGACCACCGCGGGTCGGTGGCTCGCGACGACGACGACGACGCCCCGGTCCGCCAGGCGGCGGACGGCGGTCAGCACGGTCGCCTCGGCCTCGGCGTCGAGTGCGGAGGTCGGCTCGTCGAGCACGACGAGCGCCGTGTCTGCCTGCGCGGCCCGGTACAGGGCACGGGCCACGGCGACGCGCTGCGCCTGGCCTCCGGACAGGCCGGTGCCACCGGAGCCGACCTGGAGGTCCGGGTCGAGTCCCAGCCCCACCGCACCGAGCGCAGAACGCACCGCGACGTCGTCGGGGGTCGCGCTGAGCGCGACGTTCTCCGCGACCGTCCCGCGCAGCAGGCGGGGCCGCTGGTCGGCCCACGCGATCCGGTCGGCCCGGGTCGACCCGGCCGGCCCCGGCACGGTGACCCCGCCCTCGTGTGGCAGGACCCCGCGGATCGCGGCGATCAGGCTGGACTTGCCGGATCCGCTCGCCCCGGTCAGCACGACGACCGACCCGCGTGGTGCCTCGAGGTCGACGGGACCGATGCGCACGTCGTCGCGACGGACCGTCACGCCGCGCAGGACGAGCGCGTCGGCGCCGGCCGCACCGACGGTGGCGGTCGGCGCCGCACCGACGGTGGCGGTCGGCGCCGCACCGACGGTGGCGGTCGGGGCCGCATCGTCGGTGGCGGTCGGCGCCGCATCGTCGGCGTCGAGGACGTCGAGCACCGCGCCGGCGGCCTCTGCGCCGTCCTGGGCCGCGTGGAAGTCGGCACCCACCTGCCGGATCGGGGCGAAGGCCTCGGGAGCGAGCACCAGGACGAACATCGCCGCGCCCAGGCCCATCGATCCGTCGACGAGCCGGATGCCGATCGTGACCGCGACGAGTGCGACCGACAGGCTGGCGGCGAGCTCGAGCGCGAAGCCGCTGACGAACGACAGGCGCAGGACCCCGAGCGTGCCGCGCCGGTACTCGTCGGTGACCGTGCCGATGCGGCCGACCTGTCGCCGTGCGCGTCCGAAGACCTTGAGGGTGGCCAGTCCCTCGACGGCCTCGGTCCAGGCGCTGCCGAGCCGTGCGAGCGCGTCGGCCTGACCCCGCTGCAGCGCCTGGGTGGCCAGCCCGATCAGGACCATGAACACGGGGATCACCGGCAGGGCGCACAGGACGATGAGTGCGCTGGTGCGGTCGCTCAGGCCGATCGCGACCAGCAGCACGGGCGTCGCGACGGCGGTCAGTGCCAGCTGCGGCAGGAACCGGCCGAAGTAGGCGTCCAGGGCGTCGAGCCCGGGGCCGAGCGTGGTCGCGAAGCCGGCGCTCGATCGCCCGGCCAACCAGGCGGGGCCGCGTTCGGCGGCCCGCGCCAGGACCGTCGTCCGGAGCTCGCTCTTGACCGACGCAGCTGCACGGGCGGCCAGGTCGTCCGTCGCCCACGCCGCGACCGCCCGCACGGCGAAGGCCGCGCCGAGCAGCGCGAGGGTGGCGGGGAACCGCTCGGGGACCACGCCCCGGTCGACGGCGTCGATCACCTGGGTCACCGCGGCCGCGACGGCCCAGGCGATGCCGATCGTCGCCACCGTCCGGACCAGTCCGGTCGTGGCGGCGGCCACGACGAAGCCGCGCGCGGACCGCGACAGGCGGAGCAGACGCGGGTCGAGCGGTTTCATGGCGTGCCTTCCCGGGGTCGGTGGCTCAGTGAGCAGCGGCGGTCACGTGTGCACGGGAGACCCGCTTGCGGAAGACCCAGTAGGTCCACGCCTGGTAGGCGAACACGAGCGGCACGAAGACCAACGCCACCCAGCTCATCACCGTCAGCGTGTAGGTGCCGCTGCTCGCGTTCGTCACCGTCAGGCTGTTCGCGGGGTCGACCGAGTCGGGCATCACGTTCGGGAAGACCGCCGTGAACATCGCCAGCACGACCGCGGCGATCGTGACGGCCATCAGGGTGAAGGCCCGGCCTTCACGGCCCCAGGCGTTGCAGAGCACGGCCAGCACGAGCGCCAGGGCGGCGACGACCGACAGCACGAGCGACGTCGGCGTCGCGCGGACGAACGCCATCGCGACCAGGAACACCGCAGCGACGACGATCGTCACGACGCCGGCGCGGGTGGCCAGGCGCTTCGCCCGGATGCGGATGTCGCCCTCGGTCTTGAGCGCGATGAACACGACGCCGTGGGTGAAGAACACCAGCAGCGTGGCGACGCCGGTGAGCAGCGCGAAGGGGTTGAGCAGGTCGAACACCGTGCCGGTGAAGTTGTGTCCGGCGTCCATCGGGATGCCCCGCACGACGTTGCCGAACGCGACGCCCCACAGGAACGAGGGCACGGCACTGCCGACGATGATCATGAGGTCGAAGCGGCGCTTCCACGACAGCTGCTTGTCCTGGTGTCGGTACTCGAACGACACCCCGCGGGCGATGAGCGCGGCCAGGATGAGCAGCAGCGCCAGGTAGAACCCGGAGAACATGGTGGCGTACCACTCCGGGAACGCCGCGAACAAGCACGCACCGGCCACGATGACCCACGTCTCGTTGAGGTCCCAGACGGGTCCGATCGTGTTGATCATCACGCGGCGGTCCGTGTCGTCGCGACCGAGGAAGGGCAGCGCCATGCCGACGCCGAAGTCGAAGCCGTCCAGGACGAAGTAGCCGACGAAGAACAGCGCGACGATCGCGAACCAGAGCACGGGCAGGTCCATCTCAGTACACCGTCACTTCGTGCTTGACCTCGCCGGTCGCTTCGTCGACCTCGGCGGGCGCCGCCGGTCCTTCTTGGGCCACCTTCTTGATGAGCCGGAACTCGACCACCGCCAGGGTGCCGTAGATGAGCGTGAACACCACGAGCGAGATGAGTACCTCGAGCCCGGTGACGTTCGGGGAGACGCCGTCGGCGGTCTTCAGCAGACCGAACACGAGCCACGGCTGGCGGCCCATCTCGGTGAAGACCCAGCCGACGATCATCGCGGCCATCGGCAGCGGGACGGCCCACGTCGCGATCCGCCACACCCAGCGTTGCGTCGGGAACCGGCCCTTGCGGGTCAGCCAGAGCCCGGCGAGCGACACCATCACGGCGCCCACGCCCAGGGCGATCATCCAGCGGAACGACCAGTAGGTGACCCAGATCACCGGCTTGTAGTCCCCCGGGCCGTAGACCTGGCTGTACTCGGCCTGCAGGTTGTTGATGCCCTCGACAGTGCCGCTGAACGTGTGCGTCGACAGGAACGACAGCAGGTACGGGACGCGGATCGAGAACAGTTCGTGCACGCCGTCCGGGGTGCCGAGCGTGAAGATCGAGAACGAGGCGTCCTTGCCGGTTGCCGTGTTGTACAGGGCTTCGGCTGCCGCCATCTTCATCGGCTGCGTGTCGACCATGGTGAGTCCGAGCTGGTCGCCCGTCAGCACGGTGAGCGCTCCGGCCGCGACCATCAACCACAGGCCGAACTTCAGCGCGGGCATCATCGTCTCGAGGTTCTGGTTGCGCGCCAGGTGCCAGGCGGCGACCGAGATGATCACGCCGGCCGCCACCATGAAGCAGGCGAAGAGCGTGTGCGGGAAGGCCGCCAGCGCGACCTTGTTCGTCAGCACTGCCCAGATGTCCGTCAGCTCGGCGCGGCCCTTGGCCTGGTTGATCTCGTACCCGACGGGGTGCTGCATGAACGCGTTCGCCGCGATGATGAAGTACGCCGACATGATCGTCCCCGCGCTGACGCACCACATGCTCGCCAGGTGCAGGCCCTTCGGCAGGCGGTCCCACCCGAAGATCCAGATGCCGATGAACGCCGCCTCGAAGAAGAAGGCCAGGATGCCCTCGAGCGCGAGCGGTGCGCCGAACACGTCGCCGACGAACCGGGAGTAGTTCGACCAGTTCATCCCGAACTGGAACTCCTGCACGATGCCGGTGACGACGCCCATCGCGAAGTTGATGAGGAAGATGCGGCCGAAGAACCGCGTGAGCTGCAGGTAGTGGGCCCGGCCCGTGCGGTACCACGCCGTCTGGAACACGGCGACGACGACGGCCATCCCGATGGTGAGCGGGACGAAGAGGAAGTGGTAGATCGTCGTCAGGCCGAACTGCCAGCGCGACAGGATCAGGGGATCGAGGAGGTCGTTCATGCGGCTGTTCCGCTCGGGGTCGCCGCGCGCAGGTGGTGCACGTCAGTTGCTTCCTGTAGGAGGGGCACTTCGTTCTCGTCGCGTCCTCGGGACACTGCAACGGTACCGAGTGGAGACCTGCTCCTACAAGTTGTAGAAGCCGCTCGTGCACGAATGTGCAACCTGCCTGCACGGCACAACCGTGCGGAAACCCTGTGCCCCCACGAACGACGACAGGTGCCGGGCGTTCGCCCGACACCTGTCGTTGTACTACCGGTTCGCAGTGCTTACAGCAGACCCTTGTCAGTCAGGAACTCCTTGGCGATGGTGGACGCCTTCTCCTTGTCCGCGGTGCTCTTCGAGTTGAGCTCGATGAGCGCGTCGGTCGTCAGGACCTTGCTGACCTTGTCGATGTCGGCAGCGGCCTTGTCGCTGACCTTGCTCGACACGACGGGCGTGACGTTCTGCGGCAGGATGAGGTTCTTCGGGTCCTTGAGGGACACGAAGTCGTTCGCCTTGATGCTCGGGTCCGCGCTGTAGATGTCGGCGAGCTGGACGGTGCCGTCCTTGAGCGCCTTGACGGTCAGGGCCCCGCCGGAGTCCTCGATGGCCGTGAAGCCGACGTCGACGCCGTACTCGGACTTCAGGCCCTCGGGACCGTACGGTCGGGTCTGGAACTCGGAGTTCGCGCCGACGGTCAGCTTGTCGCTGACCTTCGACAGGTCGGACAGGCTCGTGACGTCGTTCTTCTCGGAGAACTCCTTGGTCACGGTGTAGCTGTCCTGGTCCGTGGCCTCGGCCGCGTCGAGTGCCCGGAGGCCCTTCGGCAGTGCGTCCTTGAGGCCGGCGGAGATCTCCGACGCGGTCTTCGCGGTCGAGTTCTTGTCGTAGTACTGCAGCAGGTTGCCGCTGTACTCGGGCATGACGTCGATGGCGCCCTTCTGCAGCTGCGGGAGGTAGACCTCGCGCTGGCCGATGTTGAAGTTGCGCTTCACGCTGAAGCCGTCCTTCTCGAGGACCTGGGAGTAGAGCTCGGCGATGATCTCGTTCGAGTAGTACTGCTGTGAGCCGACGACGATCGTCTTCGAGTCGGACGAGGCGCTGGAACCGCTGTCGAGCGGGTTGCTGGACGCGCAGCCCGACAACGCGGCGACGACGCCCGCGGCCAGCGCAACGGCGATGCCGGCGCGGATCTTGGGTGCTGTGATCACGAGGGATTTCCTTCCGGGATGGGATTGCGGGCTCGCTCGCGCGATCCCTGGCGTCCCCCCGCGGTGCGACCGGAGACGCCCGCGGGCACCACCGCTCGCTGGAGCAGGGAGAAGACGATCTCGAACGCGATCGCGAGTGCGATCACGAGGACTGAAGCGCCGAGCATCTCGGCGTAGTCCTGGGTCTTGAGCCCCAGGAAGACGTAGCCACCGAGGCCGCCGGCCCCGACGTACGCGGCGAGGGTGGCGGTGGCCACGACCTGCAGCACGGCGGCTCGGATGCCACCGATCAGCAGCGGCAGGCCGAGCGGGACCTCGACCTTGGCCAGGATCTGCCACCCGGTCATGCCCTGCGCCCGGGCTGCGTCCACGGTCACCGGGTCGACGGACTCGATGCCCGAGTAGGCACCGGCCAGCACCGACGGGATCGCGAGGATCACGAGCGCCAGCAGCGGCGCCTGCAGCCCCACGCCGAGCAGCAGGCCGAACAGGGTCAGGACGCCGAGTGTCGGCAGGGCGCGGATGCCCCCGGACAGCGCGATCGCGACACCACGGGCGCGCCCGGTGTGCCCGATCAACCAGCCGAGCGGCACGGCGATCAGCGACGCGATGACCACCGCGAGCAGCGAGATCCAGATGTGTTCCCACAGCCGCGTCGGGATGGCGTTGTAGCCGCCGTAGTTGGCGGGGTCGAACACCCACGCGAAGGCCTGTCCGATGATCACGAGGTCACCTCTGCAGCCTGCAGCACCCGGCGCGCCTGACGCTTGGACACAGTGGACTTCCGGGTCCAGGGCATCACGAGCCGACCGAGCAGCACGAGCAGTCCGTCGAGCGCGAACGCCAGGACCAGGACCATCACGATGCCGGTCACGATCTCCTCGGTGATGCCGCGACCGATGCCGTCGGTGAACAGCGAGCCGAGGCTCTGGATGCCGAGCACGGCACCGACGGTCGTGAGCGAGATGGTCGACACCGCGACGACGCGCAGCCCCGCCAACAGCACCGGGCCGGCGAGCGGGAGGTCGACGCGGAAGAACCGCTGCGCTCCCGAGTAGCCCATCGCCGTGGCGGCCGAGACCGTCGGGCCGTCGATCGACTCGAGGCCGTCGACGGTCGACCGCACCATCAGCGCCAGGCCGTAGAGCGTCAGGCCGATGACGACGTTGACGGGGTCCTGCAGACCGGTGCCCAGGATGCTCGGCAGCGCGATGAACAGCGGGAGCGAGGGGATCGCGTAGAGCAGACCCGCGACCGTGACGATGCCGCCGCCGACGCCGCGAGTGACTCGCCGACCGCCGGCGCGACGGAGCCGGACGACGAGCCACCCGATCGGGATCGACAGCAGGAAGCTGATGACGATCGGCGGGATCGCGATCACCAGGTGTGCGACGACGTCGTCCCAGATCGTGTCGACGTTCGCCAGCACCCAGTTCACTCGGTGCTCCCACCCTGCGCCGGAGCACCCGCTGCGTCGTGGGACGCAACAGCCTCAGTCGTGGCGGACGGGGCACCCTACACTGCTGCCGCGGCGTCCACCACCGCCACGGGACCGGTCAGGACTCCGGCAGCACGACCGTCGCCGTCGACGACGATCGGGCCGGTGGGGGTCTGCTCGATGCGCAGGGCACGACGGCCCCGGCCCGCACCGATGAAGTTCGCGACGAAGTCGTCAGCCGGTTCGGAGAGGATCTCCGCCGGCGTGCCGAGCTGGGCGATCTCGCCGCCCTTCTTGAGGATGACGACCTGGTCGCCGAGCTTGAAGGCCTCGTCGATGTCGTGCGTGACGAACACGACCGTCTTGCCGAGCTCACGCTGCAGGCGGATGAGCTCGTCCTGCAGGTCGTTGCGGACCAGCGGGTCGACGGCGCCGAAGGGCTCGTCCATCAGCAGGACGTTCGGGTCGACGGCCAGGCCGCGCGCGACGCCGACGCGCTGCTGCTGCCCGCCGGACAGCTGCGACGGGTACCGGTCCGCGAAGGCCCGGTCGAGACCGACGGTGTCCATCAGTTCGAGGGCCCGCGACCGGGCCTCGGACTTCGACACACCCGTCAGCAACGGGACCGTGGCGATGTTGTCCACGACCTTGCGGTGCGGCAGCAGCCCCGAGCTCTGCATCACGTAGCCGATGCTGCGACGGAGCTTGACGGGGTCGCCGTCGGCGACGTCCTTGCCGTCGATGGAGACCGAGCCCGAGGAGGGGTCGACCATCCGGTTGATCATGCGGAGCAACGTCGTCTTGCCACAGCCGCTGGACCCGACGAAGACCGTCGTGGTGCGGGATGGGATGACGAGGTCGAACCGCTCGACGGCGTTGGTGCCGTCCGGGTACGTCTTGCGCACCGAGCGGAATTCGATCATGGGTGGGTGCCCTTCTGATGGGAGGTAGCCCGACTCCGAGTGAGAGTACCCGTCAGGACCGACAGTGGTCGCACCGCGTGTCGAATCGTGACGTGTCGCGGACAGCGGGACACCCGCCGGAACACGTCAGGAGGCTGCGACGACCTTCTCGAGGTAGCCCCGGCTCATCGTGCGGTAGGCCTCGATGAGCGCGGTGTCCGGGTGCTCGCGGTCGCGGTGCGCACGGGCGAGCAGCGCGTGGGACGACTCGGCCAGGACCACCCACGCACGCGAGACCGCTTCGTTGTCGGGCATGCCGAACCGTTCCCGCAGGATCGTGCCGACGGTGCCGCCGAGCGCCGCCATGCGGTCGTCGTCGTCACCGACGCCCGAGTCGGCCGGGTCACCGAAGCGGATCGCGCGGAACCCCGGCTCGGTCCGGTACATCTCGCTCGTCATGTCGATGAGGGCGTCGCAGGCTTCCTGCCAGGTCGTCGCCCCGCTGGTCTCGAGCGCCTCGACGAAGCGGGCCGCCAGACGCTGCGTGCTGCGGATCGCGAGGGCCTCGACCACGGCGATGCGGTCCGGGAAGTACCGGTAGACCGTGCCGATGGACGCCCCGGCGCGCTCGGCGACCATGGCGGTCGTGAGCCGCTCGAACCCGATCTCGTCGATGACGGCCGCTGCCGCGTCGAGGAGTCCGGCGAGGCGTGCCGAACTGCGGGCTTGGACCGGCTCGTTCCTGAGCAGTGATGATCCCCCCGGCAGTGCGTTCGAAACCTCGGTGACGAGCACGTGTTCTCCTTCTCGCAGCGAGCGCGGACTGATTGTGTGACGGGGCAACTCTCCCAGAGCCCGGCTGGAACATCGCTGCGATTCGTCGAGTGTCGACACCGGATCGTGGACAACCGGCGTCCGCACCGTGGGATGATGGCCCGATGCCCGACCCGACGTCCCACGAACCGTCGTTGGCCGAGCCCATCCTGCACCGAGCCGCCCGCATCGAGGACGCCGTGCAGGAGTTCCGTGAACAGCGTGCCCGCCGCCGCGGACAGGTCCCGACCGTCATCCCCTACACCGGGTACGGCGCGCCGGGGTGGATCCGCGTGCTGTGCCGGGTGCTCCTCACGCGGCGCGGCCTGGCGTCCGACGTGTCCTACGAGGGCGTCCGCGGGTGGAAGTCCTTCACGAGCGTCGCGGTCGACCACGCCGAGGTGACGGTCACCGCGGGCGGGACCTCGCACACCGTGCAGTCCGACCGGGGCGGCGTCGTCGACACGATCGTGCCGATCGACCTCGAGCCCGGGTGGCACACCGTCCGGCTGTCCGCGGGCGGGCAGCGTGACGTCGAGGCCGAGGTCTTCATCGTCCACCCCGACACGCGCTTCGGGCTGCTGTCCGACATCGACGACACCGTCATGGTGACCGCGCTCCCCCGGCCCCTGCTCGCCGCGTGGAACTCCTTCGTCGTCACCGAGCACGCCCGCCGCCCGGTGCCGGGCATGTCCGTCCTGTACGAGCGCGTCCTCGCGCAGCACCCCGGCGCCCCGACCGTCTACCTGTCCACCGGGGCGTGGAACGTCGCGCCGACGCTGCAGCGCTTCCTGACGCGCAACATGTACCCGTCCGGCACGCTCCTGCTGACCGACTGGGGCCCCACCCACGACCGGTTCTTCCGCAGCGGGCAGATGCACAAGCACGAGAACCTCCGGCGCCTGGCACGCGACTTCCCCGACGTGCAGTGGCTGCTGGTCGGCGACGACGGGCAGCACGACGAGACCCTGTACGGCGACTTCGTCCGCGAGCACCCCGGCAACGTCGCCGGCGTGGCGATCCGGCAGCTGTCGACGAGTGAAGCAGTGCTCGCCGGTGGTCGGTCGCGCGCCCAGGAGCGATCGCGGGACTCCAGCGCGCCGTGGGTCTACGCCCCGGACGGTGCCGGCCTGTGGACCGAACTCGGCCGGATCGGGCTCGCCGACCTCGGCGACCAGCCCGACAGCTGACGCTCCGTACCCTGAGCCGACCTTCAGCCGATCCCTCCGGCAGCCGGTGGAACATCGGCGGTCGGTGGTTCGATCGGTGCATGCCCCAGCGAATCGAAGACCACGCGATCATCGGCGACTGCTACTCGGCGGCGCTCGTCGACCGCGCCGGCACCATCGACTGGGCGTGCCTGCCGCGCTTCGACAGTCCGTCGACGTTCGCGGCACTCCTGGGTGACGAGCACGACGGTCACTGGACCCTCCGTCCGACCGACGCAGAAGCACGTGCCGAGCGCCACTACGCCCCGGACTCCCTGGTCCTGCGCACCGTCTGGACCACCGCGACCGGCGTCGTCGAGGTCACGGAGTTCATGCCCATCGACGCGCACCGTGCCAGCATCGTCCGCCGGGTCCGCGGTCTGCGTGGATCGGTCGACCTGCGCCAGACGCTGCGCATCCGGTTCGACTACGCCCGGGCCCTGCCCTGGGTCCGACAGGTCGGCGACGACGACGGTCCCGCCCTGCTCGCCACGGCCGGTCCCGACTCCGTCCTGGTGCGTGGCTCCCGCTTCCACGCGGACGACCACCGGCACGTCGCCGACGCGACCGTGCACGACGGCGACGTCATCGACACCGTGCTCACCTGGTACCCGTCGCACCGCGAGCCGCCGGAGCCGCTCGACGTGGACCAGGCGCTCACCCGGACCATCGACTGGTGGCACGACTGGAGCGGCAAGACCCAGGTGGAGGGGCCGTACGCCGACGCGACCCGGCAGTCGCTGCTGTTCCTGCGGGCGATGACGCATGCCGAGACCGGCGGGGTGGTCGCCGCGGTCACCACGAGCCTGCCCGAGGACCCGGGTGGCGAGCGGAACTGGGACTACCGGTACGTCTGGCTCCGTGACGCGTCGCTCGCCCTGGCGTCGCTGATCGCGCACGGGTACCAGGACGAGGCCAAGCACTGGCGCCGCTGGCTGCTGCGCGCGATCGCCGGCGACCCGGCCGACGTCCAGATCATGTACGGCATCGCCGGCGAGCGAGAGCTCCCCGAGCGCGAGCTCGACGAACTGCCCGGCTACCTCGGGTCCAAGCCGGTCCGGATCGGCAACGGCGCGTACACGCAGTACCAGGGCGACGTGTTCGGCGAGGTCCTGGCGGCCCTGCACGACGCGCGCGAGCTGGGGCTCGAGGAGAACGCGGACTCGTGGGCACTGCAGCGCGCCCTCCTCGGCTACGTCGAGCAGCACTGGAAGGAACCGGACAACGGCATCTGGGAGATGCGCGGGCCGCGACGCAGCTTCACGCACTCGCGCGCGATGATCTGGGCGGCGTTCGACCGCGGCGTCGCCGCGGTCGAGGAGTTCGGACTCGAGGGCCCGGTCGACCGGTGGCGCCAGCTCCGTGACGCCGTGCGCGCGGAGATCGACGAGCACGGGTGGAACGCCGAGCGTGGCGCTTTCCGCCAGCACTACGACACCGACGAGGTCGACGCCAGCCTGCTCGTGCTCCCCCAGATCGGCTACTGCAAGGCGGACGACCCACGCATGCTCGGCACGGTCGCCGCGATCGAGCACGACCTCCGGGTCGGCGACGACGGACTGATCCTGCGGTACCGCACCTCGTCGGGGTTCGACGGCCTGCGCGGCAGCGAGCACCCGTTCCTGGCCTGCTCGTTCTGGCTCGTCGAGCAGTACGCGGCCTCGGGGCGCATCGAGGACGCGGAACGGCTCATGGACGTGCTCGTCGGTGCTGCGAACGACGTCGGCATGCTCTCCGAGGAGATCGACGTCGCCACCGGGCACCACATCGGGAACACCCCGCAGGCACTCTCGCACCTGACCCTGGTGTCGGCGTCGGACGCGATCAACCGGGCTCGGGGCAAGGCGGCCGGCCACCGCACCCGGGTGTCGCAGCGTGACGGCTCCACCCGGTCCGTGACCGGCGAGGGCGAGCAGGCCGGCACGCCCGCCTGATCCGTCACCGCCGTCGGTCTCCCACCGCAGACGGACGGGAGGCCCGGTGCCAGCTGGCACCGGGCCTCCCGTCCGTGTCGTGGTCAGTTCGTCAGGACGACGACTCCCAGTCTGCGGGACCGCGCGAACCGGCGCGGTACTCCTCGAGCGGGACCTCGTCGGCCTTCCAGGCGGCGACGACCGGCTCGACGATCTCCCAGCAGCGCTCCGCGACGTCGCCACGGATCGACAGCAGCGGGTCGTCGTGGAAGATGCCGTTCAGGACCTCGCCGTAGGGCGTCAGTTCGCCGTCGCTGAACGAGGACGACAGCGTGACCTGCCCCATCTCGAAGGGGTTGCCACCGCCGTTCGCCGACACGGTGAGCTCGATCTCGTCCGGGTTCAGCACGATGCGCAGCGTGTCCGCCTTGGGCCGACCGCTCAGCCCGGAGGGCAGGCGCGTGACGGGCTTGAAGGTGATGAGGACTTCCTTGCGGCTCGCGCCGAGGGCCTTGCCCGATCGCAGCGTGAAGGGGACACCCTTCCAGCGCGCGGTGTCGACCTCGACCGAGATCTCGGCGAGGGTCTCGGTCTCGCGCGACTTGTCGACGCCGTCCTCGTCTTGGTACGACGGCAGGTCCTTGCCGTCGATCGTGCCGGCCGTGTAGACGGCACGGCGCGACGCGACCTTGGGGTCGTCGCCCTTGAGCTGGGTCGACCGGAGCGCGCGGGCCAGGGACGAACGGAACTCGACGGCGTCGATCTCCGCGGGAGCGTCCATCGTCACGATGCCGAGGATCTGCAGCAGGTGCGACTGGATCATGTCGACCATCGCGCCGGCCTCGTCGTAGTACTGGGCGCGGTTCTCGAGACCGAGGGTCTCGTCGTAGAAGATGTCGACCTTCTCGATGTTCTCGGCGTTCCAGATGGGCTCGAACAGGCGGTTCGCGAAGCGCAGACCGATGATGTTGAGCACCGTGGTGCGACCGAGGAAGTGGTCGGTGCGGTGGACGCGGTCCTCGGGGACCAGCTTGAGCACCGTTTCGTTGAGGGCCTTCGCGCTCGCGACGTCGGTGCCGAACGGCTTCTCGAACGCCAGGGTCGTGCCTTCGGGGAGCTCGACCTCCTGCAGCGCCTCGCAGATGTCGGACGCGATCTGCGGCGGCAGCGCGAAGTACAGGATCGGCTCGTTGTCGGCCGCGTCGAGGAGCGCCTTCAGGTGCTTCGGGTCGGTCGGGTCGCCCTGGATGAACGCCGTCGACTCCAGGGTCGCGTCGACCTCAGGGCCCTTGACGTCCTGTGTCGCGAAGGACTTCGTGACGACGTCCTGCCACTGCTCGGGGGAACGCTCACTGCGCCCGGTCCCGATCAGCTGGACGGGGACGGCCCGGCCGCTCTGCAGGAACGTGCCGAGGCCCGGCAGGAGCAGGCGGGAGGCGAGGTCGCCCGTTGCGCCGAAGATGATGAGGGTGCGCTTGTCGGTCACCTGAGGTGACTCCTTTCGCGAGGTTGTGGGGGTCCGTGTGGCACAAGCCGGGCGCGGACCGGTTGATTCCCCCGGAGGGCGATGTCGACGGACGGGGTCGTCCGTCGTGCTCGCCCGGTCGGGGACGTCGTCCGGACGCAGTTCGGGCGGCACCGGAAGTGGTGCCGCCCGAAGTGCGTCAGGTGCGGGTCAGTGCCCGAAGTTGCCGCGGTAGTACTCGAAGACCCAGCCGACCAGGGTGATCGCCACGAAGGCGAGCCCGAACGGGACGATCCACAGACCGGCTGCGACACCGAGGAAGGTCAACGCCGTGGCGCCGGCCAGCAGGATCGGCCACCACGACCACGGGCTGAAGTGCCCGAGCTCGGCGTCGCCGTCCTCGATGTTGGCGTCCTGCCGGTCCTCGGGCAGGTCACCGCCCTGGGCGGAGAGCACCCGCCCGAGGTAGAAGGCGATGAACGCGGACATGATGCCGACGAGACCGATGCCGACCGTGCCAACGGGCTCGGGCTTGCCGTAGTAGAGGATCGCCCAGATCGTGTAGGCGGCGTCCGCGAGGATGAAGAACCCGAAGAGGATCCAGAACAGGTTGACGTTGGCGCGCATCGCCTTACTTCACCTCGCCCTTCGCGGCGTCGTAGGTCGGGGCATCCGGGGCGTCCTTCGCGGGACCCACACCCACCGGGACACCGGCCTCGGGGTGGTTCAGGTCGAAGGCCGGGGACTCAGAACGGATGCGCGGGATCGACGTGAAGTTGTGCCGCGGCGGCGGGCAGGAGGTCGCCCACTCGAGCGAGCGACCGTAGCCCCACGGGTCGTTCACGGCGACCTTCGGCGCGTTCCGTGCGGTGACGTAGACGTTGAAGATGAACGGCAGGAACGAGATGCCGAGGATCATCGCACCGATGGTCGACAGCTGGTTCATCCACGTGAACCCGTCGTTCGGCAGGTAGGTCGCGTAGCGACGCGGCATGCCGATGACGCCCAGCCAGTGCTGGATCAGGAACGTGGTGTGGAAGCCGATGAACAGCAGCCAGAAGTGGATCTTGCCGAGCCGCTCGTTGAGCATGCGTCCGGTCCACTTCGGCCACCAGAAGTAGAAGCCGGAGAACATCGCGAACACGACGGTGCCGAAGACCACGTAGTGGAAGTGCGCCACGACGAAGTACGAGTCGGACACGTGGAAGTCGAGCGGCGGCGACGCCAGGATGACGCCGGTCAGACCACCGAAGGTGAAGGTGATCAGGAAGCCGATGGCCCACAGGATCGGGGTCTCGAAGGTGACCGAACCGCGCCACATCGTGCCGACCCAGTTGAAGATCTTCACGCCGGTCGGGACCGCGATGAGCATCGTCATGAGCGAGAACCACGGCAGCAGCACCGAACCGGTGACGTACATGTGGTGCGCCCACACCGTGACCGACAGGGCCGCGATGGAGATGGTCGCGTAGACCAGGGTCTTGTACCCGAAGATCGGCTTGCGGCTGAAGACCGGGAAGACCTCGGAGACGATGCCGAAGAACGGCAGCGCGATGATGTAGACCTCTGGGTGCCCGAAGAACCAGAAGAGGTGCTGCCAGAGCAGCGCTCCGCCGTTCGCCGGGTTGAAGATCTGCGCGTCGAACACGCGGTCGAGGCCGAGGCCGAACAGCGCGGCGGCGAGCACGGGGAACGCCATGAGCACGAGCAGCGACGTCACGAGGGTGTTCCACGTGAAGATCGACATGCGGAACATGGTCATGCCGGGGGCACGCATCGTGATGATCGTCGTGATGAAGTTCACCGCGCCGAGGATCGTCGAGAAGCCGGTGAGGCCGAGGCCGAACACCCACAACGTGCCGCCGAGCCCTGGTGTGAACGTCGTGTCACTGAGTGGCGCGTACGCGAACCACCCGAACGACGCCGCACCCTGCGGGGTGAGGAAGCCACCGACGGCGATCAGCGCGCCGAAGAAGTAGAGCCAGAACGCGAAGCCGTTCAGTCGCGGGAAGGCGACGTCGGGCGCACCGATCTGCAGCGGCATGATCGCGTTCGCGAAGCCCGAGAACAGCGGCGTCGCGAAGAGCAGCAGCATGATCGTGCCGTGCATCGTGAACAGCTGGTTGTACTGCTCCTTCGTCGCGACGACCTGCAGGCCAGGCTCGAAGAGCTGCGCACGGATCACGAGTGCCATGACGCCCGCGAGCAGGAAGTACAGGAACGACGTGATCAGGTACATGTACCCGATGGTCTTGTGGTCCGTGGAGGTGATCCACCGGACGATGATGTTGCCCTTCCGACCGACCTTGGACGCCTGGAAGTCCGGCGTCGCGGTCGCTGTCGGTTGGCCGACGAATGACGTTGTCATCTGGCGAGCCCCTACTTGTCGTCCGACGCCGTGACGGGCGCCTTGTTGTCAGGCTGGTTCGTGTTGGTGTTGTACTCGTTGCCGAGCAGGCCCACCTTGCCCTGGTCCTTGAGGGTGTCGAGGTACGCCTGGTACTTGGCGGGCGACACGACCTTGACCTGGAAGAGCATCAGGGAGTGGTACTCGCCGCAGAGCTCGGCGCACTTGCCCTGGTAGGTGCCTTCCTTCTGCGGGATGAAGTACTCGTAGTTCGTCTTGCCGGGGAGCATGTCCTTCTTGTAGAGGAAGTCGATGACCCAGAAGGAGTGGTCCACGTCGCGCGAGTCCAGCTCGATCTTGACCTTCTTGCCGACCGGCAGGTACAGCGTCGGCAGCTGCGACTCGTCGATCGCCCCGTTGCCGTTCTCTTCTTCCTGGGCCTGGATGCCCTGGTAGTAGACGCTCTCGGAAGGGTTGTTCTGGTCGATGTAGTTGAAGTCCCACGCCCAGCGCTTGCCGTAGACGTGCACCGTGGTGTCGGGCTGCGCGAACGGCTTCTCGATGGCGGCCTGGTCCTTCGCGGTGAAGGCGAAGAAGCCCAGCACCAGGATGAGCGGCACGATCGTGTAGAAGATCTCGAGCGGCATGTTGTAGCGCATCTGCACGGGCAGGCCGGTCTGGCCCTTCCGGCGGCGGTACACGATCGCGGCCCAGATGATCAGGCCCCACACGATGAGACCGACGGCCAGCAGCACGATCCAGCTGGTGGTCCACAGGCCGACGACGCGGCTCGTGTGGTTCGTGACGTCCTTCGTCTCCTCGGTACCGGGGAGCCATCCGTTCAGCTGCTGCTGCGAGCAGCCCGCCAGTGCGATGACCAGACCGACGGCCACCGGGACGGCCGCCCAACGTATACGGCGATTCGAACGCACTGTTACCTCTCGGAAAGACTGAAGCTGCGGGCTCAGCTCGTCGGAGACCGACGGCGGACCACCGAGGTGTTCCATGGCTGGCTCCCAGCTTGGGTGGGACACTCCTAGCCTACTCGCAGCCGGTGACGCTCAGTGCACACGCGACACACCTGGGGGCGCGATCGGCGCAGGTGCTGGAGCCCTTTTCCCTGGTCACCTCGGACTCGGTGCGGTCGGTGGACGATCGAACGCGAAACGCGGACGGGGAGCGACCTGTCGGTCACTCCCCGTCCGCGTCGGTCCGCAGATCGCGGTGGGATCAGTGGAAGCTGTCACCGCACGCGCAGCTGCCCTGGGCGTTCGGGTTGTCGATGGTGAAGCCCTGCTTCTGGATCGTGTCCTCGAAGTCGATCGTGGCGCCGTCGAGGTAGGGCACGCTCATCTTGTCGACGACCACCTCGACACCGTCGAACGCGGCAGTCGTGTCACCGTCGAGCAGCCGCTCGTCGAAGTACAGCTGGTAGATCAGACCCGAGCAGCCGCCGGGCTGGACGGCGAGGCGCAGACGCAGGTCGTCGCGGCCCTCTTGCTCGAGGAGGCTGGCGACCTTGCCCGCGGCGGCGCCACTGAGCTGCACGCCGTGCGTGGCCGTGTCGTCCGTGGCGGTCGTGTCGATCGCGGTGGCTTCGCTCGTGATGGTGTCGCTCATCGCGCGTCTCCCTCCGGGCGGTGCAGATCACCGCGCCTCCCCCGATTGTAAGCACCGCCCCCGACGGTCCGCACCATGTGGCGCCGCCCTGTGGAGAAGCAGTGCCGGAGCGGGACTGGGCACGAGTCGGACGGGAGGCCCGTGGCGGAGCCGACCCGGGCCTCCCGTCCGTCCCTGCGCGCGTCAGCCGCGCGTCGCCAGCCGGGCCAAGAGGACCGTCTCGCTCGCGATCGCGCGGTGCAGCACGCCGAGGTGCTGCGACTCGTTCGGGCTGTGCGCCCGCGTGTCGGGGTCCTCGACACCGGTGACCAGGATCTGTGCGTCCGGGAACTCCGCGGCCAGGTCGGACACGAAGGGGATCGAGCCGCCGATGCCCTGTTCGACCGGCGCGGCGCCCCAGCCCTCGGTCATGGCCGTACGGGCCTCGCGCACGGCCCATCCGCTGGTGTCCACCAGGAAGCCGTCGCCAGCGTCCGGCTCGCTGATCTCGACGCGCGCACCGAACGGCGTGTGCGAGTGCACGTGGCGCTCGACGGCGGCGTACGCCTCGGTCGCGGGCTGGCCCGGCGCGACCCGCACCGACACCCGCGCGGACACCGAGGGCAGCAGCGTGTTCGAGGCGTTCGCGACGCTCGGCACGTCCATGCCCGTGACCGTGATCGCCGGCTGGAACCACATGCGCGACAGCACGTCGCCGGTTCCGACCGGCTTGACCCCGGGGACCAGGGCCGCGTCGGTGGCGAACTCGTCCTCGGAGCGTGCGGGGACGGGAGCGTCGTACGCGGTCAGACCGTCGACGGCGACCGAGCCCTGGTCGTCGTGCAGCGAGGACAGGAGCCGCACCATCGCGAGCATCGCGTCCGGGGCGGCGCCGCCGTACATGCCGCTGTGGCTGGCGTGCTCGAGCGTCGTCAGCGTGAGCTTGAACGTGACGTTGCCGCGCAGCGACACGGTGATCGCCGGGACCTCGGTCGACCAGTTGTCGCTGTCGGCGACCACGATCACGTCGGCGGCGAGGTGCTCCTTCTGCTCGCGGAGGAACGTGCGGAAGGAGCGGGAGCCGAACTCCTCCTCGCCCTCGACGAAGAGCACGATGCCGAGGTCGAGGTCGTCGCCGAACCGGGCGTGCAGCGCGCGGAGCGACGCGATGTGCGTCATCACCCCCGCCTTGTCGTCGGAGGCACCGCGGCCGTACAGGCGGTCCCCACGGAGCGTCGGCTCGAACGGCGGGGTCTCCCACAGGGCGTCGTCGCCCTGGGGCTGGACGTCGTGGTGGGCGTAGAGCATCACCGTCGGCTTGCCGTTCCGGGCCGGGCGCACCGCCAGGACCGCCGGTTGCCCCAGCTCGACGCCGTCGTGGTCGGTGCCGGTCGCGTCGGACGCGCCGTCCGGGGTGTCACCGTCGACGGCGCTCCGGACGATGCGGACCTCGTCGAACACGCCCGTGCCCCGCGCGAGCTCCGCGACGGCCTCGGCGTTGCGCCGGACGTGCGCCGGGTCGAACGCCGACCACGACACCGACGGGATCCGCACCAGCGCCGACAGGTCGGCGATCGTGGTGGGCAGGTCGCCCTGCACCTGTTCGCGGAGGGCGTCGAGGAGCGCGGGGTCGGTCGCGGGCGCGGACTGTTGGGTGTCGGTCATGCCCGGTAATCTAGAGGAGAACCAGCACCGGGGCGTTCCTCGGCGCACCGCTCACCGACAGCAGGAATCATCGTGGCCAAGGCAGCACCCAAGACCAACACGACAGTCAACCCCTCGGAAGAGGAACTGCTCGAACAGGGGCTGCCCGACCAGGGCAAGGGCCGTCCCACGCCGTCGCGTCGCGAGCGCGAAGCCGCCAACCGCCGCCCCCTCGTCGGCAACACGCCGGTCGACAAGAAGGCCGCCCGCGCACGGCTGAACTCCGAGCGCGAGAAGGCCCGCGTCGGCATGGCCAACGGCGAAGAGCGTTACCTGCCCGCCAAGGACCGGGGCGAGCAGCGCCGGTTCGTGCGTGACTACATCGACGCCCGGTGGAACGTGGGCGAGGTGATGATGCCCGTGCTGGTGGTCTTCCTGATCGTCGGCTTCGTCGCGTCACAGACCGCCGCCGCGTCCTACGCACTGCTGCTCGTGTGGGCGTTCGTCGCCCTCTTCCTGCTCGACTGCGTGGTGCTCTGGGCCATCCTGCGCAAGAAGCTCACGGCGAAGTTCGGCCAGTTCCAGAAGGGGACGTTCCTCTACATCCTGACGCGGGCGTGGCAGCTGCGGTTCCTCCGCCTGCCCAAGCCCCAGGTCAAGCGCGGTCAGTACCCCGCAGCCTGAGTCCAGCCCCTCGAAGCGCCGTCGGCCCTCGGTCGGCGGCGCTTCGTCGTGCGCGGGTGGCGGGCGGCGCCGCCGAGATGCCAGAATTCGCCACTCTCGACGCCGCACACCGACGGAACCCGACACCTCGGCGGACGTGAGCGGCAAGTCGTGACCCCCCGGCAGGCGCGTCCATGCCCCGCCACCCCACCGGACGGGAGGCGCAAGGCGGGTCCGCCCCGCGCCTCCCGTCCAGACGCCCCGTCGACTTGTCACAACGCGCCGCCCGCGCGCCGCCGAGATGCCAGAATTTGCGGCCCCCGGCGCCTCACACCGACGGATCGGGACACCTCGGCGGACGTGAGCGGCAAGTCGTGACCCCTCGGCAGGCGCGTCCATGCCCCGCCATCACAGCGGACGGGAGGCGCAAGGCGGGTCCGCCCCGCACCTCCCGTCCAGACGTCCTGTCGACTTGTCACAACGCGCCGCCCGCGCGCCGCCGAGATGCCAGAATTCGCGGTCCTCGACGCCGCACACCGACGGATCGGGACACCTCAGCGGACGTGAGCGGCAGGTCGTGACCCCTCGGCCCCGATCGTTCACGAGACCAGATCCTCGGCCCCGGTCGATCACGAGACGGCATCATCCGCATCGGTCCGTGCACGCCGCCGAAGTGGCACAACTCTCCGCGGGACAACCGTCGAAGTGCGGAAAGCGACCGGTCGCGCGCTTCGAGATGCCAGAATTACGGAACCTGGGGGGTGGCAGGCCGGCACCGGCACCGGCACCGGCACCGATCGCACACACCCGCCAGGACCCGCGGCCGGGGCCAGCGTCAGCGCGACTCGCGCGCCTCGCGCCGCAACCGCCGCCGACGCAGCCGGTTGATGCGGGTCGCCCAGGTCGGGCCCTCGTAGAGGAACGCGGTGTAGCCCTGCACGAGGGTGGCCCCCGCATCGAGCCGCGCCTGCACGTCGGCCTCGGAGGTGACTCCCCCGACGGCGATCACGCAGAAGTCCGCCGGCACCACGGCCCGCACCCGGCGCAGCACGTCGAGCGAGCGTTCGGCGATCGGCGCTCCGGAAAGCCCACCAGCCCCGATCTGTGCGACGGACTCAGCCGATGCCGACAGCCCGGTCCGCGCGATGGTCGTGTTGTTCGCGATGACGCCCGCGAGACCGAGGTCCACGGCGAGCCCTGCGATCGCGTCGATCTGCGCGTCACTCAGGTCAGGCGCGATCTTCACGAGCACGGGGGTCTTGCCCGCGGCGTCCCGCACGGCGGTCAGCAGCGGGCGGAGCTGGTCGAGTTCCTGCAGACCACGCAGCCCGGGCGTGTTCGGTGAACTCACGTTGACCGCGAGGTAGTCGGCGAACGGCGCGAGCAGCCGGGTCGACTCGAGGTAGTCCTCGACCGCGTCGGCCACGTCGACGACCCGGCTCTTGCCGATGTTGACGCCGATGACGGGCCGTCCCGGGTTCCGGCGAGCACGCTCGAGCCGCCGCGCGGCAGCGGCGGCTCCGCGGTTGTTGAAGCCCATGCGGTTGATGAGCGCCCGGTCGCCGACCAGCCGGAACAGGCGGGGCTTCTCGTTGCCCGGCTGGGGCTTCGCGGTGATCGTGCCGACCTCGACGTGGCCGAACCCGAGCAACCCGAGCCCGGCGATGCCGTGCGCGTCCTTGTCGAAGCCGGCAGCCAGCCCGAAGCGCGACGGGAAGTGGATGCCCATCGTGGTGATGCCGTCCGCCGCCGCGGGTCGGGAGTACCGCTCGACCGTGCTGGCGAGGAACGGCACGCGCGGCAACCAGCGGATGACCGCGAAGGCGATGTGGTGCGCGCGCTCGGGGTCCATGTTCGCGAACACGGACCGGAAGACGACGCGGTACCCGTTCCGGACGAGTCGCTCCCCGACGCCGCTCACGCGCCGGCCCCGGCGGCCGAGGCCGGCGCGTGACCGGTGGCACCACCGTGGTGGTCGACGCGCAGCTGACCGATCGCGGACTCGAAGTCCTCGAGCGAGTCGAACGCCTGGTAGACGCTGGCGTAGCGCAGGTACGCGACCTCGTCGAGTTCGCGCAGCGGGTCGAGGATGGCCAGGCCGATGTCGTTCGCCTCGATCTGACTGGCGCCCGACGACCGCACGATCTCCTCGACGCGCTGCGCCAGGACGGCCAGGTCCGAGTCGGTCACCGGACGCCCCTGGCACGCCTTGCGCACGCCGGAGATGATCTTCTCGCGCGAGAACGGCTCGAGCACCCCGTTGCGCTTGACGACGTTGAGCGAGGCGGTCTCGGTCGTCGAGAACCGTCGCCCGCAGTTCGGGCACTGGCGGCGGCGGCGGATCGACGTGCCGTCGTCGCTGGTGCGGGAGTCGACGACGCGGGAGTCCGGGTGGCGGCAGAAGGGGCAGAACATGTCTCCCCCAGGCTATCGGTTCACGCGCTCCGTCACGGCTGCCGCGTGCGCGGGCAGCTGCTCCTCGGTCGCGAGGGCGACGATGTGCGGCGCGACCTCGGCGAGGGCCGCACCGGTGTAGCGGACGACCTGCTGCGGGCGCAGGAACGTCGACGCGGACAGCCCCGACCCGAAGCGGGCCTGGCCACCGGTGGGCAGCACGTGGTTCGAGCCCGCCAGGTAGTCGCCCAGGCTGACCGGCGTGCTCGGGCCGACGAACACCGCACCGGCCGCGTCGATGTCGGCGAGCACGGCGTCGTCGTCGGCGGTCTGGATCTCGAGGTGCTCGGGTCCGTACGCGTTGCTCACGGTGGCCGCATCGGCGAGCGAGTCCACGAGCACGACGGCGGACTGCGGACCGTCGAGTGCGGTCTGGAGGCGCGTGGCCGTCCCCAGCACGGCCGTGCGCTGCGGGATGGCAGCCTCGACCGCGTCGGCGAACGCCGCGGACGTCGTCACGAGGACGCTGCCGGCCTGTTCGTCGTGCTCGGCCTGGCTGATGAGGTCGGCGGCCACGAACCCCGCGTCGGCGGTGTCGTCCGCGATCACGAGGATCTCGGTGGCACCGGCCTCGGAGTCGATGCCCACCACGCCGCGCACCAGGCGCTTCGCCGCGGCGACGTAGTTGTTGCCCGGGCCGGTGACCAGGTCGACGGGCTCGAGACCGATCGCCGACACGCCGTAGGCCAGTGCGCCGACCGCGCCGGCACCGCCCATCGCGTAGACCTCGTCGACGCCGAGCAGCCCGGCAGCCGCCAGGATCGTCGGGTGCACGGCGCCACCGTGGTCGCGCTGCGGCGGGGACACCAGGGCGATCGAGCGGACCCCGGCGACCTGGGCCGCGACGACGTTCATGACGACGCTGGACGGGTAGACGGCCTTGCCACCGGGCACGTACAGGCCGACGCGGCGCATCGGCTGCCAGCGCTGGTGCACCTCGGCGCCGTCGGCGAGTGTGGTCACCGACGCTGCGGGGACCTGCGCGGCACTGGCGGCGCGGACCCGGCGGATCGCCTCGTCGAGGGCCTCGCGCAGCGCGGGCGTCAGGCCCGCCACGGCCGCGGCGATCTCGGCGGCGGGGACCCGGACGTCGGCTGGTGCTCCCCCGTCGAACCGCTCGGCCTGGTCGCGCAACGCTTCCGCACCGCGGGACCTGACGTCGTCGACCAGGACCTGTGCGGCGTCCACGGCGGCCGCGATGTCGCCGACGGCACGCGGCATGAGACGGAGGAGTTCGGCGCGGGCGGGCAGGCCACCACGGAGGTCGATTCGCTGCATCATGAGACGACCAGCGTACCGGCGGCACCCTGCACGAGCGCGTCGACGACCGGCCGGTGGTGGTCGGCCTGGGCGCGGTCCCACGCCCCCAGCAGGTGCAGGGTGGCGATGCGGAAGGCCAGCGCCCGGACCAGCAGCTGCGACCACTCGGGGACACCCGTGCCGAGCGCGTCGAGGCGGTCGATCGACACCCCGTGCCAGCAGACGGCGTCGACCGCCGCGATCGCGGCGCCGAGTCCCGCCGGGCGCCAGTACGGTGCCCAGTCGAAGACGGCGGGTGGCTGCCCACGGGCGAAGAGCACGTTGCCGAGCAGGTCCCCGTGGATGAGCTGCGACGGTGACACGACGGGACGGAACGACCGCGCCAGACGGTCGAGCGTCGGGTCGGCCGGCAGCAGACCGTCCCACACCAGCCGGTCGGCCTCGGCCCACGGACCGCCGACGTCGTCGAGGAAGCCGGGACGGGGCAGTCCTACCAGTGCCCGGTGGAACGCGGCACCGGCGGCGATCACGTCGTCCACTCGTGTGGGGTCGGTCGCGCCCGGCAGCCACTCCCACGCCTCCCAGCCGTCGACGAGCCAGCCGCCGCCCGTCGCGGCGACCGGACGCGGCGTGCGGAACACGGCCGTGTGCTCGAGGCGGGCGAGCGTGTCGGACCGCCACCGGGCCTCCAGGGCGTCGCCGTGCGGACGGAACACGACCTGGCCCGCACGCCACGTCTGTCCCTGCCCGCCGGGCAGCCGTTCGAGCGGGACGCCCGCCACGCCGAACGCACGCAGCACCGCGTCCGAGGGGCGCGGTGCCGCGTGCTCGGTCATCCGGTGCTAGACCAGGCAGCGCGGGCCGAGCAGGCTCTTGAGCTCGCCGAACAGGTCGGGTGTCAGGTTGACCGGGAACGGCAGCTCGAAGGTGCGGGCGACGTCGTCCTTGAGCAGGCGGAGCCGCACCTCGGTGTCGCCGGTGTGGCGACCGAGGACGGCAGCCAACTCGGTGACCGTGGTGGTCGTCGCCTGCCGTTCCGGCAGCGTCAGCGTGAGCGGACCGGAGCCCATCACGTCGCCGAGGGCCGGCTGGAACATGCTCACCGCGTGCAGGGCCTTGCCGTCGTCGCGGACGTTGACCCGCCCGCGCAGCACCACGATCGAGTCGGCGACGAGCGACGGTCCGAACTCCTGGTAGGTCTTGCCCAGGAACATCACGCCGATCTCGCCGCCGAAGTCCTCGATCTGCACGATGCCGTACGGGTTGCCGCTGGTCTTGGCCACCCGGTGCTGCACGCTCGTCAGCAGCCCGGCCACCGTGACCGTCTCGCCCTCGACCGAGTCGTCGGCGCCGATCAGGTCGGCGATGGTGATCGACTGGTGCTTCGCGAGCTCGATCTCGAGCCCGGCGAGCGGGTGGTCGGACACGTACAGCCCGAGCATGTCCCGCTCGAACGCCAGCTTGTCGCGCTTGGACCACTCCGGCCGTTCCGGCACCTGGGACACGGCGGCCATGGCGGGTTGCTCTTCGGCGACCTCGGCGAACAACGAGTCGAAGTCGAACCCGACGTTGCCGTGGACCTCGTCGCGCTTGACCTTGACGGCTGCCTCGACCGCGCCCTCGTGGATCTCGACGAGGGCTCGGCGGCTGTCGCCGAACTCGTCGAACGCGCCGGCCTTGATGAGCGACTCCACCGTGCGCTTGTTCGCGGACGAGATCGGGATCTTGCGCAGGAAGTCGTGGAACGACTCGAACGCGCCCTTCTCGGTGCGGGCCTGGACGATGTCGTCGACGACGTTGAAGCCGACGTTGCGGATGGCGCCCATGCCGAAGCGGATGTCGTCGCCGACGGCGGCGAAGAACCCGATCGACTCGTTCACGTCCGGCGGCATGACCCGGATGCCCATGCGGCGGCACTCGTTGAGGTACAGCGCGAGCTTGTCGCGGGCGTCGCCGACACTGGTCAGCAGCGCGGCCATGTACTCGGCCGGGTAGTGCGCCTTGAGGTACGCGGTCCAGAACGACACCACGCCGTACGCCGCTGAGTGCGCCTTGTTGAACGCGTAGTCGGAGAACGGCAGCAGGATGTCCCAGAGGGTCTTGATGGCAGCGGCCGAGTAGCCGTTGTCCTGCATGCCCTTCTCGAAGCCCGCGTACTGCTTGTCCAGCTCGGACTTCTTCTTCTTGCCCATCGCGCGGCGGAGGATGTCCGCCTGGCCGAGGGAGAACCCCGCGACCTTCTGCGCGATGGCCATGACCTGCTCCTGGTAGATGATCAGGCCGTAGGTGGTGCCGATGATGTCCTTGAGCGGCTCTTCGAGCTCGGGGTGGATCGGCGTGATCGGCTGCTCGCCGTTCTTGCGGAGCGCGTAGTTGGTGTGGGAGTTCGCCCCCATCGGCCCCGGACGGTACAGGGCGATGAGCGCGGAGATGTCCTCGAAGTTGTCGGGCTTCATCAGGCGCAGCAGACCGCGCATCGGGCCGCCGTCGAGCTGGAACACGCCGAGGGTGTCGCCGCGCTGCAGGAGCGCGTACGCCTCGGGGTCCTCGAGGCCCATGGTCTCGAGGTCGAGGTCGGTCCCCCGGTTGCTCTTGATGTTGTCGAGGGCGTCACTGATGATCGTGAGGTTGCGGAGCCCCAGGAAGTCCATCTTGATCAGGCCGAGGGACTCGGACGCGGGGTAGTCGAACTGCGTGACGATCTGGCCGTCCTGCTCCCGCTTCATGATCGGGATGATGTCGATCAGCGGGTCGCTCGACATGATGACGCCGGCCGCGTGCACGCCCCACTGGCGCTTCAGCCCCTCGAGCCCGAGTGCCGTGTCGAACACCGTCTTGGCCTCGGGGTCGGTCTCGACCACGGTGCGGACGTCGACCGCTTCCTTGAAGCGGGGGTGCTCCTTGTCGAAGATCCCGGTGAGCGGGATGTCCTTGCCCATGACGGGCGGCGGCATCGCCTTGGTGAGCTTCTCGCCCATGCCGAAGGGGAAGCCCAGCACGCGCGACGAGTCCTTGAGCGCCTGCTTCGCCTTGATCGTGCCGTACGTCACGATCTGCGCCACGCGCTCCGAGCCGTACTTCTCGGTGACGTACTTGATCGCCTCGCCGCGGCGCCGGTCGTCGAAGTCGACGTCGAAGTCGGGCATCGAGACGCGGTCCGGGTTGAGGAACCGCTCGAAGATCAGGCCGTGCCGGATCGGGTCGAGGTCGGTGATGCGCATGGCGTACGCGACCATCGAGCCGGCACCGGAACCACGGCCCGGACCGACGCGGATGCCGTGGTCCTTCGACCAGTTGATGAAGTCCGCGACCACCAGGAAGTACCCCGGGAAGTTCATCTGGTTGATGATGCCGACCTCGTAGTCGGCGCGCGCCTGGACCTCGTCCGAGATCCCGCCGGGGTACCGGTACTGCAGGCCCTTCGCCACCTCTTTCTCGAACCACGAGTGCTCGGTCTCGCCCTCGGGGACCGGGAACTTCGGCATGTAGTTGGCGGAGGTGTCGAACTCGACGTCGCACCGCTCGGCGATGAGCAGCGTGTTGTCGCAGGCCTCGATGTTGTCGCGGAACAGGTGCCGCATCTGCTGCGGGGTCTTGAGGTAGAACTCGTCGGCGTCGAACTTGAAGCGGTTCGGGTCGTTGAGCGTCGAGCCAGACTGCACGCAGAGCAGCGCCGCGTGCGACTTAGCGTCGTGCGAGTGCGTGTAGTGCAGGTCGTTCGTGCCGACCAGCGGCAGGCCCAGGTCCTTCGCCAGACGGATCAGGTCGCCCATGATCCGTCGCTCGATCTCGAGACCGTGGTCCATGATCTCGGCGAAGTAGTTCTCCTTGCCGAAGATGTCGCGGAAGTCGGCCGCGGCCTTGATCGCCTCGTCGTACTGCCCGAGGCGCAGGCGCGTCTGGACCTCGCCCGACGGGCAGCCCGTCGTCGCGATGATGCCCTCGTGGTGCTCGCTGAGGAGCTCGCGGTCCATGCGCGGCTTGAAGTAGTAGCCCTCGAGCGAGGCCTTCGACGACAGCCGGAACAGGTTGTGCATGCCCGTGGTGTTCTCGGCGAACATCGTCATGTGTGTGTACGAGCCCGCACCGGAGACGTCGTCACCGCCGCCGTCGCCCCAGCGCACGCGGGTCTTGTCGGACCGGTGCGTCCCAGGGGTGATGTAGGCCTCGGTCCCGATGATCGGCTTGACGCCCCCGGCCTTGGCGGCCTTCCAGAACTCGAACGCACCGAACATGTTGCCGTGGTCGGTCACCGCCACGGCAGGCATGCCCTGCGCTGCGGTCTCCGCGACCAGGTCGTTCAGTCGCGCTGCGCCGTCGAGCATCGAGTACTCGCTGTGCACGTGCAGGTGGACGAAGGAGTCGGAACTCGCCACGGGGCCTCCGGTCGAACGAACTGCGTGTGGGACGCAGACAGCCTAACCGCGGCCGACGACACCCATGGGCGTGTCGAGGGAACCGCCCGCGTGTCAGACCGACGCGCTCCGGATGCGCTCGAGCGCCAGCCGCAGGTCCTCCGGGTACGACGCCTGGAACTCCACCCAGTCGCCGGTGCGCGGGTGCGCGAACCCGAGCCGGACCGCGTCGAGCCACTGCCGCGTCAGCCCGAGCTCGGCGGCCAGCACGGGGTCGGCCCCGTACGTCGTGTCCCCGACGAGCGGGTGCCGAGTCGCCGCCATGTGCACGCGGATCTGGTGCGTCCGACCGGTCTCCAGGTGCACCTCGAGCAGCGTCGCCGACCGGAAGGCCTCGAGCGTGGCGTAGTGCGTGACGCTCGGCTTGCCGTCCGAGGTGACCGCGAACTTCCAGTCGCTCGACGGATGCCGCCCGATGGGTGCGTCGATCGTGCCCGTGGTCGGGTCCGGGTGCCCCTGCGCGAGCGCGTGGTACACCTTGTCGACGGTGCGCTCCTTGAACGCCCGCTTCAGGCTCGTGTAGGCCAGCTCGGACTTCGCGACGACCATCAGCCCCGAGGTGCCGACGTCGAGCCGGTGCACGATCCCCGCGCGTTCGGCGGCTCCGGAGGTCGCGATCGTGAACCCCGCGGCCGCGAGGCCGCCGGGCACGGTCGGACCGTCCCACCCGGGCGACGGGTGCGCGGCGACCCCCACGGGCTTGTCGACCACGACGATGTCGTCGTCGTCGTGCACGATGGTCATCCCGGGGACGACGGCCGGCACGATGCGCGGGGCTTCCTTCGGGGTCCACTCGACCTCGAGCCACGAGTCGGCCTGCAGCCGATCGGACTTGTCGACGACCACGCCGTCGACGCGGACACCACCGGCCGTCACGACCTCGGCGGCGAAGGAGCGGCTGAAGCCGAGGAGCTTCGCGATGGCCGCGTCGACGCGCTCACCGGCGAGCCCGTCCGGGACGGGGAGCTGACGCTGCTCGCTCACGTCGCGTCGTGGCCGAGCTGGTCGGGCCGGGAGGACCGGTTCGGCTCCGCCGCGTCGGTGGACGCGACCGGCGGGGTCACTGCAGCGTCCGTCGCGGACCCGGCCGGGGCCTCCTGGCCGTCCGTACCTGCGCGTTTCGTCGAGACCGTCCTGGTGCCGTCGAGGTTGACCCCGAGGACGACCAGGAGGACGAAGACCACCATGCTGATGCAGATGAAGGAGTCGGCGACGTTGTAGATCGCCGGCATCATCCACGGTGTCGAGATGAAGTCGACGACGTGTCCGCGGCCGAAGCCGGGTTCACGGAACAGCCGGTCGAGCAGGTTGCCGAGCGCTCCCCCGAGCAGCATGCCGAGCACGATCGCCCACCACATGGACCGGATGCGCCGCGCGAAGACGATGATCGCCACGACGACCGCGGCCGACACGATCGAGAACACCCACGTCATGTTCACCGCGAACGAGAACGCGGCGCCGGGGTTCCGCACGTAGAGGAACTGCAGCGCGCCGCCGAGGACCGGGACGACCTGTCCGTACGGCAGGTTCGCGACGACCATGGCCTTCGCGACCTGGTCGATCGCCACCACGACGACAGCGGCGAAGGCCAGTGCCGCGATCGCGCGGACACTGACCTTCGCTCGTTGGTCTTGCTGCTGGGACAACGTCAGTTGCCGAAGCCCTGCGCCGATGCCGGCGCGGGGGTGAGGCCCGACTGCTCGGTGCCCGACGATGCGTCGAGCTCGCTCAGCTGGCCCTGGATGTAGCTCTTGAGCTGCGCACGGTAGTCGCGCTCGAAGGTGCGGAGCTCGTCGATCTTGCCCTCGAGCTGGCGCTGCTCGCCCTCGAGCACCTGCACGCGCTGGCGGTTGGTGTTCTCGGTGTCGGCGATGATCTGGCGCTGCTTCGCCTCGGCCTCGGAGACCAGTCGAGCGGCCTGGGCCTGACCCTCGGCGATGAGCGCGTCGCGCTTCTCGACGCCTTCGCGGACGTGCTCCTCGTGGAGACGGCGCGCGAGCGTCAGGAGGTTCGTGGTGCCCTCGGTGTCGTCGTCCGGGTTGACCGTGGTGGTCGGCGCGGCGGCGGCGACCGGCGCGGGCTCCGGAGCGGCGGCGACGGGGGCCGGCTCGGGCTCGGGGGTCGGAGCGGGGGCAGGAGCCTCTTCGGCGGCAGCGGCCGGCTTGGGCGCCGACTCGGCGGCCTGCAGGCGCTGCCGGAGCTCCTCGTTCTCTGCGGTCAGACGGCGCAGCTCCACGACGACCTCGTCCAGGAAGTCATCGACCTCGTCCTGGTCGTAGCCCTCGCGGAACTTGGTCGGCTGGAACCGCTTGTTGACTACGTCTTCCGGCGTCAAAGCCATTGCCGTCACCTCAATAGAACTGCTGAACGTGTGGAACCGAAACGGTGCGCCCGAATGTACCAGGCGCGAACTCACGGTGCGGATGCCCACATGCGCGGGCATCGATCCCGACCACCGTACACCGACGCTGGACCGGAACCGTGATCACCGACTGGGCGTGGCGCGTGTCGCGGCCAGTCGATGCGTGGGGCTGGTGGTCAGACCGTGACCGAGATGACCCGGACGATGCTCATCAGGATGATCGTGACGAGCATCACGATGGACCACCCGAAGTCGAGGGCCACCGCGCCCATGCGCAGCGGCGGGAGCACACGACGGACGGTGCGGATCGGCGGGTCGGTGGTCGTGTAGACCACCTCTGCGACGACGAGCATGCCGCCGCGGGGGCGCCACGAGCGGTTGAAGGACTGCACCATGTCCAGTGCGAACCGCCCCCAGAGCACGAAGAAGTACAGCAGGAGCAGGAAGTACAGGAGCGTGAAGATCACGGACACGGTTCGGCTCGCTCGTCTCGGGTGCACGGCACTGCTGGAGCGCCGGACACAGGGCGGGTGGGCCTGGGCGGCGCCTCGGGGTCAGGGAGACCCCGGGACGCGACGACTCAGGACTGGGCGAAGAAGGACGCCTCGATGTCGGACTCTACCTCGGGCGCCTCACCGCTCACTGCGACGTGGGCCGGGGAGAGCAGGAAGACCTTGTTCGTGACGCGCTCGATCTTCCCGTACAGCCCGAGCGACAGGCCGCTCGCGAAGTCGATCATGCGCCGCGCGTCCGACTCGGTCATCTGCGAGAGGTTGATGATGACGGGGATCCCGTCGCGGAAGCTCTCGGCGATGGACTGGGCGTCCTTGTACTCGCGCGGGTGGACGGTGAGGATCTCGTTCATTTCCTGGACCGGGGTCGCCTTCTGTGCGGTCGTGTGCGAGCGGCGGAGCGGGGTGACCTGTGCGCCGCGCTGGTGCTGGGTGTGCGGGGCCTTCGTCTCGACGGGGGCCGCGGCGGGGGCTGCCGCGGGCGCTGCCGCCGGTGCCTCGTGCTGCGATGCCGCGGGTGCGGGGGTCTGCGGCTGCGCGCGCTGCTGGTGCTGCGTCGGCTGCTGCTCGTCCTCGTACTCGAGTTCCTCGTCGGCGAGGCCGAGGTAGACCATCGTCTTCTTCAACGGACCGGCCATGGTTCCCTCCAGGGGTGTGCGTGCTCGTGGATGCCCTGCCATGAGGCTAGGGCGCGCTCGGCCGCTTTCCCGTGATTGCCGTTCCGATCCGCAGGTGTGTCGCGCCCTCGGCGATGGCTTCGGCGTGGTCGTTGCTCATCCCGGCCGAGATGTCGGTCGCACCGGGTGCGATCCGCCGCACGCGCTCGGAGATGCCGCGCAGCCGGGCGAAGGCCCGGCGTGGGTCCTCGTCGAGCGGTGCGACGGCCATGACGCCGCGCAGTGCGATCGTGCCGGTGCGCAGGACGCGCTCGACCATCGCCTCGACGTCGTCCGGCTGCACGCCACCCCGGTCGGGGTCGTCGGTCAGGTTCACCTGGACGAAGCCGTCGATCACGGGTGGGTCCGGTTCGGACTCGGTCGGGGCGAAGGCGTCGACCACGGAGTCGCGGTCGAGTGACTGCACGACGTGGGCGTACCGGCGGACCTGTCGGGCCTTCTTCGACTGCAGCTGGCCGACGAAGTGCCACGTCAGCCCGAGGTCCGCGAGCTCGGTTGCCTTGGCCTGGGCCTCCTGGTGGCGGTTCTCCCCCACGTCGGTGACGCCGAGGGCCGCGAGCTCGCGGACGAGCGACGCCGGGTGGTACTTCGTCACCACGATCAGCGTCAGCTCGTCGGACGCACGACCGGCTGCCCTGGCCGCGTCGGCGATGCCGTCGCGGACCGAGGACAGCCGGTCCTGGAGGCTCGGGGAGCCGTCCGTCACGCCGGGGTCACTTCAGGAAGTCGGGGACGTCGAGCTCGTCGTCGTCGCCGTCGAAGGCCGGGTCCGCGGCGCGCTGCGTCGGCGGCTCGTGGTCGGAGGACGCCCACGAGCGGGTCGAGGTCGTCGAGTCCTCGATCGCGGTCGAGCCGCCACCGGCCACCGGAGCGGTCGCGTTGGACTCCGCGTCGACCCAGCTGGCGCGACGCTCCTTGACCTGGGACGACGGCTCGCCGCCGTCGAAGCCGGCCGCGATGACCGTGACGCGCACCTCGTCGCCGAGCGTGTCGTCGATGACCGCACCGAAGATGATGTTCGCCTCGGGGTGGACGGCCTCCTGCACCAGGCGGGCCGCGTCGTTGATCTCGAAGATGCCGAGGTTCGAACCACCCTGGATGGAGAGGAGCACACCGTGCGCGCCGTCGATCGACGCCTCGAGCAGCGGCGACGCGACGGCGAGCTCCGCGGCCTTGATGGCCCGGTCGGCCCCGCGCGAAGACCCGATGCCCATGAGCGCGGAACCCGCACCCTGCATGACGCTCTTGACGTCGGCGAAGTCGAGGTTGATCAGACCCGGGGTCGTGATCAGGTCGGTGATGCCCTGGACGCCGGCCAGCAGGACCTGGTCGGCGGTCGCGAAGGCCTCGACCATCGAGATGCCGCGGTCGGAGATCTCGAGCAGGCGGTCGTTCGGCACGACGATGAGCGTGTCGACCTCGTCCTTGAGCCCGGCGACGCCGTTCTCGGCCTGGGACTGACGACGCTTGCCCTCGAAGCTGAACGGCTTCGTGACCACACCGATGGTGAGCGCGCCGATGGACTTCGCGATGCGGGCCACGACGGGAGCACCACCCGTGCCGGTCCCACCGCCTTCACCGGCCGTGACGAAGACCATGTCGGCACCGGCGAGGGCTTCTTCGATCTCCTCGGCGTGGTCCTCGGCGGCACGACGGCCGACCTCGGGGTCAGCGCCGGCGCCGAGGCCGCGGGTGATCTCGCGGCCCACGTCGAGCTTGACGTCGGCGTCACTGAGCAGGAGTGCCTGGGCGTCGGTGTTGATCGCGATGAACTCGACCCCTCGGAGGCCCAGCTCGATCATGCGGTTGACGGCGTTGACGCCGCCGCCGCCGACACCGACGACCTTGATCACGGCGAGGTAGTTGTGGTTCGTGGTCACGTCAGTCCGGCCTCCGGTTGAACCCTCAACCTCCACTTGAAGTTGGGGGTTTTTGCTGCTAGGTGTGGTGCTTGCGACGACGCTACGGGGGCGCTCCCCGCGGTGTCGTCCCGCCACGCCGCGTGTCGGCGATGTGGTCCCGCAATTCTCGCTGCTCCCCGCGGCCGGCACGACCCGGGCCGTCCGAACGGGTCAGGACTGTGCGCGGATGATGCCGTTGTCCGGCGCCGAGACGTCGTACTCGACGGCCGTCCCCGGGTCGCGCGTCGCGTGGTCCTTGACGAGGGCGTCGAGGAGCGCCGCCTTGGCGTCCGAGTCGTCCGGGCTCCCCCAGACGACGCGCGACCCGTCCTTCATGGTCAGCGTCACGTCGTCCGCGGTCGACGCCGCGACACCCGACACCTGCGAGCGCACAGCCGAGGGCAGCGCCAGGACGACCTCGGTCATGGTGCGGAACACGCTCGAGCCGAGCTGTGTGCGGCCGATGTCCGCGACGGGCATCGTCTCCGGCTGCGTCGGCGAGGACTGGACGACGATGCCGGCGGGGTCGACCAGCTGGAACGCGTCGCCGGACTTCACGGCGACCACGGGCGTGCGCTCGGTCACCGTGACGACCAGGGTGTGCGGCGGTTCCTCTTCGGTGACGTAGCTCTCGATGAGCGGGAAGCCCGCGATGTCCTTCTTGATCGCGTCGAAGTCGAGCCGTGCGAGCGGGGTGCCCATCTGGTCCGAGAGCGCCTGACGCAGCTGCGTGTCGTCCACACGGCTGGTGCCCTTGATCTCGATCGTGCGGAGCGCCATCAGCGGGGAGAACACCGCGACCAGGATCGACACGCCGAGCACCAGCACCACGCTCGCCGCGGTGATGCCGACGGCGCGCCGGTGCCGGGAGCGCCTCGTGAACCGCCGCACCTCGGTGCGCTCGAGCAGGCGGCGACGCTTGCGGGCCGCGCGCGCCTCGCGCGCGGTCTCGGCGGCGCGGACCTTCGAGCCGATCGGCGCGTCGGGTGCGTCCGTGTCCGGATGCGGCGGACTGGAGGGCCGGTGCAGGTCGATCACGTCGGTCACGCCGGCGAGCTGGTCGCCCTCGCCCGCCGTCGCACCCCCGCGCGGACGTCGCGCCCCGTCCTGCGCGGGCGCGACGTCCGCGACGGGGTGCGACGCCCGCAGGGCGGAGGTGGTGGGGACGTCCGGTGCGACCGTCTCGTCGGCCGCAGCCGGCGCGTCGGTGTCGGGCCGGGCCTCCCGGGTGTCGGCCGCGCCGCGACGGACCGACAGCCGCGGCATGCGCGGGACCCGTCGCTCGCGCGGTGCGTGCTCCGCCTCGGCGGGAGCAGCCGGCGCGGCCGGACGCTCGTCGAAGCCCTCGGGACGCTTCACCGGGCGGGTGCTCCGTCGACCCGGAGCGCGCTGTCGTCCTGGAGTGCGCCGAGCACCTGCGGGATGATCCGGTACACGTCACCGCAGCTGAGGGTCATGATGATGTCGCCGTCCCGCGCGACCTCGGCCGCGCGGGCCGAGGCGTCGGCCCAGTCGGGCAGGTACTCGACGCGGGACTGGTCGACGAAGCGCTCCTGCACCAGGGCGCCGGTCACGCCCGGGACCGGGTCCTCACGGGCACCGTAGACGTCGAGGACGACGGTGTGGTCGGCGAGGTCCTCGTAGACCTTCGCGAAGTCGCCCGCCATCAGCTGCGTGCGCGAGTACAGGTGCGGCTGGTGGATCGCGATGATCCGACCGTCGCCGACGACGTTGCGCGCGGCCCGGAGTGCCGCCGCGACCTCGGTGGGGTGGTGCGCGTAGTCGTCGTACACCGACACGCCGCGCTCGACACCGTGCAGCTCGAACCGACGCTCGGTGCCGCCGAAGGCCTCGAGCCCGCGCACCGCGTCCTCGGGCGCGACGCCCAGCCCGACCAGCACGGCGAACGCGCCGACGGCGTTGACCGCGTTGTGCCGTCCGGGCACGCGCAGGGTCAGGTGGTGCGAGCGGCCGTCGGCACGGAAGTCGACCTCGACGCCGGCGGACTCGACGATGCGCTCGATCCGGACGTCGGCGTCGACGGCTTCGCCGAAGGTCGTGACCTGCGGCGCGTCCGGGCGGGCTCGCACGCCCTCGGTGACGCGCTTCGCGCCCGCGTCGTCACTCGAGACGACGACCCGCTCGCCGGCCTTCGCGGCGAACTCGACGAAGGCGTCGATGAAGGCGGCTTCCGTGCCGTAGTGGTCGAGGTGGTCGGCGTCCACGTTCGTGATGAGCGCGACGGCGACGTCGTAGAGCAGGAAGGAGCCGTCGGACTCGTCGGCCTCGACGACGAACAGGTCGCTCGAACCGGGGGCCGAGCTCGTGCCGAGCGACTGGATCACCCCGCCGTTGACGAAGCTCGGGTCGAGCCCGAGCTCGACCATCGCGGTCACGATCATGCCCGTCGAGGTGGTCTTGCCGTGGGCGCCGGCGACCGCGACCAGGCGGTGCTGGGCGATGAGCGCGGCGAGGGCCTGCGACCGGTGCAGCACGGGCAGACCGCGGCGCCGGGCCTCGAGCAGTTCGGGGTTGTCAGGCCAGAGCGCACTCGTGACGACGATCGTGTCCGCGGCACCGACGTTCGCGGCGTCGTGGCCGATGTGGACCTCGGCGCCGAGTTCGCGCATGCGGCCGGTGGTGGCGGTCTCGCGGGAGTCGCTGCCCGTGACGGTGTGGCCGGCCGCCAGGAACAGCCGCGCGATGCCGCTCATGCCGGAGCCGCCGATGCCGACGAAGTGGACCGTGCCGAGGTCGTCCGGGATCGGCTGGGTCAGGTCCGGCTTGATGGTCATGGTTGCTCCTCCGTGGTGCTGCCGGCGCGCTCGCTGCTGACGGACCGGGCTGCGTCGAGGGCGAGGTCGGTCATGCGGTCGGCACCGTCTCGGTGGCCGACGCTGCCTGCCCGGACCGCCATGTCCGCGATGCGGGCACGGTCCTGCAGGATGTCCAGCAGGTGGAACGTCACCCAGTCCTGGTCGAATTCCTCGTCGGCCACGAGCACCGCGCCGCCCGCCTCGACGACGTCGCGGGCGTTGTGCCGCTGCTCGCCGTTGCCGACAGGGTACGGCACGAGCACGCTGGGCAAGCCGACCGCGGTGAGCTCGCACACCATCCCCGCGCCGGAGCGCGAGACCACGAAGTCCGACGCCGCGTACGCCAGGTCCATCCGGTCGCAGTACGGCAGCACCGTGTAGCCGTCCAGGTCGCTCGGACCGATGTCGGAGTTGCCACCGACGACGTGCAGCACCTGCCATCCGGCACCGACGATGCTGGCGGCGGAGCGGTTCACGGTGCGGTTGATGCTGCGCGCGCCCGAGGACCCGCCGGTGACGAGCAGCACCGGCCGCGCGGGGTCGAGGCCGAACTCGGCGAGTCCCGCGGCACGGCTCGCCCGTCGGTCGAGGGACTCGACCTCGCGGCGCAGCGGCATGCCGACGACACGGGCGTGTCGCAGTCGCGTGTTCGCGAACGTGACCCCGACGTGCCGCGTCAGGAACGCCGCCAGTCGGTTCGCCAGGCCCGGCTTGGCGTTCTGTTCGTGCACGACGATCGGCGTGCCGGTCCGCTTCGCCGCGATGTAGGCCGGCGCGGAGGCGTAGCCCCCGACACCGAGCACGACGTCGACGCCGCGGTCGCGGATGATCGCCTCGGTCTGCCGGACGGCCCGCCAGAACGCCCCGGGGAACCGCAGCGCCGCGGCGTTCGGCTTGCGCGGGAACGGCAGGCGCGGGATCGTCAGGAGCTCGTACCCACGCATCGGGACGAGGCGGGACTCGAGTCCCTCGGCCGTCCCGAGCACGATCACCCGGTCGTCCGGTGACCGCTCGGTCAGCCGGTCGGCGACGGCGAGCAGGGGGTTGACGTGCCCGGCGGTGCCCCCGCCGGCGAAGAGGTACGTGCTCATCGGCGTCGACCGTCCACGAGCGGGACGCCGCGCGCAGCGTCGGGCAGTCGCGCCGCACCGCGGGCAGCGAGGTCGTGCCGACTCGGCAGGTCACGGGCGAAGGAGAGCACGACGCCGATCGCCACGAGGGTCATGATGAGCGCCGACCCACCGGCCGAGATGAGCGGGAGCGGGACGCCGAGCACGGGGAGCAGCCCGAGGACCACCCCGATGTTGACGAGCGCCTGGCCGATGATCCACGCGAGCACCCCGCCGGTGACGGTGCGCACGAAGGCGTCGTCGGAGAGCCGGATGATGCGGACCATGCTGACGGCGAGCACGACGAACAGCGCCAGGACGACGACGGCACCGATCAGGCCGAGCTCTTCGCCGATGATCGCGAAGATGTAGTCGTTGTCCGCCTCGGGCAGCCACGACCACTTCGCCTTGGAGTTGCCGAGGCCGACGCCGAACACGCCGCCGGACGCCAGCGCCCACATGCCGTGGACGGGCTGCCAGCAGAGGTCCTGGTACTGGCTGGTGTCGGTGCAGCCCGACAACCACGCGCTGATGCGGGACGACCGGGAGCTCGACGCCATCGTGATGAACGGCAGCAGGACCAGGATCGCGCCGACGCCGAGACCGATGTGCCGCAGCCGGACCCCGCCGACGAACATCGCGCCGAAGACCAGGATCATCATGACCATCGCGGTCCCCTGGTCACCGCCGAACAGCACGAGGCCGATCGAGCCGGCCGTCACGAGGCCGATGGGCGGCAGGATCTGCTTCCACTGGTCGAGCTTGAAGCGCTTCTGGTAGACGATCGTGCCGATGCCGAGCACGAGGGCGAGCTTGAGGATCTCGGACGGCTGGGCGGTGAAGGTGCCGAGCTTGATCCAGTTCCGGTTGCCCTGGATCGAGTAGCCGAGCGGCGTCAGCACGACCGCCGCCTGCACGACGAGACCGAGCACGATGACCCAGCGCGAGTACTTCCGCCACACGCCGGTCGGGATCCGGCTCGCCACGAGCATGAGCGGCACGCCGATGATCGCGTACAGACCCTGGCGGGTGAAGGCGCCGAAGAAGTCGTGCGTCTTGGCGTACTGCTCGACGCTCGAGGACGACAGCACCATCACGACGCCGAAGACGACCAGGAACAGCGTGACGCCGAGGATCGAGTAGAAGGTGCTGGACTCCGCGACGAAGACGTTCTTCACCGCGACGACCGCACCGTTCGGACGACGCGTCCTGCTCGGCTGACCGCTCGTGCTCCGGCCGCTACGCGCAGTGGTCGGAAGGTCCGTCGGTGTCGTCGCCATCGGCGTTTCCTCCCAGGTGCTCGTGGACCGCCGCCGCGAACCGGCGACCCCGGTCCGCGTAGGAACCGAACTGGTCGAACGACGCAGCGGCCGGTGCGAGGAGGACCGTGTCGCCCGGTCTCGCGACCGACGCGGCATGCCGGACCGCCTCGGGCATGACCTGATCAGTGTCCGGTGCTTCGACCTGCAGGAGCGGTACCGTCGGCGCGTGTCGCGCGAATGCCTCGAGCACGGGGGTCCGGTCGGTGCCGATCACGACGACGCCGCGCGCGGCGGGACCGAACCGCGCGACGAGTCCGTCGATGTCGACGCCCTTGAACTGCCCGCCGAGGATCCACACGACGGACTCGAAGGACGACAGCGAGGCGGTGGCCGCGTGCGGGTTCGTCGCCTTCGAGTCGTCGACCCAGACGATGCCGTCGGCGCTCGTCGCGACGCGCTCGGTGCGGTGGTGGTCGGCTCGGAAGGCCTGGACCGCGCGCTGGATCGAACTCGGTCGGACGGACCCGGCGCGGGCCAGTGCCGCCGCCGCGAGCACGTTCATCGTCATGTGCGGGCTGTCGAGCCCGGCCTGCACCAGGTCGGCGTGGGTCGCGAGCTCGAGCGCGCTGTTCCGGCGGTCCTCGGTGAAGGCGCGGTCGCACAGCACGTCCTCGACGACGCCGACCTCGCTGGGACCCGGGATGCCGGGCGTGAACCCGACCGCGCGGCACCCCTCGACCACGTCCGCGTCCTCGACCATCGCGCGGGTGGCGTCGTCGGTGACGTTGTAGACGCAGGCCAGCACGGTGCGCTCGTAGACCTTGGCCTTGGCGGCCCGGTACGCCCGGGCGGACCCGTGCCACTCGAGGTGGTCGTCGGCGATGTTCAGGCACGCCGACGCGAGCGGCAGCACGGCGCCGTCGCCGGAGTCCGCCATGTAGTGCAGCTGGTGGCTCGAGAGCTCGACGACGAGCACGTCGAACCCGTCGGGATCGCGCACGACGTCGAGCACCGGCACGCCGATGTTTCCGCACGCGACCGCGCGGAGGCCCTCGGCCTCGTACATCGCGGTGGTGAGCTGGGTCGTGGTGGTCTTGCCGTTCGTGCCGGTGATCGTCACCCACGGGGCGGCGACGGGGCCCCGGACGACCTTGTCCCGCACCCGCCAGGCGAGCTCGATGTCGCCCCACACGGTGCTGTTGGTGACCGCCCACTGCACGGTGGGGTTGTGCGGCGGGAGGCCGGGTGACACGACCACGAGGTCAGGGGCTTGTTCGGCGAGCGACGTGGGGACGGCGTCGAGCGGGGTCTGGACGAACCGCGCTCCGATCACGTCGAGCAGCTCGACGCTGTCCGCCGGGGCGTCCGACGAGTACACCGTGACCGAGCTGCCGAGCTCGACCAGGGTGTCGGCGACGGAGAACCCGGTCGCGCCGAGCCCGAGCACGGCGACGTCGAGGCCCTTCCAACCCTCGGACCACCAGCTGTCGAGGCCGTCGAGTCGTTCAGCCAACGCGCGCGATCCATTCCAGGTAGAAGAGCCCGACACCCGCGGCGACGCAGAGTCCGGCGATGATCCAGAACCGCACGACGACGGTGACCTCGGCCCAGCCCTTGAGCTCGAAGTGGTGGTGCAGCGGACTCATCCGGAAGATGCGCTTGCCGTGGGTGATCTTGAAGTACGCCCGCTGCAGGATGACCGACCCGGTGACGATGAAGAACAGACCACCGATCAGGATCAGGAGCAGCTCGGTGCGGCTGAGGATCGCGAGACCGGCGAGGGCACCGCCGAGGCCGAGCGACCCGGTGTCCCCGAGGAAGATCTGTGCCGGGGACGTGTTGTACCAGAGGAAGCCGATCAGGCCGCCGCACACCGCCGCCGCGACGACAGCGAGGTCGAGCGGGTTGGTCACGGTGTAGCAGGCGTGTGCGGTGTCGGCGTCGAGCCGGGAACCACCGCAGATCTGGTTCGACTGCCAGAACCCGATGATCACGTAGGACCCGATCGCCAGGATGCTCGATCCCGTGGCCAGACCGTCGAGCCCGTCGGCCACGTTGACGCCGTTCGAGGTCGACACCGTGAGCAGCACGATCCACGCCAGGAACAGGATCGTGCCGATGACCGTCCCGAGCGCCATGAAGTCGAGCCAGGGGATGTCCCGGATGGCGGAGACCATCGTCGACGCCGGCGGCTTGCCGGTCGAGGACGGGACCACCAGGGCCACCGTGGCGAAGATGACCCCGACGATGACCTGGCCGAGCACCTTGGCCCAGCCGCCGAGCCCGAGACTGCGCTGCCGCCGGACCTTGAGGAAGTCGTCGACGAACCCGACGAAGCCGAGTCCCACCATCAGGAAGAGCACGAGCATGCCGGAGAGCGTCACGGAGTCGCGGCCGACCAGGTGCCCGACGAAGTAGCCGATCACCGTCCCGAGGATCAGGACGATGCCGCCCATGGTCGCGGTGCCGCGCTTGGTGTGGTGCGACTGCGGTCCGTCGTCGCGGATGAACTGTCCCCAGCCGAGCCGGTGGAACAGCTTGATGAACAGCGGCGTGAGCAGCAGTGTGAACACCAGCGACACCGCGCCGGCGATCAAGAGGGCGATCATGCGGACACACCTCCGAGGCGGTCGCCGAGGAAGCGCAACCCGGCCGACTTCGACGACTTCACCAGGACGACGTCGCCGGGGCGCACCATCTCCTGCAGCGTGTGGACGGCGTCGTCGACGTCCTCGATGAACACGGACTCGCCGTCCCACGACCCCTCGAGGGTGGCGGCCTGGTGGATGGGCATCGCACCGCGGCCGACGACCACGAGCTGCCCGATGCCGAGCCGGACGACGAGCCGACCGATGCGGTCGTGCTCCTCCACCGAGAACTCGCCGAGCTCGGCCATCTCGCCGAGCACGGCGATGGTCCGCTCCCCCGGCCGCACGACCTGCGCCAGGGTGCGGAGCGCGGCCGACATCGAGTCGGGCGAGGCGTTGTAGGCGTCGTTGATGACGGTGACGCCCTCGGGTCCGCCCTGCAGCAGCTCCATGCGCCAGCGCTCGGCGCGCGTCATCGACGCGAGTGCCGCGGCGCCGTCGGCGAGCGGGACGCCCCAGCGGTGGGCGACGGCCAGGGCGGCCGTCGCGTTCATGGCGTGGTGCTCGCCCAGGATGGCGAGGCGGACGTCGACGGTCTCGGGGACCTGCGCCGGTCCTCCAGAGCGTCCTGGAGGCGCGGTGAGCGTGAAGCGGGTGCCGTCGCGGTCCGTCACGACGTCGGACAGGCGGTAGTCGGCCTGGGCAGACGTACCGAAGCCCACGACGTGGGCGGCGGTCAGGTCGCGCATCGCGGCGACCCGGTCGTCGTCGACGTTCAGCAGGGCGGTCGCCGAGTCCGGCAGGTCGGTGACCATCTCGGACTTGGCGCGCTGCGTGGCCTCGATGCCGCCGAACTCGCCCGCGTGCGCCAGGCCCACCTTGAGGACGACACCGGTGTCCGGCTCGGCCACGCGGACGAGCTTGGCGATGTGGCCCTTGCCGCTCGCACCCATCTCGACCACCAGGTACCGGGTGTCGTGGGTGATGCGCAGCATCGAGATCGGCGCGCCGACGTGGTTGTTGAACGAGCCCTCGGGCGCGACGGTCTCGCCGTGTCCGGACAGGATCGTGCGGAGCATGTTCTTGGTGCTCGTCTTGCCGTTCGAGCCGGTGATGCCGACCACCCGGAGCGGTGCGGGCGAGCCGTCGTCGTCGACGCGGTCGGCGCTCGAGGCGCGGACCCGGGCGACGACCTCGTGCGCGAGCGCGGCGAGGGCGGCGTACCCGTCACGGACGACGATCTGTGCGGTGGTGGAGCCGTCGGGCAGGTCGACGGGCCGCTCGGTGACGACCAGTGCGGCACCGGCCTCGGCCGCAGCGGCCACGAAGCGGTGGCCGTCGGTCTCCTCGCCGAGCAGCGCGAAGAAGACGCTGCCGGGCCGGACCAGGCGGGAATCGGTCTCCACCTGACCGTCGACGACGGACTCGGAGGCACCGCGGAGCAGCTCGCCGTCGATCGCGGCGGCGACCTCGGCGAGGGACAGGGCGATCATCGCGCGTCCTCCACCGGGCCGGCGTTCGGCTCCCAGCCGGCCTCACGGAGTGCCGCGCGGGCTTCGTCGCGGGCCGAGTACGGGGTGCGCACGCCCTGGATGTCGCGGTAGTCCTGGTGTCCGGGACCGGCCCAGAGGATCGAGTCGCCCTCGCCGACGAGTCCGACGGCGGTGCGGATCGCCGCTTCGGGTGGGCTGACCTCGTGGATCTCGTGCTCGGGCAGCGCGGCGCGGGCGGCGTCGACCAGGGTCTTCCGGATCGAGGCGGCGTCCTCGAAGCGCGGGTGGTGGTCGGTGACGACGAGGATGTCGGAGCCCTCGGCAGCGACCCGGGCCATGTCCGCGCGCTTGGTGGTGTCGCGGTCCCCGTCGGCGCCGAACAGCATGACGACCTTGCCCGGCGTGAACTGCCGGACGGCGGCGAGCGTGTTGAGGAACGCGTCGGGGCTGTGGCCGAAGTCGACGTAGACGCTGGGGCCGCGGTCGCCGGACACGCGCTCGGTCCGGCCGGGCAGGTAGCACTCGATCGCGCTGACGGTGCCGTCGCCGGCGTCCTCGTAGTGCCGGTGGCCGCTCTCGAGCGCGTGCGCGATCGCCCCGAGCTCGAAACCGCCCTCGACGAGCATGACGATCGCCAGCGCGGCGTTGGCAGCCATGTGCCAGCCGATGAGCGGCACGCGGGTGGTGAGCTCGCGGCCCTCGGGTCCGGTCAGCCGGAACTCGGTGTAGGCCGCGTGTGCCTCGACGATGTCGACGTGCCACTCGGCC
This sequence comes from Curtobacterium sp. MCLR17_007, assembly GCF_003234655.2. NCBI lineage: Bacteria > Bacillati > Actinomycetota > Actinomycetes > Micrococcales > Microbacteriaceae > Curtobacterium > Curtobacterium sp. MCLR17_007. Next base: position 1,441,752 of record NZ_CP126271.1, on the reverse strand, counting down.
TCGACCTCGGGGTGCACCGTGATCGTGGTGACCGGGATGCGGGAGTCCTGGACGACGCGCTGACCCCAGTCGGTGTCGAGCGAGACGACGCCGCGACGGCCGTGCTCCGGCTGGAACAGCGGCAGCTTGGCCTGGTAGTACTCCTCCATGTCGGCGTAGTCGTCGAGGTGGTCGTGACTCAGGTTGGTGAACGCGACGACGTCGAACACGATGCCGTCGACGCGGTGGCGGCTGAGGGCCTGCGCGCTCACCTCGACGGCGACCGCGCGGACCTCGCTCTCGCGCATGCGGGCGAGCAGGGCGTGCATCTCGCTCGCCTCGGGGGTGGTCAGGCGGCTCGTGACGCTGAGCGAGCCGATGTGACGCTCGGCGGTGGAGCTCAGTCCCGTGACCAGGCCGAGCTGCTTGAGGATGCCCTCGAGGATGTACGACGTGCTGGTCTTGCCGTTGGTGCCGGTGACCGCGAAGAGCTGCGGCAGGTCCGTGGCCTCGTCCGGGTGGGTGCGGTACACCCATGCCGCGACGTCGCCGAGCGCCGCACGGGGGTCGTCCACGACGAGGACGGGCAGTCCGGACCCCTGGGCGACGTCGACACCCTCGGCGTCGGTGAGCACCGCGACGGCTCCGCGCTCGGCGGCCTCGGCTGCGAACTCGGCACCGTGGCGGTTCGCGCCGTGCACGCCGACGAACAGGTCACCCGGCTGCACCTCGGCAGCACTCAGGGTCACGCCGGTCGTCTCGACGGCGTCCAGCGACCCGACGACCCGCAGGCCGAAGCCGTTGGCCAGCTCGGCCACGGCCCTCGGGGTCGGGTGTTCGGGTCGGAGGACCGGGGGGATCCGTGCGGACAAGTGCTCCTTCTTCCTCACCACGGGGACGGCCTGGACTACCACGTGGAGGGGTAGGTCTGCGCCTCGGTCGTGGAGGGGGCGACGCGGTACTTCTCGAGCACCTGGGACATGAGTGTGCGGAACGCCGGAGCCGCTCCGCTCGAGAACTTGCTCGTCTGCGGCTTCGTGAACGTCACCGTGACAACATACTGGGGGTCCTCGGCGGGTGCCATTCCGGCCACCGAGATGATGCGCTGGGAGCCGTAGCCCTTGCTGCCCTCGGCCACCTCGGCGGTGCCCGTCTTGGCGGCGATGTTGTAGCCGGAGATCGGCTTCATCCCCACCAGGGTGCCGCCCGTGACCACGCTCTGCAGCATGTCAGTCACCTGGGTGGCCGCGTTCGCGGACACGACGCGCTCACTCTGCACGTCGGGCGCGTCGATCGTGGTGCCGTCGGCCGTGGTGCAGCCCTTGACGAAGTGCAGCGGGATCCGGACGCCCTCGTTCGCGATGGTCTGGTAGATGCTCGCGACCTGCATCGCCGTCGTCGAGATGCCCTGCCCGAACATCGAGTTGATGCCCGTCTGCTGGTCCCAGTTCGGGCTCGCGCCGTACTGCATGCCCGGCTGGCCCGGGTAGTCGATCGCCGACTCCGGCTGGAACAGGCCGAACTTCTTCATGACGTCGTAGCGCTGCTGGTCGGTCAGTCGTGAGCCGAGCTCGGTGATGCCGACGTTCGACGAGTCGCGGAGGATGCCGGTGAGGGTCAGGTTCTCGGTGGGGTGGTACTCGGCGTCGTGGATCGTCCCGCCCCACGGGAAGGTCCGCTCGTAGGGGACGACGACCCCGGTGGTCGGGGTGGCCTTGCCCTGGTCGATGAGCGCCGCCGCGATGGCCGCCTTGATCGTCGAGCCGGGCTCGTACGAGTCGGTGAGCGCTCGCGAGCCGAACGCGCCCTTGTCCGTCGTGGCGTCGACGTCGTTCGGGTCCACGGTCGGGTAGTCCGCGACCGCCAGGACCTCGCCGGTCTTCACCTTGGTCACCGTGGCGGTCGCCGACACCGCCTGGAGCTTCTGGGCCGCGTCCGCGATGTCCTGCGACGCCATGTACTGCAGGTCGCTGTCGATCGTCGTCTGCAGGGTCCCGCCGTCCTTGGCCTGCTTGGTCGTCACCGTGCTGCCCGGCAGCTGGACGCCGTCCTCGCCGCGCTCGTAGGTCTGCGAGCCGTTGGTGCCCGCCAGGCACTTGTCGTAGGCGTACTCCAGCCCGGCCTGCGCGCCGTCGGTGCCCATGAAGCCGGTGATGTTGCCCGTGGTCGCACCGGTCGGGTACGTGCGGGCCGACTGCTGCTGCGGGTAGAGCCAGGGCACGTCGAGCGCACGGACCGCCTCGTACTGCTTCACGTCGAGGCCCTTGACCAGGTACGCGAAGTCGGACGTGGGGTCGGCGTCGATCGACTTCCGCATCGCCGCGGCGTCGCCGTCCGTGGCCTTCGCGATGGCGGTCAGGGCGTCGGCCACGCTGACGTCCTTGACGCGGGTGCCGCCGAGTTTGCCCTCGAAGTCCTTGACCAGCCGCGGGGCCGTCGTGATGTTGTAGCGCGTCACGCTGTCGGCGAGTGCGGTGCCGTTGCGGTCGACGATCGATCCGCGCGTGCCGTAGAGGGTCACCGGGATGCTGCGCTTGGCGCTCGAGGCCTTGTTCAGCTCGGCCGCCTGGACGACCTGGATGTCGACGAGGCGGATCACGAAGACCGCCACCAGGGCGATCACGGCGACGATGACGACGCTGTAACGGAGTCGGCGGTTGCGGATCGTCTTCGTCACGCGGTGCGGTCCTTCCCGGCTGGTTCTGCTGACCCGGAGGTCACCTGGTTGACCCGCAGGTCACCGGGTGGAGGGTGCCTGGAGCTGGTTCGGGTCGGACTCTACGGACGGCGACGAGGAACCCCCGGCCGACGCGCTGGCGCCGTCGGTCTTCTCAGCGTCGGCCGTGCCGGACGCCGCACCGGCAGCGCCGGTCGTGCCCGCGGCGTCGGCGGTGCCCGTGGTGTCAGCGGTGCTGCCGGCCGCCGGGCCGTTCTCCTTGCTCGTCGCCGTGTCGCCGGGCTTCGCGACCAGCGGCACGTCGTCGAGCAGCGAGTTGGGCACCTGGTTGGCGGTGTTGCCCGTGGCCTCGTCCGGCGTGGCCGGGGTCGGGGTGCCGTAGACACGACCCGTCTTCGGGTCGAGGTACACGGGCGTCGAGTTCGCGATCATGCCGAGCGACTGCGCGTTGCGAGCCAGGTTCTGCGGCGAGTCGAGTACGCGCAGGTCCTCGGAGAGCGACTGCTGCGTCCGGCTCAGCGACGTCTGCTCGGCCGACAGGGAGTTCAGTTCGTAGGCGCCCTGGCTGAGCACCATGCTGATGCCGAGCTGCGCGAGGAGCAGGGTCCCGAGCGCGGCCACCGCGACGATCGCGTAGGCGACCTTCGGACGAGCGCGACGCTGGGCCCTGGTGGACGTGACCTCGACGAGCTCCGGCCGGTGTCGGTCGCCCGACGGACGCGGCGTGCGCGACGGGAGGACGGCAGGGTCGACGAGTGCGAGGTTCGTGCTCATGTCACTTCCGGATCCGCTCGGCCGCGCGGAGTCGCACGGGTGTTGCTCGGGGGTTGGCTGCGCGTTCGGCCTCGTCGGCCAGTTCCGCGCCCTTCACGACCAGCGCGAAGGTGGGGGCGTGCTCGGGGAGCTCCACCGGCAGGTCGGTCGGGGCGCTCGAGGTGGTCCGTGCGACGAGCGCCCGCTTGACGATGCGGTCCTCGAGGGACTGGTACGACTCGACGACGATCCGGCCGCCGACCGCGATGGCGTCGAGCGCCGCCGGGATCGCCCGCTCGAGGACGCTGAGCTCGGTGTTGACCTCGATGCGCAGCGCCTGGAAGACCCGCTTGGCCGGGTGCCCCTGGCGCTGGATCGCCACCGGGGTGGCGTCGTGCAGGACCTGGACCAGGTCGCCGGACATCGTGAACGGCTGCTCGGCGCGCCGTTCGACGATCGCCTTGGCGTAGCGGCCGGCGAGCTTCTCCTCGCCGTAGCGCTGGAAGATGCGGCGGAGTTCGCGCTCGTCGTACTCGGCGAGGACCTCGGCGGCGGTGATGCCCTGCGTCCGGTCCATGCGCATGTCGAGGGGTGCGTCCTGGCTGTACGCGAAACCGCGCTCGGCCCGGTCGAGCTGCAGCGACGAGACGCCGAGGTCGAACAGCACGCCGTCGACCTCGCGCACGCCGACCTCGTCGAGCGCCGCGTCGATCTCGTCGTAGACGGTGTGGACCAGGTGCACCCGGTCGCCGAAGCGCGCCAGGCGCTCCCCCGCGATGCCGAGTGCGTCGGTGTCGCGGTCGAGCCCGATCAGCGTCAGCTCCGGGAACCGCTCGAGGAGCCCCTCGGAGTGGCCGCCCATGCCGAGCGTCGCGTCGACGACGACCTTGCCGGGGCCGTCGAGCGTGGGGGTGAAGAGGTCCACGATGCGCTCGAGCATCACGGGGGTGTGCGGGAACCGCTGGGGGGTGTCGCCGTCGATGTGGTCTGTCATGTGCAGCCCTGATCTCCTGGGCCGCTGACCCGGATCCCCATCCATACCGACCTGACACCGGGGAAGGTGCATCAGGGCAGACGGCTGGGAGTCCCGATCCGCGGATCAGAAGATGCCCGGGATCACCTCCTCGTCGTTCTCTGCGAAGGCCTCTTCGGCTTCGGCGTAGTAGGTCTCCCACGCGGTGGTCGACCAGATCTCGGCACGGTCACCGGAGCCGATGACCGTGAGGTCCCGCTCGAGCCCCGCGTACTCACGGAGGTTCTGCGGGATCGTCACGCGGTTCTGCTTGTCGGGCTGTTCTGCGCTGGCCCCCGAGAGGAACAGGCGCATGTAGTCCCTGGTGCGCTTCGACGTCATCGGCGCCTGGCGGATGCGCTCGTGGATCTCCTCGAACGTGCGAGCACTGAAGACCACGACGCACCGCTCCTGGCCGCGGGTCATCACGAGCCCCCCGGACAGTTCGTCCCGGAACTTGGCGGGGAGGATCACGCGACCCTTCTCGTCGAGCTTCGGGGCATGGGTACCGAGCAGCACTCGGGGCCTCCCCTCAGCTCCACCGGTCGTCGATGAACCCCACGGTACTCCACTTCCCTCCACCACGGGGCCTTCTGCTCCCCGAAATCAGCGCTGTGCCCCCTTCTGGGGCGGTGAGCCGGACGTCCATGCTCACCAGAAGCCCGGGATTCCGGGCCTCGGGGCGTCGGGAGCAGCGGTGGAGCGAAGTGGAGGACTTTCGCAGCCCTGGCGGCGCGGTGGAGCGGCATGCAGAACGGACGGGAGGCTCGTGGCGCCGTCGCCACGAGCCTCCCGTCCGTCGGTCGGTCACCTCACCCCGTCACCCGCACGATGGGAGGACGGATCGCGCGTGGGTGGTGGGAACTTCCGACCGCCCATGCGCGAACCGGCTTCCTGCGCACGAATCCGCCTGCTGCGTGCGAGACAGCCCCAGCACGGAACGGCGCCCGGACACACAGAACGGGGCCGGCCCCTGTGGGCCGACCCCGTTCCGGGAAGTCAGTTCATTGTCTCAACTGGGATCGTTGCGCTTGTCCCATCGATCATTCATCCGGTCCATGAAGGACCCACCGGAGCTGCTCCCCCGAGTCCCACCGGACGACGCCGTCCGCGAGGGCTTGGAGGACGAACGCGGCGCGCGCATGCCGGGTCGGAGTGCGAACAGCACTCCGGCGAGCATGACGACGAAGCCGAGGACTCCGATGAGGGGCTGGCGCAAGACCAGCCCGAGGATGACGACGGCGACTCCAGCGAGCGCGCCCAGAACCCCGAGCGTGATCGACGTGTACGTCGGACGCCCTTGTCGCCGGGTGACGCGCGCCACGAAGTCGGAGTCGTTCTGGTAGAGGCTGCGCTCCATCTCTTCGAGAAGTCGCTGCTCTTGCTCCGAGAGTGGCATCTTGATTCCCTCTTTGTCCCTGGGATCAACGCGTGGTTGGTTGGCCGATTCTATGTCCCGACCACTCCACTAGGGTAGGCACCGTGGCTGAGAGTACGCGATTAGTGGACCTCGTCTCGGCGCGGATCGATCGGGCGCTCGACGAGCAGCGCGATCGACTCGCCGCGATCAGTCCGGACCTTGCTCCGTTCGACGAGTTCGCCCGAGACCTCCTTTCCGGCGGCAAGCGCTTCCGGGCCCTGTTCTGCTACTGGGGGTGGCAGTCGGTGGCGGGTCGTTCCGGGTCGTTCGACCCCCTGGCCGAGGGCTCACGGCAGACGACGGCCGAAGCGGTCGTGACGGTCGCCGCCGCGCTCGAGGTCTTCCACGCGGCCGCCCTCGTGCACGACGACATCATGGACCGCTCGGACACCCGTCGCGGGCGTCCGGCGGCGCACCGACGGTTCGAGTCCCGACACGCCGACTCCGGCTGGGTGGGTGACCGCGCGCTCTACGGCACGAACTCCGCGCTGCTGCTCGGCGACATGCTGCTGTCCCTCAGTGACGCCGTCTTCGACGAGGGCCTGGCACTGCTCGACCCCGCACGGGCGCGCGTCGTGCGACAGGAGTTCCACGCGATGCGGCTCGACGTCACCGCGGGCCAGTACCTCGACATCCACGAGGAGACCGCCTGGCCGACCGTCGACGAGGCCGAACACCTGCTCCGAGCGCAGCGGGTCGTCGTGTTTAAGTCCGCCAAGTACTCGGTCGAGGCGCCGCTCGTCATCGGCGCGCTCGTCGCCGGCGCCTCGGAGTCGCAGCTCGAGGGGCTGCGCTCGTTCGGCCTCCCCCTCGGCGTCGCGTACCAGCTCCGCGACGACATGCTCGGCGTCTTCGGTGACCCGGAGGTCACGGGCAAGCCGGCCGGCGACGACCTGCGCGAGGGCAAGCGCACGGTGCTCATCGCGACGGCCCGCAAGGCGCTGCCGGGTGGCTCGCGGTCGCTGCTCGACGAGCTGCTCGGCGACCCGGACCTCGACGAGGCCCAGGTGCAGATGCTCCGCGCGACCCTGACCGAGTCGGGCGCGGTGACCGCGGTCGAGCGTTCGATCGACCGGCACGTGCAGCGCGCCAAGGCGGCGCTCGACGCCGCGCCGCTCACACCGTCCGCGCGCGAGCAGCTCGCGTCGCTGGCCGACACGGTCAGCCGCCGCTCCGCCTGACCGGACAACGGCCATGACAGCAGGTCCGGTGCCAGCTGGCACCGGACCTGCTGTCCGTCGGGGCTAGAGCAGCGACTGCGCCACGCGGCGCACCTCGGCCTTGCGGCCGGCGCGCAACGCGACGATCGGCGCGACGCCGAGCACGTCGTCGACGGTCAGCATCCAACGGACGGCCTCGTCGTCGGAGAACCCGTTGTCGGAGAGCACGATGAGCGTGCCGCGGAGCTCGGGCATCGGCTCGCCCTCGTCGAGGAACTCGCTCGGCACGCGCAGCACGCCGCCGACGCGCGCCGGCAGCAGCGTGTGCTGCTCGAACAGGCGGTGGACGCGGCCGGGGCTCACGCCGAGCAGCTCGACCAGGTCCGGGACCGTCAGCCAGCGTTCGGATAGGGACATGTCGTCCGTGGGTGTGGCACTCACACGTTCATCGTGCCAGAGTGCCGCCTGCTCGCGAACCACCACATGAGTCACATCCGTCACGCACACCACATCCAGCTCTCTGGTTGACTTGCGATTCACGACATGCCAGCGTGGAGTCGCCTGTGAATGCGCTCCCGCGTGCGCGCACGGCTCACCCGGAGACAGGAGCACCCCGTGGACACCGCAGCAGACGACCACGCTCGACGCCAACGATCCGCCCGCTTCGCCACCATGCCGATCGTCCTGGCCGGGACGATCGCCGTCACCGCCGGGTTGACCGGTCCGGTCGCGCACGCCGAACCGCGCCACGACGACGACGGCAACGCCAAGCGCCACGTCGACGAGGACCACAACGTCGGCCACCGTTCGGTGTACAGCCCGGCCGTGGCACGACCCGCGCAGACCGTCGCGACGACCGTGTCGGCGGTCCGGGGCGCCCCGACCACCTACACCGTCCAGCAGGGCGACACCGTGTCGGGCATCGCGGCCCGCTTCGGCCTGTCGGCGCAGGAGGTCCTGGTGCGCAACGGCCTGGGCTGGAACACGATCATCCACCCCGGCCAGACGCTGCACCTCGCGTCGGCGCCCGCGGTCGCGACGGTGAGCACGGCCTCCTCGACCTCGTCGACCTACCACGTCAAGCAGGGCGACACGATCTCGGGCATCGCGGCCCGGGTGGGTGTGTCGACCAGCGCGCTGCTCGGCGCGAACGCGCTGTCCCTCGGCAGCGTCATCTTCCCGGGGCAGACCCTGACGGTGCCGAAGGCCGGTGCGGCTCCGCGTGCCGCCGCGCCTGCCGCCCCGGCGCGGACGGCACCGGCAGCGTCCGCCGCGAAGGCCGGGTCCGTCACGATCACGGCCGGCCAGACGATCGCGACCATCGCGGCCGCGCACGGCGTGTCGGTCTCGGCACTGCTGTCGGCCAACGGCCTGACCTACACGAGCACGATCTACGCGGGCAAGACGCTCGTGCTGCCGACGGCCGGAGCCGCGCCGACGGCGTCGGGCACGGCGCTCACGGCCGAGCAGCGTGCGAACGCCGAGACGATCGTGCGCGTCGGGCGGTCGCTGGGCGTCCCGCAGCGTGGCCTGGTCGTCGCGCTCTCCGCGGCGATGCAGGAGTCGAGTCTGCGGAACCTGCCGCACGGCGACCGCGACTCGGTCGGCCTGTTCCAGCAGCGACCGAGTCAGGGATGGGGCACCGCCGCCCAGCTGCAGGACCCGACCTACGCCGCCCGCCTCTTCTTCGGAGGACGGTCCAACCCGAACGCCGGGACGACCCGCGGTCTGCTCGACGTCTCCGACTGGTCCACCAAGAGCGTGACCGACGCGGCGCAGGCCGTGCAGATGTCGGCGTACCCGAAGGCGTACGCCCAGTGGGAGCAGGCCGCGACCGCCTGGCTGGCGACGCTCTGAGCCCGGACGCGGACGGCGCCGGCAGCGGGGCACGTCCGCGGACCGGACTCATCCTCGAGATCGAGATTGCATCACGACCGGTGCGCCGATGCGGAGGTCCCCGCCCACGCTTCGTAGAATGCCGCCGATGACCACGAACGCCGCCACGGACCCGATGATCGGTCGCATGATCGATCAGCGGTACCGTGTGCGATCCCGGATCGCGCGCGGGGGCATGGCGACCGTCTACCTCGCCACGGACGTCCGCCTCGAGCGACGTGTCGCGATCAAGATCATGCACGGCCACCTGGCCGACGACGCGGCCTTCCGTGAGCGCTTCATCCAAGAGGCACGTTCGGCCGCGCGGCTGTCCCACCCGAACCTCGTCGGCGTGTACGACCAGGGCGCCGAGGCCGACACCGCGTACATCGTCATGGAGTACATCCCGGGCATCACCCTCCGGGACCTGCTGCAGGAGCACCGCGCGCTGACGCCCGAGCAGACGACCGACATCCTGCGCGCCGTGCTCGCCGGCCTGGCCTCGGCGCACCGTGCGGGGATCGTGCACCGTGACCTCAAGCCCGAGAACGTGCTCCTCGCCGACGACGGACGCATCAAGCTCGGCGACTTCGGGTTGGCCCGGGCGTCGACCCAGAACACCGCCACCGGGGCCGCGCTGCTCGGCACGATCGCCTACCTCTCCCCCGAACTCGTCACCCGCGGCGCCGCCGACTCCCGCAGCGACGTCTATGCCGTCGGCATCATGCTCTACGAGATGCTCACCGGCGAGCAGCCGTACAAGGGCGACCAGCCGATGCAGATCGCGTACCAGCACGCCCACGACACCGTGCCCGCGCCGAGCCGTGCCGTGCCGGGCGTGCCGTCCGAACTCGACGACCTCGTCGCGTGGTCCACCGCCCGCGACCCGGACGACCGCCCCCGCGACGCCCGCGAGATGCTCGAGCACATCAACGGCAACCAGCAGCGGGCGACCGGTCAGTACCGCACGGCCGTGCTGCGTCCCGAGAACGCGACGGCGATCCTCCCGGCCGGCGCCCCCGGACCGGACGCGACCGACGCCACCACCGTCATCCCGCCCCAGGCCGGGACCGGCGGCGGGACGGGACCGAACGGCAGCGGTCGCGGGCGGAACGCCCCCGGGCCGCGGCGCACCGGGCAGACGCCGGGCGCGCTCTCTCCCGCCAGCCAGCGGCTCGCCGACAAGACGACCAGGCGCTCGAAGCGCGGCTGGATCGCCCTCGTGGTCGTCGTCCTGCTCATCGTCGTCGGCGCCGGGATCGGCTGGTGGTTCGGCCCGGGACCGGGCGGCAACGTCCGGATCCCCCAGGTCGCGGGCAAGTCCGTCTCGCAAGCCCGCCAGATGCTCGAGGCCGAGGGACTCCGTGCGGCTGACCAGACCCGGGCGCGGTTCGACGCCGTCGTCGCCAAGGGCGAGGTCTCCGCGACCGCCCCCGCCGCGGCGCGCGAGGTCCGCAAGGGCACGCAGGTGCAGATCCTGGTGTCGAACGGACCGAAGATGATCGCCCTCCCCACGATCGTCGGCCAGTCCGCGACCACGGCACAGGCGGCGCTCGACGACGACTTCGACCTGCAGGACCCGCAGTACCAGTTCTCGACCGACGTCGCCAAGGACACGGTCATCGCGGCGACCGGGCGCGACACCGACGGCAACACCGTCGACCTGACGACGGTGCAGGAGTACGGCGAACGCGGACCCATCACGCTGACGGTGTCGCTCGGCGCGGTCCCCGACGTCACGGGGCAGACCGCCGCGCAGGCGCAGAGCACGCTAGAGGGCGTCGAGCTGACCGTCGGGTCGCAGACCGACCAGTACGACGAGGACGTCCCCTCCGGCCAGGTCATCTCCGCGAAGGCCGAGGCCGACCCGGTCGTCAAGGGCACCGCGATCGACCTGGTCGTCTCGAAGGGTCCCGCGCCGATCACGCTGCCCGACGTGCAGGGCAAGACCATCGACCAGGCCGCCTCGACCCTCGAGAACCTCGGGCTCAAGGTGACGTACCCGGACTGCACGAACATCCTCTGCGGCTTCTACGACTGGAAGTCGAAGCTCCCCGTCACGGGCACCGACCCCGGCGCGAACGCCACGGTGCACAAGGGCGACACGGTCCGGCTGTCCTACGACCAGTAGGACGCTGCGGCGGTCGGATTCGGGCACGGGCAGAGCGGGGCCGTCGCGGGAGCGACACCGCGCAGGCGGAAGCGACGCGCAGAACCGCGCACGATGTCGCTTTCGCGACACTCCGACGGACAGGAGGCCCGGTACCAGCCCGCACCGAGCCTCCCGTCCGCAGCCGACGCCGCACTGTCGCGGGAGCGACACCGCGCAGACGGAAGCGACGCGCAGAACCGCGCACGTTGTCGCTTTCGCGACACTCCGACGGACAGGAGGCCCGGTACCAGCCCACACCGAGCCTCCCGTCCGCAGCCGACGCCGCACTGTCGCGAAAGCGACACCGCGCAGGCGGAAGCGACGCGCAGAGCCGCGCACGTTGTCGCTTCCGGTGCGCTCGTGCAAGGGGTGGTCGCGGGGGCGACACTCCGACGGACAGGAGGCCCGGTGCCAGCTGGCACCGGGCCTCCCGTCTGCAGTTCGCGCTGTTAGCGCGCGGGGTACGGGTGCGCGCCCAGTTCCTCGGCCACCAGGAACGCGAGCTCCAGCGACTGCATGTGGTTGAGGCGCGGGTCGCACAGCGACTCGTAGCGGGTGGCGAGGGTGGCCTCGTCGATCTGCTCGGAGCCGCCGAGGCACTCGGTGACGTCGTCACCCGTGAGCTCGACGTGCATGCCGCCCGGGTAGGTGCCGGCCTCGCGGTGCACCTCGAAGAAGCCGAGGACCTCGTCCACGACGTCGTCGAACCGGCGGGTCTTGTAGCCCGTGGGGGTCGTCAGCCCGTTGCCGTGCATCGGGTCGGTCACCCAGAGCGGGTTGGCGTCCATGCCCTTGATGGCCTCGAGCAGCTTGGGGAGCTCGTCGCGGATGCGTCCGGCGCCCATGCGGGTGATGAACGTGAGACGGCCGGGCTCGCGGTTCGGGTCGAGCTTCTCGATCAGGGCTTCCATGTCGGCGACCGTGGTGGTCGGACCGAGCTTGACGCCGATCGGGTTGCGGACCCGCGACAGGAAGTCCACGTGGGCCCCGTCGAGGTCCCGCGTGCGCTCCCCGATCCAGATGAAGTGACCGGAGGTGTCGTACGCCAGCCCGGAGCGCGAGTCGATCCGGGTCATCGGACGCTCGTAGTCCATGAGCAGGCCCTCGTGCGAGGCGAAGAACTCGACGTGCTTGAGCTGGTCGAAGTCGGCCCCGCAGGCACCCATGAACCGGATCGCGCGGTCGATCTCCTGGGCGAGGTGCTCGTACCGGGCGTTCGCCGGGTTCGACGCGAAGCCCTTGTTCCACGAGTGCACCTGGCGCAGGTCGGCGAACCCGCCCTGCGTGAAGGCGCGGACCAGGTTCAGGGTCGACGCGGCCGTGTGGTAGCCCTGCACCAGGCGGCGCGGGTCGGCCTGGCGGGACTCCGGCGTGAAGTCGTAGCCGTTCACGATGTCGCCGCGGTAGGCCGGCAGCGTGACGTCGCCGCGTGTCTCGAGGTCGCTCGACCGCGGCTTGGCGAACTGACCAGCCATCCGGCCCATCTTGACGACGGGCATCGAGGCGCCGTACGTCAGCACGACCGCCATCTGCAGGATCGTCTTGACGCGGTCGCGGATCGAGTCGGCGGTGGCACCCGCGAAGGTCTCGGCGCAGTCACCGCCCTGCAGCAGGAAGGCCTTGCCCTGGGCCGCGGCGGCGAGCCGGTCGCGGAGCTGGTCGACCTCGCCGGCGAAGACGAGCGGCGGCAGCGTGGCGAGCTCGGCGGAAGCGGCTTCGGCCGCTGCCTGGTCCGGCCACGTCGGCTGCTGCTTGATGGGGAGGGTGCGCCAGTAGTCGAGACCGTCGATCGCGTCCGGTTCCTGCAGGGCGACGAAGTCGGTCGACTCGGACAAGGCGGTACCTCGGTGTTCTCTCGCTGGCGGTGGTCCGACGGGACGCCGGAACCGTCCCACCCTACCGTGCAGGGGTGCTGCGGCGCTCTCGCATGACCTGCTCGCGTGCGGAGCTGGCCCGCTCCTTGACGCTCGTCGCGTAGACGTCCTCGTACTCCTGGCGACTGAGCCCGGCGAGCTCGTGCATGACCTCGTCCGTCACGCTCCGCAGGATGAAGCGGTCGGTCTCGAAGCCCTGGAAGCGCGAGAAGTCGAGCGGCTTGCCGAACACGACCCCGACGCGCTTGAACTTCGGGAAGCGCTGGCCGATCTGCTGCACCTCTCTGGTGCCGATCATCGCGACGGGGACCACGACCACGCGGCCCTCGAGGATCATCCGGGCGATGCCGGTGCGGCCGCGGTAGAGCTTGCCGTCGGGGCTGCGGGTGCCCTCCGGGTAGATGCCGAGCTGCTCGCCGCGCGCCAGCACCTGCAGGCCGGTCCGGAGCGACGCCTCGGAGGCTTTGCCACCGGACCGGTCGATGGGCAGCTGGCCGATCGCGTTGAAGAAGGTCTTGGTCGCCCAGCCCTTGAGCCCCCGGCCGGTGAAGTAGTCGCTCTTCGCCAGGAAGGACATGCGACGGTCGAGCACGGCAGGCAGGATCACCGAGTCGATGAACGAGACGTGGTTCGACGCGAAGATGACCGGCCCCGAGGTCGGGACGTGCTCACGACCGACCACCCACGGCCGGAACAGCGTCAGGATGAGCGGGCCGAGCAGGAAGTTCTTCAGCAGCCAGTAGAGCATCGTCGACTCCGTCGTGGGTGGGGCGGGCAGCGGGCGTCAGGCGGTACGGGCGTGGATCCGCGCGAGGTCCGCGGCACCGACGACACCGGCGTCGTTGACGAGTTCCGCGATCACGAAGTCCGGCTCCGGGTGGTACCCGCGGGCCGGGAGGTTGTTGAGGTACGCCTGACGGATCGGGTCGAGCAGGCGCTCCCCCGCGCTGGCGACGCCGCCGCCGAAGACGAAGAGCTGCGGGTCGAGCACGGCCGACAGGGACGCGCAGGCCTCGCCGAGGTGCCGGCCGAGACGACGCAGAGCCGCCAGGGCCCCGGGGTCGTCGGCCAGGATGAGCTCGCCGACGACCGCGCCGTCGAGCTGGCCGCCGTTGTCGTCACGCGCCTGGGCCAGTGCGACGCCGATGCCGCCGGCGTCGGCGACGTCGTTCGCCATGCGCTGGAGGGCACGGCCGGAGCCGTACTGCTCGATGCACCCACGGGCACCACAGCCGCAGGGCAGGCCGTTCGGGACGATGCGCAGGTGGCCGATCTCGCCACCGGTGCCGAAGCCGCCGCGGAACAGGCGGTCCTCGGTGACGATCGCGCCGCCGACCCCGGTGCCGATCGTCAGCATGGTCATGTCGGACACCAGACGCCCGGCGCCGAAGCGGAACTCGGCCCACCCGGCGGCGTTGGCGTCGTTGTCGACGGTGATGTGCAGGTCGCCGAGTCGCTGCTGCAGCTTCTGCCGCAGGGGCTCGTTCCGCCACCGGATGTTGGGCGTGTAGTAGACGATCGACTGCGAGGCGTCGATGAAGCCCGGGGCGGCGACGCCGACCGCGCCGACGTCGTTCGCGGCGCGGAGTCGCGAGACCATCGCGACGACGTCGTCCAGCATGGCGTCCGGGTCCGCAGCGTTCGTGGCGACGCGGTCCTCGGCGACGATCTCGCCCAGTTCCGTGACGACCGCTCCCGCGATCTTGGTGCCCCCGATGTCGATTCCGATGGCGTGCACGAAGACCGAGCCTACCGGTTCGCTGCGTGCGCATCGAACGTGCGACATCCGCCTCTATGCTGGGAACAGAGGCGTCAACATGAGACGACCTCGCCATCGAACCGGTCGACAAGGGAGTTGCCGTGAACGATCAGCGACCCGTACCCACCAGCGAGTCACACCACGACGCGGCTCCGGCCGCCCCGGACCACGGCTCGGCAGCACGCCTGCTCGCCGATCGGGCACGGGCCACCCCGGACCGACCGATCCTGGCGGAACGGCACGGCGACACGTGGACCACCATCAGTGCCGCCGAGGTCGAGCGGCGCGTCCGCGGCATCGCGAAGGGCTTCGTCGCCGCGGGGCTCGAGCCGGGCGCACACGTGGCCATCCTGTCGCGCACCCGACTCGAGTGGACGCTCGTCGACTTCGCGGTGTGGACCGCCGGGCTCGTGTCGGTGCCCGTGTACGAGACGAGCTCCCCCGACCAGGTCCGCTGGATCCTCGGCGACTCCGAGTCGGTCGCCGTCGTGGTCGAACAGGAGGAGCACGCGCGCCGCGTGGCCGGGATCGCCGCGGACCTGCCGCACCTCGGGCAGCACTGGACGATCGACGGCGGCGGCCTCGACGACCTGATCCGGCTCGGCGAGGACGTCACCGACGACGAACTCGACGCCCGGACGGCCGACGTGCACGGGCACGACGACGCCACGATCATCTACACCTCGGGCACGATGGGGCGGCCGAAGGGCTGCGTCCTGCGCCACGACAACTTCACCGCAACCGTCGAGGGTGCGACCGCGGCCATGCCCGAGGTGGTGGCCGACGGGTCCTCGACCCTGCTGTTCATCCCGCTCGCCCACGTCTTCGCGCGGTTCATCGCCGTGATGAGCATCTCGACCGGGGTGCTCGTCGGGCACGAGCCGGACACGAAGGACCTGATGCGTGCGGTGTCGACCTTCCGACCGTCGTTCCTGCTCGCCGTTCCCCGCGTCTTCGAGAAGATCTACAACTCGGCCGAGCAGAAGGCCGACCTCGGCGGGCGGGGCAAGGTGTTCCGCGCCGCGGCGGCCACCGCGGTCGCGCACTCCGAGGCACTCGCCACCGGTCGCGTCCCGCTCGGCCTGCGCCTGCGCTTCCGGTTGTTCGACCGGCTCGTCTACAGCAGGCTGCGCGACGCCATGGGCGGACGGGTGCAGTACGCGATCAGCGGTTCCGCCCCGCTCTCGCCCCGGCTGTCGCACTTCTTCCGGTCGATCGGGGTGCTGATCCTCGAGGGCTACGGGCTCACCGAGACCACGGCTCCGGCGACCGTGAACCGCGCCGGTGAGCTCCGCATCGGGTCGGTCGGGCGCGCGCTGCCCGGCGTCGAGGTCCGGATCGCCGACGACGAGGAGATCCTGATCCGCGGCGTGGACGTCTTCGACCGCTACTGGAACAACCCCGAGGCGACGGCGGCGGCCTTCGCCGCGGGCTGGTTCCGGACGGGCGACCTCGGCCGCCTCGACGGGGACGGGATCCTCACCGTCACGGGTCGCGCGAAGGAGCTCATCGTCACCGCGAGCGGCAAGAACGTCGCACCGGCGCCGCTCGAGGACGGCATCCGTGAGCACCCGCTCGTCGGGCAGGTCGTCGTCGTCGGCGAGGCCAAGCCGTTCGTCGCCGCCCTCGTCACGCTCGACCGGGACATGCTGCCCGGCTGGTGCGCCTCGCGCGGGATCGAGCCGGCGCTCTCCGCGCACGAAGCCGCCTACGACGACCGCGTCCACCGGGCGGTGCAGGAGGCGATCGACGCGGCGAACGGCCGCGTCTCGCGCGCCGAGTCCGTGCGCTCGTTCACGATCCTGGACACCGAGCTCACCGAGGCGTCGGGCCACCTGACGCCCAAGTTGACGATCAAGCGCGCGGTCGTGATGCGCGACTTCGCCGCGGACGTCGAGCACATCTACGCGGGCTCGAAGGTCCAGACCACGGCGACGCCGGTGGTCCAGGGACGTCGACGACGGTGAGTGGACGGGCTGCGGCCCGCCACGACCGTCAGCAGGATGTCGGGAGGCCCGGTGCCGGTCGACGAGACCGGCACCGGGCCTCCTGTCAGGAGACCGGGACCAGTCCCCCGGGTCAGACTGCGGCGGCCTGTTCCGGTGCGTCCATCGGCTCGAGGACGGCCGTCGCAGCGGTCGTCGTGGGGGCCGGCTCGGGCCGGCGGTTGGTGCGGGTGCGGTGCGAGCTGAGCTCGTCGTTCTGAGGGGCCATCGTGCGTCCTGGGGTGTGGGTGACCGTGTCGGCAGGGAGTCCGACCCGGATACGGTACCGCTTCGTCAGGACATGACGACAATCCCGCGTCCGGGTGTCACGATCGTGCGGTGAACCGCACGCCGCCGGCCAGCGGGACGTGCGCCCCGGATCAGTGGAACCAGTCCTGCGCGCGGATGTCGCGGAGTGCCTCGCGGCGCGTGTCGGGGGCCAGCGTCATGACGTAGACGGTGCCGTCGAGGTGGTCGACCTCGTGCTGCAGGGCCTCGGCCATCAGGCCCGTCCCCTCGACCTCGACGGGGTTGCCGTCGACGTCGACCCCACGCACCTTGGCGTACGGGTGCCGACTGGTCGGGTACGCCAGGCCGGGCACGGACAGGCAGCCCTCGTCCATCAGCTCGGGTTCCCCGGACACCTCGACCACCTCGGGGTTCAGGACGTACCCGACCTCGCCGTCGACGTTGTACGAGAAGGCGCGCAGCCCGACGCCGATCTGGGGTGCGGCGACCCCGGCACGACCGGGCTCCTTGACGGTGTCGATGAGGTCCTGGACCAGATCGCGGATGCCGGGCGACCCGAGTGCTGCGGGAGCGATCGGGTCCGCGGGCGAACGGAGGACGGGGTCGCCGAACAGGCGGATGGGACGGACGGTCACGTTACTGCAGCACCACCAGGAGGTCTCCGGCGTCCACCTGCTGGGTCACCGGGATCGCGAGTCGGCCGACGGTCCCCGCGACGGGAGCCGTGATGGCCGCTTCCATCTTCATCGCCTCGATGCTCGCCACGGCCTGCCCGGCTGCGACGACGTCACCGACGGCGACCTTGAGCGTGACGACGCCGGAGAACGGCGCGGCCAAGTGCTTCGGGTCGGTCCGGTCCGCCTTCTCGGCGGCCTTCGTCTCGACCTCGACCGAACGGTCGCGCACGTACACCGGACGGAGCTGCCCGTTCAGGGTCGCCATCACGGTGCGGACGCCGCGGTCGTCAGCTTCGCCGATCGCCTCGAGGCCGACGAAGAGGTCGACGCCCTTGCCGAGCGCGACGACGTGCTCCTCGCCCGGCACCAGACCGTAGAGGTAGTCGATCGTCGGGACCACGGACAGGTCGCCGTACTCGTCGCGGACCCGCTGGAAGGCCTCGGTCGGACCGGGGAAGAGCAGGCGGTTGAGCGCCTGTCGGCGGTCCTGCCCCGCGACGGCCAGGTGCGCACGCTCGTCGTCGGGCACGGGCGTGATCGTCGGGGTGACGTCGCGGCCCGCGAGCACCTTGGAGCGGAACGGCTCTGGCCAGCCGCCCGGCAGTTCGCCGAGCTCCCCGGCCATGAAGCCGATCACCGAGTCGGGGATGTCGTACTTGTGTGGGTTCTGCTCGAAGTCGACGGGGTCGGCGTCGACCGCCGCGAGCTGCAGGGCCAGGTCACCGACGACCTTCGAGGACGGCGTGACCTTGGTCGGGCGTCCGAGGATCCGGTTCGCCTCGGCGTACCAGTCCTCGACCTGCTCGAAGCGGTCGCCGAGGCCGAGCGCGATGGCCTGCTGACGCAGGTTCGAGAGCTGACCGCCCGGGATCTCGTGCTTGTACACCCGCCCGGTCGGCCCGGCGAGACCGGACTCGAACGGGGCGTACGCCCGTCGGACCGCCTCCCAGTAGGGCTCGAGGTCACCGACGGCGGCGAGCGACAGGCCCGTGTCCCGCTCGGTGTGCGCCAGAGCGGCCACGAGCGCGGACATGCTCGGCTGGCTGGTGGTGCCGGCCATCGGCGCGGCTGCGACGTCCACCGCGTCCGCCCCGGCCCGCGCCGCGGACAGGAGCGTGGCGAGCTGCCCGCCGGCCGTGTCGTGCGTGTGCACGTGGACCGGCTGGTCGAAGCGCTCGCGGAGCGCGGTCACCAGGCGCTCGGCGGCGCCGGCGCGGAGCAGCCCCGCCATGTCCTTGATCCCGATGACGTGCGCACCGGCCTCGACCATCTGCTCGGCGAGACGCAGGTAGTAGTCGAGCGTGTAGAGGTCCTCGGCCGGGTCCAACAGGTCGCCGGAGTAGCAGAGCGCGGCCTCGGCGACGGCCGTGTCGGTCGCGAGCACGGCCTCCAGGGCGGGTCGGAGCTGACTGACGTCGTTCAGGGCGTCGAAGACGCGGAAGACGTCGACGCCGGACGCGGCCGCCTCGGCGACGAACGCGTCCGTGACCTCGGTCGGGTACGGCGTGTAGCCCACCGTGTTGCGGCCGCGCAGCAGCATCTGGATCGGGATGTTCGGCATCGCCTGGCGCAGTGCGTCCAGTCGCTCCCACGGGTCCTCGCCGAGGAACCGGAGGGCGACGTCGTAGGTCGCACCGCCCCAGGCCTCGATGCTGAGGAGCTGCGGGGTCAGACGGGCGACGTGCGGGGCGACGGCGACCAGGTCCTTGCTGCGGACCCGGGTGGCCAGGAGCGACTGGTGGGCGTCGCGCATCGTCGTCTCGGTGACGGCGAGCGGGGTCTGGTCGCGGAGGGCCTTCGCCCACCCGGCGGGACCGAGCTCCTGCAGGCGCTGTCGCTGCCCCGCGGGCGGCGGGGTGGTCAGGTCGATGGTCGGCAGTTTCCGCGCCGGGTCCACGGTCTGGGCGCCGCGGACGCCGTTCGGCCGGTTGACGGTGACGTCGGCCAGCCAGTTCACGACCTTCGTGCCGCGGTCCTTCGACACGTGCCCGCCGAACAGCTGCGGGCGTTCCTCGATGAACGCGGTCGAGATGTCCCCGCGCGCGAAGTCCGGGTCGTCGAGCACGGCCTGGAGGAACGGGATGTTCGTGCTGACGCCCCGGATGCGGAACTCGGCGAGGGCACGCTTGGCCCGGCTGACCGCGGTGGCGAAGTCCCGCCCGCGGCACGTCATCTTCGCCAGCATGGAGTCGAAGTGCGGGCTGATCTGGGCGCCCGTGGCGACCGTGCCGCCGTCGAGACGGACACCGGCGCCACCGGGGCTGCGGTAGGTGGTGATGCGACCGGTGTCGGGACGGAAGCCCTGCGTCGGGTCCTCGGTCGTGATGCGGGTCTGCAGCGCGGCACCGTGCACGGCGACGGTGTCCTGCGCGAGCCCGAGGTCGGCCAGGGTCTCCCCCGCGGCGATGCGCATCTGCGACTGGACCAGGTCGACGTCGGTCACCTCTTCGGTGACGGTGTGCTCGACCTGGATCCGCGGGTTCATCTCGATGAACACGTGCTGGCCGGCTCGCTCGCCGACGGTGTCGAGCAGGAACTCGACGGTGCCGGCGTTCACGTAGCCGATCGAGCGCGCGAAGGCGACGGCGTCGCGGTGCAGCGCAGCGGCGACCGCGGGGTCGAGGTTCGGCGCGGGGGCGATCTCGACGACCTTCTGGTTGCGGCGCTGCACGGAGCAGTCCCGCTCGAACAGGTGGATCGTGCCGGCGTCGGTGCCCGAGGCGTCGGCGAGGATCTGCACCTCGATGTGCCGCGGGCGCAGGACGGCCTGTTCGAGGAACATCGTCGGGTCGCCGAACGCGCTGTCGGCCTCGCGCATGGCCTCTTCGAGTGCGGGTCGGAGCTCGGCAGCCGTCTCGACACGCCGCATGCCACGGCCACCACCGCCGGCGACGGCCTTCGCGAACACCGGGAAGCCGACCGCCTCGGCGCCCGCGACGAGCTCGTCGACGTCGCGGCTGGCCGGCGTGCTGGCGAGCACGGGGACCCCGGCGGCGATCGCGTGCTCCTTGGCCGTGACCTTGTTGCCGGCCATCTCGAGCACGTGCTGCCCGGGGCCGATGAAGGTGATGCCCGCGGCCTCGGCAGCCGCCGCCAGGTCGGGGTTCTCGGAGAGGAAGCCGTACCCGGGGTAGATCGCGTCGGCACCGGACTCCCGCGCCACACGGATGATCTCCGCCACGTCGAGGTAGGCGCGCACCGGGTGCCCGCGCTCCCCGATCAGGTAGGCCTCGTCCGCCTTGAGGCGGTGCAACGAGTTGCGGTCCTCGTACGGGTAGACAGCGACGGTGCGGGCACCGAGTTCGAACGCCGCACGGAAGGCACGGATCGCGATCTCGCCACGGTTGGCGACCAGGATCTTGCGGAACACGCGGGCCCTTTCAGCGCTGGGTCAGGTGGGACAACCCTACTGGCGGTAACGTTGCTCAACGTGCATGTACTCAGCGTGAGCTCTCTCAAGGGCGGTGTGGGCAAGACGACGGTCACACTCGGTCTGACCTCGGCCGCGTTCGCCAAGGGCCTGCGAACGCTGGTCGTCGACCTCGACCCGCAGTCCGACGTCTCCACCGGCCTCGACATCAACATCGCCGGTCACCTGAACGTGGCGGACGTGCTCGAGAACCCGAAGGAGAAGATCGTCCGCCAGGCCATCGCGCCGTCCGGCTGGACGAAGGGTTCGCAGGGCAAGATCGACGTGTTGGTGGGCTCACCCTCGGCCATCAACTTCGACGGCCCGCACCCCTCCATCCGCGACATCTGGAAGCTCGAAGAGGCACTCGCCAACGTCGAGCAGGACTACGAGCTGGTGCTCATCGACTGCGCACCGTCGCTCAACGCCCTGACCCGTACCGCCTGGGCCGCATCCGACCGCGTCACCGTCGTCACCGAGCCGGGCCTGTTCTCCGTGGCCGCTGCCGACCGGGCGCTCCGCGCGATCGAGGAGATCCGCCGCGGGCTCTCGCCCCGCCTGCAGCCCCTCGGCATCATCGTCAACCGGGCGCGCGTGCAGTCCCTCGAGCACCAGTTCCGCATCAAGGAACTCCGCGACATGTTCGGGCCGCTCGTGCTCTCACCGCAGCTGCCGGAGCGCACGTCGCTGCAGCAGGCCCAGGGTGCCGCGAAGCCCCTGCACGTGTGGCCCGGCGAGTCCGCCCAGGAGATGGCGCGCAACTTCGACCAGCTGCTCGAGCGGATCATGCGGACGGGGAAGATCGGCCCCTACGCCGACGGCGCTCCCGCCTGACCCCGGGCAGATCGGCACAGCCCCACACGGCGCCGACGGCGCTCCCGCCTGACCCCGGGCAGATCGGCACAGCCCCACACGGCGCCGACGGCGCTCCCGCCTGACCCCGGGCAGATCGGCACAGGCCCACACGGCGCCGACGGCGCTCCCGCCTGACCCCGGGCAGATCGGCACAGCCCCACACGGCGCCGACGGCGCTCCCGCCTGACCCCCTCGGGCCGTCCGCGTCTGCCGAGGTCGCGCAAACTGCCGCTTGATCGTGTTCCGCACGGCGGACCGTGCGACGTGGTCGTCCTGCGCGCGGCATGTCGTGAGATGTCGAGCGTCAGTCCTGCAGGGAGGGCGACCGCCACATCCCGATCACGCGCTCACCGTTCGCGGGCACCGAGGTCGCCCGAACTGCCGCCCGAGCCGCGCCCGAGCGACGGACTGTGCGACGTCAGGCGTCTTCGCACGGCATGTCCCGCGACGTCGGACGCGTGAGGTGCCCCTGAGGTGCAGCCTCGATCCGCCTCGCACACTGCCGGAGTTCCACGACTCGCCGCTCACGTCCCTCGAGGTGGCACGAGTCGACTGTCACGAGCGTTGAGATGCGCGAATTGTGGAACCTGGAGGGGTCACGCGGGCGCAGGGGTCACGCGGGACGCGTGCGTCAGGAAGCGCGGGTGGCGCGGCGCGCGGCGAGCTCGTCGGCGGGGTCGGCCGCCGGGGTCGCGTCGAGCTCGACGAGCGAGGTCTCGACCTCGCGCAGGACCTTGCCCACCGCGATGCCGAACACGCCCTGCCCGCGCGAGACCAGGTCGATGACCTCGTCGTCCGAGGTGCACAGGTACACCGATGCACCGTCGGACATCAGCGTGGTCTGTGCCAGGTCGGAGACGCCGGACTCGCGGAGCTGGTTGACGGCGGTGCGGATCTGCTGGAGCGAGATGCCGGTGTCGAGCAGGCGCTTCACGAGCTTGAGCACGAGGATGTCGCGGAAGCCGTACAGCCGCTGCGACCCGGAACCGGCGGCCCCGCGGATCGTGGGCTCGACGAGCTCGGTCCGGGCCCAGTAGTCGAGCTGGCGGTAGCTGATGCCGGCGGCCTTGGCGGCGACGGTGCCGCGGTAGCCGTTCTGCTCGTCGTGCTCGGGCAGGCCGTCGGTGAAGAGCAGACCGAGGTCGTACCGCGTCATGTCTGACGGGGTACCGGGGGTTTCGTTCCCACTCATTGGACTGCCTTCCAGGACGATCGAGCCCTCACCCGAAGCTTCAACGACGGGTTGAGAGTTGTGCCGAGGTCAACGGTAGCGACTCCGACGGCTCCCGCGCGGGACATCCGACTCGGCGCGTCCGGCGTGTCGAGGATACGCCCACGCACCGACGGAACGACAGGCCTCGCACCTCGCACGCTCATGCGTCCATCCGCCCGATCGCCGCGCGGATGAGGTTGGAACGGATGACCTCGAGGTGCCCGGCGATCTCGCGCGCGGCCTCGAGTGCCTTGGCCTTCGCGGTGGCGTCCCCACGGCGTGAGACGGGCATCAGCGCCGACTCGATGAGGCCGACCTCGCGCTCGGCGGTGCTGCGGAACGTCCGGAGGTGGCGCGGCTCGATGCCGGTGCGCTGCAGCTCGACGAGGGCCTTGAGGACGACGACCGCGTCCTCGCCGAAGGTGTCGGACGCCGGCAGCAGCGACGCGGAGACGGCGTCCGACAGCAGCATCGGCGACGCGCCGGCCGCTCGGACGAGGTCGTCGCGGGAGTAGCGCTTCTCGCCCCCGAGGATCGACGGCTTCGGTCCGTCACCGCCACCCGGCAGCACGGGCTCGCGCCCGGCGTCGAGGTCGGCGAGGTACTCCTTGATGACCTTGAGCGGCAGGTAGTGGTCGCGCTGCAGCCCCAGGACGACCCGCAGGCGCTCGAGGTCGGCGGGCGAGAACTTGCGGTACCCGCTGGCGGTCCGGATCGGCGTCACGAGTTCGCGCTCCTCGAGGAAGCGCAGCTTCGAACTCGACAGGTCCGGGAACTCCGGCTTGAGCCGAGCCAGGACCTGCCCGATCGTCAGCAGGTCCGCAGCAGGCGAACCCGACCGCACCGCGGCCGAGCGCGCAGCCACTACGCGTTCGCCAGGCGCGCCAGGTCGACGCGGGACGCGTAGAACGTCAGGCGGAACTTGCCCACCTGCACCTCGGCCCCGTCGGCGAGCGGCGCTTCGTCGATGCGCTCCCCGTCGAAGTAGGTGCCGTTGAGCGAGCCGTTGTCCTTGACGGTGAAGCTCGTGCCGCTCCGCAGGAACTGCGCGTGCTTGCGCGACACGGTGACGTCGTCGAGGAAGATGTCGGCGTCGGGGTGCCGGCCGGCCGTCGTGACGTCGGAGTCGAGCAGGAACCGGGCGCCGACGTTGGGGCCGCGGCGCACGACGAGCAGCGCGGAACCGGACGGCAGCGCGTTGATCGCGTCGCGTTCTTCGGGCGAGACACCGGACTCGGGCGTGAGTGCCGCTCCGAGTTCCATGCTGAAGGTCAGCGTCGTGTCGACCAGCCGCTGCTCCGGGGTCTTCTGTCCCTCGGGCTGCGGGACCACTGGATCTGGCATCGTGGACCTCCTCCTCTTGGCGTCCAAGCGTATCGGAAACCAGAGGTCCGTCGAGAGCCCCGTGGACGGGTGACACGGACTGTCCGCGGCGAGCGGACACGCGGTGTCCGCCAGGTGGCGGACCGGAGGCTCGGTGCGGGACCGCGCCGAGCCTCCAGACCGTCACCGGCGACGTCAGTCGGCGTCGGCCGCCGGGGCCGCCCCGCCGGCCTGGACGTCCTGCAGGATCCGCCGCACCTCGGCGTCCTTGAGCCGGACCCACGGCGACCCGTCCGGGTCGCTGGTGGACGCCTGTGGACTGTCGCCGGTGTTCCACCACTTCGCCTGGTACGGCGTGCCGTGGAACAGCACGCGAGCACCCGTGTCGTACGTGGTCGTGCCGGACCAGGCGTCGTACGTCCCCGCGGGCAGCGTGACCGGCTTCACCGGCTTCTCGCCCGGCAGGACCGGACCGACGAGCTGCCACGGGGTCTCGTACGCGCTGAGCACCGGGTCGTCGGGCAGGTCGCCCGACGTCCACCACTTCGCCTGGTAGACGTTGCGGTGCCAGACGGTCTTGGTGCCCTCGAGGTACGAGGCGTCCGCGTTCCAGACCGGGTACGGGCTGGTCGAGGGGTCGTCGGTGGGCTGCACGGTGGCGGAGGGCTCCGCCGTCGTGACGCCCGACGCCGCGGCCAGCACCCGACCCGAGTAGCCCTTGCCGAGGACGTCCGCGAAGAGCACGCCGTGCTGGTCGACGCCCGAGCACGAGTTCGACACGGTGGACAGGTTGACGTAGTTCGAGCCGCACGTCGTGTCGCGGTTCAGGGACCACATCGACATGCGGCCGAGGCCCTGCTGCCGGGTCCAGGCGTTCAGCTTGCGGGCGTCGGCCATCGAGAAGACCTCGTCCTGCACGTCGTTCTGCCCGATCATGGGCGTCGCGCCGACCTTGTGCCACAGCGTGCCGTCGGACAGCGGGGTGCCGGCGCGGGTGTAGAGCACGCCGAGCTGCCGGTGGACCTGCTGGAGTGCCTGCACCGACGCGCCGTACATGCTCTGGCTGGCGCCCTTGGCGTCGCCGTAGTCCATGGTCATGGCGTTGACCCCGGCCAGGTCGACCCCGGCCTTCAGGAACTGGGCGACCGCGGTGGTGCCGTCGCTCGTCAGGCCGGCCGGTGCGACGGGCAGGGTGAGCCAGACCGCCAGCGGGTGACCGGCGTCGCGACGCTCGCGCTGCAGGGTGGCGACGGCCTCCGCACGCCGCTGACCCGCAGCGTGGTTCGTCAGGTCGTCCCCCTCGACGTCGTAGTCCACGGTGCTGACGTCGTAGCGACGCACCACGCTGGCGTAGGCGTCGACCAGGTCGTCGGTGTCCGTGCAGGTCGTGGCGAGCTCGTCGTTCGCCAGACCGCCGAAGGACACGCCGACCTCGCCCTGCTGCTGCTGCAACCGGGCGATGCGCCGGTCGAGGTCGAGCTGGTCCGAGGCGCCCTGCATGGAGTAGTACGACCCCCAGCTCGGGCTGCACGCGGCGTCGTGGTCGGCGACCACGAAGGACAGCATGACGTTGCGGCCGCGGTGGCTCTTGACGTCCTCGAAGGCGAACGTCGGCGTGGCGGTCACGTCGGTGTAGGCGGCGAACCAGGGCGACTGGGTCTCCGAGGCCTGCGCGGACTGCCAGCGGTCGAAGCCGACCCAGCCGGCGCCGACCAGGGCGATGGCCACGACGGCGGCCAGGGAGACGCGGATCGGTGAGAGGCGTTTCGTGCTCGACATGGTCAGGCGGCCGTCTTCTCGTTCGTGGTGGTCGATGTGGGGTGCGCGACGCTCCGCGCCGCGCCGACGACGTCTGCGTGGTGGCGGTTCGGCATCGCGTGACCGCGGTCACCGAAGTAGAGGACGGCGCGCCAGTCCTCGGTGACGGGCTGCAGCTCGGGAGTGCGGCCGCGCTTCGCGGCACGGCGGGACGCACGGGCAGCTCGGCGCGATGCGCGTCGGGCGGCCCGGGCGGACGGGTCGTAGTACATCCACGACGTCGCCCAGAGGAACACGTCGACGACGGCGTTCCAGAGCCCGATGTAGGCGACGATCGCGTACAGCGCGAGCAGGGCGTTGAACGCGGCGAACACCGCGTTGCCCCAGTTGCCGGCGTCGGAGTCGCGCATGAACGTGAACACCGAGAAGGCCACCATCGCGAACGGCGCCAGGACGTACAGCGCGGGCGAGGCCGTGCGGTCGCGGACCTTCGGCGTGCGGGCGAACGGGATCTTCTTCGCCGTGAGCGCCTGCTGGATGCTCTTGAGCACGCCGGCGACGTTGACCGGCATCAGGATGAGGTTGAAGCCGTAGATCCGCAGGATGTCCGTCCGCCGGTACCCGCAGTACTTCAGGTCGCTGCCGTAGAGCCAGAAGTAGGGCAGCGCGGCGAGGAGCACCATCGGGCTGAGCAGCCGCGAGTCGTACGGGTACGCCAGCAGGAAGATGAGCCCGAGCGACCCCCACGCGATCGACGCCATGTAGTTGACGCGCAGTGCCATCTCGATGATGCCGACCCGCTCGCCCCGGGCTCGACGCTCGCGGACCTGACGCAGGTACTTCGGCAGGATCAGCAGACCGCCGTTGGCCCACCGTCGACGCTGCACGATGAGCGACCCGAAGTCGGGCGGGGTCGCGCTGTAGGACAGCCGCTCCGGGTAGTTGACGAGGGTCCAGCCGTGCATGCCGAGGTCGATGCTCGACTCGGTGTCCTCGATGACCGTACGGTCCTGCACGTAGCGCTTCACCTCGAAGCCGCCGACGGTCTCGACCTCCTCGATGTCGCGGAGCGCACGGGTCCGGATGACCGCGTTGGCGCCGACCCAGAAGGTCGCGTCGTGCCGGGACATGCCCTGGTGCAGGATGTGCTGGATGTCCGTGGTCGCGCCGGCGAGCCGCTCGATGCGCGTCGCAGCGCCGCGGAACGACGAGTACGGCGTCTGCGTGACGGCGACGCGGGCGTTCTCCGGCTGCTCGAGGAAGTAGACCAGGCGCAGGCAGTAGTCGCGCAGCAGCACCGAGTCGGCGTCGAGGGTCAGCACGTAGTCCGACGCGGGGACCACGAGGTCGGCGGTCTCCGGGTCGGTGACGGTGCGGAGGATCGTGCCCGAGGCCGTCTCGTCGAACGCGTACGCGCCGCCGAGCAGCCCGATGTACGAGTTGAGGTTCATCGCCTTGTTCGCCTCGTCGGAGAGGTTGGCGAATCGCTTGCGCTCGAACGTCGTGATCTCGGCCGTGAAGGTCCAGGCCAGGCGACGCTGCAGCTCGACGACGCGCGCCGAACTGACGCCGGTCAGCACGGGGCGCTGCTCGGTGTCGGCCGTGTCGGTGCGCGACGGGTCAGCCGCGTCCAGCGCATCGGTGATCGCCGCGTCGAGCGCGTCGGACGTCAGGCGGAACTCGTCCGCCAGCCCGACCAGCACCTGGTCGTTGAAGAACCGGTCGACGTGGTCGACGACGTCGTGCTCGCGGGCGTGACGCCGCAGCCAGGCGTCGGCCCAGCGGTGGTGCTCGACGAGCGTGCGGAGCGAGTCGACGGTCGCGGTCGGGGTGTGGGACGCCTCGACCTCGGCGGACAGGAGCGCCTCCTGGAAGCGCTCGGCCGCCGGGGCGAGCTGCGTCTGGATGCCGGCGGCGACCGCGCGGGTGCGCTGCAGCTTGGCGAGGGTCTCGGGGTCGGTCGGGAACGGTGCGTCGTCCACGAGCAGGACGATGCGCAGCGACGGGTACTCCTGCAGCGCCGCCGACCACAGGGTGGTCGCGACGACGTCGGGCTCCTCGGCGTAGCTCGGCACCAGGACGGTCAGCGGTGACTCGTGGCCCGCGGCGAAGTGCCGGTCGAGTTCGGCGCGCGGCACCCGCACGTGCGTGGCGAACCGCTCGAGCGCCCCCTGCCGCGCGATCAGGTGCATCAGCGCCGAGAAGGTCAGGAAGGTCACCACGACCAGGTACGACAGCGCCTCCGTGGTGAACCGGAAGCTCTCGGTGCCGTAGTCGAGGAACTGGCGGATCACCGTGTAGACGACGTACGCCAGCCAGAAGGCGATGGTCAGGATGATGGCGATCCGGCCGGAGACGAGCTTCCGGTCGGAGGGGCGGGCGTGCAGTGTGTCGAGCGGGTGGGTACGCCGCTCGGAACCCCACTGCCGACGGCGCACGGGCGCGGCGTCGAACTCTTCGGGCATGGGTGTCCTTCTGTCGTCCGGACCAGCCCGCGATCGGGTTCGCGCGCTGTCGGGTGTCCGGTTCGTGTCCGACGGTAGGGGGACACGACGGGGGACGTGGACACCCGGACGGGGGGTTCCGGCCCTGCTGTGCGGCATCCCGCAACACCACTGCGGGGTGCGTGCGGGTTGCGCGTCCGGACGGGTCGGTCAGGAGGCCCGGTGCGGGTCCGGCGCGACGGCTCGCGGCCGCGGTGGGACCGGTGGGGCGTCGCCGCTCAGCGCCCGCGGGCGAGCAGCCAGAGCAGGTAGGGCGCGCCGACGACGCCCGTCACGACACCGACCGGCAGCGCGGTGCCGGGGATCGCGAACTGCGCGACCAGGTCGCTCGCCAGGACGATGGTCGCGCCGACCCCGGCGGCGGGTGCCAGCGCGACGCGTCCCCCGCCCACCAGTCGTCGGGCGATCGGTGCTGCCATCAGCGCGACGAACGACACCGGGCCGGCGGTCGCGACGGCTCCGGCGGTCAGGCACACCGCGGTCAGGAGGAGCAGGACCTTCGCGCGGTCGGGACGCAGTCCGAGCGACGAGGCCACCTCGTCCCCGAGGGTCAGGACCGTCAGGCGCGGCGACTGCACGAGCGCGGCGACCACGAGCACGACGAACGCGATCCCGAGCACGCCGACGATCCCGCGGTCGACCGCGTTGAGACTGCCGGAGAGCCAGAGCAGCGCCGTGCCCGCCTGTTGCACGGAGCCGCTCGTCAGCAGCCACCCGGTGACGCTCAGGCACATCGCCGCGACGCCGATGCCGACCAGGACCACCCGGTTGCCGGTGATCCCCCGACCCCAGGCCAGCCCCGCGATCACCACCGAGACGACGAGCGCCCCGACGACGACGGTCGCGAACAGGCTGACGCCGGACGCACCGAACAGCACGATGGCGGTGAGCCCGGCTGCGCTCGCACCCGAGGTGATGCCGATGACGTCGGGGCTCGCGATCGGGTTCCGGACGATGCTCTGCACGATGGCCCCCGCGACGCCGAGGCTCGCCCCGACCAGGAGCGCCGCCAGGGTCCTGGGTCCGCGGAGCTGCCCGATCACGAAGTCCGACACCGTGTCGCCGTGCCCGACGAGCGCCGCGACGACCTGTCCGGGTGCGAGGGGGATCTCGCCGACGCCCAGGCCCACGAGCACCAGTGCGACGAGCACCACGAGCACCGATCCCAGGACGACGAGCTCTCGCCGGACACCGACCACGCGCCTGCTCACAGGCCACGCACCGCCTTCGAACGGACCAGCGCGATGAACACGGGAGCGCCGATCAGCGCGGTGACGATGCCGACCTGCAGCTCCCCCGGGTACGCCACGACGCGACCGACGACGTCGGCGACGAGCAGGAACGCCGGAGCGACGACCGCCGACAGCAGGATCGTCCAGCGGTGGTCCGGACCGCTCAGTCGTCGGACGGCGTGCGGCACGGCGAGCCCGATGAACGCGACGGGACCGGCTGCCGCGACGGCGGACCCGGCGAGCAGGACCGTGACGAGGCCCCCGAGCGCCCGGACGAGCACGACCCGCTGCCCGAGGGACGCCGCGAGCTCGTCGCCGAGCGCCAGGGTGTTGAGCGACCGCCCGAGCGCGACGGCGAGGACGAGCCCGACGAGCACGGGCACGGTGACGACGCCCGCCGTGCCGAGGTCCTTGCCGGCGAGCGCGCCGACCTGCCAGAACCGCAGCTGGTCGAGCAGGCTCTGACTGGTCACGAGCACCGCGGTCGTCACCGAACCGAGCGCCGCCGCGACGACCGCGCCGGAGAGGGCGAGTCCGACCGGCGTCAGACCGCGGCGCGCGACCGCGGCGATGCCGTAGACCAGGAGGGCCGCCAGGGCCGCGCCGGCGAACGCGAAGGGCAGGTAGGCGGCGGTCCCGCTGATCCCGAAGACCGCGATGCCCGTGACGACGGCCAGGGCGGCACCGGAGTTGATCCCGAGGATGCTCGGGTCGGCGAGCGGGTTCCGCGTCACGCCCTGCATGACCGCGCCGGCGACGCCGAGCGCGGCCCCGGCGAGCAGGCCCACGACGGTCCTGGGCACCCGGTTGCCGATCACGATCAGCCCGACCTCGTCGTTCCGGCCCGGGTGCAGTACGGCGTCGAACACCGTGCCGAGCGGGATCGGCCGCGACCCGAAGGCGACGCTCAACGCCACCGCGACGGCGAGGACCACGACCGCGAGGACGGTCGCGCCGACGAGTCGTGGCACGGAGCTGGGCGCCGGTGGCGCGGGCGACGGGGAACGCATGAGGGGTGAGGCAACCCTAACGTGGACTCCCGTTCGGTGACCGCCGAGGGAGTCGTGAGCGCACGCAGGGCTCGTTCATAGGTGCGTCATGGGTTCCGGGCCTGTACTCGTACCCACGACGCCCGACCGGGACGTCGAGAGCGACCGGAGAGCACCGATGAACGAGACCCCGAACCCCGACGCCGAACCGGGCACCACGCCGATCGACGCCCAGGACACCGCACGCCGCTCCGCGTGGGAGGCTCCGCACGCCGACGCGTCGACGCTCCGTCCCGCCTACGCCTTCGACGGATCGGGCCCGTACCTCTACGCTCCCGACGGTTCCGGTCCCTACGCCTACGCCGCCGACGGCCGCGGCCCGTACCTCATTGGCAGCCCCGCGCTGGCCGGCACCCACACGTGGGCCCACGCGGCCCAGCACGGCGACCACGCCGGGTCCGGCCACGGCGCCGCGGCCCCGCAGGGCTGGAGCGGCGCCTTCGGCACCCGCCCCGGCACGAAGAAGCGTCGCCTCGGTCTCATGATCGGATCCGGTGTCGCCGCCCTGGCGATCCTCGGCGCCGCCGGAGGCACCGCCTTCGGCCTGTCC
Source organism: Curtobacterium sp. MCLR17_007 (assembly GCF_003234655.2). Taxonomy (NCBI): domain Bacteria; kingdom Bacillati; phylum Actinomycetota; class Actinomycetes; order Micrococcales; family Microbacteriaceae; genus Curtobacterium; species Curtobacterium sp. MCLR17_007. The sequence goes on along the minus strand of NZ_CP126271.1, from coordinate 1,410,287 downwards.
TCGCACGGCACGCAGACGACGTCGAGCCAGTCGCAGGGCACGACGACCCTGCCGGGCACGGGCGGCGGCACGGGTTCGGACGGCAGCGGCACGAACGGCTTCACCGTGCCGGGCGAGGGAAGCGGCAACGGCAGTGGCAGCGGGAGCAGCGACGGGTCGAGCACCCAGTCCCCCGCGACCGCGGCGACTGCGGCGCAGAAGAAGGGCGTCGTCACGATCAACACGGTGATCGGGTACGACGCCGCGTCCCAGGCCGCCGGCACCGGCATGGTGCTGACCTCGGACGGCACGATCCTGACCAACAACCACGTCATCCAGGGCGCGACGAGCATCAGCGTCACCGACGAGACCACCGGCAAGCAGTACGACGCCGAGGTGGTCGGGGCCGATGCCACGAACGACGTCGCCGTGCTCAAGCTCAAGGACGCTTCCGGCCTGTCGACGGTCTCGCTCGACGACGACGGCGGCGCGAAGACCGGCGACGCCGTCACCGACGTCGGGAACGCCGAGGGCACGGGCAACCTGGTCGCCGCCGAGGGCACCGTCACGGCGACGGACCAGGCCATCCAGGTGCAGAGCGAGTCCGGCACGGGGACCGAGTCGCTCTCCGGGCTCATCGAGGTCGCGGCGGACATCGTCTCGGGCGACTCGGGCGGCCCGGTGCTGGACTCCGAGGGCGAGGTCGTCGGCATGGCGACCGCTGCCTCGTCGGGTTCCGCCGAGGTCACCGGGTACGCGATCCCGATCGCCACGGCGAAGTCCATCGCCGAGAAGATCCTGGCCGGTGACGCGTCGGGCACGATCACGATCGGCCTGCCGGCGTTCCTCGGCGTGCAGGTCAGCGGCACCGCCACCACCGGTGGCGTCGCGGTGGCCGGCACCGTCGCGGGTTCCGGTGCCGCGACCGCGGGGCTCGCCGCCGGTGACACGATCACCTCGATCGACGGCACCGCGGTGACGAGCTCCGACCAGCTGACGCAGGTCATCCAGTCGAAGTCGGTCGGCGACCAGGTCACCGTCGGCTACACGAACAGCGCCGGCGCGGCGAGCACCGTCACGGTGACGCTGACGGCGGGCCCGGCACTCTAGGCAGGGTCGGCCGACAGGAAGGCACGCACGAGCGACCGGTACACGTTCGCCGGCGACTCCGCGGAGAACGCGGTCTCGCCGGCGTCCGTGCGTCCGACCCTCGCGAAACCGTGACCCGCTGCACGCACGACGGTGACGGGACGCGACGCACCGGGTCGGCGCAGGAAGGACACGGTCCACGGGGCCGCCCAGAACCGCGCCAGTCGCGGGTCGGCCTCGGCCAGTTCCGCGGGCAGGTCGGGAGCGTCGTCGCCGCCGGCCAGGCGCCGACCGAGCAGGTCGGCTCGCAACGACCCCGTCCGGAACGGGAAGGTCCACACCGGACCGACACCGAGCCTCCCGGCCGCCGTCTGCACCACCCGCTCGGCCGACAGCCGCGCGACGACCGAGCCACGGTCGTCCGGCGCGTCGACGACGGTCCCCGCCCAGGCCTGGAGGCGCGACACGCGCCCGTCGGGCAGGTGCTGTTCCAGGGTGGTCGGCGCTGCGTCGCCGCTCCACGGGGCGATGAGCGTCTGCGTCGTGGCGGGGAGCGTGCCGAACCGGCCGACGAGGCCGGCCTCGACGAGTTCGCGGCCGCCCGTGGTGCGCAGGAGCGTCGGGGTCCAGCGCTTGCCGGCCATGCTCTGCAGGGTCCCGAGGGCCTCGTCGCCCAGCTGCGGACCGAGGACCGGAGCGGGGACGGGCGGGACGGGGAGCGACTCGAGGTCGCGGCTGTCCCGGGCCGTGACCGTGTCGGTGGCGCGGACGGACTCGAGGACGGCGAACACCAGGTCGTCCGTGGCGCGGAGCCGGGCCAGTGGGCGCTCGACCGTGACGTCGACGCGGTGGCGTCCGGTCACGAACACCAGGTGCGCGCCGACGATGTCGCCGTGGGCGTCGTCGCGGTCCTCGTCGCCGGCGTCCGGACGGACGTACTCGACCAGGCGTGCGGGGGCGCCGACGCCGGTCCAGACGTCGCACCCGACCAGCAGCAGGCCGTCGACGGAGCCCGGCAGCCGGTCGAGCAGCGAGGCGTTCTCGTCCCCGATCGTGCGGTCACTCGGTCGGGAGCGCACGGTCAGGACGACGTCCTCACCGGTGACGCGCAGGTCGGCCTGGGCGACGTCCGCACGCTGCCAGGAGTCGGGACGCCGGAGGACCAGGCGTGCGGTGCGGTCCTCGGTGCCGAGCGGGACGGGGACTGCCATGGCCCGAGGCTACGACCCGGCGGCGGACCGGTTGGGCACGGCTCGCCGGGGTCGGGCGTGTTCACCACGGGGCGCTGTGCGCCGTGCTCGCCTCGCGGCCGGTGCGGGGTTGGCCGGCCCGTGCGAGGAACTGACGCCGCACCACGCCGTCGACCTCGCACCGACGAACAACCTCGCACCGTGCTGACCCCGCACGGTGCGCCCACGAGCCTCAGCGCAGGCGGGAGCGCGGTGTGGGCGGCGGCGGGACGCGCTTGGCGGCGACGACGTCCGCCAGGTCGATCGCCACGAGGCCCCGGCGGGTGTCGATCGTGACGGTGTCCGGCGTCCGCGCGACGAGCTCCCCGAGGGCGTCCGACGCACCGTCACCGTGCAGCGCCCGGACGACGACGCGGTCGCCGATGGCCACCTCGCCGAGCACCCGGAGCGCGAGTGCTCGTGCGATCTCCCCCTGTGCGTCCGCCCCCATGCACCCGAGCGTACGGCGCGCCTAGGGTGGGGGCATGGACAAGGCCCGGGTGGACGCATGGATCTGGGCGGTCCGGATCACGAAGACCCGGTCCGCCGCCACGACCGCGTGCAAGGCCGGGCACGTCAAGGTCAACGGTGAGCGCGCCAAGCCCTCGCAGCCGGTCGGCCCCGGGGACGAGGTCCGCGTGCGCCAGGCCGGCTTCGACCGGATCGTCGTCGTGAAGAGCCTGATCCTCAAGCGCGTCGGTGCGACCGAGGCGGCGAAGCACCTCGACGACCGCACGCCCGCACGCCTGCCGAAGGAGGAAGCGGGCTTCGTGCCGATGCGCGACCGCGGTGCCGGACGCCCGAGCAAGCGGGAGCGCCGCGACCTCGAGAAGCTCCGCGGGTACTGACCCCGACTCAGACGAAGCGGACGGTCTGCTGCAGCCGGTCGCGGACCTCGAAGACGTCGACGGCCCCCTCGGGCGACCAGACGCCGTTGAGCACCTGGCCGAGCGCACTGCGTCGGACGACGAACGCCGTGGGCTTCCGCTGCGGCCCGACGAGCTGCACGTCGACGTCGACCGCGGAGTCCGGCACGACGAGCAACCGGCCGGTGAACCGCACGCGGGTCTGCTTCTGCACGGCGCGAGCCGCACGGACGAGCTCCTTGACCGGGCGTTCCCCGGGCTCGAGCGTCTCACCGACGACCTCGCCGTGCTCCACGCGCACGGGCCCGCCCCAGTCGATGGACTCGAGCGCCCAGAGCCCGCTCGGCATCAGCACGACGTGGTCGAGCTTGCCCTCGGCGCCGGCGTCGAGGTCGTGCCACACCGTCACGCCCATGCCCATGTCGGCGACGATCGAGGCCGTCGCCTCCTCGGCGAGGGCCTCGCCGAGGAGGCGGCGGATGAACCGCGGCGCGCTGCGGATCAGCGACGGGTCGTAGGGGTCCTCGATGGGGTCGCCGAGACCGACCCACTCGCGCTCGGCGGCGAGGAAGACCTCGCGCGAGCGACCGCCGGGGTGTCCGTGGGAGCGGGCACGCGGGCGGGAGTCGCGCCGCGCCGTGGGCGGTGCGTAGGCGTCGCGGGCCGAGCCGGTCCTCCAGTCCGACCCGCCGGACGGTGCCGTCGGGGCGGAGGTGGGCCGCGATCCGGTGTCGTACGCGCGCCGGGCCGCCGGCGTGCCGACGCGTTCCCAGGCGATCTGGACGCGGCGGAACCGGATGGCGTCGCCGCCGAGGTCGGGGTGCGTCTCGCGGGCTGCGCGCCGGTAGGCGCGTCGGAGTTCCTCGTCGTCGGCGGTCGCGGCGACGCCGAGGACTTCGTACGGGGTGGCGTCGGCCGGGCTGTCGGTCATGGCCCTGGCACAGTACCCGACGCTCCGTATGACCCAGCCGCATGCGCGCTGCGGACTGCCTGGAGGCCGGACCGACGCGGACCCGCCGGTCCGGACCGTCAGGCAGCCGGGTCCAGGACCTGCGGCACCACGGGCAGCTCGAGGAACCGCCCGACGCGCTCGGCAGCCCCGTCGACGGCGCGGGTGGCCGCGGCGGAGAGCGGCTCGAACGGCGTGACCGTGAGTCGGACGTCACGAGTGCGCTCGGCGGTGCGCCACGTGCCGACCACCCGGCCGCGGTGGACGACCATCGCCAGGAACATGCCGTTGGCGCCGGGGACGACCCGCAGCGCGTGCGCGGCAGCGAGGTGGCCGCTGCGGTCGGCGTACCCGAGCAGGTACTCGTCGAAGCCGGGCAGCAGGTGCGTGGCGGTCAGCGGTGCCGGATCGGGACGGTCGGCGAGCGCCAGGATCCCGTCACCGAGGTCCTCGACGCTCGCTCCTGCCACCGCTCGCGCTCGACGGACCTCGCCGAGCGGGAGCTTCGTCCAGTGCGCCGCGTCGGCATCCGTCGCGGGGCCACGGCCGCGCAGGTACCCGACCAGGGTGCGCCGCAGGGCCTCGTCGTGGTCGGGAACCGTCTCGGTCGCCGGCGACCACTCGTCGAGCAGCACGAGTCCCTGGCCGACCCGGCCGGTCGGGCCCCACGCCACGAGTCCCTGCTGCGACAGGTGCAGGAGCAGGTGGTACCCCCGCTGGCCGGACGCGTCGATGCCGGCGTCGCGCCACCGCGCGAAGACGCCCTCGCGGTCGAGGGAACGACCGCCCTGCAGTGCCTCGATCGTCGCGTCCCGCGCCCGGCCGACCAGGGCGTCGTCGATCCCGAGCTCCCGCGCCCGTCGTGCGAGCCCGCGGAGGGTCCGTTCGGCGGTGAGCGACAGGACCGTGCGCAGGGTGTCCGCCCGCAGGACGTGCAGGGTCCCGCGCATCGGCCACGACCGGACGAACTCCGCGCGGTCGAAGGCCGCGCGGACGTCGCGCCGTGTCACTCCGAGCGCGCGTGCGCCGACCGCCCAGAGCGACTGGCCGAGGTCCTGCCCCTGCAGCGCGTGCATGTGCGTGACGACGTCGAGCGGTGTCCCGCCCGTGGTCCCGACGCGCTGCGCAGCCAGGCGCATCGCGCGGAGCTGGGCGGCGGTCGGGGTCACACGCGGGCGACCGGCCTAGACGACCGCTGCGGTGATGGCGTCGAGGTGTTCCTCGAGGTAGGCCACGTCGGCGCGGTACAGGTCGGCGTGGCCGTGCTGCAGATCGCTGACGAACTTGGGGTTGCCGGCCGCGGCCTCGGACTCGAGGGTCGTCACGAGCGCGACGATCGACGCCACCATCGTCGGAGCGAGACGGGCGCGGGACTCGGGGTCGAGGCCGTACGCACCGCAGAACTCCGCGGCGCGGGCCAGGCGTTCGTCGAGTGTCGGGGCGGTGCTGCCCTCGACCTGCCCGGTGGTGAACGGCGCGAACCGGTACACCGCGCTCGCCACGTCCCAGACCCGCGGACCGGGGTGCGCCGTGTCGAAGTCGATGATGCCCACGGCCTGGATGCCGTCGTAGACGCAGTTGTACGGGGCGAAGTCGCCGTGCACGACTGTCTCGACCGGAGCCCGGTCGGACTGCGACCACACGTCGACGGTGCCGTCGAGCGGGAAGGACGCGGCCGCGTCGTGGTAGTGCCGGAGCAGCCGAGCGCTGGTGACGAGGGCGGCCTCGCTGGCGATGTCCTCGGTCCAGGGGTACTCCCCCGCGACGCCCGGCACGAACGACACGGTCTCGAGCGTGTCGCCGAGTTCGATGGGTTCCGGTGCTGCCACGAACCCCTGCTCGTGCAGGTGTCCCAGCAGACGGTGGACGGTGGGTGTCCACGGTCCGGCCGGGCGGTGGACCCGGTCCGCTGCCCTGGTGATGCGCTCCATGAGAGCCTCCTGTCGCGGTCGTCTCCGTTGACGTGCTGCCGACGTGTGGGTCAGCGTAGCGGCTGACCAGCGCCGATGTCGCGATCCATCCCTGATCGGACAGGCCTCGGCCGGCGCCACTCCCGCGACGGGGCGCTGCGTCAGAGCCGGTCGCGCAGCCAGCTCGGTCCGCGGACCTGGACGGCGTCGCCCAGGACCGTGACCCGGTCGCGCAGACCACGGTCGGCGGTCACCACGACCACCGGTCCCCGACCCGCAGCGACGGCTGCCGTCACGACCTCGACGATCGTGTCGTCACCGGAGCCCGCGGCACGGACGACGTCGACGGGGGCGGTCGACGCCGCGGACGCGCCCCGTGCTGCTCCTTCGAGCACCACGGTCCACCTCGGCCACCACCGGTCGAACTCCAGCCCGAGTTCCGCTGCGGGCAGGCCGGCGCCAGCGAGCGTCGTCACCCCGTCGAGCAACCGGTCGGCAGCCCCGGCGCGGTCCTGCCACCACCCGTCGGGGACGCTCCCGACGACGTTCGCGGCGTCGACCACCACGACGGGTGCGACGTCGATGGCGGCACGGAGCGCCGGCCACGACGCGCCGAAGCCCGGGTGCAGGGGCAGGTCCTCGACCTCGGCCACGGGCACCCACGACAGGGCAAGGCTCTCCCGGTCGGCGATGACCGGCTCGAACGGGCGGGCGGCGCGGCCGACGACCGTCGTGTAGGTCCAGAACCCCAGGTCGAGCACGGACGTGTGGCGCAGGTCGATCCCGTCGTCGGGGACGCCCGCTTCCTCTGCGGACTCGCGCAGTGCGCCGGTGACCGCGTCCTCGTGCTGGTGCCGCGCCCCACCGGGGATGCCCCAGGTGCCGCCGTGGTGGCTCCACTCGACGCGGTGCTGCAGCAGCACGCGGCCGGCGCCGTCGTCGACCAGCAGTCCGGCCGCGCCGAACAGGCCCCAGGCCTTGGTGCCGTCGGGGCCCTGCGCCCAGGCGTCGCCGGGATCGCGCGGTCCGGGGGGCGGACCCGGGGGCAGTTCATCGGGCACGTCCCCACCCTTCCACACGCACCTCGCGGTCGGCTGCCGGTGAGGACACCACGCGCGGCTCGGTGGTGCCGGGGGCGAGCCGGACCACCCGGACGTCGAGCTCGGGACCGTCGACGGTGCAGCGCATCCAGGTGAAGTCGGGCTGCCGTCGGCGGTCGGTCGGCGAGCCGGGGTTGAGCAGCCGCAGGCCCCCGTCCGCGGTGGTGTCCCAGGGGATGTGGGAGTGGCCGAAGACGAGCACGTCGGTGTCCGGGTACGTCGCCGTCGCCCGACGCTCGCGGCCCGTGGCGGCCCCGGTCTCGTGGACGAGTGCGAACCGCAGGGCCTCGACGGAGAACCGAGCGACGAGGGGCAACCGGTCGTCGAACTCCGGCCCGTCGTTGTTGCCGCGGACGCCGACGAACGAACGGCTGCGGGCCTGGAGCGCATCGAGGGTCGCCAGGTCGACCCAGTCACCCGCGTGCACGACGAGGTCGGCGGCGTCGACGTCCTGCCACAGTGCGGCCGGCAGGTCCTTCGCGCGCTTCGGCAGGTGCGTGTCCGAGACCAGGAGCAGCGAGGTCGTCACGCGTCGTCGTCGCGGCTCGGCATCGGCAGACCGGCCTCGTCCGCCGCACCGAGGCGTTCCAGGAGCCCGGCGAGCAGGGCGATGTCGTCGTCGGACCAGTCGGCGATCCGCTCGTCCAACGCGGCTCGGTGCAGCTGGACGGAGCGGTCGAGCGCGGCGCAGCCGGCGTCCGTTGCCTCGAGCGGCTTCGCGTTGCCGGTGCCGCCGTCCATCGTCCGGATCAGTCCGGCGGCGAGCAGCCCGGCGAGCTGCCGCGAGATGGTGGAGCGGTTCAGGTGCAGGTAGCGGGCGATGTCGATGGCCATGCACCCCGGGTGCTGGACGACGAAGTCGACGAGCGACTGGTCGACCACGCTGAGCACGGCGTCGCTGCCGCGTGCCCGGATGCTCGCACGCCGGGTGATGCGCGACAGCTCGGTGTACGCACGCTCGATCGCGGCGGTGCGGACGTCGGGCCTCGGCTGGTCCATGGTGCCTCCAACCCTCGTGTTCCCTTGGCGGTCACCATACCTGCGGGTCTCGGGGGTCCGTCGCGCCGCAGCGCCGACGTCTGCGTGATCCGGCTTGCCCCTGCGGCTTCGCGCAGCGGGCGGTCAGTCGCCGCGGATCGCCGCCTGCACGGTGGGGATGTCGAGCTTCACCATCTGCATCATCGCCTGGTACGCCCGCGCCGAGGCCTCGGGGTCGCCACCGGCGTGCATGAGCTCCCCCCAGTTCGCCGGGGTCACCTGCCAGGCCACTCCCCACGCGTCGGTGAGCCACCCGCACATCGACGGTGTCGCCCCGCCCGCCAGGAAGGCGTCCCAGACCCGGTCGAGCTCGTCCTGGTCGTCGACGTCGAGCTGGAACGAGATCGCGTCGGTGTGCGGGTGTCCGGGTCCGGCGTTCATGGCCCGGAACGGCTGACCGTGCAGACGGAACTCGACGACGATCGTCGATCCGTCCGGCATCTTCTCGACGTGGTCCAACGAGGACCCGGGGATCATCGAGGTGTAGAACGTGGCGGCCTCCTCGGCCTGCCCGTCGAACCAGATGAAGGGGACGATCTGTCGCATGGTCGGTCCTGTCGTCGGGCTCAGTCCGCGGCGGTGCGGCTGAGCAGTGCTGCCCTGTCGGGGTGGTCGTCGAACCACTTGCCGACGAACCAGCACATCGGCACGATGCGCTTGTCCGTCCGTCGTTCGACGTCGTCGACCGCGTACGCGACCAGGTCGGCTGCGTAGCCGTGGCCCCGGAACGCGGGCACGGTGTACGTGTGCGGGAAGGCCACCGCGTCGGCGTTCTCCCGCTCGTCGAGCACGCTGACCAGCGCGCCGTCGACGTACATCGCGTACCGCTGCTGGTCGGTCTCGTGGCGGAACTCGTGTGCCATGCCGCCATCATGCCCCGCGGTCGCGCCGGACGACAGGCCCCGCCACGACAGCGGTCGGTGCGGAATGCACCTCCGACGGTCGGAGTTGCACGGGGCATGACAACGATCGGCATCATCGGCGCAGGCAACATCGGTTCACAACTCGCACGACTGGCGGTGCAGCACGGGTACGACGTGGCGATCGCGAACTCGCGCGGCCCGGAGACACTGCAGGACCTGGTGTCGGAGCTGGGCGACCGCGCCCGGGCCGTCACGCGGGACGAGGCAGCCGCAGCCGGCGACCTGGTCGTCGTGACCACCCCGCTGGCCGCCATCGAGACCATCCCCGTCGAGCCCCTGGCCGGCAAGGTCGTCATCGACACGAACAACTACTACCCGCAGCGCGACGGACAGATCGCCGCGCTCGACGACGAGACGACGACGACCGCCGAGCTGCTGCAGGACCACCTGCGCGGCGCCCGGCTCGTCAAGGCCTTCAACCACATCGGCGCGGCCGACCTGACCACGGCCGGCACCCCCACCGGCACCCAGGGCCGTCGTGCCCTCGTCGTCGCCGGGGACGACGCCGAGGCCAAGCGCATCGTGACCGACCTGCTCGACGAGTTCGGCTTCGACGCCGTCGACGTCGGCGCCCTCGCCGAGGGATGGCGCATCCAGCGCGACACCCCCGGCTACGGCAAGCCGTACGCCGCGCTCGAGCTGGAGCAGGCCGTCGCCGACGCGAAGCGCTACCGCGACATGTGACCCAGCGCGGCTGCGCGCGGGTCCAGCGCGGCTGCGCGCTGGTTCAGCGCGGCTGGGCGCCGTCGAAGACGACCGTCATCTCCGCCAGGTCGTCCTCGGTCGGCGTCCACGCCGTGCCCGCGTCAGCGTTCTGCGTGACCTGCTCCGCCTTGGTCGCGCCGGCGATGACGCTGGTCAGACCCGGCTGCGCGAGCAACCACGCGAACGTCGCCTGCAGCATCGTCACCCCGCGCTCGTCGCAGAACCGCTGGAACTTTTCGAGCACGTCCCACGGCGCGTGCTCGAGGACCTCGGGCTTCCGCAGTGACAGCCGACCGTCCGCCGGACCGCCGGACCGCGTGTACTTGCCGCTGAGCAACCCGTTGTACAGCGGGAAGTACGGCAGGAACCCCAGCGCGTAGGCCCGCACCGCCGGCAGGACCTCGGTCTCGACCCCGCGCGCCAGCGGGCTGTACTCGTCCTGCGCCGACACGAACGCCGTGGTGCCCGCGATCGAGGCCGTCAGCTCGGCCTCGGCGATCTGCCACCCGGCGAAGTTGGAGTGGCCGACGTAGCGGACCTTGCCCTCGCGGACCAGGTCGTCGAGCACCGACAGGGTCTCCTCGATCGGGGTCACCGCGTCGGGGCCGTGCAGCTGGTACAGGTCGATCCAGTCCGTCCCGAGGCGCCGCAGCGACGACTCCACGGCCAGCCGCACGTACCGCCGCGAGCCGCGCACGCCCCAGTCCGGACCGTTGGCGCCCCGCATGTCCATGCCGAACTTCGTCGCGAGCACGACGTGGTCACGACGACCGGCGAGCGCCTTCCCGAGCATCGACTCCGACTGCCCCGGCGACCCGCCGTAGACGTCCGCCGTGTCGAACAGGGTCACGCCCGCGTCGAGCGCCGCATGCACCACGGCGTCCGTCCCCTCCTGCGACTCGGTGGCCGTGCCGGGCCGGCCGAAGTTGTTGCAGCCGATGCCGACGGTGGAGACGACGAGCCCCGAGGGGCCGAGTGGACGGTGTTCGATCACGGTCATGCGTGCGACGCTACCGCGCCCCCGGAACTGGGGCTGGGTCACGGCACCGCGCTGCCGCTAGAACTGACGATGGATCAGCCGACGGAGGGAGCTGCGCACGTGGCGTCGCATCGCATGCCCGATTCCGATCGACCCCGCCGGCCCGTCCCGGCCTGGGTGACGGCTCCCCACGACGGCTCCGTCCCGCGGGGCGCCGACCGGGAGGCACCCCCCACGCCCGCAGCGTCGGCTCCCGTCGTCGCGCCCGAGCCCACCGCCCCCGCTGCGGTCCCCGCGGAACCGGTCCGGTCCGCACCGTCGGACCGGCAGCCCGGGAGGCCCGTGCTCGACCCGGACGCGGTCGTGCCGGACTTCCCGCCCTCCGAGGACCTGCTCCCCCCGGCGCCGACCTCTCCCACGCTGCACACCGCGCCAGTCGGCTCCACGCCCGTCGGGTCGGCGCCCGCTCCGACGGTCGCCGCGGAGCCAGCGCCGGTCTCGCCGATCGACGCCGCCCGCGAGCCCGCGCTCGCCGGCGGCTCGCACCAGGGTCCGGTCGTGCCGCGCACCGGCCAGCCCCGGTTCTCCGTGCCCGGCCTCGAGCACGTCGTCGTCGAGGGCACCGAGCCCGCGCCGAGCGGCCCCGTCGGCTTCCGCACGCCGGCGCGCTTCGCCCACCAGCAGACCACCACCGCTCCGGCGCCGGAGCACTCCTTCGAATCCCTCCTGGCCGCACCGCCCACCGTTGCCGAGTCGCCGGTGAGCGCGCCCGTCGCGACCGAGCCCGCCGGGGCCGAGCCGGTCCTCCCGTCCGCGTCCCCCACCCGAGAACGCCGCACGGTCGGGGCGACCCCGTCCGCGGCCCTCGGCGCCGTCGCGGGGATCGCGACGCTCGGTCTCGCGGTGTCGTGGTTCACGGCGCCGTCGACCGTGCACGTCCTCGGCCTGCTGCTCGGCGTGGTGGCGGTCGTCTGCTCGGTCGCGGCTCTGCGCTCCCGAGCCGCCACGTGGCAGCGGCCGGTGGCGCTCCTCGGTGCGGTGCTCGGCGGCGTCGGCACGCTCGTGCTGCTCTGGGCCGTGGCGACCGCCCTCGGTGCTCCGCTGCCGGACCTCACCGGCACGGGCACCGCCCCCACACTCGCACCCTGACGCGGGGAACGGCGCTGCGTCCGCCGGCAGGGACTCAGACCGCCCGCACGACACCCCGGGACAGGATCGCGTTCGTCAGCGCGTCGATCGGCTCGCGCTGCACGGTCGGGTTCGCGATCAGGACGTAGTCGACCGCGGGCAGGTCCGGCAACCCCAGGCGCTGCGACACCTTCACCAGGTCCGCCGGGATGAGCGAGTGTGGGAACACCGCGACACCGATGCCCGCGCGGACCGCCGCCAGCACGCCGTTGACGTCGCGCGTGTTGCACGTGATGCGCCAGGTGCGGCCGGCTGCCTCGAGCGCGTCGATCGCCATCTGCCGGCTGATGCTCGGCGCCTGGTAGGCGATGAGCGGCACGGGCTCGTCGCGCTCGACCGCGATGCCGTCCTGGGCCATCCACACCATCTGGTCCGTCGCGACGCGGGTCCCCTCGGCAGACTCCCCCGCCGTCTGCTTGATGAAGACCAGGTCGAGCGCCCCGGCGTGGACCCGGCGCAGCAGCGGTGACGACTGGTTCACCGTGAGCTCGAGGTTCACCTGCGGGTGCAACCGGCGGAAGTCCCGGAGGATCCGGGGCAGCTGCGTGATCGCCAGGTCGTCGGCGGCACCGAACCGCAGCCGCCCGCGGGTCGCCGACCCGGAGAAGTACGAGTCCGCCGTGGCGTGCGCCGCCAGGATCGTGCGCGCGAAGCCCGCCATTGCGTCCCCGTTGTCCGTCAGCCGGACGCCTCGGGTGTCCCGCGCGACCAGGGTGCGCGACACCGCGGTCTCGAGCCGACGGACGTGCTGGGACACGGTCGGTTGGCTGATGCCGAGTCGCGCTGCCGCCTGGGTGAAGCTCTGCGTCTCGGCGACGGCCAGGAAGGTCTGCAGCAGGACGGGATCGAGCACGCTGGTGCCTCTCATTCGACATCGCAATGGAGTGATAGCAACCATACGGGGATCGAATGGGTCGGTGTCACGTAGTTTCGATGGGGTACCAGTCCGCATCCGACGTCCGGAGTCCCTGCACCGTGAGCGCGTCATCGACGACCCTCCCCCCGCCCACCGAACCACTCCCGATCCAGACCACCCGCCCGCCGTGGCGGCACACCCTCATCGCGCTGTCCGTGCCGAACTTCCGGCTGTTCACCGCGACGAACCTGGTGGCGATGACCGCGGGGTGGATGCAGCGCATCGCGCAGGACTGGCTCGTCCTGCAGCTCACCGGATCGGTCGCGCAGGTCGGCATCACGGTCGCGTGCCAGTTCGCCCCGATGCTGTTCTTCGGGCTGTTCGGCGGGGTCATCGTCGACCGGTTCTCCAAGCGTGCGCTGATGATGATCACGCAGGGTGCCTTCGCCGTGCTGTCACTGCTGCTCGCGGTGCTGACACTGACCGGGGTGGTGCAGGCCTGGCACATCTGGCTCATCGCATTCGTCGTCGGCATGGTCACCGTGATCGACAACCCCGCCCGCCAGGTCTTCGTCACCGAGATCGTCGGGCACGAACACCTGCGGAACGCCATCAGCGTCAACTCGTCGGTGTTCCAGCTGGGCGGGATGATCGGCCCCGCGCTGTCCGGCGCACTGCTCGTCGCCGTCGGGGCCGGGTGGTCGTTCGGCGTGAACGCGGTGGCCTGCGTGGCGGTCGTCGTGACGCTCGGGTTCCTGAAGACCTCGGAGCTCCACCGCACACCGGCCACGCCGCGGGGCAAGGGCCAGCTCGTCGAGGGGCTGCGCTACGCGGTCGGCAAGCCGACGATCATCGTGCCGGTCATCCTGGTCGCGTTCTTCTCCGTCTTCGCGCTGACGATGCCCGTGCTGCTGTCCGCCTTCGCGTCGGAGGTCTACGACGTCGGCGCCGGCGGCTACGGCCTGTTCAACTCGGCGGTCGCGGTCGGCGCGCTCGTCGGGGCACTGCTGTCCACCCGGCGGGCGATGGTGCGGCTGCGGACCATTGTCGGCGGCGTGTTCTGGACCGGGATCCTGCTCGTGGTCAGCGGCAGCATCCCCGTCATCGCGCCGTTCACCGTGATGCTGGTCGCGGTCGGGATGTCGCAGCTGCTGTTCCAGACGGCGTCGAACTCGCTCGTGCAGCTGTCCTCGAACATCGCGATCCGCGGGCGCGTGATGTCGCTCTACATCCTGGTGCTGCTCGGCGGACAGGCCATCGGCGGCCCGCTCATGGGCCAGGTCGTCGACCACTTCGGCGCGCACGTCGGGATGATGGTCGCCGGTGGCGTGCCCGCCGCGGCAGCGGCCGTGATCGGCCTGGTCCTCGCCCGTCGGGGCGGCTTCCACCTGGGCGTGCGGATGCGGCACCACATGCCGCTGCCGGCCATCGTCGGTCACCGCTGAGGGTGTCCGGCGGGCACCGCGGACAGGAGGCTCGGTGCCAGCTGGCACCGAGCCTCCTGTCCGGTGGTGGTCACCATCTCCGCGTCGCACCCCGTTGCGCACGTCGCGCCCCGCCGGGACGGGGCGCGACGTGGGTCCCGGGGTGCGAACTGCCGCTGTTGGTCAGTACGCGACGCCGAAGCGCGCCTGGTGGTGCGCCGGACGCTCGATCTCGTCGACGACCGCGATCGCGTAGTCGGCGCCGGAGATGTCCGAGTTGCCCTCGGCGTCCGTCAGGAGCACGTCGTCCGAGGTGCGGTAGGTGCCACGACGCTCGCCGGGGTTGTAGCCACCGAAGGCCGCCGCCGGGCTGACGTAGAACCAGTCCACGTCGGTGTCGCTGCTGCGGAGGGCCTCGAGGACCTGGGCGTGACTCTTCGCCTCGGCCTTGAACGCGTCCGGGAAGTCCGGCGTGTCGAAGAGCGCCGGGCCACCCTCGGCGACGAGCAGCGACCCGGCACCGCCGACGATGCCCAGGCGTGCGCCAGCCGCAGCGGCAGCGTCGACGAAGTGCTGGAACTTGTCCTTGAGCTCACTGCCGTCCGACTGCACGGCGTGCAGCGAGACGACGACGACGTCGGCACCCGCCGTGACCTCGGCGACGAAGTCCGGGTCGAACGCGTCGCCCTGCGCGAGGGTCAGGCCCTCGGCCGGCTCGAGCTTGCTGGTGTCACGGGCGACGGCGACGACCTGGTGGCCGCGCGACAGGGCCTCGTGGGTGATGGCGGAGCCGGCGTACCCGGTACCTCCGACGACGACGATGGTGCTCATGCGTGTTCCTCTCGTGGTGGTGCGGTCTGTCGTGACTCACTGTAGGGGTGTTACTCTCTTTGAGTAAGTAGGCACCTCACGGTGCGTGACCGGAGGTCCCATGAGTGCGCTCGAGTACAGCCCCTACGCGGCGGAGTGCCCCTCGCGGCAGCTGCTCGACCGGATCGGCGACCGGTGGAGCGTGCTGACGATCGGGACCCTGGCATCCGGTCCTCATCGGTACTCTGCGATCGCGGCCGCGGTGCAGGGCGTGTCGCAGAAGATGCTCACGCAGACCCTCCGCGCCCTCGAACGCGACGGGCTCGTCACGCGCACGGTGTTCCCCGAGATCCCGCCGCACGTCGAGTACGCGCTGACCGATGCCGGCCGCTCGCTCCGCACCGTGCTGCAGCCGCTCGAGGACTGGGCCACGACGCACATGGCCGACGTCGCGGTCGCTCGCGACCAGTACGACGCCGTTCACTGACCGGTCCCTGGAATCGCCGGACGCAACGGGTGGTTGCGTGGAGGCATGCGATCGATCGTCTACTCCCAGCCCGGTGACTCCTCCGTCCTCTCCCTCGTCGACCGCGACGTGCCCCAGCCCGCCGCCGGCGAGGTCCGCGTGCGCGTGGTCGTCTCCGGTGTGAACCCGACGGACTGGAAGGCCCGCGCTGGCGGTACCTACGGCGACGGCCTGCCCTTCCCCGAGATCACGCCGAACCAGGACGGCGCGGGCGTCGTGGACGCCGTCGGACCCGGGGTCGACAGCGTCGCCGTCGGGGACCGCGTGTGGCTGTTCATGGCCGCCGCGTCCCGCCCCACCGGGACCGCGCAGGAGTACACCGTCGTGCCGGTCTCGCGGGTCGTGCCCCTGCCGGCCGAGACCGCGTTCGACATCGGCGCGTCGCTCGGCGTCCCCGCCATGACCGCCCACCGGGCACTGACCACGCACGAGGAGGGCCCCGCGCGCCTGGGTCCCGGTGCGCTCGACGGCATGACCGTCCTGGTCGCCGGTGGCGCCGGAGCCGTCGGACACGCCGCGATCCAGCTCGCGCGGTGGGCCGGGGCCACCGTCATCGCGACGATCAGCTCGGACGCCAAGGCCGCGCTCGCCACCGCGGCCGGTGCGCACCACACGGTGAACTACCGGTCCGACGACGCCGCGTCGCAGATCCGGGACATCGCCCCCGACGGGGTCGACATCGTCGTCGAGGTGTCGATCCCGCAGAACGCCGACCTGGTCGCCGCGGTGCTGGCGAACCACGGCGTCGTGTCGATCTATGCGGACAACGGCGGCGACGAGGCCTCGATCCCGATCCGCCCGAACATGAGCGTCAACGCGCGGTACCAGTTCCTGCTGCTCTACACGATCGGCGACGAAGCGCTGGCGGCCGCCGCGGAGGACGTCACCGAGGCTCTGCACGACGGGGTCCTGCCCGTGGGCGCGGAGGCCGGGCTGCCGCTGACGCGCTTCGACCTGGCCGACACCGCTGCGGCGCACGACGCCGTCGAGGGCGACACGGTCGGCAAGGTGCTCATCGACGTGACGTCGGCGTAGGCAGCGGGGGCAGGCCGGTCGGGTCGGGGCCGCGTACATCGGGCCCCGCACCCCCGCACCGACATCGCGCCCCGTTCCCTCGGGGCGCGATGTCTGTGCGGGGGTGCGACGTCAGGACGACGCGGCGGTCGCGTGCGCGGGCCGACCTGCAAAGGGGGCCGCGCTGCCGGTCACGGCGTCAGCGGCGTCGGGGGCGGCCGGTCAGTCGGGCGCGGGCAGCCCGCAGCGCGCGATCGAGGTTGGCCGCGATGACCCGGGGATCGTCGTAGTCCGCGTCGGTGGCCTCGGCCCGCCGTCCGCCCGGGCCGATCGGGGCACGCCCGAACGGGAACGGACCCGGCTGCACGCTCGTCATGCCGACAGGGTACGACTGCCGACCGACAGCGGTCACGGCGACGGCTGCCGGTCGGTTCGCCGCACCGGAAACGCCAGCGTGCAGGCGACCGCGGCGTACTGCGCGACGACGTCGACGTTGCGGACGTCCAGGTCGGCGAAGGCGTCCGGCGTCGGGCAGTCGACCGTGAGCATGCCGAACGAGTAGCCCTCGCCACGGATGACGACCGCGACGTACGAGCGGTACCGCGGGTCGAAGTCGGGAGCGTCGTCCACCGCGTCGACGTCCGATTCGCGGTCCCCCACGACCCGCGGCGGCCCACCGGTCAGCACCCACTCCAGGTTCCGGTCACCGTACGGGGTGCCAGCGCGGAAGGTGCCCGCCGTGTCGTCCGCCCCGCCGTGGCCGATCGGCTCGAGGGCGTCGAGCGCCGGCGACAGCAAGTACACGTTGGCGCGGACGTCCGGCACGTGCGGCAGCAGGTAGAACGCGAGCGCGGCGGCCGCCCGGTCGGCGAACGCCCCGAGCTCGGACCGGCGGGTGGCGTGGTCGTGGGCGGCGAAGCGCGTGAGTCGTGTCGCTATCTGCCCGAAGCCGTACTGGACGGCGACCTCGTACGCGGCGAGCGCGGTGGCCCCGGCGTCTTCGGCTCGGCGTCGTGCGGCGGCGGTCCGGCGAGCGCGGACGACCTGCCAGACGACCACGCCGGCGAAGACCACGAGGGCGACGACCACCACGACCGCACGCTCGACGGGGACACCGACCAGGTTCGGCGCCTGGAACACGGCTGTCGGCAGTGCGGCCGCGACGACGGGCAGCACGACGTCGCCGTACCGCTTGCCGCCCGTTCGTTCGTTCCCCTGACCCACGCAGGCGACGCTAGAGCCGACCACCGACCTCGGCAGCGGGCGACATCCGGGATCCGCCGTTGCCATCGCGGGTGCACGGGAGGACCATCGTCGGATGCGCATCAGCGACGATCCGCCCCACCCGCCGACGGCCACCGCCGACCCGGCGACCCGGCCGACGAGCCCGACCGCCGGCGCGAGCAAGGAGGCGAGCAAGGAGGCGAGCACGGGCGCGGCCAGCGGTTCCGCCACGAGCACCGGGACCGTACAGACCGTCGAGAAGACCCTCGCGATCCTGGAGGTCGTCGCCGACCGCGGTGGTGCGACCGCCAAGGAGGTCGCCGAGGCCACGGGCTTCCCGCTCCCCACCGCCTACCGACTGCTCCACGCCCTGGTGTCCGCCGACTACCTGGTGCACCTGCGCGACCAGCGGCGCTTCGAGCTCGGGGACAAGCTGCGTGCACTCGGCGCACTGGCCGTACCTCGTCCGAGCACCGGCTGAGCGTGAACGCGCGACGACGCTCCCGCGAGCCGCACCCCGAGCGGCCCCCGGGTTGGTAAGCATGGTGCATGAGCCAACTCGACACCCCCGCTGCCGGAACCCGAGCGATCGTCCTCGGAGGTGGCGGTGTCGCCGGCATCGCGTGGGAGCTCGGGGTGCTGTCGGCGCTCGAGGACGCCGGCGTCGACCTGGGCGCCGCTGACCTGGTGGTCGGCACCAGCGCCGGCAGCGTCGTCGGGACCTTCGTCCGACACGGTGGCATCGCCGAGGCCTTCGCGCAGCAGACCGCCCCGGTCCCGACGACGTACGAGGAGCCCGTCCGGATCGACGCCGAGCGCGGGCAGCAGGAGATCGGGCAGGCGTTGGCCGGAGCCACCTCGGAGCAGGACGCCCGCGCACGCCTCGGCCACCTCGCGCAGCAGGTCACGACCGGGCAGACGGACGACGAGCGTGTCGCGACCTTCACCGAGATGCTGCCGTCGACCGCGTGGCCGGAGCGGCCCCTCGCGCTGACCGCCATCGATGCGACCGACGGCACGTTCCGGGTCCTGACGAGTGCGGACGGCGTCCCGCTGGCGCGTGCGGTCGCGGCGAGCTGCTCGGTGCCGGTCGTCTGGTCGCCGGTGACGATCGAGGGACGCCCCTACATCGACGGTGGCATGCGCTCGGCGACGAACGTGGACGTCGCGGCGGGTCACGAGCGTGTGCTCGTCATCGCCTGCGGCCCCGAAGCCCCCTCGCCGCTCGGCCCGTGGCTCGACCAGTCCGTCGAGGCCCTGCGCGCCGGCGGGTCGAGCGTCGAGGTCGTCGTCGCGGACAGCGCGTCGCAGCAGGCCTTCGGCACGAACTCCCTGGCCCTGTCGACGCAGCGTCCGTCCGCCGAGGCGGGCCGCGCGCAGGCGACCCCCATCGCCGACCGCATCGCTTCGTTCTGGGCATGAGGACGGGTGTCCCCGCCCGTGGCTAGCGTGGGGGCATGACGACGCCGTTCTCGGACCTCGACCAGTTCATCGCCCTGCCCCGTGTCGACGAGATCGCGCTCAGCCCGGACGGCGAGCGCGTGGCACTGACCGTCAGCACGCTCGACCCCGACGCGACCGGGTACCGACGAGCCGTGTGGTCAGTGCCCGCAGCCGGCGTGGGTCCGGCGGTGCGCCTCACCCGCAGCGCGAAGGGCGAGTCCGGCACCGCGTTCACGCGGCACGGTGACCTGCTGTTCGTCTCGGGCCGACCGGGAGCGGACGGCGACGACGACGACACCACGCAGCTCTGGCTGCTGCCCGCCACGGGCGGCGAGGCACGTCCGGTGACCCGCCTGACGGGAGGCACGGGTGGCGTGCTCGCGACGGCCAGCGGCAGCGACGTGGTCGCCGTCACCGCCGGACTGCTCCCCACGGCGGCCGACGGCGAGCGGGTCGGTGTCGTCTCCCGTGACGCCGCGCTGCGGAAGCGTCGCGACGACAAGGGGGTGCACGCGATCCTGCATGAGTCCTACCCGGTCCGGTACTGGGACCACGACCTCGGTCCGGACCAGACCCACGTGCTCGCACTCGACCTGGCGGACCTGACCGAACCGACCGACGCAGAACCCCTCACGGGCGTCGCGACGGACGCGAGCGCGACGGGCACCACCGACACCACGCTCCCGAAGCCCTACCCGGCACACCTGCCGAACCCGATCGACATCACGCCGCGGCCCGGTCGCTCGCTCGACCACGTGAGCGGCGCACTCACCCCGGACGGCAGCACCCTGATCGCCGCCGTCGGGGTGCACGAGGCCCGTGGGCAGCGCACCGTGCTCGTCGCGATCGACGTCGCCACCGCCGAGCGCACCGCGCTGTTCGACGACCCGGACGTCGACCACGAGCTCCCGGCGCTCTCGCACGACGGCACGACGATCGCCTGGGTCCGCACGGTCCGTGCGACGCCCGCGGGCGCGAACCAACAGGAGGTCTGGGTCGCGGGCATCGACGGCTCCGACCCCCGCCGCATCGCCACCGACTGGGACCGCTGGCCGAACGAGCTGGTGTTCGCATCCGACGACACCGCGGTCCTGGCGACCGCGGACCAGGACGGCCGCGCCCCGGTCTTCCGGCTCCCCCTCGACGGCGCAGCCGTCGAGCAGCTGACGCACGACGACTGGGCGTACTCGGGTCTCCGTGTGTCGGCCGCGAGCGGCGTGGTCGTCGCGCTCCGGGCCTCCTGGGCGGCGCCGCTGCACCCCGTGCGGATCGACGCCGACGGCTCGGTGACCCCGCTCGCGACGCCGGCCGCACTACCGGCCGTGCCCGGGCGCCTGGAAGAGGTCGAGACCACGGCTGCCGACGGCGCGCGCGTGCGCGGCTGGCTGGTGCTGCCGGAGGGCGACGGACCGCACCCCCTGCTGCTCTGGATCCACGGCGGACCGCTCAACTCGTGGAACCAGTGGTCGTGGCGGTGGACCCCGATGCTCGCCGCGGCGCGCGGGTACGCGGTGCTGCTGCCCGACCCCGCACTGTCGACCGGCTACGGGCTCGACTTCGTGAACCGTGGCTGGAACGCGTGGGGTCAGGCGCCCTACACCGACCTGATGGCGATCACCGACGCCGTCGTGGCGCGTGACGACGTCGACGAGACCCGGACCGCCGCGATGGGCGGGTCGTTCGGCGGCTACATGGCGAACTGGGTCGCCGGGCACACCGACCGGTTCCGAGCGGTCGTCACCCACGCCAGCCTGTGGGCGCTCGAGCAGTTCAACGGCACGACCGACGCCTCGGACTACTGGCAGTCGATCTTCGACGCGCAGGGCATGCACGACAACGACCCGCACCGGTTCGTGCGCGACATCACGTCACCGATGCTGGTCATCCACGGCGACAAGGACTACCGCGTGCCGATCGGCGAGGGCCTGCGGCTCTGGTCCGAGCTCGCCGAGCACCACGCCGGGCCCGACGGCACGATGCCGCACCGGTTCCTGTACTTCCCGGACGAGAACCACTGGGTGCTGCAGCCGCAGCACGCGGTCATCTGGTACCAGACGGTGTTCGCGTTCCTCGACCAGCACCTGCTCGGTGCCGAGTGGGAGCGACCGGAGCTCCTCGGGTAGCTCACCCGTGCAGGAGGGCGTGCGGCGACCCGAAACGCCGCACGCCCGGTCTGTGGGCCGTGCTCACACAGCGGTGCTCACACGGCGGCGGTCACACGAACGCGGCCTCGCCGGTGATCGCGCGCCCGACGATGAGCGTGTTCACCTCGCGCGTGCCCTCGTACGAGTAGATCGCCTCGGCGTCCGCGAAGAACCGCGCGACGCCCTTGCCGAGCACGATGCCGTTGCCGCCCTGGACCTCGCGGCACCAGGCGACGGTCTCACGCATCTTCGACGTCGCGAACGCCTTCGCCAGCGCGGAGTGCTCGTCGCCGCCGACCCCGGCGTCCTGCATCGCGCTCGCCTGCGTGCACAGGGCGATCGACGCCGTGATGTTCGCCAGCGACTTCACGAGCAGGTCCTGCACGAGCTGGTGCGCGGCGATCGGCTTGCCGAACTGGATGCGCGTCTTCGCGTAGGCGAGCGCGGCCTCGTACGCACCGACCGCGATGCCGACGGCCTGCCAGGCGACCTCGGTGCGGGTCAGGCGCAGGACCTCGGCCGTCGTGCGGAACGACGTCGCGCGCTGCAGTCGTCGCGACTCCGGAACACGGACGCCGGTCATCACGATGTCGGCGTTCTGCACGCCGCGCAGCGCGATCTTGTCCTCGATCTTGGTGGCGGTGAAGCCGTCGGTGTCGGTCGTCACCAGGAAGCCCTTGACCTGGCCGTCCTCGACGTCCTTGGCCCAGATGACGACGACGTCGGCGAACGTGGCGTTGCCGATCCACCGCTTCTCGCCGTCGAGGACCCAGGTGTCTCCCTCGCGCCGCGCCGTCGTGCGGAGGCCCTTGGCGGAGTCACTGCCGGAGTACGGCTCCGTCAGACCGAACGCACCGACCAGCTCGCCGGCGGCCATGCGCGGCAGCCACTCCCGCTGCTGCTCGTCGCTGCCGGCCACGGCGATCGAGTTCATGGCGAGGCCGGACTGCACCCCGATGAACGTCGCCACGCCGGCGTCGACACGTCCGAGCTCGAGTGCCGCCCACCCGCGGTACACGGCCGAGTTCTCGAACTGGCGCACCAGCGGCACACCGGGCCCGTACATCCCGAGGTCGGCGAGCGGCTTGATGACCTGCATCGGGAACTCGGCACGTGCCCAGTACTCGTCGGCGATCGGTGCGACCTCGCGCTCGAGGTACTCGCGCACCCGCCCGATCGACTCACGCTCCTGGTCCGTCAGCTGCTCGGCGAAGCCGTAGAAGTCCGACTCGAGCAGGGTGGGCAAGGACACGGATGTTGACATGGGAACAACGATGCATCATTCTCGGAAACGTTGCAAGGGAGATCTGTGTACACGTCGGAAACCGCGCTGCGCGCCTTCCGGGAGGCCCGCCACGCCTTCATCGCCGGCTCACGGATCGACATGGGCGCGTTGGCCGCCGACCTCGGCGTGGACCGGACGTCGCTGTTCCGATGGGTGGGCAACCGTGACCGGTTGTTGTCCGAGGTGCTGTGGTCGCTGGCGGTCCCCACGCTCGACGCGGCCCGTCGTGATGCCGCGGGATCGGGTGCGTCACGGCTGGTCGACGTGCTCGCTCGGTTCACCGCCGACCTGATCGAGGCGCCCTACTTCCGGGGGTTCCTGCAGCGCGAACCGGCTCGGGCGCTGCGCCTGCTCACCACGACGGACAGCGACGTGCAGAGTCGGTTCGTGCACGCGGTCACCGAGTTGGTCGCTGCGGAGCAGGACTCGGGGGCGTTCGACCCGGCGCCGCTGTCTGCCGAGGAGCTCGCACGGCTGCTCGTCCGGATCTCGGAGTCCTTCACGTACGCCGACCTGATCTCGGGCGAGACCCCCGACCCCGCTCGCGCCCGGGCGACGTTCGAGTATGTTCTGCGCCCCGCCACGCGCCCGACGGCGTCCGCCCATGCCCCCTCGATCGGAGACCGATGACCATCGACGAGTACCCGTTCCGCCGTACGTACCCCACGCGCTGGAACGACAACGACATGTTCGGCCATGTCAACAACACGATCTACTACAGCGCGATGGACAACGCGGCGACGTACTGGTTCCGCGAGCAAGCCGGCCTCGACCCGTTCACCTCGGACTGGATCGCCGTGCTGGTGACGTCGAGCTGTCACTTCGTCGAGTCCGCCGTGTGGCCGGACGTCATCGAGGTCGGGATGCGGTCGAAGCGACTGGGGAACACGAGCCTGTCATGGGAGTTCGGCCTGTTCCGGCAGTCCGACGGCGTGCTGCTCGCCACAGGCGAGTTCGTGCACGTCATCATCGACCGCGAGGGCGCCCGTCGCCCCAAGCCCCTGCCGGAGTCCCTCCGCGCGCTCGTGACCGAGACGATGACGGTCTCCGTCGACGCCTGACCGGCCGCGCCGGCCGCTTGGACGCCTGACCCGTCCGGATCGCACCCCCGCAACGACGTCGCGCCCCGGAGGACCGGGGCGCGATGTCCGTCCGGGGGCGCGATCCCGGGCAGCGGGGGTCAGCCGATGCGGGCGGCGAACTCCAGGTTGATGTCGTCGGGGTCCTGCACGGACAGGATCGTCATGCCGGCGTCGCCGAGCTCGGTGACCTCACCGTGCTCGATCCCTGCCGCGTCGAGCCGGGTGGCCGCCTCGTGCAGCTCGTCGACACTGCCCAGGACGAAGCTGACGTGGTCGAGGCCGACCGTTGTCGAGTCAAACCGCTGACCGGCCGGGGCCACCGGGCGCAGGCCGAACACCTGGTCGCCGAGCTGGAACACGCAGCCGCCGTAGAAGCGCGCCTGGTCCTCGCGGATGCCGGGCTCGTCGACCTGGTCGCTGAAGTCGATGACCGGGTCAGACCCGAGCAGCTGCTGGTAGAACGCCTTGCTCCGGGCGATGTCGGTGACGGTGACGCGCACGTGGGCGAGGGCGGTGGGACGGGCGATCGGTTCACTCATGCAGTCGACCCAACGCGCACGTGCTCGGAGCACCCCGTGCGCACGCGGAGACCGGACACCGACACGCCCGCACCCACCGACAGCCCGCTCGCCGAACCGCATCGCACCTTGTAACGGACACAGCACCGAGGATCTCCTCGGTGCTGTGTCCGCTGCGTGGTGCTGTGCCCCGGCCGCCCCCGCCGCCGCCGCCGCCGCCCGAGCTAGATCAGGTCGTCGGTCAGGTGGTTCGGCGTGCCGAAGCGGTGCGCGGTGATCGACACGGCCTGCTCGCGCAGGAACGGCAGCAGCTCGATGCGCCCGGCCTCGGTGACCGGCTCGGCGTACACGGCGACGTCGGGACGACCGCCGACCGCGGCGTACAGCTCCGAAGCAGCGTCAGCGGAGCCGCCGATGAGCCGCACGCGCGTCGACGGGCCCGCGGCGATCCGGGCACCGAACGCGGCGTCGGACTCCGACGCGGTGACCGAGCGGACGTTCGCCAGCGCGGCGACCGCCGGCGGCACGAACCCCGCTGACGAGACGTCGATCGTCGTCCCCGCGCGCACCGCCGCCGCGACGACCCGCACCAGCTCGACCATGGCGTCGTCGTCCGGCAGCGCGGACGCCACACGCACGT
This sequence comes from Curtobacterium sp. MCLR17_007, assembly GCF_003234655.2. Taxonomy (NCBI): domain Bacteria; kingdom Bacillati; phylum Actinomycetota; class Actinomycetes; order Micrococcales; family Microbacteriaceae; genus Curtobacterium; species Curtobacterium sp. MCLR17_007. The sequence continues at coordinate 1,385,366 of NZ_CP126271.1, read as the reverse complement.
GCACGCCGGGGTACGGCAGGTACCGCGCGATGTTCCGCTCGGCGCTCAACCCGGAGACGTCCCGCGCGGTGCCGAACAGCGACGACCAGGCCAGCTCGTCCGAGGCGAGCGACCGGGACAGCGACGGCGACGACACACCGGCGGCGCGGACGAACGCGGCGACGTCGGTCGACACAGGCGCACCCGCGGTGGCAGGAGCCGACGCCCACGAACCGAGTCCCAACAGGTAGTTCACGCCACCGGCCTTGGTGCCCGCACCGACCGCGGACTTCTTCCACCCGCCGAAGGGCTGCCGGCGAACGATCGCCCCGGTGATGCCGCGGTTGACGTAGAGGTTGCCCGCCTCGATGCGCGACAGCCACGTGCCGATCTCGGTCGGGTCGAGCGAGTGGATGCCCGAGGTCAGGCCGTAGTCGACCTCGTTGACGATGTCGATCGCCTCGTCCAGGGTCGCGGCGCGCATGACCCCGAGCACCGGGCCGAAGTACTCGGTCCGGTGGAACGCCGAACCCCGCTGGACGCCGCCACGGACGCCCGGGCTCCAGAGCGCACCGGAGTCGTCGAGCTGACGGGGGCGCACGGCCCAGGACTGACCGGGCTCGAGCGTCGTCAGCCCGTCGAGCAGCTTCCCCTGGGCGGGCTCGATGACCGGGCCCATCTGCGACGTCGGGTCGGACGGGTACCCCACGGTCAGCGAGGACACCGCGTCGACGAGCTGCGAGTGGAACCGCCGCGACTTGGCGACGGACCCGACAAGCACCACGAGCGAGGCGGCGGAGCACTTCTGCCCCGCGTGCCCGAACGCCGACGCGACGACGTCCTTGACGGCCAGGTCGAGATCAGCCGACGGGGTGACGATGATCGCGTTCTTGCCCGACGTCTCGGCCAGGAGCGGCAGGTCCTGCCGGAAGGAGCGGAACAGCGACGCGGTCTCGTAGGCGCCGGTGAGGATGACCCGGTCGACGAGCGGCGACGCGACCAACGCCGACCCGAGTTCGTTCTCGCTGACGTCGACGAACGACAGCACGTCGGCCGGAGCGCCCATCGCGTCGAGCGCCGTGTCGATGACCGACGCGAGCACGGCGCCGCAGCGGGCGGCCGGCGGCGCGGGCTTCAGCACGACCGCGGACCCGGCGGCGAGCGCCGCCAGGGTCGAGCCGGCCGGGATCGCGACGGGGAAGTTCCACGGCGGTGCGACCAGGGTCAGCGCCGCCGGCGAGAACGTCGCACCGTCGACCTCGTCGAGGGCGGCTGCCATGTCGCCGTAGAAGTGGGCGAAGTCGATCGCCTCGGAGACCTCGGGGTCGGCCTGGTCGAGGGTCTTGCCGGTCTCGGACGCCACCACCTCGACGAGGGCGGCGCGGTTCGCCTCGAGCGCGTCACCGACGGCGTGCAGCACGGCGCCGCGCGCGGCACCGGACCAGGTCCCCCAGACCGCACCCGCGGCGCGGACCCGGCCGAGGACGGAGTCGAGCTGCTCGCGCGAGGTGAGCCGGGCCTCCCGGACGGCCGACGCACCCAGTGTCGACGTCGCGACCCGGGACGTGATGGCCGCGCCCCAGGAGCGGACCGACGCGACCGACGGGTCGCTGTCGGGCGTGTTCTCGAAGTGACCGGGCGCCGGACGGCCGACGGCCGCGTACCGGTCGGCGACACGGTGCGACGCGGGAGCGGCGAGACCACCCGGGGCCGCCAGCGGAGCCAGCGAGTCGCGGAACCGCGTCTCCTCGCGGGCGAACAGCGACGGCGACGACGCGAGTGAGAACACCGCGGACATGAAGTTGTCCTGCGACGCCCCCTCTTCGAGCCGGCGGATCAGGTACGCGATCGCGACGTCGAACTCCCCCGGGTGCACGACCGGCGTGTACAGCAGCAGCGAGCCGACGGTGCGACGGACGGCTTCGGCCTGGCCCTGCGCCATGCCGAGCAGCATCTCGAACTCGATGCCGTCCCGCACACCGCGTTCCCCGGCGAGCAGCCAGGCGTGGGCGACGTCGAACAGGTTGTGCCCGGCGATGCCGACCCGCACGTTCTCGATGCGGGACGGGGTGAGCGCCCAGTCGAGCACCCGCTTGTAGTTGGTGTCCGAGTCCTGCTTGGTGTGCCAGGTGGCGAGGGGCCAGCCGTGCGTCGACGCCTCGACCTGTTCCATCGGCAGGTTGGCGCCCTTGACGAGCCGCACCTTGATGTCGGCACCACCGCGGGCACGACGGGCCGCGGACCACTCCTGCAGGTGCTGCATGGCGGACAGGGCGTCGGGCAGGTAGGCCTGCAGCACGATCCCGGCCTCGAGCTGCAGGAACGCGGGCTCGTCGAGCAGCTGCGTGAAGACCGCGATCGTCAGGTCGAGGTCCTTGAACTCCTCCATGTCGAGGTTGATGAACTTCGCCGGGGTCGCCGCGGCGGCACGCTGGAACAGCGGCCGGAGCTTGTCGACGATGTCGGACACGGCCTGGTCGAACGCCCACGGCGAGTGCGGGTGCACGGTCGAGGACACCTTGATCGACACGTAGTCGACGTCGTCGCGCGCGAGCAGCTTGTGCGTGCCCTCGAGCCGGCGGGCCGCCTCGCTCTCCCCCAGGACCGCCTCGCCCAGCAGGTTCACGTTGAGCCGGACGCCGTCCCGCTTGATCTTCGCGATCGCCGGACCGAGCTTCGCGTCGGTCGCGTCGACGATCAGGTGGCCGACCATGTTCCGCAGCACGCGACGGGCGACGGGGACGACGACACCCGGGAGGCCCGGTGCCAGTCCGCCACCGAGCCGCACCAGACCGCGGAGTGCGCTGGGCAGGAACCCCGGCGCGTCGGGCGCGATGGCGCGGAGCTTGCGCGCGGCGACGCCGAGGTCCTCGGGTCGGACGACGCCGTCGACGAACCCGACCGCGAACGCGAGCCCCTTGGGGTCGGCCAGCACACCGGCGAGCTGCTTGGCCGAGCCGTCGACCGGGTAGGTCTCGGCCTCGGCGAGCCACCGGCGGACGAGTGCGACCGACGCGTCGGCGAGGTCGTCGGGTGCGGTCGTGGTGGGCGCGTCGTTGCGGGGCTGCACGTCGGTCATGGGATCAGTGTGTCCTCTGCGCTTTCGGTAGCGGAAGCAACTCTTCCTGATGCTTTCCGTTCAGTTCATCTACGCTTTCGACATGCTCGACGTGCGCCGCCTGGTCCTCCTCCGTGAGCTCTCGAGCCGTGGGACCGTCGCGGCGGTCGCCGAGGCGCTCAACCTGACGCCGTCGGCGGTGTCACAGCAGCTCGGGGTGCTCGAGCGCGAGGCCGGCGTGCAACTCCTGCGCAAGGCCGGCCGGCGGCTGCAGCTCACCCCGCAGGCCGAGGTGCTGGTCGCTGCGGCGGGCGACGTCCTCGACACGTTGGAGCGAGCGCAGGCGTCGGTCGAGTCGACGCTGACGAGCGTCCAAGGGCGGATCCGGGTCGCCGTGTTCCAGTCCGCGGCGCTCGCGCTGATGCCCTCCGCGCTCCGCACCATGGCGACCGAGCACCCGGACGTGCGGGTCGAGATGGTGCAGCGCGAGCCGGAGACCGCGCTGAACGAGACGTGGGCCCGAGACTTCGACATGGTCGTCGCCGAGCGCTACCCCGCCCACGCGGCACCGCGCTTCCCGGGCCTCGACGCCCGCGACCTGACGACCGACCCCGTGCGTCTCGCGCTGCCGCCGAGGGACACCGCGCTGTGGCCCGTCGACTCGCTCGCGTCGGCGGCCGGACTCCCCTGGGTGATGGAGCCCCGTGGAGCGGCCTCGCGGCACTTCGCCGAGCAGACCTGTCGCCGCGCGGGCTTCGAGCCCGACGTCCGCTACGAGACCGCCGACCTGCAGGCCCAGATCCGGCTCATCGAGTCGGGGAACGCCGTCGCGCTGATGCCCGACCTGGTTTGGGCCGGACGGTCGACGGCGTGCCGGCTGCTCGAGCTGCCCGTCCCTGCGCGCCGGACGATCTTCACCGCCCAGCGTCTTGCGAGTGCCGACTCCCCGGCGGTGTCCGCGTTCCGTGCGGCGCTCGAGCGCGCCGCGGCCCCCAGTCCGACCTGACGACCCGGGCAGTGCCTCCGCGATGACCGGTGGCGGGGCCGTGACTCCGCCCGCGGTGCGGGATCCCGCACCGGACCCCCAACCCGGGTCACATTTCGGCCCCCCGTGCCCGATTGGTCTCGCGCTTACCAGTACGCTCCGATCACGCTCGAGATTCTCGGCGGATTCTTACGATCCGGCACCCGACCGGACCTGACCCACAGGGGAACCCGTGCACCGCAGCACCTCCGCAGCCCGACGCGCCTGCGCCGTCGGCACCACCATCGCACTCATCGGCCTGACGACCGGCCTCGGCATCTTCTCGGCGTCCACGGCGTACGCGGTCGACACCGACACCGCTCCGACGACGATCACGACCACCGATTCGGGCGCAGCGGCGGACTCGTCGACGCCGACCGATCCGTCGGTGCCGACCGACTCGCCGACGCCGACCGACTCGAACGGATCGACGGCCCCGGCGACGGACCAGCCGACCGCTCCCGCCACCGACCCGGCCGCCGCGCCGACCGCCCCGGCGACGACCGGCACGGGCAGCACTCCGGCCAAGGCACCGAAGACCGCCGTCTCGGCGCAGGCAGTCGCGTCCGAGGCGCAGATCGTCGGCGACCCGAAGGTCGGCGTCACCCTGCGCGCCGATGCCCCGGACATCGCCGGCCCCACCTACGAGTACGCCTGGTCCACGGACGGCGGCGTCACTGTCGCGTCGACATCGACCGTGTACGTGCTGAAGGCAGCCGACCTGGGCAAGCGCATCACGGTCGTCATCACCGGCGCGAACGGCGACACCGCGACCGCGACGACCGCCGAGGTCACCGAGGACGTCGCGTTCGACACGGCGACCACGGCCGACGCACCGCGGACGATCGAGGTCACCGCGGGCAACACGCTCAACGAGACCTTCGAGGTGGCGAAGGGCAGCGCGCCCGTCTCGTACGCGATCGGCTACACCGACCCGGACAGCTCCGACCCGACCGACCCCGACGACCAGCCCGAGTCGTACCTGCCGTTCGACAGCGTCTTCGATGCGGCGACCGCCACGCTGACCGGCGAGGTCACCGTCGCGAGCACCTACGACTTCACCGTCGTCGCCTCGAACGGCACCTCGACCGCGACGCAGTACGTCGAGGTGATCGTGGACCCGGCCGCCGCGGTCGGCGTGATGGCGTCGGCGTCCGACACCTCGCCGCGCGAGTCGTTCAGCAACGGCCAGCCCTCGCGGTACTGGATCATCGACTGGGACGGCTCCGTCGTGCAGTACGACGTGCCGGCCGACCCCGATGCCGAATGGGCCGAGACGGACGGCGCGTACCCCTCGGTCAAGCAGGGCGCCTCGCTCTGGGTCGACGGGCAGCCCGTCGACACGTACGGCAACTCGACCATCGATTACGACGGCACCGACGAGTACCCGCTCGCCACCGTGACGAGTGACCACGCGACCGACCTGGTCACGCCCGACGAGGACTCCCTGTCGTCGAAGGTCACCTTCCCGACCGCCTCGACGCACGTGCTCACCGTCGCGGAGGACGGGCAGTCGGTCTCCTTCCCGGTGACGGTCGTCCCGACCGTCGCTGCCGTCGCCCCCGTCGCGGCAGCCACCCCGACCACCCCGAAGGGCCAGCTCGCCTTCACCGGTTCGGACACGACGGGTGCACTCCCGTGGGGTCTCGCGATGCTCGCCGCGGGCGCCGGCCTGGTCGGTCTCCGCGCGCTGCGTCGCCGCACCCAGCGCTAGCCGGGAGGACCGTCACGGCCCCGTCGGACCCCACCGGGTCCGACGGGGCCGTTTCGTTCGCCTCCCGCGCCCCACCGGGTGGGTAGCGTTGGCCGCATGCCCACGCTGCTGCACATCGACTCCTCGGCCGACCTCGCCCACTCCCGCTCGCGCGCCCTGACCGCGGCGTTCGCCGACGCGTGGCGTGCCCGTGGTCCGGAGTACACCGTGACGCGTCGCGACCTGCACACGTCGCCCCTGCCGCACCTGGAGACGTCGGCGCTGCACTGGGCAGCGGGCGACCGCACGTCCGAGGAGTCCGTCGACCCGGCCGCCGAGGCCCTGCGGCAGGAGGTCATCGACGAGCTGCTCGCCGCCGATGCCGTCGTGGTCGGTGCGCCGCTGTACAACTACACGGTGCCGTCGAGCCTGAAGGCCTGGATCGACCGCATCCACATCCCCGGCGTGCTCGCGGGTGACGTCCAGCCCCTCGCCGGACGACCGGTCGTGACCGTCGTCAGCCGCGGCGGCACCTACGACGCCGGCACCCCGACCGAGCACTGGGACCACGGCTCCCCCGTGCTCGAGATCGTCCTGGCGAGTGCCCTGGGGATGCGGCACTACCCGGTCACGGTGAGTGCGACGCTCGCGGACCGGCTGCCCGACCTGGCACCCCTCGCGGACCACGCCACGGCGGAGTTCCACGACGCGAAGACGACCCTGGAGCGCCTCGCCACCACCGTCCTCTGACGGCAGCGGCTCGTCGGCCGCGGAGCCCGCTCAGGCGGGGCGGATCTCGTCCGCACGACCCAGCATGATCACGACGCCGACGCGAGCTGGTGGACGCGCTGGGGCGAGACACCGAGCAGGGACGCCGTCTCAGCGTAGGTGTACCCGTCAGCGCGCATCGCTCGGACGACCTCGCGTGCAAGCGACGCGGCCTCGGCCGCCTCGCTGCGCGCCGCTTCGGCCTTCTGACGCGACACCTCCCACTTCGCGCGGGCGTCGTCCGGGAGCACGAAGTGCACGTCGATCTCGACGTCGTCCTCTGGCACGTCGCGGGTCAGCGCGACGCACTCTCGCGCCATCCACTCGACGTCTGTCACTCGTCGGGCCTGGGTCGCGGCGTCGACCGACGGGATGTCGATCGCCCACCACCGACCTTCGCGGTGGGCTCGTGCTTGGTAGACCGCCATGATCGCTCCGTTCATCGCCAGCTCCCGGGTACGTCCGGGAATCGCTTCACCACTTGCCGAACCACACCCGGGCTGATCTCACCGTGTCGCGGCAACACCAGGCGCCCCTCGCCGCGGGGCCCACACCACACCTCGTGGCTTCCCTTGATGCGATCCACCCACCAGCCTTTCGCACGCAGGAACGTCGCCACATCCCGATGCCGTACTGCTCGAACCACGGTATCAATGCCCTCTTGTCGTCGCCATCAATGGGCACTAGAGAGCACCCCCTCACGACCACGGTAGAAAGCTGCGACACCGCTCGGAGGTGCGCTCCTTCAGCTGTTGAGAACATCGAGTTCGTCCACGACTGTGGAGGGGTCAGGCGGGGCGGACCTCGTCCGCGCGGCCGAGCAGGTCGACGTGGAAGGCCGTCTGCGTCAGCGCGCTCGCGAGCAGGAAGCCGGTCATCGACTCGATCCCGCCGCTGAAGGGCACGCGGGACGCGACCGCGAACAGGGTGGGCGCGTCGAGCGTGTCCAGCGCTGCGGCGACGTGCCGGCTGCGCTCCTCGCGGTGCCGGGTGAGCGTGCGCGCTCGGGTGACCACGTCACGGAACCGGTACTCGTGCCCCGGACAGACCTCGAAGTCTGCGTAGGGGTCGAGTCGCGCCAGCGAGGCCAGGTAGTCGCCGAGCGGGTTCGTGTCGGTCCGTCCGCCGAGCCCGATGCCGGGGTTGATGCGCGGCAGCACGTGGTCGCCGGTGAACAGCAGCCCGTCGCCCTCGTCCACGAAGCACAGGTGTCCGGCGGTGTGGCCGGGGGTCCACAGCGCACGGATCGTCCGACCCGCGACCGGCAGCACGTCGCCGTCGTCGAGCAGCACGTCGGCGAACGGCGTCACCGCGGCTCCGAGCCCGAGACGACGACCGGTCCCCCACGCCGCGCTCACCCCGGCGCGCAGGTCGTCCGGGATCCCCCACGTCGCGATGTCCGCCTCGTGCCGCTCGGCATCCGGGCGTTCGTGCTCGAGCGCCCGGACCTCGAGCCCGTTCATCGCGACCGACGCCCCCGACGCGTGACGAACGGCAGCCGCCGCGCCCAGGTGGTCGGCGTGCAGGTGCGTCACGACGACGTGGCCGACGTCGGCCACCGAGCGGCCGATCGCGCCGAGACCCGCGGACAGGACGTCGAGCTCGCCGTCGTCACTCCAACCCGGGTCGATGACCGTCAGCACCCCGTCGGAACCCTCGGCGACGTACACGAGCGTGGCGTCCGGCACCCCGGAACGGAAGGGGACGGCGAGCGTCCAGATTCCCGGACGGACCTCCTCGACCGGCGGGAGCACCCCGTCCGCGAGCGCCTGCGCCTGCACGGGACTGACCGGAGCCGGGGGCGACGCGGCCGGTGCTGGGGACGGGACGGTCGACACCCGGCCACCTTACTGACGCGACGCAGCGCGTCGGGCCGAGCCGGGCCTCCCGGGCCGTGACGGTGTGCACGCGTAGACAGGAGCCATGGAGATCGCACCGATGCTCGCCAAGGCCGTCCCCGACGTCCCCGAACCCGACAGTGTCCGGGGTGGGTTGCGCTACGAACCGAAATGGGACGGATTCCGCGGGATCGTCACGATCGACGGCGACGACGTCGAGATCGGCAGCCGCGGCGCCAAGCCGCTGACCCGGTACTTCCCCGAGCTGGTCGAGGCGTTCCGCGCCCAGTTCGGCAGCCGCGAGCACCCGGTCGTGCTCGACGGCGAGGTCGTCCTGCGCACGGGCGAGCAGGGGCACGAGCGCCTCGACTGGGAGGCGCTGTCGCAGCGGATCCACCCCGCTGCCTCGCGGATCGCGAAGCTCAGCATCGAGACGCCCGCGCAGTTCGTCGCGTTCGACCTGCTCGCGGCCGACGGCGACGAGCTCACCGACCTGCCGTTCGACGAGCGTCGCTCCCGACTCGAGGCCCTGGCCGCCGACGCCAGCGATCCGCTGTACGTCACCCGGACCACGCTCGACGTCGAGCAGGCGCGCGCCTGGCTGGAGACGTTCGAGGGCGCCGGGCTGGACGGCGTCGTGGCGAAGCCGCGCATCCGTCCGTACGAGCCGGGCAAGCGCACGATGCTCAAGGTGAAGCACCACCGCACCGCCGACGTCGTGGCGATCGGGTACCGCGTGCACAAGAGCGGCAGCGGGGTCGGCTCACTGCTGGTCGGGCTGTACGACGACGACGACGAGCTGCGCCAGGTCGGCGGGGTGTCGGCGTTCTCCGACAAGCGACGGCTCGCGCTGGTGGACGAGCTCGAGCCCGTCGTGCTCCGCGATGCGGACGGGAGGCCGGTGACCGGGGACGGGGAGAAGTCGCGGTTCTCGTCGGGTCGCGACACGTCGTTCGTGCGGCTGGAACCGTCGGTCGTGCTCGAGGTGCGCTACGACCAGATGGAGGGTGACCGCTTCCGGCACACCGTCCAGTTCGAGCGGTGGCGCCCCGATCGCGATGCCCGGTCGTGCGGCTTCGAGCAACTCGAGGTTCCGGGGGCGTACGACCTCCGGAAAGTGCTGTCCTGAGTGCGCAAGTTGTCCGTTTGTCGAAACTAGTTAGGCAAACTAGTGAGTGCGTGGAAGGATCGATCCATCGGCATCCGAGGTGGCTGCTGACGGATCGGAGCGGATCGACATGAGCAACGCAACTCTCGTTCGACACGCGCAGCGGCACCCGTTCACCGAGGTGCGCGAGGCGCGTCACCAGCGCGCACTGCAGCTGAGCGCTGTGGTCACCGCCATCGCCGGCGTGACCGCCACGGCACTCGCGCTCGTCACGATCGGGCTCGGCGCATGATCGTCGACGGCATCACCGACCGCAACCGCGGCACCTGGTCCAAGCTCACGCGCCTGCACACCGCCACGATCGACCTGCCGATGCACACCAAGCGCGTCGACGACTCCGACCGTCGCCCGGACCGCCCCACGCTCTAGTCCGTCGGGTCGGGTGCCACGGGCTTCTTCGCACGCGAGGGCTGCACGCGCGGCGGCTCGCCGGGCATCTTCGGGAAGTCCGGGGGGAAGGGCAGTTCGCCGAGACCGTTCGCCAGGTCCCGCTCCCACCACGCGAGCAGCGGAGCGATCGAGCCGGGCTGCTCACCCATCGACTCCCACGGGTCGCCGGTCCTCCGCAGTCGCTCGGGCATCGACAGGATCGTGAACGTCGTCGGGTCCGCGTCCCGAAGTTCGTCCCACGACAGTGGGGCGGAAACTGACGCGTGCGCGAGGGCGCGCGGGCTGTAGGCACCCGCCATCGTCCGGTCGCGGTTCGCCTGGTTGAAGTCGACGAACACGCGCTGGCCGCGCTCTTCCTTCCACCAGGCAGTCGTCACCTGGTCGGGCATCCGCCGTTCGAGCTCACGCGCGGCAGCGATGACGGCGTGCCGCACCTCGAGGAACTCGTGCTCGGGTTCGATCGGGGCGAAGACGTGCAGACCGCGGTTGCCGCTGGTCTTGACCCACGCGGTCAGTCCGACCTCGTCGAGGACCTTCCGCAGTTCCTCGGCGGCGGGCACGGCGTCGTGGAAGTCGGTGCCGGGTTGCGGGTCGAGGTCGATGCGGAGCTGGTCCGGGTGGTCGCTGTCCTCCGCACGCGACGCCCATGGGTGGAACACGACCGTGTTCATCTGTGCCGCCCACACCGCGACGGCCGGCTCGTCGAGCACGAGCTGGGGGTGCTTGCGAGCGCTCGGGTAGGTCACCGTGACCGAGCGGACGTAGTCGGGCGCGCCCTTCGGCGGGTTCTTCGAGAAGAACTGCTCGCCGTCGATCCCGCCCGGGAACCGCTGCAGGGACACCGGTCGGTCGCCGTTCGCCCGGACGAAGGAGCCGCCGACGTCGACCAGGTACTGCGCCAGGTCGAGCTTCGTGATGCCGGCGTCCGGCCAGAGCACCCGCGACGGACTGCTGATCCGGACCTCGCGGTCGCCGTCCGGGCCCGGGACGCTCAGCGTCGTCGCATCGCTCGCCATGCAGGGGAACGTACTCGTGCGTGCCCGTGGGCGCTGCCGCACCGGCGTCCGTGGGCCCGGCGCGGGAGGATGGGTGGGTGAGCGCGTACCTCGGAGTGGACCTGGCGTGGGGGCTCGGCACCGAGCGACGTGCGCCGAACGAGACCGGGCTCGCCACGCTCGACGAGGGCGGCCGGGTGCTCGACGCCGGGTGGGCCCGCGGCGTCGACGACGTCACCACGTGGATCACCGAGCACCTCGGACCGCGGACGCTCATCGGTGTCGACGCGTCGTTGGTCGTGACGAACCCGACCGGCATCCGCGAGGCCGAACGGCAGGTCGGACAGCGCTACGGTCGGTGGAAGGTGGCGGCCAACCCCACGAACCTGGCCTCGGCGGCGAGCGCCGGCGCACGGCTGCTGGAGCGTCTGACCGCGCTCGGCATCGGGTACGTCAGCGACACCCCGTCGATGCACGACCGCAGCGGACCGGCGGTGTTCGAGTGCTACCCCTACACGACGCTCGTCGGCGTCGAGGAGCTCGGCTACGACGTCGAACGCCCCCGGTACAAGCGGCTCGACACGGCACTGCCCGCACCGGAGGCCCGAGTCCGTCGCGCCGTGGCGTTCGACGAGCTGGTCCGCCGGCTCCGCGAGACGCCGCTCGACCCGCCGCTCGTCCTGGACGCACACCCGCTCACGGCCGCGCTCGCCGACCCGTCCGTGCTGCACGGCCCCACGCACAAGCACCGCGAGGACCTGCTCGACGGTGTGCTGTGCGCCTGGACGGCCGCGTTCTGGGACCGGCACGGCGACCAGCGCGTGCAGGTGCTCGGCGGCGACCCGGACCTCCCGTCCGATCCGCTCGACGAGGCGGGCCGCAAGCCGGTCGTCGTCACCCCGGCACGGGGGTCGCAGCGGCGGCCCCGCGGCTAGGCTGATGCCGTGAGCAGCACCCCCGAACCCCTGCGCATCGGGCTGGTCTCGCTGCACACCTCCCCCGGCGACGAGCCCGGGTCCGGTGAGGTCGGGGGCATGAACGTCGTCGTCCGACACCAGGCCGAAGCCCTCGCCGACCTCGGACACCACGTCGAGATCGTCACGCGGCGCTCGTCGCCGACCCAGCCCGACTCCGTGTCGATCGTGCCCGGCGTCTGTCTGCGGTTCCTCTCCGCCGGGCCGGCCGAACCGGTGCCGAAGGGCGAACACGACGCGTTCATCGAGCCGTTCCGCGACGGACTCGCAGCGCTCGGCCCCTTCGACGTGCTGCATGCGCACCACTGGTTCTCCGGAGCCGCCGCCCTGCCCGTGGCCCGGCAGCGCGGCATCCCGCACGTGCAGTCGTTCCACTCCATCGCCGCCGACTCCACGACGCCGTTGTCCGAGGGCGAGCGTCCCGAGTCCGCCGGGCGCATGGCGGGCGAGGCGACGCTGGCCCGCGACTCGGACGCCGTGGTGGTGGTCAGCGAGGCCGAGGCCGACACTGTGCGCGACCGGCTCGGTGGCGACCCCGCCCGTGTGTGGATCGTCCCGCCGGGGGTCGACGGATCGGTGTTCCGGCCCGCTGCAGCTGGGGCCCGCCGTGCCGAGGTGCCCTACGTCGTGGCTGCTGCCCGCGTCCAGCCGCTCAAGGGCCTCGACCTGGCGATCAAGGCCATCGCGGGGATCTCCGAGGCGGTCCGTCCGACCCTCGTGATCGCCGGGGACTCCTCGAGCGAAGCCGGTGACTACCTGACGGAGCTCCGTGGGCTCGCTGCGTCACTCGGCGTGGCTGACCGGGTGACGTTCATCGGGCCGCAGTCACGCGCCGACCTGGCCCTGCTGTTCCGTGGGTCGTCGGCCGTGCTCGTCCCGTCGCACTCGGAGACGTACGGGCTCGTCGCGCTCGAGGGCTCGGCGTCCGGGGTGCCGGTCGTCGCCGCTGCCGCCGGGGGCCTGCGCGAAGCGGTGCTCGACGGGGAGACCGGCGTCGTCCTGGAGTCGCGTGCGCCCGAGGTCTGGGCAGCGGAGATCGAGCGGGTCCTCACCGAACCGACGTACGCGGCCGGGCTGTCCGCGGCGGGTCGCGAACACGCGGAGCGCCTGAGCTGGGAGCGGTCGGCGTCCGGCCTCGAGCAGGTGTACCGCCGGGTGCTCGGGCACGACTGATGGCAGGAACGCTCGACCTCGGTCCGTTCTGGGCGGCGCTCGACGCGGTCCCGGTCGACCCGGACGCCGAGGCGCTCTACGACGGCTCCGTCGCGGGCCGGCTGCGGCGCGAGAACCTGACGCGGTACCTCGAGGTCGTCGGCCCGCACGCAGACACGCTGCTGGTCGCCGAGGCCCCCGGCTGGCGCGGCATGACGAACACCGGCATCCCGTTCACCAGCATGCGCGAACTCGGACCCGACTTCCTGGCGCCCTCGCAGCCGACCGCCCCGTGGGAAGCATCGTCACGGGTCGTGCACGCCGCGCTCGCCGGGTGGCGCGGTCCGCTCCCCGTCGCGTGGGCGATCTTCCCGCACCACCCGTTCGTCGGGACCGACCGGCTGACGAACCGGACGCCGCGACCTGCCGAGGTCAGGTCCGGCGCGCCGGTGACCCTCGCGCTGCTCGAGGCGCTCGGGGCGACACGGGTGATCGCCGTCGGACGGAAGGCGCAGGGAGCGCTCGCCCTCGCCAGGATCGACGCGATCGCGGTGCGGCACCCGGCGCAGGGCGGGGCGAAGCAGTTCACGGAGCAGCTGGCCGCGCTGTCCGGCTGAGGGGGCGCCCCACCTCGCCGCGCCGGGGTCAGGCGAGGCGCCGCGGGTCAGACGAGACGCCGCGCTTCCAGCGAGACGCCGCGCTTCCAGCGAGACGCCGCCTTCCGGGGCGGCGTCTCGAGTGCGCGGCGGCGCCGCGAGTGCACGGCGGCGCCGGGGTCAGGCGGACTGGACGTCGACGCCCTTCGCCGCGAGGGCCTCGGCGACGTGCGCCGGCAGCCGTGTGGCGACGTAGACCGTCCGCAGTGCCGGCAGTTCGAGGACGTCGTCCCAGTTCTGCGGGTCGAAGCGGTCGTCGGTGCCCTCCCAGCCGGGGTGCACGTCCTGCAGGACCTGCAGGTCGGAGTCGACGGTGAGCTCGGTCACCAGTGACAGGTGCGAGGGCAGCAGGTCGAGGTCGTCGTAGTACTCGCGCGCCCGGTCGTCCTGCCCCTCGACGTCGATGTCCTCGTCCGACTCGTCGGCACTGTCCGCGTCGTACGGCTCGAGCACGTCGAGGTCGTAGCAGAGCACGTCGAGCACGAGCAGCTTCGCGTTGAAGTCGGCGAACTCGATCGGTTCCTCGGTGGTGTTCGACTCGTCGTCCATGCAGCGGATGCTAGCGGCGCCGTGCTGGAGGCGTCCGGTTTCCGGCAGGACACGGACGTGTTGCGATGATCGGCGAGAACTCTGTGAGACTGGACAGGGAAGCGTGCAGGCGCAACAGTGTGGTGCATGGCCACAACCAACACCGAGCGCCCGACCACGGAGCAGCCCGAACTGCGCCGTGTCCTCGGACCCAAGCTCCTGCTGTTGTTCATCATCGGGGACATCCTCGGCACGGGTGTCTACGCCCTGACGGGGCAGGTCGCGGCGGAGGTCGGTGGGGCGGCATGGCTCCCGTTCCTCATCGCGTTCGCGGTCGCGCTGTTGACGGCGTTCTCGTACCTGGAGCTCGTCACGAAGTACCCGCAGACCGCCGGTGCCGCGCTCTACGTCCACAAGGCGTTCGGCATCCACTTCGTCACCTTCATCGTCACGTTCATCGTGATGTGCTCGGGGATCACCTCGGCGTCGACGGCGTCGCGGGCGTTCGCGGCGAACCTCGGGGTCGGCTTCGGCCTCGAGCTTCCGAACGGCGTGGTGATGCTCATCGCGATGGGGTTCATGCTCGCCGTGATGGCGGTGAACTTCCGAGGCGTCAGCGAGAGCGTCAAGACCAACGTCGTCCTGACCCTCGTCGAGCTGAGCGGTCTGGTGATGGTGATCCTCATCGGGTTCTGGGCGATCGCGGGCGGCAACGCGGACTTCTCGCGCGTGGTCATGTTCGAGACCCCGGAGGACAAGAGCCTGCTGCTGTCGATCTCGACGGCGACCTCGCTGGCGTTCTTCGCGATGGTCGGCTTCGAGGACTCGGTGAACATGGCCGAGGAGACCAAGGACCCGTCGCGGATCTTCCCCAAGGTGATGCTCACGGGCCTCGGCATCACCGCCGTCATCTACGTGCTTGTGTCCATCTGCGCCGTCGCCGTCGTGCCGATCGGTGAGCTCGCGGGCAACGAGACGCCGCTGGTCACCGTCGTGCAGACCGCCGCGCCGGACTTCCCGATCGGCAACCTGCTGCCCTTCATCTCGATGTTCGCCGTCGCCAACACCGCGCTGATCAACATGATGATGGCGTCGCGCCTGCTGTACGGCATGAGCAAGCAGGGTGTCCTGCCCGGGTTCCTGTCGAAGGTGTCGCAGACCCGCCGCACCCCGTCCACCGCGATCGTCTTCACCACGGTGATCTCCCTGGCCTTGATCGGCTGGGTGTCGCTCAGCCCGGACTCCCCCATCGTGGTCGTGCTCGGCGGGACCACGTCGCTGTTGCTGCTGTCCGTGTTCGCCGTCGTCAACCTGTCGGTGTTGGTGCTGCGGCGCGACAAGGTCGGTCACAAGCACTTCCGAGCCGGTGTCGTGATCCCCGTGATCGGCGTCGTCACCTGCCTGTGGCTCGTGCTGCCGTTCTCGTCCGGTCGCGCGGTCGAGCAGTACCAGATCGCGGGTGCCCTGCTGGCGCTGGGCGTGCTGCTGTGGATCGTGACCTGGTTCACCCACGGCCGCAAGCACACGGACAAGGCGCCGACCGGACTGGTGACCGAACCGACGCAGGTCGTCCACCGCGACGACGAGCCGGCCGAGCGCAGCTGACGCGGGCACACCCCGGCTGCAGCGCAGTTGACCGGGGCACACCCCGGCCGCCGCGCAGCTGACCGGCGCCCACTCGGACCAGAGCGCACCTGAACGCGGGGCATGTCGAGGGCGGCCGTTCCCAGGCCGCCCTCGTACCCTCGTCCTGGCGCCCGGACCGAGATCCGGCACCCCGGGACCCGGACCGACATCCGGCACCCCCGGCACCGGACCCGGACGGAAGGACCCGAGCATGCACCGTGTCGGCATCACGCTGGCGTCCGTGTTCGGCGCCGGGATCGTGGCCGTCGGCATCGGCGTGGTCGTGCTGGTCGTCATGGCGGTCCACTCACTGTCCGGCGTGGCCGGCTCGGTGTCGTCCCCGCAGGCCGTCACGTGCCCGGCGGCCGCGTCGAAGACCATCGGCGGGATCGTCGTCCCCGCGGGGCCGGTCGCCGGCTACTGCCAGGACCGGCTGGTGAACGCCGCGTACGTCATCGAGGCCGCGCAGTCCCTCGGCATCGGCCCGCACACGCAGGCCGTCGGGGTGATGACCGCGATCGGCGAGTCCGGGCTGCAGAACCTGGACCACGGTGACGCGGTCGGCCCCGACAGCCGGGGACTGTTCCAGCAGCGGGACAACGGGGCGTGGGGCACGTACGAGCAGCGGATGGACCCGTACACGGCAGCGTCGATGTTCTACGCGAAGCTCGTGAAGGTCCCCGGGTGGAAGACCATGACCCCGACGCAGATGGCGCACGCCGTGCAGGTGAACGCCGACCCGGAGCACTACACGAAGTCCTGGCCAGCGGCGAAGGCCGTGGTCGAGGGCCTGACCGGCCAGGACGTGCCGGACACCGCCCCACAGGGCTGACCCCGGCGCACGTCACTGCGGCCCACGCCGCACCGACGCGAAACAACGGCCGTCGACGCGTCACGCCGCCGCGGCGGTCACCTCGTCGTCGTCGAGTTCGACCATCGACGCTCCCCCGTCGTGCACGACGACCTGCCCACGCAGACGCACGTGGTGCTCGTCGAGCACGCACGCCATGGCGTCCACCCACTCCCAGTCCACCGGGCTGAGTCCGCGTGTACCCGGCCGTTCCCACGCGAGCACGACGTCGGCGGCGTCGACCTGCTCGACGAGGTCGGCGACCAGCGCACCGAAGTCGTCGACGTGGTCGTCGGGTTGGTACGGCAGGTCGGCGATCGGCACCACGAGCTGGATGGGCACGCCGCGGGGTGCGAGGAAGAGCACCCAGCACTGCCGGCGCACGGGGCGTTCGAGGAGGGCGACGACGAGGTCCACGACGTCGTCATCGGTACGGACTGCTGTTCGCTCGAGTCGGTCGAGCACATCGGTGTCTGGCATGGCTCCAGGCTCGCCGAGACCGGCCACCGACAGGCCCCACGAGCCCGCAACTGTGGACGACGAGACCGCACGGCCTAGTTGTGGAGGAAGATCCGCGGTCCCGCTCAGATCCCGTGCGTGACTGCGCTGTCCACCAGCAGCAGGGCACCGAAGAACACCACCACCACGGCCACCAACCCGGTCACCGCGACCGGCCAGGCCAGCCGGCGTCGCGTCAGTCGCAGCACGGAGAAGACGACGGTGAGCGCCAGCACCAGCGCCACGAGCACCGGCCCCGCGTACACGACGACTCCTCCGAGGGTCTCGTCACACCGGTTGCCCGGCGCGGTGCACGACCCGAAGCCGAGCGAGAGGAACACGATCCCCCACCCCGCGACGAGCGCGACACCCGCGTCGATGGCGAGCAGGACGATGGTGGCGACCAGGTCCGCGACGCGACGGCCGCCGACCACGGGGTGACGGGCCCGGCGACCAGGACCCGTGCGGTCGGTCGCGGGACGCTCGGACGGCGTCACCGGCGCGGACATCAGGAGCGCCGGCGCGTCCCGCCGCGCGTGGACCACAGCGACGCGGCGATCAGGAGCGGCTGTCCGAACAGACGACCGATGCGCTTGGCGTCCGTGTCCAGGCCGAACGCACTCCGGCGGTTCACCCACTGCGACAGGTTGCCCGGGAACACGGCGACGAAGAACCAGGCCGCGACGTTCCCGACGAGCCGACGACGCCGACGACCGGCGAACAGCAGTGCTGACCCGAGACCGATCTCGGCGACCCCGGACGCCAGCACGGTCGCGTCGGTGTCGAGCGGCACGAACTCCGGCACCTGGGCCTGGAAGTCCTTCCGCGCGAAGGTGAGGTGGCTGGTGCCGGCGAAGACCAGCGCGAGCCCGAGCAGGACACGGACGAACGAACGCATGCACCCAGCATGCCCGGCGAGCGCGCGGCTCGCACGAGGCCCCGACCACGTTGCCCCCTGAACCGGCGTCTGCCGGACATCACAGCGCGTCGGTAGGTTCGGGGCATGGCCGCACGGACCCGTGACCACGAACCCCCGGCGGCTCCCGCGTCCGTCGC
The DNA here is from genome assembly GCF_003234655.2 of Curtobacterium sp. MCLR17_007. Lineage (NCBI taxonomy): Bacteria > Bacillati > Actinomycetota > Actinomycetes > Micrococcales > Microbacteriaceae > Curtobacterium > Curtobacterium sp. MCLR17_007. The sequence goes on along the minus strand of NZ_CP126271.1, from coordinate 1,367,113 downwards.
GGTGGTGCTCGGCTGCATCGCGCTGTACCTCGGCCTGGTGATCCCGGCGGAGCAGCTCGCCCAGCACGTGGCGCTCGGCGGGTTCTTCGGTGTCGTCGGGCTGCTGAGCGGCTGGCGGGCGATCGCGATCGGCGGTCGTCGCCGCGCGGCCCGCTGGTGGGCCTGGGCGGGCATCGTCATCATCGGGATCGCGTTCGTCGCCATGGCGTACCAACTGGTCTACGTGCTGAGCGGGGGCGCCGTGCCGCCGCCGTTCTGGTCGCCCTACGCGACCCCCTGACGGACCGGAGGCCCGTGGCCCCTGACGGACGGGAGGCCCGTGGCGGCCCGGCACCGGGCCTCCAGTCCGCCCCGTGCAGCGGCAACGGCCGCACACACCGCGCGCACAGGGTGCAGAGTGGGCGCATGGCAACGACGCCGCGACCGACCCTGTTCCGCCGCAAGCCGATCGAGGAGATCGACGACGACACCGGGGGCGAGGGCGGCCTGAAACGGCACCTCGGGCTGTGGCAGCTCACCGCGATCGGCATCGGCGGCATCATCGGCGCGGGCATCTTCACCCTGGCCGGCACGGTCGCCCACGGCGTCGCCGGACCCGCCGTGCTCATCTCGTTCCTGGTCGCCGGGGTCGCGAGCGCCGCCGCCGCGCTGTCGTACGCGGAGTTCGCCGGACTGATCCCGAAGGCGGGCAGTGCGTACACGTACGGCTACGCGGTCCTGGGCGAGATCGTCGGGTGGTTCATCGGCTGGGACCTGCTGCTCGAGTACACCGCGATCGTGGCCGTGGTCGCGATCGGCATCTCCGGCTACGTCGGGTTCCTGGTCGGGCAGTTCGGCATCGACCTGCCCGCCTGGATGCTCGGCGCACCCGGCACGGGCGACGGGCACGTGCTCGACGTGTTCGCGATCCTGCTCTGCCTGCTCACCGCGTTCGTGCTGACCCGCGGCATCCGGAGCGCTGCCCGGTTCGAGTTCGTCGCCGTCGGCATCAAGGTCGCCCTCGTGGTGCTGATCGTCGTGCTCGGCGTGTTCCACATCAACAGCGCCAACTACGACCCGTACTTCCCCTTCGGCTTCGGCGGCGTGATGACCGGTGCGGCGACGGTGTTCTTCGCGGTGTTCGGCTACGACGCGATGTCGACCGCGGCCGAGGAGTCCGTCGACGCGCGCAAGCACATGCCGAAGGCGATCCTGCTGTCCCTGGCGATCTCGATGGTGCTCTACGTCCTGGCGACCATCGTCCTGACGGGCATGCAGAAGTACACCGACATCGACCCGGCCTCGGGCTTCTCGTCGGCGTTCGCGTCGGTCGGGCTCGGCGGGGTGGCGAACGTCATCGCGATCGGGGCCATCGTCGGCATCGTGACCGTGCTCGTGACGTTCATGCTGGGCGCCTCGCGGGTGTGGTTCTCGATGAGCCGCGACGGCCTGATGCCGAAGTGGTTCGCGAAGACCGATCCGAAGCGCCACGTGCCGACCCGGGTGACCTGGATCCTCGGCATCGCGTCGGCGGTCCTGGCGGGCGTGTTGCCGATCGGCGTGGTCGCGGAGCTGACGAACATCGGCATCCTGCTGGCGTTCGTCGTCGTGTGCACCGCGGTCATCGTGCTGCGCTACACCCAGCCGGACCTGCCCCGGCAGTTCAAGCTCCCCCTCATGCCGATCGTGCCGATCGTCGGCGTGATCGCGTCGCTCTGGCTCGTCACGTTCCTGCAGTGGGAGACGTGGGTGCGCTTCGCGGTGTGGTTCGCCATCGGGCTCGGCGTGTACTTCGGCTACTCGCGGAAGCACAGCAAGCTGGCGGTCGAGCAGCAGCGCTAGCGGCGGTGCTTGCCGCCCGCAGCCGTCGGGTCCGCGAGCGGGTGGTTGCGGAACCAGCGCAGCAGCTCGCGCGACTTGCTGCGGTCGGCGCTGCTGTCCCCCGAGGCGAGGAAGTCGCTGAAGCCCTCGGGCACGTCCTGCGGCTCCGATCGGTCGTAGGCCATCGACCACTCCGGGAAGCGCCGCGTGTGCAGCGTCTCCTCGACCAGCAGCGAGACGTCGTCGTGCCGCTCGTCCTGGAGGATCCGGGCATAGGTCGCCATCACGGCGTCGTACGGCCCCTCGAGCAGCTGCATGAACCGTCCGGCGCGGTGCACCAGCAGCCCGGTCAACCCGTCTGCGGTGTTCCGGGAACGCGCGTGCTCGAGCAGGGCCTCGAGCGCGTCGTCGTCGAACGGTTCCTTCGCGGAGCTCATGTAGAGCAGTGACTGCAGCATGGTCCCCCCACCCTGTCGGACCCAGGCCGCGGGCGACAGCCCCTGTCCGGGTGGGAACGGTCCGCGGGGGTCGGTGGGGCCTGGCACGATGGGCGTGTGCCAGCCGCCCCGATGATCGACGCCGTCGACGTCATCCGCTTCGTCGGGCCGCAGACCTTCGGCCGGGCACGCGACATCGTCCGCCAGGGGTTGGTGGAAGAGGCAGCGGTCCACGACGACGGCACCATCACCGCCACGGTGTCCGGATCGTCCGACGTCCCGTACGACGTCCACATCGACACCACGGTCGCGCGCGGCGAGTTCGTCCGTCCGGTGCGCTCCCGCTGCACCTGCCCGATCGGCGGCGAGTGCAAGCACGTCGCCGCGGCACTGCTCACCATCAACGCGCGAGCCGTCGCGGCCCACGCCGGACCGCGGTCCGAGGCGCCGGCGCCGCCACCACCACCAGCGGACTGGAGGCACGAGGTCGCCCGCCTCGCCGGCGACACCCCGCCACCCGGTCCGGTCCCGAGCACCACCCCGCTCGGCCTGCAGTTCGAGCTCCGCGACGCGGTCCCCGCGCGCATGGCGGCAAGGGCGCGCGCGACCGGTCGGGCGGTCCCCACGGCGTCCCGGTCCGTGCGGCTCGGCGTCCGCCCCGTGACCCGCAGCGACGCGGGCAACTGGGTGCGCGGGCAGCTGACGTGGGGCGCGCTCCCCTACTCGATGAACCGGCTCGGCCTCGGCGCCGAACAGCACGCCTGGTTCCTGCAGCTCGCGGCCCTGCACCGCGCGGGCGCACTGGCGGGACTGCCCGGCGAGAGCGACTGGATCCACCTCGACGACTTCCCGAGCCCGCTGCTGTGGCCGCTGCTGCGACAGGCCCCGGCACTCGGCATCGCGTTCGTCACCGGCAAACGCGAGGGCGGAGCGGCACTCGGCTCCGACGCCCGGGTCCTGCTCGACGTCGCTCGTGCCGACGACGGGCTCGTGATCGGCGCGAGCGCGGTGTTCGACGGCCGTCCCGTGGTGCACGGTGCCGCGCGGCTCATCGGCGACCACGGGCTGTACGTGTTCCGCGAGTCGCCCGAGTTCCGTGTGGACCTGGCCCCGACGCCCGAGCCCGTCCCCGAGGACCAGCGCCGCATGCTGACCGAGGACGCACGCATCCACGTGCCCGCGGCCGAGGTCGACGAGTTCCTGGCCGACTGGTCCCCGCGGCTGCGCGGCGCACTCGGGCTGGTCAGCTCCGACGGCTCGATCGAGCTCCCCGAGCGGACGCCGCCCGAACTCGTACTGACGGTCACGTTCGAGCCGGCGCGGGCACCCCGCACGGACGACGTCGCCCACGTACAGTGGCGCTGGCACGTCGACGGCCGCAAGGACCCGGTGGCGATGCACGGTCCGCTCCCCGACCTGACGGGCGTGCGCGCGGCCGACGACGCGACCACGTCGTCGGCCGCGGCCGACGACGCAGACCGTTCCGGGCCTCCCGTCGGACACACGGCCGGACCCGGCGGCGGCCTCGACTGGTTCGCCGACGGCACCGTCGAGGGGGCCGACGTCGCCGTGTTGGCGAACGAGCTGCTGCCGGCGCTGGCCGAACGCGGCGTGCGGGTCGTCGTGCAGGGCGAACGGCTCGACTACGAACGGCTGACCGGACGCCCGCACATCCGGGTCACGACCATGCCGTCCGACAAGCACGACTGGTTCGACCTCGGCATCTTCGTGAGCGTGAACGGCAAGGAGATCCCCTTCACGCCGCTGCTGACCGCGCTCGCCAGTCGGCAGCGCCGGATGAAGCTCGTCGACAACTCGTACCTGTCGTTGGGCGACCCGGCGTTCGACCGGCTCAAGGAACTGATCGAGGAAGCCCGCGAGCAGAACGAGTGGGAGCCGTCGCAGTCGATGGCCGTCACCCCGCTGCAGGCCGGGCTGTGGTCCGAGTTCGACCAGCTCGCCGACGAGACCGACCACGACGAGCGGTGGCGCTCGATGGCCGCTCGGCTGCTCGACGCCGCGCCGCCCACCGACGTCGTCGTGCCGGACACCGTGCACGCGGACCTGCGGCCGTACCAGCTGTCCGGGTACGCGTGGCTGTCGTTCCTGGTCGAGCACGGGGTGGGCGGGGTCCTGGCCGACGACATGGGGCTCGGCAAGACCCTGCAGGCGCTCGCGATGATCGCCGCCCGACGCGGTGCCGCACCCGACGAACCGCCGTTCCTGGTCGTCGCGCCCACCTCGGTCGTCGGCAACTGGGCCGCCGAGGCCGCGCGCTTCGTCCCGTCCCTGCGCGTCGCGACGATCGAGACCACCTCGTTGAAGGACCCGTCCCTCGTCGCCCGGGTCGCGGCGGGGGCGGACGTGGTCGTGACCTCGTACGCGCTGCTCCGCCTCGATGCCACCGCCTACACCGACCTGCCCTGGTCGGCGCTGCTGCTCGACGAGGCGCAGTTCGTGAAGAACCCGCAGTCGCAGACCCACCGCGTGGCGTCGGAGCTCCGCGCGCCCGTCAAGATCGCGATCACCGGCACGCCGCTCGAGAACGGGCTCACCGACCTGTGGGCGCTGTTCTCGATCGTCGCGCCCGGGTTGCTGTCGTCGTGGACGCGCTTCGGCGACGACTACGTCAAGCCGCTCGCCTCGCCGGACCTCCGCGGCGAGGCCCGCTCCGAGCTGACCGCACGACTACGGCGGCGCATCCGACCGCTCATGCTGCGGCGGACGAAGGAGAGCGTCGCGTCGGACCTGCCACCCAAGCAGGAACAGGTCGTCCGCGTCACGCTCGACCCCGCGCACCGCCAGGTCTACGAGCGCACGCTCAACCGGGAGCGCCTGAAGGTCCTCGACCTGATCGACGACCTCGACCACAACCGGATGATCGTCTTCCGGTCCCTCACGCTGCTGCGCATGCTCGCGCTCTCCCCCGCGCTGGTTTCAGCGGCGTCACCGGACGACCACGACATCCCGTCCGCCAAGCTCGACCTGCTGCTCGACGAACTCGAACAGCTCGCCGCCGAAGGGCGTCGGGCGCTGGTGTTCAGCCAGTTCACGTCCTTCCTGCGCATGGTGGCCGCGGCACTCGACGAACGGGGCATCGGGTACGACTACCTCGACGGGTCGACGCGGGGCCGCACCAAGGTCATCGACCGCTTCCGGAACGGCACCGCGCCGGCGTTCCTCATCTCGCTCAAGGCCGGCGGCTTCGGACTGACCCTGACCGAGGCGGACACGGTGTTCGTCCTCGATCCGTGGTGGAACCCCGCTGCCGAGTCCCAGGCCGTGGACCGCACACACCGCATCGGACAGACCCGCTCGGTCAACGTCAACCGGCTCATCGCCGAGGACACCATCGAAGAGAAGGTGCTCGCACTCGCGGCCCGCAAGGCACAGCTGTTCGCCACGATGATCGACGACGACGCGCTGTTCGCGGACGACCTGTCGGCGGACGACATCCGGTCGCTGCTCGACTGAGCGCCGGCGCGACATACGACATCTGGAGAGCTTGGCGTTCGAGATCGAGCGCTCGTAGCGTCGGTGCATGACCTTGCTCGATGACGCCCAGACCACCGACCCGCCCGACCTCCCTGACGACGACCCACCGCGGCCCCCACATCTCCGTCGCGCAGACAACGGGATGTCCTCGTCCATCACGCTGCGCAACGGGCAGACGGTCGACCTCTTCGGCTTCGCCCCCGGCATGACCTATCCACCGAACTACCTCCGAGACCTCCGGGCAGGGCGCCTGTGATCACCCTCGACGCGAACGTGCTCATCGCGCGCTGGGACCAGTTCGACGCCACGCACGAACGCGCGGTCGAGGTGCTCGATCATCACGAGTGGGACGAGTTCATCACCTCCGCGGTGACGCTCGCAGAAGTGCTCGTCCGACCGACGCGTCGTTCCTGGGCTGACCAGTACCTGCGCCGCATCGATGCCCTCGGCGTGCTCGTCGTCCCGGTCGAGGACGACGACGCAGCGGGCGTTGCTTCGCTGTGCGCGCATCACCGGCTCAGCATCCCGGACGCCGTCGCGCTGCACACCGCGATCATGACGAGCGACGCCCTGGTGACGTTCGACACCAAGCTCGCCCGCGTCGCGCGTGCCGTCGGGTTCCCGGTCATCGATCGGGCTCCAGCGGATCTGGAGTGGGAATTCCCGGGGGCCGCTTGATGGGTCAGGTGAGGGACGCGATCCAGTCGGCTGCCGTCATGACCTCGGCCTGCCGCGGGAACACCTTCCCGAGCAGCACCCGGTGCACTTCGGGGTCCCCGTCGGAGCATGCGTCGGACAGCACCGTCAGGCCGAAGTCCAGGTCCGCCGCCTGCCGCAGGGTCGACAGCACCACGCCGCTCGTCGCGATGCCGGCCAGCACCAGTTCGCGCACGTCGAGTCCGCGCAGCAGCACCTCGAGGTCGGACCCGGCGAACGCACTGACCCGCTTCTTCACGACGACGATGTCCTGGTCGCTCACGTCGAACGCGGGGTGGACCTCCGTCGCGTCCGGTGCCTGCGCACCCATGCGGTCGCGCATGCCGCCGAACATCTTGTTGGCGGCGGCGACCTCCGGCGCACCGGGGCGGAACGCCACACGGACGAAGACCACGGGGATGTGCCGCTCACGCGCTGCGTCGACCGCCGAGACCGCCGCTGCGAGCCCGTCGTCGGTGCCGAGGCGCTCGACGATGCTGTTCTGGTAGTCCATGACGAGGAGGGCGCTGCTCACCCCACTGACGCTACCGGCCGGTCGCTGCACGCGGCCGGCCGGTCAGCTGGCCAGTTGTTCGGTTGTTCGGTTGGCCTCAGTGGCCGAGCGCGTCGATCTGCGTGACCTCGTCGTCGGACAGGGTCACCGTGGCGCCGGCGGCGTTCGACCGGATGCGGTCGGGGTTCGACGACTTCGGGATGACGACGAACTCGTGCGCGACGTGCCACGCGACGATGACCTGGGCGGTGTCGACCTCGTGCGCCTGGGCGATGGACACCAGGGTCGGGTCCTCGAGGTTGCTCGCCTTGAACGGGCTGTAGCCCTCGAGCACCACGCCACGCTCACGCAGACCGTCGGCGACGGCACGGTCGAACTCGGCCGGGCTCCACTTGATCTGGTTCACGGCCGGGGTCACTCCGGTCGCCTGGATCAGCTCGTCGATCTGCGCGAGCGAGTAGTTGCTGACGCCGACGGCCCTCGTGAGTCCGTCCGTCCGCGCCTGCACGACCTGCTCCCACACGTCGGGGCGCGCCTCGCCGTTCGGGGGCCAGTGCACGAGCCACAGGTCGAGGTGGTCGAGCCCGAGCTGCTCGAGGCTCTCCTCGATCGTCTCGCGCACCCGGTCGGCGTTGTCCGGCGGGAGCTTCGTCGTGACGAAGACGTCGTCGCGCGCGAGCCCGGAGTCGGCGATCGCCTTCCCCACGCCGCGCTGGTTGCTGTAGCCGGTCGCGGTGTCGATGTGGCGGTAGCCCGCCTCGAGGGCGGCGCTCACGGCCGCGGGAGCGTCGGCGTCGTCGATCTGCCAGGTGCCGAACCCGAGGAGCGGCATCGCTCCACCGGTCACCGGCACGGACGGTTCTGCGTAGTCGGTCATGCCATCGTGTCTACGCGGCGATGTCGGACGCGACCACCAGGATCGAGGGACGAACCGCCGAGCACCACCAGGAGCACCACCCCGCATGACGTCCCGCCGACGCCGCACCACCCGCCGCACCCTGTCCTCCACGCTGATCGTCCTCGCCGTCGCCATCGCCGGGTACGCCCTGCATGCCGCCAACATCACCGAGACCGCCGTGCCAACGAGCACGACCGACGCCACAGGCCCGAGCGCCACGGTGACCGCCGGACCGACCGCAGCGTCCGGGCCGGCGCCGAGCCGGGCCTCCAGTCCGGCCGGCGTCGCGACCGCACGCACCCGTCTCGCTGCCCTGCCGGTCAAGGGCCGGGCGCCGGCCACCGGCTACGACCGCACCGCCGACTTCGGCACCGCCTGGCTGGACGTCGACCGCAACGGATGCGACACCCGCAACGACGTCCTCGCCCGCGACCTGAGCGACGTCGTGCGCAGCGGTCCGTGCCGGGTGACCTCGGGCGTGCTCGTGTCGCCGTACACCGGCACCCGGATCGACTTCGTGCGCGGCGACACCACGTCCACGCTCGTGCAGATCGATCACGTCGTCGCACTCGAGAACGCCTGGACCACCGGCGCACAACAGCTCGACGCGGCCGAGCGCGTTGCCCTGGCGAACGACCCGGACAACCTGTTCGCCGTTGACCAGCACGCGAACGCGCAGAAGCGGTCGGGCGACGCCGCGACCTGGCTGCCCGCGGACACGGCGTTCCGCTGCACCTACGTCGAGCATCAGATCGCAGTGAAGACGACCTACCGACTCTGGGTCGTCCCCGCCGAGCACGACGCGATGGTCCGCGTCCTCGACCGCTGCTGACCAGACCTCGGTAGGTCGTTGGACGACAGGTGTAGTCTAGATCCGAGCCGATGTGAACGCATCGACCTTCGACGACGAAGACCTCAGGAGGCCTCCCCATGACCGTGTCCACCACCGTCCCCGCCCGCTTCAGCGACCGCGTCGTCCTCATCACCGGCGGCGGCTCCGGCCTCGGTCGCGCGACCGCCGTCCGCCTCGCAGCCGAAGGTGCCGCGCTCTCCTTGGTCGACGTCTCGTCCGACGGGCTCGACGCCACGAAGGCCGCCGTCCTCGAGGCCACCCCCGAGGCCCAGGTTCTCACCACCGTCGCCGACGTCTCCGACGAGGCCCAGGTCGACGCCTACGTCACCGCCACGACCGAGCGGTTCGGGCGCATCGACGGCTTCTTCAACAACGCCGGCATCGAGGGCAAGCAGAACCCGACCGAGTCCTTCACGGCCGCCGAGTTCGACAAGGTCGTGTCGATCAACCTGCGCGGGGTCTTCCTCGGCCTCGAGAAGGTCCTCCGTGTCATGCGCGAACAGGGCTCCGGCATGGTCGTGAACACCGCGAGTGTCGGCGGCATCCGCGGCATCGGCAACCAGTCTGGGTACGCCGCCGCCAAGCACGGCGTGGTGGGTCTCACCCGCAACTCCGCCGTCGAGTACGGCCGCTACGGCATCCGCATCAACGCCATCGCCCCTGGCGCGATCTGGACGCCCATGGTCGAGAACTCGATGAAGCAGCTCGACGCCGAGAACCCGCGCAAGGCGGCCGAGGAGTTCATCCAGGTCAACCCGACCAAGCGCTATGGCGAAGCCCCCGAGATCGCCGCGGTCGTCGCGTTCCTGCTCTCCGACGACGCCAGCTACGTCAACGCGACCGTGGTCCCCATCGACGGCGGACAGTCCGCCGCGTACTGACGACTGTCCGGTCGGCGCGGCGCGCGCGACGTCCTGGAGGCTCGCCCCACCCCCGCCGAACGTGGCACGATGCCGGGATGGCTGAGCAACTCACCGTGCCCCAGGCGTTCACGCTCCTGCTGACCGAACCGGACGGCCGTCGCGCGGTCGACGCGCAGCGGTTCGACTCCGGGTTGGCTGGCGCGGTCCTGGCGGACCTCGCCCTGCGGGGGGCCGTGTCACTCGACGGCAAGCTGGTGCGCGTCGTCGACGGCAGCGCCACCGGGGACGCGGTCCTCGACAGCGTGGTCGGCACGATCGCCGCGACCGGGACCCCGCGCAAGGCGAAGTGGTGGGTGTCGAAGCTCGGCAAACGACAGCTCCGCGACGACGTCGCCGCTTCGCTCGTCGAGCGGGGACTCCTGACCAGTCAGCAGCGGACCACGCTCGGGATCTTCTCGTCGACGTCGTACCCGGAGCTCGACGGCCGCCCCGAGATGACACTGCGGTCCACCGTGCTCGAGGTCCTCGACGGTCGCGCCGCACCGACGCCGTTCACCGCTGCGACGATCGCGCTGCTCGAAGCGACCGGGTCGCTCCGACGGCAGTTCGGCAAGGTCGACAAGGCGCTCGTGCAGGACATCACGTCCGGCACGTGGGCGTCGCCCGCCGTCAAGGGCGTCCTGCAGGACATCCAGACCACCGCCGTCATGGCCGGGGTCATCGCGGCCAGCGCGGCCACGGCCAGTTCCTAGGCGACGCAGACCGACGACGCCCGCCGGTTCACAGCCGGGCCGTCAGGTCCGACCGTCCCGTCCCGTCCCGTCAGGTCGGACCGGCCCGGCAGGTCGGGACCGCCCCGTCCGGTCAGGTCGGACCGGCCCGGCAGGTCGGGACCGGCCCGCCGGGTCCCGACGGCCCCGACGGTCCCGACGGGTCCGACGGTCCCCGCATGACGGTTTCCGATCGCGGCGCTGACGAATCCAGTTCTCCGAACCCGGCGTTCGCGAACCGGATTCGTCAGCGCGCACACGGAACCTTGCTCTCCCCAGCGCTCACCGCTCTCCGTGATCCGCGCTGCTTCCCTCGACCCAGCCCGTTCCGTCGGCGTCGGTCAGGCGCCGTCGGCTCGAGCCGATACCCGTCAGCTTTGGCCGGCTCGTCCGGCTTCGTCGGCCGCGGCGAGGGCACGTCGCAGCCGGTCCGCGACCAGCGAGGCCGATCCGGTCGGCGCGAGGATGCCCGTGAACACCCGAAGTGCCTCGTCCCGGTCGTCGCCGGTGGTCGCGAGCGCCTCTGTCATCGTGGACGTCAGGTCCTCGAGCGCTCGAACGCAGGCGAACCGCACCATCCGGCACTCGTCGACCGTGGCGGGGCCGTATCCCTGGCGGAACGCGCCGAGCTGCTCGGGTGTCGCCGGGTCGAACAGCACGCTGAACTCCACCAGGTGCAGGTCGAGCTCGCGCGGACCGACGACGGCCTCGTCCCAGTCGACCAGACGGAGTGCGCCGTCCGCCTCGACCAGGACGTTGCCCAGGTGCGGGTCGCCGTGGCACGGGACGGCCTCGGCAGGGCTGCTGGGGACCAGCGCGGTCCCCCGCAGCAGCAGGTCGATCCGCGGACGAGCCTCCTGCCACAGGTCGAGCACCGCATCGCGGTCGACCGTGGAAGCAGCGGCCGCCCCGTCGAGCGCGCGGATCTCGGCGCGGTAGCGGCGTCGGCGACGACGGATGCCCCGCCGCGCTCCCTGTTTCCGGACCGGCGGCGGGAAGGCGTGCGCGTGCACGTCCGCCAGCAGCGCGCCGTACGCGTGCCATCCCTCCAGGTCGAGCCCGACCGTCGCCGCGTCCTCACCACCGGACCACCGGGTGAGCGCGAGCTTGCCGCCCGCGCGACGGCTGCGTCGGCGGCCGTCCGCGGTGGGACGAGCGGCCGGCGTGCTCTCGAGTCCGGCAGCTGCCATGGACGCGACCAGACGACTGCCCGTCCGGGTCGGCCGGGTGGTCCACTTCGCGGCCCAGGCGGTGCCGGCGTCGTCGACCATCCGCCACACGACGGCCGAGGTGTCGGTCCCGCCGGCGACCTGCTCGACCTCGACGGCGTGCACGCCGAAGTCCGCGGCGACCCAGCGGCGCGCGTCGGCGACGGTGGGGCGGTGGGGCTTCTGACTCACCGCAGGCCGCTCCGCGACAGGCCCTCGACGAAGTAGCGCTGGAACGCCAGGAAGAGCGCGACGATCGGCAGGATCATGAGCAGGTTGACCGCCATGATCGCGCCGTAGTCCGACGTGTACTGGCCCTGCAGCGTTCCGACGATGCCGATCGGGACGGTGAACAGGTCCTGGTTGCCGGAGAGTGCCACGAGGGGCCAGCCGAACGCGTTCCACTCCCCCATGAACGTCAGCAGCACGAGCACCGCGAGCAGCGGCCGGCACAGCGGGAGCACGACCGACACGAAGGTGCGGAACCGGCCGGCACCGTCGAGCTGCGCCGCCTCGATGAGCTCGTCGGGCACCGCCAGGAAGAACTGCCGCGCCAGGAACACCCCGAAGATCGCCGCCGCCTCGGGCAGGATCACGCCCCAGAGTCCGCCGTACAGATGCAGGCCGATCGAGATGAAGAACTGCGGCACGATGATCGCCTGCGGTGGGATCATCAGCGTCGACAGCAGCACCAGGAACAGCGCGTTCCGGCCGCGGAAGCGCAGCTTGGCGAACGCGTACCCGGCGAGCAGGTTGCAGACGACCGTGATCACCGTGACGACGACCGACACGATCAGCGAGTTCCCGAACCACCGCCAGACCGGGAACTCCTGGAACGGCCGGACGAAGTTCTGGATCGTGAAGTGCTCCGGCCAGAGCTGCAGCCCCGGCGCGTACAGGTCGGCACGCGTCGAGAACGCGGTGAGCAGCATCCAGTACAGCGGGAACGCCATGACGACGGTCACGATCACCGCGACGGTGAGCCGCAGCCAGAGCGTGCGGCTGCGGGGCTTGCGTGGCGAGCGGGTCGCTGCGACGGGCGCGACCGCGCCGGGCGCGGTGCCGGCAGCGCCGGTGTCCCAGGTCGAGGTGGTCATCAGTCCGTCTGGTCCCGTCCGGCGTCGAACCGCCACTGCAGTCCGGTGATGAGCAGCGTCACCAGGTAGATCACGATGCCCACCGCAGCGCCGTAGCCGAGCAGCTGCGGGCCGTGCTCGTCGAACGCCACCCGGTACGCGTACGAGACGATCGTGGTCGTGCCGTAGCCGGGGCCGCCGCGGGTCATCGCCCACACGGTGTCGAACACCTGGAATGAGTAGATGAGGTTCATCACGAGCAGGAAGAACGTCGACGGACCGAGCAGTGGGAACGTGATGAGCCGGAAGCGCTGCCAGCCGCTCGCGCCGTCGGTCGTCGCCGCCTCTTGCACCGCGGGGTCGACGCCCTGCAGCCCCGCCAGGTAGATGAGCATGTCGAACCCGATGCGCTGCCACAGCGTCATCAGGATCACGGCGGTCATCGCCCAGCCGCCGCTCGACTGCCACTGCAGCGCCGGCAGCCCGAGGGCCTTGAGGAACTCGTCCACGAACCCGTTGTTCTGGTCGAACATCCACGCGCCGAGCACGCCGGTCGCGACGCCGGAGACCACGAGCGGCAGGAAGATGATCGTGCGGAACACCGCCCGGCCGGGCAGCACCCCGTTCAGCAGCACCGCGATGCCGAGCCCGAGCGCCATGCCGACCGGCACGGTGAACAGGGTGAAGACGCCGGTGTTCGCCACGGACTGCCAGAACACCGGGTCCGTGACCAGACGTGCGTAGTTGCCGAGTCCGGCCCAGCTGGTGCCGCCCAGCGAGTCCAGGTCCTGGAAGCTGATGACCAGCGCGTACACGAGCGGCAGCAGCGTGAAGACGACGATGAGCAAGACGTTCGGCACCAGGAACGCAGTCGCTGCGGCCCCACTGGAGGCCCGGAACGGCCCGACGGTCCGCCGCGGTCCGCGCCGCACGGCTCCGCCCGCCGTGGCCCCGCCGATCCGCTCGGCCGCGCCCGTCATGCGGCCACTGCCTGGTCGATCGCGGCGTCGATGGCCTTGACCGCGTCGTCCGTGCTGCGACCGTGGAAGGCGAGTTCGAGCTGGTCCTGCAGCGCGGTGTTCACCGACGCGAAGCCCGGCACCACGGTCTCGCGCACCGCGGTCTCGGTGATCGTCGTCGCCTGTTGCGTGAAGACGTCCATCACGTCGGGCCGCACCGCGTAGTCGAGCGTCGTGTCGGCCAGGCTCTGCAGGGTGGGCAGTTCGTTCGCTCGCTGACAGAAGTCACGCATCGGGTCCTCTTCCACCATGTACTTCAGGAACGCGGCCGCCAACTCGGGGTTCGCGGTGTCGCGGGTGGCGACGAGGGCGTTGCCGCCGAGGTCCGATGCCGCTGCCCGGTCCCGCGGCATGTACGTCGTCGCCCAGTCGCCGCCCTGGTACCCGTTCGCGCCGTCGGCCAGCTCCGGCACCAGGAAGTCGCCGATGAACGTCATCGCCACGGTCTGGTTCAGGAAGAAGTTGTCCGAGTAGACCGTCGTCTTGATGGTGTTGTTCGCCGGCACCCAGCGCTCGTCGAAGAACCGCTGCGTGAACGCCATCGCCTTGCGCCCGGCGTCGCTGTCGACCGCCGAGTGCCGCAGCGAGGGCGTCAGGAGCGACCCGCCCGCCTGGTAGACGAAGCTCGCCCACCGGTACGCCCCCGCGGCCGTCCAGTCGTAGGCGAACGGGTACTTGTCGTCCGGCAGCGACCCGCGCAGCTTCGTGCTGATCGCGGCGAACTCGTCCCACGTCCACGCGTCCTCGAGCCGGTCCGGCACGGCGCCGATGCCCGCCTCGTCGAGGGCCTTGCGGCTGAACGCGATGGCCGAGGTGTCTGTCTGGTGCGGCACGCCGTAGGTGCGGCCCTCGAACCGGACGGCGTCGTACAGCGCCGGCAGGAACGCCGACGACTCCGCCGCGGTCAGGTACGGGGTCATGTCGAGCAGCACTCCGTGCGAGGTGTACTTGCCGATGCTCGTGTAGTCGACGCGGAACACGTCGGGCGCGGTCTTCGACAGGATGCCGCGGTCGATGCCCGAGAAGAACCCGTCGTACGGCAGGGTCTGCAGCTCGATCGTGGCCTTCGGGTGTCGCGCCTCGAACCCCTTCTTGGCGCGGGCGAACCCGGTGTTCTCGCCGTCGCTGCCGCCCCAGAACGCGAAGCGCAGCGTGCCCTCGACCTCGCCGATGTCGGCCTTCGAGCCAGCGGCAGCGGTGCTCGGAGCCGGGCCGTTGTTCGCGACACAACCGCTCAGGCCCGAGGCGGCGGCGATGCCGAGCGCGCCGACGAGGAGCGAGCGGCGGGACAGCGACGATGGCGGCACGGGGCTCCTCGGGAGGGGTCGGTGGACACTTCCCCGAACGCTAGACGCCGTCACCGACATCGGTGTCGCGAGTGCGCACCGCGACTCGGCGAGCCGTCACGCTGCGTTCTGGAGCGCTTCCGCCGCGACCGCCCACCAGTACCCGAGCAAACCGCCGGCCGGCACGGCCAGGACACCGAGGACGACCGCCTTACGGAAGAAGCGTCGTTGAGCCGCCGCTTGCGCGATGTCCCGCTCGAGACGCTCGAAGCGCTGGACGTGACGCAGCGTGTCGGTGATGACGAGTGACTCGACGTGCCAGGTGGCGCGCTCCTCGGCGATCATCGCCAGGTACCGCGTCGCCTCGTCGGACCACGCTCGCTCAAGCCCGCAGATCCACCGACCGAGATCCTGCGGCCGGAGGGTCACGACCGCGGGTAGCTTCTTGCCGAACCGGAGCGATGCGCTCTCGATCACGAGGAGCGGTTGCACGGCCACGTCGCTCCCCGCAGCTGCCGACAGGAGGCGGCTTGTTTGGGCACCTTCGTCGAGTGCGCGATGGACATGCGGGGTCCGCTGCCCGTTGACCATGAGCGTTCGGCCACCGACCCACACCGTGTGGTCGGCATGGTTCTTCGTGTTGATGCAGAACACGCCGGTCGGACCGATGACGACGTGGTCGATGTCGGAAGCTCCGGAGCCGACTGGTACCGCGTGCAGGACCATGAACTCGGGCCCGAGCTCGTCGAGGACCGCAGCAACACGCCGCTCGCCGAGCGCACCCTTGTACCAGGAGCGAGCCTCGGGTACGAGCACGTCGACGCCGCGGAAGCGCTGCCACGAGGATCGCGCCGGGGCTGCTGCCTGTAGCTCGAGGCATCGTTGCATCACCGCGTACCCGGGCTTGCGGGCGCGGAGCGTCAGCGGAACGCTCATCAACTCAGAGGACGTGGTGAGCGATCAGCTTGCCGAGGTACGTGATGTCGAACCGTCCTTTGAACTCGAACCGCACCTTGCCGAGGCCGCTGAACCACAGCTCGAGTTCCGCGTCGAGGTCGAACGTGCCCGCGGTCTCGACCGAGAACGACTGGATCTTGCCGTACGGCAGCGAAGTGAAGTCGCGCTTCTTGCCCGTCATCCCCTGGACGTTGACGGCGATGATGCGCTTGTCCGTGAAGACGACGAAGTCGCGGATCGTCTTCGCAGCGACCAGGATCTGCTCTCCGTCGATCAGGAGTTGCTGGACCTGCGGTGCGATCTCCGCGGGGTCGCACTGCGCGAGCTTGAACAGGGTTCCGTTACTGAAATCGATCACCTGAGGAGCCTATGAGAAGACCTCAGCACCATGCAGGCCCCCGTCTGGGGCGTGGACTTCTCGTTCGCCGCTGTCGAATCCGGTACGGGATATCCGGTTCTCGCGAACTGGACTCGTCACTTCGGATTGCGAAAACCGGGCGCCCAATCCCCGGCCTCGGTCCCCGGCGGAAGCGTCAGCCGCGCGACCGTCCAGCCCGCGGCTCGACGAGCTCGATGAACCGGGACAGCAGCGACAGCCCCGGGATCGAGGGCGGCAACGCCGTGGTCAGCGCCGGCGAGTACACGAGGTACGCCGCCCACATCGCCCGCGACAGCGCCACGTTCAACCGGTTCGGCATGAGCAGGAAGTCGAGCCCGCGCGGGATGTCCGCCGCGCTCGAGGCTGCCAGCGACACGATCGACACGACGGCCTCGCGCCCCTGGAACATGTCGACCGTGCCGACCTGCGTGCCGCTGAACCCTGCTGCATCGAGCGACGCGCGGATGACCGCACCCTGGGCGTTGTAGGGCGCGACGACGATGACGTCCTCGTCCGTCAGGGTCCGCATGCCCGACGATGACGTCCACGAGCGGCCGACGGTGTCCTGCACCAGGGCGACCACCCGAGCAGCCTCTTCGGCGGACGACGTCGTGTTCCCCGCGTGTACGACCGGCACCGGGTGCACACCCGCGTCGACGCCCTTGAGGTGCCGCCCGGACACCATCGACGTCAACTGCCCGTTGTAGGACAGCCCCGACACCGAGGCCGTCAGCGCGGGCTCCATCCGCCGGGTCCGCGCCAGGAAGTACCCAAACTCGGGCGGCAGCACGTGCTCACCGTGCGCAAGCCATCCGAGCGCCGACTGGTCGATGGGCTCGGGGTGCGAGCCCTGCGACACCTGCGGCAGCTGCTGCGGGTCCCCGAGCAGCAGCAGTCGCGAGGCCGCGACGGACGACGCGATCGTCGGCGCCAGGGAGAACTGGCCGGCCTCGTCGACGACGAGCAGGTCGAGGGACCCCCGCGCGATCGTCGTCTCGTTCGCGAACGTCCACGCCGTGCCGCCGACGACGCCTCCGGTGCCGGTCTGTTCGCACGACGCCAGGAACGCCGCGATCGCCGCGCCGTTCTTCACCGGGGTCCACTCGGCCGCCTCGACGTCGTCGGCATCGGCTCCGGCCTTCGGCTGCTTGACGACGCGGTCCGCCGGCACGCCCGCGCGGACCACGGACGACAGGAAGTTCTCGCTCGTCGCGTGCGACTGCCCGACGACCCCGACGCGCCAGCCGTGCTCGCGCACCAGGCGCGCGACCACGTTCGACCCGACGTACGTCTTGCCGGTGCCGGGAGGCCCCTGGATCGCCAGGTACGACCGGTCCAGTCCGAGCAGGGTCGCCACCACCGCCCCGACCGTGTCGTCCCCGACCGTCGGCGCGAGCGCACCCCGCGGCGGCACCCGTCGCAGCAGGTCGAGCGCGGGGTCGGGCAGCATCGACGGCAGCGCATCGAGGACCCATCCGCCCCATTCGGCGATCGCCTCGGGCTGGGGCTTGGCACGCGGCGGGGCCGACGGCGCGATCGCGACCGGGTACTCGTGGTGCGGCTCTCCGCCGACGGGCAGTCGTTCGAGCAGCCGGACCTCGGTCGTGTCGCCGTGGTCGACGACGTCGAGGACCACGGCGCGATCCGTCGCGCCCTTCGACCCGGGGCCCGGGGAGCCGACCGCTGGCGGGGGCGGGGTGTCGTAGACCAGGTGGGGCGTGCCTCCAGGCCGGAGCCGACTGCCGGGCGCGAGCGTCCCCGACAACAGCAGCTCGCGCGACTGCGAACGGGCACGCGGCAGCGTGTCCCAGTCCCGCTCGACGCTCGCGCGCTCGACGACCAGGACGTCGCGCGTGTCGGCCCACTCGTCGATCGAATTGCGCAGTCGGTCGAAGTGGTCCTGCCAGAAGGTCTTGGCCTCGCGCCGGTGGTAGTCGATCGCGGCTGCGGCGAGCGCCAGTGCCGTCTGGTCCGGTGTGCGGTCGAGGGCGTCGACGTGCTCGAGCTGCTCGGCCAGCGCGAGGGAAACCGGGTTCGGCTCGCGCTCGACGGGGATCGGCGGCAGCTCGAGCTCGGCTGGGGCGTCGGCGGCGGGCGGGCGCAGCGACAGGAGCCAGTCGCGCAGCCGCAGGGTCGAGCGGCAGTCGTAGGCGTTGTAGTCGGCGACCTGGTCGAGCATGCGCTGTCCCTCGGCGGCGTCGCCGGTGCGGAGTTCCTCGATCGCCTCGACGTAGGCGGTGATGCTGTCGGCCGCGTTGGTGACGTCGCTCTCGCGCAGGTCCTCGCCCATGTAGAGCGGCTCGAGCTTCTTGATCGAGTAGCTGCGGCTGCCGACGACCAGGGCCTTGCGGACGACCGGGTACAGGTCGACCAGGACGCCCGCACGCAGCAGGTCGTCGACCGCTTCTTCTCCGACGCCGTGTCTGGCGGCGAGCGACAGCAGGTGCGTCCGCTCGTAGGCCGCGTAGTGGTAGATGTGCATGCCCGGGTACTGCTGACGGCGCTGCTCGATGAACGCCAGGAAGTCGACGAGTGCCTGACGTTCGTCCCGGATGGTGTGCGCCCAGAACGCCGTGAACTCGGCCCGGTCGTCGACCAGGCCGAACAGGTAGTCGAGGCCCCAGTGCTCACCGTCCTCGGTGTGGAGCGGATCGCCCTCGAAGTCGAAGAACACGTCGCCCGCGTCCGGCGCTGGGATCGCGTCGAGCGCGACCGGGTCGAGGAGCTCGAAGGCCGGCCCGCCCCGTCCGGACAGGTGCGCGGCGCGCTCCGTCTCGATCTGGAGGCTCGCCTGACGCACCAGCCGATCGCGCGTCGTGCTCGACATGCCGGGGACGGCCGCGGTGCGGACCGCCAGGTCGTCGATCGTCAGGACACCCTGCCGGATCAGCTTCGTCCGCTGGTCCAGGCGCATGCCCGCGACGAGCACCAGGTCGCGGTGCTCGGCGACCTGGGTCTGGCACGCGGCGCATCGGCCGCAGCTGCTGTACCGGACGTCGCCCCAGGCCAGCGACTGGTCGGCGTGGAGCCGTTCGTCGATCACCCGGACGAGCTCGGCGCGCTGCGTGCGGTACACCGGCGCGATGTCGGCCAGGTCGTGCGTGGTCGTCGTGCGGTCGCCGAGGACCAGGTGGACCTGCTGCCCGGTCGGGATGCCGTGCGCCTGCATCTGCTCGGCGTACGCGGCGAGCTGCAGCAGAGCGCTGATCTTGGCGTGCCGGGCGAGCTTGGTGTCGTAGACCTCGTACTCCCCCGCGGCGTTGCGGATGATGAAGTCCGCGAAGCCGATGAAGCCCGCGTCGTGCTCGGTCGGCGGCGTGTGGAAGGTCGGTTGGTACAGCACGTCGGCGTCGCCGTTCTGCATGGCCTCGATCGCTGCGGCGGCGGCATCGGCGTACTGCGGCGGTGCCGGGCGGTCGAACTCGACGACGTCGTGCGTTCGCTTGAGGATTTCGAGGTAGTCGAGCTCGTGTTGGTCCCCCAGCCGAGCCGTGCGGTCGAGCATGTCGTCGTGCTCGTCCGGCAGCGGTTCCGCGCGCCCGAGCTTGGCGTCGAGGCGTCGCAGGAAGGCCCACTCGCACGTCGCCCACGTGGTGAGGTCGCTCGGGCTCAGGAGCGCGCGGCCGGCCTCGGTGATCTGCATGGAACCCACCGTAGGGCCGGGTGCCGACAGGACTGCTCGCCTGTCTACGATGACGATGTGGAGGACATCGGACCGACCCTGGACCGAGCCCGTCGGCGCACCACCCGGATCGTCGCTGTCGGTACAGTTCTCGGCGGTGTCGGTGGCGTGGTGCTCGCGCTGACGAGCGACAGCGGGCTCGCCGGCATCCTCATCGTTATCGGCATCGCCTGCGCCGTGGGCGGCCTCGCTGGCGCGGTCACGCTCGCTCTGTACCTGACCGGACTCCTGCCGGAGCTCTCGCGGCCGCTCGCCGGTCTCGACCGCGCGGCGAGGCGAGCGGTCAGTCGGAGCATCCGCACCGCCACGCCGATACCGCCGCTGGACGGGGAACTCGCGCTTCGCGGTGCGGAGCGTGCGCGCGCACTGGCGCTGCTCCTCCCGTACCAGACCGCGCAACTCGTCCTGCTCTACGTCGGCATCGGTGGACCGCAGCTCGCGCAGCTGACCTCCGACGAGCCGTGGCAGATCTGGTTCAGCCGCATCTTCGTCGCTGCGGTGGCGGTCACCGCGGTCGCCTTCGTGGCCTGGGCGCGGAGGCGGACCGCTGCGGCTCGCCGGTACCTCCTGGTGGTCGAGCCCGCAGCGTGAAGCACTCCTGCGAGCAGGCCGGTCTACCGGACTGACTCTCCCGCAGCCCGCGCGTCAGTGGTGACCCGGTCGTCGACGACGTCGAGCCGCGCGAGCGCGTTCGCGAAGCCCCGGCGCTCCCGCGTCGCGACCAGGCCGATGAGCGCCGCCACCGCGAGCGCGAACGCCAGCACCCCCGAGAACGGGAACACCGCTGCCGAGGCGGTCGCCCAGCCGCCGGACCCGGCGGCCCACCGCACGAGACGCTGCCAGAGGACGGGCCGCGGCGTCGGACGGAGCCGCACCACGGCCTCCCCCAGGGTGCGCCCGGTGACCAGGACCAGCACCAGCTGGATCGCCGGGGCCACGAACGGCAGCGTCGCCAGCAGCACGGTGGCGGTGGTGGACCGCAGGTCCTGGTTCGCCAGCGCGAGGGCCAGGCTCGTGATCGACACCAGCGCGCCGGACGTCAGCGTGATGGCGAGCAGGTCGCAGAACATGCCGAACGCCCGCCGGGTGCGTGTCACGGGGCGAGCGACGTCCGCGGTGTTCGATGCCCGGCTGCGGACGAAGATCACGAGCACCGGGGAGATCAGCGTGCCGACGAGCGCCCCAAGGGTGTTGGCGAACAGGTCGTCGACGTCGAACAGGCGGTACGCGCACGGGTAGAGGAACCAGTCCCCGGTCAGCTGCGTGAACTCGATGAGCAGCGACACCGCGAACCCGACGACCGTGCCGCTGATGACCCCGGCCAGGAATCGTCCGTGCAGGAACAGGTGGCGGACGAGCATCCCGAGCGGCACGAACAGGATGACGTTGAAGATGACCTGGGCTGCGGCGGGATTGGCCAGCAGTGAGCGGGGGCCGGAGAGCCCGCCCTCCTTCGCGATGTCCCCGACGAAGGCGAACAGGCGCAGCTGCGGGCCGGATGCCGAGCGGCACAGGACCGCGACGTCGCTGGCGTCCGGCAGCGGCAGCAGCGTGTAGGTCACGAGCGCCAGCGCGTAGACCACCGTGATGAACGCCAGGACGGTATTGCCGAAGCCGAGGCCTCCGCGGCGGCGGTACTGCACGGCGGCCCACGGCACGAGCCCGGCGATCGCGATGAGCGACCCGAACACGAGCGCGAGGACGGCGGGTGTGAAGCTGGCCATTGCCCGAGCGTACGGGGGAAGCCGGGCCCGCGGACCGCGCGGCAGCGGCGTGGCCCCGCGCGCGGTCGCGGCGCCGTCAGGCCCGTCGTGCCTGCAGCGCCTGCTCGCTCAGCGCGACGAGATCGTCCGCGCGCAGTCCCGGCCAGCCGTGCAGCAGCTCGCGCCACGCCGCAGGCAGCGCTGACGCCCCGTAGACGGCACCGGCCAAGCCCCCGGCGATCGCGGCCACCGTGTCGGTGTCGTTGCCGGTGCGGACCGCGCGGACCAGTGCGTCCTCGAGCGAGTCACTGCGCCTGACCGCCGCGTAGGCCGCCTGCAGCGCGGACACCACCCAGCCGTTCGAGTCGGTGAAGTCCACCGGCTCCGACTGCTCCGCCGTGGTGAGTCGCTCGGCCCAGACGTCGCGTGACGACGGGTCGATCAGGTCCAGCCCGCGCCGGACGTCGAGCTCGCCGGTCAGGACCGCGTGCCGGATCGCGACGCACCAGAGCACGCACGCGTCGCCCGCGTCGGACTCGTAGTGGGTCAGGTCACTGATCGCCCGAGCAGCGGCGGCCAGTTCGCGCTCCTCGTCGGCGGCGCCGGTCACGTACCCGAGGACCAGCGGCGCGGTCCGCATCAGCGAGCCGTTGCCCGCCGACTGGCCCTTGTAGTCATGTTCCTGCCGGGCTGACGCGCGTGCGTGGGAGGCGGTGTGCGCCTCTCCCCACGAGCTCGGCCGTCCCGCCGCTCCGCAAGCTCCGCGGCGCGCCGGAACCGGCTCGCGTGGGCCCAGTCCGGTCAGGACGTTGCGCGTCTGGATGCCGACGTCGGGCGCGTTGACCGCCCAGCTCGACCAGGCGGCCACCAGGCCGTCGAGTGCAGCCTCGGACGCCGGGTCGCCACCGCGCGCCACGGTGCGGAGGATCGGCACGGCCATGCTCGTGTCGTCCGTCCACTCGCCGGGGGCCCAGCCGAACGACCCTCCGCCGGCCATGCGGATCGGTGTCGGTTCCGGGACGGCGGGCTTGAACTCGTAGCCGGCGCCGAGGGCGTCGCCTGCTGCGGAGCCGAGGACGGCGCCGACGGCGCGGTCGTGGGTGTTCGTCATGAGCTCTCCGAAGATTTACGCGGAACTGCGTAAACCGAGCCTGGCACGCGAGCGTGGTTTGCGCAAGCGTGCGTAAACTCCTGCCATGACCACGTACCGCGATGCCAGCGGCAAGCGCCTGTCCGACTACCCACGGCCCTCCGTCGCGGTCGACACCGCCGTGCTGACCGTGCCGGTCGGGGGTCCGTTGTCGGTGCTGCAGGTGCGCGACCAGGTCGACGGGGACTGGCGCCTGCCGGGAACGTTCGTGCACGAGGGCGAGCGACTGGCAGACGCGGTGCTGCGATCACTGCGCGACAAGGCCGGCGTGACGGGGCTGGCGCCGCGGCAGTTGCACGTGTTCGACGACCCGGCGCGGGACGACCGGGGGTGGGTGCTGTCGGTGGCGCACCTCGACGTGGTACCGGCTTCGCTGCTGTCGACCACGATCGGCTCCGCTGCGTCCCGCGTCGTGCCCGTCGCCGACGCCACCGGGATGGTGCACGGGCACGACGACATCCTCAGGGCAGCGGTGGCGCAGTTCCGACAGGACCACCGGGGCGCACCGGACCCGCACGGACTGCTGCCCTCGCCGTTCACGATGTCGGCGCTTCGCGGACTGCACGAGGCGGTGCTCGGCGAGCGGCTGTTGCCGGACTCGTTCCGGCGGGCGATGGTGCCGATGCTGACGGCGACCGGGGAGCGTGCGGCGGAGGGGCCGGGGAAGCCGGCGGCGCTGTACCGGCCGACGCCGTAACACGTAATTTACTTTCAGCTCTGGTGCTGTCCCGTGCAATGCGCTTTCATGGCATGCATGCCGGAGACACACACCGCCACGGTCCGCCCCGACCGCGCCGACGCGTTCGCGCTCGTGCGGACCCAGTCAGCGACGATGCCGCTGGGCATGCGGGCGATCGCCGACGCCGTCCTGGCCAACCCGAAGGACAGCGCCAACGGCAGCGCCGCCGACCTCGCCACCCGCGCTGCCGTCAGTGCCGCGACCGTCTCCCGCTTCGCGCGGCACCTCGGCTTCGCCAGCTACGCCGAGCTCCAGCGCAGCATGACCCGTGCCGTCGAGCGCGGCATCCACGATCACGGCGAGATCCACGCCGGCGTGGGGGTCGATGACGACGTCGCAACCGTCATCGCGAAGGTCACCGAGGACGTCCGCGCCGTGATGACCGACACCCGCGCGGCACTCGACCCGGCTTCGCTCGAGCGCGCTGCCGAGGCCGTGCAGCACGCCCGCCGTGTCGTCCTGTACGGCGTCGGGGCGTCCGGCATCGTCGCCCGCGACCTGCACCTCAAGCTCGAGCGCATCGGCATCGCGAGCTCGATCGCCGACGACCCGCACAACGCCCTGACCCTGGCGAGCGTGGTCGACGAGCGAGACGTCGTCGTCCTGGTCAGCCACTCGGGCACGACGACCGAGGTCCTCGAGGTCGCGGACGAAGCACAGCGGCGCGGCTCCGGCGTGGTCGCGATCACCGGGCACCGCGGCACCGCACTCACCCGGGCCGCTGACCACGTCCTGCTCGGGGTCGCCGGGGCCGAGAGCGACCTGCGCCCTGCGGCGATGGGCAGCCGGATGAGCCAGCTCGCCATCGTCGATGCGCTGTTCATCGTCGTCGCCCAGCGCACCGACGACCGTTCCCGCCCCCTCCTCGCCCGCAGCCGCGCCGCTGTCCGCACGCACCACCGATCCTGAAGGCCGACCCATGCACCACGACCGCCTGCGCGACGAACTCAAGGACCTCACCACCGAGGCCACCGACGCGAGCCTCGACGACATCGACCTGGTCTCCACCCTCGAAGCTGCCCAGCGCATGAATGCCGGCGACCGCAGCGTGCCTGCGGCCGTCGAGCCGTGCCTCCCGGCCATCGCCGAAGCGGCCGACCGCATCGCCGCAGCGTTCGCGCGCGGCGGCAGACTCGTCTACGTCGGCGCCGGCACGCCGGGCCGGCTGGGCGTCCTCGACGCCAGCGAATGCCCGCCCACCTTCGGCACCGACCCGTCGCAGGTCGTCGGCGTGATCGCCGGTGGCCAGGTCGCGTTGACGACCGCCGTCGAGGGTGCGGAAGACGACGAAGCAGCCGCGGTCCGCGACCTCGACGCGCTCGGTCTGACCGAGGACGACGTGGTCGTCGGGATCAGCGCGTCCGGCAGGACGCCCTACGTGATCGCCGCCATCCGGGAGGCCCGCCGCCGCTCCGCCTGCTCGGTCTCGGTCGCGTGCAACGCGGGTTCGGCCGCGGGGCGGCACGCCGACATCGCCATCGACGTCGTCGTCGGCCCGGAGTTCATCGCCGGTTCCACCCGCCTGAAGGCGGGGACCGCGCAGAAGCTCGTCCTCAACATGCTCACCACGCTCGCGATGGTGCGCAGCAACAAGACCTACGGCAACCGCATGGTCGACGTGCGTGCCACGAACGCCAAGCTCGTCGCCCGGGCGTTCACGCTCGTGCAGGACGTGACCGGGGCCCCTGATGCGTCGGTCTCTGCTGCCCTGGCGGAGAGCGACGGCGAGGTGAAGACCGCCATCGCGGTGATCCTCACCGGGTCGTCCGCGGACACGGTCCGCCAGCGTCTCGCCGATGCCTCCGGTTCCCTCCGAGCCGTCCTCTGAACTTGCACCACCCCCTTTCCTTCCCCCGAGGAGCACCATCAATGACCGATGCACAGCAACTCGCCCAGCGGATCCTCGACACCGTCGGAGGCTCCGGCAACATCGCCGACGTCGAGAACTGCATGACCCGGCTGCGGGTCGAGGTCGTCTCGACCGACGCGGTCGCGCTCGACGAGCTCAAGTCCACCGACGGCGTCATGGCCGCGATCGCGGCCGGCTCGAACCTGCAGATCGTGCTCGGCCCGGGTCTCGTCGACCGCGTGGCCGTCGACCTGGAGGCCCTGCGCGCCTCCGCCCCGCCGGCTGCGGCTGGTGGGTCGGGTGCGTCGGGGGCCGCGGGTGCTTCGGGCTCGTCGGGTGCGTCGGGTGCGTCGCCTGACGAGCTGGCGGCGCGCGGGGCGTCGATCAAGGCGACGGCTCGGTCCCGTGCCGATGGCCGCACCATGCGCGCCATCCGGAAGATCTCCGCGATCTTCATCCCGCTCATCCCCGCGCTGATCGCCTGCGGTCTGATCGCCGGGATCAACGGCATCCTGACGAACCTGGGGTGGCTGCCCGGTGTGACGCCGTTCCTCGGCGTCCTGTCGTCCGGGTTCCTGTCCCTGCTCGCCGTCTTCGTCGGGATGAACGCCGCGAAGGAGTTCGGCGGCACGCCGATCCTCGGTGGCGCTGTCGGCGCGGTCGTCGTCGCGGCCGGGGTCGCCAATGTGACCGTGTTCGGTCAGACGCTCGCGCCCGGGCAGGGTGGTGTGCTCGGCGCGATGGCCGGCGGCATCCTCGCTGCGTACGTCGAACGCTTCATGCGCCGGCACACGCCGGACGTCATCGCGCTCATCGTCGTGCCGACGGTCACGGTGCTCGTCGCGGGGTCGATCACCCTGGGCATCCTGATGTCGGTCGCCGGGGTCGTCTCCGTCGCGATCGGCGGCGCCGCCACGTGGCTGCTCGCCAACGGTGGCGCCTTCGCCGGGTTCATCCTCGGCGGTCTCTTCCTGCCGCTCGTCATGACCGGCATGCACCAGGCCCTCACCCCCATCCACACCACGCTGATCGACCAGACCGGGTGGACCGTGCTGCTGCCCGTCCTGGCGATGGGCGGTGCCGGGCAGATCGGCGCCGCGCTCGCACTGTGGATGCGCTTCCGTCGCAACGAGGCGCTGTCGCGGACCATCCGTGGCGCACTGCCGGCCGGGCTCCTCGGCGTCGGTGAGCCGCTCATCTACGGTGTGACGCTCCCCCTCGGTCGGCCGTTCATCACGGCCTGCATCGGTGGGGCGTTCGGTGGCGGTGTCGTCGGGCTGTACGACCAGCTCGGGCACTCCGTCGGGGCGATCGCCATCGGGGCGTCGGACCTGTCGCTCCTGCCGCTGCTGAACGGGTCGTCGGGCTACGGCTGGGCGCTGCTCGGGTACGGGTCGGGACTGGTCGTGGCTTACGTCGTCGGATTCGTGGCGACGCTGCTGTTCGGGGTGTCCGCGTCGGTCAAGGCCGATCTCGAGGAGCAGTCGGTTCCCGGTGCGCCGCTTGACCTGGTGTCGTCGGCCGTGCCGGCTGACGCGACCGATGCGCCTCCTGCTG
This sequence comes from Curtobacterium sp. MCLR17_007, assembly GCF_003234655.2. Taxonomy (NCBI): domain Bacteria; kingdom Bacillati; phylum Actinomycetota; class Actinomycetes; order Micrococcales; family Microbacteriaceae; genus Curtobacterium; species Curtobacterium sp. MCLR17_007. The sequence continues at coordinate 1,340,182 of NZ_CP126271.1, read as the reverse complement.
CCGGGGCTGCGGGTACTGCTGGTGCTGGTTCCGCTGCTGGTTCCGCTGCTGGTTCCGCTCGGGCAGGGGCTTCGCGCTGATGCGGTTGGGCGCGAGCGCGTACCTGGCGCATGCTTCGCTGGCGGGTCGGACCTTCTCGGCCGCGGCGGAGGCGGGTGCGACGCTCGCGTTCACCTCGTTGCACATCCCGGAGGACTCCGCCGCCGGCGCACGAGCCGCGGCGACCGCGATCGTCTCGGCAGCCGCTTCGTCGGGCCTGTCGGTCGTCGCCGATGTCTCCCCCAACACCGCTCGGCTGCTCGGCGATTCGCCGTGGGAGTTCCTGCGGTCGATCGGGGTGGCGCGGGTGCGGATCGACTTCGGGTTCTCGGTCGCGGAGATCCGTTCGATCGCCTCCGTCCTGCCGATTGCGCTCAACGCGAGCACACTGCGGGCCGATGACCTCGCGCCGTTCGCTGACCTGGATGTCGAGCTGATCCACAACTTCTACCCGCGGGAGTGGACGGGACTGGCGCTGGCTTCCGTCACATCGTCAGTGTCCGTCGCGCGGCAGTTCGGGTGGCGGGTCGGGGCGTTCATCGCTGGAGACTCAGTCCGTCGAGGGCCGCTGGGCGAGGGGCTGCCGACCGTCGAGGAGCACCGGAACTCGCCGCCACTGTTCCAGGCGCTGTCGCTCGTCGACGCAGGTGTGGACGACGTGTACGTCGGGGATCCGGCGTTGACTCATCACTCGTGGTCGCGCCTCGGGTCTTTCGTCCGCGAGGACCTCGTTGTGCTCGATGGGGTTGCGGCGCCGGGCGTGCACCCGGCGGTCATCGATGCGCTGGCGATCCCCGACCGGAACCGTCCCGACGCTGCCGAGGCGATGATCCGGCTGGAACACTCGCGGGAGCGGTTCGCCGGGTTGCCGCTGCCCGAGGTCGGCGGGCAGCCGAGGCCGGCGGGCTCGGTCACCGTGCAGTTGGCGTCGGCGGGAAGGTACTGCGGCGAGGTGGCCCTGGTGCTGCGAGACCTTCCACCCGATCGTCGGGTCGCCCAACTTGGCCGACTTCCCTCACTTCTGACAGAGCGAACCGACAGCTTGAAATCAGCTAATCAAGCGCTATCGATTCGGATCGCCACCAACCGAAATTGATTCGATCGTCGTCCAGCTCGGGCAGGACGGCGCGACCGATCACGGCGGGCCGCTCTACGTCGAGCAGGTCCGTGACCAGGTCGCCGGGGACTGGGGGCTGGGGGCTGCCGGGCACGTTCGTCCACGAGGGTGAACGGCTCGCTGACGCTGCGCTGCGGTGGCCGCGGGAGAAGGCCGGCGTGACCGGGCTCGCGCCGCGGCAGCTGCATGTGTTCGATGACCCCGTGCGGGACGACCGGGGTTGGGTGCTGTCGGTGGCACGCCTGGACGTGGTGCCGGCTGCTGCTCTGCAGACTGACGATGCTGACGGCGACCGGGGAGCGAGCGGCGGAGGGGCCGTGGAAACTGGCGGCGCTGTACCGGCCGTAGCGGTATCGGCCCGATCTGTGCGGAGAATCCCGACCTGAACCTTCGGAGCTCTGAGTGGGATGCGGGAAGCCGCAGGGTGTCGGCGGTCCCCACCCTTGGGGTAGTCACAGGTCTTCTGCTTCCATCGAGACCGACATATCGTTGAGTCATCCTCTCGACCGAACATCCCGGAGTCACGTTGTCTGCTTATCCCCCATCCGGACCGCCGATGGCCCCCTTCCCGATGGGGTCTCCCCCTCGTCGCCCGAGCGGATACGGAACGGCGGGTCTGGTTCTCGGGATCATTGCAGTCGTGTTCGGGTTCGTACCCGGTCTGCTCTACATCGGCTTCGTACTGGCCGTGCTCGCCCTCGTTTTCGGCGTGCTCTCGCTCAGGCGACAGGAGTCGAAGGGGATCGCGGGCACCGTGCTCGGCGGTTTCGGGCTCGTCCTCTCCCTCTTCTTCGGGTTCACCTACGCCGGCCTCTCGACGACGCCTGAGGTCGACGCCGCCGACAGCGCCGTGAGCAACTCCAGTCCGTTGCCCTCGTCGACGAGCGACAGCGCTGAAGTACCCGATGTCGTTGGCAGTTCCATGGCGGATGCCGCAACGAAACTGCGCGATGCCGGGTTCAATGTCAGTGCTCCAGGAAGCGAGAACGACGACATCGTCGCGACGCAGACTCCAGCTGCTGACGCGGAAGCTGGAACAGGCTCGACGGTCACGCTCACGCCGGTGACCGAGCTCGGTACGGCCGTCACGAACCCGGCGCCCGCAGGGACGAAGTTCGGTATGGAGACATGGGGACGCCCGGACGAATCGTCGCCGGACTACCGTCTCTGGTTCGACGAGTACAACGACAACTACGTCCCGGGAGATTCGTGGGACGCGCCAGATGCCGACAAGAAGTACGTCACCATCAAGGCGCACGTGGAAGCGATTGAAGCTGGTGTGAGCGCCGGACTTGCGACCTACGACGTCGCCCTGACCGATGCGGACGGCAACCTGTACGACGCGACCTACGTGACGGGTGTCGAGGATGTCCCCAGTGTCACGCTCGGAAAGGGACAGTCCACCGAGGGCACGCTGGTGTTCGAGGTGCCGAACACCGTCAGCGGAGGGGTTCTGTCTTTCGCCGACGGGGCGCGCTTCGTCAAGACCAGTTGAAACAAGACCGATCGCCTGTACACATACGGGATCGACCGCCTCACCCGGAGGGACGGTGCTCCTGGAGTGACCGTCAACCGCGACCCGTCATTCAGACGGGACGAGGGCAGCTACGGTGATGAACGCGTGCTGCGGATCATGACTGTCAGCACAGGGGTGAGAGGTAATACGACGTGTCGATGATCGAAGCAGTTCCGGGTGCTCAGGAGTCCCAGCGGCCGAACGTCGCGCCGGGGAGTGTCGTCCTCGTCCGCGACGCCGAGTGGCTGGTGCTCTCGACGGCGCCGACCGGCTCCGGTCTCCTCGTCACCGCTCAAGGGCTCTCCGAGCTCGTCCGCGACACCACGGCGACCTTCTACAGCGACCTCGACGACATCGAGCCACTTGACCCCGCTCAGGCGAAGGTCCAAGCTGACGACTCGTCGGGGTACCGCCGCGCGAAACTCTGGCTCGAGGCCACCCTCCGGAAGACCCCGGTGCCGCTGCACGAGGACGCACTCACCGTTTCGACGCAAATGCTTGCCGACCCGCTCGACTACCAGCGCGCAGCGGTCCGCAAGGCCCTCGACCGCGACAACCTCCGACCTCGCCTGCTCATCGCCGACGCCGTCGGACTCGGCAAGACGATCGAGATCGGGATGATCCTCTCCGAGCTCGTGCGGCGCGGCCGCGGCGAGCGGATCCTCATCGTGACGCCGAAGCACGTGCTCGAGCAGATGCAGCAGGAGATGTGGACGAAGTTCGCGCTCCCCTTCGTCCGCCTCGACTCCCTCGGGATCCAACGCGTCCGCCAGACGCTCCCGGCGACCCGCAACCCCTTCAGCATGTACAAGCGAGCCATCATCTCGGTGGACACGCTGAAGCAGAGCCAGTACCGCAGTCACCTCGAGAAGCAGCGATGGGACGCGGTCGTCATCGACGAAGCGCACAACGTCATGAACAACACGACGTTGAACGGCGAACTCGCGGGTCGTCTCGCACCACAGACGGACGCGCTGATCCTTGCTTCCGCGACACCGCACAACGGCAAGAAGGACTCCTTCGCACGACTCGTGCGCTTGCTCGATCCGACAGCGGTGACGCCCGAAGGTGACCTCATCGAGGACGAGGTGAAGCGGCTCATCATCCGCCGGCACCGGAACAGCCCCGCCGTCGCGATGGAGGTCGGCGCGGACTGGGCGGAACGGCAGGAGCCGAACAACGTCTTGGTGACCCCGTCTCCGGCAGAGACGGCCATCGCTGACGAGCTCTCGACGGTCTGGCTCCACCCGCGTGGCGGGCACTCGCCGTACTCGGGCGAGAACGCTTCGCTCTTCCCGTGGACACTCGCCAAGGCGTTCCTGTCGTCACCGAGCGCGCTCGACGAATCAGTGCGCGAGCGTCTCAAGCGACTCCGGAAGGGCGATGCTGACGCAGACGTGCAGCGAGAGATTGACGCGCTGGAGCGGCTCGAGCAGCTGACCCTCACTGCGCTCAGTTCGAGCTCGGGCAAGTACGACGCACTCCTGCAGCACGCGAAGAGCATCGGCGTCGGTCCGAAGTCCGAGGAACGCCTGGTGGTGTTCTCCGAGCGTGTCGCGACCTTGCACTGGCTCCGGCAGAAGCTCGCGAAGGACCTCAAGCTCTCGGACAAGCAGATCCGTGTGATGCACGGCGGTCTGACGGACCAGGAGCAGCAGGAACTCGTGGACAGCTTCAAGCAGTCTGCCTCCCCCATCCGCGTCCTGATCACCGGCGACGTCGCGAGTGAGGGCGTGAATCTCCACTCCCAGTGCCACGAACTCGTGCACTTCGACATCCCGTGGAGCCTCATCCGCATCGAGCAGCGCAACGGCCGCATCGACCGATACGGCCAGAAGCACTCCCCTCGCATCACGACCCTGCTGCTCGACGTCGACGATGACGAGTTCTCGGGTGACATCCGTGTGCTCAGGAACCTGCTCGAACGCGAGACCGAGGCACACGCGGCTCTGGGTGACGTCGCTTCGCTGATGGGTGAGTACAGCGCTGCCGCCGAGGAGTCGGCGATCCGCGACGTGCTGCTCCGCAAGCGCAGCTTCGACGACGCGGTGCCGACCGTCGAAGCGACCCTCGAGGACGGTGACGAGATCACGCGGCTCATGGCGGAACTCGCGGCTGAGCAGGCGAGCGAGAGCAGCAGCGAGGGCAGAGGTGTACCCGAGAACGCGCCGGAGAGCACGGCAGCTGGCGCAGAGCAGCGCGACAAGGCTGACATCGGCACCGGTCTGTTCTCCGATCTGGTCTCCTTCCTCGACACGGCGCTGGCCGAGCGCTTCACCGTCCCGACCGCTGACGTCGACCACGGTGGTGTCGCGTGGTCACGCACGAACGCGATCGCGCAGCTCGAACCGACCGCCGACCTTCGTCAACGACTCGAGGTCCTCCCGCAGTCGTACCTCCGAGACCGGCGGGTCACTGAGCGCCTCCTCCTGGCGACGACTCCGATCCAGGGCAAAGCCGAGGTCGACAGCGCGATCAATGACAAATCGAGCCCGTCGACCTGGCCACACGCGCACTTCCTCGGTCCGCTGCACCCCGTCCTCGACTGGGCTGCCGACAGCGCACTCTCCAGGCTCGGTCGGAACCGGGTCTATGCCGTCCGCGGCGCCGTGGACTACCCCGTCGTCCTCGTCCATGCCACCCTGACGAACCGAGCCGGCCAGGTCGTCGCAGGTTCCTTCCTCACCGTCGACTTCCCCGACGTCGAGCAGCACTCGTTCCACTTCACACAGCCGCACGCCGACGCGCGCGCGGCGCTGGCCCACGTCGGGTTCACGTCCGACGTGAAGACGAACCCGGGTGCGATCGACGCCGCACCGCTGCAGCGGTTGATCCCCACGGCAGTCGAAGCCGCCCGCAGCCAGGCGGTCCAGCAGATGGAGGCAACGGCAGACGACATCCGCCTCCGTGTGCATCAATGGGCCGCGCGGATCGACGACTGGCAGGGCTCAGCGGCTGAACAGACCCAACTGCGCGGGCTCCGAGAACACCGCGACCGTGTCGACGACGAATCAAAGCTCGTGGACCGCATGACGCCGAACCAGCACTTCGTGCGTCCCCTGCTGGTCGTCGTCCCCGCGGACAGCCCCACAGCCCCCGAAGAACACCCTGGAAGCGAGCACTGACGCGTGGGAAACCTGACCTCGGAAGCGATCGTCGTCGGCGAAGACTGGATCAGCGAGCACTACCTCACCACCGACGCGAAGTCGCAGTCCTTCCAGAGCCGGGTGCTCGAGCGTCGGGCAGCCTGGGACGCCGACGACGCAGAGGGACGCACGTCGACGCGCTCTCGCTTCACCGCGAAACGTGCCGAGCTGATGGACCTCCTCGCCACCGTGAATCCGGAGGGCGTCGATGATGCGGCTGACGGCCAGGAGGCTCTCCACGCCCTGTCGACGCACCTGCGGTCCGTCCTCGGGTACGTCCAGGGCGTCTTCAACCTCGACGAAGCAGGTCCGGTCCGCCACGTGGCCATCCACGGACTCGAAGACGCAGCGCCGCTGGCTCTCATCGACGCCAAGCCAGTCGCGCAATTGGAGGACCTTCTCACCAAGGACGGCGAGACGCTGCTGTCCGCGTGGACGCCGGACGACGACGACCCGAAGCCGCTGACCTCGGTCGTCCGTGCGCTTTCGGTCCTGTTCGAGGGGACTGCGAAGTTCGCTCTCGTCTTCGCCGGCCGCTGGCTCCTGGTAGCCGAACGCGATCGTTGGTACGAGGGCCGCTATCTCGCGCTCGACATGCAGCTCGTGTGCGAGCGGAACGACGCGAAACGCGGCGGTGAGATCGATCGTGTGCTGACGTGCGTCGAAGCTGCGTCACTCGCCCCAGACGGCGACGGCGATGTGTGGTGGACCTCGACGCTCGAAGACGCGGTCAAGCACACGGTAGGCGTCTCGGAGGACCTCCGCGAGGGCGTCCGCGAGTCGATCGAGATCATCGCGAACGATGTCGTGCAGCGCCGTCTGCAGCGCGGGCTCGAGCCCCTGCCGAAGGACCAGGCACAGCCGCTGGCCAAGCAATCGCTGCGGTTCCTCTACCGGATCCTGTTCCTGCTCTACGCCGAGGCATCCCCTCAGCTCGGCGTCCTCCCGGTCAACGCGCCAGAGTACGAGAACGGCTACAGCCTCGACCGACTCCGCGAACTCGCGCTCGTCGTGATCGAGAGCCCGCAAGGTGAGCGTGCCACGCACCTCTACCAGTCGCTGGACGTGCTGTTCCGCCTTGTGGATCGCGGCCACGTTCCCGAGGCGACGGATGACGACGGAGCCGAGCCGGGTCTCCAGTTCGAGAGCCTGCGTGCAGACCTCTTCAGGCCGGAGGCGATCGCTCTGATCGGCGAGGTCGGTCTCAGTGACCAGAATCTGCAGCAGGTGCTCCGGCGGCTGCTCCTGAGCAAGGAGTCGAAGGGCAGGGACCGGGGCTACATCAGCTACGCCGATCTCGGGATCAACCAGCTCGGTGCGGTCTACGAGGGCCTCATGTCCTACACGGGCTTCTTCGCCGAGGAAGACCTGTTCGAGGTGGCGCCGAACGGAGATCCGTCGAAGGGCTCGTGGGTCGTCCCCATCCGACGTGAGAGCGGCATCGAGTCACACCACTTCGTGACACGGGAGGACCCGATGACGGGCCAACCGAAGCGGGTGCGCCACCCCGCGGGCTCGTTCGTCTACCGACTTGCTGGTCGTGAGCGTCAGCAGTCCGCGTCGTACTACACGCCCGAGGTCCTGACACAGTTCACGGTGTCGCAGGCGCTCGAGGAGCTGCTGGACCAGGACGGTCAGCGAACGAGCGCGGAGGACATCCTCTCCCTGACGGTCTGCGAACCCGCGCTCGGCTCGGGAGCGTTCGCGATCGAGGCGGTCCGCCAGCTCGCGGAGCAGTACCTCAAGCGGCGCGAAGAAGAGCTCGGTGAACGCGTCGACCCGGACGACCGGCCGCGCCAACTGCAGAAGATCAAGGCGGCGATCGCGCTCCATCAGGTCTACGGCGTCGACCTCAATGCGACCGCCGTCGAGTTCGCCGAGATCACGCTCTGGCTCGACACCATGTCGGACGGCCTCGAAGCTCCGTGGTTCGGCCTGCACCTCCGTCGCGGCAACTCGCTGATCGGAGCCCGCCGCGCGGTGTACGACAAGTCGTCGATCTTGAGCAAGGCATGGCTCAAGCAGGTGCCGCGGGACGTTCCGCTCCTCAACGAAACGGAGCTCGCCGAAGGCAAGCTCCGCGCGTCGACCGCCGGCGCCGTGCACCACTTCCTCCTCCCCGCCGAGGGCTGGGGCAGCGCGGTCGACGCGAAGGAAGCGAAGGAACTGGCGCCGGAAGCGCTCGCGGCGTTGAAGATATGGCGACGCGGGATCCTGGCGAAGCCGACCTCGAAGCAGATCGACCAGCTCATCGCGCTCGCCTACCGAGTCGAAACGCTGTGGGACCTCGCGAGGCGTCGACTGACGATCGCCGAGCAGGACATCCGCCGCGACATCCCGCTGTGGGGCCGCGACCGACCGGACTCCGAGCGGAAGCCCGGCGTCTCTCGCGAGGAGATCGAACGGACTCTGAATGATCCGGACGGCGCGTACCAGCGACTCCGCCGCGTGATGGACGCGTGGTGTGCGATGTGGTTCTGGCCGCTCACGAATACGCTCACCGATGGTGCGACCCCGCCGACGCTCGACGAGTGGATCGCGACCCTCCGAGAGCTGCTTGGAGAGCAGACGGTCGCAAAGCCGAAGGCGGTCGCTCAGGGGCAAGTCACGTTCGGCTCATCGCAGTCTGGCTGGGAGGCGCTGAACGACGAGGAGCGCGACGACCTCGACTTTGCGAGCGCGCGCCACGTCGTCGACGTCATTCGAGACCACCCATGGCTTGCGGCATCGCAGCGGATCGCCGAGCAGCAGGGCTTCTTCCACTGGGAACTCGAATTCGCCAGCGTCTTCGAGCGCGGCGGATTCGATCTGCAGGTGGGAAATCCGCCGTGGGTGAAGCCAGATTGGAATGAGGCTGCCATGCTCGCGGAAGGCGATGCATGGTGGGCGCTCACTGCAAAACCTTCGACAGCCGAGGCTGAACAGCGGAAATCGGAAGCGCTCACAGTCGCCAGCTTCCGGGGCGAATTCCTAGACAGCCTGACGACCATCGTGGCGACGAGATCCGCGGTTTCAGCACGGACGGAATACCCTCTGCTCGACGGGCTACGGCCGGACCTCTACCGCTGCTTTATGGCGCAGACGTGGAGCCACAGCAACGGATCAGGATCGATCGGGCTCATCCATCCTGAGACCCACTTCACGGATGAAAAGGCCGGGAAGCTGCGCACTGAGACCTACGGACGCATACGCCGTCACTGGCACTTCCTCAATGAGAAGATTCTTTTCGACATAGACGATAAGGCCTCATTCGGGGTCCACGTTTACTCCTCACGGCGCGGGTATGTCACCTTCTTGATGGCGACTTACATCTATCACCCCGCTGTCGTGACGCGATCGCTCGTCGTCGAGTCGAGCGGGCAAGAGCCAGGCTTGAAAGACCCGGAGGGGAACTGGGACGTGCGACCCCATCAGTCCCGAATCCAGACAGTGACGGAGGCAACGCTCGCAACGTGGCACGCGGTCCTCGAGGACGAGTCGGTTCCGGTGCGTCAGTCGCGGATGGTCTATGCGGTGAACCGTTCGACCGCCGCGGTGCTCGACAAGCTCTCGAAGAGCAAGCGCATCGGAGACCTCCAACTTGAGTTCTCCGGCGGCTGGAACGAGACAACCGACTTCAAACGCGGCTTTTTCAATAAGTCCTGGGGGCCGGTCGCGTCCTGGGATGAAGTAATTCTGCAGGGCCCGCACATCTTCGTAGGCAACCCGTTCTACAAGTCGCCGAACCAGACGATGCTCCACAACCAGGACTGGTCTCCGATCGACCTCGAGACGCTCGCCCCGGACGCGATGCCCGTCACCGCGTACAAGCCAGCCGGCGACCGCGCTGCCTACGACTCCGCGTACACCCGTTGGGGCGCCGAGAAGCGTCCGGCCCGCGGCTTCTACCGAGTGGCATGGCGAAGGATGGCGGCGAATACCGGCGAGCGCACATTGATTCCAGCCATCATTCCTCCCGGTTCGGCACACGTCGATGGCATCTATTCCGCGGCCACCGAGAGCGCATCAGATCTCCTTTTGGCGGCAGGGTCACTCTCAAGCCTCGTGTCCGACGCGGCGACAAGGGCGGTCCCCAAGGGCGACATTCGAGCCGGGAGCTTAGCCCGACTGCCCCTGGCACAAGGCGAGCTTGCGAGCCTTATCCGTCACCGAGTAGCCCGTTTGGAGTGTGTGACGAGTGCTTACTCCGCGCTCTGGCTACGAGCATTTGAAGATGTGTGGCAGACCGACAACTGGGCCTCCCCTCGTTCCACCGTCCTGCTGGCAAGTAAGTCAGATGACTGGACGGTGAGCGTCCCCCTACGGCGGGCTGCGGACCGGCGACAGGCACTCGTCGAGATCGATGCTCTCGTCGCTCTGTCTCTCGGCTTGACCGCTGACGAGCTGTGCACCATCTATCGGACACAGTTTGCCGTGTTGTACGGGTACGACCGTAACGTGTACTTCTACGACGCGAACGGCCGCCTGGTGCCGAACGAGGTGCTGAAGGTGTGGCGACAGAAGCAGGATGCAATCAGCGAAGGAGAACGGACCGCGACGAACGCGTCTGGGAACACGTACACGTACGAGTTACCGTTCCGGACGCTCGATCGCGAGGCGGACATGCGCCAGGCGTACGCCCACTTCGAACAGCTCTTGAAGGGAGAGGCATGAGCGAGCTCCTCCCCTCCGTGCAGGCCGGCGAGATCACGAAGGGGCTTGTCGACTTCCTGACGACGACGTTCGCGCTGTCGGAGCCCGAAGCTCAGACGACGTTGCAGCAGTTCCTGCAGGACCCGGAGGACGGGATCTTCCGGGGGCCGTACGTCCGGCTTCGTCTGCCGTTCCGCGCAGCGGATCCCGGCTGGGAGACAGCGCTCGAGTGGACTCCCCCGATTGCTCCGTACGGGCACCAGGCGGAAGCGATCGCCCGGCTCTCGAGTTTGCAGACGCCCGAGCACGACGGCCCGCAGCCGACGCTGGTCACGACCGGGACCGGTTCGGGCAAGACCGAGGCGTTCCTCTACCCGATCCTCGACCACGTCCTCCGCGCGAAGCGCCAGGGCGTCGAGGGGATCAAGGCGCTCATCCTCTACCCGATGAACGCGCTGGCCAACGACCAGGCGCGACGCATCACCGACCTGATCATGACCGACCCGGCGCTCGGTGGAATCCGCGCAGCGCTCTACGTCGGCGAGGAGGGCCCGCAGCGATCAACCGTGACGAAGGACGGGCTCATCACTTCGCGCCCCGCGATGCGGGAACAAGCGCCGGACGTCCTGCTCACCAACTACAAGATGCTGGACCAGCTCCTGCTGCGTCCGTCGGACGCGACCCTGTGGGACCAGAGCGCCACGAGCCTCCAGTACCTGGTCCTGGACGAGTTCCACACGTACGACGGCGCTCAGGGAACGGACGTGGCCATGCTGCTACGGCGGCTCGGCCTCGCCCTCAAGGGACGGTGGGGCGAGGACGCCTTCGAGGAGGCCGCGCGACAGCGACCGCTCGGAATCGTGACGCCGGTCGCGACGTCGGCGACGCTCGGCGACGGCGGCGACCCGAGCGCGATGGTCGCGTTCGCGAACACGGTGTTCGGCGGAGGATTCGATGCGTCGAGCGTCGTCACTGAGACGCGGCTGTCCGTGGACGAGTGGGCTCGTGAGTCCATCGAGTCGATCGAGAAGCTGCACTTGGCACCGGTTCCGGTGATCGACGCACGCGCCGCGCAGCTCCAGGCGCGACTCGGTGGGCAACGCCGCAGCCCGGAGGAGATCACGGCCGCGGTGCTCGAGTTGTTCTACGTCGCGATGGAGGACGAGGACGGGCAGGAGCGCTACGAAGCCGCGCTTGCTTCGGCGACCGACGAAGCAGACCGACTCGAGCTCGAGTTCGCGCTCATGCTGGCTCATCCCTTCGTCCGCGCGCTTGTGACCGCGAGTGAGCAGGCAACGTCCCTCGCAGAGCTCGCACGGACGCTGTTCCCCGACGAACTCGTCGCCGGCGAGCGGCCCGCAGACCGTGACGACGCTCGCCGAACCACGATCGTGATGGTGCTCGCCGCGCTCAGCCACCTCCGTAAGGAGTTCGGACGCCGGTCCGTGTCGGTCGATCTCCATCTCTGGGTCCGCGCGCTCACGCGCGTCGACCGGGCAGCGCAGTCGCTGCCGGAGTTCCGCTGGGCCGACGATGGGGAGCTGCGCACCGATGTCGGGGCCGGAGACACCGCCGCCGAGATCGCACCAGCCTTCCCTGCGCTCTACTGCCGGCACTGCGGTCGCAGCGGCTGGGGCGTCGAGCTGGCGCCGACTGGTTGGGACCTGGCACAGACGGATGCGAACATCCGTCGGAACCACGCCAACAAGCAGTCGAAGAGCCGGTTCCGGGCGCTCATCCACGCCCCCCGCGAAGGGGAACTGGCCCTCGCTGGGGCGAGTGACGACGACGGCCTGACCACCGGCCCGTGGTGGTTCCGCGTCGCCGACCGACAGATCACCAGCGAGCGCCCGAGCGCGGACGACGAGGGCATCGCCGTGCCGGTCCTCACCCTGACGGGCAACGACGCGGACGAAGAGTCGCGCGACGACGTCTGCCCAAACTGCGGCAAGACGAACGGCATCCGATTCCTTGGATCGGCGATCGCCACGCAGTTGTCGACCGTCGTCACGACCCTGTTCGGCGATCGGCACCTCGACGACGGCGAGAAGAAGGCGCTGGTCTTCACCGACAGCGTGCAGGACGCCGCGCACCGAGCCGGCTTCATCCAGAGTCGGGCGCGCGTCTTCAACCTGCGCAATGCCGTGCGACAGGCCGTCGCGGAGGAGACGACGCTCGATGACATCCCGGCGGCGATGATGGCATCTGCCCAGACGCCGAGCGAGCGGTACCGGCTCCTCCCGCCAGACCTCGCTGAGCGCGAGGGCTTCCGCGCGTTCTGGGACTCGGACAAGGCAGCGTCGGCGGTCGTCAAGAAGCGCGTCCAGCGACGGCTCGCCTTCGACCTCGCACTTGAGTTCGGTCTCGAGTCGCGGGTCGGGCGGACTCTCGAAGAGACCGGCAGCCTGGCTGCGCACGTCGAAGCGGGGCCGGCAACGCGACTGGAGGCGGTTGGTCGTGTTGCCGTCGAAGGTCTTGAAGTCGAGTGGTCACTGAACGACGCCGGTGACGGGCTGCTCGACGCAGCTTCGGTGGTCCGATGGGTGCGCGGCATCCTCGAACGGCTTCGGGAACGGGGCGCGATCGACCACCCGTGGCTGAACAAGTACGTCGAGAACGACGGCAACCGCCACTGGGTGTGGGGCGGCCGACCACGGCAGGAGGGCATGCCCGCATTCCCGCGGGGTCGGGAAGCACCAGCGTTCGCGCGGGTGGGCAAGAAGACGACCGGCGCACGCGAATCAGCGCTCGACACGGTCACCTCCTCGCAGAGCTGGTACGCACGGTGGACCGCTCGCTGCCTCGGCGTCGTCCCGTCTGCGGGTGAAAAGCTCGCTCGACGGCTCTTCGAGACGCTCGACCGCGAAGGGATCGTGACGTCGAGACCGATCGCAGGCGGTGATACCCGCGCCTACGGCCTGGCGCCGAGCAGCATCATCATCGGACCGGTCTCAGGAGCCGGAGTCGGCCAGACACTCGTGTGCAACACGTGCGAGACCGAGACGCCGTCCGCTCACATCACCGCCGATCAGCTCGCTGGTGGCCCGTGCACCACGGCGCGATGCCCGGGAACGCTCCTGCGCAAGGACGCGAAGCCGGAGAACTTCTACCGCGACCAGTACGACAAGGGGCAGATGCGCCGGGTCGTCGCTCGCGAGCACACGAGTCTGCTCGCGGACAAGCTGCGGCTCGACTACGAGACCCAGTTCAAGAACAGCGATGCGAAGCCGGACGCCCCGAACGTGCTCGTCGCGACACCGACTCTCGAGATGGGCATCGACATCGGGGACCTCTCGACCGTGTTCCTCGCTGGGCTCCCCCGCACCGTGTCGTCCTACCTCCAGCGGGTCGGTCGCGCCGGCCGGCTGACGGGAAACGCTCTCATCCTCGCGTTCGTCCTCGGACGCGGTGACCAGCTCCCGAAGATCGGCGATCCGTCGTCGGTCATCAACGGAGCCGTCCGGCCCCCTGCGACCTACCTGAACGCGGTCGAGATCCTGCAGCGTCAGTACACCGCCTTCGTCATCGACCAGCTCGCCGCGGACGGATCGTTGCCAGAGATCCAGTACGCGCCGAAGGTCTTGAACGACGCCGAACCAGGCTCGTTCCTCGACCTGGTCATCACAATTGCCGAGCGGCACGTGGACCAGCACCTGGCACGCTTCACCGGCGCCTTCGACTCGCTGAACCAGGAAGTGGCCGGCGGGTTGTCCGACTGGGCCCGGCCCGTCGGGTCGGAGGCTCGGTCGAGTCAGCTCGCTCGGACGTTGCTCGACGCGAGCCTGCACTGGAACCAGGAACTCGAGCGGCTCCGGATCCGGACGAAGGCGATCGAGGAGTCGTTACCGGAGCTCAAGCGCATGGCGGAGCTGACGAAGGAGAGCGAGGACGTGTCGGCCCACAACGCGGCTCGGGCCTCGCTGCGCTTGGCGAAGAAGCAGGCCGGGCAGCGACGGACTGAGTTCTGGGTCGCGGCCCTCGAGCGGTACGGAGTGCTCCCGAACTACACGCTGCTCGACGACCGGGTCCAGCTGGACGTCGGGCTCACCTGGGTCGACCCGGAGTCCGGTGAGTTCGCGGAAGAGCAGCGGAGCTACGAGCGAGGACGCAGCCGGGCGATCAGCGAATTCGCCCCCGGCGCACACTTCTACGCGCAGGGGCTCGACGTGACCATCGATGCCGTCGACCTCGGGACCGACGGCGAACGCGTCCGGACCATGGCTTTCTGCCCAGACTGCGGTTTCGCCCAAGACCTGGACGAAGGTGCCGTCGCGACGTGTCCGCGGTGTTCGAGTACCGCCATCGCGGACGTGGACCAGCGACTGCGCGTCGTCGAGATCGAACACGTCTCGGCGGAGGTCCGTCGCGACGAGTCGAGCATCAGCGACTCCAGCGAGGACCGCGAGCGGGTTCGCTTCACGGTCCAGCTCGCCGCCGACCTCGACGAGGCCACAATCTCGGCGCAGTGGTACGTCGACGAGGTCGGATTCGGCTGCAAGTTCGCGCGTGCGTTGACCTTGCGCTGGGTGAACCTCGGTCGGGCAGGCCTCGGGGCGACGCGGTTCATCGCCGGCGCAGAGCACGCTTCACCACTGTTCCGTCTGTGCAAGGGCTGCGGGAAGCTCGACCGCGAAGGCGACACGAACAACACGTGGGAACACCGCGTCTGGTGCCGCTACCGGAAGGACCGGTCCGAGCACACCGACACGATCGCGCTCACGCGGACGCTCACGACGCAGGCGATCGTGCTGCGTGTCCCCCCGTCGATGACCGTCGGTGACGCGTTGTCCATGCCGAGCCTGTCCGCCGCGATCCAGCTCGGTCTGCGCGAGGTGATCGGTGGTGACCCGGACCACCTTCACATCAGCACCATGGCCGAACCCGTTCCGGGCGAGGAAGTCAACAACCTCGCGCTGCTGATCCACGACACCGTCCCCGGTGGGACCGGCTACCTCGCCGACCTTGCGGACCCGTCGCGCATCCGCGAGGTCTTCGAGCGGGCCCTCGCCGCACTCGAGCGCTGTGACTGCGCCACTGACCCCGTCCGAGCAGCGTGCGACAAGTGCCTGCTGCCCTTCGCTCCTGGTGGTGACGTGGGCAGCGTGTCGCGTACGAGTGCGCTGCACAATCTCCAGGTGCTCCTGCAGTTCCGTGACGGCGCCGCGTCGGACTGGTCGACAACTGAGATCGATCCTGGCGTCCAAGACCCGGAGTCACACCTCGAGCAGTGGTTCAGAAAGGTCTTCAAAGAGCGCGTGACCGCCCTCGGCGCGAGCCTCAAGGAGATCCCGGGCGAGTGGGGTTCGACGATCCAAGTCACGCTTCCGGGACAGCACCGGACGTGGTCGTTGCGACCGCAGCAGCTCGTTGGAGGCACTCGACCGGACTTCGTGCTCGAGGCATCGGGAGCTCATGTTCCGCCGGTCGCGATCTACACGGACGGGTTTGCCTACCACGCATCACCGGCGAATCTTCGACTCGCGGACGACGCGATGAAGCGCCAGGGTCTGCGCGATCTCGGCTACCGCGTCGTTGCGCTGACATGGGACGACCTGCGCCGCCTGCGGGACGGCGAAGCGGAGCCCGATCTGAACGTCTTCGACCCCAGCTCCTCGTTGAAGTTCGCCGGGCCGTTCCAGCTCACCCCGGCAGACGTGAAGATGCTCGAGGAGAACCCCGTCACGATGTTGATGGGTTGGATCCAGAACCCTGAAGAAGCCGCTGCGCGAACGGAGCGTCTTGCAGATGCGCTCCCGATCCTCGCGATACCGCGCGGCCGGATGGTCACCGAATCCGGCTCGATCGTGGAGCAGGCGATCGTGCTTGCGCTCGACAGCGCCGGCTCACTCACGGCCGGTCCGACGTCATGGACGCTCCGCTCTGCGCATCTCGCGATGCTCGCGCGGCGTCCCGTCGGCGTGAAGGGCACGACGCCTCCCGAAACAGCGCTCGTGCTCGACGACGGCCCTGAAGCACTGACCGCGCCCGGCTTCCGGGAGGCTTGGCAGCGGTGGCTCCGACTGTCGAACCTGCTCGGTGCCCGCCTGGCGGAACCAGTGACCATCACGACGGCCAGCGCCGCTGCTGTCGTTCCGGTGGCCCATGCAACTCCGGCTCCTGAGGAGACGCGTGATGATCTCTCGTCGGAGTGGAAGGAGTTGATCGCGCTGGCTGAGCCAGAAGAGGCATCGATCCTCGGACAGCTCGCCGAGCTCGGCGTTGCCGTTCCCGTTCTCGGTCACGAGACGACTAGTGGGCTCCCGGTCCCAGTGGCCTGGCCGGGGGAACTCATCGCACTCGACGCAGGGTTGACCGACGCAGACCGAGACGAACTGCTCGGCGATGGTTGGTCGCTCGTGTCGACGTCGGACGCGCCCTCGCTCCTCCGACTATCCCGCAACCAGAAGGACTCCTGACATGCCTTTGCTCGTCATGGCGAACATGCAGCAGAAGCTCGAGAAGGTCGTCCAGTTGAAGCTGTTTGCCTTCATGGCGAAACTACAGACCGACGACACTCTGCCCGGGCTGCACATCGAGCCGATGGTGAATGCAGCGGACCAGCGCGCTCGCACCGGTCGTGTCGATCAGAGTCTCAGGGCTGTGCTCTACAAGATCGAAGTACCGTCTGGACCGACCACATACGTGTGCGCAGGTGTCTACGAGCACGACGAAGCCATCAAGATCGCCAAGTCGCAGATCCTTCGGGTGAACCCGGTCAACGGCGTCACAGAACTGATCGCTGCGCCGGCGCCCGTAGTGCCGGCACCACAAGATGCGTGGACTGCGCAGAAGCAGTCGACGGCTTCGCCGCAGTCGTTCCTCGAACCGTTCAGGTACACGATCGACGACTTGACGAGCTCACTCGGCTTCGACGTTGAGACCGCGGAACGTCTCCTCGCGATCCAAGCCGAGGACGCACTCCTGGCGTTCGCCGAGTCGCTGCCCAACCAGTGGCAGCAGAACGCGGCACTCGGCCTCGCTGTCGGTGACTCGATCGAGGGGATCAAGACGTCACTTGGCCTCGGCGCTCCGGAAGCAGACGAGGCCCGCCCGGCAACTGACGAGCATCTCGTCGGGGTAGTGTCCGGTGTCACCACGGATGAGGCCGAGGCCTCGAAGCTCTTCGTGTCGCTCACGCGCCCTGCGTCGCAGATGCAGTTCACGTTCGTTGAGGACGACGAAGAACTACGGCGGGTCATCGAAGGTGGTGATTTCGGAGCGTGGCGGGTCTTCCTGCACCCTGAACAACGCGCTTATTCGACGCGCGCGTACAAGGGGCCGTTCCGACTCACTGGCGGGGCGGGTACCGGCAAGACCGTTGTCCTCCTTCACCGGGCCCGTGAGCTCGCTCGGGACGACAAGGCACGGGTGGTGCTCACCACCTTCACCCGAACTCTGGCCGGGATGCTCGACCGTGACTTGCGACGGCTCGATCCGCAGCTCCCGCGCGCAGCGCAGCTCGGCGAGACCGGTGTCCTCACCGCGGGAATCGACCAGCTCGCTCACTCGGTCCGGGACGCCGCGGAGCCAACTCGGTGGGAACGGGCGTCGATCGAGGCCATCGGTTGGGACGCCGAGCGTTCGGCTTCCCTGGTCTCGAATGCCACTGGGTGGGACGAAGCCCTGTTCGACGCCAAGCCCGACCTGCCCGGTGAGCTGCAGTCGCCCGCCTTCTTGGAGAGCGAGTACCTCCAGATCATCCTGCCCAATGGAGTGACGTCACGAGCGGACTACTTCGCTGCCCGACGTCCCGGCCGCGGGGTGGCGCTTGACCGGACGAAGCGAGCGCAGGTGTGGTCCGTCGTCGAGCAGTTCCGGCGCAACGCACGAGCCCATCGCCGGCTCTCGTGGGCGGAGCTCTCGTCCGTGGCGGCTGCGTACCTCAATGCGCACCCCGAGGAACGGCCTGCAGATCACGTCCTCGTCGATGAAGCCCAGGACCTGACGCCGAGCCACTGGGCGATGCTCCGCGCTCTGGTCGGGGAGCACGGCAACGACCTCTTCGTCGCCGAGGACTCGCACCAACGGATCTATGGGCAACGCGTCGTGTTGTCGCGTCTGGGCATCAAGATCGTGGGGAGGTCGCGCCGCCTGACCTTGAATTACAGGACGACGCAGCAGAATCTGCGGTACGCGCTCGGTGTGCTCGAAGGTGGCGAGTTCACGGACAGTGAGGGCGGCGTGCAGGACGAGCACGGGTACCGATCCGCGCGGCTCGGGCCCGAGGTGCAGGTTCGCGGACACCAGACGCCTGCGGCGCAGTACGACGCGCTCGCGGCACAGATCGAGGAATGGACAGCGAAGTCGGGCGACCCCGAGTCGATCGCCGTGCTCGTCCGGACGAAGACCGCGACCGAGACGGTGGTTCAGCAGCTCGCCACGCGCGATGTGCCCGCGACGGAGAAGTCCGCACGCGGCAAAGTGCGGGTGATGACGATGCACAGCGCAAAGGGCCTCGAATTCTCCCGGGTTGTCCTGTTCGACGTGTCGGAAGGTGTCGTCCCGAACAAGCTAGCCCTACAGCATGCTGCCCCTGAGGAGCGGGCCGACGCCGAGCTCCGCGAGCGATCGCTGCTGTACGTCGCGGCCAGCCGCGCTCGCGACGAGCTGATCGTCAGCTGGCAAGGAGCACCTTCTTCGCTACTGGCGCGGTGACGGAGTCGCTGTGGCTCTTGACGAAGATGCTTTGACGCGCATGGTGACTGGGCTCGTGCCGACGATGTCGAGGAGTCTGGCCGAACAGTTCAACGTGTTCCGGGTGATGCACCACGGTACCCACGAGAAGCAGTTGTCGAACGTCTTCGCGTGGCTCCTGCGTGCGGATGCGACACATCACCTCGGAGACCTGTTCCAAGGCATCTTGCTCTCACGCATCAACACAGCGCGCCCCTTCGGTGATCAGCTGCCGCTCTCCGGATTCCGCGTGCTGCAGGAGGTGGACACGACGATGGCTGCCGAGCCTGGCAAGGACATCGCCGACATCGTCCTGCTGCGTGACGACACGGCAGTCATGATCGAGAACTTCGAGACGTCGGACGGCCACGGGCACGACTACGAGGGCTACCTCGCCTACGGCAGTGCAAACGGGCGACGGAGCGTCGTCGTGATGCTGTGCGCACGTCGGGAACACCAACGCTTGATGATGGGCTGGGAGGACGCCGCCGTCATCCCCTACTCGGAGGTTCTCGACGATCTCCGAGCCCATCTCAACGCGGATCGCCGGTGGCGGAGTGAAAACCCCCGGCAGGACGTGTTCATCAACGAGCTCATCGATCAATTCGTGGAGGGACCGCAGGCGATGACGGTGCAGGAACAGTTGGAATTCATCAAGACCATGTGTGAGACCGGAGAGTCCGATCGGTACGGGCGACGCCCCATCGTGTCAGTCGCGGAGGAGTTCGCGGCGCAGATCGCCCTGCATGCCCAGCGGCAGTTCGAGGACAGCCGGCGGACCCTCGGCTTGGTGAAGCGGTCTCTGCGCCAGTACGCCGATCGCGTGATTCGTCGTCAGGTCAACGAAGTGCTCCGTGATGATGCGATCCTGTCTGTCTCCGCGAACTACCAAGGACAATGGGAGTGGTGTTCGACACTCGCCACACCGGAAGGTGAGCCGACGATCTTCTTGGAGTTCGGCCCGACCGCCGCGACGCAGAACGAGCGAGCTCCGGAGCCTTTGAGCACACCTGACTACTCGAGGGTGTTCGTCACGCGGGAGGCCGGGGCAGGGATCGATCGCATCGTGCAGACGCAGGTGACGCTCGACGAAGTCCTGGCGGGGCTTGCCGACGACGACCAGCGCCTCTCCCGAGCCGTCACTGCGCTGATTCAGGAGCGTCCGACGCAGTCCTGATCAGGAGAGTCGTGCCTTCCACTCGAAGAGCGACGACAGCTGAGCGGAGATGTGGTTGACCGGTTCGTCGAGGTCGAGCGCATGCTGCTGTACCTCGGGGCCGTCGATGACAACCACCCGACGTGGGTCCGTGTCACCGGCCGCGTAGACGAGATGGCCGACGTCCAACCCGAACCTCTGGCAGTACGCCGCCATCTGGTAAAGATCAGCGTTCGGGTACTGCCCGTGCTTTTCGACCTTGTACTTCACGTCGATGCACGCCCGCACCACCCCATCGACGACCCACACGAGGTCCGGCGCGATCTTCACCGTCCCTTCGACATCGAGCGTCGACGCGTACTGCGACACCAGCTCTCCCCCGTACGGCTTGAACGCCTCTCGCAGCGCAGCCGACACGAAGTCTTCGAACACCGACCACATGTCGACGAGGAACCCTGACGCGACGACCGACCCCGCGCGCTGCTCGACCGAAGAACCAGACAACGCGAGCGACGCCAACGCCAGCGCCGACGAGTACCGCGCGTTCCGCCGATCCGCACGCACGACGGGCACGGGAGCTCCGACCGGGATGAATGACACCCCGTCGAGCACCCTCACGATCCGCCGCAGCGCCCCGAGAACATCAACCGGCACACCCGGCAGCCGCAACAACCGCGTCGCAGCCGTCAACAGCACCTGGTTCTCCGCGATGTCCTCCACGTAATCGTCGAACGACACCTCGACCGGCAGCGGCTGCCCACCCCGCCGCGTCAGCTGGTCGCCAATCCGCCACCGCCCGCGCACGAGCGGCAGCGCGTCCTCACGCGTGACGTACCCGCGCAGCGGCCCTCCGGCGAGTGCCCGCGAGGCCTGCCGCACGAACGCATGCGCCAACGCCGGCACCAGCTCGTCGTCCTCCTCGAACCCGAAGTCGTCCTCGGTCCAGATCGCGCTCCCGGCCCGCGCGTACCCGAGCATCGCGAACAGCCGCCGCACCGGCGTCTTCGGCTTGAGCCACACCGTGTGCCCCGCGATCCGCACGACGCCGACCTTCCGGACACCGCTCACGCGGTACTCGTCCGCGCCGAACGTCGGAGCGACAGTCGCGATGTTCGCCGCCGCAAGCCCGACGGCCACCGCCCGAGGCAGCCGGTGCACCACCGGCTGGTCCGCCTCCCGCAGCTCAATCGTCGACGGAAGCACCTTCGGTCCCGTCAGCAACGGAGGACGTCGCTTGGCGCCGCAGCGCCGTCAAGCCGTATCGAGCCTCCAGGTCGACGCCTTCGCCGTAGTGGTGCTCCGCCAGGAGCGGCAGGATCTCGTACCGCCACACGTCCCGCAGACCCGTCACACCCAGGTCGCGCATCAGGAACGAGGGACCGACCTTGGCGTCGTGGTCCTGGATCTGCGCGTTGAGTCGCGTCAGCAGGTCAGCGCGGTCGTCCTGGAGGCCTTTGGTCGCCGCCCAGCGTGACAGCACGTTCTGCACGGGCTCGCGTTCCGGGTGCAGCTCGATGAACGCGAACCGGCGCCGCATCGCGGCGTCCAGCATCGCGATCGAGCGGTCGGCGGTGTTCATCGTGCCGATGACGAAGATGTTGCTCGGCAGGGTGAACGGCTCGTCGCTGTAGAGCAGGGAGATCTCGCTGTCGCGGTACTCCAACAGGAAGTACAGCTCGCCGAAGACCTTCGCGATGTTGCCGCGGTTGATCTCATCGATGACCAGGAAGTAGTTCGCCTCGGGGTTGGCTGCAGCGGCGTCAGCGAGGCGGCGGAGCGGACCCTTCCGCAGGGTGAAGGCGAGGTTGCCGCTGTCGTCGTTGGCGACGGGGCGGAAGCCCTCGAAGAAGTCCTCGTACGAGTAGGTCGGGTGGAACTGGACGATGGTGGTCTCGCCGTCGGTTCCGTCCGTCACGTGCTTCGAGAGGGCCTGCGCGAGGAACGTCTTGCCGGTGCCGGGAGGACCGTAGAGGATCACCTGCTTGCGGCGCTCGATGAGGTCGAGGGACGCCTGCAACCACGGGAGTGTCATGTGAAGTCCGTCGGCGAGCTCGAGGTCCGCGCGCGGGAAAACCGATCGATTTGGCTCGGGTGGCTCGACTGGCGGATCCGGGATTGTCGGGCCGAGTTGGTCCCGCTTCTGCCACCGGGAGGCGAGGGGCTCGACGTAGAACAGCGCCGGGCCCTTCACCTTCTGCTGCAGCGCGATGGTGATCTGTTGGAAGGCGGCGTCGGGGTCTTCCTCCATCTGCCCTTCGATTTCGCCGACGAAGGCTTCACGGATCGCGACGCGGTTTTCTCCGGAAACGACTTCGCCGAACACGCCTGGGTGAACGAGGTAGAGCAGTTCATTCCGCTGCGTCGGGAAGGAAGCGCCTGGAAGACCTCGCACGAAGTCACGCCACGCCCACGGCTCATCGAGCGCCCGATCGCGTTGCTCAGCGGGCAGGCCAATCCATTGCACGACCGCTTCGACGACGATCGACAGCGCTCGGTAGAGCTGCACCGACATCCCGGTTCCGGGGTTGAAGGACCAGGAACGGAAAGCGCCGTCGATCTCGGCCGGGATCGTCACCGGGTGCTCCATCAATCCGAGCAGAGCGGTGACACGCTCACGCTTCCTCCGCTCGCCTGGCGTCTGGAGCGGAAGGATCTGCCAGCAGATGACCTCCGCCATCAACAGCCGAGCATCGTCACTCGCATGCGCGAATTGGTTGGTCAACTTTGACAAGAAGTCGTCGCCCGCGATCTCCGGCTGACCCAGGAACACGGATCGGAGCTCCGCCGCCACTTCCGCTCGCCAGACCGCCCGTCCGGGCGCGAACACGGAGTCCAGGTCACGGAGACCACGTTCGACGAAGAGCTGTTCGGTCGCGCGGATGACCGCGGCACGGTTGTCGGGCGGGACGATCTCGGATCGCAACCGGAGGTCGAGGTCGTCGCGTTGCGCCCGCTGGAACGAACGTCGACGCTCCGAGAGCTCACGAGAGAACTCATCCAGCGTCACCTCGGGTCGAACTACCGCTCGCCCAGCCTCCGTCACCGTCCACTCCCCCCGACGCGGCTTCTCCATGAAGCCCGCGTGGACCAACGCGGTCGTACCCCAGAGGAAGTCCGATTGTCCCGCAGGCTGCCCGTCAGTGTTGAGCTCGCGCTCCTCGTCACCGAGCGGGACCAGGGACTCGACGTGCTCCCACACTTCGACCCGTCGACCTGATCCGCGCTCCGCCAAGTACTGCAGCGCTGCTCGTAGACGCTCAAGTCGGTTCTCGGTACGGGTCACGGCCGGTCCACCTCATCGTCGATCTGCGCTCATCTCTACATATGGGGCGAGCGGCTGGATCGCAGCGGGAGACCACGAGCGCAGGAGTGCTGCGTGGTCGCGCATGAGCGCGTGTTCAAGCTGCGGAAAGCTCAGGGTACACATACGCTTCGGCCAACAGGAGCTCGCTGACCCGCTGCGAGTTCGCGAGATGAACGATCCGCACCCTGCGAGAGGAGCACGCCTTGGCCGATGCAACGACCCGTACCGACGCCGTCGATGACGACGCCGCCACGAAGGCCGTAGTCGAGAGCGAGCAGGAGGACCTCCGGTCCTTCGTCCGTGGGCTGACGGGCGATGACGTCAAGACCGGCGGGTGGTTCACGAAGCTCATCGCGCATGCTCTGACCTCGTACACGACGAAGGTCAATGCCGCGTACTTCCAGGAGCGCTACGAGGGTGTGCCAGTCGACGCGATCGTGGAGCAGCGCATCAAGATGGCCGCGAACTACGCGGCGTTGGAGGGCGGGTTGTCGGCCGGCGCGTACACAGGCGCGGTCGCGACGACGATCGGAACCGTGGGCGGTGCTTCGCCGCTGACAGTGCCGGCCGCAGTTGCGACGGTGCTCGTTGACGTGGCCTTCCTCACGCAGCTGCAGCTCCGACTTGCGTACGACATCTCGGTTCTCTACCGCGTTCCCATCGACATCAACGACCCAGATGATCTCTGGAAGCTCATCCGAGTCGCGTTCACCATCAAGGGCGGCGAGCTCGCTAAAGACGGAGCACTCAAAGTGGTCCCAGCGGCAGTGCGACCGCTGGTGAGGGCATTCATCAAAGGACCGGCGTTGAAGGCAGTGAAGGGTCTGCCCTTCGTCGGGAAGTTCCTCCTTCAGCGCAACATCATCAAGATCGGCATACCCCTGGTCGGGGTTCCGCTCGCAGTCCTCTTGAACCGATACACAACGCTCGTTGCTGGTCGACACGCAAGAGCCGTGTTCCGGAACGATGCGCGCATCCTCCAAATGGCTTCATCGCTGAGCAAGAGTACGAAGCATCCGCAGCTGCTCCTGTGGGTCACATGGCTGATGATCAATGCCGACGGCAAGAGTTCGGACGACGAGACACAGCTGATGCGACACGTCGTGCGCACCGTACGGACCGACCACGACGTCGTCGATTCCGAGCTGGCGGAAGTCATCGAACTCACTCAGCAGGATGTCTGGGACCGGCTCGATGCTGAGGCAGGCGACATGAGCGACCTGATCGCCGCGGCAGAAGCGGTTGCCAGTGTCGACGGCGACTTCAATGCGCGCGAGCGGCGAGTGCTCGAAGAACTGCGTCAGCGATTCGGCAAGAGGTGAGAACCGCGGCCATGTCGGCTCGGCGTCCCCCGACGACGGTCGCAATCGAGAAAGCCAGCCGATGACGAAGACCGGTGCCCGTGCCGCGTTACTCGATCGAGCGCTGCGGGCTGCGGGGCTGCAACCTGCCCCGGTCCCTCGTCGGCTGAGGACTATCGACCTTCCCGAAAGTTCGCAAGCCGCCGTCCTCGACCTCTACCGCAGACTCGGCGGCCTCCTCGAGCACCCAGAACTCCGTCCTGGATCTTGGGACTTCGCCTATGCGGACGTGGTCGTTGAACTGGATGAGGACATGCACTTCAACCGCTATCGAGCGGCCACTCTCAAGGCGCCCGGCGCCATCACGTTGCCTTGGACGGCCGCCTACATCGACTTCGCTACAACGCAAGAGGTTCGATCTGGCACGGGTGGGCGGCGTTGGACCAACCCCTCGGCGGAACGGATGTTCGGCCCAGCTCAACCGCACTGGGTATTCGATGGCAACGGCGCACCCCGTTGGAAACAACGTGCGTTGTACGACGCCCTGAAGGACAGGGCAGCCGTTGACGGTGTCGTTCGACTATCGCGAATTTCGATCTACGACCGCGTCGACGGGGTGCTGGTCGACGACCTCCTCCGGAGTCGAGCGCCCATCGATCCCGATCGGGTGCGAGACTTCGTTGAGAGTCGGACATTCGGACCCTAGGACCCCAGAACGGGTGATCGCACCAAGCCCGGCGCAACCAGGAGGATGGTTCACGACCGGACACCCGAGGGAGGCGCCCGGCCGAGGGGGACCCCACACGATGACCATCGCCGGCGACTCAGCACGCGTCGAAGCCCGCCGCCAACGCGGCCGAGCCCACGAACTCCGACGACAGGCCGACGAAGCCGAAGCCCGTGCCGGCCGCTTCGAGCTCGCTCACCGCACCGAGAGCGAGACCGCCAAGATCCTCGCTCCCCTGGCCGGAATCGGCTACCACCTCCTCGCCGACCGCCGCTGGCCCGGCAGCAAGACAGCCCAGGTCGACATGGTCGTCGTCGGCAGCGCAGGCGTCTTCATCGTCGACACGAAGGCCTGGCGTGACGTCGCCGTCCACGAGGGCCGCATCACCCGCGGCCAGGAGGACGTGACGGACGACATCGCCAACCTCGCTGACCTGGCGTGGAAGACCGAGGCTGCTCTGGCGGAGATCGGCCTCCCTCCGGGCGAGGTCCACGCGGTCGTCGCCCTCGCCGGTCAGAGGAAGGTGCACGCCGAGGTCGCGTCGGTCGACGTCGTGGGCGTCCACGACCTCATCGCGCACATCACCAAGCGGGGCCGGCGCCTGTCGCCGGTACGTGTCGACGAACTCCTCGCCGCCGTGCTCGCCCACTTCCCCGTCATCGACGAGGACCAGCAAGTACCGGTGCAGGTCGTCGTCCCGGCAACGGTCCTCCCCCGCGAGCCCGATCCGCTCATCGAGACCGAGGAGCTCCAGGACCTTCTGCTCGACGGCGTCCTCGACGCGCCGATCGAAGAGTGGATGGCCTTCCTCGACCCGAGCCAGGCGAAGCTGATCCGCCGCAACTTCAACGGACCGGCACGCATCCGAGGCGCCGCCGGCACCGGCAAGACCGTCGTCGGTCTGCACCGCGCCGCGTACCTCGCACGCGCGACCGGCGGCCGCGTCCTCTTCACCACTTACATCCGCACCCTCCCGGCGGTGCTCGAGTCGCTGCTCGAGCGCCTCGCACCCGACATGGTGGGCCGCGTCGACTTCGTCAACGTCCACGCCTTCGCGAGTCGCCTCTTGAAGGAACGCGGCGTCGCGTTCCGCGTCGACGCCCTGGAGGCCCAGCGCGCGTTCGCCGATGCGTGGAACGTGATCGGAGCCTCCAGTCCACTGCGCGCGTCGCGCTTCACGCGCCGCTACTGGGAGGAAGAGATCGCACACGTCATCAAGGGGCGCGGGCTGACGCACTTCGACCAGTACGCCGACCTGGCACGCGTCGGACGGAAGCACGCGCTGCCCGTCGAGATCCGTCAGGCGGTGTGGGACCTGTACGAGGCGTACTCATCCAACCTGCGCGAGCGACGCGTCTGCGACTTCGAGGACGTCGTCCTGCTCGCTCGCGACGCGGTCCGTCAACAACCACTCGAGCGCTACGACGCCGTCATCGTCGACGAGGCACAGGACCTGTCCTGCGCGATGGTCTCGCTGCTGCATTCGCTGGTCGGCGACCGGGCGGACGGCCTGACCCTCATCGGCGACGGCCAGCAGACGATCTACCCGGGTGGGTACACGCTCGGCGAGGTCGGCATCAGCCTCGCCGGACGCGGAGTGGTCCTCGACGTCAATCACCGCAACACCGCCGAGATCCTGGACTTCGCCAAGCAGATGGTCGCGGACGACCAGTTCGTCGACATCGAGGGCGTCGACGGTGCCGGTGACGCGGTCTCGGCGGTGACCCGATCGGGTCCGACGCCGGGGATCCACCGCTTCACAGACCGCACCGAACACGACGCCGCACTGCTGGCGCGCGTCGAGGAAGTCCTCCGGCTGGTCGGGACCGGTCGCGGCGACGTCGGCATCCTCACGGCGACGAACCCGCAGGCCGACAAGGTGAAGGCGGTGCTCGATGCCGCCAATGTGCCGTCCGTGTCTCTGAAGCACTACGCCGGCAAGAGCTCGGACATGGTCCGCGTCGGGACCATCAAGCGGGCGAAGGGCCTGGAGTTCAAGCAGGTCCTGCTGCCGCACGTCCCCGCCAAGCTGCTCGCCGATGCTCCCGACACCGAGTCCGTGGCCGCCCGCGAGCGCCGCGAGCTCGACCGTCGCGAGCTGTACGTCGGGATGACCCGAGCGCGTGACGGGCTGTGGGTCGGAGCACTCGGTACGAACAATCGGAAGGACTGAGATGACCGACAAGGCTGGGCGGGAGCGCATCGACGGCCTCCGGCAGGCTGCGGAGGGCGTGCTCCTGCACCGCGCCGCTGTGAGATCGGCTGCCGATTCTGCGCTTGCAACCCTCCGACAGCGAAGGGTGACGGTCGACCTCGATGGAGAACGAGCGGGAGTGGTCCCACTCGGTCCCTCGGACACCACGCTCGCGACCGACCTCGTCCGCGCCGCTGCTCTGCCGACGACCGGACCGCAGACGGACTCACTGATTCGGACGCTGTCCGAAGACGTCCCGAGGGCCCTCGACGACGTCCGCCGCGGTTCCGGGTTCGCCGCGATCTTCGCGGGTCGCGTCCGCCGCGAGACGGCGGCGCGAGCGGACGAGTTCCTCGACCGAACGCTCGAGTGGATCGATCGCACCGGCGCGACGGGTCAGCTCCGTGCCGTCGATGACCGCGACGCGGCGCGTCCCGTCGTCCCGCTGGAGGCACTGGCCGATTCGCGGGGTCCCCTCGCCACGGCAGCGCCCGACCTCAGCGATGGCGCTCCGCTCTTCCTCGATGCATTCGGTGACGTGCCCGCCGTCGTGGCCGGGCTGGCAGACGCTGTCGCCCGGGAACGCGCAGCACACGCCGACGTCGTCGAAGCCGGACGGGTGCAGCGCGACGCGGCCGCCCAGGACGCCCTTGCCGACATGGACATCGATCGTCTGCGCGAGGCGACCGGTGATCAGCTCCGCCTGACCGCACTCCGCGATGCCGGGGTCTCGACCGTCGGGGCGGTACTCCGACACCCCGTGTTCCCGGGCCAGTTCAGCGGGGTCGGCGAGGTCACGGCGGCGCGCATCAACGGGGCCGCTCAGGCGCTCGCGTCTGCCGCTCGAGAAGACGCGGTCGTTCGGATCGACGTCCAGCGTCGCGACGACCAGACGCTCCGACTCGTGGCTGCCTTGCAGACATGGGAGGCGGCGAAGACGCTGGTCGGGCCGCGCGAGCAGGTGCTGATCGACGCGCTCCAGCCGGTCGCGACGATGGTGGCACGCGGCGCATCGATGGCGCTCGTCCTGCCCGGGCAGAGCGGGCGTGACGCGGGTGACCTCGTGCAGCGGGTCATCTCCATCGCCGAGGACGCGTGGCGGAGGAGGCAGCGGATCGCCGCGAGCACCCTCGCACCGGTCGGGGACCCCTGGCAGGACTTCCTGCAGCGGCCAGCGTCGTTCTTCGCGCTGCTCGACGAAGCCGGTCTGACGAAGCCGTCGGGAGCAGCGGCACGCGGAGACCTCGGCGACGACCTGATCGCTCAGGTGGAGGCGTTCAGCCTCGACACGTCCCGACTCTCCGCCTCGCTCCGCGGGTACCAACGGTTCGCCGCGGCCTTCGCGCTCGTCCAGAAGCGAGTCGTCATCGGCGATGAAATGGGACTCGGTAAGACAGTCGAGGCCCTTGCGACAATCGCCCACATCGTCGGCACCACGCCGGGTCGGACGCCACACTTCTTGGTCATCTGCCCTGCCGCCGTCGTCGCGAACTGGGTTCGCGAGGCCGAACGACACACCGACGTCCGGGCGTTCAGACTGCACGGACCGGCGCGCTTGCTCGGCCTCCGGCACTGGATCGACGAGGGCGGTATCGGCGTGACCACCTACGAGACCCTCGAGTGGCTCCGCACCCGAACGCCGGATGACCTGCGGCTCGCTTCGGTGGTCGTCGATGAGGCGCACTACGTCAAGAATCCCGATGCGAAGCGAACCATGAACGCACGGACACTTCTCCGTCGCGCAGACCGTGCGATCCTCATGTCCGGCACGCCACTCGAGAACCGCGTCGACGAGTTCCGCGTGTTGATCGACCACATCCGGCCTGACCTCGTCGTCGACCAGTCAGACGACAGTCCGCTGCGCTTCCGGAAGCAGATCGCACCGGTGTACCTGCGCCGGAGGCAAGAGGACGTCCTCACGGAGCTCCCCGGACTCGTCGAGGTCGACGAGTGGACTGACCTGACCGACGCGGAGGCGCGTGTGCACGCGGCTGCCGTCGAGGCCGGCGACTTCCACACCATGCGACAGCTCGCGATGACCGGCGGTGCCGAGTCGAGCAAGGTCGCTTCACTCGTCGAGATCGTCGAGGAAGCACGAGCCAACGACCGCAAGGTGCTCGTCTTCTCGTACTACCGCGCGGTGCTCGACGTCGCGAAGCGAGCAGTGGGCGGGATCGTGTTCGGTCCCCTGACCGGTAGCACCCCGGCATCGGCCCGGCAGGACCTCGTCGACGAGTTCGCGGCGGCCCCTCCGGGTTCCGTCCTGGTGGCACAGATCGAGGCGGGCGGGGTCGGCCTCAACATCCAGGCGGCGTCGGTCGTCATCATCTGCGAACCACAGCTCAAACCGACAACGGAGTGGCAGGCGATCGCTCGGTCTCGGCGGATGGGACAGCTCCATTCGGTACAGGTCCACCGGTTGCTGTCGGAGGACGGCGTCGATGCGGCGCTCGTGCGGATGCTGGCCCGCAAGGCGCAGACCTTCGAGGACTTCGCAGCGGTGAGCGAGACAGCGACCTCATCCGCTCAGGCAGTGGACGTCTCCGACTCGAGGCTCGTCGCGCAGGTGCTGGCTGAGGAGCGACAGCGGCTCGCGGCCATGCCGACGACGCCCCGCACCGAGCCGGAGCAGATCATCGTGTCGGGCTGACCGGCCAGCCGGCAAAGGGACCTTCAGCGCGAAGGTCTGCCCGCATGGTGAATTAGCGTCTGACCCATCCATCGGACTGGAGGACCGTCACCAGCCCGCCCGCGCCTCCCGTCCGTCCCACCCCCGCGCCTACACCGCCGTCGCCAACGCCAACTGCGCCCGCGTCACCACTGCATCGGAGGCCGGCGGCCGCCCGTACGCCTCCCGGTAATCCCGCGAGAAGTGCGACGCACTCCGGAACCCCACCGCAGCCGCAGCCCGCGCCGCGGTGTCCCCGTGCACGACCATCCGCCGCCGCGCCTCCGCCAACCGCGTCTTCTTGAGGTACTGCGCCGGCGTCATGCCCGTGGCCTCCTTGAACCGGGCGAACAGCGTCGACTCACTCACCCGCAGCGTCCGCGCGAGCCGGTCCATCGACCAAGGCTCCTCCATCCGCCCGGTCAGGAGCGCCGTGGCTCCGGCCACCACCGAGGGACCGGTCCCGTCGAGCGCCGCCATGATCCGCGGCGCCTGCGAGGTCTGCAGCAGCCGCAACACGATCTCCCGCGAGACAAGGGGGAACAGCACCGGGATGTCCTCCGGCGCGTCGAGCAGCCCGAGCAGCCGTGCGAACGCATCTGCGAGGGGCTCCGTCCAGCTCCCGAGGCGCGGTACCCGCGCCGCCAGGGCAACGGCGGGCACGGACATCGACGCGACGACCTCGCCGACGACGGCCGGGTCGAGCCGCCACACCGCCGAGACGAAGCCGTCCTCCCCCGCCGTGTCGACCACCCCGGCGACGACGGGCAGGTCCACGGGCGTGATGATGAACCGCTCGCGGCCCCACACCTGGTCATCGTCCCCGACGATCGAGCGCTTCCGCCCGCGCAACACGACCGACAGTGACGGCACGTACCGCCGGTCGAAGAGTCCGGTCGGCTCGTGCACCCGCGACACGGTCAGGCCCAGGGTCTCAGCGTGGTGCGCCGATCCGATGCGGGCGACCGCAGCGTGGTGGTCGCTGCCGACCACGGCCGCGTGCGCCGACGCGATCGCCGCCGCACGGTCCAGGTGCTGCGCGGTCCGGTCGTCCATGTCGCCAACCTACCCACCGTTCATCGTCGCGATGAGCGGCTCGGTGCGCCGGCGCGGGATCCGGCAAGGTCCTCGCGGATCCGGGCAAGGTGCGCACCCGCCGACGGCCGGAACATCGACACATGACCACAGCACCGAACACCCAGACCACCCCCCGCACCGCCCTGGTGACCGGCGCCTCGAGCGGCATCGGTGAAGCAATCGCCCGCGAACTCGCCGCCGACGGCCTGACCGTCGCCGTCCACGGCCGCAACGAAGAGCGCACCCGAGCGGTCGCCGCCGACATCGAGCGCCAGGGCGGCCGGGCCGTTGCGCTCACGGCCGACCTCTCCGCCAGCGCCGCGGAGGTCCGGGCCTTCGCGGCAGAGGCGCTCGACCAGCTCGGAGGCCGCGTCGACGTCCTCGTGAACAACGCCGGGCTCTACCCCGGCGGCCCGACCGAGTCGCTGTCCGACGACACCGTCGACGCCCTGCTCGCGACGAACATCCGGGCGCCCCACGTCCTCGTCGCTGCACTCGCTCCCGGCATGACGGAGCGCGGAAGCGGCCACATCGTGAACATCGGCTCGTGGATGGCGCGCGTCGGCGTCCCGTTCATGGCCCTCTACCCCGCGACGAAGGCCGCGGTCGAGCAGCTCACCCGGGCCTGGGCCGCCGAGTACGGGCACCGCGGGATCCGAGTCGTGACCGTCGCGCCGGGCGCGACGGCGACGCCGGGCAACGCGGACTCGGCCGAGGTCCTCGCGGCGATGACGCAGGGCACGCCGGCCGGGCGGCCGGTGCAGCCGGTCGACATCGCGCGCGCCGTCCGGTGGGTCGTCTCCGACCAGGCCGCGTTCGTCACGGGCGGCACGATCGACGTCGACGGTGGGATTGCCTCGACGCGGCTCGCCTGAGCGGCGACAGCCGGACTGGAGGCTCGGTGCCGGTCGTGCACCGAGCCTCCAGTCCGCCCCTGCGGAGGTCCCGCGGCTCCGCGCGTCCGGCGCCCATTGTCGTGTCGGTCACATCCCCCGATCGGAGGACCCACCTCCACCGCCCCCACCGATCCCCCGCACCCGCAACCCGGCCAGGCTGGACCCATGCCCGACACCCCCGCCATCGAGGTCCGTCACCTCAGCAAGCAGTACGCCACCGGCAAGGTCGCCGTCGACGACGTGAGCTTCTCGATCGAGGCCGGCGAGACCTTCGCCCTCCTCGGCCCGAACGGCGCCGGAAAGTCCACCACCGTCGAGATCCTCGAGGGCTACCGCTCCCGCACGTCCGGCGACGTCAGCGTCCTCGGCCACGACCCGGCGAAGGCCAGCCGCAGCCACAACGCCCGCGTCGGCATGGTCCTGCAGACCAGCGGCGAGTCCCCGAACGTCACGGTCGTCGAGCAGCTGGTCCACTTCGCCAAGCTCTACCCCCGGCACCGCGACGTCGACGAACTGATCGCAGCCGTGGGGCTCGAGTCCCAGCGCACCACCCGCGTCGCGCGTCTGTCCGGCGGCCAGCGCCGCCGCGTCGACGTCGCGCTCGGCATCATCGGCCGCCCCGAGGTCCTGTTCCTCGACGAGCCGACCACCGGCTTCGACCCGGAGGCCCGGCGCCAGTTCTGGGACCTGCTCCGCCAGGTGCAGGCCGAGGGCACGACGATCCTCCTGACCACGCACTACCTCGACGAGGCCGCGCAGCTCGCCGACCGGGCGGCGGTCATCGCCGACGGCCGGCTGCTCGACATCGCCCCGATCGACGAGCTCGGCGGCCCCGAGGCCCGCACACCCCGCATCCGCTGGCGCGACGACTCGGGTGCCGAGCACGAGGAGCGCACCGACGACGCCGCACGACTGATCCGCAGCAGCACGGAACCGATGCACGACCTCGAGGTCATCCGCCCCTCCCTCGAGACGGTCTACCTCGAGATGGTGAGCACACGATGACCGCGATGACCACGGGCGCCGCCCGCATCAGCTACGAGATCCGCTCGTACTTCCGCGCACCGGACTCGGTGTTCTTCACGTTCCTGTTCCCGATCATCATGCTGTCCCTGTTCTCGGTCGCCTTCAGCAGCGCCGCAGACATCCAGGCCGGCCCGAACGTCAGCGTCGACTACGCGACCTACTACCTGCCGGGTCTGGTCGCGACGGGCATCCTGCTGTCGGGCACCCAGTCCCTCGGCGTCGACATCGCCGGCGAGCGCAGCGACGGCACACTCAAGCGACTGGGCGGCACACCCCTGCCGGTCCTGAGCTACTTCGTCGGCAAGATCGGCATGGTCCTGGTGACGACCGTCATCCAGACCGCCCTGCTGCTGGCGATCGCCAGCCTGGTCTTCGGTGTCGACCTGCCCACCGACCCGGCCCTCTGGGCCCGCTTCGCCGGCATCATGATCCTGGGCATCGCCACCAGCTGCGTCCTCGGCATCGCGATCTCCGCACTCCCCCGGGAGGGCCGCCGCGCCACCGCCACGATCGTCCCGATCGTGCTGGTGCTGCAGTTCATCTCGGGCGTCTACCTCCCCTTCACGCAGCTGCCGAGCTGGCTGCAGAACGTCGCGTCCGTCTTCCCCCTGCGGTGGATGGCGTCTGGCATGCGGTCCGTCTTCCTGCCCGACGCGTTCGCGTCCGCTGAGCCGGGAGGCTCGTGGCAGCTCCTCCTGGGCACGCTCGTCATGGTCGGATGGCTGGTCCTGGGCACGGTGGCCTGCCTGCTCACGTTCCGGTGGAACCGCAAGGACGCCTGATCGTGCCTGTGGACAACGGTCGGAGCGGCACCGGGCGGTGGGATGCTGTCGGCATGGACACCTCCACCGCCGACCGGAACTGGGGCCTCCACGTGGCGTTCGCCGTCACGGTGGTCCTCGTCGCGGTCATCGCACTGCTCGGGTGGTCGCCGTGGTCGACCCGCTGGCCGGCGTTCGCGATGCTCGGCGTCCTCGCGGTGGCGTACGCGTCGTACGGCTGGCGCGGGTACGTCAACCCGCGTGCCGCTGCCGCCTTCGTGCCGCTGCTCGTCGTCGCTGCCCTGGTGCTCCCCGCAGTCGTGCCGAGCACCGCGTTCGTGCAAAGCATCCTGTTCCCGGTCGCCTGGTGCCAACTCGACCGGCTCCGCACCTCGGTCGCGGTCTCGGTGCTGATCGGCATCGCGTCCGGGGTCGGGCTGCAGATCGCCTCCGGCCCGGACGAACTCGTGGGCACCCTGTTGATCGAGGGGGTCAGCGTGGCGGGTGCCTGCGCGCTCGGCCTCTGGATCACCCGGATCGCGCACCTGTCCGACGAGCGCCGCCAGCTGATCGACGAACTCCGGGCAACCCAAGCGTCCCTGGCCGAGGCGAACCGGCACGCCGGTGTGACCAGCGAACGCGAGCGTCTGGCGCGCGAGATCCACGACACCGTCGCGCAGAACCTCGCCGGCATCGTCATGCTCACCGAGCGGGCGCAGAGCGACCTCGCCGGGCACCGCACCGACGCCCTCGAGGAACGCCTGGTCGTGCTCGAAGAGTCCGCACGTGCCGCCCTCGAAGAGTCCCGCGCGCTCATCGCTGCCGGCGCGGCCGGGGTCCCCCGCGACAGCCTCGGCGGGGCACTCCACCGGCTCGGCGAACGACACACGCGCGAGACCGGCACGGCCGTCACCGTCGACGCGCCCGACTGCGCGCTCGACCGCGATGCACAGGTGGTGCTGCTCCGCGTGGCACAGGAGGCCCTGGGCAACGTCCGCGCCCACGCCCGTGCCACCACGGTGCACCTCGCGCTGCACCACACCCCCGAACAGACGGTCCTGTCGGTGCAGGACGACGGCGTCGGCTTCGACCCGTCGCTCCCGGCTGCGGGTCACGGGCTCCGGGGGCTCCGCGACCGCCTCGCACTGGCGGGCGGTACCTGCCGGATCACCAGCGCTCCCGGAACCGGCACCGTCGTCCAGGCGACCCTGCCGTCGGCACCCGCACCGGCCCTCCCGTCCGCCCCGCTGTCGGCCGGACGCCCCGTGCCGCAGGTGACCCCGTGATCCGCGTGGTGGTCGCCGACGACCACCCGATCGTCCGATCCGGCATCGTCGCGCTGTTGCAGGACGCCGACGACGTCCAGGTCGTCGGCCAGGCCAGCGACGGTGCCGCGGCGGTCTCGGTCACGCTCGCCGAGCGTCCGGACGTCGTGCTCATGGACCTGCGGATGCCGCTGCTCGACGGCGCCGCGGCGACGGCCGAGATCCTCGGGGTCGATCCGGGCGTCCGCGTGCTCATCCTGACCACCTACGAGTCCGACGACCAGATCCTCGCCGCCATCGAAGCGGGCGCCACCGGCTACCTGCTCAAGGCGGCGCCCGAGTCCGAGATCCTCGCCGGCGTCCGGGCCACCGCGCGTGGGGAGACCGCACTCGCCCCCTCGGCCGCTGCTGCCCTGGTCCGCCGCGCCACGGGGTCGGTGCCGACCGGGCCGTCGTTGACCCCGCGCGAGCTCGACGTCCTCCGACTCGTCGCGCAGGGCAACAGCAACCCCGCGATCGGCCGCGCCCTGTTCCTCAGCGAGACCACCGTGAAGACGCACCTCGGCCACGTGTTCGAGAAGCTCGGCGTCAACGACCGCACCCGTGCGGTGACTCGCGCGATGGAGCTCGGCCTGCTGCGCTGAGGCCTGTCAGCCCCGAACGGCTGCCCGGTCCAGCCCGTTCGTCGTGGTGATGACCTGGCGGAGCAGGGTGGTCAGGCGTTCGGGACGCAGCGTGATGCTGTCGCCCTCCCGGCTCCACGTCGCGACGCCGACACCGTCGATCCCCAGCCACCCGAACCCCGAGCGCGCCGCGTGGCTCCAAGCGCGCACGGACTGCCAGGTCGGAGCCGTCCACGCTGCCCGGAACCAGGCGACGTCACTCGGGCACGGACCGGAGCGGTCCTCGAACTGCGCGGACGAGATCGTCACCGTGTCCGCGCCGGCGATCGAGACCGCTGGATCCGGGGACAGCCATGCCAGCAGGTGCCCCGCGACGGCACCGACGTCCACGACCCCGAGCATCGTCGAGCCGTCCGGCTGCTCCGCCCGCACCACGTATCGCCGGCCCTGCACCCAGCACGACCAGCGGCTGACGACGTCCGGGTGCGCCGGGTCGTCGCGCTCGACGGCGAGCACCGCGTCGTTCTCCAGGACCGGACCGACCAGCTCGTCGCCCTTGTCCGTCACACCGCCGAACCGGCCGACCAGTCCGTGCTCTCGCGCGGAACGGCCGGCCGCAGCATGTCGAGCGGAGCCCGGCACCACGCCGCGGTCCCGGAAGCGCACGAGGTGGTCGAGCACGCCGGCATCCGTCCGCCATCGCAGCACCGGCCCCGTGTCGCCGTCGGGCACCATCTCCGGCAGGCCGACCGGGGCATCGGTGTCCAGCGTGCACCACCGGGACTCGAGCATGCCGTCGACGAGCTCGGACGTCGCGGGCCAGTCCCGCACGGAGCACTGCACGTCGATCCGGATGCGCTCGTCAGCGATGTCGGCGAACCGGTACTCGCGCACGACCACGTCGTCGGGCTCCGGCAGCGCCAGCAGGATCCGGTCGGTCGCAGCTTCCAGCAGCACGGCCTCTGACCCTGCTACGAGCACCCGACGAGCGTCGTCGACGGGCGACTGGGACGTCGCTCGGAGACCGATCGACACCGCGCCGTCCGCACGGTCGAGCCGCACGCCGCTCGCCGTCGTCGATGCCGTCCAGCCGACCGGGACCTCGACGACCAGGGCCCCGACGATGACGAGCGCATCCCACCGCGGGTCGGGCCAGGGATCCCACGGCACGTGCCGAGTCATCGGTGCATCCGTCGTCGGATCACGCGTGGCGCATCCCTTCGCGCCCTGCCGAGTGTCATGCCGATCCCCCGAGCGTCACCAGGTCAGCACGAACCGTCCCCGCGTCCCACCGGCCTCGAGGCGCTCGTGCGCCTCGGACGCGCGGGACGCCGGCAGCGCCTCGGCCACCCGCGGCGTGATCGTGCCGCCCTCGACCGCGTGCCGCAGCCGCTCGAGCTTGTCGAACGAGCGGTACTCCCCGAACACCATCACCTGCTCGAACCGGACGCCCTCGGCGTCGTTGCCCTCCCAGCCCCGCACGTCGATGAACGTACCGCCGTCGCGCACGGCGGGTACCACGACGTCGCGCTGCACGGCGGCGTCGGCGAGTGCGTCGACGCCCTCGGGCACGATCGCCCGCACGGCGTCCGCGAACCCGTCCCCACGCGGCACGATGTGGTCCGGCCCCAGCGAGCGCACGAGCGCCTCGTCCTTGGGTGCGGCGTCGGCGATGACCGTGATGCCCTCCGCAATCGCGAGCTGCACCAGGTAGTTGCCGAGCAGGCCCGCGGCGCCCGTGACGGCGAGGGTCCCACCGCGCGGCACACCCGCGAGCTCGAGGATGCGGATCGCCGTGAGCCCGTTCATCGGCACGGTCGAAGCGAGCTCGATCGAGGTGTCCTTCGGGATGTGGGTGAACGAACCGACCGGGGCGACGAGCTCCTCGACGTAGGCGCCGCCGTGCGTGCTGAGCGGCAGCGCCATGGCCATCACCGCGTCCCCGACCTGCCAGCCGGACACGTCGGGACCGACCTCGTCGATGACCCCGGCCGCGTCCATGCCGGGTACGTACGGTGCCGAGGCCTGCGAGCTGTCGCGCTCCCCCGCGCGGACGCCCGTGTCGGTGGGGTTCACCGCGAACGCCTGCACGCGGATCCGGACGGAGCCGGCTCCCGCGTGCGGCTCCGGGACCTCGTGGACGGCGAGGGCCTCGGGCCCTCCGAACTGCTGCACTCCGACGACCTTCACCCCTCCGTTCTACCGGGTGGCAGCGGATCGCTCCCAGACGCCTCCACCTCACCAGGGGTGTACCGTCATATCGTCAGCATGCTGAACACCTGGGAGGACGCCACCGTGAGCACCACATCCGCACCCGATCGCCGTCGCTGGATCGGCCTCGTCGTGATCAGCCTCGCCGTCGCGCTGATCATCGTCGACTCGACCATCGTGAACGTGGCGATCCCGAGCATCGTCGCCGACCTCGACATCGGTTCGACGCTCGTGCAGTGGGTGCAGGAGAGCTACACGCTGGTGTTCGCCGCCCTGCTCCTGGTGTTCGGCGCCCTTGCTGACCGCTACGGCCGCCGTCGTCTGCTGGCCACGGGAGTGATCGTCTTCGCGGTCGCGTCGGTCCTCGCTGCGCTTTCCCCCACGGGCGACCTGCTCGTGGTCTCGCGCATCGTGCAGGGCATCGGCGGCGCCATGGTCCTGCCGACCACGCTGTCGATCCTCAACGCGACGTTCACCGGCCGCGAGCGTGGCATCGCCTTCGCCGTCTGGGGATCGACGATCGGGGGCATGGTGGCGGTGGGTCCGCTGCTCGGTGGCTGGCTGACGACCGACTTCTCGTGGCGCTGGGCCTTCGGCATCAACGTGCCGATCGTCGCCGTCATCCTGATCGGGCTCGTGTACGCCGTGCAGGAGTCGAAGGACGCCGAGCACGCGGGCCGCATCGACGTCGTCGGGGCGGTGCTCTCCGTCGTCGCGAGCGCCACCCTGGTCTTCGGCCTCATCGAGGGCCGCACCTACGGCTGGTGGACGCCGTCGTCGACGCCGCTGACCATCGGCGACTGGTCCTGGTCGAGGGGCATCTCGCCGATCCCGATCGCGTTCCTGGTCGCCGTCGTGGCTGGTGTGGCGTTCGTCCGCTGGTCCCTCCGCCGCCAGCGCTCTGGCCGCTCGGCGCTCATCGCCCTCGACCTGTTCCGCATCGGCTCGTTCCGCAACGGCTCCATCGCCGCGCTCATCGTGTCGCTCGGCGAGTTCGGCATCATCCTGTCGCTCCCGCTCTGGCTCCAGAACGTCCTCGGCTACTCGGCGCTGCAGACCGGGTTCGTCCTGCTGGCCCTGGCCATCGGCTCGTTCGTCGCGAGCGGGTTCGCCGCGACCGTCGGCCAGCGCATCGGAGCCCTGCCCATCGTGCGGATGGGCATCGGCGCCGAGATCGTCGGTGTCGCGGCGATCGGCTTCGTCATCAGCGCCACGACAGCGTGGTGGGCGATCGTCCCCTGCCTGTTCGTCTACGGCTTCGGTGTCGGACTCGCGACCGCGCAGCTGACCGGCGTCGTGCTGCAAGACGTCCCCGTCCAACGCAGCGGCGAGGCCTCCGGTGCCCAGAGCACTGCCCGCCAGATCGGTTCGGCACTCGGCATCGCGGTCCTCGGCACCGTCCTCTTCACCTCCACGGGCACCGTCCTCGAGCACCGCCTGCAGGACGCCGGCGCACCCGCAACCGCGGCATCGAAGGTCGCTGACGCCGTCGTGCAGTCCTCGGGCGGTGCGATCGGGTCACTCACCGGAGACACCCGCGACGCCGCGGCCGTCGCCTTCTCGGACGGCACCCGCGCCGCATCGTTCTCGGCCGCCGGCTTCCTCGTGATCGGACTCGGCGCGACCCTGCGGCTGCGCGCTCCCCGGCGCGACGACGAAGCGCCTGAGTCGCACTCGAACCAGGTCACGACGGCCAGCGACTGATCCAGCCCCGGCGTACGATCGCCGGATGCGCACGCGTCTGCTCCAGGTGATGCCCTGGCCCGACAGCGACGCCCCCGAGGTCCAAGCCGTCGTGCACTTCTCACGCTCATGGCACACCGGAACGATGGCGCACACCGGTCGCCGACTCGTGCGGGTGTCGAACACGCCGCGATGGTCGCACGGTGGCGGGCTGTTCCGGGATCCCTCCAGCGACGAGACCTTCACGGTGCAGTCGCTCTGGCCGATCACTGACGAGCCTGACCTCTTCCCGGATGAAGCCGAGGACGACTCCTCGCCGTTCACCTGGCGCTTCACAGCGATCGAGACCGACCCGACTGCAACGGCGCGCGCCGGAGAACTCGATCACGCAGAGCGCCGCAAGAACGCCCGCCTCATGCGCCGTCCTGCGACGCACCCGGCAGAGCGCATCACCATCCGCCTGATGCCCGAGTACGGGGTGGCATGGCCGCTCTGGGGTCCTGACGGCCCCCTCGAGCCCTGGGAGCTCGCACTCCCCGACGATCTCGTGGCGGATCTGCGAGCGTGGTTCGACCGATGGGAGCGCAGCTCCTCATCAGAGACCGGCTGGACGGACGAAACGGATCGCATGTCGTTCCACAGGGATGCGGAGCAGCTGGCGGGACGCATCGGGGCCGCGACCGCCGCCTTCGCGATCATCGAGGTACACGGCCTCGCCAACGACGAATGACGGACTGGAGGCTCGTGGCTGGCTGATCGACGCCGGCGGCAACCGTCCGGTGAATGCAGAAAACCCCTGACCAGTACTGGTCAGGGGTTCCCTGGTGTTACCAACGTTGAGTCCGGCGGCGTCCTACTCTCCCACAAGGTCCCCCTTGCAGTACCATCGGCGCTGAGAGGCTTAGCTTCCGGGTTCGGAATGTGACCGGGCGTTTCCCTCTCGCTATGACCACCGGAACACCTTCGACTTGACCCAATGGATCAAGAAAGCTGTCCCGCTAGTGCTCTTCTCAGAGCAGCGCGGTATTCAGTTCTCATGTTCCCGATCATCTGTCGGGAACCACAAAGTGGACGCGAGCCCCGCACCGAAGTGCGGGAAATAATTGTGTTGTCAAGTCTTCGGCTTATTAGTACCGGTCAGCTCCACGGGTCGTTAGTCCCCGCTTCCACATCCGGCCTATCAACCCAGTAGTCTGCTGGGAGCCTCTCACACTCAAGGTGCATGGAAATCTCATCTCGAAGACGGCTTCCCGCTTAGATGCTTTCAGCGGTTATCCGGTCCGAACGTAGCTAATCAGCGGTGCCCTTGGCAGAACAACTGACACACCAGAGGTTCGTCCATCCCGGTCCTCTCGTACTAGGGATAGATCTTCTCAAATTTCCAACGCGCGCAGCGGATAGGGACCGAACTGTCTCACGACGTTCTAAACCCAGCTCGCGTACCGCTTTAATGGGCGAACAGCCCAACCCTTGGGACCTACTCCAGCCCCAGGATGCGACGAGCCGACATCGAGGTGCCAAACCATGCCGTCGATATGGACTCTTGGGCAAGATCAGCCTGTTATCCCCGAGGTACCTTTTATCCGTTGAGCGACAGCGCTTCCACAAGCCACTGCCGGATCACTAGTCCCGACTTTCGTCCCTGCTCGACCTGTCAGTCTCACAGTCAAGCTCCCTTGTGCACTTACACTCGCCACCTGATTGCCAACCAGGTTGAGGGAACCTTTGGGCGCCTCCGTTACTCTTTGGGAGGCAACCGCCCCAGTTAAACTACCCATCAGGCACTGTCCATGAACCCGATCAGGGTCCTACGTTAGACATCCAAAGTGACCAGAGTGGTATTTCAACAATGACTCCACGAACACTAGCGTGCCCGCTTCACAGTCTCCCACCTATCCTACACAAGCCACTCCGAACACCAATACCAAACTGTAGTAAAGGTCACGGGGTCTTTCCGTCCTGCTGCGCGTAACGAGCATCTTTACTCGTAGTGCAATTTCGCCGAGTTCG
The DNA here is from genome assembly GCF_003234655.2 of Curtobacterium sp. MCLR17_007. Classification (NCBI taxonomy): domain Bacteria; kingdom Bacillati; phylum Actinomycetota; class Actinomycetes; order Micrococcales; family Microbacteriaceae; genus Curtobacterium; species Curtobacterium sp. MCLR17_007. The sequence goes on along the minus strand of NZ_CP126271.1, from coordinate 1,298,157 downwards.
CGGTTGAGACAGCTGGGAAGTCGTTACGCCATTCGTGCAGGTCGGAACTTACCCGACAAGGAATTTCGCTACCTTAGGATGGTTATAGTTACCACCGCCGTTTACTGGGGCTTAAATTCAGAGCTTCGCCCAAAGGCTAACCCCTCCTCTTAACCTTCCAGCACCGGGCAGGCGTCAGTCCGTATACATCGTCTTGCGACTTCGCACGGACCTGTGTTTTTAGTAAACAGTCGCTTCCCACTGGTCTCTGCGGCCTTCAACGCTCACGGAGTAAATCCGGTCACGTGTCCGGCCCCCTTCTCCCGAAGTTACGGGGGCATTTTGCCGAGTTCCTTAACCACGATTCTCTCGATCTCCTTGGTATTCTCTACCTGACCACCTGAGTCGGTTTCGGGTACGGGCGGCTGCAACCTCGCGTCGATGCTTTTCTCGGCAGCATAGGATCACTGATTTCCCCTCACGGGTACGCGTCGGATCTCAGGCATACAGACGACGGATTTGCCTATCGTCAGCCCTACATCCTTACACCAGGTTCACCTTACGGATACCATCGCCTGGCTCAGCTACCTTCCTGCGTCACACCTGTTCATACGCTAACCGCACCAGCATGGGGTCGAGCGTTAGACCGGTCACCATCACCCCGAAGGGATCCGGACATACCGGGTTAGGACTCTTAGCACCACTGGATTAGCTTGGGCGGTTGTTCGCCGGTACGGGAATATCAACCCGTTGTCCATCGACTACGCCTGTCGGCCTCGCCTTAGGTCCCGACTTACCCAGGGCGGATTAACCTGGCCCTGGAACCCTTGGTCTTTCGGAGGACGGGTTTCTCACCCGTCTTTCGCTACTCATGCCTGCATTCTCACTCGTGTAGCGTCCACGGCTGGATCACTCCGCCGCTTCACTCGCCACACGACGCTCTCCTACCACTCCGCACGACTGAACCACGAAGGCTTGTCTAGTGTGCGAAATCTACAACTTCGGTGGTGTGCTTGAGCCCCGTTACATTGTCGGCGCGGAATCACTTGACCAGTGAGCTATTACGCACTCTTTCAAGGGTGGCTGCTTCTAAGCCAACCTCCTGGTTGTCTGTGCAACTCCACATCCTTTCCCACTTAGCACACGCTTAGGGACCTTAGTTGGTAGTCTGGGTTGTTTCCCTCTCGACGATGAAGCTTATCCCCCACCGTCTCACTGCTGCGCTCTCACTCACCGGCATTCGGAGTTTGGCTGACGTCAGTAACCTGTTGAGGCCCATCGGCCATCCAGTAGCTCTACCTCCGGCGAGAAACACGCAACGCTGCACCTAAATGCATTTCGGAGAGAACCAGCTATCACGAAGTTTGATTGGCCTTTCACCCCTATCCACAGCTCATCCCCTCCATTTTCAACTGAAGTGGGTTCGGTCCTCCACGACGTCTTACCGTCGCTTCAACCTGGCCATGGATAGATCACTTCGCTTCGGGTCTAGGACATGCGACTCAATCGCCCTATTCAGACTCGCTTTCGCTACGGCTGCCCCACACGGGTTAACCTCGCCACATATCACTAACTCGCAGGCTCATTCTTCAAAAGGCACGCCGTCACACCAACAAGGGTGCTCCGACGGTTTGTAAGCAAACGGTTTCAGGTACTATTTCACTCCCCTCCCGGGGTACTTTTCACCTTTCCCTCACGGTACTTGTCCGCTATCGGTCATCTGGGAGTATTTAGGCTTATCAGGTGGTCCTGACAGATTCACACGGGATTTCTCGGGCCCCGTGCTACTTGGGATACACATCCGGCCATAACACCATTTCGTCTACGGGGCTGGCACCCACTACGGCCCGGCTTTCAAACCGGTTCGACTATGATGCGCTGTAACCGCCCCAGTCCGGCAGAACTGAGCGACGTGTCCCACAACCCCGACCATGCAACGCCCGCCGGCTATCACACATGATCGGTTTAGCCTCATCCGCTTTCGCTCGCCACTACTCACGGAATCACATGTTGTTTTCTCTTCCTGTGGGTACTGAGATGTTTCACTTCCCCACGTTCCCTCTACCCGCCCTATATATTCAGGCGGGAGTCACCAGGTCACAAAAGCGCCTGGCGGGGTTTCCCCATTCGGAAATCCTCGGCTCACAGCTCGATTATCAGCTCCCCGAGGCTTATCGCAGATTTCTACGTCCTTCTTCGGCTCCAGATGCCAAGGCATCCACCGTTTGCTCTTAGAAACTTGACCACAAAGATTAAAATTGCGATCGACTCGTCAACCACACCCACCCCGAAAGGTGAGCATGCTGGCGAGCGATCTAAGATGCTCGCGTCCACTGTGTAGTTCTCAACATACGATCGGCACCACACTCCCCCAGCAGAACCTGCCGGCTTCATGTGGCCCATCGAAGGACCCCCACAGATCATCACGACCCGTGCGGCCCAACCCCGGCAACCCGAAGGTCACCAGCAGCCTGGTCCCTCAGGACCCAACAACGTGCACCAGCAGGACCCTCCACCCCGACCCGTCCCAACCACACCCGAAGGCGCGGCGTACTGGAGTCGGAAGCATCAGCCCCCACTGCACTGTCAATGTTCCACCCATGAGCTACCCGTCGGACACGGTCGGTCCGAATCGGGCGCCTGGACCAGCCACCATCCACCCGTACGGGCGGACAGCACTGACCAGATGCTCCTTAGAAAGGAGGTGATCCAGCCGCACCTTCCGGTACGGCTACCTTGTTACGACTTAGTCCTAATCACCGATCCCACCTTCGACGGCTCCTTCCACAAGGGTTAGGCCACCGGCTTCGGGTGTTACCGACTTTCATGACTTGACGGGCGGTGTGTACAAGGCCCGGGAACGTATTCACCGCAGCGTTGCTGATCTGCGATTACTAGCGACTCCGACTTCATGAGGTCGAGTTGCAGACCTCAATCCGAACTGAGACCGGCTTTTTGGGATTCGCTCCACCTTACGGTATCGCAGCCCTTTGTACCGGCCATTGTAGCATGCGTGAAGCCCAAGACATAAGGGGCATGATGATTTGACGTCATCCCCACCTTCCTCCGAGTTGACCCCGGCAGTCTCCTATGAGTCCCCGGCATAACCCGCTGGCAACATAGAACGAGGGTTGCGCTCGTTGCGGGACTTAACCCAACATCTCACGACACGAGCTGACGACAACCATGCACCACCTGTACACCGACCACAAGGGGGCGACCATCTCTGGCCGTTTCCGGTGTATGTCAAGCCTTGGTAAGGTTCTTCGCGTTGCATCGAATTAATCCGCATGCTCCGCCGCTTGTGCGGGCCCCCGTCAATTCCTTTGAGTTTTAGCCTTGCGGCCGTACTCCCCAGGCGGGGCGCTTAATGCGTTAGCTACGACACAGAAACCGTGGAAAGGTCCCTACATCTAGCGCCCAACGTTTACGGCATGGACTACCAGGGTATCTAATCCTGTTCGCTCCCCATGCTTTCGCTCCTCAGCGTCAGTTACGGCCCAGAGATCTGCCTTCGCCATCGGTGTTCCTCCTGATATCTGCGCATTCCACCGCTACACCAGGAATTCCAATCTCCCCTACCGCACTCTAGTCTGCCCGTACCCACTGCAAGCCCGAGGTTGAGCCTCGGGATTTCACAGCAGACGCGACAAACCGCCTACGAGCTCTTTACGCCCAATAATTCCGGACAACGCTTGCACCCTACGTATTACCGCGGCTGCTGGCACGTAGTTAGCCGGTGCTTTTTCTGCAGGTACCGTCACTTTCGCTTCTTCCCTACTAAAAGAGGTTTACAACCCGAAGGCCGTCATCCCTCACGCGGCGTTGCTGCATCAGGCTTTCGCCCATTGTGCAATATTCCCCACTGCTGCCTCCCGTAGGAGTCTGGGCCGTGTCTCAGTCCCAGTGTGGCCGGTCACCCTCTCAGGCCGGCTACCCGTCGTCGCCTTGGTGAGCCATTACCTCACCAACAAGCTGATAGGCCGCGAGTCCATCCCCAACCAAAAAATCTTTCCACCACCAGACCATGCGGCCGGCGATCATATCCAGTATTAGACGTCGTTTCCAACGCTTATCCCAGAGTCAGGGGCAGGTTACTCACGTGTTACTCACCCGTTCGCCACTAATCAACCCAGCAAGCTGGGCATCATCGTTCGACTTGCATGTGTTAAGCACGCCGCCAGCGTTCGTCCTGAGCCAGGATCAAACTCTCCGTAAAAAATTACAACCAACACCGAAGTGCCAGCGAGTTGATTCTGACTGTTGACTGTCTACTGACAATCTTCAATCCAAAAGGAATTGTCTCCGAAACTCCATGCGCACCCCGATAAAGAGTGAACACGAAGCTACGAGGTCAATAAATTGGCATTGACAATGTGCACGCTGTTGAGTTCTCAAGGACCAGACGCACTCCCCGCTCGACCCCGTCAGAGGTTCCGCCAGAGAGGCATTCGTTCTTGGTGTGCCACCGGAGACGAACCCCGGAGCTGGTTGCCTGAGCGGGACCCCGTCCGGACTGCGACTCGGAATTTGCACCCCGTGACCGTCTCGGCCGTTCCGTTCTCCGCCTCAGCGGCAACGAGTGATTACTTTACACAGGGCCCAGGGGGCCCGCCAACCGTGGTTCCTCCCGGGCGTGTCGCATCCGGGTGAACGCCGTGCATCCCTGCGGTGACGGGGAACTGGCCGGTCCGCGGCGTGCCGGGGCGACCCCGGGAACGACGGGAGGCACGGTGCGGACCCGCACCGTGCCTCCTGTCCGTGACGGACGCCGTGTCTACTCAGCCGCCGCGAGCTGACCGCAGGCGCCGTCGATCTCCTTGCCGCGGGTGTCGCGCAGCGTGGTCGGGATGCCCGCGGCGTTGAGCCGACGGACGAACTCGTCCTGCACGTGCACCTCTGATGACGTCCACACCGAACCCGGCGTCGGGTTGAGCGGGATCGGGTTGACGTGGACCCAGCCCTTGCCGCGCTTGTTGAGCTTCTCGGCGAGCAGGTCGGCGCGCCAGGCGTGGTCGTTCATGTCCTTGATGAGCGCGTACTCGATCGAGACCCGTCGGCCGGTCTTGACGTAGTAGTTGTGGGCGGCGTCGATCGCCTCGTCCGCCTTCCACTTCGAGTTCACCGGGATGAGCTCGTCGCGAAGTTCGTCATCCGGCGCGTGCAGCGACAGCGCGAAGGTGATCGGGATGCCCTCGTCAGCGAGCTTGTTGATGGCGGGCACGAGCCCCACGGTCGACACGGTGATGCCACGCGCGCTCATCCCCAGGCCGTGCGGCTGCGGGGCCACCATGGTGCGGACGGCATCCATCACGCGTTTGTAGTTCGCCAGGGGCTCCCCCATGCCCATGAACACGATGTTCGTCACCCGCTCGGCGTCGACACGGTCCTTGCCGCCCTTGCGCGGATCGCCCCCGAGCTCCCCCGCCGCGATGGCCGCGTTGGCACGGACGATCTGCTCGATGATCTCGGCGGTGGACATGTTGCGCGTCAGCCCCTGCTGCCCGGTGGCGCAGAACGGGCAGTTCATGCCGCACCCCGCCTGGGACGAGACGCAGAGCGTGATGCGTCCGGGATAGCGCATGAGCACGGACTCGACCAGGGCGCCGTCGTGCAGCTTCCAGAGGAACTTGATCGTGTCGCCCTTGTCCGTCGCGAGACGACGGGTCTCGGTCAGGAGGGGCGGGAGCATGCCCGCGACGAGTTGGTCGCGCTGGGCCGCCGGCAGGTCGGTCATCTGCTCGGGGTCGGACGTGTAGTGCGTGAAGTAGTGGGTCGACAGCTGCTTGGCACGGAAGCCGGGCAGGCCGAGTTCCTTGACCTTGGCCTCGCGCTCGGCGACGGTGAGGTCCGCGAGGTGCTCCGGGGGCTTGCCGCGCTTGGGCGAGGCGAACTGCAGGAGCGGGCGGCCCTCGCCGTCGGTGGCCTGGGTCCAGCCCTCGGTCCGCGGGCGCACCTGCGGGCGGGCCGAGCGGGCGGCCTGCTGTTCCTCGAACGGGGTGCGGGTCTCGGTGGCCATCACTCCAGGATACGGGACGCGCTGCAGGGCGCGGGCGTCCGGCGTCAGGAGCCGGCGGGCAGCAGTCGTGCGAAGTGGTGCGCGGCCGAGTACATCGGCACGATGTCGACGACCTCGCCAGGGTGCGGGGCCTGCAGCACGAGGCCATCGCCGAGGTACAGGCCGACGTGGTCCTCGTTGTCGTAGACGACCATGTCGCCCGGCTTCGCCTCGGAGTCGGGGATGGTGGTCGCGGCGGCGTCCTGCGTGGGGACGTAGTGCACGAGCTGGATGCCGACCGCCTGGTACGCGACCATCGTCAGGCCCGAGCAGTCGATGCCCGCGTGGCTCGCGCCGCCCTCGACGTACGGGTCGCCCAGGTACTGCAGCGCGGTCTCGAGGACCGTCGCCCGGTCGCCGCCGGCGGAGAGCGCCGCGGAGATCGCGGACTCGGCCTGGGCGGTGGTGACGCCGAAGCGGGTGACGAGCGTCGGGTAGGACACGACGGTAGTCGTCGTGGTCGCCGTCATGCTGTCGGTCGACGTGACCGGGATCTCGACGTCGTGCGCGACCGTGTAGGTCTGGAGCTGCTCGGACGTCGTGCTGAGCCGCGGAGCCGTCGGCTCGGGGGTCGCCGCGTTCGCGGGCATCGAGAGGGTGAGCGCGGAGGTGAACGCCAGGGCTGGCGCGAGGATCAGCGCGGCGCGCTTGGCGTTCGCCGCACGACGGACGTGGCGGGGGTCGAGGGCGCGCTCGGCGCGGAGGGACCCGGTGCGCGAGAGGAAGGCTGCGCCGGCCGTCGCTGCGCCGGCCTTCGCTGCGCCGGCCTTCTGTCCGCCGGCCGGGGGCGTGGTCGCGGCTGTGGAGCGGACCGGGTGCAGCGCGACCACGCGGGCGGGCTGCTCGTGCTCGACGTAGCTCGAACGGGCGAGCGCCGGCCCTGATGCGGCACGGCGTCCGCGGGAGCGGGGTGTCGCAGCGGGGGAAGGGGAGGGGGACGGAGCGGGTGCTGACCGGCGGTCGTCGGCTGCAGCGGGCAGAGCGTGGCGTCCCATGGTTCCTTCCGGGTTCGGGTCACCGCCTCGGGGAGGGGGACACGGAAAGATAACGTATTGGTCACGGACCGGGTCCTGGCTGGGGAAGTGACCCCGTTTCCTGCGGTGCGTCACAGGGAACGACAGACCGCCAACGGGACGGGCTGCGGCCGCGCGGGACCTCAGCGAGCGAGGTGCTCGACCGCGCGGGCCTGCACGGCAGCGGCGTCGACGTGGTCCCACAGCGCGAAGTGCGTGCCGCCCGGCAGCAGCACGAGTTCGGCGTCCGGGACCTCGCTAGCCGCACGGGTGCTGTGTGACACGTCGACCTCGGTGTCCGCGTCGCCGTGCAGCACGAGCACGGGAGCGGTGACCCGGTCGAGCTGCAGCGACCCGATCGCCGCGAAGGTCCGGACGTCGTTCTCCCACCCGGCGCGGTGCGCCCCGGAGCTGTTGCCCGTGGCCGCCATGTCGAGCAGGAAGGCGCGGCGGTCGGCGTCGTCGAGCACGCCCTCGACGTGGTCCTTGAGTCGGCGTCCGCGCAGGCGGCTGACGCCGGAGACTGCACCCCCGACGACGGCCCGCGGCAGGTGCCGGGCCGCCCAGCCCGACAGACTGGCACCGAGGGCCGTGTGGGCGACGAGGTACTCCCCCGGCCCGGTGCGCGACGGCACCCACCGACCGCTGACCGCCGACGCCGCGACGATCGCGGTGACGCGGTCCGGGTGTCGGACGGCCAGACGGAACGCGGCGGGTCCGCCACCGGACCAGGCGAGCACGCCGACGCGGTCGATGCCCAGCCCGTCGAGCACCGACGCCAGCAGGTCCGCCTCGTCGTCGATGGACGCGTGCTCGGGGTCGATCGGTGTGCCGAGGTAGCCCGGTCGCGACAGGAGCACGCTGCGGAACCGGTCCTCGGGCAAGAACCGGCTCATGACCTCGGCGGCGTCGATCCCCCCGGGTGACCCGTGCAACACGAGCACGGGTGACCCGGTCCCGCGCACGGCGGTCTCCACGCGTGCGGCATCGCCGGTGATCACACACGGCTCGCTGGTCATGCGCCGAACCTAGTCGCGGCGCCCAAGGACGGGCCGTGGCTGTCCGGTGACGGCACACAGGCGGAGCGCCCGGCCCCCGCACGACGGCGGACACCGGGCGCTCCCGACAGCCGGACTAGCGCTTGACGGCGTCGATCTTCAGCATCTTGGCGATGACGCTGTCGAGCTCGCTGTCGTCGAAGACCTGCTTCCAGTCCTCCTTGATGAGCTTGTCGCGGCCGTAGCCCATCGCGATGTGGCAGGCGTCGGAGAACGGGTTCGACCCGCGCAGGCCGTTCGTCAGCGCGATCCAGGTGTGGCCGTAGAGCATCGCTCGGGCGGCCTCGCGGGGAACGCCGACACCGGTCACGGTCTCCTCGAGCGCGTCGTTGAGGAAGTCGCCGATCATGCAGGCGATCGTCTCGACCAGCGTCGGCTCGAGCACGGCGAGCTGCTTGACGGTGACCCAGTGCACCTGGATGACGGGGGCGTACATGGTCGTGATGACGGCCTCGGCGATCGCCTTCGCGCGGTCGCCCTCGTCGCCGAGCGACTCGGACGCGTCGAAGGCCGCGATGACCTCCTGCGGGGCGGCGATGCCACCGAAGGTGTCGTCCCACTCCTCCTTGGTGGTGCGCTCGAGGAACACCGACGGGTGGCACGGGTGCGCCACGGCGTAGTGGACGTCCTCGCGCTTCGCGAGCAGGCCTGCGTAGGCGGCGGCCGGGTCGAGCGTCAGGATCGTCGCACCCGGCTTCATGGCCGGGACGAGCTGCTCGGAGATGCTGCCGAGCAGGACGTCGGGGACGGCGAGGACCACGACGTCGGCCGCGGCCGCTGCGTCGAGGCTGTCCGTGACGGAACGGCCGAGGCCCTGGATGCGCTCCTGCCCGGCGGACGAGGCCTCGCTGTAGAGCGTCGTGTACTCGCTCTTGGCGAAGTTGTTCGACACGCGGGTGCCCATCTTGCCGCCGGCACCGATCACGGCGACGGTGACGTCGGCGGTGCCCGAGCCTGCGGCGATGGTGTGCGTGGTGGCGATGTCGGTCATGATTCCCAGCTCCTGGTGTACTCGATGGTCTGTGTGGTCCACGCCGCCTCGGTGCGGGTGGTGGTCTCTGCGGGGTCCCCGGTCGGTCCGACGGTGGCGTCCTGCCACGGGAGCCAGAACTCGATGACCCGGTTGATGCCGCGCACGTCGGGCGCGATGGCGGCGCGGACGGCGGCGTGGTCGATGCGACCGGTGCCGATCGGCACGCCGGTGTACTGGAACCCGACCCAGCCGGGCGACCGGGTGAAGTCGGCGTCCTTGACGTGCCAGTTCACGACGTACGGCAGGCACGCCTCGACGACGTCGGACGGGTGTTCCAGGTTGGCGACGGTGTTCGCCGGGTCGAGGCAGATCCCGAGCGACGGCGACCCGACCGCGGCGACGAGGGCGACGAGCTCGGCGGTGGGCACGACCTCGTACGTCTCGAGGGCGAGGACCACGCCGGCCGCCTCGTACGCGGGCAGGGCCTCGCGCACGCGCCGTTCGGTCTCGGCGGCCGAGGGCAGGTCGTCCCCGGAGCTCCACATCGAGCGGACCAGCGTCGCTCCGAGCGCGAGGGCGATGTGGAGCCAGCGCGCGAGGTGAACGGGCGCGGTGCCCCTGGTCCCGACCTCGAGCGTGAGCCCGAGCGACGCCGCGAGTTCACGGATCGATGCCAGACGCTCGTCCGACGCGGTGTCGAGCGGCGGGTGGTCGCAGATCTGGAACAGGTCGACACCCTGGGCGGCGGCGTCGCGCATCGCGTCGTCGAGGGACATCGGCGACGGCACGCGGTCCGACATCCGCCAGAAGTAGGCGTAGGTGGAGAGGCCGAGCAGCGAGGTCATGCGCCCACCACCAGTGCCTCGGCCTCGTCGAGGATCGTCCGGATCGCCGCGGGGTCGTGGGCGAAGCGGCCGAGGAACAGCCCGCCGATGCGGCCCTGCCCGCGCGTGAGCAGCCCGGGTCCGGCGCTGCCGCCGTAGACCACCACGCTGCCGTCGAGCTCGGGCCGGGTCGCGAGGTGTGCCTCGATGCCGGCGAGGACCTCGACGATGTGCTCGTCCGGCGCCGGCTGCGGTGCTCCGATCGCCCAGACCGGCTCGTAGGCGACGATGACCGGTCCCGCGAGGTGGTCCGCGACGGCCGTCGCGACGAACCGGTCGAGCTGGCCGGTGACCTCGGCGATCGTGTCCGGACGGGAGGACCGGGTCGGCTCACCGACGCAGATCAGGGGACGCAGGTGGTTGCGGAAGGCGGCGTGCACCTTCCCCGCGACGTCCTGGTCCGACTCGTGGAACAGGGAGCGACGCTCCGCGTGCCCGATCTCGACCAGGTCGACACCGATCTCGGCGAGCTCGCGGCCGGAGACCTCACCGGTGAAGGCACCCTCGTCGGCCCACGCCAGGTCCTGGGCGCCGAGCAGCACCGGAGTGCCCTCGAGCGCTGCCCGGACCGGGACGAGCGACGGGAACGTCGGGATCACGAACAGCTCGACCGCGCCGCTGGTGACGGCGGGGTGCGTGCGGGCGACATCGGCCACGGCGGACGCCCACGCCAGCGTCCGGGCGTGCCCGAAGTACATCTTCAGCGACACCCCGATCGTCAGTCGGGGCGTCACCGTGGCCAGGCTCACGCGTCGGTCCCGACCGGGGCGCTGCCGTCGTACTGGCAGATCGCGTTGACCTTGTCGGCGCTCGCGGACGTGGCGTCGAACTCGTAGCCGAGCCACTCCCTCGCCATCCGGCGGGCGACCTCGACCCCGACGACCCGCTGGCCCATGCAGAGCACCTGCGCGTCGTTCGACAGCACCGAACGCTCGACGCTGAAGGAGTCGTGCGCGGTCACGGCGCGGATGCCGGGGACCTTGTTCGCCGCGATCGCCACACCGAGGCCGGTGCCGCAGATCAGGATCGCCCGGTCCGCCTCGCCGGCGGCGACCATGCGGGCCGCGTCGACGGCGACGTGCGGGTAGGCGGTGTGCCCGTCCGCGTCCACTCCCACGTCGACCACGGACACGACACGGGGGTCGGCCTCGAGGTCCCGCTTGATGATCTCCTTGTAGTCGAAGCCGGCGTCGTCCGAGCCGACGACGAGACGGAACTGGGTGCTCATGGGTGTGCCTTTCGTGTGGTGCGTGCTGGTCAGGCCGGGACGGCGATCGTCGACAGGACGGCCGCGGTGATAAGGGCGAACGAGACCGCGCCGGCGTCGGGCGTGCCGACCGCGTCCTCGCCGTGGGTGCGGGCCCGACCCATGCGGGGCAGGAGCGCCGCGGTGGCGTCAGCAGCGTGCTGGGCCGCGTCCGAGGCGGCGGTCCACGCCGTGACGAGGTCCTCACCGGCCGCGACCCGGGCGGCGAGCACGTCGTCGAACGGGACGAGCGCGTCGACCATGGTCTTGTCCCCGACGAACGCGCCGAAGGCGAGGACCGCCTCGGCGGCGGCGTGCACCGCGCCCTGCACGGTGGCGGGCGACGGACGCTCCTGGTCCCCGATGACGCGACCCATGGCCTCCAGGGCGGCACCCCAGATGGCACCGGACGTGCCGCCGGCCTTGTCGGACCAGGCGTCCCCGGCGATCGCGAGGACGCTGCCGGCGCCCGCGCCGCGCGCTGCGGCGTCGGTCGCGGCCGCGTCGGCGGCGGTGGACCCGCGCTGCATGCCGATGCCGTGGTCGCCGTCCCCGGCGACCGCGTCGATCCGGCCGAGCTCGTCGGCGTGGGCGTCGATCGTGCGGCGGACCGCGGTGACCGCCTCGGCGACGATGCGGGCGGACTGCTGGGACTCGGGCGTGCCCGGGGTGACCGGGACCGCGACACCGGCGGCGAGCACGGACTCGGGCAGTCGCTCCTGCGGGACGGCACCGCCCTTGCGGAAGGCGGGGCTGTCCGCCGGCGCTGCCCACAGTTCCTCGAGTTCCGCGTCGAGCCAGAACAGCGTCAGCGACACCCCGGCCATGTCGAAGCTCGTGACGAGTTCCCCGACCTCGGGCTCGACGACCACGGCGCCGGCCTCCGTGAGGAGCCGCTGGACCGTGGCGTAGACGACGAAGAGCTCCTCGTACTTCACGCTGCCCAGACCGTTCAGGACCGGCACGACGTGGGCGCCGTCGACCGCGACGCCGTCGGGCATCTCGGTGAGGAGCTTCTCGACCAGCAGGGTGGCGAGTTCCGATGCGGTGGGGACGTCGGTCTCGTCGATGCCGCGTTCGCCGTGGATGCCCATCCCGATCGCCATGCGGCCCTCGGGGACGGTGAAGAGCGGCTCGTCGGCGCCGGGGAGGGAGCAGCCGGAGAACGCGACGCCGAAGCTGCGCGTGCGGTCGTTGGCGCGTTCGGCGATCGCGGTCACCTCGTCCAGGGTCCTGCCCTGCTCCGCGGCGGCACCGGCGACCTTGAAGACGCAGAGGTCCCCCGCGATGCCGCGCCGCTTGCGTGCCTCGTCCGCCGGGGCGGAGGCGACGTCGTCGGTGACGCGGACCGTGCGGACCTCGATGCCGGCGTCGCGCAGCGCACGTTCGGCGGCGTCGAAGTTCAGGACGTCGCCCGCGTAGTTGCCGTACGACAGCAGCACGCCGCCGCCGTGCTCGGACGCCTTCGCCACCGCGGTGACCTGCTGGGCGCTGGGGCTGGCGAAGAGGTTGCCCATCGCGGCGCCGGCGGCCAGTCCGTGGCCGACCAGACCGCCGAAGGCCGGGTAGTGGCCGGAGCCGCCGCCGATGACCAGGGCGACGGTGCGGTCCGGGCTGGTCGTCGACCGGGCGACGCCGCCGTGCACCCGCCGGACCCGGGCCCGGTTCGCGGAGACGAAGCCGTCGACCATCTCGTCGGCGAAGTCCGCCGGGTCGTTGAACAGGCGGGTCATGCGCCGATCTCCTGGGCCACGGCACGCTCGGCGTCGGCCGTGGTCGGCGCGTCACCACCCAGGCGGTGCTGGCGCGAGACCACCACCATGAGGATGCTCGACAGGACCATGAAGAAGCCGACGATGAACATCGGCACCTGGTAGCCACCGGTCCACTCGCTGACCACACCGGTGATCAGCGGGGCCGCGAAGCCACCGAGGTTGCCGACGGTGTTGATGAGGGCGACGCCGGCCGCCGCCGCTGCTCCGGTGAGGAACTGCGTGGGGACGGTCCAGAAGTTCGGCAGCGCCGCGAAGATCGCACACGCCGTCACCGCGATGACCGCGACGGTGGCCGCCGGGGAGTTCATGAACAGCGCGACGGGGATGCTCAGGCCGCCGATGAGGGCGGGGAGCGCGATGTGCCAGACCCGGACGCCGCGGCGGAACGCGTCGCGGGACCAGAAGTACAGGACGACCGCGGCGGGGATGTACGGGATCGCCGTGATCATGCCCTTCTGGAACAGGTCGAACGTGGTGCCGAACTGCTCCTGGAAGCCGTCGATGATCGTCGGCAGGAAGAAGCTCAGCGCGTAGAGGCCGTAGATGAAGCCGAAGTAGACGAACGCGAGCATCCAGACACGACCGTTGCCGAACGCGGCACGCAGGCCGCCCTTGCCGTGGCCGTCGTTCTTGGACTGGTTCTCCTTCGCCAGGGCGGTCTCGAGCCAGACCTTCTCGTCCTCGTCGAGCCACTTCGCCTGGGACGGCTTGTCCTTGAGCACGAACAGGCACAGGATGCCGACGATGATCGCCGGGATCGAGACGCAGAGGAACATGAAGCGCCAGCCGGCGAGCCCGCCGAGCAGGCCCTCGTGGGTCATCAGCCACCCGGCGAGGGGCGAGCCGATCACGCTGGTCAGGGGCTGCGCGAGGTAGAACAGCGCGAGCATCTTGCCGCGGTGGCGGGCGGGGACCCAGGTCGACAGGAACAGGATCGCCCCCGGGAAGAACCCGGCCTCCGCGATGCCGAGCAGGAAGCGCAGCCCGACCAGCTGCGGGTAGTTCTGCACCCACGTGAAGAGCAGCGAGACGATGCCCCACGTGATCATGATGCGGGCGAGCCAGATGCGCGCGCCGAACTTGTGCAGGGCCAGGTTCGACGGGACCTCGAGCACCAGGTACCCGATGAAGAACACACCGGAGGCGAAGCCGAACTGCGCGGCGGTGAGGCCGAGGTCGGCCTCCATCCCGTTCGGGGCCGCGAACGAGATCGCGGTGCGGTCGAGGAAGTTGATGAAGAACATCAGCGCCACGAAGGGCACGATGCGGATGGCGATCTTCCGGATGGTCGTCTTCTCGACGACCGAGGTCGGGATGCCTCGGGTGGCGGGGATGTCCACGGTGACTCCTGCTGGGGGGAACGACGTTGGTCGGGGATGGAACTCGACCATCCTGCGCGGTTCGCATCGAGTTGTCAACCGGTTGACCAATATCACCGCACGACGGTGCCGGGGAGGGTCGCACCGCTACGCTCGGCACATGCCCGCGTTCAGCGAGAACGACCCCCTCAACATCCGGCTCGAACTGGAGTCCGTGGCGACGGGGTCGCCCGCGTCGGAGGTCGCCCGGCAACTGGTGGGTCTGCTGACCGCGGGAGACCTGGCTCCGGGTTCCCGACTGCCGTCCGAGCGGGTGCTGGCCGAACGGCTCGGTGTCGGCAGGTCGGCCGTGCGCGAGGCCCTGGCGGCGCTCGAGATCCTCGGCATCGTGCAGATCCGGCCCGGGTCGGGGACGTACCTGCAGGGCGGCACGTCCGACCTGCTGCCGACGACGCTGTCGTGGGGCCTCATGCTCGCCTCGAACCGCACGCGGGAGCTGCTCGAGGTGCGGTCCTCGCTCGAACGCACGGCGGCGATCCTGGCGGCGCAGCGCGCGACGCCGGAGCAGATCGAGGAGCTCGGCGAGTACCTGCAGCGCCAGGAGGCGACGCTCGACGACCCCGAGGCCTTCATCGACGCCGACGTGCGGTTCCACGTGCTGCTCGCGCGGGCCGCCGGCAACGAGGTGATGGCCGACCTGCTGCAGAGCCTCCGATCGATGCTCAGCGTGTGGGTCGGACGCCGCGTCCGCACCCGCGAGGCCACCCAGGCCGCGTACGACGAGCACCGCGCGATCTTCGAGGCGCTGCGGACCGGGGACGTGCTCGCCACCCAACGAGCGATGGACGAGCACATGGCCACGGCGAGCGCCCGCATCGAGCACGCCGACCCCGTCGCCGCCGAGTAGCCCCGGCAGGCTCGATCCGTGACGACCACCCGAGACCAGGTCCTGCACCGCTGGGAGCTCCGCGGTGCCGGAGGCGCCCCGATCGTGGTCGCGACCGAGACCGACGGCGGCGGCACGGCGCCCACCTCGGTCCCGCGGCCCTCCCTGCACCCGGTCCGGACCCTCGGCGGCACAGTCGTCAGCGCAGATCACCCCGACGACCACGACTGGCACTCCGGCGTCGGCGTCGCGATCCCGGACGTCGACGGTGCGAACTGCTGGGGCGGCCCCACGTTCGTCCGGGACACGGGCTACGTCTGGCGGGACGACCACGGGCGGGTGACGGTCGAGCGCGCAGCGGTGGACGGCGACACCCGGACGACGGAGCTCGCGTGGCGCGGACACGACGGACGACCCCTCCTGCTCGAGGAGCGCGTCACCGCATGCCGTGGGCTCGGCACCGACGCATGGGAGCTCCGGACGTCCTCGACGTTCCGGACGGCCGGCTCCACCCCGGTGCGGCTCGGCGGCCCGGGCAGCAACGGCCGCGCCGGCGCCGGGTACGGCGGGCTGTTCTGGCGGTTCCCCGACTGCGCCGACATCGACGTCCGGACGGCGCACGGCCGGGGCGAGACGGCCGTGCACGGCTCCGTCGCACCGTGGGTCGCGTGGTCGGCGGACTTCGCCGCGGGTCCGGCGACGGTGGTCCTGCAGGCCCTCGGCCACGCCGACCCCTGGTTCGTGCGCGCCGCGGAGTACCCCGCGATCGGCTCGGCCCTGGCCTGGTCCACCGCCGCGACCGTCCGGCCGGGCGTCCCACTGGTCCGCGCGTTCCGCGCGGTGGTGGCGGACGGGCGCGCCGATCCCGTCGCGCTGCTGCGGCGGTGACGCGCGCCGTGACGGACGGGAGGCCCGTGGCGGCGTCGCCACGGGCCTCCCGTCCGTCGTCTGCGCACGGTCAGGCCGGCAGCGGCTCCGCGTACACGCGGAAGTCGCCGCGGTCCGTGTGCATCGCCCACAGGCGGTCGGCGATGGAGTCGCCCGAGTGGGTGGGCTCACCGTCGTCGATGCCGAACGGGATGATCAGCTGGCCGACGTGGATCGACTCGTCGGCGAGCGCGTCGTGCAGGAGCTGCGCGTAGGCGCTCTCCCCCGCGAAGGCGACCGAGGTCCCCGTGACGCGGCCACCGGGGCGCACGGCGCTGCCGCCGTTGACGAACAGCAGCGTGCCGTGGCCGATGGCGCGCATGCCGGGGATCGCCTGGCGGGCGGCGGCGACCGCGCCGTAGACCGAGAACTCGATCGGGCCGACCAGGTCGGCCTCGGTGGTCTCGAGCACCGGGCGCATGTACTCCTTGGCCGGCAGGGGGCTGTACTGCAGCACCTCGATGGGGCCGAGCTCCTCGGTCGCGCGCTCGAGTGCATGGCGGATGGACTCGGGGTCGCGGACGTTGGGCGTGTACCCGGCCGCGCTGTGGCCGTCCTGGCGGAGCTCGGCGGCGAGCGCGTCGACACGGTCCTGGTTGCGGGCGACGAGTGCGACGGCGAAGCCCTCGCGGGCGAAGCGGCGGGCGACGGCGAGGCCGAGGCCCTTGCCGGCGCCGATGATCGCGATGGTGGTCATGCGGTTCCTCTGCGGTTCGGTGGGTGGTCCGGGTCCGACTCTGGCCCGGGGCGGCTGTGACGTCGGGGTGCGGGTCAGCCGCGCGGCTCGATGCGGACGGTCGCCGAGGTCGGGCCGTCCTGCAGCATGGGCGGCAGGTACTCGCTGCCGGCGTACTTGGTCTCGTAGGCGGCGTCGACACGGCTGTTCACGCCGGGGTCCGCCTCGGTGAAGGTCACCTCGTGCTCGGCACCGGCGGCGGTGATCCGTCCCGCGCCCTGGGTGACGGCGGCGCGGTACCAGCGGGAGCGGCGACCGTTGTACGCCCGGGCGTACAGGGCGCCGTCGACGACGACCGACCAGATCCAGGTCGGGGTGCCGTACGTGGTGCCGTCCTCACGGAACGGTGCGACGTGCAGGTCGTCGGTGTCGGCGATGGCGGTGAGGGTGTCGTCGTCCCAGGGCATGGGTTCCTTCCGGTTCGGGGTGTCCCACGGTACGAGGACGCCCGCCGTCGTGACGTGCCCTGGTGGGACACCCCGGCCGGGCGCACTCAGAGCCGGACGCCGGCGCGGCGCAGCGCCCGCTCGACGACCCGGGTGAGCACCTGCTGACCGGCGACGGTGGGGTGCTCGCTGTCCGCCTGCAGCAGGTCGGCGTGGCCGGCGAGCGGTTGCCCGAGGTCGACGAACCGGCCGCCGTCGGCCTCGACCGCACGCCGGAGGCTCGTCGAGCTCTGCGCGACCTCGTCGGGGACGTCGCCGGGCTGGTCCCAGAGGGTGGAGAAGCCGACGATGCGGGCGTGCGGCAGCGCCGCGTGGAGCTGGTCGACGGCCTGCCGGGTCGCGGTGTCGATCGCCGCGGGGTCCTGGCCCAGGTCGTTGTCGGAGGACTGCAGCACGACGATCGACGGGTGGACCGCGACTGCCTGGGAGACGAGTCCCGAGAAGTCGTCGCCGCAGTCCCCGTCGACGACGAAGCCGGCTCCGCTGCACGCCAGGTTCGTGACGTCGAGGTGGTCGGCGCGGGCGAGCATCGCCGGCCAGGCGTCGGCGTCGCTGTCGAGTCCGTACCCCGCCATGATCGAGTCGCCGATCGTCGCCACCCGACGCCCGGGCTCGGCGGTCGGCGTCGTGGACCCGTTCGACCCCGCGGACGCCCGGGCGGGGTGCTCGGCGACGACGAACCCGATGCCGACGATGATGCCGAGTGCGCCGATGACCGCCGTGATCGTGGTGCCCGTCCGCCGCATCACCCCAGTGTGCCCGGAGGGTCCATGACCGTCCCGGCCGTTGTGCACGAAGGCTGACAGGGAACGTCGTCGGGACGGGTGCCGGTGCGATGCTGGCCCGGTGGACCTCACCCCGCACGCGCACCGCCCCGAGCGGTACCGCCACCGTCTCCTGCTCATGCTCACCGTCGGGGTCGTCGCCGCCGTCGCCGCCTGGCTGACGGTCGGGGCTCGGTGGGCACCGTCGATCGGGTGGGCCGCCGCGTGCGCGGTGTACGTGGCGACCGCGTGGCCGCTCCTCCGGTTCGACGGACCGCAGACGGGTGCGAGCGCCGCGCGCGAGGACCCCCGTCGCACCGCCTCGGACCTGCTGCTGGTGGGGGCCTCACTCGCCAGCGTCGTCGCCCTGCTGGTCGTGCTCGGCAGTGCCCGGGGGCTCCGCGGTGACGCGCAGGACGCGGCCGCGGCGCTCGGCGTGGTGAGCGTCTTCCTGTCGTGGCTGCTCGTCCAGACGCTCTTCACCCTGCGGTACGCCGAGCTGTACTACAGCGGCATCCCGGGTGGGATCGACTTCAACCAGGACGAGCCCCCGCAGTACTCGGACTTCGCGTACTTCGCCGTCACCGTCGGCATGACGTACCAGGTGTCCGACACGACCATCAGGACGAGCGCGATCCGTCGCGCCACGCTCCGGCACGCGCTGCTGTCGTTCTTCTTCGGCACCGTCGTGATCGCGAGCGTCATCAACCTGGTCGCCGGCCTGGCGTCGTAGCGGTGCGCACGCCGGGTCCGGCGGAAGCAGTGCCGGGCCCGGTGCCGGCTGGCACCGGACCCGGCGTCCGCAGTCCGGCTCAGCCGGAGTACACCTGCAGCTCCGCGAGCCCGACGTTCCGGGTCGACCCGCTCACCCCGGTGACCGTCAGTGTGAGCGACGTGACGGTCCGGGCCGCGAAGCTGACCGTGGTCGCCGCGCCCGCGTTGTCGAGCGCGCCGACGGGGACGGTCGTGCCGTCCGAGAACGTCACGGTGCCGCTGGTGACCTGGTCGTCGGTGTTCGGCCGGTCGTACAGCACCAGACGATCGATGCTCACCGGCGCGGCCCACGTGAGACGCAGCGTCGAACCGGTCCGCCCGCCGTTGGTCGCCCACTCCGCACTCGCGACGCCCGGGTAGCCGTCGATCACCCCGTCGACCGCCTTGTCCGCGGTCTGGGCGGTCGAGGTCGACTGGGACGAGGCGACGACGGTCGCGCTGCCGGCCAGGTTCGTCGTCGACGGCGTGGTCGTCGGTGGCGTGGTCACGGGCGGGGTCGTGGTCGATGCCGGCGTCCAGGCCTGCATCTCGGACAGGCCGACGTTCCGGGTCGTGGAGCTGACACCCGTGACGGTGAGCCGCACGCTCGTGACGGTCTTCGTGCTGAACGCGACCTCGTTCGCGGTCCCGGCGTTCGCCAGGGTGGGGACCGGAACGGTCGTCCCGTCCGAGAACGTCAGCGTGCCGGCGGTGACCTGGTCGTCGGTGTTCGGCCGGTCGAACAGCACGATCCGGTTGATCGCGATCGGTTCCATCCAGGTCAGCTGCACCCAGGTCCCGGTGCGGCCGCCCTGCGACGCCCACTCCGCGGTCGCGGTGCCCGGGTAGCCGTCCGCGACGCCGTCGATGACCTTCGCGGCCCCCTGTCCGCCGCTGGCGTTCTGCGACGACGCGGTGACCTGTGCGGACG
Organism: Curtobacterium sp. MCLR17_007; assembly: GCF_003234655.2. NCBI lineage: Bacteria > Bacillati > Actinomycetota > Actinomycetes > Micrococcales > Microbacteriaceae > Curtobacterium > Curtobacterium sp. MCLR17_007. The sequence continues at coordinate 1,278,409 of NZ_CP126271.1, read as the reverse complement.
CGGCGGCGTTGCCCGCGGACGTCCCGGTCCCACCCGAGGGGTCGGTGCCGGTGCCGCCACCACCACCGGCGGGGTCGGTGCCGGTGCCGCCACCACCCGGGGTGCCCGGCGCGGTCAGGTCGGCGACGACGTGCTGGCGGGGCAGCCACTGTTCCTCGGGTTGCCCCGCACAGGCGGCGGCCGTCTGGCAGATCAGCGAGTCGTACGGGGCGTAGGCGTAGTACGCGGCGGCCTTCGCGGACAGGTCCGCCCCGGTCACGTTGGCGGCCAGCTGCACGGTCGGGTAGCCGAGGTACGGCGTGATCGACACGGAGGGTGCGACGGCGTTCCGCGCGCGCAGCGTGAGCTGGCCGACCGCGTGGTGGTCGCTGTGGTCGGTGTCGGAACCGAAGCCGTCGACGTAGTCCTGCGTGCGGATGACCGTGGGGGCCGCCTTGGTCAGGAGCGCCCCGACGGTGTCGACGAAGGTCTGCTGCGTGTAGGTCTGCGACGGCGACGCCACGGTCGAGATCGTGGGGATCCAGCCCTCCATCAGCTGCTCGAGGCTCTGCCACCCGGTCGCCGAGAACCCGGTCCCGTCGATGTTGCCGTCGGGCAGCCGCATGAACACGAGCTGCACGCTGGGGAGCGCCTTGAGCGTCGACCGCTGCACGGTGTGCCCGGCGACGGTCTCGCGAGTCGTCGTCCACGTGTTCGCGGTGTTCGTCATCGTCGCGTACGCGGCACGGACGCCGGACTCGCGCGCGGTCGAGTACGCGCTCCCGCGGCCGGCGTCGCCCGACGTGACGTACACCGTCGTGGTGCACCACCCGGACGCGGTGACCTTGCCGAGCACGGCCGGGTTCATGAAGAACAGGTCGTCGTCGGGGTGGGCGACCACGGAGATCTGCGATCCGGCGGTGCACGACCCGGCGGCGTCGGCGGACGTGGTGGTCCCGAGGGACAGGGTCGCCGTCAGCGCGGCGACCACCGCCAGAGCGGTGATGGTGAGCGCCCGGAGGCGCGCTCGAGGGCGCAGTCGTAGTCGCATCGTCGTGTCCGATTCCCGCGCGGTCCCAGGGTGGCCGCGATCCTCCGAGAGAACCACCGCACGCCCCGGGTGCGGAAGTACCGCATGGGAACCATGCGGCACACCGCACCGCACGGAACCCCGCAACGGCGCGCATCGGAGCCGCCGACGGGGCTGACCCGACGTCGGACAGGAGGCGCAGTGCCAGCTGGCACCGGGCCTCCTGTCCGACGTCGGGCCGCGTCAGACGCGGTCGGTTCCGGAGGTCGTCGCAGCGGTCGAGTCGGGTGCCCCGTCCGTGACCGGGTCCGGCGACACCGGCTCGGTCAGCACGGCGCCGTCGGCGGGCGCGGAGGCCGCTGCGGTGGGCCGCTCCTGCGGCGTCGGTCGCGGGCGTCCGGACAGCCGGTCGCGCACTGAACGCCACGGGTGCGCGCGACCGGAGCGCTGGGCCGGGCCGTCGACCTCGAGGCCGTAGTAGTCGCCGACGCGCTCGAGCAGCAGCGCACGCTCGGCCCGGTCGTACGCACGACGCTCCCGGGTGAAGGCGATGATCGTCGACCAGCACGTCAGCAGCAGCACGATGCTGAACGGCAGCGCGGTCGTGATCGCCGCGGTCTTCAGCGCGTTCAGCCCGCCGGTCAGCAGCAGCGCGACCGCCAGCAGCGCGGAGACGGTGGCGAAGAACACGCGCAGCCAGTTCTTCGGCTCGATGTCCCCGCCGGACGCGATCATCGCCATGACGAGCGAGCCGGAGTCGGACGAGGTGACGAAGAACACGCCGATGAGCAGGATCGCGCCGAACGTCAGCACGGCCCCGGCGGGAAGCCCGGCCAGCAGGGTGAACAGCGAGCCCTCGACGTCCACGGATCCCTTCGCACCGACCAGTCCCCCGGCACCGTCGGTCTGCCGGTGGATCGCCGCTCCGCCCAGCACCGCGAACCACAGGAACGTCAGCGCAGTGGGGACCAGCAGCACGCCGAACACGAACTGCCGGACCGTCCGGCCCTTCGAGATCCGCGCGATGAAGATGCCGACGAACGGCGCCCACGACATCCACCAGCCCCAGTAGAAGGTCGTCCAGGCGCCCTGCCAGGCCTCACCCGCGGCGCCCTGCTGCGCGCTGACGTTGAACGAGAGCCCGACGATGTTCTGCAGGTAGTTGCCGATCGACTGCACGAAGTCGCGCAGCAGGAACTGGGTCGGCCCGACGATGAGCACGAACAGCAGCAGCGCGGCGGCCAGCAGCAGGTTGAAGTTGGACAGGAGCTTCATGCCCTTGGTCACCCCGGTGACGAGGGAGACGATCGTGAGCGCAGTGATCACGGCGATGATGGCGATCTGGCTGACGATGCTGCTGTCGGCGATGCCGGCGCTCTCGAGCCCCGCACCGATCTGCAGGACGCCCAGACCGAGCGATGTCGCCACGCCGAACAACGTGCCGACCAGGGCGATCACGTCGATGACGTTGCCCCACCCGCCGCGCACCCGATCGCCGAGCAACGGCTCGAGTGCCCAGCGGATCGACACCGGGCGGCCGCGTCGGTGGATCGCGTAGGCGAGCGCCAGGCCGAGCACGACGTAGATCGCCCACGCGTGCAGCCCCCAGTGCAGGAACGTCTGGGTCATGGCCTGTTGCGCCAGCTCACCCTGCGTCCCGGTGACACCAGGGCGTGGCGATGCGAAGTGGCTGAGCGGCTCGGAGACCCCGTAGAAGACCAGGCCGATGCCCATGCCCGCGGCGAAGAGCAGCGCGAACCACGACCCGGTGGAGAACTCCGGTTCGTCGGTGTCCTTGCCGAGCTTGATGTCCCCGAACTTGCTGAACCCGACGAAGATCGAGAACGCGACGAAGAACGCGGCCACGAGCACGTAGTACCAGCTGAAGTTCCGGACGATGCCGTCCTGCAGCGCGAGGAAGGCGGATTCGGCGGTCGCCGGCGCGATGAGCGTCCAGGCGACGAAGCCGAGCACGATGACGGCGGCGGGCCAGAAGACCCAGGTGCGCAGGCGCCGGGTGTCGGTGGCGGGAGGTGGTGATTTCGTCGTCGACATGCAGACCATGGTGCCTGCTGAGCGGTCTCGAAGGCGAACCGGAGGCGCGACCCGCGTCGACGACGCCAGTCGCGCCTCCGGGAAGGCGGCTCTGGAGCCGGAGTCAGTCCGTGACGCCCTCCAGGTCGTCGACGCCGATCGCCCGGGCGTCCTGACGGCGCTTGCGCATCGACGGGGCGACGAGCGCACCGATGATCGCGAGCGCGCCGACACCGGCGCACGCCCAGAAGCCCGTGGTGAAGGCGTCGTCGAGCGGGAGCCCCTGCGCGGTGGTGTTCGAGGAGATGAGCGCCGCGATCACCGCGGTGCCGACGCTCGAACCGATCGTGCGGACGACGGTGTTGGCACTGATGGCCTCACCGGTCTGCGCCGCGGGGACGCTCTCGATGATGGCGTTCGAGCAGGCAGCCAGGGCGAGGCCGATCCCGATGCCGGTCAGGATGCCCGACACGACGACCTGCCACATCTCGCCGTGTGCCAGGGCGGGCAGCACGAAGGCCGCGGTCACCGCGATGCCACCGGCGAGCATGGGGAGCTTCGGGCCGTACCTCCGGACGAGCATGCCCGCGATCGGGCCGGCGATGACCATCATGACGACGGTCGGCAGCAGGAAGAGCCCCGCCTCGGACACCGACTTGCCGAAGCCGTAGCCGATGGCGGTCGGCAGCTGGAGCAGCGTGGGCACGAGGACGAACGTGCCGAACATCGCGAAACCGAAGACCAGGGCGACGACGTGGGCCGTCCACACACCACGGATCGTGAACAGCCGGACGTCGATGAGCGGCGACTTCACGCGGAGCTCGACGAACACGAAGGCGACGAGTGCGACGGCGCCGAGGATCAACAGGCCGATGGTCTTGCCGTCGCCCCAGCCCCAGGTCTCGCCCTCGCTGATCGCGATGAGGAGCGACACGAGCGACACGGTGAGGACACCGGTGCCGACGAGGTCGAGGCGGCCGGGCTTGCGCACTGGCGACTCCGGCATGCCGAAGACGACGCCGAACAGCGCGATCACGACCAGGACGGCGGGCAGCCAGAACAGCCAGTGCCACGACAGGTGCTCGACGATCGGACCGGCGGCGACGATGCCGACACCGGCGCCGATGCCGAAGATCGCGGAGAGCAGCCCGATCGTGACGCTGACCTTCTCCTTCGGCAGCTCGTCGCGGACGATGCCGATCGACAGGGGCATCACCGCACCGGCGGCGCCCTGCAGCGCACGGGCGATGATCAGCACCGTGAGGTTCGGCGCGAGCGCCGCGAGGACGGCACCGGCGAGGAGCACCGCCAGGACCACGATGAGGACCTTGCGCTTGCCGACCATGTCGCCGAGGCGACCGAGGATCGGCGTCAGCACGGATGCGGAGAGCAGGTACGCGGTGAGCACCCAGCTCGCGCTGCTCGTGGAGACCTGCAGGTCCTTGCCGATCGTGGAGAGCGCCGGGGCGACGAGCGACTGCAGGACGGCGAAGGACAGGCCACCGAGCGCAAGGAAGACGATGATCGCGGTGCTGTTCGGGCGGTGCCCGTCGGCGGTGGGCACAGAGCCCGTCCGCGGGCTCTCCATGGTCTGTGACATCGTGCTCCAGTCAATGTAAACGCTTGCTGACCTGACGATGCTAGCCGATCACCGAGAGAAGTCAACAGCCGTTTACGAGGGGTGCTCTGCGCGGTACGGTGGGGGCAACGGAAGGACGACGATGACGATGCAGACACCGACGCCGGTCGAGGACCGCGCCCATCCGGACGGCTCCGGACGGGCACGGGATGCCGGGGCGACTCGACTCCGACTGCTGCAGTCCGCCCGCCGACGGTTCGCCATCAACGGGTACGGGTCCACCACCGTCCGGGACATCGCGAACGACGCCGGCGTGAACGTCGCGTTGATCAACCGCTACTTCACGTCCAAGGAGGGTCTGTTCGAGGCCTGCCTGAGTCGGACCGTCGAGGAGTTCGACGCCCCCGAGGACGATGCCTCGACCATCGACGGGGTCGTCGACCGGATGGTGCGGAAGATCACCGGGGCGCCGAGCGACGAGTCGTCGTTGCAGATGCTCCTGCTCGTCCGGAGTTCGGGAGACGACGGCGCGGATCGCATCCGACGTGAGACGCTCCGGGCCTTCACCGAGCGGATGGCGACCGCGGCGGGCTGGCTGCCGGGAGACCCCGGCACCGAACACCTGTTGCTCCGGGCGCAGGTCGCGATCGCGACGGGGCTCGGCATCGTGATGGTGCGCGCCGCGACCGGACTCGAGCCCCTCACCTCGGCCGCGGCGGAGGACCTCGCAGGCCCACTCAGCGAGGCCGTCCGGGTCCTGCTCGAAGCCCGCTGAGCGTCGTCTGGGGACGTCTCAGAGCACGTCCGCGACCGCCTCGAGGGTCCGGCCGGCGTCCTCGAGCTGCATGTCGTGGTGGATGCCGGGGATCCGGCGGATCCCCCAATCGGCGCGCTCGAGGCGGGCGGCCACGGCATCGGGGACGACCGCGGGCGCGTCGTCCGACAGGACGACCACCGAGGGCACCTCGGGCGGGGCGATCGGGAGCGGGGTGTGCGCGACCTCACGGAAGACGCCGATCGCCATGCCTCCGTCGAACCGCTTCCGAGCGTCGGCGAGTGCCTGCCGGACGGCGGGTGTGTACCCGGCGCGGGCTGCCGCGCTCTTCCGTGCCTGCAGGAGCCCCGCGATGCCCAGTGTCAGTGGTGGGACCGCCCAGAACAGGCGAGCGGCGAGGCCGGTGGTGGGCAGCGCGAGGTGGAAGCCCGGGTCGAGGTAGACGGCTTGCTCGGGACGGAGCCGTCCGACCGCGCGGACCAGCACGGCTCCTCCGAGCGAGTGCCCGACCACGCTGTGCAGCCCGGTCGGCAGCGCCCCGACCAGGTCGTCGGCGAAGTCGTCCAGGCGGTACCGGTCAGCGCGTTCGCTCCGACCGTGCCCGCGGAGGTCGACGGTCGTGACGGTGTACCGGCCCGTCGCCGTCATCCGGTCGACCAGGGGCTGCCAGGTCGCGCCGTCGGCGCCGAGGCCGTGGACGAGCCCGACGTGGTGCTCGCCGTCGCCGGTCGTCGTGGTGTGGAGGCGCATGACTGCAGTCTGCATGGTCGGGTTCCTCGGTGCGCGGCGGACGCGGGGCTCGATGGGACGGGGTCTCAGCGGACGGACTTGATGGGCAGGACCGCCAGCGCGCCCAGGGCCACGAAGACGATGCCCGACACGAACAGCGCCGGGTACCCGCCGGTGACGGACACCAGGCCCGCCGCGATCGAGGGGCTGAGCGCCTGGGGCAGCGTCGTCGCGAGTCCGAGGATCGCCAGGTCACGCCCGGCCGTGCTCGCGCCCGAGGTCATCGACACGGGCAGCACCTCGGTCATCAGCGCCAGGTCGATCGAGATGTACGCACCGAACCCCAGGCCGAGCAGGAAGCTGTAGACGAGAACGCCGGTCGTCGTCGGGAAGACCAGCGGGACGGCGAGACCGATCGCCATGACGACGGACGCCCAGATGATGAAGGGCTTCCGGCGACCGATGCGGTCCGAGAGGACGCCGCTGGTCAGGGCCGACAGCAGCACGCCGATCAGCAGCACGATGCCGATCTGCGCGGCGAAGCCGTTCGACGCGGCGTCGGTCATGCCGATGTAGTCGCGGAGGATGTAGAGGCCGAAGGTCTGCGCACCGTAGAAGCCGATCACCATGAGGAACCGGGCGGCGAACGCCCAGGCGAAGTCGGGGTGCTTGCGGGGGCTGACCCAGAAGCCGCGCAGGAACGCGCCGATGCTCTGTCGCTCAACGACCAGGTCGCGGCTGGACCGGTCGGGGTTGGCGACGACGAAGACGACGACGACCAGGACGACGATCGCCGCGAGGACGATGTACGGCAGCGACCCCGCGCTCGCGAAGCCCCCGGCGACGACCGCACCGACGGCGTTGCCGATGGTGATGCCGAGGCCGATCAGTCCGGACACCCCGCCGCGCTGCTTGGCCGGGTAGCGGTCCGGGACGAGCGCCGTCGCTGCCGCCTGCAGGGCGTTCAGGCCGAGCTGGACCACGAGCCAGATGGCGGCGACGACCACCACGGAGCTCGCCAGGGGCAGGCCGACCAGGAAGCCAGCGGCGAGCAGGGCGCCACCGACCATCCACGGCGAGCGCCGGCCGAAGCGCGAGCGGGTGACGTCGGACAGGGCTCCGGCGATCGGTTGGGCGACGACGTTCGCCAGGAACGCCACCGTCGTCACGATCGCGAGGTTCCCGATCTTGTCCGCGGCGTCGATGTCCGCGACGAGGTTCGGGATGAGGATGCCCAGGCCCCCGGAGTTGATCGCGAGGATCGCCACGTAGACTAGGGCCAGGCCGACCGACAGGCGGCGGAGCCGGACGGGCCGTGCCGAGACCGTGTCCGTGGGGACGTCGACGGTGGGCTTGGTCGGACCTGCGGTGCTGGTCGGGGGGACTGGTGCGTTCATGGGGACTCCTGAGCTGAGGGGCGGCGCTGCCGCTCGCGGATGCTCCACCCTCGCCCCGCGACCCCTGGCCGGACAATGGATCGAGCATCTACACTCCTGCCATGAGAGTGGACGATGCATCCACAGCCCTGGGGTGGCTCGACCTGCTGCTGGAGCAGCCTGACCTGCCGCAGGTCGAAGCGCACCGTGACGCCCTGCTGGCGACGGGGGCCGACCACGCCCAGGTCGACGCCGAGGCCCGGGCCGCCGCGGAACTCGCCGTGCTCGCGCGGGACCGGGGCCGTCGGGTCGCCGAGCTCGCCGCCCTCAACGACATCGCCGGTCGACTGGCCGCGGTCCCCCACCCGGACGACCTGCTCGTCGAGGTCGTCCGTCAGGCACGGCGGCTGCTCGGGGTGGACCTGACCTACGTCGCCCTGCTCGACGAGCAGGAGATCACGATCCACGTCGCCGACGGAGCGCGCTCCCCCAGTCTGGTCGGGACGCGTCTGCCCCGCTGGGTGGGGCTCGTCGGGCAGGTCGTCGAGTCGGGCGCGCCGCGCTGGACCTCCGACTACGGCAGTGACGCCACGCTGGTGCACGAGGAGCGCGCCGACGCCACCGTCGACGAGGAGTCCGTCCGCGGGCTGCTCGGCGTGCCGCTGACCGTGCGCGGCCGGGTCGTCGGGGTGCTGCTGGCCGCCAAGCGCGAAGAACGCCGGTTCGCGCGCCAGGAGATCGGGCTGCTCGGTGACCTCGCCGCGCACGCTGCGGTGGCCATCGACAACGCCCGTGCCGCGGACGAGGTCCGACGCGCGAAGGACACCCTCGAGGTGACGCTGCGTCTGGACGCCGACCTCACCGCCGCGGTGCTCGCCGGCGGGGACACCGCGACGCTCGTGGGCCGGGTGCAGGCGCTGACGGCCGTGCAGATCCGCTGGGTCGAACAGCCCGCCGACGGTGCGGTGGGTGCCGCGCTCGCCCGGGTGGTCGCGACGGGCACGACCTCGGCGGTCGATCTCGCGCCCGGCGTCCTGCAGCCGGTGACCGCGGCGGGTCAGGTCCTCGGCGCCCTCGTGGTCGACGGCCCCGTCCCCGCCGACGTGGCGCTCCTGCTCGAACGCGCCGCACCGCTCATCGCCCTGACGCTCGTCGGCGCTCGTGCTGAGGCCCGTGCAGTGCAGCTCGGCCGGGACATCGCGACGATCGACCTGCTGAGCCGCGCCGAGCCGGACCCCGCGGCCGACCGGCAGCGATGGCGCGGTGCCGGCCTCGATCCGCAGCAGCCGCACGTCGTGGTGGTCGCCGCCGGGGACCCGGACGTCGCGCGCCGGTTCGTCACGGGCCTGCGCCTCGGCGGGCGGTGGGCATCGGCGGTCCACCGCGACCGCCTCGTGCTGGTGGTGCCGCGGGACAGCCGGATCGAAGCCGTGTGGGACAGCCACACCGGTCCGGTCGCGGGGATCGCGGCCGTCGGGACGGACACCGCCGGGATCCGGAGTGCCCACGTCGAGGCGACCCGGACCGCGGACGCCCTGACGGCACTCGGCCGCGACGCCGGGCTCGCCCGGGCGGCCGACCTCGGGGTCTTCGCCGTGCTGCTCAGCCGGACCGGGCGGGACGAGCTCGAGGAACAGACCCGACGCGAACTCGGCGTGGTGTTCGACGAGGAAGCCGTCCGAGGTGTCCCCCTCGTCGAGACACTGACGGTCTTCCTCGACCAGGGGCAGCGCCCCTCGGCGACCGCGGCGGCGCTGCGCGTGCACGTCAACACCGTGTACCAGCGGCTCGGTTCGCTCGACCGGCTGCTCGGGGACGGGTGGCGCGGTCGGGCGCTCGAGCTGCAGGTGCTGCTGCGGCTGTGGCGGGCGGCCCGGGAACTCGACGCCCGACGTCGGGGATGAGGCCCGCCTACCCAACGACGAAGCCCACCGAGTGCATCGTTGGGCTTCGTCGTTCGTTCGGCGGGTGTCTTAAGAACCTCCGGATCCTTGAGACGATGCGGCGGTCGAAGGCACAAGACATGGCTGTATCCCGCGACGGGAATCGGCCTATCCTCCGACGCGAACCGCGGCCCGAAGGACGGGCCTCTGATCAGGTGTTTCTCCGGTCGCCATTCTTGTGCGTTGACCCGAACTGCGAGTTCCCCTTCGTGGGATCCGTCACGTAGACGCTTCTGCCACGACGGCCTGCCGTGTGCGGAGGACGTTCACCAGATCACTCGCCGCGTCCCGTTCGCGCTGAACACCTCAACGTGGGAAGCCGACGTGATCCGGATCGTGCCTCGTGACCCCTCGCGCGTGAGCGACGCCGTGGCCACCTGACGCAGGTCGGCCGTCCAGCTCCGCCGCTTCGAGGTGTAGATGACCCGCGTCGCGGTCACCGCGAGCAGTCCCTTAGTCGACGGAAGGATCGTCTTCGCCTCAGCGACGCGCAAGACGACCTCCTCGGCGAGGGGCGCCGCGTCGAGCCGCTCACGCGCGGCGTCCCCACGAGAGCCGTTCATTGGCCACGCTCCGCTTCGCGAGCGGCCTGTGCCGGCCGCCACGCCTTCGCCTCGGCACTCATCGCCTTGCGCGCCGCCCCGAGGCGCGAGAGCTTCCGAGGATTCCTGTCGATGTTGATCACCGGCGTGGAGTGCCGGATGAGCTGAGTCTCGACATCGACGAGCTTCACGGTCATCTGCACCGGTGCCGTCCGAACGGCGAGCGAGGGGCGCGCGTGCATCCATGCCGTGAGCTGCGCGTCATCGTCGCCTGCCAGCGAGTACATCGAGAAGTACCCCGGGATCTCCCGGTTCCGCGGCACACCGTGCAAGTCGAGCCGGCAACGCAGCAGCGCAGCGAACGACCTCCGCACAGTGGACCCGCCCGTGCGCGCTGTGCTGCCCGGCACCGCAGCGAAGTGGTCTTTCAAATCGCGCTCTACGAAGCTCGCTTCGGCCTTGCCGACGTAGAGCGGGAGGTCCGGCGCGCTGCGGGCCCCGGCGTCCTCGAGGAGGCCCAGCTCTCGGTGCGCCCGCTCGTCGCCGAAGATCGCGTAGAGCCCCGGTTTCGCTGGCACGTGAGCCGGCGCATCGATGATCGACCAGCGGGTGCCGGTCAGTGCGGCGATCGCATCCGCAGCGAGGTCAGAGATCGTCACGGTTGTTGACTCGTTGATTTGGGCCGCGAATGCGCCGGTCGGTTGACGGCGTCACGAGGTTTCCCGAGATCGAGGTCGCACTCGATGTCTCCGAGTTATGGACCGAGCTCAGTAGATTCAAGACTCATTGGCATACTCCAATAGAGCGTTGTATGGAGGCGAGTCCTCACGCCAGTAGGCGTTCGCGCCGTAAGGCTTCGTACGGTGACGAGCCGTGGTGAGCACGAGTTCCTCCTTGGCTCGCGAGATTGCGACAAAGAATTCCGACTTCACGTCGTTGTCATTGCCCCAGAAGAACTGAGACTCGACTCCGAGGACAACGACCTTCTCAAACTCCAACCCCTTGCACTTGTGCACCGTCAGGATCCGGATGCTGTCCTCTTCTGATAGCCGGTCAAGTGCCGCAATCGGATCGCCGTCGAACGTTAGCTCGCGCTTGAAAGCGCCAGCGGCCGCCTTGATCACGTCGTTCAGCCGGTCCCCCTGTTGATACGACGGAGACAGCGCATTGAGCGATGGGCGAGTCACGAACTTCAGGAACGAACTGATGAGTGGGCTCCATGACGAGTACTCGGCGGCGACAAAGCCTGCTGCGCGCACGGTAAGGCGGGCGTCACGAAGGAGTGCGCGGAGCTTGCTGTCCAGCACCCCGTCCACTTCTTCGATTCCGCCGTGGGTCACGACGCGCACGAGTTCGGTATAGGCCGCTGGTCGCCCGTCGTCCGCAACGACGCGGAGGAAGTTGAAGATCAGTGCCGCGACCGGCTCCGTTGTCAGGTCTTGCGACTGCTGCTCGTTGCGATGCGAGATGCCAGCGGCGCTGAGATGTTCGCCAAGGACGCTCGTGATGAGGTGGGGCTGCTGCCGCGCCAGCACGGTGATCTCCCGCGGTGGTACACCGGCCTCGAGCCATCCTTGGATCATCGCCGTCACTGCGGCCGCTTCGTTCTCGTTGTTGTCAAAGCGCAGCACTTGGACCGCGCCCTCTTCCCCAACGAGGTCAGCGTCGCGACTCGCGGCGCCCGGGTCCATCTCGAGAATCATGCGGTTCTGCATCCGGCGCAGGCGTGGCTTCGACCGGAAGTTTTGATAGAGCTGGAGGTCGATCGCGCTGAAGTCTGCAGCGAACGTTGCCATGACTCCTTCGAGAGCGCCTGCGAAGCGCATGATGCGCTGCTTGGTGTCGCCGACGCCGATGAGCTGTACACCGGTTCCCCCGAACGCCTTCTTCAGGAAGGCGTACTGCGCGGTAGTGGCGTCCTGGAACTCATCCATGAAGACGTGACTGTAGGTCTGCCGAAGCGCGCCACGTGCGTACTCATTCTTCTCGAGGATCTCCAGGGCGAGCGGCACGAGGTCGTCAAAGGTGATTTGCTCACTCTGAATTCGAGTACTCGCGTCGAGCCGGTACATTGGCTTGAGGGCATTCTGGCCGGTAAGCACCGGACGAAAGTTATCGACTAGTCGTTTGGCGAAGGCGTGGAAGGTGAAGCTGTCGAACCGAGCCGCATACTGCGACCCGGATCGCAGACGAACGCGAGACTGCAGGTTGCGTGCCGCATCGACCTTGAATGAAATCGCGAGGATCCGCTTGGGATACGCACTCGCGCCTGTTCGAAAGAGGAAGTCTGCGCGCTGCGCCAGCAACTCGGTCTTGCCCGCACCAGGGCCGGCGGTGACAACGACGTTCGCCCCGGTTTCGCGCACGGCCTTCAGTGCGTTCGGTTCGAGGTCCAGTCCGCCGACCGGATGCCAGTCATCGGGATGAATCACTCGGGAAGCGCCCCGAGCTTCGTGCGCACGTCATCAACGAGCCGCTCGAGTACCTCCGGAAGGTCTTCGAGTAGTTCCTCGTCGGTCAGCGCCGCCATCGCGCGAAGGTGCGACGCGGGCTTGCTCTTCAGATCGAACAGCCGGTGATAGTCATCGAAGAGCTCGAAGGTGTCTGTTGGGAGGCGATCCTCACTCGCGTGAGACTTGCCGAGCACCGCGGCGATGGTCTTGTCGTCCGGCACGCCGACCGATTCGACTCCGTAGGCGTCCGGGAACGCCTCGAGCATCATGAGGTCAAGGTCGACGGGGTGGGAGAAGTAAACGCTTTTCGCCTCGAGGGCGTTGACCGGACCCACGCCGCTGACGATCCTCGGATCTACGAGTTCCGGGAAGTCGACGGCGTCGTTCCACTTCGGGAGACCATCGATGAGCGCAGCATCGAAGGTGCCCGGAGTCAGCTTATTGAACTGCTTCAGCGCGTTCCGAACACGACCCCAACCGCCCTGGTGCCGTCCAGAATCCAGGTCGAGGAGCGTGACGTGCGGGATCTCAAGCTCCTTGAGGAGGCGCCAAAAGTGATTGACGTGACGCCCACCCAGCGGAACCACTGACACCGAGGCGTCATCCTCGGCAATGCCGGCCGCAGCGAGGACACGTGGCAGCACGATCTGCTCGCTGTCTCCCTCGCCGAAAACGACCAAGCGCGAAAAGTAGAGCTCCGGGAATGCGAGCACGGCTTCACGCACGTACTTCGCCGTCTCGTCGCTCGTCGTTGGCAAGAGGATGCGCCGAACCTGCGACTGGCGGCTGCTGTCGAGGCGCAGGAAGCAAATCGACTCTGGATCGACCCGGCGGAGTAGGGCAGGCGAGTGTGTCGCGATGAGAGACTGCGAGTCGCCAGGCTCCGCAGCCTTTCGGAGCTGCCGGATGATGCGGCCAAGGTACTGCGGAGCCAGGCTGTTCTCCGGCTCCTCGAGCGCGATGACCGTGTGCACCGGAGGGCGCAGGCGGTGTTGATCGAATGAGGTCTCTGTGCCACCAAGCACTTCCCGCGCGAGAGCTTGCCAGGCCAGGACCAAAGAGATGTAGAGCAGCGACTTCTGCCCGTCACTGAGTCGTTCGAACGGAAGCGAGGAGTCAGCTGGGGACGGCGCGAACGAGACAGTGAGCTGGCGGAGCACGCTCTCGAGATCCCCGCTGCCGAACGCGATTGAGGGGTCGGTAAAAAAGGAGCCTGAGTGAAGCCCCTTCCATTCCCCCGCGAGCTGAACGCCGATGCTCTTGACGGCGTCGTTGTCGGCAAGTGCGTCGGTGAGGTTCTTCGAAAGCATCTCGAGCGTCGTACGTTCGGCCGTCCAGTCTGCGGCACGAAGCGCCCGCCCGACGAGCGATGCGGTTGTGTAAGAAATGTGCTCGGCCGGATCGCGGCGTGCAGGCAGGTAGTGCACCTCGACGTTCGCGCGATCGAAGCGCGACATGTCAGCTCGCTGCAGCGGCTCGCCGTCCGCGTCCACTTCGAGGATGTACTCGAGCTTCTCCTCGATCACGTTGTCGGCAGCGATGGTGGCTGTGAGCCGCACGCGGATGCGCGGAATACCGTCCTCCGTGGCGATGCGCATGTGCGCAAAGTTGGGTGGTACCGAGGCGTGGTCGCCTGGAGCACCCGACTCTGGAACCTCGATGTCCACCTCGATCCACATCACGGGTCCAGCGGCCTGCACCTCGGCTGCCGTCTGTCCGTTCGGGATATGGAAGTCCGAGTGACGAACTCTGCGCTGTACCGGCAGCGGGCTGAAGAGTCGCGAGAGCGCCTCGAGCACGGCCGTCTTGCCAGAGCCATTGGGGCCCAGGACGTAGGTGACGTCCCGCAGCGCGATCTCCGTTCTGTCGGGGCCAAACGATTGGAAGCCGGAGATTCGAAGGCAAGTAATCTGCATCAGGCGTCCTCGTCTCGATGCGCGCGCGAAGAGGCTCCCTAGGCCAGGCGGACAGTCGATTTCGTGAGTATGGGTTACACCGGGTTGGTGCTCAGAGTGCACAACTGTGCTTTGCTCATTCTCCTCTGGGCGCTTGGTCATGACGCATCAGACGCGCCGTGCCGATGGGCCGGAGATTCTGAGAGTCCGGTTGACTCCCAATCTGCTGCTCTGGCAGCTCGTTGATTCTCCTTCAAACGCTGACCGCCCGACGAACATCGTAAAGTCCACTGCGTGGGGTCGGCGGACTGCGAGCTGAGGTCAGTACGCCGGGTGCCGCTCGGTGATGCGCAGCCAGTCGTCGAAGTCCGGGATCGCAATCCGCTGTGCGGAGCGTGCACTCCACGCGTGCTCCCACTCGCGGGTCCGCGAGAGGCACAGTGCAAGGTAGTCGGCGGCGTAGCTGGACCATCGGGCGCTGTAGTCGATGGAGTTGCTGAGGACGTCGTCTCCGGTGTCGAGGAAGACGAGGCCGTTGCCAAGCGCTTCACTAAGGCACGCGCGCGTGGAACGCTTGAGGTGTCTCCATTGATGTGGGAGCCGAACGGGACTGCTGCAGGTTTGGTTGACTCGTTCGTTTAGGCCGCGAGTGCGGCCTGTGGGTTGATGATCGTCTCGTACTCGATCGGGGTCAACTTCCCCAGTCCACGTTGGCGCCGTTTCCGGTGGTAGGTCGCTTCGATCCAGGTGATGATCGCGAGCCGGAGCTCTTCCCGGGTCGCCCAGCGTCTCCGGTTGAGGACGTTCTTCTGCGGGAGCGCGAAGAACGATTCCATTGCAGCGTTGTCGGCGCACGCGCCGACCCGCCCCATCGATCCGAGCAGCCCGGCGTCCGATAGCGCCCGGACGAACTTCTTCGAACGAAACTGGCTGCCCCGATCCGAATGGACCACCGTCCCTGACGGGTTCCGGCGGGAGATCGCCATCTGCAGAGCCGCGACGGCAAGCGAGGACCGCATCCGGTCGCTGATCGAATAGCCCACGATCCGGCGCGAGCACGCGTACTTGATCGCGCAGAGGTAGAGCTTGCCCTCACCGGTCGGGTGCTCCGTGATGTCCGTCAGCCAGAGCTTGTCGAGGTCTGGGGCGGTGAACGCACGCCGGACCCGGTCGTCATGCACTGGCGGCCCAGCCTTGCGATTCAGGCCGCGCTTCTTCGCGTGCAGTGACCAGAGCCGCTGCTGCGAGCACAACCGCCACACTCGCCGCTCTGATGCTCGGTGGCCGGCAGCATGAAGGTCATCGGCGATGAACCGGTATCCGAACGTCGGATCGTCGCGATGCGCATCGATCGCTGCGTTGGTCAGGTGCGCGTCCTCCCAGTCCCGCTGAGAAACCGGGTCGGCGCGCCACCGATAGAAGGCCTGCTTCGAGAAACCCAGCACCCGGCAGGTCACCGCGACGGGGACACCATCGGCGGCGAGTGCTAGGACCAGCGGGTAGATCATTTTGGGAGTTGCGACTGGGCGAAGTACGCGGCCGCCCGGCGGAGGATCTCGTTCTCCTGCTGAAGCAGCCGGATCCGCTTTTGGGCGTCCCACAGCTCCGCCTGCTCGATCGCTTTCGCCGACGGCACCGCTGCAACATTGATGCCGTCGTCGCGGTCCGCGAGCCGCAACCAGCGGGCCAGGCAGGACTCGGACACACCGAAGTCCTTCGCGACCTGCCGCACCGACGTCTCACCCTTCCGGGCGACCGCGATCACATCACGGCGGAACTCCTCCGGATACGCCTTCACCATGGCGCACATCCTTCCAGCAGGAGCCAACGCCCCTACCCGTTAGGAGTCAACCAAACCTGCAGCAGTCCCCGACGATGGCGCTGCCATCGCCGATTCGCTCCGCGGACGCGGCGTCGATGCGCCACCCTTTGTCGCGCCAAAAGACCGGGCACGCGCTCCGCGCGGGCCAGGAATGGGCCACAGGTGCTACCTGCTCCCCACACGAGCCCGCACGAGGGCGACGCGCAATGAAGAAGCCCACCGAGAATCTCGGTGGGCTTCTTCATTGCGGACAGTTCTTGAGACGATTCCTAAGTTGCCCCTTCGGTCGGGCTGACAGGATTTGAACCTGCGACCCCTTGACCCCCAGTCAAGTGCGCTACCAAGCTGCGCCACAGCCCGTGAGTCCCGAGGGACTCGGAACCCCCGCAGACCAGGTCTGCGTGGACTCCGCCACCCGCACCCGACCGAGCGCGGAGCAGCCCGACCAGCATAGCGGACGCAGGACCCCCGCCGCGCCACGGGCGGCCACACCGGGTCCAGGACCGGCCCCTAGGGTGGTCTGATGCCGTCCCGCACCACCCGTCTCTTGTTCGCCGTCGCGGTCACCGGCCTGGCCGTCGGGATCGCCGGGTGCAGCGGTGCCGCTCCCGTCGACGCCCGCCCGACGCTCGCGAAGGCCTCCTCGGACACCGTGACCGTCCTGGCGCAGCACGACCCGGCCGAACGGGCGATCCGCGCGAGCCGCGCGGTGTTCGCCTCGGCACCCGGGGCCGTCGTCGCCCCCGCGGACGACGCGTCCGCCATCGGCACCGCGGCGAGCGCCGCCCGACGTGCCCACGTCCCGGTGCTGCTCGCCGGCTCCGACGACCGCCGCGCGGTCGGGCAGGAACTCGACCGCCTCGGTGCCTCCTGGTACCAGGCCGAGGGCGACGTCGACGTCAGCACCGACGTCGAGGAGCGCGACGCGCCGGACGGTGGCGCAGCGCCGGAGCCGAGCCGGGCCTCCCGTCCGGCCACCGTGGTGGTGGCGGACGACCAGGCGGACGCCGCCGTCGTGGGAACGGCGCAGGCGGCCGGTGCCGATGTCGTGACCATGCCCGACGGCGTGACCGACCCGGCTGCGGCACCCGACGTCGTGCGCGCGCTGCACGCGCACCGGGACACGCCCACCGTGCTGGTGGGGACGGCGTTCGCCGACCTGCCCGACCCGGGGTGGACCGTCCGGGCCGCCGAGACCGGGTGGCAGCTCCCCCACGGCGGCCAGCGACCGTTCGACGGCCATAGCTACGTCGCGATGTACGGCGCACCGGGGGCGCCGACGCTGGGCGTGCTCGGCGAGCAGGACCCGGCGGCGGCGGTGACCCGGGCGAAGGAGCTGGCGGCGTCGTACGACGGCGTGTCCGACGAACCGGTGACGCCGGCGTTCGAGGTGATCGCGACGGTCGCCGCGGGTTCGGCGGGGGCGGACGGCGACTACTCGAGCGAGCTGCCGGTGTCGACGCTCGAGCCCTACGTCGACGCGGCGCACGACGCGGGCATGCCGGTGATCCTCGACCTGCAGCCCGGCCGCAGCGACTTCCTGTCCCAGGCGAAGCGCTACGAGTCGCTCCTGGAGCGTCCGGGCGTGTGGCTGGCGCTCGACCCGGAGTGGCGGCTCGGTCCGGACCAGGTGCCGCTGCAGCAGATCGGCAGCGTCAGCTCTGCCGAGGTGGACCAGGTGTCCGACTGGCTCGCCGGTCTGGTGCGCTCGGAGGGACTGCCGCCGAAGGCCCTCGTCCTGCACCAGTTCCGGCTGTCGATGCTCCAGGACCGTTCCTCGCTGACGACACACCCCGAGCTCGACATGCTCATCCATGTCGACGGCCAGGGCTCGCAGCCGGACAAGCAGGCGACGTGGAACGCGCTGCACGTCGACGCGCCCGCTGGCGTGCACTGGGGCTGGAAGAACTTCTTCGACGAGGACACGCCCATGCTGACGCCGGAGCAGACGATGGCGGACGTGGCGCCGACACCGTCGCTGGTCACGTACCAGTAGCGGACCCTGCCGAGTTCTCCACAGCCAGGAGGCTCGTGGCCGGGTTCGTCGGTCGGTGCTGACAGCATGGGGGCATGTCCTCCCCCGTGCTCGGCTCCGGTCCGACCGTCCCGTCCGCAGACATCGCTGCCGAAGCGCAGCAGGCGCTCGCTGCGCTCACGGGGCGGCCTGACGCGGTCTTCCACCCCGGGCAGCTCGAGGCGATCTCCGCGCTGGTCGAGCACCGGCAGCGTGCGCTGGTGGTGCAGCGCACCGGGTGGGGCAAGTCCGCCGTGTACTTCCTGGCGACGCTGCTGCTCCGGCGTCGTGGGGGTGGGCCGACGGTGCTCGTGTCGCCCCTGCTGGCGCTCATGCGCGACCAGGTGGCTGCTGCGGCCCGGGCCGGCGTCCGAGCGGTCTCGATCAACTCCGCCAACGCCCACGAGTGGACCGACACCCAGGCGGCACTGGCGCGCGATGAGATCGACGTCCTGCTGGTCTCGCCCGAACGGCTCAACAACCCGAAGTTCCGCGACGAACAGCTGCCGGCACTGGTCGGTCGCATGGGGATGCTCGTCGTCGACGAAGCGCACTGCATCTCCGACTGGGGGCACGACTTCCGGCCCGACTACCGCCGTCTGGCCGAGCTCATCCGCTCCCTGCCCCACGGCGTGCCCGTGCTCGCGACGACGGCCACCGCGAACGAGCGCGTGGTCGAGGACGTCGCCGAGCAGCTGACCGCCGGACCCGCCGACCCGGTGTTCACCATCCGCGGGTCCCTGGCCCGTGCGTCGCTCCGGCTCGGGGTCCTGACCCTGCCGGACGCCCGCGCCCGGCTGGGGTGGCTGCTGGCGCACCTCGGCGACCTGCCCGGCAGCGGGATCATCTACACGCTGACCGTCTCCGCTGCCGAGGACATCGCCCGGCTGCTGCGCGAGAGCGGCCACACGGTCCGGGCGTACACCGGCCGGACCGACACCGACGAGCGCGAACAGCTCGAGCAGCAGCTCAAGGGCAACGAGCTCAAGGCCCTCGTGGCGACGAGCGCGCTGGGGATGGGGTTCGACAAGCCCGACCTCGGGTTCGTCGTGCACGTGGGCGCGCCGTCGTCCCCGGTGGCGTACTACCAGCAGATCGGCCGCGCCGGGCGTGCAACCGACAACGCCGACGTGCTGCTGCTGCCCGGGTACGAGGACCAGGAGATCTGGAAGTACTTCGCCAGCGCGTCGATGCCGACCGAGTCGCGCGCCTCGGCCGTCCTCGGTGCGCTCTCGACCGACAGCGCGATGTCGACCGTCGCGCTCGAGGGTCTGGTCGACATCAAGCGGTCCACGCTCGAACTGCTCCTCAAGGTGCTCGACGTCGACGGTGCCGTGCACCGCGTCGCCGGCGGGTGGGTCTCGACCGGGCAGCCGTGGTCGTACGACGCCGCCCGCTACGAGCGTGTCGCTGCCGCCCGTTCCGCCGAGGCCGCGTCGATGCTCGACTACGAGTCGACCTCGGCGTGCCGGATGCAGCTGCTGCAGCAGGACCTCGACGACCCGTCGGCCGAGCCCTGTGGCCGGTGCGACAACTGCGCGGGTGTCTGGTACCCGACCGACGTCCCGGGTGACGCGGCGCAGGGCGCATCCACGGCCCTCGACCAGGTCGGCGTCGAGATCGCCCCCCGTGCGCAGTGGCCGTCGGGGATGAGCGCACTCGACGTGCCTGTGAAGGGCAAGCTGCCGGCGACCGAGGTCGTCGCTGCCGGCCGTGCCGTCGCGCGCCTGACGGACCTGGGGTGGGGTGGTCCGCTCCGTGCGCTGTTCGCGACGGGGGTCGCCGACGCCCCGGTGTCCCGCGAGCTGCTCGACGGCTGCATCCGCGCGCTGCGGGACTGGCCGTGGGACGTCCGGCCGACGGGGGTCGTGGCGATGTCCTCGCGGTCGCGGCCGCAGCTCGTCGAGTCCCTGGCGTCGGCGCTGTCGTCGATCGGCAAGCTGCAGTTCCTCGGGACGCTCGAGCGGTCCGGCGGGGTCCCGCGCGGCGACGGTGCGACGAACAGCGCCTACCGCTTGGCGGGGGTGTGGGACAGCTTCGTCGTGGGGCCGGAGCTCGGTGCCGCACTACAGGCCCACCAGGGTCCGGTGCTGCTCGTGGACGACCTGGTCGACAGCCGGTGGACGATGACGGTGGCGGGACGTGAACTCCGGCGGGCGGGGGCGTCGGCCGTGTTGGCGTTCGCGCTGGCCACGGTCGCGTAGCGTCGGACCACGACGCCGCAGACAGCACGGGGTCGAGCGGGGGGACCGATGGACACGGAGCACGGATGGGGTCGCACCCCGTCACCCAGGGCACCCGAGGGGCCGCTCCGGCCGAACGCCTCGGCGGTGCCTGTTCCGGCGGTGCCTGCTCCGGCGCCGCCCGTCCCGAGCGGTGGTCCAGGACGCAGCACCCGACGCCGCCCCGGATCGGCGCTCGCGGTGTCGGCACTGGTGCTCGCCTTCATCGCGATGGGCGTGGGGATCGTGGCCACCGTGATCGGCGTGTTCTGCGTCGTCTTCATCGCCGCGTTCGGTGCCCCGCTCGAGGTCACGCGTCCCGCGATGGCGGGCTTCGCGGTTCGCGGATCGGCCGTCACCGCCGTCCCGTTCGCCGCGGCGGTCGTCCTGCTCGCGATCGCCGCCGTCCGGCGGATCGAAGCACGGTGGTGGGTCCCGCTGGCCGCCGTCAACGCCCTCACGCTCGTCGGACTCGGCGTCGCGGCGCTGATCTGGTTCCACCCGGGCGTGCACGTCTCCTGGGACTTCTCCTCCTGACACCGACCAGCCCGCGGTGTCCCCACCGCGGGCTGGTCGGTGTCGCTCGCCGCTCGTTCAGGCGGCGGTGCCGATCGCGTCGAGCTCGGCCACGGCGTCGTCCGGCAGCGTGAACCCGGCCGAGGCGACGTTGTCCCGCAGGTGCGCGACGGACGAGGTGCCCGGGATCAGCAGCATGTTCGGCGAACGCTGCAGCAGCCACGACAGCGCGACCGTCAGGCGCGAGACCCCGAGGCGTTCGGCGACCGAGTCCAGCGCTCCGGACTGCAGCGGCGAGAAGCCACCGAGCGGGAAGTACGGCACGTAGGCGATGCCCTGTTCCGCGGTGAGGTCGACGAGGGCGTCGTCCTCGCGGCGCGCCACGTTGTACATGTTCTGCACGCACACCACGGGCGCGATCGCCTGGGCCTCGGCGAGCTGCTCGGCCGAGACCGTCGACAGTCCGAGGTGGTTGATGAGCCCCTGCTGCTGGAGTTCGGCGAGCGCCTCGAACTGCGGCGCGATGGAGCCGGGCTCCGGCGCGTCGAAGCCGCCCATGCGCAGGTTGACGACGTCGAGGCGCTCGACCCCCAGGCGGCCGAGGTTCTCGTGCACCTGCTCGACGAGCTCGTGCGGCTCGCGCGCGTGCGGCCAGCCGCCCTCCGCGTCACGACGAGCGCCGACCTTGGTCACGATGCGCAGGTCGTCGGGGTAGGGGTGCAGGGCCTCGCGGATGACCTCGTTCGTGACGTGGGGGCCGTAGAAGTCGGAGGTGTCGATGTGGGTGATGCCCAGCTCGACGACCGTGTGCAGGACGCGGATCGCCTCGTCGCGGTCGGTGGGCGGCCCGAAGACACCCGGTCCGGCCAGCTGCATCGCGCCGTACCCGACGCGGGTGAGTTCGAGGTCGTCGGCGAGGCGGAAGGTGCCGCCGGGGAGCGTGGTGGTGGTCATGGCTCCCACGATGCTCTGCCGCGACGGCGTGTGCCAGGTCCCGCCCGTCCTGGGTCCGGCGGACCCAGGATGCGCGTCGACGCCCGCTGGCCGGCCAGGCGTCGAGACCGGTGGCCAGCCAGGCGTCAGGACCGGTGACCGACCAGCCGCCGGACCGCTTCCTCGACGCGGAGTCGGCGCTCAGCATCGGGCACCGGTTCCGTCAGCGCGGACGCGGGCAACGACGCCTCGGCGCCCACGACCGCCAGCACGAACGCCAACAGCTCCGCGGCGTCGAACACGTCCGGGTCGACCGCGCCGCCACCCGAGGTCGCGAGCGAGTGGACCGCCTCGGTGGTGACGGTCGGCAGCTCGGCGCCGGCTCGGACGCGGTCGTACAGCTCACCCGCGGACCGGGGCAGGTCGTCGGGGTCCAGGCGGAAGGTCGTCATCGTCGCGATCCTACGGAGCGTCCCGGCGAGCGGGCTTGGGGAACGTGGTGCGCATGTGGTCCGAGGTCAGGACGTCGCCGATGCCCACCATGAGCACGGAGAACAGGATCTGCTCGATGACCATCCAGAACGGGTAGAGCCCGGGGATCGCGGCGACGATGAGCGTCACGATCGGGAAGATCCTGCTGAAGAGCCGCAGCCGCTGGTACGCCCAGTAGTAGCCGAGCTGCGCACGCCAGGCGAAGACGTAGAGGGTCAGGGTGATGAGCAGCACCACCGTGGCCCGGAACCACACCGCCCAGGGCACGGTCTGTCCGTCGCGGGTCAGCAGGACCGCGACGACGATCGCCGCCAGCCCGACGACGGTCTCCGCGACGAGCAACCACCGGATCCAGCGGAACGAGCGCACCGTGTCGGGGTGGTCGAGCATGTCGCGACGGATGACGTAGCCGGCCTGCCGGCCGCCGGCCAGGCGGTCGAGTCGCAGGCGGCACCAGACCCGGTCGGCGAGTGCGGGGAACGTCACCCGTCCATGGTGCCGCATCCGGCGTCGAACGCGGACCACGGGCCTCCAGGCCGGATCAGGTGGAGGGCAGCAGCTCGGCACCGCCCAGGATGGTCGTCGTGTTCCAGTCGAGGACCACGAGCGAGTGCACCGAGGGCGGCAGGATCTGCGGGGTCCGCAGGTCGATGACGACCGAGGACGCGCCGTGCGGGATGACCCCGACCTCGACCGGGTCGCCGTCCGGGATCCACTCGGCGTCCGCACCGGTGCCGACGACGTCGCCGCCGGTCAGCTGCACCCGCATGTCCGCACTCCGACGGTCCGTCGAGAACCCCGTGATCGTCACGCGCACGGACCGCTCGGCGATGCGCGCGACGCTCACGTGGCCGACCGTCTCCGCGCCGATCGGGATGATCTCGCCGTCGACGGGCAGCCCCGTCCGGTACCAGGGCTGGTCGAGGGGCGGCGGGGTCGCGGTCGCCGCCGCGGATGACGGAGCGTCCGCGACGAGCGGCTGCGGTGTCGAGCGTCCGTTCGGCACCGGGACGGACAGGAGCACCGAGATGGCGACCACCCCCGCGACGACCGCTCCGCCCGCCGCGATCCACGCGGTGCGGGTGGGTCCGAGCAGCGGTGCCATGCACGGAGCGTACGCCAGCGCGCCCGGCGGGACGACGACGGCCGCCGGGGGCAGGTGCCCCGGCGGCCGTCGTCGTCGTGCTGGATCGGATCAGGTGCGCTTCCGGCGCTCGCGGACGCGCATGTTCACGGTGATCGGGGTCCCCGCGAAGCCCCAGACCTCGCGCAGACGCCGGGTGATGAACCGGCGGTACTGCGGGTCGAGGAACTGGGTGGTGAACAGCACGAACGTCGGCGGCTGGCTCGCTGCCTGGGTGCCGAACAGGATGCGCGGCTGACGGCCACCACGGACCGGGTGCGGGTGCTCCTGCACGAGCTCGGCAATGAAGGCGTTGACCTTGCCGGTCGGGATGCGGGTGTCCCACGACTCGAGTGCGGTCTCGAGCGCCGGTACCAGCCGCTCGAGGTGGCGGCCGGTGCGGGCGGAGATGTTGACGCGCGGGGCCCAGGCGACGTGGGCCAGGTCCTGCTCGATCTCGCGCTCGAGGTACCGGCGGCGTTCGTCGTCGAGCAGGTCCCACTTGTTGTAGGCCAGCACGAGTGCGCGTCCGGACTCGAGCACGAGGTCGATGATGCGCAGGTCCTGCACGGACACCGGCTCGGTGACGTCGAGGACGACGACCGCGACCTCGGCCTTCTCGAGCGCGGCGGTGGTGCGGAGCGACGCGTAGAAGTCGGCACCCTGCTGCAGGTGCACGCGCTTGCGGATGCCGGCAGTGTCGACGAAGCGCCAGACGCGACCGCCCAGCTCGACCTGCTCGTCGACCGGGTCGCGGGTCGTGCCGGCGAGCTCGTTCACGACGACGCGCTCTTCGCCCGCGGCCTTGTTGAGCAGCGAGCTCTTGCCGACGTTCGGGCGACCGAGGATCGCGACGCGACGCGGGCCGCCGATCTCCTGCTTGGCGACGGCGGAGATGTCGGGCAGCGTGGTGATGATCAGGTCGAGCAGGTCGGCGACGCCGCGACCGTGCAGCGCCGACACCGGGTGCGGCTCGCCGAGGCCCAGGTTCCAGAGCTCGTAGGCGTCGAGGTCGCGGCGCTCGTCGTCGGACTTGTTCGCCACGACGATGACCGGCTTGTCGGTGCCGCGCAGCATCTTCACGACGTGCTCGTCGGTCGCGGTGATGCCCACCGTGACGTCGACGACGAACAGCACGGCGTCGGCGAGGTCGATCGCGACCTCGGCCTGCAGCGCGACCGAGGCGTTGATGCCCTTGGCGTCGGGCTCCCACCCGCCGGTGTCGACCAGGGTGAACCGCTTGTCGTTCCACTCGGCCTTGTAGCTGACGCGGTCGCGCGTGACGCCGGGGACGTCCTGCACGACGGCTTCGCGGCGGCCGAGGATGCGGTTCACGAGCGCGGACTTGCCGACGTTCGGCCGCCCGACGATCGCCAGGACCGGCAGTGCGGGGAGGACGAGGACGCCGTCCTCGCCCAGGGTGCCTGCCTGGAGGAGCGCGACGTCCTCGTCGTCGAGCTCGTACTCCTCGAGCCCGGCCCGCAGGGCGGTCGCCCGCTGCTCGGCTTCGGTCTCGTCGAGGCTCGCGATGCGCTCACCCAGGGAGTCGTCGTACTCCGGGAAGTCGTCGTGCTCTGGTCCGTTGTCCGGTTGCGCCATGGTGGTTTCCTTGCCGGCGGCCGCCTGGCCGCGTGTCAGTGTCCGGCCGTGCGGGCCAGGTCGACGACCGCTTGTACGGTCTGGTCGAAGTCGAGGTCGGTGGAGTCGAGCGTCGTGACGCCGTCCGCGGCGTTCATGAAGTCGACGACCTTCGCGTCGGCGGCGTCTCGTCGGGCGAGTGCTGCCGAGGTCTCGGCGGCCGACTGGGTCGTGACCTCTGCCGAGCGCCGTGCCATCCTAACCTGCTCGTCGGCCGTCAGGAGGATCCGGACCTCGGCGTCGGGCGCCACGACCGTGGTGATGTCGCGTCCTTCGGTGATGATGCCCTGCGCGTCGGTCTTGCGCATGACGTTCCGGAAGAGCTGCACCAGGCGCTGCCGGACCTCGGGGAGCTTGGCGATGTGCGCGACCGCGGCGGTGACGTCCGGGGTCCGGATCGCGTCGGTGACGTCCTCGCCGTTCACGCGGACGAAGTAGGCGTCCGGGTCGGTGCCGATCTCGTAGTCGAACGTGTCCCAGCTCGCCAGGACCGCGGCGGCGTCGTCGAGGTCGACGTGCTGCTGCAACGCGTGCCAGGCGAGCGCCCGGTAGGCGGCGCCCGTGTCCTGGTACCCGAACCCGAGCGCCCGGGCGGCTGCCTTCGAGACGCTGGACTTGCCGCTGCCCGCGGGGCCGTCGACCGCGATGACGAACTTGGCGACGTAGGCGCCGTCCGTCAGGCCCGCGGGCATCGGGTCGCGGGTCATGCCCGGCTCGCCACCGCCCTGGCCGTCCGCGCCGCCGGTCAGGCCCTCGGCCGGGCCGGGTTGGCCGGCCGGGGTGGGCAGCCCGGTGTCGGGGCCGTCCGGTCCCCCGGTCACCCCGCTGTCGGTGGCGATGCCGTGCGTCTGCTGGTCCTCGTTCACGCCCATGCTGCTGCGATCCTCCATCCGCGGCTCTCGAGTTCATCGACGAGTCGCTGTTCCTGCTCGGGGACGACCGACACCTCGACGATGCCGATCGGTCCGCCGGGTGAGTGCTCGAGGCGCAGGTCCTCGAGGTTGATGCCGATCTCGCCCATCAGGGTGAGGAGCTCGGCGATCTGCCCCGGTCGGTCGTCCACCAGGACGACGACCTGGGCGAAGCGCTTGGTCGTGCCGTGCTTGCCCGGCAGTCGCTCGACGCCACGGTTGCCCGACGCCATCGTCTCGGCGATCGCCCGGGGTGCGCCGGGCGCGTCCGGGTCGGCCAGGGCGTCGATGACCCGCGTGAGCTCGTCGCGCAGGTCGGTCAGCACCGGTCGGATGCGTGCGGCGTTGGCGCCGATGATCTGCACCCACAGGCCCGGGTCGCTCGCTGCAACGCGTGTGACGTCACGGACGCCACCGCCCGCCAGTCCGAGCGCGGACTCCGGGGCGTCGACGAGACGCGAGGCCATGAGCGTCGAGACGAGCTGCGGCACGTGCGACATGACGGCGACGGCCTGGTCGTGGAGCTCGGGGTCCATCGGGACGACGATCGCCTCGAGGTCGAGTGCGAGGTCCTCGACCACGGCAGCCCGACGGTAGGTGATCGCGTCGTGTCCGGCGATCACCCAGGGTCGCCCGATGAACAGGTCCGCACGCGCCGCGGTCGGACCGCTGCGCTCACGACCGGCCATCGGGTGCGACCCGATGTAGCGCGAGACGTCGGCCCCTGCCGCACGCAGGCGTTCGAGCGGCGCCGACTTCACGCTGGCGACGTCGGTGACGATCGCGCCCGGATGGTCGGCGAGCTCGCGCTCGACGACCTGCGCGGTGACGTCCGGTGGGACCGCGACGACGATCAGCTCGGGCGCGTCGCCCACGGCCGGACGGCGACCGGCGCCGTAGTCGACGGCCAGCGCCAGCGTCGCCGGCGAGACGTCGTCGAGGATCACCTCGACGCCCTTCTGCCGGAGCCCCAGACCGATGGAGGCACCGAGCAGCCCGGCGCCGACGACCCGGACCGGTCCGCGGACGCGACGGTCGTGGTCGGGCTGGGGCTGGTCGGTCACCCGGCCAGCCTACCGATCCACGACCGTCGCCTGCGGATCAGTCGCTCGTCTCGGCGTTGGGGTCGCCGACCGGCTTGCCCGCGCCGCGCGCGATCCCGAGCAGCTGCCCGAGTTCGACGCTCGTCAGCTCGCGCGTGCGTCCGCTCGGCAGGCTGCCGAGGTGCAGCGGGCCGAACGACCGGCGCACGAGCTCGTTCACCGGGTGCCCGACGGCGTCGAGCATCCGACGGACGACGCGGTTGCGGCCGGAGTGCAGGGTCAGCTCGACCAGGGACTCCCCCCGCGACGACTCGAGCAACCGCACCTTGTCGGCGGCGATCCGGCCGTCCTCGAGCTCCACACCGTCCAGGAGCATCTGCACCGTCGCGGGGTTCACGTTGCCGGCGACCTTCGCGATGTAGGTCTTGGTGACGCCGAACGACGGGTGCGCGAGCACGTGGGCGAGGCTGCCGTCGTTGGTCAGCAGCAGCAGGCCGGAGGTCTCGGCGTCCAGGCGTCCGACGTTGAACAGGCGCTCCTCGAACTTCTCGACGAACTGGGACAGGTCGGCGCGACCACGCTCGTCGAGCATCGTCGACACCACGCCCGTCGGCTTGTTCAGCAGCACGTAGCGCCGCGAGGTGTCGACCTGGATCGGCACGCCGTCGACGGAGATCTGGTCGTGCTCTGCGTCCACGCGACGCCCGAGGGCGTCGACGACCTCGCCGTTCACCGTCACTCGACCCTCGGCGATCAGGTTCTCCGCCACCCGCCTCGACGCGACCCCGGCCGCGGCCATCACCTTCTGCAGGCGCTCGCCCTCCGGCTGCAGGTCGGCCGCGGTCGCGGCAGCACCCTCCGCTGCGTCCCAGTCGGGGATGATCGGGCGTTCCGGCGTGCCCTCGAGCGGCGTGCCCTCGGCGTCGCGCTGCCCCTCGGGACGGGGCGTGGTGCCGCGATCGCGGTTCCGCACGGTCGCGGTGCCACCCACGTAGCGGCGGCCGTTGTGCCAGACACGGCTGGCAGGGGCGTCCCCACCCTGACCGCGACGGTCGCCGCCCTGACGCGGGTCGCGGCGGTCGTCGCGGCGGTCACGCTGGTCCCGGTCCGCGTTGCTCCAGCGCGGCCGGTCGACCCGGCGGTCGCCGGTCGGCGCCGGTCGGCGGTCGTCGTCGCGACGGCCGTACCCGCGGTCGTCACGACGGTCGTCACGCGCAGCCGGACGGGAGGCCCCGGTGCCGTACCCACGGTCGTCACGTCGTGCGCCGCCACGGTCGTCGTCACGACGGCCGAACCCGCGATCGTCACGACGGTCATCACGCGCAGCCGGACGGGAGGCCCCGGTGCCGTACCCACGATCGTCACGTCGTGCTCCCCCACGGTCGTCGTCACGACGGCCGAACCCGCGGTCCTCACGACGGTCATCACGCGCAGCCGGACGGGAGGCCCCGGTGCCGTACCCACGATCGTCACGTCGTGCTCCCCCACGGTCGTCGTCACGACGGCCGTACCCGCGGTCGTCACGGCGCGGAGCGCCACGGTCGTCGCGCCGGTCGCCCTCGTGTCGGACGAACCCGCGGTCGTCGCGACGGGGAGCGCCCCGGTCCTCGCGCCGCACGAACCCGCCGTCGTCGCGTCGCGGAGCACGGTCCGACCCGCGGTCGTCACGACGCGGAGCGCCGCGGTCGTCACGACGGGGAGCGCCCCGGTCGTCGTCGCGACGCCCGTACCCGCCGCGGTCGTCACGACGGGGAGCGCCACGGTCGGCACCACGATCGGCACCGCGGAACCCGCCGCGGTCGTCGCGCGGCGCACCACCGGACGGGCGGCCGCCGTACCCACGGTCGTCACGGCGCGGAGCTCCGCGGTCCGCGCTGCGGTCGTCACGACGGAACCCACCGCGGTCGTCGCGCGGTGCACCACCGGACGACCGTCCTCCGTACCCACCACGGTCGCCACCGCGGTCCGACCCGCCGGGGCGACCACGCTCGTCGTCGCGACCGCGGTACCCACCGCGGTCCGACCCACTCGGCCGACCAGGGCCTCCCGGTCGTCCGCCGCCGGAGCCGCCGTCCCTGCGACCGGCGCCGCCGTGTCGTCCGTCCTCATACGCGGCCATCGGGGATCCCTTCGTTCTGCTCGAAACCGTCGACGCCGTCCTCCAACAGGGGAGAGATCAGCGGCAGTTCGTCGAGCGAGTTGATGCCGAGCTGCTGCAGGAGCAGGTCGGATGTGACGTAGTTGATGGCGCCGGTCTCGGAGTCGGTGAACGACTCCTCGATGAGCCCGCGGGCGACCAGGGTGCGGACGACGCCGTCGACGTTGACGGCGCGGATGGAGGCGATCTGCGAACGGGTGATCGGCTGCTTGTAGGCGACGACGGCCAGGGTCTCGAGCGCAGCCTGGGACAGCCGTGCCGGGCGCTCCGCCTCGACGAACTGCTCGACCACCGCGTCGAGCTCCGCGCGGACGTAGAAGCGCCAGCCGCCGCCGACCTCGCGCAGCTCGAAGCCCCGGCGGACCGTGCCGTCGACGCCGTCGAAGTCCGCGACCAGGCGCTCGATCCCCTGGCGGACGACGGGGACGGGGACGCCGATGGCCGTGCCGAGCGCGACGAGCGACTGCGGTTCGTCGGCGATCATCAGGATCGCCTCGAGCTGGCGGTCGACGGCGTGACCGGCCGCCTGCGCGCGGACGGACTGCGCATGGATCGACTGCTCGACGGCGCGGGCGTCACCGATCTCGTCGGCGCCGCCGGGTTCGGCGCTGGAGACGTCGTGGACGTCATCCGTCATAGTCGGCTCCAAGGTTGGCGAGGCTCTCGTCGGTCCAGTGCTCCGCGGTCCACCGCAGGGTCAGTTCCCCGAGCGGCTCGTCCTGTTCGAAGGTGATCGACGCGTTCCGGTAGAGCTCGAGGATCGCGAGGAAACGAGCCACCACGATACCCGTGATGTCGACCCCGGCGACCAGTTCGCGGAACGCGACGTCGGGATCGCCCGTCGCGGCGCGGGTCCGGAGGATCGAGACGACGACCGCGGCCTGCTCACGGATGCTGACGAGCGGGGCGTGCAGGTGGTCGAGCCCGACGGTCGGGATCTCGCGCGGGGCGAACGCCAACGCGGCGAGCGCGGCGAAGTCCTGCGCGGACAGCGTCCACACCAGCTCGGGTGTGCGGGCGCGGAACCGTTCCTCGAGCCGGACGCTCCGGACGTGCCGACGCGACTCGGTGCTCCAGCGTGCGCCGAACCAGTCGGCCGCCTGTTTGAACGCCCGGTACTGCAGCAGCCGGGCGAACAGCAGGTCGCGGGCCTCGAGCAGCGCGACGTCCTCGGCGTCGACGAGTTCGCCCTGGGGCAGCAGCCCGGCGATCTTCAGGTCGAGCAGGGTGGCCGCGACGACGAGGAACTCGCTCGCCTCGTCGAGCTCCTCGGCGGACTCGGCCTGGCGCACGTGCGCGATGAACTCCCCCGTGACGACGCCGAGCGCCACCTCGGTGATGTCCATCTCGTGCTTCGTGATGAGCGAGAGCAGCAGGTCGAACGGCCCGTCGAAGTTCGTCAGGCGGACCCGGAAGCCCTGCGGCCCGGGGACGGCCGGTGTGTCGGCGACGGGGTCAGGCGACGGCGCCACGCTGGACGAGCTCTCGTGCGAGCTGCCGGTAGGACTTCGCCGCGACGTGTTCGGGCGCCGTCTGCGTGATGGGTCGCGCGGACACGGTGGCGTCCGGGAACTTCACGGTCCGGCCGATCACGGTGTCGAGCACGCGCTCGTCGAACGTGTCCACCACGCGCTCCATGACCTCGCGGGAGTGCAGCGTGCGCGAGTCGTACATGGTCGCGAGGATGCCGTCGAGCGTCAGCGCCGGGTTGAGGCGGTCGCGGACCTTGTCGATCGTCTCGATGAGCAGTGCGACACCGCGCAGGGCGAAGAACTCGCACTCGAGCGGGATCAGCACACCGTGTGCCGCGGTCAGCGCGTTCACGGTCAGCAGGCCGAGCGAGGGCTGGCAGTCGACCAGGATGACGTCGTAGTCCTTCGCGACCTTGCGCAGGACGCTCGCCAGGATCTGTTCGCGGGCGACCTCGTTGACCAGGTGGACCTCGGCGGCGGACAGGTCGATGTTGGCCGGGATGACGTCGAGCCCGGGGGTGTTCGTCGGCTGGATGACCTGGTTCGGGTCCTTCACGGCACCCATGAGCAGGTCGTAGACGGTGTGGATGTCGTGCGTGCGCACCCCGAGCCCCGCGGACAGTGCACCCTGCGGGTCGAAGTCGACCGCGAGGACCTTGCGGCCGTACTCGGCGAGCGCGGCACCGAGGTTGATCGCGGTGGTCGTCTTGCCGACGCCGCCCTTCTGGTTGCACAGGGCGATGATGCGGGCGGGGCCGTGTCCGTCGAGTTCCTCGGGCACGGGGAACTCGCGAACGGGCCGGCCGGTCGGACCGTACGTGGTCTCGCCGGTGCCGGGCTGGGTCGTCGGGTTCGTGCTCACCCCGTCATCGTACCGGCGCGCACGGCGCGGTCCGGGGCGCACCGCCGGACGGTGGCGACGCCCATGCGGACGGTGGCGACGCCCGTGCGCACGGGGGTGACGACCGAGGCCGCGCAGTCTCGCCGGCCGCAGCGGACGGGACCCGGGCGACCAGGGCCTCCCGGCGGACGCCTCAGACGGCGCGCAGCGCCACCCGCATGCTGTCGACGCGTTCCGCGATGACCACGTCGGCCGTCCACCGCTCCTGCAGCCGACCGACCAGGGCACCGACGTGGTCGCGGTCGAGGCCCGGGTGCAGGACCAGCCCGACCGTCAGCTCGGGTCCGGCGAAGCGTCCGAGGGGGTCCCCCGGCGCGAGTTCGACGCGGGCGACGGCGGGCTCGGCGGCGACGGAGTCGGCGAAGGCCCGGGCGACCTCGGGGTCCTCGAAGCACGGCGTCCACGCCAGGTCCTGTCCGAGCGCCCAGACCGCGGGACGGCGCAGCACGAACTCGGTCGACGCGGTCGGGTCGAGCACCACGAGCTGGGTGTCTTCGCTGGCGGCGGCCATCGCCACGCGGCGGGACTCGACCGGGATGGGCCGCGCCGTGGCGTCCCAGGACTGCATCGCGGCGACCGAGGTGAACGCCGGCATCACCGTGCGGCCGTCCGGGCCCGCGACCGTGACGATCGAGAGCTCCTGGGTCTTGTCGACGACCCGGCCGTCCGGGGTCTCGCCGACCTCGCCAGCCTCGGCCACGAGCGGGACGAGCAGTCGTGCGGTCCCGAGCGCTGCGACGACCGCCGACTGCGATCCTCCGGTGGGCAGCGCGGCGATGGCGGTGACCAGCGCCGGGTCCGCCAGGCCGTCGTCGTCGGCGAACGCGTCGTCGTGGCTGTCGAAGGTGCGCCCGGCCCACGGGAAGCCCGCCGAGTCCGCGCGCTGCTCGCCGACGCCGTGGTCGTGCGTCCCTGCGTGCTCGTCGGGTGCGCCACCGAGGCCGTTCGAGATGCCCGCCATGCGGCTACTCCGAGGCGACGTCGAGCGCGGCCGGCAGCGTGAACGCGCCGGAGTACAGCGCCTTGCCGATGATGGCGCCCTCGAGCCCGTGCGGCACGAGTCCGCGCAGCGCGACCAGGTCGTCGAGCGTCGAGATCCCGCCGGAGGCGACCACGGGCTGGTCCGTGCGGTCGCACACCTGGCGCAGCAACTCGACGTTCGGACCCTGCAGCGTGCCGTCCTTCGTCACGTCGGTCACCACGTACCGCGCGCACCCGGCGGCTTCGAGCCGGTCCAGGACCTCCCACAGGTCGCCGCCGTCCTCGGTCCAACCGCGGGCTGCGAGCGTGGTGCCGCGGACGTCCAGCCCGACCGCGATCTGCTCGCCGTACTCGCCGATCACCCGCGCGGCCCACTCCGGGTCCTCGAGCGCCGCGGTCCCGAGGTTCACGCGCGCCGCTCCGGTCGCCAGTGCGGCCTCGAGTGCGGCGTCGTCGCGGATGCCGCCCGACAGCTCGACCTGGACGCCCTCGACCTCGCGGATCGCGTGTGCGATCACGCGCCGGTTGTCACCCCGGCCGAAGGCCGCGTCGAGGTCGACCAGGTGGATCCACTCGGCACCCTGGTCACGCCAGGCACGCGCCGCGGCGACCGGGTCGCCGTAACCGGTCTCACTGCCGGCCTCGCCCTGGGTCAGGCGGACTGCTTGGCCGTCGACGACGTCGATCGCGGGCAGCAGGACGAGGGGCGGGGTGGAGGTCAGCTCGGTCATGGTCCTGTCGGTTCTGTGGCTGGGTGCACGGCGGCCGGGAGGCCCGGTGCGAGACGGTCGCGCTGGTCGCGTCCGGTGCTGGTCGCGTTCGGTACTGGGTTCGTCCGGTACTGGTTGCGTCCGGTACTGGGTGCGTCCGGTACTGGGTGCGTCCGGTCCTGCTCGCACCAGGTGCCGGTCGCGCCGCGTCAGAGCGAGCGGACCCAGTTGCGGAGCAGCTGGATGCCCGGCTCTCCGGACTTCTCGGGGTGGAACTGCGTGGCGGTGAGCGGGCCGTTCTCGACCGCGGCGATGAAGCGCTGCCCGTGCTCGGCCCACGTGAGCTTCGGCGCCCGGAACGGCCCGTACGCCTCGAGCGGGAAGTCGGTCACGCCGTACGAGTGCACGAAGTAGAAGCGCTCGTCCTGCAGCCCGTCGAACAGCACCGTGTCCTCGGGGGCCTGCACCGTGTTCCAGCCCATGTGCGGCAGGACGTCGGCCTGCAGTTGCTCGACCGTGCCGGGCCACTGCCCGAGGCCCTCGACGTCCACACCGCGTTCGGCACCGCGGGCGAACAGGACCTGCATGCCGACGCAGATGCCGAGCACCGGTCGTCCCCCGGCCAGACGGTGGTCGACGATCTCGCCGCCCTGCACCCCTTCGAGCTGGTCGATCACGGCCGCGAAGGCACCGACGCCGGGGACGAGGAGCCCGTCGGCCTCGAGCGCCGTGCGCTTGTCCGACGTCAGGGTCACGTCGGCGCCGGCGCGCTCGAGCGCCTTGGCTGCCGAGTGGACGTTGCCGGAGCCGTAGTCGAGGACGACGACGTTCGGTGTCCCGGTCACAGGGCGCCCTTCGTCGAGGGGATGCCGTCGACACGGGGGTCGAGCTCGACCGCGCGCCGCATCGCGCGCGCGAACGCCTTGAACTCGGCCTCGGCGATGTGGTGCGGGTCGCGGCCCTCGAGCACGCGGACGTGCACGGTGATGCCGGCGTTCACCGTGATCGCCTCGAACACGTGGCGGACCATCGACCCGGTGAAGTGCCCGCCGATGCGGTGGAACTCGAACCCGGTCGGCTCACCGGTGTGCACGAGGTAGGGACGTCCGGAGACGTCGACGACCGCCTGGGCCAGGGCCTCGTCGAGGGGCACGAGCGCGTCGCCGTAGCGACCGATGCCGGACCGGTCGCCGAGGGCCTGCTTCAGGGCCTGCCCGAGCACGATGCCGGTGTCCTCGACGGTGTGGTGCACGTCGATGTCGGTGTCCCCCGTCGACCGCACGCGCAGGTCGATCAGGGAGTGCTTGCTGAACGCCGTGAGCATGTGGTCGAAGAACGGCACGCTCGTGTCGATGTCGGAGGCCCCGGTGCCGTCCACGTCGAGCTCGAGTTCGACGCTCGACTCACTGGTACGGCGGCTGATCGTGGCGGTGCGCGCGGTCATGCCCCAACCCTAACCGGCGGCTGGTCGGCGGCGACCCGGCGCATGGCGTCGAGGAACGCCGTCGTCTCCGCTTCCGTCCCGGCACTCACGCGCAGGTGGTTCGGGATGCCGAGGTCGCGCACGATGACGTCCTGGTCGAGCAACGACTCGAACGCGGCGTGCGGGTCCGCCACCCCGCCGAAGAGGACGAAGTTCGACCACGTCTCGTGCGGGTCGTAGCCCATCGCCCGCAGCTCGGTGACCATGCGGTCGCGCTGCCCGCGGATGTCGTCGACCATCGCGAGCATCTCGGGCGCGTGTCGCAGTGCGGCGACGGCGGCCGCCTGGGTCAGGGCGGACAGGTGGTACGGCAGCCGGACCAGCCGGAGCGCGTCGATCACGGCGGGGTCGGCGGCGAGGTACCCGACCCGGGCGCCGGCGAACGCGAACGCCTTGCTCATGGTGCGCGAGACCACCAGGCGCTCGCGGCCGTCGAGGAGCGTCAGCGCCGTGGGCTGACCGACCGGCATGAACTCGGCGTAGGCCTCGTCCACCATCACGATCCCGTCGGTGGCGTCGTACACGGCCGCGATCGTGGCGAGGTCGAGCGGCGTGCCCGTCGGGTTGTTCGGGCCACAGAGGAAGACGACGTCGGGCTGGTGCTGTCGGACCGCCGCGACCGCCGTCTCGGGCGAGATCCGGAAGGCCGCGTCGCGCGCAGCGGGGATCCAGCGTGTGCCGGTGCCGGACGCGATGATCGAGTGCATCGAGTAGGTCGGCGGGAACCCGAGCACACTGCGGCCCGGACCGCCGAAGGCCTGCAGGAGCTGCTGGATGACCTCGTTCGAGCCGTTCGCGGCCCAGACCTGCTCCGGAACGATGCCGTGCCCGAGGTACCCCGCGAGGGACTCGCGCAGCTCCGTGAACTCACGGTCCGGGTAGCGGTTGACCGTCTCGAGCGCCCGACGGATCGACGCGATGATGTCCTCGGCGACGTCCTGCGGCACGGGATGCGTGTTCTCGTTGACGTTGAGCTGCACGCTGACGTGCTTCTGCGGAGCGCCGTACGGGCTCTGCCCGCGGAGGTCGTCGCGGATGGGGAGGTCTTCGAGCGTGGTTGCCACCGATCCATCGTAGAGCGCCCGGCCGCGGGGACTCCCGGCCGTCCGGACGGTGGTGAGGCCTGCCGACGCTGCCGCGCTCCTGCGCTACCGCGCGTCGGTGTACTTGGTCGGGATCGCGATCTGCTCGCCAGCCTGCAGCGCCGAACCGTCGAGCGCGTTGAGGCTGATGACGTCCTGGACGAAGTCGCGCGGGTCGGCGTTCGGGGCGGTCTGCTCAGCGAGTGCCCACAGGGTCTCTCCGGGCTGGATGGTCACCGTCTGGAAGTCACTGTGACCCGCCGTGTTGCCGGCGGATGCCTGCCCGCCGTTGAGTGCGAAGAACGCGACAGCGACCAGCAGCGGCAGTGCCGCCAGCGTCGTGAGGACGATCCGGCCGCGCCGGGTCAGGCGGAGGTGGGTGCCGACGACGCGAGGAGCGTCCTGCATGGGTGCAAGTGCGATGGTGCTCATCTCGTGGTGCCTTCCTTGTCTTGGTGGACCGCTGCCCCGATGGACCTGTGATCCGGTTGCGCGGGCGAAACCACGTTCCGAAGCGCTGTACCGAACATACGTTCGAACGGCGGGACACACAAGACCCCTGGAGACTTTTCCGCGAGGTTTTCATGCGACACGCTCGAACAGGTGTTTGTCCGGCTGAAGGCGGTCGGATACTGTTTCGACTGACTGGGACAAGTCTCACGGGGACCACCGACATTCCCCATCGGCCGTCCAGGGTCACGACCAGAAGGCGAGACGACGTGCCGGACGAACTGCGGGTCCAGAAACCGCTCACCGCGAAGCAGCAGGCGATCTTCGACGCGATCCGCGCCTCCATCGCGAGCCGCGGCTACCCGCCGAGCATGCGCGAGATCGGTGACGCCGCCGGGCTGTCCTCGCTGTCCAGCGTCTCGCACCAACTCGGACAGCTCGAGCTCGGTGGCTGGATCCGCCGCGACCCGAACCGCCCCCGCGCGCTCGAGGTCCTGGTCGACGAACCGTCGGCAGACGTCGACGGCCCGGACGTCGACGCCACGACCCTGGTCCCCCTCGTCGGCCGGATCGCCGCCGGTGTGCCGATCACGGCGGAGCAGCACGTCGACGAGATCATCCCGCTCCCCCGACAGCTCGTCGGCACCGGCGACCTGTTCATGCTCAAGGTCGTGGGCGAGTCGATGATCGACGCCGCGATCTGCGACGGCGACTGGGTCGTCGTCCGGTCACAGCAGACGGCGGAGAACGGCGACGTCGTCGCGGCGATGCTCGACGAAGAAGCCACCGTCAAGGTCTTCCGCCAGCGCGACGGCCACACCTGGCTGCTGCCGCGCAACACCGCCTTCGAGCCGATCCTCGGCGACGCGGCAACGGTCCTCGGCAAGGTCGTGGCGGTCCTCCGCTCCCTCTGATCGTCCGAGTCGCCCCGGTCACGACGAAACGCCGCCATCGCTGGCGGCGTTTCGTGTGTTCCGAGGGGTCTCGTGGAACGGGCGACGCGTGACGGACGTCAGTCGGGCCTCCAGGCGGCGTCGGCCCGGAGCCCTAGGCCGACGGGACCGGCGCGACCACGTACGGGTCGAGTTCCGCGACCTGTCGCTGG
The DNA here is from genome assembly GCF_003234655.2 of Curtobacterium sp. MCLR17_007. Classification (NCBI taxonomy): domain Bacteria; kingdom Bacillati; phylum Actinomycetota; class Actinomycetes; order Micrococcales; family Microbacteriaceae; genus Curtobacterium; species Curtobacterium sp. MCLR17_007. Next base: position 1,241,018 of record NZ_CP126271.1, on the reverse strand, counting down.
AACACCTTGACCCGCAATCGTGTGCCGGACTCGACGTAGTCGACGGTCTCGACCGCGCCGGTGTCGTGCAGCTGCGAGACCAGGTCACCACGGTCGTAGGGCACGACGACGGTCAGGTCGACGTCCGGCTCGGGCAGCCGTGACTCGATCGCGGCGAGCAGGTCGCCGATGCCCTCGCCGGTGCGCGCCGACACGAAGACGGCATCCGGGGCGAGCCCGACGAGCACCAGGCGCTGCGCGTCGTCGATCAGGTCGGCCTTGTTGAACGCGACGATCTCCGGGATGTCCCGGGCGCCGACGTCCCCGATGACCTCGCGCACGGTCGCGAGCTGCGCGGCCGGGTCCGGGTGCGAGCCGTCGACGACGTGCACGATGACGTCGGCCTCGCCGACTTCCTCGAGCGTCGACCGGAACGCCTCGACCAGCTGGTGCGGCAGGTTCCGGACGAACCCGACGGTGTCGACGAAGGTGAACTCGCGGCCCTTGGTGCTCTCGGTCCGTCGCACGGTGGCGTCCAGCGTGGCGAACAGCTGGTTCTGCACGAGCACGCCCGCGCTGGTCAGCCGGTTCAGCAGCGAGGACTTGCCGGCGTTCGTGTACCCGGCGATGGCGACGCTCGGGACCTCGTTGCGGTGGCGGTCCGCGCGCTTGGCCTCGCGCGCGGGTCGGAAGCCGGCGATCTGACGTCGGAGCTTCGACATCCGCGTGTGGATGCGTCGACGGTCGAGCTCGATCTTGGTCTCACCGGGACCACGCGAGCCCATGCCGGCACCGCCCGACACCTGGCCACCGGCCTGGCGGGACATCGACTCACCCCAACCGCGCAGCCGCGGGAGCAGGTACTCGAGCTGGGCGAGCTCGACCTGCGCCTTGCCCTCGCGGGACTTGGCGTGCTGGCTGAAGATGTCGAGGATCACGGCCGTGCGGTCGATCACCTTGACCTTGACGACGTCCTCGAGTGCGCGCCGCTGCGAGGGCGCGAGCTCGGTGTCGGCGATCACCGTGTCGGCACCGGTGGCCTTGACGACCATCGCGAGTTCCTCGGCCTTGCCCATGCCGAGGTACGTCGACGGGTCGGGGTGCGGTCGCCGCTGCAGCAGCCCGTCGAGCACCACCGCGCCGGCGGTCTCGGCGAGGGCGGACAGCTCGCGCAGGGAGTTCTCGGCGTCGGCCGCGTTGCCCTGGGCGTACACGCCGATCAGGACGACCTGCTCGAGCCGGAGTTGCCGGTACTCGACCTCGGTGACGTCCTCGAGTTCGGTGGAGAGACCAGCGACCCGACGCAGCGCCGCGCGGTCCTCACGGTCGTACTGGTCGCCGTCACCGGCCCAGCCGTGTTCGTCGACTGATCGGGTCTGGATGGCCTGCGCCGGGGCGAAGATGGACGAGCTGGCCCGCGAGTCGGCGTTGCGCAGCACGCGCTCGACGACGCCGTCGCCTTCAGCTTGGTTGTTGGGTTCCGTCATGCTGTCCACAGGGTACCTCCGGCGCTGCCAGGACACACGGGTCAGCCGGTACGGTTCTTCCATGGCGAACGACCACTACTTCTCGGCCACCCCGGAGAGCCCGGCGCGCCCGCGCCAGATCTCCGTCACCCTGGCCGGTCGGACGCTCTCGCTCACCACCGCCGCCGGGGTCTTCAGCCCGGACGGCATCGACCGCGGCACTCGCGTGCTGCTCGGCTCGGTGCCGCCGCCCGCACCCGACGGCGCACTGCTCGACGTGGGCTGCGGCTGGGGACCCATCGCGATCACGATGGCGCTGCACTCCCCCGACGCCACGGTGTGGGGCGTCGACGTCAACGAGCGTGTGCTCGACCTGGCGCGGCACAACGCCCAGGTCGCGGGCGCCGCGAACGTGTCGATCGGGCTCCCGGATGCCGTCCCTGCCGATCTGCGCTTCCGCACGATCTGGTCGAACCCGCCGATCCGCGTGGGCAAGGACGAGCTCCATGACATCCTCATGACCTGGCTCCCCCGGCTCGAGGTCGCCGGGGACGCCTGGCTGGTCGTCTCGAAGGACCTCGGCGGCGACTCGCTCCAGCGGTGGCTGCATGACGCGCTCGGGTCGTCGTTCCAGGTCACGCGGTCGACGACCGACAAGGGCTTCCGCGTCCTGCGCGTCCACCGGGCGGCGGAGTAGCGGGGCGGGCGGTCGGCGGCCCCGGGCATCCGAGGTCGCGCAACGCGCCGCAGTATGTCCACCGACGTTGCGCGATCTGCCGCCCAGCGCTCGCCGAGCCGACGCACCGAGCGACCTCGCCGAACGCGAGCGGCGAGTCCTGCGACCGCCATCGGTCCGTCAGACGGTCAGACCGTCAGACGGTCGGTCCGTCAGACGGTCAGACCATCAGACCGTCAGGTCCCCGGAGAAGACGAGCTCGGCAGGTCCGGCCAGCGAGACGTGTTCGCCGTCCTCGGCCGCGAACATGCGCACCGTGACGACCCCGCCCGGCACCCGCACCCGCCAGGTGTCCGGCGCGGACGCTCCCGCCCAGTGCCGCGTCGCCAGCGCCGCGGCGACTGCCCCGGTGCCACACGACAGGGTCTCCCCGCTGCCGCGCTCGTGCACGCGCATCGTGATCTGCCCGACGCCGTCCTGCACCAGCGGGTCGCCGGGCAGCACGAACTCGACGTTCGCCCCGGCCGCGGGAGTCGGGTCGAGGACGGGCACGTAGGTCAGGTCGAGCCCCGCGAGCTCGTCGTCCGTCGCGACGGCCACCACCACGTGTGGATTGCCCACGTCGATCCCCAGGCCCGGACGCGCACGGTCGAGGTTCTTCGCCCGCACGAGCACGTCGGACGCGCCACCGCCCTCGATGCCGAGGCCCCAGCGCCCCAGGTCGGCGGCGAACCCGTTCGCCTGGCGCTGGACGTCGACGACGCCCTTGCGGCTGCCGACCGACAGGGTCTCGCCGGGCTGCAGGTCGACGAGGCCGGACTCGGTCAGGTACCGCGCGAACACCCGGATGCCGTTGCCGCACATCTCGGCGACGGTGCCGTCGGCGTTGTGGTAGTCCATGAACCAGGTGGCCTCGGGGGCCTGCTCGACGACGGCACGCCCCTCGGGAAGCGCATCGGACCGCACGGCCCGGATCACCCCGTCGGCACCCACGCCGAACCGGCGGTCGGCGATGGCACGGATGCGGTCCGGCGTCAGGTCGACCGTGGCGTCGGGGTCGGCGAACAGGACGAAGTCGTTGCCGGTCCCCTGGCCCTTGGTGAAGTGCAGCTCGGTCACGGCACGATCCTACGGGCCAGCGCCGAGAGGTCCCCGCGGTCGTTCCCGGTGACGTCGAGCACCTGCGCCTCGGCGTACCGGCGGAACCAGGACACCTGCCGTCTGGCGTACTTGCGCGTCGCGATGCCGGTCGCCTCGACCGCCTCGTCGAGCGTCGACGTGCCGTGCAGGACCTCGAGGGCCTGCGAGTACCCGATCGCCGCGCGCGCGGTCCGCCCCTGCTCGAGACCGCGATCGCGGAGCGCTGCGACCTCGTCGACGAGTCCGTCGGCGAACATCCGGGCGGCTCGTGCGTGCAGGGCCGACACGAGCTGCTCCCGTTCGCGGTGCAGCCGGAGGACCGTGGCGGGTCGCCATGCCTGCGGCGCGGACGGGAGGCTCGTGGTCACGCGGTCCGATCGGCTCGCGATCTCGACGGCGCGGATCAGGCGCCGCGGGTTGCGGGCGTCGATGGTCGCCGCCGCCGCGGGGTCCAGTTCCCGCAGGCGTGCGAGCAGCACGTTCGGCCCGTGCTGCTCGTGCTCGCGTTCGAGTTCGGCGCGGAGGTCCGGGTCCGTCCCCGGGAAGTCGAGCTCGTACAACACCGAGGACACGTACAGCCCGCTGCCGCCGACGAGCACCGCGACACCGCCGTCGCCCACGATCCGGTCGATCGTCGCCCGGGCGTCGCGCTGGTAGGCGGCGACGCTGGCCTCGTCCGTGACGTCGAGCACGTCGAGCTGGTGGTGCGGGATGCCGTGGCGTTCCCCGGGCGGCACCTTCGCTGTGCCGATGTCCATCCCCCGGTAGAACTGCATCGCGTCGGCGTTGACGACCTCGGCGCGCCGTCCCTGCTCGCGGAACCGGTCGGCCACGGCGATCGCCAGGTCGGACTTGCCGGTCCCGGTCGCGCCGACGATCGCGACGAGACCGTCGGTCGCGACGAGACCGTCGGTCGCGACGAGACCGTCGATCGCGCCGAGATCGTGCGTCGGGTCCTGGTCGCGCGGCTCCGGGTCGCCCAGCTCCGGGTCGCCCGGCACCGCCGCGTCAGCGACCGACACGGAGCGAGGGCAGTCCCAGCGACACCGGCCGTGCACCAGCGCCAGCCGCGGTGGGGGTCGGGACCCCGCACGACTCGGCCTGCGCCAGGTCCCAGGCGTCACCGGCACGGGTGCGTCGGACCCGCAGGGGCACGTCGGCAGCGGCGTCCGCGACCAGGAAGTGCGGCGCCGCGCGCGTGACCTCGACGGTCACGACGTCGCCCGGCCGCGGGACGTCCAAGCCGGCCGGCACGGAGAAGTGCACGAGCCGGGAGTCCTCGGCGCGGCCCGACAGGCGGTGCGTGGCGTCGTCCTTCCGGCCCTCGCCGCTCGCCACCAGGACCTCGACGGTCCGGCCGACCTGCTTCGCGTTCTCCTCGGCCGTGATGCGCTCCTGCAGGGCCGTGAGGCGCTCGTAGCGGGCCTGCACGACCTCCTTGGGCAGCTGCTCGTCCATCGTCGCCGCCGGGGTGCCCGGTCGGATGGAGTACTGGAACGTGAAGGCGGACGCGAACCGGGCCTGCTCGACGACGCGGAGCGTGTCCTCGAAGTCCTGCTCGGTCTCGCCGGGGAAGCCGACGATGATGTCGGTCGAGATCGCCGCGTGCGGGATGGCGGCTCGGACCCGGTCGAGGATGCCGAGGAACCGCTCGCTGCGGTAGCTCCGCCGCATCGCCTTGAGCACCCGGTCGGATCCGGACTGCAGCGGCATGTGCAGCTGCGGCATCACGTTCGGGGTCTCGGCCATCGCGTCGATGACGTCGTCCGTGAAGGCGGCCGGGTGCGGGCTGGTGAACCGGACGCGCTCGAGTCCCTCGATCTGCCCGGCCGCCCGCAGCAGCTTGCCGAAGGCCTGACGGTCGCCGAACTCCACGCCGTAGGAGTTCACGTTCTGCCCGAGCAGCGTGACCTCGATGGCCCCGTCGTCGACCAGTGCCTGTATCTCGGCGAGGACGTCACCCGGGCGACGGTCCTTCTCCTTGCCCCGCAGCGCGGGCACGATGCAGAACGTGCACGTGTTGTTGCACCCGACCGAGATCGAGACCCAGCCGCTGTGCGTCGAGTCGCGCTTGGTCGGCAGCGTCGACGGGAAGACCTCGAGCGACTCGAGGATCTCGAGCTGGGCTTCGCCGTTGTGCCGCGCGCGCTCGAGCAGGGTCGGCAACGAGCCCATGTTGTGCGTGCCGAAGACGACGTCGACCCAGGGTGCCTTCTCGAGGATGACCGCCTTGTCCTTCTGCGCCAGGCACCCGCCGACCGCGATCTGCATGCCCGGGTGCTCGCGCTTGATGCCGGCGAGCTGCCCCAGGTTGCCGTAGAGCCGGTTGTCAGCGTTCTCGCGGACGGCGCAGGTGTTGATCACGACGACGTCGGCCTGGGCTCCGTCGGCTGCGACGTACCCGGCTGCCTGGAGCGAGCCGCTCAACCGCTCGGAGTCGTGCACGTTCATCTGGCAGCCGTGCGTACGGACTTCGTAGGTGCGGGGCTGCGCGTCGACGGTCGCCATGATCGTCCCAGTGTAGGTCGGGACCGGCCGCCGGGCAGCCCCGCCGGTCGGTCGGGAGCTGCCTGCGGCCAGCCCGGCGCTACTCGAACCGGACGGGACCGCGCGGTCCCCCGGACCGGGGCGGAGCCGAGCCGTCGAGGGCACGTTCGACGGCGATCCGCACGATCCCGCCGTTGTAGCCCTTGCGCATCAGGAAACCCGACAGACGACGCTCTGCCGTTGCCCGGTCGAGCCCCCGCAGCTGCCCGGCGCGCTTCTGCGCCAGCTCGATCGCCCGCAGGAACTCGTCGTCGTCATCGTCCGCCGCGGCGTCGAGGGCCGCGTCGATCGCAACCTGGTCGATGCCCCGGCGGCGGAGTTCCGCGACGACACCCTGACGCCCCAGGCTCTTGCGGTCGTGCAGCCGGTCGACAAGATCGGTCGCCAGCGCCACGTCGTCGAGCAACCCGACGCGGGTCAGACGCTCGATCTCGTCCTCGACGACCTGGGCGTCGAGGTCGTTGCGCGTGAGCGTCGAGCGCATCTCGGACTCGCTGATGCCCTTGCGTCCGAGCGCCCGCATGCTGAGGCGCTCGGCGTCCGCACGCTGGTCGTCGATGGGGCGCGGAGCGTCAGCGGGGTCGATCTCGTCGCCGTCCGTGATCGAGAACACCGACGCCGTCGGCGCCGATGCTTCGTCCTCGGTGTCGTACCCGGACTGCTCGGCACGAGCGCTGCGGCCTGAGCCGTCCCCGACCACCGGAGAGACCCATTCGGACGGGCCCGGTGAGCCCCTGAGCTGCACCGGGACCGGCGTGTCCGCGTCAGCGGCGAACGACTCGTCGGCGTCTGCCTCGTCGCCAGGCGATGCGTCGCGGCCCGACTCGACGCGGGTCGACTCGTCGCGGCCCGACTCGTCGTCACCGGACGCGTCCTGGGCACGGCCCGCGTCGCCCTTCCCCGCGGCACCCCGACCACGACGGGACCGCGCACCGAACAGGTCGGTGACCGGCGCGAGGTCCGCGTCGTCGTCGATGCTCACGCGCCCTTGCGCGCGGCGAGCTTGGGCTCGATGGACTCCACCGGAGCGGCGTCGGCCGCGGGCTTGGCACCACCGACACCGAGCTTGGCGAGGATCTTGCCTTCGATCTCAGCGGCGATCTCGGGGTTCTGGATCAGGAAGGAACGCGAGTTCTCCTTGCCCTGCCCGAGCTGGTCGCCGTCGTACGTGTACCAGGCGCCGGACTTCTTGACGATGTTGTGGTCGACACCGAAGTCGAGCAGCGAACCCTCGCGCGAGATGCCCGTGCCGTACAGGATGTCGAACTCGGCCTGCTTGAAAGGCGGCGCCATCTTGTTCTTGACGACCTTGACGCGCGTGCGGTTGCCGACCGCGTCCGTCCCCGTCTTCAGGGTCTCGATGCGGCGGATGTCGAGCCGGACCGACGCGTAGAACTTGAGCGCCTTGCCGCCCGACGTGGTCTCCGGGGAACCGAAGAACACGCCGATCTTCTCGCGCAGCTGGTTGATGAAGATCATCGTGGTCTGCGTCTGGTTCAGGCCACCGGCCAGCTTGCGGAGCGCCTGCGACATGAGGCGTGCCTGCAGGCCGACGTGGGAGTCACCCATCTCGCCCTCGATCTCGGCCCGGGGCACCAGCGCCGCGACGGAGTCGATCACGATCAGGTCGATGGACCCCGAGCGGACGAGCATGTCCGCGATCTCGAGGGCCTGTTCTGCGGTGTCCGGCTGCGACACGAGGAGGGCGTCGATGTCGACACCGAGCTTCTTGGCGTACTCCGGGTCGAGCGCGTGCTCGGCGTCGATGAAGGCCGCGATGCCGCCGTTGCGCTGGGCGTTGGCGATCGCATGGATCGTCAGGGTCGTCTTTCCGGACGACTCCGGGCCGTAGATCTCGATGATGCGGCCGCGCGGGAGACCACCGATCCCGAGCGCGACGTCCAGCGCGACCGAACCGGTGGGGATGACGGCGACCGGGGCGCGGTCGTCGGAGCCCAGGCGCATGACTGCACCCTTGCCGAACTGCCGGTCGATCTGGGCGAGGGCGGTCTCGAGGGACTTCTCGCGGTCTGCGGGTGAAGGCATGGTGTGCTCCTGCGTGCTCGTGGTCTGCCGCCTGTAGGCTGTCTGGTCCCCAGCAGCCGGTGGTGCAGGGCTGCTGGTTCTCGGACAAGGCTCCGGGTGTCTCCCGATGCCTCCGAACCTAGGGCTGGCCACCGACATGACTGCCGGTCACCGCGTTGCCTGTGGACGGATGCATCGCTCGACTCCGATGTGCAGGAACGTACCACCCGTCGAACACGCGTTCGAGCGACACGCCGAACGCGTGTTCGACCTCGGCGATCAGTCCCGCGGCTCCAGCAGGCCCTTGCCATGACGGCGCTCTGGGGGGACGTCCTGGGAGTCGCAGAGCGCTTCCCACACCTTGCGGGTCGGCACTCCTGCGGCGATCGCGTCGGCGGCCGAGCGACCGCCCAGCTCCTCGAGCACGACGTCACGGGCGACGACGGCACCGTAGGCCTCGCCGAAGACCTGGTCGACGGCCCGCCAGAACTCACTCACACGCATCCGACAAGGCTAGACCGGCCGGGCGCGCACGACGCGACGCAGGGCATCGGCAGTCCACGCCACGGACGCGAGAACGCCCCCGCCGGCGGACCGACGGGGGCGTTCAGGTGCCGTGCGACTCAGCGCACCGCGAGGTCGTTGTCGAACTCGGCGACGAGTTCGTCCGGGAGCATGTCCGGGACCGGGACCAGTCCCTCGACCACGGCGAGACGGTCTCCTACTTCGCGCATGATCGTCGAGATGGGGGTGTCCAACGCGTCCGCGACGGACGCGAGGATCTCCGAGCTGGCCTCTTTCTGACCGCGCTCGACCTCGCTGAGGTACCCGAGCGCAACGCTGGCCTTGGACGCGACCTGACGGAGGGTCCGGCCCTTCTGCAAGCGGAAGTCACGCAGAACATCGCCGATTTCCTGACGAACGAGAACCATGAGAACTCCTCCTCTCTGTCGTCTCCGCGCCCGACCGGCCGGGATGACCGTTTCGGGGTTCGGCAACACGAGCGTTGCCGGTTGCAGCATGCTAGCCACCTGGGCTGCCGTCCTGCTGGAGATTGCGTGAGATGTAACCCGGTGGTAACGCGGGTCATTCCCCACTCTGGAGCGTGGCGAACAGTCGTACCAGGAGTTCGGAGACGGTCCGCTGTCGGATTGCGTCACGAGCGCCGTCGAGGTGCAGCGCGAACGCCTCGGCGCCGTCGGCCGAGGCGATGCCGACGAACACCGTGCCGACCGGCTTGCCGTCCTGCGGGTCGGGTCCGGCGACGCCCGTGGTGCTGATCCCCCACGTGGCGGGCTCGCCGTCGACCGCGAGTGCCGTCCGGACCCCGGCCGCCATCTGCCTCGCGACCTCGGGGTCCACGGCACCGTTCGCGGCCAGCAGCGAGGCAGAGACACCGAGCACGGACGCCTTGACCGGGGTCGCGTAGGCCACGACACCGCCACGGACCACGGCGCTCGCTCCGGGGACGCCCACGAGCGTCGAGACCACGAGACCGCCGGTGAGGGACTCTGCCACCGCGAGGGATTCACCGCGGACGGTCAGTTCCCCGATCACCCGTGGCGCGATGCGGACAGGGTCCTCGTCCGGGGACGGATCGGCGGGTCCGTTCACGCGCCAGTCCGGTTGTGCCGGTACGCCTGCCACAGGTAGTCGAGCCCGCTGAGCACGGTGGCGACCACCGCCGCGGTCATCAGGACGCCGTTGGTCCAGTGGGCCACGTCGCCGGCGAAACCCCACCACGGGAACAGCGCGAGCGTGATCGCCACGGCCTGCAGCACGGTCTTGATCTTGCCGCCGCGGCTGGCGGGGATGACGCGGTCGGACAGCACCGCGAACCGGAACACGGTGATGCCGATCTCGCGCACCATGATCAGGACCGTGACGTACCAGGGCAGCTCACCGAGGATCGACAGGGCGACCAGTGCGCCGCCGATCAGGACCTTGTCCGCGATGGGGTCGACGAGCTTGCCGAAGTCCGTCACCAGGTCCTGGCGGCGGGCGATGATGCCGTCGGCGCTGTCGGTGACGATCGCCACGACGAACAGCACCGCGGCCCAGATGCGCACGGCCGTGTCCTGCCCGCCGTCCGACAGCAGCAGGACGAAGAAGAGCGGCGCCATCAGGATGCGGATGACGGTGATGATGTTCGCGACGTTCGCCGTCGACGCGGGGCCGGGACCCTTGCGGATCAGCCGTCCGCGCCACGGGAACCGCTTCGTGGTGGTGCCGTCCGAGGCGGTCATCCTGATCACTCCCTGCCTGTGAGGCCCCAGGCGTCCTCGTCCGGTTCGTCCTCGACCTGATCGTACCCGCGTGTCATGTCGCCGACGGGATCGGCACCGTACCGGTCGTCGTCTGGCGCGGGAGCCGGCGCCGAGCCCGGAGCACCCGAGACCATCGGCGCCGGAGAAGCACCTGCCGCCGCGACCGGGGCGGCAGGCGCCGCCGGCGGCTCCTCGCCGCGCAGCTTCGCCAGCACGGACGGCAGCTGGTCCGCCGTGACCAGGACGTCGCGGGCCTTGGACCCCTCGGACGGCCCGACGATGTCGCGGGACTCCATGAGGTCCATGAGCCGCCCGGCCTTGGCGAACCCGACCCGGAGCTTGCGCTGCAGCATCGAGGTCGAACCGAACTGCGTCGAGACGACCTGTTCGACCGCCGCGAGGAGCAGCTCGAGGTCGTCGCCGATGTCGGCGTCGATCTCCTTGCGCTCGACGACGGCGGCGACGTCCTGGCGGTACTCGGGCTGCGCCTGTCGCGTGACGTGCTGGACGACCTCGGCGACCTCGCTCTCCTGCACCCAGGCACCCTGCACGCGGACGGCCTTGGACGAGCCCATCGGCAGGAAGAGCGCGTCGCCCTGCCCGATGAGCTTGTCGGCACCCGGCTGGTCGAGGATGACGCGGGAGTCGGTGACGCTCGTGACCGCGAACGCGATGCGCGACGGCACGTTGGCCTTGATGAGCCCGGTGATGACGTCGACCGACGGGCGCTGCGTGGCGAGCACGAGGTGGATGCCGGCAGCGCGGGCGAGCTGTGTGATTCGGACGATCGACTCCTCGACGTCACGCGGGGCGACGAGCATGAGGTCGGCGAGCTCGTCGACGACGACGAGCAGGTACGGGTACGGCTTGAGCTTGCGCTCGCTGCCGGCCGGCAGCACGATCTCGCCGTTCTCGATCGCCTTGTTGAAGTCGTCGACGTGGCGGAACCCGAAGGACGCCAGGTCGTCGTACCGCATGTCCATCTCCTTCACGACCCACTGCAGCGCTTCGGCCGCTTTCTTGGGGTTCGTGATGATGGGCGTGATCAGGTGCGGGACTCCCGCGTAGATCGACAGCTCGACGCGCTTGGGGTCGACGAGGACCATGCGGACCTCGGACGGCTTCGCACGCATGAGCAGCGAGGTGATCATCGAGTTGATGAAGACGGACTTGCCGGAGCCGGTGGACCCGGCGACGAGCATGTGCGGCATCTTCGCCAGGTTCGCCACGACGAACCCGCCCTCGACGTCCTTGCCGACACCGATCGTCATCGGGTGCTTCGACTTGGTCGCCGCGTTCGAGCGCAGGACGTCGCCGAGGGACACGACCTCGCGGTCGGAGTTCGGGATCTCGACGCCGATGGCGCTCTTGCCCGGGATCGGCGACAGGATGCGGACCTCGTTCGAGGCCACCGCGTAGGACAGGTTCTTGGACAGTGCGGTGACGCGCTCGACCTTGACACCAGGGCCGAGCTCGATCTCGTACCGCGTGACCGTCGGGCCGCGGGAGAAGCCGGTCACCTTCGCGTCGACCTTGAACTCGGTGAGCACACCGGTGATCGCGGCGACGATGTCCTCGTTCGCCTGGCTGCGCGCGACCGAGGGCGTCCCGGCACTCAGCGTGCTGGCGGCGGGCAGTCGGTACGGGCGCGACGGGTCGTCAGCAGACGGCGCCGGGTCCGCCGGCAGGACCGGCTCCGCCACGTCGGCCGGGAGGACCGGGGAGACCACGGCGGGCACGTCACGTCCGGGACGGATCACCTCGGTCGCGTCGTCCGGCACGGGCGCGCCGAAGTCACGGAGCGCCTGTTCGGCGCGGTCGAGGTCGGCGGCGACCTCGGTCTCGAGCGAGTCGTTGAGGTTCACCGATGCCGGCTCGGCCGGGGTGTGGTCGACGAGCCCTGCGGCGGCACCCGCGTTCGGCGACGGTGTGGCTGCCGGCGCGGCGGCGGTCTGCGCGGCGGGGATCACCGGGCTGTCGTACGCCGGGTCCTCTTCGCGCCCGGACTTGTTGCGGCGCCACCAGGGGATGTGCCCCTCGGCGTCGGGGTCGGGCTGCTCGCCGTCCTCGAAGCCGAGGTCGTCGAACAGCTGCAGACCCTGCGACGTGGTCTTGCCGCCGCGCTTGCGGGACGGTGCCGCCGGCTCGGCTGCGGACTCGTCGAATTCCTCGGCCACCGGAGCGGGCGCACCGAACAGGTAGGCGTAGAGCTCGTGCAGACGACGTCCGAGCTTGTTCGGCGGCGTCTTGGTGATGATGAACAGGGAGAGCACGAGCAGCACCACGGCGACCGGCACGGCGATCCACGCGGTGGCGACGGCGACGAGCCAGCCGATGACGACCCAGCCGAGGACCCCGCCGGCGGTCGCGAGGGCGGGCATGCCGTCGGCAGCGCTCGGCTGTCCGCCGAACACGTGGCAGAGCGACGAGATCGACACGAGCAGCAGGCCCAGGCCGATCCCGATCCGGGTGTTGTCGTGGACGGACGCCGGGTGCCGGAACAACCACCCCGCGAAGACGACCATGATGACCGGCAGCGCGAACGCCAACCGACCGAACAGGCCGCCGAACGTGTAGGCGTCGAGCGCGATCGACACCGCGTTGGTGGGGTTGAGCCACTCGACGACGGCACCGGCGATGGCCAGCACGAACAGGAAGAACGGGAAGCCGTCGCGGCGCTGGTCCTTCTCGAGGGACTCCTTGCCGAGCAGGCGGAACATCGCCCCCACGCCGTGCGCCATGCCCACCCATGCGGTCACGAGGGGGTTCGGGCCACTGAACTCGACCGGGGGCGTCGCCTGTGGGAGCTTCTTCGTGGTGGCCTGGGTGCGCGACGTACCGCGCGCTCCACTCGTGCGTGACGACGTTGACGCGCGCGAGCGCGTGGTCGACTTGGTGCCTCCGGCCATGGGGACGACCATAACGCCCCGCGCGGACAATGCCCGGCAGCCCCGCCGCGCACACGACGGGACTGCCGGGACCGGTCCTCAGTACCGGATGGCGTCGATGACCTTGACGCGGACGGCGACCAGAGCCGGCAGCAGCCCGGCGAGCGCACCGACGGCCACCGCCGCACCGATCCCGACGAGCGCGGCCTCGAGGGGGAACGGCGCTCCCCCGACGTCGGCACCGCTCGTGATCGCCGAACGGACCGTCCCGTTGCTGAGCACCGCGGCGCCGAGCATCACGCCGACCGCGCCGGCGACCGCTGTGCCGAGGACGTTCTCGAGCAGCACGGCGACGAAGACCCGGCCGGCCGTCGCTCCGACACCGCGACGGATGCCGATCTCGCGGATGCGCTGCCGGACGCTCACGAGCGAGACGTTGAGCAACCCGAGACCGCCGAGCACGAGCACCAGGACCGAGACCGCCGCGATGACGTACCGCAGGGGCCCGAGCGGATCGCCGTCGACGGTGCCCGCGGCGTCCATCCGGTCCGCCGAGACCTCCACCGCGCCGCCGGACGCCCGCTCGGCGTCGCTGGCGATCCGCTTCGCGAGCTGCTTCGCGTGGTGGTCGGGCACCCAGACCTCGAACGAGCGGCTGATGCCCATGTCCGGGTCGGCCGTCAGTCCGGTCGACGCGACGGACCGGGCCATCTCGTACATGGACGGCTCGGTGTCGTACTCGCTCGTCACGTACTCGCCGATGACGACGGCGACCGATCCCGGCGTCCCCGGCAACCGGACGGTCGGGTGCGTGACGATGTCCGGGTCGCCGAGGCGCTCGAGGAACGCCCGGTTGACGACGACCGCCGGCGCGAGCCGCCCACGGTCGTCCTCGGTGAACCACGCCCCGGAGGCCATGCGCACCCGGTGCATCTCGGCGTAGTCCGGGTCGACCGTCCTGGTGTACACGTCGGCGACCCCGTCGGGGAACTGGACCTTGCGCGGTCCCTCCATCGCCTCACTGGTCCACCGCACGTCGTAGCGGTCGGCCGCCGCGCGGTACTCGGCGAACAGGGCGTCCTCGTCCGCGACGGCGTCCCCGGTCGACGACGACGCCGTCAGCGAGAACGTCGCGGGACGTCCGCCGTACTGCTCGTTCAGTGCCGCGGTCGCCTTCTCGGCGAGAGCGCCGAAGCCGACCACGACGGCGAGCGAGGCGACGGCGATCGTCACGCCGACCAGGCTGAGGACGACCCGCCCGCGGTGGACCCGCAGTTCCTGCCAGGACTCGACGAACGTCCCGACGATGGTCGTGAGGACCCCGTTCACGCCAGGGCCTCGGCACTCGCGTCGACGACCAGTCCGTGGTCGATCCGGTGCACGACCTCGGCCCGTGCGGCCACCGCGGGGTCGTGCGTGATGGTCACGAGCGCCGCACCGGTCTCGGCGGCGACGGTCTCGAGCAGCGCCATCACGGACCGCCCGGTGTCGACGTCGAGCGCTCCGGTCGGCTCGTCGGCCAGGATCAGCCGCGGGGACCGCACCAGGGCGCGCGCGATCGCCACACGCTGCTGTTCGCCGCCCGACAGCCGGTGCGGCTGCGTGTCGGCACGATCGGCCAGGCCCACGCGGTCGAGCATCTCGGTGGCCAGACGCCGACGCCGCCAGAAGTCGCGGCCGGACGCGTAGAGCAGCGGCACCTCGACGTTCTCGACCGCGGTCCGGCCCTGGAGCAGGTTGAACTGCTGGAACACGAACCCGACGTCGGCGCCCCGGATGCGGTCGCGGCGGACCGACCCGGCGCGACCGACGTCGACCCCGTCGAAACGGTGGTCGCCGTCGGTCGGGGCGTCGAGGAGCCCCAGGATGTTCAGCAGCGTCGACTTGCCCGAGCCCGACCGGCCGACGATGGCGGTCCGGCTGTCGGCGTCGACCGCGAGGTCGATGCCGCGCAGGATCTCGAGCGTCGACCCGTCAGGAAGCACCACGGACTTCCGGAGCCCGCGCACCGAGACCAGGCTCATCCGGACACCACGCTGCCGCCGTCGACGGCGTCGTCGTCGGCCTGCTCCTTGCCGGGGACGAACTGCAGCACCCGGTCGCCCTCGGCCAGACCGGTCTTCACCTCGACCTGCTCGCCGTCGGTGATGCCCAGCTCGACCTCGCGCCGCTCGCGGTCGCCGCTCTTGCCGACGACGGTGACGATCCCCCGCTGGGCGGTCCCCTGCACCGCGGTGGTCGGGAGCGTGAGCACACCCTCGGCCTTGCCCGCCGGCACGGCCATCGTGACCTCGAGTCCGGGGAAGACGGTGACGTCACCCGGGACGTCGCACTCGAGCTGCGTGCCGCCGGTCGTGGCGTCCGATGCGCTGCCGTCCTGCGAGGCGTCGTCGTCCGCAGCGCCGTCGCCGGACGGAGCGCTGGTGAGCGAGAGGTTCGTGCAGGTGAACGGCGCCGGGCCGTCCTTGACCGTGACCGTGGCCTCGGACGGACGGTCGACGAGCCGGTAGAGCTGCGCCGCCTGCAGGGTCGCACTCGCCCGGTAGGACTCGGGTGCCACCCGGGCGACCACGGTGCCGATCTCGACCGGCTGCTTCTCGACCAGGTCGAGCCCGGACACCGTGCCGGCCGCCGGTGCCGTGACCGTCGAGAACGTGACCTTCGGCGGCAGGGCGCTGCCGTCCTCGGTGACGCCCTCGACAGGGGTCTCGACGCGCACGTCGAGGACGGCGGCCCCCTGCTCGACGTGCGCGCCGTCGGCGACGAAGACCCGGTTCACCGCACCCGCGACCGTCGCACGCACCGGGGTGGACGCGACGGAGCGGATCGTGCCCTTCGCCTCGACGTCGTTGCTGATGTCGCCCGTCGTGACGGTGACGACCGGGTCCGTGATCTGCCCGGTCGGGACGGTGTCGGCTTCGGGCGGCGTCGCCGCGAAGAAGGCGAGCCGGACGAGCGCCACCGCGACCGCGGCGAACACGAGGAACTTGAGGCCGGGCCACACCCAGCGGCGGAGGACGTTCACACCGAAATGCTAGTGTCCGGCATCCCAGCCAGGATCATTCCTGAGGATGAGACCAGGTGGCCGGTCGGACGGACCGGTGCACGGAACACGCCCAGGAGGCCCGGTGCGCGTCCGTGACGGACGTGCACCGGGCCTCCTGGTCGGCTCTGCGCGTCGGCGCTACGCCTCGATGATCACCGGGACGATCATCGGGCGGCGACGGTGCTTGGTGTTGACCCACCGGCCGACGGTGCGGCGGACGACCTGGCTGAACGCGTGCGCGTCCCGGGTGCCGTTGCCGGCCGCGTCGGCGAGCGCGCGCGCGATCTGCGGACGGACGTCGTCGAAGACGGAGTCGTCCTCGGCGAAGCCGCGGGACTGGATCTCCGGGCCGATGACGCACTGGCCGGTCGCGAAGTCGACGGCGCAGAACACCGAGATGAAGCCCTCTTCGGCGAGGACGCGACGGTCCTTGAGGTCGGCGTCGGTGATCTCGCCGACGGTGGACCCGTCGACGTAGACGTAGCCGATGTCGAGCTGCCCGGCGACGTTCACGACGCCGTCCTTCAGGTCGACGACGATGCCGTCCTGGCCGAGGATGACGTTGCGCGGCGGCACACCGGTCTGGATCGCCAGGTCGGCGTTCGCGTACAGGTGGCGCTGCTCGCCGTGCACGGGCAGGACGTTGCGCGGGCGCAGGATGTTGTAGCAGTACAGGAGCTCGCCGGCCGATGCGTGCCCGGAGACGTGCACCTTCGCGTTGCCCTTGTGCACGACCTTCGCGCCGAGCTTGGTCAGCCCGTCGATCACGCGGTAGACGGCGTTCTCGTTGCCCGGGATGAGCGAGGACGCCAGGATGACGGTGTCGCCCTCGCCGATCTCGATCTGGTGCTCGAGGTTCGCCATGCGTGCCAGGACCGCCATCGGCTCGCCCTGCGACCCGGTCGACATGTAGACGATCTGGTCGTCCGGGACGTTCTTGGCCTTCTTGGTGTCGATGAGCACGTTCTCCGGCACCCGCAGGTACCCGAGGTCGGCAGCGATCGTCATGTTGCGGATCATCGACCGGCCCATGAACGCGACCTTGCGGTTGGCGGCGGCCGCGGCGTCGAGGACCTGCTGCACTCGGTGCACGTGCGACGAGAAGCTCGCGACGACCACCTTCTTGCGGGCGCGCATGATGATGTTCTCGAGGACCGGACCGATGTCGCGCTCCGGAGCGGTGAAGCCCGGCACGTCGGCGTTGGTGGAGTCCGGCAGGAACAGGTCGACGCCGGCCTCGCCCAGGCGTGCGAACGCGCGGAGGTCGGTGATGCGGTCGTCGAGCGGCAGCTGGTCCATCTTGAAGTCACCGGTGTGCAGCACACGGCCCGCGGGGGTCGTGATGGCGACGGCGAGGGCGTCCGGGATGGAGTGGTTCACCGCGACGAACTCGAGGTGGAACGGGCCGATCTGCTCGGTCTGGTCCTCGGCGACGACCAGCGTGTACGGCTTGATCCGGTGTTCCTTGAGCTTCGCCTCGACCAGCGCCAGGGTCAGCGTGGAGCCGATCAGCGGGATGTCGCCACGGAGCTTGAGCAGGTACGGCACGGCGCCGATGTGGTCCTCGTGGCCGTGGGTGAGCACGACGCCGAGGACGTCGTCCAGGCGGTCCCGGATCGGCGCGAAGTCGGGCAGGATCAGGTCGACGCCCGGCTGGTGCTCCTCGGGGAACAGCACGCCGGCGTCGACGATGAGGAGCTTGCCCTCGTACTCGTAGACGGTCATGTTGCGACCGATCTCACCGAGGCCACCGATCGGGATGACGCGGAGGGTGCCCGGCTCGAGGGGCTGGGGTTCGGAGACTTGCGTGGGCATTCGGTCCTGACTGCTTTGGCGACGCGCGTCCTGCGCGCCGCGGTCGATCAACGGGTGGTGCCTGGCACCTTCGGAAGCGCACCGCCGGCGGCCGCGTTGCGGTCCGGGCGGAAGTTCGAGAAGTCGGCGCCGGGGATGCCGTGCACCGCTTCGAGGGAGGTCTCGATGGCGTAGGCCTCGGAGTCCTCGGGGCCGACGAGCGGCAGACGGACGCGCGGGCTGCCGATGCGGCCGAGCCCGTGCAGGATGTACTTCGCCGCGACGGTGCCCGGCACGTGGGTCATCACGGCGCGGACCAGCGGCTCGATGCGCTGGTGCTCGCGGGTCGCCGTGGCCAGGTCGCCGGCGTTCACCGCGTCGACGATCGTGCGGTACGGCGTGCTCGTGACGTTCGCGGTGACGCCGATCAGGCCGGTCGCCCCGATCGACAGGTGCGGGAGCACGTTCGTGTCGTCACCGGAGAAGTACATGAGGTCGGTGTTGTTGAGGACGCGGGAGACCTCGGCGAAGTCGCCCTTGGCGTCCTTCACCGCGAGGATGTTCGGGTGCTTGGACGCACGCACGATCGTTTCGTACGTGATCGGGATGCCCGTGCGACCCGGGATGTCGTAGAGGATGACCGGCAGGTCGGTGGCGTCGGCGATCATCCGGAAGTGGGTGAGCACGCCCGCCTGGGTCGGCTTGTTGTAGTACGGCGTGACGATCATCACGCCGTCGGCGCCGGCCCGCTCGCTCTGCTTGTAGAGGTGGATGGCGTGCGCGGTCTCGTTCGAGCCACCGCCCGTGATGATCTTCGCGCGACCGGCCGCGACGGACTTGCCGACCTCGACCAGACGGAGCTTCTCCGGGTCGGTCAGGGTCGAGGTCTCGCCCGTGGTGCCGGTGACGACGATGCCGTCCGCCCCGGCCGTGATGCAGTCGTCGATGTGCTGCTCGACGCCCGGCCAGTCCACTTCGCCGTCGGCGGTGAACGGGGTCACGAGGGCGACGAGCACCTGGCCGAAGGGGTTCTCACGCGGGGACACGGCGTCCAGCGTACCGGGGATGGGCGACACGCAGGCCGTCCGCGTGGACGGTGGGCGGACAGGAGGCCCGGTGCGGCCCCGGTGCACCGGTCGCGCCCGCCGGTTCGCAGCTGCTGCGAACCGCCTTCCGGACACGGAACCGTGAACGAGCGAGGTGCCGTGTCCGCGAGGCGGTGCTGTGTCGGGCTCGACGCTACGAGCGGCGGCGCCACTCGACGAAGCGGTAGCGGACGCCGCCGTTCCGTGACTGATGCCAGTCGCCGTCGTCGACGCGCTGCCAGCCGTCGTCGAGCGTCGGCGCGACCGTGTCGCCGTCGACCTGCACGTCGATGACCGTCTCGGAGACCCGGTCGGCGAAGGGCAGTGCCGCCGCGTAGACCTGACCACCGCCGATCACCCACACGGGTTCGTCCGTGTCGAGCGCGGTCGCCAGGTCGTGCACGGGCACGGCGCCCTCGGCCGTCCAGGCCGGGTCGCGCGTGAGCACCACGTTGCGCCGCCCGGGGAGGGGCCGGAAGCGCGGCGGGAGCGAGTCCCAGGTGCGGCGCCCCATCACGACGGTCGCGCTGCCGGTGACCTGGCGGAAGTGGGCGAGGTCCTCGGGGACGTGCCACGGCATCCCGCCGTCGGCGCCGATCACGCCGTCGGTCGACCGGGCCCACACCATGCCGACGCCCCGGATGGACTCGGACCATGCGGCGTCGGACATCAGACCGCGACCGCGCCCGAGATCGCCGGGTGGTGGTGGTAGCCGACCACGGTGAAGTCGTCGTACTCGTAGTCGTCGATCGAGTCGCGCGGCGCGAGCTCGAGCGTGGGCAGCGGGTACGGCGTGCGGGAGAGCTGCTCCTCGACCTGCTCGACGTGGTTGTCGTAGACGTGGCAGTCGCCGCCGGTCCACACGAAGTCGCCGACCTGCAGGCCCGTCTGCGCCGCGATCATGTGGGTGAGCAGCGCGTACGAGGCGATGTTGAAGGGCACGCCGAGGAACATGTCCGCGCTGCGCTGGTAGAGCTGGCACGAGAGCTTGCCGTCGTTGACGTGGAACTGGAAGAACGCGTGGCACGGGGCGAGCGCCATGTCCGGGATGTCCGCGACGTTCCACGCCGAGACGATCAGGCGACGGGAGTCCGGGTTCGTGCGGATCTGGTCGATGACCTGGGCGATCTGGTCGATGTGCTCGCCGGAGGGCGTCGGCCATGAGCGCCACTGCACGCCGTAGACGGGTCCGAGGTCACCGGACGCGTCCGCCCACTCGTTCCAGATCCGGACGCCGTGCTCCTGCAGCCAGGTGGCGTTGCCGTCGCCGCGCAGGAACCACAGCAGCTCGTACGCGATCGACTTGAAGTGCACCCGCTTGGTGGTGATGAGCGGGAAGCCCTGCGACAGGTCGAACCGCAGCTGCGCACCGAACAGGCTGCGCGTCCCCGTGCCGGTGCGGTCCCCCTTGGGGGCGCCCTCGGTCAGGACGCGGCGCAGCAGGTCCTCGTAGGGGGTGGCAACGGTGGCGTCGGGCTGGACGGCCTGGGTGTCAGTCACGCCTCCGAGCCTAAACGCCACCACCGTCGCCGGCGACCCGTCACACCGGGGCGGCATCGGGCCTCCCGTCAGTGTCCTGAGTAGCCTTGCCCGCATGACCGATCAGCCGCTCTCGATCCTGGTCGCCGGCGCGTCCGGCTTCATCGGGACCCCCCTGGTCCGCGCCCTGCGTGACGCCGGACACCACGTCTCGACCCTGGTGCGGCGCGAGCCGCAATCCCCCACCGAGTTCCGCTGGGCCCCCGGCAGTCGGCCGCTCGACCCGGCCGTCCTGGACGGCGCGGACGTCGTCGTGAACCTGGCCGGTGCGAACATCGGCAAGCTGCCGTGGACCGAGCAGTACAAGCGGGAGATCCTCGACTCGCGACTCGGCGCCACCGGCACCCTGGTCGAGGCGATGCGGCAGGCCGGCACCCCGCCCCGCCTGTTCCTGTCCGGGTCGGCGTCCGGGGTGTACGGCGACCGTCCGGCGGACGTGCTGCAGGACGACGCGGCGCCCGGTCGGGGGTTCCTGGCCGACGTGACGACGAAGTGGGAAGCGGCCGCACAGCAGGCGCCCGAGGGCGTCCGCGTGGTCCTGCTCCGGACCGGCATCGTGATCGGGAAGGGCGGCGGTGCGCTTGCGCCCGTCCTGCCGCTCACGCGGTTCGGGCTCGGCAGCCGACTCGGCACCGGCGGCCAGTACTGGCCGTGGATCGCGCTCGAGGACGAGGTCGGCGCCGTCGTGCACCTGGCGACCGCCGCTCACGACGTCAGCGGCCCGGTGAACCTTGCCGGCCCGGTGCCCGCCGTCTCGGACCGCATCACACGGCGCGTCGCCGAGGACCTGCACCGCCCCTACCTGTTCCGCGTGCCCGAGTTCGCGCTGCGTGCCCTGCTGCGCGAGGCGGCCGACGAGATGCTCCTGTCCAACCAGCAGATGGTGCCGACGAAGTTGCTCGAGTCGGGGTACGTCTTCCGCCACGCCCGCGCCGAGGACGCCGTCGACGCCGTGCTGTCGCGCTAGCCGGCCACGCGGGCGCGGGGTCGGTCACCGGCCGCGGCTACCGAGCGTGCGACAGTGCCGTGCGCATGGCCGACCGCGCTCGCTTCCGGTCGCCGGCCGCGTCGTAGACGACGCCGAGCCGGTACCAGGCGCGCCAGTCGTCGGGCGATGCCTCGACCGCCGCGCGGTACCGCGGGAAGAGCTCGTCCGCCGCCGCGCGGGTCGGGCGACCCGACGGACGGACCTCGACGACGTCGTCCGGCGTGCCGCCCTCGTGTTCGAGCCGGGCGCCGAGCCGCGTGATGCGCAGCCCGAACCGGAACTCGAGCACGAGCAGCAGTGCCCCGATCAGGGCGATCACGATCAGCGCGACACCGATCGCGACTCCGATGGCGAGTCCGGTCGCGATGAAGGCCACCGCCCGTGCGCCGATCAACACGATGTAGACCAGCAACAGCACCGCCATCAGGGCCGCACCCCAGAACGGCGAGCGGATCCCCACGTCAGCCGATCCCGAGCACGGTGCCGAGGCCGACGGACAGGCCCCGCAACGCGCCGACGGCCGACAGCGCCGCGCGGATGCCCGGCGCGTACGCGGTGTCGTCGGTGGTGTCGTGCCGGATCGTCAGGGTCTCGCCCGGCCCGCTCAGCACCACGTCCTGCACGGCCGTGACGCCGGGCAGCCGCAGCGAGTGGATCGGCACGCTCGCCACCTGCTGCCCGCGCGCACGCTGGTCGACGTGCGGCGCGTCGACCGGCCCGACCTCGCGCCGGGCCTCGGAGATGAGTTCGGCCGTGCGGACCGCGGTGCCCGACGGCGAGTCGATCTTGCCCGCGTGGTGCGTCTCGATGATCTCGATCGCGGGGAACCACGGCGCTGCGATCGTCGCCAGGTGCGTGCCGACCACGGAACCGATCGAGAAGTTCGGCACGACCAGGACACCCTGGTCGGGGCGGTCGGCGAGGGCGGTCCGCAGGGTGGCGAGCCGCGACGCCGACCAACCGGACGTGCCGACCAGCACGTTGGCGCCGCTCTCCAGCGCGTTCGCGACGATGGCCGGGCTGAGGGCCGGGACCGTCACGTCGATGACGACCGCCGCGCCGTTGAACACCGTCGGGTCCGGCTCGTGCGCACCGTCCTTCGACGACAGCCGTGCGACGAGTTCGAAGTCGGGCAGTTCCTCGACCACGGCGGCGACGAGGCCCCCGAGACGACCGGTGGCGCCGACGACGGCGACGGGAGTGACCATGCGCTCCATCCTAGGATCGACCCATGACCACCGATCGCACGCCGGTCACCGTCCGCATCGTGCCCGGCGACCTGCCCGAGGTCGACGCCCTGCTCGAGGCCTACCTCGACGAGCGCGAGGCGACGTTCCCGAGCGCGCAGGGGTCGTACTCGCGGAAGCGCACGCCGGCCGAGCAGTTCACCCCGCCGCGCGGTGTGTTCGTCCTGGCCCACGACGGCGACGAGCCCGTGGGGTGCGGCGGGCTCCGCCGGATCGCGGACGACGGCACCGACGTCCGGTTCGAGGTCAAGCACGTCTTCGTCACCCCGTCCGGCCGGGGGCGCGGGGTCGCGACGGCCATGATGGACGAGCTCGAACGCGCGGGCGCGGCACTCGGTGCGACCGCGATCGTCCTCGACACGAACGACTCGCTGGTCGCCGCGGGGGCGATGTACCGCGGCCGGGGCTACGAGCGGGTCGAGCCCTTCAACGACAACCCGAACGCCACCGCCTGGTACCGCAAGCGGGTCATGCCGGACGCGTCCGTCTGACGGACTGGAGGCGCGGGGCGGGCCCGACCCGCGCCTCCAGTCCGACGGTCCGACGGTCCGGTGCGCTCCTTGTCAGAGCGGCTGCTCGACCGGCAGGCCGGTCCGGAGCTCGACCGGCAGGTGCGCCGTGTCGTTGAGCGTGACGAGCTCGGCGGGCTTGGCCGAGCGGATCCGGATCACGGTCAGCGCGGTGTGGGCGACGTTCGTCCCCATCCAGCGCCACTCGGGTGCCTGGAAGACCTCGCGGACGAACCAGCCGATCACCGCGTTGTGCGTGATGATCAGGTCGTGCCGGTCCTGGATGGACGGGGTGAACCACTCGGCGACCGCGTCACCCATCTGCGCCTGCCCGGCGACGATCTCCTCGTCGGTGATCCCGCCGTAGAACTTCTTGTAGGCGGTCGGCATGTCCGGTGTGGGGCCCGACGGGATGCAGTCGAACAGCAGGGTCGAGGGCTCGGGCTGGATCGCGGGGAGGCGCTGCGCCAGGAACGACGCGGTCTCGCTGGGCGCTTCGAGCGGGGAGTGCCAGACGCCGTCGAACGGCACGCCGCCCAGGCGGTCGGCGATCAGCATCGACTGCCGCTTGCCGCGTTCCGAGAGCTTGCCGTCACGGAGTCCGTGCTCGGCGTCCTGGTGTTCGCCGTGCCGGACGAGGTAGAGGTAGTGCGACATCTCCGTCATCGACCGCCGATGCCGATCGCCGTCTCGAGCGCGGCGCGCTCGACGTCCCCGACGACGGCGGTGACGGTGGGCCGGGTGAGCAGGTCGCGGGCGAGTTCGAGCACGTCGGCCGTGGTGACCTGGTCGACGCGTTCGAGCGCCGTGTCGAGGTCGGTGAACTCCCCGGTCCCGAGCTCGGCACGCCCCAGCCGGGTCATGCGGGCGTCCGCGTCCTCGAGGGACAGCGTCACAGCACCCTCGATCTGGCCCTTCGCGCGCCGCAGTTCGTCCTCGGTGATGCCGTCGTCGACCATCTTGCGGAACTCGGCGTCGATGATGTCGATCACCCCGGCGACGTTGTCCGGCGCACACCCGGCGTAGACACCGAACGCGCCGTTGTCCAGGTAGGCCGGCGCGAAGGACGACACCGCGTAGGCCAGACCACGGCGTTCGCGGACCTCTTGGAACAGGCGTGAACTCATCCCCCCGCCGAGCACCGCGTTGAGCACGCTGAGCACGGGTCGGCGGTCGTCACGCAGGTCGATGCCCTGCGAGCCGCGCAGCATGCTGACCTGTTCGGTGGGGCGGTGCACGACGGTGAGTCGCTCCTGGGCACGGTCGGCCACGGGCTGGGCGGTGCGCCGTGCCACCGGACGGGCCTTCGGGCTGCCGGTGAACACCGCTTCCACCAGCGCGCAGAAGGCGTCGTGGTCGACGGCACCGGCGGCCGTGATGACCAGGCCGCTCGGAGCGTAGTGCTCGGCGTAGTGCGCCATCACCTCGTCGCGCTGGACGGCGCGGATGCTCTCCGGCGTGCCGCCGATCGGTCGACCGAGGGCGTGGCCGTCGAAGGCCGATGCGAAGAAGGCCTCGCCCGCCAGGTCGGCCGGGTCGTCCGCGGCCATCGCGAGCTCCTCGAGGATGACGCCGCGCTCGATGTCGAACGCCGCGGGTTCGAGGACCGAGTTCGTCACCATGTCACCGATCACCTGGACGGCCATCGGGACGTCGGTGTCGCGGACCCGGGCGTAGTAGCAGGTGTACTCCTTGGCCGTCGCCGCGTTGTGCTCACCGCCGACGGAGTCGAACGCAACGGCGATGTCGAGCGCGCTGCGCGTGGTCGTGCCCTTGAACAGCAGGTGTTCGAGGAAGTGCGTCGAGCCGAACTGGCCGTCGCGTTCGTCGCGGGAACCGACCCCGACCCAGTACCCGATGCTCGTCGAGTGGGATGCCGGCACCGCCTCGGTCAGCACGCGCACGCCCGAGGGCAGGACGGTTCGGCGGACGAAGGATCCCCCGGACGTCAGGAACGACGTGTCCGGGGCCTCGAGGGGCAACGGCACTGGGTGGTTCATCGCGGTCGAGCCTACTGATGTCCCAGGGCCTCCCATCCAGATTGACCACGGCATGGGGAGCACCCTCGGACGACCCTCGAAGTGGGGTACATGTTCTGAGGACAGACGGACTCGTCTGTCTGTCCTCCTTGTGTTACATTGGGTGCACCGGATCGGCAGCCCCCCTAGATACCGATCCGGTGGCTCGGGACATCAGTCCTCGGCGGAACGAGTCCCCCCACTCGTCCGCGGAGCCGATGACCCCAAGGAGAGCCACGCTGTGACGGTCGATTCCCCCCAACCGGCCGTCCGGCGTCTCCTTGGCCCGAGCGTTCCGGCCTCCGCGTCGTCGGACGGGTCGAGCCTCCCCCCGGCTCCCCGCTCCGGCGGCGCGAAGGTCCGGATCCTCGAGACCGCGTCCCGGTTGTTCTACGACGAGGGCATCCACGGGGTCGGCGTCGATCGCCTCATCTCCGAGGCGAGCGTCACGAAGGCGACGTTCTACAAGCACTACGGGTCGAAGGACAACCTGATCCTGGCGTACGTGAACACGCAGCACGAACGCGTCCAGCAGCGCTTCGAGCAGGTCGTCGGCGACGCCGGCGATCCGCAGTCCGCGGTCCGCGCCTGGGTCGCGTCGCTCGTCGCCGACGTCAACGACCCGGCCTTCCGCGGTTGTGCGTTCCTCAATGCCGCCGCCGAGTACCACGACCCGCGCGACCCCGTCCGCCAGGTCGTCGCCATGCACCGCGACTGGTACACCGAGCGCCTCGCTGACCTGCTGCAGGAAGCCGGTCACCCGATGGCCGGCGACGGTGCCGACGAGCTCATGCTCGCGCGCGACGGTGCGATGTCGGGCGCCTACGCCGGCGACGCCATCGCCGCGACGGCCGCGCTGCAGCGCGTTGCCGACCGCGTCCTCGCCGGCTGACGACCTGCCCCGCTCCTCGGACACCGGACGACGCCGACCGATTTGCGCGCTGCCCCTCGTGGCGTCCCCCTTCCGGGGGTAGCTTGACCCGCACGAACGGCCATCCCGCCGTCCGTGACCCGACCGGCCTGCTTCCCTGCCGTGCCGACCGGGCCCCGTGCAGCCAGCACGTCTCGAGGACACCGATGTTCGACAACGCCTTCATCCGTCATGCCGTCGACCGCAGCGCTGAGAACGCGCTCGACCGACGCCGCTTCTTCGCAGCCGCCGGGGTCGCCGGCGCTTCCGCCGGCATCGCCGCGCTCGGCTCGTCGGTGGTCTCCGCCGACCGGGCTTCCGCCTCACCCGCCGAGGACGGTGCCGTCTCCGACGCCGCCATCCTCAACTTCGCCCTCAACCTGGAGTACCTCGAGGCGGAGTTCTACCTGCGCGCCGTGTTCGGCACGGGCCTGACCGACAGCATGATCACCGGCATCGACCCCCAGGGGCCGGTCGTCGGCGGCAGCAAGGTGCCGTTCAAGACCGCCGCAATCCGTGGGATCGCGACCGAGATCGCCAACGACGAGCGCGCGCACGTGGCGTTCCTGCGTTCGGCGCTCGGTGGTGCGGTCGTCTCGCGGCCGAAGATCGACTTCACGAACGCCTTCACCGCAGCCGCCCGGGCCGCGGGTGTGGTCGGACCGACGGGGACCTTCGACCCCTTCGCCAGCGAGGAGAACTTCCTGCTCGGCGCCTACGTGTTCGAGGACGTCGGGGTCACCGCCTACAAGGGCGCGGCTCCCCTGATCTACAACAAGACGTACCTCAGCGCAGCGGCGGGCATCCTGGCCGTCGAGGCGTACCACGCGGGCATCATCCGCTCGAAGCTGTTCGACAAGGGCCTGCAGGTGCCGGCGAACAAGATCTCCGACGCCCGCGACTCGCTCGACGGGCCGACCGACGACGACCAGGGCATCACGACGTCGACCGGTGCGGTGAACTTCGTCCCGACCGACGCCAACTCGCTGGCGTACGGCCGTACCGCGGAGCGCGTGCTCAACATCGTGTTCCTCACGCCGAACCAGATCGACAAGGGCGGCTTCTTCCCCGAGGGCGTCAACGGCGCGATCGTGGCGAGCGGCAACCCCGGGAGCGCCACCGGCCCGGCCTGATCGGTCAGCACCTGAACGACGGGAGGCGCGGTGCCAGTCGGCACCGCGCCTCTCGTCTCCCGGCCACCACCCGGGCATCGGTGGTTGCCTGGGTGCATGGCCAACGACCCGCTCTGGCGCCTCCCCGAGGTGCCCACCTTCACCCTGACCAGCCCCGACTTCACCGACGGCGGCGTGCTGCCCACCTCGGCGCGCGGCTCCGACGTCGGCGGCGAGGACCGCTCGCCCGCGCTCGAGTGGTCCGGCGCTCCCGAGGGCACGCAGAGCTACGTGCTCACCGCGTACGACCCCGACGCCCCCACCGGCTCGGGCTTCTGGCACTGGAGCCTGACGGACCTGCCGGCCGCGACGACGTCGCTGCCCGCCGGTGCCGGCACCGACGACGCCCTGCTGCCGGCCGAGGCCCTCCGCCGGCGCAACGAGTACGGGACCGACACATTCCTCGGCGCCGCTCCCCCGGCCGGACACGGCGAACACCGGTACTTCTTCACGCTGAGCGCCCTCGACGTCCCCGTGCTCGAGGTCCCGGCCGACGCCACCCCGGCGGTCGTCGGCTTCATGCTGCGCGAGCACCTCGTCGGGCGCGCACAGCTCATGGGCACGCAGGAGACCCCCGCCTCCTGACCCGCCCGGACATGCGGAACGGCCGCCGCCCCGAGGGGCGACGGCCGTTCGTGCAGTCAGGCGAGGGGTGTTCAGCCCTCGGCCGGCGCCTCGGCGTGCGACGCGTGGTCGTCACGGCCGTCGGTGTCGACCTCGTCCGCCACGACCGGCGCGAGCGAGAGCTTGCCGCGGTCGTCGACCTTGGTGACCTCGACCAGGATCTTCTGGCCGACGCCGAGCACGTCCTCGACGTTCTCCACACGCTTGCCACCGGCGAGCTTGCGGACCTCGGAGACGTGGAGCAGACCGTCGCGGCCCGGCAGCAGCGACACGAAGGCGCCGAAGGTGGCGATCTTCACGACGGTACCGAGGAACTGGTCCCCGATCTCCGGGTTGGTCGGGTTCGCGATCGCGTTGACCTGCGCACGCGCGGCCTCGGCGGACGGACCGTCCACGGCACCGATGTAGACCGTGCCGTCGTCCTCGATCGAGATGTCGGCACCGGTGGTGTCCTGGATGCCGTTGATCGTCTTGCCCTTCGGGCCGATCAGCTCGCCGATCTTGTCGACGGGGATCTGCACCGAGATGACACGCGGGGCGGTGTCTGCCATCTCGTCGGGAGCGTCGATCGCCTCGTTCAGCACGCCGAGGATGGCCGAGCGGGCCTCCTTCGCCTGCTTCAGTGCGGCGTCGAGCACGGACGACGGGATGCCGTCGAGCTTGGTGTCGAGCTGGATGGCGGTGACGAACTCGGAGGTACCGGCGACCTTGAAGTCCATGTCACCCAGCGCGTCCTCGGCACCGAGGATGTCGGTCAGCGCCGCGTAGCGGGTCTGACCGTCGACGGTGTCGGAGACCAGGCCCATGGCGATGCCGGCGACGGGCGCCTTGAGCGGCACACCGGCGTTCAGCAGCGACAGCGTCGAGGCGCAGACGGAGCCCATCGAGGTCGAGCCGTTCGAGCTGAGCGCCTCGGAGACCTGACGGATGGCGTACGGGAACTCCTCGCGCGACGGCAGCACCGGCACGAGTGCGCGCTCGGCCAGGAAGCCGTGCCCGATCTCGCGACGCTTCGGCGAACCCACGCGGCCGGTCTCACCGGTCGAGTAGGGCGGGAAGTTGTAGTGGTGCAGGTAGCGCTTCTTCGTGACGGGCGACAGCGAGTCGATCTGCTGCTCCATCTTGAGCATGTTCAGCGTGGTGACGCCCAGGATCTGGGTCTCACCGCGCTGGAACACCGCGGAACCGTGGACGCGCGGGATCACGGCGACCTCGGCGTCGAGCGGGCGGATGTCGGCGAGGCCGCGGCCGTCCATGCGGACCTGCTCGGTCAGGATGCGGCCGCGGACGACCTTCTTCGTGACCGACTTGTACGCGGCGCTGACCTGGCTGTTCGCGACCTCGGGCAGCGTGCCCGCGGCGACCTGCTCGGCGATGGCGGCCTTGACGCGGGACTTCAGCGCGTCGTCGGCGTCCTGGCGCTCGGTCTTGGCGGCGATCTTGTAGACGTCGCCGAGCTCGGACAGGGCGAGGGACTCGACGGCCGAGTAGACCTCGGGTGCGTACGGCGGGAAGACCGGGAAGTCCTGGATCTCCTTGGCCGACTGCGCGGCGAGCTTCGCCTGTGCCTCGACGAGGGACTTGAGGAACGGCTTCGCTGCCTCGAGGCCCTGGGCGACGACGGCCTCGTCGGGCTTGGTGGCGCCGCCCTGGATGAGGTCCCAGCTGTGCTCGGTGGCCTCGGCCTCGACCATCATGATCGCGACGTCCTCGTTGCCGGCGTCGTCCGTGACGACACGGCCGGCGACGGTGAGGTCGAAGACGGCCTCGGCGAGCTGCGAGGCCTTCGGGAACGCGACCCACTGGTCGCCGATGAGCGCGAGGCGCACGCCGGCGATCGGGCCGGAGAACGGCAGACCGGAGATCTGCGTCGACGCGGACGCGGCGTTGATCGCCAGCGCGTCGTAGAACTCGTCCGGAGCGATGCTCAGGACGGTGATGACGATCTGGACCTCGTTGCGCAGGCCGTCGACGAACGACGGACGCAGCGGCCGGTCGATCAGACGGCAGACGAGGATCGCCTCGGTCGACGGGCGACCTTCACGGCGGAAGAACGAGCCGGGGATCTTGCCGGCGGCGTACGAGCGCTCCTCGACGTCGACCGTGAGCGGGAAGAAGTCGAAGCCCTCGCGCGGGTGCTTGCCGGCGCTGGTGGCCGACAGCAGCATGGTCTCTTCGTCCAGGTACGCGGCGACGGCACCCTGTGCCTGCTGCGCGAGACGACCGGTCTCGAACCGGACCGTCCTGGTGCCGAAGCGACCGTTGTCGATGATCGCTTCAGCGAACTTGATCTCGGGACCCTCCAAGAGGATGCCTCCTTGTGTTCTTGATGCAGCAGACCCGGCCTCGGGCACACGCGTGCACGTGCGCTCCACGACGCGGAACGCATGTCTGGCCAGCAGTAGAAACAGTCGGGACGCCTCGGCCCGCATGCCACCACCGATGACCAGCTTCGTGCCGGTCTGCGTGCGATGTTGTGTGTCGTCACGGGAAACGGTCCCCGGACGACCCGACTTTAGCAGTCGGCGGTGAATCGACGGCGAGGCTCGTGGCGAACGGGCGTGTCCTCGTTAGCCTGACCGCATGCGTCGAAGCCATTCCGGACGCGCGTTCGTCGCGGCCGCCGTCGTCCTCGGTGCGCTCGTCGTCCCCGTCGTCACCGCCACGCCCGCCAGCGCCACCGACTACCCGACGTGGCAGGACGTCCAGGCGGCGAAGGGCAACGAGCAGGCCAAGCAAGCCGAAGTCGCGAAGGTGCAGGACGCACTCAGGGCGGTGCAGGCCGACGCCGCGGCCAAGTCGCAGACCGCGCTCGACGCATCAGCCAAGGCCGACCAGGCCGATGCCGAACTGGGCGAAGCCACCCAGACCGCCACGAGCCTCCAGGCCCAGGCCGACCAGGCTGCGCAGACCGCGCAGCGGGCGCAGACGCGGGCCGGCCAGCTGGCCGCGAACCTGTACCGCGACGGCTCGACCAACCAGATGACCACGAAGATCGCGACGGCGAAGGACCCCGACGAGCTGCTCTACCAACTCGGCGCGATGGACCAGCTGACGACCACGTGGACCAGTGTCCTCGACGATGCATCGGTCGCTGCCGGGACCGCGTCGTCGCTGCACGACCAGGCCACCCGGGCCGAGGCGGAGCGCGCGCGGCTGGCCCAGGCTGCCGAGGACCGCGCGGCAGCGGCGACGTCCGCCCAGGCGAAGGCCGATGCCGCCGTCGCCTCGACGAAGGACCACAGCGACGAGCTGTACGCGCAGCTGGCGTCGCTCAAGGACACGACGGCGAAGGCCGAGCAGCAGTACGCCGTGGGTCAGGCGGTCGCTGCGCAGGCTGCGGCGCAGGCCCGGGCAGCGCAGGCAGCAGCAGCGGCTGCAGCAGCCGCGCCGACGGGTGCGGCCGCGTCCTCCGGCGACTCGTACCCCAGCACCGGTGGCGTGACGGTTGATCCGGACGCGGCGAAGGCCTACGCCCGCAGCGTCCTCGGCAACTACGGCTGGGGCGACGACCAGTACGGCTGCCTGGTGTCGCTCTGGACGCAGGAGTCCGGGTGGCGCGCGAACGCCCTGAACGCCTCGAGTGGTGCGTACGGCATCCCGCAGGCGCTGCCGGCGAACAAGCTGTCCGCCGCGGGCGCCGACTGGCGGACGAACCAGGACACGCAGATCAACTGGGGCCTGTCCTACATCAAGTCGAGCTACGGCACCCCGTGCGGTGCCTGGAACCACGAGATGAGCGTCAACCCGCACTGGTACTGAGCGGCGGGTGGGCGCCGAGCACCGTTCGAGGTTGGTCGGCCTGCCGGGGCAGTGCGAGGTTGGTCGCCACGTGCGAACAACCATGGGCGCACCAAC
Organism: Curtobacterium sp. MCLR17_007; assembly: GCF_003234655.2. Classification (NCBI taxonomy): domain Bacteria; kingdom Bacillati; phylum Actinomycetota; class Actinomycetes; order Micrococcales; family Microbacteriaceae; genus Curtobacterium; species Curtobacterium sp. MCLR17_007. The sequence continues at coordinate 1,209,240 of NZ_CP126271.1, read as the reverse complement.
CCGCCAAGCGGGCACCAGGCGCGAACCGCGGCGTGCGGTACCCGGCCTAGTGGCCGAGTCCGCCGAGCAGGCTCGCGAAGTCGGGGACCTCGGGCAGCGCGTCCGCCTGCTGCGGGACCCGACGGGAGGCCCCGATCGCCCACGCCAGGTCGGCGCCGGCCCGGCGGATGCGTCCGTCCAGTGCCGCCTGGTCGCCCTGGGCTCCCCAGTCGTCGGTCGCGGCGAAGACCCCGGTGGGCACGACGGCAGCGCGCAGGTAGGCGAAGACCGGACGCATGGCGTGCTCGATCGCGAGCGAGTGCCGCGCGGTGCCACCCGTCGCCGCGAGCAGGACCGGCATGTCCACCAGGGCGTCCTTGTCCATGACGTCGAGGAAGGACTTCGCCAGGCCGCTCATCCCCGCGGTGAAGACGGGCGAGACGAAGACCAGTGCGTCCGCCTCGACGACCGTCGCCGTCGCGGCGGCCAACGCGGGCGCCTGGAACCCGGTGAGCATCGCGTCGACCACCTCGTGTGCCAACGGACGCAGGTCGATGTGCGCCACCTGCACCGGGCCTCCCTGCTGTCCGATGGCGGTGACGGCGGACTCGGCGAGCCGGTCCGCGAGCAGGCGGGTCGACGACGGCTCGGAGAGCCCGGCGGAGACGACGGCGATGGTGGTCATGATGCGATCCGATCTTTCAATGCGTTTGCATGAACATCGTACCGAACCGGGGCTGCGACGCAACCATTCCCGGGAACGGAGAACGCCCCGGTCCTCGCGAGGAGGGCCGGGGCGTTCGGTCGAGCGTGTCGGTCGAGGACTAGCGACGCAGGCCGAGGCGCTCGATGAGCGCACGGTAACGGCTGATGTCGACGTCGGAGAGGTAGCCGAGGAGACGGCGACGCTGGCCGACCATGAGGAGCAGACCACGACGCGAGTGGTGATCGTGCTTGTGCTCCTTGAGGTGCTCGTTCAGGTCGTTGATGCGACGCGTCAGAACGGCGACCTGGACCTCGGGGGATCCGGTGTCGCCCGGGTGGGTCGCGTACTCTTCGATGATCTCCTGCTTGACCTGTGCGTCAAGTGCCATGGTGATCCCCTCTCTGTCCTCGATGAGGACGGTGTCCGTTGCGCGGTGCCCATGCCTGATGCATGAGCGCTCTTTGTCCGCGGCCGTTCGACGGCAACCTGGAGACTCTACCAGAGGGACGGGCGTCAGACGGTCCGCGCGCGGAGACTGCGCCGTCGCGGGGGCGCCGGCAACAGGCTGCGGACGAGCCCCACGAGCGTCGCCCCGAGCAGGCCGCCCAGTCCGTTCGACAGCACGTCGCGCGGGTCGGCCACGCGGTAGGGCAGCAGCTCTGCCTGGGCGAGTTCGATGCCCGCCGACAACGCGACGGCGACGACCGCGGCGACGAACCACCAGCGACGCGGCAGCCACATCGCGGCGATCGCCCCGACGGGGACGAACATGCCGATGTTGGCGAGGAACTCCGTCCGCTCGTAGGTCAGCCACGAGCCGCCGGGCAGCTGCTGCGCCCAGGAGAGCGCGTGCAGCACGAGCCGGTTCTCGGCGTCGCTGAAGACATGCGGCGTCAACGTCATCCGCCAGATCACCCAGGCGTACGCCGCCGTCACGGCGAGCAGGAGGAGTTTGCGGAGCATCCGGACAGTGTGGGGTGCCGGGCTGCGCGGGACCTGGAGCGCTCCTGAGCGACACCGGCACCGGACCTGTGCGAACGCCCGCGCGGGCTGGCCTCGGACCGGGTCGGGATGGAAGCATGGGCACCGGGCGGGACAGGGCCGCCCGGCAGCGCCGACGGAGCACGGTCAGACCAGGGAGGACCGCTCGATGCCGGACCACAGATCAGGGACCCCGACACCCGCGCGCCGCACGAGTGCCGCTCGCCAGTGGCTGTGGATCGGCAGCGCGGCGGTCGTCGTGGTGGCGGTGGTGGCCGCGGTCGCACTCTGGCTGCCCACCCGCGCCACCGGCCCCGACGGGCGCCACGTCGTCGAGCGCAGGACACCGGCCGAGGTCTTCCCCGGTGGCCTGGCACGACAGCCGTCCAGCGACAACCAGCCCGGCCGCTTCGCCGCGTCCGCGCGGGCCGAGGGCCAGGACCGCACGGCCGACCGCCTCGCCGAGATCGCCGACCAGCCGATCGCGACCTGGCTGACGAACCCCTCCGTCACGGCCACGCGTGAGACCGTGCACCGGGTGGTGGCGAACGCCCGGACCCAGGACAAGACGCCGGTGTTCGTGCTCTACGCCGTGCCCGACCGCGACTGCGGCAGCTACTCCAAGGGCGGCACCACGCGTTCCGAGTACGTCCCCTGGGTGCGGTCGGCGGTCCGCGCGATGGCGGGGTCGCACGCCGTGGTGCTCGTCGAGCCCGACGCGATCGCGCAGATCCAGAACTGCGAGCGGCTGTCCGACTCGCGGCTCCCCCTGCTGCGGAAGGCCGTCGACGCCCTGACCGGCCACGGCCTCACCGTCTACCTCGACGGCGGCAACGAGAACCGCGTGCCCACCGACACGATGGCACGCTGGCTGCAGCAGGCGGGCATCGACCGGACCCAGGGGTTCTTCACGAACGTGTCGAACTTCTACCGCGTCGACCAGGAGCGCACCTACGCCGACCGCCTCGCCGATGCCGTCGGCGGCGACCCGCACTTCGTCATCGACGTCTCGCGCAACGGGCAGGGCTGGAAGGGCACGTGGTGCAACCCGTCCGGCGCCGGCCTCGGCCAGGACCCGCACGTCGCGGCGGGGTCGTCACGGTTGGACGCGCTGCTCTGGGTGAAGACCCCCGGCCTCAGCGACGGCACCTGCAACGGCGGCCCGGCCGCCGGCCAGTGGTGGGAGTCGTACGCGCTCGCGCTGGTCGCCAACCGCCGCGACTGACGGGAGACAGACAGGAGGCCCCACCCGGCTGCCGATGTCGGTGCACGGGGGTTGCATGGTCACCATGACCGCCGACCAGCTCCGATCCGTCGTCCCGCCGTACCTGCTGCGCGCCATCGCCGACGCGCCGTCCGACGCGTTCCCCCGTGCCACCCCGGCGGCGCGTTCCGCGCTCGCCACCCTCGACCTCGTCCAGGCGCCCAAGCACGAGCCCCGACTCGGCGTCGCCCCGTCGGTCACCACGCCCGACCGGTCCCCGCAGCGCAGCATCTCCGACGCGCACGGCACGACCACGCTCCCCGGAGACCTGGTCCGCGCCGAGGGCGCACCCGACACCGGCGACGCGGCCGTGGACGAGGCCTACGCGGGCCTCGGCGCGACGCACGCGTTCTGGCTCGACGTGTTCGGGCGCGTGTCCATCGACGGCGCCGGGCTCCCCCTCGACGCCAGCGTCCACTACGGACAGGACTACGACAACGCCTACTGGGACGGCAGCCGCATGGTGTTCGGCGACGGGGACGGCGAGGTCTTCAACCGCTTCACGATCGCGCTCGACGTCATCGGCCACGAACTCACCCACGGCGTGACGCAGTACACCGCCGACCTGACGTACCAGGGACAGTCGGGCGCGCTCAACGAGTCGATCAGCGACGTCTTCGGCTCCCTGGTCGCGCAGTACACCGCCGGGCAGAGTGCCGACCAGGCGACCTGGCTCATCGGCGAGGGGCTGTTCACGCCCGCGGTGCACGGGGTCGCGCTGCGCTCCATGCGGGCTCCGGGCACCGCCTACGACGACCCGGTGCTCGGCAAGGACCCGCAGCCCGGCACCATGGCCGGCTACGTCGAGACGACCGAGGACTCGGGCGGGGTGCACACGAACTCCGGCATCCCGAACCACGCCTTCTTCCTGGCGGCCACCACCATCGGTGGCAACGCGTGGCAGGGCGCTGGCGCGGTGTGGTGGGACGCGCTGACCTCGTCCGCGGTCACCGCGTCGATCGACTTCGCCGGCTTCGCCACCGCGACGGTCGACGCCGCGGACGCCCGCTTCGGTGCGGGGTCGACCCAGTCGGCAGCCGTCAGCGGCGCATGGCGGACGGTCGGGGTGCTGTCCTGACCGTGCACCGCTCCCGGTGACCGGTCGGCGTAGGTTCGACGCATGCAGATCGTCGTCCGTCGCACCGGTGGGATCGCCGGCCTGTCCCGGGCCTGGCGCATCGACACCGATGCGTGCGCCGACCCCGAGGACTGGGCCGCGCTGGTCGACGGACTCCCCCGCACGCCGCCGGAGCGTCCGCAGCAGATGCGCGACGACTTCGAATGGACCATCACCGTCGCGAGCACCACGATCCGCGTGCCGGGCAGCCAGCTCGACGGGGCGTGGGCCGTGCTCGTGCAGCGGGTGCGCACCGAGGGCGAGCCCGCCTGACGGCCGTGGGCCGGGCCTCCCGTCCGGCCACGCCATCACGGCTCTCCGCGTGAACGGACCGCACCCCCGTGCAGGCATCGCGCCCCGGTGTGACCGGGCGCGATGTCCGTCACGGGGTGCGACCTGCACCCGATCCGGTGGAACGGTCAGTCGACGTCGATGACCGTCAGGCGGCGGGTCGGGCGGGTCATCGCCACGTACACCGCGGCGGCGGCCCGCGCCGCGTCGGCGCCGACGCCGTCCGGGTCGACCAGCAGCACGCCGTCGAACTCCAGGCCCTTCGCGTCCGCGCCGGTCAGCACCGTGACGGAACCCGGCCGGGGTGAACCCAGCGTCCGCACGTCAGCCTCCGTGGCGGCGAGGCGCTGACGGACGACGTCGACCTGGCTGTCCGGGACGATGACGCCGGTGGTGCCGGAGCCGATGTGCTCCCGCTCGGCGCGGACCGTGGCGGCGATCGTGTCGAGCACCTCGGCGCGTGCGACCCGCAAGCGGACGACCGGGTCCCCGTCGCGCACGGCCTGGTTCGCGGTCACGGTCAGGCCCGCCGCGGCGGCGAACTCCCCCGCAGCCTGCACGATGGAGCGCGGGGTGCGGTAGTTCACCGTGAGCTCCTCGACGCGGTGGTCGAGCGGGACCTGCGGCGCGCGGCCGCGTCGGCGTCGGGCAAGCGCGCCGATGACGTCGTCCCACGTCCGGGCGGCACCGGGTGAGGACCCCTGCGCCATGTCACCGACGATCGTGAACGAGCGCAGCGGGTTGCGGCGGGCCAGGACGCGCCACTGCATCGGCGAGAGCTCCTGCGCCTCGTCGACGACGATGTGGCCGTAGGTCCACTCGCGGTCCTCGGCGGCACGTTCGGCGGTCGTGCGGGGGTCGCCGCCCTCGGCGAACGCGCCCGCCACCTGTTCGGCGGAGACGATGCCCTCGACCCCCATGTTCTCGATCGCCTGGCGGGCGTTCTCGATGTCGCGGTTGCGGCTGGCCTTCGCCTGGCGCTTGGCGGCACCGCCGGTCGGGTCGAACGTGCCGAGGAGCTCGGCGGCCTCGTCGAGCAGGGGGACGTCCTCGACCGTGAAGCCCGCGCCGCGGTCGCGTGCGAGCAGGGCACGACGCTCCGGCGACCAGTTCGGCGTGAGCGAAGCGAGCCAGTTGGGCCGCGCGAAGAGGTCCTCGAGCAGCTTCTCCGCCGGCAGCGGCAGCCACGCGGTGTTGAGCAGCACCCGGGCGTCGTAGGACGAGCGGATGTCCTCGCGCAGCACCTTGAGGTCGGCGTCGTCGACGGTCGTGCCGCGCTCGCGGAGCTGGTCGGCGAGCAGCTTGACCATCGCGTCGAGCGCGGACTTGTTGAACGTGACGCGAGCGACGTTGTGCGGCTTGCCGCGGTCCTGTGCCCGGTGCATCGCGTCGGCCACGAGTTGCGGCGGGACCACGAGCCGCTCGCCCTCGACGTCGAGCGTGGTGGGCTCGGTGGGGACGACCTGGCGCGACCGGACGGCCCGCCGCAGGAGGTCGGCCATCTCGGCCGAGCCCTTGACCGCCGCGACGTCGCGACGGTCGTGCGTCGAGGTCCGTACGCCCGGGTACAGCGACCCGAGGGCGGCCATGACGACGCCGGTCTCACCGAGCGACGGGAGCACCTGCTCGATGTAGGTCAGGAAGGCCGGGGACGGACCGACGACCAGCACACCGGACCCCCGTAGTCGTTCGCGGTACGAGTACAGCAGGTACGCGGCGCGGTGCAGCGCGACGGCGGTCTTGCCGGTGCCCGGGCCACCCTGCACGATCAGGACGCCCTCGAGCGGCGAGCGGATGATGCGGTCCTGCTCGCCCTGGATCGTCGCGACGATGTCGGTCATCCGCCCGGTGCGCTCGGCGGTCACGGCCGCGAGGAGGGCGCCCTCGCCCTGCAGGTGGGTGCGCTCGTCGTCGTACAGCGTGGCGTCGAAGACCTCGTCCTCGACACCGACGACGCTGCGGCCCTCGAGCGACAGGTGCCGCCGGGCGCGCATGCCCATCGGGTGGGCCGCGGTGGCCTGGTAGAAGGCACTGGCACCCGGCACGCGCCAGTCGAGCAGCAGCGGTCGGTGCTCGACGTCGCGCAGGCCGACGCGGCCGATGTAGCGGAAAGCGCTCTCGCCGGCGGACGGGTCGGCGACCTCGAGTCGGCCGAACACGAGCCGGTCGCCGACGCGCTCGAGCGTCTGGATTGTGTCCTCGTAGAGCTTCGCGAAGGCGTCGCGCTCGCTGCGGCTCTGGTGGTTCCCGCCGACCGCCTGACGTCGGGTCTCGGCGAGGCGCTGCTCGGCCTCGGCGCTCAGTTCGTCGAGCCGGGCGAAGAGCCCGTCGACGTACTCGCGCTCGCGGTCGATCTCGGTCGGTTCGGACACACGCAACCCTTCGGGACAGGGGTATCCAGTGTAGTCCCCCCGGACGGACCGGAGGCGCGGTGCCAGCCGGCACCGCGCCTCCAGTCAGCGCGTCAGCGCTACATCTCTTCGTGCGTGTCCGGGTCGCCGTCCCACAGGCGCCCGCGCTCGAGCCCGGAGATGGCCGCGACCTGGTCGTCGGTGAGCGTGAAGCCGAACACGTCGAGGTTCTCGCGCTGCCGGTCGACGTCGCCGGACTTCGGCACCGGGACCGCGTCGAGCTGGGTGTGCCAGCGGAGAACGACCTGGCCGGGGCTGACCCCGTGCGCGGCGGCCGCGTCCGTGACCGGCTGCTCGGTCAGCAGTTCGGACTGCTTCGCGAGCGGGCTCCAGCTCTCGGTGACGATCCCGCGCTCGGCGTGGAACGCCCGGAGCGACGCCTGCGGGAAGTACGGGTGCAGCTCGACCTGGTTGACCGCGGGAGCGACCCCGGTCGCGTCGATGATCCGGTCGAGGTGCTCCGGCGTGAAGTTCGAGACGCCGATCGAGCGGACCTTGCCGCTGTCGCGCAGGTCGACGAACGCCTTCCACGTCTCGACGAACTTGTCGACCGACGGGTTCGGCCAGTGGATCAGGTACAGGTCCACGTGGTCGAGCCCGAGGTTCGCCAGGGTCTCGTCGATCGAGCGGTGTGCCTCGTCCCAGCCGTGGTGACGGCCGGGCAGCTTCGACGTGACGACGAGCTCGTCGCGCGGCACGTCGGCGTCGCGCACGGCACGGCCGACGGCGTCCTCGTTGCCGTAGTTGAGCGCGGTGTCGAGCAGTCGGTAGCCGCTCGCGATGGCCGCACCGACGGCGGCCGTGCCCTCGTCACCGTCGAGCAAGTAGGTCCCGAGGCCGAGCAGGGGCATGCGGTGGCCGTCGTTGAGCTCCACGGTGGGAGCCGGGGTGACGGCGGGCATCAGCGGACGCCGAGCAGGTCGATGACGAAGATCAGGGTCTTGCCGGACAGGAAGTGGCCGCCACCGGCCGGGCCGTAGGCGAGCTCCGGCGGGACGACGAGCTTGCGGCGTCCGCCGACCTTCATGCCGGGGATGCCCTCCTGCCACCCGCGCACCAGCGCCGCGAGCGGGAAGTCGATCGGTTCGCCGCGGCCCCAGGAGCTGTCGAACTCCTCGCCGGACTCGTACTCGACGCCCGCGTAGTGCACCTTGACGGTCGAACCCGCGGTCGCCTCGTCGCCGGAGCCCTCGACGATGTCGGTGATGACCAGGTCGGTGGGGGCGGGGCCCTCGGGGGCGTCGAACTCGGGCTTGCTGTTGAGGTCAGTCATGTCCGCAAGTCAACCAGAGGCTCCCGATCACGCATCGACCCGGGCACCGTCGCGCGCGTCGCGGCTCGACGCACCAGAATGGTTCCACCGTGACACAACCCACCCCCGCACCGCCGCGCCGAAGCCTGTTCGCCGACCTCACCCCGCTCCGCCGGTCCCCGGCGTTCGCGCGGCTCTGGGCCGGCACCGCCGTCGCCGGGATCGGCACGCAGATGACCACCGTCGCCGTCGGCCTCGAGGTCTACGACATCACCCGGTCCACCTTCGCCGTCGCGCTGGTCGGGGTGATCGCGCTGCTGCCGATGATCGTCGCCGGCCTGTACGGCGGGATGCTCGCCGACGCCTTCGACCGCCGCACCGTCGCGCTGGTGTCCTCGATCATCGCGTGGGCCGCGGTCGCACTGATCGCGACGCACGCCTGGCTCGGGCTGCACAGCGTCCTGCTGCTGTACGTCCTGGCGACGGTGAACGCCGTCGCGGCGACCGTGAGCAACGCGTCCCGCTCGGCCATCGTGCCGCGCCTGGTCGGCACCGACCTGCTGCCCGCGGCGAGCGCCCTCGGCGGCATCGCGTCCGGGTTCCAGGTCACCGTCGGCCCGGCGGTCGCCGGCGTGCTGATCGCGAGTGTCGGGTTCGCCCCGACCTACACGATCGACGTCGTGCTGTTCACGTTCGCCTTCGCCGGGGTGTTCACGCTGCCGCGCATGGCCGCCGACCGCGACGCCCTGCGACCGGGGCTCGGCTCGCTCATCGAGGGCGCGCGGTTCCTCCGGAGGTCGCGGAACATCACGATGACGTTCGTGCTCGACATCATCGCGATGACGTTCGGCCAGCCCCGTGTGCTCTTCCCCGCGATCGGCGCGCTGGTCATCGGCGGCGGTGCGATCACCGTCGGCACGCTGACGGCCGCGTACGCGATCGGCGCGCTGCTGTCGAGCGTGTTCTCCGGGCCGCTCGGTCACGTCCGCCGTCAGGGCGAGGCCGTCGGGTGGGCGATCACGGCCTACGGTGGCGCGATCGCGGCGTTCGGCGTGGTGATCGCCCTCGCGCACGTGCTCGGCGGGCGCAGCGGCGAGACCTTCAGCAGCGGGATCCTGCCGGCGCTCGCGCTCGCGTCGCTGTTCCTGGCGTTGGCCGGCGGTGCGGACAACGTCAGCTCGGTCTTCCGGAACACGATCCTGCAGGCCGCGTCGCCCGACGGGATGCGTGGGCGGCTGCAGGGCATCTTCATCGTGGTCGTGACCGGCGGTCCGCGCCTCGGCGACCTGTACGCGGGGCTCGTCGTCGCCGCGGGCTTCGCGTTCCCGCCGGTCCTGGGCGGTGTGCTGATCATCGGGCTCGTCGCCGCGTTGCTGCGCCTGGTGCCGTCCTTCCGCCGCTACGACGCGCTGCACCCGAACGCGAACTGAGGCGCGCCGCACCCGATCGCGGACTGCACGGCGCTGGACCCGAACCCGGGCTGACGAGCCTCGACGTCGTCGTGCCCGGTAGATTCGACGACATGCCGGAACCGAGTGCGCGCGACCTGCAGCGGACCGGGGTCCGCGCGGTGGTCCGCCGCACCTACCACTCGGTGATCCGGCACCGGGTCGTCGACGCCGCGGCGTCGCTCACCTTCTTCGCGCTGCTGACCGTGTTCCCCGCGGCGCTGACGGTGGTGTCGGCACTCGCGGTCATCGACCGCCAGGGCGACAGCCTGACGGACATCATCCAGGTGATCGGCTTCATCGTCCGCCCGGAGACCGCCGAGCACCTCGAGCAGCCGCTGCGTCAGCTGCTGACGCTCGACAACCCCTGGCTCGGCTTCGCGACCGGGCTCGTCCTGACGCTCTGGTCCCTGTCCGGGTACGCCACGGCGTTCGGCCGCGCCATGAACACCGCGTACGAGGTCGAGGAGGGCCGGCGCATCTGGAAGTTCCGGAGCATGATGCTCCTGGTCACGCTGCTCGTCATGGTCGGCGGTGCGATCGCCATCGTGATCCTGCTGGGGACCCCGACGATCTCCGCCGCCATCGTCCTGCAGCTCGGGTGGGCGTCGTGGATCGACGACCTGTGGAACGTCGTGAAGTGGCCGGTGCTGGCCGCTGACCTGGTGGTGATGGTGGCGGTGCTCTACTACGCCACACCGAACGTGCGCACCCCGCAGTTGCGCTGGGTCTCGGCGGGCGCCGCGTTCGCGATCGTGGCCTGGGCGATCGCGACGTTCGGCTTCGCGCTCTACGTCGAGACGCTCGGTGGCGGCAACCGCGCCTACGGGTGGCTCGGCGGCGCGATCCTGCTGCTCGTCTACCTGTACATCTCGAACTTCGTGCTGGTCGTCGGCGGTGAGCTCGACTCCGAGGTGATCCGGCTCCGGCAGCTGCTCGCGGGCATCGACGCCGACGAGGCGATCCGGCTGCCGCTGCGCGACGTCACCCGGAACTTCACGCTCGCCCGGTGGCGGGACGCCGACATCGCGGCCGCGCACGCGGTGCGGCAAGCGGCGCAGGAACTCCCCCAGGACGAGCCGACGCCGGCGCAGGAACACCTGCGCGACGTCGCCTCGCAGCTCCGGGTCGGGGAACCGCCGCTGCGCTGACCGACCACCGGCAACAGCAGCAGCACCTACCGCAGGCGCTTCGCCTCGGCGTCCAGCATCTCCTCGGTGATCACCGGGATCGCCCCGGTCGCCAGCTCGATGCCCGACAACCGGGCGGGGCTCAGCACGCGCTGCACCTGGTCCTCGTCCATCAGCCCGGCAGCCGTGACGAGCGTCGAGATCGGTGTCGAGGTGGTCAGCGCCGTGTGGGCGATCGACGCCGCCGCGGCGTAGCCGATGTACGGCGTCAGGGCGGTCACGACGCCGACGTTGGTGTCGACCTGGGCGGCCAGCTTGGCCTCGTTCGCCTCGATGCCCGTGACGCAGTGCTCGCGGAGCGTCGCACACCCTCGGGTCATCCACTGCAGCGACTGCAGGATCGAGTGCGCGATGATCGGCTCGAAGGCGTTGAGCTGCAGCTGCCCCGCCTCCGCCGCCATCGTGACCGTGGTGTCGGCCCCGGCGACGGCGAAGGCGATCTGGTTCACCACCTCTGGGATCACCGGGTTGACCTTGCCCGGCATGATCGAGGACCCGGCCTGGCGCGCCGGCAGGGTGATCTCGCCGAAGCCGGCCTGGGGCCCCGACGCCAACAGCCGCAGGTCGTTGCAGATCTTCGACAGCTTCGCCGCGCTGCGCTTCACCGCGGCGGAGAGCGTCATGAAGGACCCGGCGTCGCTGGTGGCCTCGATCAGGTCGGGTGCCGTGACGACGTCGATGCCGCTGGCCTCCTGCAGCTGCCGACGGACCTCGTCGCGGTACAGCGGGTCGGCGGTGATCCCGGTGCCGATCGCCGTCGCGCCGAGGTTCATCTCCGCCAGCAGCGGCGTGACCTTGCGGAGCAGGACCGCGTCCTCCTGGATGGTGTGCGAGAAGCCGGTGAACTCCTGCCCGAGCGTCATCGGCACGGCGTCCTGCAGCTGCGTCCGACCGACCTTGAGCACGTCGGCGAAGGCGTGGCCCCGCTCGGCGAACGCGGCGGAGAGCTGCTCGAGCTGGTCGATGAGCCGGTGCACGCCGAAGATCATCGCGATCTTGACGCTGGTCGGGTACGTGTCGTTCGTCGACTGGCTGCGGTTCACGTGGTCGATCGGGTGCAGGTGGGCGTAGTCGCCCTTGACGTGCCCCAGGATCTCGAGCGCCCGGTTCGCGAGCACCTCGTTCGTGTTCATGTTCGTGCTCGTACCCGCACCGCCCTGCACCACGTCCACGACGAACTGGTCGCGGAAGGCCCCGTCCCGCACCTCCTGTGCGGCACGGTCGATCGCATCGGCACGCTCGGCGTCGAGGACCCCGATCGCCTTGTTCGCCCGTGCCGCGGCCTGCTTCACGGTCGCGAGGGCCTCGATCAGGTCGGGGTAGACCGAGATCGGCACGCTCGTGATCGGGAAGTTCTCCAGCGCCCGGAGCGTGTTGACGCCCCAGTAGACGTCGTCCGGCACCTCCCTCGAGCCCAGGGAATCGGTCTCGGTGCGGGTCCCAGCACTCACGTGCGCCTCCTCGTCGTGGATCACCCCACGAGGCTAGTCCCCGTCCGTCCAGCCGGTCCGGTGGGCGCGCGGTTGCGCGCGGCCCAGCGCGCGCTGCTGCGCGCGGTGCGACGGTGACCGCGTGGTGCGAGGCTCTTTCCTCGCACCACGCCGCGAACCGCGCACCGGGGACCGATCACGCACGGTGCGGAGTGGCGCGGTCCGCCGGGCGGGAGGCGCGGTGCCAGGCCGGCACGGGCCTCCCGTCTGAGGACCGGGTGCGTCACCCGTCACGTGGTGCGCGGTCACAGCCCAGCACCACGGACGCGGACCGCGCACGGTGCGCGACCGCGGTCAGTGGAACTGCGGGACGATGAGGTAGATGCCGTAGAGCACGACGGCGCCGCACACGACGAAGCACGCGACCGCCAGGGAGCGCAGTCCGCGCACGGCACCGGAGGCACCCTGCGGGTTCGGGAAGCCGGCGGTGGCGGGGCCGATGGTGCCGTCGTCCTTCACGGTGAACTTGCCGGCACGGGTGTCGGCGGCGCTCCAGAACCGCAGGCCGACGGAGTACACCGTGACCACGAAACACGCCGAGACCACGGCGACGAGCGCCACGGTGAGGAACGCCGACCAGTCGATCGCCATCAGCGACGTCCTCCCTTGCGTGCGCCCATGCGGCGCAGGGTGCGCTCGCGGCTCAGTTCAGCGCGGCGGGCCGCAACGGCGTCCGCTCGCTTCTTGCGCTGCAGGTCGCGGAGCTCCTTGCGGGTGTACACCGCGTTGGCGGCGACGTCGACCTCGATCGCCGAGGCCTGTCCGTGGGGCTTGCGCAGCGACCAGAGGTACAGACCGAGGACGACGAACGCGCCGATCACCGCGTCGATGACGAGGCCGATGATGCCGAAGCGCGCGATGCCCGAGGCCACGGCTCCGACGGCCGCGGCGGCCGGCAGCGTGATGAACCAGGCGATGACGATCTTGCCCGCGGTCGACCACTGGATCTTCGAGCCGCGGCGCCCGAGGCCCGCGCCGATGATCGAGCCCGACGACACCTGTGTCGTCGAGAGCGCGAACCCGAGGTGGCTCGACGCCAGGATGGTCGCGGCGGTGGACGCCTCGGCCGCGAAGCCCTGCGTCGCCCGGATCTCGGTGATGCCCGAGCCGAGCGTGCGGATGATCCGCCAGCCGCCGGTGTAGGTGCCGAGTGCGATGGCGAGGGCACAGGCGACGACGACCCAGAACTGCACGCCCTGGTTCGCCGACTGCGCGCCCGAGGCGATGAGGGTGAGGGTGATGACGCCCATGGTCTTCTGCGCGTCGTTCGTGCCGTGCGCGAGCGACACCATGGAGCTGGTGAAGACCTGTCCGATCCGGAAGCCGCCGCGCTCGTTCGGGAACACCGGCCGACGGGTGATCCGGTACGCGATGCGGGTGGCGAGCAGGGACACCAGCGCCGCGATCACCGGGGACAGGAACGCCGGGATGATGACGACCGTCAGCAGGGCCGCGTAGTTGACGGACTGGAACCCGGCGCCGACGATGGCCGCACCGATCAGCCCGCCGAACAGCGCGTGCGAGGACGACGAGGGCAGCCCGCGCAGCCACGTGATCATGTTCCAGACCACCGCACCGATCAGCCCGGCGAAGATCATCTCCGGGGTGATCGCGACGCCGCCGGGACCCTCGTTGATCAGCCCGTGGGAGATCGACGTGGCGACGGCGGTGCTGAGGAACGCACCGACGAGGTTGAGCACCGCGGCGACCGTGACCGCGACCTTGGGCTGCATGGCCCCGGTCGCGATCGGTGTCGCCATCGCGTTGGCGGTGTCGTGAAATCCGTTTGTGAAGTCGAAGAAGAGGGCCAACGCGATGACCAGGACGACTATGAGTGTGATGTCCACCGCGGGCAAGTGTCGCGCATGAGCGCCGTCCGGGCAAACCCGATCGGCAACCTCCCGTTCACCGTCGCTTCATGTTCGTTCAGCTCCGGAAGCATGCCGATGGGAGAATGAGCAGATGGACATCGCCGAGCTCCTCATCCTGCTGGTCGGATCGCTGCTCGTGACCGGCTTCGCGCGGGCGAAGGGGTTGCCGGCTCCCCTGCTGGTGACGGCGGTGGCGCTGGCGGTGTCGTTCGTGCCCGGCCTGCCGCACATCGAGATCAACTCCGAGCTGATCCTGACGGTGATCCTGCCGCCGCTGCTGTACTCGGCGGCCCTCGACGTGTCGTGGCAGAGCTTCCAGCAGTCGATCAAGCAGATCCGTCGACTCGGGATCTTCCTGGTGATCGTGACGGCGCTCGCGGTCGCCCTGGCGGCGTACATCATCATCCCGGACATGGACTGGCCCGCGGCCATCCTGCTCGGCGCGGTCGTCGCCCCGCCGGACGCGGTGTCGGCGGCCGCGATCGGTCGCAAGCTCGGGCTCCCCCGGCGTGTGATGACGGTGCTGTCCGGTGAGAGCCTGATCAACGACGCCGCGTCGCTGACCCTGGTGCGCGTCTTCACCCTCATCGCGGCCGGCACCTCGTTGACCATCTGGCAGGACCTCGGCATCTTCGGTCTGGCGATCGGCGTCGGTCTGGCGATCGGCATCGTGCTCGGCGTCCTGGTGCACTGGATCCGGATGCGCATCAACGACCCCGTCGTCGAGACGATCATGAGCATCCTGCTGCCGTTCGTGGCGTACATCCTGGCCGAGGAACTTTCCGGCTCCGGGGTCATCGCCGTCGTCACCGCGGGCCTGTACATCGGCTACAACTCCCCCAAGGAGGGCTACGCCACGCGACTGCAGGAGCGCCCCCTGTGGACGAGCATCGACGTCATCCTCGAGGGCTTCGTCTTCGCGCTGATCGGGCTGCAGCTCAACACGGTGGTGCAGGACCTGGTCGAGAGCGAGCGCAGCCTCGGGCAGACCATCACCGCCGCAGCGGTCGTGCTGGCGGTGGTCATCGTCGTCCGTCCGCTCTTCGTGTTCGAGTCCTACGTCCGCAACCGCTTCAACGGACGCTGGTTCCGGCCCCTGCGCATCCGGCTGTCCCGCGGGCACCGCTGGTTGCGGTGGATGCGCGGCTCCGCCGAGCCGAAGCTGAACTGGCGCGAACTCACCGTGATCTCGTGGACCGGCATGCGCGGCGTGGTGACACTGGCCGCGGCGGTGTCGGTCGTGGCGAGCCCCGTGCAGATCAAGGCGCAGGACACCATCTTCGTGATCGCGTTCATCGTGACGGTCGGCACGCTCCTGCTGCAGGGGCTGACCCTGCCCTTCGTGATCCGCTCCCTCAAGGTGCAGGACCCGGCCGAGGGCGAAGAGGACGTCCGCAGCGAGATGCGCCTGAACCAGCGCACCACCGAGGCGGCCATCGAGCTGCTCGACCGACGACGGCCGGAGTGGGCGAAGCAGTACGGCGACCAGGCGATCGACACGGTCGTCAGTCGGCTGAAGTCCCGCCTCGAACGGCAGGCCGAGGTCTTCCGCCAGGACGCCGAGGAAGAGGAGATCGAGGACCGGAACTCCCCCGTGCGGCTCCGCGGGTCGCAGATCCAGGACATCCGACGCGAGCTGCTCGACCGGCGCCGCGAGATCGTGCTCGAGGAGCGCGAACGCGGCAACCTCGACGAAGAGGTCATGCGCCGTGTGCTCGTCACGCTCGACGCCGAGGAACTCGCGATGGACTCGGCGCAGGCGTCGCGCAGCCGGTCGTAGAGGTGGGTGGTCGGGCCTCCCCCGCTCCCGCCCGGCCCACCCGGACCGCGGTCAGTCGTGCGGCGTATCCTGCACGCAGCCGACACGAGACCAGGAGCACAGCGCGCCAGTGAGCAGTCCCCGGAACGACGTCCACACGAACAGCGACACCCCGGAGCGTCCGGGGTCGTCACGCAAGGCCCAGCCGCGCCGCCGCCAGGCCCCGGTCCCCGCGCCGCAGAAGATCAGCGCGTACCGCCGCTGGTTCGGCACGCTGCACCCATCGCTGCAGCTCATCGGCCTGCAACTCTGGATGCCCCTGTTCTTCATCGTCGGCTTCTGCCTGTGCTACGTCTTCGCGTTCCACGCCCCGCACCCCCACGACGTCCCCATCGCGCTGATCGGCAGTGACCCGACCTTCGTCCAGGCCGTGCAGAAGGCCCTGCCCGGCGAGTTCGTGTTCCACACCTACGACTCCCTGGCCGCGGCCAAGCGCGACGTCCTGGCCGGGGCGATGGCCGTCGCGTACGACCCGTCGAACAACGAGTTCTTCAAGGCGAGCGCGCACCAGTTCCAGGTCGCCAGTCTCGTGCCGGCGACGCTCTCGGCGGTGCTCACGGCGACCGGCGTAGCGACGCCCAAGATCACCGAACTCGCGGCACTCCCGTCCTACGACGAGTACGGCACCGTGCCGATGTACGTCATGCTCGCCTGGTGCATCGGCGGCTACATGGTCGCGATGTTCATCGGCATCATGGGCGGGCCGCTGCGACACCGCGTCCGCATGGCGGTCATCGTCGTGGGCGGGCTCATCATCTCGCTCATCACGAACACGCTCGCCGGTCCGGTCGTGGGCGCGATCCACGGCCACTGGATCGAGCTCGTGCTCATCGCCTGGGGCTGGATCGTGGCGATCGGCCTGGCCGTGAACGGGCTGAGCTACTTCGTCGGCCGCTTCATCGCCGCCCCCGCCATGATCTGCTTCGTGTTCCTGTCCATGCCGTCCTCCGGTGGTGCGTACCCGAAGTGGTTCATGCCGGAGCCGTTCGCGTGGCTCAACAACGTCGTCGTCGGCTCGAGCATGGTCGACATGATCAAGCACCAGGTCTACGGCGTCGGCCCGGGTCCCGCCCGCGGACTCATCACCATGGCCTGCTACGCCGGGGCAGGTCTGGTGCTGATGTACTTCGGCAAGATGCTCTGGGAGCGCCGTCGCATCCGCGCGATCGTCACCGGTCGCACGACCATGTTCCAGGACGCCCAGACCGCGAACCGCGAGTTCCTCGGCAAGCAGCGCGACGTCGAGCTCGAGCGCCACGGACTGTCGTCCACCGAGACCGGCACGCTGCAGGTCCTCCGCGACAGCGACTGGGAGGACGACCGCGTGAGCGGCGACGTCTTCACCGGCGGTCGCGACGGGCTCGAGAACGAGCCACTGACCACCGGTCGCATCCCCGTGGTGCGGCAGCAGGACCGCCAACCGGTCGGTGGCCGGACAGGAGGCCCCGGTTCCGGGCCCCGCGCACGCCCCGCCTCGGGGTCAGGCGACTCGGGGACGCCGGTCGAGCCCGGTGACAAGCCCCACCACCGGCACGCGGCGCGCTGACCCGGGCGGTATCCTGGGCGGACCATGACCCGTCCCTCCTGGCACCGCCTGCTCGTCACCGTCGTCGTCGTGCTGCTGGCCCTGACCGCCGCCCTGTGGATCACGAGCGTCGTGCTCGCGCCAGCAGACGGCCGGAACACCGCCGGGCTCTTCGTGGGATGGGCGATGTTCGCCCTGGTCGGCGCGATCGCCGTCGGTGTCGTGGACTTCTTCGTCCGACCGCTCGGTGGGCGCAGCGGCGACGCCGACGTCATCGCCGACGCCGAGCAGGCGCGCACGGGCAGCACCCGCACGCGCTGACGCCCGACGCACGCACCCCCGCTGACGCCCGGGCGGCGGCTCAGCCCAGCTGCTCGCGGAGCGCCTCGGCCAGTTCGCCGACGTAGGGCTCGCGCAGCACCGAGCTGTGCTCGCTGTGCATGCGCACCTCGTCCGCGCCGCCGACCAGGAACGGGGCCCACCGACTCGCGCCGGAGTCGTTGCCGTCCGCGACCACGAGCGTCACCGCGCCCTCGTACACCGGCGGGCGGTACCGGCGCGACACGACGACCGCGTGGTCGAAGAACGCGCGGAACTGCTGCTGCCCCTGCCAGCGGAACATCCCGGCGCCGTACGCGCGGGCACGGCGACCGATCTGCCCGAACGGCGCGAGCACCCGCTCCCGCACGAACGCGGTCCGGTCCGTCACACGCCGACGCAGTCCCGACCGCGGTGCCGAGCCCGGCTCCAGGTCCAACTCGCCGAACTCGACGACGTCCACCTGCTCAGCGGTCTGCTCCGGCAGGTACGTGTCCACGAGGACGACGCGGTGCACGGTCTGTCCGGCCGCGGTCAGGACCGCCGCCATCTCGAGTGCGACGAGGCCGCCGAACGAGTGCCCGGCGATCGTGTACGGGCCGCGGGGCTGCACGACGCGCATCAGCTCGATGTAGCGCTTGGCCATCGCCGGGATGCTCCAGTCCGGCACCGAGCGTCGCTCGAGGCCGTGCTGCTGGAAGGCGTAGACGGCGCGGTCGCCCAGGCGTCGGGACAGCGGTGCCCAGGTGAGCCCGAGGGCACCGGCGCCGGCGACGCAGAACAGCGGCGCCGCCTCGGCGCCCGCCCCGTCGGCCAGGGTCATCACGTCCGGGTGGCTCGGGACCGCGGCGGCGCCGAGACGGGCCCGGGCCGCGAAGGTCCGCACCGTCGGCGACTCGAGCAGGTCCGTCGACGGCAGGTCGACACCGAGCCGGTCGTTGACCAGTGCGAGCATCTCCTCGGCGGAGAGCGAGTCACCGCCGAGTGCCGCGAAGTCGTTGTCGAGTCCGACGGCCGGCAGCTGCAGCGGCCCCACCGAGGGGAGCCCGAGGACCTCGGACCAGATCTGCGCGACGGCGAGCTGCCACTGGTCGTAGGTGTCGGCGTCGGGCAGTGCCGTACCGCCCTCGCCGAGCGTCATCGCCAGCGACGGGGCCTCGGGCAGCGCCGCGCGGTCGACCTTGCCGCGCTCGTTGCGCGGCAGCGCGGCCATCGGCACGATCGCGGTCGGGACCATGTAGTCCGGCAGCAGGTCGCGGAGGGCCTTGCGGATCGCGGCGGGCGACGCCGAGCGGCGTCCGCGCTTGGTCACGACGTAGGCGACGAGGCGGGTCGGTGCCGGCGGGGCCTTGACCGCGACCACGGCCGCCTCCTGCACGGTGTCGACCGTGCGCAGCGCCGACTCGACCTCGCTCGGCTCGACCAGGTAGCCGCGGACCTTGACGGCGTCGTCGGCGCGGCCGAGCAGCGTGATCCGGCCGTCCTCGTCGAACCGGCCCAGGTCGCCGACCGCCCACGACGGCGTGCCGTCGTCGGCGACACCTGCACGGGTCGCCGTGGTCTCCGGCGCACCCCAGTAGCCGCTGGTCATCGCGTCCGAGATGCAGACGATCTCGCCCGACTCGCCGACGTCGGCGATGCTGCCGTCCGGTCGTCGGAGGACGATCCGTTTGCCCGCGACGATGCGGCCGGAGGGGATGCTCCGCTCGGGCACCGGGTCGGTGCTGCGGATCTCGTTGACGGCGTAGACGTTGGTCTCGCTCGACCCGGTCCAGTTGCAGAACGAGGTGGTCGGTCCGAGCAGGGGACGGAGTGCGGCCAGGTCCGGCCCCGTCACGGCCTCGCCCACGGTCGCCACCATGCGCAGCCCGCGCAGCCGGTCGTCGGCGGGGTCGAGCGCACTGACCACCGAACGGACCAGGTGCGGCGTGGTGTGCAAGGTGGTCAGACCGGCGTCGCGGATCCACGTGGCCAGGCCGTCGACACCGGTCCGCCGCGGGTCGGCGACGTGCATCGAGGCGCCGGCGAGCAGTCCGGACAGCACGAGGGAGAAACCCGCGGAGAACCCGTGCGGCAGGACCGACGCCAGGCGGTCCTCGGGCACGAAGCGGAAGACCTCGCGCTCGGCGACGGTGTCGGCCATCGCCTGACGGTGCGTCATCACGACGCCCTTCGGTGCGCCGGTCGAGCCGGAGGTGAAGATGATCACGAGCGGGTCGCGCCCGCTCCGCTCGGCCGCCGCGGCGACCGGCGCGATCGGTCCGTCTGCCGCGGCGATCGCGCGCGCCTCGGCGACGAGGGGACCGAACGGGAGGACCGTGCCCCGGTCCGCCACGAGGGTCGCGGCCTGCGCCGCGTGCGCCTGGTCCGCGACCACGTCGACGATGCCGGCCAGGCTCATGACGTGGCGCAGTCGCGCCTCGGGCAGGAAGGGGTCGAGCGCGACGATGGTGCGCCCGGCACGGACCAGACCGAGCAGGGACAGGACCGACCCGACGCCGTGCGTCACGAGCACACCGACCGGCACGGACGCACCACCCTGGGGCACGTCGACACCGAGTCCGCTGTGGTCGTCCGGCGTCAGCCGCTGGTCGAACAGCATGCCGGCGGCGCGCGTCACCCGGTCGAGCTCGCCGTGGGTCAGGGAGAGGTGCTCGTCCGTCACCGCGAGGGCGTCCGGCAGCCGCGCGGCGACGTCCGAGAGCCCCGCCAGGAGCGACGTCTCGGGCACGGCGGCGCCACGGTGGTCGGACAGTGGACCCGTCGACGTGCTCGACGGCCGCGCGGGCGGCGTCGTGTCGGCTCGGGGTCCGGAGGAGATGAGCACGTGGGGGTCCCCTTCACGGTGCATCGGCGGTCGGTGTCGACCGACCGTAACCCCGGAGCGGAACCGACCGACGGGCGCGGAGGACCGGATGCGGGAAGCCGCCGAACGGTGCGACATGCCGCAGCGGGCCACGTCGATGCGGGCTGCGGACAGCTAGTCGGCCGACGAGGCCGCGGCCGCGTCGACACCCGAGCCGGTGAACCCGGCGACGGTCGCGTCGTCGTCGGCGAAGGTGAACCGCGCCTCGACGGACCCGCCCGCCAGCACACCCGGCAGCCAGTAGCGGGCGTCGTCCCACATCGCGTCGTACGGGACGTCGGCGACCGGGATCCACCGCGGAGCCAGTTCCTCGCTCGCCGTCGGAGTACCGGACCAGCGACGGCAGACGAAGACGTCCGAGACCTGCGACCATGACGGCCGGAACGGGAACCGGTAGTCCAACGTGCCACGGGCCTCCAGGTCGGCCGGGTCGAGCCGCAGCCCGACCTCTTCCGCGACCTCGCGCACGGCGGTCTCGACCGCCGTCTCGGTGCCCTCCCGCTTGCCGCCCGGACCGACCACGCGACCGCTGCCGAGACCGCGACGCTTCTCGCCGAGCAGCACCTCGGGCCCCTCGGCGCCGTCGCGCAGCAGGTACACGACCACGACCCGAGGGTGCTGGTTCTTGGTCGCGTCGCGCTCCGTCACGTGTCCAGTCTGGCCGATGACCTGGCGTACGCTCGTTGCATGGCAGGCGTGCTGCGGGGGCACCATGGCTGAGCACCGGCGATTCGGGCGCAGCCTCGAAGTGCTGCGTGCCGAGGCCGCAGAAGAGATCTCGATGATCGTCGAGCACCGCTCCCGCCAGGGCGACGACCCGTGGGAGTTCATGCACCTGCTGCCGACCGTCGACGAACAGGTCGTGCTGATCCTGCGCGAGGAAGCGCTCGAGCTCGACGCCGCGATCGGCCAGCGCAGTGCGCAGTGGGCATCGCACCCGGCGTCGGGTCAGGGCACACGACTCGGCGAGGAGTACCACCGGCTGCGCCGCATCGCACTGCAGCACCCGGAGCTCACTGCCACCGTCTGGAAGCTGATGGGCGCGCTGCCCGAGCAGTCCTGACGCGTCCCGACGGTCGCTGCGGTTGGATGGCACCATGACCGAAACCGTGCTCGCCGTCCTCAACCAACCGTCCCGTGACGCCGCTCCGCACGACCCCGCGGCGGACGCGTTCACGTTCGAGGCGCCGCTCGACCACCAGGTCCAGGTGCAGGACCTCGGGATCACCCGCGGCGACGGGGTCTTCGAGACGATCACCGTGGTCGACGGCCGCCCGCAGGCGCTCGAGGCGCACCTGGCCCGGTTCGGCCGGTCCGCCGCCAAGCTCGATCTGCCCGCACCGGACACCGATGCCTGGCGCCGGGCGATCGAGGCAGCGTGTGCCGAGCTCGACCCCGTCCGCGAGGCCTTCGTGAAGACGGTGCTGACCCGCGGCGTCGAGGGCACCGACCGCCCCACCGGATGGGTGTACGCGGCGGCGTCGGGCGACTCCACGGCGGCGCGGACCGAGGGCATCGCCGTCGTCACGCTGGACCGCGGGTACCGGCACGACGTCGAGCGCACCTCGCCGTGGCTGCTGCAGGGGGCCAAGACGCTGTCCTACGGGGTGAACATGGCCGCCCTGCGCGAAGCCGTCCGGCGCGGTGCCGACGACGCGCTGTTCCTGTCGACGGACGGCTACGTCCTCGAGGGCACCCGGGCGAACCTCGTCATGTCGGTCGGTGGCCGCCTGGTGACCCCGCGCACCGACATCGGCATCCTCGACGGCACCACGCAGGCAGACGTGTTCCGCTTCGCCGAGGCCGAGGGCATCGAGACCGCCTACGAGCTCGTCACCCGGGACGACCTGCGCGCGGCCGATGCGCTCTGGCTGGTGTCGAGCGTCCGCCAAGCGGCGCCGATCCGGTCGGTGGACGGCGAGCCCCAGGCGATGGACCTGGCGCTCACCGAGCAGATCAACGAGTTCCTGCTGGCGCGCGAGTCCTGAGCCCCGCGGCCGGACGCTACCAGCGCGGGTTGGCCGTACCGACGCCGTCGGCCCAGGTGTAGACCTCGGCACCCTCGATCCACACGCGGACCGCTCGGCTCGTCGCGTCGAGCGGGTCGCCGGTCCACAGCACCAGGTCGGCGTCGTACCCGGGAGCGAGACGGCCCACGCGGTCGCCGAAGCCGAGGAACGTCGCGGGGTTGACGGTCAGCGCCTCGAGCGCCGTCTGGTGCGGCAGGCCCTCCTTGACGGCGGCGACGGCCTGGTCCACGAGCATGTTGATCGGCACGACCGGGGCGTCCGTCGTGATCGCGACCCGGACCCCGGCCGCGGCGAGCGCCGCCAGGTGCGGGATGCCGCGGTCGCGCAGCTCGACCTTCGACCGGCTGGTGAACAGCGGGCCGTAGATCACGGGGATGTCCTTCGCCGCCAGCACGTCGGCGATCTTGTGCGCCTCGGTGCCGTGGTTCACGACGAGCCGGTAGCCGAACTCCTCGGCCAGGCGGATCGCGGTCGCCAGGTCGTCGTGCCGGTGCACGTGCTGGTCCCATGCCAGTTCCCCGTCGAGGACCCGGACCAGCGTCTCCTTCGTCAGGTCGCGGGCGAACGGCTCGTCCTTGCGCGCTGCGGCGTCGCGGGCGGCTCGGTAGTTCTGGGCGTCGACGAACGCGTCACGGATGACCTTGGCGACGCCGAGCCGGGTCGACGGGGTCTGGCCCTTGTCGCCGTAGACCCGCTTGGGGTTCTCCCCCAGGGCGCTCTTCACGCTGACCGCGTCCGAGATGAGCTGCTCATCGATCGTGCGGCCGCCCCAGGTCTTGATCGCGACGGTCTGGCCACCGATCGGGTTGCCGGACCCGGGCTTGACGACGATGCTCGTGACGCCGCCGGAGAGCGCGTCGCGGAAGCCCTCGTCGTCGATGTCGACCGCGTCGATCGCCCGGACGCCGGCCATGTTCGGTCCGGTCAGCTCGTTCGTGTCGTTGCCCGCGGGGCCGTTCGCCTCTTCGTGGATGCCGACGTGGCCGTGCGACTCGACGAACCCCGGGACGAGCCAGGCGCCTGCGGCGTCGACGACGGGCAGTCCCGGCGGCGGTGAGACGTCCGGGCCGAGCGCCGTGATGCGGCCGTCCTCGACGACGACCGCTCCCCCGTCGAAGGGGGCTGCGGTGACGGGGACGACGTGGGCACCGGTGACGACGAAGGATGCAGTCATGCCGTCCACGGTAGTCGAGGCGCGGTGCACGACCGCGCGCTGCGCAGGGAGGTGCCCGGGCGCGCGGCCTAGGGTGGTCGGGTGAGCGACGAGCACGGATCCAGCACCCCGCCGACCGCCGACAAGCGGCCGGTCACCCGAACGCACCACGGCATCGACTTCGTGGACGACTACGAGTGGCTCCGCGACAAGGAGTCGCCCGACACGCTGCGCTACCTCGAGGCCGAGAACGCCTGGACGGCGGCGGCGACCGACCACCTCGCCGACCTGCGCGAGCGGGTCTTCGGTGAGGTCAAGGGCCGCGTGCAGGAGACCGACCTCTCCGTCCCGGTGCGGATGGGCCAGTGGTGGTACTTCACCCGGACCAGCGAGGGCAGCCAGTACGGGGTCCAGTGCCGTGCGCCGATCAGCGGTCCGGACGACTGGACCCCGCCGACCCTCGACGAGAGCGCCGCGACGCTGCCCGGCGAGCAGGTCGTCCTCGACGGCAACACCCTGGCCGAGGGGCACGACTTCTTCTCCCTCGGCTCGTACGACATCACCGACGACGGCACCCGGCTCGTCTACGGCGTCGACGTCGCGGGTGACGAGCGCTACACCCTGCACGTCCGCGACCTGACGACCGGACAGGACATGCCCGACGTCGTCGAGAACACCGGGTCCGGCGCCACGTTCGACCCGTCCGGCCGCTACGTCTTCTACCCGACGGTCGACGACTCCTGGCGCCCGGACCGCATCTGGCGGCACACCGTCGGCACCGCGGCGTCGGCCGACGTCGTCGTCTTCGAGGAGCCCGACGACCGCTACTGGGTCGGGGTCGGGGTGACCCGCTCCTCGCAGTACATCGTCATCGAGCTCGGCTCGAAGATCACGTCCGAGGCCTGGATCCTCGACGCTGCCGACCCGACCGGCGACTTCCACGTCGTCTGGCCGCGTCGCGACGGCGTCGAGTACGAGATCGAGCACGCGATCGTCGGCGGCAGCGACCGGCTGCTGGTGCTGCACAACGACGGCGCCGAGAACTTCGAGCTCGTCGACGTCCCCGCCGACGACCCCACGTCCGAGACCGACCGTCGGGTCGTCGTGGCGCACCACGGCGAGCGCCGCATCGAGTCGGTCGACGCCTTCGCCGGACACCTCGCACTCGAGTACCGCTCCGAGGCCCTGCCCCGCGTGGCGATCATCCCGCTCGACGGCGACGGCTACGGGGAACCCGACGAGGTCCACTTCGACGAGGCCCTGTTCTCCGCCGGCCTCGGCGGCAACCCCGAGTGGCACCAGCCCACGCTCCGCATCGGGTTCACGTCCTTCGTCACCCCGTCCGAGGTCAGTGACCTCGACCTGGCGACCGGTGCCATGACCGTGCTGAAGCGCCAGCCGGTGCTCGGCGGCTACGACCCGGCCGACTACGTGCAGGAGCGCGACTGGGCAACCGCTGCCGACGGCACGCGGGTGCCGATCTCGCTCGTCTGGCGCCGCGACGCCGTCGACACCGACGCCCCGGCGCCGCTGCACCTGTACGGGTACGGCTCGTACGAGCACTCGATCGACCCGGGCTTCAGCGTCATGCGGCTCTCCCTGCTCGACCGCGGCGTGGTGTTCGCGGTCGCGCACGTCCGCGGCGGTGGCGAGCTCGGCCGGCACTGGTACGAGAACGGCAAGACCCTGACGAAGAAGAACACCTTCACCGACTTCGTCGCGGTGGCCGACCACCTGATCGCGACCGGACGCACGACCGCGGACCGGATGGTCGCCGAGGGCGGCAGCGCGGGTGGGCTCCTGATGGGCGCGGTCGCGAACATCGCACCCGACCGCTTCGCCGGCATCGTCGCGGCGGTGCCCTTCGTCGACGCCCTGACGAGCATCCTCGACCCGGACCTGCCCCTGACGGTCATCGAGTGGGACGAGTGGGGCGACCCGCTCCACGACGCCGAGGTCTACCGCTACATGAGCGAGTACTCCCCGTACGAGAACGTCCGCGACGACGTGCAGTACCCGGCGATCCTGGCGGTGACCTCCATCAACGACACCCGCGTGCTCTACGTCGAGCCGGCGAAGTGGACGGCGAAGCTCCGCGAGGTCGGTGCCCCGGTGCTGCTGAAGACCGAGATGTCGGCAGGGCACGGCGGTGTCAGCGGCCGGTACGCCTCGTGGCGGGAGCGGGCGTTCGAGCTCGCCTGGATCCTCGACACCCTGGGGCTGGCCGACGTCTCCCCCGCGGCAGCCAGCGCAGCGCCGATCGCGGCCGCCTGACCGCGACCGTCACCGACACCGACACCGACACCGGCGGTGCACGGGCTCACACACGGTTGAGCGCGTGCACCGCCTCGTCGTAGGACTCCTCGGCCAGGCGCACCCGGTCGCCCGCGAGCACCCCGTACCCGAACGTCGCCTCGCCGCCGCGCTCGGCGATGCCGGACAGCGTCCGGAGCGCGTCGAGCGCCCAGAGCGACCGCACACGCTCGGTCAGCACGTCCGCCGCCGACCCGATCCGCTTCCAGAGCGCGTGCGGGAACGCGTCGTCCCCGAGCACGTCCATCGCGAGCCGCGCCCGCATCGTCCCCTGCCACGCGAGCTCGGTCGCGGCACGGTCTGCGGCCTCGCGCGCGTCGGCCGTGTCCGAGGTGTCATCGGCGACGGCGTCCCGGACGAGCTCGCGGACCTCGGGCTTCACGGTGGCCGTGACGTCCTGCGCGACCTTCTTGGGCGACCGGAGCGACCACGCGGTGGGTGCGGGGCGCTCGACCGCGTCGTCGAGGGCGTCCAGCAGCTCGAGGAACGGTTCACCGTGCAGGGCGGTCACGACGTCACGCACGGCCTCGTCCCGCCGCTCGCGGGTGGCCGCGAGGATCCGTTCGCGGGTCATCGCGTCCACCAGCGCGTCCTGTGCCGGACTGGTGGTGCGCGGGAGGCGCTCGACCAGGTACTCGGCAAGGGCCGCCCGGGCGGTCACCTCCGCCAGGGACCGCGCACCGGCCACCGCTCGGTCGACGGCGTCGCCGGCGGGGAACGCCGGTCGGTACGTCTGCAGGACCGCGGCGATCTCCAGGGTGGTCTCGGCCGTCTGGCGGAGCTCGGTGTCCTCGCCCGACCGCAGCCGGGCCTCCTGGACGAGCAGCGCGGAGCGCAGCTTCCGCAGTCGCTTGGCGAGCACGCGTGCGGTCGTGCCCTTCTCGGGCTTGTCGACGGTCTGGAGGCGCGGTGCCGGTGCTCCTGCCAGCCCCCGTGCCAGCTTGGACGCGACGGCGGCGGGGCCGGCCCCGACGGCCTGGAACCGGCCGTCGAGGGACGTGAACAGCTCGTGGGCGACCTGCGGGTCGACGCCCTCGGCCGCCTCGACCTCGACCTCACGCCAGGTGCGCGGGTCGGCGGGGGCGTCGGCGTCGAGGCGCTGCGCGCTGACGCGGTCGTCGGCGAGCTCGGCCACCTGGTCGCCGTCCTCGTCGAGCAGACGGGTCACCGTGCGGGTGGTGGTGATCCGCACGACGGGTCGGAGTCCGCGGCCGCGGCGCTCGGTGAACAGCGCGGCGAGGACCTCGACCGGCACCGCGTCCGGGTCCTCGGTGAGGGGGAAGTGCTGCTCGTGGCGGACGGTGTCGGACTCGGCGCGCTTGATGTGCCAGCCGGCGTCGTGCCCGCCGGTGCGGCGACGGACGGTCACGCGCGCGGCGACCAGGTCGTACCGCTCCGTGTCCCAGTAGGTCGCGTCGAGCTCGACCGGCTCCCGGTGGTCCACCTGCAGGATCCCGCCGACCCCGATCAGGTCCGGCAGGGCCGCTGTGTCAGGCAGGTCGTACGTGCGCTCGATCTCGAGGTGCGTCTGGGTCACACGTCCCTGTCTACCAGGGCGCACCGGTGGACCTGACCGCCAGGTGCCGGAGTTACGCTGCTGCCATGAGCGAGACGATCACCCGCGACGCGTTCGTGCCCCAGGCCGGCGCCGTCACGATGTTCACGACCACGTGGTGCGGCTACTGCGCGCGACTGAAGAACCAGATGTCCAAGGCCGGCGTGCCGTTCACCGAGGTCGACATCGAACACACCCCGGGGACGGCCGAACTCGTCGCCGAGGTCAACGGCGGCAACCAGACCGTGCCGACCCTGGTGTTCCCGGACGGCAGCACCGCGACGAACCCGTCCCTGGCCGAGGTGCAGTCCCGCATCTAGCCTGCGGCCGCTTCGGCACAGCACCCCCGAACGGACACAGCACCACGATTCCTCGTGGTGCTGTGTCCGTTCCGCGGTGTGTTGCGTGCCGGCGCCGGGGCACGCCGGGCGGCGTCAGCCCCCGAGCGCCTCGGTGAGCAGCGCGGCCATCGCGTCGAGCTGGATGTCGCCGGAGTCGACGAGCTCCTCGTCGGAGCCGTCCAGCGCGCGTGCGGCCAGTCCGGCCTTCGAGTCGATGAGCTCCGCGATCTTGGTGTCGATCGTCTGCGCGGCGATGATGCGCCACGCGGTGACCGGCTCCGACTGCCCGATGCGGTGGACGCGGTCGATCGCCTGGGTCTGCTCGGCGCTCGTCCAGGACAGCTCGGCGAGGACGACGTTCGACGCGACCTGCAGGTTGAGCCCGACACCGGCCGCCGTCAGCGAGCAGACGATCACGGCGACGTCGGGGTCGTTCACGAACGAGTCGATCTCGGCCGTGCGCTGCGCGGGCGTCTGGTCGCCGCGGATCGTCGCGGTGCGCAGGTGTCGGCGGGCGAAGACCTCTTCCGCCTGGTCCATCACGTCGAGGTGCTTGGCGAAGAACACGACCTTGCCGACGTTCGACGCCAGCTGCGCCGCGTAGTCGGCCGCGAGCTGCGCCTTCGCCCGCCCGATGCGCCGCACCATCGAGAACACGTTCTCACCGGTGGACGACGCGTCCTGGTCCTCGAGCTCCCAGCGCGCGACCTGGCGGACCAGCTTGTGGTCGATGCCGTCGACCGGTGCCTGGCCGGTGCGGGCGTCGAGGGCCTGGTGGTAGCGCTTGACGAGCTTGGCGGTGAGTTCGCGCTCGGCATCCCGGATCGAGCGTCCCTCGTCGCCGTCGAGCTCGACGGGGATGTCGGCGATGCGTCGGGCGGGGATGTCCGACGCGACGTCGACCTTGCGGCGCCGCACGATGCCGAGGTCGATCACGGCACGACGGGCCTCGGCGAAGAAGCCCTGGTCGGCCGGGGTCAACCCGATCTCCTCGAGCTCGTTCATGAGCTGCGCGCGGGGCTTCTTGTCGTCGATCCAGCCGAGGTACTCCCAGATCGTGCGGAAGTCCTCGACCGAGTTGATCAGCGGGGTGCCGGTCAGGGCCATGAGCAGCGGCGACGCCGTGCGCTCGCGGATCTTCTCGGCGAGCTGCAGCACGAACTTCGACCGCTGTGAGTCCTTGTTCTTGATGAAGTGCGCCTCGTCGACGACCATCCCCTTGAACCCGAACGCCCCGAGCCAGCCGACGTGCCGGTCGAGGATCTCGTAGTTCACGATGACGACGTCGGCGAAGCCGTCCAGGTCGTCGCCGTCGCCGTGGATGACGGTCGCACGGCGGTTCGGGACCCAGCGGGCGGCCTCTCGCGCCCAGTTGGTCTTGACGACGTTCGGCACCACCACGAGCAGTGGGTAGGCCTTGGCTGCCTCGGCCGCCAGCAGGGACTGGGCCGTCTTGCCGAGACCGGGCTCGTCGGCGAGCAGGAAGGTGCGGTGTCCCTGTGCCGCCGAGGCCACGAGCTCCGCCTGGTGCTTCATGAGCGCCGTGCCGGAGAGGGTGTCGAGCGAGGAGGGGTCGGGCAGCGGCATCGATGCCGCGCCACCACCGGCGCCGTACTCGAACGACTTGAAGAGCGGGCCGAACAGCTCCCAGTTCGCCAGGCGACGGGGGTGGGCGACGGGCTGGTCGGCGAGGGCGAAGTCCGGCGGCAGGAACGGGTTCGCGAGCTGTCGCTGCACCACGGCCTGCGGGACCACGGCGCGCTCCTGGGTCGTGGAGACCGGTGCCGGCTCGGCGGCGATGACCAGGTCCTCCGGCTGCATCTCGACGCCGCCGGCGATCATCATGTCGCGCTTGACGGTGCGGGTGGCCTCGGAGACCGATGCCTCTTCCGTCAGCAGCTGGATCACGCTGGTGTCGCGGGCAGCGGTCTTCGCCAGGATCGTCGCCACGCCGTCGAGCCGCTTCATCTGCTCGGCACGCTGCGCGTCCGTCAGGGTCGAGTCGGCCTTGACCCGAGCGCGTTCCTCGCGCATGAGCAGCGCCACCGCCTGGAACTTCGTGCGGTTCGTCGTCTTCAGCGGACCGCGCTGCGCGGCGGCCTCGACCTCGCGCACTGCGCGGGCGAGCACCGGGATGACACCGTCGTTGTCGAGCGGCCTGGTCCGGCGTGACGCGGTCCGCGTCCCACCGGCTGCACGCCGCGTGCCTGATCGAGCCAAGGCTCCTCCTGTTCCGCCCCGCGACCGGGGCGAGCCGCCCGAGCGGGCGGAAGTCTCGTCGGTGCGTCCGTCGCACCGATGCCGGCAGCGAGCCACCGTGGCCCGCCGATCCCCACGACGTGTGGACGACCGATCCCACCGAGGACGCCGGGTGACGTCCTGCCGATGCGACGGTCTGCGCGGAGGATCCGGCGCCGTCGCACGCACGCGACGCTGCAGGACTGGGTCGTCCCAGGGCGGTCGCGGACCCGGTGCCCATGCCGACCAAGTGGTCGACCGTTGCGCCAGGGGACGACGCGACGCGCGGGCACGCGGTGCGTGCGCGGTCAGTTTACTCCCGGACCGCCCCAGGAGGCGACTCGACGCTCCCCGCGCGCGTCGGGCCTCCTGGTCGGTGTCCGCGTCTCAGACGCGCGGTGCGGACCGCGGACGGCTGGCGTCGTCGGACGGGAGGCCCGTGGCCGGCACCGCGAGCGCCGCACGGGTCGCCGCCAGCAGCTGCTCCGCGGTCGCGATCCCGTTGGCGGAGCCGGTGGTGGCCTGGCCGCCGGCGTGCGCGAGCAGCTGCGCGCCGATCGCGGGTCCCAGACGCTCGACCTCGAGCGGGTTGCGCGCCGCCCAGTCGCGGGCGATGGCGTCGGCGAGCCGCTCCGCGGCCGCGCCACGGTCGACGTCACCACGCGAGCGGTGCCACAACCCGGTGACCACGAGGTGGGCGACCACGGCACCGATGTCGCGGACGGGGTAGCCCCAGCCGGCGGTGTCGATGTCGAGGAGGCCGGAGATGCGCCACGGCTCGGCCTCGTCGACGAAGACCTGCTCGAGGTGCAGGTCGCCGTGCACGACCTGCTTGGTCGCCGCCGCCCAACCGATCGAGCGGCGACCGATGGCGTCGTAGAGCTCGTCGATCTGCTGCGCGTCCTGCGGCAGCGCGGCGACCAGGGTGCGGCGGTGCCAGTCGGCGTGGTCCATCGCGTCGGCGCGGGCCTGCTGGGTCATCGGCACCGTGGCGATCCGGCCGGAGAGCGCCGCGAGCGACGCCACGAAGCGCGGGTCGTCGGCGATGTCGAGGATGCGGCTGCCCGCCGGCACGCCGCGGATGCGCTCGAGGACGAGCAGACCGTCCCCGCGGCTCGAGAGCACGCGCGGCACCGGGAGCCCCGCTGCGACGAACTGCTCGTGGGTCTTCGCGATCGGCGCGACGCGGTGCGGCCGGACCACCTTGAGGAAGAGCGTGCCCTCGGGCGCGTCGACCCTGACGACGGCACGCTTGCCCGGTCGGTAGGCGGCCACCGTCAGCGTGGGGTTGGTCACTGGCATGCCGAGCGTGGTGAGGAGCTCGGCCACGGCGTCGCGGTAGGTGACCTGCGGCAGGACCGGCAGACCCGGGTCGTTCGGGTACGCCCACACCGACACCGGCTCGTTCGTGGCCGGGTCGGTGACCAGCGCGCTGTTCTGGTCGTGGTTGCCGCCGGTGTCGACGTACGTCAGGACCGTGGCCCGCTGACCGGCACCGTCGACGGTGTCGACCTCGTAGCCGTAGAGGTACCCGTTGCCCGAGGGCTCGACCGAGTGGGCGCGTGCGGCCACGACGGAGGTCCCGGAGCCGACGAAGGCCTCCGGGATGACGCGCTCGTGATTCGGCCACACGGGATCAGTCAACAGTGTCGGCGCAGATTCGTCCCCTTCGTGCACGGCTCGGCGTGCGGACCGTGGCTAGCGTGGGCGTCGTGAACCCGGTCGCGCGCCTCCGCAGCTCGAAGCGCACACCCCTGCTGCAGGTCGTCAAGACCGCGGTCGCCGTGGTCGCGGCCGTGTTGCTCTGCCGCCTCGTGATCCAGGGGCCGTTCCCGACCTTCGCGGCCATCGCCGCCCTCCTCGTGGTGCAGCCGAGCATCAACCAGTCGTTCGTCAAGGGCCTCGAGCGGAGTGCCGGGGTCGTGCTCGGGGTCGTGCTCGCGACCGGGCTGCACTTCCTGCTCGGCGACTCGGTGTGGGTCGTGCTGCTCGTGATCGTGCTCGCGGTCCTGATCGCCTGGGCCCTGCGCCTGACACCGACCTCGGCCACGCAGGTCGGGATCAGCGGGATGCTCGTGCTGACGGCGGGGGTGGTCACGCCGAACTACTCGGCCGACCGGGTCCTCGAGACCGTGCTCGGCGCGGTCGTGGCACTCGTCGTCAACGCGGTCATCGTGCCGCCCGTGCTCCTGCGGCCGGGTCACCTGGCCGTCGCACGGCTGGCGCGGGACACGGCAGCGGCCTTCGAACGCGTCGCGATCGGCCTGACCGAGGGGTGGGACCACGACCGCTGGCACGAGGCGTTGCTGCGGGCGAGAGCGCTCCGACAGCAGCACGCGCAGGCCGAGGCGTCACTGGCGTCGGCGCAAGAGTCGCTGACGATGAACCCGCGCGGAGGCAGGCACCGGACGATCCTGGAACGCGACGTCGCCGTGGCCGAGCACCTGCGGGTCCTGGTCACGCGGGTGACCGGGATGACCCGGGCGATCCGCGACAACACCGCGCCCGATCTGCGGTCCGACCCGATGGTGGGACGCATCGCGACGGAGGTCGCCCGGATCGGCGCCGACCTGCGGGCCCTCGGGCGGCAGGTGGAGTCGACGGAGCTGGCGTCGGCGTCCGAGGCCGTACCCGAGCCGTCGGACGGTCCCGCGCTGACGGCGCCGCTCGAGGTCGTGCGGCCGAACTCCCGCCACTGGATCCTGATCGGCGCACTGCTCGAGGACGTCCGGCGCGTGCGCGAGGAGCTGCTCGGCGAGGACGACTGAGGCGGGTGGGTCGCTACCGGCAGCCGGCCGTGGCGGCGACGGAAGCGGTGTCGACGATCTCGCCCCAGATGGTGCCGGTCGCGCCGTCGGGAGCGTGCGCGTCGTCGTCGGCGAACCGTCGGATCTCGGCGACGACGGCCTCGTGTCCGGCCTCGCGCGCGGCGCGGCCGGCGACGTCCGGCACCGCGGCCCGCAGCTCGGCGACGATCCGGTCGCGCAGGTCGTCGTCGACCTCGTCCAGGGTGCGCATGCCCTTCCATGCGGCGTCGAGTTCGACGCGCAGTCGGGCGATGGCGGGGTGGTCGGGTTGGTTGATCATGGGTCCCCCAGGAACAGGACGTTCTGTCGGGTACAGCGTCCAGGCGGATCTTACCAAGCGCACAGGGAGCAACTCATGTCCCTCGATCGCGGGGCAGCACCGGGGCAGGACGGGGACTGACTGAGACGAGATTCAGTCGGGATGGCCGTGGGAACGCCACGAAGGCCCGGTTCGATGCCAGAGTGGGTCCCAGGAGGTCCACTATGCGGCTGTTGGTGGTCGAGGACGACGACGAGATGCGTGCCCTCATGGAGCGCGGTCTCGCCGCCGAGGGGTACCGCGTCACGGCGGTCGAGAACGGTGTCGAGGCGCTCATCGCGCTCGGCGACCAGGCGTTCGACCTGGCCGTCGTCGACGTCATGATGCCGGGGATGTCCGGGTTCGAGCTCGCGCGACGCATCCGTGAACGCGAGGACCCGGTGCGCATCCTGCTCGTGACCGCGCGTGACGGCGTGGACGACCGGGTGTTCGGCCTGGACGCCGGTGCCGACGACTACCTCACCAAGCCGTTCGCCTTCGCCGAGCTCACTGCACGCCTGCGCGCCCTCGCGCGCCGCGAGGCCACCGGCGCCCCGCGCACCATCGAGGTCGGTGACGTCTCCATCGACTCCGAGGCGCGGCGGGTCTCGATCCAGGGCCAGCGCGTCGCCGTCAGCCCGACGGAGTTCGCGCTGCTGCGGTTGCTCGCCCGCTCGGTCGGCACGGTCGTCGACCGGCCGAAGATCCTCGAAGAGGTGTGGGACGGGTCCCAGCACGTCGACCCCAACGTCGTCGAGCAGTACATCTCGTACCTGCGCAAGAAGCTGACGTCGCACGAGGCCACCGTCGCCATCGCCACTGTGCGCGGTCGGGGCTACCGCCTCGACCTGCTCGGCTCCTGACGCGTCCCGTCCACACCCCCGATGCGTCTCATCAGGCCACTCGGCCTGCTCTCGCTCCGTTCACGGATCACGATCGGCTCGACGGCCATCGCCGCCGTGGTGATCGTGCTGCTCGTCCTGGTCATGCGCTTCCAGGTCGTGAGCGTCGTGGCGTCCGCCACCCGGACGCTGCTCGACGCCGACGCTGACCCGTACGTGGCGACGCTCGAGGTGGACAGCGACCCGGAGCTGTCACCGCCCGGCAACGCGCAGCTCGTCGCCGTGGTCTCCCCCACGGGTGAGATCCAGCTCTCGACCATGCCTGACCGCGTCGAACGCGCCCTCGGCAGCCTGCGGTCGACACCCGCGGGGACCTCGCTCATCGACGTGTCCGGATCCGAGTACCGCGTGGTCGTGGAGCACCCGGTGAACGGCGCGGGACGGTGGACCGTGGTCGCCGCCCGCAACTCGCAGGCCGAGGCCATCGTCGTCGACGACCTGACCACCACCCTGTCGATCACCGGACTGGCGATCCTGGTGGCGTTCGGCATCGCGTCGTGGGTGCTCGCGACCGCGGCGCTCCGTCCGGTCAACCGGATGCGCCGCGAGGCGGAGCGCCTGTCGGTCGCCCCGGAACGCGCCGAGCTGCCGGTCGGCCCCGCGCAGGACGAACTCGCGTCCCTCGCCACGACCCTCAACGCCTTCCTGGCCAGGACGCGGCAGACAACCGAACGCGAGCGCCAGATGGTGTCCGACGCGTCGCACGAGCTCCGCACGCCACTGGCGATCCTGACGACCCAGCTCGACCTGGCCTCGCTCGACGCCGACGACGCCGAGGCGCTCGCCAACCACATCGAACGGGCGAAGAACAGCGTCGCCCGGCTGTCGCGCCTGGCGAACGACCTGCTGACCCTGTCCCGCATCGAGGAGTCGGAGCGTCGGTCCGAGGACGGTGACCAGCGCCCGCTGACCGCCTGGTCGGACCTCGGCGACGAGGTGATGGCGGCCGTCGACCGGGTCCGCCTGATCGCCAGCACGAAGGACGTCACCGTCGACTTCGACCTCGAACCGCCGCGGTCGGGCGGTGACGACGGCCCCGACCCGCAGTACCACCTGGACACCGGTGGCATGGCGCAGCTCGTCACGAACATCGCCGGGAACGCCGTGGCGGCGCTCCCCCGTGGAGGCGGCGTCCTGGTGACCTGGCGCGCCGACGGTGACGTGGGCGAGCTGCAGGTCACGGACGACGGCCCGGGTGTGCCCGAGACCTTCGTCGCCGTGGCCTTCGACCGCTTCACCCGTCCGGACGAGGCGCGGAAGTCCCGACCCGTGCCCGACCCGGCCACCGGGGTG
Source organism: Curtobacterium sp. MCLR17_007 (assembly GCF_003234655.2). Lineage (NCBI taxonomy): Bacteria > Bacillati > Actinomycetota > Actinomycetes > Micrococcales > Microbacteriaceae > Curtobacterium > Curtobacterium sp. MCLR17_007. The sequence continues at coordinate 1,173,782 of NZ_CP126271.1, read as the reverse complement.
ATCCCGCTGCCGGGAGGCTCGGGGCTGGGCCTCGCGATCGTCCGGGCCGTCGCCGAGCGCGCGGGCGGCACGGCGTCGCTGCGGAACGTCCGGTCCGGTGGGCTCGAGGTCACGATCCGCGTCCCCGCGGTCTCCTGACGACGTCACTGGAAGTCGCGGGAGCGCGTCCGGACGGACAGGGACAGGCGCTCGATCCGGTCAGCCACCACGTTGACGACCCCGTCGGGTGACCGCTCGAGGATGCCCCGCACCACCACCGCCGGTGACTCCCGCGCCACCCGTCGGTAGCGCCCCCACACCCCGACGCTGCAGATCACGTTCACCAGCCCGGTCTCGTCCTCGACGTTGAGGAACGTGATCCCCGACGCGGTCGCCGGGCGCTGCCGGTGCGTCACGATGCCACCGACCTCGATGCGCCGTCCGGTCTCCGCCGTTGCCAGGTCGTCGACACTGAGCACCCGTCTGGCGTCCAGCCCCGGGCGGACGTGCGACACCGGGTGGTCGTCGGTGGTCATGCCCGTCGACCACATGTCGGCGATCAGGACGTCGCCGCTCGTCATCTGCCCGAACAGCGGCGGCTGCACGACGACCTGGGTGTCGGGGAGCTGGTCGGGTCGTTCGGCCGCCGCCTGCGCCGCGGACCACATCCCTCCGCGGCGGTCGACACCGAACGGCGCGAACGCGTCGGCGGCTGCCAGGGCCTCGAGCTGCGCCGTCGTCAGCCCGACCCGGCGGGCCAGGTCGGACATGTCCACGAAGGCACCGTTCGCATCGCGCTCGGCGACGATCCGCTCGGCGGTCTTCCGACCGAGCGAGGCCACCTCGGCCAGCCCGAGTCGCACCGCCGAGGCGCCGTCGCGCCGGTGCCGCGCCGTGTCGTCGGGCAACGCCTTGTCGAAGGGCAGCACGGGCGGCTGCTCGGTGGCGAGACAGGCGTCGTCACCGTGACCGCCGCCCGGCACCGCGCCGCTGCTCGGCACCGCGCCGCCGCCCGGCACCGCGCCGCCGCCCGGCACCGCACCGTCGCTCGGCACCGCGCCGTCGACCGGCTCGAGCGTCGCGTCGACCCCGGACCGCAGGATGTCCGGCCGGAGCACCTGCACCCCGTGCCGCCGGGCGTCGGCCACCAGCGTCTGGGGTGAGTAGAAGCCCATCGGCTGCGCACGGAGCAGCGCCGCCAGGAACGCCCCCGGGTAGTGCAACCGCATCCACGCGCTGGCGTAGACGATCAGGGCGAAGCTGATCGAGTGGCTCTCCGCGAAGCCGAAGTTGGCGAACGCCTGGATCTTCGCGTAGATCGCGTCGGCGTCGGCACCGTGGATGCCGTTGTCCGCCATGCCCGCGTAGAGCTTGTCGCGCAGCCGGTCGATCTTCTCGTGGCCGCGCTTCGACCCCATCGCCCGCCGCAGCAGGTCGGCGTCGTCGCCGGAGCAGTTGCCGACAGCGATGGCCATCTGCATGAGCTGCTCCTGGAACAGCGGCACGCCGAGGGTCCGCTCGAGCACCGGCTCGAGCGAGGGGTGCATGTAGGTGATGGGTTCCTCGCCGGTGCGTCGGCGGATGTACGGGTGCACGGCGCCGCCCTGGATCGGGCCGGGACGGACCAGCGCCACCTCGATCACCAGGTCGTAGAACCGCCGCGGCAGCAACCGGGGCAGGGTGCCCATCTGCGCCCGGGACTCGACCTGGAACACCCCGATCGTGTCCGCACGGCACAGCTGGTCGTAGACGCCCTGCTCTTCCTTGGGGATGGAGTGCATCTCCCAGCGCTCCCCGCAGTGCTCGGCCGCCAGGTCGAACGAGTACTGCAGCGCAGCGAGCATGCCGAGCCCGAGCATGTCGAACTTCACGAGCCCCATGTAGGCGCAGTCGTCCTTGTCCCACTGCAGCACGGTGCGGCCGTCCATCCGGGCGTGCTCGATCGGCACGACCTCGCCCACCGGGCGGTCGGTCAGGACCATGCCACCGGAGTGGATGCCGAGGTGCCGCGGGAACCCGAGGACGTCGCTGGCCAGCCCGACGACCGCCGGCGGGATGTCGTGGTCCTGGCTCTCGGTCACCGACCCCCACCGCTCGACCTGCTTCGACCAGGCGTCCTGTTGACCGGGACTGTGACCGAGCGCCTTCGCCATGTCGCGGACGGCGCCCTTCGGCCGGTAGGTGATGACGTTCGCGACCTGAGCGGCGTTGTACCGGCCGTACTTGTCGTAGACGTACTGGATGACCTCTTCGCGTCGGTCGGAGTCGAAGTCCACGTCGATGTCGGGCTCTTCGTCGCGCATCGCCGACAGGAACCGCTCGAAGGGCAGCCCGTACCGGATCGAGTCGACCGCGGTGATCTCGAGCAGGTAGCAGACCGCCGAGTTCGCCGCAGAGCCGCGCCCCTGGCAGAGGATGCCCCTGCCACGGGCGTACTGCACCATGTCCCGCACGATGAGGAAGTAGCCGGGGAAGTTCTTGTCCTCGATCACCGCGAGCTCGCGCTCGATGCGCGCTCGCTTGTGCGGGTCGACCCCGTCAGCGCTGCCCGGGTAGCGCTGTCGTGCCCCCGTCCACGTGAGCTCCCGCAGCCACGACATCGCCGTGTGTCCGTCCGGGACGTCGAGGTCGGGCAGCCCGGGCTTGACCGTCCTGAGCCGGAACCCGATCTCGTCCGCGATCCGGACGGTGTTCTCGATCGCACCCGGGTAGCGCGCGAACCGCCTGGCCATCTCGACGCCCGACCGCAGGTGCGCCGTGTCGGCGGCCGGGAGCCAGCCGTCGATCTCGTCGAGGCTGCGCCGCGCGCGGACGGCGGCGAGTGCCGTCGCCACCGGGAAGCGGTCCGGGGTGGCGTAGTGGACGTTGCCCGTGGCGACGAGCGGCAGCGCGTGCCGGGTGGCCAGCGCGGCCAGGACGTCGTTCCGGGCGCTGTCGAGCGGGTCGCCGTGGTCGAGCAGCTCCACGACGACGTTGCCGGTGCCGAACCGGTCGAGCAGTGCCCGCAGCGCGGTGTCGGCCGCTGACTCGCCGCCCTGGTCGAGCGCCTGTCGCACCGTGCCCTTCCGGCAGCCGGTGAGCACGCGCCAGTGTCCGTCCGCCCGGGCGGCCAGGTCGTCGAGGTCGTAGCGCGGCCGCCCCTTCTCGGACCCGGCCGCCAGGTGCGCGCTCGTGATGGCCCCCGCCAGGCGGTGGTAGCCGTCCTGGCCGTCGGCGAGCAGCAGCAGGTGCGAGCCCTCGGGGTCGGGCACGCCGTTCTGCGGCGCCGTCAGCCCGAGGGAGAGCTCGGTGCCGTAGACGGTGCCGACGGTCGGGTACGCCTCGGCCACCTCGGCCATGCGGGCGGCACCGTACAGGCCGTCGTGGTCGGTGAGCGCCAGGGCGTGCAGCCGCAGACGGGCAGCTTCCTCGAACAGGTGCTCGGGCTGGCTGGCACCGTCGAGGAAGCTGAAGGTCGAGTGCGCGTGCAGTTCGGCGTACGGCACGGTGGGTGGCCCGTCGACCGCGCCGTCCGCTCGGGAGGCGGGGGCGTAGGGCTCGCGCTTGCGGGACCACGCGGGACTGTCCCCGCCGTCGCCGGCGTGCCCCGAACCCGGGCTCCGCTCGTCGGAGAGGGCACGCTCGAACTCCGACCACGGGATCGGCGGGTTGCTGTAGCCCATCAGGTGCCCTTCGTCGTGGTCGTCTCGTCGGTCGTCCCGACCTGCGTGGCCGTCCCGACCTGCGTGGTGGCCGTCACGTCGCGACCGCTTCTGCCCACCAGCGGTGGTCGGCGAGCACGAGGTACCAGGCTCGGCCCTCGGCATCGACGAGCTGCAGGCGATGCAGCCGTCGACCGCCCGCTTCCCACCAGCGCACGACCAGGGGCCAGGGTCCGGCCCACGCCGTCACCGCCGCGAACCCCCCGCCGCGGTCGCCGTCGGCGCGGAAGCGCTCGGGTGCACCCGAGAGCACGCCGCGCTCGTCGACGCCCACCCCGGTGCCGTCCGCCGCGATCACGTCGACCGGCCGCGGGCGTTCGAGCACCGTGGCGGGCGGTGGCCCCGGGAGCCTGCCGGGCCACGGCCGGTCGCGCACGGTCGCCAGTGCCCGCTCACCACCCGGCGGGGCGTCACCCCAGGGGACGAGGACGATTCGCTCGGACAGGGTCCGGCCGCCGCCGACGCGCGGACTGACCACGCCGTCGTGTCCGACCATGCCCTGGATGCGCGCGAGCCCGTGGTGCACGCGCTCGTCCGGACCCGACCCCCACAGCCCACGCTCGTGGTTCGCCATGTCGTCGACGGCGACCGGGTCGAGCACGACCGAGGTCACCGGGGCTTCGAGTCCGGTGGGGTCGACCCCGCCCGCGAGCTGCCAGCGCACGCGGTCGACCACGTCGGCGGCGTCGAACCAGCGCGGGTGCGCCCAGGTGCGCTCGAGCAGGATGTCCCGTTCGTCGACGATGCCGACACGGATGGTGGTGGCCACGAGTCCCGCGGCCCGGAGCCGTGCCGCGAAGTCGTCGGCCGACCGTCGGAAGGCGAACGCGACCTGGTCGGCGCGGTCGAGCGGCGGCTCGAACGATGCTTCCACCCGGAGTTCGGGCGGGATGTCGCGTGCTGCGACCTCGCGCGGGTCGCGTCCGGCCGCCAACCGGTGCAGGAACGCCCCGGGGACACCGAACCGGTCGCGGACCTGCTCGTCGCTGAGCCGGGCGAACGCCCCGAGGGTGGTGATCCCGAGCCGGTCCAGCACGGTCGCCAGGTCGGGGTCGCCGAGCACGCCGAGCGGCAGCCCCGCCAGGAACTCCGCCGACGCCGCGACCGGCACGATCCGGACCCGTTCGCCCGGACGCACCGGACGGGCACGAGCGGCCTGCTCCGCCGCGAAGGGGGTGTCCGCGACACCGGCACGGACCATGGGCGCCCCGTGGTCGGCCGCGATGCCCGCCAGGGTCGCCGCCGCCGCACGTTCACCGCCGTAGTACCGCGCCGGACCCCGGGAGCGCAGGGCGAGGGTGCCGGGGCGCACCACCTCGACGCCCGGGACCGCGGCTTCGACCGCGCGGATGACCGGCTCGAACGCGCGGTGGTCGAGGGCGTCGTCGTAGGGCTGCACGACGAGCCCGGGACAGCGCGCCTGGGCTTCACGGAGCCGGATGCCCCGGGCGACGCCCTGCTGGCGGGCCGACGCCGAGCTGGCGAACACCAGGCCCTTCGCCACCACGGCGAAGGGCTGCTCCGGTGGGCAGCCGGCAGCGCGGGCGGCGGCGATCACCGGCCAGTCCGGGCACCAGAGCACGATGGTGCGGGTGGGTGGCGGTTCCGGCAGCGCCCCGCCACGGGCGATCGCGTCGGCGCGCACACGCCCCTGGGCGATCACGACGCCACCGCCACGGGTCGCATGCCACGTTCGTCGCCCCGCTCGACACCAGCGACACCCGAGCCACCCGAGCCGACCGAGATGTCCGAGACACCCGAGCCGCCGCCGGGCAGCGCCACCGGTGCCACGGTCGCTGCTCGGACGGCACCGTCGGCCGCCGGCAGGAGCAGCTCGGTGCTGATCGGACGCATGGCTCCCGCTCGCCCGGTCGCCGTCACGGTGGCGCGCCGTTCGGTCAGGTGCCCGTGCCCCTGCCCGATGCCGCTCCACGTCGACGCGGTGACCCGCAGCGTGACGTCAGCCCCCGGCCACGAGCCGAGTGCGACGAGGGCTCCGCCGCGCTGCCGCAACCGCGCCGAGAGCCGCGCGACGTCACCGGGCACGATCCGGCCGAGCGGGCGGGTCAGGACGATCTGGGCGACGTCGGCCATCGCCGCCGTCACGGCGAGCCACTGGTCACCCGGGTCGGGCACCAGGACGAGTCGTTCGAGGTCGATCCCCGCGGCAGCCGCGGCCTCGACCCCGAAGGACGGCACACCCACGACCGCGCACCACGCCCCCGCTGCCGATGCCGCCTGCAGCATGGTCATCGCGAGCAGCACCGACTCGGGCACCGCGTACGTGCCCCCGGCGCGGATCGCCCCGCCGGGCAGCAGCGGTTCGAGTGCCGGCGCCGTGGGGAGCCCGGCGGTGTCGACCCGGGTGGACTCCATGTCCGAGACACGGGACCGCAGCGACGTGATCCGGTCGAGCGCCGCCCGGGCGTCCCCCAGGTGGTCACTGCCGCGTGCAGCACGCGCCGACGCAGCACGCACCGGCGCAGCACGCCCCGGCGCAGCACGCCCCGACGCAGCATCGCTCCGCCCGCCCCGTTCGGAGTCGGGCGACCGGAGTGCCGCCGCCGTTTGCATGCCCTCATATTCGAACATGTGTTCGATGATGTCAATCGGGTCTGACATCCGCGGACAACCCGGTCGAACACGCGTTCGAAACCGGATGCCCGCGACGGGTCACCAGCGGGCGACGGCCCCCAGACTGCCGAGGACCGAGCGCGTCTTCGTCTCGACCTCGGTCGCCTCGTCCGCCGCGACGGACGACCAGGTCACCGCCCCGCCGGCTCCGAGCGTGCGCGAGACCGCGGACCCCGCAGGACCGACCACCGTCACCAGTGTGCGGATCACCACCGACAGGTCGACCGCCCCGCTCGCCGAGAAGTACCCGATCACGCCCGAGTAGACCCCGCGCGGCGCGTCCTCGAGCCGGTCGGCGATCGCCATCGCGCTGGTCTTCGGCGCCCCCGTCATCGACCCCGGTGGGAACGCCGCCCGCACGACCTCCGCCCGCGAGGTCCCCTCCGGCACCCGCGCACCGATCGTCGACACCATCTGGTGCACGCTGGCGTACGTCTCGACGTCGCACAGGCGGTCGACGTGCACCGACCCCGGCACCGCCGTCCGCAGCAGGTCGTTCCGCATGAGGTCCACGATCATCACGTTCTCGGCCCGGTCCTTCACGCTCGCCGCCAGCTCCGCCCGGACCGTCCGGTCCGCCACCGGGTCCGGGGACCGTCGGCGAGTCCCCTTGATCGGCTCCGCCAGCACCGTCCCGTCCGCCCCGATCCGCAGGAACCGCTCCGGCGACCGGCTGGCCACACGCAGCGGGCCGAGCCGCAGGTACGCAGCGAACGGGACGGGGTCGACCGCCCGCATCCGCAGGTACTCGGCGAGCTGCGGGTCCGCGTCGGAGTCGACCAGGGCCTCCCGTCCGGCCACCGGCAGGGTGAAGACGGTCGTGAGACACACCTGGAAGGCGTTGCCCTCACGGATCTCGGCGCGGCACGCGTCGACCGAACGCTCGTGGGCGGCGCGCGTGACGCGACCGGTCGCCGCCACACCGGTCGGGAGGCTCGTGGTGCCGACGGTCCCGCTCGGAACGGTCGGCGGACCGGTCACCGACTCGAGCCACGCCTGGTTCGCCGACGTCGCCGCCGGTTCCGCGTCGCTCACCAGGGCGAGCGCCCACGCCGCGCCGTCGTCGCGGACGACGACCGCCCGGTCCACGAACCACAGCTCGGCGTCGGCGTGTCGCCGGGCGGTCCGGTCCGCACCGCCCGACTCACGGCCGAGCTCGTAGCCGAGGAACCCGACCCAGCCGAGCGCGAAGCCGAGTCCGGGGAGTGGTTCCTCGAGTGTCGGCGTCCGGCACAGCAGGTCGCGCAGCACGGCGAAGGCGGGGCGGTCCTCGGAGCGGCTCGGGCCGAACCACGTCGCGGCGGCCGTGGGCACGTCGAGCACCGCGCGCCGTGCCTCGTGCCGGAACCGCGTGGCGAACGGGCCGTCGCACGGCGCCAGGACGGACCAGCGTGCTCGGTCCCGAGCGCGTGGCGGGGCCCCCGCGGGCAGGGCCGAGTCGAGCCAGACGAACTCGCCGTCCTGTCCGACGGCGAGCGCCTCGAGGTCGACCGCGTCGAGCCGACGCGACGCGATCCGCGGGGTCAGACCGCCTGGATCGTCCACGAGGCGGGGTGCGACGCACCGGGTTCGAGCACGACGAGCCCCCGGTCGTGTCCGGCGTTGAACGCGTCCGGGGCGCACGTCATCGGTTCGACGGCCAGTCCGACGCGGTGGTACTCGGGCACGACGTGGTCGGCGGTGTGCACCTGGGCCCACGGGCAGTCCGTGCCGAAGAGCATCCGAACGCCGTGACCGTCCGCCGCCGTCAGCGTGATGGTCGCGGTGCCCTCGGCGTCACGGTCGAAGCCGGTGAAGGCATGGTCGATGAACCGGGTGCCGATCGGCGTCGCCGTGCGCAGGTCGAACTCGTCGTGCACGGGGACCAGGTCGGTCGGCATCAGACGGTCGGGCGTGACCTCGAGCACCTCCGCCGCGGGCAGCGTCAGCGCCCAGTCGTCGACCGTGCCGGCGCCCGCGACCAGGTACGGGTGCGGACCGGTCCCCCACGGCGCCGGACGGTCGCCGGTGTTCGTGCCGGTGACCGTCGTGTGCAGCCCGTCGGCGTCGATCCGGTACTCGACCCGGACGACCACGCGGAAGGGGTAGCCCTCCTGCGCCTGCACGGTGGTGCTGAGCACGACGCGGTCGGCGGCGACGGACTCGACGTCGAAGTCCGTCCAGGCGGCCAGTCCGTGCAGCGCGTGCGAGCGCTTCGGCTCGGTGAGCGCGAGCTCGTGCTCGTCGCCGTCGAACGTGTACCGGCCGTCGACGACGCGGTTCGGCCACGGGGCCAGCACGGCGCCGCGGAACGCGGGACGGACCTGGTCGGCGTCGAAGGGCACGACCAGGTCACGGTCGTCGTGCTGCAGGGAGCGGAGCGTCGCCCCGACGGTCGCGATCCGGGCGGTGGAGCCGGCGGCGGAGATGGTCAGCTGCGTGCCGGACAGCGGGGCGTCGGTGCTCATGCGCTCAGCGTAGCGGCGCGCGGGTGCGTCACAGGCGCAGCGCGAGTGCGTTCGCGGTCAGGCCTGCCGCCGTCCCGCACAGCAGCACCGTGTCGCCGCGGCGCACCCGGCCGTCGTCCAGGCACGTCGCCAGCGTGTACGGCACCGAGGCGGAGACCATGTTGCCGTACTCCGCGACCGCGTCGACGTAGGCGCCGTCGGGGATGCCGACCCGGCGCATCGCGATGCCGAGCGCTCCGCTCGCCTGGTGCGGCACGACCAGGTCCAGGTCCTCGACGCCGATCCCGGCCGCGGTGAAGAACCGCTCGAAGAACCCCGGCAGGACCCGGAGCATGCCCATGAGCGCACGACGGCCGTGCATGTCGAAGCGGTAGTCGGCCGGGTCGCCGTCGGCGTAGTCCTGGGCCGGGAACCGGGAGAGGCCACCGCGCAGCTCGGTGTCGTGCGCGTGTGCTGGCCAGGTCTGCTGCAGGCTGGCCAGGACGCCGGGGCGGACGTCGACGTCGGGGAGGACGTCGACGTCGGGGCGCGCGTCGACGTCGGGGCGGTCCGCAGGGGTGGCCCCGGCGCGGCTCACCACGACGGCGGCCGCCGCGTCCGAGAACAGTTCCCAGGACTCCCGCTCCGCCGGGTCGAGGAACCGTGACCCGACGTCCCCCGACACGATCAGGACGTGCTCGTACACCCCGTCGGCCAGGTAGCGCGACGCGATGTCGAGCGCGGTGATGAAGCTCGTGCAGGTGGAGTTCACGTCGAAGGCCGCGGCGCGTGCCCCGGGGGCGACGCGTTCCATCACAAGGGCAGCCGTGCACGGGATCGGTTGGACGCCAGCGGCGCACGCCGCGATCACACAGTCGACGTCGTCCGGTCCCAGGTCGGCCCGGCGGATCGCCCGGTCGGCCGCTGCGACGAGCATGTCGAGCTGCGACACGTCGTCCGCGACGCGGTAGCGCGTGGCGGTCCCCGACCGGGTGGCGAACGTCACGGTGTCGTCGGGCAGGTACGTGCCCCAGCCGGTGATGCGACAGGTCTTCATGGTCCCCCCAGGTGGTGCGGTCTCGGTGCGAGCAGGTCGACGCCCGTCGGGTGTGCGTCGTGGCTGAACGCCAGGCGCACACCGGCACGCTCGGCGTCGAGCAGCGTCCGTGCCGTCCGGGCCTGGGCGTCGGCGTCGTGCGCGACGGCGCGTGGCACCGCGCGGATCCGGTGTTCCTGCCCCAGCAGGTCGCGGCCCCAGGCCGCGTCACCGGCCACCAGCACCCGGTCCTCCACCAGGGCGCCGAGGTGCCCGTCAGCGTGCCCCGGCAGGTCGACGAGCAGGTACGACCCGTCGTCGAACAGGTCAGCGGTGTCCAGGCCGAGCGGACCGGGTCGGAACGCCGATCGGGGGACGACGTGGACGGGTCCCGGACGTGCCGCCGTCGGCAGGAGACCGCGCAGCACCCCCTCGCGCACGCGGGGACGCTGCATCGCTCGGTGCACCGCCTCGGTGACGACCAGCGTCGCGTGCGGGAACGACCGCAGACCGCCCACGTGGTCCGGGTGCAGGTGCGAGAGCACCACGTGCGTGACCGTCGCGGGGTCGAGCTGTTCGGCGACCGTCGCGCCGGGCGGCACGTCCGGCGGCAACAGCCGGCGGTACGCCCACCCGGCGGCACCGGTCCGCCAGGGGTGCTCGGCGTAGCCGGTGTCGAACAGCACCCGGCGGTCGTCCGCCTCGTACAGGAACACCCCGGCGGGGAACACCCGCCGCTCGCGCGGAGCCCCGCGCAGCAGCTGGTGCATGCCGTGCGAGGTCGTCCCGCCCGCGAACGCGCGGAGGCTACCCACGTCGGTGCTCCGCGTAGCTGGCCAGGCTCGCGTCGAGCGTGACGGCCGGCGCGTACCCGAGCACGTCACGGGCACGGCTGATGTCGAGCGTCTGCGAGTGGGTGATCGTGGACACGGTGTACCGCGTGACGGGCGGCTCGGGGCGGCCGGGGAGCACACCGCAGACGGCCTCGAGCGCGGCCGCGATCCCGTACACGGCACCGGCGGGCAGCGGACGATGCCGCAGCGGCAGGCCGAGACCGGTCAACAGCTGGTCGAGCAGCTCGACGAACGGCCGCGGGTCGCCGTTCGTGACGTTGAACGCGCGACCCTGCGCCTCGGGCACCTCGACCGCCAACCGGACGGCGAGCGCCACGTTCTCGACCGCCGTCAGGTCGACGAGCCCCCGACCGCCGTGCAGGAGCGGGACCCCGACGCGCTCGTGCACCCGCAGCAACCGCGGGACGAGCGCCGGGTCCCCGACGCCGATGATCCCGCGCGGGCGCAGCACGACGGTCTCCGGGCCCGTCGCTGCGCGGACGAGGGCCTCGGCGTGCAGCTTCGACCGGATGTAGTGGTTCATCGGGCGGCTCGGGTCCACCTGGTCCTCGCGGATCGCCAGCCGGTCGCGCGGGGCGGCGTAGATCCCCGGGGACGAGATGTGCACGAGCCGACGTGCTCCGACACGGCGTGCGTACCCCAGCACCCGTGCCGTCCCGGTGACGTTCGCGTGCTCGAACTCCGCCCACCGGCCCCAGGGCGAGGACAGCGCGGCACAGTGCACCACCACGTCGACGGGTCCGGTGTCGGGCGCGCCAGCGCGTCCCAGATCGTCCAGGTCCCCCACGAAGGTCGGCCCGTCCGGGAGCGCCTCGGCACGGCGGCCGGCGGCGACGACGACGTACCCGTGTGCGCGGAGGTCCCGGACGACGTACCCGCCGAGGAACCCGCTCGCGCCCGTGACGAGTACCCGCTCCCCCATGCCGACGATCCTAGGGGGCGGGTCCCCTAGGCTCCGGTCGTGCGGATCGCCCTGGTCACCGACTACTACCTGCCGACGCTCGGCGGCGTGCAGACCGCCGTCCGGGCGCTCGCCGAGAGCCTCCGGAGCGCGGGCCACGACGTCACGGTGTTCTGTCCCCTCGCGACCACGTCCACCGACCCGGGGGTGGTCGGCCTCCCGGTGTCCCCGGTGTTCCGCCCCGACGGCTACCCGTTCGCCTGGACACCGGCCCGGGTGCGGTCCGTGCTCCGGCGCGAGTTCGCCGCGCGTGGGATCGACGTCGTGCACACCCACTCCGAGATGTTCGCCGCGCTCGGCGGCGTCCGCGCGGCCGATGACCTGGGTCTGCCGGTGGTGCACACCATGCACGGTCGCATCGACGTGTACACGCAGCACGTGCTGCCGCTCCCCGGCGTGACGACCGCGCTGCTCGCACGCCTGCACGGTGGTCAGGTGAGCCACGCCGGCATCACGGTGGCGGCCGACTCCGCGGACACCGCGACCCGGGCTGCCCGGCGGATGTGGCGGGTGATGCTCGCGCAGTCCCGGGCGAGCGACCACGTCGTCGTGCCGTCCGCGCACTTCGCCCGGCGACTCGTCGACCGCGGCGTACGCACCCCGGTGTCGGTGGTGTCCAACGGGCTCGAGCCGTCCGTGCTCGCGGCTGTCGGCCCCGGTCACGTGCGCCTGCTGCACGCGGGCGATCCCTTGCGCATCGTGTGGGTGGGGCGGCTGTCCCCGGAGAAGCGTCCGGAGGTGCTCGTCGACGCCGCGCACCGGTTCCCCGACGGCGTGGAGGTCCACGTGTACGGCGACGGGGTCGCTCGGTCGGCGGTGCGCCGAGCCGCTCGGGACACGCCGGTCGTCCTGCACGGGGCGGTGTCGCACCGACAGGTCCTCCACGCGATGCACGACGCCCACCTGCTGGTCTCGAGTTCGTCAGGCTTCGACAACCAGCCGATGGTGATGCTCGAGGCGATCGCGTCCGGACTGCCCGTCGTGCACACCGACCCGGACCTCGCCGAGGTGGTGCCGGAGCACGGTGGCTTCTGCCCACCGACGCCCGACGCCGACGGTCTGGTGTCCACGATCCGCCGCCTGCGTGCGGACCCGGCCCTGGTCACGACGGCCAGTCGCGCGATGGTCGCGGCGCGCAGCCGGGTGGAGCAGCAGACCCGGGCGATCGTCGAGGTCTACGACCGTGTGGTCGATGACCGTCGAGGCGGAGAACGACGAAGCCCCACTGACCGGTGATCAGCGGGGCTTCGTCTGGGTCGAGCTATGTTGTTTGGGTGGATCTGAGGGGACTCGAACCCCTGACCCCCTGCATGCCATGCAGGTGCGCTACCAGCTGCGCCACAGACCCATGCGGACACTTTCCCGTGTCCGGCACTTTCGTTCCCCTGGTCTCCCAGAGGCACCAGTGCAGCGTACACCATCGTCGACCCCGGGGAGGAAATCGATGCCGTCCCCCGGGCGCGTCGGGGGCTCGCTACGCGGAGTGCTCGGCGGTCGCTGCGTCGGCACCGATCTCGAGCGAGATCGTCGGGCAGTCCGACCAGAGCCGCTCGAGCGAGTAGTACTGCCGGTCTTCCTCGTGGAAGACGTGCACGACGACGTCGCCGAAGTCGATGAGGACCCACCGACCTTCGCTGCGGCCTTCGCGACGGAGCGTCTTCGCACCCGCCTGGAGCATCCGGTCCTCGACCTCATCGGCGATGGCCATCACGTTGCGCTCGTTGCGCCCGGTGGCCAGCAGGAACACGTCAGTGAGCTGCAGGGGGCCCGTCACGTCGAGTGCGACGAGGTCTTCGGCCTGCTTGGCGTCAGCCGCGCGAGCGGCGACCTGCGTGAGTTCCAGTGCGCGAGAGGAGGCGGTCACGGAGTCCTTCCGGTTGTCGTCCAGCACTCTGCCGGACGCGACACGATCATAGGCCACGCCACCGACGGCGGCGAGGGAGGGCTCAGGGGTGACCGGACGGACCGGTCAGGACCCGAAGAAGTTCGTCGACACGAGCGCGACCACGATGACGGCGGCTGCCGCGACGCAGATGCCCCCGACGGTGATGAACAGGATCATCGGCGCGCGGGACTCCTTGGGCTTTGCCGCAGCGAGCACCACCTGCCGCGTCGACGTGTGGCTCGACACCGCGCGGCTCGCCCGCACCGGGCTGGCGTCCGTCTCGGGCTGCTCGTCGTGCTGCTCGAGCAGACGGTCGACCTCGGCGCCGTCGATCGGCCGGTGCGACCCGGTCGAGGACAGCGACGCCGGCAGGTCGATCGAGCCGGTCAGGATGACCTCGCCGGTCGCGTTGAGCGCACCGGTCGGGTCGGCGAGGGCGGAGTTCGGCAGGATGATCGCGTTCGTCCGGGTCTCGGCGACGCGACGGGTACCGGTCTCCTCGTCGTGGACCTCGGTGTCGTTCGAGTCGTGCGCCTGGGTGGACCAGTGTCCGACGGGCGGCTCGAACGCGGTGGTCAGCGGCTTCGGCTCGGCTGGACGACGGAAGGCGACTCCGGGCGCCTCGGCCTGGACCGGGACCTCGTTGGTGTCGTCGTCGCTGTCGTCGACGTCACCGTCGAGCACCAGGGGGAACACGCCGGGAGTCGCAGCCGCGGGGGCAAGGCCGCTGTCGTCGGACGTGTCGGGTGCGGGTGACGGCTGCGTGTCGTCGTCGGACTGCGGCGCCCAGGTGGACCGGTGCCGGCGGGGTTCCTCGGCGTGCGCGGCCGCGGTCTCGAGCGGTTCGATCGCGTCGGGCGACCCGTCGGCCGACGTGGCCTGCTCGACGGCAGCCGGGTCGAGCTCGGTGACCTCGGCCGCCGGTTCCTGCCAGTCCGACGGAGCCACGACGGGGTCCGATTCCGGCTCCGGCTCGGGCGGCGTCGGCGGGTTCATCGGTGTCGACGCGTCGGGGACCGGGACGGCCGGCGCGCGGTTGCCGGCGAAGCCGGACGGTGCCGTGGGCGGCGTGGTGGCGCCATCGTCGTCGTGCAGGGACGCGACGGTGCCCAGGACGTCCTGCACGGTGCGGTCCGACGACTGCGGGGTGGGGTTCTGGAGCGGGACCGGACGGACCGCCTGGCCCTCGGCCTCGCGCATCAACCGGATCTGCCGACGGGTGAGCCCGCCGGTGCCGGGGACGATCTCGGTCGCCGAGGCGGGCGGCAGGTCGGGCACGCCCTGCGGGACGGGTGCGATGGCCACCGCACCCGGGGCGGACTCGGGTCGGCCGGACGTCTGGGACGGGGCCGCACCCACGGGCGCCACGTGGGACCCCGGTCGGCGGCGGCCGCTGTCGGACGAACCGGTGGCCGGTGCTGCGACGGTCGGGGGTGGGGTCGCGGGCTGTGCGCCTGCCGAGGCGGCGCGCTCACGCTCGCGCGCCTGGCGCCGCGACAGTGGCGGCTGCGCGTCGGACGGCGGCTGCGCGTCGGACGGACTCATGCAACGCTCCGATACAGATGGTGCTTGGTGATGTACTGGACGACGCCGTCCGGGACCAAGTACCACACGGGGTTCCCGCGTCGCACCCGTTCGCGACAATCGGTCGACGAGATGGCCAGCGCCGGGACTTCGAGCAAGCTTACGTCGCGCTCGGGGAGTCCGGTGATGCTCAGGTTGTGCCCCGGACGCGTGACCGCGACGAAGTGCGCGAGGTCCCAGAGCCCATCATGGTCCTTCCAGTCGACGATCTGCTGGACAGCGTCTGCGCCCGAGATGAAGACGAGCTGAGCGTCAGGACGCTGTTCGTGCAGGTCCTGCAACGTGTCCACCGTGTAGGTCGGACCCGGACGGTCGATGTCGACGCGGCTGACCGTGAACATGGGGTTGGACGCGGTCGCGATGACCGTCATCAGGTAGCGGTGTTCAGCGTCCGTGACGCCCGACTTCATGTAGGGCTGTCCGGTGGGGACGAACACCACTTCGTCGAGGTCGAACGACTTGGCGACTTCGGACGCCGCCACGAGGTGACCGTGGTGGATGGGGTCGAACGTGCCGCCCATCACACCGATGCGGGGCCGTCCCGAGCTCTCGAGCATCGAGCGGCGCGTCAGATCTTGGTGTGGCCGAACTCGTCCACACCGGTCTCGTGGGTGCGGGTCGCTTCGAACTTGTTGGAGTGGCGGTAGGCCACGTCGCGGAAGGACCAGGTCACGAAGCCGAGGAACGCGAAGAACGCTGCAGCCACGACCGGGAAGATGAACGCGGGCACCGACGAGGCGTGCTCGGCTGCTTGTGCGAGGACGGTCATGGTGCGGTGCTCCGATCGGTCGAGGAAGGCTGCAGGTCAGTCTAGCCGCGGATCTGACCCTG
Organism: Curtobacterium sp. MCLR17_007; assembly: GCF_003234655.2. Taxonomy (NCBI): domain Bacteria; kingdom Bacillati; phylum Actinomycetota; class Actinomycetes; order Micrococcales; family Microbacteriaceae; genus Curtobacterium; species Curtobacterium sp. MCLR17_007. The sequence goes on along the minus strand of NZ_CP126271.1, from coordinate 1,157,891 downwards.
TCCGCGCACGACCCACTTCGTGCTCGTGAGTTCCGGCAGCCCCATCGGGCCACGCGCGTGCAGCTTCTGCGTGGAGATCCCGACCTCGGTGCCGAAGCCGAACTCGCCGCCGTCGGTGAACCGCGTCGAGGCGTTCACCATCACCACGGCGGAGTCCACCGCGGCGAGGAACCGCTCGGACGTGTCGACGTCGTTCGTCACGATCGACTCGGTGTGGTGCGTGGAGTACTCGGCGATGTGCGCCATGGCCTGGTCGACGTCGGCGACCACCCGGATCGACAGGTCGAGGTCCATCGACTCGGTCGCCCAGTCTGCCTCGGTCGCGCGGAGCACACCGGGGACGACGGCCCGGGTCTCGTCGTCGCCGCGCAGGGTGACCCCGGCAGCGCGCAGCCGTGCGGCGAGGGTCGGGAGCAGCCGCTCGGCCGCGTCGCGGTGCACCAGCAGGGTCTCGAGCGCGTTGCACACGCTCGGCCGCTGCACCTTGCTGTTGAGGACGATGTCGACGGACCGGTCGAGCGGCGCCGACGCGTCGAGGAACACGTGCACGACCCCGGCCCCGGTCTCGATCACGGGGACCCGCGACTCGGTGACGACCGTCTGGATCAGCGATGCGCTGCCACGCGGGATGAGGACGTCGACCAGGCCTCGCGCACGCATGAGCTCGGTTGCACCGGCACGACCGAACGGGTCGATGGTCTGGACCAGCTCCCGCGGCAGTCCCACCGACGCGACGGCGTCCTGGATGCGGGCGACCAGGACGGCGTTCGTGCGCTCGGCAGCGGACCCGCCCCGCAGCACCACCGCGTTGCCGCTCTTGAGCGCCAGGCTCGCGATGTCGACGGTGACGTTCGGCCGCGCCTCGTAGATCGCCCCGACGACCCCGAACGGGACCCGGACCTGCGAGAGCTGCAGCCCGTTCGGCAGGACCGACCCCCGGACCGACTGCCCGACGGGGTCCGTCAGACCGACGACCTGCTCGACTGCGGCAGCGAGGGACTCGATGCGCTCGGGGTCGAGCCGGAGCCGGTCGAGCAGCCCGGACGACAGCCCGGCGTCCTCACCCGCGACCAGGTCGGCGTGGTTCGCGAACACGACGTCGTCCGCGCCCGCCCGGAGCGACGCGGCGATCGCACGGAGCGCCGCGTCCTTGACCGCCGTGGTCGAGGTGGCCAGCACCTGCGCCGCGGCGCGGGCAGCGACGAGCCGGTCCTGGAGGCTCGGCACGGCTCCGGTGGGCACGCGTGCGGGCAGCGACGTGACAGGGCTGGACATGACAGGAGTCTAGGGCGCGGCGTGGAACCAGGTCCCGACGTGGTCGCCGTCCAGTGCCTGTGCCACCAGCGCCGTGGCGGTCACGAGCACGGACGTGCCGGCCTCGGCGGCGAGTCGGGCAGCGGCGACCTTGGTGCCCGCTCCCCCGGTGCCGACCCCGGCCGCGCCGATCGAGCCGAACGTCACCCCGGCGAGCTCGTCCCCGAACGGGACCTCGTCGATGCGCTCGGCACCCGGCTGCTCGGGAGGACGCGTGTAGAGCGACTCGACGTCCGACAGCAGCACGAGGGCATCGGCACCGAGCAACCGTGCGACCAGGGCGGCGAGTCGGTCGTTGTCGCCGAACCGGATCTCGTGCGTCGCCACGGTGTCGTTCTCGTTGACGATCGGCAGCACCCGCAGGGCGAGCAACCGGTCCATCGCCCGCTGCGCGTTCACGCGGTGTGTCGGGTTCTGCAGGTCGCCGGCGGTGAGCAGGACCTGGGCGGCGATGAGCGCGTGCCGGTCGAGCTGCTGCTGGTACCGGAACATCAGGACGTTCTGCCCGGTGGCAGCTGCCGCCTGCTGCGTGGCGAGGTCGTCCGGCTTGCCCGCGAGCCCGAGGAACGGGAACCCGGTGGCGATCGCGCCGGAGGAGACCAGGACGACCTCGGTCCCCCGGCCGTGGGCGGCGGCCAGCGCATCGACCAGCGGGCCGATCTGCGCGGTTGCCTCGCCGCTGACCGACGAGGACCCGACCTTGACCACGATGCGCCGGGCACGTGGGACGTCCGCGCGCTGACGGACGGCCCCGAGTGCGGGCTGGCCGGTCGTGTCGGTCATGCCGGGGTCAGTCCTTGCCCTCGACGGCGTCGTCGTCGGCCCACAGACCGGACTTGCGCTCGGACTCGAGCTCGGCGCGCGCGGCGGCCTTGGCGTCCATGCGCTCGAAGTACTCCTCGCGGCGCTGGTTGCGGGTCGGCCGCATGTTCATGTCGACACGGGCGTCGGTTCCGCGCGCGCTCGTGATGAGCTCGGCGGTGGACGTGAGTGTGGGCTCCCAGTCGAAGATCATGCCGCCGTCGCCACCGATGACGACCGTGGACCCGGCGACGGCGCCGGCCTTGAACAGGCCGTCCTCGACGCCGAGCTTGGCGAGCCGGTCGGCCAGGTAGCCGATCGCCTCCTCGTTCTCGAAGTCCGTCTGCTGCACCCAGCGCTCGGGCTTGGAACCACGGACCCGGTAGAAGCGGTGCTCCTCGCCGCCCTCGGCACGGACGGTGAACCCGCCCTTCGCGTCGACGGCCTTCGGACGGATGACGATGCGCTCCTGGACCGGCTCGGCTGCGGCAGCCGCGCGGGCCGCTTCGACGATGCCGGCGAGCGCGAACGAGAGCTCGCGGAGCCCGGCGTGCGAGGCGGTCGAGATCGGGAACACGCGGTAGCCGCGGGCCTCGAGCTCGGGGGTGACGAACGCGGCGAGCTCGGCGGCGTCCGGGACGTCGACCTTGTTGAGCGCGATGAGCTGCGGACGCTCGAGCAGCGGGACCTGCCCCTCGGGGACCGGGTAGCGCTCGAGCTCGGCGAGCAGGACGTCGAGGTCGCTGACCGGGTCGCGGCCCGGGTCGAGCGTGGCGCAGTCGATGACGTGCAGCAACACCTCGCAGCGTTCGACGTGGCGCAGGAACTCGAGCCCCAGGCCCTTGCCCTCGGACGCGCCCTCGATCAGGCCGGGGACGTCGGCAACGGTGAAGCGGACCTCGCCGGACTCGACGACACCCAGGTTCGGCGTCAGGGTCGTGAAGGGGTAGTCGGCGATCTTCGGCTTGGCGGCGGAGACCGCGGCGATGAGCGAGGACTTGCCGGCGCTCGGGAACCCGACCAGTGCGACGTCGGCGATCGTCTTCAGCTCGAGCCGGACGTCGCCGCCCTCGCCATCGGTGCCGAGCAACGCGAAGCCGGGGGCCTTGCGCTTGGTGGTCGCGAGGGCGGCGTTGCCGAGGCCGCCCTGACCGCCCTGCGCGACGACGACGCGCATGCCGGCTTCGGTCATGTCGGCGAGCAGGTCGCCGTTCTCGTCGTACACGACGGTGCCGACGGGGACCGGCAGCTCGAGGACCTCGCCGGAGATCCCGCTGCGCATGTCCCCCATGCCGGGCTGGCCGTTCTTGCTGGACCGGTGCGGAGACCGGTGGTACCCGAGCAGGGTCGTCACCTGCGGGTCGGCGACGAGCACGATGTCGCCACCGTCACCGCCGTTGCCACCGTCCGGGCCGGCCAGCGGCTTGAACTTCTCGCGACGGACGGACACGCAGCCGTTGCCGCCGTTCCCCGCGCTGAGGTGCAGGACCACGTCGTCGACGAACGTCGCCATCGGTTGTCACACTTTCGTAGGAATGGGGCCGTACAGGAATGAGAAAGAGGGGCAGGCGCTCGGCCTGCCCCTCTTCCAAGAACTTGCGTCGTCGGGAACGCTTACGCGTTGACGATGTTGATGACCTTGCGGCCACCCTTGGTCCCGAACTCGACCGAGCCGGCGGCCAGCGCGAACAGCGTGTCGTCGCCACCGCGGCCGACGTTGGCGCCCGGGTGGAAGTGCGTGCCGCGCTGGCGGACGATGATCTCACCGGCGTTGACGACCTGTCCGCCGAAGCGCTTCACACCGAGGCGCTGTGCGTTCGAGTCGCGGCCGTTGCGAGTGGAACTCGCACCCTTCTTGTGTGCCATGTCTGTCTCCCGCCTTACGCGATCTTCGTGACCTTGACGCGCGTGAGGTCCGCGCGGAAGCCCTGGCGCTTCTTGTAACCGGTCTTGTTCTTGAACTTCTGGATGATGACCTTCTTGCCGCGGAGGTCACCGAGCACCTCGGCGGTGACGGTCACTTTGGCCAGGTCGGACGCGGCGGAGGTGATCGAGTCACCGTCCACGAGGAGCACGGGCGCGAGCTCGATGTTGCCCTGGTCATCGGCCTTGGCGCGATCGATGGTGATGATCGTGCCGACCTCGACCTTCTCCTGACGGCCGCCGGCGCGCACTACTGCGTAAACCACGTGGAATCCTTACGTAACTCTGCTTGAGGGAAGTCTCGGGTGCCCGGGCACGATCGGGTCGGTCGGAACCGATGACCAGCCACAGGCGGTACGGCCAGCTGACCGGACGGCACAGTGACACCGAGGAACGAGAATACTCGATGCCCATGGGTCCGGTCAAACGGCGACACACGTAGTCTGTCGGAGTGACCGTGTTGATCGACCCGCCGACGTGGCCCGCACACGAAACCGTGTGGTCGCACCTCGTCAGTGACACATCCTACGCGGAACTCCACGCCTTCGCTGCACGCGCCGGTGTGCCGCGCCGCGCGTTCGACCACGACCACTACGACGTGCCGCTCGCCCGCTACGACGAACTCGTCGCACTCGGGGCCCAGGCGGTGTCGGGCCGAGAGCTCGTCCTCCGCCTGATCGGGAGCGGTCTGCGCGTGGCGCAGCGCGACAAGCGCGCCACCTGACGGCGCCGCGCGACGAACGACGGCCTGGAGGCCCGGTGCGGGCCCGCCACGGTCCTCCCGTCCGAGCGCTCTGCGGCGACCGCGCCGGCGGCCCGCTGCTGGTCGCGGTGTGGGGACCTGCCGCTCACGGTCCACGCAGTGACGCGTCTCGCCGGTCCGACACCTCGAGATGCCAGAATTCTGGAACCTGGGGGGACGGGGGGACAGCGCACGGCACGCGTCAGGTGCGGGGCGGACCCCACTGGCCCGCGGGCGGACGCGGCGGCTGCTGCGGGAACGAGGGCGGCGGGACGGCGTCGGCGGGTCGGACCGTCCCCGGCGTGGTGCCCGGCGCGCCGGCGCGCCGGCCGGACGTCCGGGAGGAACCACGCGGGCGACCGAGCCACAGCCAGGCCACCGTCGCGGCGGCCAGCAGGATCGCCGTCAGGGGCACGCCCCGCTGCAGCGGTGTCGTGAGCACGTCGGTGACCAGGTGTCGTGGCCCGTCGGCGACCGCGCCGTACGCGCCGGTGAACACGCCGACGAGTGCCAGCGCGACCGTGCCGCCCGCACCGCCGAGGACGGCACGCAGCAGCACCGTCGGCAGTGGGCTGCGCCGGGTGACCGGTGTCAGGAACGCGAGCGTCAGGAACGCCCCGACGTAGAACGGGAACGGGCTGACGAACACCGCGGTGGCGAACTCGAGGACGATGTTCTGCCCGCCGTGGAAGGCGAACGGGCCGATGTACAGGCTGGTGCCGAGCATGCCGGCGAGCCCGGACACGGCCTGGACGGCGAGGACCCCGACGACGGCGATCAGCGCGCCTGCGGTGCCCTCGCGTGAGGCACCGGGAGCGAACGCACGCGTCGGGTCCCCGACCACCCTCAGTTCCCCAGGATCACGGCGCCGTCGTCGGTCGGGGTCTCGCCGGACGTCGCCGGGGCGCTGATGCTGCCCGACGACACGCGACGGGACCGCGAACGACCCTGGCCGGGCTGCTTGGGCTCGGGCAGCGCCTGCAGCACCGAGTCCAGGAGCGAGTCGGCATCCGGCGCCTTGCGGGCCTCGCGCTTCGTCACCGCGACGGGGATGTCGAGGATCGCGACGGTCGTGTCGGCCGGGGTCACCGGGGCCGAGGAGGACACGCGACGCCGGGTCGGCGCAGCCGCCTGGTCCGGAGCAGCTGACGCGGCCGGCTCCGTCGCGCGCTGCGGTGCGGCGGACACGGGCGCGCCGGCCTCGGGAGCCGTCGACTCCGACGCCGCAGCGGGCGCCGTGGTCGAGGACGGTGCCGACACCGTCAGGATGCCCTCGGTCGCGGTGGGCGCGGACTGCTCGGAGCTCGCACGACCCCCGCGCCGGCGACGACGCTTGCCGCCACCGGTGGACTCGGGCTCGTTGTCCGGGGCACCGGCATCCGAGGACGACCCAGACGCTGCAGCGGGTGCCTCGTGCGACGGCGCCGAGGTGGGGGTGGACGGGACGGACGCGGCGACCTCGTCGTGCGCGATGGTCGACGCCGCGATCCGGGACAGCGCGTTCTTCACGTCGTCGGTGATCTGGTGCGCCTGCGACGGCTTCTGGTCAGCGCCACCGCGCTGTCCGTTCTGGTTGCCGTTCCCGTTGCCGTTGCCGCTGTCGTTCCCGCTGCGGGCCTTGCGGCGGCCCTTCGACGGGCCCGGGTCAGCGTTGTTGTCGTTGACCTTCGCGTTGACCTCTTCGAGCGACTCGCGCAGCCCGACGCCGATCTTCTTGCGGGTCATCTGCACGAGGCCGAGCGAGGTGACCTCGGCGACCTGGTGCTTCGTGCGGTCGCGGCTCAGGCACTCCATCAGGCGGCGCAGCACGAGGTCACGGTTCGTCTCGAGCACCATGTCGATGAAGTCGACGACGATGATGCCGCCGATGTCCCGCAGGCGGAGCTGACGGACGAGCTCCTCGGCGGCCTCGAGGTTGTTCTTGGTGACGGTCTCCTCGAGGTTGCCCCCGGAACCGACGAACTTGCCCGTGTTGACGTCGACGACCGTCATGGCCTCGGTGCGGTCGATCACGAGCGAACCGCCGGACGGCAGCCAGACCTTGCGGTCGAGGGCCTTCTCGATCTGCTCGTTGAGACGGTGCTCCTCGAAGGAGTCCGGGCCGTCGTAGAGCTCGACGCGGTCCTTGAGGTCGGGCGCGACGGCGTCGAGGTACTCCTCGATGGTCTCGCGTGCGGCATCGCCGTCGATGATCAGCTTCGTGAAGTCCTCGTTGAAGACGTCACGCACGATCTTGACGAGCAGGTCCGGCTCCGAGTGGAGCATGACCGGGGCGTGCCCGTGCTCGACCTTCTTCTGGATGGCCTCCCACTGCGCGGTCAGGCGCTGCACGTCGCGGGTGAGCTGCTCCTCGGTCGCGCCCTCCGCAGCGGTGCGGACGATGACGCCCGCGTGCTCCGGCAGGACCTCTTTGAGGATCTTCTTCAGGCGGGCACGCTCGGTGTCCGGGAGCTTGCGCGAGATGCCGTTCATCGAGCCGTTCGGCACGTAGACCAGGTAGCGGCCCGGCAGCGAGACCTGGCTGGTCAGGCGGGCGCCCTTGTGGCCGACCGGGTCCTTCGTGACCTGCACGAGGACCTTGTCCCCCGGCTTGAGCGCGGCCTCGATGCGACGGCCGTGGTTGCCCGTCTCGACCGAGTTCCAGTCGACCTCACCGGCGTAGAGCACGGCGTTGCGACCGCGGCCGATGTCGACGAACGCCGCCTCCATCGAGGGCAGGACGTTCTGCACCTTGCCCAGGTACACGTTCCCGATGAGGGAGACGTTGTGGGACTTGGTGACGTAGTGCTCGGCGAGGACGTTGTCCTCGATGACGCCGATCTCGATCTTCTGCGCGCTCGAGCGGACGATCATCTGGCGGTCGACGCTCTCACGGCGGGCGAGGAACTCGTCCTCGGTCACGACCTGGCGGCGGCGCCCGGCGTCACGGCCGTCGCGACGGCGCTGCTTCTTCGCCTCGAGGCGGGTGGAGCCCTTGATCCGCTGGGGCTCGGTGATGAGCTCGACCTCGCGGCGACGCGGCTCCTGGTGGTCACGCGGCTCGCGGTCGGCGCTCGTGCCCCGACGGCGCGTGCGGCGGCGGCTGCCACCGCCGAAGTCCTCGTCGTCGTCGTCCCAGTCGGACCGCTCCGAGCGCTCGGCCCGGTCGGTGCCCTCGGAACGGTCGAACCGGTCCGAGCGGTCGAACCGGTCCGAGCGGTCGATGCGCGACGAGCGGGCCGGCAGCTCCGGCAGGACCGGGGCGTGGAAGATCAGGCTGAGTGTCGAGGTGGCACGGGGGACGACGGGCTCCGGCGGCGCGACCGCGTCGGCCTGCTCCGGTGCCGTCTCGACGGCCTGCTCCGGGGCGACCGCATCGGCCTCGTGCGACTCGACCGGAGCGACGACGTCCGACTGCACGTCCGTGCCCGACTGCTCGACCGTGTCCGGCTCCTCGGTCGCGCCCGACTCCTCGACCGCGGTGGCCTCGGCCTCGGCGGCCGCTGCGGCGACGTCGACGACCGGGACGTCACCGGTCAACGTGCTGACGTCGTCCGGGGCGTCGGTCGTCGTGACCGACTGCACCTCCACCGAGACGGAGCCCGTCTCGGGCGCCGCATCCGTGCCGGTCTGCTCGACCAACCCGGTGTCCGGGGTCGCCGTGTCGGCACCGTCGGCCGGTCCCTGTGAGCCGTTGCGGGCCTCCAGGGTGCCTGCCGACCGGGCGCGGCGTCCGCCGAACAGGCGGCCGCGTCGCTTCGGTGCGGCATCGTCGGTGTTCTGGTTGCTGTTGTTGTCGTTCTCCACCATGGCCTGGTGCACTCCTCAGCCCCGCTCCCACCCCGAGGGGCGGCGGGAATCCTGTCGTTGTGGCGGACGGCGGCGACGCCGCCCGCACTCGCTGGTCAGTGACCGTCCGGCGTCGACCTGCCGTGCGCTCGGACCGTCCGGAGCACCCGGCTCCGCTCGGTTCGGCGTCGGAGTGACGCGTCGTCCGGTCACGGTGCGCTCTCACCGCACCTGTTCACCCGGGCTGGTGCCCGGAAAGCTCGCTGTGCCACACGGATCTCCCGTGTGACCTCCCCATCATCGCACGCGTGACGGAGGAAGGCGCAGAACGAACGTGTCATCATGTCGGCGTGACCACGACTGCACCCACCACCCGTCGTCCCGTCGCCGTCGCCGTGCTGCTGCTCGTCACCGGGGCGGTCGCCCTGTACGCGGCGTTCCGACTCGTCCTCGACGAGTTCGCGAAGTACGAGAACCCGAAGGCGGCGCTCAGCTGCGACGTCAACCCGTTCATCAACTGCTCGGACGTGATGACGAGTGCACAGGGACACCTGCTCGGCTTCCCGAACCCGCTGCTGGGACTGATGGGCTTCGTCGCGCCGATCGCCGTCGGCGCCGTGCTGCTCGCGGGGTTCCGCGGTTCGCGGGGCTTCCTCGTGGCGTTCAACGCCGGGCTCCTCGTGGCATGGGTCTTCGTCACCTGGCTCTTCACCCAGACCGTGTGGTCGATCGGCGCGCTGTGCCCCTGGTGCATGCTCGTCTGGGCGATGACCATCCCCATGTTCTGGGTGTTCACCATCTGGAACATGTCGCGCGGCACCTTCGGTCCCCGGGCGCGTCGGGTCGGGCGGGCGCTGCTGCCGTTCTGCTGGGCGTTCCCGCTGGCGAACTACCTGGTCATCGCGGTGACGATCCTGATCATGTTCCCGCGGGTCCTCGACTTCATCTGAACCGGCGACCGGGTCACCGACCATCGGTGACACGTCACCGGACTCCTGGGCTCTTCTCAGCCAGCAGAGCCCGTCGGCACACCGGCACCCGTTACGCTCGTTCCCGATGAGCGACAACGAGAGCAAGAAGGCCCGCCGGAACGCCGCACGGGAACGTGCCGCGGCTCAGCGCGAGAAGGAGAAGGCCCGCCGGCGCCGCAACAAGACCCTGACGATCAGCGGCATCATCGTGGGGTCCCTGGCGATCGTCGCCGTCATCGTGCTGGTGATCGCGAACTCGATCCAGCCTGCCGGTCCCGGTCCCAAGAACATGGCCAGCGACGGCATCGTGTTCCAGGGGCAGAACGGCAAGATCGTGCCCGTCACGACCAAGGCCATCCCCGAGGGCGGCACGCCGACCGCCACGAAGCAGGACGACTCGATCGCGAACATCACGGTGTACGAGGACTACATGTGCCCGATCTGCAACCAGTTCGAGACCGGCAACATGAAGCAGATCAAGCAGTGGGTCGCGAACGGCTCCGCCACGCTCGAGATCCACCCGTTCAACCTGCTCGACCGCTCGTCGCTCGGCTCGAAGTACTCCACGCGTTCAGCAGCAGCCGCAGCGTGTGTCGCGAACTACGACCCCGACGCCTTCCTCGACGTCAACTCGGCCTTTTACGAGAACCAGCCGTCCGAGGGTACGAAGGGCCTGACGAACGACCAGCTGGCCTCGATCGCGAAGAAGGCCGGCGCCACGAACAAGAACGTGCAGTCCTGCATCACGGACCAGCGTTTCGCCGGATGGGTCGGTGACGCCACGAACCGCGTGCTGACCGAGCCGCTCGCGAACTCGTCGCTCGACAAGCTCACCGGCACCCCGACCGTGATCGTGAACGGCAAGCAGTACAACGCCCAGGGCACCAGCGCCTGGACCGACGCCGACGCCTTCGCCGCGTTCGTCGAGCAGAACGGTGGCGCGGTCAAGTAGCCCGCTCCCCGTCAGGACGGCCCCGCGCTCCCGGAGTGCGGGGCCGTCGTCGTTCGGGGCGCCGCGCCGCGGCGGCACACGCTGACGGATCGCACCCCCGGGCGGACGTCGCGCCCCGTCCTGCGGGGGCGCGACGTCGGCGCAGGGGTGCGAGGCAGCGTGCGCCGCGGCAGCGGCCCGCGGCAGCGGCCCGCGGCAGCGGCCCGCTGCCGCTCGCACAACGGAAAGCGCCCCGCGCCACGTGGTCACGTGGCGCGGGGCGCTTTCGGTTGCGCGGAAGCGCAGCAGCGAGCGCGAGCGCCGTCAGGCGCGGCGACCGCTCAGGCGAACCAGAGGCCGAGCTCGCGCGCGGCGGACTCGGGGCTGTCCGAGCCGTGCACCAGGTTCTGCTGGACCTTGAGGCCCCAGTCGCGGCCGAGGTCACCGCGGATGGTGCCGGGCGCGGCGCCGGTCGGGTCGGTGGTGCCGGCGAGCGAGCGGAAGCCCGCGATCGCCGCGTTGCCGGCGACGCGCACGGCGACGACCGGGCCGGACTGCATGAACTCGACCAGCGGTTCGAAGAACGGCTTGCCCTGGTGTTCCTCGTAGTGCGCGTCGAGCAGGTCGCGCGGTGCGGTCAGCATCTTCAGGTCGACGATCTCGTAGCCCTTGGCCTCGATCCGGCGCAGGATCTCACCGGTGAGCTGGCGGGCGACGCCGTCGGGCTTGACGAGGACGAGGGTCTCTTCGAAGTCGGACACAGCGGTGCTCCCTGAGGTTCTGGAGGGGTGGATTCGGATCAGTCGCCGGCAGCGGCTCGGCGGGCGGCGTTCTGACGGTCGAGCTGACCGCCCTTGACGAAGCAGAACACCCACAGCGCCAGGAACACCAGGCCCACCACGACCATGAACGGCTCGATGAAGCCGGTGGCGAGGATGGCCGCCTGCAGCAGCCACCCGAACCCTACACCGGCACGGGTACCGGTCAGGCGCGACGCCAGCGCCAGCACGACGATCGCCGCGAGCCCGCCGCCGAAGGCGACACCGGCCGGCAGCGTGTGCTTGCCGAACACGACGAGCATCGGGAAGAAGAACATGATCGCCTCGAGGACGAGCGTGATCGACAGCAGGCTCTCGCGGGCCCCGCGGTCGCGTCGCGGACGGCGGGTCCGGGGCGTGCGACCCGGACGGGAGGCCCGTGGTCCGTCCGTCACTTCGACTCCCCCTCGGTGTGGACCAGGTCCATGACCGCGCCCACCATCACGATGGAGCCGGCGACGAGCACCATGGCGTCGTCCGCCTCGGCCTCGTCCGCCAGGTCGCGCGCTTCCGACAGGGCCTGTGCCAGCGACGGCTCGACGACCACGCGGTCGTTGCCCACCTCGTCGACGACGACCCGGGCGAACGTGTCGGCGTCGAGGGCGCGCTCCCCCGGCGGCTGCGTCACGACGAACGTCGCGACGGTGTCCTTCAGCGCTCGGACGAAGCCCCGGGCGTCCTTGTCGGCGAGGATCCCGACGACACCGACCACGTGTCCGGAGGGGAACGCGACGGGCAGCGCGTCGGCCAACGCCCTGGCGCCGTGCGGGTTGTGCGCGGCGTCGACGACCACCGTCGGGTCCTGCGCGATGGGCTGCAGCCGACCCGGGCTGGTGGCACCGGCGAGGCCCTCGCTGAGGACGTCCTGGTCGAGCGGCTGCGCGCCCCGACCGATGAACGACTCGACCGCGGCGATCGCGACGGCGGCGTTGTGGGCCTGGTGTGCGCCGAACAGCGGCAGGAACAGGTCGTCGTAGCGACCGGCGACGCCCTGCACGGTGACGAGCTGCCCGCCGACGGCCGGGGTCACGTCGACCACGGAGAACCCGGTGCCCTCGACGGCGAGCGACGACTCGGTGAGCTCGGCCGCCCGCTCGAGTTCGGCGAGCGCCTCGGGGACCTGCGCGCTCGACACGACGGCCGACGACGGCTTGATGATCCCCGACTTGGTGCGGGCGATCTCGGCGACGGTGTTGCCGAGCTGCTTGGCGTGGTCGATCGCGATCGGGGTGAACACCTGCACCTGGCTCTGCACGACGTTGGTGGAGTCCCACTCGCCGCCCATGCCGACCTCGATCACGGCGACGTCGACGGGCGCCTCGGCGAAGCACGCGAGCGCCAGGACGGTCAGCGCCTCGAAGAACGTCAGCGGGAGCTCGCCCTTGTCGGTGAGCTCCTTGTCCGTCATGGCCAGGATCGGCGTGATGTCGTCCCAGTTCTCGACGAAGCGGTCCGGTGCGATGGGCTGGCCGTCGATGACGATCCGTTCGCGGATCGACACCAGGTGCGGGCTCGTCATGAGCCCGGTCCGCAGCCCGTGCGCGCGGACGATGCTCTCGGTCATCCGCGCCGTCGAGGTCTTGCCGTTCGTGCCCGTCAGGTGGATCACCGGGTACGCCAGGTGCGGGTCGCCGAGGAGCTCGACGGCGCGACGCGTGGCGGTCAGGCGGTGCTCGGGCGACTGCTCGCCGATGCGGGCGTAGAGCGCGGCCTCCACCCGCTTGACCTCGGCGTCGTCACCACCGAAGGGCACGGCCTCGATCGGGTCGGCATCGGCGGGCGGGCCCACCGGGATCTCGATGCCGTCCGCGGCGGGACCGGCCGCGTCGAAGGGGTCGAACGGGTCGTTGTCGTCACGGTCGCTCATGCGCGTGCCACCTCCACAGTCACCTTGGCTCCGTCGCCGACGGCGGTGCCCTCGTCCTTGCCGAACGTGGTGGTGACCACGTCGACGGTCGTCGCCAGGGTCTCCCCGGCGATCAGCTCGCGGTGGGTGCGGACCGCGTCCGCGGCACCCTCGTCGGTACCCAGCGTCAACACGATGCGGTCGCTGACGTCGAGGTCGGCGTCGCGGCGGGCCTGCTGGACGGCGCGGACGACGTCGCGGGCGAGCCCCTCGGCCTCGAGCTCGGGCGTGGTGTCGGTGTCGAGCACCACGAAGCCACCCCCGTCGAGGAACGCCACGGCCGTCGACGCGTCGGCCACGGTGAGGTCGAGCGTGTACTCGCCCTCGACCAGGTCGATGCCGCCGACGGTCACCCCGGACTCGGTCGCGACCCAGTCGCCGCGCTTGGCGGCGGGGATGACCTGCTGCACGGCCTTGCCGATGCGCGGTCCGGCGGCACGGGCGTTGACGGCGAGCTTCCGCTCGATGCCGTACTGCGCCAGGGACTCCTCGGCCTGGGGTTCGAGGACGACCCGCTTGACGTTGAGCTCGTCGCGGAGGATGTCCACGAACGGCTCGACGGCTGCGGTGTCCGGCACGACGAGCGTCAGGGTCGCCAGCGGCAGCCGGACGCGCTTGCCCGTGGCCTTGCGGAGCGCGAGCCCCTTCGAGGCGACGTCGCGCACCCGGTCCATCGCGGCGACGAGGGCGTCGTCGGCGGGGAACTCGTCCGCGCTCGGGAAGTCCGTCAGGTGCACGCTCCGCCCGCCGGTCAGGCCCTTCCAGACCTCTTCCGAGACCAGCGGTGCGAGCGGCGCGGCCACCCGGGCCAGGGTCTCGAGCGCGGTGTACAGGGTGTCGAACGCGGCCCTCGCCGATTCCGACGACGCCGCGCCGAGCCAGAACTTGTCGCGGGACCGGCGGACGTACCAGTTGGTCAGCACGTCGGCGAAGTCGCGGATGGCCTGGGCTGCCAGCGGGGTGTCGAGTGCGTCGAGGTGCGTCGTGACGTCGGTGACGAGCAGGCGGGTCTTCGCGAGCAGGTACCGGTCGAGCACGTCGGTCGAGTCCGTGCGGCGGGACGCCTGGTGGCCCTCGGGCCCGGACGCATTCGCGTACAGCGTGAAGAAGTAGTACGTCGACCAGAACGGCAGCAGGAACTCGCGGACGCCCTGCCGGATCCCCTCTTCGGTGACGACGAGGTTGCCGCCGCGGATCACCGACGAGGACATCAGGAACCAGCGCATCGCATCGGCGCCGTCGCGGTCGAACACCTCGGAGACGTCCGGGTAGTTCCGGAGCGACTTCGACATCTTCTGTCCGTCGGAGCCGAGCACGATGCCGTGGCTGACCACGTTCGTGAACGCAGGCCGGTCGAACAGCGCCGTGGACAGCGCGTGCATGACGTAGAACCAGCCGCGGGTCTGCCCGATGTACTCGACGATGAAGTCAGCCGGACTGTGGGTGTCGAACCACTCGCGGTTCTCGAACGGGTAGTGCACCTGGGCGTACGGCATCGACCCGGAGTCGAACCAGACGTCGAACACGTCGGAGATGCGGCGCATCGTCGACCCACCCGTGGGGTCGTCCGGGTTCGGCCGCGTGAGCTCGTCGATGAAGGGACGGTGCAGGTCGACCTCTCCGTCGGCGTTCACCGGCAGGCGTCCGAAGTCGCGCTCGATCTCGGCGAGCGAGCCGTACACGTCGGTGCGCGGGTGTTCCGGGTCGTCGGAGACCCACACCGGGATCGGGGTGCCGAAGTACCGGTTGCGTGACACCGACCAGTCGATCGCGTTGCCGACCCACTTGCCGAACTGGCCGTCCTTGACGTTGTCCGGCACCCAGTTGATGTCCTGGTTGAGCTCGCCCATCCGGTCGCGGAACTCGGTGACCCGGACGAACCAGGACGAGACGGCCTTGTAGATGAGGGGTTTGCGGCAGCGCCAGCAGTGCGGGTAGCTGTGCTCGTACGAGGCCTGGCGCAGCAGCCGCCCGGCGTCGCGGACGGCCTTGGTCAGCGGCTTGTTGGCGTCGGACCACAGCTGCCCGGCGACGAGCGGGAACTGCGACGTGAACACCCCGCCCTCGTCGAGCGAGAGCACGACGGGGATGCCCGCGGCGGCGCAGACCTCTTGGTCGTCGGCGCCGTAGGCCGGGGCCTGGTGCACGATGCCGGTGCCCTCGCCGGTCTCGACGTAGTCGGCCACCAGGATCTGCCAGGCGTTCTCCATGCCCTCGGCATCGGCCAGGAAGTCGAACAGGCGCTCGTACTCGACGCCGTCGAGTTCAGTCCCGACGAGCGTGCGGGTGACCGCCGCGACGGCGTCGTCCGGCGACGCGTAGCCGAGGTCCTTGGCGTACGCGGCCACGGTGTCCGCAGCCAGCATGTACGAGACCGAGCCGGCGTCGGCACCGTCAGCCGAACCTGCTGGACCGGCCGGCAGCACCACGTACGAGACCGCAGGGCCGACCGCCAGGGCGGCGTTCGTCGGCAGCGTCCACGGGGTGGTCGTCCAGGCGAGCGCACGCACGCCGTCGAGCCCGAGCTCCGCAGCGCGCGCGCCCCGCAGCGGGAACGAGACCGTGACGGACTGGTCCTGACGCATCTGGTAGACGTCGTCGTCCATGCGCAGCTCGTGGTTGGACAGCGGGGTCTGGTCGTTCCAGCAGTACGGCAGGACCCGGAAGCCCTCGTACGCCAGCCCCTTGTCCCAGAGCTGCTTCCACGCCCAGAGCACGCTCTCCATGTAGGTGACGTCGAGGGTCTTGTAGTCGTCCTCGAAGTCGACCCAGCGTGCCTGGCGCGTGACGTACTGCTGCCACTCGTCGGTGTACTGCAGCACCGACTTCTTGGCGGCGGCGTTGAAGACGTCGACGCCCATCTCGTCGATCTCGTGCTTCTCGGTGATGCCGAGCTGGCGCATCGCCTCGAGCTCGGCGGGGAGCCCGTGCGTGTCCCAGCCGAAACGGCGGTGGACCTGCTTGCCGCGCATGGTCTGGTAGCGCGGGAAGACGTCCTTGGCGTAGCCGGTCAGCAGGTGCCCGTAGTGCGGCAGACCGTTGGCGAAGGGCGGGCCGTCGTAGAAGACCCACTCGTCGCAGCCCTGGCGAGCGTCGATCGATGCCTGGAACGTGTCGTCGCGCTTCCAGAAGGCGAGGATCCCCTGCTCGACCGCGGGGAAGGACGGCGACGGGGTGACGCCGGCAGCGTCGTCTGCATCACGATGAAGTGGGTATCGCACCGGTTGCTCCTGTGGGTTCGATTGCTCTCCACGAGGACGGAGCAGTGCTCCGCGGTACCACCTCGCTTGCCACCCCGGGTTGCCGGAGTGACCGCTCGTCGTCGGGGTGGTGACGGTCCCGAACCCGTCCGGTTCTACTGACGGCCCGTCGAGACGTGCCGCGTTCTTCCGGAGACTCCCCGGTGATGGCCGGATCGATGTCTGTTGGTCCCGAGTCTACCCATCGGGAGCATGCTGGAGGAATGCCCTCGTCTGAACAGCAGGACCGTCCCGAGTCCTTGCTCACCGTCGTCATCGCCTTCGGCGCGAACCTGCTCGTCGCCATCGCGAAGTCGATCGCCGCGCTCCTGTCCGGGTCCGCGTCGATGGTGGCCGAGGCAGCGCACTCGTGGGCAGACACCGGCAACGAGGTCTTCCTGCTCATCGCCGAGCGTCGCGGTGCCAAGAAGCGGGATGTGGCACACCCGCTCGGGTACGGTCGTGAGACCTACATCTGGTCGATGTTCGCCGCGTTCGGACTGTTCACCGCGGGCGCGATCGTGTCGATCTACCACGGCATCTCCGAGCTCGGGGAGACCGGACCCGCCGAGGACGTCCTGCTCAACTACATCGTGCTCGCCCTGTCGTTCTGTCTCGAGGGCACGAGCTTCCTGCAGGCGTACCGGCAGGCGCACGGCGCGGCGACGAAGCGGAAGGTGCCCGTGCTCCGGCACGTGCTGCAGTCCTCGAACCCGACCCTGCGCGCCGTCTTCGCCGAGGACGCCGCCGCGCTGGTCGGCCTGGTCATCGCCTTCCTGGGCGTCTTCCTGCACCAGCTCACCGGCCTGGCCGTCTTCGACGCGATCGGGTCGATCGCGGTCGGCGTGCTGCTGGGCGTCGTCGCGATCATCCTCATCGACCGCAACCGCCGGTTCCTGGTCGGCGAGAGCACCTCGCCCGAGCTCGAGAACGCGGTGCTCGTCGAGCTGCTCTCGCGCAAGCAGATCGAGCGCGTGACGTACCTGCACCTGGAGTTCGTCGGCCCGTCGAAGGTCTACCTGGTCGCCGCCGTCGACCTGACCGGCAACGAGGACGAGTCACATGTGGCGGTCCGACTTCGGGACGTCGAGAAGTCGCTCGAGGACAGCCAGTACATCGAGGAAGCAGTCCTGACGCTGAGCTACCCCGACGACACCGCGCTGGTCCCCACCGACGACCACGTCCCCGAAACCGTGCGCGACGGCACGGTCGAGGACGTCGCGTCCGGCGGCGCCGGGACGCTCCGGGCCTAGCAGTCCGCCTTCGTGAACGTCATGTCGACCTTCTTGCTGGACCCGTCGAACCCGTAGGAGTACCGCATCGCGATGTCGCGGTCCAGCAGCTTCTTGGTCTCGGTGGTCGCGCACAGCTGCTGCAGGACGCTGTCGTGCAGCGCGGTCTCGTCGAGCTGCGACGGGTCCGCCTGCACCGTGTAGCGGTAGTGGATCGTGCCGTCCTCGGCGGACACGCCGGTCCACGTCGTGACGGAGTCGACCTGTTTCGGCAGGTCCGACTGCTCGCGGATCTGCTTGACGCCCTCGTTGACGATGTCCTGCTTGGACTCGCCGAAGGCCGCGTTGAACCCCTGGCGGACGAGCACCGCGACGATGACCGCGACGACGATGCCGACCACGGCGATGAGCACGCGCCGCCCCCGGGACTGCTGCGGCGGCGGTGAGGACGGCTGGAACGGCGGCTGCCCCGCCGGCTGCTGCTGGTACGGCGGCTGGCCGCCCGGCTGGAACGGCGGCTGCTGGTAGGGCGGCTGGCCGTTCGGCTGGTTCGGCTGGTTCTGCGCAGGCGTGTCGGACATGGTCCCCCGGTTCGTCAGCGCCTCCCCCACTGGACGGCGCACCGCGAACCTAGCAGGCACCCCGCGACACCGGGGCGGAACCGGCAGCGCGCGGAGCAGCCCGGCCACTCAGCGCGCGTCGAGCCCCGCCACCACCGGGGTCAGCGCCGCCCCGACGTACTCGACGAGCGGCCGTCGCGACACCCCGTCCGTCACCCAGACCCCGAACGCCGCGGCCGCCGCCCCGAGCATCGCGCCGGCGACCGTCTGCGGCCACAGCGCCCCGGCGTGCTCCCCGGTCCGCCTGGCCACGAACGCCGCGACCGCCGCGTGCTGCGCTGCCACCCGTGCCGCGACGCTGGCGACGAGCTCCTGCCCGATCCCCATCACCTCGGCCTGCGCGATCGCCCACGGCACCCGGTCGGGGTCGTGGGCGCGGGCGGCGGCGAGCAGCGCGTCCTCGACCGCGCGGACCGCCGAGGTCTCGGTCGACCCCGCTAGCAGCTGCGGGAGTGCCCCGACGGCGGCGTCGAGCTCGAGCCACATCACGTCGGACTTCGTCGGGAAGTAGTTGAAGAACGTGGCACGGCTGACACCCGCGCGCACGGCGATCTGGTCCACCGTGGTGCGTGCGTACCCCTGCTCGAGGAAGAGCTCGGCGGCAGCGTCCGCGAGCACCTCGGCACTCGAGCGGCGCGGCCGTCCCCCGCGGCGGATCGGTTCGTCCATGGTCCCCATTCAACCGCTAGACTCGACCAGCCATGATCTTGGACCGAGTACAGAAACGTCGCGCGCGCATCGCCGGCAGCATCGCGGGGGCCACAGCGCTCCTCGTCGCCCTCACCGCCTGCACCGGCGGTGGCCCGAGCACCGCCGCCAGCACGCCGGTCTCCGGTGGCACGCTGACCTACGCCTCGGGCGACGCCGAGCCCACGTGCCTCGACCCGCACGTCGGGGGCAACTACCCGCAGGCGCTGCTCTCGACGCAGTACATCGACGAGCTGGTCGGGCTGGACGACGGCAAGCCCACCCCGTCGCTCGCGACGAAGTGGACCACGAGCGACGACGGCACGACCCTCACCTTCACGCTGCGGGACGACGTCACCTTCACCGACGGCACCCCGTTCGACGCGTCCGCCGTCGTCGCGAACATCGAGCACGTGCAGGACCCGGCGACGGCGTCGAGCACGGGCTACCTGGCGCTCCAGTCGATCGACAAGGCGACCGCGACCGACGACCACACCGTCACACTGTCGCTCAGCCGGCCCGACAGCGCCCTGCTCGAGTCCTTCTCGCAGCCGTGGGTCGGCATGGAGTCCCCGAAGGCCCTGCAGCGCACCCAGGCCGCCAACTGCGAGTCCCCCGTCGGCACCGGCCCGTTCCGCATCACGGACTGGAAGCACGGCGACCGCGTCACCCTCGTCAGGAACACGAAGTACTGGGGAACGACCGAGCCGCGGCTGTCCGGCATCAGTTGGCGGTTCCTGCCCGACTCCACCTCGCGGTACGCCGCCCTGCAGTCCGGCCAGGTCGACGTCATCGACAACGCCCAGCCCGACCAGCTCAAGGCCGCATCGTCGAAGGCCGCCATCCGCGACCTCGACGCCCCGCGACCGGGCGCATCCAACCGACTCGAGCTGAACTCCGGCCACGGGGTCTTCCGCGACGAAGCGGTCCGCAAGGCCTTCATCGCCGGTGCCCAGATCGACCCGGGCATCCGGTCGCTGTTCCTCGGCACCGCAAAGCGCTCGTACTCGCTGCTGTCCAGCGTCGAGCCGTTCGGGTACTCGGACAAGTCGCTGTTCGCGTACCGCCCGAGCACCGCGAAGCAGCTGCTCGACGACGCCGGCTGGAAGGTCGGTTCGGACGGCATCCGTGTCAAGGACGGCCAGCAGCTCACCGTCACCTTCCCGGTGTCGACGAACCAGTCGGTTCCGGCCGAGCGCAGCCTGTTCCAGCAGATCCAGGCCTCCGAGGCGGAGGTCGGCATCAAGGTCCAGCTCGAGGAACTCGACCTGTCCAGCTGGTACGCCGCCCTGGCGAAGAACCAGTACGACGTCGTCAGCGCCCCGTACACCAAGGTCGGTGCCGACGTGCTCCGCATCCTGTACGACAGCGCCAGCATCACGCCGGCACCGTCGGGGTACTTCGCGAACCTGGCGCAGCTCGACGACCCCGAGGTCGACGCCCTGCTGCAGCGGGCCGCCCAGACCGCGGACCGCTCCGCACGCGGCGACCTCTACCAGCAGGCGCAGCGGCGGATCCTCGAGTCGCGGACCGTGCTGCCGCTCTACGACCAGCAGAACCACTTCCTGTACCGCTCGTCCGTCCACGGCATCCGGACCACCGCCGTCTCCACGCCGTGGTTCGGCACGGCGTGGATCGACCGCTGACGTCCAGCACGACCAGGAGGCCCGGTGTGACCCCGACGCGCACCCCGCGGTCCGCCGGGTGGTCCGGCTGGACGCTGTGGCTGCTCCGCCGCGCCCTCGGCGGCATCGGGGTGCTGTGGGCCGTGGCGACCATCGTCTTCGTCGCGATCCGGCTGATCCCCGGGGACCCGGCGCTCGCGGTGCTCGGTGGCCCGGGCTCCCAGGCCTCCCCCGACGCCGTCGCCCGAGTCCGCCTGGAGTACGGCTTCGACCAGCCGGTCATCGCCCAGTACGCCGTCTTCCTCGGACGCCTGGCGACCGGGCAGCTCGGCGACTCCTACGCGTTCCGCACCCCCGTCGCCACGCTCCTGGCGCAACAGCTCCCCGTCACCCTGACCCTCGCCGTCGCCGGGCTCGTCGTCGCCTGGGCGCTCGCCCTCGTCGCCGCGTGGTGGTCGACGCAGCGGGGCCGGATCGCGGCAGCACTGACGTCGGCGCTGAGCGTCACCGCCAGCGTCATGCCGCACTTCTGGCTGGGCAGCGTGCTCATCGTGGTGTTCGCGAGTTCCCTCGGCTGGGTGCCGGCAGTCAGCGACGGCACCGTGCGCGGTTGGGTGCTGCCGGTGCTCACCGTCGCGGTCCCCGTCGCCGGCTACCTCGCCGAGACCGTCCGCGACGGCGTGGTCGACGCACAGCGGTCCGCCTTCGCGCTCGCGGCGCGCGGACGGGGCGAGACCCGCGCGGGGGTGTTCGGGCGGCACCTGCTGCGACACGCGGCCCTGCCCGGGATCGCCCTGTCCGCGTGGGCCTTCGGATCGCTGGTGTCCGGAGCCGTCGTCGTCGAGTCGGTCTTCGCGCTCCCCGGCATCGGGCGCGCCCTCGTCAGCGCCGTCGCGCAGCGGGACATGCCCCTCGTCGCGGGCATCGCGCTCGTGTCCGCGGCGGCGTACGTCGTCGTGCTCGCGGTCGCCGACCTGGTCGAACGCGTGGTCGACCCCCGCCAGGCCCGTCGCGCAGCGGCGACCCGGCCGCGGGTGCCGCACCGTCCGGCGACCGGCCCCGGGACGGACGTGCGATGAGCGGGATCGCCGAACCGAGCCTCCAGGCCGGCACGTCGTCCACGAGCGCGGCGACCGCACGGGGTCGTGCCCGCGGGCTCGGCGTGGCCGGCACGGTCGCCGCCGCCGTCGTCGCGCTCGCCGTCGTCGCGGCGATCTGGCCGGACGCGCTCGGCGGTGGCGCCCCGCTCGCCGTGCACCCCGCCGATGCGCTGCTGCCGCCCGGGGCCGGGCATCCGTTCGGCACCGACGAGTCCGGCCGCGACGTCCTGGCCCGGGTCGTCGCCGGCACCCGCGCGAGCCTGGTCGTCGGCGTCGTCGCGACGCTGGTCGGCGGCGGTGTCGGCGTGGTGCTCGGCGTCGTCGCCGGACTCGGCGGTCGGTTGCTGGACGCCGTCATCGGCCGCGTCACCGAGGTCGCCTTCGCACTGCCCCTGCTGCTCGTCGCGCTGGTCGTGATCGCCGTGACCGGTCCGGGACCGGTCCCCGCGATGCTCGCCGTCGGGTTCGCGACCGCCCCCGGCTACGCCCGCATCGTCCGCGGCCTGGTGCGCTCCGCACGCGGCTCGCAGGTGGTCGAGACCGCCGTCCTGCAGGGCCGGGCGCCGGCCCGCATCGTGGTCCGGCACGTGCTGCCCGCCGCACTCTGGCCGGTCGTCGCCGTCGGGACGCTCGGGGTCGGCCAGGCCGTCGTGTGGGCGTCGGCGCTGAGCTACCTCGGCGTCGGGACGCCGCCGCCCGCTCCGGAGTGGGGTGCGATGCTCGCCGACGGCCGCACGTACCTGCAGACCGCCCCGTGGATGAGTGCGTTCCCGGGACTGGCGATCGTCGTGCTCGCGACCGCCGTCACGGTGCTCGGCCGTGCGCTGCGTCGGACCGGGGCCCTGCGGTGAGCGCGGTGCTCGACGTCCGCGGGCTCCGCGTCGCGATCGACGGCACGCCGCTCGTCACCGACGTCGACCTGCGCGTCGACGCCGGCGAGTGCGTCGCGCTCGTCGGCGCCTCCGGGTCGGGCAAGAGCGTCACCGTGCGGGCACTGCTCGGCCTGTCGGCCACCGGGGCGGTCGTCCGGGCCGACCGGCTCGAGGTCGCCGGCCTCGACGCCCGCGCCTTCTCCGAACGTCGGTGGCGTTCGGTGCGCGGCTCGCGGGTCGGCTACGTCGGCCAGGAGGCCCTCGGCGCGCTGGACCCGCTGCGTCCCGTCGGGCGCGAGGTCGGTGACGTCCTGCGGCTGCACACCGAGATGCGCGCACACGAGCGCGTGGACGCCGTGCGCGCCGCGCTCGCCGACGTCGGTCTCGACCCGGCGATCGCGTCGGACGGACGCCTCGCGGGCACACTGTCCGGGGGGATGCGGCAGCGTGCGCTGATCGCCGCCGCGACCGTCGGCTCGCCGGCGCTCGTCGTCGCGGACGAACCGACGACGGCGCTCGACGCGGGGGTCGCGGTGCGCGTGATGGACCAGCTCCGACGCGCCCAGTCCCGCGGCGCGGGGCTGCTCGTCGTGACGCATGACCTGGGGCTCGTCGCCGGGTGGGCCGACCGGGTGGTGGTGCTCGACGCCGGGTCGGTCATCGAGCAGGGGACGGTGTCCGAGGTGCTGCGGGCGCCGTCGCACCCGGTGACCCGGGCGCTCGTCGCGGCCGCGGGCCGCGGGGGCGGGGGCGGGTGCGGGATGCGGGAGCGAGAGCGGGAGCGGGAGCGGGTGCAACCTCGCACGGTGCGACCCCCGACGAGCCGGCCGACGCATGGTGCGAGCTTCCATCCACGGTGGCAGGGTCCGAGCCTCGCACCATGGAGGGAACCTCGCACGGAGGCACAACCTCGCACGGTGCGAGGTCGGCGCTCGCGGCCGACGACCTGCACAAGGCGTACGACGGTACCGAGGTGGTGGCCGGGGTGTCGTTCGGACTCGGCCCCGGTCGGGTGCTCGGCGTCGTCGGAGCGTCCGGGTCGGGCAAGACCACCGTCGCGCGGATGCTGCTCGGCCTCGAGACGCCCGACACCGGCTCGGTCGCGCTCGACGGGACTCGGTGGGCGCCCCTGCCCGAGCGCGACCGCCGTTCGCGACGAGGTCGGATCGCAGCCGTCGTGCAGGACCCCGGCGCGACCTTCGACGAACGGTGGAGCGTCGAACGGGTGCTCGCCGACGCGATGTCGGACGGCGGTGCCCGCCGGGCGACGGGCTCGCTCGGCCCCCGCGTCGACGCGGCGCTCCGCCAGGTCGACCTCGACCCCGCGCTGCGCGGGCGGTCCCCCGGCACGCTGTCGGGTGGGCAGCGGCAGCGACTGGCGATCGCCCGGGCGCTGGCGACCTCGCCCGACGTGCTGGTGCTCGACGAGCCCGTGACCGCCCTCGACGCGACGGTCCAGGACGCGGTGCTGACGCTGCTCGAACGGCTCCGCGACGACACCGGGGTGGCGATGGTCTTCGTGTCGCACGACCTGCGGGCCGTCCGGCGGATGGCGGACGACGTGCTCGTGGTCGACGCGGGTGTCGCCGTCGAGCACGGCCCGGCTGCGCGGGTCTTCGCGCACCCGGAGCACCCGGTGACCATCGCGCTGCTGCGGGCGGCAGAGCGGCTGACGGCCGGCCCGCGCGGGTGAGACGCGGCTGCCCAGGCGAGACACCCCTGCGGACGCGAGACGCCGCCCTGCACCGCGGTGTCTCGCGGGCAGGGCGGCGTCTCGACGTGGTGAGCGGGGCCTCCCGTCAGCCCTTCTGGGGGCCGTCAGCAGCGACGACCGGGATCTCGCTGGTCGAGAACTCCTTCGCCCAGTCCGACTGCGCGAACTCGGACGACGGGTCGTTGTACTCGTCGATGACCTGGGCGACCTCTTCCTCGGACGCGACGGTCGGACCGGAGCCCATGAGCGGTGCCGACGCGGTCTCCTTGGTGAAGTACACCGCGACGAGCCCGATCACGGCAGCCGCCATCAGGTAGAACGCGGGGATGTCCTCGGCCCAGCCGAAGCCGGCGTCCTTCGCCCCGTTGATGAGCGCCGCCGTCGCGAGCGGGGTCGTGCCGCCGAACAGCGAGACCGACACGTTGAACGCGATGGCCAGGGCGCCGTAGCGGATGATCGTCGGGAACAGGGCGGGGAGCGTCGAGGGCATCGTCGACGTGAACGTGACGAGCACGACCCCGAGGATCAGCAGGCCGAAGAACACCCCGACCCCGGTGCCGGTCTGCACGAGCTGCAGCGCGGGCCACGAGAACAGGAAGAAGCCGATGCAGCCGGCGGCGAGCACCGGGCGACGGCCGAAGCGGTCGGACAGCCGGCCCCCGAACGTGATGACGACCATCATCAGGATCATCACGATGACGATGAGGATCAGGCCGAACGTGGCGTTCTGCCCGAGGTTCTGCTCGAGGTAGGTCGGCATGTACGACAGGAGCATGTAGTCGGTCACGTTGAAGACCAGGACCAGGCCGATGCAGATGACGAGCGCACGCCAGTTCTCGGCGAAGAGCTTGAGGAAGGGCGTCTTCTGCGACTCGCGCTCGGCCGCCTGCTCCTGCTGCTTCTGGAAGGCCGGGGTCTCCTCGAGCTTGAGCCGCAGGTACAGGCCGATCAGGCCGAGCGGACCGGCGACGATGAACGGAATGCGCCAGCCCCAGCTGAGCAGGGCGTCCTCGGACAGGCCGAACTGCAGCCCGGTCACGATCGAGGCACCGAGCACGTAGCCGGCCAGCGTGCCGAACTCCAGCCACGAGCCCATGAACCCGCGGCGCTTGTCCGGGGAGTACTCGGCGATGAAGGTCGCGGCCCCGCCGTACTCACCGCCGGTGGAGAAGCCCTGCACGAACCGGGCCACCAGCAGCAGCACCGGCGCCCAGAACCCGATCGTGTCGTACGACGGGATCAGGCCGATCATGAGCGTGCCCGCGGCCATCAGGATCATCGTGAGCGCGAGGACCTTCTGGCGGCCGATCCGGTCACCGATGGGCCCGAAGACCGCACCGCCGATCGGGCGCACGATGAACGCGGCGGCGAAGAAGCCGAACGTCGCGACGATGTTCGATGCCGGGTCGCCCTGTGGCAGGAAGACCTGGGAGATCGTGACCGTCAGGTAGGCGAAGATGCCGAAGTCGAACCACTCCATCGCGTTGCCGAGGGCGGCGGCGGCGACGGCGCGCTTGAGGAGCGACTCCTCGACGACGGTGACGTCGTCGCTCGTCATCTTCCTGCGGGCGCGCTCGGCGGCGCGCTTCGTGCGCAGCGGGCGATCGCCGTGCGTCTTCGGTGCGTTGCTGGGTGTCACGGGTGTTCCTCCGGTGTGCTGAGCGTCCTTCGGGCGTCCGACGGGACGGCGACGTTGCAGCTCCCCACGAGCTCGCGCTCGCCGGACAAACCCCGACAGACTAGCAGGTCCCCAGTGGAGCGCTCCAGCGGCCACTGTCTGGGAGTCGTCGGAACCGGTACGATCGGTGGCACCACGTGTCACGCGTGGACACTCAGGCACCTCATCACGGACTCGGTGCCGCACATACCGATCGAAAGGCGCAGCCATGACCAAGCCCATGCCCGACAAGCCCACGGTGGACGGACTCGAGCAGGTCTGGGGACCGGTCTGGGAAGCGCAGGGCACCTACCGCTTCGACCGCGACGCCGCCGGACACCGCGACGCCGTGTACTCGATCGACACCCCGCCCCCCACCGCCTCGGGCTCCCTGCACATCGGCCACGTGTTCTCGTACACGCACACCGACCTCAAGGCCCGGTTCGAGCGCATGCGCGGCAAGCACGTCTTCTACCCGATGGGCTGGGACGACAACGGTCTCCCCACCGAGCGCCGCGTGCAGAACTACTACGGCGTCCGCTGCGACCCGTCGCTCCCCTACGACCCCGACTTCACGCCGCCGTTCGAGGGCGGCGACGGCAAGTCGAGCAAGGCCGCCGACCAGCTGCCGATCTCGCGGCGCAACTTCATCGAGCTGTGCGACCAGCTGACCGTGCAGGACGAGCAGCAGTTCGAGGAGCTCTTCCGCACCCTCGGCCTGTCCGTCGACTGGACGCAGTCGTACCGCACGATCGACGCCACCTCCCGCGCGAGCGCCCAGCGGGCGTTCCTGCGCAACCTCGAGCGCGGCGAGGCCTACCAGGCCGACGCCCCGACGCTCTGGGACGTCACGTTCCGGACCGCGGTCGCCCAGGCTGAGCTCGAGGACAAGGACATGCCGGGCGCCTACCACGGCATCGCGTTCCACCGAACGGACGGCCAGGGCGACGTCGTCATCCAGACCACCCGTCCCGAGCTGCTCCCGGCGTGCGTGGCCCTGGTCGCACACCCGGACGACGAGCGCTTCCAGGACCTGTTCGGCACCACCGTCCGCTCCCCCCTGTTCGACGTCGAGGTCCCGGTGCTCGCACACCACCTGGCCCAGAAGGACAAGGGCGCCGGCATCGCGATGGTCTGCACCTTCGGTGACACGACCGACGTCGTCTGGTGGCGCGAGCTGCAGCTGCCGAACCGCGCGGTGATCGGGTTCGACGGGCGCGTGCGCTCCGACGCGCCGACGTGGATCGAGTCGTCGCGCGGCCAGGAGCTGTACGCCGAGATGGCCGGCAAGACCGTGTTCTCCGCCAAGAAGGTCGTCGTGGACGCCCTGACCGAGTCCGGTGAACTGGTGGGCGACGTGAAGACCATCCAGCACCCGGTGAAGTTCTTCGAGAAGGGCGACAAGCCGCTCGAGATCGTCTCGACCCGCCAGTGGTACATCGTCAACGGTGCCCGCGACGAACAGCTCAAGGCCACCCTGCGCCAGCGCGGCCAGGAGATCGGCTTCCACCCCGACTTCATGCGCGTCCGCTACGACAACTGGGTCGGCGGCCTGTCCGGCGACTGGCTCATCTCGCGCCAGCGCTTCTTCGGTGTGCCGATCCCGGTCTGGTACCCGCTCGACGCCGACGGCAACCCGGTGTTCGACCAGCCGATCGTCCCGACCGAGGCGCAGCTCCCCGTCGACCCGTCGTCCGAGCCGGCACCGGGGTACTCCGCCGACCAGCGCGGCGTCCCCGGTGGCTTCCAGGGCGAGCTCGACGTCATGGACACCTGGGCCACCTCGTCGCTGACCCCCCAGCTGGCGGGCAAGTGGGAGACCGACCCCGAGCTCTACGGTCTGGTCTACCCGTACGACGTCCGCCCGCAGGCCCAGGACATCATCCGCACGTGGCTGTTCACCACCGTGCTCCGCAGCCAGCTCGAGGCGACGCAAGTGCCGTGGAAGCACGCCAGCATCTCCGGCTTCATCGTCGACCCCGACCGCAAGAAGATGTCGAAGTCGAAGGGCAACGTCGTCACGCCGATGTCGGTCCTCGAGCAGCACGGTGCCGACGCCGTCCGCTACTGGGCGGCATCGTCCAAGCTGGGCACCGACGCGGCGTTCGACCCGCAGAACCCGAAGCAGATCAAGGTCGGTCGTCGTCTGGCGATCAAGGTGCTCAACGCGGCGAAGTTCGTGCACGGCTTCCCGCTGCCCGAGGGCGCCAGCCGGGTGACCGAGGCGCTCGACGTCGACATGCTCGCGGCGCTCGGGTCGACCATCGACCAGGCCACCGCGGCGTTCGAGGGCTACGACCACGCCCGCGCCCTCGAGGTCACCGAGCGCTTCTTCTGGACGTTCTGCGACGACTACCTCGAGCTCGTCAAGGAGCGCGCCTACGGCACCGCACCGGACGCGACGCACGAGACCCAGGCGAGTGCGGTCCTGGCGCTGCGCGCTGCGATCGACGCGCTGCTGCGCCTGCTGGCACCGTTCCTCCCGTTCGCCACCGAAGAGGTGTGGGCCTGGACCCACGACACCAGCGTGCACCGCGCGGCGTGGCCGACTGCGGCCGAGCTGCCGGTCGACGCGTCGGAGACGGGGTTGCTCGCCGCCGTCGGCCAGGCGCTCATCGGGATCCGTGGCGCGAAGACCGCCGCCAAGGCCTCGCAGAAGACGCCGGTCACGCGCGCCGTCGTGGCCGCGCCGGCCCAGACGCGGCAACTCGTCGAGCGCGCCGCGGTCGACCTGGCGGCCGTCGGCCGGATCCAGGACCTGTCGTTCGTCGACGGCCCGGAGCTCGCCGTCGTCGAGATCGAGCTGGCCGAGCAGCCGGCCTAGTCCCATCCGCCCCGCCGGCACCGTCCGGCGGGGCGTCTCCCCCGCCGGCACCGTCCGGCGGGGCGTCACCCCACACGGCCAGGAGGCTCGGATGCAGTTGGGCACACGATGGAACGTCGGTGCCGTGGCACCCTCACGGCTCGACGAGGCCCTGGTGGTCGCGGTGCGACGAGTCGAGGACGAGCTGTCCGCCGAGTCGGTCGACACGGCGGCGTGGGGCTGGACGCTGACCTACCTCGAGGGCAAGCCGCGCGTCGAACTCGACGACGGCACGTCGATCCACCTCGACGACGCCGGCCGCGCCCAGGTGACGAACCCGGACGACGCGGCAGAAGAGGACTGACCGCTCGGTCTGCCCCGCCCCTGCTGTGCATCCCGGTCCTGTCGTACACTGGAGAACCACCGTTCCCGGCACGGGCGTGGTGGTGACGAGCGGACGGGGACGGACGATGGCAGCGGGAACGGTCACACCGGACACCCGGGCGCACATCGTCGACGTCGCGGACGAGCTCTTCTACGCCCGGGGCATCCAGACCGTCGGGATGGACGAGATCCGCACCGGGGCAGGGGTCTCGCTCAAGAAGCTGTACGCGGCGTTCCCGGGCAAGGACCAGCTGATCGCCGCGGTGCTGACCGGGCGGCACGAGTTCTGGGAGCACGGCATCGCACAGGCGGTGAACGCGGCCACCACCCCGCGGGACAAGCTGCTGGCGATGTACGACTTCCTCGAGTCGTGGTTCGGTGACGACACCTTCCGCGGCTGCGGGTTCATCAACGCGTTCGGTGAGCTCGGCGCGACCTCGCCGGCGGTCGCCGCCATCGCGCGCGACCACAAGGAGTCCTTCCAGCGCTTCGTCGCCGGGCTGACGTCACAGGCGGTGGACGACCCTTCGCTGGCCGAGGAGCTCGCCGCGCAGCTGGCCCTGCTGGCCGAGGGCGCGCAGACCACCGCCGCGATCGCCGGGGACACCGCGCCCGCTCGGCACGCCCGCCGAGCGGCGGCGACGCTGATCGACGCCGCGACGCGGTAGCGCCCGTCCCCGCTGCCGCTGCCAGGGCGGCGTCCTAGGGTGGGGTGATGACGACGCCGTTCGATGCACCGAGCACGCTCCCGTACGCACTCCCCCCGTTCGACCAGGTCCGGCTCGAGCACCACCGCCCGGCGTTCGACGCCGGCATGGCCGAGCAGCGCGCCGAGGTCGAGGCGATCGCCACGAACCCGGACGCCCCGACCTTCGAGAACACCCTCGTGGCGCTCGAACGCTCCGGCCAGCTGTTGACCCGGGTGAGCATGGTGTTCTTCACCCTGTCCTCGGCGGACTCGACGCCCGAGCTCCACGACCTCGAGGCCGAGGTCTCCCCGCTGCTGGCTGCCCACCGCGACGCGATCACGCTCGACTCCCGCCTGTACGCGCGCGTCCGGGCGGTGCTCGACGGCGCGACCGAGGCGGGGCTCACGGGCGAGGACCTCCGGCTGGTCGAGCGCACCGCCACCGAGATGACGCTGGCGGGCGCCGGACTGGACGACGCGGGCAAGGAGCGCCTGACCGCGATCAACCAGGAGCTCTCGACGCTGACCACCACGTTCGAGCGCAACCTGCTCGACGAGACGAACGACCTGGCCGTGCACGTCACGGACGAGCAGGAGTTGGTCGGGCTCGACGACGGTGCCAAGTCCGCCGCGGCCGGTGCCGCCACGGACCGCGGGCTCGAGGGCTGGCTCATCACGCTGCCGCTCTACACGGGACACCCGTGGCTGTCGTCCCTGGCCGACCGGGGACTGCGCGAGCGGATCATGCGCGCGTCGCTGTCCCGCGGCCGCCGCGGCAACGAGCACGACAACCGCGACGTGCTCCTGCGCATCGTCCGGCTGCGTGCCGAGCGCGCCGAACTGCTCGGGTTCCCGAACCACGCCGCCGTCGTCACCGCGGACGAGACCGCCAAGACCCCCGAGGCGGTCGACGGTCTGCTGTCGTCCCTGGTGCCGGCAGCCGCCGCGAACGCCGACGACGAGCGCGCGGTCCGGTCCCGCACCGTCGGGTACGACGTCGAGTCATGGGACTGGGCCTACGCGACCGAGATCCTGCGCGGGGAGCAGTTCGCGGCAGACGCCTCGGCCACTCGCCCCTACCTCGAGGCCGACCGGGTGCTGCACGACGGGGTGTTCTTCGCCGCCAATGCGCTCTACGGGCTGAAGTTCGCCGAGCGCCCGGACCTGCACGGGTACAACGACGAGGTCCGCGTGTTCGAGGTCACCGACGAAGAGGACGCCCCCGTCGGCCTGTACCTGCTCGACCTGTACACGCGAGACGGCAAGCGCGGTGGCGCGTGGATGAACCCGATCGTCGAGCAGTCCGCCCTGATGGGGACGCTGCCGGTCGTCGTGAACAACCTCAACGTCGCGAAGCCCGCAGCGGGCTCGACGACGCTGTTGATCCAGGACGAGGTCGAGACGCTGTTCCACGAGTTCGGGCACGCGCTGCACGGACTCATCGCCCGCACCACGTACCCGCGGTTCTCCGGCACGAACGTCGAGCGGGACTTCGTCGAGTTCCCGAGCCAGGTGAACGAGATGTGGGTGTCGTGGCCCGAGGTGCTCGCGAACTACGCGAAGCACCACGAGACCGGTGCGTCGATGCCACCCGAGCTCGTCCTCGGTCTGAGCGACTCCGCGGGTTTCAACGAGGGGTTCTCCACCACGGAGTACCTCGCCGCGGCACTGCTCGACCAAGCCTGGCACCGGTTGTCGAAGGCCGGGGCCGATGCGGTCACCGACGTCGAGGCGTTCGAACGCCAGGCGCTGGCCGACGCGGGCATCGACGTCGTCGCCGTCCCGCCGCGCTACTCGTCGACGTACTTCGCCCACACGTTCTCGGGCGGCTACGACGCCGGCTACTACGGCTACATCTGGAGCGAGG
This sequence comes from Curtobacterium sp. MCLR17_007, assembly GCF_003234655.2. Lineage (NCBI taxonomy): Bacteria > Bacillati > Actinomycetota > Actinomycetes > Micrococcales > Microbacteriaceae > Curtobacterium > Curtobacterium sp. MCLR17_007. The sequence goes on along the minus strand of NZ_CP126271.1, from coordinate 1,126,229 downwards.
TCCTGGACGCCGACACGGTGGAGTGGTTCCGCGACCACGGTGGACTCGACCGGGCCGCCGGGCGTCGTTTCGCCACGATGGTGCTCGGGGTCGGCGGGGCGCAGGACCCGATCGAGGCCTTCCGCGGGTTCCGCGGGCGCGACGCCGAGGTCGGACCGCTGCTGCGCCGCCGCGGGCTGGAGTAGACGGGGGCAGGTGGCGCGGCGTCCGCGACCGTCACGCTGACCGCATCGCACCCCGATACGGACATCGCGCCCCGGGGAACCGGGGCGCGATGTCCGTGCGAGAGTGCGACGCGCGGGACCGAGGAAGCTACGCGGACTTCTCGATGCGCTTCGTCTGCTGACGCGGCACGATCGTCGGCGCGGCGTTCTCGAGGACCGATGCACGGGTGACCACCACGCGGGCGACGTCGTCGTCCGAGGGCACGTCGAACATGATCGGGCCGAGCACTTCTTCCATGATCGCGCGGAGTCCACGTGCACCGGTCTGACGCAGCACCGCGAGGTCGGCGATCGCCTCGAGCGCACCCTGGTCGAAGTCGAGCTCGACGCCGTCGATCTGGAACATGCGCTGGTACTGACGGACCAGGGCGTTCTTCGGCTTGGTCAGGATCTCCATGAGCGCTGCCTGGTCGAGCTGCGACACGGTGGTGACGACGGGCAGACGACCGATGAACTCGGGGATGAGCCCGAACTTGTGCAGGTCCTCGGGCAGGACCTCGGCGTACAGGTCCTGGTGGTCCAGCGAGCTGTGCAGCTGCGCGCCGAAGCCGATGCCACGCTTGCCGACGCGCGAGGAGACGATCTCCTCGAGACCGGCGAAGGCCCCGGCCACGATGAACAGGACGTTCGTCGTGTCGATCTGGATGAACTCCTGGTGCGGGTGCTTGCGTCCGCCCTGCGGCGGGACGGAGGCGACCGTGCCCTCGAGGATCTTGAGCAGCGCCTGCTGCACGCCCTCGCCCGAGACGTCGCGCGTGATCGAGGGGTTCTCGGCCTTGCGCGCGATCTTGTCGACCTCGTCGATGTAGATGATGCCGGTCTCGGCGCGCTTGACGTCGTAGTCGGCGGCCTGGATGAGCTTCAGGAGGATGTTCTCGACGTCTTCGCCGACGTAGCCCGCCTCGGTCAGGGCCGTGGCGTCGGCGACCGCGAACGGCACGTTGAGCCGCTTGGCCAGGGTCTGCGCCAGGTAGGTCTTGCCACAGCCGGTCGGTCCGATGAGCAGGATGTTGCTCTTGGCGATCTCGACGTCGTCGCGGTCTTCGGCGGCGGTGATCGTGCCTTGGGCGCGGATGCGCTTGTAGTGGTTGTAGACGGCGACCGCCAATGCCCGCTTGGCCGGGTCCTGCCCGATGACGTACTCCTGCAGGAAGTCGAAGATCTCGCGCGGCTTCGGGAGCTCGAACTCGCCGCTGCCGGACTCGTCGCTGGCTTCGGCCAGGCGCTCTTCGATGATCTCGTTGCAGAGTTCGACGCACTCGTCACAGATGTAGACGCCGGGACCGGCGATCAGCTGCTGTACCTGCTTCTGGCTCTTGCCACAGAAGGAGCACTTGAGGAGGTCCGCGCTCTCTCCGATGCGTGCCATGCTCGCAGCCTTCCCTGGTCGACGTGCACCGATGCGCCGGTGCACGAGGTCGTCGTGGACCCGAGCCTAACCGCATCCGACGACAGTCACGGCGACGCCGAGCGCGTTTCCACGGGCGCGTTCGCCCTGGGCGTTGCGTCCTGCTACGTTGGGACCACGAGTTCTACAAGTTGTAGAGCAGCGCGCCCGTCCACCACCGGTACGTGCCCAGTCCCACCGTGAGAGGATCCACCCCATGCAGAAGCGCCTCGCCGTCGGCAGCGCAGCGACCGTCGCGGTCGCCGCAGCCATCGTTCTCGGCACCGCCGCCTCCGCCAGTGCCCACGTCGAGGCGACGAGCACCAGCACCGCTGCGAACTCCTACACGACGGCCACGTTCTCGGTCCCGCACGGCTGCGACGGCTCCCCCACGACCAAGCTGCAGTTCCACGTGCCGTCCTCGGTCATCGAGGTCACACCGACGGTGAACCCGAACTGGGACATCACGAAGACGACCGAGCCCTACACGAGCGCGTCCGCTGCCTCGGACGACGAGTCCACCGCGGACGCCGGCGAACGGGTCACCAGCGTCACGTACACGGCGAAGACCCCGCTCCCCGCCGACGAGCGCGACACGTTCTCGCTGTCGTTCTCGCTGCCGGACGGCAAGGCGGGCGACGTCGTCTCGCTGCCCGTCACCCAGACCTGCGAGCAGGGCTCGACCGAGTGGGACCAGGCGCAGAAGGCCGGTCAGGCGGAGCCCGAGCACCCGGCGCCCTCGATCACGCTGACGGCAGCCTCGGCCAGCACCGACGGTGACGACGACGCGGCTGCCGCCACCGACGACGACGCGCCCACGGCGGCCGCTGCCTCGTCCTCGACGACCGGCGCCTCGGCCTCCGAGCCCGACCTGGTCGGCCGGTTCCTCGGCCTCGGCGGTCTGGTGCTCGGCGCAGCCGGACTGGTCGTGGCGGTCGCCGCCACCAGACGCCGCAGCACCAAGTGACGCGGTCGTCGACCCGGCGCGCGCCGGCCAGCAGGCTCCTGGCGGGCGCCGCCACGGTCCTCCTGGCCGTCGGCGGTGCGGTCTTCGGGCTCGCCGGTCCGGCGAACGCGCACAACTACCTGATCGCGTCGACGCCCGCGGTCGACGGAACCCTGACGTCCCTGCCGAAGGCGTTCGAGATCACCACGAACGACAAGCTGCTCGACATCGGCGGGACCGGCTCGGGGTTCGCGTTCCGCGTCGTCGGCCCGGACGGCCGCTACCACGAGGACGGCTGCGTCGCGATCGACGGCCCCTCGATGACCACGACGGCCTCGCTCGGCGCATCCGGGAAGTACCAGGTCGAGTGGCAGATCGTCTCCGCGGACGGGCACACCGTCTCGGACGAGTACGCCTTCACGTGGAAGGCCCCGACCGGGTTCATCCCCGCGGCAGGCTCGGCGAAGCCGCCGGCCTGCGCGTCTGCGGGGTCGTCGTCGGACACCACGACCGGGACCGCGTCGGGCAGCGGGGACTCCTCGGCGTCCGACGCGCTGTTCATCGGCGCCGGTGGACTCGTGCTCGTCGCCGCGGTCGTCACCGTGCTGCTGCTGGTCCGGCGCCGCCCCGCGCCCGCGGCGGACCCCGACGACACCGAGGACTGACGCGGCCCGCCTGCCCCGCCCGGCCGGCCCGCCCGCCCGCCCGGCCTGCCTGCCTGCCGGGCCCGGCCTGCCCCGCCGAGGTCGCACGACGCGCCGCTCACGTCCATCGAGGTCGCGCGAACTGCCGCTCCGGGCTGGCCGGCGCGGCAGATTCTGCGACCTCGGCGCCAACCCGGCGGCGTGTCATGCGACGTCGGCGCGGCACGAGCAGCCTCCAGGACGACCGCCACGCACGACGAAGGGCCCCGCACCGGTCGGTGCGGGGCCCTTCGTCGTTGCTGCTAGCGGGCGAGCGCGGGGAGGTTCTTCCGGCTCGTCAGCACCTGGTCGATCAGGCCGTACTCGACGGCTTCGGCCGCGGACATGATCTTGTCGCGCTCGATGTCGTGGTTGACCTGTTCGGCGGTCTTGTTGGAGTGCTTCGACAGCGTCTCCTCGAGCCAGGTGCGCATGCGGAGGATCTCCGCCGCCTGGATCTCGATGTCGGACGCCTGACCGCCGCCCTGCTGGACCGCGGGCTGGTGGATGAGCACGCGGGCGTTCGGCAGCGCCAGACGCTTGCCGGGCGTTCCACCGGCGAGCAGCACGGACGCCGCCGAGGCGGCCTGCCCGAGGCAGACCGTCTGGATCTGCGGGCGGATGTACTGCATCGTGTCGTAGATCGCCGTCATCGCGGTGAACGAGCCACCGGGCGAGTTGATGTACATCACGATGTCGCGGTCGGGGTCCATCGACTCGAGCACGAGCAGCTGGGCCATGACGTCGTCAGCCGACGCGTCGTCGACCTGGACGCCGAGGAACACGATGCGGTCCTCAAACAGCTTCGCGTACGGGTCCTGCCGCTTGTAGCCGTAGGCCGTGCGCTCTTCGAAGCTCGGGAGGATGTACCGATCGGAGGGAGCCGGGACGTTCTGCGCGCCACCGAGCATGGGGAGATGCATTCTCGTTTCCTTTTCTTCGGTGGGGGTCAGGACTGGGCGTCGGGGTCGGCTGCCGCGGTGGGCGTCTCGCCGTCGGCGACCGTGCCACCACCGCCCACGACCTCGGACGCGGATGCGCGCAGGTGGTCGACGAACCCGTAGTCCAGCGCTTCCTGCGCCGAGAACCAGTTGTCGCGGTCGTTGTCCACGAGGACCTGCTCGATGGACTTGCCGGTCTGCTCGGCGGTCAGCTCGGCCATGCGCTGCTTCATGTCGAGGATGACCTTCGCCTGCGTCTGGATGTCCGCGGCGGTGCCGCCGAAGCCACCGGACGGCTGGTGCAGGAGCACACGGGCGTTCGGGGTGATGTAGCGCTTGCCGGGCGTGCCCGACGAGAGCAGGAACTGCCCCATCGAGGCGGCGAGGCCGATGCCCACGGTGACGATGTCGTTCGGCACGAACTGCATCGTGTCGTAGATCGCCATGCCCGCGGTGATCGAACCACCGGGCGAGTTGATGTAGAGGTAGATGTCCTTCTCAGGGTCCTCGGCGGCGAGCAGCAGCAGCTTGGCTGCGATCTCGTTCGAGTTGTCGTCGCGGACCTCGGAGCCGAGCCACACGATCCGGTCTCTCAGAAGGCGGTCAAAAACACTGGGGTTCAGTGTTGCTTCGGCCATGGAAAAGCTCCCGTTCAGTTGTCGCTTGATGTCGAACTTATCGGTTGCAACGCACCACTTCGCGCCTGTTCGCTGTCGGCAATGCGGGCGGCCGGAAACCCGGCCACGAACAGACAGGAGGCACGGTGCCAGCTGGCACCGTGCCTCCTGTTGGTGACGCGGTCGCGTCGACTGCCGGACTACTCGGCGTCGGCCGTGGCCGGCTCCTGTGCGACACCCGCGGTGAACGCGGACAGGTCGACGTCGCCGCCGTTGCTGTCCTTGACGGTCACCTTGCTGAGGACCGTGGCGACGGCCTTGGAACGGGCGACTTCGCCGACCATGCCGGGGATCTGGCCGTTCTGGTCGATCACCTTGATGAACTCGCCGGGCTCCATGCCGTACTGCGCGGCGGCCTGGATCAGGTACTGCGTGAGCTCTTCCTGCGAGACCTGGATCGACTCCTTCTCGGCGATGGAGTCGAGCAGGATCTGCGAGCGGAACGCGGTCTCGCTGGACTCGGCCACTTCCTTGCGGTGCTCGTCGTCCTCGAGGCGGTTCTCCTGCTCGAGGTGACGGTGGACCTCGTCCTCGATCAGCTTCTCGGAGATCGGGATGTTGACGTCCTCGAGCAGCTTCTCGACGAGGGCGTCGCGCGCCGCGGAACCCTGACCGAAGGTCTTGGACTTCGCGATCTGCTCCTTGAGGTCGCCCTTGAGCTCGTCGATGGTGTCGAACTGGCTGGCGATCTGGGCGAACTCGTCGTCGGCCTCGGGGAGCTCGCGCTCCTTGACGGCGGTGACGGTCACGGCGATCTGGGCGGTCTCGCCCTCGCGGTCGCCGCCGACGAGCTTCGACTCGAAGGTGGTGGACTCGCCCGCGGTCAGGGACTCGAGCGCCTCGTCGATGCCCTCGAGCAGGTCGCCCGAGCCGAGCTCGTAGGAGACGCCGGTGGCCGAGTCGACCTCGTCGTCGCCGATGGTGGCGGTCAGGTCGATCTGGGCGAAGTCGCCCTTGGTCGCCGGACGGTCGACCGTGACGAGCGTGCCGAAGCGCGTGCGGAGGTTCTGCAGCTCTTCCTCGATCTCGTCGTCGGAGACCTCGACCGCGTCGACCGTCAGCTCGTAGGAGCTGTAGTCGGGCAGGTCGAACTCGGGACGGACGTCCACCTCGAAGGTGAGGACGAGGTCGCCGGTGAAGTCGTTGACGTTCGGGAGCTCGGAGACGTCGGCCTCGGCACGGCCGAGGATGCGCAGCTCCTGCTCGTCGACCGCCTGGCGGTAGAAGGTGTCGATCGCGTCGCCGACGGCGTGGTTCAGGACCTCGCCGCGGCCGACACGCTGGTCGACGATCGCCGGCGGGACCTTGCCCTTGCGGAAGCCGGGGATGTTGATCTGCTCGGCGATGTGCTTGTACGCGTGGTCGATGCTCGGCTTGAGATCTTCCGGCGTCACGTTCACCGTGAGCTTGACGCGGGTCTCGCTCACCTTGTCGACGGTGCTGTTGGCCAAGGGGGGTTCTCCTGATGGTTGTCGGTGATGTGTCCTGGTCGGGGCGACAGGATTCGAACCTGCGACCTCCCGCTCCCAAAGCGGGCGCTCTACCAAGCTGAGCTACGCCCCGTTTGACTGGGCCAGGGTGCTCGCGAACACCGGGTAGGGCGCATGCGACGCCGATGAGTCTAGCGGTCCGACGGTGTCCCGTTCCCGGGTGGCTCCTCAGCTGTGGGCAACTGCTGCCGCAGGCGCTGGCGCCACCGGACCCCGACCGCCACCTGCACGGCGAGCGCGGCGACGGCGAGCACGAGCCCGAGGACGATCCGCCACACGTGCAGGAGTGCGTGCACCGGCTGGGTCTGTGGGTCGCCGAACAGGTCGGGACGGAGCGAGAGCACCACGGCGGCGAGGAGGACCAGCACGTACGACACGATGCGCGAGCGCCGGATGGTGCGCTGGGCGGACGCGTCCGGTGGGGGCAGGATCATCGAGTGCGGTTCGTCCGGTATGGTTGTCCCGCTGTGCTTCGTGCACGTGCGCGGGGATGTAGCTCAATGGTAGAGCCCCAGTCTTCCAAACTGGCTACGCGGGTTCGATTCCCGTCATCCCCTCCACAGGGCCCTTCCCTCCACAGGACGCTTGTCTCCAGCCAACGCTGACCGGCGACATGTCAGCATGTCCCGCATGGCACAGCGAACGACCGTCCTCGTGGTGGACGACGACCCGAACGTCCTGCTCGGCATCCGGGTGGCGCTCGAGACCGACGGCCACCGGGTCGTCACCGCGCCCGACGGGCGTCAGGCACTGACCGCGGTCGTCGCGCACGACCCCGACGCCGTCGTCCTCGACCTGGCGATGCCGTTCCTCGACGGACTCGGCGTCTGCCGGGCCCTCCGTGCGGCGGGCGACGCGGTCCCGGTGATGATGCTCACCGCCCACCACCGCCCGGACGAACGCGTCGACGGGCTCGACGCGGGTGCCGATGACTACCTCGGCAAGCCGTTCGACGTCGACGAGCTCCGCGCCCGTGTCCGCGCACTGGTCCGGCGGGGTGGCGGCACCCGCACGTCGACCGACGACCGGCCGACCTGGGCGGGCGTGACGCTCGACGCCGCCCAGCGCGTCCTGCACACCGCGAGCGGCCCGGTCGACCTCACCCGGTCCGAGTCCGTCGTCGCCGAGCTCCTGTTCCGCGATCCGACGCGGACACGGACGCGCGACGAGCTCGTGGACGCCGTGTGGGACGGCGCCGCTCCCCCGGCGTCCAACGCGCTCGACGTCCTGGTCAGCGCGGTCCGCCGCAAGCTCGTCGCCGCCACCGGCAACCCCGCCGTCAAGGCCGTGCGGGGCCTCGGCTACCGGCTCGAACCGTGAGGACCCGGACCGGGTCGCTACGCCGACGACTCGCAGCGCTGGTCGCCGGGGCGGTCGCGCTGGCCGGGCTGCTCGTCGCGGTGCTCACCGGGTTCGTGGTCACCACGCAGCTGCACGGTGCGCTCGACACCGCGCTGCAGCGCGAGGCCACCCGGGTGCAGCGGCTCCTGCAGACGGACGCCGGCTACACGGGCGACGCGGCGAGCGAGTGCCGGTACGTGGTCGAACCGGCGTGCGCGCGCGAGGTCACCCGGGACGACGCCGTGGGGTCCGGGCGGGGTCCGCTCGTGCTCACGGCGGCGGCGCACCGGGTGGCGACCGGCGAGCGCGCGAGTGCACGGTCGACGCAGGACGGTGTCCGGGTCCTGGTGGTGCCCGTCCGCGACGGTGAGGCGGTTATGGTCGGGATCCCCCTCGCCCAGACCGAGGTCGCGGTCCGGCGCACGTGGATCGCCCTGGCAGGTGCCGGTGCGCTGTCCATCGTGCTGGCGGCGGTCCTCGGGTACGTGGTGGCGGCCGTGGGTTTGCGCCCGATCCAGTCGCTCGACGCCGCGGTGCGCCGGGTCCGTGACACTGCCGACCCGCACGCCCGGGTCGAGGTGCACCGCAACGACGAGCTCGGACGTCTCGCCGATGCCTTCGACGACATGCTCGCGCGGCTGGCGGCAGCGAGCGACCGGCAGCGGGACTTCGTCGCGGACGCCTCGCACGAGCTCCGCACGCCGCTCACGACGCTCCGGACGAACCTGCAGCTGCTCGGCGGCGACCGTGCGCTCGACCCGGGCACGCAGCGAGCGCTGCGCCTGGCGGTGTCCGAGGAGCTCCGCGCGATGCAGCTGACCGTCGACGACCTGTCCGAGCTGGCGCGGGGTGACCGGCACGACGCAGGCTCCCTCGACTCCGAGGACCTCGTCACGGCCCTGCACGAGGTCGCGGACACCACCGCCCGCCGCTGGGACGTCTCCGTCACGGTGCACGCAGCCGACGAAGCGGCACCCGTCGCCAGAGCGCCCGTCGTGATCGCGTCGGGGCGGCTCCGTCGGCTCCTCGACGTCGTCCTGGACAACGCCGGGAAGTACGGCGAGGGCACCCCGGTCGACGTCCGGGTCCGCGTCACGGCGGACACCACGTCGATCGAGGTGACCGACGGCGGCATCGGCATCCCGCCCGAGGACCGGCAGCGCGTCTTCGACCGCTTCCACCGGGCAGCGTCGGCCCGGGGCCGGCACGGCTCGGGACTCGGCCTGGCGATCGCCGCGCAGATCTGCGCGGCGTCGGGCGGGTCCGTCTCCGCGCACGCGGGGCCGTCGGGCACCGGCACGACGATCCGGATCACGCTGCGCAGCGCCGGAGGCCCGACGGCCGACTGACCTCATGTTCGCGTCACGTCCCCGTCCGACCCTGTCGGCATGGTCATGCTGCACTCGAACACGAACCCACGGACCGCCGACGGGGCACGACCGCTCCGCGTCGTCGTCGCGGCCGGCGGCACCGGTGGGCACATCTACCCCGGGCTCGCCGTGGCCGCCGCCGTCGAACGACTCGCGCCCGGCGCGGTCGTCACCTTCTCCGGGACCCCCGACCGCCTGGAGGCCCGGCTCGTCCCCGCCGCCGGGTACCGGCTCGACACCACTCCGATGCGTCCCGTCCCACGCCGGCTGACCGGCTCGGCGCTCGGGTTCCCGGCCCGGTTCGTGCGCTGCGTGCTCCGCGCGCGGCGCCAGCTGCGACAGCGTCGGGCGGACGTGGTGATCGGCGTCGGCGGCTACCCCAGTGTCCCCGCCGTCGTCGCGGCGTGGACCCTGCGCCTGCCGGTCCTGGTCCACGAGTCGAACGCCACCCCCGGGTTGGCCAACGTCCTGGCCGCACGGCTCGCAGGTCGGGTCGCCACCGCGTTCGACCCGACCGACGGCACCTTCGCCGGGTGCTCCGACGTTCGCCGTGTCGGCATCCCGATCTCCGCCGCGCTGGCGTCGTGCGACCGTGCAGCGATGCGCGACGCTGCGCGACGGGCCTTCGGCATCGAACCGCACGAGCGGTTCGTGGTCGTCTCGGGCGGCAGCCTCGGCGCGGTCTCGATCGACCGCGTCGTCGTCGAGCTCGGGGCGACCAACTGGCAGGACCGTCCCGTGCGGGTCCTGCTCAAGGCCAGCGGCGTCCACGCCGACGACGTCCGACGCGGGCTCCGTGAGCGCAGCGCCGACCGCGTCGTCACCGTCGTGTCCCACATCGAGGACATGGCCTCGGCCTACGCGGCCGCCGACGTCGTCGTCACCCGCGCCGGGGCCTGCACCGTCGCCGAGGTCGAACACCTGCGCGTGCCCGCCGTCCTGGTCCCGTTCCCCGGCGCCACCGACGACCACCAGACCGCGAACGCCCGGGCGCTGGCCGCGTCGGGGGCCCCCGTCGTGGTGCTGCCGGACGACCAACTGGACGCCCGCGCCCTGGACGCGGCCGTCTCGGAACTGGCCGCGCGCAGCGGAGCCGAGCCGGGCCTCCCGTCCGGCCGTCCGCGTCCGCACCTCGGATGGGCCACCGCGACCCCGCACGCCGCGGCGGCGGACGCCGTCGCCAGCTGGGCGATCGAACTCGCACGAAGCACCGCCACCACCACCAACGGAAGGACCGCATGATGCACGACGACCACTGGGAGGGCCGCCGCGTCCTCGTCACCGGAGCCGAGGGCTTCATCGGGTCCGCGCTCGTCGACGCCCTCGTCGACCGGGGCGCGCGGGTCCGTGCCCTGTGCCACTACAAGCCGTACGGCGAGGCCGGCAACCTCGCGCCGTACCTCGACGACCCACGCGTCGAGGTGCTCGCGGGCGACGTCCGCGACCCGTTCCTGGTCGACCAGGCCGTCGCCGGGACCGACACCGTGTTCCACCTGGCGGCGCTGATCGGGATCCCGTACTCGTACGTCGCGCCCGAGTCCTACGTGCAGACGAACGTGGTCGGGTCGCACAACGTCGTCGCGGCGTGCCGGCGTCACGGCGCGCGGATGGTGCACACGTCGACCTCGGAGACGTACGGCAGCGCCCTGCGTGTGCCGATGGACGAGTCGCACCCGGCGCAGCCGCAGTCGCCGTACTCGGCGTCGAAGATCGCGGCGGACGCGATGGTGCTGTCGTACCACGCGGCGTTCGGCACGCCCGTCGCCGTGTGCCGCCCGTTCAACACCTACGGCCCGCGGCAGAGCGCCCGCGCGGTGATCCCCGCCGTGCTCGAGCAGCTCGCGGCCGGGTCGGACGTCATCCGCCTGGGCTCGACGACCCCGACGCGCGACTTCACGTACGTGACCGACACAGTCGAGGGCTTCCTGGCCATCGGCGCCTCCGACGCTGCCATCGGGCGGACGTGCAACCTCGGCACCGGCTCCGAGGTCTCGATCGGTGCGCTCGCCGAGATGCTCGTCGCGGTGAGCGGGCGGCGGGCGCGCGTGGTCGTGGACGACGCACGGCTCCGCCCGGAGGCCAGCGAGGTGGACCGGCTGCTGTCCGACAACAGCCTCGTGCGGTCCCTGACCGGGTGGGCGCCGCAGGTCACCCTCGAGGACGGGCTGGCGCGCACGTGGGCGTGGCTGCGGGACCGACCGGCCTCGCGCCGGTACCAGGTGTGACGCTCAGGCGTCGAGCGTCAGGGTCACCTCGACCTCGTCGCCCAGGCCGACCCCCTCGCCCCGCCGCTCGGCGGCACGGAGCGGCACGAGGTACCCGCCGTCCTTCGGGAACAGCGACGTCGTCCAACGGGTCCGACCGATCTGGACCCCGACGGGGATGACGCCCCAGCCGTAGGTCAGCGACGGGGCGAGCTCGGCGATCAGGTCGGCGACGTCGTCGGCCACCGGCGCGAAGAAGAACGGCGCGGGTCCGCGCCACTCGATCACGCTCGTGCGGAAGGTCAGCTCCACGTCCTCAGCGCTCCTGACCGACGAGGGTCAGCAGCCAGTCGCGCGGCGCTGTCCGGTAGTCGGTCGGCATCGCGTCGCCGGACGCATCGATGGCCCGCTGCCAGCTCAGGACCCGCGGGACGACACCGAGGGTGGTAGCGAGCCCGACCAGGTGCTGCACGTCCGGGTCGTCACCGACGCCCGGTTCGTCGAAGAAGGTCTCCAGGTACGCGTCGACCGCGCCGGGCACGTCCTCACGACCGGCGACGAGCAGGCTGCAGAACGGATGCGAGACGCACGCATCACCCCAGTCGAACGGCACGGCTTCCCGCGCGAAGGCGTTCCCCGTGTGCAGGTCGCCGTGCTCGACGGTCGCCATCGGCAGCAGCTCGTCGAGTTCGGCGGCGGCATCCCCGAGCATCGGCAGCGCCGCACTGACCTCGGGCGCCCACCGGTCCACCAGCGCCGTTGCGACGTCGGGCAGCACCCCCAGGCGCACGTCGGGCACCCCGGCACGGACCAGGTCGTCGGCCGCGGCGGGCTCGGTGGCCCACTGCACCTCGGCATAGTGGCGCATCACGTCGAGCCAGGCCGCGTCGCGCGACACTGCGTCGGACAGCCGGACGATCGGGCCGCCGTCGGGCAGCAGGACGTGGTTGCCCTGCACCGCGACGGGGTGCTGCACGTGCGGGACCCCGTGGAGCGCCAGGATCCGGAGGACCGCGGGTTCGGCAGCGACCCCGTCGGGCGCGGTCTTCAGATAGTGGTCGCCGTCACTGGTCGTGACGCGCCAGACGGTGCTCCACGCGCGCTGCCGGATCTGCTCGACGCCGAGGACGTCGGTCCCCTGCTCGGCGAGGACCTCCCGGGCCCAGACCACCGCGTCAACCGAGTCGTCGTCCACACGAGCACCGTACCCGCACCGTGCGAGGTTGCTGCCACGTGCGAGGTTGATCGCCCCGTGCGCGGGCCGCACCGTGCGAGGTTGCTGCCACGTGCGAGGTTGATCGCCCCGTGCGCGGGCCGCACCGTGCGAGGTTGCTGCCACGTGCGAGGTTGATCGCCCCGTGCGCGGGCCGCACCGTGCGAGGTTGCTGCCACGTGCGAGGTTGATCGCCCCGCGCGAGGAAACAACCTCGCACGGGGCCATCAACCGCGCACCGCACGGAGCGGCGTGAGGATCACCCGGAGCGGCGCGAGCACGACCGACCGCGCGACACGCAGCCGCCCCACACGCAGCCGCGCTACCGGTAGACGGCGGACTGCCCGTACAGCACCTTGGTGAACGAGGACACGTACGGCGAGACGTCACCGTCGGGCAGGTTGTACGTCATGAAGACGCCGTACCCGTCCGACTTCGTCCGCTGCGCGAGCGACACGGCGGTGGCCTGCGGGGTGTTCTGGATGTCCACGGCCGCAGCGGACAGCTTCGACTTCGGCAGCCCCGGGATCGACGGCGCCGAGTACGTGCCGTAGTACGGGTTCCAGGCGTAGTCCAGCTTCGACCCGACGGCCGCGCTCGACGTCGACAGCGACGAGGACGCCGGGCCGATGTCGTAGAACGAGATGAGCTTGCCGGGCATGTCCGCCCGCAGCGCGCTGACCAGCCACCCGATCGACTGGTCGTTCGGCTGCGCGGTGCCGTTCGTGCCGTAGTCGGAGTACTCGTCGTCGAGGTCGACGCCGTCCAACCCGTACTTGCCCACCGTCGCCGCGACCTGGGACGCGAAGTCGGCGGCGGCGGCCTGCGAGGTGAAGTTCGCGATGCCGGCGCCCTGGTGGTTGCCGAGGACCGACAGCGACACCTTGATGCCCTTCGCCTGCAGCGGCCGGATCTGCGTCGCCGCGGCGTCGAGCGTCGCCTGGACGTTCTCGTTGTTCGACAGGACCGCCTTCGAGCCGTCCCAGTTGATGTTCGCGGCGAAGATGATCGCCACGTCGAACGCGTTCGCGCCGTTCGCCAACGTGTACCGGCCGACGTTCGACAGCTGGTCGTTGTTGACCTCGACGTAGGCGATGCTCGTCGGCCCGGACTTCGTCGCCCGCACATGCGGGTGCCCCGGGTGGCCGTGCCCGTGGCCGTGCCCCTTCCCCGGGGACTTCCCGGCGGACGACACCCCTGCGGACGATGCCCCGGCCGGCGCCGCGGACGCGGCCGACGGCACCAGCGGTACGGCGACCATCGCGACGATCGCCGCGACGATCCCGATCTTCATGGACTGCTTCATGACACTCCTCGTCGAGTGACGGAACCGGACGACGGTCGCCGCCCGGACCGGACGACGACCGTCGTCCGGGACCCGCCGCCGGGACACCCGAGGTCCCGGCGGCGGGCGTCTCAGCTCCGCGGGAAGCGGAAGGTGCGGACCTCGAAGGCGTCCACGGCGAACGCGGCGACCCCGTCGGTGACGGCGGCGACACCGGGCAGCGCGGCGTCCGGCTCCTCGAGCAGGGTCACCTCCACCGGCGCACCGAAGGGCCCGTCGACCGCCAGGCCACCGGTCCCCCGGCGTCCGGCGGGCTCGTAGACGCGGACGACCAGGTCGCCGGAACGGTCGTCGGCGAGCTTCACGCTCGACACGACCACGTCGCCGGAGGCCTGCACGAGCGGTGCGAACGCCGCATCGCCCGTGACCGTGCGTGACGCGGTGTTCATCAGGATGCCCGCGGTCGTGGCCCCGACGACGTCCGTGCCGATCACCATGCCGTACCGGTGCGTCTGCGTGCCCTGGTCGGTCTCCGGGTCCGGGAACCGCGGTGCCCGCAGCAGCGACAGCCGGATGGTCGTCGTGACGTGGCCGTCGACGGCGTCGCGCGTGACGTCGAAGCCGTGGATCGAGTCGTTCACGAGCGCGACGCCGAAGCCCGGCTCCTCGGCCAGGACGTAGCGGTGCATCGAGGTCTCGAACTTCGCTGCCTCCCACGAGGTGTTCGTGTGGGTCACCCGCTTCTGCGCGCCGAACTGGGTCTCGGCGAGCGTGTGCTCGGCGCGGACGTCGAGCGGGAACGCCACCTTGAGGAACTTCTCGGTCTCGTGCCAGTCGGTCGTCTGCGCGAACTCGAGCGTCCGGGAGCCGGGAGCGAGGGTGATCCGCTGCTCGAGCGTCGACGACCCGAACGCGCGTGACACGACGACCCGCGCCGTGCCGTCCGCGTCGACGGAACCCGTCAGGCTGGTGACGTCGACCAGGTCCTCGACCCGGTTGCGGTAGTACCGGTCGACGTCCCACGCGTCCCACATGTTCGGGAAGTCCTGGTGCAGCTGCAGCAGGTTGGCGACCTGGTCGGGGGCGATCGCGTCGCGTCCGGTGCTCAGGTCGACCGCGCTGGTGACGAGTCCGCGGCCGTCGATGACGATGCGGACGAGGTCGTTGGTGAGCACGAACCCGCCGTCCGCGTCGGCGAGCGCGACAGGGGTCGCGTCCGCGACGTCGGTCGCGAGCGTCGAGCCGAGCGCGGGGGCGCCGGACTGGAGGGTCGGGGCCGGGTTCACCACGACGGTCCGGTCCCCGTGACCGGCGAGTGCCGACAGGGCGGCGGCGATGAGAGCCTCCAGGCGGTTCGCCACCTCGGCGTACTTCGCCACCGCTTCGCGGTGCACCCAGGCGATCGAGGTACCCGGCAGGATGTCGTGGAACTGCTGCAGCAGGACCTGCTGCCACAGCGCGTCGAGCTCGTCGTACGGGTACGCGAAGTCGGTGCGGGCGGCGGCCGTGGCTGCCCAGAGCTCGGCCTCGACGAGCAGGTGCTCGCTGCGGCGGTTGCCCTGCTTGGTCTGGTGCTGGCTGGTCAGGGTCGCGCGGTGCAGCTCGAGGTAGAGCTCGCCGACCCACACGGGCGGGTTCTCCAGCTCGGACCGGGCCCGGTCGAAGAACGTGTCCGGGTGCTCCCACGTCACGCGCGCGCTGCCCTCGAGGTCAGCGAGCCGTGCTGCGGTGCCGGTCATCTCGCGCGTGGTGCCACCGCCGCCGTCACCCCAGCCGACCGGGGCGATCGACCCGGACGCCAGACGGTTCTCGCGGAACTGGCGCGAGGCCTTGGCGACCTCGGACCCGGAGAGCCGCGAGTTGTAGGTGTCCATCGACGGGAAGTGCGAGAACACCCGCGACCCGTCGATGCCCTCCCACAGGAACGTGTGGTGCGGGAACTTGTTCACCTGGTTCCACGAGATCTTCTGCGTGAAGAACCACTCGAAGCCGGCGCGACGCATCAGCTGCGGGAGCGCCGGCGAGTACCCGAAGCTGTCGGGCAGCCACACGCCCTTGGGCCGGATGCCGAACTCGCGCTCGAAGAACCGCTGGCCCTGCGAGAACTGCCGGACGATGCTCTCGCCGGTCGGCATCACGGTGTCGGACTCGACCCACATCCCGCCGAGCGGCAGGAACCGGCCGGCGGCGACGGCGTCCTTGACCTTGGCGTAGACCTCGGGGCGGTGCTCCTTGATCCAGGCGTACTGCTGCGCGCTGGACATGCCGTAGAGGAAGTCGTCGGTCTGGTCGATGAGCTCGGTCATGCTCGACGTGGTGCGCGCGACCTTGCGGATCGTCTCGCGCACCGGCCAGAGCCACGCGGAGTCGATGTGCGCGTGGCCGACGGCGGAGATCCGGTGCGCCGAGGCCTCGGCGGGTGCGGCCAGCACGTCGACGAGCGCGGCCCGGGCATCGGGCGCGGTCTCGGCGATGTGCTGCAGGTCGAGGGCGTCGAGCGCGTCGTCGAGGGCCTGCAGGATGCGCATGCGGCGCGGCCCCTGGGGCAGTTCCTCCTGCAGCTCGAGCAGCACGTCGATGTCGAGGGCGAGCTCGTGCACCTCGGACTCGAACACGGCGAGGTCCATCCGCCGCGAGGTGTAGAGCCGCTTCGACGACGAGGTCTGGATGTCGCCCTCCTGCGTCACGAGGAAGGGGTGGTAGTCGAGCAGCACCGGGTTGGATGCGGCCTCGACGAAGAACTCGACGGTCTCCCCGCCGACTGCCTGTTCGGCGATGAGCACCCACTGGTTGCGGGGGTTGATCGACTTCACCGGCGTGCCGTCGGCCAGGTAGACCAGCCCCTCGCACTGGAAGCCCGGCATGTTCTTGTCGAACCCGAGGTCGATGACGGCCTCCACACGTCGCCCGGTCCAGGCGACCGGGACGGTGCCGGAGAGCCGGAACCAGGTCGTGCCCCACGCGGCGCCCCACGGCGTGCCGACCTCGTACGGCTCGAACGTCAGCGCGAGGCCCTCGACGGGGGCGATCGGCTCGCCGGGGAGCTCGTGCCACGCCACGTCGAGCGGTGTCGCCGTACCGTGCACCGCGGGGGTGATCCGCTCGTCGAGGACCCGTCGAGCGCGGCCGGTGGTCAGGGGGATGTCGTCGTGCATGGTGCCTTCCGGGGGCTGGGGAGGATCAGGGCATGGTCGCGGGGTGCGCGACCGAGATCGGGGTGTGTGCGGCGTCGGTGTCGGCGGGCACGTCCATCGTGCTCGTCACCCCGCGGGCGGCGAGCAGCTCCGTGTCGGCGAGCCGCGATCGCAGGACGACCCGGGGGCCGACACCGTGCTGCTCGGCGAGGGCGAGCCAGGCGGCGGCGAACCGGCCGCCCGGGGCGCACTCGGCACGGACGCCGGGTGCAGGCGTGCCGTCGGGCCGGACGTCGTCGAGGACCAGGCCGACGTGCGGAGCGGTCCGGGCAGGACGATCGCTGCCGCCGAACTCCCGTGCCATCGCCCGGAACCGCTCCCCCGTCGGCTTCACGCGGCCTTCGTTCGTGAGCAGGCCGAGGTCGTACTCGAGCTCCGGGAAGTCGGCGAGCGAGCGGGAGACGTCGTGCGAGCACCACCACGTGACCCCGAGCAGGTGCTGCACGTCGAGCGCGTGCCGGATGGTCTGCTCCGTGAACGCGGGTGCGTCGGCGAGGGGCACGACGTTGGTGGGGGCGCCGACCTCCTGCAGCCAGTTCGGCCGCGCGGCGTCGTGGTTCCAGGCCGCGGCGAGCTGCAGCAGGTACTCGCCGTGACGGACGGACCCGGCACCGAGTGCTCCGTGCACGGCGGCCGCGCCGTTGAACACCCATGAGTGCGTGACGGTGGCGTCACCGTGGTCGGCCGCGTGCTCCGGCCCGAAGGGCTGGGCGTCGTCGTACCAGGCGGCGTCGTACTGCGCGACGGTGACGAGCGGCCCGGAGCGGGACCCGTTGCCGGACGCGGCCGCCGCGCCGGAGCCGAGTGGGGCCTCCCGGCCAGCGGACGCCAGTCCGGACCGTGCCGCGGCGACCATCGCCGCTGCCCACGTGTGCCCCTGCTCGGCCGTGATGGCGTGCGGTGAGGGGTGCGGGGCGTGCGCGAACTGGTTGACCTCGTTACCGATGGTGATCCCGAGCAGGTTCGGCCGGTCCGCCACCGCTGCGGCGAGCGCTCGCACGTACGCGGCGGTCGACGCGACGACGTCCGGGTCGGTGAACATGTTGCGCCGGTGCCACGAGTCGAGCCAGGACGGCAGGAAGTCGAAGCTCGACAGGTGTCCCTGCAGGGCGTCGACCGTGACGTCGAGGCCGAACGACGCCGCGATGTCGACCACCCTGGCGACGTCGTCGAGCGCCTGCTGCCGGATCAGGGTGCGGTTCGGCTGGACGACCGGCCAGAGCGGGAAGACCCGCACGTGGTCGGCGCCGAGCGACGCGATCGCCTCGAGGTCACGCGCCGTGTCCGAGGCCGAGAAGTCGAGCCACGAGTGGAACCAGCCGACCGACGGGGTGTAGTTGACACCGAACCGCATCAGCCCTTCACACCGCCCTCTTCGACGCCCTTGAAGAAGAACCGCTGCAGGACGGCGAAGATCACGGCGATCGGGATGAACGCGATCATCGTGCCGGCCGCGATCAGGCGCTGGTCGGTGCCGAACGTGCCGCGCAGGTACTCGAGCCCGACCGTCAGCGTCAGCTTGTCCGGGGACTGCAGCACGATGAGCGGCCAGAGGAAGTCGTCCCACGCGCCGATGAACGCGAAGATCGCGATGACGGCGATCGTGCCCTGGACCGCCGGCAGCGAGATGTACCGCAGCCGCTGCCAGGCGTTCGCGCCGTCCATCACCGCGGCCTGGTCGATCTCGTCGGGGATCTGCCGGAACGCGTTGAACATGAGCAGCACGTTGAGCGCGGCGATCATGCCGGGCAGGGCGACCCCGACCAGGTTGTCGGCCAGGCCGAGGTCCTTGACCGTGACGAACTGCGAGATGATCGTCGCCTCGCCGGGGAGCACGAGCGTGGCGAGGAACAGCCCGAGCACGGCCTTGCGGAAGCGCCACTGCAGCCGGGCGAGGGCGAAGCCCGCCAACGTCGCGAACACGATGTTCCCGATGACGTCGATCGCCGCGACGATGAGCGAGTTGCCGATGTACCCGAACACCGGGATCGCGTCGCCGACGCGCAGGTAGTTGCCGAACGTGGGCTGCGACGGGATGAACGACGGGTTCGCCGTGTAGATGTCCTCGCCGGGGCCCTTGAGCGACGTCGAGAGCTGCCAGAGGAACGGCCCGATCGTGATGAACAGCACCACGATGAGCAGGACGTACCTGATGGCCTTCTCGCGGGTGGACATGACGCCCCAGACGGCGCGGCGGCGCCGACGGGGCGGACGGGAGGCTCCCCCTCCGCCCGTCGCGCCGGTCACGTCCGGCGTCGGTGCGGCGGTGCCGGCGTTGCCGCCGATGACCGGCTCGGTCGTCGTGTTCGTCATCGGTCCGCCTTGCTGTTCATGCGCGCCAGGGCGAGCATCGGGATGAGCGTCACCGCGAAGAGCAGCAGGCTCAGCGCCGACGCGTACCCGAGGTTGCCCGTGAAGCCGCGCGCGTACTGCTGGATGAGCATGACCAGGGAGTTGTCCTGCCCGCCGGGCCCGCCCGTGCCGTTCGTCAGGATGTAGAGCTCGCTGAACACCCGGAGCGCACTCACGCACACGAGGATCCCGACCAGGGTGAGGGTGCCGCGGACCCCGGGCATCGTGACGCTCCAGAAGCGGCGGATCGACCCGGCGCCGTCGAGGGCAGCGGCCTCGTGCAGCTCCTTGCCGACGTTCCCGAGGGCCGCCAGGAAGATGATCATGTAGTAGCCCAGGCCCTTCCAGACCGTCAGGCTGATCGCGCTGAACAGCAGCAGCCACCGGTCCGTCAGGAACGGGATGCTCCCCTGCGCGATCCCGAGCGACTGCACCATCTCGTTGATGACGCCGCGGTCGTCGAGGATCCAGTTCCAGATCAGCCCGACGACGACCGCGCTGGCGATCACCGGCGTGTAGTAGGCCGTGCGGAAGAACGCGATGCCGGGCAGCTTCTGCTGGACGAGCACCGCCATCAGCAGCGGCAGGACCGTCAGCAGCGGCAGGCAGATCGCCATGTAGATGACGCTGTTGAGCAGCGCCTCCCACACCTGCGGGTCGGCCAGCAGGGTCTGGAAGTTCGCGAGCCCGACCCAGCGGCTGACCCCACCGAGCGGGCTGGCGTTCGTGAACGACAGCCGGACGGTGTTGATCGACGGCCAGAGGCTGAACGCGACGAGCCAGACGAGCGCCGGCAGGACCAGCAGCCAGGGGGTGAACCAGCGGTTGGCGCGCATCAGCCGTTCGCCAGCAGCGTGTTCATCTTGGTCTGCGCGGTCTGCAGGGCCTTCTCGGGGCTGGTGTCACCCTTCATCGCGAGGGCGATCTGCTGGTCGAGGAAATCGGTCATCGCCGAGTTCGCCTCGACCGGGTTGAGGTTCTTCGCGGTCTTCAGGGCGTCGTTCGCGAGCACGCGGGCCTTGCCCTCGACGGTGCCGTCGTCCTTCGAGAAGAACGGGTCGGACTGCGACGAGGTGGTCGACGGGAAGATGTTCACCAGGTGCGCGAAGGCCTCCTGGTTCTTCGCGTTCGTCATGAACGAGGCCAGGGCCTCGGCCGTGGCGAGGTGCTTCGACTTGCTCGACACCGACAGCCCCTGCACGTACAGCGGCGGGTTGTCCAGCGCCGGGGAGACGACGATGTTGCCCTTGAGCGACGGGTTGTTCTTCTCGAAGTCGCTGATCGCGGTGGCGCCACCGGTGGTCCAGGCGACCTTGCCCTGGGTGAACAGGGTCGAGTTGCCGAGGTAGTCGGTGTTCAGGACCGACGAGGGCATGAGGCCCTCCTTGTACGCCTTCGCGTACTTGCTGATCAGGTCGGCGGCCTTCGACGAGTCCGCGAAGGTGAACTTCGTGCCCTTGTCGTTGATGATCTTGACGCCGGCAAGCGAGAAGTCGCTCAGGCCGGGCTTGCGGCTCATCAGGTAGTCGTCCGGGCACTTCGCGTGCATGGTCGCGGCCTGCGAGAACAGCTGGTCGGTGGTCTTGGGCGGGCTGGCCGGGTCGAGGCCGCACTGCTGGAACATCGTCTTGTTCCAGTAGTCGATGTCCGTGTTGAGGTACCAGGGGTACCCGAAGGTGCCGTCGACGCCCTTGTAGTTGTACGCGGCGAGCGCGCCCTTGACGTAGGTGCTCGAGAGCTTGCTGTCGTCCTTGGAGACGTCCTGCAGGAACCCGCGCTTGGCGAGCGGCAGCGCGATGTCCGGCGGCAGGTTGATCACGTCGGGCAGCGAGTTGCTCGACGCCTGGCTGAGCACCTTGTCGGCGTAGCCGTCGCCGGGCTGGTCGACGAGCTTGACCTTTGCGTCCGGGTGCTGCTTCTCGAAGGCCTTCACGACGCCGTTGAGGTAGTCCGTGTACGTGGGCGTGAGTGCCCACGTCTGCAGCGTGATCGTGCCGGAGACGTCGCCGCCGCCGTTGCCGCTCGCGCCGCTGCCGCCGGCCGAGCAGCCGGTCAGTGCCAGGGCCGCTGCGGCGACACCGGCGAGCAGGCCGACGGCCCGGGTGGTGGTGGTTCGTGTGGTGGATCTCATCGCGTCGGACTCCCTCGTGCGTGCGGATGGTGCTGCTGATGTCGTGCTGAACCGGTTGAGTGCTGATCGCGCTGCCGGTCGGATGAGCCCGACTATGAGCGACTAAAGCGTTATAGTCAAGCCATGGCCATCCAGCGTCGGACGACGATCGCCGACATCGCCGCGAAGGCCGGCGTGTCGATCAGCGCCGTCTCGTTCGCCCTCAACGACCGCCCCGGTGTGTCCGACGCGACCCGTGCCCGGGTGCGTGCCGTCGCCCGTGAACTCGACTGGCAGCCCCACACCGCGGCGCGCGCCCTGGGCGGTGCGAAGGCCGGCTCGATCGGCTTCGTGCTCAACCGTCCCGCCCGCACGCTCGGCACCGAGTCGTTCTTCGGCGACCTGATCTCCGGCATCCAGCTCGGCCTGGCCGGCTCCCACGTCGGTATGAACCTGCTGGTCGCGCGGGACGCCGACGAGGAACTCCAGACCTACCGCGACTGGTGGAACGGCCACCGCGTCGACGGGGTGATCGTCATCGACCCGCGACACGACGACGCCCGGCTCCGCCTGCTCGACGAGCTCGGGATGCCGACCGTGGTCGTCGGGTCACACCCGGCCCCCGCCGGAGCCGCCCCCACGGTGTGGATCGACGACTCCGACGCCACCGAGAAGGTCCTGCGCTACCTGCACGCCCTCGGCCACCGGCGCATCGCCCACGTCGCCGGTCGCCCGGAGTACGAACACACCGCGATGCGCATCGACCGTCTCCGCGAGTTCGCCGCCGCGCACGACCTCGACGACACGGTCTCCATCCCGACGGACTACGCGGCCGACACCGGCGCAGCCGCGACCCGCGAGCTGCTGTCCCGACGCAGCCGACCGACCGCGATCGTGTTCGACAACGACGTGCTCGCGGTGGCCGGCCTGGGCGTCGCGAGCGAGATGGGCGTCGCGGTGCCGGCCGACGTCTCGATCGTGTCGTTCGACGACTCGGCGATGGTCCGCCTGGTCCGTCCGGCGATCACCTCGCTCACCCGCGACACCGTCGAGCTCGGCCAGCGTGCGGCCACCCTGCTGCGCCGGCAGATCGATGTGGACCACGCCCTGCCGTCCGAGCCCGGGCCCGTCCTGACCCTGAGCGTGCGCGAGAGCACGGGCCGCGCACCGAGCTGAGACCGTCGCTCGACGTCAGCCGCGACACGCGCAGCTGACCGCCGGGTCCCGCCGCGCTGCCCGGCCCGACTTGACGCGGCATTCGAACACACGTTCGAATACCGTCGTGGGACGGCGTCGCGATAACCGGTGGCAGCCTCCGGAACACCCGGAGGTCGAGCGGCCGCACGCCTACTCACTGTCCGACGACGCCCGCGGCCCGGACGTCTGCCACGCCGTCACGCCGCTGCCGGTCTGGGCGTGGATCCAGTTCCCGACGTTCCACGTCCGGGTGAAGGCCTTCGCGAAGAGCTGGACGCGCGACGCGGTGCTGGTCGAGTGGGCACAGTTCGGGCAGCAGTCCGAGGCCTGGGTCTGGCGTTCGGCCGTCAAACACCGCGTTCTCCGGACAGAGCGCGCGCATCGGACTCCACATGGCGCACGCGATTGACAGGTGCGCTGGCGCGGAGGATCGTTCGATCCGCCCCGGTACAGCAAGAATCACGACGATCAAGACATCAGTCCGGTGACCGTCGCCCCATGACCGGAAGGGAGCACCCGTGAAGAACCTCGACGTGCCGTCCTGGGTGGCACACGTGCTCACCCCGCCCGACGTCATCGCTGCCTACGTCGAACGCAGGATCAACGACCCCGCCCTGCTGTCGGGCGAGCAGCACGAACCCACCTACGCGGACTTCCTCCGCGCCGAGTAGACCGTCACCCCGACGCTCGCCGCCGTCACGCAGGCGAGCGCGACCACCTCGACGGGCGAGAGCGCCTCGCCGAGGACCACCAGCCCGGCGAGGGCCGCGATCGCCGGGCCCAGACTCTGCAGCACGCCGAACACCCGGGTGGGCATCCGCCGCAGGGCGAGCATCTCGAGCGCGTACGGCAGCACGCTCGACAACACCGCGACCGCACCGAACACGACGAGCAGGGTCGGGTCGGCGACGATGCCGTCGACGGCGGTCCGCAGGCCGAACGGCAGCGAGACGGCCATCGCGACGAGCATCGAGACGGCGAGCCCGTCGACGCCCGGGATGATCGAGCCGACGTGCCGGTTCATCACGATGTAGCCGGCCCAGCACCCTGCCGCCGCCACCGCGGCGGCCACTCCGCCGAGTTCCGTGACGGCGGAGGGTCCGACCCCGAGCAGCACGACGCCGAGCAGCGCCAGCGCCGCCCAGAGGGCGTCCCGCCAGCGTCGGGTGTGCACGAGCGACAGGGCGAGCGGGCCGAGGAACTCGATCGTCACGGCGACCCCGATGGGGATCGTGGCGAACGCCAGGTAGATGAAGACGTTCATGCCGCCGAGCGCCAGCCCGAGGCCGACCGCCCCGAGCCACTGCGGCCGCTGCCAGTGCCGCACCCGCGGGCGGACGACGGCGAGCAGCACCGCCGCACCGATCACCAGGCGCAGCGTGGCCGCACCCACGGAGCCGACCTCCTCGAAGCGGGTCTTCGCGATCGCGGCACCGAGTTGGACCGAGACGATCGCGGCGAGCGCGAGCAGCGGCGCGGGGATCCGGGTCGAGCGGGCGGGGTCGGCCGGGGACCGGGTCATCCGAGGTAGGCGAGGACGGCGAGGACGCGGCGGTGGTCCTCGCCCGTGTCCTCCAGCGCGAGCTTCGCGAAGATGCTCGACACGTGCTTCTCGACGGCGCCGGTGCCGATGACGAGCGCCCGGGCGATCGCGGCGTTGGTCCGTCCCTCGGCCATCAGCCCGAGCACCTCGCGCTCACGCGGCGTCAGCGCCTCGAGCGGGTCACGGCGTCGTTGCATCAGCTGCGTGACGACCTCGGGGTCGAGCACGGTGCCGCCGGAGGCGACCCGGCGCACGGCGTCGTCGATCTCCTCGAGTCGGGTGACGCGGTCCTTGAGCAGGTAACCGACCCCCGACGAGCCGGATGCCAGCAGCTCCTCGGCGTAGGTCGCCTCGACGTACTGCGAGAGCAGGAGCACGCCGGTGGACGGGGAGGTCCGTCGGGTCTCGACGGCGGCGCGGACGCCCTCGTCGGTGAAGGTCGGCGGCATCCGGACGTCCATGACGACGACGTCCGGGGTCTGCTCCGGCAGGGCCGCCAGGAAGGACGCGGCGTCGGCGTACTGCGCGATGACGTCGATGCCGGCCTCGTCGAGCACCCGCGCGAGCCCCTCGCGCAGCAGCACCGCGTCGTCGACGACGACGGCCCGGATGCGTGCTGCATCCGGGCCGTCGGTCATGCTCCCAGACTAGTGCCGGCGGTCACCGCACCGTGGGCACCCCGTTGAGCGCGCCGAGCGGGATCCGTGCCGTCGCCTCGGTGGGGCCACCCTGGGGGCTCGACACCGTCAACTCGCCGTCGAGGGAGCGCATCCGACCCATGAGGCCCTCGATCCCGTGCCCCTCCTGCACGCTCGCCCCGCCCACGCCGTCGTCCGTGACGCTCACCGTCAGGTGCCACACCGCGGACGCGTCGACGACGAGCCCGAGGTAGACGCCAGCGGTCGAGGCCCCCGCGTGCTTGGTCGTGTTCGTCAGGAGCTCGGAGACCGTGAAGTAGACGTTGCGCTGGATCTCGGTGCCGAGGGTCAGCCCCTCGGGCAGCCGGACGTCGAGGCCGACGGGGATCGGGGTCCGGGCGACGAGGGCCTCGAGCGCGGCGACGAGCCCCCGGTCGAGCAGGATCGGCGGCGCGAAGCCCCGCGACAGCGCCCGGAGTTCGTCGAGCGCGTCCTTGGCGTGCTCCGACGCCTCGCCGATGAGCCGCTTCGCTCCCTCGGGGTCCTTCTCGAACGCCCGCTCGGCTGCGGCCAGGTCCATGCGGAGCCGGACGAGCCGCTGCTGCGGGCCGTCGTGCAGGTCGCGTTCGATCTGCCGCAGGGTCTGCCCCTCCGCTGTCGCCGCTCCGGCGCGGGAAGCCTGCAGTCCCGCCACCCGCTGCTCGAGCTGTTCCGCGCGGAACCCGCCGAGCAGCCCGAAGTCGATCCAGTAGTGCGCGAGCACCGACCCGCGCGACCAGAGCGGCAGCAGGACGACCGAGGCGGCCATGCTCACCGCGCACGCCACGGCACCGAGCACCCAGGCCCAGCCCTGGTCGAGGCTGTTCTCCATGAGCCACTGGTTGATCTGCCATCCCCACCGCAGTGCCGTGACCCCGGCGACGATCGGGCCGAAGAAGCCGACCACCAGGAGTGCGCCGGCGCCGACGGTGACCAGGGCCGCGAGGGGGTAGACGACCGCTGCGTGCAGCAGGTAGAGCCAGTAGTGCGGGTTGGCGACGGCGGAACCGGTCCGGGCCCACCAGTTCTGCTGCCAGCGCGGGGTCCAGTCGACCGGTCGGATCGGGCGGTCGTCTGCCCACGAGATGCGCAGCCGTTCGAACTGCCCGAGCCAGCGCGCGACGAACAGCGCCACGAAGAACATCAGCAGCACGATCGGGTTGAAGAGGTCGTGGAACCCACCGCCGAAGACCGCTGCTGGGAACGCGAAGTAGAGCGTGCAGAGCAGCACCGCGGTGAGCGCCATGTACCCGAAGTCGCGCGGGAACCGGCGCCAGGCCTGACGGTAGAACCCACCAGCCGTCGGGTTCGGCGGATCGGTCGGCAGCTGCGGTGGCTGCTCCTGGGTCGGTTGCGCCGGCATGGGGGTGGTGGCTCCCGGGGGTACGGCGTCGTCCAGCGGCACGGTGATCGCCTGGTCGAGTCGGTCGGTGTCGGTCATGGGTCCAGCATCCCGAACCCGGGTGCCCGGACCCATCCTGCCCCCTCCCCGACCAGGGGTGGGGTTGACCCCACCCCCGGCGTTATGGTGTCGGCATGGGGACGACGGGGACCACGACACGGGGACGACTGACCGCACTGGCGGCGGTGGTCGCGGGGCTCGGGGCGGCCGTCGGCGGGGTCGCAGGGCTGGGTGTCCTGACGCAGTTGGACCCTGGCGCCTGGGTCCTGGTCGTCGTCGGGGTGGTGACGGCAGCCGCCGCGCTCGTCGCCGGACTGTCTGCGGCACGCCGAGCGGACCGGACGTCACTCGGCTTCGCTGTGGCCGCGCTGTGCACGGCGCTGGCTGGCCTCGGCATCGGGTCGCCCGCGATCCCGGTCGCGACGATCCTGACGACCGCGGCACAGGCGCTGCTCGTCGCCTTCGGCGTCCTCGTCGTGCGTTCCGGGAGCAGTGCGTCGCGTGCCGCCGGCTGGGTGGTCGCCGTCGGCGCGGCGGTCTGGCTGCTCGGAGGCCCGGCACTGTGGCTCGGGACGCTCCCCGGCACCACGCAGACGGGGCTGACGGTCCTGTTCGCGGTCCCCGCGGCCGGGCGGGTCGTGGCGTTCGTCGTCGCAGCCCTGCTGTTCGCCGGCCCGCTCGTCCGTCCGGTCGGTGACGGCGCCCGGTTCCTCTGGTCCACCGCCGACGTCCGCTGACGCACTGTCCACAGGTGGTCGGTCCCGTGCTGCGTGACGCGTCACGCTGGGGGGATGGGCGACGCACTCCGCGCGATGGTGGACGCGGTCGGTCTCGACAGAGACATGACGGAGACCCTGCGGAACGGTGCGCATACGGCCCGGTCCGTCCGCGGTCTGCGCCAGGCTATGCAAGCCCGGCCGCGACCTCCGGAGCCTCGTCGGGGATCGTCCACGGTTCCTCGCTCATGCCGCCGCTGCCGCGGATGCCCGTGACGGTGCCGTCGGCGTCGCGGGCGACGACGATGTCCTCGTCGACGGAGCCGAAGCGGTTGCCGTGGGTCATCCGGAGCGTGTCCTGGTCGACGACCTCGAGCCGGGTGGGCGACTCCATCGGGTCGGGGCCGGACGGGTCGATCGCGAGCAGCCGGTCGCCCACGCGGGCGATGTCGGTGACGCCCCAGGGGTTGGCGTAGCGACCAGTGAAGCGCGCGGCCTGCTCGGCGGTCACGACGGCGCCGGGCGCACCGGTGTCGGCCGCTGCGTCGAGCAGGTGGATGATGCCGGTCGCCAGGAGCGTCGCCGGGCCTGCGGCGGCGCTCGTCATCACGGACACGACGAGCCCGGACTCGGGGTCGAACAGCGACTGCGTGATGTGCCCGGGGAACCCGCCGGAGTGGCCGCGGACCTCGCGCCCGCCGATGCGGTCGACGATGAAGCCCGCGCCGTAGCCCCGGGCCGCCGGGTCATCCTCGGTGGCGCTCCACGACTTCCGCTGCGCCAGGCGCTTGGAGTGGTCGCTCAGCAGGTCCCCCTGCCCGAGGACGTGGGCGGAGAAGTACCGGACCAGGTCGGACGCGGTGCCGTGGAAGCCGGTCGCTGCGGCCATCGCCCGGGTGTCGACGTGCGCGACGCGCTGCCGGTGCCGTGCGACGTGGAAGCCGGAGTAGCCCACCACGAAGTCGTCCTCGCGCGACGGGTCCCAGTCCGGGCCGGTGTTCCGCAGGCCGAGTGGCTCGACGATCTCCTGGCGGACGAAGTCGTTGTAGCTCCGTCCGGAAGCCGCGGCGATGACGAGCCCGAGCAACGAGTACCCGAGGTTCGAGTAGTTGAACGAGGATCCCGTCGGCACCTTCTGCCCGCGGTCGAGGACGAGCGCCAGCAGTTCGTCCTCGTCCGGGAACGGCCGCGCGAGGGACCAGTAGTCGCCGTCGTGGCCGTCGCGGATCACGCCCGCACCCATCTCCATGAGCTCCCGGACCGTGGCGTCCGCGATCGGCGAGCCGCCCTCGACCAGCGCGGGCACGTACGTCCCGACGGTGTCGTCGAGGCGCAGCACCCCACGCTCGGCGAGCAGCAGCAGCGCGGTCGCGGTGAAGGTCTTCGAGTGCGAGGCGATCCGGAACAGGTCGGTCGTGGTCAGGCGTCGGCCGGCCTCGACGTCGGCGTGGCCCCAGGCTTCGGAGAACAGCTCCTCGCCGCGGTACCCGATCGCGACCTGCACGCCCGGCACGCGGAGCTGCCAGACCTTGTAGGCGACCCAGTCGCGGATGGTGGGCAGGGTCGTGCGGTACGCGTCGCGTGTGGCCTCGGTGTCGGTCACGGTGGTCCTTCCAGGAGAGCGGTGGGTCGGTGGGTCGGTGGGTCGGTGGGTCGGTGGGTCGAGTCTGACGTCAGCGGCGACGCGAGTCGAGTGCCGCCCGGTCCACTGCCCGACCCTCGTTGCGAGACAGCGTCGTGTTCACGGATCCCGACCACGACAGGTGGTGCACTGCACGTGGGAACTTCCACCATCCGGGAACACCGGGAAACGACGCCCGTCGCGCCGGCACACTCCGCTGTGCCACGCTGGCGGACATGCGGCACACCCCACACTTCCTGATGACCGACGTCGACGAGGTGCGGCGCCTGGTCCGTGGCAACCCGTGGGCGACGATCGTGTCCCACACGGACGCCGGGATCGTGGCCTCGCACTACCCGTTCCTGCTCGAGGAGCCCGCTCCCGGCGAGGACCCCGACCAGCTCGTGCTCGTCTCGCACGTCGGCCGGCCCGACGAGGTCGCGCACGAACTCGGGCAGCACGAGGTGCTCGTCATCGTGCAGGGCCCACACGGGTACGTCTCGCCCGCGTGGTACCCGGCCGACCAGTTCGTGCCGACCTGGAACCACGTCACCGCCCACCTGTGGGGCACGCCCGAGATCCTGTCCGACGACGAGAACTTCCGTGTCCTCGGCGAGCTCGTCGACCACTTCGAGCGGGTCATGCCCGACCCGGTCTCGCTCGACGTCGACGAGGACACCGCTCGGCGGATGGCGAAGGGGACCGTGGGCATCCGCATCCGCGTCACCCGCTTCGACGCCCGCGCGAAGCTCTCCCAGAACAAGGCCCCGGGGGTCGTCGACGACATCGTCGCCGGACTCCGCGGCGACGGCCCCTACGCCTCGCCGGCACTCGCCGACGAGATCGAGCGGGTCCGGTCCGCCGCCGGTGACGACCAGGGCGGACGGGAGGCCGAGTGAGCGAGGTCCTGCTCCGCACCGTCCGCCGGGTGGGCACCTCCGGCGCACCCGCCGACGTCCGGGTCACCGACGGCGTGGTGACCGCGGTCGCCCCCGCCGGCACCCTCGACGCCACGAGCACCGACACCGACGTGCTGCAGGCGGACGGCGCCTGGCTCGGCCCCGGGCTCGTCGACCACCACACCCACTTCGACCAGTGGGCGCTCGTGCGTCGACGTGTCGACGTCTCGGCAGCGGACTCGGCCGAGGCCACCGCCGACCTGCTCGCTGTGGTGGCACGGACCGGCGTCGCGGACCGCGTCCTCATCGGCCACGGGTACCGCGACGGGATGTGGCCCCGCCCCGCCCGCCGCGAGCTGCTCGACCGGGCCGCACCGGGCCTCCCGGTCGTCGTCGTGAGCGCGGACCTGCACGCCGTGTGGTGCAACGCCCTCGCGCTCAGCCACTTCGGCGCCGTGCTCGGGCGTCCGTTGGTAGCGGGTGAGGACGGGGTCCTGCGCGAGCAGGACGCCTTCGACGTCACCGGGGCGCTCTCCCAGGTGCCGGACGAGGTCCTGGACGGGTGGGTCGCCGACGCCGCCGAGGCCGCCGCGGCCCGGGGCGTCACCCGGGTCGTCGACCTCGAGATGCGCTTCGGGCTCGACCGGTGGACGCGGCGGATGCGCGGCGGCACCGATGCCCTGCGCGTGTCGTCCGGTGTCTACGCGGCCGACCTCGACACCGCGATCGCCCGGGGACTGCGGACCGGCGACGTCGTCGCGGGCACCAGGGGCCTGCTGACCATGGGGCCGTTCAAGGTCATCACCGACGGGTCGCTCGGCACCAGGACCGCGGCGCTCGCCGACGGGTCGGGGGTGCTCGCGTGGTCGTTCGACGACCTCGTGGCGATCACCCGCCGAGCCGTCGACGCCGGGCTCGTGCCCGCGGTCCACGCCATCGGCGACCGCGCGAACACCCTGGCCCTCGACGTCTTCGAGGCGGTCGGGACCCGCGGCACGATCGAGCACGCCCAGCTGCTGGCGGACGCCGACCTGGCGCGGTTCGCCCGGCTCGGGGTCGCCGCGTCGGTGCAGCCCGAGCACGCGATGGACGACCGGGACATCGCGGACCACCACTGGGCGGGCGTCACCGACCGGGCGTTCGCGTTCGCGTCACTGGCCCGCGCCGGTGCCCGCGTGCTGCTCGGGTCGGACGCTCCCGTGGCGCCGCTCGACCCATGGGTGTCGCTCGCCGCGGCCGTCGGGCGGGACCGCGACGGCCGCGAGCCGTGGCACCCGTCGGAGCGGCTGTCGGCGCTGACCGCGTGGACGGGCTCGACCGACGGACGGGTGGGCGTGGCCGTCGGCGACGTCGCGGACCTGGTGCTCGTGGAGTCCGATCCGCTGACGGCGTCGTCGACGGCGCTGCGGACCATGCCCGTGCTCGCGACGGCGGTCGCCGGGCGGTGGACGCACCGCGACCGGTGACGGCTACTTCTGGTCCTTCGGGCACCAGTAGAGCTTGCGGCCGGCCATGTCCGCCATCCGGATCTCGGTGCCGCACACCCGGCAGGGCTCGCCCTGACGGTGGTACACCCAGTGCCGGTCCTTGCGGGAGCGCAACGCTTTCTTGCGGTCGGTGTCGGACAGCCCGTCCATCGTCATCATCAGCCCGTCGCGCACCCCGTCGTGCAGCAGCTTCGACCAGTCGGCCCAGAGCGCCTTGGCCTGCTTGACGGTGACCTTCTTGCCGACCTTGTAGGGGTCGAGGCGCTGGCGGAACAGCAGTTCGGCACGGTAGATGTTGCCGATGCCGCTCACCACGGCCTGGTCCATCAGCAGCTGGCCGATCGCGACGTTGCGCTTCCGGACGTTGTCGACGAAGACCTTCTCGGCCTCGGGGCCGTCGTCGTTGACGGGGTCGGGGCCGAGCTTGTCGAGCGCGCGCTGCACCCCGGCGGCGTCCTCGACCACGCAGGCGGTGGGTCCACGCAGGTCGCCGACGGTGTCCTCGGTCAGCAGACGGACGCGCACCTGTCCGACGGGGTCCGGGGGGAACGCCTCGATCGGGTCCTCGGACTTCTCCTGCTCGGCCATCCGGTACCGGGCGAGCCGCGGTGCGCCGATCGAGGCCAGCGACTCCTCGCGGTCGTCGTCGTCCGACAGCGCCTCGGAGGTCGAGATCACACCGGCGAAGTCCCACGCGCCGTACAGCCCCAGGTGCACGCGCAGGAACAGGTCGTCCTCGAACTCGAGGAACAGCTGCTTGCCCACCGCCCGTGACGCGACCATGCGCTTGCCGTCGAGCTGTGCGGCACCCTCGGCGAAGCGCCCCTGCGGGCTCGACACCTCGCAACGCTTGCCGACGAAGTGCCGGGTGAACTGGTTGGCGATCCTGTGGACGGAGTGACCCTCGGGCATGCGACCCGTTCTACCCGGTGCCGCTGACGGTCGGTGTCCCCCGACGGTCGGCTACGCGTCGACCTGCTTGCCGGCGATGGTGCCGGTCTGCTCGTACTCGGCGAGCTGCGCGATGCGGCGCGCGTGGCGTTCCTCACCGGAGAAGGGCTCGTTGATGAACAGGTCGACGAAGTCGATCACCTCGGCTTCAGTGTGCTGGCGCGCGCCGAGCGAGATGACGTTCGCGTCGTTGTGCTGGCGGGCCAGCAGCGCGGTCGACTCGTTCCACACCAGGGCGGCGCGGACGCCCTCGACCTTGTTCGCCGCGATCTGCTCGCCGTTGCCGGAACCGCCGAAGACGACGCCGAGCGCCTGGACGCCCGCGCGCTGGTCCTCGACGACGGCGTGCGCGGCGTTGATGCAGAACGAGGGGTAGTCGTCGAGCGCGTCGTACTCGGTCGGGCCGTGGTCGATGACCTGGTGTCCGGCGTCGGTCAGGTGCGACGCGAGGGTCTTGCTGAACTCGAGGCCGGCGTGGTCCGTTCCGAGGTGGATGCGCATGGTCCGATCCTATTCCCGGCCGCGCACGCCCCTGGCCACGACCACGACGTACCGACAGGGGTCGGCCGAGTCGTTCCGGTAGGTCACCTCGGCGGGGTCGCCGAGCTCGATCCGGTCGCCCGCGGCGAGTCGCACCGGCTCGTCGCCGACGACGAGTCCGAGCTCGCCGTCGACCACCCAGATGCAGTGGCGCAGGAACGCGTAGGCCGACGCCGGGTACGTCACGTGCGCTCCGGCCGGGAGGACCACCTCGGTCACGTCGACGGGGAAGTCCGCGCTCGACACGGGACGGCGCCGGTACCCGGTGTCCGGGTCCGTCCAGTGGTCGGCGGTCGCCCCGCGCTGCACGCCGGTCGCGTCGTCGGGGCTGCCCGACTCCGGACGCTGCCCGGCCGCACCCTCGTCGAGCAGCTGCGAGATCGTCATCCCAAACGCTCCCGACAGCCGGCCGAGGATCGTCGCCGTCGGGCTCGACACCCCGCGTTCGACGCGGTTGATCATCGCGCGGGAGACGCCGGACTCCTCGGCGAGCTCGGTCAGGCTCCAGCGTCGCTCGGTGCGGAGGTGCTGCAGCCGTTCACCGAGGAGCCGGTCGTCGTCTACGATCTGAGACATGGCGACAGCATATGCGACGAACGGAACCCCACCCGCGTCGGGCGTCACGGTCCGGGACTGCGAACCCCGTGACCTCGACGTCGTCCACGCGCTGCACGTCGACGCCACCCTGCACACGACGGCGGTGTGGCAGGACGAGCCCGAGAGCCGCGAGTGGTTCGACACGTGGTTCGCCCAGCGCCGTGCCGCCGGGTTCCCGGTGCTGGTCGCCGAGGTGGACGGCGTCGTCGCCGGGTACGTGACGTACGGCCCGTTCCGTCCGCGCCCCGGGTACCGGCACACCGTCGAACACAGTGTCTACGTGCGATCCGGGTACCGCGGACGTGGCATCGCGTCGACGCTGATGCACGCGCTCATGGCACATGCCCGCCAGCACGACGTGCACGTGGTGATGGCCGCCATCTGCAGCGAGAACACCGGCTCGATCGCCCTGCACGAGCGCCTCGGGTTCGAGGTCGTGGCCGTGCTGCCCGAGGTCGGACGCAAGTTCGACCGCTGGCTCGACCTCACCCTGATGCTCCTGCCGCTGTCCTGACGGACGCGGATGGCGACGGCGGGGCCGAGCCGGGCCTCCCGTCAGTCGGTCGTGTCGAAGACCGGTCCGACCGTCCGCGAGCGCTTCAGCTCGAAGAAGCCCGGGTACCGGGCCGCGGCGACCACGCCGTCCCAGAGGTCGAGTGCCTGCTGGCCCTTCGGCGCCGGGGAGATGACGGGCCCGAAGAAGGCGGTGCCCTCGACGGCGATCACGGGGGTGCCGACGTCCTGGCCGACGCGCTCGATGCCGTCGCGGTGGCTCTCGCGGGTGGCGGCGTCGACCTCGTCCGTCCAGGCGAACTCGGCGAGGTCGGCGTCGAGGCCGAGCTCCGCGAGCACGGCGGGGACGACCTGGGTCGGGTCGTGCTCCTGACGGTGGTGGATGTGCTCGCCGAGTGCGTCGTACAAGGGCTTCACGATCGCGTCGCCCAGACGCAGCCGCGCGGCCGTGACCAGGCGCGGGTAGACCTGCCCGGCCGCGAGCCGCTCCTGGTACTCCGGCGGGACGTCCTGGTCCTCGTTCAGGACGAACAGGCTCATCACCTTCCAGGTCACGTCGAGGGGACGCTGGCGCTCGACCTCACCGACCCAGCGGCTGGTCATCCAGGCCCACGGGCAGTTCGGGTCGAACCAGAACTCCACAGGGGTGGGGGTGTCGGTCGTCTTGTCCACAGTCGTCTCGGTCACGGATGCGAGCGTACGCGTGCTCGCTAGGCTGGATCCCACACGTCCTGACGGTGCACGACGCCGCGTGGGACGACCGACGCGCGGACATCGATCGTCCGCGCCCGCAACGAAGTTGGAGCGTCCGTGCCCGGAGAGAACCTCACCAGAACCGAAGCCCAGGAACGCGCCGCGATCGTCGACGTGCAGTCGTACGAGGTCGAGCTCGACCTGACCCGTGGCGCCGAGACCTTCGGCAGCACCACGCGGGTCCGCTTCACCGCGACGCCCGGCGCGTCCACGTTCATCGACGCGATCACGAAGACCGTGCACTCCGTCGAGCTGAACGGCACCGCGCTCGACGTCGCCGCGGTGAACGACGGCGTGCGCATCCAGCTCGCCGACCTGCAGCAGCAGAACGAGCTCGTCGTCGTCGCCGACGCGCTGTACACGAACACGGGCGAAGGCCTGCACCGCTTCGTCGACCCCGTCGACGACGAGGTCTACCTGTACTCCCAGTTCGAGGTCCCCGACTCCCGCCGCATGTTCGCGGTGTTCGAGCAGCCCGACCTCAAGGCCGAGTTCACCTTCACGGTCACCGCACCGGCGCGGTGGCAGGTCGTCTCGAACTCCCCCACGCCCGGGCCCCGCGTCGACGGCGACATCGCCACGTGGGCGTTCCCGCCGACCACCCGCATCTCGAGCTACATCACCGCGCTCGTGGCAGGCCCGTACGAGGTCGTGCGAGACGAACTGACCTCGAGCGACGGCCGCACCATCCCGCTCGGCATCTTCACGCGCAAGTCGCTGGCCGAGTACCTCGACCCTGAGTACATCTTCGACATCACGCGCAAGGGCTTCACCTACTACGAGTCGAAGTTCGCGGTCCCGTACCCGTTCGACAAGTACGACCAGCTGTTCGTCCCCGAGTTCAACGCGGGCGCGATGGAGAACGCCGGCGCGGTCACCTTCACCGAGACCTACGTCTTCCGGTCCAAGGTCACGGACGCCATCAAGGAGCGCCGGGTCGTCACGATCCTGCACGAGCTCGCGCACATGTGGTTCGGCGACCTGGTCACCATGAAGTGGTGGAACGACCTGTGGCTGAACGAGTCGTTCGCCGAGTGGGCGTCGACGATCGCCACGGCCGAAGCCACCGAGTGGACCGAGGCCTGGACGACGTTCCAGGCGATGGAGAAGTCCTGGGCCTACCGCCAGGACCAACTCCCCTCGACGCACCCGATCGTCGCGACGATCAACGACCTCGAAGACGTCCAGGTCAACTTCGACGGCATCACCTACGCCAAGGGCGGCTCCGTCCTGAAGCAGCTCGTGGCCTGGGTCGGCATCGACGCGTTCTTCGCCGGTGTCTCGGCCTACTTCGTGAAGCACCACCACGGCAACACCGAGCTCGAGGACCTGCTCGTCGAGCTCGAGGCCACCAGCGGGCGTGAGCTCGGCGAGTGGTCGAAGCTGTGGCTCGAGACCGCCGGCGTCAACACGCTGCGCCCCGAGATCGAGACCGACGAGTCCGGCGTGATCACGTCGTTCGCCGTGCTGCAGGAAGCCCCGACCGACTACCCGACCCTGCGTCCGCACCGGCTCGCGATCGGCCTGTACGCGTTCCAGCAGGACACCTCGGCGCCGTTCGGTGCCGACACCGCCTCGGCCGGGGGCAAGCTCGAGCGCACGCACCGTGTCGAGATCGACGTCGACGGGGCCCGCACCGACGTGCCGGAGCTCGTGGGGCAGCACCGCGGTGACCTCGTGCTGCTCAACGACGACGACCTGGCCTACGCCAAGATCCGCCTCGACGAACAGTCCCGCCGCACCGCGATCGAGCACCTCGCCGCGATCGCGAACCCGCTCGCCCGCTCGATCGTGTGGGGCGCGATGTGGGACGCCACGCGCGACGCCGAGTCCCCCGCCAGCGACTACGTCCGCCTGGTGCTCGGCAACATCGCGACCGAGACCGAGTCGACGACCATCCGCACGACGGTCTCGCAGCTGCTGCTCACCGCGCGCAACTACGTCGCTCCGGCCAAGGTCGACGCGACGATCCACACCGTGGGCGACACGCTCTGGAACCTCGCGTCGTCGGCCGAGGCCGGCTCGGACGCCCAGTTCCAGTTCGTGAAGTTCTTCGCGCAGATCGCGTCGACGCCCGAGCACGTCGCGACCCTGGCGGGGCTGCGTGACAGCTCCGTCACGCTCAGCGGGCTCGAGATCGACACCGACCTGCGGTGGGAGCTCCTCGAGGGCCTCGTGCTCGCGGGCGCCGCGGGCAACGCCGAGATCGACACCGAGCTCGCCGCGGACCGCACGGCGTCGGGCGAGCAAGCGGCAGCGCGTGCCCGTGCGACGATCCCCACGGCCGAGGGCAAGCTCGCGGCGTTCTCGTCGCTGGTCGACACCGACACCGCGCCGAACGCCATCGTGCGCCAGACGACGATCGGCTTCCAGCACACCAACTCCCCCGTCGTGCTCGAAGGGCTCGTGCCGAAGTACTTCGAGGTCCTCACCCGGATCTGGGACGAACGGAGCTACCACATCGCCGACACGATCGTCACCGGGCTGTACCCG
Organism: Curtobacterium sp. MCLR17_007; assembly: GCF_003234655.2. Classification (NCBI taxonomy): domain Bacteria; kingdom Bacillati; phylum Actinomycetota; class Actinomycetes; order Micrococcales; family Microbacteriaceae; genus Curtobacterium; species Curtobacterium sp. MCLR17_007. Next base: position 1,089,423 of record NZ_CP126271.1, on the reverse strand, counting down.
GCGTCGCTCGCTTCGGTCGAGCTCCGAGACGCCGCAACCGCGTGGCTCGAGTCGCACCCGGAGACCCCGGCGCTCCGCCGGATCGTGACCGAGAACCTCGCGGGCACCGAGCGTGCGCTGCGGGTCCAGGCTGCGGACGCCTGAGTCTGATCGGCGGGGTCAGAGCATGATCGGCGGGGTCTCGGCGTTCCTCAGGGTGCGCCGAGGCCCCGCCGTTTAGCATCGTCCGGATCATGATCTTGGCTGCGAACTCGACCGACGACGTCCCAGCGTGGATGTCGAACACCTTCACCCAATTCGTCGAGACCTGGCACGAACCGATCGTCATCGTCCTCACCCTGATCGGCGCGGTCGTCCTGCGGCTGGTGCTCCGGCACAGCATCAAGGGCGTCGTCAACCGGATCGTCTACGACGTCAAGAAGCGCCAGGGCGCCGCTGACACCCAGGCGCTCATCGCGTCCCCCATCCAGACCGCGCGCGTCGTGCAGCGGACCCGCACGCTCGGCAGCGTCCTGCAGAACCTGGCGACCGTCATCGTGGTGATCATCGCCCTGGTGATCATCATCCCGCAGGTCCTGCCGAACGCCGCGGTCGGCATCGTCGGTGGTGCGTCGCTCGTCGCCGCCGGGCTCGCGGTCGGCGCGCAGTCGATCGTCAAGGACCTGCTGTCCGGGGTGTTCATGATCCTCGAGGACCAGGCCGGCGTCGGCGACGTGGTCGACACGGGACCGGCCACCGGCGTCGTCGAGAACGTGGGCCTGCGCGTGATGCAGATCCGCGACGTGAACGGCATCCTGTGGTTTGTGCCGAACGGGCAGATCCTGCGCGTCGGCAACCTGTCGCAGGGCTGGTCGCGTGTCCTCGTCGACATCACGGTCCCCTACGACACCGACATCGACGCCGTGCAGGACGCCCTGCTCGCCGCAGCCGTCACGATGTCCCAGGAACCCCGCTGGCGACAGCGGATCGTCGAGAAGCCCGAGATCTGGGGCCTGCAGTCCGTCGCCGAGGCGGGCATGGTCTTCCGGCTCGTCGTCAAGACCCGCGCGTCCGAGCTCGACGTCGTCGGGCGCGAACTCCGGGTCCGGCTCAAGCGAGCCGTCGACGAGCTCGGCGTGACGCTCCCCGCGATGGCGATGATCATGCCCGAGGGCTGGGAGAACGCGACGTCCATCAACGGGTTGCGCAGCGTCAAGACCCAGCCGACCCCCGCGCCGACGCCGTCGCGACGCGGCAAGAAGACGAACATGTACGGTCAGCCCATCGACACACAGCGGTCCGACCCGCGGAAGGACGACCGATGAGCGACACACCCCTCGGGCCCGGCCAGCCGATCACCCTGCGCGTCGGGATGGGCGGCGCCGCGGCGAGTGGATCGCTGTACGACCGCATCGGGGGCGCCCCGACGTTCGACCGACTCGTCCGGCGCTTCTACGACGGCGTGCAGACCGATGACGTCATCTGGCCGATGTACCCGCAGGAGGACCTCGAGGGCGCCATCTCGCGCCTGTCGCTCTTCCTGCAGCAGTACTGGGGCGGGCCGGGCACCTACAGTCAGGAACGCGGGCACCCCCGGCTGCGCATGCGGCACAACCCGTTCCGCATCACGCCCGAGGCCCGCGAGCGCTGGCTGCACCACATGCACGACGCCGTCGAGTCGCTCCAGCTCGCCCCCCTCGACGAGGCCGAGCTCTGGGGGTACCTCGACCGGGCCGCGCACGCCATGACGAACACGTTCGACTGACCGTCGGTCTGGACGCACCACGACACGGACGGGAGGCCCGGTGCCAGCTGGCACCGGGCCTCCCGTCCGTCGTGCAGCCGCGCCCAGGGCGCGCGACGTCCACCAGACGCCGCCACGTCCACCAGACGCCGCTCCGTCCGCTCGACGCCGCTGTCGGCGGCGGTGTCTTGCCGGGTGTGCGGTGTCTCGGCGGGATCGCGGCGCGTCAGCGCACGTACGAGCCGGTCGCCAGGTCCTCGACCAGCGACGGACGCGTCGGCGTCCACCCGTACGTGCTGCGGGCATGGGCCCCGGAGCACTCCTGGTGCATGAGCAGCGCGTCCGCGTACTCCGCCCCGAGCCGCTGCCGCGCAGCGTCGACGCTCTCGGCGACCACCGGCGAACCGTGCGCGCCGGCCTCGGCGAGTTCGCGGACGGTGGGGTTGTCGCCCGTCGCAGCGAGGACGTAGCCGTCCGGCTCCCCCCGTTCGACGGCCAGGACGTAGAGCTCGCCGAGGTCGTCGACGTGCACGGTCGACCACCGTTGCGAGCCGTCGCCGACCATCAGGACCTCGTGCTCGCCGTCCCCGACGAACATGGTCGGGATCCCGGCGCCGCGGCCGTACACGATCCCGGGCGCCACGATCGTCGTCCGGACGGCGCTCGCGCGGACCGCGGCCTCGTTCGCGCCGCGCCACGCTGTCAGGGCCGGCGGGGACACGGGCGACTGCTCGGAGATGTCGGTCGAGTTGCCGAAGGTGAAGATGCCGCCCGTGTGCACGAAGGGCTTCGGGGTGCCGTCCAGCGCCGCGAGGACCGTGCGGACGAAGTCGGGGTCGACGTCCTGCGCACTCGCGGTGTGGACGACGGCATCGGTCTCGTGGGCCAGGCGCTCGACGATGTCGGTGTCGGTGACGTCCTCGACGAGGGCGGTGCCGCCGGCGTCACGGACGGCAGCGGCTTTCTCGTCGGAACGGACCACGGCGGTCACCGCGTGGCCGTGCGCGAGGAGGGAGCGGAGGACGGCAGAGCCGATGTAGCCGGACGCGCCGGTGAGGAAGACGTGCATGGCTCCAGGATGGCAGAGCGGGTGCCGACGTCGTCCAGGACGGCTCAGACGGACAGGCTCCACGCACGGCGCTTGACGAGGACGTGCCCGCGCGAGGTCGTCAGGCGGCTCCACGGGCCGGTCTCGAACAGCCGCACCGGGTCGTGCCCGAGGAACCCGAGGCTCTCGCCTGCGAACCCGGCGCCCGCGGGGACGTGCTCGATGCCCTGGACCGGACGCCCCCAGACCTCGGACCGGATCCGACGGACGATGGCTTCGCCGGCGTTCGCCGGGACCGCGTCGGCCACCTCGGCGATGCCGGCCTTGGCGGCGCGACGCAACAGCTCCGGCGAGATGTCGGGCAGCGGGACCCATCCGCCGCGCGGCGGCGAGATCGCAGCCCACGTGACGGTCTGGACCTCGTGCGGCAGCTCGACCTCGACCGGGGTGGCCCGCGTGGGGTCGGCGCCCTCGGCTCCTTCGGCGTCGTGCGCCTCGGCGAGCAGCCGCAGCCGTTCCTGGAACGAGGCGAGCGGCACCACGGCGTCGATCGCGGCCGGCTCCGTCAACGAGAACGTCCGGAGTCCGAGCACCGTGGGGAGTTCGTCGAGCAGCCCGAGGGGGTACATGATCGCGGTGTACACGGCCAGGACGCCCGAGTCCGCGATGAGGCGGACCGATCCGTCCTCGACCCGTGCGGCACGGGCGAGGTACGTACGGAGGTCGCCCAGCGAAGCGGCGTCGGGCAGCGTGAACGAGGTGCTCATGTCGGTCACGATCCTATCGGGAGGGGTCCTCCGTAGACTGCGGGGGTGGTGATCGGTGAACCGGACTTCCTGCGGACCCTGCGACTCGCGGACACGGGGGCGGCGACGCGTGAGCGGGTCTTCACCGGTGAGAACCACTGGTCACCGGGCGGGCGGGTGTTCGGCGGGCAGGTCCTGGCGCAGTGCATCGTCGCCGCGCAGGCCACCATCGAGGACCGGGCGATCCACTCGCTGCACGGGTACTTCCTGCGGCCGGGTGACATTCACACGCCGATCACGTTCGGGGTCGAGCAGATCCACGACGGCCGGTCGTTCGCCACACGCCGCGCGCAGGCCTACCAGAAGGGCGTGCCGATCTTCTCGATGATCGCGTCGTTCCAGACCGAGGACGCCGGCGTCGAGCACCAGGACCCGTTCCCGGTGGACATGCCGTCTCCGGAGTCGCTCCCCACCGCCGCGTCGATCCTGGCCTCGATCGACCACCCCGTCGCGCGTGCGTGGGCCGAACGTGCCATCGACCTGCGGCACGTCGAGGGCCCGGTCTTCGTGGACGTGCAGGGCGAGCACGTGCCGCACCAGGCCGTGTGGTTCCGCGTCCAGGGTGACCTGCCGGACGACCCGGGACTCCACCGCGCCGTCCTGGCCTACGCGAGTGACCTGTCGATCCTCGAACCGATCATGCGTCGCCACGGGGTGGCCTGGGGAACGCCCGGGGTCAAGAGCGCGAGTCTCGACCACGCGATGTGGTGGCACCGCGACGGGCGTGCCGACGACTGGATCCTGTACACGCAGGAGTCGCCGAGCGCGCAGGGGGGACGTGGGCTGGCGTTCGGGCGGATGTTCTCGCGGGACGGTCGGCTGCTGGCGACGGTCGCACAAGAGGGCATGATGCGCATCCCCCGCTGACGAGGATGCGGTGATGTCGGTCCGGTGATGTCGGCCTGGTGACGCCGACCTGGCGATGCCGCCCTGGTGAGGCCGGCCTGGTGAGGCCGGCCTGGTGACGCCGCCCTGGGGACGCCGGTCCGATGAACACGCGTCAGGGGCGCGAGAACACCACTGCCGGCTCGATGTACGGCTCGCACGCAGCACGCTCGACCGCGGTGAGGCGCCGAGGACGGTTCGTCTCGGCGTCGACCATCACGAGCGTGGTCGTCGCCCGGGTGTAGAGCTCGGCGGGTTGGTGTCCCACCGGGGACCAGACCTCGTACGAGATGTCGAGGCTCGCTCCTCCGACGTGTCCGATCCAGAGCTGGATGTCGAGCGGGCGTCGGAAGTACGGCGTCGATGCCAGGTACTCGAGGCGCTGGGCCGCGATGACCGTCATCGTGCCGGACCCGGGTCGACCGTCGATGATCGGCTCCGGGGCGGATCCCGACGCGTCGACCTCGTCGGGATCCGGTGCCCAGAACGCCAGGACGCGGGCCTCTTCGAGCAGCCGCAGCATCGCCGAGTTGTTGACGTGCCCGTAGGCGTCGATGTCACTCCAGCGGATGCGGACCGGCGTGTGCAGCCTGGCCACGCGGGTCAGTCCCGGGTGAGCTTGCGGTACGTCGCCCGGCCGGGCTTGGCCGCGTCGGCACCGAGGCGTTCGACCTTGTTCTCCTCGTACGCCTCGAAGTTGCCCTCGAACCAGTACCAGTTCGGCGTTCCGTCCTCGTTGAGGCCTTCCCACGCCAGGATGTGCGTCGCGATGCGGTCGAGGAACCACCGGTCGTGGGTGATGACCACGGCGCAGCCCGGGTACTCGAGCAGTGCGTTCTCGAGGCTGCCGAGGGTCTCGACGTCCAGGTCGTTGGTCGGCTCGTCGAGGAGCAGCAGGTTGCCGCCCTGCTTGAGCGTCAGCGCGAGGTTCAGGCGGTTGCGCTCACCACCCGACAGGATGCCGGCACGCTTCTGCTGGTCCGGCCCCTTGAAGCCGAACTGCGACACGTAGGCACGCGACGGGATCTCGGTCTTGCCGACCTGGATGTAGTCGAGCCCGTCGGACACGACCTCCCACAGGTTCTTGTTCGGGTCGATGCCGCCACGGCTCTGGTCGACGTACGAGATGTCGACCGTCTCACCGATCTTGAGCGTGCCGCCGTCGAGCGGCTCGAGACCGACGATCGTCTTGAACAGCGTGGTCTTGCCGACGCCGTTCGGACCGATCACGCCGACGATGCCGTTGCGGGGCAGCGTGAAGGAGAGGTCGCCGATGATCACGCGGTCGCCGAACTGCTTGTGCAGCTTGTCCGCGTCGATGACCTGGGAGCCGAGGCGCGGTCCCACGGGGATCACGATCTCCTCGAAGTCGAGCTTGCGGGTGCGCTCGGCCTCGGTGACCATCTCGTCGTAGCGCGCCAGACGGGCCTTGGACTTGGCCTGACGGCCCTTGGTGTTGCTGCGGACCCAGTCGAGCTCGGACGTCAGGCGCTTGGCGAGCTTGGCGTCCTTCTTGCCCTGGACCTCGAGCCGGGCGCGCTTCTTCTCGAGGTAGGTCGAGTAGTTGCCCTCGTACGGGTAGAGACGACCGCGGTCGACCTCGGCGATCCACTGCGCGACGTGGTCGAGGAAGTACCGGTCGTGGGTCACGGCGAGCACGGCGCCGTGGTACTGCTGCAGGTGCTGCTCGAGCCACTGCACGCTCTCGGCGTCGAGGTGGTTGGTGGGCTCGTCGAGGAGCAGCAGGTCGGGCTTCTGCAGCAGGAGCTTGCAGAGCGCCACGCGGCGCTTCTCACCACCGGACAGGTGCGTGACGAGCTCGTCCCCCGGGGGGCACTGGAGCGCGGCCATCGCCTGCTCGAGCTGCGAGTCGAGGTCCCACGCGTCTGCCGCGTCGATCTCTTCCTGCAGGGTGCCCATCTCGGCCAGGAGCGCGTCGAAGTCGGCGTCGGGCTCGGCCATCAGCGCGGAGATCTCGTTGAAGCGCGCGAGCTTGCCGTGGACCTCGCCCACGCCTTCCTGCACGTTCTCGAGCACGGTCTTCGTCTCGTCGAGCTCGGGCTCCTGCATCAGGATGCCGACCGAGAAGCCGGGCGTCAGCTTCGCTTCGCCGTTGGAGGGCTGGTCGAGACCGGCCATGATCTTGAGGATCGTCGACTTGCCGGCACCGTTCGGACCGACGACGCCGATCTTGGCGCCGGGGAGGAACGACATCGTGACGTCGTCGAGGATCAGCTTGTCGCCGACCGCCTTGCGGGCACGGACCATCTGGTAGATGTACTCAGCCATATCGCGGTCAAGTGTAGTGACAGGACCGGCAGAACGTGACGGTGCGAGCACGTCAGGCCGCTTCCGGGTGCTCGACGCCCGGCGCTGCGGAGGGCACGCGCTCGTCGACCCCGTGCAGTCGGTCGGTCGCCGACGCAGCGGTTGCGGCCTCTGGCAGGTCGTCGTCGTCGACGTCCGTCGCTCCGGGGAGCTGGTCGGCTGCCGGGTCCTGGTGTCCGTTCCGGTCCTCGACCTCGCCGGTGACGGGGTTGACGACCGGACCGGAGCCGGGGGCCGCGGTGGCTTCGGACGCGTGCCTCGGGACCTTGATCCAGTTGCTGATGCCCCAGGCGAGGTCCTGCCCCATGGCTTCGGCGTCGATCTCGACCGAGGTGCCGCCGCGTCCGTCGCGCTCCCACGTCCGGATCCGGACCCGCCCCGTCACGAGGATGCGGTCGCCCTTCTTGACGGACTTGTGCACGTTGGCCGCGAGCGACCGGAAGGCCGTGACGGTGAACCAGTTGGTGGGGCCGTTGGTCCAGACGGAGTTCGCCCGGTCCCAGCGGCGCGACGGCGAGGCGAGGCGCATGCTCGTGATGGCGATGCCGGTCTCGGTGACGAGGTGGCGGGGCTCGGTCGCGACGATGCCGCAGACGGTGATGGTGTCGTTCATGCGGTCGATCGTGGTCGAGCCCCGGTCCGCGATGCGGACCGGGGCTCGATGTGTGTGGTGGGTACCCGATCAGGCGACCTGTGGAGGACGCGTCCCCCGGGCCTCCTGTCCGGACCGGCGCAGCACGCCGGTCCGCGGACCGTTCAGTGGGCGCGGAACTCCGGGCGGGAGGCGAGCGGTCCGAGCGCCTTGTGCAGGGCGCCCTTCGCCGTCTCGAGTGAGGGGTACGACCCACCCCCGCCCTCGCGGTGCCCGTAGAGCTCGACCCGGAAGCCGTCCGGCTGTCGGTGGATGCTGCCCACCGCGCCCGCCGGTCCGACCGCGACCCAGGTCTCCGTCGTCGTGTCGTTCGTCATCGTTCGACCACCTCCTCGTGGTTCCCGACGCCCGTCGTGCTAGGACGCCAGGATGTACTGACTGTAGGCCTTGCGGACCTTGTTCACCTTGGGCAGCGCGACTGCGAGGCAGTAGCCCTGACCGGGGTTCTTGGCGAAGAAGTCCTGGTGGTACTCCTCGGCCGGGAAGAACGTCGTGAGGGGCTCGATCGTCGTGACGATCCCGCCGTCCCAGATGTCCGACGCGCGCTCGATGGCCTTCTCGAACAGCGCGCGCTGCTCGTCGTCGGCCGGGAACATCGCGGAGCGGTACTGCGTGCCCACGTCGGCGCCCTGCCGGTTCAGCTGCCGCGGGTCGTGGAGCGTGAAGAACACGTCGAGGATGACGTCGGCGGGGATGACCGACTCGTCGAACGTGACGGCCACCGCTTCGGCGTGACCGGTCGTGCCGGTGCACACCAACTCGTACGACGGGTTGTCCGCCGAACCGCCGATGTAGCCGGACACCACGTCCTGCACACCCTGGAGCGTGCGGTACACGGCGTCGAGACACCAGAAACATCCACCTGCGAGCACGAACGTGGTCATGGGATCAACCTATCTTCCTGGCCTCCGAAGAGGCCCGAGTACGGGATACGTCCTCCACAACACACAGCGGCCGTTCACTGTTCCCCAGGTGTCCGGTGCGCGCCGCGCGTGTCGGGGGTCCTCCGTACCGTCGTCCACACCACGACGACCGCACCAGGAGGCACCACCGATGCAGACGACCACCGAGCCCCGGCTGCGCATCCGCACCGCGTCTCCCGTCATGCGCTCCCACGGCGACCTGCGCATCCTCGACGTGCGGGACGACCTGTCCCGGGTCACCCGCGCGAACGGCGAGATCGTCGGGTACGTCGACCGGGTGGACGTCGCCGGCGACACCGCGTACCGAGCACGACGCTACGTCGCGGCGGAGCGTCGCTTCGTCGAGCTGCCGAACGTCTGGTCGGCCGACGACGCCGTCGACTGCTTGCGCTGGTGACCACCGGCGCCCTGCTGACGATCCGGCGATGTTCCACATCGGAACGACATCCGGTCGGATGCGGGGAACGCCGTTCGTCCTCCCTCGGAACTGACGATCTCGTGGATATGGTGCGCGCATGGACTGGTGGAACGACTTCAGCGACTGGACCTCGTCGGACACGGGCTGGCGAGTGATCTCCGGGGCACTGATCCCCTTCGTGGCGATCGTCGTCGCCGGCATCGTCGCAGCGCTCATCGGCCGCGGCGCCACCAAGCGCGTGGTCGCCCTGCAGGAACGCGAGGCGAAGAACAACGCGGTCGCGGCCGTCATCACCGCTGCACGCAAGGCGGCGACGTGGGGCGTGCTCGGACACGACGAGCGGACCTACACCGACCACCTGGCCGAGGACGCCGACATCCGCCTGCGACTGCTGCCGGTCTCCGGGTCGCCGATCGCGGCGAACTGGGCACAGCACGAGATCGCGGACATCAAGAAGAACTCCTCGACCTTCAACTTCCAGGCGGAGCAGTCACTCGCCGAGTTCCGCGACCGACTCCTCGAGTGGCAGGCCCGACCCAACCGCGCGCGCAAGCTGTTCAAGAGCGACCTGGAGCGCTGGAAGTTCGAGACGCCGGACCCGGATGCCGACCTCATCCGTCGCCAGCAGGACTGGAGCGCGGACCAGACAGACGGCAAGCGTCCGACCGCCCCGGCCGCCGCACCGGCACCGACCCCCACGACCACCTCGTTGCGCCCGGCGCCCGTCCGTTCAGCAGGACCCACCGCCTCCGCCTCGTCGGCTCCGTCGGGCGCGTCCGCCGCCACCGCTGTGCTCGCGCCGAGCGCATCGCCCACGTCGGCGCCGCAGGACCCGAACGCCACGACGCCGATCGCTGACGACCGCGAGCAGCAGGGTCTGACGCGTCCGTACTCCGAGGGTGTCACCCGCCCCTACGGTGACGACCGGGTCGCGCCGATCCGACCCGCGCTCGGCACGCCCGGGTCCCCTGCTCAAACGACCAGTGCGCCCGATGCGACGCCGGATGACGACAACGACAACGACAACGACAACGCCGACGTCGTCGATGACGGCCGGTGGAAGGACGCACCGGCGCGGTCAGACGTCCCGGCGCGGTCGGACGTCCCGGCGCGGTCGGACGTCCCGGCGCGGTCGGACGTCCCCGCGCACGACGACAGCGGGAACACCGACACGGCGGAGCCCGCGGGAACCGAGGACGATCGGGTCGAACCGGCTGACGCGAACGAGACCTCGGACGCGCCCTACACCAAGCCGATCAGCGCGAACGAGCTGCGCCGCCAGTCGGACGACGACGAGTAGCCCGGTCCCACCACACAACGAAGGCCGCCATCCCGTTCGGGGTGGCGGCCTTCGTCGTCCGTGGTGCCCCCGGCAGGAATCGAACCCGCGGCACGGTGGGTAGAAACCACCTGCTCTATCCACTGAGCTACGGGGGCGGACGCCGTCGATTCTATTCCGCGGTGCCGGGTGGGCGGAGTCGTTCGACGAACGCGTCGATCTCGGTCTGCGACTTGAGCCGCACGATCCGGAGGTGCGGTGCGGCGTGTTCGAGCGCCGGGACCATCGCGCGCATCTTCCTGCGAGTGCGGATGCCCCACCGGATGATGTGGTCGCGGTTCGTGAAGATCGTCCACATCGACGGTTCGACGTTGCCGTTCCAGAGCTCAGTCCGCCCCACACGCCGACGAACGGTTCGTCGGACCAGGCGCCACATCGCGATCGGCACCGGCAGGTCGAGCCAGACGAGCGTGTCCGCGCGCTCCGTGAGCAGTGCCCGGACCTGGCTGTACTGCCACTCGGTCACCCACGCGGGCCCAGCGGTGTAGCGCTCGACGTCGTCCTCGAAGGACGCACGTGGCTCCCAGTCCGGGCCGTGGAACAGCCCGTCGATCTCCGTGTGCGGGACGCCGAGCGCTCGGCCGATGCGACCGGCGGTGGTGGTCTTGCCGACGCCCGTCGTCCCGGCCACGAGCACGCGGCGTGGCGGAGGCTCGAGCGCGTCCCATGGTCCGAGCATCCGTCGAGACTACCCACGCCCAGTCACCCGACGCAGTCCTCCGGTCCCAGGCTCCCCGCACGCACACACCGCACCCCCACGCGAGCGGCACCCGGGCATTCCGCCCGCTCGCGCAAGGCACCCACCTCGCCAGCTCGCGTCCTCGCGCAAGCGGGCGGAAGCGCGGGGTGGCCGAGCTCAACCACCCGGACATTCCGCCCGCTCGCGCGCACCCGCCCCTCGCGCTCGCACACCCGCGCGCTCGCCCTTCTCGCGAGCGGGCGGAAGCGCGGGGTGGCCGAGCTCGACGACCCGGGATTCCGCCCGCTCGCGCACCCGCCCCTCGCGCTCGCACGCCCGCGCGCTCGCCCTTCGCGCGAGCGGGCGGAAGCGCGGGGTGCCCGAGCTCAACCACCCGGACATTCCGCCCGCTCGCCAGCACCCAGCACCCAGCACCCAGCACCCACCACCCACCACGCCACCACCCACCACGCCACCTCGCCGCCTTGCACGAACGCCCACACTCGGGACCCGCGAACGCCAGCCCGCGTTGGGCCGCTGCTTCCCCGCCGTTCCCCTGCCGGTCACGCTGCCTCCCTAGCGTCCTGGCCATGAGCAACATGCGCGTCGTGGCGGTCGTCCCTGCGCGTGCCGGGTCCAAGGGCATCCCGGGCAAGAACCTGCGGTCGGTCGCCGGACGTTCCCTGGTCCGCCGCGCCGTCGAGTCAGGGCGAGCCGCACGCCTGGTCGACGGCGTCGTGGTGTCGACGGACGGCGACGCGATCGCGGACGAAGCCAGAGCCTCCGGCGCGCGGGTCGTCCGGCGTCCGGCCGACCTCGCGGGCGACGGAGCGAGCTCCGAGTCGGCGCTCCTGCACGTCCTCGACGCGCTGCAGGCCGACGGGATCGAACCCGAGGTGCTCCTCTTCCTGCAGGCGACCTCCCCGTTCATCGACCCGAACGACCTCGACGACGCCGTCGCCCGTGTGCTCGGGGGTTCGGCGGACGCGGTGTTCGCGGCGGCACCGTCGCACGCGTTCCTCTGGCGCACGGACGAGGAGGGCCACGCGGTGGCCGTGAACCACGACGCCTCGACCCGCCCTCGACGCCAGGACCGCGACCCCGAGTACCGCGAGACCGGTGCCTTCTACGCGCTGCGCACGGACGGGTTCCGCCGGCATCGACACCGGTTCTTCGGCCGCGTCGAGCTCTCGCCGGTCGACGCGCGCGGCGCGATCGACATCGACGATCCCACAGACCTGGCCCTCGCGGGGGCGCTCGCCCCGCAGCTCGACGCGCGCGGTGACATCCAGCGGGGTGACACTCAGCGCGGCGACACCCAGCGCGACGACACCCAGCGCGGCGACCCCCAGCACAGCGACACCTGGCGCGACGACACCCGGCCCGACGCCACCCGGCCCGACGCCACCCAGCGCGGCGACCCCCGCCGCCAGCACGCACAACGACCGTCCGCACCGGCGCACGACCCCCAACGCTGGCCGCTGGCCACGACGAACGGAGCACCATGACCGTCACCATCGGCACGTCGACGATCGGCGCGGGACACCCCGCCTACCTGATCGGCGAGATCGGCCTGAACCACAACGGCGACGTCGACATCGCCAAGCAGCTCATCGACGTCGCGGCCGATGCCGGCCTGCAGGCGGTCAAGTTCCAGAAGCGCACGCCCGCGATCTCGACGCCCGAGCACATGAAGAACACGCCTCGCAGCACACCGTGGGGCGAGATGACGTACCTGGAGTACCGCTACCGCGTCGAGTTCGACCGCGAGCAGTACATCGAGATCGGCGACCACGCGACGCTGCGCGGCATGGACTGGTTCGCGTCGCCGTGGGACGAGCCGAGCGTCGACTTCCTCGAGTCCCTCAACGTCGTCGCGTACAAGATCGCTTCGGCGTCGGTGACCGACCTCGGACTGCTGGCCGCCGTCGCCGCCACCGGCAAGCCCGTCATCCTGTCGACGGGCATGTCGACGCTCGAGCAGATCGACCGCGCCGTCGCCGCCCTCGGCACCGAGCGGCTCGTCCTCATGCACGCCACCTCGACCTATCCGCTGCCCGCGCACGAGGCCAACCTGCGCATGATCGACACCCTCGCCCAGCGCTTCGCGGGCGTCCCCGTCGGGTACTCCGGTCACGAGCCCGGTCTGCAGATCTCCATCGCCGCGGTCGCGCTCGGCGCGACGGCCGTCGAGCGGCACATCACGCTCGACCGCACGATGTGGGGCTCCGACCACGCCGCGTCCCTCGAGCCCCACGGACTCGCCACGCTCGCCCGCGACGTCCGCATCATCGAGAGCGCGCTCGGCGACGGCGTCAAGCGGGTCATGCCCGGCGAGCTCGCTCCGCTCGCGAAGCTGCGCCGCATCGACGCGTGAGCGACACCCCGGCACCAGGTCCGGCCAGGAGGCTCGTGGTCGGCATCGTGGACACGGACTCCTTCGCGAAGTGGGGCGCCCACCTGCTGTCGGCGGCACCCGCCGCCTGGTCGCTCGAGCTCCTCGTGGTGGACACCCCGCGAACGGCGAGCACGGCCCAGCTGCGCGCGGCGTTCCGCGGGCTGGACGACCGGCTCGCACCCCTGGCGTCCGCTCCCCCGGCGGCGCTGACCGTCGACGCGATCGTCGAACGGCTGCGGCACGAACCCCCGGACGCCGTCCTCGTGTCGACGATCGGCCCGGTCGCGGAGCTCCTGATCGAGGAGGTCCACCGCCGTGTCAGCCCCCGCCCGGTCGTGCTGACCGGTCTGCCCGGCATCTCGTTCCCGGCGAAGTGGAAGGGCGTCTTCTCCCGCGCCCGCGCCGACCTGTTCGTGCTGCACAGCCACCGCGAGGTCCGTGCGTACGAGGAACTGGCGACCGAGAACGGCGTCGAACCGGCCTTCGCGCTCGCGACGCTGCCGTTCGCCACGCGGCCCACGCAGCCGACACAGCCGACAAGACCGACACGGCGGACACGGCCGACACCGCCGACACCGCCGACACCGGACGCTGCTCCGAGGCAGCGGGACTCGGTGGTGTTCGCCGCGCAGCCGAGCGTCCCCGAGTCCGAAGCCGACCGAGCGCGCGTGACCGGCTGGCTCGTCGACACCGCTCGTCGGCACCCGTCCTGGCGCGTCGTGGTGAAGACCCGCGCCGTCGCCGGCGAGCAACAGACGCACCGCGAGACCTTCCCCTACGCCGAGCTCGTCCCGACGGACGCGCCGCCGAACCTCGTCGTCGAGACCGGACCGATGGCGGACCACCTCGACCGGGCAGTCGCCCTCGTGACGATCAGCTCGACGGCGGTGCTCGAGGCCGCGGCCCGGGGCATCCCGGCCCTGACGCTGACGGACTTCGGGATCGCACGGCCGCTCATCAACGAGGTGTTCGTGGGCAGCGGGCTCGAGGGCGATGCCGTCGACCTGGTGGACGGCCGCTTCGGGCGGGTCCGTGGCGACTGGATGACGGACAACTACTTCCACCCGAGCGCCGACGACGACTGGGCCGACCGTGCCGGGACGCTGATGGAGTCCCGCGACGCCGGCCTGCTGGTCGACCGTCCGAGTGCACGCCGCAGCCACGGAGGCGTCCTGCGGCGGGCCTGGGAGCGCAAGAACGCGCTGGGCGCTGCCGACCGGTCGGCACTCGGGGTCATCGCGATGGTCATGGGCGCCCCGGTCCGCACGGCGAAGCGCCTGCTCCGGCGGGTGCGACGATGGGTGGTCCCGACGGCACCGACCGCGGTCGGCGCACCCACGTCGCAGCGGACCGCTGGACTGACGGACCGTGCCACGACCGCGCAGGCCGAGCCAGGCCTCCCGTCAGTCGACCGCGCGCGCGACGGCCAGCAACAGCTGGTCGCGGGACGGGACGCCGGGTGAACGGAAGACCTCGGCCCCGTCCGACCGCCGCACGATGATCGTGGGGGTCGAGCGGATGCCGAGGTCTTCTGCGTCGTCGGGGTGTGCCGCCACGTCGCGCTCGGTCACGGCGAGCCCGGGGACCAGCCGTGCCGCGTCGGCGGCCACCCGGCGGGCGGCGGCGCACGGTGCGCAGAAGGCGGAGGTCCAGAGGTCGAGCTGCATGTGGTCGTGCAACGCGTGAGCGGGTGGGACTACTCCCGGTCGAACCCGCCGCTGCGGTCGCCGCGCTCCTGCAGGTCGTCGAGCGGGTCGGACTCGCTCGGGACGAAGGTGTAGTCGACCGAGGTCTGGTCGAGCACCTGGCGGGTGTGGGTCGCCTTGTAGGTGAAGGCCGTCTGCAGCCCCTCGACGTCCGCGAACACCGTCACCTCGTCCTCGACCGCGTCGCCGGTGGCAGTGCGGGTGTCCGTCTGGCCGTCGAACGGGCCCTCGTGGTAGATGGCGGTGTACTCGTCGCCCTCGTGGATGGTGATGTCGCTCATGCCGTCCTGTCTACCAGGGGCCCCTGTCTTGTCGTTTCCATAGCGGTGCTATATAGTTCAGCTATGGAATCATCGCGGGAACAGACCATCGAGACGCTCCTCGTCTCCGTGAACCGCCTGATCCGCACCGCCGTCCAGTCCACCGGGAACACCACGTCCCCGGCGGTCTGGCGCACGCTCGGCATCCTCGAGACCGACCAGCCCCTGCGGCTCGGCGAGCTCGCCAGGGCCTCGCGCGTGTCACAACCCACCATGACCCGGCTCATCGGCGGCATGCTCGCTGACGGCCTGGTCGCACGGTCCGTCGACCCGGACGACTCCCGCGGTCAGCTCATCGAGATCACCCCGGCCGGAGCCGAGCACCTGACCATGTGGCGCGCGACCCTGACGCGCACCGTCGGGCCGCTGTTCGCCGATCTCGACGACGACCAGTGGGACGTCCTGCACGAAGCATCGGCCCTCATCGCATCGAGGACCAGAACGGAGATCACCGCGTGAACGCGCACGCGCCGGCGTCGTCCGGCAGCATCCTCAAGCAGTCCAAGGCGGTCTGGGCGATCGCCTTCGCCTGTGTCGTGGCCTTCATGGGCATCGGTCTCGTCGACCCGATCCTGCCGGCGATCGCGGCGTCGCTCAAGGCGACTCCGGCACAGACCGAGCTGCTCTTCACGAGCTACCTCGCCGTGACCGGTGTCGCGATGTTCTTCACGAGCTGGGTGTCGAGCCGCATCGGTGCCAAGCGCACGCTCATGATCGGCCTCGCGCTGATCGTGGTGTTCTCGGTGCTCGCCGCGGTGTCGAACGACGTGTGGACGATCATCGACTTCCGCGCCGGATGGGGTCTCGGCAACGCGCTCTTCATCTCGACCGCGCTCGCGACGATCGTCGGCGCGGCGTCGGGTGGCACGGCCTCCGCGATCATCCTGTACGAGGCCGCACTCGGTCTCGGCATCGCGATCGGCCCGCTGGTCGGCGGTCTGCTCGGGTCGGTCAGCTGGCGTGGCCCGTTCTTCGGCGTGACGACCCTGATGGCGATCGCGTTCATCGCCGTCGCGGTGATGCTCAAGTCCTCCGGGCTCGAGAAGCCCGTGCCGACCAAGCTCTCCGCGCCCTTCCGCGCGCTCGCCCACCCCGCCCTGGCAGCCCTCGCCGCGACGGCGCTGTTCTACAACATCGGCTTCTTCGTCCTGCTGGCGTACACGCCCTTCCCGCTCGGCTTCGGCGCACTCGGCATCGGGTTCACCTTCTTCGGCTGGGGCGTCGGCCTGGCGATCACCTCGGTGTGGGTCGCGCCGATGCTCACCGCGCGCATGCGTCGGACGACCGTGCTCCGGATCGCGCTGCCCCTGCTGGCGCTCGACCTGTTCGCCGCCGCCGTCGTGGTGCAGTCGCAGGTCGGGTTGATCATCTGCGTGGTCATCGGCGGCCTCGTGCTCGGTGTGCTGAACACCGTGCTCACCGAGTGCGTCATGGAAGCCACCGACCTCCCCCGCTCCGTCGCCTCGAGCGCGTACTCGGCGGTGCGGTTCATCGGCGGTGCGATCGCCCCGCCCGTCGCCACGCTGCTCGCCGACGCCTACTCGCCCTCGGCGGCGTACGTCTTCGCGGGCGCATCCGTCACCGTCGCGTTCGTCGTGACGCTCGTGACAGCGAAGGTGCTGCGCCGGGTGGACGACGGCGCGGAGCCCGAGGGCGTCGAGGCCCAGGCGATCGGCGCGGGCGAGATGGTCTGACGCCCGGCGGGCGGCGCGGGTGGCGCGGGTGGTTGCGGCGGCTCGGGCCGGCCGCCGAAGTCGCGAGCGGGCGGAAGCGCAGGGTCCGCAACGAGACCACCCCGGCACTCCGCCCGCTCGCGTGACAAGGCGACCGCAGACCGGCCGGGCACGTGTACGGGCAGGTGCACGGCACACTCGTGCTCGCACGCGAGCGGGCGGAAGCGCAGGGTCCGCAAACGGGACCACCCCGGCATTCCGCCCGCTCGCGTGACCAGGCGACCGCAGACCGGCCGGGCAGGTGCGCGGCACACTCGTGCTCGCACGCGAGCGGGCGGAACCGCAGGGTCCGCAACGAGACCACCCCGGCTTCCCGCCCGCTCGCGTGAGCGGGCGACCGCAGACCGGCCGGGCACGTGCACGGGCACGTGCCCGGCAGACCCGCGCTCGCACGCGAGTGGGCGGAACCGCAGGGTCCGCAAACGGGACCACCCCGGCATTCCGCCCGCTCGCGTGACCGGGCGACCGCAGGCCGACCGGCCGGGCAGGTGCACGGCCCCGGGCACGCGCACGGCACACCCGTGTTCGCACGCGAGCGGGCGGAACCGCAGGGTCCGCAACCGGACCACCCCGGCACTCCGCCCGCTCGAGGAGCGGAGCGGGGGCTGCAGGGAGCGGAGCGGGGCAGGCGGAGACTTGGCCAGGGCGAGCGGGGCTCTGAGCGGGACCGCCTGGAGGCCCGCAGCAGGTCCGGCGGACCGGCACCGGGCCTCCAGGGGGCGGGTCATCCCCAGCCGTCCGGCCGCGTCCGTGGCCGGGAATAGGATCGTGTGCATGGCAACAGCGAATGACCGCCTCGTCTGGATCGACTGCGAGATGACGGGCCTCGACGTCGAGGTCGACGAACTCGTCGAGGTGGCCGTGGTCGTCACCGACTTCGACCTGAACCCCGTGCACCCCGGCTTCGACATCGTGATCAAGCCCGACCAGTCGGCGCTCGACAACATGAACGAGTTCGTGACGAACATGCACGCGACGTCGGGCCTGGCCGAGGAGATCCCGAACGGCGTGTCCCTGGCGGACGCCGAGTACCAGGTGCTCGAGTACATCCTCGCCCACGTCCCCGCCGAGGGCGCCGCTCCCCTGGCGGGCAACACGATCGGCACCGACCGCGCGTTCCTCGCGAAGTACATGCCGCGCGTCGACGGGCACCTGCACTACCGGAGCGTCGACGTGTCGAGCATCAAGGAGCTCTGCCGGCGCTGGTTCCCGCGCGTGTACTTCAACGCCCCCGAGAAGCACGGCGGGCACCGCGCCCTGGCGGACATCCTCGAGTCGATCCGCGAGCTCGAGTACTACCGGCGTGCGGGCTTCGTCGCGGAGCCCGGGCCCACGACCGACGACGTCCGCGCCGTGTCCGCCGAGGTCGTCGCCGCCTGGGCGCCGCGCCTGGCACCGGAGTCCGCCGAGTAGTGTCCCGCGGGACCTCCGGCGTGTACTACAATCGAGTGGTTGCTTCCGGTTCGCCGGAGTGCACGTGGTGGGTATAGCTCAGCTGGTAGAGCGCCTGGTTGTGGTCTAGGAGGTCGCGGGTTCGAGCCCCGTTACTCACCCCAGTTCTGAACACTGGAACGAAGGGCCCCGTCGCGACGGGGCCCTTCTCCCGTCTTCGCAGGCACCCGTGCCACGATCGATGCCGTGATGGAGATGTCCCCCGAGGCCTTCGAAGCCCTCGTGACCGACGAACTCGACCTGCTCCCGGACGAGATGGTCGACGGCCTCGACAACGTCGTCTTCGTCGTCGAGGACGAACCCGAGGACGGCTCCGAGCTCTTCGGCATCTACGACGGCGTCGCGGCGACCGAGCGCGGCCAGTACGGCTTCGGCGAGCTGCCCGACCGGATCGTGGTGTTCCGGAAGCAGCACCTGGCCGCGTGCGACACCGAGCAGGAGCTCCGCGACGAGGTCCACACCACCCTCGTGCACGAGATCGGGCACTTCCACGGCATCGACGACGAACGCCTGCACGAGCTCGGGTGGGCATGAGCCCGCGCTGACAGCCCCGCCGGGACCGCCGCTCAGGACCGCAGCACCACGTCCGCCAACGCCTCGGGGTGCTCCGCGGCGATGAACGCGTCCTCCTGCCGTGCCCACCGGTCCCACTCCGCCCGGAACACCTCACCGTCCCGGTCGAGTGCCCGACGCTTCCGGACGACCTCGTCCGCGGTGAGCCACACCCGTACCGACGCCAGCGGAGCCGACGCCCGCGAGAGCGCCCCGCACCCCTCGATCACGATCGGCGCGGACGGGTCGAGTTCGACCCAGTCCGCCGGTGCCGAGGCACCCCAGTCCCAGCGTCGGTGGCCCGAGGGCTGACCCAACACGTCCGAGACCACCGCGTCCGCAGCAGCCCGGAGCCCGTCCCACCCCGGGTAGACGTCGTCGAGGTGCACCAGCTGCGCACCGAGCTCACGGGCCAGCGCCGCGCCGAGCGTGGTCTTCCCGGTCCCGGAACGTCCGTCGACCAGGACGACCGAGCGACCGCCGGCCCCAGGTGGAGCCGAACGCGACAGCGAGGCGAGCCGCCCGACGGAGGCGAGCTGCCTGACGGAGGCGAGGCGTGCCTCCAGGTCGTCCGTCTCAGGCACGCCAGGTGCCCGCCGCCACCGACACCGCGATCGAGACGAGCCCGATGCCGACCAGGAGCGCGACCATGCCCCACTCCCGTCCGCCGAACGGCGCCGCCCGGGCCCACGTCCGTCGTCCGGGGGCGCCGAAGCCGCGGGACTCCATCGCGACGGCCAACGTCGTCGCCCGCCGCAGCGCGATGACGAGCAGCGCGAACGCCATCGAGGCCCCGCGCCGGAGCCGCGGACCGTCGCCGAGCCCGCGTGCGCGCCGCGCCATCCCGAGCTGCCGCCAGTCCTGGCCGAGGAGGGTCGTCATCCGGATCGCCGCGAGTGCCCCGAGCACGAAGCGCGCCGGCAGTCGCAGCACCTGCGCGAGCCCGTCGGCCAGGTCCGTCGGGTCGACGCGCACGAACAGCGCGACACTCGGCAGCCCGACGGCGAGCACCCGCAGCATCGTCGCCAGCGCCAGCTCCAGGGACCCGTCCGTGACGTGGGCGAAGCCGAGGTCGAACCACTCCCGGCCGGAGGCCCGTCCGTACAGCGCGATGCTCACCCCGGTCAGCGGAACCGCGAGCAGCACCGGGGACGCGACCAACAGCAACCGGCGGACCGGGACCCGGAGGAGCGGTGCGAGTGCCAGCTCGAGGGCCAGGGCCACGGCGGCCGACACGACGTCGAGGCTGAGGACCAGGCACAGCCCGAGTCCGAGCACGCCGAGCAGGGTCGCGACGGGCTGGACGGGGCGGCGCGCCCCGGAAGCGGTGGGCACGGCGGTGCTGCGGTCGGCCGGCTCGCCGGTGCTGCGTTCGACCGGCACGCCGGATCGCCCGGGAGGTCCGGCTGGTCCGGGCGCGTCGGCGCGCGTCGTCGGGGCGGTCACGACGGATCCGGGGTCGGGTCGGTCAGGCCGGTGGCGGTGAGGACGACCTCGCGGGCGTCGAGCGCACGGACGAGGTCCCGGTCGTGCGTGACGGCGACGACGGCGGTCCCGGCGTCCGCGAGGGCACCGAGCCGTCCGACGACGGCCTGCCACGTGGCTCGGTCCTGCCCCGAGGTCGGTTCGTCGAGCACGAGGACCGGCGGACGCGTGGCCGCGACGGTGCCGATCGCCAGCCGGCGCTGCTCTCCCCCGGACAGCGTGAAGGGGTTCGCGTCCGCCAGGTGGGCGAGGCCGAACGCCGCGAGGAGGTCGTCGACGCGGGCCGCGACCTCATCGGGGTCGGTGCCGAGGGCGACCGGGCCGGCGGCGAGTTCCTCGCGGACGGTGCGGGCGACGAACTGGTGCTCCGGGTCCTGGAAGACCGTGCCGATGCGGGCGGCGAGCTGGCGGCTGGTCCAGGCGTGCGGGGCAGCGTCGGTCGTCGTGGTCGCCGGGGTGGCGGTCGTCGTGGTCGTCGTGGTCGTCGTGGCCGCCGGGGTGGCGGTCGTCGTGGTCGTCGTGGTCGTCGTGGCCGCCGGGGTGGCGGTCGTCGTCGTGAGTGCGTCGGTTGCGCGGAGCGTGCCGTCCGCGGGGCGCAGGAGTCCGGCGAGCGTCAGGCCGAGCGTCGACTTGCCGACGCCGTTCGGCCCCGTGACGGCCAGCACCTCGCCGGCACGGATGGTGAGGTCGATGCCGTGCCCGACGGGATGACGCTTCCCCCGGGCCGTGCCGAGCCCCGCTGCCACGAGCAGGTCCGGGTGACCGACCGGTCCGCGCACGGGGTCGGGCGACCGAGCGGAACCCTGCGCCGGATCCGCGCCGGGCACCCAGACGCCGGCTGCGGTCAGGGACGCGGCGTGCTCGCCCAGGACCCGGGCGGGCGGACCGTCAGCCAGCACACCGCCGCCGGGGGCCAGCAGCACGAGCCGGTCGACCAGGTCGAGCCACGTGCCGATCCGGTGCTCCACCACGAGCATCGTCGCGCCGGTGTCGTCGAGCAGGGAACGGACCGCGTCGTGCACCTGCCGGACGCCGTCGGGGTCGAGGTTGGCGCACGGCTCGTCGAGCACGAGCCCGCCGGGGCGCATCGCGAGCACCCCGGCGAGCGCCAGACGCTGCCGCTGGCCGCCCGACAGCATGGTCGTGGAGCGGTCGAGCGGCAGGTCGAGTCCCACGACGTCCAGCGCTGCCCGCACGCGCGCCCAGGTCTCGGCCCGCGGCACGCCCAGGTTCTCGCAGCCGAAGGCCACGTCGTCGCCGACACGGGACATCACGGTGTGGGCCTCGGGGTCCTGCATGACCAGACCCACCCGGCCGCGGACGGTCCCGGGCGCCGCTCCGTCGACGAGCACCGTTCCCTGCACGGACGCAGCGGTCTCGTCGTCGGGGTCGGGTTCGTCGGAGAGGACCGCCGCGACGGCACGCAGCAGCGTCGACTTGCCGGCACCCGAGGCACCGACGACGGCCACGCGTTCCCCGGGTTCGACCAGCAGGTCGAGGCCGCGGACCGCCCAGGCGTCCCGCCCGGCGTAGCGCCAGCCCCAGTCGCGGAACTCGATCCGGGCGGGGTGCGTACCCGCCCCGGTCACGCCGCGGTGGTCGGGCGGCGCCCGCCGTGCTCGCGACCGCCGCGTCCGCCACCGGCGTGCTCGCGACCGGCCGCGAACGAGGACAGCACCCCGGTGCGGGCGAGGGCGCGGACGATGAGCCACGAACCGAGGCCGGCGATGACCGCACCCGAGATCGTCCCGCAGACGATGTAGACGCCCTTGAACGCGGCGTCGTACCCGGCGTACCAGAGCACCGAGTCGTTGATGCCCATCGCGAGACCGGCGGCGGCCCCGGCGAGGACGACCACGGGCAGTCGGTACACGCGGTACAGGAACAGCGCAAGGACGATCTCCGCGCCGAGCCCCTGGACGAGACCGGCTTCGAGCGTGCTCCAGCCCCACTGCGTCCCGAGCAGCGCCTCGACGCTGGCGGCGACGATCTCGGCGAAGAGGGCCGCACCCGGCTTGCGCACGACGATCGCGACGATCGGACCGGCCAGGAGCCAGACCCCGCCGAACAGGGCCTGCGTGCCGGGCAGGAGCAGGGCGACCGCGGCGGAGAGCGGCTCGTAGCCGAGCTCCCAGAGCTTGAAGACCACGCCGACGGCGACGGCCAGGACGCTGGCGACGACGATGTCGACGACCCGCCAGCGGAGGGAACGGCGCGCGGTGGGCACCGTGGTGGACGGAACTGCTGATGACGTGCCGACAGGCATGTGGACTCCTCCCTGCGCCGGCATGACCCGGATCAGGTTCGACGGTCGGAGCGCTGCTCGCTCCCTCTCAGCCCGGCGATCCCGGACTCCCGTGTGTGTCCCAGCAGTGTACTGCCGGACGCCACGGTTGTGACGTCCGGCAGTGGTGTCGTGCTCGTGCTCGGTCGGGCCTACTTCTTGAGGACGCGGATGAGCTTGCGGAGGACCGTGCCCGTGACCCAGATGACCGGGATGCACACCACCATGAGCGAGATGAGGTTCGGTTCGAACTCCAGGTCCTTGCCGGGGCGACGGACGTAGGCGCCGACGGGGAGCGTCGCGCCGCCGCCACCACCGCCCCCGTTCTGGTCGTCGCCGCCACCCCCGAAGCCGAACCAGCCGACCGACACCGGGATGAGTGTCTGGTCACCGACCTCGACCGGGTCTCCGTAGTTCGTGGAGACGCCGACGGGGCGCACCTTGTCTGCGATCTGCGTGACGATGTTGGTCATGGCGTGAGGTTACTCCGGAGCACCCCTGTGAGCGGTTGGAGCTGTCCACAGGCCCCTCGGGGCGGCGGACAGCACAGGAAGGCGTCGATACGCTCATCGAGACACCTGGAGGCTCGTTTGCACACCTGGCCCGGCAACCCCTACCCGCTCGGCGCGACGTACGACGGCAGTGGGACGAACTTCGCGATCTTCAGCGAGGTGGCCGAACGCGTGGAGCTCTGCCTCTTCGACGACGACGGCACCGAGGAGTGCGTCCCGCTCGTCGAGGTCGACGCCTACGTCTGGCACGCCTACCTGCCGAACATCGGCCCCGGACAGCTCTACGGGTTCCGCGTCCACGGCGCGTACGACCCCGCGACCGGCTCGCGCTGCAACCCCGCCAAGCTGCTGCTCGACCCCTACGCCAAGGCCACGAGTGGCGACATCGACTGGGACCAGTCGCTGTTCTCGTACACGTTCGGTGACCCCGACTCGACCAACGACGAGGACTCGGCCGCGCACATGGTCAAGGGCGTGGTGATCAACCCGTTCTTCGACTGGCAGGGCGACCGTGCCCCGCGCATCCCGTACGGCGAGACCGTCATCTACGAAGCGCACGTCAAGGGCCTCACCGAGACCCACCCCGACGTCCCCGAAGACCAGCGCGGCACGTACGCCGGCGTGGGGCACCCGGCGGTCATCGAGCACCTGCAGCGCCTGGGCATCACCACCCTCGAGCTCATGCCCGTGCACCAGTTCGTCAACGACTCGACCCTGCAGGACAAGGGCCTGTCGAACTACTGGGGCTACAACACCATCGGCTTCTTCGCACCGCACTCGCACTACTCGTCCTCGGGCGACGGTGGCCAGCAGGTGCAGGAGTTCAAGACGATGGTGCGCGAGCTGCACCGCGCCGGCATCGAAGTGGTCATCGACGTCGTCTACAACCACACCGCCGAGGGCAACCACCTCGGCCCGACGCTGTCGTTCCGCGGCATCGACAACGCCGCCTACTACCGTCTGATGGACGACGACAGGCGGTACTACATGGACGTGACGGGCACCGGCAACTCGCTCAACGTCGGCCACCCGCACTCGCTGCAGCTCATCATGGACTCGCTGCGCTACTGGGTGACCGAGATGCACGTCGACGGCTTCCGCTTCGACCTGGCGGCCGCACTCGCCCGTGAGTTCTACGAGGTCGACCGGCTGTCGGCGTTCTTCGAACTGGTCCAGCAGGACCCGATCGTGTCGCAGGTCAAGCTCATCGCCGAGCCGTGGGACGTCGGCCCCGGTGGCTACCAGGTCGGCAACTTCCCCCCGCAGTGGTCCGAGTGGAACGGCAAGTACCGCGACACCGTCCGCGACTTCTGGCGCGGCGAGCCCTCGACGCTCGGCGAGTTCGCGTCCCGCATCTCGGGCTCGGCCGACCTGTACGAGCACGACGGCCGCACCCCCAAGGCCAGCATCAACTTCATCACCGCGCACGACGGCTTCACGCTGTACGACCTGGTCGCCTACAACGAGAAGCACAACCAGGCCAACGGCGAGGACAACAACGACGGCGAGAGCCACAACCGCTCGTGGAACTCCGGGGCCGAGGGCCCGACGGACGACCCGGCGGTGAACGCACTGCGCACCCAGCGGCAGCGGAACTTCCTGGCGACGCTGCTGCTGAGCCAGGGCGTGCCGATGATCGCGCACGGCGACGAGCTCGGACGCACGCAGTCGGGCAACAACAACGTCTATGCCCAGGACTCCGCCATCAGCTGGATCGACTGGGAGACCGCGGACCAGGACCTCGTCCAGTTCACCGCCGACCTGCTCAAGCTCCGGCACGACCACCCGACCTTCCGACGGACCCGGTACTTCAACGGCCGTCCGGTCCGGCGCGGTCAGGACGAACCCCTGCCGGACGTGGTGTGGCTGACGCCGTCGGGCGACGCGATGGAACCCGAGGACTGGGACTCCGGCTTCGGCAAGAGCGTCGGCATGTACCTCAACGGTGACGGCATCCGGGGGCGCGACGCCCGCGGCGACCGGGTCACCGACGTGGCCTTCATCACCTACTTCAACGCGCACGACGACGTCGTGCGGTTCACGCTCCCGCCAGAGGAGTACTCCCCCGGGTGGACCGTCCGGATCGACACGGCCGAACCCGGAGCGCGCGAGACCGTCCTCGACGCGGGGTCGCCGCTCGACGTCCCGGCCCGGTCGATGATCGTGCTGCGCGCCGAGCCCGACCACGAAGTCACGGTCACCCCGGTCGACACCCAGACGGCCGGCGCCCCGGCGCCACGGGCACCGCAGGACGCGGTCACCCCGGCGAACCCGGCCGGTTCCACGGCCCCCAGCGCCACGGCGCAGAACGGAGCACCCCAGTGACCAAGCGGACCCCGGTCTCGACCTACCGGCTGCAGGTCTCGCCGGACTTCGACCTGTCCGCCGCGACCGACGTCGTCGAGTACGTGCGCGACCTCGGTGCGGACTGGCTCTACCTGTCACCCGTGCTGCAGGCCGAGGCCGGTTCCGCGCACGGGTACGACGTGGTCGACCACACGCACGTCGACACCGAGCGCGGCGGCGACGACGCGTTCCGTGCGCTGACACAGGCGGCTCACGCGGCCGGACTCGGCGTGCTCGTGGACATCGTCCCGAACCACGTCGGGGTCGCCACCCCGGAGTCCAACCCGTGGTGGTGGTCGCTGCTCGAGCGCGGCCAGGAGAGCCCGGTCGCATCGGCCTTCGACGTCGACTGGCAGGCCGGTGACGGTCGCCTGCGGGTCCCCGTGCTCGACGACCGCATGCTCGACGGGGTCGAGCTCGACATCAGCGACCCGGACAGCCCGGTCCTGCGCGTCGGACCGACGGCCTACCCGACGGCACCCGGCACGGTGCACCCCGGGGACGACGTCCAGACCGTGCACGACCGGCAGCACTACGAGTTCATCCACTGGAAGCGCGCCGACCACGACCTGAACTACCGCCGGTTCTTCGCGGTGAACACGCTCGCGGCGATCCGCGTCGAGGACCCCGAGGTCTTCGCGGCCTCGCACACCGTCATCGGCGAGTGGTTCCGCGACGACCTGGTCGACGGGCTCCGGATCGACCACCCGGACGGCCTGTACGACCCGGCCGGGTACCTCGAGGACCTCCGCGCCCTGACCGGTGGCGCCTACACGCTCGTCGAGAAGATCCTCGAACCGGGCGAGGAACTGCCCGCCAGCTGGCCGGTCGACGGCACGACCGGGTACGACGCGCTCGGCACCATGGACCGCGTGTTCGTGGACCCCCGCGGCGAGGAGTCCCTCTGGGCGACCGTCGAGTCGGAGCCCGCCGACTGGCACGCCCTCACCCACGACACCCGCCGCGGCATCGCCGACGGGATCCTCGGCAGCGAGGTCGAGCGCCTGGCCCGACTGCTCGAGGCCGACGGGTCCGAGATCGACCACGCTCGACTGGTCGACGCCCTCGCCGAGGTCATCGCGTGCTTCGACGTGTACCGGACCTACCTCCCCGAGGGTTCCCGGTACCTGATCGACGCACTCGAGGGCGCCGCCGAGACCCGACCGGACCTGAGCGACGTCATCGACCGCATCGCCCCCACGCTGGTGGACCCGTCCAGTGCGGCGGGGCTCCGTCTGCAGCAGACGAGCGGCATGGTGATGGCGAAGGGCGTCGAGGACACCGCGTTCTACCGCTCCGCCAAGCTCAGCTCGCTCAGCGAGGTCGGCGGCGACCCCAGCATCTTCGCCGTCACGGTGGACGAGTTCCACGCCGCACAGCGCGAGCGCCTGGCGAGCTGGCCGCACACGATGACCACGCTGACCACGCACGACACCAAGCGGAGCGAGGACACCCGCGCCCGCATCGCGGTGCTGGCCGAACTGGGCGACGAGTGGACCGAGACGTTCCGACGGCTGAACACCCTCGCGCCGCTCGAGGACGAGGTGTTCGCGAACCTGCTCTGGCAGGCGATCGTCGGTGCCCGTCCGGCCAGCCGGGAACGCCTGCACGCCTACGCCGAGAAGGCGTCGCGCGAGGCCGGCGACAGCACGACGTGGACCGACCCCGACCAGGACTTCGAGGGTCGGATGCACGCCCTCGTCGACGCCGCGTTCGACGACCCGACCGTGGTCGCCGTGCTCGACGACCTCGACGACCGGATCAACGCCGCCGGCTGGTCGAACGGCCTCGGACTGAAGCTCGTCCAGCTGACCGCTCCCGGCGTCCCCGACGTCTACCAGGGCACCGAGTTCTGGGACCGCTCCCTGGTCGACCCAGACAACCGCCGTGCGGTCGACTACGCCGAGCGCCGACGTGTCCTGGCCGAACTCGACGGCCCCGACGACGACGGCCCCGAAGTCCTGCCCTCGGTCGATCTCGACGGTGCCGCGAAGCTGCTGGTCACCAGCCGTGCCCTGCGACTGCGGCGCGACCACTCCGACCTCTTCTCGCGGCACCTCGCGGTCGAGGCCACGGGCAGCGCGGCCGACCACGTGGTCGCCTTCGACCGCGGCGGTGCGGTGACCGTCGCCACGCGACTGCCGATCGGCCTCGAACGGGTCGGCGGGTGGGGTGACACCTGCATCCACCCGGTCCCGGTCGACCGCGTCGACGTCCTCACGGGTCGGCGCATCCCGGCGACGCGCGGCATCCAGCTCGCCGAGCTGCTCACCACCTACCCCGTCGCACTGCTGGTGCCGGCGGACCGCCTCGGTGCGGCCGGCCACGCTGACGCCGCGACCGACCAGTCCGCCGGACCCGACGCGACCGCACCCGAGACGGACGCGCAGGCCGAGACGGACGCGCAGGCCGAGATCGAGATCCTGGAGGGTCACGCATGACCGCACCCGACCGTTATGCCGTCTGGGCGCCGACCCCTGAGCGTGTGCGCCTGGTCGTCGACGGCGCCGAGTACCCGCTGACCCGCGGCGACGACGACTGGTGGCGGACCGATGCGATCGTCCCCGTCGTGGGCGCTCGCTACGGGTTCCGCATCGACGACGACGACGCGGTCCGACCGGATCCCCGCAGCCGCTGGCAGCCCGAGGGCGTGCACGGCCCGTCCGAGGTCGTCGACCCCGCGCGGTTCGCCTGGACCGACGAGTCGTGGACGGGTCGTCCGGCCCGCGGGGCGGTCATCTACGAGATGCACATCGGCACCTACACGCCCGAGGGCACGCTCGACGCGGCCGCCGCCAAGCTCGACCACCTGGTCGAACTGGGTGTGGAGTTCGTCGAGCTGCTGCCGGTCAACGGCGTCAACGGCGAGTGGAACTGGGGCTACGACGGCGTCGCGTGGTACGCCGTGCACGCACCGTACGGTGGACCGGACGCCTACGACCGGTTCGTCGACACCGCGCACGCGCTGGGGCTCGGCGTGATCCAGGACGTCGTCTACAACCACCTCGGTCCGAGCGGCAACTACCTGCCGCTGTACGGCCCGTACCTGACGCAGGGCCTGGCGAACACCTGGGGCGACTCGGTCAACGTCGAAGAACCCGAGGTCCGCCGCTACGTCCTCGACAACGTGCGGATGTGGCTGCGCGACCACCACGTCGACGGGCTCCGGCTC
The DNA here is from genome assembly GCF_003234655.2 of Curtobacterium sp. MCLR17_007. NCBI lineage: Bacteria > Bacillati > Actinomycetota > Actinomycetes > Micrococcales > Microbacteriaceae > Curtobacterium > Curtobacterium sp. MCLR17_007. The sequence goes on along the minus strand of NZ_CP126271.1, from coordinate 1,060,662 downwards.
GACGCCGTGCACGCGATCCGCGACACCTCGCGGCCGCACGTGCTGGCCGAGATGGCGTCGGAGTCCGAGGCGTTCGCGACCTTCACGGGCATCCCGCGCTCGTTGATCGCGGAGTCCGACCTGAACGACCCGATCATGTTCCGCTCGCAGGACGCCGCCGGCTACGGGCTCGCCGGGCAGTGGTCCGACGACTTCCACCACGCGGTGCACGTCGCGCTCACGGGCGAGACGACCGGGTACTACGCCGACTTCGCGCCGCTGTCGGCGCTGGCGAAGGTGCTGCACGAGGGTTTCTTCCACGACGGCACCTGGTCCTCGTTCCGCGGCAAGCGGCACGGTCGTCCGATCGACCGCGGCACCTCCCCCGCGACGGCGCTCGTGGTCGCGAACCAGAACCACGACCAGATCGGCAACCGGGCCACCGGAGACCGCCTGGCCGCGACGCTCGACGACGAGGGGCTGGTCATCGCGGCTGCCCTGACGCTGCTCGGCCCGTTCACGCCGATGCTGTTCATGGGCGAGGAGTTCGCCGCGACCACCCCGTGGCAGTTCTTCACCTCGCACCCCGAGCCCGAGCTCGGCAAGGTGACGGCCGAGGGACGCATCAAGGAGTTCGCACAGCACGGGTGGGACGAGTCCGTCGTCCCCGACCCGCAGGACCCGGCGACGTTCCAGGACTCCAAGCTCGACTGGTCCGACGCGACGTCAGCGCGCGGATCGGCCATCCTGCGCGCCTACCGTGTGCTCGTCGCACTCCGGCGCACCGACGAGGCCTTCGTCGACCCCCGCTACGAGGCGAACGCCGTGCGGTTCGACGAGGACCAGCGGTGGCTCGTGCTCACCCGAGGGCTGCTCGGTCCGACCGCGTCGCCGGTGCACGTCGTGGTGAACTTCCTCGACGACGCCGCAACCGTGCCGGTGCCCGGGGCGACCGGCGAGGTCCTCTACGCCTTCGGGGCCGCCTCGGTCGACGACGACGACCCCGAGACGGTCCACTGCAACGGGCGCGGGATCCTGGTCGTGCGCTGACGCGACGCCGCGACACCACGCATGACAGGGGCGGGACGGCCGAAGCCGTCCCGCCCCTATCGTGTCGGGGAGCAGTCCCGGGATCCTCAGCGGATCGGGTTCGGCACGGCGTGTGCGTTGCGCCGCACGGACGGCAGCGGCTTGTGCTCCGTGGCGAGCGCACGGACCTCGCGCAGACGGCGGTCGATGCCCCACTTCGTGACGAGGGTCAGGCTCTCGCGGACGATGTTGCCGCTCATCTTGGACACGCCGAACTCACGCTCGGTGAACGTGATCGGCGTCTCGACGACCTGCAGGCCGGCCTCGAGGGCACGCCAGCACAGGTCGACCTGGAAGCAGTACCCCTTGGACGCGATCCCGGACAGGTCGATGCGCTCGAGCGCCGACCGGGTGAAGACGCGGAACCCGCCGGTCGCGTCGCGCACGGCGATGCCGAGCGCGAGTCGCGTGTACAGGTTGCCACCGCGGGAGAGGAGCTCGCGGTGCCACGGCCAGTTCTCGACCTCGCCGCCGTGGATCCAGCGGGAGCCGAGGACCAGGTCGTTCGAGTCGGCCAGCTCGAGCATCCACGGCAGGTACTCGGGGTGGTGCGAGCCGTCTGCGTCCATCTCGACGAGCTTGTCGTACCCGTTCGCCAGGCCCCAGTCGAAGCCGGCCAGGTAGGCACCGCCGAGCCCGTTCTTCTCGGTGCGGTGGAGCACGTGCACCCGGTCGGTCTCCGTCGTCATGGCGTCGGCGATGTCGCCGGTGCCGTCGGGCGAGTTGTCGTCGACGACCAGCACGTGGACGTGCTCATCGGTGGCGGCCAGGGTGCGCTCCACGATCGGACGGATGTTCTCCGCCTCGTCGTAGGTCGGGATGATGACCAGGGTCTCGCTCATGATGCTCCTCGGGTGCTTCTGGTCGAACGTATCGGGCGTGTGCTGGGTCAGGAGTCCGACAGCTCTGCGAACACGATCAGGTTGTCTGTGTAGTGCCCGGTGGCGGTGTCGAAGGTGCCGTCGCACGTGATGAGCCGCAGGGTCGGCGTGGGGGTCACGCCGTAGACGTCGCTCGTCGGGAACGCCGACTTCGCAGCCCGTTCGGTGCGGTCCACGGTGAAGGTCCGGGTCGTGCCGTCGGTCATCGCGACGTGGATCTGGTCACCCGACACGAGTTCGTCCAGGCGGAAGAACACCGCGGCGCTGGTCGGGCTGTCGACGTGGCCGGCGATGACGGCGGGACCGACCTCGCCGGGGACGATGCCGTCGCTGAACCAGCCGGCGTCGTCCCACCCGGTCGGCGGGTCGAGTTCGCCGGCCGACCCGCGGTGCAGGTCCTCCAGTGCGGCGTCGACCCCGATGGCCGGGATCGTCACGCGCGCGGGCGTCGCGTCGGACTTGGCCACGGGAGCCGCCGGGTCCTGGAACCCGGTCGTGTCCCGGTCCCCGCCACCGGAGGCCCCCGGAGCAGCGGACCCGGAGGCCCCGGCAGCCCCCGAGGACGACGCCCCGGGCCCGGAGGTCGGTGCCGCGACGGGCGCGTTGCCCGCGGCGACGGCGACACCGGTGACCACGGCAGCCGCCACGACCACCGTCGCCACACCGGCGACGACGACCCCGAGGCGCCGTCCGGACCACCGCGAAGGGGTGCGGGCAGCCACCCGACGCCCGCTCACGAGGCGCCTCCCGCGTCGCCGGCGCATCCGCCGAGCACGTCGGAGGTGAGCATCGTGGCACCGAGGGCGGCCCACGCGTCGCCGTAGTACGTCGGCGTGGTGGCCGAGGTGCGGTCCGCGCGCTCGAGGTCCGCGGTCGCGGCACCGGTCGCACCGGAGGCCTGCTCGGCGGCGGCTCGGGCGACGTACGCCAGGGCGCTCCGGTCCCCCGTCACGGCGGTGCCGCCGAGGTCGAGCTGCGCGGCGAGCTGGGTCGTCCGACGGAGCGTCGGCGCGATGGACCCGGCGAGCGCCCGGTCTGCGGTGGTGCATGCCTCGGCGTACCGGACCGGCAGACGCATGGCGTCGTAGCCGTACAGCACGCGGGCGTCGTTCCCGGTGGCGGGCATCGGGTCGACGCTGCCGTCGGCGTGCACCTGCGACCAGTCGCTCGGCAGGTCGGTCTTGTCGAGCACGGCCGCGGTCGCAGCGGACGAGCCCCGCTCGAGCTCCTGCCAGCGGTCGTCGCCCGTGGCCTCGGCGAGCACCCGGTAGGCCGCGGGCGAGGCGTAGGAGGCGTCGTAGCGGTACGGCTCGGTGTCGGCCCAGGGACCGGGCAGCAGGATGCGGCCGAGGTCGGTGGTCGCGGTCTCGTGGTCGAGCACGGCGGCGGCCATGCGCTTGCCCGCCGCGGTGTACCGGTCGTCGTCCCAGGTCTTCCCCGCGAGCACGAGTGCCCGTGCAGCGTCGAGGTCGGCGTCGGACGCGGACTGGTCGTCGGCGACCCCGCCGTCGGGCGTCCAGCGCCAGGCGAGCAGGTCGTCGTCGGTCAGCAGGTGGCGCTTCGTCCACGACCAGATGTCGCCGAAGCGCTCCCGGTCACCCGCGGCGTAGGCGATGAGCAGGCCGTACGCCTGCCCCTCGCTGACGGTGTCGCTGCCCTGGTCCTTGCGGACCACGCGGCCGTCCTCGACGTAGCGGTCGAGGAAGTCGGTGCGGAGCTGCGCCACCGAGCGGACACCGCTCGGCGCCGTGGTCGAGGTCGGTGTGGACGCGCCCCCGGCGTCCGGTGCCGGGTCGGCCCAGGGGTGGACCGCCGCGACGGCGATCCCCCCGGCGACGACGACGGCCGTGAGCGCCACGGCGGTGACGGGGATCCAGTTCCTGCGGGTCATGCTGGCTCGCTCTCTGCTGGTGGGTGGGGCACGGGACGGGAGGCGCGGACCACGTGAGCGGATCGGCTCAGGCGGTCCGGGCCTCCAGTCCGGATCAGTGGAACAGTCCGCGGAACGCGCGGATGACCGAGTGCAGGAAGTCGGTCGCGCCGCGGTCGGCGGCCGTGCCGCCGCCACCCGTCTGGACGCCGCCGCTCGGGGTGGTGGCGGTCGCCGCCGCGTCGGTGACCGGCACGATCGTCAGGTCGCCCTTGCTGTCGTCCAGGACGAACAGGGTCGAGACGGTGTTGCCCGCCAGGTCCAGCTTCGCGCTGCCGGTCTGGCCACCACCGGAGACGTCGAGGTCCCATTTGCCCGCGGCGACGGTCGCGTACTGCGACGCCGAACCGAAGGCGGCGTCGGAGGCGACCTGGGTGCCGTCCGACGCGGTGACGTCGACCTTCTTCGCCGTGGTGGCGGCCTGGACGAGCCGGAGCTTCGCCTTGCCGTCGCCCGGCTGCTGCAGGTCGTCCGTGTAGGCCGCGGTCTTCAGCGAGGTGTTCTTGCCGTAGGCGACCACGGTGCTGGCGTTGCCGGGCTGCACCGTGACGTCGGTCGAGATGACCGGCGTGGAGTCCGGAGCGTCGGCGGCGCGCATCGAGAGCACGTAGGTGCCGCTCGGGAGCTCCTGGTACCCGCTCACCTGGCCGTAGGTGACGTCGTCGAGCCCGAAGACCTTCTTGCCGCCGGCCAGGCTCGACAGTTCGACGTCGACGCCCTTCGTGTCGGGCGACAGGTGGCCGACGCGGAGCCAGCCGTCGTCGGTGGCGGCGGTCGCGGACTGGGGGGCGGCCAGGCCCACGGTGGCGGCGACGAGGGTCGCGGCGAGGGCTCCGACCACCGCGATGCGACGGCGGGGGTGACGTGCGGTCGTGGTCTGGGGTGCAGCGGCGTTCATGGTCGTGCTCCTTCGGGTCGGGTCGTGCTGGGTTCGGTCACGATGCGCTGATCGTGGTGGTCGTCGGGTCGGAGGTCGGGAAGACGACCGTCAGGGTGTCGCCGTCCCGCTCGACCGACTCGGGTCGGAAGGCCGTCGCCATGGCGTTGAACGTCCGCTCGGTGCGGACCGCGGCCTCGGGGCTCTGTGCGGTCAGGACCAGGCGGCGGAACGACAGCCCCGTCTCCCCGGACATCGGCGTGAAGCGCGCGACCTGCACGGACCGGTCGGCGAGGACCTGTCCGAGGGCGAGCATCGCCCGCGAGTCGACCTGCCCGGCCCGGAACTGCGACTGGGTGCCGGCGTCGGCGTCGAGTGCAGGGTTCTGCGCGAGCTGGGTGCCGAGCGTCTTGCGCTGGTCGGACGCGCGGGTGATCTCCTGCTTCGCGGTGGCCTCGCCCTGCGGGTGGATCTGGCGGACGTCGACCATCTGGTTGCCGGTGCCGAAGCTCGCGACGACCGTCGAGTTCTGGATCGCCTGGCGCACGTCGGACGAGGAGTTCCCGCCGGTGCGCATCGAGTCCGTCGTGACGACGTAGTCGGAGTCCTTCCAGCCGTTCGGCGACTGCTTCTCGACCGCTCCGTCCGTGTCGAGCTTGTAGTACCAGACGACGTTGTTCCGGGCGAAGCCGTCCTTGACCAGGTCGACCCACATGGCGTCGTCGACGAGCATCCGGGAGGACTTGTCGACGTTGTCGCCGATCCAGTTCTCGGCCTGCGCCATCGGCTGGTCGAGGTCGGTGATCAGGAACCCGCGCAGCTGCGAACCCCAGAGCGGCACGGCGACGACGAGCGCGGCGGCGGTGACGAGCGCCCACGTGGTGCCGAGCACCCGGCGGGCACCGGCACGCGCTCGGTTCTTCGCGCCGAATGCCGTGACGCCGGTGACGGCGAGCACGGACCGCTCCGCGAGGAAGGCGACGAGGAGGGCGGCGAACGGCACGAGCATGATCACGTACGGGACCGGGAGGTAGCCGTTCGGGCGGAACATGAACGCGAGCAGGAAGACGAGCATCGCAGCGATCGGGCGGACCCGTCGCACGAAGAGCCCCACGACGGCCGCGGCGGAGCCGAGCACGATGAACGCCGGGTCGAGCGCCCACCACTGCGCGGCGGCCTCGTTCGCCAGGCTGCCCCCGGTGAACACTGACCCGCTCGCCTGGCGGCTGCCGAGCTGGTAGGTGATGCCCTCGAGCAGGCTGACCTTGCCCGGGGTGGGCACGAGTTCGCCCTTGACCGCGGCGAGCAGGATGTACCCACCGCCGATGACGGCGAGGACCGCTCCGGCGACGCTCAGCGTGTACCGACGCGTGCTCGGGTCGGCGCGACGCACGGCCATCCAGATCAGGAACGGCAGCGCGAGCAGGTACGTCTCCTTGCTGAGCACCGCGATGCCGAGGCACGCCGCGGCGCCGACGAAGCCGGCGAGCTGCTGACGGCGGCTCAACACGAGCACGAACGCGGCGAGGAGCCACGGCGTCGCGACGTTGTCGATGTACACCGTGCGGTGGTACTGCAGGGCCAGGGGCGACAGCGCGAAGACGAGGACCGCGGCGGCGCTGGCCGAGCGGTGCATGCCGAGGCGACGACCCAGGACGAAGAGCAGAACGGCCGAGGCGGCGGCGAAGAACACCATTGCCTCACGGGCGGCCTCGACGGCGAACGGGTAGCGCGCGAACGCCCCGGTCAGCGAGGTGTAGCCCGCGATCTGGATCCACCCGAGCGGCGGGTGGTCGTACCAGTACGTGTAGTGGGTCAGCTCGCCGAGGTTCGTGATCGCCCACGCCTGGGCGGTGTAGGTCCCCTCGTCGTCGATGCGCTGCGGGGTGCCGGTCATATTCCACACCTGGACCATGACGGCGATCGCGAGGACGGGGAGGAGCCAGGCCAGGCTGCGGGCGTGCACCTGGAACCAGGCGCGGATGCCGCTGGATGCCTGGGCACCGCGGATCGGGATCCCGGTCGTGTTGGTCATGCTGGCGGTCATCGGTCACCTCCTGCGTAGGCGGGCTGGCGGTCGGACGAGGGCTGCTGGTCGTCGGTGTGCTGGTCGCCGCTGTGCTGGTCGTGCGCGGCCGGCTGTCCTTCGGTGTCCGGCTCGGTGACGGCCGAGGCGAAGCCGACGACCTCGAGCTGCTCGCCCGCGGTGCGGTGCTGGCCGGTGTGCTCCGTCTTCTCCCAGCCGTTCTGGCCGCGCGAGTGGCGGACGACGGCACGGACCGCTGCTGCGGCGAGGAAGACCTGGTACGGCACGAGACCGAGCACGAGCTTCACGTAGTCGCGGACCCGGACCTTCTCCTTGTAGAGCCGGCCGAACTCGCCGAGGCCGGCGATCTCCACCGCCAGCAGCATCAGGGTCGGTGCGAGCGGGATGAACGAGATGAGTGCGATGACGGTCGGGACCTTCACGAAGGCGATCATCACGACGCTGAGCGGGATGAGCAGACCCGTCGCAGCCTGGATGAACGGCATCGTGAGCAGGTACCGGGCGAAGAAGCGCTGCTTGCGGGTCGGGAGCTTCTTCCACTCGCCCTTCTCGAGCACCTGCAGGAAGCCCTGGTTCCACCGGGTGCGCTGCTTCAGGAGCGACGCGAACGTGGGCGGGGTCTCCTCTCGGGTGACTGCCTCGGGCGAGTACGCCACGACGACCTTGGCGCCGTCGGCGGACAGCCGGACGCCGAGCTCGCAGTCCTCGGCCAGGCAGTGCGCGTCCCAGCCGTTCGACCAGTCCAGGCGCGCCTTGGTCACGAAGACGGTGTTGCCGCCGAGCGGGATGAACTTCGACTCGGCGTGGAAGTGCAGGCGCGAGCGGAACCAGAAGTAGTACTCGAGGACGTTGCGGAGCGACCACCAGCTGGACCGGAAGTTCATCAGCTGCACGCCACCCTGCACGACGTCGGCATCGGTCTCCTGGAACCGGGAGTCGACGAGGGTGAGCAGGTGCGGGTACACCTCGTCCTCGGCGTCGAACACACCGACGATGTCGCCGGTCGCCTCCTTGAGTGCGAGGTTCATGGCCTTCGGCTTGTTCTTCGGCAGGGTGTCGTCCACCACGACCTTGATCAGGCCGGGGTGGCGGGCAGCGGCCTCGCGCACGACCCGGTCGGTGCCGGGGTCGTCCTCACCGACGATCGCGATGATCTCGAAGTCGGGGTGGTCCTGCTTCGCGAGCATGTCGAGCGTCTGCCCCATCACGTCCTCCTCGTGCCGACCGGGCACGAGCAGGGTGAAGCGGTGCGCGGCGGGACGCGGCGTCGGGCTGAAGCTCGTCGCGCGGAGCGCGTCGCGCGAACGCCATGCGTGCAGCATCCACCACAGGGTGGACAGCGCGACCAGCGTGAGGAGCACGGAGATGGCGATGAGGGCCGAGTAGCCGATCCACTCGCCCACCGACCAAGCGGCCTGCGTGCCGCCACCCGAGCCTCCCGTCGGGACGGAGGTGGTGCCGCGGTTCGGGACGTCGTTCGTGCCCGGCTGTTCCTGCGGCTGCAGCAGCGGGCCTGCTGCCAGCGTCAGCGTGGTCAGGATGGTCATTCGGCAAGCTCCTTCGTGCGGCGAGCGTCGGGGGAACGGAAGACGAGGGTCTTGTAGGCGGCGAAGCGGAACGCTGTGCCGAGGACGAGACCGACCCCGTTGCCGGCGACGTTGTCGGCGAGGGTGGAGGTGAATCCGAGGACGTAGTGGGAGACGAACAGGCACGCTGCGGCGATGCCCAGTCCGATCAGGTTGGTGACGGCGAACAGCACGCCCTCGCGGGCGGTCGCACCGCGACCGGTGGTGCGCTCGGACCGGAAGGTGATGAACCGGTTGAGGACCCAGGCCACCGCGGTCGAGACGACGGCGGAGCCGACCTTCGCGGCGATGGGCTTGTCGTCGAGGACCGTCAGGCGCAGGAGGTTGTAGACGCCGAGGTCGATGACGAAGCAGAGCAGGCCGATGGCGCCGAACGAGACGAGTTGGCGGCTGGCGGCGACGAGGCGCACGGCGCGGTCGACGAGGGGCGAGCGTCGTCGGGTCGGGTGACGCTGGGCGGGGTGCTGCCCGGCGGGGTGCTGCCCGGCGGGGTGCTGCCCGGCGGGGTGCGGCCCGGCGGGGTGTTGCCCGGCGGGGTGCTGCTGGGCGTCCGGGACGGTGCTGTCGGGTGCCCCCTGGACGGGTGGCACCACAACGAGGGTCTCGGTGGAGGTCATGCCCCCGATTCGGGGGGCTTCGCGTGGGGGTTTGGTCGGGGTACGGACCTGGTCAGCACCCTGCCAGCCTCACGACACGTGCTGTTCATCCGGGGTACGTCGCCGTCGTCGTGGTGCATCCTGCACTTCCGCGTCGACATGGGGAAGGGCCCGCGGCTGGGGCGCCGCGGGCCCTGGAACGGTCTGTGCGTCGGGGGTCAGCCGAGGAAGCTGCGGAGATCGGACAGTCCGGCCGGACGGTGTGGAGGCTCTGGCCGGCCTGAGCGGGTCGGCGGATCGAACCGGGCCGGTCCGGACGCCGGTCGGCTCAGGTCGCTCCGGACGCCGGTCGGCTCAGGCCGGTCGGGACCCCGGTCGGCTCAGGCCGGTCGGGACGCCGGGCTGACGCTCTTCGACGAGTCCCGCTCGGGGATGTCACCGAGCGCCGCGTCGATCGCCTGCAGGGCATCCGCGTCGAGGCGGACGCCGGCGGCCTTGACGTTGTCGGTGACCTGCGCCGGCCGCGAGGCCCCGACGATCGCACTCGCCACGTTCTCGTTCTGCAGCGTCCACGCGATGGCCAGCTGCGCGAGCGTCAGGCCCGCCTGGTCGGCGACGGGCTGGAGTCGCTGGACGGCCTCGAGGACCTCGTCGCGCATGAACCGCTTGATCATGTCGGCGCCGCCCTTCTCGTCCGTGGCACGGGATCCCTCGGGCAGCGGCTGACCCGGCTTGTACTTGCCGGTGAGCACGCCCTGGGCGATGGGTGACCACACGATCTGCGACAGACCGAGCTGCTTCGAGGCAGGGACGACCTCACCCTCGATGACCCGCCACAGCATCGAGTACTGGGGCTGGTTCGAGATGAGCTGGAACCCGAGCTCCTTCGCGAGTGCTGCACCCGCACGGATCTGCTCGGCGGTCCACTCGCTCACGCCGATGTAGAGCGCCTTGCCCTGGCGCACCACGTCGGCGAACGCCTGCATGGTCTCTTCGAGCGGGGTCTCGTGGTCGTACCGGTGCGCCTGGTACAGGTCGACGTAGTCGGTCTGGAGCCGCGTCAGCGAGCCGTTGATCGACTCCATGATGTGCTTGCGGCTGAGCCCGACGTCGTTGTGCTGCTTCGGGCCGGTCGGCCAGTAGACCTTCGTGAAGACCTCGAGGCCCGCGCGACGCTCGCTCTTGAGCGCTTCGCCGAGGACGCTCTCGGCGGCGGTGTTGGCGTACGTGTCCGCGGTGTCGAACGTGGTGATGCCAGCCTCGAGCGCCGCCTGCACGCAATGGGTCGCGACGTCGTTCTCGACCTGCGAGCCGTGCGTCAACCAGTTGCCGTAGGTGATCTCGGAGATCTTGAGTCCGGAGTTGCCGAGGTACCTGAATTCCATGCTGCCGACGCTACCGGAGCCCGCCCGTCGCTGGGTGGGCCTGCGAGTGCCTGGGTGCGCGGGTGCCCGGGTGCGCGGCGCCTGGGTGCGCCTGGGTGCGCGGGTGCCCGGGTGCGCTGGTGCCTGGGTGCGGGTGCCTTGTCCGAGCGGGCGGAATCAAGCCCCACCCGCGCGAGCGGGCGGAACCACGCCCCACCCGCGCGAGCGGGCGGAACGCCAGGGTGCCCGAGCAATCCACCCGGCGAGTTCGTCCGCTCGGGTCAGCCGGGTGTCCTCCACATTCGCTAACCCGCCGGAACTGTCCACACCGGAGGCCCGACGCACCTCCCCGACGACGGTTCACAGCGAGCATCGGAGCATGACCGCCCGAACTCGACTTCCAATGGTGTTGCGGAACGCCTCGTTCCGCGTTCGGGACGCCCTCCGCCGTGGGGTGTCGCGCGGTCGGCTCGATGCGAACGACCTCGAGCGGCCCTTCCACGGCATCCGGTCCGCGACGATGCCCCGCTCCGTCGAAGAGCGCGCTCGAGCTCTCGCTCCTCGACTCCGTCCAGATCAGGTGTTCAGCCACACCACAGCGGCCGCGATCATCGGCATCCCGCTACCCCGTCGCGCCGAGCGGGAAGCGCGGCTGCACGTCACGACCATCGGTACGGACCAGGCCCTCCGCGTCCGCGGCGCAGTTGGGCACCGAGCTCGCCTCGGCACCGTCCGGAAGACCGTCTCGCGCGGTGCACCGATCAGCACGCCCGTCGACACGTTCGTCGCGCTCAGCACGATGTTGAGCGTTGACGAGCTGGTCATCGCCGGTGACGCACTGGTCGGGTGGCTCGGCTGGGTCACGATCGACGAACTCCGCGTGGCCGTGCGACGTCGGCGCGGCTTCCGGGGTGTCCGACGTCTCCGCGCTGCACTCGCCGAGATCCGACCAGGGTCGCGCTCCCCCGGCGAGACCCGGACCCGTCTTGCACTGACCCGAGGCGGGCTCCCCGAACCGGCTCTGAACCACGACGTCGTCGTGGACGGGGTCTGGATCGCGTGTGTCGACCTCGCGTTCCCCGAAGCCCGGGTGGCGATCGAGTACGAGAGCGACTTGCACCGGACGGATCCAGCGACGTTCAAGAAGGACCTCACGCGGGGCGAACACCTCAAGGACGTGGACTGGTGGTTGGTCCGCGTGACAGCTGACGACGTCGGGAGGCAGGTCGAGCGCTTCGTTGCCCGGGTCCGGAGACTCGTCATCGAGGGGAGGTCAGGGCGGCATGACACGCGATCCAGCGCGCTGCCGCAGCCTATTGGTTGACGCTTCAACCATTTGGGTGCACAATGGCGTAGCATCAACTTCGATGCGGGCGCATGGATTGGGGAATCCGGTCTCGCGTCGAACAACGAACTCCGTCGTCCTGGAAGGACACCACCATGGCTCTCACCGCATCCGCCATCCCCGGCTACGTCGCCGGCACCTGGACTCTCGACCCGACCCACTCCGAGGTCAGCTTCTCGGTCCGCCACCTCGCGATCAGCAAGGTCAAGGGCAAGTTCGAGCGCTTCGACGCCAAGCTCATCACTGCTGAGAACCCGCTCGACACCACCCTCGAAGCGACCATCGACGTCGCCAGCATCAACACCAACCAGGAGCAGCGCGACCAGCACCTGGCGACCGGCGACTTCTTCCTGACCGAAGAGCACCCGAACATGACCTTCCGTTCGACCGGCATCCGCGAGGACGGCGACGACATGCTCATCGACGGCGAGCTCTCGCTCCGTGGCGTGACCAAGAACGTCACCCTCAAGACCGAGTTCGGCGGCGTGACCACCGACGGTTACGGTCAGACCAAGCTCGGCGCCGAGGCGAAGACCAAGATCGACCGGACCGAGTTCGGCGTGAACTGGAACGCCGCGCTCGAGGCCGGTGGCTTCACGCTCGGCAACGACGTGACCATCAACCTCGACGTGCAGTTCGTCCTCCAGGCGGCCTGAGTCATCTCGCTCTGAAGCTGGACGGCGGCTCCTGAACCACGCCGGCGCACCACACCGAACGAAGCCCCGACGCCTCCCGAGGTGCCGGGGCTTCGTCATGCCCGCGGAGGCGCGCAGCTGAGCCGAGCCGAGCCTCCTCACCGAACCGCACCACTCACGAACGGGCGGAAACGTACACCCGCACACCGGCAGGACCGGGGTCTTTCGCCCGTCCGCGTTCCCGCGGTTGCGCTCGTCCGAACGGCCCGCGCGCAGCACGGCCGAGCGCCCCCGCGAGAGCCTGGTCACAACAGCGCATACCCGCGTACCGCAAACGCACATGCCCCACCGAGCGGGCGAAAAAATGCGCTCGCGTTCCTCGAGACCGAGGCGTTCCGCCCGCTCGCGGTCCTCGCGGCTCGCGGTCTTCGCGGTCTTCGCTGGCGTCTCAGGTGGTGGCGGCGCCCCGGTCGCTACCGCGGCGAGGTCCCCTGCAAACCGGACGTCACCGGGCAGGCGCAAGCGGACCAGCGCGCGAGCGGGCGGAAGCGCGGCCTCGTGGGACGAAGGACCCTGGCACTCCGCCCGCTCGAGATTCGGGGGCGACGTCACGCGCCGCGCACACGCCACGCACGCGCCACGCACACGCACACGCGCAGGCGCACCCGCAACCGCCCGGACGCGCGGCAGTCCGCCCGCACCCCCATCGGCCCCGGGCGCGCGTAGGTTGGGCGGCGGGAATCGGCCGGGCGACCCGGCGGTTCCACCCCTAACCGAGCACCACGCCACCAACCGACGCCAAGCACCACGCGGACACCCGACACCGGGGCACCCGGACGAACAGGAGCACCACCATGGCCACCGACTGGATCGCGCTGCAGGCCCTCGCGGCCGCCGAGTTCGGCCGCCGCGTCGCCGCCGTGACCGACTGGGACGCGGCGACCCCCGACTCCGAGTGGACCACCCGCGACCTCGTCGCCCACGTCATCGACGAACAGCGGTGGATCCCCCGGCTGCTGACCGGAGCCGGCCACGACCCGGCCGACCACGACCACGACCACGCCAACCCGGCAGACAGCAGCCCGACACAGCACGACGAGACAGACCACACAGACCGGCGCGACCAAACAGACCAGCGCGACCAGCACGACCAGCACGACGACGACCTCGAGCCCGTCGGTGACGACCTCGTCCTCGCCTGGGACCGCTTCGCGAGCGCCGCCACCGAGGCCTGGCGTCGCGCCCCGAAGGACGCCCCTGTGCACCTCGAGACCGACGTGGTGACGGCGGGCGAGTACCTCGCCGAGCAGACGAGCGACATCACCATCCACACGTGGGACCTCGCGCGGGCCACGGGTACGGACGACTCGCTGCCCGACGAGCTCGTGCAGGCGGTGTGGCAGCACTTCGAGCCGCAGATGGAGTCCCTCGCATCCACCGGGCTCTACGCGGCACCGGTCGAGGTCCCCGACGACGCCCCGCTCCAGGTCCGCCTGCTGGCCGTCACAGGCCGCGATGCCAGAGTGGCGGCATGACCGACATCCAGACAGTCCGCCTCGGCGGCACCGGCCTCGAGATCAGCAGCGTCGTCCTCGGGATGATGTCCTACGGCGACCCGGACCGCGGCTCGCACGCGTGGAGCGTCGGTATCGACCAGGCACGGCCCTTCGTCCGACGGGCGTTCGACGCCGGCATCACCGCGTTCGACACCGCGAACGTGTACTCCGCGGGCAGCAGTGAGGAGATCACCGGCACACTGCTGCGTGAACTCGGCCCCCGCGAGGACGTGCAGGTCTTCACGAAGGTCTTCAACCGGATGCGCCCCGGCCGGAACGGCGCCGGGCTGTCCCGCGTGGCGATCATGCACGAGATCGACGCGTCGCTGCAGCGCCTCGGGACCGACTACGTCGACCTGTACCAGATCCACCGCTTCGACCCGCAGACGCCGATCGCCGAGACGATGGAGGCCCTGCACGACGTCGTCAAGTCCGGCAAGGCGCGGTACATCGGCGCGAGCAGCATGTGGGCGTGGCAGTTCGCCGAGATGCAGCACACCGCCGAGTTGCACGACTGGACGAAGTTCGTGAGCATGCAGGACCAGTACAACCTGCTCGAGCGCGAGGAAGAGCGCGAGATGCACCCGTTCTGCGAGCAGAGCGGCGTCGGGGTCATCCCGTGGAGCCCGCTCGCCCGCGGCAAGGTCACCCGCCCGTGGGACTCGGCCGGCTCCGGCTCGCGGTCGGACACCGACGAGTTCGGCAAGACCCTGTACCGCCAGGACGAGGACGCCAACCGCACCATCGTGGGCGAGGTGCAGCAGATCGCCGAGGACCGCGGCGTGAGCATGGCCCAGGTCGCGCTGGCCTGGGTCGCCGGCAAGTCCGCCGTCACGGCGCCGATCATCGGTGCGACCAAGGAGCACCACATCGACGACGCGGTGGCCGCCTCGGCGATCACGCTCACCGACGACGAGGTGACGCGACTCGAGTCCGCGTACACGCCCCGGGTGCCGTCCGGTTTCTGACGCACCCACAGAACCGACGGGAGGCCCGGTGCCAGCTGGCACCGGGCCTCCCGTCTGGTCTGGGGTGCGGACTCAGGCCGCGGGTGCGGCGCCCTCGCGCTCCAACCGGGCGATGCGGGCGAGCGCTGCGCGCTCGGTGCCCGTCTGGTTGCCGAGCACCGCGCCGATGCCGTCGAGCACCAGGCCCGTCGCGCGTCCGACGGGGAGTTCGACCGGTCCGATCCCCGGTGCCCGCAGCCCGAGCATCGACCGGTGACGCGGATCGAGGGTCGAGGCCGCGCCCTGGAACAGCGCCTGGTAGCCCGGCCGGAGCATCCGGGCCAGGGGCGGGTTCTTGATGAAGCGGATGACCTCGCGGGTGCGGGCGGTGACGGCGAGTTCGCCGCGGTCGAGGTACCCGTTCATCTGCGCGCGGAGTTCGGCCTCGGACTCGGGCGGGTCCTCGACGCGCATCAGACGTCCGGCCGTCGCCCATTCGCGCACGTACGCATCGGCCCCGCCCGGGATGGGGTCGCCCCACTGCTCGGCGGCACGGAGGAACGCATCGGTGAAGGCCAGGTGCACCCAGCGGGCCAGGTCGGGGTCGTTGGCGGTGTAGTCCCGCGTCACGCCGTGTCCGTCGACGTACTGGCCACGGACCTTCTCGTGCAGGCGCAGCACCCACTGGCTGGCCCCGGTCGCGGTCGCGGTGTCGCCGTGGGAGACCGTGTAGATCCAGCGGATGGTGCCGGCCAGGCGGCCGAAGGGGTCCTCGCGGTAGCGGGAGTGGTCGGCGACGCCGGCGAGCGCGCCCGGGTGCATCGCCTGGACCAGGAGCGCGCGGACCCCGGCCACGATGGTCTGCTTGCCCCCGTGCACCGACCAGGTCGCCGAACCGGGGCCGAAGAACCCCGCGTCGGTGCCCTGTTCGAGCTCGTCGACCCACGCCGGCCGCTCCGTGGAGCTCCCGGTGAAGGTCGTGTTGAGCCGGGAGCGGAAGGCGTCGGTGACGAAGGACATGCCGCCATCGTCCGTCGTGCTCCTGACATTCCCCCGGGCACGTCCCGCTAGGTTGGGCGGGTGAGCATCGACACGCCCCGTCCCTGGCTTGCCTCCTACGCACCGGGAGTGCCGCACGACATCGAGGAGCCCTCCGGGTCGCTCGTCGACCTCGTCGAGCAGTCCGCGAAGCGGTTCCCGAAGAAGGTCGCCCTCGAGTTCTTCAAGCGCACCACGACGTACGCCGAACTCGAGGACCAGATCGCCCGGGCGGCGAACGGCCTGCGCAAGCTCGGCGTCGTCGCGGGTGACCGCGTGGCCCTCGTGCTGCCGAACTGCCCGCAACACGTCGTGGCCTTCTACGCGGCCCTGCGACTCGGCGCGGTGGTCGTCGAGCACAACCCGCTCTACACACCGCGTGAGCTCCGGCACCAGTTCGAGGACCACGGCGCCCGCGTGGCGATCGCGTGGGACAAGTCCGTCGCGACCCTGCAGGACTTCCCTGCCGACGTCCGTCTCGACGCGATCGTGTCAGTGGACCTGACGAGGGCGATGCCGCGCTCGACCCGGCTGGCGCTCGCGCTTCCGGTGGCGAAGGCCCGCGAGTCGCGCGCCAAGCTGACGACGACGGTCCGTGGCACGACGACGTGGGACGACCTGGTGTCCTCGCGGCGGTTGCCGCGGAAGCACCCGCGACCCGGCACGTCCGACACGGCGCTCATCCAGTACACGTCCGGCACGACCGGCACGCCGAAGGGCGCGGTGCTGTCGCACGGCAACCTCATCGCGAACGCCGCGCAGGCACGCTCGTGGGTGCCGCAGATCCAGCCGGGCGACGGCAGCGTGGTCTACGCGATCCTGCCGATGTTCCACGCCTACGGGCTGACGCTCTGCCTGACCTTCGCGATGAGCATGGCGTCCCGCCTGGTGCTGTTCCCGGCGTTCGACCCCGCGCTGGTCCTGACCGCGATCAAGCGGAACCCCCCGACCTTCCTGCCCGCGGTCCCCCCGATCTACGCGCGGTTGCAGCACGCTGCCGACGCGGCGAAGGTCTCGCTCCACGGGATCGAGATCGGCATCTCCGGCGCGATGGCCCTGTCGGCGGACGTCGTCGAGCCGTGGGAGGAGCGGACCGGCGGGTACCTCGTCGAGGGCTACGGCCTGTCCGAGTGCTCGCCCGTGCTCATGGCGAACCCGGTGTCCGACGCTCGTCGCATGGGCTCGATCGGCCTCCCGCTGCCGTCGACCGAGGTCCGCGTGGCCGATCCCGACGACGCCACGCAGGTCCTCGGCACCGGGCAGCCCGGTGAGCTGCAGGTGCGTGGCCCGCAGGTCTTCAGCGGCTACTGGGGCAAGGCCGAGGCGACCGACGAGGTGTTCACCGCCGACGGCTGGTTCCGCACCGGCGACATCGTGGAGATCGACGACGACGGGTTCGTGCGGATCGTCGACCGGCTCAAGGAGCTGATCATCACCGGCGGGTTCAACGTCTCGCCGACCGAGGTCGAGGATGCGCTGGTGAAGCACCCGAGCGTGCGTGAGGTCGCCGTCGTCGGCATCACCCAGGGTGGCAACGAGCAGGTCGTCGCCGCCGTCGTGCCGGTCGACCCGTCGTCGTTCGACCCCGATGCCCTGCGGGCCTACGCGCGGGAGCACCTGGCTGCGTACAAGGTGCCGCGTCGGGTCGTCGTGGTCGAGGACCTGCCGCGTTCGATGATCGGCAAGGTGCTGCGCCGGAAGGTGCGGGTCGGGATCCTGGGGTAGGACCCGCCGTCAGGACGAGCGGCGGTCGCGTTGCGTGTCCGTCACGACACGTGGACGCTCGGTCGTCGCGAGACCTCGGGTTCGGCCTCGCGCAGGACCTCTCTGGTGACGGGTGCGACGTCGCCGACGCCCGTGAACACGAACCGGATCGCGTTGCGGATCGGGCTGCCCTCGTTCCACTCGAAGTAGACGCTCGGCACGACGCCCGCGATGTCGCGGATGGCGAGCAGCGTCGATGCGATCGTGTTCGGCACGTTGCCCGACCGGACGCGCAGCACACGATGCCCCTGGACGACGTGGCCTTCCACCACCAGGTCCTCTTCGAAGTCCGAGGAGTCGGCCGGGAGGACCTCGAGGAACATCGTCGGGACCCGCGCCGGGATGCCGGAGTCACGCCGTTCCTCGCGTCCCTTCGCGCGGTAGGCAGCAGCGGTGCCCGCGCCGGGCTCGTTCGCGATGATGCAGACGGAGCTGAACTGGTCGGCGTCGGCCTCGACGAACTGGCGTGCCGTGGCGTCCAGCTCGATCGACGACGCGCGGAGCTCGAACGACCGGCGCACCCGGGAGACGAGGGACACGACGACGATGGCGATGATGAACACGGCGGCGATCCGGACGCCGTCGGGCCGCTCGATCACGTTCGCGATGGTCGTGTAGACGAAGACGACAGCGATGACGCCGAACCCGATCGTCCGTTTCTTCTGCTGCCGGCGCCGGGCCGACAGGGTCACTGCGACCGCCGCGCTCGTGATCAGCACGAGCACGCCGGTGGCGTACGCACCGCCCTGGGCGTCCACGTTGGCCTGGAAGATGATCGTGATCACGAAGGCGATGAGCGTGAAGATGATGACCAGCGGCCGAGTCGCGCGAGCCCACTGTGGCGCCATGCCGTAGCGGGGCAGGAACCGCGGCACGAGGTTGAGCAGGCCGGCCATGGCGCTCGCACCGGCGAACCACAGGATCGCCACCGTCGAGAAGTCGTACACCGACCCGAACACGCCGCCCAGGTACTCGTGCGCCAGGTAGGCGAGCGCCCGACCGTTCGCACCACCGCCCGGCTGGAACTCGCGCTGCGGGATGAGGAACGTCGTCACGATCGACGACGTGATGAGGAACGTGCTCATGATGACGGCTGCGACGGTGAGCAGCCGCTTGGTCCCGCGGATGCGGCCCTCTGGCCTGGGGCTGGTGTCGTCCGAGGCGTCACCGCGGACCTGGGGCATCACCGCGACACCGGTCTCGAAACCGGACAGGCCGAGCGCGAGCTTGGGGAACACGATCAGCGCGATGCCGATCATCACCAGGGGGTTGCTGTGCTGCGCGGTCAGGCCGCTCCACCAGTCGCTCGCCACGGCCGGCCGCTCGACCACGTGCCAGAGCGCGACACCGATGACGACCGCGTTGAGGACGAGGTAGACGGCGACGAGTCCGACGGCGATGCCGATCGCCTCCTTGAACCCACGCAGGAAGACCACGCCGAGCAGGAGCAGCAGCGCCAGGGTCAACGGCACCGGGATCTCGGTGAACCAGTGCGGGGTGAAGGGGTTCTCCGCGATGTGTGCCGTGGCGTCCGCTGCCGACAGCGTCATCGTGATCATGAAGTCGGTGACGGCGAACCCGAGCAGCACGAGCACGAAGAGCTTGCCCGCCCACCAGGGCAGCAGCTTCTCGAGCATCATGATGGAGCCGGCCCCGCGGAAGCTGTCCTGCGCCACCCGGCGGTACACGGGCAGCGCGCCGAACAGCGTGACGAGCACGAGCACGATCGTCGCGATCGGCGAGAGCAGCCCGGCGGCGAGCGCGGCGATGGCGGGCTGGTACCCGAGCGTCGAGAAGTAGTCGACGCCGGTCAGGCACATGACGCGCCACCATGAGTGCGTCTTCTCCACCTCGACCTGGTGGGGGCCCTGGTGATCGGCGCCGCGGTCGGAGCCCTGCAGCATCCACCGCCGCAGCCGCACGTTCCGGTGGGACCGGGGCGCGCGGGCGGCCGGGGTGGTGCGCTCGGCGTCTGTCGCGGTCATGGGCCCTCTCGCTGCCGGGACGTCGGGGACCCGACGAACTGGAGTCGATCGTAAACGGTCCGGGTGCCGCGTTGCGCGCCACCCGGACCGGGCTGTGGAGAACCGACTACTTGGCGCTGATGCGGGTGTACTTGTTCACGGCCCAGGGCACGAACACCACGAGCATGACCGCGATGCCGACGAGCACCGTGACGACCGGGTGCTGCATCGTCCAGATGTCGGGGACCGGCGCGGAGCCGACGTTGCCGAACAGCTCACGAGCGGCCTGGACCAGTGACGACACCGGGTTCCACTCGGCGAAGACCCGCAGGACGAGCGGCAGGGTGTCGCTCGGCACGAAGGCGTTCGAGACGAACGTCAGCGGGAACAGGATCATGAACGAGGCGTTGTTGATGACCTCGGGGGTCTTGACGCTCATGCCGAGCAGCGCCATCACCCAGCTGAAGGCGTAGCTGAACAACAGCAGCAACGCGATGCCGGCCAGGAACTCGAGCGGTGAGGAGTTCACCCGCCAACCGACCGCCAGCCCGGTCAGCATCATGATCACCATCGAGATCGTGTTGAGCACGAGGTCGCTGTTGGTCCGGCCGACGAGCACCGCCGATGCGGACATCGGCAGCGTGCGGAACCGGTCGATCAGCCCCTCCTTCAGGTCCTGCGCCATCGCGGACCCGGAGAACGTCGCCCCGAACACGACCGTCTGGGCGAAGATCCCGGCCATCAGGAACTGCGTGTAGTCGGTCCCCTGCACGGCGATCGCGCCGCCGTAGACCTGGCTGAACAGCAGCACGAACATGATCGGCTGCAGCACCGCGAAGACGAGCATGTCCGGCGACCGCTTGATCTTGATGAGGTTCCGCTTGGTGACGGTCCAGCCGTCCTCGAACCACACGGCGAGCGGCGCGGTGACGACGACGGGCAGTTGCCGACCCGGTGCCGTCACGGTGGCGGTCATCGGACACGCTCCTCGGACGCGTCAGCCCGGCCCCGAGAGCGAGCAGCACCGCCGGCACCGGCACCGCCACCGCCCGGCCCGTCGCCGTCGTCCTCGGTCGCCGCGTGGCCGGTCAGCCGCAGGAACACGTCGTCGAGGGTCGGTCGTCGCATGCCGGCGTCGTGCAGCTCGATGCCCGCCTCGCCGAGGTCGGCGAGGACCCGCTGCAGCGCCGCGGGGCCGGCGTCGACGGCGATCGCACGGGTCCGTCCGTCCCCGGAGACCTCGACCTCACCGGTGCCGTACCGCCGGAGCACGGTCGTGGCGGCGTCCCCGTCGGCGTCGTCGACCAGGGTGACGACCACCCGGTGCCCGCCGACCTGCGCCTTGAGCTGGTCGGCCGTGCCCTCGGCGATCACGGTCCCGCCGTCGATCACGGCGATGTCGTCGGCGAGCCGGTCCGCCTCTTCCAGGTACTGCGTCGTGAGGAGCACGGTCGCCCCGTCAGCCACGAGGTGCTCGATGATCCCCCACAGTGCGAGTCGACTGCGGGGGTCGAGCCCCGTGGTCGGTTCGTCGAGGAACAGCACGCTCGGGTTCATCACGAGCGCTCCGGCCAGGTCGATACGCCGACGCATGCCGCCGGAGAACCCCTTGACCGGTCGGTCGCCGGCCTCGGACAGGTCGAACACGTCGATCAGCTCGCGCGCACGCTGTCGGGAGGCCTTGCCACCGAGGTGGTACAGCCGCCCGATCATCTCGAGGTTCTCGAAGCCCGTCAGGTTCTCGTCCACGGCGGCGTACTGCCCGGACACCCCGATCGAGCGCCGGGTGGCCTGCGGGTCAGCGACGACGTCGATGCCCGCGATCGTCGCCGTGCCCGCGTCGGGCTTGATCAGCGTGGTCAGCACCTTGACCGTGGTGGTCTTGCCGGCGCCGTTCGGCCCGAGCAGCGCCATGACGGTGCCCTGCGGGACGGACAGGTCGAGGCCGGCCAGGGCGTGCACCGGCCCCGACTTGGATCGGTAGGTCTTGGTCAGCCCGGAGGCCTCGATGATCGCCATGCCGCCACTCCTTCGTGGACCGTGCAACAGGGAGGGGTCGGCAGCGACCGGACGTCAGATGTCGAACCCGCCACCCATGTCGCCGCCGAAGTCGTCGAAGCCACCGCCGCCTCCGAAGTCGGAGCCGCCGCCGTCGTCCCACGACGCGTTCTCGGCACCAGTGTCCCCCGAACCGCCGTCACCCGCATCCCCCGATCCGCCGTCGGTGCCGCCGTCACCCGAGGCGTCCGTCCCACCGTCGAACCCGGACGGGTCGGGCAGGAAGGCGCTCATCAGCGTCGAGCCGATCACGTACCCGGCCACGGTGCCGAGGATCGACGCGCCGAGCATGCCGCCGAACGAGGGTCCCTGGCGCTGGCCGAGCCCGCCGCCGCGGCCGTTCATGCCACCGTTCATGCCGCCGAGCGAGCGCTCCATGAACCCGGGCTGCCGGATCTCGGAGCGGGTCGCCGCCTGCGCCAGGGAGCGCGGGTCGTCACCACGCGGGGCCTCACCGGCGGGTGCGGTGCGGGTGAACTCGTCGTAGACCATCCGGCGCTGTTCGGGCGTCAGACGCTCGAAGGCCTCGGCGTGCACCTCTTCGATGCGCTCGGGCGGCGCGGTCTTCAGCAGGTAGCGGTACCGCTCGACGGCTTGTTCGTCCTCCGAGCGGGCACCACCCGACACACCAGCACCGGCAGGCGGTGCCGCGTTGTACGACTGCTGACCGTACTGGTAGCCCTGCTGCTGGGGCTGGCCCCAGGTCGGCGGCTGCTGCGGCTGCTGCGCGTTCCAGCCCTGCTGCTGCGATCGGTCCTCACGGCCGAGCAGGCGGTCGAGGAATCCCATGTCGATGCTCCTTCGGCACGGACACGATGCCCGTGGAGTTGCCACAGTAGGGTCGCCGGACGACCGATGACTGTGTGGCTGCACAGAATGCGGTGCACGTCCGCCAGGAGCGGACTGGAGGCCCGTGGCGGGCCCGACCCGCGCCTCCCGTCAGGGTGGTCAGCGGTGGGCGCGGAGCGCTCCGGCCCACACCTGGTGCAGTTCGTCCGCGGCGCCCGGGTGGGCCACCAGGAACGGCGCGCCGAGGTCCGGGAACCCGGACACCGGACCGTCCTCGGTCATGACGATGCCGCCCGCCTCGTGGACGAGCAGCACCGCGGCGCCGTGGTCGACGGGGTTGAACGCCGACACGCAGCCGCCGATCCCCCGGCCGGCCGCGACCTGCGCGATCGTCAGCGTGCCGGAGCCCTGGACCCGCAGCGTGCAGGACCGGGCGGCGAGCGCGTCGAGGAACGCGCCGAACCCGGGCCAGGGCAGGTGCCCGTCGAGCTCGGTGCCGACCACCGCTCCGGCCAGGGGTCGGGGCACGTCGTCGAGCCGGAGCTGCCGCCCGCGGATGGAGGCACCACGACCGCGACGAGCCTCGAGCACCTCGCCTCGCCAGGGGTCCGCGACGACTCCGACGACCGGACGTCCGCTGCGGGTCAGACAGAGCGACATGCTCGTCCACGGGATGCCGTTCGCCAGGTTCGTGGTGCCGTCGACGGGGTCGAGGTACCAGCGGTGCTTGTCGCCGGGCGCCTCGCCGTACTCCTCGCCGACGAAGCCGTGCGTCGGGAACGCGGCACGCACCCGACCGCGGACGTGCTGCTCGACGAGTCGGTCGACGTCGGTCACCAGGTCGGCGGGGTGCGCCTTCGTCGAGACGGTGCCGACGGGGTGTTCACGGGTGAACGCGATGACCTCGTGCGCGATCCGGTGCGCCAGGGCCTGTGCGCGCGATGCCACCTCGGTCTCGGTCGGCTCGCGCGCGGGCTCCGGCCACCCGTCGCGCTCGGCGGCGGTCAGCGCGGCACGGACCAGCGCCAGGTCGTTCGTGGTGATCGAGTCGGCACCGAGCCGCGCGGCCCACAGCGCGGGTTCGGGGTCGTCGACCGTCCACACGGAGACCTGCAGGCCGAGGTCGTGCGCCGCCCGCACCGTCCGCGGGGTCAGGAACGCGACGTCGAGGTTGAGCGTCGACGGGGTCAGCTCGACCAGGTCGGCCGGCGTCGGGGGGCGGAGCGACTCCCACGCCAACCAGACGTCCGCGTCCGGCAGGACCGAGCGCACCGCGTGCATCGCCTCGGGAGCCCCGCACCAGGCGATCGTCACGTCTGCTTCGGACCCGGCGACGGTGGACGCGGCGACCACGGCGTCTGCCGGGTCGGTCAGGTCGACGAGCAGCACCGACCGACAGCCGTCCAGCCGTTCGAGGACGGCGTCGAGCCGTGGGATGCGGTCGAGTCCGTTGCCCAGCCGCGCGAGGTCGCACCAGGACACCTCGGACACGTGTCGGGCGTCACCCCACAGTCGTCCGAGGGTCTCGTCGTGCAGCAGCACCGCGACGCCGTCCGCGGTCCGGCGGACGTCGACCTCGATCGTGTCGGCGCCGAGCGCCTCGGCGACCGCGACGGCGGGCAGGGTGTTCTCGCGGCGGACACGCGGCGCGCCGCGGTGGGCGACCAGGCGCGGCAGGCGCGCCCGGGACCCGCCGTCGTGCTGCGTCTCGAGCGTCGGGAGCGTCTCCGTGGTCATCGGGGGCCCTCCACCAGTGCGCCGTCGCGGTAGACCAGGACCGACCCGAGCCGGACGCCGGTGGTGCTGCCGACCGCGGGCGGTGCACCGGTGACGAACGCCCGCAGTTCGGCGTCGCCAGCGGCGAGCACGACCTCGGCGAAGTGCCCGCGCATGAGCACGCGCGTCACGGTCGCCGTGACCGGCGCGTCGGGGACGAGGGTCACCTGCTCCGGTCGGACCAGGACCTCGTCGCCGTCGGCGAAGGGCGTGCGCACGTCGGCCAGGAACGCGCCGCGCACGGTGCTCGTGGCACCGATGAACGACGCCACGAACCGTGTGCCCGGCCGGGCGTAGAGGTCGGTCGGTGAGGCCACCTGCTCGATCCGGCCGTCGTGCATCACGGCGATCCGGTCCGACACGCTCAGCGCTTCGTCCTGGTCGTGCGTGACGATCACGGTCGTGATGCCCAGCCGCTGCTGGATCCGGCGGATCTCGTCGCGCACGCTCACGCGGAGCTTGGCGTCGAGGTTCGACAGCGGCTCATCGAGCAGCAGCACGTCGGGCTCCTGGACGATCGCCCGGGCCAGGGCGACACGCTGCTGCTCGCCGCCCGAGATCGCCGTCGGCTTCGAGGTCGCGTGGTGCGTGAGCCCGACCAGCTCGAGGGCTTCGCGGACGCGCTCGGCCGTCCGCTGCTTCGACACGCGGCGGGTGCGGAGCGGGAACGCCACGTTCTGCGTGACCGTCATGTGCGGCCAGAGCGCGTAGTTCTGGAACACCATCGCGCTCGGTCGGCGCTCCGGTCCCAGGTCGGTGACGTCGGCGCCGCCCATCGTCACGGTGCCGCCGTCGACGGGCAGGAAGCCGGCCACCATGCGCAGCGTGGTCGTCTTGCCGCAGCCGGACGGGCCGAGCAGCGAGACGAGCTCGCCCTTCGCCACGTCGAGGTCGATGCCGGCGACGACGTCGCGGCCGCCGAGGGACTTGGTCAGCCCGCGCAGGGCGAGTCCGCCGCCGGTGGTCCGGCCGTCGGTGGGCCGCCTGCCGGTCTGGAGGCTCGGTCCGGGGTCCGCGACGAGCGTTGCGTCCGTCATGGGGTCGCCTTTCGTGCTGGGAGTGGTCATCGGATCTGGAACCCGTCCGCCAGGCGGCCGCCCATGATGTGCTTGCGGGCCAGGGTCATGAGCACCACGGACGGGATGCTGAGCGCGATCGCGAACACCGCCGACACCTGCCGCGGTGAATTCAGGACCAGCGAGTACATCGCGGTCGGCATGGTCATGTACGTCGGAGCGCCGACCAGGTACGTGCCCTGCGCCTCGTCGAACGAGGCCAGGAAGCTCATCACCATCGCGACCAGGATGCCCGGCCAGGCGATCGGGAAGGTCACCGACCAGAACGTGCGCCAGCGGCTCGCCCCGGCGTCGCGGGCGGCCTCCTCGAGGGATCGCGGCACGGCCGAGAACGCCGCCGCGGGCAGCCACGTCATGAACACGACACAGCCGAGCACGTGGACGATGAGGATGCCCGTCACGGTGTTCATCAGGTTCAACGCCGTGAACATCGCCGACATCGTGACGAACAGTCCCATCTTCGGGAAGGCGTTCGTGGCGAACAGCCCGACCAGCACCACCCGGCGACCGGGGAACTCGATGCGGCTGATCGCCCACGCGGCCGGCAGGCAGATGACCGCGGCGATCAGGACCGTCAGCGGAGCGAGCACGAGCGAGTTCTGCACGGCGACGGCCAGCGAGGGGTCCTCGAACACGGTCCCCCACCACTGCAGCGTCCAGCCGTCGGGCAGCAGGTTCGGGTACGTCCAGCTGGTGGCGAAGGCACGGACGGCCAACCACAGCAGGGGTCCGGCGATGAACACCGCCAGGACGACGGCGGTCGCCCAGACCAGGGCGGTGCCGGTGAGGCGCTTGATCACGGTCGCTCCTGTCCCGTCGTGGGTTCGGTCGTCTTCGCCAGTTCGCCGGCGTTCGCGCGGACCGTCGACCGCAGGTACAGCACGCTGGCGGCGGCGGCGAACGCGAGCACGATGAACGCCATCGCGGTGGACTGCTGCGGACGGTTGTAGGACTGGAAGTACTTCGAGATGTCGACGCCGAGCATCGACGGGGCGTTCGGGCCGGTGAAGTACGGCACGGTGAACGACCCGAGCACACCGATCACGGTGAACGTCGTCGCGATGACGATCGGGGTCGCGGCCATCGGCAGCAGCACCTGCCACACGACGCGCCACGTACCGGCGCCGGCGTCCTTCGCGGCCTCGATCAGGGCGTCCGGTGTGCCCTGCAGCGCCCCGGCGATCATCAGCACGGCGAACGGCAGGCTCGTCCAGACGCTGCCGAACACGACCGCGACGAGCGTGTAGCCCCACACCGGCACGTCGATGCCCACCTGGGCGCCGGCGCTGCGCAGGAACCCCTGCGCGTCGGTGAACGTCAGGATCGACCAGCTCGCGATCACCACCGGCACGAAGATCGGCACGACGGCCAGCACGCTGAGCGACCGGCCGAGGAACCCGCCGCGCATCCGCAGGATCACGGCGATCAGCACGGCGAGCGCGATCGTCAGTCCGGTCGACGCAACCGTGACCCCGATCGTGGCGCCGAGGTCGCGCAGGAACGTCGGGTTGCCGAGCAGCGTGCCGTACACCGCGAACGAGAACCCGCGTACGGTGTCCTGGCCGATGTCGGCGAGCGCCTGGTTCAGCCCGCCGGTGAACCCGAGGCTGAACAGGGCGGCGTTGACCACCGGCACGCCGACGAACAGCACGACCACCAGCACCGGGGCGGTGACGAGCGCGATGCCCTGGACGCGCCGGCGGCGCTCCAGCCGCTGCTGGATGGTGCGGCGGACGGTCGGACCGCCCGCGCCCTGGGCCGGTGACGGGACGGGCGGGAGGCCCGTGGCGGAGTCGCCACGGGCCTCCCGGTCGAGTGCCGGGCCGTTCGGGACGGTCTGGGTCACTGCGGGACCTTCGCGTCCCATGCCGCGTTCATGTCGGCCTGCAGCTCGCTCTGGAAGCCGAGACGGAGCTTGGACGGGTCGGCCTTCGAGAACTGCTCCGCCACGCTCGACGGCAGCGAGCTGAGCGGGATGACCGGGTAGCCGGACACGGCGCTCGCGACGAGCTGCTGCCCCTTCGACGACAGGACGAAGTCAGCGAGTTCCTCGGCGGCCTGCTTCTTGGCCTTCGGCTCGGTCGCCGGGATGCCGAGGTAGCTCGCGCTCCCCGTGAACGTCGGGTCGGCTATCTGTGTGAACGCGATGTCCTTGCCGATCGTGCCGGCCTTCTGCGCGGTGATGAACTGGTCGCTCCACACCGGGGCCATGGCGATCTGGCCGGAGCCGAGCATCTGCAGCACCTGGTCGTTGCCGTTCGGGTAGACGCCCTTCTGGTACGTCGACGGGCCGAGGTCCTTGAGCGCGGCGAAGCCCTCGTCCCACTTCGACTCGAGCGACTTGTCGTACGTCGTCTGCATGGTGGTCTGCTCGCTCTTGGACAGGTACTTCGCCAGCACGGTCATCACGAACGAGCCGCCGGAGCCGCCGGAGGACGGCGAGTTGTACGCGAACTGGCCGGGGTTGTCCTTGATCCACGCGAGCAGGTCATCGAGGGTCTTCGGGGCCTTCTTGACCTTGGTGGAGTCGTACGCCAACAGCACGCTCGAGGCCCGGTACGGGATCGCGCGGTCGCCGCCCTGCTGTTTTGTGGCTGCGGGGACGTCCTTCAGGTTCGGGATCGCGCTGTCGCTGACCTTCGCCATCAGGCCGGCCTTGCCCGCGGTGGTGACGAAGCCGGCGTCGACGAGGTCGTAGGCGACGGTCTTGCCGGCCTTGACCGCGGTGGCCAGGTTGGCCTGGGTCTGCGCGTCGTGCTCGCCGTGCAGGTCGATGCTGGTGCGGACGGAGATCTTCGGGTGCTGCTTCTCGAAGGCGGGGATGAGCGACTTGTCCCAGAGGTCCTGGACGTTCGTGTCGCCGCTGATGAACACGGTGAGGCTGGTGCTGCCGGTGCCGCTGTCGGCGTTGTCGTTCGCGGCGTTGGCGCTCTGGACGCAGCCGGACAGCGCGACGGTGGCGACTGCGGCGATCGCGAGGCCGGCGAGGGCTCGGGTCTTCACGGCGGTGGTCTCCCTGGTTCGTGGGGGTGGAGCGTGGGGGTGGTGCGCGGGGTGGTTCGCGGGGGTGTGGAGCGGTCGGTGCGGGAACGTTCCCGCACCGTGGTCGAGTGTGGCGCTGCCCGGTGAACGCCGGGTGCCGCGGCAGTGCCGCCCGGGTGAACTCGTGCCGCGCTGCGCGCACCGCACACACCGTGCGAGCTCTGCGCCCGGTGCGAGGTTGACGGCCCCGTGCCGCCGAACAACCTCGCACCGGGCCGCCGTCGCGGCACGAAGCACCAACTCCGCACCGTGCTCGCACTGCACCAGCCCGCGAAGCTCGCACCGTGCGTTCCTCAGCGGCGCATCCGCACCCCAGCCCGACGCAGCGCCGCACGCAGCAGACCCTCGTCCCAGAGGTCGGACCACGTCAGCCGGACGACCGCCCGCACTCCGGGCATGGCCCGCAGTCGGTCCTCGCGGTGTTTCTCGGCGACGACCACGTCCTCCACCGACCGGCCGGCACGCATCCGCCCGCCGCGGTACTTGACCTCGCCGTCGAACTCGACGACGACCCCTGCCGCAGGGAACCAGAAGTCGACGACGATGTCGGGCCATCCCGCCTGCCGGAAGCGGTGTTGCAGGACCGGTCGCTCCGTGCCGAGCTGATCGAACCGGACGCGCAGGACGGACTCGCCGGGAGAACCGGACTCCGGGTCCGCAAGGTCCACGGCCGTGAGCGCGCGCCGACGCCCCTTCGGCCCGCGCCGCTCGATCGACTCGCGCACCCTGGCGCGGTCGGTCCCCCGTCGCAGGAGGTCGTCGAGCGCGACCACGGCATCGACCAGCGGGAACGTCAGCGCGAGGTCCGCGGCCACACGCTCGGGACCGTGGGTGCGGAGCCCATCCGACGTCCGGACCGTGCTGCGATCCCCCGTCGGGTCGAGGTCGGCGTGCACGATGAAGGTGGCGTTCGTCGTGCGGCCGTCGGCTCCCGGGGTGGTCAGGTGCACCCGGTCCGGCGGATCCGTGACGAGCGGCACCGCGAGGACCACGGCTGCCGACACGTGCGACAGGACCCGATCGGGCCGGATCCGATCAGCCACGGCCTCGATGCGGACCCGGTGCTGTTCAGCTGAGCGCAGCGGTTGCCAGGCCGCTGTGTCGACGAAGAGCCCTCGTCCTATCCGGGTGAGCTCGCCCGCAGCGGCGCGCTGCCGGATGCGGTCGGACTCGTCGGGCCGGTGCGAGGACGTCCGGAAGAGCGGAACTTGCGGGACAGGTGCGAGATCGAGCATTCGTTGCATGGCGTGATCCTGGTCAGGCGAGACGCAGCGTCACGACGCAGTCGCCTGAGCTGTGTAGGGGAGGCCGACGAGTGGCACCCGTGGAGGAACCGGGCTGCGACAATGGGGCCGTGACCGAACGCACCTGGGGCTGGCTCGCAGCCGTCATCGACGTCGTCCTCATCGTGGTGTTCGCCCTGATCGGGCGGTCCTCGCACGGCGAGGCGAACACGCTCGGCGCGCTCTGGACCACCGCCTACCCGTTCCTGGCTGGCTGGGCGATCGGCTACGTCACCAGCGGCGCCTGGGCCCGCCCCCTGCGGACCTGGCCGACCGGCGTCGTCGTCTGGATCCTGACGGTCTTCGTGGGGATGGCCATCCGCGTCGCGACCGGCCAGGGCGTGGTCGACGGCAATCCCCTGCCGATCTCCTTCCTCATCGTCGCGACGATCGTCCTCGGCGTGTTCCTGCTCGGCTGGCGCGCGATCGCGCGCGTCGTCCTGCGCGCTCTCGCACGTCGCCGCTCGGTCGACGCCCCGGCGCTCGACGACCCGACGACGAACGACCCGGCAACGGATCCGTCGAACAGCCCCGGCGTCACGCCAGGCACGTGAACGGCAGCCGCGGCTCGCAACCGACGATCGTCGACGTAGCCGCACGAGCGGGTGTCTCGAAGTCCGCGGTGAGTCGTGTGCTCTCCGGCACGGGCCGCTTCTCCGACGAGACCCGTGAACGCGTCGAGCGCGCCGCGGCGGAGCTCGGCTACGTGGCAAACGCTATGGCACGAGGGCTCGTGAGCGGTCGGACACACACCATCGGCATGCTCGTGCGCGACGCCTCGTCGATGCTGTACACCGCGCTGCATGCCGTCATGGAGCAACGCGCGTCCGAACTCGGCTACCGCGTCGTCACCACCACCGGAGTCGGACGGGTCGAGGACGAGAAGTCCGCGCTCGCATCGCTGGTGTCGATGCGGGTCGACGGACTGGTCGTGTGCAGCGGGCTGCTCCCGTCCGCGGACATCGCCGAGTTCGCCCCGCGCATCGCGACCGTGGTCGCCGGCCGCCCTGAGCTGCACCCGGCGCTGTCGAGCGTCTACTGCGACGAGGTCGACGGCGGGCAGCGCATCGCCGACGCCGTCGCCGATGCCGGTCACACTGACGTCGTGGTGCTCACCGTGCCGCTCGACAACGCGATCACGCAGCATGCGCGGTCGCAGGCGATGGCCGGGCGACTGCGCGACCGCGCGGTGAACGCGATCGACATCGACGCCAGTTTCGTTCGCCCGCCCGATGACGTCGCGGCCGACGTCGTCGAGGTCATGCGGGAGTCCGGCGCCACCGCCGTGATGTGCCCCACCGACCGACTCATGCTCGACGTCTGCGAGGCTCTGTCCAAACGCGGGGTCGGCGTGCCGCGCGACGTCTCGGTGACGGGGTTCGACGGCGTGTACCCGCTCGCCAGCGACTGGATCGGGTTCACGACGCTGCAGCAGCCCGTCGAGCGCATCGGACGCGAGGCCATCGACCTGGTCATCGGCCACATCGAGGACCCGGGCAGGACCGTCGAGCACCGGCCCCTGCGAGGCACGGTGCTGCCCGGCCGCACCCTGCTCCCCCGCTGACGCAGCGCTGCGGGGCGCACGGTGCGCACTTGTCCGGCTCGTGCGGGCTTCGCCGGGACGAGCACGGTGCGAGGTTCGTTCCCCGTGCCGCCACGATCGCGTGGTGCGAGGAACCGTCCCCGCACCAGGCGATCAACCTCGCACGGAGTGGCAGACGCAGCACCGTGCGACCACGCAGCACCGTGCGCGAACACGCAACCGTGCGCAACGCACCGCCCTCAGAACAACCCGCCGCGCGCCCCGTCGCCGTCGAGCCCGCGGAACATGTCCGACACGAGCGCCTCGATCTGCGGCTCGACGAGCCGCTCCACGGCCTCGGCGATGCGTGCTCGATGGTCGATCAGCGCCAGGCACACCGCCGTGCCGGTCGACCGGGCGCACTCGTCCGACAGCTCGATCTCGTGCCGCAGTGCGGCCTTCGCCTCGTCCGACAACGGCTCGCGCGGCGCGGTGTCCGACGACGCCCCGGTGCCGGCGAGCCCCTCGAGGGTGAACAGGAACGGCGCCCCGTCCTGCGGCTGCGGGTCGACGTCGAGCCCCTGGAACTCGGGCGACAGCCCCTCGGCCGGCTGGTACCCCGCGTGCCGCTTGCGGGCATCGGCGCGCTCGAGCTCGCGGTGCAGCAGCGGCAGGTTCTTGGCGGTGTAGTCGTCCACGGCGTCGTCGATGATCGTCGACATCCGACCGATCAGCGCGTGCTGCACGGGGTGCGGCACGTCCGGACCGAAGCCCGCGGCACT
The DNA here is from genome assembly GCF_003234655.2 of Curtobacterium sp. MCLR17_007. Taxonomy (NCBI): domain Bacteria; kingdom Bacillati; phylum Actinomycetota; class Actinomycetes; order Micrococcales; family Microbacteriaceae; genus Curtobacterium; species Curtobacterium sp. MCLR17_007. Next base: position 1,028,736 of record NZ_CP126271.1, on the reverse strand, counting down.
GGCGATCGGCGACCCGGTGCACTTCCGGCAGATCCGCGTGCGCGGTCGAGCGGTCCCGATCTGCCACCGCGGCAACCACCGCAGCCACAGGTCGACGGCGTTCCGCACGCGCCCGTCGATGCCGTCCATGGTCCAACGATACGGACAGGAGGCCCGGATCACCCCCGCCACGGCCGCCCGGTCCTCGATCCACCACCGAGCACCGTGCGGACGTCGTTGCCCGTGCCACGCTGCCCGCCCGGTGCGAGGCTGATCCCGGGCACGGAACGACCAACTCCGCACCACACCGTCGAGCACGGTGCGGGCGAGGGTCCGCACGACCCCGCGCTACGCGGTCGGCTCGGTGACGAAGTCGATGAGCTCCTCGACCCGGCCGAGCAGCTGCGGCTCGAGGTCGGCGAACGTCCGGACCTGCCCCAGGATCCGCTGCCAGGCGCGGGCGATGTCGGCCTGCTCGGCGTGCGGCCATCCGAGCGCGGCGCAGATGCCGGCCTTCCACTCGATCGACCGTGGGATCGTCGGCCAGGCGCGCAGTCCGACGCGCTCGGGCTTGACCGACTGCCAGACGTCGACGAACGGGTGCCCCACGACCAGCACGTGCGCGCCCCACGTGCCCTGCATGACGGCGGACGCGAAGCGGGACTCCTTGGACCCGGGCACCAGGTGGTCGACGAGCACCCCGACCCGACGATCACGTGACGGGCGGAAGTCGTCCAGAACGGCAGCGAGGTTGTCCACGCCGGAGAGCTCCTCGACGACGACGCCCTCGACCCGCAGGTCCGCTCCCCAGACCTTCTCCACGAGTTCGGCGTCGTGCTTGCCCTCGACCATGATCCGCGAGGGCAGGGCGACCCGCGCGCGCTGCGACTCGACCGCGAAGGACCCGGACGCGGTGCGCAGCCGACCACCGTCGGAGGCGTGCCGCACAGCCGGACCCGCACCGGGCCTCCCGTCCGATCCGGCGCGAGCCGGGGGTGCGGCGGCGGCAGACCGCCCGACCGGCGCCTGCGGCCGTCCCAGCGTGACGAGCTCGCCCTCGAGCAGGAACTGCCCGTCGAAGGGGAACGCCCGGGTGCGGCCCTTCCAGTCCTCGAGCGAGATGTTCCCCGCCTCGAGCCCGACGACTGCGCCGGCCCAGCCGGACGCCGGGTCCTCGAGCACCATGTCCCGCTCGAGCGGCACCTGCCGCACCTTCCGCACGCCCTTCGAGCGCCAGTCGCCCGAGAGCACGTCGTTGCCGTACCGGTCCTCGTCCACCCGCACGAGCGTAGTGTCGACCCGGCTCCGGACGACATCGACCGGCCGACACCACCCACTCCGGACGGACGAGCCGACACGCGTCCAACCCCGTGTCGATCCAGTCGGCACCGCGGGACGAGGACGGCCGTGTTTCGCGGAACAGAACGCATGTTGCAGATTCGTAAACAAACCTTTCAGTAAAGAAGGTTGTCCGTTACTGTCCTCGACATGACCACACGCGGACGCACCCCGGGACAGCCCGGGCTGTTGCGCGTCCTGAACGACCGCGCGGCCCTCGGACTGCTGCTCGACCACGGTCCGATGACCCGGAACGAGATCGCGCAGCGCACCGGCCTGAGCAAGCCGACCGCCGCCGAGATCATCCGTCGGCTCGAGGCAGCCGGGCTGCTGCGCGACGCCGGCACCGACACGCAGGCCGGCCGCCGCGGTCCGAGCGCCCTGGTCTACGAGGCGATCACCGACCGCGACCTCGCCGTCGCCGTGGACGTGCAGCTCGTCGACGTCCGCTCGACCGTGGTGGACGCCACGGGCCGGAGCTACCCCGTCGCCGAGCACCGGATGGACGTGGACGAGATGCGCGCGCCGGGCGAGGACATCGTCGCCGCCGCCGTCAGCCGCGCCGCCGCGGCCGCCGGTGTCGACCCGGACCTGGTGACCGCGGTCGCCGTCGGGGTGCAGGCCAGCGTCGACCACGCCACCGACACCCTGATCTTCACCGACGGCCTGCCCGGATGGCCGCGGGACCAGGTCGCCGCCACGCTGTCACGTGCCCTCGGCGTGCAGGTCGTCGTCGAGAACGACGCCAACCTCGCCGCCATCGCCGAACGGGCCATGGGCGCCGGCCGCGCGCCGAGCTCGTTCGCGGTGCTGTGGATGGCGGAGGGCCTCGGCATGGCACTCGACCTCGACGGCCGCCTGCACGCGGGGGCCTCGGGCGCCGCAGGTGAGATCGGCTACCTGAGCGTGCCCGCCGACGCGCTCCCCCTCGACCCGACGGCGACGATCGTCGCGGACCTCATCTCCGAGTCCGCGATCACCCGACTCGCCGCCGACCACGGGATCACGGCTCCGGACGGCAGCGCTGCCGACTGGCGCCAGGTGCTCCCGCAGCTGCCCGGGCTCTCCGAGCAGCACCCCTTCACGACCGCCCTCGGCGAGCGCGTCGGGCACAACGTGCTCCCCGTCCTCGCCGTCGCCGATCCCGAGACGGTCGTGCTGCACGGCCCGACGGGCATCGCGGGCGGTCCCGCCCTGGCCGCCGCCGTGACCGCCTGGCTCCGGACCCGCTCGCGCTGGTCCACCGCCGTGGTGGCGCCCGGCGTCCCCGACACCCCCGTCCTGCACGGCGCACGCCACGTCCTCATCGACGTCGTGCGCACCGCGCTCGCGGGCCGGCTCGACCGCATCAGTGACGACGCGACCGAGTCCGACCCCGCGCAGCACGCCTGAGCCAGCACCACTGCCAGCACCACCGCCAGCACCGTCGCCAGCTCCACCCACCCGCACCACTCGAGGCACCACCCCAGCCCTGTCCGAGGGCTCTCCGGTGCGCCCGCAGACCGGCCGTCGGCCGGCGCGGACGCCCTCGGAGCGAGACCAGAGAGCGAGTACCGCATGTCACACCCCCGGCAGCACCTCCGGCGGATCATCACCGCCGCCGCCATCGCCACCACGGGCGCCCTCGTCGTCGCCGGCTGCAGCTCCGGCAGCAGCGCGTCGTCGATCGACAAGACCGCACCGAAGGACCTGAAGGGCACGGTCTCGCTGTGGCACTTCTTCACGGGCCGCGAGGCCGGCGTCGTGAAGAGCGCCGTCGCCGGGTTCGAGAAGGCCAACCCCGGCGTGACGGTCGACATCCACGCCGGGCAGGACGACGAGAAGCTGCAGAAGGCGATCTCGTCGGGCCAGAGCATCGACGTGGGGCTGTCGTACTCGACGGCGATCGTCGGCAGCTTCTGCTCGTCGGGCGCGTTCCGTGACCTCTCCCCGTACATCAAGCGGGACAAGGTGGACCTCTCGGACATCCCGAAGGCCGTGCAGGGCTACACCGCCTACAAGGGCACCCGGTGCACGCTGCCGGCACTCGCCGACGTCAGCGCGCTGATGTACAACAAGCAGGCGTTCGCAGCGGCCGGCATCACGACCCCGCCGAAGACCCTCGACGAGCTCAAGGCCGACGGCCTGAAGATGACGACGTACAACGCCGACGGGTCGATCAAGCAGCTCGGCTTCAACCCGCTCATCGACTTCTACGAGAACTCCCCCGAGCACTTCGCGCCGATGATCAACGGCACCTGGCTCGACAGCAAGGGCAACAGCGAGATCGGCACCTCCGCCGGCTGGAAGAAGCTCATCCAGTGGCAGAAGGGCTTCGTCGACGCGATCGGCTACGACAAGCTGAAGACGTTCACGTCCGGGCTCGGCCAGGAGTTCGCCGCCGACAACGCGTTCCAGACCGGTCAGGTCGCGATGCAGATCGACGGCGAGTACCGCACCGCCTTCATCAAGGACCAGAAGCCGGACCTGGACTACGGCACCGCGCCGACCCCGGTGCTGGACGGCCTCGGCAACTACGGCTCGACCTACATCGCGGGCAACGTCGCCGGCATCGCGAAGGGCTCGAAGAACCCGGAGCTCGCCTGGGCGCTGCTCAAGTACCTGTCGACGAACACCGACGCGCAGGTCACGATGGGCAACGGGCTGAAGAACATCCCGACGATCACCTCCGCGCTGCAGTCCCCGAAGCTCGAGGTCGACGAGAACTACAAGACCTTCGTCGACGTCGCGGGCAACGCCAAGACGATCACCTCGCCCGCCACCGCGGACGGCGCCGCCTACATCGGCACCTTCACGAAGTTCTGGCAGGCGTACCAGGAGAACGGCGGCGACCTCGACGCCAAGCTCAAGAAGCTGGACTCGGACATCGACAACGCGAACCAGCTGGCAGGTCCGTGATGAGCGCCACGACGAAGACCGCCGGACGGGAGGCACGGCCCACCCGGGCCTCCCGCCCCGCGGGTCCGAGCGGGTCGGGTCCACTGCCCCCCACGGCTCCGGCACGCCGGCCGCGGTCCGCCGAGTCCCGCCGCCGTCTGGTCGCGCTGACGATGCTCGCACCGGCCCTGCTGGGCCTGGTCGTCTTCTTCGCCTACCCGCTGGTGGCGAGCGTCTTCTACTCGTTCACGCGCTACAACCAGCTGCAGGAGCCGCAGTTCGTCGGCCTGCTGAACTACCGGTTCCTGTTCACCCAGGACCCGCAGATCGGCCCGGCGGTCCTCAACACGATCTGGTTCGTCGTCATCCTGGTGCCCGTGCGCATCGTCTGCGGGCTCCTGGTCGCCGGGCTGCTGTCGCGGGCCCGCACCGCGACGGGCCTCTGGCGCACGCTGTTCTACCTGCCCGCGCTGGTGCCGCCGGTCGCGAGCGTCGTGGCGTTCGTGTTCCTGTTCAACCCCGGCACCGGACCCGTCAACCAGGTCCTGCGGCTGTTCGGGATCGACGGACCGCTGTGGTTCAACGACCCGTCGTGGTCGAAGCCGTCGCTGGTGATCATGGGCGTCTGGGTGATGGGCGACATCATGATCATCTTCCTGGCGTCGCTGCTCGACGTGCCGCGTGACCTGTACGAGGCCGCGTCGCTCGACGGGGCGAACGGCGTCCAGCAGGTGCGGCACATCACCCTGCCGACGATCGCGCCGGTGATCGGGTTCGCCGCCGTCACGGGGGTGATCGCCGCGCTGCAGTACTTCACCGAGGCCGCGGTGGCCTCGGGTGTCGCGAGCGGCAAGGCGACGATCGGCGGCGGTACCGCTGCCGAGCTCGGCTACCCGGGCACGTCGCTGCTGACCTACACCGAGCTGCTGTACCAGCACGGGTTCGCGAACTTCCAGTTCGGCTACGCGTCCGCGATGGCCGTCGTGCTGTTCGTCGTCACCGCGGTCGTGCTCGTGTTCACGATGCGCCGGATCAGCGTGTTCCGGCCGGAGGAGTCCTGATGACCGCCGTCTCCCAGTCCCCGCTCGCCCGGGCTCCCCGTGGCACGGCACCCGGCACGGCGCGCGGGCCCCGTCGCAGCCTGCTGCTGTGGATCGCCGAGCACGCGGCACTCGTCGCGATCGGGGTCCTGACCCTCGCGCCGATCGTGTTCGTGGTGCTGACGTCGATGATGTCGAGCAACCAGGCCCTGACGGCGTCGATCATCCCGAGGCCGTTCGACTTCGGGAACTACGTCCGGGTGTTCACCGAGGTGCCGCTGCTGCAGTGGTTCGGCAACTCGGCGCTGTACGCCGTGCTCGCCACCGCGTTCATGCTGCTGAGCTCGGTCCCCGCCGCGTACGCGCTGGCACAGATCCGGTTCAAGGGCGCGAACCTCATCTTCACCGTGATCATCGTCGCGATGCTCCTGCCCCCGCAGGTCACCGCCGTGCCGGTCTACGTGATGTGGTCGCACCTGCACCTGACCGGCACGCTCTGGCCGCTGATCCTGCCGAACCTGCTCGGGGACGCGTTCAGCATCTTCCTGCTCCGCCAGTTCTTCATGACGATCCCGAAGGAGTACGGGGACGCCGCCCGCATGGACGGTTGCAGCGAGTGGGGCGTGCTGATGCGCGTCGTGGTGCCGATGGCCCGCCCGGGCATCGCGTCCGCCGCGATCTTCATGTTCTTCAACTCGTGGAACGACTACTACGGCCCGCTGCTCTACGCGTCCGAGAACCAGGCCGCCTGGCCGGTGGCGTACGGCCTCGCCACGTTCCGCGGGCAGCACGGCACCGACTGGTCCATGACGATGGCGATGACCGTCGTCGTGATGGTCCCCGTCGTCGTCATCTTCTTCTTCGCACAGAAGGCATTCGTCGAGGGCATCGCGCTCACCGGCGTGAAGGGATAGCACCACGCATGAAACTCACGGTCATCGGTGGCGGTTCCACCTACACCCCAGAACTCGTGGACGGCTTCGCCCGGCTCCGCGACCAGCTCCCGATCGACGAACTCTGGCTCGTCGACCCCGACCCCGTCCGTCGTGAGCTCGTCGGCGGCGTGGCGAAGCGGATGTTCGCGCACGCCGGGCACCCCGGCACCGTCCACGTGACCGACGACGTCGTCGCCGGGGTCAGCGACGCCGACGCGGTGATGTTCCAGCTCCGCATCGGCGGGCAGGCGGCACGCCAGCAGGACGAGACCTGGCCGCACGAGGCCTGCTGCATCGGGCAGGAGACCACGGGACCCGGCGGGTTCGCGAAGGCGCTCCGCACCGTCCCCGTGGTGCTCGAGTACGCCGAGCTCGTCCGCAAGCACGCCAAGCCGGACGCCTGGATCGTCGACTTCACCAACCCGGTCGGCATCGTCACCCGCGCGCTGCTCGAGGCGGGTCACCGCGCCGTCGGGCTCTGCAACGTCGCGATCGGGTTCCAGCGCCGCTTCGCGAAGGAGTTCGGCGTCGCCCCGGACCACGTGCGACTCGACCACGTCGGGCTGAACCACCTGACGTGGGAGCGCGGTGTGCACGTGACCGGTGACGACGGGTCCACGCACGACGTCCTCGACACGCTGCTCAGCCCGGACGGCGGCGCACTCGCCCGGATGGCCGAGAGCGTGCACATGGGCGAGGACCTGATCCGGCTGCAGCACGCGATCCCCTCGTACTACCTGCGCTACTTCTACGCCCACGACGTCGTGCTCGAGGAGCAGCTCCACGAGCCCACCCGCGCCGAGGCCGTGATGGCGACCGAACGGGCGCTGCTGGCGAAGTACGCCGACGAGTCCGTCGTCACGAAGCCCGTCGAGCTCGAGCAGCGCGGCGGGGCGTACTACTCCGAGGCGGCGATCGACGTGCTGTCCTCGATCCTCGGCGACCGGGGCGACGTGCAGGTGCTCAACGTGCGCAACGACGGCACCTTCCCGTTCCTGCCCGACGACCACGTCATCGAGGTGCCGGCACGCGTGACCCGTCAGGCGATCACCCCGCTCCCCGTCGCACCCCTCGCTCCGGACATGGCCGGGCTCGTCGCGCACGTGGCGGGGTACGAGCGTCTGGCGCTCGACGCAGCGGTGCACGGCGGCCGCGACCGGGTGCTCCGGGCGATGTGGGCGCACCCCCTCGTCGGTCAGCTCGACAAGGCGGAGCAGCTCACGGACCTGCTGCTGGCGGCGAACGCGGAGCACATCCCGTGGGCGCGGGCGGAGCAGGTGACGTGGGCACGCTGAGCCGCGCCGGCGCGGCGGGGGCGAGCCGGTCCTCCCGTCCGGCCGCGCCGACCGCTCCGTCCGCGCCGACCGCTCCGGCCGCTCCAGAGGTCGTGCTGGCGGTCGACGGCGGCGGCAGCAAGACCGACGTCGTCGCCATCGCACTCGACGGGAGCCTGGTTGGCCATGCCCGCGGACCCGGGTCGAACCCGCAGACGCGCGGGTGGGAGCTCGCCGGGCCCATCCTCGACGACGTCCGCGGGCGGGTCGTGAGCGCCCTCGACGGTGCGCGGATCCGCACCACGCACGTGTACCTGGCCGGGCTCGACCTGCCCGACGAGCTGACCGCGGCGACCGCCGCACTCCGCCACTGGGAGGCGGACGGCGGCGCGCCGGACGTCCTCGACAACGACCTGTTCGCGCTGCTGCGAGCCGGGACCCTGTCGCCGGACGCCGCAGCGGTGGTGTGCGGCACCGGCATCAACGCCCTCGCGGTGCGTGCCGACGGCGAGACCGCCCGGTTCCCCGCGATCGGTGACGTGTCCGGCGACTGGGGTGGTGGCGCGTACCTCGGCAACCGGGCGCTCTGGCACGCGGCCCGCGCGGACGACGGGCGCGGTCCAGCGACGGCACTCGCGTCCGCCGTGCCCGCTGCCCTCGGCCTCGGGACGGTCCGCGAGGTCACCGAGGCCATCCACTTCGGACGCCTGGACCAGCGGGTCTTCAACCGGCTCTGCCCCGTGCTCTTCGAGGTCGCGGCCGACGGGGACGCCGTCGCCGCCGCCGTCGTCGCGCGGCAGGCCGAGGAGATCGTCCTGCTGGCGTCGGTCGCGCTCGGACGGCTCGGCCTCGGGACGTCGCCGGCGCTCCCCGTCCCGGTCGTCCTCGGCGGCGGCGTGCTCGCGGCGCGGCACCCGATGCTCGTCGACGCGGTCGTCAGCGGCCTGCGCTCCCGGGTTCCCGGCGCGGTCCCGACGTGGGTGACCTCGCCGCCGGTGCTCGGCGCGGGGCTCGCCGCGCTCGAGTCCGTCGGAGCACAGCCCGAGGCGCTCGAGCGCTACCGAGCGGCCGTGCTGTCAAGGGAGTTCACGTCCACGGCGGCGCTCATCCCGTAGCGAGACGCCCACGTCGGCGCCGAGACGCCGTCGTCGCACCGAGACGCCGCGCTGCGGGGCGGTGTCTCGCGCGCACGGCGGCGTCTCGCGGTCGCAGCGGCGTCTCGCGCACTGCGGCGTCTCGCGGGCGCAGCCGCGTCAGGCGTCGTGGATCGCGAGGACGCGGTGGGGTGCGGCGGCTTCGGCGCGCCAGCCCCTCGGCAACGCGGTGTGCAGCTCGGGCAGCGTGAAGCTCCGGCGGATCGACCGCAACCCGTCGACCCGGACGAAGGTGCCGGCAGCGACGAGCGTCGACCCGAGCGCGTAGGCCCGGTACGCGGCGGGCGAGCGACGGATGTCGGAGTGCAGGCTCCGGGTCGACGCGAGCTGTTCGGAGTCGGACAGGAACCCGGCGCGTTCGTCGTCGTCGAGGTGGTGCAGCACGTGGTTCGACACGACGACGTCGAACCGCTCCCCCGCCGCCACCAGGTCGGCGCTCGACTGCTCGCGGAAGGTCACGCCCTTCGGCGTCGACCGGGATGCCGACGCGATGGCGCGGTGGTCCGGGTCGATGCCCACCACCTCGATCTCGAACCCGTCGCTCGCCGCCCAGCGGACGAGCGCCCGGGCGAGGTCGCCGCCGCCGCAGCCCAGGTCGAGGATGCGACCCCGCCCGTGTGCCGGCAGCGCCGGCGCGACGTGCGTCCGCCACGCCGCTCGCCATCCGCTCACGAGCGCGTTCACCACCGCGAAGCGCCGGAACGTGCGTTCCAGCGCGCGCGGGTCGCAGTCGGGGTCGTCCATGAGTTCGCGGAGCGTCAGGTCGCGAGCCCGCAGGTCGATCGGGAGGCCCGACGCGGCTCCCTGGGAGCGGCTCATCGGTGCTCCGCGGCGAGTTCCGGTTCCGCGACCGCTCCGACGGTGTCGGTCGCGATCCTCGTGCCGACCGCGGTCAGGCGGGCGCTCTCGACGGTCAGCCCGGGGCCGAAGGCGAGCGCGATGACGGGCGTGGCGTCCGCCAGCCCGGTGTCCATGGCGTCGCGCAGGACGAACAGCACGGTCGCGCTCGACATGTTGCCGTGGTCGCGCAGCACGGCGCGGCTGCTCGCCATGGCGGTGTCCGGCAGGGCGAGGGCCTCTTGCGTGCGGTCGAGGATGGCCCGGCCGCCCGGGTGGACCGCCCAGACCGGGACGTCCGCAGCCGGTCCGTCGAGGAGCGGCCCGACGGCGTCGGCGACCGTGGCACCGACGAGCTTCGGCACCGCGGTGCTGAGGACCATCTCGAAGCCCTCGTCCCCGATGTTCCAGGCCATCTCGGACGCACCCTCCGGCACGACGGTCGTGGCGAACGCGTCGAGGCGGAGTCCGGGGCCGTCAGCGGTGACCACCGCGGCGGCGGCACCGTCGCCGAAGACGCTGTTCGCGACGATCTGGTCGGGGTCGTCCGACGCACGGACGTGCAGCGTGCAGAGTTCGGCGCAGACGACCAGCACGACCGCGGTCGGGTCGGCCTCGGCGAAGGCGGCCGCACTGCGGAGCGCCGGGAACGCCGCGCAGCAGCCCATGAACCCGATGTGGTGCCGGAAGACCGTGCGTCGCAGGCCGAGCTCCGCGACGATCGCCAGGTCCGGTCCGGGCTGGGTGAAGCCCGTGCACGACACCGTGACCAGGTGCGTGATGGCTGCCGGGTCGACGCCGGAGCGGTCGAGGGCGTCGCGCGCCGACGCGACGAACAGCGGCGGTGCCAGTTCGCGGTACCGGTCGTTGCGCATCCCGGTCGTCGGCGAGTGGATGGCTCCGTCTCCGTCGCGGAACGGGCCGGGCGTGCCGCTCGTGTCGAGCTCGGGCAGGACCGTGTGCCGGTGCTCGACCGCCGATGCGTCGAACGCGGCGGGCACGATGCGGCGCCCGAGTCGGCCGAGGCCGGGCTGCGCGGCGAAGAGGTCCCGGACGGCGACCTGGTCGAGCGTCGTCGGAGGGACGGCGGTACCGATGGCGCGGATCGTTGCGGACACGACTCATCCTGTCACCCGGCCGGTGACGAGTCCCCAGGAAGTCGATCCCCCGGGAACCCGTCGTCGACGGTCCTGGCGGTGCCTAGGCCTGTGCGCGCTCGAGCACGAGTTCCCGGACGCGGGCCGCGTCGGCCTGGCCCTGCATGGACTTCATGACCGCACCGATGATCGCGCCGGCGGCCTGCACCTTGCCGTCGCGGATCTTCGCGAGCACGTCGGGCTGGGCCGCGAGCGCTTCGTCGACGGCCGCGGTCAGCGCGGAGTCGTCGGACACGACCTTGAGCCCGCGGGACTCGACGACCGCCGAGGGCGAGCCCTCGCCGGCGATGACCCCTTCGAGCACCTGGCGGGCCAGCCGGTCGGTCAGCTCGCCCGACTCGACCAGCGTGATGAGTTCGGCCACGTGGGCGGGCGACACCAGGTCACCCGGAGCGGCGTCCTGCGTGTTGGCGACGCGGCTGATCTCGCCGGTCCACCACTTGCGCGCAGCCTGGGCGGGTGCGCCGGCAGCGATGGTCGCCTCGACCTCGTCGAGCAGTCCGCCGTTCACGACGTCCTGGAACTCGAGGTCGGCGAACCCGAACTCGCCCTTGAGACGACGACGACGTGCGACCGGTGCCTCGGGCAGGGACGCGCGGAGCTCCTCGATCATCGCCTTGTCCGGCACGACGGGCAGCAGGTCCGGCTCCGGGAAGTACCGGTAGTCGTCCGCGTCCGACTTGGGACGGCCCGCCGACGTCCGACCGGTGTCCTCGTGCCAGTGGCGGGTCTCTTGCGTGATGGTCCCACCGTCGGCCAGGATCGCGGCCTGGCGCTGGATCTCGTAGCGGATGGCGCGCTCGACGGCCCGGAACGAGTTGACGTTCTTGGTCTCGGTGCGGGTGCCGAGCTTCTCCTGGCCCCACGGGCGGAGCGAGATGTTCGCGTCACACCGCAGGTTGCCGCGCTCCATGCGGGCCTCGGACACGCCGAGTGCCCGGACGAGGTCGCGGATGACCTGCACGTACGCGGCACCGAGCTCGGGAGCGCGGTGCGCGGCGCCGAAGATCGGCTTCGTGACGATCTCGACGAGCGGGACCCCGGCGCGGTTGTAGTCGACGAGCGAGTACTCGGCACCCTGGATGCGACCGGTGGCACCGCCCACGTGCGTCAGCTTGCCCGCGTCCTCTTCCATGTGGGCACGCTCGATCGGCACCTGGAACAGCGTGCCGTCGGCGAGTTCGACCTCGACCTCGCCCTCGAAGGCGATGGGCTCGTCGTACTGCGAGATCTGGTAGTTCTTCGGGTTGTCCGGGTAGTAGTAGTTCTTCCGGGCGAACCGCGAGGACTCGGCGATCGAGCACCCGAGCGCCAGCCCGAGGTTGATCGAGAAGCGCACGGCCTGCTCGTTGACGACGGGGAGTGACCCGGGCAGCCCGAGGTCGACCGGCGTGACGTTCGTGTTCGGTTCACCGCCGAAGAAGTTCGGGGCGTCCGAGAACATCTTCGTCTTGGTGGCGAGCTCGACGTGCACCTCGAAGCCGAGGACCGGCTCGAAGCGCTCGAGTGCCTCGTCGAAGTCCATGAGTGCGTCCTTGGCGGCCATCAGACCACGCCTTCCTCTGCTGCCGACTGCTGACTCGCGTCGAGGTCGGGGATCCGGTCGATGAGCGGAGCACCCCACTGCTGCTCCAGCAGGCGCTCGAGGGCCGCGCCGTAGCGGTAGAGCCGGGCGTCCTCGCGCTGGGGTGCCATGAGCTGCACGCCGGTGGGCAGGCCGTCCTCGGGGGCCAGGCCGTTCGGGATGCTCATCCCCGGCACGCCGGCCAGGTTCGCCGGGATCGTGGTGAGGTCGTTGAGGTACATCGACAGCGGGTCGTCGAGGCGCTCGCCCAGCGGGAAGGCCGTCGTCGGGGCCGACGGGCTGACCAGCAGGTCGACCTGCTCGAACGCGCGGTCGAAGTCGCGCTGCACCAGGGTGCGGACCTTCTGCGCACTGCCGTAGTAGGCGTCGTAGTAGCCGGCGCTCAGCGCGTAGGTGCCGAGGATGATGCGGCGCTTGACCTCGGGGCCGAAGCCCGCTTCGCGCGTGGCGGCCATGACGTCCTCGACCGTGGCGCCGCCCTCGGGCGTGACCCGGAGGCCGAATCGCACCGAGTCGAACTTCGCCAGGTTCGACGAGGCCTCGGCCGGGAGGATCAGGTAGTACGCGCTGATGGCGTAGGCGAAGCTCGGGGCGTCGATCTCGACGACGACGGCTCCGGCGGCTTCGAGGACCGCGACGGTCTCCCGGAACCGCTGGGTGACGCCGGCCTGGAAGCCCTCGCCCCCGGCGAGCTCCTTGACGACGCCGACCCGCAGCCCGCGGAGCGTGTCCGCCTGCAGTCCGTCACGCGCGGCGGCCGCGAACGACGGCCATTCCTGCGGGATGGAGGTGGAGTCCTTCGGGTCGTGTCCGCCGATGACGTCGTGCAGCAACGCGGCGTCGAGGACGGTGCGCGCCACCGGGCCGACCTGGTCGAGCGAGGACGCCAGGGCGATCGCGCCGTAGCGGCTGACCCCGCCGTAGGTCGGCTTCACACCGACGGTGCCCGTGACGGCGCCGGGCTGGCGGATCGAGCCACCGGTGTCGGAGCCGAGCGCCAGCGGTGCTTCGAAGGCGGCGACCGCGGCGGCGGAACCGCCACCGGACCCGCCGGGGATCCGGCCGAGGTCCCACGGGTTGTGAGTCGGGCCGTACGCCGAGAACTCGGTGGTCGAGCCCATCGCGAACTCGTCCATGTTCGTCTTGCCGAGCGGCACCATGCCGGCACGCCGGAGCTTGAGGACCGTGGTGGCGTCGTACGGCGGCACCCAGCCCTCGAGGATCTTCGAGCCGGAGGTCGACGGCATGTCGATCGTGCAGAGGACGTCCTTGATGGCGACCGGCACCCCGGCGAGCGCACCGAGGTCGTCGCCCGCGGCGCGGCGCGAGTCGATCGACTTCGCGACGCCGAGGGCGTTCTCGTTGACGTGCAGGAACGCGTGCACGTCGGGGTCGACGGCGGCGATGCGGTCGAGGTGCGCCTGGGTGGCCTCGACGCTCGAGACGTCGCGGGCCACCAGGGCGTCGGCGAGCGCGGCGGCGCTGAGCCGGGTGATGTCGTCGGTCACTGTTCTTCTCCCAGGATGGCCGTCACGCGGAACCGTTCGCCGTCGGAGTCGGGCGCCCCGGAGAGGGCCTGCTCCTGCGTCAGCGTCTCGCCGACCACGTCGGGTCGGAGGACGTTCGGCAGCGCGACCGGGTGACTGGTCGCGGGGACGTCCGGCGTGGCGACCTCGGTCACCTTCGCGACGCTGTCGACGATGTGCGACAGCTCCCCGGTCAGCTTCTCGATCTCGTCGGGCGTGAGTGCGATGCGCGCGAGGTTCGCCAGGTGGGCGACCTGCTCGCTCGTGATGTCAGGCATGGTGCTCCGTCGATCGGTTCGTGGAATGGCGACCAGTCTATTGGGCGTGCCGAGCGGGGTCGGGCCGCCTGTGGACGACGCAGCCGGACCATGCCCTGTGGAGGACCGCCTGGAGGCCCGGTGTCGGTCCGCCGGACCGGTGTCGGTCCTCCAGGCCGTCGACGTCAGTGCCCGGAGCCGGCACCGGCGACCGCGCCGGCAACGGCTGCGGCAGCGGACCCGGGAGCCGGCGCGGTGCCGGCGTCGGGCGCATCGGCACCGGCTGCCGGCGCGGCACCGCCGGCCGTACCAGCACCGCCGGTCGCAGCAGCACCGCCGCCCCCGGGCGCGGCCTTCGCGTGCTCCGGTGTCCCGACCATGGCCGGGTCCGGCGCCGGCAGCGCGTCACCACCCACGTGCTGGTCGAGGTAGGACATCATCGCCTTCCCGACCCCGAACTTCGCGCTGTAGCCGGTCGTCCCCTGCAGGAACGGCCAGTTCGCCAGCCGGACCGAGCCCTGGACGTTCCCGATCCACGTGGCGTTGGTGTACTTCGTGCTCGACGCGACCAGCCAGTTCTGCACGTCGCCGTCCGTCGTGCCGGTCTTGGCGAACTTCGGCGTGCTGTCCCCGGGGTTCGCACTCGCCGCCGTGCCGTTGCCGCTCAGCACTCCCTGAAGCGCGTAGTCGACCGTGCCCGCCACGTCCGCCGAGACGCCCTGCGTGCAGTCGGCTGGCGTCGGGGTGATCTTCGTGCCGTCGGCGGTGGTGACCGAGTCGATCGCGGTCGGCGTGCACACGACGCCGCCGTTCGCGAAGCCGGCGTACGCCTCGGCCAGGTCGACCGGCGACAGCTCGTTCACGCCGAGGATCGACGACGGCGTCTGCCCGAGCTCGGCACCGTCCGCGCGGTGGATGCCCATCGACTTCGCCAGCTCGGCGATCTTGCACAGGTCGAGCTGCTTGCCCATCGCGCCGAACGCCGTGTTGATGGACTCGGTCGTCGCATCCAGCACGGTCATCGACGCGGGGACCTTCTCGGCGTTCGCGACCTGCCAGGGCTGGCCACCCACCCCGACGCACGAGTTCGTGAACTCGGACTGCGGGAACGTGTGCTCGGTCGTCGACACGGACTCGGACAGCGTGTGCCCGCTCGCGAGCCACTCCGCCAGCGTGAACACCTTGTACGTCGACCCGGTCTGGAAGCCGGTCGAGTTGCCGTACCCCTCGTCCGCGCTGTAGTTCACCGCGGTCTGCCCGGCGGTCGCCGAGTCCGACTGCGTGTAGGTCGTGTTCTGCACCATCGACAGGATCCGTCCCGTTCCGGGCTCCACGGTGACGTTCGAGCCGCCCGCGTCGACGCCCGCCATGGTGGTCGGCACGTACGCCGACAGTGCGGCCTGGCCCTGCGCCTGCAGGTCGAGGTCGAGCGAGGTGTGGATCTGCAGCCCCTTGGTGTCGAGCGTCGCGATCCGCTCCGCCGCGGTCTTGCCGAACGCCGGGTCCTGCAGCACCTGGTCGCGCACGTAGTCGCAGAAGTACCCGGCGTCGTGGGCCGTAGCGGCCGCGCTGCAGCCGTTCGCGGTCTCCGTGATCGTCGGCTGGACGGGCGTGGCGACCGCCTGCTGCTCCTGGGCCTTCGTGATCGAGTGGTGCGCGAGCATGCGCCGCAGCACGTAGTCACGCCGCTCCTTCGTCGCCGCGTAGCCGTTCGCCGACCCGTTGTCCTTGTTGTCCGGCTGGTCGATGCGCAGGTTCGACGGGTTGTTCAGGATCGCGACCAGGGTCGCCGACTGCACGAGCGAGAGGTCCTTCGCGTGCACGCCGAAGTAGTACTCGGCACCGGCCTCGGCACCGTACACGCGTCCGCCCAGCCCGACGATGTTGAGGTAGCCCGTCAGGATCTGTGACTTCGAGTACTTCTTGTTGACGGCGATCGCGTACCGCATCTCCTGCAGCTTGCGCTGCGGCGTGACCCCGGCGGCGTCCTGGTAGCAGGCGTCGACCTTGGCCTTCGTCGCCGCCGCGTCCTTGCCGGTGAGCTGCTCGCACTGCTGCACCAGGACGTTCTTCACGTACTGCTGCGTGATGCTCGAGCCGCCCTGGACGTCGCCGCCGACGGCCGTGGCAGCCGCACCGCGCAGGGTGCCGATCACGTCGATGCCGCCCTCCTCGTAGTAGCGGGGGTCCTCGGTGTCGATCGCGGCCTGCTGCAGGGTCTTCGCGATGGCGTCCGCGGCGACGATCGTGCGGTTCTCGGCGTAGAACGACGCGATAGCGACGTCCTGTCCACCTTGCTTGGCGTAGACGGTCGACACCTGCTGCGGGGTCTGGACGTCGAGGTAGCTCGGCAGGTCCTCGAAGAATGCGGCCGCGCCCGAGGCGCCCTCGCCGGCGACGGCGACCGCGGGCGTCACGGCGACCGCGACCAGCAGCCCGGCGAGCACGGACATGACGATGAACATCAGGAGGGCGCCGGGCCACCGCACTACACGCATGGGGGCACGGTAGGGAAGGGTGCTGGGTCGGGACTGCTCCGGCCGGGACAGAACCTGCAGCGGCCCTCAGGTTCACACTCGGACAACGCCGTGCGCGGGTGCAGGTCGGCCTGGAGGCGCGGATCGAGCCCGCCTCGTCGGCTCGGTCACGATCCGGTCACGTCCACGGCGCACGGTCACCCGAGCAGGCCCGTCACGGGTCAGTCGCGGGGTTGCAGGTCCTGCGGGCGCACCAGGTACAGGTCGAAGGACGGCTGCATGCCGCCGCCGTCGGGGTCGTCATGGTGCCGGATGCCGTTCCGCACCAGGTCACCGCGGCCCACCGCGACGAGAGCGACGTCGTGCAACGAGGACGTCCCCGGCTTGAGATAGTCGTTGTGCCCGACCGGTCGGCGGAACACGTCGCCGCCGATGCCCGGGACCACGCCGAGGTCGAACACCGTGGCGCCGAACGACGACGCGGCCGGGTCGGTGCCGAAGTACCCGGAACCGGCGACCGGGTCCAGGTGCGCCCCACCCACCCAGACCCCTCCGGCGGCGACGGCCAGCTGCGAGGCACGGCGGACGTCACTGCCCGGCGAGCCGAGGACCGTGAGGCTGTCCGCGCGCATGTGC
This sequence comes from Curtobacterium sp. MCLR17_007, assembly GCF_003234655.2. Classification (NCBI taxonomy): domain Bacteria; kingdom Bacillati; phylum Actinomycetota; class Actinomycetes; order Micrococcales; family Microbacteriaceae; genus Curtobacterium; species Curtobacterium sp. MCLR17_007. The sequence continues at coordinate 1,011,664 of NZ_CP126271.1, read as the reverse complement.
CCCGACGCCAGCGCGGTCATCGCCGTGGTCGAACCGTACGAGTGGGCGACGATGCCGAGCCGGGGCTGGTGGTCGCCCCGGAGCTGCCGGATGCCGTCGACCGTGCGCTCGAGCCGGGTGGCTCCGGTCTTCGCGAGCTCGAGCGACAGGATGTTCGACAGGTCCGGCGTGCGGTACCCCATCCATGCCAGCACAGCCACACCGGTACCGGGTGCCGGGGCCGCGACCGGCGCGAGCGTCGCCTGCTCGTCGTACAGGTCACCAGCGGTGGCCGTGAAGTCGTCCATCTGCCCGGTCACGGTGAAGAACATGCCGGGGACGACCACCGTGACGTCGGCAGCGGTCTCGAGGTCCCCGATCGCGATGGCCGCACGACCCGCACCACGGGTGTCGAGGGTCACGAGCGACTTCGCCGGGGCGTCCGCGTCGCGGTGCAGTGCGTCACGCACCTGCCCGAGCATCGCCTGTTGCGAGGCGTCCCCGTCGGGGTCGGCGAGCCCGGTCGCGAGGACCCGACGGTTGGCCCGGTCACGAACCGCGTACGGCACACCGTTGAGGTTCCCGACGACGACCGGCGCGCCCCGCTCGAGCCGGAGGCGCGTCCCATCGTCCAGACCGGCCCACCACGAGGCGACGACCGCGGCGGTCGGTGGCTCGTCCATGGCGGTCGCGACGACGCGTCGGTCGTGGTCCGCTGCGGCGAGTCGGTCGGGGGACAGCGCGGCCAGGCCGTCGAGGAACGTGCGACCCCGCGCCGCGCGCACGTCCACGGTGTCGAGCTGGCCGTCGGACTTGACGACGGTCGGAGCTGCGGGCACCACCGACGACCCGACCACTCCGAGGGAGTGCATCGAGGCGATGAGCAGAGCAGCGGCGACGAGCAGCAAACCGGTCTCCCCCGGGAAGGCCTTCCTGTCGTCTCCCTGAAGGCGACAGGTGATGCTCCGTCGAGTTTAGGGAGAACCGCCCCGGAACTGTCGTGCTGGTTGCAACTTGTCCCTCGAACTGGGGACACGCAGAGGCGAGCCGCGTTTTGCGGACAACCACGACGCCCGCGGCGCGATGTCAGTCAGCCCTGACGGGCTCCGCGGCTGCTGGCGAGTCGGCTGCATCCGGCTCGACGGCTGCGGGCGAGTCGGCTGCATCCGGCTCGACAGCCTCGGGCAGCGCGCCGGGGCCTTCGGTGACGAGCACGTGGAACTGCTCCGCGTCGATGATCCGCAGGCCGAGCTGCTCCGCCTTCGTGAGCTTCGACCCGGCGCCGGGACCGGCGGCGACGAAGTGCGTCTTCTTGCTGACGCTCGACGCGGCCTTGCCGCCCGCTGCGATGATCGCCTCGAGCGCGCCCTCTCGCGTGTAGCCCTCGAGGGAGCCCGTCGCGACGACGGTGACCCCGCTGAGGACGCCGCCCTCGGTCGTGGCAGCCCCCGGCCCCGGGTGTCCGGGCGTGCTGAACTGCACGCCCGCGGCCGTCCACCGGTCGATCACGTCGCGGTGCCAGTCGACCTCGAACCAGTCCAGGAGCGCATCGGCGATGATGCCGCCGACGCCGTCGACCGCGGCGAGTTCGTCCCGCGACGCCGACCGGATGGCGTCGAGCGACCCGAAGTGGTTCGCCAGGGCACGGGCAGCGACGGGACCGACGTGGCGGATGCTCAGGCCGACCAGGATCCGCCACAGCGGCGAGGTCTTGGCAGCGTCGATGTTCGCGAGCATCTCGAACGCGTTCTTGGACGGGTAGCGGCCGGGTTCGCCGGTGTAGTCCGCGCCACGTGCGTCGGGGTCGAACGCCGGGTCGGTCTTCTTGCGGGCACGGCTGAACGGTGTGACGCGCTTGGGCGTCCCCGATTCGTCGGTCTTCTGCATGCCGGTCTCGGCGTCGCGGACGACCACCTCGATCGGCACGATGTCCTGCATCGTCAGGTCGAACAGGCCCGCCTCGGTCTCGAGCGGCGGGACCTCGGGGTGGAGCGGCTGCGTCAGGGCCGCCGCAGCGACCTCGCCGAGTCCCTCGATGTCGAGCGAGCCACGCGATGCGATGTGCTCGACACGACCGCGCACCTGCGCCGGGCAGCTCTTGGCGTTCGGGCAGCGCAGGTCGATGTCTCCCTCTTTCGCCGGGGCGAGCGTGGTGCCGCACTCGGGGCACTCGGTCGGCATGACGAACTCGCGCTCGGAGCCGTCGCGGAGCTCGACGACCGGGCCGAGCACCTCGGGGATGACGTCGCCCGCCTTGCGCAGCACGACGGTGTCGCCGATGAGGACGCCCTTGGCCCGGACGACCTGCTGGTTGTGCAGGGTGGCCTGACGCACGACGGAGCCGGCGACCTCGGCCGGTGCCATCACGGCGAACGGCGTCGCGCGGCCCGTGCGTCCGACGCTGACGACGATGTCGACGAGCTTCGTGTGCACTTCTTCCGGCGGGTACTTGTAGGCGATCGCCCACCGCGGAGCCCGCGACGTCGAGCCGAGTTCTTCGTGCAGTCCGAGGTCGTCGACCTTGATGACGATGCCGTCGATCTGGTGCTCGACCGACGCCCGACGTTCGCCGTAGTCCTTGACGAAGCCGAGGACCTCGTCGATGGTGTCGAACACCCGGTGATGCGTGCCCGTCGGCAGCCCCCACGAGTGCAGCAGCTCGTAGACCTGGGACTGCGAGCGGGCCTCGGTGTCGCGCTCGAGTTCGGGCACCGGCCACGCGCCGATGCCGTGCACGAGCATGCGGAGCCGTCGCAGTCGGTCGACCATGAGCTCGCGCTTGGCGGGTGACTTGCCCTCTTCCTTCTGCCGCAACGACCCGGCAGCGGCGTTCCGGGGGTTGGCGAACACGCGCTCCCCCGCGTCACGCTGCTTGGCGTTGAGCTCGTCGAATTGCTCGACCGGGAAGAAGATCTCGCCGCGGACCTCGACCAGGGGCGGGTGGCCGGTGCCGGACAGCCGGTCGGGGATGGTGCCCATGGTCCGGACGTTGCCGGTGACGTCCTCGCCCACGACGCCGTCGCCGCGCGTGGCGGCGCTGACCAACCGACCGTGCTCGTAGCGCAGGTTGATCGCGAGACCGTCGATCTTGAGCTCGGTGAGGAACCGGACGCGCTCGGTGCCGGCGTCGCGCTGGACCTTGGCCGCCCACTCGGCGAGTTCGTCCGGCGAGAAGACGTTGTCGAGGCTGAGCATGCGCTCGGCGTGCTCGACCGGGGCGAACTGCGTCGTCTCGGCGCGGCCACCGACCGTCTGCGTCGGGCTGTCCGGGGTCAGGAGCTCAGGGAAGCGTCGCTCGATCGCGTCGAGCCGGTGCATCATGCCGTCGTAGTCGGCGTCGGAGACCGGCGAGCCGTTGCCCTCGTAGTAGTCGTCACGCAGTTCGTTCGCCCGCGCACGGAGCCGTTCGACCTCGCGCGCCGCCTGGGCTGCGTCGAGCTCGGCGGGGTCGATGGTCTCGAACGTGGCGTCGGTCTCGCTCATACCGACAGTTCTACCGTGAACCCCCGACCGGCACCGCCAGGAGCCGCCCCGCTGCCCGACCGCCGACGTCAGGCGTCGACGGGCACCGCGCTGACGGTGTCGTCGATCGTGCACTGGCCGAGCACGCGCGTGCCGACGTACACGACCGCGGTCTGTCCGGGCGCGACCCCGTGCAGGGGCTCGTCGACGTCGATCACCAGCACCCCGTCGGCCACCCGGGCCGTCGCGGGGACCGGGTCGGCGTGCGCCCGGATCTGCACGTCGCACACGAAGGGCGTCGCCGGGTCGGTCGGAGCGGCTCCGGCCCAGGTGAACCGCGCACCGGACATCGACGTGACGGCGAGGGCTTCCTTCGGGCCGACGACGACGGTGTTGTCCTTCGGGCGGATCTCGAGCACGAACCGCGGCTTGCCGTCGGGTGCCGGTCGGCCGAGCGCCAGTCCGCGACGCTGTCCGACGGTGTAGCCGGTCGCGCCCTCGTGCGACCCCACCACGGTGCCGTCGCGCTCCACGACGTCGCCCGGGGCGGTCCCGACGCGGTCGGCGAGCCAACCGCGGGTGTCGCCGTCGGGGATGAAGCAGATGTCGTAGGAGTCGGGCTTCTGCGCCACGGTGAGCCCGCGCGCGGCGGCCTCGGCCCGGACCTCGTCCTTGGACGGGGTGGCACCGAGCGGGAACATCGCGTGCTGGAGCTGCTCGGCGGTGAGCACCCCGAGCACGTACGACTGGTCCTTCGCCCACGCGGCCGACCGGTGCAGCTCGCGGGAGCCGTCGTCAGTCGTGACGATCGAGGCGTAGTGCCCGGTGCAGACGGCGTCGAACCCGAGCGCCAGGGCCTTCTCGAGCAGGGCGGCGAACTTGATCCGCTCGTTGCAGCGCATGCAGGGGTTCGGCGTGCGACCGGCCTGGTACTCGGCCACGAAGTCGTCGACGACGTCCTCCTTGAAGCGCGCCGAGAAGTCCCACACGTAGTACGGGATGCCGAGCGCCGAGGCAGCACGCTGGGCGTCCATCGAGTCCTCGATGGTGCAGCACCCACGGCTGCCCGTCCTGAGCGTGCCGGGCATCCGACTCAGCGCCAGGTGGACCCCGACCACGTCGTGACCGGCGTCGACCGCCCTGGCGGCAGCCACCGCCGAGTCGACACCACCGCTCATCGCCGCCAGAACTCGCATGACTCCAGGGTAACCCGCCGACGGAACCGTACCGCTGGCGTACCGTTGGTCCCGCGATGGCCAGGACCGGGAACGACTCATTCGACTTCCGAGCCGTGCTGCTGTCCGGCTTCCTCCCCGCGGCCCTGTTCGCGATCGGTGAGGGCGCGATCATCCCGATCATCCCGATCGCGGCGAACTCGCTCGGCGCGAGCCTGGCGATCGCCGGGTTCGTCGCGTCGCTGATCCTCGTCGGCGAGCTCATCGGCGACGTGCCGTCGGGGGTCGTCGTCGCGCGGATCGGCGAGCGCAACGCGATGATCGGCGCCGCGCTCGTGTCGATGGTCGGGCTCGTCGTCTGCACCGTGGCACCGAACCCCGTCGTGCTGGCGGTCGGCGTCTTCCTGGTCGGACTCTCCACGGCGGTGTTCGCCCTCGCTCGACACGCGTACATGACCACCGCGATCCCGATCCACATCCGGGCCCGGGCGCTCTCCAGCCTGGGCGGGGTCTTCCGCTTCGGCTACTTCGTCGGCCCCTTCCTCGCCGCCGGGGTGATCCACCTGACCGGCACCACGCAGAGCGCCTTCTGGATCCACATCGTCTGCTGCCTGGCGGCGGCGGTGACCCTGCTCGTGCTGCGCGACCCCGCGACGGGCGTGCGCGGTCTGCGGCGGCCGAGCCGGGCCTCCCGTCCGGACGGCGACACCGTCGGCGACGCGACCGACACCGGCGCGATCCTGGTGCAGCAGGAGTCGCACGGGCTGTTCCGCACCATCCGTCAGAACCGCAGCGTGCTGCTGCGCCTCGGCAGCGGTGCCGGCCTGATCGGCGCGATGCGTGCGGGGCGCCAGGTGATCCTGCCGCTCTGGGCCGTCAGCGTCGGGATGGACGACGCGACCGCCGCCCTGGTGATCGGCATCGCCGGGGCGGTCGACTTCGCGCTCTTCTACACGAGCGGCCAGATCATGGACCGGTGGGGACGTCTCGCGAGCGCCCTGCCCTGCATGCTCGGACTCAGCATCAGCTACTTCCTCCTCGCATGGAGTGGCCACCTCGACGCCCGCGTGGGGTGGTTCGTCGGGATCGCGGTGGGCATGTCGCTGGCGAACGGCGTCGGCTCCGGCATCCTGATGACCCTCGGCGCGGACCTCGCACCGCGCGGGAACCCGGCCCCGTTCCTCGGCGCCTGGCGGTTCACCGGCGACTTCGGTCAGGCCGCCGCACCGCTCCTGATCTCGGGCATCACCGCGGTGGCCTCGATCGCGATCGCGAGCGGCGTGATGGGCGTGCTCGGGCTCATCGGCGCCGGAGTGCTGCTGCGCTACGTCCCCCGGTACCTCCCCCGTCGGCTGCGCTGACGCGGCAGCCGCGCGCCCCGCGCCCCGCTGCAGTGTGCGAGGTTCCGGACAGCGTGCGAGCCCGAAGCCGTCCCACCGTGTCCGGAACCTCGCACCGTCCGCACCGGCCACCGGCCTGGAGGCTTCGGCCGGCTCCGCCACGGTGCGCACCGTCCGCAGCGGCGCCCGCGGGTACGCTGTCGGTGCTCGCGGGAGTGGTGGAACGGTAGACACGCAGGATTTAGGTTCCTGTGCCGCAAGGCGTGAGGGTTCGAGTCCCTCCTTCCGCACCGATCCTGCGTCCTCGCGCCGCACCGATCCTGCGTCCTCGCGCATCTCATACCGGCGGCGGACGGCCCCCTGACGGCTGCACGGTACCCTCGACCTGCGGGTGACCCTCTGTCCCCGCACCCGCACGACCGGAAGAAGCATGCACTCCGTCGCACTCGCCCTGATCCCATGGCTGGATCCGCAGTACATCCTCGACCACTTCGGGGCCGTCGCCGTGCTCGTGGTGTGCGCCATCATCTTCGCCGAGACCGGTCTGCTGATCGGGTTCGTCTTCCCCGGCGACAGCCTGCTCGTCATCACGGGCCTGTTCGCCTTCGACCGCGGTGGCGCCATCGGCGGGATCCCCGTCTGGGCCGCGGCGCTGATGATCGCCGCAGCGGCCTTCCTCGGCGGCGAGCTCGGGTACTACATCGGCAAGAAGGCCGGTCCGCCGATCTTCGAGCGCAAGGAGAGCGGGCTGTTCTCCAAGGCGAACGTCGACCGCACCAACGCCTTCTTCCACCGGTTCGGCCCGCTCGCGGTGATCCTGGCGCGCTTCGTGCCGGTCGTCCGCACGTTCCTGCCCATCGCCGCCGGTGTCGGGCGCATGAACTACAAGAAGTACTCGCTCTACAACGCCATCGGTGCGCTGATCTGGGGCGTCGGGGTGACGTTCCTCGGGTACTTCCTCGGCTACATCCCGTTCGTCGCCGACTTCGTCCGCGAGTACATCGACGTCATCCTGCTCGCCGCGGTCGTCGTCACGGTCGTCCCGATGGCGCTGACCTACATCCGCAACGCCCGCCGTGCGAAGAAGCACGAGCAGGAAGAGCAGCACGGCCAGCCCACGGTCGACTGACCGGCTGCGGCGGCGCTGTCGTCGCCGTTGCACAACAGAAAGCACCCCGCGCCACGGAATCCCGTGGTGCGGGGTGCTCTCTGTTGTGCGGGAGCAATCGGCACCAGCAAACCGGACGTCGGCGCCAGCCGCCAGCCTGCAGCGCCAGCCGGCAGCCGCCTACGCCGTCGTGTCGAACCACTCCCGCACGATCGGCGCGATGCCCCGGAAGGCCTTCGCCCGGTGCGAGAGCGCGTTCTTCTCGGCGCGCGTGAGCTCCGCCGACGACCGGTCGGCGTCGTCCGGCTGGAAGACCGGGTCGTACCCGTGTCCGCCGTCGCCGCGACGCTCCGTCAGCACCTCGCCGTTCCACACGGCCTCGACCACGTGCTCGACGCCGCCCGGCGTGACGAACGCCGCCGCGCAGACGAACGCCGCGGTGCGCTCGACGACACCATCGAGGTTGCGCAGCAGCAGGTCGATGTTGTCCGCGTCCACCCGCGTGCCGGCGTACCGCGCGGAGTGGATGCCCGGGGCACCGCCGAGCGCGTCCACCGCGATGCCGGAGTCGTCGGCCAGCGCCGGCAACCCCGTGTGTGCGACGGCGGCCCTGGCCTTGATGAGGGCGTTCGCGGCGTAGGTGTCGCCGTCCTCGACGGGCTCGGGACCGTCGTAGCCCTGCAGCTCCACACCGGACCCGAGGGCGTCGCCGAGGATCTCCCGCAGCTCGACGACCTTGCCCTGGTTGTGGGTGGCGAGGACGACGGTGCCGGTCACGCCAGCCCCAGGGCGTCGCGCTGGATCGCCGCCAGCGAGGCGTTGCCCGCCAGGCCCAGGTCGAGCAGCACGTCCAGCTCGTCGCGGTCGAACGGCGCGTGCTCGGCGGTTCCCTGCACCTCGATGAACTTGCCCGAGCCGGTCGTCACGATGTTCATGTCGGTGTCGGCCGCGGAGTCCTCCGTGTAGGCCAGGTCGAGCATCGGCTCGCCGCCCACGATCCCGACCGAGATCGCCTGCACGCTGTCGGTGAGCGGTGTCGCCTTCTTCGCGATGAAGCCCTTGTCGCGCCCCCACTCGATCGCGTCGACCATGGCGACGTACGCGCCCGTGATCGACGCCGTGCGGGTCCCGCCGTCGGCCTGCAGCACGTCGCAGTCGAGCACCAGGGTGTTCTCCCCCAGTCCCTTCATGTCGACGACGGCGCGCAGCGAACGACCGATGAGCCGCGAGATCTCGTGCGTGCGGCCCCCGACCTTGCCCTTGATGGACTCGCGCTGCATGCGCTCGTTCGTGGACCGCGGCAGCATCGAGTACTCCGCGGTGACCCAGCCGGAGCCCTTGCCGGCCATCCAGCGCGGGACCCCGTTGGTGAACGACGCGGTGCAGAGCACGCGGGTGTTGCCGAAGGAGATGAGCGCGCTGCCCTCGGCCTGGGTGCTCCAGCCGCGTTCGATGGTGACGGGGCGGTGGTCGGTGGCCTCGCGGCCGTCGATGCGGGTGGTCATGGGGTCCTCTCGGTCCGGCCTGGAGGCTCGGTGCGGGTTGTCGGAGCGGGTCACGACGAGCGGCTGGTCGCCGCCCGGTCGTGGGGACGTGGCAGGGTGATGGCGCCGGTCTCGAGGTGGCCGACGCTGACGATCTCGGGGCCGAGGAACCGGCGCGCCAGCCGACGGAAGCCGGCCTCGTCGCCGCCGGTGGACTCGAACGCGTAGCTCGGGGGTTCGGTGGTGGTCCGCTCGAGGCCGTGCTCGACGAGCCGGCGGTAGACGTCGCTGGCGGTCTCCTCGGCGCTCGACACCAGCGTGACGTCGGGGCCCATCACGTACTGGATCGCCGCGGACATGAGCGGGTAGTGCGTGCACCCGAGCACGAGCGTGTCGACGTCGGCGGCGCGGATCGGCGCGAGGTACCCGGCCGCGACCTCGCGCAGCTCGGGCGAGGAGGTGTCTCCCGCCTCGACGAACTCGACGAAGCGCGGGCAGGCGGCCAGGGTCAGCGTGACGTCCGAGGCGACCGCGAACGCGTCCTCGTACGAGCGGGACGCGATCGTGCCGATCGTGCCGATCACACCGATGCGCCCGGTCCTGGTCTGCTTGACGGCGGCGCGGGCCGCGGGCTGGATGACCTCGACCACGGGGATGCCGTACGCCTGTTCGTACCGCTCGCGCGCGTCACGGAGCACGGCGGAGGACGCGGTGTTGCATGCGATGACGAGCGCCTTCACACCCTGTTCGACCAGGTCGTCCATCACCTGCAGGGCGTAGCGGCGGACGTCCGCGATCGGCTTCGGGCCGTACGGCGAGTGCACGGTGTCACCGACGTACCGGATGCTCTCGCGCGGGAGCTGGTCGATGATGGCGCGGGCGACCGTCAGGCCGCCGACGCCGCTGTCGAAGACTCCGATCGGTGCATCCGTCACGGCACCAGCGTACCGACGCACGCCGACAGGTCCGCGTCAGCACAGCCTCCAGGCCGGTGTCCTGACTAGTGTCGGAGACGTGACCAGCGCGCTCCTGACGGACCAGTACGAACTCACCATGGTCGACGCGGCCCTCAAGGACGGGACCGCCGACCGGCGCTGCGTCTTCGAGGTCTTCACGCGGCGGCTGCCGGACGGGCGCCGCTACGGCGTCGCCGCCGGACTCGGCCGGTTCCTGACCGCCCTGACCGACTTCCGCTTCGGTGACGAGGAGATCGGGTTCCTGCGGGACCGCGGCGTCATCGACTCCGGGACCGCGAGCTGGCTCGCCGACTACCGGTTCACCGGTGACGTCCGGGCGTACCGCGAGGGCGAGGTGTTCTTCCCGAACTCCCCCGTGCTGCAGATCGAGGGCACGTTCGCCGAGGCCGTCGTCCTCGAGACCCTGGCCCTGTCGGTGTTCAACGCCGACTCCGCGATCGCCTCGGCGGCGGCGCGCATGGTGTCCGCCGCCGACCACCGCCCGCTCGCCGAGATGGGGTCCCGCCGCACGGGTGAGTGGAACGCGGTCGCCGCGGCCCGCGCGGCCTACATCGCCGGGTTCGGTGCGACGAGCAACCTCGAAGCCGGGCGCACGTGGGGCATCCCGACGATGGGCACGGCCGCGCACGCGTTCACGCTCCTGCACGACTCGGAAGAGGCAGCGTTCCGCTCGCAGCTCGACGCCCTCGGCGACGGCACGACGCTGCTCGTCGACACCTACGACATCGAGGCCGCCGTCGACACCGCCGTGCGGCTGACGGACGGCAAGCTCGGCGCCGTCCGCATCGACAGCGGCGACCTGCCGTCCGTCGTCGCGTCGGTCCGCGCCCAGCTCGACCGGCTCGGCGCCACGAGCACGAAGATCACCGTGACGAACGACCTCGACGAGTACACGATCGCCGCACTCCGCGCCGCACCGGTCGACTCCTACGGCGTCGGGACGTCGGTCGTGTCCGGGTCCGGGCACCCCGCGGCCGGCATGGTGTTCAAGCTCGTCGCCCACCACTCCCCGGCCGGCGAGTGGGTGTCGGTCGCGAAGAAGTCCGCCGACAAGGCGTCCATCGGCGGACGCAAGGACGCCGGGCGTCGCCTGCGCAACGGGATCGCCACTGCCGAGGTCGTGCGCACCACGGGGACCGTCGGACCGGACGAACGGGCACTCATGGTGCCCGTCGTGACCCACGGCGAGGTCGACCCGGCGTTCCTCGGCACCCGCGGAGTCGAGGCCGCACGCGCACACCACAAGGGCGCCAAGGCCGAGCTGCCGGCGGACGCGTCGCGGATCGGGCGGGGCGACCCGGCGATCCCGACGCTGATCGTGTGAGGGCTACTCGGCCTTCATCTTCTCGTAGATGGCCTTGCAGTCCGGGCAGACCGGGAACTTCTCCGGGTCACGGCCCGGGATCCACTTCTTGCCGCACAGCGCCTTGACGGGCTTGCCGCTGAGCGCCGACTGCAGGATCTTGTCCTTCTTGACGTAGTGCGAGAAGCGCTCGTGGTCACCGGGCTCGATCGCCTCTTCCTCGAGGAGCTTCTCGAGCTCGCGGTCCATCACGTCGAGTCCGCCGCCACCGGGTTCCGTCATGCTCATGCGACAAGGGTACGACTGCTCAGCGGGTTCCGCTGCGCCGATCAGCCTCGATGTGCCGGTCAGTTCCGCTGTGCCGCTGCCAGCAGGTCGGGGCCGTACCGGTCGAACAGCTTGCCGCCGACGAGCACGCCCAGCCCGAGCACCACGACACCCACGCCCGCGCCGACCACGAGGGTCAGCAGTGCCCACGACGACGTGTCGTCGGTGAACGCGAGCACCGCGAGCCACACCGCGGGCACGGAGAACAGCAGGATCCCGATGATCGTCGTCGACTGGGCGACCGTCGAGACGACGCCGGCGGCCTGGGGCTGCTGGAACGCCCGGTCGCCGGGTCTGACGGTCGGGTACGGCAGCGCCACGGACACGACGCTCGAGATCCCCAGCCCGGCGAACAGGGCACCGACGCACACGCCGACCACGACCGGGAACACCGTCAGGTCGCCGAACAGCGAGGCGGACAGCCACCCTCCGGCGACGATCGCGGGGACGCCCACGACGATCACCGGCGTGAGACGACCGAGACGGTCGCTCCAGCCGGGCGCTCCGGACGCCACGTGCAGCCACACCGCGGTGTTGTCGTAGGCGACGTCGTTGTGCGGCAGGAACCCCGCGATGACCGCCATCAGCGGCAGCGGGATCAGGGCCGTCCAGTGCCACGGCATGCCCGCGACACCGAGCGGCACCACGACGATCGGCACGAGCAGCAGGATCAGGTAGGACGTCCGGTAGCGCGGGTCACGGCCCCAGTAGGTCAGCGCGCGAGCAGCAACGGCGCCCGCCGGGTTGGCGCCCAGCCGGTCGAACCAGCCGAGGGTGCGGTAGCTCCGGGTCCTCGTGCGGTCGTCCACCGTGACGAGCAGGTGCCCGACGAGCGCCCACCACGCCCACCCGAGCAGCCCGACGACGGCCAGGGCGATCAGGAGCTTGACGGTCGCCTCCCCGGCGTGGCCGGCAGCGGCCTCGGCGGGCACGGCCCAGGCGGCACCCCACGGGGTCCACCCGGCGACGTCGGCGATGCGGTCGAGTTCGGTGCTGCGCGGATCGATCCAGTCGACGCGGAGCAGGAGCGAGACGGTCGGGATCGCCAGGACCACCACGACGAGCGCCACGAGCCAGCCGGCGTCGCGGGTCTGTCGCTGGCCGCCGAACACCCACGCGCCGACCGCGCACCCGACGCGCACCAGCAGCGCCGCGGTCACGACGACCAGCACCGCGGCGACCACCCCGAGCACACCCGTCCCGCCGTCGCGCATCCACGCCGCGGACTGGGCGACCGCGACGACGGCGAGCGCGACGAGCGGGACACCGACGAGCCCCGCGACACCGAGACCGACGGCGAGGTCGCGGCGGCTCACGCCGAACACCGCGAACCGTCGCGGGTCGAACTGGTCGGCTCCCCCGACGGCGAGCGGGATGACCGAGAAGGCGACCGTGACGAGCGTGCCGACGGGCACGATGACGCTCCGTGCGACCGCGGGGTCCGCGGTGCGGAGCGCGGCGACGGCCATCGCGACGAACACGGCGGCGGCGAGCCCGGCGAGGCTCGCGACGACGACCAGCACCGAGCGCCGCGCGCTCCCACGGACCTCGCCCGCGAGCAGGTCGACCCTCAGCCGGAGAAGCTGTGCAACCATTCCATGCTCTCTGCGACGACGCGGCCACCCGCCAGTTCGACGAACTTGTCCTCGAGGCTCCTGCGGCCGCGGACCTGCGCCATGGTGCCGGACGCGAGCACCTTCCCGCCGACGATGATGGCGACCGAGTCGCAGGTGCGCTGCACGAGCTCCATCGAATGGCTCGACAGGACCACCGTCCCGCCGCCCTGCGTGTAGCGGCGGAGGATCTCGACGATCGTCGCGGAGCTGACCGGGTCGACCGACTCGAACGGTTCGTCGAGGACGAGCACGCGGGGCGAGTGGATCAGGGTGGCCGCGAGCGCGATCTTCTTCGCCATGCCGACCGAGTAGTCGGCGACCTGGCGTCCGAGTGCGTCACCGAGACCGAACGCCTCGGCGAGGTCGGCACTGCGGGAGCGCGCGGTCTTGCCGTCCAGGCCGCGCAGGGTGGCCGAGTAGAAGAGCAGCTGCGCGCCGGTCAGTCGGTCGAACAGGCGGAGGCGGTCGGGCAGCACGCCCATGCTCCGCTTCGCGGCGGCCGGATCGGCCCACACGTCGTGGTCGAGCACGGTCGCGGTTCCGGCGTCGGGGCGGAGCAGGCCCGTGAGCATGGAGAGCGTCGTGGTCTTGCCGGCACCGTTCGGTCCGACGACGCCGAAGATCGAGCCCTGGCGGATCTCGAGGTCGACCTCGTCCGCGGCGACCGTCTGCCCGTACCGCTTGACCAGTCCCGCGGCGCGGAGCACGACGGGCTGCTGCGGGGCGGGAGCGGCGGACGTCCGCTTGGTCGCGGTCTGCCGCGGCGCGCGCTTCGCGCTCGGACCGGGGCGGTCACGGACGGGAGGCTCGGTGCCGGTCGCGTCGTCGGCCGTCTGCCGGTCGTCGGCCGTCTTCCCGTTGGCGGAGGGCCGTCGGTCGCCGGTCCGCTCGGTGGGCTCCGTCCGCACCGACTTCGTCGCTGCGGAGCCCTGCGGGCGTGTCGCCCGGCCCTTCTTGCCCGTGCGAGGCTTCGTCGTGGTGACCGCGGCGCTGCTGGGAGCACTGGTCGCCGGCGCCGTGCCGTCCGTCGTGTCGTCGGTCATGCCGTCCTGAGCAGGCCGGTCGTCCGCATCCCTGTCCCCCGTGTCTGCGCGCTCGTGCGTCTCGTCGGCCGCCGCGTCGTCACCCTCGGCCTCGTCGGTCTCGGTGAGCCAGGCCGCGTCCGACGTCGCGTACACGTCGTCCTCATCCCCTGCTGCAGCCGCCACGCGCCCACCGTACCAATGCCCTGCGCGCGTCGGGGCGGCGGACACCCAGTGTCACGAATTGACTACGAAGCCGTTCAGGACGTACCCCGACGAGGGGACGTTCCGTATCATTCACCGGGACACGACGGAGTGTTCACCACTTGGAAACCTGCCCCGGATGCCCGCGGGGCCGCTGATCCCTCCGCGTCGACGACGCGCAGGACGCGGTTCACGGCTCGTTCGCACCAATCGGGCGCAGACTCGACACGGCCTGCCTGCGCCCACCGGCGCGCGGGCAGACACCGGAAGGGACAAGCATGACCACGCAGATCGTCATCCTCGCAGCGGGGATGGGCAGCCGCCTCGGGCGCAGCCTGCCGAAGCCGCTCACCGAACTCAGCGACGGCCGCAGCATCATGCAGCAGCAGTTCGACAACATCCGTGCCGCGTTCGGTTCGAGCGCCAAGGTCACGGTCGTCGTCGGCTACAAGTCCGAGTACATCGTCGAGGCCTTCCCCGAAGCCGCCTTCGTCTACAACGAGTCCTACGACTCCACCAACACCTCCAAGAGCCTGCTCCGCGCCCTCAAGGCGACGGGCAAGGGCGGGGTCCTCTGGATGAACGGCGACGTCGTCTTCGACCCGCGGGCGCTCGTCCGGGCCGCCGACATGATGGACCAGGACCGCTCCTTCGTCAGCGTCAACACCGAGAAGGTGTCCGACGAAGAAGTCAAGTACACCGTCGACGCCGAGGGCTTCATCCACAAGCTGTCGAAGCAGGTCGTCGGGGGTCTCGGCGAAGCCGTCGGCATCAACTACGTCTCGGCCGCCGACAAGCAGGCGCTCATCCGTCAGCTCGGTCGTGTCGACGACCAGGAGTACTTCGAGGGCGGCATCGAAGCGGCCATCGGTGAAGACGGTCTACGCTGGACGCCGATCGACATCTCCGACCTGTACGCGGTCGAGATCGACTTCGCCGAGGACCTCGAGCGCGCGAACAACCTGTTCGCCTGAGCAACTGGCATCCTCTCGGTGATCCCGGCCGGAAGGACCCCATGACGACATCGAGTGCGCCGACCGCGCTTGCGACCGTTGCCCCGGCAACCGTCCGCAGCGCGAGTCGGCGCTATCGTCATGCGCTCTGGCTGCTGACGAAGCGCGACCTGCGCGTCCGGTACTCCACCTCGGCGCTCGGCTACGTGTGGTCGATCCTCGACCCGCTCGTCATGTCGGCGATCTACTGGTTCGTCTTCACCCAGGTGTTCCACCGCGGGTCGGTCGGCGAAGAGCCCTACATCGTGTTCCTGCTGTCGGCGCTGCTGCCGTGGATGTGGTTCACGGGGGCCGTGTCCGACTCGACGAGGGCCTTCATCTCCGAGTCGAAGCTGATCCGCTCCACGACCATCCCCCGCAGCATCTGGGTGCTCCGGATCGACGCGTCCAAGGGCATCGAGTTCCTGCTGAGCATCCCGGTGCTCGCGGTGTTCGTCATCGCGACCGGTGCGCACGTGCACTGGCAGGTCGTGCTCTGGCCGCTCGCGATCCTGCTGCAGGCCGCCCTGGTCTACGGCATCGGCCTGATCGTCGCGCCGCTCGTGGTCTTCTTCCGTGACCTCGAACGCGCCGTCAAGCTCGTGCTGCGGTTTGCCTTCTACGCTTCCCCGATCATCTACGGCACCCACGCGCTGCCGGCGGTCCTGCACGACCTGGCGGCGATCAACCCGCTCACGGGCATCTTCGGCATCTACCGCGCCGCGTTCTTCCCGAGCCAGCTCGACTGGTTCGAGGTCCTCGCCTCAACGGTGACCACGGCGGTGGTCGTGGTCGTCGGGCTGGCGGTCTTCCGGCGCAGTGAGCACCGCGTCCTCAAGGAACTGTGATGACGACGACCCAGACGCCAGGCCAGACCACGACAGCCGCGCCCGTCATCTCCGTGACCGACGCCGGCATCAGGTTCAAGCGGAACCGGAAGGCCGGTCGCAGCTTCAAGGACCTGTTCGCGGGCAGCAACCGCCGCAAGCGCGCTGACGAGTTCTGGGCGCTGCGCCACGTCTCCTTCGACGTGCGCCCGGGCGAGGCGATCGGCGTCGTCGGTCGCAACGGCCAGGGCAAGTCGACACTGCTGAAGCTCGTGGCGCAGGTGATGCTCCCGGACGAGGGACGGGTCAGGGTCGGCGCGGGTGTCGCGCCGCTGATCGAGATCACCGGCGGGTTCGTCGGCGACCTCACGGTGCGCGACAACGTGTACCTGACGGCCGGGCTCCACGGGATGTCGCGCGCGGAGATCCGGGACAGCTTCGACGAGATCATCGACTTCGCCGAGATCGGCGACTTCGTCGACACCCCGTACAAGCACCTCTCGAGCGGCATGAAGGTCCGGATCGCCTTCTCGGTCATCTCGCGTCTCGACGAGCCGGTGATCCTCGTCGACGAGGTCCTGGCAGTCGGCGACAAGGGCTTCCGCGAGAAGTGCTACAAGCGCATCGAGGACCTGCTCGCCGGGGGGCGCACGCTCTTCTTCGTGTCCCACAGCGACAAGGACGTCCGCCGGTTCTGCGACCGCGGACTGTACCTCGACAAGGGGCGGCTCCAGCTCGACGGCACGGTCGACGAAGCCCTCGCGCAGTACGCGGCCGACTACCGGGTCTGAGACCTCAGCGGGGGTCCTCGTCCCTCCACAACCTGCCCCACCACGCCCCGCTCCACAGGCCACGTCGCCGCAGCGGATCCACCGCCCCCGGCGTCGGACCCTCCCCCTACCGTGTCCCCCATGCACCCCGCACCAACCGCGTACCCGGTCCCGTTCGCAGTCGACCGCAGCCAGGCCCCGCGCCGGTACGACCTCGTCAACATCGGTGACGAGCCCGTCGACGGCCTCAGCCTGACCCACCTCGGCTCGGGCTACTGCCCGCCCCTCGTCGTCCGTCGCCTCGACCCCGGCCGCAGCCTGGGCATCGCGGTGTTCGGGGCAGCGCCCGACGACACCGGCGTGGTCATCGTGCGGTGGCGCCGTCCGGACCGCTCGGAGTACCTCTGGCGGATGTCCCTGGTCGGCCCGGGGCTCGCGCCGTGACCGGCCGGCGCTCAGCGGCGCCCGTGATGCCGCGCGACCTCGTGCCACCGTGCGACGAGCTGGTCGACCGCGGCGTGGAAGCGCGCCGTGGCCACACCGGGCGTCGTGTCCCCGAAGTACCGCGTCACCCACCGTCGCAGCTCCGCGAGCTCGTCCTCGTCGTGCGCGGCGGCGTCGACCCGCGCGACCACGTCGCCGGCGTCCTCCGCGCGCAACCAGTTGGCCGCGACCAGGTACCCGCGCTCGTCCACCTCGGCTTCGGTCGACACCGGGCGCGTGACGATCAGCGGCTTGCCCACCGCCAGGCGGTCGTAGATCATCGCGCTGATGTCGGTGATCGCCACGTCGGCGTCCGCCAGCTGCCAGCCCATCCCGGGCCCGTCGTCGTACACGTGGTGGGCACCCGCGTCGGCGGCGTTGGCCGCGGCGATGGCCGCCACGATCCGCTCGTGCGCGGCACGGTACCCGGGGTCGATGACCCCGCTGCGCGGGTGGGGTCGGTAGACCAGTCGGTGTCGCGGGGACGCCAGCACGCGCTCCGCGATGGTCGTGCCGTGGCTCGCGATCGAGCCGTACGCGGCGGCGGGCCGGTCCCCCTCCCAGGTCGGGGCGTACAGCACGACGGTGCGCTCGTCCGCCGGGTACGGGGGCTCGCCCGCGAAGTGGTCGGCCTGGGGTCGTCCGATGGCGATGGCGCGACCGTCCAGGTCGTAGTCCCACAGCGCCTCGGCCAGGCGGTCACGAGCGGCGTCCCCGGCGATCAACGCGTAGTCGTACGCCTTGAACTGGTTCGTCGTCATGTACATCTTGTCGCTCTCGCCGTGGTTGACGAAGACGTGCCACATGCGGCCGTACCGCATCATCTGGAAGTTGCGGGCGTTCTGGTTGACGTACAGCACCAGCTTCGGCGCCTGCGTGTCGACGAACCGTTCCAGGTCGACCACCTGACGCGCGTACACGGCCGGTACCGGAGCCTCGTCGAGCAAGGTCAGCATGGTGCCGGGGTTGCGCGAGACGATCGCGACGGGGTGGGTCTTCGCCAGTTCGGCGAGGGGCGCGTACCACTGCCGCACCTGGTACATGTTCACGGGACCGTCGGCGAAGTAGACCGCGACCTCGATGCGGCCCGGCGCGAGGGGCTGCTCGGTCGTCAGCCGCTTCGCGAGACCGCGTCGGTTGCCCCGGGCGTTCAGCAGTCGGCGGCCCAGGCGCCAGGCCGTGCGGACGTCGTTCAGGATCGGCATGCTCGGGTCTCTCTCGTGGGCTCGGGGTCAGACGACGGGCGGGCGTCCGGCCAGGGTCATCCGACCGATCGTCAGCCACCCCATGGGGCGTGCCGGCCCGCAGTCGGTGGTCCAGCCCTCGCGGATCCCGGCCAACCACACGCGCAGCTGGCGCGGACGATGCCACCACCGGGCGGTCTGGATCGCGGCCCAGGACCCGACGTACAGGGGTCGAAGCACCGCGGGCAGGTTCCGGCGGGCGAGCCAGACACGGTTGCGGGCGTTCAGGCGGACGTACTCGCTGTGCCGGGCCGGGTCGATCGCCGGATGGTGTGCAACCAGTTCACCGGCGTACCAGGCTCGACGCCCGGCGTCCCACACCCGCCACGCGAGCTCGATGCCCTCGTGTGCGTAGAAGTACGGCGCTCCCCACCCGCCGACGGCGCGGTACACGTCGGTCGGCAGCACGACGGCGCCCTCCCAGACCGAGAACACCGGAGACGACGCACCCGCGTCGCCCTTCCGGATGCGCGGCACCCAGCGCAGGGGGCTCGCCGCACCGGCTGGGTCGACGACCCGCGGCTGGACGAGCCCGAGCGACGGATCGGCACCGAACAGGGCGATCGCGTCCCGCAGGAACGTCTCGGACGGGATCGACGCGTCGTCGTCCAGGAAGAACAGGTAGTCCCCCTCGACGACCTCGGCACCGGCGTTCCGCCCCGCGGGGATCCCGATGTTCTCCGGCAGCGCCAGCGAACGCACGCCCTCCGGCAGATCGGTCGGGTCCCACCCGTTGCCGACACAGACCACGTCGAGCTCGACGTCATGCTGCGCCAGCACGCTCTCGAGCCCGCGGCGCAGGTCGTCCGGTCGCGTGCCCTGCGACAGGCTGACGACGCCGACCCGCGGTCGCTCGCGACCGGGCAGCGCGTGCCGACGCAGTGTGCCCGGAGTCACGCGCGCACCCGCTTGGACGACATGATCGCCAGGAAGTGTCCGGCGGTGGCGATGACGGCCAGCGGAAGCAGCGCCCCGACCAGGACCCGGTCGGTCAGCGGATGACCGATCACCAGGCCGATCAGCGCGAACACGAACGCCAGGATCGACAGCTCGACGGAGTGGTACAGGCGGTGGAACGGCAGGAAGCGGGCCACCCGGCGGAGCGATGCCAGACGTCGGCCAGACGGTGCCGTGGTCGCGTCACGGCGGTCGACCAGCTTCTCGAGACCGGAGTTCGCGCGGGCGACGTGCACCATGTCGTTGAGTGCCTTGTTGAGCACGATCACCAGCCCGAGCGCACAGCCGATCGTCGTCCACATCCAGTCGGCACCGTGGACGGGCCAGGTCGCCGCTCGCACGCCGAGTGCGATCGGGATGAGCCCCTCGGTCGTGTAGTGCCCGACCTTGTCGAGGAACACCCCCGCTGGCGAGCGTGTGCCGCGCCATCGCGCGACCTCGCCGTCAGAGCAGTCGACCAGCATCTGCAGCTGCCCGAGCACGAGTGCCAGTGCCGCTCCCCAGATCCCCGGGATCAGCAGCGCCGCGGCGACCGACCAGCCCACCAGGATCATCAGGCCGGTGACCTGGTTCGCGCTGACCCGGGTCTTCAGCAGCACCCACGTCAGGTACGGCGAGACGTCGCGCAGGTACAGGGCCGCCGTCCAGTGCTCGGCGTTCGCGCGTGACCGGACCTCGTCCGGCTGGGCGACCGCGCGGAGCTGGGCGATCGAGGACGGGTGCGCGTACCGGTCCCGACCGTGGTCGGGGTGTGGGGCGTCGTGCTGGGGATCGGTCAAGTGGGTCACCGTCCGGTGTGGGTCGTCAGCTCGGAGGTCCGCGTCAGGAACCCGACGATGAACCCGACCCCCCAGCCGATGTGGATGCAGGGCAGCACGACGAGCAGCCATGCGCGGGTGGGGGCGTCCGACCATCGGGAGACCGCGAGGCCCCCGGCGACGACGAAGACCAGGTACACGGCCGGCACGACGAAGCCCACGAGCGCCCAGGCGGCACCGCTGTGGACGATCGCACCGACGACGCCGACGATCCCGGCGACGAGCCCGAGCCCCAGTCCCGCCACCATCGCGGGGGGCACGAAGTACCGCAGCCCGTTGTTCGCGGGGAAGCGCCGGGCGAGTTCGCCGCGCCACAGTCCGGTGGCGACGAACTGGCGGATCAGCCGCTTCAGGCTCGGACGCGGCCGGTACGTCACGACGAGCTCCGGCGTGAACCACACCGTGCCGCCCGAGGTGCGCAGGCGCCGGTTGAGCTCCCAGTCCTGGCCGCGCTTGATGCCCTCGTCGAACAGGCCGACGGCGAACAGCCGGTCGCGGCGGAACACGCCGAGGTACGCGGTCTCGGCCGGACCGGCCTGGCCACCGACGTGGTGCGGGGTCCCACCCAGGCCCACACGGCTGCCGTACGCCAGCGCGACCGCCTTCTCGAACGGGGTGCGGCCCTCGGCGCGCATGATGCCGCCGACGTTGTCCGCGCCTGATTCCTGCAGCGTCCGGACCGCGATGCGCGTGTAGTCCGGCGGCAACACCGAGTGCGCGTCCACCCGCACGACGACGGGGTGGGTCGAGGCCCGGATCGCCACGTTCAGTCCCGCCGGCGTGGACCCGACGACGTTCTCGACGGCGCGGATACGGGGGTCGGCGGCACTCATCTCGGCGACGAGTTCGTTCGTGCCGTCGATCGACGGGCCGAGCGCGAGGACGACCTCGAACGGCCCGGCGTAGTCCTGTTCCAGCAGGCTGGCGACGGCTGCCCGGACCTCGGTGACCTCGTTCAGGACGGGCATCACGTACGAGACACCCGGCAGGTGCTGTCCGTCTGTCTGCATGCGTTCCTCGGGGTCCTGGCGGTGAGCGACTCGCAGCCTATCAAGCGGGCGGGACCCGGACCTGCTGCCGCACTGGGCGCCGTCGGCGCACCCCGAGACCGACGGGAGGCCCGGTACCAGCTGGTACCGGGCCTCCCGTCGGACGTGCGGAGCGTCAGCTCTTGCTGTCGTACGTGCCGAGTGTCACGTCCGCGGTCCGGCTCGCACCGTTCCGGACGTAGGTGATCTCGGTCTTCGCGCCACCGGCGAAGTAGCGCACCTGGGCGGTCAGGTCGGTCGCGTCGGACACGGTCGCGTCGCCGATCCGGGTGACGACGTCGCCCTTCTGCAGGCCGGCGCCGGCAGCGGCACCACCCGACGAGACGGACTTGATGAGCGCGCCCATCTGGCTGGCGTTGGCGTCCTCGCTCGCGTCGCCGACCGTCGCACCGAGCAGTCCGTGCGTCGCGGAGCCGTTGTCGATGATCTCGTTCGCGACGCGCTTGACCAGGTTGGCCGGGATCGAGAACCCGACGCCGATGCTGCCGGCCTGCGAGCTCGAGGAGTCGGAGCTGCCCGCACTGGCGATGGCCACGTTGATGCCGATGAGCCGGGCCTTGGAGTCCAGCAGCGCACCGCCGGAGTTGCCCGGGTTGATCGACGCGTCGGTCTGGATCACCGGCAGCGACACCGTGGCGCTCGCGCCGGAGCTCGAGCCGTTGTCACCGTTGCCCCAGAAGTCGAACGGACCGTTGCCGTTGTTGCCCTGGCCCTCGTTCGAGTCGCCGCCGGCCTTCGGGTCGCTCGACGTGACCTGGATGCTGCGGTTGAGCGTCGAGACGATCCCGTCCGTGACGGTGTTGGACAGGCCGAGCGGTGCACCGATGGCGACGGCCGTGTCACCGACGTTGAGCTTCGACGAGTCGGCGAAGGTCATCGGCTTGAGGTCGGTCGCGTCGATCTTGATGACCGCCAGGTCGACCGTCGGGTCCGTGCCGACGAGCTTGCCCGGGTAGATCTTGCCGTCCGAGGTCGTGACCTTGATCGTGCCGCTCGAGCTGTCGCCGTCCAGCGTCACCACGTGGGTGTTCGTGACGATGTAGCCGTCCTTGCTCATGACGACACCCGAGCCGGTGCCGGCCTCGCTCGACGAGGAGACGTTGATCGTCACGACCGAGGGCGTGGCCTGCGCCGCGACCGCGGTGACGACCGTGGCCGACTTGTAGTCGTTGACCGTGAGGTTGCCGCCGCCGCCTGAGCCCGAGGAACTCGTCGTGGTGCCCCCGCCGTTCGACGTGGCCGCCACCCAACCGCCGCCGGCGGCTCCGCCGACGAGGGCGCCGACGATCAGTGCACCCACCACCGGGAGGATCAGTCGGTTGCGCGTGGTCGACTTCGGCTTGGTGGTCGTGCCGTTGGCGGCACCGGCCGCCCCTGCGGCTGCGCCGGAGAAGTAGTAGCCGTTCGCGCGCTGCTCGGAGCCCTCGGTGTCGCCGAAGGCGCTGGAGGTGGGGGCCTGGGCGGACTGCTGGCCGTACTGGCCCTGGTGGCCAGAACCGTACTGGCTGGTCTGGCCGTACTGGCTGGTCTGGCCGTACTGACCCTGCTGGCCGTACTGGCCCTGGCCGTACTGGGTCTGCTGGCCGTACTGGCCCTGGCCGTACTGGTCCTGGTGGCCGTACTGGTCCTGCTGGCCGTACTGGTCGTGCTGGCCGTACTGGCTCGTCTGACCCTGGCCGTACTGGTCCTGCTGGCTGTAGGCGCTCTGCTGGCCGTACTGGCTCTGCTGGCTCTGATCGCCGTACTGGCCGTACTGGCTGGTCTGGTCCTGGCCGTACCCGGACTGCTGGCCGGGGCCGGACTCGGACTGCTGGTCCTGCCCGGGCTGCTCCTGTGCCGCCGCCGGCTGCGCGTACTCGCCGTAGCGAGGACGGTCCTGCTGCCCGAACTCGGCCGTGGGGTACGGAGCCGTGTACTGGTCCGTGTGCTGGTCGTTCCCGAACTGCTCCGTCGGGTGCGACGACGCGGGTTCGATCACGTCGGTGTGGTCGGCGTCAGCGGCCTGGTGGCCGGACGGGGTGGTCTCGGAGTCGCTCGGAGTCGACGCTCCAGCGTCGCCCGCCTGCTGCGCGGCGTCTTCGGCGTGGACCTCGGGGGTCGTGTCGGCCGGACGGTCGTCGTCGCCGTGCCCGTTGCGCGTGGTGTCGCTCATGCTGGACGTGCTCCTTTCAAGCTCGTGCAGTCTGTCGGACCCACCTGGGCGATGGTCCTGGCGGCGCTGCGAGAGCCCTATGGCGATCTTATGCGTCGCCTGTGGACGCGCTCCCGGCGGTTGTCCGGCCACGCACTAGGTTGGTGGCGTCCAGCACCACGCCCGTCGGAGGGAACCACATGCGGCAGTCCGGCCCCTGGGTCCGTGCAGCGGCGGGAGCGATGCTCCTCGGACCGGACGGCGTGCCGGCGCCCACCGTCTTCGCGGAGATGAGCGCCCTCGCGGCGAGCACCGGGGCGATCAACCTCGGACAGGGGTTCCCGGACGAGGACGGCCCCGCCGAGGTCCTCGACGCGGCGGTCCGTGCGATCCGTGACGGCGTCAACCAGTACCCACCGGGCCGTGGCACCCCCGACCTGCGTCTGGCGATCGCAGAGCACCAGCAGCGGTGGTACGGCCTGCGCGTCGACCCGGACCGCGAGGTCCTCGTCACCGCGGGTGCGACCGAGGCCCTGGCCGCGACCCTCCTGGCGCTCGTCGAGCCCGGTGACGAGGTCATCACCTTCGAGCCCTTCTACGACGCCTACGGAGCGCTGATCGGGCTCACCGGCGCGCAGCACGTCACGGTCCCGCTGACCGCACCGGACTTCCTGCCCGACGAGGAGACCCTGCGCGCCGCGTTCTCCGACCGCACCCGGGCCGTGTTGGTGAACACGCCGCACAACCCGACGGGCCGGGTGCTTCCGACCGAGGTCCTGCGGGCAATCGTCGACCTCGCCGAGCAGCACGACGCGGTCATCATCACCGACGAGGTCTACGAGCACCTGACGTTCGCCGTGCCGCACGTGCCGATCGCGAGCCTCCCCGGTGCTCGGGACCGCACGGTCACGGTGTCGAGCGCGGGCAAGACCTTCAGCACGACGGGGTGGAAGATCGGGTGGCTCACGGCTCCCCCGGCGATCGTCGACGCGATCACCTCGGTCAAGCAGTTCCTGACGTACGTGAACGGCGCCCCGTTCCAACCCGCCGTCGCGACCGGCCTGCGGCTGCCCGACGCGGTGTTCGCGGGCATCGCTGACGACCTGCGCGGCAAGCACGAGTTGCTCGCCACGGGGCTGCGCGCCGCCGGGCTCGAGGTGATGCACCCGGACGGTGGCTACTTCGTCATCGCCGACGTCGCGCCCCTCGGGTTCGCCGATGCGCGGGCCTTCTGCCTCGAACTGCCCACACTGGCGGGTGTCGTCGGGGTCCCGGTCTCGGCGTTCGTGCGCCCGGACAACGCCGCCGGCTACCGCTCACTCGTGCGGTTCGCGTTCTGCAAGCGCCGCAGCGTGCTCGAGGACGCTGCTGCACGCCTCGCCGGCCTCGGCGCAGCCGGTCTCAGCGCGTCCGGTGTCAGCGCGTCCGGTCCCAGCGCGTCCGGTCCCAGCGCGTCGTCACGTCGTACCGACGGAGCGACAACGACGGGTTGACCCGCCGAACACTGTCCGTCACCCCGGTGTCGACCGAGCCGACCAGGAGGCCCGGTGCGGCCCCGAGCGCGGTCGTCGCGACCCCGGACGGGTCCAGCAGCACCGACCCGCCGATGCCCACCGGCGGCGCCTGACCGACTCCGAGCACCCAGATCGTGTTCTCGATCGCGCGGGCCGTCAGCAGCGTGTGCCAGTGGTGCTCCTTGCCCGGACCACGGACCCACTCAGCCGGCACGAGCACGAGGTCGGCTGCGCCGGTCTCGGGCGCAGCCAGTCGGCGCGTGACCTCCGGGAACCGCAGGTCGTAGCAGGTCTCCAACCCGATCCGGACGCCGTCGACGTCGAACACGGGGAGCTGCTCCGCTCCCCCCGGTTCGATGCGGTCGGACTCCCGCGAGCCGAACGCGTCGTACAGGTGCACCTTGCGGTAGACGCAGCGCACCTCGCCCGCGGCGTCGACTGCGACGAGGGTGTTCCGGAACCGGTCCGGGCGGTCCGAGACCTCGGCCACGCCGACCACGAGCGCAATGCCGGTCTCGCGTGCGACCTCACGGAGCCCGGAGACGAACGGCCCGTCGAGCGGCTGCGCTGCCGCGACGAAGTCGTCGTCGATGTCGGCGGTGAAGTACGACGTGTACTCGGGCGTGACGAGCAGGTCCGCGCCGCGTGCGGCCGCATCCCGAGCGGCGGTCGTCACGGTCGCGAGGTTGGCCTCCGTGTCGTCCACGGGTGCGAACTGCGCGGCCGCGATCGTGAGGGTCGTCATGTCCCGACCCTACCGACGTGCACTGCGGTGTCGCCCCGCCCGCGCACCCACTCGCCCGCTCGCCCGCCCGTCCGCTCGCCCACTCCTCCCTCCGCGAGCGGGCGGAAGCGCCGGGTTCCTCCTCGAACCACCCCGGGATTCCACCCGCTCGCGCATCCCGCAGACCCCGCTCGCACGCACGCACGCGCGCCGAACGGGCGGAAGCGCCGGGTCCCTCCACGCCTGACCCGGGGACTCCGCCCGCTCGCGCATCCCCCGGACCCCGCTCCCACGCACCCGCGCCGAACGGGCGGAAGCGCCGGGTCCCCCCACCAACCACCCGGGGACTCCGCCCGCTCGCGCATCCCGCAGGCCCCGCTGCCACTCACCCGCGCCGAACGGGCGGAAGCGCCGGGTCCCTCCACGCCTGACCCGGGGGATTCCACCCGCTCGCGCAGGGACGGTTGGGAACGTCCATCCGTTCGGCCTGGTGCATGTCGAGCGGGCGGGAACGCGCGCGCCGCACCGGCGGCACCCGGGTACTCCGCCCGCTCGGCGTCGGAGGGATCACCTCAGGGCGCTGGCTCACACGCACGAACACGCTTCGCCGAACGGGCAGGAACGTCGGGCTGCCGTTCACGGAACCGGGAGGATCCGCCCGTTCGCGAACATGTGCGCGACGGCCCCGGTTCGCGATGTGGATTTCCGTGTCACGGGGGGGGGGTGCCGGCAGACTGAAGCCCGGTGCACGAGCGGTACCAACCGGGGAGACGACACCTCGAACGGAGCTTCCGACACCAGGCAGTCGGAAGCCGGGCACGAGGCACTGGGCATCGGGCACTAGGCACTGGGCACTGGGCACACGAAGAAGCCCCGGTCCTGATGGACCGGGGCTTCTTGTGACGCGTTGGTTGCGGGGGCAGGATTTGAACCTACGACCTCTGGGTTATGAGCCCAGCGAGCTACCGAACTGCTCCACCCCGCGGCACGTATGTAAGCCTACACGGGGTCGGGCGGGGTGCCAAATCGAGCACCCCGCCCGCGTGTCAGTTGCCCGACCCGGAGTCGCCCTCGGCCGAGACGGCAGCCTGGATCGCCGCCTGCAGACGCTTGTCCGCCTCGGCCGCAGCGACCAGGTCGTTGTCGGCGTAGGCCTGCTGGC
Source organism: Curtobacterium sp. MCLR17_007 (assembly GCF_003234655.2). NCBI lineage: Bacteria > Bacillati > Actinomycetota > Actinomycetes > Micrococcales > Microbacteriaceae > Curtobacterium > Curtobacterium sp. MCLR17_007. The sequence goes on along the minus strand of NZ_CP126271.1, from coordinate 984,996 downwards.
GGTCCTGCAGCGCCGCACTCGCATCGGCCAGGGCCTGACGGAGCTCCGGGCTCTGGGCGCTCGAGCCGGAGCCCGTCGAGCCAGAACCGGTCGACCCGGAACCCGAGCCCGCCGAACCGGAGTCCGACGAACCACCCGACGAGTCCGACCCGGTGCCCGAACCCGAGTCCGAGGACCCGTTCGATGCGCCCTGGTCACCCGCGGCCGCACCGGAGTCGCCTCCGAAGAGCTGGTTGAGCGCCTCGTCGAGGGTGTCCTCGAACGCGATCTTGTCCCCGAACGCCACCAGGACCTTCTGCAGCAGCGGGTACGAGCCGCTCGAGGTGGACTGGACGTAGACCGGCTGCACGTAGAGGAAGCCACCGCCGACCGGCAGCGTCAGCAGGTTGCCCTGCTTGACCGTGCTGTTCCCACGCTTCAGGATGTTCAGCTCCTGCGACACCGTGGTGTCCGAGTTGAACAGGTTCTGCACCTGGAGCGGACCGGGGATGTTGTCCGTCTTGGGGATGGTCAGCAGTGTGAGCTTGCCGTACCCGGAGGCACGTTTGCCCTTGCCGGATCCGCCCGCGTCCGAGTCGACCGCGAGGTACCCGGTCAGCACGTTCCGCGCGTTCGACCCCGTCTGCTGTGGGATGTAGGTCGTGTAGAGCGTGTAGGCGGTCCCCTGCCCCGGCACCTTCATGGTCAGGTAGTACGGGTCCTGTTGGTCGGCCCGTGCCGCCGTCGTCTGGGTGCCCAGGGCGTTCGTCGTCGTGGTCGTGGTGGTGTTCGTGGTGTCGCTGCCGTTGGACGTGGCCGTCGGGTCGGACGGAGTCGTCCACGCATCGTCACCCGAGTAGAACGAGTTCGCGTTCGTGACGTGGTACGTGCCCAGGATCGAGCGCTGCACCTTGAACAGGTCGGTGGGGTAGCGGACGTGGTCGAGGAGCTCGGCGCTCATCTGCGACACCGGCTTGGTGGCCGTCGGGAAGATCTTCTGCCACGTCTTGAGCACCGGGTCCTTGGTGTCCCAGCTGTAGAGCGTCACCTTGCCCGTGTAGGCGTCGACCGTGGCCTTCACCGAGTTCCGGATGTAGTTCACCTGGTCGGTGCGGAAGCTCGAGGTCTCGGTGCCGTTGATGCTGTCCGACAGGCTCTGGCTCTGCGAGTACGGGTAGGCGTCGCTGGTCGTGTACCCGTCGACGATCCACTGCAGACGGTGGTCGACGATCGCCGGGTAGGCGTCGCTGTCCAGGGTCAGGTAGGGCGCGACCTTCTGCACACGGGTGATCGGGTCGCGGTCGTAGAGGATCTGCGAGTCCGGGTTGACCGCGTTCGACAGCAGGATCTGCTCGGACTGGAACTTCGCCGCGTAGACCAGACGGTTGAAGAAGTTGCCGATGCTCGGCCCGCCGTTGCCCTGGTAGGTCGTCGTCGCGTTGCCGCCGTTGGCGTCGTTCGAGTCGTCGGAGCCGGACGGGTAGTCGAGCTCGACGTTCTTCGTGCCCTTGGGCGCACCGACGATCGAGTACGGCGGCGAGGTCTCGCCGAAGTACACCCGCTGCTGGTAGTCGCCGAGGGCCCCGGTGGTCGGGATCCCTGACTCGAGGAACACGGGCTTGCCGTCGCTCGCGCGCTGGTTGCCGTACGCCGCGGTGACACCGAAGCCGTGCGTGTACACGAACGTTCGGTTGTACTGCGTGTTGGCGGCGCTGCTGAGCCCGTCGAGGTCGATGTCGCGGACCGCGATCACCGTGTCCTCGGTCTGGCCCTTGATGTCGTAGCGGTCGACGTCGAGCTCGTCCGGGAACTGGTAGTACTGCCGCGACTGCTGCAGCTGGCTGAACGTGTCGGAGACGATCTTCGGGTCGATCAGCCGGATGTTCGTCGTGGTCTGGGCGTCCTCGGCGAGGGCACCGGTGGCGGTCTCGGTGGTGGCGTCGTAGTCCGACTCCTTGACCCCCGACACGTCGTAGGCGTCACGCGTCGCGTCGATGTTGCGCTGGATGTACGCCGACTCGAACGAGCGCTCGGACGGAGCGACCTGCAGACGCTGGACGATCCACGGGTAGATGCCGCCGATGACGATGGCCGACACGAGCAGCAGCCCGGTGCCGACGATGGAGATGCGCCAGCGCCCGATGACCGCCGTCACGATGAACAGGAGCGCGACGATCGCCGCGATGCCCGCCATGATCTCGCGACCGGGGATCGTGGCGTTCACCTCGGTGTACTGCGCACCGGTGATGAGCGAGTTGCTCTTGGTGAGCGCCGCGTACTGGTCGAGCCACAGGCTGACCGCCTGGAGGGCGATGTAGACCGCCGCGGTCACGGAGAGCTGGACGCGCGCGGCGCGGGAGATGCGGACCTCGCGACCACCGAAGCGCATGGCGCCGTACAGGTAGCTGGCGGCGACGGCGGCGAGGCCGGCGATGAGCACGACGGCAGACGCGTACGCCACGACCGAGCGCCAGAACGGCAGCTCGAAGACGTAGAAGCTGATGTCGAGCCCGAACTGCGGGTCCGTCTTGCCGAAAGGCGTCCGGTTGAAGTACTCGAGGACCATGCTCCACCGCGGAGCCGTCGCCAGCCCGGCGAAGATGCCGAGCACCACCGGGATGCCGATCATCACGACGCGGCGGAGCGGCTCGATGACCTGCTGGTAGCGGTCGAGCTGCGAGCCGAGCTTCGCGTAGACGGGGCGGAGCCGGAACGCCAGCAGGATGCTGACGTAGACGGGGATCGCCATGCCGAGGAACCCGGCGAGGAACATCGCCGAACCCGCCAGCCACCGGGTGGTGAGGACCTGCTGGAACCCCAGCTGCGCGAACCACGCGTAGTCGGTGTACAGGCTGGCGAAGATGAAGAAGGCGATCACCAGTGCGGCGAGCACGATGATCGTGACCACGATGGGGACACGCGGCGAACGCCGTCCCGCGGTGGACGAGGTGGACGAGGGTGTCGTCACGTGATGTGCTCCAGACGTGTCGGACCGGCCGGCCCGGCGCACCGGGCCGTCAGTCCCACGATCCTATGGGACGTCACCGACCGCGAACCTGTACCCGACCTCAGGAAGTCCCCCGGTCCTCCTGTCCGGACTGGAGGCCCGGCGGACTCCGCCACGCGACGAGCGTCGCGCATGTGTCGGGTTCCGCAGCCGGTGGTCAGGAACCGCAGGTCGCCAGACCGGCGGTGCTCTTCCCGCTGGCGATGGTCTGCAGGTCGGTGACCGCCTGGTCGAGGGTCTTCACCGCGTAGACGTCGAGGCCCGCGGGGACGTGGCCGACCACCTCGTTGCAGTTCGACGCGGGCGCCAGGAAGACCGTCGCGCCCGCGTCCGCCGCCCCGTAGAGCTTCTGCCGGATGCCGCCGATCGGACCGACCTGACCGTCGGCGGTGATGGTGCCGGTACCCGCGACGTGCTTGCCGCCGTTGAGCTTGCCGGGCGTGATCTCGTCGATGATCCCGAGCGCGAACATCATGCCCGCCGAGGGACCGCCGACGTCCTGCAGCTGGATCTTGACGTCGAACGGGAAGTCGTACCGCACGACGACGCCGACGCCCAGCAGCGCGGTGCCGCTCTGCTCGCGCGGCGTGACCTGCACGTCGCGGGACGCACCGTCGCGGGTGACCGTCACCGTGGCGGGCGACGAGGTGCCGTGCTTCGCGACCAGGTCGCGCAGCGTCGTGGCGTCGGCGTCCGTGGTGAGGGCGGTGCCGTCGAACGCCGTGATGACGTCGCCCTTGCGGATCGTGCCCTGGGCGGCGGTGCCCTCGCCCACCGTGCCGACCTCGAGCTCGGTCGGGACCGCGATGCCCTGCTGGATCATCGCGGCGGCGACGGCGGACTGCTGCGAGTTCGTCATGTCGGCGGCGTCCTGCTCGTTCACCTGCTCGGTCGTCGTGCCGGGTGGGTAGATCACCGAGGCGGGGACGACCGCCTGGGACTTCGTGAACAGCGCCCGGATGACGCTCGTCCAGGCCGGCCGCTGCGTCGCGGTGCCCTCGACGCTCACGGTGAGCATGTCCAGCGCACCCGAGGTCGGGTAGGTCTCGCGGCCCCGCACCTCGATGAGCTCGACCTGCTTCGCGTCCTTGCCGGTGCCCTGCTGCTGCGTGCCGATGGTGTTGAACACCGGGCCGGGGAGCTCGATCACGTAGGGGCTCGGCAGGATGCTCGCCACGATCGCCAGCACGACGGCGCCCACGACCAGGACCCAACCCACCGTGCGGGAGCGGGAGCGGCGACGGGGCTCGGGCGCGAAGAGGGTCAACGGGGTCCTTCCGGAGGGCACTGGCGGGCCGCGCGGCCCGGCTGTTCGCCCTCGGCGCAGCCGGATGGGCGTTCCCACGGGGCCGTCCCAGGTGCGGCCCCACGAGCGGGGATTAGCGTAGTCGGCATGCCTGATGAACCGCAGCCGGGGCCGGACGACGACTTCCAGGAGATGCTCCGCAAGCTCCTCGCGGGTGAGGGACAGATCGACCCGTCCCAGCTCGCGGGTGCCGCCGGGCTGCCGAACGACCCGGCCTTCGTCGCCAACCTGATGAGCCAACTCCAGCAGGCCGCACAGCACGGCGGCGACGGCATCGACTTCTCGGTGACGTCGGAGCGCGCGGCCGCCATCGCGAAGGAGGGCTCGCACGGCGTTGACCCGGCGACCAGCCAGGCGAGCGACCAGGCGTTCCAGGTGGCGGCGCTCTGGCTCGACGAGGTCACGACCGTGGCCGAGCTGACCGCGACCCCGAGCCTGTACACGCGTGAGCAGTGGGCGAAGGCGACGGCTCCGGTCTGGGCGCAGATCGCCGAGCCCGTCGCCGCGAGCATCGCGGACGCCCTGACCGAGGCGATCGACCAGCGTGCCCCGGAAGAACTCAAGGCGATGCTCGGTGACGTGTCCAAGGCGATGCGCGGCGTCGGTGGTGCCCTGTTCGCGATCCAGCTCGGCCAGGTCGTCGGACAGCTGTCGAAGGAGGTCGTGTCCGGCGGTGACGTCGGGGTGCCGCTCCTCGACGAGCAGGTCGCCGCACTGCTCCCCCAGAACGTCGCGGAGTTCGCCAAGGGACTCGACGTCCCCGAGGACGAGGTCCGCATCTACCTGGCCGTCCGCGAACTGGCCCACGCCCGGCTCTTCCGGTCCGCCCGCTGGCTCCGGCTGCACATCATCTCCTCGATCACCGAGTACGCCCGCGGCATCCACATCCCCTTCGACCGGGTCGAGGAGCTGGCCGCCGACATCGACCCGACCGATCAGGAGCAGCTCCGCGATGCCCTGGCCTCCGGTGCGCTGATCCCGCCCCGCACCCCGGAGCAGGACGCCGCCCTGGCGCGGCTCGAGACGATGCTCGCGCTCGTCGAGGGCTGGGTCGACACCGTCACCGCTGCCGCCACGGCACGGCTACCGCGGTCCGGTGCCATCGCCGAGACCGTGCGTCGCCGCCGGGCGGCCGGTGGTCCGGCCGAGTCCGCCTTCGCCACGCTGGTCGGCCTCGAGCTGCGCCCGCGCCGCCTGCGCGAAGCCGCGGCGATGTGGCAGCGCGTCACGGACGAACTCGGTTCGGAGCAGCGCGATGCCCTGTGGGCGGCGTTCGACCTGGTCCCGGGCACCGACGACATCGACGCACCCGACGCGCTCGTCGCACGACTGCGCAGCCCGGGTCAGACCCCGGCGGACGACGAGTTCGACCGGGCGCTCGAGGACCTGCTGAACGACTCGACGGGATCGCGACCGCACGAGGACGAGTCCGGCGGGATCGAGGACCCGGACGCCGACGGCCCCGGGCGTTCTCCACAGATCTGACGACGGGTGCCCGCCCACCGGGTCGCTTCCGACACGGTGGAGCCATGGGCATCCGCATCGATCCGACACTCGAGTTCGTCTGGCGCGACCCGTCGACGGTGCAGCTCGGGGTCGATCCGCCGCGCGCCGTCGTGGCGGTCCCCACGACGGCCGAGGAACGCTTCCTGCTGGCACTCCGAGCCGAGACCGGCCGTGACGCCCTGGCCGGTGTCGCCACCAGCGTCGGCTGTCGGCCCGAGGTGGCGGCTCACGTGCTCGGTGCGGCATCCCCCGCGGTGCTCGACATGATCCCCGAACCGCTCGTCCGCGCCGAGGTGCACGGCACCGGGCGGGTGGCCGACGCGGTGGACGCCTACCTGACGGGCGAGGGCGTCACGGTCGTCCGGACCACGGCCCCCCGGGGCGGACCGGTCACCCTCCCGGACCCGGAGCCCAAGCTCGCGGTGCTCGTCGCTGACCACGTCGTCGACCCTGCGCTGCGTGCCGCCTGGACCCGCCGCGGTGTCCCGCACCTGCCCGTCGTCGTGAGCGACGGGCGGGTCCGCATCGGGCCGTTCCTGGTACCCGGCGCGGGGCCGTGCCTGCAGTGCCTGGAGTACGCGCACGTCGACGACGACCCAGCGTGGCCGGCCATCGCCGCTCAGGTCTGGGGACGTCCGGCCGCAGCCCTGTCGCCCTACCGCTCCGGGGCGATCGCTGCGGCGGTGACGCGACTCGTGGTCGAGCGGCTCCCCCGGACCACGGCACGGCCGGGCATCGACCAGCTGGTGTTCGAGCGGGACGACCTGTCGGTCACGCGTCGTCGGACGGCACCGCACCCCCGGTGCGCGTGTCGAGCGCTGCCAGGAACCGACTCGGCGCCCGGGAACCCCCGCGCGTGGACCCCTGCCGTGACCACGTGATCGTGACGGTGCGCCGTGCACGGGTCAGCCCGACGTAGAACAGCCGGCGTTCCTCGTCGACCTCGTCCTCGGTGGTGGCGTGCGAGATCGGCAGCAGGCCCTCGGCGGCGCCGGCGATGACCACGTTCGGCCACTCCAGACCCTTCGACGAGTGCAGTGTCGACAGGGTCACCGCGTCCAGGTCGGGCTCGTGGTGCGTCGCCGCACGGTCGACCAGGTCCTGGGTGAACTCCTGCATGCTCGTGCCGGCGGGGGCGTCCTCGGCCAGCCCCATGATCGCCTGCAGCGCCTCCCACTGCTCGCGGACCGCACCGGTCCCCTCCGGCGCGGTCGGGGTCCAGCCGCTGACCTGCAGCACGAGTCCGACACGTCGGGTCAGTTCGTCGTCGGTCTGGCGGATCGCCTCGCCGCGCATGTGGTGCACGGCGAGCTTGACCTCGGGCCGGTCGAAGAAGCGTGTCCCGCCCTGCACCCGGTACGGCACCCCGTTCCTGCCGAGTGCCGCTTCGAGCGCCGCCGACTGCGCGCCGACACGGAACAGCACCGCGCAGTCGCCGTACGCGGCACCGGCACCGACGAGCTCGGTGATCCGCCGGGCGATCGTCTGTGCCTCGTCGCCGTCGTGCACGCACGGCACGACGACGGGGTCCGGTCCCGGCTCGGGGTCCTGGGCGGCGAGGTCGAGCGCGCCGGGTCGGCCCCGCATCAGGGCGTTCGCCGCGTGCACCACCTGCACCGTCGACCGGTAGTTGCGCTCCAGCCGCAGCACGGACCCGCGCGGGAACTCCGACCCGAAGCCGAGCAGGTAGCGGCTGGACGCGCCGGCGAACGAGTAGATCGTCTGGCTGGCATCGCCGACGACGCACAGGTCCTGCCGGTCGCCGAGCCAGGCGCGGAGCAGGTCGTGCTGCACGGGCGAGACGTCCTGGTACTCGTCGACCACGAAGAACCGGTACTGCTGCCGGACGTAGCTGGCCACCCGGGGCTCGGACTCGACCATCCCGAGCGTCGCGAGCAGCACGTCCTCGAAGTCGATCTGGTGGCGGTCGTCCTTGAGCCGTTCGTAGGCACGCATCAGGTCGATGACCCGCGCCGGGGTCGTGTCACGCGGCATCACCCGGTCGGCCGCAGCCGCTTCGTACTCGTCGACGGTCAGGCGCTGCACCTTCCGCCACTCGACCTCGGCCGCCAGGTCCCGCAGCACCGGCTTGTCGACGTGCATCCCGACCGTGTCCGCCGCGTGCGCGATGATCCGTACCTTCGACTCGACGATCCGGGGCGCATGCCCGCCGACGGTGTCCGGCCAGAAGTAGCTCAGTTGGCTCATCGCCGCGGCGTGGAAGGTCCTGGCCTGGACCGCACCGGCGCCGAGCGCGCGGAGCCGGCTGCGGAGCTCGCCGGCGGCCCGGGTGGTGAAGGTCAGCGCGAGGACGTGACCGGGCGAGTACGTCCCCGTCGCGACGCCGTACGCGATGCGGTGGGTGATCGCCCGGGTCTTGCCCGTGCCGGCACCCGCCAGCACGGCGACGGGACCGAGCAGGGTGGTCGCGACGGTCCGCTGCTCGGCGTCGAGCGCGGCCAGCAGGGCCTCCGGCGACGGAGGCGAGGACTGCGGAGCCGGGCGCTGCCCGGCCGGGGGCGACGCTGGCGTCACGGCAGGTCCAGCGGGCCGCCGTACCACTCCTCGATGATCGCCCGTGCGATCGACGTCCGGCCGGGCAGCATCAGGGTGTCACCAGCGCGCCCGCGGATGTCCTCGCGCGAGAACCACTGCACGTCGAGGATCTCGACGCCGTCCGGACGCACCGTCGACGGGTCGCCGTCGAGCGCACGGGCCCGGAAGCCGACCATGAGCGACGCGGGGAACGGCCACGGCTGCGAACCGAGGTACTCGGGCTCCTCGACGTGCACACCGGACTCCTCGAACACCTCGCGGCGGACGGCGTCCTCGAGGGACTCGCCCGGCTCGACGAACCCGGCGAGCAGCGAGTAGCGGTCCTGGTCCCACGCGGCGTTCGACCCGAGCAGGATGCGGTCGTCGCGGTCGACCACGCCCACGATCACGGCGGCGTCGGTGCGCGGGAAGAGCTCGTGGCCCTGGTCGTCACGGCGGACCCAACCGCCCGTCACCACCTCGGTGTCCGAACCGGTGCGCGGCGAGAACCCGTGGACGGCGTGCCAGTTCGCCATCGCGACCGCCTCGACCGCCAGGCCCTGGTCGCGTGCGGAGAGCTCGGTGCCGAACATCCGCAGGTTCTCCCACGCGTCGGTGTCCGGCTCGATCCGCGACGCGGTGTCGGCGTCGACCAGGACCGCGGCGAACCGGGTGCCGGCGGGGGCGTCCGCGGCGTCGGCCAGCGAGCGACCGAGGTAGACGAGCGGTGCGGACTCGGGCACGTCGGCCGCGTCGACGAACCGCAGGGTGCCGTCGGCGTTCCGCAGCATCGCGGCGCCGTGGACGGGCAGGAACCGGGTGGCGGTGTCGTCGCGCAGGACACGCCCGACATCGGGGGTGGTGCGGAACTCGGCGTCGCGGTCGAGTTCATTGCGGGCGAGCGGGAGGCGAGCGGCGAACTCCACGGTCACGTGGGACTCCTCGGGTCGGTGTCGTGTCGGGACCGGGCCAGTGGGAGTGGACACGGCTGGATGTGCGCACGGGCCGGTGCACACGGTGTGGCGCGCACGGTCTGGGTCGTCGGCGGACCTACCCTGAGGGCATGGCGGGATCCCAGTTCACTCTAGCGGCGTTGGCGACGACAGCCGTCCCAGGACTCGTCGTCACGGGCACGCGCACCCTCGGCTCGGTCGCTGCCGGCGACTACGAGTCGGCGCTCATCCGACACGCCGACGGCGTCCAGTCGGTCATCCGACGTCCGCGCAACCAGCGGGCGGAAGCACGGCAGTCGGCCGACCTCCTCGCGATCCGCGCGCTGAGCGCCGGGATCCGGTCGCGCCTCCCGTTCGCCGTCCCCGAGTACCGGGGCCAGGCGCCGATCGGCTCCACCCGCGCCATCGTGACCGGCTACGTGCCCGGCGCGCACCCGACGCTGCGCGCCCTGGGTGAGCGCCCTGCGCTCGCCACCGCCGTCGGCGGGGCCCTCGCGGCGGTCCACCAGCTCCCCACGAGCTTCGTCACCGACGCCGGACTGCCGTCGCTGACCCCCTTCGAGATCCTGCGGTCCGCGGTGTCCGTCATGGACCGCGCCGTCGCGACGAAGCTCGTGCCGGCCGCGCTCCAGGAACGCTGGGAGGGCGCGGCCCGCGACCAGCAGCTCTGGCAGTTCACGCCGACCGTCGTGCACGGCGCCGTCGCCACGGAGTCGCTGCTCGTCGAGGGCGATGCCGTCACCGGCGTGCTCGGCTGGGGCGAACTGCGGCTGGGCGACCCGGCGAAGGACCTGGCCTGGGTGCTCGCCGGGCCGCGCGAGGCCTTCCCCACGGTCCTCAGTGCGTACGAGGCGAACGGCGGCGGTCGAGACCGGCAGCTCGCGCAGCGCGCCCGTGTCCACCACGAGCTCGAGACGGCGCAGTGGCTGCTGCACGGCGTGCAGGCCAAGAGCACCGAGGTCGTCGACGACGCGGTCGCGATGATGCACCGGTTGGTCGACGCGGTGCACGCGCCGTCCACGCCGCCGCTGCAGTCGGTGTCGCCGGACACGATGGAGATCGGCGAGGTCGAGCAGCTGCTGTCGACGACCGAGCGCAAGCACGGCTGACCTCGGTCGGTCCTGCGGCCCGGTCCGTCCTGTCGGGAGGCCCGGTGCGGGTCCGCCGCGCGCGTCCCGCCGGGTGGGTCAACCGACGGCGACCCGCCATGCCCGTTCGAGCCCGGCGCGGTCCAACAGTTCGGTCGGCCGGATCTCGAGGTCGTCCGCCACGAAGTAGAACACCGCGTCGACGTCGTCGACCGGGCGCCCGGTGAACTCGGCGTAGGCCACTCGGTACAGCGCGAGCTGCAGCTGCCGGCGCTCCAGGTCCTGTGCGCCGCTGGGCGCCTTCCCCGTCTTCCAGTCGACGACCTCGAACCGGCCGTCGATCTTGTAGACGGCGTCGAGCTTGCACACGACGCTGTGCCCGAGGAACGGGATGTGGATCTCGCGCTCGACGTCGACCGGGGTCAACGCTGCCCAGCGTGACCGGGCGAAGGTCGCCTGGAACTCGCTCAGCCGGCGGGCGTCGTCGTCGCTGACGGCGGCATCGGATGCTCCGGTCGAGCCCTCGTCGGCGTCGAGGTCGAGCTCGCCGTCCCAGGCGTCGAGGGTCTCGAGCGCTCCGCCGGACCGACCGCGCTGCTCGACCCACTGGTGGAAGAGCGTGCCGAGACGGGTCGCACGGTAGGGGCGCTCCGGCATCGGTCGTCGCAGGCGCTCGGCAACCGCGTCGGGCTCGGTCAGGTAGTCCTTGAACCCGGACGCGGGCACCCGGTGCGGCACCACGACCCGGTGCTTCGCCGAGCGGGTGGCACGCCGCTCGGCGAGCAGCAGGTCGATGTCGGCCGCGTACCGTCCCGAGGCACCGGGGTTGGCGTTCCGCACACGATCGGCGGCGGCCAGGACCCGGGGTGCGCGGTCGCCGAACGGCACGTGCGGCCAGGTCTGGGTCGCGCCGGCGTCACCGAGCGGGTTCGTCTCGTGCTCGGTGGTCTCGGGCACGGCCGCGCCGTCGACCACGCCGGCCTCGACCAGGTCGGCCAGGTACCGGCTCGGTTGCATCGGCTTGACGCCCCCCGCCCAGAACGAGCCGCTCACCAGCAGCTCGTGCCGCGACCGGGTCAGCGCGACGTAGGTCAGGCGACGTTCCTCGTCCTCGTTGCGCGCCCTGACCTCGTCCTTGTAGGACTCGATCGCCAGCGTGACGTCCTTCTGCGAGTCGTGCCCGCGCCACGCGAGACGCGGGAGCTCGTCGGCGTCGCCGCGGAACTCGTACGGCAGACGACCGAAGCCGAGCCACCCGGACGACCCTTCCTGGGGCCGCGCGGGCAGGGCGCCCTCGACCATCCGGGGCACCGCGACGGCGTCCCACTCGAGGCCCTTCGAGCCGTGGATCGTCAGGACCTGGACCGTGCCCGCCTCGGGCTCCTCGGACCGCGGGCCGAGGTCGTCCCGGCGCGCGGCGGCGTCGATCCAGCCCAGGAAGCCGCCGAGGTCGGCCCGGTCGTCGGTCGCGACGAAGCCGGCCAGCTCGTCGATGAAGGCGTCGAGGTAGGCCGCGCTTCCCTGTTCGTGCGCGGCGACCTCGATGTCGAGGCGCATCTCCTGCACGACGAGCGTCACGAAGTCGACCAGGTCGCCGGCTGCCCGGGAGCGCAGCGACGCCAGCTGCTGCCCGAGGCTGCGCATCCGGTCACGTCCCGCCGGGGTGATGCCCTCGAGCGCGCCGTGGTCGTCGGGCGCCACGGCGACGAAGTCGAGTGCGTCGACGACGGATCCGTGTTCGCCGACCGCGACCGACGCCCGGAAGGCCGCGGTGACCTCGTCGTCCAGACGCTGCTGCGTGTGGTCGCGCTTGAACAGCCACGACGCCAGGGCGTGCAGGGCCTGGATGTCCGCGGCGCCCACCCGCCACCGAGCTCCGGCGAGCAGGCGGATCAGGTCGTTGCCAGCGGCCGGGTCGTGCAGCACGCGCAGGCACGCCACGAGGTCGACGATCTCCGGGCGCTGCAACAGTCCGCCGGTGCCGAGCACGTGGAACGGCACGCCGTGGTGGGTGAACGCCCCGGTGAACGCGGCGAGGTCCTTCCGAGCGCGCAGCAGGAGCGCCATCGAGCCGTCAGGGTTCCGGCGCCGGTGGTCGGCGAACCACGCGGCGACGGCGGCGGCCTCTTCCGGCAGGGTCTCGGTGAACACCGCGTCGACCACGCCGGCGTCGGCACCGGGTCGGGGCGAGAGCCGTTCGACGTCGACCTCGGAGGCGGCGGACAACGGTGCGACGACCGCGTTCGCGCCGGCGAGGACGTCGACCGGGTTGCGCCAGCTGGTCGAGAGCGCGAACGTCCGAGGGGCATCGACGCCGTCCGTGGTGCCGTCGTCACTCGCGCCGAAGTCCCGCGGGAACCGGGCGAGGTTCGCCGCACTCGCACCGCGGAAACCGTAGATCGACTGGTGGGGGTCACCGACGGCCATCACCGGGTGGTCGCGGAACAGCCGGGCGAGGAACCGGGTCTGCACCACCGACGTGTCCTGGTACTCGTCGAGCAGGACCACGCGGAAGCGGGCGCGCAGCTCGTCGACCACGCGCGGTGCCGCCTGGCTCGCGGCGAGCGCCAGCGCGATCTGGTCCGAGAACTCGACGAACCCGCGGTCGACCTTCTGGCGTCGGAACTCCTCGACCAGGTCGGTCAGGGGCTCGAGCGCTCCGATGGCGGCGACCGCCTGGGTGATGGCGGCGTAGGGCTTGCCCCGGTTGCCGGGGAGCTCGAGCAGGCCGGCGAACTCGATCGCGAAGCGCCGCAGGCGAGCCGGCTCGACCAGGTGCTCCGATGCTGCCCCGGCGAGCGCGACGACCGCCGCGGTGACGGTGTCGACGTTCCGGTCGAGGCCGGCGAGGCGGTCGTCCCGGGCGGCCACCACGACGCGCCGCGCGAGCTGCCACGCGGACGGCTCGGTGAGGACCTGGGACTCGCCGTCCCGTCCGACCAGCAGCGCGTTCTCGCGGAAGACGCTGTTCGCGAAGGCGTTGTAGGTCGACACCGTCGGCGCCTCGAAGGCGTCGCCAGGGGTGATCAACCCGGCGTCCTCGAGCGCGCGGATGCGGTCGTTGATCCGGATCGAGAGCTCGCCGGCGGCCTTGCGCGTGAAGGTGAGCCCGAGCACCTGGTCGGGTCGGACGGACCCGTTCGCCAGCAGCCACACCACGCGGGAGGCCATGGTCTCGGTCTTGCCGCTGCCCGCACCCGCGACGACGAGGGCGGGCGCGAGCGGCGACTCGATCACCGCGCGCTGCTGTTCGGTGGGTCGGGGACGACCCAGGGCGTCGGCGATCGCATCGGCGCCGTGGCGCGGGACGGTGCCGATGCCCGTGGCGGCGCCGGGTGCGGCGCCGACTGCGGTGTCGGTCAGGAGGTCGTCGGTCACCAGGTCACCTCGCCCACGACGTGGATGCGGCACTCCACGCCCGTCCGTGCCTTCTCGCAGTGGTCGTCGACGTTCGCGACGAAGGTCCGTCCCGCCATCCCCCGCGCAACGGCGTGCAGTCGCTCGCGGTAGGCCTCGCGTGCTTCGGCGTCGAAGGCGTGCTGCGTCCGCTCGGAGTACGCGTGCCCGCCACGGGGGTTCTGCACGAAGACCAGACGGGCGTCGGTCATCGGGGACCCGGCGGGGACGCCCTCGACCGCGCCGTCCTCGACCGCGAGCTGGTAGGCCCCGAGCTGTGGGTGCTCCGGCATGTCGTTCTTCTCACTCGGCATCCAGCGTCCGGTCTTCAGGTCGACCACGCTGACGCGGCCCTCGGGGTCGACCTCGATGCGGTCGATGCTGCCGCGCACCCGCGCCGGGCCCGTGACGAGCGCGAACGAGGTCTCGGCACCGAGGACCTGCCTGCCCGCGCTGGCGAAGGTACGGAGGTAGTCGCTCAGCCCCTCGACCATCCGGCGCGTCCTTGCCCGCTCGCGGTCGGCGATCCACGGGGACTCGAACGAGAGCTCGCCCCACCGGGCGTCGACGCGTGCCCAGAGCGAGTCGACGTCGATCTCGGTCGCGTGCTCCATCGCCTCGTGCACGATCGTGCCGATCCCCATCGCCGGACTCGGAGCGCCGCCGCCGAAGGTCTGCACGAACCAGTGCACCGGGCACTCCTCGAACGTGCCGATGCGCGACGGCGACACGGCGACCGTCGGGGCGGCCGGTTCGCCGGTCACCGGGTCGTCGACGGGCTCGCCCTCGAGGTCGACCAGGGGGTCCTCGGTCGTCGGCTCGACCGTGCCGTACCAGTCGTCCGGAGACGCCCCGGGAACCTCGGCCTCGGCCAGGCGAGCCAGCGCCGACGCGGCCTCGTGGTCGCCGGTCGACACCACGCGACGGCGGAGCGAGCCGGCCAGACCGCGCAGCGACAGCGGGTGGGCAGACGGCTGACGGTCGGGAGGCACCGGGACCAGCCGGACGAACGGTGACGGTGACTCGTCGTCGTTGGCGATCGTGCCGATGACGACCTGGGTCGTCGCCCGGGACACGGCACGTGCGAAGAGTCGGAGCTCGTCCGCGACGACGGCAGCACGGTCGTCGACGTCAGTGTGGTCGATGCCCTGCGCGGCGCGGACCAGGCCGTCCGGGTCGAGCAGGCTGCCACGGACGCGGGTGTTCGGCCAGACACCGTCCTGCAGCCCGAGCACGACGACCACGTCGGTCTCGAGGCCGATCGTCGCGGAGGGGGTCAGCACCCGGACGCGTCCCGCCGTGCGGTCGGGGCCGATGCTGTCCTCGGGCAGGTCGGCGCCGAGCAGGTCGTCGATGAACACCCGGGCCGGCGCGTCCGGCGTGCGCTCCACGAAGCGCTTGGCGGCGGTGAACAGCCCGACGACGGCGTCGAGGTGCCGGTCCGCTTCTCCCGCACCGATCCCGCCCGCGGAGGACTGCACACCCCAGACCCCGGCCAGGCCGCTGCGTTCCCACAGCCCCCACAGGATCTCCTCGATGCTGGCACCGGTCTCGGCGTCGGTACGGGCCTGCACCAGGCTGCGCGCGAGCCGGGTCGCACGGCGCGCGAAGGCCGCGTCGACGGTGGCCAGACGTTCCGGGGCGCCGAGCGCGTCGACCAGGAGTTCGTCAGCGGTCCGGGTGCCGTCGCCCGCGAGTTCCTCGCGACGGAGGGCCAGCCGGAGCCGGCGCATCGCGAGGGTGTCGAGCCCGCCGAGGGGGCCGGTCGCGAACGCCGTCGCGAGGGTGGCGTCGAGCGGCAGCACCCCGAGGGCGACGGCCGCGGCGTCGATGAGCGAGCGCGACGCCGAGTCGTCGCGGGGCCTGGTCGGCGCCGCCCCGGCGGTGGCGGGGACCTCGGCCACCGAGAGTGCGCGGACGAGTTCGGGGATCGCGGACCCGCTGCGCGTGACCACGACCATCCGGTGCCACGGGACGCCGTCGAGCAGGTGGTGTTCGCGGAGCCGGCGGGCCACCGCGACGACCAGCGCCGAGCGGCTGCCCGCTTCGAGGTGCAGCACCGAGTCGGGGCGGCCGTCGGTGTCGGCGGCCACCGCCGTGCGCTGCCGTCCCGCAGCGGCGGCGCCGATGCGGGCGGTGACGGCGGACACGAGGGTGCGGACGGCCGCCGGGTGCCGGTGCACGGTCCCGAGGACGACGTCCTGCACGGCGTCCACCCCGAGCCGGACGGCGAGTCGACCGAGGACGTCGGGCTCCGCGCCCCGGAAGGCCGACGCAGCGATGTCGGGGTCGCCGAACGCCACGACCTGGACGCCGGCACGGGCCAGGGCCCCGAGCAGCGCGATCTCGCCCTCGACGAGCTCCTGCGTGTCGTCGACCACGACGAGTCGCAGCGCCGCGACCGCCGGCGGAACCGTCCCACGCAGGACCGCGGCGGTGGCGAAGGCGACGAGTTCGGCGGCGTCGAGACTGGTGGTGCGGAACGCCGTCAGGGCGGCTCGGTACTCGTCCACCAGGTCGCCGACCGCCCGCCACTCGGGACGGCCGTGGTCGTCGGCGAGCTCGCGCATGTCGTCCGGTTCGACCCCGGCGGCGACACTGCGCATCATGACATCGCGCAGGGCCGTGCGGAAGCCGGCGCGTTCGCGGACGACGGCGGTGACGGGATCGGGCCAGTCGGGACCGGTGCCGTCGGCTTCGTGCCCGGCGAGCAGGTCGGCGAGGATGCGGTCCTGCTCGCCACCGGTCAACAGGGTCGGCGCCGGCTGCCCCTGGACGGCCGCGGCGTGCGCGACGATCTGGAACGCCAGGGAGTTCACGGTGCGCGCGAGGGCACCGGGGGTGACCCGCTCGACCGTCGCCGCGAGCTGGTCGCGCAACGCGGTGGCCGCGGTCCGAGACGACGTGAGTGCCAGGACGGCCGCGTGCCCGTCAGCGCTGACGCCGTCGGGACGTCGGAGCCGCGCCGCGACCAGCCGCGCGAGCGTCGAGGTCTTGCCCGTCCCCGGCGCGCCGATGACGGCCGCGTGCCGGCCGTCGGGCAGCTCGAGCACGGCCCGCTGCGCGGGGTCGTCGACCAGGGCACGCGTCACACCCGTCGGCGCGGGGGCGGGCGTCAGGATGGTCGGTGGCACGTCGGTACCGTACCCACCGCTGCCGACATCACCCATGCGGAGCGCCGCCTCCTGCTGACGGCCTGCGTGCGCCCGCGGCGAACGCCGGGGACCCCGTCGAGACGCTCGGATATGGTGAGCACGTGGACATCAAGATCGGCATCATCAACAGCCCGCGCGAGATCGCCTTCGAGACGAAGCAGACCGCAGACGAGATCGAGAAGGCCGTCTCGGACGCGCTCTCCTCCGGTGCGACGCACCTCACGCTGCAGGACGACAAGGGCCGCAAGTTCATCGTCCCCTCGGTGTCACTCGCCTACGTCGAGTTCGGCGCCGAAGAGGCCCGTCGCATCGGCTTCGTCGCGTAGCTCCCCGTGGAGCTCCTCTTCGCCGTCCTCGGCGGCATCATCTGTGGCGCGGTCGCGCACGTGGTCCTGCCGTGGCGGTCGACGCGCGGACAGCTGCTCGGCCCGGCCGTCGGTGGCATCTCCGCCGCGGTGCTCTGGGAGCTCCTGACCTGGCTGGGGTGGCCGTACGACGGCACCTGGATCTGGGTCGTCGCCCTGCTCGGTTCGGGCGCGGTCGCGCTCGCCGTCGCGTGGCTGCTCGGACGACGGCGGACCGCACACGACGATGCGTATTACGAGGCCGCCAAGAACCGCGGCAGCCGGACCGTCTGAGTCGGAAGACCGACACGACCTCGATCTGGCGGCCGTCAGGCGGTCAGACCGAGCGCGTCCATGCGGCGGGTGTGGGCCGCGATCAGCTCGGTCCACACCGGCTCGAGCCGTGACTGGTCCTCGCGCGCATGCGACGCCAGCGCCGAGCGGGCGACCAGCAGCGTGTCGCCGACGAGCCGCCGGCCCCACATCGCCAGACGCGACGACACGAGGGGTTCCTCGTCGATCCGGGCGCTGAGTTCCTCGACCACCGCCGCTTCTTCGCGCGGGTCGAACACGGTCTTCAGGCGCTGCTGTACGTCGCTCGGGAGCGAGCGCAGCAGGTTGGCGAACAGGTCGTTGAGGATGCCCGCCGTCACGTAGCCGGTCAGCATCGACTCGTACCAGTCCGCACCACTGGTGCGCTCGACGAACCGGTCGATGGCCTGACGGTGCGGCGCCATCAGCTCGGCCGGGTCTGCGCCGGTGCGTTCGATCTCGGCCACGATCGACCGGTGCCGTTCGAGGGCGGTCGTCGCCAGCACGCCCGTGACGAGCCGTCCGGACAGCGTCGGCGCTCCGGCACCGGCACGGCCCATCGTCTCGTAGAGCGAGAGCTGCAGGTAGGCCGCTTGGCCCAGGTACACGTCGAGCTCGGGACTGACGTCGTCGAGCTGCAGACGCTCGGTCTGGGTGGCGCTCTTCGGGTTCCGCGACGCGAGCCACTGGGCTGCGAGCTGCGCCGCGCGCTTCCGGTTCCACCACGACACCACGCGACCAGCATAGGGGCCGCGACCGGCACCTCCCCGCACCCCGGTAGACTGGCGCGGACTCCCCGATAGGACAGGGTGACCTTTTTGACTTTCTCAGACCTCAACATCGAGCAGGACATCGTCGATGCACTGGCCGGCAAGGGCATCATCGAGCCCTTCCCGATCCAGGAGCAGACGATCCCGCTCGCCCTCACCGGCCAGGACATCATCGGCCAGGCCAAGACGGGCACCGGCAAGACCTTCGGGTTCGGCCTGCCCCTGATCCAGCGCCTCGGCGCCGACCCCGCGCACGGCGTGAAGGCCCTCGTGGTCGTCCCGACCCGTGAACTCGCGGTCCAGGTGACCGAGGACCTCGAAGTGGCGACCTCGAACCGCCCCACCACGATCGTCTCGATCTACGGCGGCAAGGCGTACGAGGGCCAGATCGAGCAGCTCAAGGCCGGCGCGCAGATCGTCGTCGGCACCCCCGGGCGCCTGATCGACCTGCAGCGCCAGCGACTGCTCGACCTCTCCCACGTGCAGGAAGTCGTCCTCGACGAGGCCGACCGCATGCTCGACCTGGGGTTCCTGTCGGACATCGAGCGGATCTTCCAGGCCGTGCCGGACGTTCGCCACACCATGCTCTTCTCGGCGACCATGCCCGCGCCGATCGTCGCGCTCGCCCGTCGCTTCATGAGCCGGCCGGTCCACATCCGCGCGACGGACCCGGACGAAGGCCTCATGCAGGCCAACATCAAGCACCTCATCTACCGCGCGCACTCGCTCGACAAGGACGAGGTCATCGCCCGCATCCTGCAGGCCGAGGGCCGCGGCAAGACCGTGATCTTCACTCGCACCAAGCGTGCCGCGGCGAAGCTCGTCGAAGAGCTGAAGGACCGCGGGTTCAACGCCGCAGCGGTCCACGGCGACCTCAACCAGGAGCAGCGCGAGCGTGCGATGGCGGCGTTCAAGGCCGGCAAGCGCGACGTGCTCATCGCCACCGACGTCGCAGCGCGCGGCATCGACGTGGACGACGTCACCCACGTGATCAACCACACGATCCCGGACGACCCGGACACGTACCTGCACCGTGCCGGACGCACCGGTCGCGCGGGCAAGACCGGCATCGCGGTCACGTTCGTCGACTGGGACGACCTGCACAAGTGGACGCTGATCGACAAGGCCCTCGAGTTCGGCATCCCCGAGCCCGTCGAGACCTACTCGTCGTCGCCGCACCTGTTCGAGGAGCTCGACATCCCCCAGGGCACGAAGGGCCGCC
Source organism: Curtobacterium sp. MCLR17_007 (assembly GCF_003234655.2). Classification (NCBI taxonomy): domain Bacteria; kingdom Bacillati; phylum Actinomycetota; class Actinomycetes; order Micrococcales; family Microbacteriaceae; genus Curtobacterium; species Curtobacterium sp. MCLR17_007. Next base: position 965,423 of record NZ_CP126271.1, on the reverse strand, counting down.
TGCCCGGCTCCTCGTCGCACGCCGCCACCGCGGGCACGACGGAGCGCGCCGTGTCCCGCCCGCCGCGTCAGCCGCGCGAGCAGGGCACGTCCGAGCGGTCGAGTGACGCACCGCGTCGCCGCACTCGGAGCGCAGGCGCGGATCGGCCCGCGGCCTCGGCCACCGACTCCGCGCCCCCGGTCGACAGCACGGGTCCGGACAGCTCCGACGGCGACGGTTCCGCACCGAAGCGTCGCCGCCGCCGCCGCCGTCGCGGAGCCGGCTCGGGGGACGAGGCGACCGCCTCGGCACCGCAGCAGACCTCGGACGGCGAGTAGCGCCTCCTGGCAGGACGACGAAGGCCCGTCGCTCACGCGACGGGCCTTCGTCGTCCGGTCTGCTGCCGCGCCGGTCAGGACAGGCGCGAACCGGGGCCGACCACCGGGTCCGCTCCGGTGGCCTGCGTGACGATCGCGTCGAAGGACCGACGCGCCGTCCGGTGTTCCCCGAGCCGGTTCGGCTTGCCGGTGCCGTGGTAGTCGCTCGAACCCGTGACGAACAGCCCGTAGCGGTCCGCCCACTCGAGCAACGTGCGCTTGCCGTGCGCGAGGTTCTCCCGGTGGTCGACCTCGAGGCCCCCGAGCCCCGCGTCCACGAGTTCGCGCAGTGCGGGCTCGTCGATGACGATGCCTCGCGAGCTGGCGGCCGGGTGGGCGATCACGGGGACGCCACCCGCACCACGGATGAGTTCGACGCCCCGGAGCGGTGACGGCGCCTCGTGCGGTTCGTAGTAGCCCGATGCCGGGTGCAGGATCCCGCGGAACGCGGCGCTGCGGTCGGACTCGAGGCCGCGTGCCACCAGCGCGTCGGCGATGTGCGGCCGGCCGATCGTGGCACCGGGACGGGCCTGTACCAGGACGTCGTCCCACGTGATCGGGTGGTCCTGCCCGATGCGGTCGACCATCCGACGCGCGCGTGCGAGGCGCCCGTCGCGGATGCGTCCGGTCTCGGCGACCAGGCCCGGGTCGTCGGGGTCGACCAGGTACCCGAGGACGTGGACGCTGCGGTACCCGACGCGGGTGCTCAGCTCGAGGCCGGGGACCAGGGTGAGCGGGAGCCCACGGACGGCGTCGATCGCGTCGGACCAGCCCGACGTGGTGTCGTGGTCGGTGAGGGCCACGCCGTCGAGCCCGGCCGCCGCCGCCGCGCGGACGAGCGCGGCAGGGGGCTCGGTGCCGTCGGAGACACTCGAGTGCGTGTGCAAGTCGATGAACGGGTCGGGCACCACGCAATCGTATCCACAGGTGTGGGACCGCACAGGACGTCGATCCGGTGCGGTGCGATGATGGGGGCATGGCCGACACCACTCCCCGCGCGACGAGCAACCGCTCCACCACTCCCGGCTCCTCGACCTTCAAGGACTTCATCGGGTCCCAGTGGGCCGAGCGTGACCGCCCGATCCCCGCGGCGCGCGAGCAGGCGCCGTTCGCTGCCGAGCGCCGCGCCGCGCTCTCGGCGCTGCACACCGGACGCACCATCGTCGTGCCGGCGGGCACCGCCAAGGTGCGCTCGAACGACTGCGACTACCCGTTCCGCCCGCACTCCGCGTTCGCGCACCTGACCGGCTGGGGCACCGACACGGTCGTCGGCTCCGTGCTCGTCATGACGCCGGCCGGCGACGGTCACGACGCCACCCTGTACTTCCGGGCGACCGCCGGGCGCGACTCCGAGGAGTTCTACGCCAACCCCGAGATCGGCGAGTTCTGGGTCGGCCCACGTCCGTCCCTCGACGAGGTGTCCGCCGACCTGGGGCTCGCGACGGCCGACCTCGGCGAGCTCGACAGTGTGCTCGACGGGGTCGATGCCTCGGTGCTGGTCGTACGCGACGCCGACAGTGACCTGACGCGGTCGCTCGACGAGCGCCTCGGCTCCCCGGTCGGCGGGGCCGCTGCCACCGACGACTCCCCCGCGTCGGACGACGTCCTGGCGCGCGACCTGTCCGAACTCCGGCTGGTCAAGGACCCGTACGAGGTCAACGAGCTCCGCAAGGCGGTCGAGGCCACCGGGCACGGCTTCGACGACGTGATCGCCGACTTCGACGCCGTGCTCGCGCACCCCCGCGGTGAGCGCATCGTCGAGGGCACCTTCAACCGCCGCGCACGCGCCGACGGCAACACCGTGGGCTACGACACGATCGCCGCCTCGGGCCACCACGCCTGCATCCTGCACTGGACCCGCAATGACGGGGCCGTGCAGCCGGGCGACCTGATCCTCATCGACGCCGGGGTCGAGGTCGACTCGTTCTACACGGCCGACATCACCCGCACGCTGCCGGTCAGCGGCACCTTCACCGACGTGCAGCGCATGGTCTACGACGCGGTGCTCGAAGCCGCCGACGCCGCGTTCGCGATCGTCAAGCCGGGCATCACCTTCCGCCAGGTCCACGCCACGGCGATGCAGGTCATCGCCCGCAAGACCGCCGAGTGGGGCTTCCTGCCCGTCTCCGCCGACGAGTCCCTGCAGCCGGACAACCAGTTCCACCGCCGGTACATGGTGCACGGCACCAGCCACCACCTCGGGCTCGACGTGCACGACTGCGCCAAGGCCCGTCGCGAGCTGTACATCGACGGGGTCGTCGAAGCCGGCATGGTGTTCACGATCGAGCCCGGCCTGTACTTCCAGCAGGACGACCTCACCGTGCCCGAGGAGTTCCGCGGCATCGGTGTCCGCATCGAGGACGACATCCTGGTGACCGCCGACGGTGCCGAGAACCTGTCCGTCGGCATCCCCCGGACCCCCTCGGAAGTGGAGGGGTGGATCGCCCGCACCGGACGCTAGCCTGAGCGGGTGAGCACACCCGACGCCCCGCAGCACACGGACCCGCGCAACATCGTCATCGACGTCGAGCACTTCGACTCGCCCGATGCGATGCGGCTCCGGGCTGCACAGCGGATCGAGATCGACAGCACCTACGGTGGCGACACCGAACCGGGCGAGAAGCCCACGGCCGAGTCGATCGCGGTGTTCTTCGTCGCGCGCGACCAGGACGGCACGCCGCTCGGCTGCGGCGGGCTGCGCATCGTCGAGGACGGCATCACCGAGATCAAGCGGATGTACGTGCGGCGGGAGTCGCGGGGTGCCGGGGTCGCAACGGAGATCCTGCGGCGTCTCGAAGAGGCAGCGCTCGACCTGGGTTCACCGGCGCTCGTCCTCGAGACCGGTCCGGCGCAGACCCGTGCGATCGGTTTCTACGAACGCGAGGGCTTCACACGCATCGCGAACTTCGGACCCTACGTCGGTGCCCCGCTGTCCGCCTGCTACTCAAAGGTGCTCTAGCCCGGGGGGCTTGACCGCCCGCCGCCGCTCACTCGGGCGCACGAGGTTCCAGAATTCTGGCATCTCGAGATCGCGGACGGGCTACTCGCGCGACCCCGACGGCCCTGGGCGGCGCGTCGCGGAACCTCAGGCGTCGATCAGGCAGCGCCCCACCGGGACACCGGCCCGCCGGGTCACCAGCCCACCGGGTCAGCGGGACTCGGCGTCCCCGTCCCGTCGCTGCTCGTCACGTGCAGGATCGGACGAGCCAGACCCGTCGGACGACGACGCGGGAGCCGCCGGGTTCGCACCCGACACACGCTCGCCGTACTGCGGCGGCTGGTCGGCGCGCGGAGCAACCGGACCGGACGGCTGCGCCGGTCCCGCAGGTCGCTGCGACGGCGCCGGCTGACCCGGCTGCGCGGACTCTCCGTAGCGGGGCCCGTCGTTCGTGCCGTACCGGGGGCCGTCGTTCGTGCCGTACCGGGGCTGCGAACCCGGACCCGACTGACCGCTCTGGCCGGAGCTCGCGGGCTGGTTGTGCGGGGTCGACTGCCCGCCGTAGGGCGAGCCCTGCGCCTGGCCGGACGGACCGGGGCCCGGCCGCCACGGCTGCTGCTGCCCCTGGAACGGCGGCTGCTGCTGTCCCTGGAACGGGGCCTGCTGCTGCCCGGGGTTCCACGCGGCGTGCGGGGTCGCACCGGACTGGCCGAGGATCCGCTGCGCCTGCCCGACGAGCTGCGGGTCGACGATGATCTGGTAGTTCGTGGCGAGCACCTGGTGCACGCTCGTGAAGTCCCGCTGGCGCTTCGTGATGGCGAACGAGACGATGCCGTACAGCATGCCGAACGCGGCACCGATGATCGCCGCGGCCAGGATGAGTCCGCCGGCGGTCGGCGAGAACAGGGTCAGGACGATGCCGAAGAAGATGCCGAGCCACAGCCCGGACAGCGCGCCAGCGATGGCGGCCCGACCGTAGGTCATCTTGCCGGTGACCCGCTCGACCGTCTTGAGGTCGTTGCCGACGATGGAGAGCTTGTTGACCGGGAAGTCGGACTCGGCGAGCTTGGCGACGACCGCCTGGGCTCCCGGGTAGCTGTCGAAGGTGCCGAGGACGTCGCCGCGGGGCAGCGTGGGGAAGACCTGCGCCGTACGACCGCGGAAGGGGCTCTGAGTGCTCACACAGTCATCATCCACCGTTCCCCTTGCAATCGTTCGAGAGCCGCCAGGGAACCGGCCGGACGACCGGCTACGCTTGCCGTGTGAGCGCCTCGAAGGTATTCGTCGCCCGCCTGGCCGGGTGCTCCGTCTTCGACCCCGCTGGCGATCGCGTCGGCAGGGTCCGGGACGTCCTGGTCGTCTACCGGCGGGTCGATCCCCCGCACGTCGTGGGGCTGATCGTCGAGGTCCCCGGCAAGCGGCGCATCTTCGTCAGCATCGGTCGGATCACCTCGATCGGCGCCGGACAGGTCATCACGACCGGCCTGGTCAACATGCGGCGCTTCGAACAGCGCGGCGGCGAGGTCCGGGTCATCGCGGAGATGCTCGGGCGCAAGGTGCTCATCACGAAGGACCGCATCCGCGCCACGATCGAGGACATCGCGATCGAGGACCGCGGGCAGGGCGACTGGGAAGTCGCACAGCTCTTCCTCCGCAAGCCCAAGACCACGCCGTCGCCGTTCGGCAAGGGCCCGACCACCTTCGCCACCTGGAACGAGGTGACCGAGGACGAGCTGCCGGGCGAGTCGCAGTCGGCCGAGCACGTCATCGCCGCGTACTCGGACCTGGTGGCCGCCGACCTGGCCTCGACGCTGCTCGACCTGCCGGTAGAACGCCGGCTCGAGGTCGCCGAGGAACTCCCGGACGACCGGCTCGCCGACGTGCTCGAGGAGATGCCCGACCAGGAGCGGGTCGAGATCCTCTCGTCGCTCGAGGACGCCCGTGCCGCCGACGTCCTCGACCAGATGCAGCCCGACGACGCCGCCGACCTGCTCGCCGAGCTCTCCGACGAACGGAGCGAAGCCCTCCTGCAGCTCATGGAGCCGGAAGAGGCGCAGGACGTCCGCATGCTGCTCGAGTACGAGCCGGACACGGCCGGTGGTCTGATGACGACCGAGCCGGTGATCGTCTCCGCCGACGCCACGGTGGCCGAGGGGCTCGCCCTCATCCGACGGCACGAGCTCGCTCCCGCCCTCGGTGCGAGTGTCTGCGTCACACTGCCGCCGTACGAACCGCCCACCGGCCGCTTCCTGGGCCTCGTGCACTTCCAGCGCATGCTGCGGTACCCGCCGAACGAACGCCTCGGCACGCTCATCGACCAGCAGACCGAACCGGTCCGCGTCGACGCCAGCGCCGCCGAGGTCACGCGCGTGATGGCCACCTACAACCTCGTGTCCGTGCCCGTGGTCGACGACGCCCACCGTCTGGTCGGGGTGGTGACGATCGACGACGTGCTCGACCACGTCCTCCCCGATGACTGGCGAAGTCGCGGGGACGACGACGCAGCACGCCCCCGCACCCGCGCTCGCAGGACCCCCGTGACGACGGGCAGGAGGACCACTCGTGGCACGAACGGATGAGAACACCCGGCTCGACTCGCCGAAGGGCATGCGAACGAGCGTGCTGCCGACCCGCCGCCGCAAGGGCAGCGGCGACGCGTTCGGTCGGGCCACCGAAGGCATTGCGCGTGCCATGGGAACGCCCTGGTTCCTGATCGGCCTGACCCTGTTCTGCGTGGTGTGGATGGGGTGGAACACGCTGTCCCCGAAGGCCTGGCAGTTCGACTCCGCCGCCATCGGCTTCACCGCCCTGACGCTCGTGCTGTCCCTGCAGGCCTCGTACGCGGCGCCGCTGATCCTCCTCGCTCAGAACCGGCAGGACGACCGCGACCGCGTGCAGTTCGAACAGGACCGACAGCGCGCGGAACGGAACCTGGCCGACACCGAGTACCTGGCCCGCGAGGTCGTCGCACTGCGTCTGGCGATGCGCGACATGGCGTCGAAGGACTTCATCCGCGCCGAACTCCGGTCGCTGCTCGAGGAGCTCGACCGACGCGACGCGATCGACGAGGGCGAACCGGGACGCACGGCGGACGTCCGTGGCTGACGCCACGGTTCCGCAGGACGACCAGCAGCTCGGTGCCGCCGTGTTCGCTGCGCTCGGACGTGTCATCGACCCCGAGATCCGGCGGCCCGTCACGGAGCTCGACATGATCCGTGGTGTCGACGTCGGTCCGGGAGGCTCGGTGCGGGTCGACCTGCAGCTCACGATCGTCGGGTGCCCGGCCGCCGACACGATCGAGCGGGACGTGCGAGCGGCCGCCGGAGGCGTCGCCGGGGTGATCGACGTGGACGTCGACGTGTCCGTGATGGCGCCGGAGGTCCGCCGGGCGCTGACGGAGCGACTGCGCGAAGGCCGGCCCCAGGGCGTGCAGTTCACCCCCGACTCGCTCACGCGCGTGATCGCGGTGACGAGCGGCAAGGGCGGCGTCGGCAAGTCGACGGTCACCGTGAACCTGGCCGTCGCACTCGCCCGCCGCGGCCAGCGGGTCGGCATCGTGGACGTCGACGTCCACGGGTTCAGCGTCCCCGGGTTGATGGGCCTGACCGACCGACACGGCGTCGCGCCCCGCCCGACCCGGGTCGACCAGATGATCCTGCCGCCCGTCGCCCACGACGTGAAGGTCGTCTCGATCGGCATGTTCGTCGACGACGTCTCGACCGCGGTCTCCTGGCGCGGACCGATGCTGCACCGCACCGTCAACCAGTTCCTGTCCGACGTGTGGTTCGGCGACCTCGACGTGCTGCTGCTCGACATGCCGCCGGGCACCGGTGACGTCGCGATCTCGGTCGGGCAGCTGCTCCCCCACGCCGAGGTCCTGGTCGTCACCACCCCGCAGGCGGCTGCGGCCGACGTCGCGGAGCGCAGCGGCATCGTCGCCCGGCAGACGGGTCAGCGGGTCATCGGCGTGGTCGAGAACATGTCCGGGCTCGTCCAGCCGGACGGCTCGGTGCTCCACCTGTTCGGCGAGGGCGGCGGCGACGAGACCGCACGACGGCTCTCCCGCGGGCAGGACTCCCCCGTCCCCGTGCTCGGCCGGGTACCGCTCTCCGTGCCGCTCCGTCAGGGCGGCGACACCGGCGTGCCCGTGGTCCTCGGCGCCCCCGAGGACCCGGCCTCCCGGGCACTGCTCGGCATCGCCGACGGCCTGACGGCGATGGGCCGGGGCCTGGCCGGACGGAAGCTCGGGCTCTCCCCCCGCTAGCCCTCCGGTTCCGTCCGGTCGACGCTCCCTGTACGCCTCCTCATGGTCGTGATCGCGATGTCGCGCAATTATGCAAGGGCATTGCACAATGCTCCTGCGGAATCAGGCGCAGGAGTTCCACCCTCCCGGCAACGGAGCCGGGCGAGGAACAGGAGAACCGCGTGGACAGGAACACCAGGATCCGGCTCGGGGCCATCAGCGCCGTCGCGGCAGCGATCATCGGGGGGACGATCGCCGCAGCACCGGTCGCGGCACAGGCCGCATCGACGTGTGCCACCGCATGGTCGTCCGGCACCGCCTACAACGGCGGGGCCACGGCCAGCGAGAACGGCACGAACTACACCGCCAACTGGTGGACGCAGGGTGACGACCCCGCGACGCACTCCGGCGCGACCGGCAGTGGCCAGCCCTGGACGGCAGCCGGCTCCTGCACCGGCGGCGGGACCGGCGGCAGCACCGGCGGCGGGACCGGCGGCGGGACGACGACCCCGGGGAACGGCAGCACCGGCACCGCGAGCGGGTTGGTCTTCAGCCCGTACAAGGACGTCACGGTGAACCTCGACTGGAACACGAGCGTCATGAACACCGCGGTCACCGGCACCCGGATCCCGGTCGTCGGGTCGAGCAACAGCCTGGTCTCGACGCGCGAGCCCGGACTCAAGGCCATCACGCTCGCCTTCGCGACCGGCACCTGCGGCAGCGAGAACTGGGGCGGGGTCGCCGCCGATGCCTTCGCCAGTGCCAACATCCCGAAGCTCGACGCAGCCGGGGTGAACTACATCGTCAGCACGGGTGGAGCAGCCGGTCAGTTCACGTGCTCCGGCACCGCGCTGCAGAGCTTCATCGCCCGCTACGCCAGCCCGCACATGATCGGCGTCGACTTCGACATCGAGAGCGGACAGTCCACCGCCGACGTGCAGAACCTGGTCAACGCGGCCGCACTGGCGCAGGCGAAGTACCCGGGACTGCGCTTCTCGTTCACGCTGGCGACCCTCGCCGCCTCCGACGGCAGCTTCGGCGGGCTGAACAGCACCGGTGACGCCACGGTGAAGGCGATCAAGGCCTCGAGCCTGACGAACTACACCGTCAACCTCATGACGATGGACTTCGGCCGGGCCACCACCGCGAACTGCGTGCTGTCCGGCTCGACGTGCCAGATGGGCCAGTCCACGATCCAGGCCGTGACGAACCTGCAGCACACCTACGGGACGCCTGCATCGAAGATCGAGGTCACGCCGATGCTCGGCGTGAACGACGCCTCGGACGAGGTCTTCACGCTCGCCGACGCGGACACCGTGTCGTCGTACGCGAAGACGCACGGCCTGGCCGGGGTGCACATGTGGTCGCTCGACCGCGACACACCCTGCGCCAGCCCGACCAGCACCGCGTCGGCCACGTGCAACTCGGTCTCCGGCACGGCTGCCCTGGCCTGGACCGACCGGTTCCTGGCCGACCTGCGGTAGTCGCCGCCCCGTGACGGACGGAAGGCCCGGTGCCAGCTGGCACCGGGCCTCCCGTCCGTCACGTGGTCACGTGACGGGCGTCAGGTCGACTCGCCGTCGAATGGCGCGGCTTCGCCCGCGGCCAGCGGCACGACCGGTGCCGGAGCGCGGACCTTGGTCGCCGACACCTGCGGAGTGACCGCGTCGGCGGTGCTGGTCCCGGTCGCCGAGTCGATGAGCGCATCGCGGATGATGCGGCGCGGGTCGTACTGACGCGGGTCGAGCTTCTGCCAGTCGACCTCGTCGAAGTCGGGGCCCATCTCGTCCCGCATGCGATCCTTGGCGGTGTCGGCGAACCGACGGACGGCCTTGACGAACTCCGCCAACTTCTGTGCGTACATCGGCAGGCGCTGCGGACCGAGCAGCAGCACCGCGATGATCCCGATGATCAGGATCTTGTTGAAGTCGATGGACACGCACCGAGCGTAACGCCTCAGGCCGCGCGCTCACCTAGAGTTGTCGACCGAGGAGTGTGCGTGTCAGAGAAAGAGTCGAACTGGAAGTTCGCGGAGGACATCGTCTCCGAGTCCGAGGTGATCTCCCGCGCGCGTGAGCACTCGCTCGAGCTCGGCGTCGAGGCGATCTCGCCCGCGATCGGCGCGCAGATCGGTGTGGTCGCCGCAGCGTCGCGAGCCACGGCGATCATCGAGATCGGGACCGGTCTGGGTGTCTCCGGGCTGTACCTGCTCGGCGGCGCCCCGGACGCCACGCTCACCACGATCGACGTCGAGGTGGACCACCAGCAGTACGCCCGTGACGCCTACATCGCCGCCGGCACCGCTCCCGCACGCGTCCGGCTGATCCCGGGTCGGGCCAACCAGGTGCTCCCCCGCATGAACGAGGCATCCTACGACGTGGTCCTGGTCGACGCGGACCCCGAGCACGTCATCGAGTACGTCGAGCACGGTCTGCGCCTGGCGCGACTGGGCGGGACCGTCCTGGTGCCGCACGCACTCTGGCGGGGCCGCGTCGCGGACCCGGTCAAGCGCGACCGGGCGACGACCGACTTCCGGTTGCTGCTGACCGAGGTGTCGACCTCGGGTGCCGTCATCAGTGCACTGTCGCCGGCCGGGGACGGGCTGCTGCAGATGACGAAGGTCACCGCGTAGCGCGTCCGCACTCGCCAGCGTGCTCTGGTGCGGTCGTCACGGTCCTCCGCGTTCGTCGTCCAGGTGCCGCAGGTACCGCTCGGGCGAGGCCAGGAACGACCGCTGTTGCCGCACCAGGTCCAGGTCGGCCCAGGCGCTGCGCCGCAGACCCCACTCGCCGACCTCGTGGATCGTCGCCCCCGGGAAGGCCGCCAACACGGGCGAATGCGTCGAGAGCAGCACCTGCCCGAGGCCGTCGTCCACGATCGACTGCAGCAGGCCGATCAACGCCAGGCAGCCCTGGAACGACAGCGCCGACTCGGGCTCGTCGAGCACCCAGAGTCCCGGCCACTCGGAGCGGTCGATCACGAAGTCGAGGAACGACTCCCCGTGGCTGCGCTCGTGGAACACCGGCTCGGGTCGATGACCGGGGTGTTGCTCGAGGTACGTGAAGAACCCGTGCATGGTCTCCGCCCGGAGGAAGAACCCGCTCTTCGGCGCACCCGGTTCGCGGTGCAGCGCGAGGTGCTCCCACAGCGACGACTCACTGGGACGGGTGCTGTGCCCGGAGTTCGTCGACCCGCCCTCGGGACCCATGCCGAAGGCCAGGGCCACCGCCTCGACCAGGGTCGACTTGCCCGCGCCGTTCTCGCCCACCAGCACCGTGACGGGGTCGAGGTCGAGGCCGTGGTCGAGCAGCTGCCGGACCGGGGCGAGCGTGGCCGGCCAGACGTCGCGCCGCATCGGGTCGGCGTGGTGCTCCTCGACGCGGCGGACGGGACGACGGGAGCGGGGCACGGGGACCATCTTGCCGAGGACGCACGACACAGGGCCCGGGACGACGTGTCCCGGGCCCTGTGCGTGGTGCGTGTTGGTGGTGCTTCGACGTCCTAGGCCGAGACGACCTCGGCCAGTGCGTCGTGGAGTTCCTTGGCCTCGGCGTCGTTGACCGAGACCACCAGGCGGCCTCCACCTTCGAGCGGAACCCGCACGATGATGAGTCGACCCTCCTTGACAGCCTCCATCGGCCCGTCACCGGTCCTCGGCTTCATTGCTGCCATCAGATGTCCCCTTTCGCGCAGTACATGCGACGCCATTATCCCGTACGGAGGGGCGAACTGCGAAACCGCCCAGGTTGGGGGGTCCTGATCGGGACGTTCTCGCGGCTCGGATTCCTACGCTGTACGTGTGCCGATCATCCCCTCCAAGCGACGTCCGAACCCGGTGGACCCCGCTGTCGATGCCGTCCCGGCCGGTCTGCGCATCGGGGCGGCCTTCTCGTGGCGCATCCTGATCGTCGTCGCGGCACTGGCCCTCGTCGTCGCGCTCGTCGTGCTCCTGCAGGACATCGTGGTGCCGTTCCTCATCGCGCTGCTGCTCTGCGCGCTGCTCGCCCCGATGTCGGCGTTCCTGCAGCGCCACCGGTGGCCGAAGTGGCTCGCGGTGCTGTCGAGCCTGGTCGTCGTCGTGCTCGTGATCGGCACGCTGGCCCTCATCGTGACCGCGCAGATCCGCTACGACCTGCCGTCGCTGGAGCACCGCCTGCACAAGACGGTGCTGTCGCTGCAGGCACTGCTCGACAGCGAGCCGTTCGGCATCACGATCAAGGACGTGAACCACTGGGTGTCCACGGGCTCCGCCTACCTGCAGTCCCACGCGTCGTCCATCGCGTCCGGGTTCCAGGAAGCCGGCAGCGGCGCCGTGCACGCCCTCGAGGGCCTGTTCATCGTGGTGTTCACCACCATCTTCGTGCTGATCGACGGGCGACGGATCTGGGGCTGGGTCGTGCGGCTGTTCCCCCGTCGGGCGCGGCCCCGCATCGAGGCCGCCGGTGACGCCGGGTGGCACACCCTGACGAGCTTCATCCGCGTGCAGCTCGTGGTCGCGGTCACGGACGCGCTCGGTGTCGTGATCGGTGCGCTCATCCTGCAGGTCCCGCTGGCCATCCCGATCGGTGTGATCGTGTTCCTCGGCGCGTTCGTCCCCGTCGTCGGCGCCATCGTGGCCGGGTCCGTCGCGGTGGTCATCGCACTCGTGTTCAACGGCTGGGTCGCCGCACTGTTCATGCTGGGGGTCGTCGTCCTGGTCCAGCAGCTCGAGAGCCACGTCCTGCACCCGTTCCTGACCGGCACGGCCGTCAAGGTGCACCCGCTCGGCGTCGTGCTCGGCGTGACGGCGGGGACGACGATCGCCGGCGTCGTCGGGGCCTTCTTCGCGGTGCCGTTCATCGCCACCGTCAACGCGATGGTCACGGCGGCCGCGGCGTGGCGGCCGGACGACGCGGTGGCGGCGAGCGGCACGGGGTCAGCGCCCGCCGACCCCGATCACGGCGGGGTCCAGTCGTAGCCGTCGACCCACCAGCAGTAGTACAGCCACACCCACTGCAGCACGACGCACAGCACCACGACGACCACGCGGTACAGGCGTGACCGTGGGAGTGCCACGATGCCGAGCAGCGGCGCGATCGGCAGCAGGATGCGCCACGTGCTCGACTGCGGGAAGAACACGGCGAGCAGGTACACGAGGTAGGCGACCGACCACAGCCGGAGCTCCAGGTTGATCCGCCGTGCCGCGGGCATCGCGACGAAGAACGCGAAACCGACCAGCACGACCACGAGCAGCACGGTGCCGGCGGGCTGCCGGAACCACCAGCCGAAGCCCTGGACCCACGGGGCGAACGGCACGAGGTCCTTCCACCCGATGTAGGACGACCGCCACGCGAGCTCGGTGTCGGTGTACGCGCGCGGCACGCCGGTCATCGCCCACGCGATGGCCGGCCACGCCAGCCCGACCACCCCCGACACCACGGCGACCACGGCGGGCGGGACCAGCTGACGGAGCGTCGGTGCGGCGGGTTCCCGCACCCACGCCGGGCGCACGACCCAGACCGCGACGAACAGCACCATGAGCAGCGCGAACGCGAGCCCGGTCGGTCGGGTCATCCCGAGCAGCAGCACGACGGGCAGCATCGTCCAGAAGCGTCGCTGGACGAGCAGCAGCAGCGCGACGAGGAGCAGGAAGAGCCCCATCGCCTCGGCGTAGGCGACCTGGAACATGACCGACACGGGTGCGACGCAGAACAGCACGGTGGCGAAGGTGGCCCGTGCCGGGTCGAGGAAACGGCCCATCAGCCGGCGGAACACCAGTGCAGCGCCCCAGCCGGTCAGCAGCGACACCGACACCGCGACGAGCTCGAAGGACCCGCCCGTCAGCAGCATGAGCCCCCGGACCAGGAACGGGTAGGCGGGCATGAACGCCCACGCGTTCTCGGTGACGTGTCCGGCCGCGTCGATCGGCAGCGTCGACGGGTACCCGGACGTCGCGATCACGCGGTACCAGGCACCGTCCCAGATCGAGGCGAAGGACAGGTACTTCGGGTGTTGCAGCGTGAAGGAGTTCGCGGCCTGGATGCTCGCGAACCCCATGAGCAGCGCGCCGGTGACGATCCGGGCGAGCACGTAGACCACCGTGATGCGCAGCCACCACGGCACGACCCGGTACCGCGCCCGCCACCACACCGTCCGGGCGTGCGGACGGTGCACGGGCACCGCGCCGGTCCTCAGGCCGTCAGCCACCGACGCAGACCGTCCTCGACCGCGGTGATCTGCGCCACGGGGACCTGCTCGTCGTCGTGGTGCGCGAACACCGGCTCACCGGGGCCGTAGTTCACCGCGGGCACCCCGAGCGCCGAGAACCGGGCGACGTCGGTCCAGCCGTACTTCGGGCGTGGCTCGGGACCACCGACGGCGGCGACGAAGTCCTGCGCGAGCGGGGCGTCGAGCCCGGGGCGCGCGCCGGCGGCCAGGTCGACGATGTCCACCTGGTAGCCGTCGAACAACTCGCGGATGTGCGCCACGGCCTCCTCAGCGGAGCGCGAGGGGGCGAACCGGTAGTTGACGTGGACCATGACCTCGTCGGGGATGATGTTGCCCGCGATGCCGCCGGTGACGCCGACGGCGTTCAGACCCTCGCGGTACTCGAGCCCGTCGACCTCGACCGTGCGGGGCTCGTACGCCGCCAGGGTGGCCAGGATCGGCGCGGCCTTGTGGATCGCGTTGTCGCCGATCCAGCTGCGGGCACTGTGCGAGCGCTTGCCGTACGCGCGGATCTCAGCGCGGAGGTTGCCGTTGCAGCCGCCCTCGATCTGCGCGCCCGAGGGCTCCCCGAGGATCGCGAAGTCGCCGACGAGCAGCTCGGGGCGCGTGCGGGCCAGGCGGCCGAGGCCGTTCAGCGCGTCGGAGACCTCTTCGTGGTCATACCAGACCCAGGTCACGTCCACACTCGGCGATGTCAGGTCGTACGCCAGCTTGAGCTGCACGGCGCAGCCCGCCTTCATGTCGACGGTCCCGCGGCCCCACAGGATCTCGGTGCCGTCGTCGGCGGTGCGGAACTCGGTGGGCAGGTTGTGGTTCAACGGCACGGTGTCGATGTGCCCGGCGATGACGACCCGTCGGTCCCGTCCCAGGTTCGTCCGCGCCACGATCGCGTCGCCGTCGCGGATCACCTCGAGGTGTGCGAGCGGCGCCAGTGTCGCCTCGATCGCGTCGGCGAGCGACTGCTCATTGCCGGACACCGACTCGATGTCGCAGATGGCACGGGTGATGTCGATGGACGAGGCGGTGAGGTCGAGCTGCTCCGGCATGCGGTCACTGTATCGGCAGCCCCTGGCGACCGGCTGCTCCGACCGGGAGGCTCGGGTCACGCGGGCAGCACCCGTCCAGCCGGACGGGTGGCCGGGTCCACCCCCTCGCTACCCTGGTGCGGTGACCGACACGACCGCAGCCTCCGCCCACCCGCGCTCCGCCTGGGGCCACGGACTGGCGACCGTCGCCGCCGACGGCACCGAGCTCGACACCTGGTTCCCCGAGACCCACCTCGGGGCGCTCCCCGCCGACGCCGTGTTCCCGCTCGCGCTGCAGGACCACATCGGTCCGAACGAACGCCGGAACGTCCGCATCGAGGCGGTGACCGTCGAGATCGACCTCGCCGCCGCCCCCGCGAGCACCCCGGACGCGTACCTGCGGCTGCACCTGCTCAGCCACCTGCACGTGCAGCCGAACACGATCAACCTCGACGGCGTCTTCGGGCACCTGCCGATCGTCGCGTGGACGAACGCCGGTCCGGTGCTGCCCGCCGACCTGACGCGGCTGCGGCCGTCGCTCCAGCGCGCCGGCATCGCCGTGCACGCCATCGACAAGTTCCCGCGCCTGCTCGACTACGTGACGCCCGACCGGGTCCGCATCGCGGACGCGAACCGGGTCCGGCTCGGGGCGCACCTGGCGCCGGGTACCACGGTCATGCACGAGGGCTTCGTGAACTTCAACGCGGGCACCCTCGGCGACGCGATGATCGAGGGCCGTGTCTCGCAGGGCGTCGTCGTCGGGAACGGCACGGACGTCGGGGGCGGCGCGTCGATCATGGGCACGCTGTCCGGCGGCGGCACGCACCGGGTGTCCCTCGGCGAACGCGCCCTGCTCGGCGCGAACGCGGGCCTCGGCATCTCACTCGGCGACGACTCGGTGGTCGAGGCTGGTCTCTACGTGACGGCCGGCACGAAGGTCGTCCTGGTCGGCGCGGCCCCGAACCCGGACGGCACTCCCAAGACGATCAAGGCCGCCGAGCTGTCCGGCACGCCGAACGTGCTGTTCCGCCGCAACAGCCTGACCGGTGCGGTCGAGGCGCTGCAGCGCCGCGGCGAGGGCATCCAGCTGAACACGGCGCTGCACGCCTGACCGCGCCGCTCGGGTCTGGCGAGGTCGCGCAGACTGTCGCTCGGCAGCCCCGGCGGCGACGCTTCGTGACCTCTCGGCGGACCTGAGCGGCGCGTTGCGCGACCTCGGGCATCCTCCGCAAGCGGAGCCGACCGACTGGAGGCCCGGTGCCGGTCTCACGGACCGGCACCGGGCCTCCTGGGCGTGGCGGGGTGCGACGCGTCAGCGTCCGGGCAGGTCCCGCTTCGGCGCGCCCACGTACAGCTGCTGGGGGCGACCGATCTTGTTGAGCGGGTCGTTGTTGAGTTCGCGCCACTGAGCGATCCAGCCGGGCAGGCGCCCGATCGCGAACAGCACCGTGAACATGCGGGGCGGGAAGCCCATCGCCTTGTAGATGATGCCGGTGTAGAAGTCGACGTTCGGGTACAGCTTGCGGTCGATGAAGTACTGGTCCGACAGCGCGATCTGCTCCAGCTCCTTCGCGATGTCGAGCAGGTCGTCCTGCACGCCGAGGGACTCGAGGACCTCGTCCGCGCTCTCCTTGACGAGCTTGGCGCGCGGGTCGTAGTTCTTGTAGACGCGGTGCCCGAAGCCCATGAGCTTGACGCCGCGCTCCTTGTTCTTCACGCGCTCGACGAAGCGCTGCACGGGCTCGCCGGAGTCCTTGATCTGCTGGAGCATCTCGAGGACGGCCTCGTTCGCACCGCCGTGCAGCGGGCCGTACAGGGCGTTGATGCCGGCGGAGATCGACGCGAACATGTTCGCCTTGGTCGAGCCCACCAGACGGACCGTGGCGGTCGAGGCGTTCTGCTCGTGGTCCTCGTGCAGGATGAGCAGGCGCTCGAGCGCCCGGGACAGCACGGGGTTCGGCTGGTAGGTCTCGGCCATGGTGCCGAAGTTCAGGCGCAGGAAGTTGTCGACGAACGACAGCGAGTTGTCCGGGTACAGGAACGCCTGGCCGATCGCCTTCTTGTGCGCGTAGGCGGCGATGACCGGGAGCTTGGCGAGCAGCCGGACCGTCTGCAGCTCGACCTTCTCGGGGTCGTCGACGTCCATGTCGTCCTCGTAGTACGTGGACAGGGCGCTCACCGCGCTGGACAGCACCGACATCGGGTGCGCCGAGTGCGGCAGCGCGTCGAACAGGCGGCGGAGGTCCTCGTGCAGCAGCGTGTGGCGGCGGATCCGCGCGTCGAAGCCCTCGAGCTCCGCCGCGGAGGGCAGCTCACCGTAGATGAGCAGCCAGGCGACCTCGAGGAAGGTGCAGTTCGACGCGATCTGGTCGATCGGGTACCCGCGGTAGCGCAGGATCCCCTGGTCGCCGTCGATGTACGTGATCGCGCTCTTGGTCGAACCGGTGTTCACGAAGCCGTAGTCGAGGGTGTTCATCCCCGTCTGCTTCTTGAAGGTCGAGATGTCCACCGTGGACGCGCCGTCGACGCTCGGCAGGATCGGGAACTCCGCCTGGCCGCCCGGGAACGTCAGCGTCGCGGTCTCGGTCGCTTCGGCGGCGGGACTCACGGGGACGGGCGTCGTTGGCGGTGTGGCCGTCTTCTGAGCATCGTTGGCAGTGTCAGTCACACCGGACAGCCTAATCGTGCGCTCTGTCGCTCGTGCACACCCGGGCGGTGGGAACTTGGTGGGACTCGCCACTGGCGGACGCCCCGTCGAGCAGGCGGTTCAGTCGCCGGCGAGCCGACGGCCGCTCGTCAGGCGCTGCGCGGCCGCGGCGATCCGCTCGTCGGTGGCCGTCAGCGCGACCCGCACGTGCTGGCCGCCGGCCGCGCCGTAGAAGGTCCCCGGGGCCACGAGGATGCCCCGGTCCGCCAGCCACGCGACGGTGTCGAGCGCCGGTTCGCCGCGGGTCGCCCAGAGGTACAACCCGGCTTCGCTGTGGTCGACGCGGAAGCCGGCGCCCTCGAGCGCGCGACGGAGCATGCCGCGTCGGGCACGGTACCTGGCCTTCTGCTGTTGGACGTGCGCGGTGTCGGCGAGGGCGACCACCATCGCCTGCTGCACCGGCAGCGGCGGCATCATGCCGGTGTGCTTGCGGACGGCCAGCACGTCGGCCAGGACCGCGGCGTCACCGGCGACGAACGCGGCGCGGTACCCGGCCAGGTTCGACTGCTTGGAGAGGGAGTACACGCTGAGGACCCCGTCGACCGAGTCCCCCACCACGCGGGCGTCGAGGATGGTCGGTGTCGGCTGCGTGTCGTAGGGCGGTTCCCAGCCGAGTTCGGCGTAGCACTCGTCGCCGACGATGACGGCGCCGAGTTCGCGCGCACGGGCCACGGCGACCCGGAGTTCCTCGATGGACAGGACGCGACCGTCGGGGTTGCCCGGGGAGTTCAGCCACACGAGCTTCGTGCCGACCGGCCACGCGGCGGGGTCGTCCGACGCCAGGGCGGTGGCACCGACGAGCGCAGCACCGAGCTCGTAGGTCGGGTACGCGGCGGCCGGGAACACGACGGTGTCACCGCGGCCGATGCCGAGCCACAGCGCCAAGCCCGCGATGAACTCCTTCGAGCCGATCGTCGGCAGCGTCTGCTCCTCGGTCAGGGTGACGCCGTGACGGCGGCCGTACCAGTCGGCGATCGCCTGACGCAGCGCCGGGGTCCCCGCCACCTGCGGGTAGGCGTGCGCGTCGGTGGCCTCGGCGAGGGCCGTGCGCACCACGGCGGGTGTCGGGTCGACCGGCGAACCGACGCTCAGGTCGACGATGCCGCCCTCGTGTCCGGCGGCGCGCGTCTTGTAGGGGACGAGCTGGTCCCAGGGGAAGTCGGGGAGGTCGAGCGCCACGGGACGGTCCGGCTCAGCCGCGCGGCGGTTCGGCCATGACGACCGGGTGGTCCTTGTGGATCACGCCGACCTTGGCGGCACCGCCCGGGGAACCGACTTCCTCGAAGAACTCGACGTTCGCCTTGTAGTAGTCGGCCCACTGGTCGGGCAGGTCGTCCTCGTAGTAGATGGCCTCGACCGGGCAGACCGGTTCGCAGGCCCCGCAGTCGACGCACTCGTCCGGGTGGATGTACAGCGACCGGTCGCCTTCGTAGATGCAGTCGACGGGGCATTCGTCGATGCACGCACGGTCCTTGACGTCGACACAGGGCTGGGCGATCACGTAGGTCACGGCTGGGGTGCTCCCTTCGAACTGAGCGGTTGCGAGTCTACTCGTGCGACGCGGCGGAGCCTGACCGCGCGGCGACACCTGTCGCAGACCCGTCGCCCGAGCGTGTCGACGTCGTGGAACCGGCGTCCGAGCGCGCTGCCCGCAACCCGGACAGGTCCGGCCACGCGAGCGCCAGCATCGCGATGACGGCCGGTCCGAAGGTCCAGACGTACCCAGCGGCGTTCGCCAGCACGAGCGGTGAGCTCTGCCCGCCGACGGCCACCAGCACCTGGGTCGCGACGATGATCCCGATCCCGACCGCGGCGACCATCGCACGGGACCGGTAGAGCAGCCGCACGCCGACCGTCAGACCGACCGCGATGAGCGTCGTCAGCACGATGCCGACCGGGAACGCGCCGAGCGTCTGCTGGTGGGTGATCGTCCCCAGGCCACCGGCGAGCACCCCGAGCACACCGGCGACGACGACCGAGGTCACCTTGCCCGCCGGGGTCATGTCGGCGAACGTCTCCGGTGCGGGCTCGGCCGCCGGTGCGTCGTGCCGGAACGCCTCGACCGCGGGGGCGTGCTGCCGGACGCCGTGCGGCATCACCCACGACAGCGCGGTCGGGTCGGCGGGGTCGGCCGGGTCGACGGTCACCTGCGAGCGGTA
This sequence comes from Curtobacterium sp. MCLR17_007, assembly GCF_003234655.2. NCBI lineage: Bacteria > Bacillati > Actinomycetota > Actinomycetes > Micrococcales > Microbacteriaceae > Curtobacterium > Curtobacterium sp. MCLR17_007. The sequence goes on along the minus strand of NZ_CP126271.1, from coordinate 945,788 downwards.
CTGCTCGATCGCCGCACGGACCTTCGCCCGGACGGGCAGGACGTCGACGGTCAGGTCGGTCCCCGCGGCGTCGTCGGGGGCGACGATCATCGAGAACGGGACGTCCTCGGCACGGGCGGCGTAGCGGGCAGCGTGGTGCACCCGCACGTGGTCGGGGTGTCCGTAGCCGCCGTCGTCGGCGTAGCTGACGACGGCGTCCGCCATCGTCGAGCGGATCGCGGCACGGACGTCGTCGACGACCTCGCCCAGGTCGGCAGCCGTCAGGGAGTCGGCCGGAGCGTCGTCCGCGGCCTGAGCACGCCCGTCCGGCCCCCACTGCATGCCGGAGTCCGTGTAGCGCCGTTCGGGCAGATCGGTCGGGCGAGCGCCCGGTCCCCCGAGCCACAGGTGGTCGGGTCCGCCGAGGGCAGCGAGTGCCGCGCGGATCTCGGTCTCGCGGTGCGCCGCCACGCGCGGTCCGTCGCCGGCGAGCGGTGCGAGCGACGCGGTCAGCATCTCGCCGCGCTCACCGCGGGTCGCCGTCAGGACGGTCACGTGCGCACCGAGTTCGAGCAGGGTCGCGATCGTCCCGCCGGACGACAGGGTCTCGTCGTCGGGGTGGGCGTGGACGAGGAGCACGCGCTCGGGGCGCGTCGCGGAGGCCTTGGACATCACGCCCAGGGTACTTCGCCTAGCGCGGGGTCACGATGTAGGTCGCCGTCGCGCCGCCGTCGCCCTTCGAGAAGGTGAGCACCACGCGGTGGTCGTCGCTCCGGAAGATCCCGAACGCGCTCGAGGAGTCCGCGCGCTTGGCCGACTCGGTGAACCCGGCGTCGGTGAGCTGCTGCGCCGCGGCGGCGAAGTCGTCGACGGACGATGCCTGCACCTGCACGACCCACCCGGAGTCGTTCGGGCCGGTCCCACCGCCCTTGACCGTGCCGTCCACCAGCGGGACGGCCGCGGTCGGGAACCCGTCGGGGACCTGGCCGTCGCTCGTCACGTCGGCACCCTTGAGCGCGGTGTCGAGCGCACCGTCGATGCCGCCGGCGACGTTGGCCATGCCCTGCTCGATGGCCTTGCCGTCGATGTTCCGCACGCCGTCGCTGACGCTCGACGCCACGGAGGAGCCGAGGTCGGTGGCCTGCTTGACCGACTCACTCGAGCAACCGGTCAGGCCGGCCAGGGCGATGCCGGCGGCGACGGCGGCGACGATCGGGGTGCGGAGGGAGGAACGCATGCGCCGACCGTAACCGACTGCCCGGGAGGCCGGGCCTGAGTTCCCTGAGAAGGTCACCTGTGCGTCGGGCGCGACCAGGGCCTCCTGTCCGTCCCGGCGCGTCAGCGCAGGTACGCGCCGACCGCCGCGACGAGCGCGTCGACGCCCACCGGGATGGCCGTGTCGGCCTGCGGCGCGTAGAACGGCGAGTGGTTGCTCGGGATGTCAGCACCGGTGCGGAACAGCTCCGGGTCGGTGATCCCGGTGAACCAGTAGACGATCGGCACGCCGGCCGCGGTGGCGAGCTGCCCGACGTCCTCGGACGCCATGGCGAGCCCGGATTCCAGATCGACCGCCTTCGGGACGACCGGGCGGATCGCGTCGAGCACCCGCGCCGCGTGCGTCGGGTCGTTCACGAGCACGTCGGCACCCGGAGCGCGCTCGATGGTCGGGGCCGAGAGCCCGCCCGCGTCGCTCTCGGCGCGGACGATGCGCTCGATGGACGCGACGATGCGGGCGCGGGTGTCCTCGTTGCGGGCGCGCGTGGAGATCTCGATGACCGCCGTGTCCGGGATGATGTTCGGCCGGGTGCCGGCGTGGAACGTGCCCACGGTCACGACGCCGGCGTCGCTGGGGCCGACCTCGCGCGACACGACGGTCTGCAACCGGACGACCGCCGACGCCGCGGTGACGATCGGGTCGAGCGAGGCCTGCGGGGCGGACCCGTGTGCACCCCGTCCGTTGAACGTCACCGTGAAGCGGTCGCTCGAGGCCATCACGGGACCCGAACCGACGGCGACCGTGCCGACCGGCGCCGGAGCCGAGTGCTGCCCCAGGACCACGTCGGGCGTGGGGAACCGGTCGACGAGGCCGTCCTCGATCATCGCGCGGGCGCCGGAGATGACCTCTTCGGCGGGCTGGAAGACGGCGACGACCGTGCCGTGCCAGTCGGCCGTCGTGGCGACCAGACGCTCGAGCGTGCCGAGCAGCCACGTCACGTGGATGTCGTGGCCGCAGGCGTGCATGGTGGGGACCTCGCGCCCGGTCTCGTCCGTGCCGCGGTGGGTGCTGGCGTACGGCAGGCCCGTCTGTTCCTCGACCGGCAGGCCGTCCATGTCGGCGCGGAGCCACACCACGGGGCCGTCGCCGTTCGTCAGGACCCCGACGACGCCCGTCCCGCCGACACCGGTGGTCGTGTCGATGCCCAGGTCGGCGAGCCGGTCGGCGACGATGCCGGCCGTCCGGTGCTCCTGGAAGCCGAGTTCCGGGTGGGCGTGCAGGTCCTGGTACAGCGCGAGGAGGTCGAGGGTCACGGCATCCACCGTATCCCTCGACACCGACGCGGCGGCCACGTCGACGACGTGGCGGACATGCCGACGGCCCGGCCACCTGGAGCGGTGACCGGGCCGTCGGACGGAGGCGGGGCCTCCTGGGGGGGGTGCTGTCCGGCTACGCGTCCTGGCGCTTGAGGCGCGCGTAGGAACGCTGGCGGGCCGACGCGTCGAGCTCGACCTTGCGGATGCGGACTGCGGCGGGGGTGACCTCGACGCACTCGTCCTCACGCGCGAACTCGAGGCACTCCTCGAGCGACAGCTGCCGCGACGGCGTCATCGACTCGAAGGTGTCCGCGTTCGCCGAACGCATGTTCGTGAGCTTCTTCTCCTTGGTGATGTTCACGTCCATGTCGTCGGCGCGCGAGTTCTCGCCGATGACCATGCCCTCGTAGACCTCTTCGGTCGGGTTCACGAAGAACGACATGCGCTCCTGCAGGTTCGTGATGGCGAAGGGCGTGACCACACCGGAGCGGTCGGAGACGATCGAGCCGTTGATGCGCGTCTGGATCGCGCCGGCCCAGTCGTCGTAGCCGTGGAAGATCGCGTTGGCGATGCCGGTGCCGCGGGTCTCCGTGAGGAACGACGTGCGGAAGCCGATCAGGCCGCGCGACGGGACGATGAACTCCATGCGCACCCAGCCGGTGCCGTGGTTCGTCATGTTCTCCATGCGGCCCTTGCGAGCAGCCATGAGCTGCGTGATCGCGCCGAGGTACTCCTCGGGGGTGTCGATCGTCATGTGCTCGAACGGCTCCTGGAGCTTGCCGTTCTCGTCACGCTTGGTGACGACCTGCGGCTTGCCGACGGTGAGCTCGAAGCCCTCGCGACGCATCTGCTCGACCAGGATGGCGAGCGCGAGCTCACCACGGCCCTGGACCTCCCACGCGTCGGGGCGGCCGATGTCGAGAACCTTGAGCGAGACGTTGCCGACGAGCTCGCGGTCGAGGCGCTCCTTGACCATGCGGGCGGTGAGCTTGTGGCCCTTGACCTTGCCGACGAGCGGGCTGGTGTTCGTGCCGATCGTCATCGAGATCGCCGGGTCGTCGACCGTGATGGTCGGCAGCGGCCGGACGTCCTCGGGGTCGGTCAGGGTCTCACCGATGGTGATCGTGTCGAAGCCGGCGACGGCGACGATGTCACCGGGGCCCGCGGACTCGGCCGGGTAGCGGTCGAGCGCCTTCGTGATGAGGAGCTCGGTGATGCGGGCGTTGACGACGGTGCCGTCGTGCTTGACCCACGCGACCGTCTGGCCCTTCTTCATGGTGCCGTGGAAGATGCGCAGCAGCGCGAGGCGACCGAGGAACGGCGAGGCGTCGAGGTTCGTGACGTGTGCCTGCAGCGGGTGCTCGTCGTCGTACTTCGGGGCCGGGACGTGCTGCAGGATCGCCTCGAACAGCGGCTCGAGGTCGTCGTTGTCGGGCAGTTCGCCGTCGTTCGGCTTGTTGCGGCTCGCGGCACCGTTGCGACCAGAGGCGTAGACCACGGGGACGTCGAGGATGGCGTCGAGGTCGAGGTCGTCGACCTCGTCCGACAGGTCGGAGGCGAGGCCGAGGAGCAGGTCCTGGGACTCGGAGACGACCTCGTCGATGCGGGAGTCGGGGCGGTCCGTCTTGTTGACGAGCAGGATCACCGGGAGCTTGGCGGCGAGGGCCTTGCGGAGCACGAAGCGGGTCTGGGGCAGGGGGCCCTCGGACGCGTCGACGAGCAGCACGACACCGTCGACCATGGACAGGCCGCGCTCGACTTCCCCACCGAAGTCAGCGTGACCCGGGGTGTCGATGACGTTGATCGTGATGGGGCCGTCGGCGCCGAACTCGGTCGCGTGCTTGCCGTTGTAGAGCACCGACGTGTTCTTCGCGAGGATCGTGATGCCCTTCTCGCGCTCGAGGTCGTTCGAGTCCATCATGCGGTCTTCGCCCTCGAAGTGGGCGTCGAACGAGTTGGTCTGCGTGAGCATCGCGTCGACGAGGGTGGTCTTGCCGTGGTCGACGTGTGCCACGATGGCGACGTTGCGCAGGTCGGACCGGGTGGCGAGCGCCATACAGGACATCCTTCAGTTTCTGGGAGAGTGTCGGGCCAGTAGTCGATCAACACAGTTGCCGTCGACGGCACCGCACCCGCGGGCAGAACGCCCGACACACCAGTCTACCGGTAGTGCGCAACCGACAGGAGTACAGCGAATGAGCCGACGGCGAACGTGGTCCGAGATCGCGATCGTCCTGCTGCTCTCGCTGGGCGGCAGCGCGCTCTACTCGATCCTGCAGATCATCGACGACCTGTCGCAGACGACCCCCCTCGGCCAGCAGTCCACGGCGCTGAACACGTCGACCACGACCGTGCAGTACGTCGACCTGGCGCGGCAGCTCGTGGGCATCGCGGTCGACCTGGCCCCGGTCGCGCTCGTGTGCTTCCTGCTCTGGCGCAGCACCCGCCCGCACCTGTCCGCGCTCGGGATCGACCGGTTCCGCCTCAAGCCCGACCTGGGCCTGCCCGTGCTCATCGCGCTCGGCATCGGGATCCCCGGGCTGGCGCTGTACTTCACGGGCCGCGCGCTCGGCTTCACGGTCGACGTCGACCCGGCTGCCCTCGGCTCGTACTGGTGGACCGTCCCCGTCCTCCTGCTGTCCGCCGTCCGGTCGGGGCTGCAGGAGGAGGTCATCGTCATCGGGTACCTGTACCGGCGTCTGGGCGAGCTCGGCTGGGGACGCTGGCAGGTCATCCTGTCCACGGCGCTGCTGCGGGGCAGCTACCACCTGTACCAGGGGTTCGGCGCCTTCGTGGGGAACGCCGTGATGGGCATCGTGTTCGGCTGGATCTACACGCGGTGGGGGCGGCTCATGCCGCTCATCGTCACGCACTGTCTGCTCGACGCCGCGGTGTTCGTCGGGTACCCGTTCGTCGCGCACGCGTTCCCGCAGCTCTTCTCCTGACCCCTGCCGCGATGAGCGAGTGGCCGATCGCCGCAACGACGGCGTGTCCTCCCGGGATCGTTTCGGATCGGGGTATTGACACCACTTCTGGGGGCGCGCACCATCGTCGGTACGAGAGGTCCACCACGGACTTGCCTCCCCGGGGAATCGGGTCGCCAGCTGGTACGCGCAAGGCGTTTCACGTCCGCTCAGCAGGCGTCCCCGGGGAGGTGTCCTCATGGACGCCCTCCTACGATTGCAGGATGAGCGACTCCCCCGCCCCCGACGTCGTGCGGATCGTCGCCCCCGGCATGCGGACGCTCGCCGTCGCGCTGTGGGTCGTCGCCGCGGTGCTGTTCGTCCTGGGCTTCGTCGTCCGGGGCACGAGCCCGGCGTGGCTCGTGCCCGTCCCGAGCCTGTGCGTCGCGTTCGTCGCGTGGGCGGTGCTGTGGCGTCCCCGCCTCGAGCTCACTCCCGACGCGCTCGTCGTCGTCGACGTCCGCCGGACCTCGACCTACGCCTGGCCCCGCGTCACCGGGATCCGGACCAAGTACGGCATCGAGGTCAAGTCCACCGAACCTGACCGACGCACCTGGATCGCGCCGCGCCCGACGGCGCGCCTGCGCATCGACCGACCAGGAGGCTCGGTGCCGGCAACCGTCGAGACCGCTGCCGCCGAGGTGCTCGCCCGGGTCCCCGTGGTGGCAGTGCAGGACGGCCCGCCCCCGGCAACCGTCGCCGCGCTGCCGATCGTGCACCGGGTCCACGGCTGGTCGATCCTGGCGATGGTCGTCCTCGGTGTCGCGGCGTCACTGGCGGCCGCGCGGCTCTGACGCGACCGGAGAACGACGAACGGGGCGCGCCACCGTCGGTGACGCGCCCCGTTCCGGTCGTGCCTACTGCTTGTAGCCCACGTCCTGCCACTTGACCGAGGACTGCTGGAACTGTGCCGGACCGTAGTTCACCAGGTCCTTGCGCACACCCCAGGCGTAGGGCTCGGCGAACAGCGGGATGGTGCCGGCGACCTTGACGATCTTCTTGTCGATCGCGTTGGCGTCGTCGATGCGCTTGGACGCGTCGAGTTCGGCGTTCGCCTTGTCCCAGGCCGCACCGAGCGACGAGTCCGTCACGCCGGTGTAGTTCTGGCCGGCGTCGGCCGGGTAGTAGATCGACTTGAGCGAGGACACCGGGAACGGCGTGCCCTGCCAGGCGAAGTACGTCGCGTCGAAGTCGCGGCCGTCCGTGGTGATGTACTTCGTGAAGAAGTCATCGGTCGGGACGGTGTCGATCGTCACCTTGAAGCCGGCGGCCTTGGTCTGCTGCTGGACCAGCTGCGCCACGTTCGCCGAGTTCGGGTTGTCCGACGGGATCACGAACCGGACCTCGAGCGTCTTGCCGCCCTTGGTCGCGTAGCCGTCCGAACCGATCTTCCAGCCCGCGTCCTCGACCTTGGACTTCGCCTTCGCGGCGTCGTAGCCGTACACGCTCGAGACGTGGTCGGTGTAGCCCTTCTGACCGGGCAGGTACACCAGGCTGTTGAGCACCCCACCGGGGCTCTTGACCGGCGACAGGATCGCCTGGGCCAGGACCTTGCGGTTGATCGACTGGGCGAAGGCCTGACGGACCTCGGCGTCCTTGAAGACGTCGGCGGTGCCGTTCAGGGTGATCTGCCGCTGCGTGGTGCCGAGCGAACGCTCGATCTTGGAGTCCGAGCGCGAGTTGGCGGTCTTGTAGTTGTCCGCGCTGCCGTTCAGGTTGAAGGCGTCGAGCTCCTTGTTGGCGTACGCCTGCGAGACGCCGTCGCGGGACACCGTCTTGAAGATGATCGTGTCGAGCTTCGGTGCGTCACCCCACCACTTGGAGTTCTTCTCGAAGGTCACGACACCGCCGTTGGTGTCGAAGGACTTCAGGATGTACGGGCCGCCCGACACGTACGTCGTGCCGTCAGCCGCGTACGGACCCTTGGCCCACGCCTTGTTGAAGTGGTCGGGGGTGTCCACTGCCCAGTAGGGGTAGATCGCCGTGAAGACCGACGGCCAGTCCGCGTTCACCTTCGAGAAGGTGACGATGACGTCCTGGGCGCTGGAGCCCTGCGTGACCGAGTCGACGTCCTCCCAGACGTTCGTAGCGAGCGGGGCGAACGCGGCGTCCTTGCCGTTGAGCGCCTTCCAGTTCGCCTCGACGTCCTTCTCGGTGATGGGGGTGCCGTCGGACCAGACCGCCTTGGGGTTGATCTTGATCTCGACGGTCTGGGGCGACTCCTTCGTCAGCTTGATCGAGTCGACGTAGTCCTTGTTCGGCTCCCACTCCCCGTTCTCCTTGAACTGGATGAAGCCCGGCAGGTAGGTGCCGGAGATCGTGTTGTCGTCGACCGTCCCGGAGTCCAGGTTGGCCAGCTGCCAGTTGGCGGGAGCGGAGTCGATGGGGAGGGTGATCGAGCCCCCGTCCTTGATCGAGTCGCGGTCGGCCGTGGTCCAGCCGGTCGACTTCAGCGACGACGAGGCGACCGCCGAGCTGTCGTTGCCTGCCGTTCCACCGCCGCCGGAGCAACCGGCGAGCACGACGGCGGACGCCGCCGCGAGGGCCAGTACGGCCGTTGCCTTCATCCTCATTCGCATCGCGAGGATTCCCTTTCGTTGTGTCGCGCACATCGCGCCGAACACGGCGACCCCCGCCGCCGTGGCTGTTGGGAGTCGACCCTAGCCACATGCCGCGCGCCACGGGGAACAGCAGTACCGAATCGAAACAAGGCCGTAACAGTCGTTGTCTAGCGTTGCGCAAGTCGTCCTGGCCCACGCCGTCGGGCGACTACGCTGTCCCCACCGACAGCGCCGTCCGGCCGGACGGTCAATCGACCCCTGGGAACCGCCAATGCTCGCATTCATCGCGAAACGGATCGTCAACTACGTGATCCTGACGATCGTCGCGACGACGCTCGGATACATCCTCGCCAGCACCACGCTCAACCCGGCGGCCCGGTTCTACGGCAAGAACCCGCCCGTGCCGCAGGGGACGATCGACGCGGCGCTCGCCAAGCTCGGAGCGGACCCCAACGTCCCCGTCCTGGTGCGCACCTGGAACTGGTGGGTCGATCTGGTCACGCGGGGCTCGCTCGGCATCAGCACGCGCAGCACCGAGGTGACGGCCGACATCGTCTCGCGATCCGGCACGAGTCTGCGGCTGCTGGTGATCGGCGCGTTGCTGGGCGCGGTCCTCGGTGTGCTGCTCGGCGTCTGGAACGCGGTCCGGCAGTACCGGACCTCCGACCAGGTCTCGACCTACCTGTCGTTCGCGGTCCTCGCGACGCCGGTGTTCGTCATCGCGGTCGTGCTCATGATCCTGGCGACCGGGCTGAACAGCGCCGTGGGGACGCAGGTGATCCGCTTCACGGGCGAGTACACACCCGGCTACGGCGGTGGGTTCTTCGCGAACCTCGGCGACCGGCTGGTGCACCTGCTGCTGCCGACGATCTCGCTGACGATCGGTGCCGTCGCGAGCTACTCGCGGTACCAGCGCTCGGCGATGCTCGACGTGCTGTCGAACGACTTCATCCGCACCGCGCGGTCGAAGGGCCGCACGCGCGGTTCGGCGATCATGCGACACGGCGTCCGGGTGGCACTCATCCCGATGTCGACGTTCTTCGCGTACTCGTTCGGCCTGATCCTGACCGGCGCGAGCGTGACCGAGCTCGTGTTCAGCTGGCACGGGATGGGCGAGTACTTCGTCACCAGCATCACCAACAACGACGTCAACGCAGCGGCCGGGACCATCCTGTTCACGGCCATCCTGGTGCTCATCGCCGGGACGCTGGCCGATCTCCTGTACGCGGCGCTCGACCCGCGAGTGAGGGTGTGACCCGTGTCCGTTCTCGACCCCACCACCACGACCACCGCCGGCGACCCGGGTGACGGCAACGCCGGTGTGCCCGCGCACGTCGTCGACGCCACCAGCCGGCGCGTCCCGTTCTGGCGCAAGGTGCTCGGCACCTGGCGCGCGCGGATCGGTGCCACGGCGCTGCTGCTGATCATCCTGTGGGCCTTCGTCGGCCCGCTGCTCTACCACTGGAACGCGGTGGACTCGGACGGACTCGCGTTCGGCATGGGGCCGAGCGCGTCGCACTGGTTCGGCACGAACGACATCGGCCAGGACATCTACGCGCAGACGCTCGTCGGCCTGCAGAAGTCGCTGCTGATCGGGCTCATCGCCGGTCCCGGGTCGACCCTCATCGCCGGTGTCATCGGCGCGATCGCCGGGTACTTCGGCGGGTTCGCCGACCGGGCGATCGTCTGGGCGATCGACCTGCTGCTCGTGATCCCCTCGTTCTACGCGCTGGTGCTGCTCAGCCCGGTGTTCAAGAACCTGACCTGGGTGGCACTGATCATCGGGCTCGCCATCTTCAACTGGATGATCATGGCGCGGGTGATCCGCGGGCAGACGATGTCCCTGCGCGAGCGCGACTACGTCAAGGCAGCGCGGTTCATGGGCGTCCCGGCCCGTACGATCATCCGTCGGCACATCCTGCCGAACGTCGCGTCGCTGCTGATCATCGACGCCACGCTGGGCGTCGGCGCGATGATCCTGGCGGAGAGCACCCTGAGCTTCTTCGGGTTCGGCATCCAGGTGCCCGACGTGTCACTCGGCACCCTGCTCGCCGCGGGCAGCCAGTCCGCGGTCACCCGTCCATGGCTGTTCGTCCTGCCCGCTGCCACCCTCGTCGCGACCGTCCTGTCCACGAGCCTGCTCGGCGACGCCCTGCGCGACGCCATCGACCCGACCTCCGGAGCCAACCGTGACTGACCCCCTGCTCTCCGTCTCGGACCTCTCGGTCACCTTCAACGCGAAGACCAGGCCGGTCTACGCGGTCCGTGGCGTCGACTACGAGGTCCGCCAGGGCGAGTTCCTCGGGATCGTCGGCGAGTCCGGATCCGGCAAGTCGGTCTCCTCGATGGCCGTCATGGGCCTGCTGCCCTCGTCGGCCCAGGTCGGCGGCAGCATCAAGTACGACGGCCAGGAGCTCGTCGGCATGAACGACCGCGAGATGTCACGCCTGCGCGGCCGCGACATCGCGATGGTGTTCCAGGACCCGCTGTCGGCCCTGACGCCCGTGTACACGATCGGCCAGCAGATCGTCGAGGGCCTGCGACTGCACGACCGGTCGCTTACCGCGCACGCCGCCCGCGCCCGGGCCGAGGAGCTCCTGCGGGTGGTCGGCATCCCGAACCCGGCACGACGGCTGGACGCGTTCCCGCACGAGTTCTCCGGTGGCATGCGGCAGCGGGCCATGATCGCGATCGCCATCGCCAACGACCCGAAGCTCATCATCGCCGACGAGCCGACGACCGCGCTCGACGTGACGATCCAGGCGCAGATCCTCGACGTGCTGCAGACGGCGAAGGAGATGACCGGGGCCGCCGTCGTGCTCATCACCCACGACCTGGGTGTCGTCGCCGGCAACGTCGACCGCGTCGCGGTGATGTACGCCGGACGCATCGTCGAGAACGCGCCGGTGCACACGCTCTTCCGCGAGCCGGTGATGCCGTACACGATCGGCCTGCTCCGGTCGATGCCGAACATGACGGCACCGCGCACCGAACGCCTCGTCCCGCTCGAGGGCCGACCGCCCCTGCTCACCCAGAAGCCCACCGGCTGCCCCTTCGCGGACCGGTGCCCCGCGGTGATCGACGCCTGCCGCGACGGCGAGCCCGCGCTGCTGTCGCCGAGCATCACCAACGCGGGCGCCGGCAGCATCGCCGACCTGCCGACCGGCGCGATGGTCTCCGCCCCCGCCGTGCTCGAGGACCACACCGCCGCCTGCATCCGCCGCGACGAGATCGCCGCCGGCACGCTCGGACGGTCCGAGATCTTCCCCCGTCCCGAGGAGATCGAAGAAGCGGCGACCGACCACGGCGACGACGTGGTCCTGCGCCTCGACGACGTCGTGAAGACCTTCCCGCTCACCAAGGGCGCGGTGTTCCGCCGGCGGATCGGCGAGGTCCACGCGGTCGACGGGATCTCCCTCGAGCTCAAGCGCGGCAGGGTCCTCGGCCTGGTCGGCGAGTCCGGCTGCGGCAAGACGACGACCATCATGGAGATCCTCGAACTCGCGGGCGCGCAGCAGGGCACCATCGCGGTGAACGGCGTCGACACCGCGACGCTGAGCAAGAAGGACCGGCTGGCGCTCCGGAGCAACATCCAGGTCGTCTTCCAGGACCCGATGGCGTCGCTGGACCCTCGGCTCGACATCGGCTCGGTCATCGGGGAGCCCCTGACGGTGCAGGGCGTGCCGAAGGACGAGATCCGGCGACGGGTGCAGGACTCCCTGGCGCTCGTGGGCCTCGAGCCGAGCTACATCGACCGGTTCCCGCACGAGTTCTCCGGCGGCCAACGCCAGCGGATCGGGATCGCCCGTGCGCTGATCGTCGAGCCCGCGATCCTGGTGCTGGACGAGCCCGTCTCGGCCCTCGACGTCTCGGTGCAGGCCGGTGTCATCAACCTGCTCGAGGACCTCAAGCACCGACTCGGCCTGTCGTACCTGTTCGTCGCGCACGACCTGTCCGTCGTCCGGCACATCGCGGACGACGTCGCGGTGATGTACCTCGGTCGCATCGTCGAGTACGGCAGCGGTGACGCGGTCTTCGACGACCCGCAGCACCCGTACACGCGGGCGCTGCTGTCCGCAGTGCCGGTGCCCGACCCGTCCGCCGAGGCGGCGCGCGGCCGGATCCTGCTCGACGGCGACCTGCCGTCGCCCACCGAACGGGTCGACGGCTGCCGGTTCCGTACGCGGTGCCCGCTGTACCAGCTGCTGGACGACCGCCGCAAGGAACAGTGCCGCACGGTCGACCCCGCCCTGCGGGACGTGCACGGGCGCGGCGTCGCCTGCATCCAGACCGACCAGAACGACCTGCTCACGCAGCGCGCGGTGGCGGCGGTCTAGGGGCGGTCGCGTCCCCCGACGACGGACGGGAGGCTCCCCACCGGACCGGTGGGGAGCCTCCCGTCCGCCGTTGGTCGGTCCGGACCCGCTCAGACGAGGAGCGAGACCACCAGCAGCACCACGGCGACCGCTCCGACGACGAGCGCCGGTCGGTCCCACCGACGCGTCACCGTGCCGCCGTCCAGTCCGCGGTCGCGCGCGACCGCCCACGCGTCGAGGACGACGGAGAGCTCCGGGGAGGTCGGCATGACGGGCCGCTCACCGCGCCGCGCGGGCTTCGGGCGCGGCAGTGTCGGGCCGCCCCAGCAGGTCACCCTGCGCGTGTCGGTCGCCTCGACGACGATCTGGTACCGCATCCGGACGTCCGCGACCGCCCCCCACGGCAGCTCGACGACCCGCAGCGGGTTCGTGACCGTCAGCCGGTCCGGCCGCACCACGACGGTCGGTCGGACCATGAGCACCCAGACCGCCCAGACGACGACCGCGATCGGTCCGAGCGCCTGCAGGACGACGTCCCACCGGCCCCGCACCGCGGCGTCGACCAGCAGCGCCAGCCCGAGCGCGACGACGAGGCCGGACGACACCAGTCCCCCGCGGCCGCCGCGGAGGACGATCGGTCGTCCGGCCTCGTCCTTCGTCAGGTCGCTCAGCGCCCGAACTCGAAGCTCGCGCCGGGGATGGCGGCGAGCAGGTCGCGCGTGTACTCCTGCTGCGGGTTGGCGAAGACCTCGTCGGTCGTCGCCTTCTCGACGATCTGGCCCCGGCGCATCACGCACACGTTGTCCGCGACCAGACGGACGACCGCCAGGTCGTGCGTGATGAACAGGTAGGTCAGGCCGAGCTCCGACTGCAGCTCGGTGAGGAGCTCGAGGATCTGGCCCTGCACGAGCACGTCGAGCGCGGAGACCGCCTCGTCGAGCACGATGACCTCGGGCTTGAGCGCGAGCGCCCGGGCGACGGCGATGCGCTGCCGCTGCCCGCCGGAGAGCTCGTTCGGGTAGCGGTTGACCATCGACGACGGCAGCGCGACCTGTTCGAGGAGCTCGCGCACCCGCTCACGCCGCGATGCCTTGTCGCCCACGCCGTGGGTGATCAGGGGCTCGGCGATCGTGTTGCCGACGTTGTACATCGGGTCGAGCGACCCGTACGGGTCCTGGAACACGGGCTGCACGCGACGACGGAAGTCGAAGAGCTCCTTGCCCTTCAGCGCGCCGATGTCGGTGCCGTCGAACTGCACGGTGCCGCTCGTGATCGACTCGAGCTGCAGGACGAGCTTGGCGACGGTGGACTTGCCGGACCCGGACTCACCGACGAGCGCCGTGGTGGTGCCCTTCGGGATCGAGAACGACACGTCGTCGACGGCCTTCAGCTCGCGCGTGGCGAGGCTCTTCCCCCGCAGCTTGTAGATCTTCTGCAGGTTCTTGACGACGATGAGGTCCTCGGCTGGCCGGTGCTCACGCTGCTGGGCGCGGGCGATCAGCTCGGCGTCGTCGCTGCCGGCGTCCGCGATGTCGATCGAGTGGTGCTCGACCTTCGACTGGATGCGACGGCTCGCCAGCGACGGCGCTGCCGCCACCAGACGCTGCGTGTACGGGTGCTGCGGGTTGCCGAGGATCTCCTTCGAGGGACCCGCTTCGACGACCTGGCCCTTGTACATGACGACGAGCTTCTCGGCACGCTCGGCGGCGAGGCCGAGGTCGTGCGTGATGAAGAGCACGCTCGTGCCGTAGTCGCGGGTCAGGGTCTCGAGGTGGTCGAGGATGACGCGCTGGACGGTGACGTCGAGGGCGCTGGTCGGCTCGTCGGCGATGAGCAGCTTCGGGTGGCTCGACAGCCCGATGCCGATGAGCACGCGCTGGCGCATGCCGCCGGAGAACTCGTGCGGGTACTGCTTGAGACGGTTCGCGGCGTCGCCGAGGCCCGCTTCCTTCAGGACCTCGATCGCGCGCTCGCGGACGGCCTTCTTGCCGGTTGCCATGTTGTTCGCGCGGATCGCCTCTTCGACCTGGAACCCGATGGTCCACAGGGGGTTGAGGTTCGACATCGGGTCCTGCGGCACGTAGCCGATCTCGCTGCCGCGGATCTCGGACATCTCCTTGTCGGAGAGGCCGACGAGCTCACGACCGTTGAACTTGATCGACCCGCCCGTCACCTGCCCGGCGCCCGGGAGCAGCTTGATGATGGCCTGGGCGCTGGTCGACTTGCCGGAGCCCGACTCGCCGACGATCGCCAGGCGCTCGCCCTGCTCGAGGGTGAAGTCGACACCGCGGACGGCCTGCACGAAGCCGCTCTGGGTCTTGAAGCCGATCTCGAGTCCGGAGACCTCGAGCAGCGGTGCCGCGTCGGTGCCGGTGCGGCGGGCCGTGGGGTCGGTCAGTGTCTCGCTCATCGGCGGGCCCTCGCCTTCGGGTCGAGTGCGTCGCGGACCACGTCACCGAGGAGGAGGAACGCGAGCACGGTGATGGACAGGGCGAGCGACGGCCAGAAGATCGTCGACGGGTTCGTGCGCAGCGAGGCCTGGGCCGCGTTGATGTCGTAGCCCCAGCTGAGGGACGACGGCGGCAGACCGATGCCGAGGAACGACAGGGTCGACTCGGCGACGATGAACGTGCCGAGCGACACGGTCGCGACCACGATCACCGGGGCGATCGAGTTCGGGATGACGTGGCGCACGAGCGTGCGGAACCGGCTGACGCCGAGCGCCGCCGAGGCGGTGACGTAGTCCGCGTTCTTCGCCGACAGCACGGCACCGCGCATGATGCGGGCGATCTGCGGCCAGGCGAAGGCCGCCAGCACGAGCGCCACCGTCCAGGGGCTGCGCTGCGGGATCGTCGACATGATCACGATCGCGCCGAGGACGGTCGGGATCGAGAAGAAGATGTCGCCGATGCGGGAGACGACCGAGTCGAGCGCACCGCCGTAGAAGCCCGCGAGCGAGCCGATGACCACACCGACGACGACCACGAGGATCGTCGCGACGAGGCCCACCAGCAGCGAGTTCTGCGTGCCGTAGATGACGCGCGAGTACACGTCGCAGCCCTGGCGTGTGTAGCCGAGGATGTGCCCGGCACGGCCGCTCTCGCCGGAGTTGGCGAGGTTGCACGCGCGGGGGTCGGCGTGCGCGAACACGCCGGGCATCAGCGCGACGGCGATGATCAGGACGATCAGGACGCTCGACACCCAGAAGATCGGGCGGACGCGCATGGAGTCCCACGCGTCCGTCCAGAGGGAACGGGTCTTCTCGTCCTCGTTGACGTTGTCGATCGCCTGGAGCGGCGTCTCCTCGATCGGCGCGACGTAGTGCGTGGCCGATCGCGATTCCGTGTTACTTGGCATAGCGGATCCTCGGGTCCAGGACGGCGTACAGCAGGTCGACCAGGAGGTTGGCGAGCATGAAGATGATGACCATCACGGCGACGAAGGACACGACGGTGGGTCCCTGGCCGAGCTTGATGGCCTGGTACACGGTCCCGCCGACACCGTGGATGTTGAAGATGCCCTCGGTGACGATCGCGCCGACCATCAGGTTGCCGATGTCGATGCCGAGGTACGTCACGACCGGGATCAGCGAGTTCCGGAAGATGTGCACGCCGATGACCCGGCGACGCGGCAGGCCCTTCGCCGTGGCGGTGCGGACGAAGTCGGCACTCATGTTCTCGGCGACGCTGGCGCGGGTGAGCCGGACGATGTAGGCGAACGACCCCGTCGCGAGCACGATCGCGGGGAGCACGAGCTCCGACCACGGTGCCTCGCCGGAGACCGTCGCGCGGAACAGCGCCAACTTGATGCCGAGGCCGTACTGCAGGATGAAGCCGGTGACGAACACCGGGATCGAGATGAGCAGCAGGCTCACGACGAGCGCCGTGGCGTCGAAGAGCTTGCCCTTGCGCAGACCGGCGATGACGCCGACGACGATGCCGGCGACCGACTCGAACACCAGGGCGAGGATCGCCAGGCGTGCGGTGATCGGGAAGGCCTGGGCGAGCTGCTCGGTCACGGGGATGCCCGAGTACGTCTGCCCGAGGTCGCCCCGGAAGAGGCCACCGATCCAGAGCAGGTACTGCACGAAGAAGGGCTTGTCGAGGTTGTACTGCGCGCGGATCTGTTCGATCACCTGCGGCGACGGCTGGTGGTCGCCGAAGAGCGCGGCGATGGGGTCGCCCGGAAGGGAGAACACCATGTAGTAGATGAGGAACGTGGCACCGAAGAACACGGGGATCAGCTGCAGGAGGCGCTTCCCGAGGTACCAGAGCATCAGATCTCCGCCTGGGTCGGAGCGAGCATGTGGATCACAGTCATTTCGTCAGGGTGGACGGTCCGTGTGGTGACACGGGTGCCCGACGCGGGGGCGGCGCCCGCTGTGGTGGGGGAAGGTGTGCCGCCGCGGTACGGGGGTTCGGGAACCAGTGGCTCCCGAACCCCCGTCCGGTGGTGCTGCTGAGGCAGGATACCTGCACTCAGTGGGTTACTTCTTGACCTCGACGTCGTAGTACAGCGGCACCGAGTCCCAGCCGAACTTGACGTTCGACACGTTGTCAGCGGACCAGACACCGGTCACGTTCGAGTACCAGAGCGGGATCTCCGGCAGGTCCTTGAGCAGGAGCTCCTGGGCCTGGTCGAAGTACTTGTTGCCGGCCTCGACCGAGTCGGCCGACTGGCCCTGCTTGAGCAGGTCGTTGTACTCGCTGGAGTCGTAGCGCGAGTAGTTGTTCGACGAGCCCTCACCCATGGTCGGGCCGAGGAAGTTGTACAGCGACGGGTAGTCGGCCTGCCAACCGGTGCGGCTGCCGCCCGTGAGCTTGTCGTTCGTCTGGACGTCCAGGGCTTCCTGGAACGTCGGGTACGCCTTGCCCTCGGCCTTGATGCCCAGCGTGTTCGCGATGCTGTTCGAGACCGCGGTCACCCATGCCTCGTGCCCGCCGTCGGCGTTGTACGAGATGGTGAGGGTGTCGTTGTACGGCGAGATCTTGTCGGCCTCGGCCCACAGCTTCTTCGCCTCGGACTTGTTGTAGTCGAGGACGTCGGAGCCGTCGAGGTTCTTCGACCAGCCGTCGATGACCGGCGAGGTGAAGTCGCTGGCCGGCGTGCGGGTGCCGTCGAAGATCTTCGAGGTGATCTGCTTGCGGTTGATCGACATCGAGACCGCCTCGCGACGGAGCTTGCCCTCTTCGCCCTTCCAGTGGTCGAGGTAGTAGGGCAGGTAGATCCCCTGGAAGATCGCGGCCGGCTGGTTCACGTTCGAGTCGGGGAAGTCCGACTTGTAGTTCGCGAACGCGCTGTCCGGGACGGCGTCGAGGATGTCGAGGTTGCCACCCTGCGCGTCGGAGTACGCGGTGTCCTGCGAGGTGTAGAACGTGATCGTCAGACCACCGTTCTTCGGCTTGCGCTTGCCCTCGTAGTCCTTGTTGGTGACGAGCTTGATGTCCGTGTTGTGCGTCCAGGCGTCCTTGCTGGCGAGCTTGTACGGACCATTGCCGATCGGGTCCTCACCGAATGCCTTGGGGTCGTCGTAGAACGACGACGGCAGCGGGACGAAGGCCGAGTAGCCGAGCGACAGCGGGAAGTCCGACTGCGCGGCCTTGAGCGTCACCGTGAACTCGGTGTCGCTCTTGACCTTGAGACCGGTGAGGTCCGAGTCCTTGTCGGCGTCGTAGCCCTCGATGTTCGCGAAGTAGTAGCTCGCGCCCTGGGCGTTCGACTTCTGCGCCGCCCAGTTCCACGCCTTCGTGAACGACTCGGCCGTGATCTTCTCACCGTTGGTGAAGGTCCAGCCGGAGTTCAGCGTGATGTCGAAGACCTTGGAGTCATCGGTGGTGATGCTCTTGGCGACCTCGTTGACCGGCTTGCCGTCGGCGTCGTAGGACCGGAGGCCCTCGAAGATCGAGTTGATGATCTTGCCACCACCGGTCTCGGTGGTGTTCGACGGGATGAGCGGGTTCTGGGGCTCGCTGCCGTTCGTGGTGACGATGCCGGAGGAGTTCGTCGAGCCGGAGCTCGAGTCGTTCCCGCTGCCGCCACCATTGCTGGAGCAGCCGGCCAGGGCGATTGCTGTGGCCCCGAGCACGGCGAGGGCTGCGAGCCCAGCGCGCTTCTTGATCAAGTGTTCCTCCTGGTGCATGGGACGCGCCAGGCACAGAGGTGTCGCCGGGCGCGTGTGACCTCTGCACTGTAGGCAAGGCGACCAGCACCCACCAAACCCTGGAACGATCGGTTACACACTGGTAACCAACTTGCAGGATCCTTGCGAATGCATGCAAGAACCGGGCGTTCCGCGGCGCAACAAGCCGGATTGTTGCATCTGCATCATCATCGTTGCAGTTCGGAACAGGTCCTCGCAGTGTGCCACTCGGTGCGGGGTCGTGTCACGCCCCCGATGTCCGCGGTGCTGCGGGTGTCGCCCACGGTCCGCCATGAGCCTGCTGGACGATGCCTCGATGCAACAATCCACACCATCGCCGGAAGGACCGCTCCACTCCGGGATCGACATGGTGTAGGGGTCGGAGACAGCAGAACGGCCCGGGACCTGCGGTCTCCGAGCCGTTCTGCGGTGCGGTTGCGTGTGCCTACGCGAAGGCCTCGACCGGCGGGCAGGCGCACACCAGGTTGCGGTCGCCGTACGCCTGGTCGATGCGTCGCACCGGCGGCCAGTACTTGCGCTCCACGATGCCCGGCAGCGGGTACACGGCCTGTTCGCGCGTGTACGCGTGCGTCCACTCGCCCGAGATCACCGAGGCGGCGGTGTGCGGAGCCCCGACGAGCGGGTTGTCCTCCGCCGGCCACTCCCCGCGCTCGACGGCGGAGGCCTCGGCGCGGATCGCGAGCATCGCGTCGACGAACCGGTCGATCTCGGCCAGGTCCTCGCTCTCGGTCGGCTCGACCATGAGCGTCCCCGCGACCGGGAACGACATGGTCGGCGCGTGGAACCCGTAGTCGACCAGACGCTTCGCGACGTCGTCCACCGTGATCCCCGTGCTGTCGCGGAGCGGCCGCAGGTCGAGGATGCACTCGTGCGCGACGAGCCCGGACTCGCCCGTGTAGAGCACCGGGAACGCGTCGCGCAGACGTGCCGCGATGTAGTTCGCCCCGAGCACCGCTGCCTCGGTCGCGCGGGTCAGGCCCTCGAGCCCCATCATGCGGACGTACGCCCACGTGATCGGCAGGATGCTCGGGCTGCCGTACGGCGCCGCGCTCACCGGGCCACCGGCGTGCGCCAGCCGGTCGTCGTCGGCGGACGACGACGTCGACCCCGGACGGCGGTCAGCCTGCTGCGCCATGGGGTGCGCGGGCAGGAACGGCGCGAGGTGCGCCTTGGCCGCGACGGGCCCGACGCCGGGTCCGCCGCCGCCGTGCGGGATGCAGAAGGTCTTGTGCAGGTTCAGGTGCGAGACGTCGCCGCCGAAGTCGCCGAAGCGCGCGTGCCCGAGCAGCGCGTTCAGGTTGGCGCCGTCGACGTACACCTGCCCGCCGGCGTCGTGCACGGCGTCGCAGATGGCGCGGATGTCGTGCTCGTACACGCCGTGGGTCGACGGGTAGGTGATCATCAGGGCCGCGAGCGTGTCGGCGTGCTCGGTCGTCTTGGCGCTGAGGTCGGCGAGGTCGACGTTGCCGTTCTCGTCGCACGCGACGACGACCACGCGCATCCCGGCCAGCACGGCGGACGCGGCGTTGGTGCCGTGGGCGCTGGACGGGATCAGGCACACGGTGCGCTGCTCGTCACCGCGGGACCGGTGGAACCCGCGGATCGCCAGCAGCCCGGCCAGTTCGCCCTGGCTGCCCGCGTTCGGTTGCAGCGACACGGTGTCGTACCCGGTGACCTCGGCGAGCCAGGTCTCGAGGTCGCCGATCATGCCGAGGTAGCCGGTGACGTCCTCGGCGGGGGCGAACGGGTGCACGTTCGCGAACTCCGGCCACGTGACCGCGGCCATCTCGGTCGCCGCGTTGAGCTTCATGGTGCAGCTGCCGAGCGGGATCATGCCGCGGTCGAGCGCGTAGTCCTTGTCCGACAGGTGCTTCAGGTACCGCATCATCCGCGTCTCGCTGCGGTGTGCGCTGAAGACCGGGTGGGTCAGGTACTCGCTCTGACGCAGCAGCGCGGACGCCAGGCTCGGGGCGGCGTCCGCCACGGCCGTCTCGACCGCTCGCTGGTCGGGCTCCGCGCCGGCGAACACGCCCGTGAGCACGCGGAGGTCGTCGGGCGTGGTCGTCTCGTCGACGGACAGCTGGAACGTGTCCGCGTCGACCTGGTGCAGCAGGTACCCGGCGGCACGGGCGTCGTCGACGATGCCGGCCGCCCGCCCCTCGGCGCGCACGGTCAGCGTGTCGAAGTACTGCTCGTGCACGACGACCAGTCCGGCGCCGGTGACGGCCTCGGCGAGCGCCGTGGTGGTCCGGGCGACCCGGGAGGCGATGAAGCGCAGTCCCTCGGGGCCGTGGTAGACCGCGTACATCGAGGCCATCACGGCGAGCAGCACCTGCGCGGTGCAGATGTTGCTCGTCGCCTTCTCGCGACGGATGTGCTGTTCGCGCGTCTGCAGGCTGAGGCGGTACGCGAGCCCGCCGTCGGCGTCGAAGGACACCCCGACCAGGCGACCGGGCAGCTGGCGCTCGAGGCCCGCGCGCACGGCGAGGTACCCGGCGTGCGGGCCACCGAAGCCGAGCGGGACACCGAAGCGCTGGGAGGTGCCGACCGCGACGTCCGCGCCGAGGTCGCCCGGCGAGGCCAGGAGCGTCATCGCGAGCAGGTCGGCCGCGACGACGGCGATCCCGCCACCGGCGTGCACCCGCTCGATCACGGACGACGGGTCCACGATCCGCCCGGACGATCCCGGGTACTGCACGATCACGCCGAAGACGCCGTCGAACTGGTCGTCGCTCGGACCGGACGCGGCGTCGAACGCGCGCAGGGTGATCCCCACGGCGTCGGCACGGTGGTCGAGCAGGGCGCGGGTCTGCGGCAGCAGGTCGGCGTCGACCAGGAACGCGTCGCCCGTGACCTTGGACGCACGACGGGCGAGCAGCATGCCCTCGACCACGGCCGTGCCCTCGTCGAGCATGGAGGCGCCCGCGGTCGCCATCCCGGTCAGGTCGGCGACCATCGTCTGGAAGTTGATGAGCGCTTCGAGGCGCCCCTGTGAGATCTCGGGCTGGTACGGCGTGTAGGCCGTGTACCAGCTCGGGTTCTCGAGCACGTTGCGCTGGATCACGGCGGGCGTGTGCGTGCCGTGGTACCCCAGGCCGATCATGGCGCGACGGACGGTGTTCTGCGACGCCATCGCGCGGAGTTCGGCGAGCGCCTCGGTCTCGCCGACCGCGGTCGGGATGGTCGAGGAGGCGACGGGTTCGGCGTGGATCGACGCCGGGATCGCCGCGCGGACGAGCTCGTCGAGGGACTGCCGACCGATGGTCTGGAGCATGGTGCGCTGGTCGGCCGGGGTGGTGCCGATGTGCCGGTCGGCGAAGGTGGTCTGCAGGTTCAGGTCGTGGTCCGTGCCCGCGTGGGTGCTCCGCAGGTCGGTCATGCGACGAACGCCCGGTACGCGTCGTGGTCCATCAGGTCGCCGGGGAAGTCGGTGCCCTCGACCTTGATCTTCACGAGCCAGCCGGCACCGAAGGGGTCCTGGTTGACGGTGTCGGGGGTGTCCACCACGGCGTCGTTGATCGCGACGACTTCGCCCTCGATCGGCGCGAAGAGCTCACCGACGCTCTTGGTGGACTCGATCTCGCCGAGCTGGTCGCCGGCGGTGGCCGCGGTGCCCACGGCCGGGAGATCGACGTAGACGACGTCGCCGAGCTGTTCGGCGGCGTGGTCCGTGATGCCGACGGTGACGACGTCGCCCTCGACGAGCAGCCACTCGTGGTCCTTGGTGTACTGCAGTGCGGTCTGGTCGGTCATGACCTCAGCCTTTCGGTGCGCGGCGGTAGAAGGGGAACGCGGAGACCGTTGCGGGGATGGCCGTACCGCGGACGTCGATGTGGAGGAGTTGTCCCTCGGCGGCAGCGGACGGCGCGACGAACGCCATCGCGACCGGGTGGCCGAGGGTCGGTGACAGTGCGCCGGACGTGACCGTGCCGACGACCGTGCCGTCGTGCAGGACCGGGTAGCCGGCACGTGCAGCGCGGCGCCCCTCCATCACGAGGCCGACGAGCACGGGTGCGTCGTCCGGCGGCTGCACGCCGGACGACCCGACGAACTCACCGGTGGTGGCGACCACCCGGCCGAGCCCGGCCTGGGCGGGGCGGGTCGTCGTCGTGAGTTCGTGCCCGTACAGCGGCATGCCCGCCTCGAGCCGCAGGGTGTCCCGCGCGGCGAGCCCGGCGGGCACGACCCCGCGCGTGGCACCCGTCTCGAGCAGGGCGTCCCAGATCGCGGGGGCGACGTCCGGGGCGCTGTAGATCTCGAAGCCGTCCTCGCCGGTGTACCCGGTGCGGGCGACGAGGACCTCGGACCCGTCGAACATCGCGTGCAGCACCCGGTAGTAGCGCAGGTCGTCGAGCGGGGTCTCCGGCTGCAGGCGGTCCTGGACGACGAGGTCGTCGAGCGTGCCCGCGGCGGCCGGCCCCTGGATCGCGACGAGGGCCGTGGTGTCCGAGTCGTCGGACACAGCGACGTCGAAGCCCTCGGCACGGGCCTGGAGCGCCGACACCGCCACGTCGCGGTTGGCGGCGTTGGCGACGACCAGGTACGAGTCGTCGTCGATCCGGTACACCACCAGGTCGTCGAGGATGCCGCCGTCCTCGCCGAGCAACAGCGAGTACTTGGCCCGACCGACGGTCATCGCGCCGAACGACCCGGCGAGCGCGTGGTCGAGGAACGGGACGGCCTGGGCACCGGTCACGCCGATCTCGGCCATGTGCGAGAGGTCGAACACGCCGGCGGCCTGTCGCACGGCGTGGTGTTCGGCGAGGTCGGAGGAGTATCGCACGGGCATGCGGTGACCGGCGAAGTCGGTGAACGCGGCACCGGCGGCTTCGTGTGCCGCTTCGAGCGGGGACGAGCGGAGGGATGTGGACATGGCGGAGTTCTCCTGGCGGGCAGGGCCCGACGACCGTCGTCGGACGTGAACTCCCCCTCTGTCATGGGCCTGAGAGTTTCACCGCGGCCCGTGAGGTCCGGCGGCTTTCACCGTGGGCGAGACACCGGAGCGCCCGACGGGGGCACCGTGTCTGCTTTTCAGAGTGGCCTGTCCGCTGCGGTGTTGGACCTGAGAGATTGGCGGGGAGGTTGCTCCTTCGGTGCCGGACACACCGACGAGCGGTGGCGTACGGCGTCTCCCGCGGCGGGTGATCGGCCTCGATGTTCTGTTGCACCTGGAGTCTACCGAGGTCGCGTTTCCGGCATGTGACGGATCTCGGCGAGGACGCACGGGTCCCGGGCCTTCGACATCTCGTAGAGTGACCTCTGTGGCAGGACAACGGCAGCGCCCCCGCGGGCAGCTCGAACAGGCGGTGCTCGACGCGCTCTGGTCGGCGGACGGCGGGCTCACCGCGCGCCAGGTCCTCGACGCCTTCCCGGAGCCCCGCCCGGCGCTCACGACGGTGCTGACCGTCCTCGACCGTCTCGGCCGCAAGGGCACCGTCGAACGCGAGCAGCACGCCGACGCCCCGCTGACGTTCCGCGCCACGCACTCGCGTGAGGAACAGACCGCGTCGCTCATGTCGAACGCCCTCGCCGCGTCGTCCGACCGCGAGGCAGCGCTCCTGCAGTTCACGGGTTCGCTGGCGTCCGACGACCTGCAGGCACTGCGCCGCGCGCTCGACGCCCGCGCCCGCTCCTGACGGCTCGACGACGGGAGCGGACAGCGTGGTGGTCACCGGGATCGTCCTGGTCGTCCTCGCGCTGGTCGTCGTCGTGGTGGCGCCGCGCGTCCTGACCCGGTCCGCGTGGACGATCGACCGTCCGCGGACGGCGCTGGTCGCCTGGTCGCTCGCGGTCCTGCTCGGCGCGGTCGGCTTCGTGGTGGGCGTGGGGTTCGTCGCGTTGGCCGACCGTCCCCTCACCGACCCGTTCGCGATCGGCGACTCCCCCACGCACGGCCTGAACGTCGGCGTCGCGGTGCTCGCGGTCATCGCGTTCGTGATCGCCGTCCGGGTCCGGCCCGGCTCCGAGCACCGGGCCGTCCGGGACGCGATGCGTTCCGGCAGCGCGCCGCACCGCGAGATCGACGGCACGCTGGTGGCGGTCGTCGAGGCCGACCACGCACTCGCCTGCGCGGTCCCCGGACGCAGCGGCGGGGTGCTCGTCAGCTCCGGTCTGGCAGACCGGTTGCGCACCGACGAACTGGAGGCCGTGGTCGCCCACGAACGCGCGCACCTGCGACAGCACCACACGGCCGTCGTCGCCGTCGCCGAGTCCATCGAGCGTGCGGTCCCGTGGATCCCGGGCGCGCGCGCCATGGCGCGTTCGACCCGCGTGCTCGTCGAGTTCGCGGCCGACGACGCGGCCGCGCGCCGCGTCGGGCGGGATGCGGTGCGGCGAGCCGTGCTGACGGCGGACGCGACGAGTGCGCTCGCGGTGATCCGGGCCTCCCGGCTGTCCACCGACTGAGCCCACCGGCGGGGTGAGGACACGTGTCGGGGCCGAGGCATATGGTGTTGTCACCGTGAAGCCACTGACCGAAGCAGACATCCGTTCGTCGTTCGTGAACGCCAGCCCGGACGAACTCGCCCAGCTCCCGATCCCCGGACTGCACGAGATGCTCTGGGACGACCGCGAGTTCCTCGGCTGGCGCGACCCGCAGGCGGCCCGTCGCGGCTACATCGTGTCCTGGATCGACGACCGCGCCGTCGGCATCGTGGTCCGGTCCGCCGGCGGCTCCCTGCGACCGGGCATCGCCGCGATGTGCTCGTTCTGCCACTCCCCGCAGCCGGCCACGCAGGTGCGCCTGTTCTCGGCGCCACGCGCTGGTGAGTCCGGGCGGAACGGCAACACGATCGGCACGTACATCTGCGAGGACCTCGGCTGCCCGCTCCTGATCCGCACCGCCCCTCCGCACCTGAACCCGCCGGCGACGATCGCCATGCGCGGGACGGCGCTGCTGCAGCGGGTGCAGAACTTCACGGCCGACATCATGAAGTCGGCGTGACCGGACGCTTCGCGACCGCACGCTGGGTCGTCGTCGAGGACCTCGGCGAGGGCCGCTGGCGCATGGCCGTCACCGACGAGGCGGACGACGAGCTCGGCTCGTTCGGCCTGGGCGTCGAGGGACCGTGGGACCCCGACGTCGAGCCGCAAGTGACGTTCGTGCTCACCCAGGTCGGTCTGGCGTTGCGCGGGTCGCGGCCGTGGCGGGACGACGAGCTCGGCGCGCACCGGGCGCCGGTGCTGCCGCTCCGCTGAGACCGGCCGACGGGCTTCGGCTCCGGCTCAGTCCGCTCCGGCGATGAACGCGCGCAGGACCGGGCGGTCGTCGTCCACGCGGGTCGCCCAGCACAGCTCGCTCTCGTGTGAGCCGGTCAGCGGCAGCAGCACGACCGTGTCCGGAGCCGCGAGCGTCGCACTCGCCGGCGCCACCGTGACCCCGAGACCCGCCCCGACCAGGTGCAGGACGGTCGCCCAGGTCGTCGCCTCCTGCACGACCACGGGTCGCCGTCCGCCGGACAGCACCGGTGCGAGGTTCCGCTCGGTCGCCAGCGCCCCGGCCTCGGCGGGGAAGAACACGAACGGGTCGTCGACGAGCTCGCTGCCGGCGATCGACGGTCGGTCGGCGAATCGGTGACCCCGTGGGACCGCCGCGACGAAGCGCTCACTGCGGAACGGGGTGAGCCGCACACCGTCCGTCGGGTCGGGGTCGCGCACGACGGCCAGGTCCAGCTCCCCGCGGACGACCCGGGCGAGCAGCCGCGACGTGTAGCCCTCGGTGAGCTCGACGCGGACGAGCGGGTGGCGCTCCCGGAAGCGCTGCACACGCTCGATCGGGCCGAGCGGCAGCGCGGAGACGACGAACCCGACGTCGAGCCGCCCGACCTCGCCGCGACCGACCCGTACCGCCTCGTCGAGGTCACGCTCGGCCTGGGCCAGCAGCGAGCGCGCCCGCCCCTGCAGCACCCGGCCGGCGGGCGTCAGGGCGACACTGCGGGACGTCCGGACGAACAGGTCGACCCCGAGGGCCCGCTCCGTGCGTCGGATCTGCTGCGAGAGCGCAGGCTGCGCCATGTGCAGTCGCTCGGCCGCGCGCCCGAAGTGCAGCGCGTCGGCGACGGCCAGGAACGCGCGGAGCTGCCGGAGGTCCACGTCGAGATGATCCATGCACGCAGCGTATCGATGAGCGTGAACGAGTATTGGACGTGACTCCCCCGCCACCACAGGATGGGGGCATGCCCGACACCGCCTCCGTCACCATCGCCGACCTCGCCTCCCCCGCCGACGCCGAGGCCTTCCGCACGCTCAACGAGGCGTGGATCTCCCGCTTCTTCACGCTCGAGGACGAGGACCGCAAGCTCCTCGGCGACCCGGTCGGGCAGATCATCGAGCCCGGCGGCGCCGTGTTCGTCGCCCGCCTCGGGGACGACGTCGTCGGCTGTGTCGGCATCGCACCCGAGGGTGACGGGGTCTTCGAGCTGGTGAAGATGGCCGTCGCGCCGGACCACCAGGGGCACGGCACCGGACGACGTCTGATCCGCGCCGCCGTCGACCGTGCACGGGAGCTCGGTGCGCACCGGGTCACGCTGGAGACGAACGCCACGTTGGCCAGCGCGGTGCACCTGTACGAGACGTCGGGCTTCCGGCACCTCGGCCCCGAGGAACGGCACCCCAGCCCCTACGTGCGGGCCGACGTCGCGATGGTGCTCGACCTCTGACCGAGGCCGAGGCCCCCATGCAGCCCCGATCCGCCGGGGCTGCCTTCCTGTCATCCGTGATCGCGGCGTCGACGTGTTTCCGTCTGCTTCAGCCAGTAGTCGCTCCCACTCCTGGATCGCTCGACGATCGCGAGGTCCACGAGACCTCGGCGGAGCAGTGCCACATCGGCATGGAGCGCCGAGAGTCGTTCGTTCATCTGGCGCTCGGAGATGATCTCACCCGCGCGCAGCACCTGCCCGGCGACCCACCTCAGAAGCTCCTCGCGTGCTGACGGGGTCGCCGGGAACTGAACGATGCGTCCGTGGCGCAGGAAACGATCGACCCCGTCCTTCCTGACGACCGACTGAGACGCGAGCACGGCAGAGAACACCTCGGCCACGGCCGTGCAGGTGTCATTCTCCTGAGCGATGAGATTCGCCCTCACGAGGATGCCGAGGCTCCTGCGAGTGCGTGCCGCGGTCCGTCCAGTCTGACCGTTCAGCGGTTGCACGCCGAGGACCACCTGCGCGTAGACAGCACGTACTTCCTCATTGGCCAGGGCGGCGAAGACAGTCCGCCAATCAGTTGCGGGGAGTTCACGCATCTTCAGTACCTCTCGACGACTTCAACCGCTCAGTTCTCCATACTCATCACGCCCGGTGGATGACGGGTGACAGCCGCGACGGACGCGTAGAGCACACAGGAGATGGCTACTGCCGCCCCGAAGCCGAGGACCTGACCGGTCCAGGCCACGACCGGGGCGACGATCGCCACGACCAACGAGTCGAACAGCGACACGATCGAGCCTGCCGTTGCCCGGATGTCATCCGTGACAGACGCATGGAACACTCCGGAAACGAGCACGAGTAGCAGCGTGTGGAGAAGTACGTGTAGGAAGAAGCTTGCAGCGACGGCCCAAGGGGCATCGGACACCCCGAAGAGTGCCGCGGCGACGACATTCGCGATCGTCACCCGAGGGATGTGCGCCGTCCGGAGGCTCAGCCTGCCCATCAACAGTGGACTCGCGACTTTTGCGGTATTCATGAGCAAGAAGCCAAAGACCAGGAACGCGAGGGATACCATGTCGAACTTCAATTGCCAGAGAAGAAAGGGAGCCACAGCGCTGGCGTTCACGAGGACAAGGGCAATGGTCGATCGCTTTCGAGCAATTGCGCATACGTCACGTGCGTAAGCTGGCCAAGGAGTCCGCACATTACTCGTCTTCGTGTCAGAGAAGCCGAAGATGATCAGGCCAGCGGTCAAACAGAACACGACGGCCACGAGCCAGATGTCCCGAGGGGCCACGACGTACACGGCACTGCCGACAAGCCCGCCCGCCACACTCGCCGCAGCACTGAAGTACGTGATCCTGCCGAAGGCTCGCGACAGGCGATCGGGTTGCGAGGACTGAACTTGCTTCATCACCAGGGCATTCGAGGTTCCGCTCGAAGCTGCCACACCGAACCCCGCGATGACCTGCGCAAGCAGAAGCGAATCTGGGCCGAGGTCAAGGAAAAAGAGCAGGAAGGCGATCACGCGCAGAGCATTTCCGACCTGAAGTGCCAACTTGTTCGAGTACCGATCGAAGAGGACCGCGAACGGGAGTTCCGCAGCTGACACCGCAACGTTGAAAGCGGCCGTCATGAGACCGACGAAGGCCAGAGCGTACCCGACCGTTTGAAAGTACACGATGTCGACGACACCGAAACTCGCAACCCCAGCTGCGGACAGAACGATGAAGAGGTATGCGCGCTTCACTGTGCCCTACATGAACAGCGAACCGCTGTAGTTCACCGTGCTCGGCGCCTGATCAACAATCTCCGCGAAACGCGCAATCCGATCGTTGTTCATGAAGTAGGTGCCGTCCATCACCGAGATTGAGGACATGGCGGCGCGCACCACCGCAAAGTTCTGGGTTTCCGCGATGACGATCCGGTACACGCCCAGTTCTTGCCGGACCGCTGCGGCAACTATGTGCTTGAACAGGCTCTGCGCGTCAGGGAAATGCCAAGGAGCTTCCTCAGTCATCACGGTTGTCTCCCGGAAGAAGTTCGGGAAGACGCTGCGGGACTGACCTGTGTACCACAGTCTCCGCATGTCGGTCGCGCATTCCTCAACCGCTTGCCCACTGGACAGCGACTCCAACATCTGGATGCACTCTGTGAACGCACGCCGAACACTGCTCCCCAAGGAATCGGTCGCTCCTGTACCACGGGCTGTCGACGCTGCTTCTCCGCCGTCGGAGTCGTACGTCACTTGGACAACTGGCAGATCAAATGGGCTTTGGAGCAGCTGGACTCGAAACGAGCCTCCGTAGGATCGCATCGCGCTGATGATGTCCGCTGGCACCAAAGACCACGGAACGGCTTGCGGGTTCGCCCCAGTCCGGGAGTAGTACCAGAACGCGTCCCGTTCGATCAACTCGAGCAACGCCTGCAAGGTCGCGTCCTGCCGGGTTGCACCGCACGCTGCACCGTTGGTGCTGCCAGCAGAGATGACTGAGGCACCCGTGGGCGGCAGGTACGGGCAGAACATGAGGTTGGCCGGAAACCACGTCGCCTGCTCGTTCACGAGGTCGTCGGCGAGAAACCACTCGATTGGCAAGTCGTCGCGGTACTGCTCGATCCCCGGGGTGTTGTCCCGGGCCGGAAACCCGAAGTCGGACAGCAAGTCGACGACAGTGGGACCGAGTTCGTCTCGCGCTGCCACCATCCCCCGACGGCGGAACGGGCGCGCGGTGAAGTAACGCTCGAGCCCCTCTCCGACACAGCTCGCCAGGCTCTGTTCAACGAGCCACCCCTTGCCGCCCGCAACCTCGTGTTCGGCCGGGTCGTCGGCCATGATGATCGGGCCGTTGACGAGCGAGCACGCACGGGATTGCTCGACAACGACCGGATTGCCGATCAGCGCTGCGAATCCCACCGTCGCCCGATTCCTACTGACGAAGACTTCGGGAGGAATCACTCGGAAGCCCGCTGTCGTGATGATCTGCTGCTCCGCGGCCGAGCTCATCGATGGAGCATTCCAGACCCGCGCATCGTCGAACTCACGTTCGATGTCGGAGCAGACCGAGCAGAACGGTACGGGCGCGATCACCGACCAGTTCTGAGGGTCGTACGCTTCCGTCACGGCGATCGCAACCCCGTAGCGACTATGCATCGCTTTCACGAGGTCCTGAGCGAACTGAAGGTCGAATGCAGTCGATGCGAGCCCGTCGTAGAAATGCTCAATTCCGTGCTGACGGGACTGCAAGCACCTGGGGCATCCGCTCAGCCAGGACTTCTCGATGAGGCCGACGGTCGCAAGACCGCTCATCGATCTGACGGTGAGAACGACATCCTTGAGCCCATGGTGCGCCATCGCCCGGTTCACGTCTGTCTCCTCAACCGGCAGGTCGAGGTCCTCCTCGATCGGCTCAAGCGCAATGTTGAGTTCGGCGAGGATGTCGCGGATTGCTTCCTCTGTCGTTTGGTCCATCAATGCTCTTGCCCCCTTGCTGAGCGGGCGCGCCGCGCGGCGCGCCCGCTTGAACTTCATCTCCGAATCACTGCGATGGGCCGTAGCTGTTCTTGGCCTGACGGCCGGCGAACACGGCGTTGCTCTTCGGTGCCAGAAGGCTCGACTTCATGGAGGTCCCCTTTCCCTTCGTTGCGCGAGTTCTTCCCGCCCCGTCAGTCTGGAGAACTCCATTTAGAATGTCAACACTTCGTATATTAGAATCACAACTGCTTGGATTCGTGCTGGTCGACCGGGCACATGCTCGTGCCAATGAACCGCGATCACGGACGTCCAACATGGCTGCACGTCGTGGCGAACGCTACGATCGCGGCATGGCGACGCACGAGGTCCAGGCCGTCCGCGAACAGGGCATGTGGCAGGTGTTCATCGACGGGTTCCTGGTGACCGAGGTCCCGCGGTGGTCGTCCGTCGCCTTCGTCGCCCGCGAGTGGGTCGCGATGACCGAGGAACTGCCGTCCAGCGAGGTACACGTGCACGTCCGCGTGGTCGGCAAGAACCACTACATCGACGGCTGACCCGTCAGACCGTGTGCCAGACCAGGGCCTCCTGCGCCCCTGACGGGTAGGCGGCGGCGATCCGCAGCACTGCCTCGCGCAGGGTGTCCGGCGAACACGCCAGGTTGATCCGCGCGAAGCCACGCCCCTCGGTGCCGAAGGGCATGCCCGAGTTCAGGGCGACGTACGCGTGCTCACGGAGCTGCACGGCCGGGTCGTCCCCCAGCCCGAGCCCGCGGAAGTCCAGCCACGCCAGGTACCCGGCACGCGGCCTGGCGTAGACCACCCCGGGCAGGTGCTCGGCGAGCAGCTTCGCGAGCAGCCGGTCGTTCGCCACGATCCGGTCGATGACGTCGTCGAGCCACTCGACCGCCAGCGAGAACGCCGCCAGGTTGGCGTGCAGCCCGAGGATGCTCGTCCGACAGGCGACCTCGTCCCACAGGGTGTCGAGGAGCTCGGCGGTGCGGGCGTCACCGGCGACGATCACCGAGCACTTGACCCCGGCGAGGTTCCAGCCCTTGCTCGCCGACGTCACGCAGACGCTGCGTGCACCAAGCGGCTCGGCGATCGCGGCGAACGGGGTGAACTGCACACCGGGGTGCGTCAGCGGCGCGTGGATCTCGTCCGAGACGACCAGCACGTCGTACCGCGCGGCGAGCACTGCCAGCGCCTCGAGGTCGGCTCGGTCGTGCACGAGCCCGATCGGGTTGTGCGGGTTGCAGAGCAGGAACACGCGCACCCCGTCGGCAAAAACCCGCTCCAGGCCGGCGAGGTCGAGCCGGTAGACGCCCCACCGCTCGGTGAGGGGGACCTCTTCCACCTGACATCGGGCCTCGTCGATCAGCTCGAAGAACGGCGGGTACACCGGCGGCGTGATCGCGACCCGCCCGCCGTCCGGCAGCGCGAGTCGGAGCGTCTCGACGATCCCCACGCTGACGTCGGTCGCCAGGTGCACGCGCGCCGGGTCGAGCTCCCAGCCCCACCGGTCGGCGGCGAACCGGGCGAACGCCGGCGCGAGCGGACCCGGACCGTCCAGGTACCCGAGGTCCGACTGCTGCACCCGCTCCACCAGCGCCTGTCGGATCTCGGGCGCGACCTCGTGGTCCATCTCGGCGACGAACAGGGGCAGCACGTCCGGCGCGTAGCGCGTCCACTTGATGCTGGTGCGGACCCCACGGAGCGTGCCGACCGGGTCTTGCTCGTCGTGCGCCATGCGTCCCAGGATGCACCGCAGTGGAGGCCCGGTGCGAGTCCGCACGTCATCTCGCGTCGTCTCCGGACCAGCTGGGGCGAGCGACACGACCCCGGCATACTGTCGATGCCATGAGCACCAGCACCGCCGACAAGGCGTCAGCCCTCAAGGACCTGCACGAAGCCCCCGAGATCCTGCGTGTCGTGAACGTCTGGGACGCGATCAGCGCCAAGACCGTCGCAGCCCTGCCCGAGACCCGCGCGATCGCCACCGCCGGACACTCCATCGCCGCGTCGTACGGGTACGAGGACGGCGGCATGTCCCTCGACCTGGCGCTGCAGGGCGCGCGGGTCGTGGCCGAGGCCGTCGACCTGCCCGTCACCGCCGACCTCGACGACGGGTACGAGGACCCGGCCGAGACCATCCGCCGCGCGATCGGCTTCGGCATCGTCGGCGCGAACGTCGAGGACCGCCTGCGGCCCTTCGACGAGGCCGTCGCCCGTGTCGCCGCCATCATGGAGGCAGCAGAACAGGAAGGCGTCGCGTTCCAGCTCAACGCCCGCACGGACGCCATCGCGCGGGGCGGCGACCGTCCGCTCGACGAGAGCATCGCCGACGCGATCGCCCGCGGCAAGGCCTTCCTCGACGCGGGTGCCCCGCTCGTGTTCGTCCCGGGAGCGATCCAGCGCGACGTCGTGGAACGGCTCGTCGAGGGTCTCGGTCGCGGCAAGCTCAGCGTCATCGGTCTCCCCGGAGCCCTGCCCGCCGCCGAGTACCAGGAGCTCGGCGTCGCCCGCATCTCCTACGGCCCGCTCACCCAGCGCGTCGCGCTGCGCGCGCTGCGTGACCTGGCCACCGACCTCTACGGCGGTGGTGTCGTGCCGGAGGACACGCCGGCCCTGAACTGACGTCCGAGACGGACGGGAGGCCCGTGGCGGCATCGCCACGGGCCTCCCGTCTGCCGCCCTCCGGACCTGTCCTGGACTCCGGCCCGGCTTTCATGTACCGTTCTTCCTTGGTGCATTGCAGCGAACCCATCTGACTCGCGCACACCGAACCGTCCCGGCCCGATTCACCCGAGTCGCATTCCCACGGGACCACCGCTCCGCCGCACGTCCACTTGTTGGGCCAGGCCGAGCAGCACGTCGATCTCCGACGTGCACACCACCGCAACAGCGACCGATGTGACTGAGACGTCCACCGGACCGCACCGCGGCAGGACAGCAGACCAGGAAGAACAGCACCATGACCAGCAACGAACGCATCACCATCTCCGGGACCGCCACGTCGGCTCCCGTCATCACCCCCGACCGCATCGCGGAGTTCCCCGTCCGCGACGATCGCACCCAGCGCGAGTTCCTCGTGCGCGTGCCCGTCGACACGCTCGACGTCTTCGTCACCCCCGGCACCCGTGTCGCGGTGGACGGCGAGGCCGGCTGGACCGTCCCCGGGCGGCCCTGGCTCGGCGAGTCGAGCCGGACCCTCCTGCAGGCGGTCACCATCCGCCGCTCGGAGCTCGCGCTCGCAGCCTGACCCGGCGAGCCGTCCTCGCACCGCGAGACGCCGCTGCACACACGAGACGCCGCCCGGCTGGGCGGCGTCTCGTCGTTCGTGCGGCGTCTCGTCGTGCGTGCGGCTTGCGCCTGGTCAGGGGCCGTCGGCGCCGGCGAACGGCGTGCGACCGTCGGCGTTGAGCGGGCGATCCGGTCCCGCCAGCGCAGCAGCGTCACGGAGCCGCCGGATGAACTCCGGGTCCTCGATGTCGAGCTCGTCGTCGGGCGCCGGCGTCAGCACGAGTTCGCTCGCCGGTCCGACCAGCACCGTCGCTGTCTCGACCGATCCGTCCGAGCCGACCGTCGGGACATGGACCGTGTCCGTCTTCCCGTTCGCACCGAGCACAGCCGCATAGTCAGCGAGCGCTTCGGCGATGCGGTCACCCGTCATGATGACGCTGCCGTCGTAGTTGATGTACTTCACGTTCCACCTCCGCCGTTGACGCTAGAGATCGTCGATGCGTGCACCCCCAGGGGCGGCGTTCCGTGGCTGAGGGCGCGCAGGTATAGTCGAGGGCTATGGGAGGTGCCCGTGCTGCTCGACCGGTCGAATGAGCTCATCCGCGCTGCCCGCGAAGACGTCGGCATGTCCCAGACGGAACTCGCGCGCGCAGCCGGCATGCAACAACCGACGATCTCGGCCTACGAGAGCGGCCGCAAGCAGCCTCGGGCCGAGTCCTTGGCCCGCGTCCTGGCCGCTGCCCGGATGCGGCCGAGCATCCCGCTCGCGCTCCGTGCAGACGCCATCCGGGCCGCTGCTGACGACTTCCACCTGTCGAACGTCCGGGTGTTCGGGTCAGCCGTCCGCGGCGAGGACACCGAGCACAGTGACATCGATCTGCTGGTGACGGTCGGCGCCGACGCATCGTTGTTCGACCTCGGCGGTTTCGCGGACGCCGTCGAACAGATGACGGGCTTCGCGGTGGACCTGCTGACGGACGACCAGGTACAGGACGACCACTTCGCCCATGTGCTCGAGCAGGCGGTGCCGCTGTGAGGCAGTGCCGTGGAGCGTGAGTCGTTCACCCCGAGGCCCCGTGTCGACCCGACGGCCAAGGACGGTGGTGTCGATCGTTGGCCGGCGCTCGAGTCTGGCCTGCTCGACCTGCTCTCGGAGTGCTCGCAGATCGTCGAACTCGGTCGCGATGCATTCGGACAGCCTCGCAGCCTGACGTACCGTGCAGCCGAAGCGGTCGTCATCCACTTCGACGATCTGCTCGGGCGGCTCCCCGCAGACCGCATCGCTCGGCTGCCGTCCGACCTGTCGCTGGCGGCCGTCCGTCGGACCCGGAACATCCTGTCGCACGACTACCGCGCGGCCCGGAAGGACATCGTGTGGGACGTCATCGAGCAGCGGATCCCGCAGGTGATCGTCACGCTGATCGGCTGACCGGCGTCTCCGCGCAGATCTCGGACCACACCGCGTCGAGCGAGAGGCCGAGCACGCCGGCGATGGCGGCGATCGTGGGGAACGCCGGCGTCGCGACCCGCCCGGTCTCGATCTTGCGGAGGGTCTCCGGGGAGACGCCGGCCTGCAGCGCGATCGCGAGCATCGACCGCTCGCCTCGTGCGCGGCGGAGCAGCGCGCCGAGTCGCCGCCCGCGTTCGAGGTCGGCTGGGGTGAGCGGGAGACGGACCATGGTGCCGACAACAATACCGGTACAGTTGTCGGCATGATCGAGATCTTCGCCCCATCCGAACTCCCCCGTGCTCGTGCGGTCGGCGCCCTCGTGGGACACATCCTGCACACGCTGCAGGGACGCGTCCGGGTCGGGACGAACCTGCTCGAGATCGACGCGTGGACGAAGGCGATGATCCTCGATGCCGGTGCCGAGTCCTGCTACGTCGACTACGCACCGTCCTTCGGCCGAGGGCCGTTCGCGCACTACATCTGCACCTCGGTCAACGACGCGGTGCTGCACGGGCTCCCTCGCGACCAGGTGCTGCGCGACGGCGACCTGCTGACGCTCGACCTGGCCGTCTCGCTCGACGGCGTCGTCGCGGACTCCGCGGTGAGCTTCGTCGTCGGCACGGGTGCCGACCCGTCCGACCTGGCGATGATCGAGACGACCGAGCGCGCCCTGGCCGCCGGCATCGCCGCCGCGGTGCCCGGTTCGAAGATCGGCGACCTGTCCCACGCGATCGGATCGGTCCTGCAGGACGCCGGCTACCCGATCAACCTGCAGTTCGGCGGACACGGGGTCGGCTCCACGATGCACGGCGACCCGCACATCGCGAACGACGGCCGAGCCGGGCGCGGCTACACGCTCCGGCCGGGACTGCTGCTGGCGCTGGAGCCCTGGGTCATGGCCGACACCGACGAGCTCGTCACGGACGACGATGGATGGACGCTGCGGAGTGCCACCGGGGCACGCACCGCGCACAGCGAGCACACCATCGCCATCACCGAGGACGGCGCCGAGGTCCTGACACTGCGGGGCTGAGTGTCAGTACTGACCCTTGACGACGAAGTACGACCCGCGGATCTCCCCCGCCAGCTTCGACCGCTGCCGGGCGAACTTGAACGAGCTGAGCTCCTCGGGGACCTCCATCCCCATCGAGAGTTTGAACCCGACCGCACGTTTGCCGCCGTCCTCGATCGCGTACATCACGTTGATGGCCAGGCCGGACTCGTAGAAGACGTAGGCCATGCGCAGCCCGCCGACCTCGAAGGCCGACACCTCGAGCGCGGGCGACCCGATCACGATGTCCCGCTCGTCCTTGAGCACCTTCTCGATGTACGCCAGGACCTCGGGGGCTTCGTCAACCGTGCTGGTGACGAACACGTGGTCGTACTTGTTCTTGTAGTACCGGGCCTCGTTGGCGCGGAGACCGGCAAGGGCGTCGGCGACCGGCGAGGTCTCGAGGCCCGTGGTGGAGACGTCGACGAAGTCCACGGTGTACGTCATGGCGTCACCGTACCGCTGCGGACGGCAGTTGCAGATGCGCGGTGACGAATCCGGTCCGCGGACGCCGAGCGCAGCGAACCGGATTCGTCAGAACGCAGAACGAACTTCCGTAGGGGACGACGGAGCGGTCTCCGGCTCCTGACACCGGGACAGCCCTCGTTGTTGCAGCGGAACTCCACCGAGTTCCGACCATCCGAAGCATGACCTTTGCATGTCCATGCGAAGCAGAGACACCTGGGCCGACCAGCATGAGTTGCCGCGGAACCCCAGAGGTGGTGAACGGTGGTGAGAAGCCTCACTCGGCGGACCAGAGCTCCTCGGCCTCGAGGACCAGATCGATCAGTTGACGCAGGAGACCACCCAAGGTCGTCGACCTCAACAGGGTGTAATTGTCGTAATCACCCAGCGGGGCGATCGCCGCCAGTTGCCAGACGGCTGCGACTGGATCGTCCGACAGCTCGATGTCGTCATCCGACTGGGCCCCCGCGGCGCGAACGATCAAGCGGCGAACAGCTGCTTCTGCCTGGTCCCGCAGGGGTGCGAGCGTCTCGGACCATTCGAGATCCGGCAGGATCGAAAGCTCGGCCCGCGGGAACGGATCCTCGTCGACCCAACGTTCGACCGTGAACCGCCGGGTCCCCAGGCCGACGATGAACAGGTCGTCGGCGCCCGCGGCGGCGCTCACGAGACGCGCCATCGTCCCGACCGAGGCGCGCTGGTCGCCACCCCCGGCTTCTGATCCGCGCTCGATGAGGACGACGCCGAACTCGGGTTCATCCTCGTCGAGCAAGCGGCCGACCAGCGTGAGATACCGAGGCTCGAAGATCCGCAGCTGGATGGGCACGAATGGGAACAGCACTGATCCCAGCGGGAACATCGGTGAGACGGCCATAACCCAGTGAAGCACCGACGACAAAAAGTTCACAGGTGCCCAGAGAGCGCTCGTGCACACCGCGAAGAACGCCTAGTTGTTGAAGCGGAACTCCACGACGTCGCCGTCCTGCATGACGTAGTCCTTGCCCTCGATGCGGGCCTTGCCGGCGGAGCGAGCCTCGGCGATGGAGCCCGTCTCGATGAGGTCCTCGTACGAGATGACCTCGGCCTTGATGAAGCCCTTCTCGAAGTCGGTGTGGATCACGCCGGCAGCCTGAGGGGCCTTCCACCCCTTGCCGATCGTCCAGGCCCGCGACTCCTTGGGCCCGGCGGTCAGGTAGGTCTGGAGCCCGAGGGTGTCGAAACCGATGCGGGCGAGCTGGTCGAGCCCCGACTCGGTCTGGCCGGTGGACTCGAGCAGCTCGGCGGCGTCGGCCGGGTCGAGGTCGATGAGCTCGGACTCGACCTGGGCGTCGAGGAACACGGCCTGGGCCGGGGCGACGAGCGCGGAGAGCTCGTCCTTGCGGGACTGGTCGGTCAGGATCGCCTCGTCCACGTTGAACACGAAGATGAAGGGCTTGGCGCTGAGCAGCCCGAGCTCCTTGATCGGCTCGAGGTCGATCGAGGTCGCGGACAGCAGCGTGCCCTGCTCGAGCGCGGCGCGGGCTTCCTTCGCCGTCTCGAGGACGATCGGCTCGGCCTGCTTGAGCTTGAGCATCTTCTCGTAGCGCGGGAGCGCCTTGTCGATGGTCTCGATGTCAGCCAGGATCAGCTCGGTGTTGATGACCTCGAGGTCGTCCTTCGGGGAGACCTTGTTCGCGACGTGCACGACGTCGTCGTCGGCGAAGCCACGGACCACCTGGGCGATGGCGTCGGCCTCGCGGATGTTGGCCAGGAACTTGTTGCCCAGGCCCTCGCCCTCGCTGGCGCCCTTGACGATGCCGGCGATGTCGACGAACGACACCGGCGCGGGCACCGTCTTGTCGGAGTGGAACAGCTCGGCCAGCCGGTCGAGCCGCGCGTCCGGCAGGTTCACCACGCCGACGTTCGGCTCGATGGTGGCGAACGGGTAGTTCGCCGCCAGGACCTGGTTCTTGGTGAGGGCGTTGAACAGGGTCGACTTGCCGACGTTCGGGAGACCGACGATTCCGATGGTGAGAGCCACGGAAGAAGAGCCTACCGGCGGCTGCCCGCCGGAGCCGACCGGGCCTCCAGTCCGTCCGGAACCGCGCTGCTGGCACACAGGTCCGCGCCCGACGTGCCAGCCTGGTCGCGGGGACGAACGGACGGAGGACGGTCATGTGGTTCGAACGCGACGGGCTGGGGGTCCACTCGGTGGGACTCGACGCACGGGAGCAACGGCGGTACTTCGCCCCGGAGACGGTGACGGCGCTGGAGTCGCTGCCGCCGCGGGAGCTCGAGGCGCTGCACGACGCGCTGGCCGAGCTCGAGGCCGACGTCCTGGTGGAGTACGACCCGGACGACGCGGCGATCGACCACGCGGCGGAGGACCGCTGGCGGGCAGCGACCCCGCCGGCCGAGATGGCGTTCCCCGCGGTGACGGACGACTTCGCCCCGGCGTTCACGGCGCACGTGCAGCAGCTTGATCCGCGGTGGCGTCTGGACGCAGCGGCGGTGGCGTTCGAGCTGGTGGGGACGATCCTCGACCCGTGGTGGGCGGCGCAACGGGCACGGCGGGCGGCGACCTGGCGGACGACAGCCCGCCGTCGACGTGGGACGCGACGAGCCCGACGACGCTGACCGACCGGTCGCCTGACGCAACGCCGCAGTCGGTTCGAGCGATGTCGGAACCCCGTGCGACCATCGGAACGTGTCACTGGACTTCACCGCGATCGACTTCGAGACCGCCAACAGCTCGCCCGCAAGCGCCTGTTCCGTCGGCCTCGTCAAGGTCCGGTCGGGTCGGGTCGTCGAGCGGGCGTCGTGGTTCATCCGGCCGCCGTTCGGGCACGACGCCTTCCTCGAGTGGAACACACGCATCCACGGCATCGTCGCCGAGGACGTCGTCCGCGCCAAGACCTGGGAGCAGCAGTACCCGGACATCGTGGCGTTCGCCGCCGGTGACGTGCTGGTGGCGCACAACGCGCGGTTCGACATGGGCGTGATCGCGGGCGGGTGTTCGGCAACGGGCATCGAACTCGGCGAGCACCACTCCCTGTGCTCGCTGCAGGTCGCGCGCAAGACCTACACGCTCGACTCCTACCGGCTGCCGGTCGCCGCGATGG
Organism: Curtobacterium sp. MCLR17_007; assembly: GCF_003234655.2. Classification (NCBI taxonomy): domain Bacteria; kingdom Bacillati; phylum Actinomycetota; class Actinomycetes; order Micrococcales; family Microbacteriaceae; genus Curtobacterium; species Curtobacterium sp. MCLR17_007. The sequence continues at coordinate 905,854 of NZ_CP126271.1, read as the reverse complement.
CCGCCGGTTTCGAGGGGTTCCAGCACCACGACGCAGCCGCTGACGCCGAGGCCTGCGCCGCCATCGTCGTGCACGCCGCCGGCCGGCACGACGCCGACACCGTCGAAGCGCTCGGCGCAGCCACCCGTGTGACGATCGACCCCGTGCGGGTGCGGGCCGAGAAGCCCCGTCCGGCGAACCAGGTGCGGCTGTCGAACCGCCCGATGATCTTCGCCGACTGACCCTCCCGCTGCGGACGCGCCGCCGCTACCCTCTGCCCATGGCCGAGACCAGCACGATCACCCGCGAGACCGTCATCGCCGCTCGCCCGGCGGAGATCGCGCCGTACCTGGCGGACTTCCACCGCTGGGTGCAGTGGTCTCCGTGGGAAGGCCAGGATCCGGCGCTGCAGCGCACGTACAGCGGCACACCCGGTGCGGTCGGGTCGTCCTACGCCTGGAAGGGGAACCGGAAAGCCGGCGCCGGCACCATGGAACTCACACGGACCGCTCCCACCGAGATCGACGTCGACCTGCGGTTCACGGCCCCGTTCCGCTCGACCAGCGCTGCCGCCTTCCGACTGCACGAGGTCGACAGCGGCACCCGGGTGGTCTGGACGATGACGAGCCCGACGAACCTGATGTCCCGGGTCATGGGTGTCTTCATCGACATGGACAAGCTCCTCGGGGGCGACTTCGACCGGGGACTCGCGAAGCTCAAGGCCGCCGTCGAGCACTGACGGGTGCAGCACCCGGCCGTGCCGAGGCCCGGTGGTATTGTCACGACAATGTCCGCGGCGCCGATGCCGCGTGCTCCCGTCTGCACCACGCACTCCCTGAAGGACCGCGATGACCAACGAAGGCCAGCTGCCGTCCGACCTGTTCATGGACCTGGACCGGTCGGGTCCGATGCCCCTGTACTTCCAGGTCGCCTCGCGCATCGAGGAGTCGATCCGCTCCGGCGCGATGCCCCCCGGCGCGCGGCTCGAGAACGAGATCGCCCTCGGGGAGCGCCTCGGCCTGTCGCGCCCCACGATCCGTCGAGCGATCCAGGACCTCGTCGACAAGGGGCTGCTGGTACGCCGTCGTGGCATCGGCACGCAGGTCGTCCACGGTCCCGTCACGCGCAAGGTCGAGCTCACGAGCCTGTACGACGACCTGGCGCAGGGGTCCCAGCAGCCTGCAACGAAGCTCCTGACCCGTGACGACGTCCCCGCGTCGGACATCGTCGCCGAGGCCCTCGGTGTCGATCCCGGCACGCTCGTCGCGCACATCCGCCGCGTGCGCTTCGCCGAGGACGTCCCGATGGCGATCCTCGAGAACTACCTGCCACCGGAGTTCCTCGAGATCACCGACGAGGACCTGCAGACGCACGGGCTGTACCAGCTGCTGCGCGGCCGGGGCGTCACGATGCGCGTGGCCAAGCAGCGGATCGGGGCCCGCGCGGTCACCGGTGACGAAGCCGGCCTGCTCGAGATCGAGGACGGCGACCCCGTCCTGACGATGAGCCGCACCGCGTACGACGCCTCGGGTCGAGCGGTCGAGTACGGCGTGCACTGCTACCGCCCCGACCGGTACTCGTTCGAGGTCACCCTCGTCGACAAGTGAGCCGGCAGCGGCCGGCTCGGGCCGCCGTCACGCCGAGGCGGGCACCCCGAGCTCGCCGGTGACGTACTGCGCCCGACCGAACCCGAAGGACCAGTCCTGGGGACCGTTCTCGACGTAGCCGATGAACACGTCCTCGGAGACGACCCCGGCCGCGGCCAGACGATCGTGGATCGCCCGGTACAGCTCCTGCTTGGCGTCGTCGCTGCGCCCGCGCTGCGTGAAGACCTGGATCATGACGACGCCCTCGGTGCGCTCGAAGCCCAGTCCGGCATCCTCGGCGATGATCTGCTGGGCCGGGTGCTCCGTGATGACCTGGAACCGGTCGCGGGGCGGGATGCCGTACACGTCGACGATGGCCGTGTGGATCGCGTCGGCGATCCCACGGACGGCTTCGGGGGTGCGGCCGGTGGTCAGGTCGATGCGGACGAGCGGCATGGTGCCTCCTGCGGTTCGGGACTTTGTCCTGACAAAGTACCACGGTCGGGTGGCCCGGTGATCGCGATGACGGACGGGAGGCCCGGTACCAGCTGGCACCGGGCCTCCCGTCCGTCGTGGCGGTGCGTCTAGATCACCGGGGTCGCCGCCGCGTAGGTGAGTGCTCCGTCGACCTGCGCGACGTCGTGCCAGGCGCCGTCCACGAGCGAGGCTTCAGCCGCCTCGACGATCGACGCGGCCGAGAGGCCGTCGGCGACCGACGGCGCGAGCTGCTCCCCGCGACGGACGCTCGCGATGAACTGCGCCGCCTCGATGGTCTTCAGGTCGTCGTAGCCCATCGCGGTGCCGGCTCCGGGCTGGAACCGCGCGAAGTCGCCGTCGCCGGGTGCGACGAAGTGCGTGACGTACCCGTCGACGTCCTGCCCGTCGAGGGCGACCTGCAGTTCGTTGAGGCGCTGGAAGTCCCAGCGCACCGAGCCGCGGGTGCCGTACACCTCGAACGTGTACTCGGCGTGCGGCCCGTGCATCACCCGACTGGAGTCCATCGTGCCGACGGCACCGTCGGCGAAGCGGAAGAGCAGGGCGGCGTAGTCCTCGTTCTCGACGGGCTTGCGCTCCCCCGTGGCGGCAGCAGACCGATCGACGATCCCGGCACCGGGTACCGGCCGGTCCGTGATCACGGTCTCGGCCAGGGCCGTGACGCTCGCGATCCGCCCCACGACGTACTGCGCCAGGTCGAGACCGTGTGAGAGCAGGTCGCCGAGCACGCCCGAGCCCGCGCGCTCGCGCTCGAAGCGCCAGGTCAGCGGTGCGTCGGGGTCGGAGGAGTAGTCCGCCAGGAGCGACCCGCGGACGTTCGTGATCCGGCCGAGTCGACCACTCCGGACGAGTTCGCGTGCGCGTTCGATCGCGGGGGCGTGCCGGTAGTTGAACCCGACGCTCGTGATGACCCCGGCGCGCTGGACGGCGTCGTGGATCGCACGCGAGTCGCTGGCGTACCGGCCCATCGGCTTCTCGATCCAGAACGGCTTGCCGGCTGCCGCCGCGGCGACCGCCATCTCGCGGTGCAGGAAGTTCGGCGAGCAGATCGAGACGACGTCGACCTCGGGGTCGGCGAGCACCTCGTGGTAGTCGGCGACGGCGCTCTCGTAGCCGAGACGGTCGACGGCCTGGTGGCGAGCCTCGGGAACGGGGTCGGCCGCCAGCACGAGCCGCGGCTGCACGCCGAGTTCCGGGAAGTGGTCGGGCAGCGCCCGGTACGCCCGCGAGTGCAGCCGCCCCATCCAGCCGACGGAGATCAGGCCGACGCCGATCGTCGTCGGGCCGCTCGTCGGGTTCATGCCGCCGGGATGAGCACGTCGCGGACCAGGGCGTCGAGCTGCGCGTCGGCGTCCAGGAACTGGCGCAGGGTCGTCACCGTGGCGCCGAACCGGTCGAACTCGTCGATCGTCATGCCGTCGACGTCGTACCCGCGGGCGAACTCGGGCGTCGCCGCACGCAGGGCGTCGAGCACGTGGGCGGGGACCTCGTCGTCGATGGCGTCCGGGCGGAACGGGACCGCGTTGTCGTTGATGTCCTCGGACCACTGGAACGGCGGGGAGACGACCAGGTCGCCGCCCTGGAACTCGGACCACTGCAGCGCGTTCCGGAACGCAGCGACGAGCACCCGCGAGCGGAACTCGCGCTGCTGGAAGACCCGGTACGCGTGCTTCACCGCGGCGACACCGGCCCACTCCAGGTACCCGGGGTCGATCAGCACGTGGTCGCGCTTGATGGCGGTCTTCAGCCAGTCGTCCAGGCGCCCGGCCATGAGCGTGACGACGTGGCCGAACTCCTGCTCGGGGAGTCCGTCGGCAGCACGTCGGTCGAGGGCACGCTCGATGGCCTCGCCCACGGCGACGACCTGGGCCACCGTGAACGACACCGTTGCGTTGATCGAGACCCCGCGGTAGGCGGCTTCCTCGATCGCGGCGATCCCGGTCTTCGTCGCGGGGATCTTCACGATGATGTTCGGCGCGAGGCCGGAGAACCGCACGGCCTGCTCGACCAGGGCGTCCTGGTCGCGGTGCAGGCGCGGATCGGTCTGCATCGACAGGCGGCCGTTGCGCCCGCCGGAGGCCTCGAACGCTGGCAGGAGCTGCGCGGCCGCCGCGATCGAGAGCTCCTCCACAGCCTTCCAGCCGATCCAGGACTCCCCCGCGGTCGGGTGCTCCGCCGCGATCTGCCGGATGCGCGGCACCCACGTGTCGGGGTCCTGCTTGATGCAGGTGTAGGCGATGACCGGGTTGCACGTGGCCCCGACGGCGCCGTACCGGTGGATGGCGGTGGACAGCTCGCGCGGGTCGGCGGAGTCGTTCCACAGGGCGGTCGGCGTCTGCTCGGCGGCCTGCAGCGTGACGGGACGGGGGTCGGTGGTCGCCGTCGCGGCGCGGGTGTCCGCCGTCGGTGCGGTTGCCGCGGTTGCCGCCGTGGGTGCGGTCGTGGGTGCCGTCGTCATCGATGCAGTCCCTTCGTGATCGTGTCGAGTTGCGCGCGGGAGACCTGGTCGGCGTTCTCGTCCTCGGCGAAGACACTCGACACCGCGACGGTGTCCGGGCGTGCCGAGAACCCGACGCGGTCGAGCGCTGCCCAGAACCGGTCGAAGTCGACGTCGCCCTGTCCGACCGGCAGATGCTGGTGGACGCGCACGGCGTTGCCCGGCGGGTTCGTGATGTAGCGGAGCCCGTGTGACCGGCGGTGGTCGAAGGCATCGGCCACGTGCACCAGCCCCAGGGAGTCCCCCGCGGCGTCGATGACGGCGTCCATGTCCCCGCCGTAGTGGAACGTGTGGCAGGCCACGTAGACGAACCCGACGTGCTTCGAGTTCAGGCCGCGGATGACCCGGAGTGCCTCGAGCCCGTCCTCGACGAAGTCGTCGGGATGCGGATCGATGAGCACGCGCAGGTCGGCGTCCTCGATGATCGGCAGGAGTTCCTCCATCGCCCAGTAGAACTGTGCTTCGGACTCCTCTGCGCGCTCGGGACGGCCGGAGAACTCGGTGTTGATGGTGTCGACGCCCAGGCGCTTGGTGATCTCGATCACCCGCTTCCACTGCTTGACCGCGGTCTCGCGGGTCTCGCGGTCCGGGCCCGACCAGCGCAGGACCGGCAGCACACTGGCCACCTGCACCCCGGCGTCCGCGCACGCGGCGGCGAACGCGTCGACCAGGTCGTCGTCGGCCTTGGGGTGCCGGAAGAACGGGATGAAGTCACGGTGCGGGGTCAGCTGCAGGTACTCGTACCCCAGGTCGGCCACCTTCTGCGGGAACTCGAGCAGCGACAGGTCGTGGTGGAACGGCGTGGGGTCGAGGGCGATCTTCGGCACGGGCTACGCCCCCTGCGGCGCCGTGTCGGCGGTGTCGTAGAACGCCGGCTTCGCCGTGGCGTAGGTGACCGTCTCGAGTGCGCCGGTCTGCTGCGCGCGGACCGCGACCTCGGCCACGACCGACGCCGTGTAACCGTCCCAGGCGCTGGGGCCGTCGATGCCACCGCTGCGCGCGGCGTTCACCCAGCGCTGGACCTCTTCGTCGTAGGCGGCCCCGAAGCGCTCGACGAAGGACGGCGTGACGCCTTGTCCGGAGACGCCCTGCGACACGAGGTTGAGCGACGTCTCACGCCCGATGTAGGCGACGCCGGACTCGAACACGGCATCGGTCGTCACCTGGTACCCGAACTGCGCGTTCACGTTGATCTCGACGATCGCCATGGTGCCGGACTGGGTGGTGAACAGGACGAACTGCGGCTCGGGCAGGTCCGCCGGCGCCAGGGAGTTCCGGCGCGGCTTCTTCACCTCGACGCTCGTGATCGCCTCGCCCGTGATGAACGGGATGATGTCGATCTCGTGGATCACCGAGTCGTGGATGAGCATCGACTCGCTGAAGTTCGGCGGCGTGGTCGGGTTGCGGTGCGCGTGGTGCAGCGCGAGCAGTGCCCCGTTGGCGCCGGACTGCCGCAGGGCGCGGAGCTCCTGGTAGCCCTTGTCGAACCGACGCATGAACCCGACCTGGATCTTCGGCCGGTCCGACGAGGACTGTTCGAGCTCGATGATCCGCAGCGAGTCCTCGGCGCTCGTCGTGAGCGGCTTCTCGCACAGCACGGCCAGACCGCGCTCGATCGCCGGCACCAGGACCGGCTCGTGCAGGAAGCCCGGCGTGGCCACGATGACCGCGTCGATCTCGGTGCTGTCGAGTGCGTCCTCGAACGACGCGGCGGTGATCGCGCCCGGTGCGTTCCCGGCGGCGGCGGTCGCACGCGCGGTGTCAGGGTCGACGATCGCGACGACGTCGGCGCCGGCGATGGTCGCGGTGATGCGACGGATGTGGTCGCTGCCCATGGCGCCCGCGCCGACGACGGCGACGCGGAGGTTGTCAGTGGTGCTCATGCTGTGCTCCTGCAGTGGTGTGGTGGATCGCGGTGCGTCAGGACGCGCGAGCGGCCGAGGTCGAGCCGAGGATGTGCTGGAACGTGCGCTCGGCGATCGGCCCGGGTGCGTCGACGGAGCAGCCGTACATGTCCTGTTCGACGATGCCGAAGACGTCGGGGTTGATCCGGGCGACGGCCTCGATGACCGGGGCGAGTTCCGGGGTGCCGTTCGGCGGCTCGGTCATGATGCCCTGGGCCACGGCGGTGGCGAACGGCACGTCGTTCTTCAGGACGTCGAACAGCAGGTCGGTGTCGACCTGCTTGAGGTGCAGGTAGCCGATGCGGTCGGGGTGCTCCGCGATCAGCTTGAGGTTGTCGCCGCCGTAGTAGGCGAAGTGCCCGGTGTCGAGGCACAGGTTCGTGTACTGCGGGTCCGTGACGGACAGGAACCGCACGGTCTCCTTGTACGTGCCCACGTGGCTGTCGGCGTGGGTGTGGAACTGCTGGTGGACGCCGAACTCCTCGAGCAGCGCCTTGCCCAGCTGGTCGTGCCCCTTGCCCAGACGCTGCCACTGGTCGTCGTCGAGCGTGCGCGGTTCCAGGACCGCTTCGGTGGCGTCGGAACGCCACAGGTCGGGGATCGTGACCAGGTGCTCGGCGCCGAGCGCTGCTGCCAGCCCGGCGACCGCGACGGCCTGGTCCCAGGCACGCTGGAACTGGTCGTCGCCCTTGTGGAACCCGGTGAACACCGTGCCGGCGGACAGCTGCAGCCCGCGCGACTCGAGCTCGTCGGACAGCTGTGCCGGGTCGGTCGGCAGGTACCCGTAGGGGCCGAGCTCGATCCACTGGTACCCGGCGGCGCTGGCCTCGTCGAGGAAGCGCTGCCACGGCACCTGCTTCGGGTCGTCGGCGAACCATACGCCCCACGAGTCAGGGGCGGTGCCGATGCGGATCGAGGCGGCGTTGGCGGTGTCGGTCATGACGGCGTCGTCTTCCTTCTGTGCGGGGCGGTGTGGATCAACCGAGCAGGGGCCGCTGGGCGGCGACCTGCTGCTCGTACGCGGATCGGGCCTGCTGGGTGCTCGGCAGCGTCGAGGTCTGTGCGACGGGCACGTCCCACCACCCGTTGCCGTCCGGTGCGTACACGAGCGGGTCGGAGTTGACGTGGACGAGGGTGGTGTGGTCGTTCGCCTTCGCCTGGCGCACTGCGGCCTTGAGGCCCTGGATGGCGTCCGGACCGGGCTGGACCTCGATGACGTCGACACCGTACGACCGGGCGTTCGCCGCCAGGTCGACGGGCAGCGGGTCCCCGTTCTCGAACGACTGCGTCTCGTCCAGGTAGCGGTACCGCGTGCCGTAGCGCTCGGACCCGACGGTCTCGGACAGGTGCCCGATCGAGGCGTACCCGTGGTTCTGGATGAGCACGACGATGATCTTGATCCCCTCGGCCACCGCCGTGACGAGTTCGGTGTGCAGCATCAGGTACGAGCCATCGCCGACCATCACGATCGCGTCGCGGTCCGGAGCGGCTCGACGGACTCCGATCCCGCCGGCGATCTCGTAGCCCATGCACGAGAACGCGTACTCGACGTGGTACCCGAGCTCGTCGCGCACGCGCCAGAGCTTGTGCAGGTCCCCGGGCAACGACCCGGCTGCCTGGATCACGACGTCGCGCGGGTCCGTGACGGACTGCACCGCGCCGATGATCTCCGTCTGGCCCGGCAGGGCATTGCCCGACGGGGCGAACGCGGCGTCGACGACGGCGTCCCAGTCCCGCTTGCGTGTCGCGACCTCGTCGGCGTACCCGGCGTCCACCGAGTACGACGCGAGCTCCTCGTGCAGCGCGACCAGCGACTCCCGCGCATCCGCGACCAGCGGCAGCTGCGAGCCGTGCTTGTACGCGTCGAACGCGGCGACGTTGACGTTGACGAACGTGACGTCCGGGTCCTGGAAGGCGGTGCGTGACGCCGTCGTGAAGTCGCTGTACCGCGTACCGATCCCGATCACGACGTCGGCCTGTGCGGCGATCGCGTTGGCCGCGGCGGTCCCGGTCGCACCGATGCCGCCGAGGTACTGCGGGTGGTCCCACACGAGTGACCCGCCGCCGGCCTGCGAGGTGCCGACGGGGATGCCGGTCGCCTCGACGAACGCGGCGAGCTCGGCCGCGGCGTCGGAGTACAGCACGCCACCGCCGGCAACGACCACGGGACGGGATGCGCCACGGATCGCGGCGACGGCTCGCGCCAGCGGGCCGCGTTCGGGCAGCGGTCGGCGGATGTGCCAGTCGCGCGGCTGCAGGAAGGCGACCGGGACGTCGAACTGTTCGGCCTGCACGTCCTCGGGCAGCGCGATCGTGACCGCACCCGTCTCGGCGGGGTCGGTCAGGACCCGCATCGCGGCGAGCGCGATCGAGAAGAGCTGCTCGGGGCGTTCGACCCGGTCGAAGTAGCGCGAGAGCGGGCGGAACGCGTCCGTGACCTGGAGTGAGGTGTCGTGCGGCATCTCGATCTGCTGCAGCACCGGATCGGTCGTGCGGGTGGCGAAGGTGTCCGACGGCAGCAGCAGCGCGGGCAGCCGGTTCGTCGTGGCGAGTGCCGCCGCCGTCAGCATGTTGGCCGCGCCGGGACCGACCGACGCCGTGGCGGCGAAGGTCGCGCGACGACGGTGCATCCGCGCGAACGCCACGGCCTGGTGCACCATGGCCTGCTCGTTGCGGGCCTGGTGGTAGGGCAGCAGGCCCGGCTGTTCGACGTGGAGCTGCTTGATGGCCTGGCCCACGCCGGCGACGTTGCCGTGCCCGAAGATGCCGAAGATCCCCGGGATGGTGCGTTCGCGGACGTCACCGTCGACGGTCCACTGGTTCGCCAGGAACTCGACCAGGGCCTGGCCGACGGTCATGCGGCGCGTCTCGGTCACGCGTTCTTCCTTCCGTAGGGCAGGCGCGGGTCGATGTCTTCCGACTCCCAGACCTGCCGGACCCAGCCGTGCGCAGGGTCGTCGGTGATGTTCCAGACGCGCTCCGGGTCGGGCCCGGCCATCACGTTGAGGTAGTACATGTCGTAGCCCGGGGCGGCCACGGCGGGACCGTGCCAGCCGTACGGCACCAGCGCGATGTCGCCGGTGCGGACCTGGCGGAACTCGTCGATCGGGCGGTCGTCCGAGGCGTACGTGCGGTGCAGCGCGAACGGCTCGGCGGTGTCGGGAGCGTCGACACCACGGGCCACGGCGGACTCGTAGTAGTAGATCTCCTCGAGGTCGGACTCGTGGCCCGGCACGGTCGTGTCGTGCTTGTGCGGCGGGTACGACGACCAGTTGCCCGCCGGCGTGATGACCTCGCACACGATCGCCTTCACCGCATCGAGCGCGGCCGGGGTGCCGAAGTTGTGCACCTGACGGCTGGACTGTCCGGCGCCGCGGAGCTCGACCGGCACGTCCTGGCGCGCGATGTACGTGCTCGCCTTGACCTGGTCGGTCGGGACCTCGGCTACGGCGATCCGACCGGAGCCGGTGATCGTGGCCGACGAACCGGAGCCCAGGTAGAGCACGTCGGTCGGGCCGTCGAAGACGCTCGCGCGACCCTCGAGCGACTGCGACCCCGTGCCCGCACTGCCGGCGAAGGCGACGTGGAAGCTGCCGGCGAGGGGCACGACGATGCGCTCGACCGCCGCCGAGGCCAGGCGGAGTTCGCCGCCGTCCGTGACGGTGCCCGTGCGCAGACCGGTGTGCGTCCAGCCGTCGATGCGGTCGTCGACCACGTCGGTCCAGCCGTCTTCGGACCGGCTCCCCCGGGGGATGAACCAGGTGTCGTTCGTCATGCCGCGATCAGCCGTTCGACGGGAAGCCGAGGTTGATGCCGCCGTGCGACGGGTCCAACCAGCGCGAGGTGATGGCCTTCTGGCGGGTGAAGAAGCTCACGCCGTCGGCGCCGTACGCCTTGTGGTCGCCGAACAGTGAGTTCTTCCAGCCGCCGAACGAGTAGTACGCCACGGGGACCGGGATCGGGACGTTGATGCCGATCATGCCGACCTGCACGTCGCGCTGGAACCGCCGGGCAGCGCCACCGTCGTTGGTGAAGATCGCGGTGCCGTTGCCGAAGGCGCCGGAGTTGATGAGCTCGAGGCCCGCCTCGTACGAGTCCACACGGACGACCGACAGCACGGGGCCGAAGATCTCCTCGGTGTAGACGCGGCTGGTCGTCGGGACGCGGTCGATCAGCGTCGGGCCGAGCCAGAACCCGTTCTCGTCACCGTCGGGCTGCACGTCACGGCCGTCGACCACGACCACGGCACCGTCCTGTTCGGCGACCTCGATGTAGGAGGCCACCTTGTCGCGGTGCTGCTGCGTGACGAGCGGACCCATGTCGCAGCCGCGACGACCGTCGCCGATGCGCAGCGTCGCCGCGCGCTCGGAGATCTTCTGGATGAGCTCGTCGGCGACGGGCTCGACCACGACGACGACCGAGATCGCCATGCAGCGCTCGCCCGCCGACCCGAAGCCCGCGTTGATCGCGTTGTCCGCGACCAGGTCGAGGTCGGCGTCCGGGAGCACGAGCATGTGGTTCTTCGCGCCGCCGAGGGCCTGCACGCGCTTGCCGTGCTTCGTGCCGGTCTCGTAGACGTACTGCGCGATCGGGGTCGACCCGACGAAGGAGATCGACTCGACGTCGGGGCTGGTGAGCAGCCCGTCGACCGCGGCCTTGTCGCCGTTCAGGACGGTGAAGACCCCGTCGGGCAACCCGGCTTCCTGGAACTTCCGCGCGAGCCAGATGGCGGCGCTCGGGTCCTTCTCGCTCGGCTTCAGCACGACGGTGTTGCCCGCGGCGATCGCGATCGGCAGGAACCACAGCGGCACCATGGCCGGGAAGTTGAACGGGCTGATGATGCCGACGACACCGAGCGGCTGGCGGATCGAGTAGACGTCGATCCCGGTGGACACCTGGTCGCTGAACTCGCCCTTGAGCAGCTGCGGGATGCTCGTCGCGAGCTCGACGACCTCTTGACCACGGGCGATCTCACCCAGTGCGTCGTCGATGACCTTGCCGTGCTCGCTCGTGATGATCTCGGCGAGCTCGGCCTTGTCGCGGTTCAGGACCTCCCTGAAGGCGAAGAGGATCTGCTGGCGCTTGGACAGGGACAGCTCGCTCCACGCGGGGAACGCCGCCTTGGCACTGGCGATCGCTGCCTGGATCTCGCGCTCGTCCGCCAGGGCGACCTGCTTCGTCGCGACGCCGAGGGCGGGGTCGTACACGGGAGCGGTCCGGCCGGAGGTCGAGGCGACGTGCGTGCCGTCGATCCAGTGGCCGACGGTGGTGGTGACCTGGTCGGTGGTCGTCATGCGGTGCTTCCTTCCGGGATGGACGAGTCCATGGTGCTGGCGCCGGCGAGCCGCGCGGCTGGGTCGTACGGATCTGTGGACGACCCGGTCCGGGCCTCCAGGCTGTGGACGGCACCGCTGTCGACGGAACCGCTGCGCGCGGCGTCACTGTGGACGAGACCGGCGGCGACGTCGACGGCCGAGGCCACGTCGCCGTCGGGCGGGTACAGCAGGGTGCGTCCGACGACGAGTCCGCGCACCCCCGGCAGGGCCAGCGCGTCCGCCCACCGGGCGTACGTCTCGAGCGGTCGGGACGACGGGTCGCCGCCCAGCAGCAGCGTGGGCAGCGTCGTCGCCGCCATCACGCGCTCCATGTCGTCGACCACCGGGATCTTGAGCCAGCTGTACGCGCTCGTCTCGCCGAGCCCCGCGGCGATCGCCATGGACGTGATGACGGCCTCGGCCGACAGGTCGTTGACGACGCGGCCGTCCCGCCAGTCCGACATGAAGGGCTCGAGCATGATCGGCAGCCGGTGCGCCGCGGCCTCGGACACCGCGCGGGCGGTGGCCTCGAGCGTCGGTGCGGTCCCGGCGTCGGCGAGGTTCACGCGCACCAGGAGCTTGGCGAAGTCGAGCCCGGCACGGGCGATGGCGGCCGCCGAGTACGCGGTGTAGCGGTCGTCCATCTCGAACGTCGAACCGCGGAGCCCTCCGCGGTTCATGGAACCGACGACGACCTTGCCGTCGAGGGCGCCGAGGAGCGCGAGGTCCTCGAGGATGTCCGGTGTGCCGAGCACGCCGTCCACGCCGGGCCGCCCGATCGCCACCACGAGCCGTTCGAGCAGGTCGTAGCGGTCGGCCATCGCGGACTCGTCGTCGCGGACGGCGAGGGCGCCGCGGGCCGGGTGGTCGGCGGCGACGATGAAGAGCTTGCCGTCGTCACCGAGCAGCGGGCGCCTGGTCCGGGCCGCGAGGGTGTCCGCGATGGTCTCGGGCGCGTTCGCGCGCGCGTCGCGGAGCCGCTGGAACGTCGTGCTGCTGATCTCAGGCACTGACTGCCTCCTCCGTCGGGTTCTGCTGCAGGAACTGCTCGATCTCGTCGCTCGTCGGCATCGCCGTGGAGCACTCGAACCGCGTGGCGACGATCGCGCCGGCGGCGTTCGCGAACGCGAGCGTCCGCTCCAGGCCCCACCCCTGCAGGAGTCCGTGGGTGAGTGCACCGCCGAAGCCGTCGCCGGAACCGAGCCCGTTGACGACGTCGATGCGGTGCGGGCGGAGTTCGACGAACTCGTCGCGGGTCTTGGCGAGGACGCCCTTCGGACCCTGCTTCACGATCGCGACCTCGACGCCGCGCTCGAGGAGCGCGTCGGCGGCGCGGACGGGGTCGGTCTCGCCGACCGCGACCTCGCACTCCTCGCGGTTGCCGACGGCGACGGTGGCGTGCTCGAGGGCGACGGCGACCTCGCGCGTCGCGGCCTCGGGCGAGGACCAGAACATCGCTCGGTAGTCCAGGTCGAGCACGGTGTGCGACTTCGTGCCGTGCTCGGAGGCGGTGCGGGCGGCGTACGCGACGTGGTGCGCCTGTCGGCTCGGCTCCTCGCTCAGGCCGGTGACCGTGGTCCAGAACACCCGCGCGCGCTCGATCTCGTGCAGCGGCAGCGACTTCGCGGTGATCATCAGGTCGGGGGCCTTGGGCGCGCGGTAGAAGTACAGCGGGAAGTCGTCCGGCGGGAAGACCTCGCAGAACGCCACGGGGGTGTTCAGGCCGTCCACCGTCTCGACGAACGCGTTCGCGACCCCGAACTCCGGCAGGGTCCGGGCGATGTAGCGGCCGAAGGGGTCGTTGCCCGTGCGGGTGATGACCGCCGTGTCCGCGCCGTGCTGCGCCGCGGCGATCGCGACGTTCGTGGCACTGCCGCCGACGGACTTGGAGAACGAGGTCACGTCCTCGAGCGGGCCGGTCTGCTGCGGGTAGATGTCGACGCTCACGCGCCCCATGGTGATGACGTCGTAGGCGTGGGGAGCTTCATTGGTCATGCGACGCGAGGGACCTTCCGTGCGGCTTCATCGGCGGACGGTCACGACTGTACACCGTGCTTGGCCTAATGTCATTACATGGCTGCGGTGCAGCGGGACCGCAGGTCCTGGACCGGTCTGGAGGCTCGCCACGGCCCCGCCCCGCCGCTGTCGGTGGGACCTGGGAAGGTCTGGGCATGGACTTCACCGCGCTGCTCATCGGCCTGCTGCTCGGCCTGCTGGTCGGCGCCCTGGCGGGCGCCGCGGTCGCTCGCGCACGCTCCGGCGCGACTGCCGCCACGGCCGTCGCGACCGCTGACGCCCTGCGTGTCCGCCTCGACGAGGTCCGCCACGACGCGGACGACCGCCTCGACGCCCAGGACACCCAGTACCGGCGACAGGTCGACTCGCTCGAACGTCGCGCCGCCGAGCTCGAGCACCTCGTGCAGCGCATGCACGGTGCCGAGTCCGCCCGGGCCCAGGATGAGTCGAAGGTCCTGACCGCCCTCAGCCCCGTCGCCGACACGCTCGACGTCATGCGCGCCAAGATCGCCGAGCTCGAACGGTCCCGCAGCGAACAGTACGGCGCGATCGCGACGCAGTTGCGCTCCGCCGCCGAGTCCGGGGAGCGCCTGCGTGCCACCGCCGAGACCCTCGCGAGCGCCCTGTCGTCGAACAACACGCGCGGCGTGTGGGGCGAGACCCAGCTGCGCAACGTGGTCGAGGCCGCGGGGCTGCTCGAGCGGGTCGACTTCGACGTGCAGTCCTCCGTCACCACTTCAGCCGGTGCCGCGCGACCCGACATGATCGTGCACCTGCCCGGGGGCAAGAGCATCGCCGTCGACGCCAAAGTGCCGTTCAGCGCCTACCTGCAGGCCGCCGAGATCCCCGCGACCGCCGGCGGCGCCGAGGGTGCCCGACGTGACGCCCTGATCGCACAGCACGTCAAGGCGCTGCGGGCGCACGTCGACGCACTGGCCGCGCGCGAGTACTGGTCCGGCTACGACGCCTCCCCCGAGCTCACGATCGCGTTCATCCCGTCCGAGTCCCTGATCGCGAGCGCCCTGGCCGCCGACCCCGGGCTGCTCGACCACGCGTTCCGGCAGCGGGTGGCCCTGGCCTCGCCGGTCACCCTCTGGTCGGTGCTGAAGACAGTGGCGTTCTCGTGGCAGCAGGACGTCGTCACCGCCGAGGCACGCGAGCTGTTCCGGGTGTCGCGCGAGCTGTACGGACGGCTGTCGACGATGGCGGGGCACGTCGACAAGCTGGGCCGGACGATCCGGGGCAGCGTCGTCGACTACAACCGGTTCGTGGGGTCGCTCGAGCGCCAGGTGCTCCCGAGTGCCCGACGGCTGTCGCTGCTCGACGAGTCGAAGGTCATCGCGGCTCCCGCCACCGTCGAGGACGAGCCGCGCCTGCTGACCGCTCCCGAGCTCGTCGGCGCCCTCGACGAGGACTAGCCGGCCGCGCAGCCCGGCCCGGCGGGCGGCCCGCGCTTGCCGGCCCGGCCCGGCCGCATCGCACCCCCTGACGCACATCGCGCCCCGTGGGAACGGGGCGCGATGGTCATGCGGGGGCGCGACTCGGGCTGGCCAACCGGCCGGCCGGCCGGCCGGGATCAGCGGGTCAGACCCTGCGGATCAGAACCACTTCTCGGCGCGGTGGTCCGCCTGGATGCGACGGATCGTGTTCGAGCGCGACCGCAGCACGAGCGAGTCCGTGTGGATCACACCGCGCGAACGACGGACGCCGTCCACCAGCACACCGTCGGTCACACCCGTCGCGACGAAGAACGTGTTGTCGCCCGTGACCAGGTCGTCCTGGTCGAGGACCTTGTCCAGGTCGTGACCGGCCGCGACCGCGCGCTCGCGCTCCTCGTCGTCCTTGGGCTGCAGCTTGCCGAGGATGACCCCGCCGAGCGCCTTGATCGCGCACGCGGTGATGATGCCCTCGGGGGTGCCGCCGACACCGACGCACATGTCGATGTTCGATCCGGGCAGTGCCGCAGCGATCCCGCCGGCGACGTCGCCGTCGAGCAGCAGACGGGTCCCGGCGCCCGTGGCACGGATCGCCCGGATGAGCTCGTCGTGGCGCGGACGGTCGAGCACGGCGACGACCATGTCCTCGAGGTCCTTGCCCTTCGCCGTCGCCAGCGCACGGATGTTCTCGCCGATCGGCTTCTCGAGGTCGAGCACGCCACGCCCCTCGGGGCCGGCGGCGATCTTGTCCATGTAGAACACGGCGCTCGGGTCGTACATGGAGCCACGGTCCGAGACGGCCATCACCGAGATGGCGTTCTGGCGGCCGGCGGCGGTGAGCGAGGTGCCGTCGATCGGGTCGACCGCGATGTCACACGCCGGGCCGTGGCCGTTGCCCACGTGCTCGCCGTTGTAGAGCATCGGGGCGTTGTCCTTCTCGTCCTCGCCGATCACGACGACACCGTCGAAGTTCACCGTGCCGAGGAACTTGCGCATCGCGTCGACCGCGGCGCCGTCGGCCAGGTTCTTCTCGCCACGCCCCACCCACGGCTGCGCTCGGATCGCCGCCGCCTCGGTCGCACGCACGAGTTCGAGCGCCAGGTTGCGGTCGGGCTGGAGGAACAGGGAGCCGGTCTCAGTGGTGGGAGTCACGTCGTGCAGCCTACCGAGGGCAGACCCAGCGGCCGCACGGCGCGGACGGATGTGCAGACCAGGTCACACCCCGGATGCCCTGACTACGATCGGAGCGGACGCCACCGAGTCGAAGGAGATCCACGTGCCCATCGCAACGCCGGAACAGTACGCCGAGATGATCGACCGCGCGAAGGCCGGCAAGTTCGCCTACCCCGCGGTCAACGTGTCCTCGTCGCAGACCATCAACGCGGTCCTGCAGGGCCTGACCGAGGCGGGTTCCGACGGCATCCTGCAGGTGACGACGGGCGGCGCCGACTACTTCGCCGGGCACACCGTCAAGAACCGTGCCGCCGGTGCGCTCGCCATGGCGAAGTTCGCCCACGAGGTCGCGAAGAACTACCCGATCACGGTCGCGCTGCACACGGACCACTGCCCGAAGGACGCCCTCGACGGCTTCGTGCTCCCGCTCATCGCGGCCAGCGAGGAAGAGGTCCGCCACGGACGCAACCCGATCTTCCAGTCGCACATGTGGGACGGCTCGGCCGTGCCGCTCGACGAGAACATCGAGATCGCGCGCACGATGATCGAGAAGACCCGCAACATCAACGCCATCCTCGAGGTCGAGATCGGCGTCGTCGGCGGCGAAGAGGACGGCGTCGAGCACGAGGGCACGAACGACGCCCTGTACACGACCTCGGGCGACGTCGAGCGGGTCGTCGACGCGCTCGGGCTGGGCGACCGTGGTCGCTGGATCGCCGCACTGACCTTCGGCAACGTGCACGGCGTGTACAAGCCCGGCAACGTCAAGCTCCGGCCGGAACTCCTCGGTGAGATCCAGGCCGCCGTCGCCGCCAAGCACGGCACCGGCGAGAACCCGCTCGACCTCGTCTTCCACGGCGGCTCCGGTTCGACCGACGACGAGATCCACGAGGCGGTGCGCAACGGCGTCATCAAGATGAACATCGACACGGACACGCAGTACGCGTTCACGCGCTCGATCGCCGGCTCGATGTTCAGCAACTACGAGGGCGTCCTCAAGATCGACGGCGAGGTCGGCAACAAGAAGCAGTACGACCCGCGCGCCTGGGGCAAGGTCGCCGAGACGGCGATGGCCGCCCGCGTGGGTGAGGCCGCGACGGTCCTCGGCTCGGCCGGCCACAGCCAGAGCTAGTCCAGCCCGGACCGGAGGCTCCCCACCGGTCACGGCCGGGCCGCCGCTGGCGCGTCGCCCCGGTACCGGCCGGCGTGGGCACAGGGGCGCGTCCGACGGACGCGCCCCGTTCTGCGTCGGGGTGCCAGGGGCCCGTGCCACGATGGTCCGGTGACCGTCGACGCCATCGCCTCCGAGTTCGCCCACTTCGTCACCGAGTCGCCGACGGCGTTCCACGCCGCGGCCGTGGCCCGCGACCGGCTCCTCGCCGCCGGGTTCGTCGAACTCGCGGAGCAGGACGCCTGGCCGACCGAGCCCGGTGCGTACGTCGTCGTCCGCGACGGTGCCGTCATCGCCTGGCGACTGCCCGACGGCGCCACGGCGACCACGCCGTTCCGCATCCTCGGCGCCCACACGGACTCCCCCGGCTTCCGCCTCAAGCCCAACCCCGTCGTCCGGGTCGGTGGCTGGGAGCAGCTCAACGTCGAGGTCTACGGCGGCCCGATCCTGTCGACCTGGTTCGACCGTGACCTGCGCATCGCCGGACGCGTCGTGCACACGGACGGCACCGTGACGCTCCTCAGCACCGACGCCGTGGCGCGGATCCCCAACCTCGCGATCCACCTCGACCGCGGCGTCAACGCCGGCAACGAGATCGACCGACAGCGGCACACGCTCCCGGTCGTCGGCACCGACGGCTCCGAGGCCAGCGGCGTCGACGCCCTGGCCTGGCTGCGTGCCCGCGTCGGTGCGTCCGCCGTCTCGTGGGACCTCTTCCTCGCCGACACCCAGGCCCCGGCTCGAGTGGGGATCGACGGGTCGTTCCTCGCGTCCGGCCGCATGGACAACCTGACGAGCGTGCACGCCGGGCTCCGCGGCATCGTGGACGCCCCGGCGGACGGCGAGCACATCCCGGTGTTCGCGGCGTTCGACCACGAAGAGGTCGGGTCCGCGACGCCGTCCGGCGCGGGCGGGCCGTTCCTCGAGGACGTCCTCGCCCGGGTCCAGGAAGGACTCGGCGCCAGCCGCTCCGATGCCGCGCGGGCGTTCCGTGCGTCGTGGTTGCTGTCGAGCGACGCCGGGCACCTGGTCCACCCGAACTACTCGGAGAAGCACGACCCGACCAACCGTCCGCGGCCGGGCGGCGGTCCGCTCCTCAAGATCAGCGCGAACCAGCGCTACATGACCGAGGCCAAGGGGGAGGCCGTCTTCGCTGCCGCCTGTGCCGCTGCCGGCGTGCCGTTCCAGCCGTTCGTCAACGTCAACACGATCCCCGGCGGTTCGACGATCGGCCCGATCGCGGCGACGCGCCTCGGGATCCCGACGGTGGACATCGGCGTGGGGCTGCTGTCGATGCACTCGGCGCGGGAACTCGTGCACGTCGAGGACCTCGCCGCGCTGCACGGTGCCGTGGGGGCCTTCCTCGCCGGCTGAGCCACCGCCGGTCAGAGGGTCACGACGACCTTCTGCGCCGACACCCCAGCACGCTGGCGGTCGAGGGCGCCCTGCACGGCGCCGAGCCCCGTGCCGGCGACCACGGGTGCAGGGACCGCTTGCAGGGTCCCGTCGGCGAGCCCTGCCTGCAGCGTCTCGGACCACAGCCGACGTCCGACCTCGTCGTCCCGCAGGCTGCTCCCCCAGATGAACGCGGTGCGCACCCCGGCACGACGCGCACGGATCGTGAAGCCCGCCATGCCGAGCCCGATGCGGGTGAAGACGGGGAGCATCGCCGGGAACAAGCGCCGGCGTCCGGCGAGCCCGTCGAGCGACACGGACGTGCTCGCCATCGCCAGGACGTCACCTCCGGTCCGACGCAGCACCCGCAGGCAGGCGTCCGCGGACCCGGTGCCGATCGCGACCGCCCCCAGGACGCGGCGCCCGGCGATGCCCTGCACGAGCTGGGCGACCGCGTCCGGATCGTGGTGGTCGACGACGACGTCGGCGCCGAGAGCCCGCACCGCGTCGGCGTTCCGCGGCGACGCGGTGCTGACGACGTCGTACCCGGCGGCACGCGCGAGCTGCACGGCGTTCATCCCGACGCTCGTCGACCCTCCCCACACGAGCACGACGCCCGACCCGCGCGCTGCGTCCACGTGCGCTGCCCCGCCGGGCATCGACAGCCCGAGGTGCCTCGGCTGGAAGAGCGCGCACGCCGCCGTCGACGCGCCGAGCGGCACGACGACGGCCTGCTCGTCGGACATCCCGTCCGGCGTGGGCGCCGTCAGCCGTTCGAGGAGCGCGGTGTACTGCTGGAACGCACCCTCGTGCCGAGGGTCACGCCCCCGGTCCGTCCCCGTCGCGAGCCCGAACACCCGGTCGCCGACGGCGAACCGCGTGACGCCGGACCCGACGGCGACGACCTCGCCCGCCACGTCCGACCCGAGGACCGCGGGGGTCGGCAACCAGCGGTACGTCACCGATCCCGTCCCCTGGATGATCCAGTCGACTGGGTTGACCGCGACCGCACGGACCCGGACGACGACCTCGTCCGGGCGCGGTTCGGGCATGGGTGCGGACTCGACGACGAGCGGGGTCCGCGGTGCGCGGAGCACGGCGGCGGTGTTGTGGGGCATGGTGGACCTCTCGCTGGTGGTGATGACACCTAGTGTCATCACACTAGCCCACGATGACACGGAGTGCCATCACCCCTAAGCTGAGCGCCATGGCGAGATGGGCTCCTGACTCCCGCGACCGGTTGCGCACGGCAGCGATGGAGCTGTTCGCCGAGCGCGGCTTCACCGCGACCACCGTCCCGGACATCGTCGATCGTGCCGGGCTGACCCGACGCACGTTCTTCCGGCACTTCAGCGACAAACGCGAAGTCTTCTTCGGTGACGACGAGATCCCGGCGATCGCGACACGGATGCTGGCAGCAGCACCGCGCGACGTCGATCCCGTCACGGTCGTGCTGCGCGGACTGCGGGACCTCGCAGCGCACCGCTTCGAACCGCAGCGCGCCGAGATCCGGGCGGCCCGGCAGATCATCGACAGCGAGCCGGCCCTGCGCGAACGCGACCTCCGCAAACAGGCGGATCTGCGCCTGGCCGTCCGTGACGGGTTCCTCCGTCGGGGCGAGGAACCGCTCACGGCCGAGGTCCTGGCCGGCGTGACGGCCGAGCTCTTCCAGACCACGCTGACGTGCTGGTTGGCGGACGACTCGGACGCGCCCTTCAGCGAGCACCTGGATCGTGCAGCCGGACGGATGCGTGCCGTCCTCGGCGCCTGAGCCGGACCGGTCGACCGGCGGGACGGGACACGGTCAGCCGGTGCGCTGAGCCCACCAGGCGGCGAAGGCCGGGTCGTGGGACAGGGCGACCATGAACACGACCGTGCTGAACACCGTCGCGACGACACCACCGAGCACGGGGACCCAGGCCGAACGCTTGCCGGCACGCAGCCGCGCGACGGTCCACGTCACGGTGAGGACCAGGATCGCCAGCGCCCCGACCAGGTTGACGTTCGCCGCGGTCGACAGGACGGACGGGTCCGACAGCTCCGTGTACTGCTGCTCGATCGCCCGGCGCACGGTCGATGCGAGCTGGCCCGTGCGGAAGTACCCGACGACCGACCACAGGCCGAGCCCGAGCAGCATGAGCGTGAGGAAGAGGTCACCGGGCGACGCCCCGAGGCGCCTGGTCGTGGCGGGTCGCCCGCCACCGTCGCGAGCCGGTGCCGCGGGGCGGGACGCCGAGGACGGCGCCGGGGACGGTGTGGTCCCCGTCGCTCGCTCGGCGCGCTCCTGTTCGGCGAGCACCGGGTTGACCCAGCCAGCGGGCGCGTACTCGCCGTACTGCGGCGCCGGGCGGCCCTGGACGCGACCCCACCCGGGCACAGACGCCGCCGTGGCGGAGGCGCGCCGGGCCTCCTGACCGGAAGGGGCGTCCGCGACGGCACCGGCGTCGCGCGCCGGGACCGACGACCAGTCGTCGCGACTCATGCGCGCCGCCCGCCGAGCGCGCGGGTCGGGTTGCCCGCGGCGTCGGTGCGGAGTTCCTTGGGCAGGGAGAACATCAGGTCCTCGTGTGCGGTCACGACTTTTTCGACGCTGTCGTAGCCGGCGTCGGCGAGCTGCTCGAGCACCTCGTCCACGAGTTCCTCGGGGACGGAGGCGCCGCTCGTGACACCGACCGTGCCCACGCCGTCGAGCCACGCCTGCTGGATCTCCTCGGCGTAGTCCACCCGGTGCGCCGCACGGGCACCGTGCTCGAGCGCGACCTCGACCAGACGCACGCTGTTCGACGAGTTCGCCGACCCGACCACGATCACCAGGTCGGCCTGCGGGGCGACCTTCTTGATCGCGACCTGGCGGTTCTGCGTGGCGTAGCAGATGTCGTCGGACGGCGGGTTCTCGATCGTCGGGAACTTCTCGCGCAGCAACCGGACCGTCTCCATGGTCTCGTCGACGCTGAGGGTGGTCTGCGACAGCCAGACCAGGTTGTCGGGGTCGTCGACCTGCAGGGCGGCGACGTCCTCGGGGCCGTTCACCAGGATGGTGCGGTCGGGTGCGTGGCCCATCGTGCCCTCGACCTCTTCGTGGCCGGTGTGCCCGATCAGGATGATGGTGCGCTCGGCGCGGGCGAAGCGGGTCGCTTCCCGGTGCACCTTCGTGACCAGCGGGCAGGTTGCGTCGATGGCGTGGAGGTCGCGCTCCGCGGCGCCGGCGACGACCGCGGGCGAGACACCGTGGGCGCTGAAGACGACGTGCGAACCGCGGGGCACCTCGGCGACGTCGTCCACGAAGACGGCACCGCGTTGCTCGAGCGTGGAGACGACGTGCACGTTGTGGACGATCTGCTTGCGGACGTAGACGGGCTCGCCGTACTGCTCCAGTGCCTGCTCCACCGCGATGACGGCACGGTCCACACCGGCGCAGTACCCGCGCGGCGCCGCGAGAAGCACTTTCTTGGCGCCCGACACCGGCTCGTCCCGCAGCCGCCCGCGGGGCGCTGGGCTGCGCGGCGGGGCCAGGGGGACCGAGTGGCCGTTCGTGATCGTCACGTCCCCGATGATAGGTGAGCGGCACCGACACGGCCTGGGCGCCACCGGGACGGCGGCGGCACTCCGCCAGCGGGCGTCGGCGGTGTCCGGCACCATGGGAGCGCACCACCAGGAGGAGCACATGGCGATCGAACAGGGACCCCCGACGGCCGATGACCCGTGGCCGGTTGCGCTGCTCGGCGCCAAGATGCGGGACTGGATCGACCGGCTCGGCACGGCCTGGGTCGAAGGCGAGATCACGCAGTGGAACGTCGCCGGCGGCAACGTCTACGGCAAGCTCAAGGACCTCGAGGTCGACGCCACGGTCTCGTTCTCGATCTGGTCGAGCGTGCGCGCGCGGGTCCCGGCCGACCTGGGCCAGGGCGCCCGGGTCGTCGCGGCCCTGAAGCCGAACTACTGGGTCAAGGGCGGCTCCCTGACGATGCAGGTCGTCGAGATGAAGCACGTCGGGCTCGGTGACCTGCTCGAGCGGCTCGAACGCCTGCGTCGCACCCTGGCGGCAGAGGGCCTGTTCGACCCCGCCCGCAAGCGGCGTCTCCCCTTCCTGCCGCACCGCATCGGGCTGGTCACCGGCAGGGACTCCGACGCCGAGAAGGACGTCCTGCGGAACGCGCAGCTGCGGTGGCCCCAGGTCGAGTTCCGCACCGTGCACACGGCGGTGCAGGGCGAACGCGCCGTGCCCGAGGTGACCGCGGCCATCCTCGAGCTCGACGCCGACCCCACCGTCGACGTCATCATCATCGCCAGGGGCGGTGGCGACTTCCAGAACCTGCTCGGGTTCAGCGACGAGGGACTCGTCCGCGCCGCGGCCGCCGCGACCACGCCGATCGTCTCCGCCATCGGTCACGAAGCCGACCGCCCGCTGCTCGACGACGTCGCCGACCTGCGGGCGTCCACCCCGACCGACGCGGCCAAGCGCGTGGTCCCCGACGTCGCCGAGGAGCTCGCCAACGTGCGCCAGGCGCGCGCTCGGATCGGGCTCCGGCTCTCGCACACGCTCTCCGTCGAGGCCGACCGGATCGCGGCCCTGCGCTCGCGTCCGGCGCTGGCGTCCACCGCGTGGCTCGTCGACACCCGCGCTGAAGAGGTCGCGCGCGACCTGTCCCGTGCCCGTGAACTGCTCGACCGGCGGATCGAACGCTCGCACGCCGACGTCGGGCACCTGACAGGACGCCTGCGGGCGCTGTCGCCGCGGGACACCCTGCGTCGCGGGTACGCCATCGTGCAGGCACCGGACGGAGCCGTCCTCCGGGCGGCGTCCGACCTCGACGGCCGGACGCCGGTGCGCGTCACGCTCGGCGCCGGCACCGCGACCGGAACGCTCGAGCCCGACGGGCCCGGTCCGGACGGCGCTGCCTGAACCGCGTTCTCCACAGGCGCAGCACCAGCACGGAAGGGTCGGTGGGCGCTCGGTAGGATCGGAGCGTGCCATCCGAGGAACAGTCCGTGCAGTCCGAGCCGACTGACGTCAGCTCCCTGAGCTACGAAGCCGCTCGCGACGAACTCATGCGCGTCGTCGCCGAGCTCGAGCAGGGCTCCGCCACGCTGGAGCGCTCGCTGACGCTGTGGGAACGCGGCGAAGCCCTCGCCGCACGGTGCGAGGAATGGCTCGTCGGCGCACGGGCGCGACTCGATGCCGCTCGCGCCTCCGGTGACGGCACCTCGGCCACCGACGGGGGCGCTGCCCGATGACCGACCCCGACACCGGCCGCCCGATCGTCGCCGAACTCGGTCGCCCCGAGACGGCAGAAGAGACCTGGTCGCGCAAGGACACCGCCCGACGGGCCCGTCGTCAGCACCAGACGGCCTTCAACCTCGTCCTGGCGCTGATCGCCTCGCTCGGCATCGTCGTCTTCCTCGTCGCCGTCGTCGCCCGCCCCGGCACGACCGTCGACCGCGACGTCGACTACCGCCAGGTCGCATCGCAGGCAGCGGTACCGGGCGTGACGCTCGCCGTCCCGGACCTGCCGGACTCGTACACGTCGAACCGGGCCGACTACGCGGACCGCGGTGCCGACGGCGTCGACGTGTGGACCGTCGGCCTGCTGACGCCCGACAAGCAGTACATCGGCATGCAGCAGGGCATCAAGGCGAACCCGACCTGGGTGGCGAACCAGCTCGACCGGCACCCCGCCACCGGAAGCCGCACGATCGACGGCACGAAGTGGACCGTGTACGACCGTCGCGACGAGGGCAAGGACGCCGGCAACCAGGCCTACGCCCTCGTGACCACGTTCGGACGCAACACCGTCGTCCTGGCCGGCACCGCCGACGACCGCTCGTTCCGCACGGTGGCAGCAGCCGTCGCCGAACAGCTCGGCTGACGCACGCTCGCAGCACGCCCCACCGCACCGCACCGCACCGCACCGCACCGCACTGCACCGCACCGCACCGCACAACACCCAACACCCAACACCCGACACCCGACACCCGACACCCGAAGCAGCATCCAGGAGCCGAGCCCATGACCGACCGCGCCGCGTCCACCCCCGCCGACGCCCTCCGCCTGCTCGTCGAGGGCAACGCCCGGTTCGCCTCGGACAAGCGCCGCACCGGACGCATCGATCCCGAACGCCGCAGCGAGCTCGCCGGGTCGCAGGCACCGTTCGCGACCGTGCTCGGCTGCTCCGACTCCCGCGTCCCGTTCGAGCACGTGTTCGACGCGGGCATCGGTGACGTGTTCGCCATCCGCAACGCCGGCCAGATCGTCGACGACGTCGTCCTCGGCTCCATCGAGTTCGCGGTCGTCGCCCTCGGCACCCCGCTCGTCGTGGTCCTCCGCCACACCAAGTGCGGCGCGGTCGCTGCCGCACGATCGGGCGAACCCGTCCCGGCCCCGCACCTGCAGGCCCTGGTCGACGCGATCACGCCGAGCGTCGAGCGCGTCCGCGCGACCGATGCCGACATCCCCCAGGAAGCGATCGGCGCGGCTCACCTCGAAGCCACACTGCGCGCCGTGCTCGAGCGCTCCGGCGCGGTGTCGGACGCCATCGCCGAGGGTAGATTGGCCGTCGTCGGCGCGACCTACGACCTGACCACGGGCGAAGTGTCGATCGACACCGTCGTGGGCGACGCCTGACCACCACCCCGCCACGACCACCACCCGGCCGCGACCGCGGTCGGCGCACCACCAGGAAGGACCACGACGACGTGACCGAGACCACCGAGACGACCGCCGAGTACCGGATCGAGCACGACACGATGGGCGAGGTCCGCGTGCCGGCCTCGGCGCTCTACCGGGCCCAGACGCAGCGTGCCGTCGAGAACTTCCCGATCTCCGGCACCGGGCTCGAGTCGGCGCAGATCGTCGCCCTCGCCCGGATCAAGCGTGCGGCCGCGGTCGTGAACGGGCAGCTCGGGATCATCGACGGCAGCGTCGCCGACGCGATCCAGCGTGCGGCCGACACGATCATCGCCGGCGAGCACCACGACCAGTTCCCGGTCGACGTCTACCAGACGGGCAGCGGCACCTCGTCGAACATGAACATGAACGAGGTCCTGGCGACCCTGGCCTCGGACATCGCCGGCGCCCCGGTGCACCCGAACGACCACGTCAACGCCTCGCAGTCCTCGAACGACGTGTTCCCGACCTCGGTGCACGTGGCCGTGACCGAGGCGCTGATCCGCTCCCTGGTCCCGTCGCTCGAGCACCTGGCCGAAGCGCTCGAGGCAAAGGCGTCGCTGTGGGCCGACGCGGTGAAGTCCGGCCGCACCCACCTGATGGACGCCACCCCGGTCACGCTGGGACAGGAGTTCGGCGGGTACGCGCGGCAGATCCGCCTGGGCATCGAGCGCGTGAACGCGACCCTCCCCCGCGTCGCCGAGGTCCCGCTCGGTGGCACCGCCGTCGGCACCGGCATCAACACCCCGAAGGGCTTCCCCCAGCAGGTCATCGCCCAGCTGGCGAACGACACCGGCCTGCCCGTCACCGAGGCCGTCGACCACTTCGAGGCCCAGGGTGCACGCGATGCACTGGTCGAGGCGTCCGGCGCGCTCAAGGTGCTCGCGGTCAGCCTGACGAAGATCAACAACGACCTGCGCTGGATGGGCTCGGGGCCGAACACCGGGCTGGGCGAGCTGCACATCCCCGACCTGCAGCCCGGCTCGTCGATCATGCCCGGCAAGGTCAACCCGGTCATCCCCGAGGCCACGCTCATGGTCGCGGCGCGCGTGATCGGCAACGACGCCACCGTCACCTGGGCCGGCGCCTCCGGTGCGTTCGAGCTCAACGTCGCGATCCCGGTCATGGGCACGGCGCTGCTCGAGTCGATCCGCCTGCTGGCGAACAGCTCGCGGGTGCTCGCGGACAAGACCGTCGACGGTCTCCAGGCGAACCTCGAGCGCGCCCGGGCCTTCGCGGAGTCGTCGCCCTCGATCGTCACCCCGCTCAACCGGGTCATCGGCTACGAGGCCGCGGCCAAGGTCGCGAAGTACGCCGTCGCCCAGGGCGTCACCGTCCGCGAGGCGGTGGTGGCCCTCGGCCACGTCGAGCGCGGCGAGGTGACCGAGGCGCAGCTCGACGAGGCCCTCGACGTCCTGAGCATGACGCACCCGAACTGAGCCGACACGCGTCGCCGCCACGACGGCTGACGCGACCACGGGACGGACGGGAGGCCCGGTGCCAGCCGGCACCGGGCCTCCCGTCCGTCCCGGCATCCCCACGGCGGCCGGCGCGTTCTGGTGGCGCACAACGGAAACCGCCTCGAACCACGGAAGTCCCTGGTTCGAGGCGGTTTCTGTTGTGCGGATCCGGCCCGCACCAGCCGCGGCGGCTGGCGGGCCGGCGGGCGGCGGCGCGCTACGCCAGGTCGGGCGAGTCCAGCATCTCGGTCACGAGCGCGGCGATCGCCGACCGCTCGGACCGTGTCAGCGTGACGTGCGCGAACAGCGGGTGGCCCTTGAGTCGCTCGATGACCGAGGCGACACCGTCGTGCCGACCGACCCGCAGGTTGTCGCGCTGGGCGACGTCGTGGGTGAGCACGACCCGCGAGTTCTGCCCGATCCGGGACAGCATCGTGAGCAGGACGTTGCGCTCGAGGGACTGCGCCTCGTCGACGATCACGAAGGCGTCGTGCAACGACCGCCCACGGATGTGGGTGAGCGGCAGGACCTCGAGCATGCCGCGCTCGACGACCTCGTCGAGCACGTTGTCCGACACCAGCGCGCCGAGGGTGTCGTAGACCGCCTGCGCCCAGGGGTTCATCTTCTCGCTGGCGTCACCCGGCAGGAACCCGAGCTCCTGGCCACCGACGGCGTACAGCGGCCGGAAGACCATGATCTTCTTGTGCTGCTGGCGCTCGAGGACGGCTTCGAGTCCGGCGCACAGTGCCAGCGCCGACTTGCCCGTGCCGGCGCTGCCACCGAGCGAGACGATGCCGATCGCCGGGTCGAGCAGCGCGTCGATCGCGAGCCGCTGTTCGGCGGACCGTCCGCGGAGGCCGAAGACCTCGCGGTCGCCCCGCACCAGACCCACGGACCCGGCGGCGTGCACGCGACCGAGCGCCGACCCGCGCTCGGAGTGGATGACGACGCCGGTGTTCACCGGGACGCCGGCCAGCTGCGAGGAGGAGACCTCCTCGTGCTCGTACAGGTCGGCCATCTGCTCGCCCGACACCTGCAGGTCCGTGATGCCCGTGTAGCCGGAGTCGACCGCGAGTTCGGCGCGGTACTCCTCGGCAGCGAGACCGACCGACGCCGCCTTGACGCGCAGCGGGAGGTCCTTGGAGACGACGACCACGTCCAGGCCGTCGTTCGCCAGGTTCATGGCGACGGCCAGGATGCGCGAGTCGTTGTCGCCGAGCTGCAGGCCGGACGGCAGCACCGACTGGTTGGAGTGGTTGAGCTCGACCCGGAGCGAGCCGCCGTCGCCGACCGCGACCGGGAAGTCGAGGCGCTCGTGCTCGATGCGGAGTTCGTCGAGGATGCGCAGGGCCTGTCGGGCGAAGTACCCGATCTCGGGGTCGTTGCGCTTGGACTCGAGCTCGCTGACGACCACGACGGGCAGCACCACGGCGTGTTCGTCGAAGCGGAACAGGGCCCGCGGATCGCTCAGCAGCACCGAGGTGTCCAGCACGTAGGTGCGCTGGACGGTGTCGGTCGACCGCGCGGCCGAAGCCGAGGTCGACGCTGCTGACGAGGTTCCGTGGGAGACGTTCTGAGAGGTCACGACCACTCCATCCCCGGGCCGCGACGGGCCCGGTCCTTGTCCTCGACACGGCCACGGAGCGGGTCCCGAAGCACCGACTGTGGCCGCTTCGATCGGGCGCGGTGCCCGATGTGGTCAAGCTACGTCGGCCCACCGACAGGTGGGCAGCGACACGCGGATTCCTCGGTTACGGTCGCGTGAACGGGACCTGAGCGACCGGCGGACGGGAGGCCCCGTGCCGGTCCGCCACGGCCCTCCCGTCGGGCGTGTGCTCGCGTCCAGGGCCCGTCGACGGCGGCCCGGCTCGCGCGCTTCAGAAGGAGGTGGCGTACGAGATGCAGGCGTCGCGGAACATGTCGAGCGTCTCGTCCGTCGTCGACGCGAACACCGACACCCGGACGGTCCCGAGGCGGGTGCTCGTCGTCACCCCGTGGTTGTGCAGCGCGGCCGACAGTGCGGTCAGCCGTCCCTCGGACGGGCGCAGGACGACGATGCCCGCGCGCTCGGCGGGGTCGCGGCTCGACTCGACCTCGAGCCCGAACTCGTCGGCGATCGCGAAGACCCGCTCGACGCGGTCGGTCACACGCTCCTGCACCGCGGCGACCCCGACCGCGGTCAGGCGTTCGAGGGCGACCGCCATCCGCGCCTGGGCGACCGGGTCGATCCGGGTCATGGTGAATCCCGCGGCGCCGGGCTTGACCGAGGGGACCTCGACGGGCCACCCGGTCGTGCCGTGCGGCCCCGACAGTGCCGGACGCAGACGGTCGAGCGCACGGTCGCTGAACGAGACGAACCCCGTGCCCCAGCCCGCGTGCAGCCACTTCTGCCCGCCCGTCGCCACGACGTCCGCGGCTTCGTAGGGAGCATCCACCACGCCGAAGCCCTGGATGGCGTCGACGATCAGCAGCCGGTCACCGACGGCGTCGCGCATCGCCGCCAGGTCGGTCAGGTACCCGGTCCGCCAGTCGACCAGCGAGACGGCGACGGCGGTGACCTCGTCGCCGGCTCCCTCGAGCCGTTCACGGACGAGCGACGGTGTCACCCAACCGGCACCCGACTCGATGACGACGGGACGAACGCGGCCACCGGTCGCCGAGGCCGCGCTGGCCAGTGCGAGCGGCATCGACGGGTAGTCGTCGGCGGCGACGAGCACGCCACCGGTGATCCCGAACGCGGTGTGCAGCAGCCCGGGCGTCGTCGCGGTCTGCGAGACGACCTGGTCCTCGCGCCGACCGACCAGCCGGGCGGCGACGGCCCGGACCCGGGCGTCCTGCTCGTCGAGCGTGTCCATCGCGCCGAACCGCATGTGCGCCTGGATGGTCCCGAGGACGCGCTGTTCCTCGAGCACGGCGGTCTGGACCGGGCCGAACGCCGCGTGGTCGAGGTAGCCGGGGTCCTCGGCGAAGCCGGCCGCGTACTCGTCGATCGTGGTCACAGGGCGCACCTTTCGGGGGAACTTGAACCCTGAGAGACTACTGGGACGCCTCGGACCGGGCGACTCCCACGCCGCTGCGCGCACTCGGAGCACCGCGGACCGCCGCAGCAGCTCCGCCGACGCGGTCAGCCGCCGGCGCGGTCAGCCGCCGACGCGGTCAGCCGCCGAACCGGCGCGACCGCAGCCCGAAGTCGCGGACCGCGCGCAGGAAGTCGACCTCGCGCAGGTCGGGGTAGAAGGCCTCCACGAAGTAGAACTCGCTGTGCGCGCTCTGCCACAGCAGGAAGTCGGACAGGCGCTGCTCGCCCGACGTCCGGATCATCAGGTCCGGGTCGGGCTGCCCCTGCGTGTACAGGTGGTCGCCGATGAGCTCGGGCGTCAGGACCTCGGCCAGGGTGTCGAGCGTGCCGCCGTCCTCGCCGTGTGCGCGGACGATGCTGCGCATGGCGTCGGCGATCTCGCGGCGCCCGCCGTACCCGACCGCCAGGTTGATGTGCAGCCCCGTGTGGTCGGCGCTGCGGGCCTCGGCGTCGGTGAGGGCGCGGACCAGGTCGTCCGGGAGGCCGTCGTTCGACCCGACGTGCTGCACCCGCCACGAGCGGTGGTGGGACAGCCGGTCGGCGAGCGCGGCGATGATGTCGATGAGCTGCTCGAGCTCGTCGCCACCGCGGCCCTTGAGGTTGTCCGCCGACAGCAGGTACAGCGTGACGACCTGCACGCCGAGGTCGTCGCACCAGGACAGGAACTCGGGGATCTTCGCAGCGCCGGCGCGGTGCCCGTGCGCGGCGGTCTCGAGGCCGAGTTGCTTCGCCCACCGACGGTTGCCGTCCACGATCATCGCGACGTGCTTCGGCTTCGGGGCGTTCTCGATCTCCTTGCGGATGCGCTGCTGGTACGCGCGGTAGAGGATCCCGCGTCCTGCCCATCCCAGCCTGCCCGTCACGCGACGAGCGTAGTGCACCGGGCCTCGGTGCGGACTCCCAGCAGAGCAGCGTCCGGCCGCCATATCGTCGGGGCATGCAGCACGACCGGGACCCCCAGACCCTGCCCCACGTCCCGTTCACCGAAGCAGCAGCGACGTCCACCGACGACCGTCCTGCCTGGCGCGGCTGGATCCACCTCGGAGCGTTCCCGTTCGCGCTGGCGATGGGCATCGTGCTCGTCACGCTCGCGGCGACCCCCGCGGCGAAGGCGGGTTCGGCCGTGTTCATGGCGACCTCGCTCGTGATGTTCGGCGTCTCGGCGACGTACCACCGGTTCCCGTGGGGCCCGGTGGTCAAGCGGGTGCTCAAGCGCATCGACCACACGAACATCTTCCTGCTCATCGCCGGCACCTACACACCCGTCGCGGTCTGCGCCCTGCCCCACACGCTCATGGTCGTGGTGCTGTGGGTGATGTGGGGCGGCGCCCTGCTCGGCATCGCGTTCCGCGTGTTCTGGATCAACGCCCCGCGATGGCTCTACGTGCCGCTCTACCTGGCACTCGGGTGTGCGGCGCTCGGCATCCTGCCGCAGCTCTTCGCCGCGAGCGTCCCGATGACCGTGCTCGTGCTCGCCGGCGGGCTGGCGTACGTCATCGGCGCGGTCGTCTACGGCTTCAAGTGGCCGAACCCCTCGGCGACGGTCTTCGGGTTCCACGAGGTCTTCCACGCTCTGACCGTCGCGGCCTTCGCCGCGCAGTGGGCCGGCATCCTGCTGGTCGCGATCGACCCGGTACGCTGACCGACCGCGCGCGATCTGTCCCGTCACGCCCGCTGTGGGATGTCGATCCGCGCGTGGTTGGCCGGAAGATCCGGCCAACCACGCACGATTCGACCCCCTCCGCGGGAGAGCACACCTCGCAGGCGCACGACAGACGGACGGGAGGCCCGTGGCGGCATCGCCACGGGCCTCCCGTCCGTCCTGTGCGCGGCTACCCGCGCTCGGTGTCGTCGCCGACGTCGGCGCGGCCGTCCTCGTCGGCACGACGAGCGGGCTCGTCAGTGTCGTGGAACTCGCCCCGCGCCTCGGCTTCGAGCCGGTCGCGGATCTCGGCGCGGTAGCGCGTGCGCCGGATGCGCCGGGTCATGTCGACGACCAGCAGGATCGTGACGACGGCGACCAGGGCGATCGCGATGAAGCCGACCACGCCCGGGGTGACGTCGACGTCCGGCACCGTGGAGGTCGGGCTGGGGCTCGGGGTGGCGGCGAGCACCGCTGCGATGAGACTCACGCCTTGTCGTCCTGTTCCGGCGGGATGCCCGTGAAGAGATCGGACTCCGGCACCTCGGTGGGCACGCGGGCGTCGACCAGCTGGTAGTCCTCGGTCGGCCACAGCGTGGCGGCGAGGTCGTTCGGCAGGTGGAAGAAGGCACTGTCCGGCGGGACCTGGCTGGCGTGGGCGCGCAGCGCCGCGTCGCGGGCGTCGAAGTACTCGTGCACGTCGACGTGGGTCGTCGACAGGTCGGGCCGGTCGGCGAACCGCTCGACCCACTCGCCCAGCTGTGCAACGGCCGGGCTGTCCGGCTCGCGTTCCTGCAGCGCCTGGAAGATCGTGCGGAAGCGGACCGGGTTCATCGTGCGCTCGTAGTAGAGCTTCGCGATCTGCCACGGTTCGCCCGCGTCCCGGTACTTCGTCGGGTCGCCGGCGTCCCGCCAGGCCGCCATCGAGACCTCGTGCGTGCGGATGTGGTCCGGGTGCGGGTAGCCGCCGTTCTCGTCGTAGGTGACGAGCACGTGCGGACGGAACCGGCGGACGACCCGGACGAGCGCCTCGGTGGAGTACTCGAGCGGCACCGTCGAGAACGTGCCCGGGCGGACCGTCTCCCCCTTGTCGGCGTCGGGCAGCCCGGAGTCGTGGTACCCGAGCCAGACGTGCTGGATGCCCATCGCCGCCTGTGCCGCGGCCATCTCGCCGCGACGGAAGCCCGCCATGTCCCGGTGCGCGCGGCTGGTGGCGGGTTCGCCGAGCTGGTCGTTGAGGATGTCGCCCGCTTCGCCGCCCGTGCAGGAGACCACGAGCACCTGGTTGCCCTCGGCCACGTACTTCGCCGCGGTGGCCGCTCCCTTGCTCGACTCGTCGTCGGGGTGGGCGTGCACGGCCATCAGGCGGTAGGCCACGGATGTTCCTCACTGCTGGCGAACGGGGACCCGGGTGGACACGCAAGCACGTGAACTACCCTGGGACCAGGATATCCACCCCGGGAGCCCCCAACTGTCCGAACACACCCCCACCCCCAGCGCCACCACCACCCTCGACGACCGCTACGGCCGCACCCCGGGCCGGTCGCGTCGGACCCGGCTGGTCGCGATCCTCGTCGCGGCCGCGATCGTGGTGGTCTTCGGCGCCTGGGTGATCTGGGCCGGCCCCGGCCAGACCTCGCACGGCATCGACTCCGACGACGTCGGGTACAAGATCGTCTCCGAGCACCGCGCCACCGTCGACTCGCAGGTGTCGGTCGACCCCGGCCAGACCATGAAGTGCGCCGTCCAGGTGCTCGACAAGTCGTACACGATCGTCGGGTGGAAGGTCGTCACGCTGCCTCCGGCAACCGAGCGCACGCGGTCGATCACGACCACCGTCAACACGACGACACGCGGCGTGACCGGCTTGATCCACACCTGCTGGGTTCCCTAGACTGCCCTGATTCGCCTGACGAGATCGACCGCTCCGGTCGGTCTCGTTCTTTCATGGCCGAAGGGATGACCATCATGAGCAACGACACGCAGGCCACCTGGCTGACCCAGGACGCCTACGACCGTCTCAAGGCGGAGCTCGAGGAGCTGAGCGGCCCGGGCCGTGCCGAGATCGCGAACCGCATCGAGGCCGCACGCGAAGAGGGCGACCTCAAGGAGAACGGCGGCTACCACGCCGCCAAGGACGAGCAGGGCAAGATCGAGGCCCGCATCCGCGTCCTCACCAACCTGCTGAAGACCGCGACCGTGACCGAAGCCGAGTTCGACGGCACCGTCGAACCGGGCACCGTCGTCACCGCCACCATCGCCGGGGACCCCTCCACCTTCCTGGTCGGCAGCCGCGAGATCGTCGCCGAGGGCTCGGACCTGACGGTCTACAGCCCCGTCAGCCCAGTCGGCGCAGCGATCGTGGGGCTCCGTGCCGGCGCCTCCACGAGCTACACCGCCCCGAACGGCAAGGAGATCGCGGTCGAGGTCACGAACGTCGAGCGCTACGAGCCGTAGGCGTCACCGCGGCAATGAGCGCCACACGTCGCCCCACACCAGTTCGAACTCCAGCGGCGTGATCCGTCCGTCCAGCAGTGCGGTCTCGGTCGTCGACAGCGTGTCCGACGCGAGCGACAGCAACCGGGCATCGCCGTGCACCTCGGGTCGCCCGTTGCCGTGGAACGTGGTGACGGTCAGTGTGCGGATGGTCGGACGGAGCCGCCGGGTCGCCGCGCCGAGCACCGCGAACCCCGCGCCGTAGAGCAGCAGTCCCACGGCCAGGCCCGGCATCGTCACCGTGCCGGTGGCGGCGGACGTGGCGGCCATCGCGACCAGGGCGAGGACCGCGCCGGCAGTCCCCCACGCGTGCCAAGCCCGCAGCAGTGCGCGCTCGCGCCGGTCGGTGCCCGGTGCGAACACCACCAGGGTCCGCCCGCTCCACAGGGTGCGCCCGACGGGCCGTACCGACGACCGGCCCCAGCGGTGCGGCCCGTCCGCGAGACGGTGCCAGACCCGGGAGGCCCGGGTGACGCCCGCGACGGCGGTGGCGGTCATCGGGACACGCCCGTCACGATCGCGGCGACGTCCCGGTGGGTCAGGGCGCGCCGGCAGGGGAAGCAGACCAGGTCGCCGACGGCGACGTCGGCCGGCAGCGCCGTCGCCTCGGTGCCGCAGGTCGCCGCGTCCGGAGTGGTGGTGAACCGTGCGGGCGCGGTCGCCACGGTGCTGCACCGGCCGATCAGCCGGACCTGGTCGAGGACGGCGCACGCCGGAACGACGGCGTCCAGCCCCACCTGCACCGTGCCGTCCACCCACGTGACGTCGGTGACGGCCGCGACGGTGACGCTCATCCCGCGCGGTGTCCAGTCACGCGGACGGAAGCGGGGCGGGGCCTCCTCGGCCGTGTGCACGCACGGGGTGCCGGCGACCTCGGCGAGCCGCGCCATCGACACCGCGCACACGCGGACGTCGGTCGGCGTGGGCTCGGTGTGGACGGGCCAGCGGGCCGCGTCGATCGGGTCGGGGATGCTCCTGCGGAGCGACGGCATGAGCGCGGTGAGGGTCATGCGGACAGCTTCGGTCCGGTACGGTGGTGTCGGACCCGGTGCTGACGGGATCCTCACGCCGGCACGTCGAACCCCTACGCCGTGCTGACGTCCGGGCGTCAGTGCAGCAGCTGCTCCGGGCGGAAGCCGGCCTCGTGCAGGCGCTGGATGACCTCGTCGGCGTGCTCGGGACCGCGTGCCTCGATGGACAGGTCCAAGACCACCTCGTTGATGACCAGACCCTGGCCGTGCCGGGTGTGCAGGACCTCGACCACGTTGGCGCCGGCGTCCGAGATGACCTGGGCGACGCGGGCGAGCTGCCCCGGGCGGTCCGGCAGCATGATCCGGATGCCGATGTACCGCGAGGCCGCGACGAGCCCGCGCGTGATGATCCGCTCCATCATGAGCGGGTCGATGTTGCCGCCGCTCAGCAGCACGACGGTCCGACCCGTGTCGCGGACGGCTCCGGACAGGATCGCCGCGACCCCGACGGCGCCCGCGGCCTCGACCACGAGCTTCGCGCGCTCCAGCAGCACCAGCAGTGCCCGGGCGACGTCGTCGTCAGCGACGGTGACGATCTCGTCGACCAGGTCACGGATGATCGGGAAGTTCATGTCACCGGGACGCGCCACGGCGATACCGTCGGCGATCGTCGGCGTGGTGGCGATCGTGACCGGCTCGCCCGCGTCGAGCGAGTCGGGGTAGGACGCGGCGTTCTCCGCCTGCACCCCGATGACCCGGATGGACCGCCCGGCGCGCTCGGCCAGTCCCTTGACCGCGATCGCGATGCCGGAGATCACACCACCGCCGCCGATCGGCACGATGACCGTGTCGACGTCGGGGACCTGGTCCACGATCTCGAGCCCCAGGGTGCCCTGGCCGGCGATCACGGCGGGGTGGTCGAATGGGGGGATGAAGACGGCCCCGGTGCGGTGTCCGAAGTCCTTGGCCGCCGAGAGCGCTTCTTCAACGGAGTGCCCGCGCAGGACGACCTCGGCGCCGTAGTGCCGCGTCGCCTGCAGCTTCGGCAGGGCGACACCGACCGGCGTGAAGATCGTCGCGGGGATGCCGAGCTCACGTGCGGCGAGGGCGACGCCCTGCGCGTGGTTGCCCGCGCTGGCCGCCACGACGCCCTTGGCCCGCTGCTCGGGCGTCAGCGCCGACAGGCGGTTGTACGCGCCGCGCAGCTTGTAGGCGCCGGTGCGCTGCAGGTTCTCGCACTTCAGGTGCACCGGCGACCCCAGGAGCTCGCCGAGGAACTGGGACGTCTCCATCGGGGTGACCCGCGCGACGCCCGCAATGGTCTTCTGTGCCCGCTCGATGTCGTCGAGGGTCGGGATCGTCGTCGTGGTGTCGGTCACGGTCCCATCATCGTCGGTCGGCGGGCCCGTGACGAACGGATGGCGCTAGTTGGTGCTGGCGGTTCCCTCAGTCGCGGTCGCGTCCCTGTCGCTGCCCGGTGCCGGGACGTCGTCGTTCGTCGTGTGCCGCCGTCGTCGCAACAGCTGGAGCTGCCCGTGCTGGCCGCGCTTCGGGGTGGCCTCGAGCACGTGGTCGGAGTCGAGTCGACGCCACCGGCCGCTTGCGATCGTCGTGACCATGGCGTTCAGCGTGGCGATGAGCGGCACGGCGAAGAACGCGCCCGCGATGCCGGCGAGCCCGGACGCCGACGTCACACCGAGCACCACCGCGAGCGGGTGCACCTTGACGGCGTTGCCCATCACGAGCGGCTGCAGGATGTGCCCCTCGATCTGCTGCACGAGCAGCACGACGGCCAGCACCAGCACCGCCGCGACGGGACCGTTGAAGATGAGCGCGATGAACACCGCGAGGAACCCGGTGACGATCGCACCGACGACGGGGATGAACGCACCGAGGAACACGAACGCGGCGATCGGGATCACGAGCGGCATTCCGCCGAAGAACAGCCCGACGATGTAGGCGCCCAGGCCGATGCCGACCGCGTCGACGAACGCGACGAAGATCTGCACGCGGATGAAGCTCGTCAGCGTGATCCACCCGGCGACACCGGCGCCGTCGACGGCGGCGCGGGCCTTCTTCGGGAAGAGCCGCACGGTCCAGCGCCAGACGTTCTTGCCGTCGATGAGCAGGAAGATCGTCGTGAACAG
Organism: Curtobacterium sp. MCLR17_007; assembly: GCF_003234655.2. Lineage (NCBI taxonomy): Bacteria > Bacillati > Actinomycetota > Actinomycetes > Micrococcales > Microbacteriaceae > Curtobacterium > Curtobacterium sp. MCLR17_007. Next base: position 868,428 of record NZ_CP126271.1, on the reverse strand, counting down.
GATGATGAACAGCGCCTCGAACGCATGCGTGGCGCCCGATCCGGCGCTGGCGACCCCGGACAGGATCGACGATGCGTTGTCCTGCAGCCACTTCGCACCGTCGTTCAGCCAGCCGTTGACGTCCGACTGGCTGATGCCGAGACCGGAGTTCAGCACGAAGTCCTTGATGTTGGCGTACTGCGACACCGTCCGGTCACGCAGCGACGGGTAGGACGCGATGACCTGGTCGACGACGAGCCAGACGAGCGCGCCGATGGCCGCGAGTCCACCGAGCAGGCTGATCACCACGGCCAGCCACTTCGGGACGTGGTGCCGCTGCATCCAGTTGGAGATCGGGATGAGCAGCGCCGACACGACGATGCCGACCAGGAACGGGATCAGGATCTCGCTGAACACCGTGACGAGGTAGATGAACAGGGCGATGACCCCGACCACGACCAGGACACGCCAGGACCACGCCCCGGCGATGCGCATGCCGACCGGCACCGACTGCTCGACCACGGGGTCGGGGCGGTTCCGGCCCGTCGCCGGTGTCTCGACCACGGGGTCGGTTCGCGTCGTCTTCTTCTTGCCCCATGCCATTCCGCCACTGTAACCATTCCCGTGCGGTCCCGTTCCAGATGCGGCATACGGGCTGGTCGGGTCTCGTCGGCGGCGCTCAGTAGGGTCGGTGCATGCCCAGGTCAACGCTCTCCGCGGCCGAGGCCCGTCGCGTCGCACTCGCTGCCCAGGGGTTCGGCCGACCGACGCCCGACACGGTCTCGACCCGGACCCTCCGGGCGGGCATCGGCCGGCTGGGGCTCCTGCAGATCGACTCGGTCAACGTGTTCGAGCGCAGCCACTACCTGCCGCTGTTCGCTCGCCTCGGGGCCTACGACCGCCGGGCCCTCGACCGCCTCACGATGACCGGGCGTTCGCCCCACGTGGAGTACTGGGCGCACGAAGCCGCGTTCATCCCGCGCGACGACCTGCGGCTGTTCCGCTGGAAGATGGACGCCTTCCGTGCGCGCGACGCCGGGCCGACCCGCGCCGAGGGTGTCGAGCGGACCGCGGTCGTGCGGCGCGAACTCCACGCGTTGCTGCATGCCGAGGGACCGATGCCCGCCAGCGCCGTCGAGCACGAGTCGAACGTCCGACGGGGCCCATGGTGGGGGTGGAGCGACGTGAAGCTCGGACTCGAGCAGATGTTCCGCTGGGGAGACGCCGTCAGCGCCGGGCGATCGGGTTTCGAGCGCGTCTACGCCCTGCCCGACCAGGTCCTGCCGAGCGGGTTCCTCGAGTCCGCGCCGGGGCGACCGGACGCAGTCCGCGAGCTCGTCGGCCGCGCTGCCCGCGCCCTCGGCGTCGGGACCCGTGCCGACATCGCCGACTACTACCGGCTGCGTGCGGACGACACCGCCGCCGCGATCGCCGACCTGCAGGACGCGGGCGTCCTGCTGCCGGTGCGCGTCGAGGGCTGGCGCGAACCGGCGTGGCTGCACGCCGACGCCCGGGTCCCGCGCGCCGTCACGGCCGACGCGGTGCTCAGCCCCTTCGACCCCGTCGTGTGGTTCCGCCGACGGGCCGAGCGGATGTACGGCTTCCACTACCGGATCGAGATCTACACGCCCGCGCCGAAGCGGGTGTTCGGGTACTACGTCCTGCCGGTGCTGCAGGACGACGCGCTCGTGGGACGCGTCGACCTGAAGAGCGACCGGCAGCAGGGGGTCCTGCGCGTCCGCACGGCGTGGCAGGAGCCGGGCACGACGCTCGACCCGGAGCGGCTCGCCGACACGCTCCGCCGGGTCGCCGCATGGCAGGGGCTCGACGCGGTCCAGGTCACCGACCGGGGGACGGCTGCCGCGCAGGTCGCCGGCGCCCTCGGTGTGCCGCTGGTGCCCCACGTCGCCGCCGACGACGGCCCGGCCGAGGGCTCGACCGACGCGGCCGTTGCGGTGGACGACCCCGACCCCGCAGCCTAGAAGCGGTCCTGGTTCGTCCGCAGTCGCACGATGCGGTCGGGCAGCGGCGGGTGGGTCGAGAACAGCCGGTCCATCACACCGGGCCGCATCGGGTCGCTGATCCACAGGTGGGCCATCGACGAGTTCTGCGTCTGCATCGGCCGTCCGTACGCGCCGAGCTTCTCGAGCGCGCGAGCGAGCCCCTCGGGGTGACGGGTCGTCAGGGCGCCGGTCGCATCGGCCAGGTACTCACGCTGCCGGGACACCGCGGCCTGGATGCCCATCGCGGCGACCGGTGCCACGAGGAGAGCCACGAGCCCTGCGACGAGCAGGACCGGGTTCGACCCGCCGCCGTTGTCGTTGGACCGGTTCCGCCCGCCGCTCAGCCCGCTGAACAGGGAGATGCGCAGGAGCACGTCGGCGACCAGTCCGACTGCCACGACCAGGCCGAACACCATCGTCGACACACGGATGTCATAGTTGCGGACGTGCCCGAGCTCGTGGGCCATCACGCCCTGCAGCTCCTGGTCGTCCATGAGCTCGAGCAGGCCGGTCGTCGCGGCAACCACGGCGTGCTCGGGGTCACGGCCGGTCGCGAAGGCGTTCGGCGACGGGTCGGGCACGACGAACACGCGCGGCATCGGCATGCCGGTCGTGATCGCCAGGTTCTCGACCGTGCGCCACAGCCGTGGCTCGGTCGTCCGGTCGATCTCGATGCCGCCAGCGATCGCCGTGGCCTGCCGCGCCGCCGTGAAGTACTGCAGCACCGCGTACCCGAGGGCCACCACTAGGACCACGATGCCGATCGACGTGTTGCCCGCCAGGTACCCGCCGAGGAAGCCGAGCGCGCCGATGACCAGCAGGAACACCAGGACGATCAGGACGGTGTTGCGCTTGTTGCGCGCGACGGCGCGGTACACGGGCGGCGGTGGTCGACCGGGTCAGAACTGGACGCGCGGGGGCTCGGCGATCGCGGCCGGCTCGGAGGTCTCGAAGAAGGACGCCTGCTCGAACCCGCGGCGCTTGGCGAACGTCGAGTTCGGGAAGACCCGGATCTTCGTGTTGAGCTCACGCACGCCACCGTTGTAGAACCGGCGCGCCGCCTGGATCTTGTCCTCGGTGTCGACCAGCTCGGTCTGCAGCTGCAGGAAGTTCTGGCTCGACTGCAGTTGCGGGTAGCCCTCGGCGACCGCGAACACGCTCTTCAACGCCTTCTGCATGTGGCCCTCGGCCGCCGACGCGGCATCGGCGTCACCGGCGCTCAGCGTCTCCGCACGGGCCGCGGTGACGTCGGTGAACACGGCCTTCTCGTGCGTCGCGTACCCCTTGACCGTGTCCACGATCGTGGGGATGAGGTCCGCCCGCCGCTTGAGCTGCACCGAGATGTCGCTCCAGGCCTCGTCCACGCGCACCTTGAGCGTGGTGAGTGCGTTGTAAGTGACCCAGAGGTAGATGCCGACGACCACGAGGACCACGACCACGACGCCGATGACGATCAGGGTCGTGATGAGTCCGGTGTCCATGCGGGTGAGCTCCTGGTCTGCGTCGGGGGCGGTGAACCACCGGCGATTGTACCGACGCTCCGTGGGGCTCCTCATCGTCACGGGCGCGGTTCACGGCCGATTCCCGAGTCATGCACACCCGGCGTCCGGCCAGACCATGCGAAGGAGCGCGATCATCCGCGCGGGGGATTGACCGATCCCGTTCTGTCGCGTGGGATGGAGGGAGATGAGCACACGTGGGGAGTCCTCGGGATCCGCGACGGTCGGGGGCGGCCGTCGCGGTCGGCGTCCCCGTGCGTCCCTGGTCGGTGCGCTGACTGCGGCGCTGGTGACGGGCCTCCTGGCCCTCGCCGTCGTCCCGGCGGCGGCAGCCGCTGCCGACACGACCCGGGGCACGACGGACACGGCGGCAGCCGCTGCCGACACGACCCGGGGCACGACGGACACGGCGCCAGCCACTGCCGACACGACGCAGCCCCAGGACCAGGACCGGGCGGCAACGCCCGCACCGGATCCCACCACGGCGCCCGGCGACACCCAGGCTGACCTGCACGTGCAACCGACCCCCGGGGCGGCGCCGACGTCCGGTTCCCCCACCCCGACCCCGCCGCCGTCCGGCACCCCCGCCGTCGACCCGACCATCGCCGACCCCGGCGACCTGACGAGCGCGACCGGACGGTTCCAGGGCACGGCGACGCCCGGCCACCGCGTCCGGGTGATCGACCCGGCGGTCACCAGTCGGTCGGTCTGCACCACCACGACGGACGGCGACGGCACCTGGACCTGTTCCGGCCCGGTCGCCACGGGACCGCAGCAGGTCTTCACCGTGCAGGACCTCTCCGACGCGTCCCGCCGCACCGCCGACGCGCCGGCCGCAGACGTCGTCGTCCCGCCGGTGATCAGCACGCGCGAGCCGACGACGGGCACCGTCGTCGGCACCGGCGACGTCGGGACGACCGTCACCGTCTCGGTCTCCGGGTCGTCCGCCGTCCGCACCGCCGCGGTCGGCAGCGACGGCCGGTGGATCGTGTCCTGGTCGACCGGCGCGGCACCGCGACCGAGCGGCACCGTGACGATGACGGCGACCGCGACGGCCAGCACCGCCGACGGGTTCCGCTCCGACCTCCGCAGCGCAGCCTCCGCCCCGGCGACCGTCACGTTCGACCGCACCCCGCCGGATGCCCCGACCGTCACGTCGCCCCGGACCGGTGACCGCGTCGCGGCGCAGGCCCTGGTCGTGCGCGGGGCCGGGGAGCCCCGGGCGGTGCTGACCGTGTACGTCGACCGCGCCCCGGTGTGCGGCGCGACCGTCCGCGCCGACGGCTCCTGGGCGTGCTCGACGTCGGGAGGCCCGCTCACCGTCGGAGCGCACGTCGTCACCGCGCTGCAGCACGACGCCGCGGGCAACCACTCCCCCTCCTCGACGCCGGTCACCGTCGACGTCGTGGCGACGACGCCCGGCTCGACGGTGTCGCCGTCCGGCAGCCCGGGCAGCGGGAGCGCGACGGGCGGCAGCTCCGGGCCCGCGACCGGCGGCACGGGTGGTCCGACCACCGGCACCGTGCCCGGGTCGGGCGGCCCGGGCAGCTCGGCCGGCGGGACCACGGACGGCACCGGCACCGGCACCGGCGATGCGTCCGGGGGCGCTACCGCGGGCGGCCGGCCGGGAGTGGACTGGTCCGGCCCGGCCGGCGACTGGTCCGTGGCGACGTCGTTCGGTCGCACCGTCCCGACGATCCAGGCGGCGGCCTCGTGGGACACGCTCGCGGTCGCGGGCGCCGTCGCGGTCGGGTTCCTGCTGCTGGTCGCCGGACCCGCGCGTCTCGTCGCACGGACCCTGCGCGGACGGGTCACGCTGCGGCTGGGCTCGTTCACCGGTCGCAACCGCCCTCGGTCGGAACGTCGGCGCGGCGACGATGCCCTGCCCGCGTGGGCATCGGTGTCGATCGCCGTGGTGCTGGCGTCCGTGCTGACGCTGCTCGGCGTCGGGGTCTCGCTCGAGGCCCGCTACGTCCGCCTGGCGATCGCGGTCCTGCTGGGGACAGGTGTCCTCGCCGCAGCGGTCGTGATCGCCACCCGGTGGGCTGCGGGTGCCGACCGCCACACCGTGGGGTTCCGGGTGTCGCCATGGCTCGTCCTCGCCGCCCTCGTCGCATGCGCCGTCACCCGCGCGGCCGACCTGTCCCCCGCCCTGGTGCTCGGCGTCCTGCTGGTCCCGGTCGGGCGGACCGACGTGGACACGGGTGCGATGCGGCTCGGTGCCGGGGTCGCCGCCTGCGCCAGGAGCGCGACCTGGCGGTCCTGCGCGCTGCTGGTCCTCGCCGCGACGGGCTGGCTCCTGCACAGCGTGACGACCGGGCCCGGGTTCTGGACCGCGCTCGTCTCCGAGTTCGCGATCACGCTCTGCGTCGGCGGCCTCGGTTCCCTCGTGGCGACGCTCCTGCCGCTCGCGGGCTCGGCCGGCAGCGCGCTGTGGTCCCGCTCGCGGACCCGCTACGCGGCCGTCGCCACGGTCGGTGTGGCGCTGGGCGCAGCGGTCTACTCCGGCCCGGGAGGCACGCACGTCTCCCCCGTCGCGTTGGCACTGATCGCCTGCGTGTGCGTCGCGGCGGCCCTCGGGACGTGGCTGTGGGTCCGGACCGCGGACGCCGACAGCGCCCGGGCCTGACGTCCGCGGCGCGGACACCGGACACCCGCGGTGCCGAGCACCGGCACCGGCATCGGCATCGGCACCGGCGGCCTCGACGCAGCGCCTGCCAGCCCCCCCCCCCCCCGGCGCCGGGTTCGACCGACCATTACAGTGGCGGGCGGCGCGCATCGTCGACGGTGCGACGCACGACGACGGTGCGCAGGAGCACCGGACGAGCCCAGGGAGCGACGATGACCGAGACCCGATCCGACTACGACGCCACGCGCTTCCGTGACGTCTTCGAGCACAGCTACACCTACGCCAACGGCTTCGCCCGGAACACCCACCGCTTCGCGACCCGACCGGCGCTGCGCGACCCGGACACCGACCGCTCGTGGACCTACGCCGAACTGGGTGCGACCGTCGACCGCATCGGCGGCTGGCTCCTGCGACACGGGGTCGAGCGCGGGTCGGTCGTCATGGTCGAGCTGTTCAACTCGCCCGAGTTCGCGATGCTCTACCTGGCCTGTCACCGCATCGGCGCCGTCTTCTCGCCGACGAACTTCCGGCTCGCGCCCGACGAGGTCGCCTTCATCATCGAGGACTCCGCACCCGTCGTGCTCGTCCACGACGCCGGACGCACGGCCGAGATCGGCGCGGCCCTCTCGAGCGCCGCCCACCGGCCCGACCACGTCGTCGTCCTCGGCGGGCAGGACCCCACGGCCACGGGCTTCGACGCACTGCTGGCCGCCGACCCCGTCTCGGTCGAGGAACTCGCCGCCACGGAACCGCGCGACACGTTCGCCGAGACCACCCGTCTCTACACCTCGGGCACGACCGGCCGTCCCAAGCCCGTCCCGCTCCCGAGCCTGGTCGAGGTCCTCAGCGCGCACGACGTGATCATGCACTTCCCGCTGAGCCCGTTCGACAAGACGCTCAACATGTCGCCGCTCTTCCACCGCGGTGGCCTGTACTCCGGCGGCCCGAACCCGGTGTTCTACGTCGGCGCCGAGCTGACCACGCTGCGGCACTTCGACGCGGACCGCGTGCTCGACCTGGTCGAGTCCGAGCAGCTGACGTTCCTGATCGGTGCCCCGCCGAACCTCGTCCAGCTGGCGAACGCCCAGGAGCGCAACCCGCGCGACCTGTCCAGCCTGCGCGGCATCGTCACGATGGGGGCCCCGCTCGACCGTGCCGCCGCCCTGCGCTACCAGGAGCTGCTCTCCCCGCGCATCTTCAACGGCTACGGCACGACCGAGACGTTCTGGAACACGTTCCTGCGCCCCGAGGACTTCCCGGACGGCGCCGGTTCGACCGGTCGGGCATCGACGGACGACGACGTCGCGGTCGTCCGCGTGTACCAGGACCGGCTCGCCGACCCGACGGACACCGTGCCCAAGGACGGCAGTGAGATCGGTGAGTTCGCGGTCCGCACGGTCAAGTCCGGCTACTCGTACCGGAACCCCGGGCTCGAGGCCGAGAAGTTCTCGAACGGTTGGTTCTACCCGGGCGACCTGGCCACCTGGGACGAGCACGAGCGCGTCACCATCGTCGGCCGCAAGGACGACATGGTGATCTCCGGCGGCGAGAACGTCCACCCCGTCCAGGTCGAGGCCGTGCTGCAGGAGCACCCGGGCGTCGCCGACTCGATCGTCGTCGGTGTCCCGGACGCGCGCTGGGGCGAGGTCGTCGTCGCGTTCGTCGTGCGCGCCGACCGCGGTCTGCCGCAGGGCGACACCGAAGCGGCGGCGGAGCTCGAGACGTGGACGAGCGACCACCCGGGCCTGGCGCGCTACAAGCGTCCGCGCCGCTACCGCTTCGTCGACGAGCTCCCCTACAACGCGACCGGCAAGAAGGTGCACTACCTGGCCAAGGCGACGGCCCAGGACGAAGCGGACCGCTTCATCGAGCCCTGACGCATCGGACTGGAGGCCCGTGGCGGGCCCGCCACGGACCTCCAGTCCGACGCTGGTCGCGACCGGAGCCTCCGGCGGTCGCCGGATCAGTGGGTCGGCGCGTTCCGCGCGAACAGGCCGGGCAGCAGCCCGCCGATCTTCGTGCCGACGCACAGGCTGACGAACGTCGCCAGCGGCGTCGCGAGGGCGACGGGGTCCAGGGTCGACACGGCGACCAGCCCGACCGTGCCCGGCACCAGCAGCAGGAACGCAGGGAAGAACGAGACCGTCGCCGGGATGACCGGGACGAGCCGTTCCAGCAGGCGGGTCGCGATGAAGAGCAGCGCAGCCGTCGCTCCGGTGGCGACGACGCTGCCCCAGAGCGGACTCGTGCCGCTCACCAGCGCGTACGCCGTCACCATGACCGCGACCGAGACGAGCGTCAGACGCCAGCCGGAACCGAAGACCAGGCCGAGGCCGAGCGCCAGCACGACCACCGCCACCCACGAGACCCAGTAGGACGGCACGGCCTCCCAGCCGCCGCGGTCGGTCCCGACGCCGGCGACCTCACCGACGAGCGCCGCTGACGAGGGGTCGACGTGCAGCCCGGTGAGGGCGCTGCCGGCGGCGATCCCCGCGGCCATGAACCCGAGCATGATCACGCCCTGGACGAGTCGCGAAGACCCGGTGACGATGTCGGCAGCCGTTAGTTCGAGCAGGGCGTTCGTGATGAGCGCACCGGGCACGAACACGGCGACCGGAGCGCACACCGCGAAGAGCGGGACGTGGTCGAACCCGGTCGCGGCGGCCACGATCCCGACGACCGCGGTCGACATGAACGCCGCGAGGAACGGGATGATCGCCACCGCCTCGCGGAAGCGGCGGAGCAGCAGGCCGATTACGCCGACGAGTGCGCCGACGCCGAGCGTGACCAGGATCGCCCACCACGGGCAGCGGAACACGACGGCCAGGCCTGCGGCGGTCAGGGCGTTGCCGGCGATCCAGGGCAGCGCTGCCGGTGGGCGCGTGCCGGCTCGGATGGCGCGCACCCGCGCCGGGATCTCGGCGAGGGCGATCGACCCGCTCTCGAGACCGAGGACGAGTCGGTTCGCCCGGGCCGCCTGGCGGAAGGAGAGCTCCACACCCTCGGCGTTGACGATCGTCGCCGAGCCGGTGGCGGTCTCGCTGACGATCACCAGCGCGGGCAACACCCCGACCGCGAGTCCGGGACCGATGCCGGCGGCTTCCCGGGCCTTCTCGAGCGCCGACCGCACGTCGGTGACGGAGCTGCCCGCGTCGAGCAGCAGCGCCCCGAGCGTCCCGAGCAGCATGCCGACGGGGACGGTCTCGCCGTCGACGACCTCGACGTGTGACTCCGGCTGCCGGAGGACCCCACGCAGGTTCGCGAGCGCGCTGCCGAATCCCACCACGACCGCCATGCTACCGACGCGGCGGGCCGGTCAGCGCTCGCGTCATCCGCCCGCGCGGACGGCCTCGGTGCGCCAGCGGAGCTCGCTGATGAACTGGGACGTCTCGGGCTGCAGCTCGTCGTCGGGAGCCGCCTGCACCAGGACCCCGATCGCCGGCGCGAGGAGGATGCTCGACGTCGACGGCATGCCCCACCGGTCGACCGTGGGGACGTGCACGGTGTCCGACAGCCCGGCCTGCGCGAGGGCCGCAGCGTAGTCGAGGACCGCGTACGCGGCATCGTCCGTGGTCAGGACGCTGGCCAAGCCGTAGATGATGTGCTTCAACCGTCGAGACCTCCGGTCCGCGGATCGCCGGGAGCGCGAGCGACCTTGCGCAGACGGTACGCGCACTCCACGGTCTCTGCCCAGGTTCTGCCCCTAGGTTCCCTAGCAATCGCAATCGCGGGAACTCTCCTGTTCGGCCGAAGGGCTGTCCCTGATGGAAGCAGCGCTCTTGCCGTCTTCATCGACCCTGTACCGACCCACGACTCCCCGAGCTCCCGGAGCGACCTCCGGCACCTCGACCTACAAGGACCTGCTCGAAGAGGTCCGGTCCGCCGGCCTGCTCGAACGCCGCACCGGCTTCTACTGGGGCGTCTTCGCCGTCCTGGTCGTCCTCGTGGCCGCATGCTGGGTCGCCGTCGCCATGCTCGGCGGTTCGTGGTTCCAGCTCATCCCGGCTGCCGTGCTCGGAGCGCTGTTCACGCAGTTCGCGTTCCTGTCCCACGAAGCCGCGCACCGACAGGTGTTCGCGTCGCGCAAGTGGAACGACCACGCCGGTCGGGTCCTCGGGACCTTCGTGGTCGGGCTGTCGTACACGTGGTGGATGAACAAGCACAACCGCCACCACGGCAACCCGAACACCATCGGCAAGGACCCGGACATCGCGCAGGACACGGTCTCCTTCATCGAAGAGGACGCCGCCGAGCGCCGTGGACTGCTCCGCGCACTCACCCGTGTGCAGGGCTGGGCGTTCTTCCCGCTCCTGACGATGGAAGGCGCGAACCTGCACTTCCTCGGAGCGAAGGCGCTGGTCACCGGACAGCACATCAAGGGCACCGGCCGCGACCGCGTCATCGAGGGCATCCTGCTCGTCGCCCGCTTTGGCCTGTACTTCTGGGCCGTCTTCACGTTCATGCCGTTCGGCGTCGGCGCGGCCTTCATCGGCGTCCAGATGGCGGTCTTCGGCGTGATGATGGGCGGCTCGTTCGCCCCGAACCACAAGGGCATGCCGGTCATCGCCGAGGGCGCCCGCATCGACTTCCTGTCGCGCCAGGTGCGCACCTCGCGCAACATCACGGGCGGCATCTGGGCCGACCACCTCTTCGGCGGGCTGAACCACCAGGCGGAGCACCACCTGTTCCCGAACATGGCGCGGCCGAACCTGCGCCTGGCGAAGCCGATGGTCAAGGCGCACTGCGCCAAGCACGGCATCCCCTACACCGAGGCGACGCTCGGCCAGTCGTACGCGATCGTCGTCGCCTACCTCAACCGCGTCGGACTCGCCGCGCGTGACCCGTTCACGTGCCCGATGGTGACCGGCTACCGGATCCACTGAGTCCAGCGCACTTCGCGCAACCGGAACGGCGCGGCCCCTCGGGGTCGCGCCGTTCCGGTGTCTGCGGCGTGCGCGGGCGCACCGTGCGCGGGCGCACCGTGCGCGGTTCGCAGCCGGTGCGAGGTTGACCGGACCGTGCAGCGACACAAGCCAGCACCACGTCACCAAGCCCGCACCGAGGCCGACCGGAGGCTCGGCGCGCGCCGCACGCACAGCCTCCAGTCGCACCGTGCGCGGTTCGCAGTCGGTGCGAGCTTGTCCGGACCGTGCAGTGAAACAAGCCAGCACCACGTCGCCAAGCCCGCACCGAGACCGACCGGAGGCTCGGCGCGCGCCGCACGCACGGCATCCAGTCGCACTGTGCGCGGTTCTCTTCGGTACCCCCGGTGGGACTCGAACCCACAACTCGGCGATTTTAAGTCGCATGCCTCTACCGATTGGGCCACGGGGGCGCAGCTGCAACAGCCTAGCGACGACGACGGCGGCCACCCCGAGGGGTGGCCGCCGTCTCTGGCGCTGCGGGAGGACTACTTCGAGTCGGCCTTGATCGGCTCGGCGTCCTTCGAGACGTCCTCGGCCGGGGTCGCGTAGACCGGGCCGGCTGCGTCGGCGGGCTTGCCCTCCTCCGGACCGGCGGCGACGGCCTTGGGCTCGTCGGCCGTGGCCGGCTTCGGGCGCGAGGCGAAGGTCTCGAACGCCGCACGCGGGGTCTCGCGGTCGTCGAGCGACGCGATGTCGCGGCCGAGGAAGAAACCGCCGACCCAGTCGCCGACGACGCGGATCTTGCGCTCCCACGACGGCATCGCCAGCCCGTGGTAGCCACGGTGGGCGCCCCACGCGAGGAAGCCCGTCATGGCGAACTTGCCGGACTGGAAGACACCGATGCCGAGGCCGAGCCCCGCGACGGCACCGAGGTTCTTGTGCTTGTAGTCGACCGTTGCCTCGTTGCGCATGATCGCGACGAGGTTCTTCGCGAGCTGCTTGGCCTGGCGCACGGCGTGCTGGGCGTTCGGGACGCACATGCCGCCGACGCCGCCACCGGTCAGGTCCGGCACGGCCGCGACGTCGCCGCAGGCCCAGGCGTCGGGAACGACCGCGCCCTCGTTGACGATGCGCAGGTCGGGCTGGACGGTGATGCGGCCGCGGGGCTCGAGCGGGAAGTCGGTGCCCTTGACCATCGGGTTCGCCATGACGCCGGCGGTCCAGATGATCAGGTCGGACGGGATCGTCTCGATCGAGTCGTCCTTCGCCTTGAGCTGGCAGACGCCGCCCTCGGCCGACGCGAGCTGGGTCTCGAGGTGCACGGTCGCGCCACGCTCGGCCAGGTTCTTGAGCACCCAGTGCGAGGTCTCGAGCGAGACCTCGGGCATGATCCGGCCCATCGCCTCGACCAGGTGGAAGTGTGTGTCGTCGAACGACAGCTGCGGGTAGCTCTTGAGCAGGTCGGTGACGAAGGAGCGGAGCTCGGCGAAGACCTCGATGCCCGCGAAGCCACCGCCGACGACGACGACCGTGAGCAGCCGGTCACGCTCGGGACCCGCCGGCAGGTTCGAGGCCTTGGCGAAGTTGGTGAGGACCTTGTCGCGGATCGCGGCCGCTTCCTCGATGGTCTTGAGGCCGATCGCCTCGTCCGCGACACCCGGGATCGGGAACGTGCGCGACACCGCACCGGCGGTCATCACGATCTGGTCGTACGACTCTTCCCACGGCTCGCCGAGCTCGGGGGTGATCGTCGCCGTCTTGGTGGCGTGGTCGACGTTCGTGACCTTCGCCGTGACGACGCGCGTCTTCTTGAGGTGCCGACGGTGCGACACGATCGCGTGACGCGGCTCGATCGAGCCGGCGGCGACCTCGGGGAGGAACGGCTGGTAGGTCATGTACGGCAGCGGGTCCACCATGACGACATCGGCTTCGCCCTGACGAAGGTGCTTCTCGAGCTTCCAGGCGGTGTAGAAGCCGGCGTAACCGCCGCCGACGACGAGGATCTTGGGCACGGGGGATGATCTCCTTGGAGTGGGGTGGTTGCCGGGCGGCTGGTCAGACTTCGCCGCCACCCGCCCCGACTCCAGCGTCTGCGAGCCCATCATACGCCCGGCATTCGCACCGGTCGGGCGACCACGAGGCGCGGGCGAGCGCCAGGTCGCCGATGGGGTTCACGCCGGGTCCGGCAGCGAGGGTGTGGCCGACGAGGGCGTGCAGGCACTTCACGCGGACGGGCATGCCGCCCGCGCTGATGCCGTCGATCTCGTCGACGTGCTCGATCGACTCGCGGTCGGCGAGGTAGGACTCGTGGGCCGCGCGGTAGCGATCGGCCATGTCGGGGTCCTCGAGCAGCTCGGCGAGTTCGGGCATGACGCCCGTCGCCTCGAGCGTGCTGACGGCAGCGGTGGCAGCCGGGTGGCACAGGTAGTACAGCGTCGGGAACGGGGTGCCGTTGCCCAGCCGCGGCTTCGTCGCGACGACCGTGGGGTTGCCGCAGACGCAGCGTGCCGCGATGCCGACGACGTCGCGGGCAGGGCGGCCGAGCTGTGCGGAGACCACCTGCACGTCGTGGTCGGACGGCGGGTCGAACGGAGGGGTCGTCACGGGGACAAGAGGCTACCGGAGATGACGGCCCCCGCGCACCGCGGCTACTTGCCGGTGCTGCCCGTACCCGAGACCTCGGGAGCGACGAGCTCCTGCGCGGTCTCCTTCGACAGCCCCGACTGCAGGACCGAGGACATCATCGCCTGCACCCAGTCGACCTTGGGTGTCTGCACCGTCGCGCTGACCGGCGTCCCCGAGTCGGTGGTCGGCTTCGTGTCACCGGTCCCCGCGCTCTCGCCGTCACCCATCACCAGGAAGCTCTGCTCGCCCGGGTACACGTAGAGCAGCCGGTCACGCGCCTGGGCCTCGATGTAGGCGGGGTCGTCCCAGCGTGCGACGTCCTTCTTCTTCTGCGCGACGTCGGACTTCTGCGCGGCGACCTCGTGCTGCTTCTGTGCGATCTGCTCCTGCTGCTGGATGAGCGTCCGGAGCGACGGCGCCAACACCACGACGAACAGCACGATGATCGCGAGCATGATCAGGCTGAAGCCGGAGAACCGGATGGTGCGGTACCACGGCTGCTCCGCCGTGGCGCCCTCGGGCATTGCCACGGGCACGCGGCGGACGCGGGGCTTCTGGTTCGGCACGGTTCGACGATAACCCGGCCGACGCGGCCGTTCGCTGCGCCGCGCGCGTGTTCCGCACCCTCTCAGCGAGCGGTGCGGCCGGGAGGCGCGGCAACCCTCCGCCACGCACCGCCCAGACCGCCCCGTGGTCGCGCAACACGCCGCAAGGAGTCGGTCGACGTCGCACGACGCGTCGCGTGCCGCGCGTCGGAGCGACGCTCCATGCGACCTCGACACGCGGCGGGCGGCGTTTCGAGCGACTCCGGCCGGAGGGGATGGCCAGCGACTCCGGCCGAAGGGGATGGCCAGAGGGGATGGCCAGAGGCACGGAGCCCGGCGCACGCGACGGAACGCCGCCCTCCAGAGGAGGACGGCGTTCCGGGGATCGCTCCGACTGGTTCGACTACGACCAGAGCGACGCGGACCGCGGGAAGGCGGTGCGGCCGGCGTAGACCGCGGCGTCGCCGAGCTCTTCCTCGATGCGGAGGAGCTGGTTGTACTTCGCGACACGGTCGGACCGGGCGGGAGCACCGGTCTTGATCTGACCGCCGTCGACCGCCACCGCGATGTCCGCGATGGTGGTGTCCTCGGTCTCACCCGATCGGTGCGACAGGATCGCGGTCATGCCGTGACGCTGTGCGAGCGACACCGCATCGAGGGTCTCGGTCAGCGTGCCGATCTGGTTCACCTTGACGAGGATCGAGTTGCCGGCCTTGTCGTCGATGCCCCGCTGCAGGCGCTTGGGGTTGGTGACGAAGAGGTCGTCGCCGACGATCTGCAGCTTGTCGCCCAGCTCGCTCGTCAGGTGCGTCCAGCCTTCCCAGTCGTCCTCGGCGAGGGGGTCCTCGATCGTGGCGAGCGGGTAGTCGCGAGCCAGGTCGACGAAGTACTGGGTGAACTCCTGCGACGAGAGCTGCTTGCCCTCGAACGCGTACTTGCCGTCGGCGAAGAACTCGGTGGAGGCGACGTCGAGCCCGAGCGCGATGTCCTTGCCCGGGGTGAAGCCGGCCTTCTCGATGGCGGAGAGCAGGAAGTCGAGCGCGGCGCGGTTCGACGCGAGCTCGGGGGCGAAGCCGCCCTCGTCGCCCAGGCCGGTCGCCAGCCCCTGCTTCTTCAGCTCGCCCTTGAGGGCGTGGTAGGTCTCGACACCCCAGCGGAGCGCCTCGGAGAAGGACTCGGCGCCGTAGGGCACGAGGAAGAACTCCTGGATGTCGACGTTGGTGTCGGCGTGCGCGCCACCGTTGACGACGTTCATCAGCGGCACGGGCAGCGTGTGCGCGTTCGGGCCACCGAGGTAGCGGAACAGCGGCAGGTCGGCCGAGTCGGCGGCGGCACGGGCGACGGCGAGCGACGCGCCGAGGATCGCGTTCGCACCGAGGCGCGACTTGTTCTCGGTGCCGTCGAGCTCGATGAGCGCGGCGTCGACGAGGCGCTGGTCGGTGGCGTCGAAGCCCTCGAGCGCCGGGCCGATCTCGTCGAGCACGGCTTCCACCGCCTTGAGGACGCCCTTGCCGCCGTAGCGGGCCTTGTCCCCGTCACGGAGCTCGTACGCCTCGAAGGCGCCGGTGGAGGCACCGGACGGGACGAGCGCGCGCGAGACGACGCCGTCGTCGAGGAGGACCTCGACCTCGACCGTCGGGTTGCCTCGGGAATCGAGGACTTCGCGTGCTCCTACGGCATCGATCACGGCCACGGGGTACTCCCTACACGTTGCGGTTGTGGTGCTTGCGGGACGATCCTACCGACGCGCGGTGAACGGTTTCGCTGCACCGGGTGACGACTGTGGAGAACTCAGTCGAGCGGACGGAACTCCACACCCTCGAGCGACTCGGTGTCGGGCTGCACGACGGCGAAGGCACCGAAGCCCTGTGCCGCCAGCCCGGCGAGCAGGTTCTTCATGTTCTTGGTCCGCCGCTCGAGTCGCACGCGCTGGTGCTGCGCGAGCGCCTCGCTCTTGAGCGCCGCCAGACGCACCGGGTCGACGTCGCGGTCGTACACGAGCACCACGGCGTCCGAGGTCGTCGTCTCCGGCAGGGTGACCAGGTCGACGAGCCGCTCGAACCCGAGGGAGAACCCCACGGCCGGGACGTCCTGCCCCAGGAACCGGCCGATCATGCCGTCGTAGCGCCCGCCGCCACCCAGGCTGTAGGCGAAGTCCGGGTGCGCCACCTCGAAGATCGTCCCCGTGTAGTAGCCCATCCCTCGCACGAGCGTCGGGTCGAAGCGCAGGTCGATGCCGGGCAGCGCGTCGCGCAGGTGGACGAGGTCGTCGAAGGCCTCGACGTCGAGCCAGTCCGCGCCCGCGACGCTGTCCCAGTCGGCGGACTCGAGTGCACCGATCGTGTCCTCAAGTCCGGGGAGCGTCGCCCCCAGGTCAGCGCGGAGCTCGGCGGCGACCCCGGACGCCCCGATCTTGTCGAGCTTGTCCACCGTGATGAGCGCGCGGTCGGCCGCTGCCGAGTCGGTGATGCCCCACGACGCCAACAGCGCGAGCAGGACCCGGCGGTCGTTGATCCGGATCGACGTCCCGGTGACCCCGAGCGCGTCGAGCGCGGCCGTCGTCGCCTGGATGAGTTCGACCTCGGCGAGCTGCCCCGGCTCGCCGAGGACGTCGATGTCGCACTGCACGAACTGCCGGTAGCGCCCCTTCTGCGGACGTTCGGCACGCCACACGGGGGCGATCTGCACCGAACGGAAGACCGAGGGCAGCTCGGCTCGGTGCGAGGCGTAGAAGCGGGCGAGCGGCACGGTCAGGTCGAAGCGGAGTCCGAGGTCGGCGAGGTCGAGTGGCGCAGCCGCAGTTCGCAGGTCGTCCACCGTGAGGCCGCGGCGCATGACCCCGAATGCGAGCTTCTCGTTGTCACCGCCGAGGCCCGAGTGCAGTCGTGCGGCGTCCTCGACCACGGGGGTCTCGATCTCGTCGAACCCGTGTCGGGCGTACACGTCGCGGACGACACCGAGGACGTGCTCGCGCCGCGCCTTGTCCGCGGGGAGGAAGTCACGCATGCCACGGGGTGCCGTCACGGTCGTTGCCATGGGCCAATCCTGTCAGATCGGCCCACGAGTTGCGTGCCGACCGACCCACTGATATTGTGGATGCAGAACCTCGGCATGGCGAGTGCCTGATCCACTCGCCGTGTCGTTCGCGAGGGCACCGTGCTGCAGAGTGCCCCGCGGTTCGAGCGGGATCCCCGTCGGTGCACAATCCCTGGTTGCACCGACGGCCCCGCTCGCGGGCGTCCTCCTTTTTCGGGTTAGGAGGACGCCCGCACTTCCCGCCCCAGCGCTCGCTGCCACATCCGCTCAGTCACCCGCGCGTCCCTCCACCTCGAGCCGACGAACCGCAGCCCGCAGGCTCTCCACCGGATCGATCCCGGACCGCCGCGCCGCCGCGATCGCTCCGAGCATCTCCGAGCCCCAGTCGGCGTCAGCCCCATCCGGCCCCACGACGGCGGCGACGGCTTCGTCGGCGTCGCCCCGCTCCTCCAGTCGTTCCAGCAGCTTGACCGCACGCTCCATCGGGGGCATCGCCCTCGGGACTCCGTCGAACACGCTCGTGCGCGCGGACTTCTCGGCTGCCTTCGCCGCCCGCCACACGCGCACCACGTCCTCGACGGTGTCCGCGCGCTCGTCGCCGAAGACGTGAGGGTGGCGGCGGACCATCTTCTCGCGGGCGGACTCGACGACGTCGTCGAGGTCGAACTCCCCCGCACGGGCGGCGATCCCGGCGTGGAGCACGACCTGGTAGAGCACGTCACCGAGTTCCTCGCGGACGTCCTCGACGTCCCCGTCCTCGATCGCGTCGACGAGTTCGTAGGACTCCTCGACGGCGTAGCGCGCGAGCGAGGCATGGGTCTGCTCGCGGTTCCAGACGCACCCGCCGTCCGGGTCGAGCAGGCGGTCCACGACGGCGGTCAGGTCCGAGACGGTCATCGCATCAGTATCGGATACGATGACCGAGGCGTGTCGGGAAGTCTGGTCGACGGACCGTTTCCCGTACCCTCACGGAGTTCCATGCTCGCAGCAATCCGTTCCCCGCGCTTCAGCGCGATCGCCCTCCTCGCAGCGGCGGTCCTCGGCCTCGTCCTGGCGAACACGCCGATCGGCCCCGGACTCGAACACGTCCTCGACCTGCACGCGCCGTGGGGTGCTGTCGGTCTTGACCTGTCCGTTGCGCACTGGATCAGCGACGGGCTGCTCGCGGTGTTCTTCCTGCTCGTCGCGATCGAGCTCAAGCACGAGCTCGTGGCGGGCGAGCTCTCGAACCCCAAGACGGCGATCGTGCCGGCCATCGCCGCGGTCGGTGGTGTCGTCGTACCCGCCGGCATCTACCTCGCTGTCACCGCGGGCACGCAGTACACGCACGGGTGGCCGATCCCGACGGCGACGGACATCGCGTTCGCGCTCGGGGTGCTGGCGATGTTCGGCCGCGGGCTCCCCTCCACGCTGCGGGTGTTCCTGCTGGCACTCGCGGTGCTCGACGACCTCATCGCGATCGTCATCATCGCGGTGGTGTTCGCGCACGACACCGACTTCCTCGCGCTCGGTGGCGCGGCGGTCCTGCTCGTGCTGTTCTGGCTGCTCGGCCGGATGCTCCGCCCGGGTCGATCGGGGCAGGGCTGGCTCATCGCCGGCATGGTCGTGCTCGGCGTCGTGACGTGGTGGCTCGTGTACCACTCGGGCGTCCACGCGACGATCGCCGGGGTCGCCCTCGGGCTCGTGCTGCCGCGACGTCCGGGACACACCCTGCACGAGCGGGTCGAGCCGTGGTCGAACGCGATCGTGCTGCCGGTCTTCGCGTTCGCGTCCGCAGCGGTGGTCATCCCCGCCGTCGGCATCGGCGAGCTCTCCCCCACGTTCTGGGCCGTCGTCCTGGCCCTCCCCGTCGGCAAGGTCATCGGGATCACGCTGTTCGGCGCCGTCGCGACGCGGGTGTTCCGGGGGCCTGGGCGTCCGTCGCTGTCGTTCTGGTCGATCGTCACCGTCGGGGTGCTCGGCGGCATCGGGTTCACCGTGTCCCTGCTGATGAACGAACTGGCCTTCGCGGGCAACGCCGAGATCGTCGACGAGGGGGTCCTGGCCGTGCTGATCGGCTCCGGCATCGCGATGGTCGCCTCGGCGATCGTGGTCAGTCTCAAGGCGCGGCACCACCGTGCGCGGCGCGAACTCTCCGAGGCCGAGGCGACCGAGTAGATCGTCGCCGGGCACGGCTGTCGCCCGGCGGAGCGACAACGTCGCTGTCGTACGACATCGGGATCGTCGCGCGAGCGGCAGCCGCCCGGCAGAGCGACAACCCCGCTGTCGTACGACATCGGGATCGTCGCGCGAGCGGCAGCCGCCAGCCGAGCGACAACGTCGCTGTCGTACGACATCGGGATCGTCGCCGGGCACGGCTGTCGCCCGGCGGAGCGACAACGTCGCTGTCGTACGACATCGGGATCGTCGCGCGAGCGGCAGCCAGCCAGCAGAGCGACAGCGTCGCTGTCGTACGACATCGGGATCGTCGCAACGAAGCGGACGCGACCCCACCTGCCGACGGGAGGCCCGGTGCCAGCTGGCACCGGGCCTCCCGTCCGTCAGCTGCGGACTACGGGGCCGTCGCCGCCGCTGCCGGCGTGGTCGCGCCGTACACGGCCGTCAGGATGCTCTCGACCCACTGGATCAGGGCGTCGTCGGGCAGGGCCTGGTCGTGCGGACGCGGCATCGGGATGCTCGACGCGTTCTGCTGGGGGAACCACCTGGCGCCGGGGAACATCCGCTTGAGCCGGACCTGGGACGAGTCGGCGAGCTCCTTGCCCGCGACCCGCAGGTTCGAGCCCATGACGACCACGTCGGACAGGCCGACCTGCTGCGCCATGCGACGGAGTCGGGACACCTCGACCAGGGTCTGCACGGGCTGTGGCGGCGTGCCGTACCGGTCGGTCAGCTCGTCGAGCACCAGGTCGATCGCGTCGGACTGCGCGGTCGGGGCCGATGCCGCCGAGAGCTTCTGGTACGCCTCGAGTCGCAGGCGCTCGGACTCGACGTAGTCCTCGGGGATGTGCGCGTCGACGGGGATCTCGAGGCGCAGTTCGGTCTGCCCCTCGGCGACGTCCCCGCGGAACTGCGACACGGCCTCGCCGATCATGCGGAGGTACAGGTCGAACCCGACCCCCGCGATGTGCCCGGACTGTTCGCCGCCGAGCAGGTTGCCCGCGCCACGGATCTCGAGGTCCTTCATCGCGACCTGCATGCCCGCGCCGAGCTCGTTGTTCGCCGCGATGGTCTCGAGGCGGTCCTGGGCGGTCTCGGACAGGGGCTTGTCGGCGTCGTACAGGAAGTACGCGTAGCCGCGCTCGCGCCCTCGACCGACGCGACCACGGAGCTGGTGCAGCTGCGACAGCCCGTACTTGTCCGCCCGGTCGATGATGAGCGTGTTCGCGTTCGCGATGTCGAGCCCGGTCTCGATGATGGTCGTCGAGACGAGCACGTCGAAGCGGCGCTCCCAGAAGTCGACCATGACCTGTTCGAGCGTCTGCTCGGACATCTGCCCGTGCGCGACGGCGATGCGGGCGTCCGGCACGATCTCGGCCAGGTGCGCGGCGACCGACTGGATGTCCTTGACGCGGTTGTGCACGTAGAACACCTGGCCCTCGCGGAGCATCTCGCGCCGGATCGCCGCGCCGACCTGCAGGTCGGACTGCGGGCCGACGAAGGTCAGGATGGGGTGGCGGTCCTCGGGCGGGGTCGCCAGGGTGGACATCTCACGGATGCCCGTCACCGCCATCTCGAGCGAGCGCGGGATCGGCGTCGCGGACATCGCCAGGACGTCGACGTTGGTCTTGAGCTTCTTGAGCTGGTCCTTGTGCTCGACGCCGAAGCGTTGCTCTTCGTCGATGATGACCAGACCGACGTCCTTGAACTGCACGCCCTGGGACAGGATCCGGTGCGTGCCGATGACGATGTCGACGGTGCCGTCGGCCAGGCCCGCGAGGGTCTCCTTGGACTCCTTGTCCGTCTGGAACCGGCTGAGCGCGCGGAGGTGCACGGGGAACCCGGCGAAGCGCTCGGCGAAGGTCTCCATGTGCTGCCGGACCAGCAGCGTGGTCGGGACGAGCATGGCGACCTGCTTGCCGTCCTGCACGGCCTTGAAGGCAGCGCGGATCGCGACCTCGGTCTTGCCGTAGCCGACGTCGCCGGAGAGCAGCCGGTCCATCGGGATCGGGCGCTCCATGTCGCGCTTGATCTCGTCGATGGTGGTGAGCTGGTCGGCGGTCTCGGCGAACGGGAACGCCTCTTCGAGCTCGCGCTGCCACGGGGTGTCCGGACCGAACGCGTGGCCCTTCGACGCCATGCGCGCCGAGTAGAGCTTGACGAGGTCGACGGCGATGTCGCGGACGGCCTTGCGCGCCTTGCTCTTCGCCGCGGACCAGTCGCTGCCACCCATCTTCGACAGGCTCGGGGACTCGCCGCCGACGTAGCGGGAGAGCTGGTCGAGCTGGTCGGTCGGGACGAAGAGCTTGTCGCCCGGGTAGCCGCGCTTCGACGGTGCGTACTCGAGCACCAGGTACTCGCGCTGCGTCTTGACCGCGTTGCGCCCGCCGCTCGAGACCTCGCGCGAGACGAGCTCGACGAACTTGCCGATGCCGTGCGTGGCGTGCACGACCACGTCGCCCGGCTTGAGCTGCAGCGGGTCGACGACGTTCTTGCGCCGGCTGGCGAGCTTCTTGACCGTGCGGGCGCCCTGCTGCGCCGTGCGGCCGTAGAACTCGGCCTCGCTCAGCACCGCGATGCGGGGGTCGGGGATCGAGAAGCCGTGCTCGACCGACGCCGTCGTGACGATCGCGACGCCGGGCTGCGGCGGTGCGGTGACGGCCTCGGCCCGGGCGGCGACCCCGGCATCGGCGAGGACCTGCACGGCGCGCTCGACGAGCCCCTGCCCCTGGGCGGTGACGACCACCGCCCAGCCGTCGTCGGTCAGCGCCTTGACGTGTGCGACCGCCCCGTCGGCACTGCCGGCGAAGCTCGGGACCGCATCGGCCCGGACGCGGACGTACTCCCCCGCCTCGGTGGCGGCATCCGCGTCGCTCAGGGGTTCGTCCGCCCCGCTGTCGAACGGCGAGATCGTCCACCAGGTGCGGTCGCCGCGGGTGGCACGGAGCTGCGGCACCGTCAGGAAGTTGCCCGCGTCGAGGTCGATCGGCGCCTGGGCACCGGCGACGGCGGCGCTCCACGCGGCCTGCAGGAACTCCTGGTTCGTCTCAGCCAGGCTGTGCGCACGGCCACTGACCCGCTCGGGTGAGAAGACAGCGATGGTCGCGTCGCTCGGCAGGTACGTCGTCATCGGCACCAGCTTGCGGACCAGTGCCGGCGCGAGGGACTCCATGCCCTCGACCGGGATGCCCTCGGCGACCTTGGCGAGCATCTGGGACAGGTTCGGGAACTCGTGCAGCATCTCGCGGGCGCGCTGGCGGACGTCCTCGCTGAGCAGGAGCTCGCGTGAGGCCGTGAGCTCGACCGAACCGAGGTCGTCGTCGGTGGAGCGCTGGTCGGCGACGGAGAACGCCTTGATGCCGTCGATCTCGTCACCGAAGAAGTCGACGCGCACCGGGTGGTCGGCCGTGGGCGGGAAGACGTCGAGGATGCCACCGCGGACGGCGAACTCGCCCCGGCGGGTCACCAGGTCGACGCGGGCGTACGCCAGGTCGACGAGCTGCGCCGCGATGCTGGAGAGGTCGTTGCCGCGCGACGCGGTGCGCAGCACGACCGGTGCGAGCTCGGTCAGGTTGTCGGCGATGGGCTGCAGCGCGGCACGGACACTCGCCACGACGACGGTGGTGGCGCGATCGGCAGCGTCGGTGTCCTGCCACCGCTGCAGGGCGCGCAGCGTGGCGATCCTGGTGCCGACGGTCTGCGCACTGGGCGACAGTCGCTCGTGGGGCAGGGTCTCCCACGCCGGGAACTCGAGCACCTGGGTGTCGGGCAGGTAGCTCGACAGGGCACCTCGGACGGCCTCGGCCTCGCGCCCCGTGGCGGTGATCACGAGGACGCACTGCGGGCCCTTGCGCTCGGCCATGAGCGCCGCCAGGAGCGGCACGCGGAGGCCGTCGACCACCGAGAAGTCGGCGTCACGAGGAGCGGCGCGCAGGACGCGATCGAACGCGGAGGCGCGCGAGAGCGCAGGGATGATGCCCGAGATCGTCACTCAGGACATGGTACCGGCGACGACCGACAGCGACCGCAGTGCGTCAGGACGGCGCGTGGACGCGCTGCTGGGCCGCGAGCAGGCCGAGGTCGGCGATCGCCTCGACCGCGTCGGCGGCGTCCGCCAGCAGGTTCGGCAGCGTCTTCTTCTCGGTGGGCGAGAAGTCGCGCAGGACGTAGTCGGCCGGGTCCTGGCGTCCGGGCGGGCGGCCGATGCCGACGCGCACCCGGGCGAACTCGTTCGTGCCGGTGGCCTTGATGATGTCGCGCAGCCCGTTGTGCCCGCCGTGTCCGCCGTTGCCCTTGAGTCGGACGGTGTCGAACGGCAGGTCCAGCTCGTCGTGCACGACGACGAGGTCGGCCGGTGTGGCGCTGTAGAACCCGAGCACGCTCGAGACGGGGCCGCCCGAGGTGTTCATGAACGACCCCGGTCTGGCGAGCACGAGCCGGGGACCACCGGGGACGAGACGCCCCTCGGCGACGGTGTTCGGGGTCTTGTGCTTCTTGAACGTCGCACCCATCCGGGCGGCGAGTTCGTCGAGGACCATCTGGCCGACGTTGTGACGGTTCCCCGCGTAGTCGGGCCCGGGGTTCCCGAGCCCGACCACGACGAGCAGTCGTTCCGTCATGCGGACGTCGTCATCAGCGTCGACCAGATGTCCCGAACGGGTGTTACTCGGACTCGTCGACCGGCGCGGAGCCGCCCTCGGCACCGGCTTCGGCGCCGGCCTCGGCGGAGGCCTCGTCGGCGGCTTCGTCGTCAGCGGTGCCACGCGGGGTGACGATCGCGACGACGAGCGCCTCGGGGTCGGTCTCGAGCTCGGCGCCCTCGGGCAGCGTGAGCTCGGAGGCGTGGATCTGCTTGCCGTCCTCGAGGCCCTCGACGTCGACCACGACGTGCTCGGGGATGTCGGTGGCGAGCACCAGCAGGGACACGGTGTTGAGGTCCTGCACGTGGATCGTGCCGGAGAAGGACTCGCCCTCGACGACGACGGGGACGTCGACCGTGACCTTCTCGCCACGACGCAGGACGACGAGGTCGATGTGCTCGATGATCTGGCGCACCGGGTCGCGCTGGACGTCCTTGACGAGGGCGAGCTGCGCCGTGCCGTCGATGTCGAGGTCGACGACCGCGTTGGCGGTACGGACGAGCAGCATGGTCTCGTGGCCCGGCAGGCTGACGTGCTTCGGCTCGGTGCCGTGACCGTAGATGACGGCGGGGATCTTGTCGGCAGCGCGGAGCTTGCGGGCAGCGCCCTTGCCGAACTTGGTGCGGACTTCCGCTGCGAGCTTGGTGTAGTCGGCCATGGGTGCCTCCTGGTCTGGGGAACGACACCGGGGTGCCGGCATCGTGGGGGGTCTGTGGTGTTGCAACTCGAACGCGTGCACGCGTGAGGAACGTTCCCAGAGCTTGCCGGGTCATCCGCCGCGTCGATCACGGCCGCGCGTACGCGGCCCTCGCCGAAGTCGTCCACAACTCTACCAGCACCCACCCGGGCGTGTCGGCCACGGTGGTGGACCGGACCCACGACGGACGGGAGGCACGGTGCCGGCCGGCCCCGTGCCTCCCGTCCGTCAGGTGGTGGCGGTCAGTGGCCGGCGGCCTCGGCCTGCGCGGGCACCCTGAGGAAGCTGAGCACCACGAACGCGAGCGCGTAGAGCACGACGAACGTCCAGACGACGCCTGCGGCGCCGCCCCACGGCAGCACCGCGCTGACGACCGCGTTGCCGAGGAAGGTCGCGCCACCGGCGGCCGTCGCGTACATCGCCATGGCCGCGCCGCGGCGGTCCTCCCCCGCGAACGCCGGGACGATCGCGCCCATCGGTGTGAAGCCCGCGAGCATGATGCCGAAGACCGTCCCCGCGGCCGTCGCCAGCCAGAACCCCCACTCGGACCCGGCGGGTACCAGGTGCGGCACGTACCACCAGGCCAGCAGGCCGACGCCCGATGCGGCGATCCCGAACCACTTGACCGTGCGGATCCAGCCGATGCGGTCACCGATCGCGCCGAAGACGGCGTTGAACAGGATGTTGCCGGCGTACACGATGACGGTCATCGTGAGCCACTTCGACTGTCCCCAGCCGAGCTCGGTGCCGATGACCGCGGGCATGATCACGAACATGCCGAACTCCGGCGCGGTGTTCACGAGGCGGATGACGACGGCCAGCAGGACCTTGGGGCGCGAGATGCAGACCTCGATGCCGCTGGCGATGACCCGGGCGGCGGAGTGCTCACGCGGGGCGATCCGGCCGAGACCCGTGCGCTCGTGGACCCCGAACCGGACGACGGCCCAGCCGACCGCGACGAAGAGCAGCGACAGCGCCATCGACCCGGTCTCCCCGGTGGCACCACCGCCGAACGCGGGGATGCTGCCGATCGCGATGAGGGAGCCGAGCGTGGGCAGGCCGCCGGTGAACACGACGTAGAACCAGCCGACGGCGGTGGCGTTCCGCTCGCGGGCGACGGTGTGGTTCACCCAGCACAGGAACGAGAACGCGAACAGCGGGAACCCGAGTCCGCGCAGGAAGTACGTCAGCGCGATGAGTCCGACGGACCCGGTGGGCAGCGCCGCCAGGAACGTGACCTGGAACACGACCCAGAGCACCGCGCCGATCGTCATGACCCGACGCGGGCCCCAGAGCTCGGACAGCACCCCGGCGAAGTACGAGGCCACCAGGACCGCGACGCCGTACAGGCCGATGACCATCGCGGCACTGTCGGTGCCGCCCGTGCCGAGGGCTCCCGCGATGTGCGGGGCGATGAAGTTCGACTCGATGCCGTCGCCGGTCATGAAGATGAGGACGCCCAGGAAGCCCCAGCGCAGTGGGTGCGGGATGCCGAGTCGGGCGAGGAGGCCCGGTCGTGGTGCCGCGGCTGGTCCTCGTGCGGCGGGGTCGTGCAGGGGTGGGGCGGTGACGGATCGGTTCGACATGCGTCTCTCCTGGTGGGCCCCCGGAGTGCTCGACCCTGCATCGCGGCTGTTCTCCGGGGTGCGCCGCGCACCGGCCTCCGTGCCTGCGCTGTGGCTGCGGGCGGCGGGGGTCGTCGGCGATGATGCGGGTCATGGTCCCGGGGCGGCCCGATGCTGCTGTGCGGATCCGGTCCCCGGCGGACCATCGCCGGCCCGAAGCATGGTGCCCGAGATTAGACCGCTCCAACGCTCGTCGTCAAGAACGACAACTGTTGTGTAACGATCCGACGTCGGTCGGACGGTCGGTCCGTCGGTCCGTTGGTCCGTCGGTCTTTCGGTCCGTCGGTCAGTCCACGTCGGCCGGCGCCGCCGGGGCGAGGCGACGGATCGTCGCGTCGAGTCGACGGTCCACCGCCAGTTGGTCCGCCGGCGCCCCGTGGAGCACGGACGCGTCGCTCGCCGTGACGTGCCGGAGGCGGTCCCACTCGGCGTCATACAGCGCCCTCCGGTAGCCGGACGACGCCTGGCACGCGACGTCCCGCTTCGCGATGGCGACCTCGCCGTCCTGCACGGGCGTCGTGGAGATGGTCGTGCCGTAGTCCGAGCGGATCGACCGCGAGGGCATCCCGTTCGGCGTCGCCGGCAGGTCGGGGAGCCCGGCCGGCGCCATGCACGCGTGCCACTTCGCGGCTGCTGCGACGACGGCGTCGTCCTCGCGGGCGGCCGTTGCGGCGAGGTACGTCAAGCGCTTCGCCACGATCGAGGCGCTCTGCACGGCGCCACTTCCATCGTCGGTGCCGAGCGTGCGGGAGCCCTGCCGGAAGCACCGGGTCGTCTCCCGCTCGGAGGCGTTCGCGAACGCCGCGTTCCGCTTCGGGTCCTCACCCCACGCCTTCATGCCGTCCTCGTTGGCTCCGACCGTCGACGGGCCGTGGTAACCGCGTGTCCGAGCCGTCTCGGCGTCGAGCGGTGTGCTCCAGGAGAGGGCGGGTGAGGTGTTGCCACGCTCCGGTGTCTCGTCCTGGTCGGAGACCGCGTCGAGCCCGGCGGTCGTCGCCCACGGCACCGGGAAGTCGATCCCGGCATCGCGCAGGCACGGCTGGATGACGAGGTTCGTCGCGTAGGTGTCCTTCCGGCCGCCCGGCTGGACGTAGCCGTCGAGCGGCATCGTCCAGGCTGCCGGGTCCCGCTCGGTCGTCGGCAAGACGGCGACGTCGACGGGCTCGGGCAGGCCGTGCACGACGCTCGCGGCGAGGCCGATGACGACCAGGGCGAGCGTGCCGGTCTTCGTGGCGCGACTGGTGATCTGCATGGTTCCCCCTAGGCGCGGACGAGGCCGCGTTCGTGTGCGGTGATGACGACCTGGATCCGGTTCCGGAGGCCGAGCTTCATCAGCACGGAGCGGACATGGCTCTTCACGGTGGCCTCGCTGAGGAACACGCTCGCGGCGATCTCGGCGTTGCTGAGGCCCTTCGCGACGAGGAGGAACACCTCGCGCTCGCGGGCGGTCAGCGCGTCGAGAATCTCGTCGCGTCGGCTCGTCTCGGCCGGGGTGCCCTGCGCGCGGAGCAGCTCGAGCGCCTCGGCCTCGGTCGGCGCGGGGCGGCCCTCGTGGACGTCGCGGATGGTGGCCGTCACGACGTCCGGCAGCGCGTCCTTCGTCAGGAACGCGGCAGCTCCGGCGCGGAGGGCGGCGAGCACGGCGTCGTCGCGGCGGATGGTGGTCAGTGCGACCACACGGGGGCGGTCGCCGTCGACAGCGGCGAGGCGTCCGAGGGTCTCGATGCCGTTGAGCACGGGCATCCGGAGGTCGAGCAGGAGCACGTCGGGGTGCTCGGCTGCGCAGAGGTCGAGGGCCTCGAGGCCGTCGGCAGCCGTCCCGACGCAGGTCATGTCGTCCTGGGCGTCGACGAGCATCTGCATCCCGGAGGCGAAGAGCCGCTGGTCGTCGACGACGGCGACCCGGATCACCGTGCCACCTCGAGCGTCGGCACCGGAGTCGGGGCCGGGACGTCGACGGTCGGCAGCCACGCCGTCACGACGAAGTCGTGGTCCTCGTCACCGGTGCCGGCGCGCAGCCACCCTCCGGCCAGGCGCGCACGCTCCTGCATCCCAGCGATCCCCGAACCGGGGCCGTCGAGCTCGACGAGCGGTGCCTCGCCGTTCGACGTCACCACCAGGCCGAGACCCGGACCGCGCCAGTCGAGGACCACCCGGACGACGGCGGTGCGCCCCTGGTGCTTGAGGACGTTCGTCAGGCTCTCCTGGACGATGCGGTGCACCGCCGCCCCGACCGCCGGGGCCACCGCGGACGGGGTGCCGTGGGACTCGGACATGGCAGACATCCCGAGCTCCCGCATGTCCTCGACCAGCGGCGGCACGTCGTCGAGACCGTGACGCGCCTCGTCACCGGCGCCCTGGATGCGCTCCACCAGCGCCCGGACGTCACCGAGGGCGGCACGACTCACCTCGGCGATGTCCTGGAGCGCCTGCGCCGCGTGCTCGTCACGGGCCGCGATGGCCGCGGCGCCCTGGGCCTGCGACACGACCACGGCGAGCGAGTGCGCGAGGGAGTCGTGCACGTCCCGGGCGATCCTGGCACGCTCCTGCTCGGCCTGCAGCTCCACGGTCGTCACCTCGGTCTCCCGCTCGGCCTCGACCACCCGCACCCTCGCGAGACCGATCCGCCACGACGCCCCGAACGCGACGCCGACCGCCCACCCGATGCCGCTCGCGCCGGCGATCGCCAGTGCGATGAAGACGAGGTCGCTCCGGGTGCCCGACGACGATCCGACCCACAGACCCCAGACGTCCGGGTCCGCCGCCGTCGGCACGACCATGGCCCACGCTGCCGCAGCGCTGGCGACCGCGAGGACCGGGACCGCGAGCCACCGGAGCAGGTCCGACCGTCCGGCACCGACGATGCCGACGACGATCACGATGGCCAGGTACTCGGGCCACGTCGTGTCGGTCGGGCGGTGCAGCAGCCGGAGCGCCTGCAGGAGCGGAACCACGACGACGAGTCCGAGGGCGGTCGAGGGCATCCAGTTCGACAGTCCGATCGCGACCGCGAAGGCCGAGACGACGATGACGTGGTCGGCGAGTCCGGACCGGCCGGCCTCGGCGACGATCCAGAGCGCCAGGAAGACGGCGCCGGCGACGGGAGCGACCAGGTGGCGTCCACGGCGGCGGAGGAAGAGGAGCATGCGGCTGAGCGTAGGGGGACGCCGGCCGGGTCACCGAGCCGCCCCCGGCCTTTTCATCCGAGGTGATGAGGACGGCTCGGTGTGTGACGGGACGGCTCAGTGTGTGACGGGACGGTTCACCGCGCGGCGAGGAAGGCCCGGAGCGCCGGACCGAACCGCTCGAGGGCAGACACCGCCGACGTCTTGCCGACCGAGGACGCAACCGTGTGGAGGATCGACGTGCTCTCCGACTCCGCTGCGCGGGTGATCGTCGGGTTCGCGTGGAAGGCCTCGAGCGCACGGACGCACGTCCGCGACTCCATGCCGATGGAGACCGCTGCGGTGATCCGGCTGAGGACCTCGTCACTGCTCAGCGACGTCCACTCGTCCGTGACGGTCTCGACGGCTCCGAAGCAGTCCGCGAGCGCTGCCCCCGCGGTCCCCCGACGGCCGGCCGCCGCGAGGAGCACCTGCTTGCCGAGATCGATCTCCGCCACGTCGCGCATCCACTTCGTGGTCGCTCGCGACGTCAGCCAGGCGGCGGTCGCGTCCAGGTCGTGGGTGAGCACGAACTGGTCGACATCGCTGAAGACGAGCGTCTCCCCCGGCGCGATCGTCTCGTCCCAGAGGGTCACCGGCGGGTACTGGCTGTGGAACAGCTCGTACCGTGCGACGACGGCCGACGGGGTCGGCCGCGGGTCGAGGGCACCGGACCGGAGCAGGTCGATCGTCCACACCGACGGGGTCAGGTTCCGCAGGAACACGGAGTCCCCGAAGCGGCACTCCTCGAACCAGTACCCGGCCGACAGCGTGGAGACCCCGCCGTACAGGGTGGCCGGGACCAGTCCCGGAGACGTCGTGGCGCAACGGTTCGGGGCCCGGAGGCCCGGCCCGTTCGGCGCGGCGATCAGCGACTCGGACGTCGCGGCGCGGATCGACGACCCGACCGACGCTGCGGCGACGGGCGCGACGGCCAGGGGGACCACCCCCACGCTGAGCGCGGTGAGGACGGTGACGGTGATGCGGACGACGGTGACTCGCATGAGCACCCCTCGGGTCGGGTGGCTGCACGGTACGCCTCCGCTCACCATGCGACAAGTGGACAGGATCGTCCACGAGCGCAGGTCCGTCAGCGTCCGAGGTCGCGGCGGTGCTGTCGGGCGGCGGCGAGGAGGTCCCGCGCCCGGTCGCTGGCGGCCTCGGCGTCGTCGCGGGCGAGTTCGAGGCGTGCGACCTCGGCAGTCGCTGCGTCGAGATCGCGCTGGAGCTGGGCGCGACGCTGTTCGGCGGCGTCGAGTTCCGTCTCGGCTCGGTCCAGCGCGGCATCGGCGTCGCGGGACTCGGCGCGCGCGGCCGTCTCGGCCTGGCGTGCTGCGCGGCGGTCCGCCGCGGTGTCGCGGGCCGGTTCCGGATCCGGTTCCGGTTCCGGTTCCGGTTCCGGTTCCGGCCTGGAGGCTCGGCTCGGCTTGGTCGTTCGTCGCGCGCTGGTGATCGGGATGGGGTCGGCCCCGCTGCCGGACCAGGCATCCGGGACCGCGTCCGGCACGGCGAGCGCACCGTCGAGGTCGACGTCGTCGAACCCCGCGCTCTCGAGCGGTCGGACCAGGAGCCCGGACCGCACCGCGGCGCCCGCGTGCGGATCGGCCATCGCGGCCTCGATGGTGGCGCGGACCTGGTCGAGCACGGCCGGGGCGGCGGCGTGGCCGGCATCGGAGGCGAGGTCGGCGCCCGCCTGGGCCAGCGCGGCCACGACGCCGGAGCGCTGTCGGCGGAGCACGGCGATCTGCTGCGGGTCG
Organism: Curtobacterium sp. MCLR17_007; assembly: GCF_003234655.2. NCBI lineage: Bacteria > Bacillati > Actinomycetota > Actinomycetes > Micrococcales > Microbacteriaceae > Curtobacterium > Curtobacterium sp. MCLR17_007. Next base: position 837,207 of record NZ_CP126271.1, on the reverse strand, counting down.
GCGCTCGCCTGGGCGTCGCGGATCGTCGGACCCAGGTCGACAGCCTCGTCCAGTGCTCCGTCGTGGGCGAGCAGGTCGACGACCCATGCCGCCGGAGCTGGCTTCCGGAGCTTCCCGATGGCCGTCGCGAGGTCGCGGTCGTCCTGCCGGGCTGCTCGTTGCCGGGCGGTGCGCTCGGCGACGAAGTCCGCGGGCGCGACGAGCAGCAGGTCGCGGGCGGCCTCGGCGAGCGCGTCGATGTCCACGGTCGCCGAGGCTACCCGCGCCGGGTCACCAGTCGTGGACGGTGCCGTCGGCCAGGCGGTTGAACGGCAGGTATGCCTGTTCGTACGGGTACTTCCCCGCTTCGTCGACGTCGAGCGAGACCCCGAGCCCGGGCTCGTCGCCCGGGTGCAGGTAGCCGTCGGTGAACGTGAAGGTCTGCTGGAAGACCTGGTTGGTGCGGTCGCCGTGCTGCATGTACTCCTGGATGCCGAAGTTGTGGATCGCCATCCCGAGGTGCATCTGCGCCGCGAGCCCGACCGGCGAGATGTCGGTCGGCCCGTGGAACCCGGACTTGATCTGGTACATCGCCGCGTAGTCCATCGTCTTCTTGAGCGGGGTCACGCCACCCATGTGCGTGACGGCACCGCGGACGTAGTCGATGAGCTGGTCGCGGATGATGTCCTTGAAGTCCCAGATCGTGTTGAAGACCTCGCCGATCGCCAGGGGTGTCGTGGTGTGCTGCCGGACGAGCTTGAGCGCCTCTTGGTTCTCGGCCGGGGTGCAGTCCTCGAGCCAGAACAGGTCGTACGGCTCGAGCGACTTGCCGAGCTTCGCGGCCTGCAGCGGGGTCATCCGGTGGTGGCCGTCGTGCAGCAGGGGCAGCTCGGGGCCGAACTCGTTGCGGACGGCTTCGAACACGGTGGGTACGTGCCGGAGGTACGCGCGGGTGTCCCAGTCCTCCATCGCCGGGAAGGCACCGCGCTGCGCCGGCTCGAAGTCGTAGCGGACGCCGCTGTTGCCCTCGGTCGTCGCGTTCGACGCAATGCCGTAGATGGACTCGAGCCCGGGCACGCCCGTCTGCACGCGGATGGAGCGGTAGCCCTCTTCCTGGTGCGCACGGATCGAGTCGAAGAGCTCGGGCAGCTCCTTGCCGGAGGCGTGTCCGTAGGCCATCAGCCCCGTGCGTGACGCACCGCCGAGCAGCTGGTACAGGGGCATCCCGGCGACCTTCGCCTTGATGTCCCAGAGCGCCATGTCCACGGCGGCGATCGCGGCCATCGTGACCGGGCCGCGACGCCAGTACGACGAGCGGTAGAGGAACTGCCAGGCGTCCTCGATCCGGCTGGCGTCGCGACCGATCAGCAGCGGGACGACGTGCTCCGACAGGTACGACGCGACGCCCAGTTCGCGGCCGTTCAGGGTCGCGTCGCCGAGACCGGTGACCCCGTCGGCCGTGGTCACCTTCAGCGTCACGAAGTTGCGGTCCGGGCTCGTCACGATGACCTCGGCCTTGTCGATCAGTTGCCCGCGGTCGGCGGACGGCCACGTGTCGGGACGGCCCGAGGTCGTGTCGGCAGCGCGGTCGTCGACGGCGCCGGGGACGGGCGCGGCGGGGTTGGTCGTGCCGGTGTCGGTCATGCTGGTACTCCTTCGGACGAGCGAGCGCGGGCTGCGCGGATGCGGTCGGCGGCGGCGGTGACGGCCGCGACCACGGGGGTGGTGTCGAGGTCGGGGGCGATCACGCCGAGGACGTCGTGCACGTCCGAGCCTGCACCGGGTGCGCCGGGGTCGTTCACGAGCCCGGGTTGCTCGGTCTGGTGCAGCCACCACGCGGCGATCAGGGTCGCGGCTCCGGGGCCGACGCCGGCCGCAGGGTCGCGGCCGAGGCGGTGCCGCAGCACGTCGACCACGCGGACCGGCAGCTTCTGCGAGCCGCTCGAGGCGATCTGCGCCAGGGTGTGCCGGATGCGGGGGTTGGCGAAGCGGTCGACGAGCGCGGCGCGGGCCTCGGCGATCTCGGTCGCCGGCAGCGGGAGCTCGACGGCGGCTTCGTCCCAGAGCTGCTCGACCGCGCTGCGGCACACGTCGTCAGCCATCGCCTGCGCCACGGTCTCGTGCCCGAGCAGCAGTCCGAGGTAGGCCAGCAGCGAGTGGGATCCGTTGAGCAGCCAGAGCTTCCGCTGCTCGTACGGCGTGACGTCGTCGACCAGGCGGACGCCCGCCGTCTCCCACGCCGGACGGTCGATGCCGTCGAACACGTCCTGCAGCACCCACTCGGCGAAGGGTTCGGTGACGACGGGGACGCGGTCCTGCGGCAGCGCGCCGGGGAGCTCGCCCAGTCCGGCGACGTCGTCGGCCGTGGTCGCCGGGGTGATCCGGTCGACCATCGAGCTCGGGAACACGACGGTCGCCTCGATCCACGCGCGGAGGTCGTCGTCGGTCGTGGCGTCGAGCACGGCCCGACGGAGGACCTCGCCGTTGTGGGTCAGGTTGTCGAGGCTGACCAGGGCGATCCGCCCCGCGCCAGCCCGGCGCCGCGCGTCGAGTCCGGCGACCAGACGCGCGGGGACGTCGGACCCCGACCGGTACCCCTGCTCGGTGACGGTGAGCGTGACGATGGTCGTGTGCGGCGAGGCGAGTGCTCGGGCGAAGGCGTCGACGTCGCTGCCCGGGTGCGCCGCGACGACGGCGTCGATCACCTGGGCGGTGTCGCCGTCCGCTGCCCGGGTCACCAGCGTGTACCGGCAGCCCTGCGCCGTGAGCGCGTCGGCCATGTCCGGGGAGCGCCCGGTGAACGCCGTGATGCCCCACGGATCGCCCGTCGCGTGCTGGGTGTACCAGGCGAGGTGGGCGCGCGCGAACGCCCCCACCCCGAGGTGCACGACGCCGGAGCGGCGATCGGTCATGCCGACACCGGCACGAGCGACCGCAGGAACGCCAGGTTGTCGGCGGTGCGCGCTTCGAGCGGCAGGTCCGTGGAGAAGTCCTCGATGGTGACCCAGCCGTCGTACCCGAACGCGCGGAGGTCGTCGAAGTACTCGGCCACCGATGCCTGGCCGGAGCGGAGCGGCGCCCACTCGTGCTGCCAGACGCTGCTGCCGTCGGCCCGGGTGTCGCCGGTGTCGACCCACCGGGCGTTCTTCACGTGCACGTGCGCCAGGTACGGCCCGAGCAGCTCGAACGCGGCCAGGTGGTCTTCGCGTCCCTCGATCACCAGGTTGCCGAGGTCGTGGATGACGCCCACGTGCTCCGGGTCGAGCCCGTCGACGAGCCGGAGCGCGGCCGAGGCCGACGGGGTGATCGTCATGTGGTGCAGCTCGACGAGGGCCTTCACGCCGAGTTCGGTCGCACGGGCCACCGCCCACTCGAGGTCGGCACGGGTTCGGTCGAAGAGCTGCGGGTAGGACTCACCGGTGCGCTCCCGCTCCTGCCGGTAGACCGGCATGCTGACGCGGACCTGCCGGGCGCCGAGCTCGCTGGTGACGCGCAGCATGGTCTCGACGCCGTCGCGGTTCGACGCCTGCTGGTAGCCGCCGATGCCCGAGTACGCCAAGCCGGCGTCGTCGGTGATCCGCGCGATCTCGCCGACCTGGTCCTGGATCCCCGTGAACTGCCAGGTCGACCGGTTGCCCGCCCAGAAGGCGCGCTCTGCCGGCACCGTGGTGCCGTCGGCCGGGCGGTCGTCGACGACCCGCCACTCGATGCCGTCCCAGCCCTGGGCCGCGAGCGTCGCTGCCGCCTGCGACGGGGTCCAGTCGGGGGTGGACGCGGTGAACACGGAGAACTTCATCGGGTGACTCCTTCGGTCGCGGTGGCGACGACGGGCACGACGTCGTCGTACTTGCCGTCGATCACGTCGTCGATCAGCACGGGCTGTCCGAGCGTCGCGCTGACGTAGAGCCCGCGCACCGTCGCGAGCGAGACCAGCGCGGCGTCGACGGTCACGCCGGGCTCACGCCCGGTGCGGATCGCGTCCACGATGTCGCTGTACTGGCGACCGTGCCCCGCGAGGAAGTGGTCGGGTTCCGGCGGCCCTCCGACGACGTGCTCGGCGGGGACGACGTCGGCCTTCTGGTCGACCGGGTCGGCCACGGCAGTGGTGTTCGCGCTCGCGGCCGCCGCGGCCAGGGCGGCGGCGTCGGGCGCGACGTGGAAGTAACCGAGCTTGTCGTCGTCGACGACGGCCGAGCCCTGCGTGCCGTAGATCGCGTACCGGGCGCTGAGGCCCGGGTACGCGGCCGTGGTGCAGTGGATCACCCCGAGGGCCCCGTTGTCGAAGCGCACGGTGGCGACCGCGGTGTCCTCGACCTCGATGCGCTCGTGGGCGAGCAGCCCGACCTGGGCCGAGATCTCGACCGGACGACCGAGCGTCCACACGAGCAGGTCGACGGTGTGCACGCCCTGGTTCATCACCGCGCCACCGCCGTCGAGCTCCCAGGTGCCGCGCCAGTCACCGGAGTCGTAGTACCCCTGCGAGCGGTACCAGGCGACGCTCGCGACACCCGAGGTGACCCGCCCGAACCCGCCGCCGTGCGCGGCCTGGGCCACCGCGACCGACGCCGGGTCGAACCGGTGCTGGCTGATCACGCTGACGATCAACCCCCGCTGGCGGGCCGCCTGGGCGAGCGCGGCGATCTGCCGGGCGCGGGGCATGGTGGTGTCGAGCGGCTTCTCGATGACGACGTGCTTGCCCGCGGCGAGCGCGGCCTCGGCCAGCGCGACGTGCATGCCCGACGGCGAGCAGATCGCGACGACGTCGATGTCGGTCTGGGCGATCGCCTCTTCGATGGTGGCGGTGGTGAGCGGGCGGGGGGCGCCCGACGCCTCGATCTCGTCGGCGGCGCTGGTGGCGGCTTCGGGGATCGCGTCGACGAGGGCGACGACGTCGAGGCCGTCGTTCGCGAGTGCGACGCGGGCGTGGTGACGGCCGATCACACCGGCGCCGACGACGGCGAGCTTGAGGGGTGCTGTGGTGGCTGCGGTCATCGCAGGGTCACTCCGATCTGGTCGGTGAGGGTCCGGAGGGCTCGTCCGGCACGGCCGAACGCGGCGGGACCGGAGAACCCGCCGAGGGAGGTGAAGTCGCTGAGGTGGGGTTCGAGCGAGGCGTACCCGGAGTACCCGGCGTCACGCAGCGCCGTGAGCGTGAGCAGGAGCTCACCGTCGCCCTCGCCAGCGGGGACGACGGACGAATCGGCGGCGAGGGCGTCCTTCACCTGCAGGTAGTCGACGTACGGCGCGAGCTGGGCCCACCCGTCGGTGAAGGGCCGGACGCCGCACTGCACGTAGTTGGCGTTGTCCCACGCGAGCCGCAGTGACTGCGACCCGACGCTCTCGACGATGTCGAGCACCCGCGAGGGCACGTCGCCGTAGATGTCCTTCTCGTTCTCGTGCAGCAGGGTCACGCCCTCGCGCGACGCCAGCTCGGCGAGTGCCCGCATCCGGACCAGCACGTCGTCGCGGACGGACTCCGGAGTGCGGCCTTCGAAGTAGAAGGAGAAGATCCGGATGTTGGTGGTGCCGAGGGCGTGCGCGGCGCGGATCGCCCGGCCGAGGCGCTCGGTCTCGTGCTCGACGGGTTCGTCGACGGAGACCTTGCCGATCGGCGACGCGATGGCGGACACGGTCTGGCCGCGCTCGTCGAACAGGCGGTGCAGGCCGGCGAGCTGGTCGTCGTCGAGGTCGACGACGTTGACGCCCCAGGCACTGCGGACCTCGATCGCACTGGCGCCGAGGGCTTGCAGCACCGCGACCTGCACCGCGGGGTCCGCGTCGATCTCGTCGCCGAAGCCGGACAGTTCCCATGTGGGCTGAGCCATTGGATTCCCTTCGTTGCTTCGATCCTGGAGGAGCGGGGCGGGCCCGCACCGGGCCTCCAGGCAGTCTGTGGAGAACTCGCGCTACTTCACACTGCCGGCGGTCAGACCGCCGACGAGGTAGCGCTGGAAGATGAGGTAGAGGGCGACCACCGGGACGGCGCACACGATCGAGGCGGCCATCATCTGGCCGTAGATCGGGACCGCGCCGCCTTCCTGCGTGGTGCCGAGCACCTGCAGGACCACCGCGACCGTGCGCGTGTTCGGGGTCGTCATGATCGTGGAGAAGAGCACGTCGTTCCAGCCGAGCAGGAACGCGAAGATCGCCGAGACGACGATGCCCGGCCACGACAGCGGCAGCACGATCTTCGTCAGGATCTTCGTCGAGGACGCACCGTCGATGCGCGCCGCTTCCTCCAGCTCCTTCGGGAGCCCGCGCAGGTAGGTGACCATCACCCACGTCGAGAACGGGAGCGCGAACGTCAGGTACGTGACGAACAGGCCCCAGCGCGTGCCGATGATCTGCACGCCGGTGGCGCTCGCGATGTTCGAGAACACCACGAACACCGGCAGCAGCAGCAGGGTCCCGGGGATCGACTGCAGCGCGAGCAGGCCGCGCAGGAAGGTCAGGCGCCCGAGGAACCGGAACCGGACCAGGACGTACGCCGTCGACACGGCGAGCGCCGCACTCGCGACCGCGACCGCGCCGGCGGTGAGCATGCTGTTCACCAGGCCCTGGCCGAGCGCGACCGTCGACCAGATGTCCACGTAGTTCGCGAGCGTGAACTCGGACGGGAAGTACTCGCCGCGGGCGACCGCCACGTCCGAGTTCACCGAACCGAACACGATGTAGAGCACCGGGACGGCGATGAACGCGATGATGACCGCGATCACGGTGACCAGGAGCCACCTGGGCAGCAGCCGGGTCACGTCGGTGTCGTACGGACGCTTGTGGCGCTTCGTGTTGCCGGTCGAGGTGATGCTCTCGGTGAGCGTCGCCGTCGGGCGGGTCCGGGTCGCGCTGTAGCCGCTCATGCGCGTGCTCCCTCGATGTCGGCGGCGGCCGGGGCGGCGAGCGTGGCGCGGTCGGCGCGGCGCTGCTTCCGGTTGGGCCCGGCGTCGTCGCCGGTGTCGAGCTGCACCGCTCGCAGGTAGACGAACAGCGGGATGGCGACGATCACGAGCGAACAGATCGCCATCGCGGCCGACAGGCCGAAGCGGAACGACTGGAAGCTGGCGATGTACGTCAGGACCGGCATGACCTCGACGCTCGACGGGAGCGGGATGCCGAACAGGACGAACGGCAGCGTGAAGTTGTTGATGTTGTGCAGGATCGCGATGATCACCGCCAGACTGAGCGGCCCCCGCAGGTAGGGGAAGACCACGTAGCGCAGCTTGATCCACCAGGTCGCGCCGTCGAGCGACGCCGCTTCGTGGACCTCCAGGTCCACTGCCTGGAGGCCCGCCAGGCTCAGCAGGTACACGAACGGCCACGACGTCCACACCATGACCGCGGCGAGCGCCCAGTAGGACGCCGCACCGTTCAGCCAGAGCACGTCGGTGTGGAAGATCGCGTTCACGACCCCCTGCGGCTGCAGCATCGTGCGGAAGAACGTGCCGACGACGAAGGCGGGGAGCACGTAGGGGATCAGGTAGATCGAGCGGACCAGCCCACGACCCGGGAACCGGTTCTGCGTCGAGATCGCCGCGGCGACGCCGATCGGCACGGTCACCGCGGTGACGAGGACCGCGAGCGAGCACGAGATCCAGATCGAGTGCAGCAGTGGCGAGTCCGTGATCGCGTCGGCGAAGTTCGCGAACCCGACGAACGGGGCGCTGAACCACTGCCGGAGCGTGTACTGGTCGAGGTCGAGCATCGCGATGAAGAACCCGACCAGCAGCGGCACCACGATGATCGCCGCCATGAGCACACCGCCGGGGATGAGCATCCAGAGCGGGCGCTCCTTCTTGTAGAGCGGGGTGGTGCCGTGCGGGCGGACGGTCCGCTGCGGGTGCTGCACGGGCGTGCGTGTCTCGGTGGCGGTCATCACAGACCTCCGTTCTTCTGCCGGTCGAGCGTGGACTGGGCGTCCTTCTGCGCGTCCTGCAGACGCTTCCGGAGCTGGTCGTCGGTGACCTCGCCGCCCTTGAGCGACGGGATCGACTGCACGACGACGTCGACGAGCGCGAGCTGGATGTCGGACCAGGCGCCCGTGAACGCGGTCGGCTTGGAGAGCTTGCCGGCGTCGATGATCGGCTTGAGCTGCGGGTTGTCGTCCGCCAGCTGCTTGGCCGCGTCGGCGTTCGTCGGCAGGTTGCCGAAGAGCTTGTAGTACTCCAGCTGGGCCCGCTTGCTGCTGACCTGCTTGATGAAGTCGAACGACAGGTCCTGCTTGGTGCCGTAGTCCGCCACGACGAAGTTGTCGCCGGACAGGATGCTGGCGGCCTCGATGCCGTCGGCCGGACGCTCGGTGGCGCCCGGGGGCACGGTCGGCAGCAGCGCGAACTCGTACTTGCCGTCGATCTTCGTGCCCGCGAACGAGTTGATCGCCGTGGTCGTGGTCATCGGGAAGAAGGCGGCCTTGCCCTCGGTGAACTGCGCCAGGGCCTGGGCGTTGTTCCACCCGATCGCGGACTTGTCGACGACACCGTCCTTCGTGACCCAGTCGAAGTAGGTGCGGTAGGCGTTCTGCACCGCCGGGGCGTCGAGCTCGGCCTTCGTGCCGTCGACCAGCGTGTTGCCGGCGTTCTCGGACATGCCCCAGATGAACTTCCAGGGGTCGAAGCCGTCGGCGTAGGCGATCGCCATGCCGTGCACGTCACCGCTCGTCGTGGCCTTCGCGTCGGCGGTCAGCTGGTCCCACGTCGTCGGCATCTCGGTGATGCCCGCCTTCGCGAGCAGGTCCTTGTTGACCGCCATCACGAACGGGCGGCTGGCGAAGGGGATGCCGATCTGCTTCGACGCGCTCGGACCGGAGATGCCGAACGACGCCGGGTCGAACTGGTCCTTGCCGCCGACCGCCTTCCACTCCTTCGCACCCATCCGGACGAAGGCGCCGGTGGCGTAGGCGGTGGGGGTGAACGTCGTGCCGATCGCGTAGACGTCCGGGCCCTGGCCGGAGATGACGCTCGTCTGGATGGCGGTCAGTTCCTCCTGCGCCGAGGAGTACGTCTCCCACTGGATGTCCGCGCCGGTGGTGCGCTTGAACTCGGCAGCGGTGTCCTGCTGCCACTGCTTGCGTTCCTTGGGGTAGGTCGTGTCCGCGCCCATCATCACGCGGAGGGTGTTCGGGTCGTCGCCGCTGCCGTTCACGATCGCGCATCCCTGCAGCGAGAGCGCGGCGAGGGCGACCACGACCACGGAACCGATCAGGGTCCGTGTCTTCATGGGGGTTCCTCCTCGAAGCGTCCACGGGCAACGCTGCCGGTGGTGCACCCACTGTCCCGCCGGTGGCAACAACCGGCAACCGGTTGCCACTTGTTGCCAGATCCGAATAGCGTCAGGGCACCGGAGCACCGCCGCCCCGGTCCTCGTGCCGGGTCACGCCCGTGCCGCGGCGCCACCACGTCCGACGATCGGAGGCACGATGACCGAGACCGACGCCACCCGGCGCACCGCCGACTCGTCGCCCCGAGGACCCGACACGCTCCGTCGGGTCACGATCCGTGACGTCGCCGACGCGACCGGGGTCGCCCCCTCGACCGTGTCCCGAGCCCTGTCGATGCCGGACCGCGTGAACCGCGTGACCCAGCAGCGGATCCAGGACGCGGCGCGCGAGCTCGGCTACGTCCCGAACTCGCAGGCGCGGGCCCTGACGTCCGGTCGCACGCGGGCGGTCGCCGTCCTCGTGTCCGACATCACGAACCCCTTCTACTTCGACGTCATCCGCGGCACGCAGCACCAGCTCGCCGCAGCGGGGTGGACGCAGCTGCTCGTCGACACCCAGGAGTCGCCCGACGCCGAGATGGCTGCCCTCAGTGCGATCTCCGCCAAGGCCGACGGCGTGGTTCTGACCGCATCGCGACTGTCCGACACGCAGATCGCCCGGTACGCGGAGCGGACGCCCCTGGTCGTGGTGAACCGCCGTCCGGCCGGCGTCCCCTCGGTGCTGATCGACACCCCCGGCGGTGTCGAGCAGGCCGTGCAGCACCTCGTCTCGCTCGGGCACCGGGACGTGCTCTACGTCGCCGGCCCCGACAGCTCGTGGTCGAACGAACGCCGGTGGAAAGCCCTGGTGCAGGTCGCCAACCGGCTCGACGTCCGCGTCGCCCGCATCGGACCGCACGCGCCGTTCGTCGACTCGGGTGCCGCCGCTGCCGACGCCGCCGTCAACGCGGGGGCCACCGCCTGCATCGCCTTCAACGACCTGATCGCGATCGGCATGCTCGGGCGACTACGCGAACGCGGCGTGCGGGTCCCGCAGGACATGAGCATCGTCGGCTGCGACGACATCTTCGGCGCCGACTTCTGCAACCCGCCGCTCACCACGATGACGTCCCCGATCGAACGCGCCGGCCGCGTCGCCATCACGATGCTGCTCGGGCGGCTCGGTGCGATCCCGGCCGAGCAGTTCCCCGGCGAGCGGATGCGCGGCGCAGTGGCACTCCCCACCCACCTGACCGTGCGCGAGTCCACCGGCCCCGCGCCCACCCCGACCTCCTGATGAAAGGGTCGACGATGTCCCAGACGACCGCCACCACGCCCGCCGTGCTCGCGCCGCACCCGGACCGGCTGTTCCCGGCCGACCCGGCGACGCGCACGATCGCCCGCACCGTCTACCAGGCGGTCGCGGACGCCCCGGTCATCTCGCCCCACGGGCACGTCGACGCCGCGATGATCGCCGCGGACCAGCCGTTCCCGGACCCGGCCGCGCTGCTCGTCACGCCGGACCACTACGTCCTGCGGCTGCTGCACGCGAACGGCGTCCCGCTCGACGCCCTCGGCCGCGGAGACGGTCCGGCTGACGGTCGCGCGATCTGGCGCCGTCTCGCCGAGCACTGGGACGACTTCCTCGGCACCCCGGTCCGGTACTGGTTCGAGACCGAACTGCACGACGTGTTCGGCCTCGACCGGCAGCCGTCGGCCGCGAACGCCGACGCGCAGTACGACCACATCGCCTCGGCGCTCCTCGAGCCGTCCTTCCGCCCCCGTGCGCTGTTCGACGCGTTCGGCATCGAGGTGCTCGCCACCACCGACGACCCGACCGCCGACCTTGCCGCGCACGCGCAGCTGGCAGCCGACCCGGGCTTCCGCGGTCGCGTGCTGCCGACCTTCCGCGCGGACGCGGTCTTCGACCCGTCCCGACCGGACTGGAGGACCGTGGTCGCGTCCATCGGACAGGCAGCCGGGATCGACACGGGCAACCATGACGGCCTGCTGGCGGCACTCCGTGCTCGCCGCCGGTACTTCATCGAGCACGGCGCGACCGCCACCGACACCGGGGTCATCGACGCCGGGTCGACGCCGTTGCCCGCTGCCGACCGGGAGCGCATCCACGCCGAGGCGCTGCGCGGGGACGTCGCAGCGGCCGACGCCGTGGCGTACCGGCACGACATGCTGTTCCGCTGGGCGGAGATGAGCGTCGACGACGGACTCGTCATGCAGCTCCACCCCGGTGTCATCCGGAACCACCACACCCCGACGCTCGAGCGCTTCGGCCCCGACACCGGGCACGACCTGCCCGCCGTCGGTGCGTTCACCGAGCCGCTCCGCCCGCTGCTCGAGGCGTTCGGCACCGCGCCCGGCTTCCACATCGTGCTGTTCACGGTCGACGAGACCGTGTTCTCGCGCGAGATCGGGCCCCTGGCCGGCTTCTACCCCGCCGTGTACGCCGGCGCGCCGTGGTGGTTCATCGACACCCCGGCGGCGATCGGGCGGTACCGCGGCGCGATCACCGACTCGGCGTCGTTCACGAAGACGTCCGGCTTCATCGACGACACCCGGGCGTACTGCTCCATCCCCGCTCGGCACGACATGGCTCGGCGTGCCGATGCCGCGTACCTGGCGTCGCTCGTGGTCACGCACCAGGTCTCGGAAGAGGACGCCGTCCGCACCGCCCAGCGCATCGTGTCGGACATCCCGAAGGCCACGTTCAAGCTCTGACGCTGCGCGGGTGCCGGTGCCGGTGCCGGTGCCGGTGCCGTCTCGCCGGGTGCGAGGTTGGCCGCCCCGTGCTGCGCTGATCCGCGGCACGGGGCGATCGTCCTCGCACGAGGGAGTCAGTACGGGGCCGCGGCGCGGACGTCGCGGAGTGCGGCGGCCATCTGCGGCTCGGGGTCGTCGGACCACCGGCATTCCAGCGACACCGGGCCGCGGTACCCGCCCTGGTGCACCGCCGCCAGGAACTCCGGCCACGGCCAGTCCCCCGCGCCCGGCGGCAGGCGATCCCGATCGGACACGTGCACGTGCCCGATCCGGTCGGCCAGGGACCGGACGACGTCGAACGACTCGCGCTCGGCCTGCACGTGGAACAGGTCGGCGACCACACCGACGCCCTGCAGCTCGAAGGCGTCGAGGAACGCCACGGCCTGCTCGATCGTGTGGACCACGTTCGTCTCGTCGTGGTTCAGCGGTTCCAGCACGATGCTCAGGTCCTGCTCGGCCCCGAGGTCCCGCGCGACCCGGACCACCCGGGCGAAGCGCTCGTAGGCCTGAGCTATCGGCATGTCCGGCGGTGCCGTCCGCGCGGTCCCCGAGCCGAACACGATCCTCGCCCCGGGCGCTGCGACCGAGGCGACGATCGGCACCACCGCGCCGAAGTACCCGTCGACCACGTCGGGGTCGGCGGTCAGGAGCGGCAGGTCAGGCGGGACGAACAGGGCGAACGAGCCGAACCGTTCGTCGTCGTAGGCGGGATCGCGCAGCCACCTGTCGCCGTCACGATGGACCAGGTTGCCCGCGATGCCGGGTTCGACGTGGTCCGCACCCGCTCGGCGGACGGCGTCGGTCAGTGCTGCGCCGGCGACGATGCCGATCCCGCTGAAGGCCATGCGGCCATGCTGCTCCCCGACCGCCGTACCGTGCGTCGTTGCCGTGCGTTGCCAGGCGTTGCGACGCTCACCGGAGGATCCGGCGCATCAGGACTCGTGGGAAGCCGTTGAGCACCGAGGTGGTGTCTGCCGCGTGCTCGAAGCCCGCTCGCTCGAACAGCCGACGTGTCCCGACGTAGGCCATCGTCAGGTCGACCTTCGCGGACCCGTTGTCGACCGGGTAGCCCTCGATCGCCCGCGCACCGTGCTCGTCCGCGAATCGCACCGCGCCGTCCAGCAGCGCATGCGAGATGCCCTGCCCGCGGCGCCCGGGGCGGACACGGATGCACCACACGCTCCACACGCTGGTGTCGCCGGGGTCGTCGAGGTGCGGGATCCGGCGGTTCCGGGCGAACGTCGTGTCGGGCCGCGGATGGACGCCAGCCCATCCCACGACCTCGTCGCCGTCGTACGCCAGGACCCCGGGTGGCGGGTCCTGCCGCACGAGTTCACGGACCCGGTCACCGCGGGCCGTCCCGCTCAGCTGCTGGTTCTCGCGCGAGGGGATGCGGTAGCTCAGACACCAGCAGACGTTGGCGTCAGGCCGCTTCGGCCCGACCATCGTCCGGACGTCGTCGAACGACGTCGCTGCGCGGACCACGATCCCCATGGAACGATCCTGACCCTTGGACCGCGCGTTGTCCGGAGCCGAGGCTGCTCCACGATCTCGTTGCGCGGTGGTTCAGGTCGGCGCCACCGCCCCGCGGAGCTGCCCGGCGATGGCGTCGACGTCGTCGACGTCGTCGAGTCGTCCTTCGGCGATCGCGACGATGAACGCGTACGCCTGGTCGTTCGACATCGTCAGTGTGCGGCCGTTCACCCCGAGGAACACGATCAACACCATGAGCCCGAGCCGCTTGTTGCCGTCGACCAGCGCGTGGTTGCAGACCGTCGAATGGACGAGGGCCGCGGCCTTGTCGGCGAGGGTGGGGTACGCGTCCTGTCCGCCCACCGTCGCGGCCGGTCGGGCGACCGCGGCCTGCAACAGCCCCGGGTCGCGCACCACGGCATCGGGTCCCACGGTGCGCTGGACGACGTGCAGCGCCTCGTCGTGGGTCAGGTGGATCACGGTGCGACAGGGATCACGGTGCGACAGGGATCACTGTGCGAGGCGGTCGAGTGCCTCGGCGTACCGCGGCAACTCACGGTCGAGGATCCCGTCGATGAGGTCACTGCGGCTGTGGTGCTCGATGTACTCGCGGATGGCTTCGCGAGCGACTTCCTGCATCGATCGCGACTCGAACTCGGCACGCTTGCGGAGCGCGTCGGATTCGGTGTCGTCGAGTCGCAGGGTCATCGCCATGCACCAGATGGCATCAATACTGGTGTCGTCTTCCAGCAGGTCGGTCATGCCTGCCACCCGGGCGTCGCCAGCCCCGTCTCGTAGGCGAACACCACGAGCTGGGCACGGTCCCGCGCACCGAGCTTGATCATCGCGCGGGAGACGTGGGTCTTCGCGGTGGTCGGGCTGACGAACAACCGCTCGGCGATCTCGGAGTTGGTCAGCCCGGCAGCGACGAGCCGCATCACCTGACGCTCACGATCGGTCAGGACGTCGAGCCCCGGTGCCAGTGCCGCCGACTTGGCGTGGGTCGCGAAGGCCTCGACGAGCGAACGGGTGGGGCCCGGGGACAGCAGCGACTCCCCCGCGACCACGGTCCGGATCGCGCGGAGGAGCTCGGCAGGCTCGGTGTCCTTGACCAGGAACCCTGCGGCGCCACCGCGGATGGCCTCGAACACGTAGTCGTCCTCTTCGAAGGTGGTGAGGACCACGACGTGGACGTCGGCCAGTGCCGGGTCGGCCGAGATGCGCCGGGTCGCCGCGAGCCCGTCGATGCCGGGCATCCGGATGTCCATAAGCACGACGTCCGGGCGCTCACGTGTGGCGATCTGCACCGCGGCGTCACCGTCGCCGGCCTCACCCACGACGGTCATGCCGGGCTCGGCGTCGACGAGGGCACGGAGGCCAGCGCGGATGAGGACCTGGTCGTCGGCCAGGACCACACGGATCGGTGATGCCGGGGTGGCCACGGGGTCGGCGAGGCGATCGGTCATGCGTCCTGCTCCGGTGTCCCGGACGGCAGGCGCGCCACGACGGTCCACCCGCCGTCCGGTCGGGGTCCGGCGCGGAGTTCGCCGCCCACCGCGGCGGCACGTTCGCGCATGCCGATGATCCCGTTGCCGGATTCCCCGAACAGGGCCGACGGCGCCCCCGCGGCACGGCTCGCGGAGTCGGACGCCGCGGTCGGTTCGTCCACGACGACCAGGTCGACCACGTCGTTCCCGATGTCGACCGTCAGGGTCGCGCGGTGGTCGGGCGCGTGCTTCATGACGTTCGTGATCGACTCCTGCGCGATGCGGAACGCGCTGCGGTCGACCACCCCGTCGATCGCCGACGGGTCGCCGTGGACCTCGGCCGTGACGTCGAGCCCGGCAGCGCGGGCACGCTCGACCAGGTCGGACACGCGGGCGAGTCCGGGCGTCGGGGTGCGCTCGGCCACGTCGGCGTCGACTGCTCGCAGCACGCCCAGCACGGTCCGGAGCTCGACCAAGGCCTGCTTGCTCGTGTCGCGGATGCTCGTCAGGGCTTGCTGGGTCGGCTCGGGCAGCGCCCCGCCGAGGTGCAGCGCGACCCCGGCCTGCAGGTTGATCAGGGACATGCTGTGTGCGACCGAGTCGTGGAGTTCCCGGGCGATGCGGACGCGTTCGTCGTCGGCACGGGCGCGTTCGGCCGCGGCGCGGGCACGACGGGCCTCAGTGGCGCGCTGCACCCGCACCCGGACGACTTCGGTGATCGCGATCGTCGCGGTGAGCCAAGCCAGGCAGAGCGTCAGGGTCATCACGCTCGGGAACGCCGCACGGTCGGTCAGGGTGTCCGCCGTCGGGAGGACGACCTGAGCGATGCCCGCTGCGACGTAGACGCTGGTCCGGTGCCCCCGGAACCAGGCGTTCGCCAGCGCCATCGTGAGTGCGGCGACGAACGGCCCGCGCGGACTGACCACCACGGCGAAGCAGATGGTCGTGCCCAGGGTCACGGCGAGCACGGCGACGGGCCAGCGCCACCGGAACGGCAGCACGACCACCCCGGCGACGAGCAGCACGACGGCGAGCGGCACGAGCTCGACCGGTGCTGCACCCGCCGCGCTGCCACGTGCCCAGGGCGGTCCCGACCCGTCCGTCACGCCTCCGGACCAGCGCGAGGCGGCGATCGTCCCACCGACCTGCACGAGGGCCACCGGGACGACACGGCCGACGCGCGCGAACCGTCGCGGCCCGGTTCGCCAGGCGCGGGGTCCGTGCGGCTCGGTGGCCGGCGTGTCGGTGGTCATGCTCCGACTCTAGGGTCGCCCGTCCCGCGTGGCATCGGGCCGACGGTGGACCTGTGGACTACTCCACCGGGAGTACGTCCCTGTGGAGGGAGCCGGGCCCTGCGACCGCGGGAGGAGGCCGAAGTGGGCCTCGGCGACGGACGCGGGGCGGGCCTCCCGACCGGAGTCTTGGAGGGTCGCAACTGCGGCACCGGATCCGACCCAGGAGGTCACCATGCTCACCACCCTCGCTGCCACCGCGCCCTACTGGCACGGCGGCGGGTTCCCGTTCTTCGTGTTCCCCGTGTTCTTCTTCGTCGCGTTCCTGGTCGTGTTCCTGGTCTTCGGGGTGTTCCGCCGCGGCAGCTGGCGTGCCCTGGCAGACGCGCGGTCCGTGCTCGCCGACCGTTTCGCCCGTGGTGAGATCGGCGCCGACGAGTACCGCGCGCGGCTGTCGGAGCTCAGTCGGAAGTGACGGACGGCAGGGCGGCGAGGATCGCGGCGACCGTCTCGTCCACGGACCCGTGGATCGACACGGAGGCCGCGGCCTCGTCCGCCTGGGGACGCTCGAGCGTCGCGAACTGCGAGTCGAGCAACGAGTTCGGCATGTACTCGTGGTGCCGGTGCGACTGCCGCTCGGCGATGAGGTCCCGCGAACCGTCGAGGTAGGCGATGACCAGGTCGGGCGCGGTCACCCGGAGCCGGTCGCGGTACGCGCGCTTGAGCGCCGAGTTCGCCATCACGCAGCGCTTGCCGGTGGCCTGGACCTCGGCGATCCGCGCCGCACAGGCGTCGAGCCAGGGCCAGCGGTCCTCGTCGGTCAGGGGCGTGCCCTGGCGCATCTTCTCCTTGTTGGCGGCGGGGTGCAGGCCGTCGGCGTCGACGAACTCGGCGGGCTCGCCGCGGTCCGCGAGGGCACGTGCCAGGGCCTCGCCGACGGTCGACTTGCCGGAGCCGGAGACCCCCATGACCATGACGGGCGGCGGGACGGTTCGGTCGCTCATCCCTCCACCGTATGGAGTGCGGTGGACACCTTGCACAGGTTGCCGCAACTCTCGTGCGTTCCCGGGCGAGCATCCGTAGGTTGGCCGCAGGACACCGACACCGGCGCTGCACGCGCCAGGGCGTCGACATCGCGACGTCAGGACGAAGGAGACCATGGTGGCAGACAGCAACGGACAGGCGAACATCGGCGTGGTGGGACTCGCGGTGATGGGGTCGAACCTCGCCCGCAACCTCGCGTCGCGCGAGGGCAACACGGTCGCGGTCTACAACCGCACCTACGCACGGACCGAAGAGCTGATGCAGGAACACGGTGACGCCGGGTTCATCGCGTCCGAGGACATCGACGACTTCGTCGCGTCGCTCTCCAAGCCCCGCACCGCGATCATCATGGTGCAGGCAGGCAAGGGCACCGATGCGGTGATCGGTCAGCTCGCCGAGCGCTTCGAAGCGGGCGACATCATCGTGGACGGCGGCAACGCGAACTTCCACGACACCATCCGCCGCGAGCACGACCTACGCGAGCAGGGCCTGAACTTCGTCGGCACCGGGATCTCCGGCGGTGAAGAAGGCGCGCTCAAGGGCCCGTCGATCATGCCCGGCGGCTCGGACGAAGCGTGGGAGACCCTGGGCCCGATCCTGAAGTCCATCGCCGCGGTCGCCGAGGGCGAACCGTGCGTGACGCACATCGGCACCGACGGTGCCGGCCACTTCGTCAAGATGGTCCACAACGGCATCGAGTACGCCGACATGCAGCTGATCGCGGAGTCCTATGACCTGCTCCGTCGCGCCGGTGGGCACAGCGTCGACGAGCTCGTCGAGATCTACAGCAAGTGGAACGAAGGCGACCTCGAGTCGTACCTGATCGAGATCACCGGCGAAGTCCTCAAGCAGCAGGACGCCGACACCGGCAAGCCCCTCGTCGACGTCATCCGCGACGAAGCGGGCTCCAAGGGCACCGGCGTGTGGACCGTGCAGAACGCGGTCGGTCTCGGCATCCCCGTGTCCGGCATCGGTGAAGCTGTGTTCGCCCGCGCGGTGTCCTCCAAGCCCTCGCAGCGCGCAGCGGTCCAGCGGTCGGTGCAGAGCCGTCCCGAGGTCGCCCAGGTCCCGGACACCTTCGAGGACGACGTCCGCGCGGCGCTCTACGCGTCGAAGGTCGTCGCGTACGCCCAGGGGTTCGACCTCATCATCGCCGGGGCCAAGGAGTACGACTGGGACGTCAACCTCGGCAACGTCGCGAAGATCTGGCGCGGCGGCTGCATCATCCGCGCCCAGTTCCTCAACCGCATCGTCGAGGCCTACGACAAGAACCCGGAGCTCGAGTCCCTCCTGGTCGACCCGTACTTCGCGAACGCCGTCGCCGAGGGCGAAGCCGCATGGCGCCGCATCGTCGGCATCGCAGCCGCGTCGGGCATCCCTGCTCCGGGGTTCTCGTCGGCGCTGTCGTACTACGACTCGCTCGCGTCCGACCGGCTGCCGGCGTCGCTGATCCAGGGACAGCGCGACTTCTTCGGGGCGCACACCTACCAGCGCATCGACAAGGACGGCACCTTCCACACGCTGTGGTCGGACGACGACCGTCGCGAGGTCGAGCAGGAGCCCTCCACCCACTGAGAACAGTCAGCCCGGATGGGGCGTCGTCCGCTGGCGGTGCCTCATCCGGGCGGACTCGGCCCGGACTCAGGCGACGATGCGCTCCCGCGCCAGTTCCGCGAGCAGCCGCTCGAGCTTCGGACCGCGGCCGAGCAGACGCCTCGACCCCGGCGCAGTGCGCACGTGGAACGTCGCGACCGCGGTGGAGTCGTCGGGCCGCACGTAGTGCATCGCGATCGCACACGCGTCGCGGCTGCCCGGTGCCGGCACGTCCTCGAGTCCGATGTGCATGACACGGCTCCACCGGACCACGAGCAGTCGTGTGGCCCGTCGCTCGTCGAGTTCCCAGAGCGACGCCTCGGTCGCGCCGAACGCCCAGGTCACACGCGGGCCGAGCGCGACGTCCGAACGGTTCTCCCGCACGACCTCGCGCAGCTCCGCGGTCGGTGCAGCCGGGACGAGCCACACGGTGGGATCGATCCGGCGGATGGCGAAGGCGAGGGACTCGTCCTCGCGCCGGCGCCGCAGGCCCTGCATGCGGACGATCCCGACCAGGACGACGGCGACGCCGATGCCGATCACCGCGACCTCGGCGATGCCGAAGAACGTCAGGTCCGTCTCCGGGCTGCGCGCCACGACGACCACGCGCGCGACGAGCAGTGCAGCCCAGACGCCGACGACGATCCACCGCACGACCAGCAGGCGGCCGTCCGGCGACATCGCTCGGCGGGCGTGCGGATCCCGCGGAACACGGTCGCGACGCCTCAGCACACCCTGATCCTCGCACGGCGACCGCGGCAGCGGCACCGCACCCTGAGGAACTCGGATGCCGGACGCGGCTGGGTCCCAGACCACCGGACGTAGCATCCTCCCGTGCCCACCAGTCGAACGTCGATGCGGCCGCGCCTGCTGGCCGCGGCCTCCGGCGTCGTCGCCGCCCTGGCCTTCCTCGCCGCGGCCGAACTCGCCGCACTGTTCCTCGGTGGAGCCGGCAGCCCGCTCGTGGCCGTCGGTGGCGCGGTCATCGACCTGGCCCCCGCCGGCGCGAAGGACCTGATGGTCTCCCTGTTCGGCACGGGCGACAAGGTCGCGCTGTTCGTGCTGATGGGCGTCCTCATGGTCGCGATCTCCGCGGGTGCCGGCATCCTCGAGCGCCGCCGACCGCCGTTCGGCGCGATGGTCTTCGCGCTCGGTGGCGCCCTCTCGCTCATCGCCGTCACGACCCGGTCCGGGTCGGGCATGTGGGACGGCCTGCCATCGGTGCTCGGCGTCGGCGCCGCGATCGGCGTCCTGCGTCCCCTCGTCACCCGGCTGCGCCGCTGGGAGACCGTCGCCCAGACGCCGACCCGCACCGACGCAGCGCGCCCCGAGCGCCGGTCGTTCATCGTATGGACGGTGACCGCGGGCGCACTCGCGCTGGTGGTCGGGACCGGTTCGCGGCTCGGGTCGGCCGCGATGCAACGCACGGCGGCGATCCGACGGTCGGTGCGCCTCCCGGCTCCCGCGACGGCGGCACCAGCCGTGCCGGCGGGTGCGTCGCTCGACGTCCCGGGGCTCACCCCCTACGTCACCCCGAACGCCGACTTCTACCGCATCGACACGGCCCTGCGTGTGCCGTCGATCGACCCGGCCGACTGGAGCCTGCGCATCCACGGCGCCGTCGAGAACGAGGTCACACTGACCTGGGACGAGCTGATGGCCCTCCCGCTCGAGGAACACATGGCCACGATGAGCTGCGTCTCGAACGAGGTCGGCGGCGACCTCATCGGCAACGCACTGTGGCTGGGCTACCCGATCCGCGAGCTGCTGGCGCGAGCGAAGCCCACGGGCGACGCCGACATGGTGCTCTCCCGCAGCATCGACGGCTTCACTGCCGGCACCCCCCTCGACGTCCTGCAGGACACGGGAACACAGGCCATGCTCGCGGTCGGCATGAACGGGCAGCCGTTGCCCGCCGAGCACGGGTTCCCGGTCCGCATGGTCGTGCCGGGCCTGTTCGGGTACGTCTCGGCGACGAAGTGGGTCACCGAGATGGAGGTCACCCGCTTCGCCGACGCGCAGGGCTACTGGACGCCCCGTGGGTGGTCGGAGCGGGGGCCGGTCAAGCTCGAGTCGCGGATCGACACCCCCGCGAACGGCACGAGCGTCACGGTCGGCGACCGCGTCGCGATCGCCGGGGTCGCCTGGCAGCCGCACACCGGCGTCAAGGCGGTGCAGGTCAAGGTGGGCGGTGCCGAGTGGCAGGACGCCGAACTCGCCGCATCAGTGTCCGCCGACACCTGGCGGCAGTGGGTGTACCGCTGGACCGCCACCTCGGGAGACCACGAGGTCCGTGTCCGCGCGGTCAGCACCGACGGACAGGTCCAGACGAGCGTCCAGCGTCCGCCTGCCCCCAACGGGGCAACCGGCTGGGACACGATCACGATCAGCGCTCGCTGACCACCAGGCCTGGAGGCCCGGTGCGCGTCACACGGGTCGGCTCGCCACCACGCAGGTGCCGTCCACGGCGTCGTCCCGCTCGACCCGCGTCACGAAGCCCGCAGCACGGAACGCCGATGCTGACGCCTCGGCCTGTCCGTCGGAGACCTCGATGACCACGGCGCCACCCGGACACAGCCACTCCCCGGCGCCCGCCGCGATCCGACGGTGCAGGTCGAGCCCGTCGTGTCCGCCGTCGAGGGCGACCCGGTGCTCGTGGTCCCGGGCCTCGGTCGGCATCGTCGCGATCGCCTCGGTGGGCACGTAGGGGGCGTTCACCGCGATGACGTCGACCGCGCCGCGGAACCGCGCGGGCAGCGGAGCGAACAGGTCACCGGTGACGACGATGCCGCGGTCGCCGATGTTCTCGGCCGCGACGTCCGAGGCGTCGGGGTCGATGTCGGACGCGACGAGGTCGAGTGCACCGACCCGCTCGAGCAGGGCGACGGCGATCGCGCCCGCACCGCAGCACAGGTCGACCACCCGGTCGTAGCGGTGCAGCAGCCGGGCGGCCTGGTCGACGACCACCGTCGACCGGGCCCGCGGTACGAAGACCCCGGGCACGACGCGGATCCGGTGCCCGTCGAAGGCGGCCCAGCCGAGGACGACCTCGAGGGGTTCCCCGCGCAGACGTCGCTGCAGCATCGATCTGAGGCGGACCGGGTCACCGTCGCCGGCTTCGAGGAGGAGGTCGGCCTCGTCCTCGGCGTAGACGCTCCCCGCCGCCCGGAGTCGGGCGGCGAGGGCGTCACGGGCGGTGGGAGTCACGAACGTCGCGCAGGCTCGTTGCGTCCGCCCCGTGGTGATGCGCCGTCGGCTGTGCCCATTGGTTCGACGGCTCCGCTACGCTGCGCCGTCAAACATCGACGTGACGGACCCGTCGTCGAAGACCTCGTGGATGGCGCGGGCCAGCAGCGGCGCGATCGGCAGGATCTCGAGTCGGTCCCAGCGCTTGTCGACCGGCACCGGCAGCGTGTCGGTGACGACGACGCGGTCGATGAACTCGCTCTGCAGCAGCTCGGTGGCCGGGTCGGAGAACACGGCGTGCGTCGCAGCGACGACGACGCCGATCGCACCAGCGGCCTTGAGCGCCTCGGCGGCCTTGGCGATCGTACGGCCGGTGTCGATGAGGTCGTCGACGAGCAGGCACCAGCGACCCGAGACGTCCCCGACGATCTCGTGCACGGTGACCTGGTTCGGCACGAGCGGGTCACGCCGCTTGTGGATGATGGCGAGCGGCGCACCGAGCTTCTCGGACCAGATATCCGCGACGCGGACGCGCCCCATGTCGGGCGACACGACCGTCAGGATCGACGGGTCGAGGATCGCCTTGAAGTGCTCGAGCAGCACCGGCATCGCGAAGAGGTGGTCGACGGGCCCGTCGAAGAAGCCCTGGATCTGAGCCGCGTGCAGGTCGACGCTCATGATCCGGTGCGCGCCGGCGGCCTTGAACAGGTCGGCGACCAGGCGCGCCGAGATCGGCTCACGGCCGCGGCCCTTCTTGTCCTGCCGCGCGTACGGGTAGAACGGCGCAACGACGGTGATGCGCTTGGCCGAGGCACGCTTGAGCGCGTCGACGATGATGAGCTGCTCCATGAGCCACTCGTTGATCGGGGCGGTGTGCGACTGGATGACGAACGCGTCGCAGCCGCGGACGGACTCGTCGAAGCGGACGTAGAGCTCGCCGTTCGCGAAGGTGCGGGCGTCGGTCGGGACGAGGTCGACGCCGAGTTCCTCAGCGATCTGCCTCGACAGCTCGGGATGTGCTCGCCCGGAGACGAGGACGAGTCGTTTCTGGCCGGTTGTCTTGATTCCGGACAAGTGCCGTACTCACTCCCTGGCCCCACGGGGCCGTGTGTCCGAGGACCCGGATCCGGGTCCCCGTGTGACGGCGGGTGGCCGTCGAGAAGGTGTCATGCTCCGTGCGCGCGCCGAGCCGCCTCGGCCGCCGGCGTGCCGGGTCGGTGTTCCGAGACCCAGTCGTCGGTGTTGCGCTGTGGGGCGTAGCTGATCGCGAGCGACCCGGCCGGCACGTCCTTGCGGACGGTCGTACCTGCACCGGTGTACGCCCCGTCCCCAATCCTAACCGGGGCGACGAACACGTTGTGCGAGCCTGTACGGACGTGCGACCCGACCTCGGTGCGGTGCTTGTGCACACCGTCGTAGTTCGCGGTGATCGTGTTCGCGCCGATGTTCGAGTCCTCGCCGACCTCGGCGTCGCCGATGTACGACAGGTGCGGGACCTTGCTGCCCCGACCGATCGTGGCGTTCTTGGTCTCGACGAAGGTGCCGATCTTGCCGCCGTCGCCGAGCACGGTGCCCGCGCGCAGGTAGGCGAACGGCCCGACCGACGCCCCGTCCCCGATGACGGCGAGGGTGGCGTCGACGCGGTTCACGGTGGCACCAGCGCCCACCTCGGTGTCGCGGAGCGTGGTGCCCGGTCCGACGACGGCACCGGCGGCGATGGCCGTGGCGCCGATGAGCTGCGTGTCCGGGAGGATCTCGGCGTCGGGCTCGATCGTCACGTCCAGGTCGATCCACGTCGACCGGGGGTCCTGCACGGTGACCCCGGCGAGCTGGTGCGCGCGGACGATGCGGTCGTTGAGCACACGGGCGGCGTCGCCCAGCTGTGCGCGGTCGTTGATGCCGGCGAGCAGCCACGGGTCGTCGAAGCGCAGCACGTCGATGCGTCCGCCGCGGGCCGCGATGAGCGACGGCGCGTCGGTGATGTACATCTCGCCCTGCACGTTCTCGGTCGTGAGCTGGGGCAGCACGGCGCGCAGGTGGGTGACGTCGAACGCGTAGATGCCCGCGTTCGCCTCGGTGATCGTGCGCTGCTCGTCGGTCGCGTCCTTGTGCTCGACGACGCCCACGAAGGCGCCCTGGTCGTCGCGGAGGATCCGGCCGAGCCCGGTGGGGTCGGGTGCGATCGCACTGAGGAACGTCACGGCGTTGGCCGCGTCGGCGTGCACCTGTACCAGCCGACGGAGCGATGCGGGGTCGACGAGCGGCACGTCCCCCGAGAGCACGACGACGGCCCCGTCGAAGTCGGCCGGCAGGGCCTGGACGGCGACCTCGACAGCACGCCCGGTGCCGGGGACCTCGTCCTGGTCGACGACGATCGCGTCCGGCACGCGCTCGGTGACCTCGGCGGCGACGCGCTCGCGCTCGTGCCGGACGACCACGGCGATGTGCTCGGGCTCGAGGGACTCGGCGGTGCGCAGCACGTGGGCGACGAGCGGCAGCCCGGCGATCCGGTGCAGCACCTTCGGGGTCGTGGACTTCATGCGCGTGCCCTGCCCGGCGGCGAGGACGACGACGGCGATCCGCTGGTCGGTCATGCCCCCATCCTGGCCCACCCGACTGCGGCGCACCAACGCATCGGGGACTCGTGCGGAGTCCGCGCGGACCCCCGCAACCGACCCGTCCCCACCCGCACGACACCACCGACGTCGCACGACAGCGGAAACGGCGCACGATCGGCAAGCACCCACCCGAACGACACCACCGACGTCGCACGACAGCGGAAACGTCGCACCATCGGCACACGCCCACCCGCACGACACCACCGACGTCGAACGACAGCGGAAACGTCGCACCATCGGCACGCACCCACCCGAACGACACCACCGACGTCGCACGACAGCGGAAACGTCGCACCATCGGCACGCACCCACCCGCACGACACCACCGACGTCGCACGACAGCGGAAACGTCGCACCGCCGTCACATTCCTGCGCCGGCACGCCGCCCGACCACGCCTGCTCAGCGCCCGACCACCACGGCCTCAGCGCGCGGCGCGCCCCTCGTCCCGCACGAAGGCCATCAGCACCAGCCCCGCGACGAGCACCACCACGACCCCGATGATGCCGAAGCGCGTGGAGCCCCCGAGGGTCACGGCGATCCCGAACATCGCCGGCGCGATGAACGACGCCGCCCGCCCGGTGGTGGCGTACAGGCCGAAGAGCTCACCCTCGCGGCCGGGGGTCGCCAGCCGGCTCAGGTAGGCCCGCGACGAGGACTGCACGGGGCCGACGAACGCGCACAGCGCCAACCCCAGCACCCAGAAGCCGACCTGGGCCGACCCGACGAAGAACACCGCCGCACCGCACACCGCCAGCCCGACGAGCGAGACCATGATGAGCATGCGGGACCCGAACCGGTCGTCCAGCCGGCCCGAGGCGAAGGTCGCGATGCCGGCGACGATGTTGGCGGCGATCGCGAACAGGATGACCTGGGACGCGCTGAACCCGAACACCTGCGCGGCGATGATCCCGCCGAACGTGAACACGCCCCCGACGCCGTCGCAGAACACGGCGCTGGCGACCAGGAACGACAGCACGTTCCGGCGCTCGCGCCACAGCCGGGCGATGTCGCGCCCGAGGTCGCGGTAGGCCGACCACAGGGTGCCGCGGCGGGTCGGGTCCGCGGGTGCCTCGGGGACGACCAGGAACAGCGGGATCGAGCTGACCGCGAGCCAGACCGCCGCGATGCCGATCGCAACGCGCACGTCCCACTGCCCGGAGGCCACGGTGGCGGGGAGGTGCAACAGCCCCGCCGTGTCGCCGGCGCCGAAGTCCTGGATGCACAGCACCAGCAGCACGACCAGCAGCACGATGCCGCCGAAGTAGCCTGCCGCCCACCCGATCGCGGACACGCGGCCGGTCTTCTGGCCGGTGGCGACCTGTCCGAGCATGGCGTTGTAGCCGACGCAGGCGATCTCGTACGCGACGGTGCCGATGCCGATGAGGGCCGCGCCGAGCACCAGGAACGGCTCGCTGGGCGCGACGAACACCATCGCACCGATCGACAGCGCGACGCCGATCGTGGCGACGAGCACCGAGCGGCGACGGTGCCCGGACGAGTCGGCGAGCCGGCCCACCGCGGGCGCGACGAGCGCGACGACGATCCCGGCGATCGTCAGCGCCGTCGAGACCACGCCCGCGTTGTGCGCGAGTTCGCGCTCGACCGCCTGCTTCGCCGCGGCCGAGGTGTCCTCGGCGGCGACGATGGCGGGGTCGACGAAGGCGCGGCTGGCCAGGTAGGTGCTGAAGACGAAGGTCGTGACGACCGCGTTGAAGGCCGCGGAACCCCAGTCCCACAGCGCCCAGGACACGAGGGCGCGACGATCGGTGCGCTGCGGCGGCGGAGCGACGGTCATGCGCGAACCGTAGCGCGTCCCGGTGACGCACCGGTGGCCCCGTTCCGGGCCACACGGCGGACGGGAGGTCCGGTGCCGGTCGCACGTCGGGCCTCCCGTGCGCCCCGTGGCGCGCTGACGGGCGCATCGCACCCCCACTCGCGCATCGCGCCCCGCAGGAACGGGGCGCGATGCGCGCAGCGGGGTGCGATGCCGCGCGGGGCGTGATGCGCGCAGCGGAGTGCGATGCCGCGCGGGGCGCGGGTCAGGCGGGGACGCCGCCCGGGTACACGACGGACTTGAGCGACTCGGGGTCGGTGTCGCTCTCGAGGGCCTGTCGCACGTCGTCGAGGCCGTAGCGCCCGGTGACGAGCGAGTCCAGGTCGACCTGCCCCGACGCGACGAGCTCGATCGCGACCGGCCAGGTGTTGGTGTACCGGAAGATGCCGGTGACGGTGACCTCGAGGTTCTGGATGTGCTCGACCGGCAGCGTCATCTCGGAGTTGCCGAGACCGACGAGCACCGCGGCGCCGGCCGGACCGACCGCCTTGATCCCGTCGGACACCGCACGGGGTGCGCCGCTGGCGTCGATGAACGCGTCGACCGGGGCGATGTCCGTGGTGACGTCGACCGCGGTGGGGTCGACGACCTCGGTCGCGCCGTAGGACAGGGCACGCTCACGCCGCTCGGGGACCAGGTCGCTGATGACGATGCGGGTCGCGCCGAACGCCCGGGCTGCCTGCGCGCAGATGATCCCGATCGGCCCGGCACCGGCGATGAGCACCGACGAACCGGGGACGATGCGGGCCTTGCGGACGGCGGCGATGCCGACGGACAGCGGCTCGAGCAGAGCACCGGCCTCGAACGACACGGAGTCGGGCAGGGTGTGGGCGAACTCGGCCTCGATGGTCACGAACTCGGCGAAGGCCCCGTCGACCGGGGGCGTCGCGTAGAAGCGCATGTGCGGGCAGAGGTTGTAGCGGCCGGCCAGGCACTGCGCGCAGCGGTGGCAGGGGCGCTGCGGCTCGATGGCGACGCGCTCCCCGACGCGCGACGGGTCGACCCCCTCGCCCACCGCGACGACGGTGCCGGACAGCTCGTGGCCGAGCACGAGCGGCTCCTCGACGACGAAGTCGCCGATGCGGCCGTGCCGGAAGTAGTGGACGTCCGAGCCGCACACGCCGACGGCGGCGACACGGACGAGCACGTCGCCGGGGTCGACGGCGGGGACGGGGCGGTCCTCGACGGTCAGGTCGTCCTGACCGAGCAGGACGCTGACACGCTGGGTGTCGGACTGCGGGGTGGTGGTGCTCATGGGGTGGTCACTTCCTGTTGCGGGGAGAACTCTGGGTCGTCGAGCAGGTCACGGAAGCCGATCTCGGCTGCACCGCGCAGCAGGACGTCGGGACCGAGGGCGGTGGGCACGATGCGGACACGATCGGCCATGGCGGCCATCGACTGTGCCCGCACCGCGGTGACGATGCGGTCCCCGACGTGGCCGAGCAGCGTGCCGAGGAACCCCCCGAGCGCGACGACCTCGGGGTTGACGGAGTGGATCGCGTTCCGCAGGCCGGTGGCGAGCGCCGCGACCTGGCGGTCCACGACGGCCTGCACCGCGGGCCCGCCGGTGTCGAGCGCGACGGCGAGGGCAGGCAGGTCGTCGGCGGCGACCCCGGTCACGGCGACGAGGGCCGCGCGTGAGGCCTCGGTCTCCAGGCACCCGAACGCGCCGCAGTGGCAGCGGATCCCGTTGTCGGCGACGAACGTGTGTCCGAGCTCGCCGGCGTACCCGTCGGCGCCGCTGAGCGGCCGACCGGCGCTGATCACCCCGCCGCCGATGCCGGACGCGCCGCCGTTGAGGTAGATGAGGTCGCTGACGCCCCGGCCGCTGCCGTAGAGGTGCTCGGCGAGGGCGCCCAGGTTGGCGTCGTTCGCCACGCGCACCGGGAGGCCGGTCGCGGCGGCGAGGGGCTGCGCGAACGGCTCGTCGCGCCACCCGAGGTGCGGGGCGTACCGGACCAGGCCGTCCTCGACGCGGACGGTGCCGGGGATGGACACGCCGATGCCGACCGTCCGGACCGGCCGCATCCGCTCGGCCAGGTCGTCGAGGAGCGCTGCCACGGCGGCGACGGCCTCGGGGGCGCTCGGGCGCGATGCGGCCGGCGAGGTCACCCGGTGCCGGATGCTGCCGTCGAGCCCGACGAGCGCGACCGTGACGGCGTCGATCTCGACCGTGACGGCGACGGCGACGACGTCGGCCGAGGCACGGACGACGGGGCTGGGGCGCCCCACCCCGACCGTGGGGGCCACCGCGCCCGGCGCCGGGTTCTCGGACTCGTGGACCAGGCCGAGCGCGACCAGCTCACCGACGAGCGCCAGCGTCGTCGAGCGGTTCAGGCCCGTGCGGCGGGTGAGTTCGGCGCGGGTGACGGGCCCCTCCTCGTGCACCAGGCGGAGCAGCCGCGCCGTGTTCCGACGCGGTGCGCCCGCTGCGCTCCGCGGAGCGCCCGCTCCCGTCACCGACCCCATCCGTTCAGCGCGACCGCGAGAACGCGGCGTCGAACGCGGCGTCCGGCGGAGCGATGGTGCCGAGCCGGCGCACGAACGCGAGCGCCTCGGGGCCGCCGACGAGCCGGTCCATGCCGGCGTCCTCCCACTCGACGCTGGTCGGACCGGTGTAGCCGATGTGGTTCAGCACGCGGAACACCCGCTCCCACGGGACGTCGCCGTGTCCGGCCGTCACGAAGTCCCAGCCGCGTCGGGGGTCGCCCCACGGCAGGTGCGACGACAGCCGGCCGTTCCGCCCGTCGAGCTGCTTCACCGACTCCTTGCAGTGCACGTGGTAGACCCGGTCCGCGAAGTCGAGCAGGAACGCGGCGGGGTCGAGGTCCTGCCAGACGAAGTGCGACGGGTCGAAGTTGAACCCGAACGCCGGACGGTCGGCGAAGACCTCGAGCGTCCGCTTGGCGGTCCAGTAGTCGTAGGCGATCTCGGAGGGGTGCACCTCGAGCGCGAAGCGGACCCCCACTTCCTCGAAGACGTCCAGGATCGGCGACCACCGGTCGTGGAAGTCCTGGTACCCGGCGTCGATCATCGACGGCGGCACCGGCGGGAACCCGGCGACGGTCTTCCAGATCGAGGACCCGGAGAACCCGGTCACGGTGTCGACGCCCATCGCCGCGGCGGCGCGGGCGGTCCACTGCAGTTCCTCGGCGGCACGCTGCCGCACTCCCTCGGGGTCGCCGTCGCCCCACACGTGCGGCGGGACGATGTCCTCGTGGCGCTGGTCGATCGGGTCGTCGCACACGGCCTGGCCCACCAGGTGGTTCGCGATCGTCCAGACCTGCAGGCCGTTCTCACTGAGGATGCGCTTGCGGTCGGCGACGTACTCCGGGTCCGTCGCGGCGCGACGCACGTCCAGGTGGTCACCCCAGCAGGCGATCTCGAGTCCGTCGTAGCCCCACGCACCGGCGAGTCGGGCCACCTCCTCGAAGGGCAGGTCTGCCCACTGCCCGGTGAACAGGGTCACCGGCCTGGAGGCTCGTGGTTCGTCCGTCATGGTGCTTCCTTCCGTCACAGTGGTCACCAGGTGTCGGGTCGCGCGCCGAGCGGCACCGTCGCCGGTCGCTCGACCCGGGAGGTCACGGGCACGACCGTGTGCTCGCGGGACGCGGTGCCGACCGCTTCCATCACCTCGAGCACGTGGTACGCCAGTTCCCCGGACGCCCGGTGTGGACGGCCGGTCTCGATCGCGTGCGCCATGTCGGCCAGGCCGTAGCCCCGTCCGGCGTCGGCGTACCCGCCCCGGACGGGCAGGTCCCGCCAGGTGCGGTCGTCGGCCGTCGCGATGGCCGCGGTCTCCGAGAACGCGTTCGGGTCGGGCACGGCCAGGGTGCCCGCCGTGCCGTACACCTCGAACAGCGGCGACCGGGTGGCCCAGACCTCGAAGGACACGGTGACCGTCGAGACGACCCCGCTCTCGTGTTCGAGGACGGCCACCACGTGGGTGTCGACGTCGACCGGGATCGGGGTGCCCGCCAGGGGCCCGGTGGCGACGGTGCGCTCGCGGGAGGACCGGGTCGCACTGCCGCTGACCCGGACGACCGGGCCGAAGAACGACACCAGGCTGGTCAGGTAGTACGGCCCCATGTCGAGCAGCGGACCGCCGCCCGGCTGGTAGTAGAACGCCGGAGCCGGGTGCCAGAGCTCGTGGCCCGGTGCGCTCCAGGACACGGCAGCGCCGACCGGGGAGCCGATCATGCCCTCGTCGAGCGCGGCCCTGGCCGTCTGGATGCCGGTGCCGAGCACGGTGTCCGGCGCGCTGCCGACCCGCAGACCGGCGGCGCGGGCGTGTTCGAGCACGGGCGCGGCCTCGGCGGTGCTCGTGGCGAGCGGCTTCTCGCCGTAGACGTGCTTGCCGGCGGCGAGCGCGCGCTCCGCGACCTCGGCGTGCGCCGCGGGGATCGTCAGGTTGAGCACCACGTCGACCTCGTCGTGGGCCAGCAGCTCGTCGACGTCGAGCGCCAGGACGCCCTGCTCGCCCGCGACGGCCGCCGCCCGCTCGGTGTCGAGGTCGGCGACCGCGGTCAGGCGCAGGTTCGCCAGGTCGGGCAGGTGCTGCAGGTACTGGCGGCTGATGTTGCCGACGCCGACCATGCCGACCCTCATCGTGCTGCCCACAGGAGCCCCCGTTCGATGACCGTGCGGAGCGGCTGCGACTCGACGACCTCGAGCCGGTGCCCGGGTGCGGAGACGAACACGCGGCCCTGTCCCCACTGCCGGGTCCAGATCGCCGGCGCCGTGACCGGGCGGTTCCAGGCGTCGAAGTCGCGCGCTGCCTGCGTGGTGGTGGCCAGCACGTCGTTGTACTCGTCACTGAGGACCCAGTACTGCTCGGTGACCAGGTCGAAGTCCTCGATGCCCTGCGTGATCGGGTGCTCGTGCCCGGCCGCGGTGATGTGGACCGTGTACGGGATGTAGTTGTCCGACTGCTCCCCGGTGCGCTCTGCCGGGGGCTTGGCGGCGTGGTGGGCGAACTGCCCGCCGACCATGTGCAGGTAGTCGGCCGTGTTCCGGAACGCGTCGGCGATGCCACCGTGCCACCCGGCCAGTCCGGCACCGCCGAGCACGGCACGCTGCAGCCCGGCGAACTCGTCGTCGGCGATGGTCGACATCGTGACGACCTGCACGATGAGGTCGACCGTGTCCATCACGGACGGGTCGGCGTAGACCGCGGTGGAGTCGTGGACCGCGACGTCGAAGCCGTTGTCCCGCAGGAACGGCACGAAGGCGTCGGTGGTCTCGACGGGCTGGTGCCCGTCCCAGCCCCCGCGGACGACGAGGGCCTGGCGCTGGGGGCTCATGCGGGTTCCGATCCGGTGGTGGTGGGCGTCCAGCTGCTGCCGTCGGCGGCGCTGCGTTCGACGGCGTCGAGCACACGCTGCACGTGCAGGCCGTCCTCGAACGACGGCGACGGGTCGGTGCCGGCGGTGATGGCGTCCACGAAGTCCTTCACCTGGTGGCTGAAGGTGTGCTCGTACCCGATCAGGTGCCCCGTCGGCCACCACGCGGCCATGTAGGGGTGCTCGGGCTCGGTGACCAGGATCCGGCGGAAGCCCTGCTCCCCCGCGGGCGCCGACGACTCGTACAGGCGCAGTTCGTTCATCGACTCGAGGTCGAACTGGATCGCACCCGTCGAGCCGGAGACCTCGAGCGTGAGCCCGTTCTTCCGTCCGGTCGCGTAGCGCGTGGCCTCGAAGGTGCCGATCGCGCCGTCGGCAGCGCCGCCGGTGAGCCGGCCGAGGAAGAACGCGGCGTCGTCGACGGTGACCTGGCCCCGCTCGCTCGACGCGGTGCCGGACAGCCCGACGCCCTCGCCGAGCAGCGGGCGCTCGTGCACGAAGGTCTCGAGGGTGCCGGAGACACTGGCGAGCTGCGCGCCGGTGACGAACTCGGCCATGTCGATCGCGTGTGCGCCGATGTCACCGAGCGAGCCGGAACCGGCCAGCGACTTGTCGAGGCGCCACGTCATCGGGCCCTCCTCGTCGGTCAGCCAGTCCTGCAGGTAGAGCGCGCGGACCTGACGGATGGTCCCGATCCTCCCGTCCTGCACCAGCTGGCGGGCGAACGCGATCGCGGGGACGCGGCGGTAGCTGAACCCGACCATGGCGCGCACGCCGTGCTGCCGGGCCTCGGCTGCTGCGGCGACCATCGCCTCGGCCTCGGCGACGGTGTTGGCGAGGGGCTTCTCGCACAGCACGTGCTTGCCGGCCCGCAGCGCCGCGACGGCGACCTCGACGTGCGAGGACCCCGGCGAGACCACGTCGACGACGTCGATGTCCGGGTCTGCGACCACGGCACGCCAGTCGGTCGAGGCCGTCTGCCACCCGTACTGCTCGCGCGCTGCTTCGGTGCGGTCGGGATCACGTCCGACGACCACGGTCATCTCGGGCTCGGCGTCGAGGTCGAAGAACCTGGGCGCCGTCCGCCATGCCTGTGAGTGCGCGGCTCCCATGAAGCCGTGCCCGATCATCGCCACCCGGAGGGGTCTGCGTGCCATCCGTTCGCTCCCTTGCGATCACGTCCTTGCCAGAGTCAACACTACCGCTTATGTTGGGCGCGGCAACATTTTGTTTCGACGACGAACGGTGACCACCATGGCAGCGACGCCCACCCGTGCAGACAAGTTCTCCTTCGGTCTCTGGACCATCGGCTACAACGGCTCGGACCCCTTCGGCGGGCCCACCCGCCCCCAGCTCGACGTGGTCGAGGCGGTCGAGAAGCTCGACGAGCTCGGCGCCTACGGCCTGACCTTCCACGACGACGACCTGTTCGCGTTCGGCTCGACCGACGCCGAGCGCCAGACCCAGATCGACCGCCTCAAGGGCGCGCTCGAGTCCACCGGGATCGTCGTGCCGATGGTCACGACGAACCTGTTCTCCGCCCCCGTCTTCAAGGACGGCGGCTTCACCTCGAACGACCGCCAGGTCCGCCGCTTCGCGCTCCGCAAGGTGCTCCGCAACGTCGACCTCGCCGCCGAGCTCGGTGCGAAGACCTTCGTGATGTGGGGTGGCCGCGAGGGCGCCGAGTACGACTCCGCCAAGGACGTGCAGGCCGCGCTCTCCCGCTACAAGGAGTCGGTCGACCTGCTCGCGCAGTACGTCACCGACAAGGGCTACGACATCCGCTTCGCGATCGAGCCGAAGCCGAACGAGCCCCGCGGCGACATCCTGCTGCCGACCCTCGGCCACGCGATCGCCTTCATCGACACCCTCGAGCGTCCGGAGCTGTTCGGCGTGAACCCCGAGGTCGGCCACGAGCAGATGGCGGGCCTGAACTTCACGGCCGGCATCGCCCAGGCGCTCTACCAGGGCAAGCTCTTCCACATCGACCTCAACGGGCAGCGCGGCATCAAGTACGACCAGGACCTGGTCTTCGGTCACGGCGACCTGCAGAACGCGTTCTCGCTCGTCGACCTGCTCGAACACGGCGCACCCCAGGGCGGCGTCGCATACGACGGCCCCCGCCACTTCGACTACAAGCCGAGCCGCACCGAGGACATCTCGGGCGTCTGGGACTCCGCGGCGGCGAACATGCGCATGTACCTGCTGCTCAAGGAGCGTGCGCAGGCATTCCGCGCCGACCCCGAGGTCCAGGCGGCGCTGCAGGCGTCGAAGGTCGACGAGCTGAGCACCCCGACGCTCAACCCGGGCGAGTCCTACGACGACGTGCTCGCCGACCGCTCGGCGTACGAGGACTTCGACGCCGACGCGTACTTCGGCGCCAAGGGCTTCGGGTTCGTCCGCCTGCAGCAGCTCGCCGTCGAGCACCTCATGGGCGCGCGGAATTGACGTCTGACATCCGTCCGGGCACGGTCGACTCCGGCGACGGCACGCTCGTCGCCGGGGTCGACTCCTCGACCCAGTCCTGCAAGGTCACCATCCGCGACGCCCACACCGGAGCGATCGTCCGTGAGGGCCGCGCGTCCCACCCGGACGGCACCTCGGTCGATCCCGAGCACTGGTGGACCGCGCTCGGCACCGCGATCGCGGACGCCGGCGGGCTCGACGACGTCGCGGCGATCGCCGTCGCCGGCCAGCAGCACGGCATGGTCGCGCTGGACGAGGACGGCCGGGTCGTCCGCGACGCACTCCTGTGGAACGACGTCCGCAGCGCCGACGCGGCCGCCCAGATGGTCGACGAGCTCGGTCGGGAAGCCTGGGTCACCCGCACGGGACTGGTCCCGGTGGCCTCGTTCACCGGGACCAAGCTGCGGTGGCTCCGCGACGCCGAGCCGGAGAACGCAGGCCGGGTGGCGGCCGTGGCACTCCCCCACGACTGGCTGTCATGGCGGCTGCGCGGGTACGGCCCGGCGGACGAGAGCCCGCTCGGCGCCGACCTCGACGCCCTGGCGACCGACGCGTCGGACGCCAGCGGCACCGCGTACTGGGACCCGGCTCGACGCGAGTACGACCCGGAGCTGTTCGAGCTCGCCCTGGGACGCCGGATGCGCATCGCGGGCACCGGCGACGAGGACGCGGTCGTCGTCCCCCGGGTCGTCGACCCCGACCAGGCGATGGGCACGCTCGAGACCGACGTGCCGCTGCCCGGCGGCGGTGTCCTGCACCGCGGACTCGTCGTCGGCGCCGGCACCGGCGACAACGCGGGCGCGGCGCTCGGCCTGGGCCTCGGCCCGGGCGACGTCGCGGTGTCCCTCGGGACCAGCGGGACGGTGTTCGGCGTGACCGACGCCGCGCTCGCGGACCCGAGCGGGACCGTGGCGGGCTTCGCCGACGCGACGGGGGCGCGCCTCCCGATCGTCACGACGCTCAACGCGGCCCGCGTGCTCGAGGTGATCGGCGGCCTGCTCGGCGTCGACCACGGCGAGCTCGGCGAGCTGGCACTGCGTGCTCCTGCCGGCGCCGAGGGGCTGGTGCTCGTGCCGTACTTCGTCGGCGAGCGCACCCCGAACCGACCGGACGCCACGGCGTCGCTCGTCGGCATGACCCCGGGGACGACCGACCGGGAGCACCTGGCCCGCGCGGCGTTCGAGGGCATGCTCTGCGCGCTCGCGGACGGCCTCGCTGCTGTCGAGGCGTCGGGTGTCACCGTGGACCGACTCCTGCTGATCGGCGGGGCTGCGCGCAACGAGGCCGTCCGGACGATCGCCGCGCAGGTGTTCGGGCGCGACGTGCACCTGCCCGAACCGGGCGAGTACGTCGCCGCCGGCGCTGCGCGACAGGCCGCCTGGGCGCTCACCGGGACCCTGCCGACGTGGATGCTCGCGACGACGACCGTCGCCGCGGACCCGCGACCCGAGGTCCTGCAGCACTACCGGGACGCCGTCGCCGCGTCCTGACCCACATCACCACCGTGCCCCCGGCACCCGCTCGGGTGTCGGGGGCACCACCGTCCCCGGAGGACACCGATGCCGCTGACCGACCTGCCCCTCGAGGAACTGCGTTCCCACCGCCCGAGCGTCCGTGAGCCCGAGGACTTCGACGCCTTCTGGGCCGACACGATCGCCCAGGCCCGCGCCGCCGCCGAGCAGACCGGCGCCCACCCCGTGACCGTCCCCGCGGACACCCCGGTGACGGGGCTCGTGATCGAGGACCTGACCTTCCCGGGGTTCGCGGCCGACCCCGTCCGCGCCTGGGTGACCCGTCCAGCGGGAGCCAGCTCCGGATCGGACGACGCACGGCTGCCGGTCGTGGTCGAGTTCCTCGGCTACAACGGAGGTCGCGGTCGCCCGGGAGAACGAGTCGCATGGGCGCTCGCCGGGTATGTGCACGTCGTGATGGACACCCGCGGTCAGGGCAGCGGGTGGGGCGGGGGCGACACCCCGGACCCACACGGTGCCGGCCCGCACATCGGCGGCTGGATGACGAGCGGGATCGACCGCCCCGAGGACCACCACTACCGCCGCGTCTACACCGACGCCGTGCGGCTCGTCGACGCGGTCCGCACGCTGCCCGGCGTCGACCCGGACCGGATCGCGCTCACCGGCGGCAGCCAGGGGGGCGGGATCGCGATCGCGGCCGCAGCGCTGGTCCAGGCGCACGTGGGACCGATCGTGGCCGTGCTGCCCGACGTGGCGTTCCTGTGCGACTGGGAGCACGGCGCGCTCGTGGCGCTGAGCGACCCGTACCAGGAGCTCGTCCGCTACCTGGCCGTGCACCGGGATGCGGCCGAGACCGTGTGGACGACCGCGTCCTACCTGGACGGCGTCAACTTCGCCGCGCGGATCGACGCACCCGCGCTGTTCTCCGTCGCGCTCATGGACGAGGTCGTGCCCCCGCGGACGACGTTCGCGGCGTACAACGCCCTGGCATCGACGGACCGACAGATCGAGGTCTACCCGTACAACGGCCACGGGGGCGGTGGCTTCCGGCACTGGGAGCGGCAGGTGGCCTTCCTGCGCGAACGTGACGGGCGGCGCTGATGCCGACGTCCGCTCCCGCGCACCGGTTCGGCGAGACCGTCCTGACCGTCGTCGACGCCGCGGGAGCACCGCTGCCCGACGTCGCGGTCACGGTGGCGCAGACCCGGCACGCGTTCGCCTTCGGCAACATCGGCTTCGACTTCGTCCCGCTGGCCAACGGCGAAACGGACCCGGTCGGCACCGAGGACCTGGCCGCGCTGTACACGGACGTCTTCAACACCGCGACGCTGCCGTTCTACTGGGGTCGGTTCGAGCCGGAGCGCGGGAAGCCCGACACCGGGCGGCTGCAGCAGGCGGCGCGCTGGTTCCGGGAGCGCGGCGTCGCACTCAAGGGCCACCCTGAGGTTATCCGGGGTCGACGAACGATCTGCCCGTAGTAGCGGGCCCAGGGGTGTCAGGCTCTGTCAGGCACGGCCGTCGTGGCTAAACCGAATCACCAGGTCTAGGGTCGGCTGAACGAATGGGGACGATGGGACGCAATGCCTCTTCCCCGGCCGAGTCGCGGAGTAACTCACGTAGTAGCTCACGAGCGCCTCCGAGTTCACCCCTCAACCGGGTGGACAGTTTGACTGCTTCGTCCAGCTCGCGTTGCAGTCGTTCGTTCTCTGAAGCGAAGTGTTCCGAGGTCACCAGCGCCTCGAGCGTTTCGATTGAGCTGGGGGAGTCAAGCGCGACCAGCCGCTCGCCTAGTAGGCGCCTCCTTGCGGCTCGCAGTTCATCGACTTTCTGTTCGAGACTACCGATTCGTTTGCGCTGCTCTACAAGCTTCTTCATCAAGGTCGCTCGATCTACCGCCTGACCCTCGCGCCAGTTCGCCTCGTCGCTTTCAAGCCGGCGCCGTAATTCTGCCTGCTGGCGACCCGACTGACGAATACGCTCGGCCAGATCACCCTGAGTATGAATGAACTCGCGCGAGACGCGCGCTTCACGGGCGACTCCGGATATGGTGATCTTCTCGCTTGAATCCATCGCCGCGTCCAAGGCCCGTAACACCGCCGCTCTTTTGTCAAGAGACGCTTGTCTACGACTTGCATGGAGGCCTTGAATTGCGCCACGACTCATTCGATGCCCTTCGTTGCGCCGGCGCGCTCGATGTCCGACAGATGCGAGAATTCGCCATGAATAGCACGAAGGTCGATACGACGGGGAGCGCCAGCTCGACGCCGAATGTCCTCCATCTTCTCGAGAGCTAGGTGTATTGATGACCTTTCCATTTCAGGCAGATTATCGATGTAGGAATCAATGCCGGCGAGAATTCGGTCGCAGTCGCGTGTTCTGCGCTCGTAGTGACTAATCATGTGACTGTCCGGCGCGATGATTCGCACGCGCTCAATCTGTGCCTGCAGATACAGACGCTTTGCTAGCAGTCCGTCTCTTTCGAAAGGATCGACCAGGAAGAACGGGCATGATTCGCAGACATGATCCATCGCACATGCAGCACCGCCGGCCGCCACGTTAGCGGGCTCCGTGCATGACCCAAGAGAGACAGCCAACTTGGTGAAACCATCGCGCTCTCGATCCACAGTAACTGCTTCACCTGACCAGTTGAGCCGCCGCGAGGGAAGCGACGACATCGCGTGCCGCTTTCGTCTGCTGGTGATGAGAAAGTAGTTCATCGTCGTCTTGAAACTCTTATGGCCCATCCACTCCTGCAGTTCCTCCGGAGTGCAAGTCGGACGCCCCTCACGGTCGGTCGCATCGGCATGACGTTGCGCGAATGCATGGCGAAAGGCGTACGCGTCGATAGTTGTCAGATCGAACCTGATGTAGTTTCCGTCTGCGCCTTCCACCTCTTCCATGAACGGAGCTTCGTCGAGCACAACGGCTACGAGCTCGTCGATCCTTGCGTTCAAGAATGCTGCTGAACGCGGCGCGTCCTTTCTTCCTCGGTCCGTAGGAAAGAGCCACTGAGACTCGATGCCGTGCTCGATCTTGATTTCTTGCCATTGCCTGATTGCATCGTGAACATCCTTGTGGATCGGGAGACGCGTGCCACGACCGAAGGGTGGCTTGACGCGATCCCACTCGAGGTAGGCCTGCCCGGCACTGTCATACGAGATGCATTCTTCCTTTAGCCGAACCGTCTCAGAAGTTCGACGTCCGCATCGCTCTTGCAAGTAGATCATGACCTTCGCTTCGGCCGTGACTAGGGCTGAGTGTCGCTGTAGGAGATGCAGGTGGTCCATCAACCAGTCGACAATTGGTTGCGGGATGAATCGGAAAGAGTCATCATGCTCCTTGCCGCCCGGCGGTTTGCCAACAGCCTTTTGACGCAGGAATTCGCGGTCGAAGGTGGCTGGCAGCCGTCGCCAGACCGGGAGAAAGTCCTCCGAGGCGCGAAAGAAATCAAGCATTCCCCTCAGCGCGGCGAGGGCGAGCCGTTGAGCGTGGATCGTGTCCCACGCCTTACGAATCGCTTTCAGGACGGCGGTGGCGTCGGCCCCTCCGAGCGCTTCAACGGGCGTTCCTCTCGCGTGAAGAACTTGGTCGACAATCCGTGCGACTCGAACCGCGGCTTCGAGCTTGTTCCGCCCATGGGGACCAGCCTCGAGGATGTATGAATCCACGCTTTCCACCCACCAACGTAGCCTCAGTTCACGCAGGTCGATCCGCGTCCGCCGGTGGACTGGCTTCACTGAGTATTTCAAGTCGAGGTCTGTGAGGAAATACAGCCCAAACGTCCGCCCCTGCTCCCCCGCCCACTCACGATGCGCCTGGTCAATCCTGGACTGCAGATCCCGATAGAAGCCTGCGATGTTCGCGTGTGGCGTCGGGAGGTTCAAGGCGTTGAGACCGACGAGCGTCTCGTGCTCGGAGTTGCGAAGCAACTGATACACGCGGCGAACGAGGATCGGTGGGATGTGCGCGTTGGCGGATATGTCTCTCTGCTGCAGGGCGAACAGCAACTCGGACCGGATCGGCTCTCGAAGTAGATGAAATGGCGTCGCGGTGCGCTGCGCGTATGTGTACTTCTGGTCTGCGGAAACAGGCAGCTCGAAATAATTGTGCAGCCAACTCTCGACATCAGCAGGGTTGGGCTTCCCGATGCCCATTCGCTTCGCCCAAGAACGGCAGGCTCCTTCGTGGACGTCACAAAGGACCCAAGCTCCCGCACCATCCCGCTTACAGATCACCGCCCGACACTTTTGCTCGGCTGGAGGGAAGGGCTTCGGACGCCGCTCAGTGATCCACTCCCCCATGTCCGACCTCCCCGTGCGACGCTTCCAGCCCCACCACGCAGTTCGGTGATTCACGCACAACCCGGTATTCACGACACTGCGCTGACACCCGGTGATCACACAACTGGTCGGCCGCTCGATCTTTTCGCGTGGGACTTCGAGCCATTCGGCAAGGTTGAATGCGTCGGCGCCCTCGGCCATGAGGCGCTTACGTTCTTTATGACACACGGGGCACAGCTTGCCCTGGACCCTGGTCTCGCACCCTGCTTTCGAACACCGGCTCAGGTACGTGTCCGCCCTATCGACGTCAGGCGTGTATACAAGAGTGTCGGGATCGAACTCACCGGGCCGCCAGTCCATCATCACGCGACCTCGAATGTAATTTGCCCATTCTTGTGAGGGCGTCAGTTCGTGGCTCGTCGAGGTGCGAAAGTCGTTAGCGAATTCAGTCACGGCGTGTCTCCAGGTTGAGGCGACGCGTCGGAAGGCTGTCGAGAGCAGCCACCATCGCGATCTCAACGTCATGCACATAGATCTGGGTTGATTGCTTGCTGCGGTGCCCCATGAGGGCTTGCACCACTTCGAGGGGCTGTTTAGGGACGTCGTACCCTCGCACGAGCCGAGTGGCGAAGGTGTGCCGAAGCATGTGCGGCCCACTCAGTGGATAGTCAATCTTCTTGCCGCACTCTTCGACAATCTCTGCTATCCGATCCTCCTTCATGGCTTCGCCCAGTGCGCGCCCGTGGGTGTAGAGATTTACGAGCATGTGCGGCGAGTTATCACTATTGCCGAGGATTTCCCTGCGCTGAATGACGTAGTCGATGTACCCATCGACAAGCAGTTGTTTTGCAAACAGCGTGCGTTCGGCCCCCTTCGCGCGGGCGCCGTTGGTCACAGGGTTGTCCATCTTGACGTGGAAGTGGGGGTCACGAATGTTGCACCCCGAACTGCGGGTTCCCCCACCCAAGTGCATGTCGGCTGTGAACAACGAGGCCGCCTCGCCCACCCGAATTCCCGTGAAGTACAGGAGATCGATGAGGAATCGGTCGCGAGCCGGGAGAGCAAGGGTCTCCAGCCTGTCGCGCGCGCCACGGTCGCTAATCCACCGAGGTGGCGGAGACGGTTTCCGGGGCTCCCCGCGGAGCCTCTCCGCGGTCACCGAACGATGACGTCCGTGCTCGCCGCCAGCGGGACTTCCCGGGGCGAACCACTTCATCTCTGAAAACTGGGCTGCCACGGACGGCCGGACCAACTCCCTGGTGGCTGCCCATTCGTAGAATGATCGGATAGCGATAATGTGCGCGTCAACAGTTTCCGCGTTCATGGTCGAGGTCGCCATGAGCGCGCGCCGCCACAACACGAGGTGATTCACGGAAACCGCCCGCCAGTCGGCCGTTGTGAGCGTCCAGTTCAGGTACCGGACAACACGGCGCCCGTAGTGCTCCGCGGTGTTCGGAGATCTGTCAAGGTCTTCGAGGGCTGCGAGCCATGAAGAAGATGCGTGCAGGTGGTCATACGCGTCCACGATGACGAACCTCCGCTCACCACCGGGAAGTGTCGCGACGTCCAAGCGATAGGGGCCGTCAGGTAGTGAGATGGTCCCACCTCACTCGCGACACGGAGGCGATAGGCCGGCCCGACGGCCGTTGTTGTCCGCTCATCCATCCCGACACCGGAGAGCAGCCCGACATAGTGCGCGCTAGTGACGGGTTGGTGGTCCGAGCCGCTGATGAATGCCTCACAGGTCGCTACCGTATCAGAGGTTTTTTCCCTACTGAACGGGTATTTACGTTGGACATGTCCAATGTAATCGCGAGGTCCCCCGCTCGCTTGGAGGCGTTGCAAGGACCCTGGTCTGCGATCGCTGCGCGATGAAGAAGGGCGGACATGGCGACCGACTCCACAGTGAGGCCGGCGAAGCTTACTGGATCGAGAGGTCTTTGTGGCGACGCCAAAGTGCCGGGCGTTGGGGGCGCTCCATCTTCTCGTTGATCAGAAGGAGTAGCGGTGCTGCTTGCCGACAGCGTTCATGAAGCATCCACGACAAGCGGCTTACCGGAAGAATCTCAGGTAGCGCGGCACCAGCCACTCGAGCGCCGCGCTTTCCGGCGAGAAGAGGGTGCTCTCTCGCCAGCTCAGCAAATGCGCCACCTTCGCCGGCGTGGACCCCGCGGCGTGCGCAGCCTCTGTATGCAGAATGAGGCAGTACGAGCAGGGGTTCAGCTGAGCCACCCGCAGGCGGAGTAGCTGCGCGAGTTCACTATCGATCCCGAGCGTTGCTGTGTACCCGAATGCCTCCGCCATGTCCTTTGCGATGTCGTGCAGTCTGGTCCTATTCGGATCGAACCTGGTGTTGGTGTACTGAAGCTGGTTCATGCCGTGCCCCTTTCGCAGAGCTGATCTCAAGAGCTGCGGTCGTGACGAGAGGTCGGGCAGCCAGCTACAACGTCGGCCACACCTTCAAAGAGCGAAGCCCGTGGACGTGGTTGCACGCCGAGGAGACTCGCCTTGCCCGCCGACATGTGGATGTAAGCTCCGCGCCCGCTACCTTCCTGCGAGCGGCACAATCACGGAGAGCGGGTTCCTTCCGCGACCGCAGCCGGACGATGGTAGTCAGCCGCCGACGGCGTGAGCCACCGTAAACCGCGCATGTCCAACCTCAGGTCCCCCGGGCGTTCCACGAGAAGCGCCAATACCCCACAGCAGTTTCGGCAACGGACGACGAAGCCCATAGGCGCGCCGTAGACCATCGCTTCCGCGAGTGATGCGACATCTAGGCACGCATCGCACTGTCCGGTTGCCGTCGGAAGGTCAAACGCGAACAATGATGAGGCGACGCCCGCGAGAACGTTGCCGTCTAGATGAGTCATCATGCCCCTCCGAAACGTTCGGTGCGGATGCCCTCCGGGTCGTGACCGAGCCGTATCAGCTCGTGCGCGACCGATTCGACGAATCCCGTGGGCCCGCAGATGTAAATGATCGGGTCGCTCTCTGGCGCAAGCGTTTTGGCCCGTAGCACCTCGGCGGTAAGACGGGCAGGCTTGCCTGCCCAACCTTCGGGCGCCACTCGTGTGTAGTGCCATGTCGTGGCCGCTGTGTCGGACAGGGAACGCAGTTCCTCCTGATACAGCGCGTTCTCGGGGGAACGCAGCGAATACAGGAGCTGCATGGGAATGAAGCTACCCGCGTCCGCATGGGCACGAATCATCGCGACGAGTGGAACAACACCCGATCCCCCGCCGATCAATTGCACGGGCCGGGTTTCCTCGGGCTGCCACACGAACCACCGCCCGAGGGGACCACGTAATTCGACCTCATCGCCAACTTCCAGTTCATCGACGAGAAATGGAGACACCTCACCGTCAGGCAGCCGTTCAACGGCCAACTCGAGACTTTCCCCGGCGCCCGAGTTGGCAAGTGAGTACGACCGCACCGCCTGATAGCCGTCCGGCGCCGTGAGGCGAACGTCAACATGCTGTCCGGGCTGATTTCCCGACCATCCGGGAACGTCGAAGGTCAGACTGCGCGCCGATGAACTCAGCGTCGCGGACTGCGCCAGCCGTCCCTTCCTCCAGGCGAACGTGGAGTCGGTCACGAATACCGTTCTTCCCGCCACGGGTCACCATGCAGATGGTAACCGTACTGCTCCCAGAACCCTGGACGGTTCGCGTCCTGCATCACGAGGCCGCGAACCCACTTCGCGCTCTTCCAGAAGTACAGGTGCGGAACCAGCAGGCGAGCCGGCCCGCCGTGCTCGGGGTCGAGTGGTCCCCCGCCGTACTCATTGGCGATCCAGGCTCGACCATTCAGGAGATCGGCTAGCGGAAGGTTGGTCGTGTAGCCGCCGTAGGAGTGCGCCATGACGAACTGACGACTCGTCTGGACGTCAGCGAAGAGCGTGTCCAACGACACACCGCGCCAGCTCGTGCCCAGCTTCGACCAGCTAGTGACGCAGTGGATGTCTGTAGAGATCTCCTCCGAGGG
The DNA here is from genome assembly GCF_003234655.2 of Curtobacterium sp. MCLR17_007. Lineage (NCBI taxonomy): Bacteria > Bacillati > Actinomycetota > Actinomycetes > Micrococcales > Microbacteriaceae > Curtobacterium > Curtobacterium sp. MCLR17_007. The sequence continues at coordinate 793,249 of NZ_CP126271.1, read as the reverse complement.
AAGAGCCACGAACTCCTCCCACGACCACCGGTGGACGTCACCGGACTCGGTTTCGATGGAGAACGACCATGTTTCTCTTTCGATCCGAGGGGTGGGGCCGGCTGAGAGCACCGGAAAGGACTCCGTCAAGTGCTGACCGGGCGGCAAGGCCGGGTCATTGTTACGCCGTCGAGCTCCGAATACAGCCATGATCCCTAATCACCGTCCACATATCTGCCGTCCGAGGTTGCCCCTCGCGCTCGTTCTTGAAATCTCACACCGACCACGCGAGTGGACTCCACAGCCCAAGACACGTCGTACTCCGCGCGGTATGACGGGGGCCAGAACGACCAGAACCGTCCCCCCTCATCGACCCCCCATTCGCCGGTTGTCCTGCTGCCGTCACGCTCGGTGAACGTCGTGCTCCCGTCGGGCAGGAAGACCTGCGCAGTTCCATCGCTATAGGCGAGCGGTGAACGCGTCAGAGCGCCGGCAAGGGCGTCCATCCCAATGGGATCGCCGTCTCGAATTCCTTCCGCGGGTGGCTCTTGATTCTGCGACACGCTTGCTCCAGTTCCTCGGTGGTCCTGTACGGGCCGGCGCCACAGCTTCGAGACGCAATCGGATTACGGGACCCGGTCCCTTCCTACTCCATATGGGATTGTTTCGTCCAGTATGAGTGCCGGCAGATCAGCGCGTAAGGTTCTCAGCCTCAGCGTCGCTCATGGATAGATGGACAGCAAAATCCGGCGGAAGGGAAGAAGGCGATGGCGAAGCGTGGGATGAGGCGTCGTTCGCTGGCCGCAGATCATCGCGGCCTCGCGTGCGTTGCCGCTCAGTCCGTGGTGAATGTGTACGTCGACGAGCTTCGCGCGGGAGTAGATGCTCCGTCCAGGAGCCCCAGAACCGCTGATCATTTCGTCAACTGTCGGCCCTGCGGACAAATACTGCAGGGTCTTGTCGCTGCTGTTGCGGCGCATGACCTGTTGCCACGCGACCCGTGGCGCGCGACATGAGTTCCCCACAGTCAGCGGAGTCGGCACAGCACCAGCAACTTTTCCCCATCTTGTGGCTTCGGTAGCCACAGTTACTAAGGAGAGCACAATGTCAACCGAGTACAGCAAGACCCCCGAGGCCATCAGCCGTCTCACCGAACGCCAGCGCCGCGTCACTCAAGAGTCGGCGACAGAGCCCGCGTTCGGGAACGAATATTGGGACCATCACGAGCCCGGCATCTACGTCGACGTGGTCTCCGGTCAGCCCCTGTTCTCGTCTACGGACAAGTACGACAGCGGCACGGGATGGCCGAGCTTCACCCGACCCATCAGTCCCAAGGCGGTGGTCAGCGTCACCGACAGGTCTCACGGCATGGTGCGCATTGAAGCTCGTTCGAGTGGCGCGGACAGCCATCTTGGCCACATCTTCGGCGACGGCCCCACCGCCAAGGGCGGGGAGCGCTACTGCATGAACTCCGCGGCCCTCCGATTCGTTCCCGTCAGCGAGCTGGACGCGCAGGGCTACGGCCAGTACAAGGGCCTGTTCGAGGCTTCGAACGCCGCGAGCAACGAAACCCCCATTCAGGAGGAGGCATCATGACCAGTGGAATCGATGACACCGGCGAGGTCACCCGCACCCCAGGGACAGAGACTGCCGTCCTCGCCGGCGGCTGCTTCTGGGGGCTGGAAGACCTCATCCGCCGACAGCCCGGTGTGCTCGACACCCGCGTGGGCTATACCGGCGGCGAGAACGACCACGCGACGTACCGCAACCACCCCGGACACGCGGAGGCGGTTGAGATCGTCTTCGACGCGACGGAGACGACGTATCGGGACATCCTGGCGTTCTTCTTCCAGGTGCATGACCCGACGACGCTGAACAGCCAGGGCAACGACTTCGGCTCCAGCTACCGTTCTGCCATCTTCCCTCTCACCTCAGAGCAGGAAGAGGTCGCACGGGAAACCATTGCGGACGTGAACGCCTCGGGGCTCTGGCCCGGCGATGCGGTGACGACCATCGAGCGGGCCGGGCCGTTCTGGGAGGCGGAGCCCGAACATCAGGACTACCTGATCACCTACCCGAATGGCTACACCTGCCACTTCGTGCGCCCGGAATGGGTGCTGCCCAAGCGGACAGCGTCTGCCTGATCACAAAGCCCCGGGGCGCCCAGCCCCCCCACACCCCTGGGCGCCCCGGTCTCCACTCCTCGGACGAGGGTCACCCCGAAAGGTCATCATCCGCAACGCGGATGATGACCTTTCCCTGCATGCGTGCTCGCCTCTGGAATGCGTCCGCCGCCTCCTCGAGCGGGCGTACCGAGCCGACGATGACGCCGAGCGTACCCCATTCAGCACGTTCCATCGACGCTCGAATGCAGCGCGTGCCCCCGTCGCAGCCGACGTCGAGTCATCCAACGCGGTGTTCAACGGGACGTTGCCGGCGACCGTGACGAGGGTCGCTCCGGCAAAGAAGACGACACCGCTGGTGACGAGCATCCATCAGCGGGGCTGACTCTGATCGAGCAGCCCCGCCCACCGAGGATCACCGGGGCAAGAAGATCGGCAGCAGGAACAACGGGTTTACCACCACGCGGTTGATCGACCGCATCGACGTCACGAATGTCTCGTCATTGGTGCGGCCCAGACCGAGTTTGAGCTCTTCTTGATCATTTTGGCGGAGCCACTCGTCATATGGTCTTTGGGGTCCAACATGCCCTACGGTGGATAGACCCGCCGGAAAGCCTTCGCTCGGGTGATGCCTCGGCATTGGCTGACGATAGGACGCCGCCAACGGGGATCGGAAGAGCCCCACGCGACCGGCGCACAACCGACCTGGAGGAACAACCATGGGCGACGCAGTTATCAAATCGGAAGCGGCCGATGCACGACGCGTGGGCTTGTCGGCGGAGCTCACAAGCGCCGACATCACCGACGCTTTGGGCAGGCTGCATGGACACCGAGCCCATATCACGGGGCTTGTGAGCCCCACTCCCGACCGAAAACTGTTCGGACGAGTTATCACGATCTCGTTCTTCCCGTCGTGCGCTGCGGCTCTGGATCCCGCCCACTACAATTTCGGACGCCTGTTCCATCAGGCGGTGGCCGGTGCGCAGACAGCGCTTGAAAACACTGTCCTCGTCATGGCGAGCAACGGCTACACCGACACTTCCCTTGCAGGAGGAACCAAGCTTTCTCGGCTCGCGAATGCCGGACTTGCCGGGGTTCTGACTGATGGTCGATTGCGCGATTTCGGCGAGCTGGCCGACGAGCCTTACGCGGCCTGGTGCTCAGCTGAAGCCATCGCATGGGGTGGCGGTGACGTGACGCCCTATCAGACGAACGTCCCCGTTGTTATCGGTGGGGTAGGTGTGCATCCTGGTCAGTACGTATTCTGCGACGCTTCCGGCGCTGTCTTCATTCCCGAGTCAGACATTGATCGAGTTCTCGAGGACGCTCATCAGATTCGGCGGGATGATTCCTCTCATCGCGCCGCGATAGCCCTGGAGGAAGTGGGTGGGATCGCCGACGGAACCGAGCGCTGAGTCAGCCGGAGTCGCCCCGGGATCGGCCCGACGCCTCGTACTTCGATCAGGTCATCACCCGCAGTACCAGCGGAGATGCGCTCCTGCCTCGGGGCGGATCACAGCCACCGCTGACGACGGAAGATGACAAAGAGAATCACGCCGATGGCGAACATGGCTCCGATGGCAAGAGGATATCCGAAAGTCCACTCAAGCTCAGGCATCACGGCGAAGTTCATGCCGTAAATAGCACCGACAAGCGTTGGCGCGAAAAGGATCGCCGCCCATGCGGATATTCTCTTCATGTCGTCGTTCTGGCGCCGCGCGATCAGAGCGGTGTTGACAGCGACCAGCTGGGTCAGTTGCGCATGTATGTCGACGACGTGCGTGAGAATATCGGCCACCTCGTTTGAATGACCGACGATGATTGCGCCCCAGTCATGGTCGTTCATCGCGTCGGGCGGCGGGATCTGTCTGATGAACCGCGCCAGGGTCGTTAGTGAAGCCTTGAGCGTGGTCACCTGCTGTCCGAGACGGTAGACGCTTTCCACTCCCTCGCCCTCGCGATTGAAAACGTGCGCTTCGCTATCGATCATCGCGTCTTCGATCATGTCGATTGCGTGGCGATGGGACTGGACCGACGCATCGATGAGGCCGGACAGTACCCCGCTCGTGTCGCCCGCGATTCCTGCCCCCTCGGGGGCAGTGGAAGTCGGATGCCACGCGGTCGCAGCCTCGTGCGGATCCTCGAAGACGACCATCCACTGTCCGTGGCACACCACCTGGACCGGCGCGATCACGACTTCATTGGAGACGAAGGATGCACGCGTGATGCGGAGCAGGTACGACTTCCCGTGAATTTCGAGCTTCGGACGCGTTCCTGCCATCAACAAGCTCTCACGCAATGCCTCGGGAAAGTCGAACTCGACGGCCAGTTGGTCCAGGGAATGGTCAAGGCCGCAGCTGCAGCCGATGACGCCCGACGACGACGTTCCACTGATGAGCGCCTGTAGTTCCTGCAGGGGCGTTGCGTCGCTGATCGAGGCTCGAAGCGTGGCGGCTTCACGCGGGGCCGAACCCTTCGGCTCTTCCTGATGCACGTTTCCAGACAGTTCCGTAGTCATCGCCCGAGCATAGCGCGGATGGACTAGGGGGTCCGATTATCTGAGACAAGAAGTGTCTATCTGCGCGCGCTGCTCATGTCACTTCTGGACATGCTGGTCCACGAGTTTCTGGATCGGACCAGATCTGGAGACCACGAACGCACGGGATGCGCTCGTCTCGGTAAGGGCGGCGCGCCATGCGAGCTCGGCCAGCGGCCCGCCTCGATCCCCCGAATGCCCGCTAGCAGCGGTCCGTAGCGTTCCAGTCGAGTACGGTGCGAGCGGGATATCCTGGTTCATGTGAGCAACAGCGGCCAACCACGGCCCCAACGCCGCTTGACGGCGCGCGGGGCGGCGACGAAGGTGCGCATCATCGAGGCGGCAGATGCTTTGATCAGCGAGCGCGGTGTGGCCGCTACCACGCTGAGCGACGTGCGTATCGCCAGCGCCACGTCCAAGTCTCAGCTCTACCAGCACTTCCCCGACAAGCGGGATCTCGTTCGGACGGTTATCGATGTTCGGGCCGAAAGTCTGCTCGCGCAGCAGCGGAGCAGGCTCGACAAAGTCGTCTCGCTTCGAGGGTTCGAGCTGTGGCGGGACGAGCTCGTCGACCGCAACGCGATCCGTCACGGCGCGTACGGTTGCCCGCTTGGTTCGATTGCGAACGAGCTTGCCGATCACGACGAGGATGCACGACGCGCTATCGCTGCGCACTTCGACGAGTGGCTCGAGGTGCTAGGGAAGGCACTTGACCGGCTCAAGACCCACGGTGTTCTTCAGGCTGAAGCAGACTCCCGGGCGCTCGCGAATACTCTGCTGGCCGCCATGCAAGGTGGCTACCTGCTAGCCAAAGCTACGCGGGATGTCTATCCCATGCGTGCCGCTCTCGACGCAGCGTTGGCCCAGGTCAAAGCCTTCGAGGCGCCGGCCTGAGCGGGCGACATCAGCTAGGGCCGCGCCTGGGGTACGAAGAGACTCACACAGAGTCGTCCTCCGCGCGGTTTCGCGTTCCTTCATCCGCGGCGACAGGCACGGCACCTTGTGCGAGCTTGAGCCGGGTCCACACGTTCATGTTAATCACCACCGCGGCGATCTCCGCGACGTCCCGCTCATTGAAGTAGGCACGCAGCTCGTCATGCGCCGTCTCGAACCTCTCCTGGTCGAAAATGGTGAGTGCTTCGCAGTACCCGAGAGCAGCTCGTTCAGGTTCGGAGAACATCCTGCTCTCTCGCCATGAGGGTAGGTGCGCGATGACGACCGAGGAGATCCCGATCTTGGCTGCGACCTCACTATGCAAGATGAGGCAGTAAGAGCACGGGTTCAGCTGCGCAACGCGCAGCCTGAGAAGTTGCATCAGGCGCGAATCTCCGACGAGTTCCGCCGCGTATCCGAAGGCTGCTGCCATTTCGCCCGCCAAGTGGCCGAAGCGGGTCTGGTTGGGGTCGAACCGCGTGTTCGTGAAGCTCACTGTCTCAAGGACAGGACCGAAGTCGTTCATCTGACTAACCATCCTCGTTCCGATCACTTTCGGGCCGTTCGTGCAGAGGCTGTTCATACTCCGGGTAGTGCTGCAAGAAGGACCTGAACACCGGGCACCTGACGGTCACACTCTTTCCCTCGGCGCGCAGCAGGTTGAGTACGCGCCGAGTGAGTTCGGTAGCGAGGCCCTGGCCGCGGAAAGCCGGCAGGATCGATGTCGACAGAAGCAACACCTGACCATCACTCTCGGCGAACAGCACGCCACCGAACTCGACGTCATCCTTCGCAGCCACGAAAAGGCCAGCGGCATCGTCACGCGTTATCGAGAACCGTCCTTCCGTTGGCGCAGTCCTCTCCATCTCTTCAATGAGAGCACGCTGCTCAGAGGAGATCACTGGGGCTCTGTGCTGCTTCGGATCGGTAGCGTCAGCGGCGGGCCGAGGCGGGGAGTTCGAGTCGTTCATACCGGGCCTTTCGAGTCCAACGGAGTGCCTGCAGTTGCCGGGCTCTCGCGCATCCGAGCTAGCTTTGCCGTCGCCTCGTCAGACCGGCTCATGTCTGTCGAGCATACCTGCGGATAGCAGTTTTTGGACCCAGGGGTCCCAAAATGTTCTATGGTGTGAGGACGGACCCAACGAGGAGGAGGAGCTGTGAGCTCGCAGAATCACGCCAAGAAGGAGGCGCTGAGCCGCCTGACGGAGCACCAGCACTACGTCACTCAGGAAGAGGGCACTGAGCCAGCTTTCGACAACGAGTATTGGGCAAACGATGAACCGGGTATCTATGTCGACATCGTCTCCGGGGAGCCTCTGTTCTCGTCGACCGACAAGTACGACAGTGGAACGGGCTGGCCGAGTTTCACCAAGCCGATCACTCGGGATGCTGTGGACACCAGATCCGACTTCCAGTTAAGCGAACCACGCACCGAAGTGCGCTCGGCGGGTGCGGACAGCCATCTCGGTCACCTGTTCACCGACGGGCCGCAGGAGGCTGGCGGGCTTCGCTACTGCATGAACTCGGCGGCCCTCCGCTTCGTCCCCGTTTCGTCGCTCGAGGAGGAGGGGTACGGAGCATACCGCTCCCTGTTCACCTTCGACGCTGAAGAGAAGGGCCACGTGGCGTGACCAGCGGTGTCGACGACACCGGGAACATAACCGACAACCCGGACACCGAGACGGCTGTCCTCGCAGGCGGGTGCTTCTGGGGCATGGAGGACCTGTTCCGTCACCAGCCGGGCGTGGTCAACACACGTGTCGGCTACACCGGCGGCGAGAACGACCACGCAACCTACGGCAATCATCCGGGGCACGCCGAGGCAATCGAGATCGAGTTCGATCCGACCGTCACGACATATCGCGAGGTACTCGCCTACTTCTTCCAGGTGCACGACCCCACAACGCTGAACAGCCAAGGCAACGATTACGGCAGCAGCTATCGCTCCGCGATCTTCCCCATCTCGATGCGTCAGGAGCAGATCGCGCGAGACACAGTCGCAGACGTTGACGCATCAGGACTCTGGCCAGGCCCGGCCGTCACCACCATCGAACCTGCCGACGCATTCTGGGAAGCCGAGCCCGAGCATCAGGACTATCTGGTCACCTACCCCCATGGCTACACCTGCCACTTCGAACGCGCCGAATGGGTGCTACCCAGGCGCCCTGAGGAGAACCCACAGGCGTGACAACAAGACACAGGCAGGACACATGGACTCGAATCAACCGCGAATGATCACGCTCACGGACACTGATCGAATGACGGAGGAACTCGTAGCGACTGCGTCAGCCGAACTCGATGCGGAACCATTCAGCATCACCGACAATAAGGAGGCCGCCGTGTACGAGTACACGGTCGAGGGTCGTGCGGCAGCAGGACTCCTTTACCAGGAAACAGGGACGCGAGTCACACTTCTGGCGACTTCCGTCTTCCCCGAGTTCCGCGGACACGGAATCGCAGGCAAACTACTTGGTGGAGTCCTCGATATGCTCCGCTCACAGGGACGAACCGTGACTCTGACGTGCCCCTTCGCCACGGCGTTCGTGAAGACACACCCGGAGTACGCAGACATCGTCGACCCTGCCTTCCCGGGCAATGCGAGTTCGCGTCAGCATGGACGCCGTCACTGAGGCATCGGCGTGATGATGCACGCTGAAGATCTTCCTTACATGGACAAAGCTCTGCCCGATGCGTGGAAAGCGGCGGGCGAGTTCGCAACTGCCATCTCCAGTGCAACCGCCAGCGGGTTGACTCTCGCCGAGAGCGAGATCATCAAAGTGCGCGTATCCCAACTCAACGGATGCGTGTTCTGCCTGGATCTGCACTCACGTCAAGCTCGAAAGCACGGCGTGCCCCAGCAGAAGCTGGACCTGCTACCTGCGTGGCGAGAAACGACACTGTTCACCAGCCGGGAAACAGCCCTGCTCGCTGTCGCTGAGACAGCGACAGCCGTGCCGCTGAGCGAGAACAGCAAAGCGGACCTCATCGCTGCCCGGCACGCCCTAGGGGAGGTAAGCTTCGTCAGCGCCGAATGGGTAGCAACGTCCATCAACCTCTTCAACAGAATCTCAATCTTGAGCGAACATCCGGTGCGCGCCCGCGACGCCGACGGGCACCTCTCCTGAGGTCCTGGTCCGAGACAGAGCACGTAAGCAGCGCGAACAAGGAACGGGGCTGAAGTCACAGCCGGCTCTCAGGATAATGGGACCAAATGGTCCAACTGATGCGTTCCATCTAGTGACACCGCACGCCAGCGGCGTCCGAACAGGAGGAATCGTGTCCAACGACTATCGCAAGACTCCCGAGGCGCTCAGCCGCCTCACCCCACTGCAGTACCGCGTCACACAGGAGGACGGCACCGAGCCGTCGTTCCGCAATGAGTACTGGAGCAACCACGAGCCCGGCATCTACGTCGATGTCGTCTCGGGTCAGCCCCTGTTCTCTTCCACCGACAAGTACGAAAGCGGTACCGGATGGCCGAGCTTCACCAGGCCTATCCAGCCGGATGCCGTCCGGACCAAGACGGACAGAACGCTCTGAATGGAGCGGACTGAGGCCCGCTCCAGCGGTGCCGACAGCCATCTGGGGCACGTGTTCGATGACGGCCCCGCCGAGGCTGGGGGCCTGCGCTACTGCATGAATTCCGCAGCCCTCCGCTTCATCCCCGTGGCCGAACTCGATGCCGAGGGGTACGGCGAGTATCGCTCGCTGTTCGACACTACTGACACAACTGAGGAGAACGCATCATGACCAGCGGCATTCAGGACACCGGACAGATCACCAGCACGCCGGGCACTGAGACAGCTGTCATCGCCGGCGGATGTTTTTGGGGCATGCAGCAGCTCATTCGTCGCCGGCCCGGTGTGCTGCAGACGCGTGTCGGTTACACCGGCGGTCGGAACAGCCACGCCACGTATCGAGACCATCCGGGTCACGCCGAAGCTCTGGAGGTCGTCTTCGACCCGGCCAAAACGACCTATCGAGACATCCTGGAGTACTTCTTCCAGATCCATGACCCGACGACACCCACCCGGCAGGGTAACGATGTCGGTCTGAGCTACCGTTCCACGATCTTCCCACTCACACCGGAGCAGGCGCAGATCGCCCGCGACACTATTGCGGACGTGAACGCTTCAGGCGCGTGGCCGGGCAGAGTAGTCACCACTATCGAGTCGGCAGGTCCGTTCTGGGAAGCGGAGCCTGAGCATCAGGACTATCTGGAGCGTTATCCGAACGGGTACACGTGCCACTATGAGCGCCCAGAATGGGTGCTGTCGACCCGCTCGGCCCGGCCGGCGCGCGCGACGACAAGCTGATCAATGAATGGCAGAGGGCGTGCTCAGTTGCTGAGCACGCCCTCCTCTGCGGTTTTGAGTGTTCTCGCTGACCTGAGGGGCCTCGGCGCGATGCTTCAACAACCCTTATCGTCGGTCGATTCGCCAAATTGCTGGACGAGCATATCGGCGGGAGTAGGCACGTCATAGCGGCGGTTGGCTACGTAACTATCGTTGCGGAACCTCATCCCGGTTACATGGGCGGCTACGACTGTTCACCGCAACTCACGGGGATTCTTGTCACGCGCAGGGGATGTCCCGCGCAAGGATATTGTCGCCCTTCTTCATCGCTTGAACCTCTCACGGTCCGCGGCTCGAACTGCATGTGGGCGGCCTCAGACGACCGCCTCTTCGATGAGTTCGTAGATGTTCGCGCGGCGGAGATCGGCAGCGTGGAAGACGAGTCCGTCGCCCCTCGCTGGCGGCTCCGTTGCGACGTGCCGCACGCACGTCGCGGCGAGATCTCGCTCCTGGCCAGACATAATCACAAGGCCGATCACCGTCGTATCGGAACCGACCGTGTTCGTCGCGATCACGCTGACGCCACGGGTGATCCGGCGCGCCATACGATCGACACGTCGTCGAGACGCCCCGTGGGAGCCCCCGAAAACCGCGACCACCGTGCGGGGTTGGACCTCGCGCAACGACGCAACAACTTCATCTCGAATCCGTGCGGCCTCGGACCTCCGGGCGCGATAGCCCAGCTTTCCTGAGACATGGTATGCAGCCAATACCATCCGCTGGTCTTCGGCTGTCGGCACACCCGACGTAGACGGCACAAGTTCAAGCAAGGCCGCGTCGTCTCCGATCCGGATCGGAGATTTCACCTCAGACATGGCAGCGTCCCGGACGAAGCATTGACGTCCCCTGTATGAGGCCGCCCATTGAGACGGTACCGCTCAAGCCCGCTAGTTGATCAGCACTGATCGTCGAGACCTCCAAGTGCATCCTCCTTCACTACACGTCAGCCGGCGCAACGCTGTGCCGGCCATCTACGGCTATGAATGGACGTGGCCAGAACCATGGGCATCAAGCTCCGCGCGGACCCGATCCATGTCCAGCGCCCTGACCTGCCCGATCAGGTCCTCCAGCGCGGGCTTCGGCAGAGCCCCCGCCTGGAAGAACACCCGGATCGAATCACGATAGACCGCGACGGTGGGCAGCGCGCGGATGCCGGTGGAGATTGAAAGCCGAGTGGCAGCGTCGGCGTCCACCTTGCCAAACACAACGTCCGAATGCTTCTCGGACGCGGCCTCGTACACAGGTGCGAACGACCTGCACGCTCCGCACCACTCGGCCCAGAAATCGAGAATGACGATCCCATCGCGTTCTACGATCTCCCGGAAATTGTTGTCTGTTACCTCGACGGTCGCCATCATAAAGCCCTTCGGGTCGGCCAACCTGATTGGACTCAAGAGTCCAAAGGTTATCCTCCTCGATAACGTCCTAGGGCGCAAGGCTTAGCTACCAACCGACATCTGCTCGCGCGCATGCCCTGGGGCTCGACCCTGCGGCGGACAGTTCCCAACCATCGCGGTGTCTTGGACAGGCCTGCGGCACGTAGTGGCGGGCTCGCCGCGAGCCGTCGGACAGCGTGGTTTGCTGAGCCATTGCCCGCGCGAAAGCCCGTCGGTGTGTCCCGCGTGGCCGGGCTTGGTAGGGGCACGACGACGGTCCGCTCCCGTCGCCAGCCAACTGTCGGAATCCGTGAGGGGATGACGGTCGCGACCGCGACGGACACTGCGTGCGTGTCAGCTTCTGCTTCGCTGGCCTTTCTGCCGCGTCCTCACGGCAGCACGATCTCGAACGCCGGGTCTCCCGGGGCTCAGCACCCTGAGCAACTGCTTCAGGACGCCGAGGTCGCCGCGCACGTCCAGGCCCTCGGCGTCGAGGCCTCCGCCGGCGAGGCGGATGAGCCGCTCCTTGGTGAGGGTGAGATGCAATGCGGCGTCTGTGGCGGGTCGCGCTCCACGTAGACGAGCACGCCGTTGCGGAGCGTGCCGTGGAACGAGCGCCCCAGGTCCGACAGCGTGCCCGGAGCCTCTAGGTCGAACCTTTACCTTGCGCCTATTCGTTTTCCGGACCCGACTGCACCGGACGCGGGGATTTGGTCGCGCTCGGTTCGGGTCGATTGCCGCGGACTACGTAAATCACAATGGATCGCAAGCTCCCACCTACGTCGCGCGTTTCCACGCTGATGGAATTCGCGACCGCCGGCACTCCCTCTGAGTGATCGGTAAGGTCTAAAACAAGCAGCTGACCGAGTGGATCGCTGTTGACGTGATAGTCCGCTGCCTGACCGAAGTACGCATCCGCAATCGCTGGAAATGACGCGTCGCTCAGCTCCCGTTTGACCTCGGTGACGAAGCGCTTGCCACCCTCCCCCACCACGAGCACATCCACGCGCCCAGTGGAGATGTTAGGCACTTCCATGAACGTACTGTCTCCTAGGCCCGTCGCACCGAGGTACCAGAAGTAGTGCTCCTGCAGCGCTGCTTCTAACGGCGCTTTCCCCTTAGGGAACGGACGTGTGTACGGGGCGCGGTGGTCCGCAGCGAGCCTCAGGAAGCGCAGAGTCGAAGTCACGAGCTGCATGAACGCGGCTCCCGACGCCGTAGAGAAGGCGGGGTTGTGGAGCAGGCCATCTCTGATCTGACGGAGCAGTGCCCCTTCATTGGCCGACTCGATGGCGAGCCCGCTATCAGGGCTGAGGTGACTCGTGTGTGAGAGCTTTTGGCCCAACCAACCGCTCCACTTCTTTACGCAAGCCTCGTCCTGACGTGTGAGATGCCCAAAGAAACGAAGCCGATCTTCGACTGCCGCTAGTTCTCGTTCGGCCGCCTTCCACATGCTCTCAGACATCCCGAGGCCCCCGAGCGCACTCTCCCGACGAAGTCCCAGCAGCTCTTTCGCACTCAACCAAGCGAGCGCGTCCCGAATATCCTCAATCGATTCCACCATCGGCGCCAATTCGCTGGATGCCCGTTTGACCACCTCAAGGGCAACCGCTTCAGGTAGGCACTCCGACGCCCAGCTGGGACCCCAGCGTGCTCGAGCGGCAGCACGTACAGTCCTGCGAAGCGCTGAGGTCAGGGCGTCGAACTCGACTACTACATCGCTGAGGTAGCTGGAACCATCCCGCCCTTCGTCGAGTACGTCCGTGAGTTCTCGACGAAGGACGGCCGCGAGGTCTTCGACTTGCCAGCCCCCGACACTGTCGACGAGGCCAGCCCCTCGTAGAGCCTCTACTTCCGTCGCGTCCAGCTCATGAACTCCGGGGGCGGGGTTGCCCGATTCGTAGACGAGCCGGTCAAGCCGCGCACACACGGATACGCCAAGTTCTGTGAGCGTTTGCCGCAGCACCGTCCGAAAGGGCCGGGTCTCGTCCAGCTCGGCTTCGAACACTGGAGTCGCGTGGTGTGGATCAGCCCACGAGCTGCGGGACGGCCCCGTGGCGAACGTCGCGTCCTGCGCCAACAAACTTCCCCGAGATGCGTAGATGAGGCGGGGAGCGCGGGATTGCAGCACGAACCGCCGGCCAGCCTTGACCTCAGCGTGCACTTTCATACGGAGCTTGCCCATGCGCGCTGCGCTTGCGGGTGACGAGAGGGCGTCGAGATCGGTCAATACGACGAGGTTTCCCTCGACGTCTTCACCGTCGAGGAACGCATCCGCGTCCACGAGAACGAATCCAGCGCTGGACAAGACGTCTGCGGTCGCGAGGTAGCTGGAGCCGAGTTGAAGAAAGACGATACTGCTAACAGTGGTCTGCTCTGCGATTGAGTTAGCCCACCCTGGCCAATGTGCCTGGCTACTCGGCGAAGTCACAATAGCTCCAGCAGCGCAGCGGGACGGTACCCGCCATCTGTGGATTCCAATAGGCCCAGATCCACCAAGTGGCGGGTCGCATCGATCTCCGAGTCAGCGAACTCGTTGAACAGATCCGGAGCAGCGCGGAGCGCATCCAAGAGGACGGATTCAACGGGGTAGTAACCCTCGACGTGCCGGATCATCTCGACTATGTGGGCGTGCACCTCAGACTTCCAGGCGCTGAGCGCGCTCAGCACATCCCTGCGTGCCATGATCCGATTGGTCAAGTTGACTGGGAGCGTCTTGACGACGGTCGACGCAAGATGGCGATAGAGGTAGGCGTGCCCACCTGAGGCCTCGTACAGTGCGTCCAGCCCGCCTTCCGTTATGAATATGCCCATCCGCCGGCCCAGAGAGAGAGCAAGATCTGCCGCTTCATCCCGCTCGAGGGGACCGAGATACACCTTCCGTGCCCAGGAAAAGAATGGGTTCGGCCTACCGTGAAGTGTCCCGTCCTCCACAATCGAGCTAGTCAGACCTGCGAGGAGAAGGGACATGTTGTCGGACTCTTGGGTCAAGCTTCGAAGCGTGGCCAGCACCTGTGCAACCCGGGGCAGGTCAGCAGCCGCCGCCCCAGCTTTTCCGCTCGGTGTCACGTACTCGATCTCGTCCAGCATCAGTAGCACACGAGTCCCGCTCGAGCCGAGGTGTCGGAGAAGTTTCTGCACCGCGATCTTGAACTGCATGGTGCTTGGGAAGTCCGGAAGCTCCGCCAGTTCCTTCACGCGTAGTTCTTGACCCTTCAGCGCTTCCATCATGCGCAGGCGCAACAGAGCGAGCAGATCGTCGGTCGGGTCAACTGGCGGGGACGGTAGCGCCTCAAGATCGATGAGAACGGGCAGCACGCCGTCCGCACGCAGCTCATCCGAAAGCTCCAGAAGAATGCTGGTCTTTCCCGCTTTTCGGAGTCCAAAGATGCCTGCTGCCCGTTGGGCTAGTACATCTTCGCGCAGACTTTGGAGGACCGTTCTACGGCCGAAGAATGTGTCGCCCGACACGGGGGTCGTGACCTCGAAGAGATTGCGGATGTGGATGTGATTCTGGAGGAGTTCTATGAGCCCGAAGGAGTTCACGCTGTCCAGCTTGAATGGGATGGCTACTGTACGCAGATTCCTCCATTCGGCTAGCTTCGTTCCAAGACGCTCGTCGGGAGTCCAGATAAGGATGACGTCCGGCGTCACGACGTGTCGTTCGTCCTTGAGTTGGCGGAGCACTGCCTCATAGGAGCGCATCTGGAAATCCTCGTATGGCAGGTAGATCGCGAGCACCTCGCGGGTAAGCCCGAACGCGGACTCGATGGCTTCGCTGAACCGGATGCGGAGGTTCGCGCCACCGCTCAACGGGCCGCCCTTGATCAGTGATGCTCTGATGACCTGAGACCCCATGGATGCGAGCTGGCGCCGATGTTCCACCAGCGCCGGATATCTCGCCTCAACGGCTTCGAGCTCGCGTTGCAGCGCAACGCTCCGGGGCGCTTTAACAGCCCCCGAATGCCATCCGTAGTCATTGGAGAACGCCTCCGTCTCGCGTACCGCTTCCACGGGTGGCGTGCGAGCGACAGGTTCGTCGACCAAGAGCGTGGGATCAACACCGAGCGCCACTCCTAATCGCCGCACGACCGGCGGAGGCAAGACACTTGATGGCGAGCGTACATACTCGTTCATGTCCGCCAAGGCTTGGAGGACATCGCGGGTCTTGACGCCGCTCCGGCTCGCGAACTCGTGCACGCGCAATCGCGGGGTGTTCTCTTCTGCCACGATCTCCCCGTTGCCCATGAAGGTCTGATAAGTACGCGAACATGTTCACGCGTTGCGTCCACCGTATCGGCACCACGGCCTAGGACGTGTCTTCTCGGATGAAACCCCCGTTTACCGGCTTATGGGCTCAGTTGTCGAGGGCCGCCAGCGTCCCCTCGGGCCCGTGGCGATCTCTAAGAACTATTGTGCCTCTCCCTTCACAAGTCACGGGACACGGCGGCGTTCGCCTGTGACCCGGCTCCGCCGCTTTGCGTGTCTCGCAGAGATGACCATTTCTGCAATACCGCGTTTTGCGGGTCGGCACGATCTCAAGCCAATCTCCGCCGCCTGACCGTCTCGTGTTCAAATGCGCACAAGCTGACCTCTTTCAGGAGTGTCGCTACAGTCCATCCTGAGCCAGATGTTTGCCTACGCCGAGTGTCAACCGGCGAGCAGAACTCGCATATGCTGTACGGCGCGCTACTTGAAGCAGGCTGCGACCGGTCGGGACCGAGAAGGCGACTCCCCCAGGACTCATGCTCGGAGCGCGCGTCGCGAGAGCAGCTCGCGCGCCCAGGTTCCGTGGTCCGCGCCCGCTCGGGAGCAAGAAATCCCGTCAACCGCGACGGGCTTCCATCGATCAAACAGGATTCACGCGTATCCGGCTGTCGATGTCGAGCCGGTTCAATGGCTTCGTGCGCGACGTCAGCCTCCAGCGCATCGTTCGACTCGACGCGACGGTCCCTGCCGGAGCCAGTCCCTGACACCTGCGGGCCGGGCTGTCAGCCGACCTGACTCAACCCAATGTCCCTGACAGTGCCTGACATGCTAGTTCGGGCACCGGATAACGCTCGTGTGGCACACGGTGCAACAGGACTGGCTGCTCGGGCTGCCCCTCGACGAGGTCGAGCGGCTGCAGCGGGAGCGGATCCGGCGCGAGGTCGGGGACTTCACCGGGCTCGTCGACACGTGGGACGCCATCAACGAGGTCGTCATCATGCCGGTGTTCGACAACGGTCCGAACGCGATCACCCCGCTCGCGCTCGACCGCGGGCGCATCGCGATGATCCGGATGGCGTTCGAGGAGGCCCGCGCGACGAACCCGCACGCGACGCTGCTGCTCAACGACTTCGACCTGTCGACCGCGTACGAGTGCCTGATCGAGGGCGTGCTCGAAGCCGGCATCGCCGTCGACGCCATCGGGCTGCAGACCCACATGCACCAGGGGTACCGGGGCGAGGACGCCGTCCTGGCGATCGTCGACCGGTTCGCCCGGTACGGTCTGCCGATCCACCTGACCGAGACGTCACTCGTGTCGGGTGACCTCATGCCCGCCGACGTCGTCGACCTCAACGACCACCGGGTCCCCTCGTGGCCGTCGACACCCGAGGGCGAGGCGCGACAGGCCGACGACCTCGTGCGGCACTACCGGAGTCTGGTCGGGCACCCGGCGGTCGAGGCCGTCACCTACTGGGGCATCACCGACGCCGGTGCCTGGCTCGGCGCACCGATCGGGCTGGTCCGGGCCGACGGGACCCCGAAGCCGTCCTACGAGGCGCTGCGTCAGCTGGTCAAGGAGGACTGGTGGCACGCCCCGACCGTGTCCAGGACGGACGCGGACGGTCGGCTGGCGGTGCGCGGGTTCCGTGGCGAGTACCAGGCCACGGTCGGCGACGTCGCGACGCCCTTCACGGTCACGAGCACTCCGGACACGGTGCGCCTGGTCACGACGGGTCGCTGACGGCGCGGGCCGCTCGTTCGGCGTGCTCAGCTGGACGGGCGAGGTCCCGCAGCCGTCGGCCGCTCGCGCGGTCGTTCCACTCCGCACGCTGCGACGCTTCGCACGACCGGTGCGGACCGACGTGGTGCGCGGGCAGCCCGCACCGCCACCGGTCGAACGTGCTGGGGCACCGGTCACCGCGGTGCAGGTCGTCGGCGAGGCTCCCGCTGACGGTGTCGTGCTGGTCTTCCATGCATCCCTCGGTCGTGTGTCTCCCTCCTACAGACGAATCGAGGGGCACATTCGTCACGGAATGCGTCGGGATGCTCAGCGACGGGTGACGGACCGAGGGCCGACTGTCGGTCCCTACCCGGCAGTGGTCCCGGTCCGGTCGAGCATCCGCGCGGTCCACGCCCCGAGCGCGCGGTTCGCCTGATGCGCGAGCCACGATCCAGGCGCCATCCCGCTGAAGCCGTGGAACCCCCCGGGCCAGACGTGCAGCTCGGCGGCCACCCCGGCCGCCCACAGGCGTCCGGCGAACGCGACGGTCTCGTCCCGGAATACCTCGGCGCTGCCGCAGTCGATGTACGTCGGCGGCAATCCGGTCAGGTCCTCGGCACGTGCCGGGGCCGCTGCAGCCGACACCGCGTCCGTCCCCCGTCGGTCGCCGAGCAGGGCGTCCCAGCCGAAGCGGCACATCTCGCGGTCCGCGACCCCGACGCCGTCGAACTGGCGCGCGGACACGGTGTCCAGCCGGTCGTCGAGCATGGGGCTGACCAGCACCTGCGCCGCGATGCCCGGGCCGCGACGGTCCCGGGCGAGCAGGGCCGTCCCGGCGGCGAGTCCGCCGCCGGCGCTCTGCCCCACCAGGAACACCCGGTCCGGGTCGACGCCGAGTTCGGCGGCGTGCTCGGACACCCACACCAGGCCGGCGTAGCAGTCCTCGACCGGGGTGGGGTCGGGGTGCTCGGGCGCCAGGCGGTAGTCGACGCTCACGAGCACGACGTCGTTCGGGAACAGCCACTCGTCGTAGGAGTCCAGGTTGCCGAGGTGGTGGCCGAACACCATCCCGCCACCGTGGATCGTGTAGGCGCACGCGGCGGTCCCGGTTCGCCCGGTGCGCTGCACGACGGCCAGGGTGATCGGGTCGCCGCCGTACCCCGGCACGGTGATGCTCGAGCGCTCCAGACCCTTGCCCCGCAGGACCGCGTCGAGCTCGTCCTCGGTGGTGTCGAGCGCGCGCATCGCCGGCAGCGCCTCGGGCGTCAGCACCATCGGGCCGCGCTCGGCGAACGCGCGGAGCAAGGGCACGTACTCGGGGTCGAAGGGCGGACGGACGGCGGTGTCGGTGGTGGTGTCAGACATGCGTGGACTCCTGGTCAGCAGCGGGGACGGGACGGGACGGGGTGGAGCGGGGACGGACGGGCGCGGAGCGGGAACGGACGAGCCCGACCACGACGAGCAGCGCGGCGACGAGCGCCAGGGACAGGCCGGACACGGTGAGCGCACCCTGGAAGGCATCGAGCCGCGCGGGCGACCAGTGGGTGGTGGTGATGCTGCCAGCGACCAGTGCGGCCACGACGGTGCCGGTGACCGCCACACCCACGCCGCTCGCGAGTTCGCTCGCCGTGTCGACGAGCGCCGCGCCGACACCGGTCCGGTCGGCCGGCAGCCCCGTCAGCACGCTCGTGCCGGCGACCGCGCCGACGACCCGCATCCCGGCGGCGACCAGGACCAGCGCGACGACGACCCAGCCGTAGCCGAAGCGGCTCAGCGCCCCGAACACGGCCAGCCCGGACACGACGGCTGCGGCGCTCACCCAGGCGGCGCGGCCGAGGCCGAGCCGCTGCACGACCGGCCCGACGAACCGGCCACCGGCGAGCAGCACCACCACCTGGGGCAGCGTGCCGATCGCGGCGAGCGCCGGCGGCCAGCCCCAGGCGAACTGCAGTTGCAGCGTCACCAGGTACGACAGCCCCGCGACGGCCAGGCCCGAGGCGGCCTTGTAGGCCAGTCCGCTCGCCACGAGCGGGCGGGCGACCATGCGCAGGTCGAGGACGGGGTGGCGGGCCGTGGACACGCGGATCCCGAACCCGATGACGGCGGCGACGGTCGCCGCGACGGCGACCAGGGCCTCCCGGGAGGCCCATCCCGACTCCACGACGACGGTGGGGGTGAGCAGGACGCCCACCACCGCGGCGGTGCCGAGCAGCGCGCCGGTCACGTCGACGGGGTCGGGCCGCAGGTCCGACCGCTGGTCGGCGGCCACCCCGGTGGCGATCCCGACCAGGGCCAGGATCGCGATGGGCACGTTCGCCAGCAGCAGGACCTGCCAGGGCGCGACCGCGAGCACGAAGCCCCCGACGGTGGGGCCCACGGCGAGCCCGACCAGGCCGGCGGTGGAGATCACGGTGAGGGCACGCACGCGCAGGTCCTCGGCGGCGAACAGACGGAACGCCAGGGCCATCGAGCCCGGTGTCGTCATCGCGGCGGCGACCCCCATGAGCACCCGGACGGCGATGAGCTCCCCCGTCGAGTCGACGAACGCCGTCGCGGCGCTGGCTACGGCGAGCAGCACGAGCCCGACGAGCATCACGCGTCGGCGGCCGATCCGGTCGGCGACGGCCCCGAACAGCAGCATGAGGCCGCCGAACGCGACCGAGTACGCGCCGGTGACCCACTGCAGGCCGGTGGTGGAGGCGTGCAGGTCGCGGCCGATCGTCGGCAGGGCGACGGTGAGGATCGAGTTGTCGAGCATCTCGAACAGGAAGACGGCGGACAGGCCGGCGAGGGCGACCCAGGCGTCGCGCAGACGGGACGGGCCGTCGCGACCGGTGCTCGGGTTCGTGCTCGCGCTGGGCGCGGACACACGAGATGAAATGGGGGACACGGGGAACTCCTTCACGATCGTGAAGTGGCGTCCCGCTCGGGCCGCGTGTCCTCGTGCACCGGCGAGCGGTGCGCGTCTTTCCCTCAGTGGGACACCGTAGCCGACGCGGGACCGGTCGTCCAGGGCGTTCCCCGGGCATCGCCAGTGGGTCTGGTGCATGCTCGGACGAGGGGACCCCTTCGAGCGCACCGCGGTCGAGACCCGACCGGAAGGCGAGGATGGACCACGACGACTCGCTCTCCGGCGCCGAGGACGCGACGCTCGTCGTCCGTGCGGCCGACGGCGACGTGCGGGCGTTCGAGGTCCTGGCGCGACGACACGGTCCGCTGATGCGGGTGTTCGCCGCCAAGATGCTCGGCTCGAACCTCGAGTCCGACGACGTCGTGCAGGAGTCGTTCCTGACCGCATGGCGACGGCTGTCGGAACTCGAGACGCCCGCACGCTTCCGCCCGTGGGTGACGCAGATCATCACGCGCAAGGCCCTCGACCGAATCCGCGCGCGTCGGCACCACGACGACGTGGATGCCGTCGACCCGGCAGCTGATGCCGTGCACTCGCCGGAGCGTATCGTGGAAGCGCGACTGCAGCTCGACGCGGTGTGGGAAGCGCTCGACAAGCTCCCCGAGGACCAACGCCGGTGCTGGCTGCTCCGCGAGACGGCCGGGTACAGCTACCAGGAGATCGCCGACGCCCTCGAGTTGCCGACCTCGACCGTCCGGGGGCTGCTCGCCCGGGCCAGGCGGTTCCTGCTCCAGGAGATGGAGGCATGGCGATGACGTTCGACGATGTCCCTGTGCCCGAGGACGACCTCGACGGCCACACGATGGAGGAACTCGGCGCGTACCTCGACCGCGGGCGCACCCCGCGGGACCCCGCCATCGAGGCCTCCCCTGCGTGCCGGCTCGCCCTGTCCGGCATGCAGCGACTGCGCGAGCTGTCGTGGGACGCCATGCAGCACCGGGCCGACGCCGAGCCAGACCGTGACTCGGTTTGGATCTCCGGTCTGCTCGAGACGATCCGCTCCGAGGTCCGCGCCGGTCGGGACGTCCCCGTGGCGCACCCGGACCCGCTGCTGCGCCTGACGATCACCGAGGCGGCCGTACGCGGGCTGGTCCGGCGGACCGGCGACACCATGGGCGGTGTCGTGATGGGACGGTGCACGCTCGACGGCGAACTCGGCGTCCCCGGTGCCCCGATCCGCGTCGAGGTCACCGCGAGCATCGCGTACGGACTCGTCGCCGACCAGACCGCCGAGCGGCTCCGTGCCCGGATCGAGGACGCCCTCGCCCGCCACACGGACCTGCGCATCGACCGCATCGACGTCGTGTTCGACGACGTCCACGTCCCCTGAGGAGCACGGTGCCCGACGACCAGGACCTGTCGCAGCGCCTGACCGCGCTGCTCCGCACGATCGACGGCGTCGACGACGTCTTCCCCGCCCAGCCCGTCGTCGAGGCGGCAGCCGACGCCATCGCGGTCAAGCTCGCGCTGCGGCAGCCCGACGTGCTCGTCGACATCGACCGATCGGGCGGCAGCGATGCCGGCAGCTCGGTGACCGTCAGGGCCGGCATCGCGGCCGACGACGGACGACCCGCCGGCGACACGCTCCGCGAGGTCGGCGAGCGCGTGCGGGACGAGCTCACCGCCGCTGGCGAGCACCCTGACCTGATCACGGTCTCGGTCCGGGTGATCGAGGGGTTGGGGGCTCCCGCTCCGGCACCCCCGGCGGGTCTGCCGTCGACCGAGACGTCGGCGCTGCCGTCGGCCGAGCCGTCGGCCGAGCCCTCGGTCGAGCCGTCGGCCGAGCCGTCGGCTCGGAGTGAGGGTAGCCTGGCCTGAGAAACCCCAGGTCAGGGCAGCCTTCCCTGGCTGGCGGACCGGGCGTTCGAGTGCTTTCCTGGTCCACATGGCCACCATCTCCGTCCCCGCACTGCCGAGCGTCGCACCCCGTGAGTCCACGAGCGCGGCCCGGCTCAACTGGTTGCGCGCCGGGTTGCTCGGCGCGAACGACGGCATCGTCTCCGTCGCCGCGGTCGTCGTCGGCGTCGCTGGTGCCGGCGCACCCGTCGGACCGGTCCTCGCGGCGGGCGGCGCGGCGCTGGTCGGGGGTGCGGTGTCGATGGCGCTCGGCGAGTACGTCTCGGTGAGCGGAGCACGCGACGCCCAACGGACCGGGCAGGCGGCGCACGCGGCACGTCGGGCGACGGACGCGGCCGAGCCCTCCGACATCGTCGCCGCCTACCGGGCCATCGGTGTCTCCGAGGCCGCGGCGCGTTCCATCGCCGACGAGCTCGGTCGCCCCGAGGTCCGCGAGCGCTGGGTCGCCGCCGAGGAACAGGCAGCGCAGGACGACGTGGTGAGCCCCTGGCGTGCAGCGTGGGTGTCTGCGGCGACCTTCACCGTCGGCGGCCTGCTGCCGTTCCTCGCGACGCTGCTCGTGCCCGCCTCGGTGCGGATCGCCGTGGTCGTCGTGGCCGTGCTCGTCGCGCTGGCGGCGACGGGCACCACGGGTGCGGTGCTCGGCGGCGCACCCCGGGGCCGTGCGACACTGCGGGTCGTGATCGGTGGAGCGGCAGCACTGGCGGCGACGTGGCTGGCGGGGACACTGCTCGGCGCGCACGCGCTCTGAGGCTCGAGTCCGCCCCACCCAGGGGACGGACCAGATCACGCTGGCCACGACGACGGGACTGACGATGCTGATCCAGGTCTGTGGGCTGCCCGGCGCTGGCAAGTCGACGCTCTCCGCTGCGATCGCTGAGCGACTGCCCGCGCAGACGCTCCGGGTGGACGCGATCGAAGCGGCGATGTGGAAGTACGGGATCCCGCCGGAGCAGTCGGGGATCGCGGCGTACTCGGTGATGCACGCGATCGCCGTGCCGAACCTGCGCCGCGGGCAGACCGTCCTCGCCGACGCCGTCAGTGGTGTCGAGCCCGCGCGCGCCGGGTGGGTGTCGGCCGCACGGGAGGCCGGTGCCCAGCTGCGGGTGATCGAGGTCGTGTGTCCTGACCCCGAGGAGCACCGGCGGCGCGTTGAGCAGCGGGTGAAGGACCTCCCCGACTTCACCCTGCCGACGTGGGACGACGTGCAGCGCGCCGAGGAGCAGTACGTGCCCCGCACCGACGAGCGTCTCGTGGTCGACAGCACCCGTCCGCTCGAGCAGACCGTCCTCGAGGCGCTCGAGTTCCTCCGCGCGCGCGCCTGACGACGGGGCGAGGGCGCCTGCTTCGAGTTCGGGTCTGGAAGCAGGCGCCCTCGTCGTCCGGCTCCGCGGGGGCGCTCGTCGCACGACGTCGCCCCGTCGCAGCGCCGGGTGGCGGTCGCCTGGGTGGGGCTGGACCGCTCCGCAACGATACTCCTAAGTGGAGTGATCTCTCCACATGAGAAGCGGCTAGGTTGCTGCCATGTCGGAGATCCCTCGCGTGCGAGCGGAACGTGTCGAAGTGCGGCGCAGTCGCGAGGCGATCCTCGCGGCAGCGGAAGCCCACTACGCGGTCAAGGACGCCGACCCGTCGATGGTGCAGTTGGCGCAGCTCGCCGGTGTCGGGATCGCCACGCTCTACCGCCGGTACGCCAGCGTCGACGACGTCATCCGGGAACTCCACGCCCGACTCCTCGGCAACTTCGCTCGGGTGGAGGAGATGGTCGCCGCACGGTCCACCGCGTGGGACGCCGTCGTCGCGCTGGTGATGGGCATCGTCGACGTCCTGCAGGAGCACCCCGCGATCCCGCGCCTCAACCGGAAGATGGTGGCGCTGGACGACAGCGACCGGTTCACCTCGACGTGGAACGACCAGCTCGACGCACTGGTCCGGGCCGCGCAGGACGAGGGGTCACTCCGACCCGACGTCACCGCGAACGACGTGACGTTCGCCGCCTTCCGCATCGGCAGCTACTCGAACCTGCCCCCGGACGACGCCGGGCGCATCATCGGCAGACAGGTCGGCATCGTGCTCGACGGTCTCCGCGCCGACGGCAGCCGCAACCCGCTGCCCGGCGAGCCCATCTCGATGCGCGACCTGCAGGGCATCTTCCGGCACGAGGCCGATCACCCTGTCGAGTGACGTCATGAGACGGGTCGCGCCGCGGCTGCCCGCCGTCGCCGACGCCGCGCGCGGAGGACCAGGAGCACCGCGAGGAAGCAGACGGCACTGGCCACCAGGAAGCCTGCGCCGACCCACGTCGTGACGAACGTCCGATGACCGAACAGCGCGTCCAGCAGGAGGCCGATGCCCACGGCGGCCCCGGTGAGCAGCGTTGCGCTCAGCGGCTCGAGCCAAGGCTCCGACCGGAGCGACGCACCGTCGACGGGCAGCCCCTGGTCCGAGCGGGCCCGTGCGGTCTGCTCGCGCTCGCGGATCGTGATCCCGATCGCCGGTCCCCAGAAGGCGATCATCGCCTGGTTGCCGTCCGGGTCCAGCAGGATCAGGACGGCGGCCGTCACGACCGCGCCGACCAGGTACCACCAGGGGAAGACACGGCGGATCGGGACCGCCAGGTGTCCGCGCTGCCGGGCCCCGTCGTCGCTCACACAGGTTGTCTACACCCCTACGGGGTAGGCGGACACGGTAGGTGGTGTCGTGGACGGAGCGCGTTGTGGATCGAGTGATCGGCTGGAGCACCGTCGCCGTCGTCACAGCGGTGACCGCCCTGCTCCTGACCCTGATGCAGGTGAGCAGCTGTGCCGATGCCGCGCCGGGCGGCGGCGGGACGAGTTCCTGCACGACGCAGCCACTGATCGGAGTCGCGGGCTCGTGGATCGCCGGTGTCGTCGGTGCCGCCGTGGTCGGTGTCTCCGTCTGGCAGATCGCCCGAGCCACTCGGTCTCGCGCGCAGGACGAGGACTGAGCGGGCGCTACCCCGGACGCTTGTGCGACCGCGAGATGGCGTAGCGACGCAGCCGCGTCCCCTCGCGGAGTTCGGTGGCGAGGAGCACCGCGTCGTAGTGCTCGAGCGTCCCGATCGAGCCCGCGTTGTCCTCGCGGCAGACAGCGACCACGGGGTCGATCCCGACGCGTGCCGCATGTGCGAGCACCTGGCCCAGGGCCCACGTCGCGACGCCGCGGCCTCGTGCCGACGGGCGGATCCCGTACCCGACGTGGCCGAGCAGCTGCACGCTCGGATCGCCCGGAGCGCGGAGTGCGATCCCACCGAGGACCCGCCCGTCCTCGACGATCCACCAGAGCACGCCGGGCTCAGCGCGCAGTCGACCGACCCACGTGCGGAACCCGTCGTCGCTGTCGACGTCGTCGTGTGCGGCGATCCCGAACCCGTCCTCGTGCAGGCCCGGACCCCACTCGGCGTGGGCCTCGGCCCACGCCTCGTGCAACGCCGACTGCGGACGCACCAACTCGAGCATGTCCCAGTGTCGCAGCGAAGTGGCGCCAGCGGCGATCGGCTGACCGCTTTCCCCGTCACGCACAGCGCTCGAGCGCGAACGACGTCGGGCTGCCGAAGCCGCCCCGCCCGCCGAAGCCGCTCGTGGCGCTCCCCCACCGGTGCACCACCGTGCAGCCGAGGTCGGCTCCCGCCTGCCGGACCGGGTCGTGCACCCGTGAGGACGCCGCGACCACGAGCAGGTGCACCCGGCCGCTGTGCACCATGGACTCGATCTGCGCCGTCGTGAACACCGGTGCCTGCCCGGAGAACCCGCCGTCGGTCAGGACCTCGTCCCCGGTGGTCTCGATGACGTCGGCCGACACCCGCCACGAGTCGGTCAGGAACAGCGGCGCTCCGCCCCGGCCACCGCCGTCCTGCTCGGCATCGCCGACGAGGGAGGCTTCCGACGCGGGCAGCGACAGCCGCCCGCCCACGATGGCGGGTGCCGACACGTGGAACCCGGACGTCGTCCCGGACCCGCCACGCGCGACGGAGCCGCCGCGGGCGTCGAGACGACTCCGCGTGCCGACACCACCCGCGCGAGCGACGCCCACCGCCCCGGCACGCGCCGGCTGTACGAACTGCCCGAACTGCCCCGGCACGGCGCCGACCGAGGCGTCTCCACCGCTTCCGTCCCGCGCGGCGTCGAGCGCCTGCAGCGAGAAGCACGCCGGCCCCGCCACCACCGCGGTGACGAGCAGCGCCGCAGCCACCCGACGGGACAGACGACCAGCACCGGCACCGGCCACGACACCAGCGCCGGTACCGGGAGCCGGGAACGTCCCCGACCGCAGTCCGACGACGAGCACCGCCACGAGGGCCACGCCGGTCACGCCGACCGCGGCCCCTCCGAGCAGCACGGGCTCGTCGCTCGCCGACGCGAGCCACACCCACCACGCCCCCTGCACCACGAGCAGTCCTGCCGGCACGGCCAGCAGGCGCCGGTCCGACGCCGTGACGCACCGAGCAGCACCCGACCAGCCGACGGCGGCGAGCACCGCGAGCTGCACACCGACCGCCGCGACATACGCGGTGTGCGGGAGCCGCAGGACGGACAGCACCACACTCGCGGTGACCAGCCACACGACCAGCGTGACGAGCGTGGCGGAGGCAGGTCGGGCCTCCCGATCGGTGCGAGCGCGCCACCAGCTTGCGGCACCGATGCCGACACCGACGAGTGCTGCTGGCCACGACCATCCCACCTGCGAGGCGTACCGCGCGGAGAACAGCTGTAGCAGGTCCCGGTGCCCGCCGCCGGCCCCGAAGTGCCGGGCGGCACCTCCGACGGCGTGCCCGACGGCATGACCGACCGCGCCGAGCGCCCCGACAGCTCCGGGCCAGAGCCCGGGCAGGAACCGGTCGACGCCGTTGTACCCGAACACCATCGCGAAGACGTCGTCGTCGGTCGACCCGTCGAAGTACGGGTGAGCGGACGTCGGCAGCAGCGCCAGCACGACCGACCAGGACAGCGACGCGACCACCGCGGCGCCGACGAGCACGGCCGCGTGCCCGATGCCGCGCCGCACGCGTGCCCCGCCGGTCCCGGACGCGACGACCGTGCCGACGACGAGCGCGGGCAGGATCAGCCACGCCTGCAGCATCTTCGCCTGGAACCCGACGCCGACGAAGAGCCCCGACAGCAGCAGCGGCCACCACGTCCCGGCGAGCGCCGCCCGCTGCCACCACACCAGCGCGACGGCGAGCGCCATGGTGAGCAGGCCGTCCTCCATCGGGTGGCCGAACATCGACACGAAGATCGGCGTGCTCGCGGCGAGCGCTGCCGCGACCAGCCCGACGCGCGATCCCGCCCAGCGGAGTCCGACGAGCGAGACGGCCCAGACGGTGACGATGCCCTCGAGGACCTGCGGCAACGCCAGGGCCGCCGTCGACATGCCGAAGACCCGCACGCTCACCGCCTGGGGCACCGCGAAGCCCGCCAGCTTGTCGAGGGTCACGGTCGCGCCGGGGTCGAACGCGCCGCTCAGGAACGCCGGCCACGACTCGGACATCGACCGGGCAGCCGCGGCGTAGAACTCCGAGTCACCCCCGCGGGCCAGGTTCCAGCTCGTCAGCACGGCGCCGAGGACGATGATCGCGGCGAGCGTCAGGCGCTCGTGCCTGGGCTGCTGGGTCCAGCGCGCGGTGCGCATGTGGAAGCCGTTCGTGCGGGTCATGGTGGGAACTGTCCCGCCGCTGCCGATGATCCAGCCGCCAGCGGCGGCTCGTTGGCCTGCAGTTCGTTCAGGACGACGGACAGGAGGCTCGTGGCGGCGCCGCCACGAGCCTCCTGTCCGTCACGTCGTCGGTCCCGGCACCGCTGGCGACGCCCCCGCGGCCCTGCTGCGCAGCGCTCGGAGGACCCGCACGAGCGTCGCCCACTGCGCGCCGCTCGCCGCGAACGGCCGTCCGAGTGCTGCCCGCGGTGCCAGGACGAGGTGCCCCCGGTCGAGGTCGATCCAGATGCCGAAGTCCTGGTCCTGTCCGCGCACGGTGTGCGTCGCGACGTCGATCCGCCGGATCCGCTGCCACGGCAGGTCGTGCACCGGACGATCCGCATGGGAGGACCAGCCGTGTAGGCCGTCGGAGTCGACCGTCCAGAGCACCGGCGCGGGGTCGGACAGCTCGTCGGGTTCGCGGATGGACGGCGTCGTCACGGGCAGGTGGAGCGCGACGTCGTCGCCCCTCGCGCGGATGCGGGCGAGGACCCGGCGGTCCCGTCGTCCCGACCACCAGGCAGCGAGCGCGACGACCGGGCCGGTGACGACGAGCACGGGTGGGACGAGGACGACGGCCCCGATGCGCTGTGTGTGCTCCCACAGGTCGGCGACCCACTCGAGGTGCAGTGCCTCGGCCCACAGCAGGAGGGCACCCGCGGCGGTGAGGGCGCCGAGCGTGACGAACAACCACCGTGCGGGCGGGACGACCCCGTCGCGCAGGCGCTGCAGCCAGGGCACGTCGGGTTCGTCGGGCGCGTCGGGCTCGTCGGGCTCGTCGGGCTCGTCGGGGTCGTCGGGCTCGTCCACGGGGCCAGCCTGGCACGGCGGACCCGACTCGGGTGGCCACGGTGGACGGGGTTCCGACGGGGTCGCACCGCTGACGCGACATGGCGGCAGCGAACGCGCGGCGCAGAACACGCTCCGTTGTCGCTTTCGCTGCCACCACCCCGCGCAGCCACCACCCGCGCTGCCACCACCCCGCGACCGCGCGAGCCCGCCGCACTCCTCGGCAGCGCCGGAGTCGTTCCCGAAAGCGACATGGCGGCAGCGAATGCGCGGCGCAGAACACGCTGCGTTGTCGCTTTTGCTGCCACCACCCGCGCGAGCGCGCCGCCGCTACCCCGCCGCGGTGCGGTAGGCCTCAGCGGCGGCCGTGGGTACCCGGACCAGGGTGCCGTCGAGCTGCTCCTCGAGCCGGACGAGCCCCATCCGCCGCAGGTACGGCGTCTTCCGTCCCGATCCGGTGCGCTCGGCGACGACGTCCGGTGCGACGGTGAACTCCTCGACGTTCCGACCACCGGACGCGTACGACCAGTCCACGAAGTCGAAGACCGGCCACCACGTCCACCCACGCACGTCGACCCCGGCGTCGGCGAGCGAGCGGACCGCGACGACGGAGTCCCGCACCCAGGCCGACCGGACCGCGTCGTCGCCCTCGATCGACGTCTCGGTGACGACCATCGGCAGCCCGTACCGCGCGTCGAACCGGGTGAGGGACTCCACGAGGCCCTCGGTCCAGCGGTCGTGGGCGTGCTGCACGGTGCCGTCGGGTCCGTCCTCGAGCCGCCGAGGTGACAGGTCCGGGTAGTAGTTGACGCCGAGCACGTCGATCGTCACGGCGCCGTCGACGAGCTCGTCCAACGCTGCGGCGGACGCCCCGTGGGACAGCAGCCAGGCGTGGGACGGGTGCATCGCGTCGACGCGGCCGAGGACCAGGTCGGTCGGCAGGAAGCCGAGCGCCTCGAGCATGGCCGCCTCGGCGACGAGCGCCGACGCGCGGGACGACGACGCCGCCGCCGGTGCCGCCGACGACGCCACCGTGACCAGCGATGAGGCCTCCACGTGCACGATCACGGCATCCGGGTTCGCGGACCGGACCGCGGCGACGGACTGCTGCAGACCCGCGGCGATCCCGAGCACGACGCGGGTCCACCCGTCCCACCCGGTCAGCGCCGGAGGCCACACCCCGCGCAGCCCGGCGAACGACGCGGTCGTGATCGGCTCGTTGAGCGGGGTCACGTGGTCGACCACACCCGCGTACCGTCCGGCGAACGCCCCCGCGAAGGACGCGACCGCCGCCGGGTACCCCGGGTCCGCGAACGACTGCTCGAGCCACGTGGGCGTGCCGTAGTGCACCAGGTCCGCGATGACGGTGATCCCGAGCGACGCCGCGTACGCCAACCGCTCGTCGAGGACCGCCCAGTCGAACACACCCGGTGCGACGTGCACCCGCGGCCAGTCCACGCCGTAGCGCAGCGCGGTGGCGCCGAGGGCGGCCACGGTGTCGAGGTCCTCGCGCCAGGCACGGTCGTGCCCGGTCAGCTCGTGCTCGTCGAGCGGGGCCATCGCGAAGTGCGCGGGCGGGTAGACGCACGTGTCCTCGATGCCCGCGACGAAGGTGAAGGTCCCCGGGGCGAAGGCGCGGACCCGCGGAGCGACCCCCGCACCCGGCCGGGTCGGCTCGCTCACTTCAGCCCCGTGGTCGCCACACCGGCGACGAAGAACTTCTGTGCGAAGAAGAACCCGACGGCGATCGGCAGCAGCGAGATCACCGCACCGGCCAGCAGGACCGCGTGGTCGGTCACGTGCGCTCCCCCGAACAGCGTCAACCCGGCGGGCAGCGTCAGCATGTCGTTCGAGGTCGTGACGACGAGCGGCCAGAGCAGGTCGTTCCACAGCGCCATCCCGTTCAGCACGGCGACCGTGGCGATCGCGGGCTTCGCGAGCGGCAGGATGACCTGCCAGTAGATGCGCCAGTGTCCGGCACCGTCGATGCGGGCAGCCTCGTCCAGCTCGACGGGGATGTCGATGAAGAACTGCCGGAACAGGAAGATCCCGAACGCGCTCGTCGCCCGCGGGATGATGAGCCCCTGGTAGGTGTTCAGCCAGCCCAGGTGGAACAGCTCCACGAACACCGGGATGAGCGTCACCTGGAACGGCACCATGAGCGTGGCGATGACGAGCACGAACGCGACGTTCCGCCCGACGAACCGCATCCGCGCCAGCGCGTAGGCGCACATCGAGTCGAAGAACAACGTCAGCACGGTGGTCACGACGGTGAACACGAACGAGTTGAGCAGCAGGCGCAGGAACGGCAGCTGCTGCCAGACGCCGACGTAGCCGTGCAGCGTGATGCTCGTCGGGAACAGGCTGGCCGGGTGGCCGAACAGGTCCGACTCCGATCGGAACGAGCCGCTCACCATCCAGACGAACGGCACGAGCGCGACCACGAGTCCGATGCCGAGGTACACCCACTTCAGGACGGAACCGGTGCGAGCGGCACCGGTCCGGCGGCCGTGTCGCCGGTCGCGGGTGGGGTCCGGACGGGAGGCCCGGGCCGGCTCCGTCAGGGACGGTCGCCGGACGCGCGCCTCAGTCGACATCGTCGTAGCGGAAGAGCCGGAGCTGCAGGAGGGAGATGAGCATGATGATCACGAAGAGGACCCAGGAGATGGCCGACGCGTAGCCGGTCTGGTAGTTGACGAACCCGTCGCGGTAGAGCAGGTTCACGAGCGTGTCCGTGTGGAAGACCGGTCCGCCGCCGGTCATGACGTACACGAGGTCGAAGACCTGGAATGACTGGATCGTCAGGATCATCGACGTGAAGAGCATGGTCGGGCGGATGCTCGGCAGGGTGATCCGCCAGACGGTCTGCCAGCGGTTCGCGCCGTCGAGCTCGGCTGCCTCGTACCGTTCGGCGGGCACGCCCTTGAGTCCGGCGACGAACAGGATCATCGCGAAGCCGATGCTCTTCCAGACCGACACGAAGACGATCGTCGGCAGGGCGAGTGTGGTGGACTGCAGCCAGGCGACGCTCGGCAGTCCGAGGGCCGCGGTGATGCCGCCGACCAGACCGATGTCCGGGTCGAGCAGGAACTTCCACACCAGGCCGATCGTGACGAGCGACACGATCGTCGGGAAGAAGAACACCGACCGGACGATCCGGTTCGCCAGGGTGTCCCGCTGCAGCAGCAGTGCCGCGACGAACCCGAGGACGACGAGCAGCACGACGGACACGATCGTGTACTCGAGCGTGATCCGCAGGGCGTTCCAGAACTGCTGGTCGTGGAACAGCTTCGTGTAGTTGCCGAACCCGACGAACGGCTGCGACACGGCGCCGACCGTCCAGTCGAAGAACGAGTAGTAGAGCGACCGCAGGATCGGGAAGACCACGAACGCGCCCAGGATGAGCAGCGACGGGGCCATGAAGAGCCAGGCCGGCTGGAACCGGCGCGCTCGGCGGCGGGTGGGGCGGGCCTCCAGTCCGGTGTCCCTGCCGGAGGCGGGGGCCCCGCCACGCGGTTTGCGTGGCGGAGCCGCCCCGGTGAGCTGGTCGGTCACTGGCCGCAGCCGGTGAGGCCGTCGATCGTCTGACCGGCGCTCTTCGTGGCGTCGTCGATCGACTTGCCGCGGGTGATCTCGCCGATCAGCGGGACGTAGCCGTCGGAGTCGACCTTGGTGGCGTTCGGTACGTGCGGCAGGTACAGCCGCGCGTCCGGGACCTGGCTGGCGAAGACCGACACGGTCGGGTCGGCCTTGAGCTGGGCGTCGTCGGACAGGTCGGTGCGCAGCGGCGGGAACCCGGTCTGCAGCGAGAACTTCTGCTGCGCGGTCTTCGACGTCCAGTAGGCCAGGAACTCCTGTGCCTGCTTCGGGTACTTGGTCTTCGCCGAGATCGACAGCGGCGCGATCGAGCCGAGCGTCGAGGACTTGCCGTCGACGCCGACCGGGACCTTCACGATGCCGAGGTCGATGCCCGCCGACTTGTAGCCCGAGGCAGCCCACGGTCCGTTGATCTCCATCGCGGCCTTGCCCGCCGAGAAGAGCGAGTCGGCCTCGGCACCGGTGAGCCCGACGGGGCTGACCTTGTCCTTCGCGACCAGGTCGGCCCAGGTCTTCAGGCTCTGCTTGCCGTCGCTCGACTGCACGACGCTGCAGTTCTTGCCGTTGACGATGTCGCCGCCCTCGAGCCACTGCAGCACCGGCCACATCTGGATCGTCTGGTTGTCGGCCAGCGCGATGCCGTACTTGCCGTCCGCGGTCAGCTTCTGCGCGTCGGTCGCCATCTCGGCGACGGTCGACGGCGGGTTCGTGATGCCGGCCGCCTCGAAGAGCTTCTTGTTGTAGTACAGGCTCAGCGTGGCGAAGTTGGCGGGGACGCCGTAGAGCTTGCCGTCGTAGGTGAACTCCTTGACGGTGCCCGGGGCGAACTCGGACGTGTTGATCTTGCTGTCGCCGCTGCCGGTCATCGTGATCGGCAGCACGGAGTTCGTCTTGACGTACTGCGCGACGGCGTTCGGGTCCGAGCTGACGGCGGCGACGTCCGGGCCCTGGCCGGTGAGCCAGGCGCTGGGCAGCTTCTGCTGGATCGTGTCCCACGGCTGGACGGTCATGTCGATCTTGATGTCCGGGTGGGACTTCTCGAAGTCCTTGACGATCGTGGCGTAGCCGGGGCGGTCGCCGCCGGTGAACCCGGTCCAGACCTTGAGGGTGGCGGGGCCGTCGGTGCTGGCGTTGCCACCGGCCGAGCAGCCGGACAGGGTGAGGGCCGCCACGGCGGCGACGGCGCCGATCGCGAGGGTCGTGCGTGCGTGCTTCATCGGGGAACGCTCCTTTGCGTTGCTGTGCTCGCAGGGGTGATGCGGGGTGGGGTGGGTGTTCGGTGTCGTGTTCGGTGCTGTGCGTTGGGTGTCGGGTGCGGTGGTGCTGGGTGGTGTGGTGCGGGGTTCGTCGGTCAGGTTCGGACGCGTTCCGCGTCGGGGTCGCAGCCGCACGAGGCGCGGACGACGAGCTCGACGGGGAGTTCGGTGCGGGCGGGCTGGCCGCCACGGTGGTCGACCAGGTCGAAGAGCCGCTCGGTCGCGATGCGGCCCATCTCCTCGGCGGGGACGCGCACGGTCGTGATGCCCGGAGTCGTGACGCGGGCGAGCCCGAAGTCGTCGAACCCGACGACGGCGACGTCGCCGGGGACGTCGACGCCCGCACGGCGCAGGGTGTGCAGGCCACCGACCGCCATGTCGTCGTTCGCGAACACGACGCCGTCGGGTCGGGTGCCGGCGTCACCCGCGAGCATCTGCTCCATGGCGGCTGCGCCGGACGTCTCGGACAGGTCGCCCTCGATCACCGTGACGTCGGTCAGGCCGTGCCGTTCGGTGGCACGCAGGAAGCCCTGGCGGCGGTCGAGGCCCGTCTGGTGGTCGAGTGTGCCCGTCACGTGCAGCAGGCGGCGACGACCGTGGACCTCGACCAGGTGGTCGACCAGACGTTCGGTCGCGGTGACGTCGTCGATGCCGACCGTGACCGCGTCGGCCAGGTGCGGGTAGTTGCCGATGAGCACGGCGGGCAGGCCGCTCGCCACGAGCCCCTGCACGTGGTCGTCGTCGACCGCGGCGCTGGTGACGATGGCGCCGTCGGCCGTCCGGGAACGCATGACCCGCTCGTACGCGACGTCGCCCGAGCTGGCGTCGGCGTTCGTGGACACGATCACCTGGGCGTCGTGGGCGTTCGCCGCGGTCGACATCCCCGTCAGCACGTGCATGAAGTAGAGGTGTCCGAACACGTGTGCGGACGAGTTCGGCACGATGAGCGCCACGGCGTCGGCGCGCTGGCTGCGGAGTGCCCGGCCGGCCGAGCTCGGGACGTAGCCGAGTTCGTCGGCGGCCTGCTTGACGGCGGCGCGGGTCTTCTCGCTGATGCGCTCGTGCCCGGAGAGCGCCATGCTGGCGGCGGCGGACGTCACGCCGACCTTCGCGGCCACGTCCTTGAGGGTGACGGACTTCGGCATGGGGGTCGCCTCCTTCGAGTCGGTTGCTTTATCGATTAACTGGTCACATCATGCACGTGCTTAATCGATGAAGCAAGCCCCGGATCGCATCCGCCGTGGTCGACGGCCCGAATCGGACAGCCGAAGCGACATCGTGGCACCGGATGCGACGCGCGAAGGGTGCCGCCATGTCGCTTCCGCTGCCGGGTCACTCGCGAGCATCAGTCGCGTGGACGCCCGGACGACGATGGTGATCGGCAGCACCGGTGCGGGCTCAGTCGCGGTCGCGAGCCATCCCCGCCGCGGTGTTGCGGGTGCCGACAGCCACGCCGTGCGGTGCAGCCACCTCGATGCGGTCGAGGTCGTTCGCGGTGAGCACGACGTCGACGGCGGCGGCGTTCTCCTCGACACGGGAAGCCTTGGTGGTCCCGGGGATCGGGACGGTGCCGGCCCGGATCAGCCACGCGAGTGCGAGCTGCGCGGTGGTGACGCCCTTCTCGTCGGCGATGACCGTGAGTGCGTCGACGACGCGCAGGTTCGCGTCGATGGCGTCGTCCGAGAACCTG
This sequence comes from Curtobacterium sp. MCLR17_007, assembly GCF_003234655.2. Lineage (NCBI taxonomy): Bacteria > Bacillati > Actinomycetota > Actinomycetes > Micrococcales > Microbacteriaceae > Curtobacterium > Curtobacterium sp. MCLR17_007. The sequence goes on along the minus strand of NZ_CP126271.1, from coordinate 758,206 downwards.
GGGAGGTCCCGGCGGGCATCACCCTCGGGCAGGTCGTCTCTGCGGGTCACGGTGCCGGACAGGAACCCGCGCCCGAGCGGGGAGAACGGGACGAACCCGATGCCGAGCTCCGAGGCGGTCTCGAGGACGCCGTTGTGCTCGGCATCCCGCTCGAACAGGCTGTACTCGGACTGGATCGCGGTGATCGGGAACGTCGCGTGCGCGCGGCGCAGGGTCTCGGCAGAGGTCTCCGAGACGCCGATGGTGCGGGCCTTGCCGGCGGTGACGGCTTCGCTCATCGCACCGATCGTGTCCTCGATCGGCACGTCGGGGTCTGCGCGGTGCAGGTACCAGAGGTCGACGTGGTCGGTACCGAGATGACCGAGGGACCGGTCGATGGCGCGGCGGGCGTGCTCCGGGGAGCCGTCGAGGCCGATCGGCTGGCCGTCGTCGGTGAAGTCGGTGGCGAACTTCGAGGCGACGACCACCCGGTCCCGGTCGGCGCCGAGGACCCGGCCGAGCAGCTTCTCGTTCTCGAACGGCCCGTACGCCTCCGCCGTGTCGAACAGGGTGATCCCGAGGTCGAGCGCGCGGCGGATGGTCTCGACCGAGCCGGCTTCGGTGGCCCCGCCGTAGAAGGCGCTCATCCCCATGCACCCGAGACCGAGCGCGGACGTGACGAGGCCCTGGGAGCCGAGAGGGATCTGCTGCATGTGCGTTCTCCGTTCACTGCCGGGTCGCCCCGGACGACCCGACTCTCGACCCTGGTGTGCGCACCATGTCAAGTGCAAGACTCGGGTCCGTGCTGCTCCCGGAGGTCCACGTCGACGAGCCCGTCACGATCAGCGTCGCCGCGGACCTGCTCGGCGTCACCGTCGACACGATCCGCTACTACGAGAAGGAAGGCATCACGCCCGCCCCCGATCGCGGTCCGGACGGGTGGCGTCGGTACGACACGGCCGCGCTGAGCTGGCTCGCCGGCACGGTGATGCTCCGCGGGACGGGGATGAGCGTCCACGAGATGCGCGAGTACGCCGCCGCGTACCGCGCCGGCGCGGACGACGCCGAGCGTCTCGCGCTCCTCGAACAGCACCACGCGACCGTTCTCGAACGGCAGGCCGAAGTTCAGCGGCACCTGGCCGCACTGGAACGGAAGATCGCCGCGTACCGCCAGGCCGTCGCCTCAGGTGGTCCGGAGGCGACGTCAGCACGGTGACACCGCGTGAGCCGATGGACGGGGTCCGATGAGCACGGGGGGTGGAGCTGACCGGCCGCGGCCGCCGACGGCCATCCGGTCGCTAGCGCAGGTCCCGGTGCCGCACGGCGATCGCCGCGAGCAGACCCAGCGTGGCGGCGACCAGCACCAGGACGATCGTCTGCCAGACGTGCGCCGCACCGTCAGGCGCCTGCGGGACGACCGCGAACGGTGATGCCAGGAGCGCGTCCGCCGGCAGCAGGCGGAACTCCACCGCGAACTCCAGCGCTTGGAACGCAGCCACGACCGTGTACGCGACCACCGCCGCCGCGCGCGGGATGACCGCCAGGAGCACCGCCCCCAGCGTGATGAACACCCACGGCGCCGGCGATCGCAGGACACCGGCGGCGGCTGTCGGAGCGAAGCGTCCAGGGAACGTGCCCAGCGACGCGATCGCGATCCCCAGCCCGAAGGCCAGCAGGACGATCGCCGCGCCGAGCACTGCCGCGGCGACGTGGGCGAGCAGCCAGCGGTCGCGCCCGACGGGGCGGGACAACACTGCTTCTGCGCGCCCGGACGCGACCTCGCCGCGCAGTCGCAGGACCACCTGGAGGCCGAGGACCGTCGCGAAGAGCGGTGCGAGGTACAGGGCGACGTCGACGAGCCCGGAGCCGCTGCCCGCTCCGCTCCCGAGCGCGAGCTCGACCTGCGTGTCGACGGTCGTGGCGACGCCGCCGATCAGGACCCCCACGACGAGTGCGCCGACGCCCCACCCGAGGATCGTCCCCCGGGTGGTCCGCAGGGCGAGCGACACCGGGCCGCGCAGCGATCTCCCCGCCCGAGCGGGGCCGGTGCGCTCCGCGACCATCCCGGCGCCCAGGTCCCGGCCCGCGGCGACCCGGACGGCCACGGCTGCCAGGAGTGCGGCCAGCGCCAGCGCCGGCAACAGCATGGCGGCGTCGTCGGCGGCGAAGGGACGGACGGCGGAGATCCAGCCGAACGGCGAGAGCCAGAAGGCGTCTCCGCCCATGACGTCACCGGCGCCGCGCAGCAGGAAGCTGGCTGCCACGACGGCGATCGCGACACCCGTGGCTCCGCGGGCCGTCCGCATGAGCTGCCCGGTCAGCGCCGCGAGCGACGCTCCGAGCAGGCCGGTCATCGTGATCTGCGCGCCGGCGAGTGTCGAGCCCAGGACACCGGCACCGGTACCGATGAACCCCGAGGTCACGATGGCCCCGGCGAGCAGGGAGCCCGCAGCCGTGACGACGAGCACCGCCACGAGCGGCGCGGCACGTCCGATCGCCGCCGATCCCGACAGCTCGCTGGTCCCGTCCTCCTCGGTCGCCCGGGTGTTCCGGACGACGGTGGACACCGACGCGAGGCTGATGAAGATCGTCGCAGCACCGAGGATCCGCCACAGTTCGACGCCCCCGGGATCGACGCTGGCGACGGGCCCGATGATGAACAACTCCCCGGCGCTGCGGTTGACGGAGGACGCGAGCGCCTCTCGGCTCGCCAGTGTCGGGTACGTCGAGGCGATCCCTGCGGCCACCAGGAGCGCCAGCAGCGCGGTCAGCACGTACCAGGCGGCTCCGTGCACACGTTCTCGACGGAGCACGAGGTGGAGGGACGACCGGAGTCCCGTGACGGCGTTCACGCGCTCGCGACCGGTCGGTTCTCCGCACCGCTGGCACGGTCGTACCAGTGCAGGAAGAGGTCCTCCAGTGTCGGCGGGGCGACGCTGAGCGTCTCGATGCCGGCCGCTGCGAGACGGGTCATGACCTCGTCGAGACGCGTCGTGGTCAGGGTGACCCGGAGTCCGTCGATGCGGACGTCCGTCACCCCGGGGGTCGCTTCCAGACCGACGGGAGGGCGGGCGAGGGTCGCAGTGACGACCGTCGACGCGTGCCCGCGCAGCTCCCCGAGGGTGCCGGTGTCGACCACCCTGCCGTCCCGGACGACGCTGACACGGTCACAGAGCTGCTCCACCTCCGACAGGATGTGGCTGGAGAGCAGGACCGTCCGTCCGGCGGCGCGGGCCTCGCGCACGCAGTCCTTGAACACCGCCTCCATCAGCGGGTCGAGTCCCGAGGTGGGCTCGTCGAGGACCAGCAGGTCGGTCGTGACGCTCAGCGCCGAGATCAGACCCACCTTCTGACGGTTCCCCTTGGAGTACGTGCGCGATCGCTTCCTGGGATCGAGGTCGAAGCGCTCGACCAGCTCGTCACGCTTCGCCCGGTCCTCACCACCGTGCATGCGGGCGAGGAGGTCGATGACTTCCCCTCCCGTCAGGTTCGGCCACAGACTGACGTCCCCGGGCACGTACGCCAGGCGGGCTCGGACCACCGGGGCAGACGACCACGGGTCCTTCCCGAAGACCCGCGCCCGGCCGCCGTCGGCGTGCAGCATCCCGAGCAGCACCCGGATGATCGTGGACTTGCCCGCACCGTTCGGCCCCAGCAGTCCGTGCACCTCGCCCTGCCGGACCGAGAGGGTCACGCCGTCGAGCGCCCGGACGCGGCCGAAGGACTTGGTGATCCCGTCCAGCTCGACGATGTCGGTCATGGTCGCGACAGTACACGCTATTCATGAAGTTCGTGAATTCTGTGTAGTGCATGTACCGTCGTCGCATGGGATGCACCGAGGTCCACCGTGGCTGACGACAACGACAGGTTCGTCGAACGGTTCGCCGACGTGCTCGCCCGCTCCGGGTGGCCGCGGATGTCAGCGCGGATCTTCGCGAGCCTGATGGCGACGGCGGGCGGGGTCTCCACTGCGGCGGAGCTGTCGGCAGCCCTCGGCGTCGGAGCGTCGGCCGTCTCGAACGGGGCGAAGATGCTGCGGTCGCTCAGCCTGGTCGACGTGACCCGCCAGAACGATCGGCAGATCGCGTACGAGGTGCGCCCCGACGCCTGGATGGAGGCCGTCGCGCACCAAGACAACGCGCTGCGCGACCTCGAGGGCATCCTGACGGACGGCGCGCGGACGGCCAGCGACTCCAGGACGTCGGCCCGTCTCCTCGAGACGGCCGACTTCTTCGCCTTCCTGCGCGCAGAGCTCCCGCAGATCGTCACGCGCTGGCGGCAGACCCGGCAGCAGTGACGGGGACCACGCCGTCGAGCGCGTCGGGGGCCGACAGACGGGAGGCCCGGTGCCAGCTGGCACCGGGCCTCCCGTCCGTCACGCGGTTCAGTTGAAGCTGAACACCTGCGGCGCCTGGTTGTTGCAGTCGTAGAGCTGCAGCGGCGTCGTGTTCGCGGTGTTGCCCGACGGGACGTCGAGGCAGCGACCGGACTGCGGGTTGAGCACGGAGCCGTTCGCCTGCGGCACCCACTGCTGGCCACCGACGCCGTTGCACGTGTACAGCTCCAGATGCGTGCCGTTCGCGGTGGCGTTGCCGTCGATGTCCAGGCACCGACCGAGCGTCCGGATCGTGTGGTCGGCGGCGTTGTAGGCCCACTGCTGGTCCGTCGTCTGCTCGTCGGTCAGCAGCGTCTGGCAGTCGTAGACCTGGACCTGCTGGCCGTTCTGCTGCAGGTCGTTGCCGGCCACGTCGACGCACTTCGCCCCGATCGTCCTGATCGGGACCGCGGCGACGAACCGCTGCGCCTGGTTGCCGTTGCAGTCGTAGATCTGCAGCGCGGTGCCGTTCGCGGTGTTGCCCGACGGGTCGTCGAGGCAGCGTCCGGACTGCGGGTTCTTGATCGACCCGTCCGGCTGCACGATCCACTGCTGGCCGCCGGCGCCGTTGCAGTCGTAGAGCTCGACGTGCGTGCCGTTCGCCGTGCCGTTGCCGTTGACGTCGAGGCAGCGTCCGAGCGTGCTCAGGGTGTGCGCGCCGTAGACGTTGCCGAGCCAGTGCTGGTCGGCGGCGAGCGTCTTGCAGTCGTACAGCTGCACGACCGCGGTGTTGCCACCGGTGTCGTCACCGTCGACGTCGACGCACTTGCCGCCGGGGCCAGTGATCGCCGCACCCGGGCCGCCGCCGGTCGAGACGCCCTGGTAGTTCTGCGCGACGACGTTCGCCTGCACGGCGTTGTCGGCCGCGTCGGAGGAGTAGCCGGTGGTCATGACGCCCTCGAAGAAGGACTGGGTGCCGCGGTTCGAGTTGTCCCCGCCGGCGCCGAGCACGATCGAGCCCTCGAGCTTCATCGGCGTGTAGCCCTGGCCGTCGCCGTCCTTGTCGGTCGGCAGCGCCCCTTCGTACCACTTCGACAGCGAGCCGGACTGCGCGTTCCCGCCCTTGAGCGCGAAGTTCGCGACGCCGTCGTTCTTGAGCAGCGCGGTCACGAACTTCGACGTGTTGCCGGTGTTCGCGGTGTTGATCGCGGTCTTGCCCTCGTAGACGCCGTTCTCCAGGTCTGCCTGCACCCACGGACCGCGTCCGGCGCTGCCCGTGCCGTTGAGCATCGACAGGTTGAGGGCGTCCATGTGCCCCTTGCCGGTGTCCTTCGACTGGGTCTCGACGTTGCCGAAGTCGGAACAGCAGCCGTGGTTCACGTTCGTGCCGCTGGCGACCTCGTACATCGACTCCGGGCTGGCGCCGCGCGCCGTGCCCTTGGCGACCGTGCTCGAGATCCGGTAGGCCACCTGCTGCGGCATGTAGATGCCGTAAGCCTTGTGCCCGGCCACCGTGACCGGCAGCGCACCGGCGTCGGCCGCGTGGTTCGCCGGACCGGCGTCCCCGGCCCCGGCGACCGTCAGGTCGTTGTGGTTGGACGTCTGGTCGTAGATCTTCGGGATGGTGCACGTCGTGCCGGAGCAGAACGAGTCCTGCGCGGCGGCGTTGGCGTACCCGCCGGCGGTGAGCAGCCCGACGTTGGTGGTCGCACCGTCCGAGGCGCGCTGCACCTGGTACAGCGGCCCGTTGTACGACGAGGACAGCGCCCGGGTGGAGCTGTACGCGGCGACACACGCGGTGCCGGCGCCGGCGTAGGTGTCGCAGGGGCCGTTGGTGGCGGCGGCGGCGCTGCCCACGCCGGTCGTCGCTGCGAAGAGGCTCCCGGTGACGAGAGCCAGGGCGCCGAGTGCCGCGGCGACGATGCGCCGAGGTCTCGAGATCGATCCGATGTGCATGTGCGGTTCCTTCCGAGCGTCGTTGCTTGGGGACGTGGTCGACCGTCGGCACCGTGGGAACCTGATCGGCCCCTCATCTGCTTAATCGATTAACCACGACCAGCATACCGCGGACCCACGTCAGGGTGTGAGCCCACGACAGCGCCGACCGGACAGCGTCCGCCGGTGAGGACACCGACCAGGAGGCCCACGGTGCGCACCCGGACTCGTCTCGGCATCGGAGTGGCTGCGGTCGCCGTCGTGGTCGGCGCGGTGGTGGTCGTGAACGTCCGCGGGCCCTCCGGCGCATCGGCTCCGCTGCCGGCCGACGGCGCCTCGGCACGCACCGTCGCCGCAGCGTTCCTCGACGCGGCGGTGCGGCACGACTGCGGATCACTGCGATCGCTGTCGCGTCCCGACGACACGCGCTGGTGTCCGGCGAGCCTCTGGGAGCGGTGGCAGGGCGACGACCCGCGCATGACGTCGTGGCGGCGGCTCCGCCCCGGGTCTGACACGAGCGACGCCGAACGGTGCTTCATGTTCGAGATGCGCGAATCCGGCGTGACGGGCATGGAACCCGGCACGGCGACGTGGGGGCTGTGCCTGCACCGTGCCGCTGGGACCTGGCGGGTGGCCGAGGAGGGCGTCGGCTGAGGTCAGCCGCGCACCACGTTCCTCGGACGTGCCCCGGGCCGCCGCGCCGCGATACCGCCTGATCCACGGCGTCCCGACGCGACGACCCGGGTGTCAGTCGGCCGTCCAGGTGACGACACGCGGATCCGCCAGCCCGATCTCGTGCACCGGCCCGGTCACGCGCAGCACCGCGCGGTCCGTGGCCGAGCCGGCCACGGGCGCTGCGACCGCCGCGTCACCGACCGCGACGATCCCGCCGGAGTCGAGCGGGCCTCCCGGTCGGGACGCCGCCGCGTGCGACGCGACCCAGACCTGGACGTCCCCCGGCTCGACGACCCGGCGCAGGTCACGGCCGCTGAAGGCGAACCGCTGCACCGGCACGGTGAAGCACACCCGGCGGGACTCCCCCGCGGGGACCTCGACCCGCGCGTACCCGAGCAGCTGGACGACCGGACGGGTGACGCTGGCGTGCACGTCGTGGCCGTAGAGCTGCACGACGTCGGCGCCGTCGCGCGAGCCGGCGTTCCGGACCGTGACCGTCGCGGTGAACGTGCCGTCGGTGGTGACGGCGTCGTCGACGCCCAGGTCCTCGTACGCGAACGACGTGTACGACAGGCCGAAGCCGAACGGCCGGACCGGTGTCGAGTCTGCGGCGGTGACGTCCGAGGGGCCGCCGAGCCGCGGGTGCAGGTACGTGTACGGCTGCGCGCCGGCTGCCCGCGGCAGTGAGACGGGCAGACGACCGGACGGCTCCGCCGCACCGGTGAGCAGGTCGGCGATCGCGAGTCCCCCGCCCTCGCCCGGGAAGAACGCCTGGACGACCGCGGACGGACGGGGACCGGGTCCGTCGAGCGCCCAGCCGATCGCGTACGGACGGCCCGTGAGCAGGACCATCACGGTCGGGGTGCCGGTGGCGACGACGGCCTCGACCAGCTCGCGCTGCACGCCGGGCAGGTCGAGCGAGGCGGTGTCGTTGCCCTCGCCGACGGTGCCGCGGCCGAACAGCCCGGCCTGGTCGCCCACGACGACCACGGCGACGTCCGCGTCCCGCGCGGCCGCCACGGCCGCCGGGATGCGCGAGCGGTCGTCGCCCTCGACGGCACAGCCGACCGCGGACGAGATGGCTTCGCCGAGGGTCTGCTGCAGCGCCTCGAGCACGGTCGGGATCGCGAAGCCGAGCGGCAGGTCGGGGTGGGTCGCGAGCACGTGGTTCGCGAACGAGTAGCAGCCCTGCAGGGCCTCGGGGCGGTGGGCGTTCGGGCCGATCACCGCCACCGAGGTCTGCGGGCCCGCATCCGCCGAGGCGGTCGCGGCGTCGCGGCCCCGCAGGGGCAGGACACCGTCGTTCGACAGCAGCACGAGCGACTCGGCGGCCAGTCGGCGCGCCAGGTCCCGGTGCTCCGCGGTGTCCAGGTCGATGCCGGTGGGGGCGTCGTCCTCGAACACGGCCGGGTCGAGCAGCCCAAGCCGTTCCTTCTGCCGCAGGACCCGCAGCACGGCGCGGTCGACGAGCGCCTCGTCGACGATGCCTGTGCGGACGCGGTCGACCAGCGGCGCCAGGTAGGCGTCCCCGGTCGGCAGCTCGACGTCGATGCCGGCGGTGAGCGCCATCGCGGCGGCCTCGCCCCGGTCGGCGGCGATGCCGTGCATGACCTCGAGGAACGCGACGGAGAAGTAGTCGGCGACGACCGTGCCGTCGAAGCCCAGCTGGTCCCGCAGCACCCCGGTCAGCAGGTCGACGTTGGCCGCGACGGGCACCCCGTCGATCTCGGCGTAGGAGTTCATCACCGACCGGGCACCGCCGTCGAGCAGGGCCATCGCGAACGGGGGCAGGAAGACGTCGGAGAGCTCTCGTGCCCCGGCGTGCACGGGCGCGTGGTTGCGCCCGGCCTGCGACGCCGAGTACCCCAGGAAGTGCTTGAGCGTCGCGTCGACACCCGCTCCCTGCAGGCCGCGCACGTACGCGGTGCCGACCGTGCCCACCAGGTAGGGGTCCTCGCCGATGCACTCGTCGACCCGCCCCCAACGCGGGTCGCGGACCACGTCGAGCACGGGGGCCAGTCCCTGGTGGATGCCGAGCTGCCGCATCGACCGGCCGATGACGGCACCGACCTGTTCGACGAGCTCCGGGTCGAACGCCGCCCCCCACGCCAGCGGCGTCGGGAACGTGGCGGCCTTCCACGCCGCCAGACCGGTCAGGCACTCCTCGTGCACGAGCGCCGGGATCCCCAGCCGGGTCTCCCGCTTCAGGCGACGCTGCTCGGTCCACAGCCACGCGGCGCGCTCGTCGGGTTCGACGGGACGAGTGCCGTAGACGCGGGTGAACTGGCCGATGCCGTGGCGGGTGATCTCGGGCAGGGTGCCGTCGGGTGCCGCCGCCATCTCACCCTGCATGGGCGCGACGACCCCGTTCTGGTCGAGCCAGTAGCCGACGAGCTGCGCCGTCTTCTCCTCGAGCGTCATGGACGCCAGCAGGGCGCTGGCACGGTCGGACGGGAGGCCCGGTGCGGCCCCGCCACGCGCCTCCGGTCCGTTGACGGTTGCGGTGGCCGACGTCGTCGACGCGGGTCGGGCCTCCGGTCCGCCGGTGGGCGGTGCCGCGCCCTCGAGCGTGCTCATCCCTTCACCGCACCGGTCAGACCACCGACGATGCGACGCTGGAACACCGCGAAGAACGCCAGCGCCGGGATCATCGACAACGAGGTGAACGCCAGGACGCGGGCCGTGTCGACGGAGTACTGCGACGAGAACGCCTGCACCCCGAGCGGCAGCGTGTAGGCCGATGCGTCGTTGAGGATGAACAGCGGCAGGATGTAGCTGTTCCAGCTGCCGATGAACGCCAGGATGCCGGTCGTGACGACGCCGGGCAGCGACAGCGGCACGACCATCCGGAAGAAGAACCCGAGGCGACTCGCGCCGTCGATGGACGCCGCCTCCTCGAGTTCGTCGGGGATCGCCTTGAGGAACGGCACCAGGATGATGACCGTCGTCGGCAGACCGAACGCGATCTGCGGCAGGATCACCCCGGCCAGGCTGTTCGTCAGACCGAGGTCCTTGACGAGCAGGTACAGCGGGGTGATCGCGACCGTGATCGGGAACATCAGGCCGGCGGCGAACAGCGCGTACAGCGCACCGCTGCCACGGAACCGGTAGCGGGCGAGCACGAAGCTCACCATCAGGCCGAGCACGACCACGCCGACCGTGGTGGTGACACCCGCGATCAGCGAGTTGCCGAGCTGCTGCCAGAAGACCCCGCTGCCGAGCACCTCGGCGTAGTTCGCGAAGTTCCACGGTGCGGGCAGACCGGCCGGGCTCGCGGTGATCTGCGCGTTGGTCCGGAACCCGCCGAGCACGATGTACGCGACGGGACCGATGCAGACCGCGATGAACAGCAGCGCGATGAAGTACGTGCCGAGGTTCCGCTCGCGGCGGACTGGCCCGTCGCTCGGCCGCTTGTGGCCGCGCCGGGGAGCGACGATCGATGCGGTGGCGGTCATCGTGTGGCCTTCTCGGTGAGTGCGCCGGCGGTGTCGCGACGCAGGACGAACCGCTGGTAGACGAGTGCGATCACCAGCGAGATGAGGAAGATCACCACGGCGACGGCGTTGCCGTACCCGTAGTTGCCGGAGTTGCGGCCGTTCGCGACCATGTAGGTCGCCATGGTCGAGGTCCCGGCGGTCGAGGCGATGTACTGCCCCCAGATGATGTAGACGAGGTCGAAGAGCTGCAGCGACCCGATGATCGACAGGAAGGCCCAGATGCGCAGCGTCGGTCCGAGGAGCGGCAGCGTGATGCGCCGCTGGATCTGCCAGTAGCCGGCGCCGTCGAGCTGTGCCGCCTCGAACAGCTCCTCGGGGATGCTCTGCAGCCCGGCCAGGAACAGGATCACCGCGAAGCCGATGTACTTCCACGAGATGATCGCCAGGAGCGTCCAGATCGCGATGTCCGGGTTCGAGAGCCAGTCGTTGCGCAGGGCCCCCAGCCCGAGCGTCTGCAGGAGGTCGTTGGCGGCCCCGCTGCTCGAGAGCATCAGGCTCCACCCGGTGCCGACGATCACCTCGGAGATGACGTAGGGCACGAAGATGAGCACGCGGATCAGTCCGCGGCCCCGGATGCGCTGGTTGAGCAGCAGCGCGAGGATGATCGCGATCGGCCCCTGCACCAGCAGCGACCCGATGACGATGAAGGCGTTGTGCCACAGCACGCCCCGGAAGTCGGGGTCGGTGAAGATGATCTTGTAGTTGTCGAGCCCGACGAAGTCGGTCGGGGTCCCGTAGCCCTGCCACTTGTAGAAGCCGTAGTAGGCGGCCAGCACCACGGGCAGGATGACGAACCCGACGAACATGATCGTCGCGGGTCCGGCGAGCAGGGCGATCTCGACCCGCTTGCGGACGTCGGCGACCGGCTTCGCGCGCGGCCGCCCGGCCGGGGCCGACGACGATGTGCCGTCGGCCCCGGTCAGGTCCTTCCCCGCGTCCGTCTGCTCACCGGAGCGGGACGGACGGGGGGCGACTGAGGTGGCCATCGTGCGGGTCAGCCCTTCGCCGCGGCCTGGTTGACCGTCTTGACGATGTCGGACACGTCACCCTTGCCGGCGAGCAGGTTGACGACGCTGGTGTTGAGCGCGTTGCCGACGTTCTGGCCGTACAGGGTGTCGAGGTAGTTCGACACGAACGGGGCCTTGTTGTAGGACTCGAGCACCGTCTTGAGGTAGGGCTCGGTGACGACCGACTGCGCCGACTCGTTCGCCGGGATCGCGTTGAACGCCTTGTAGTAGGCCTCCTGCACGGGCTTCTCGGTCATGTAGTTGAGGAACGCCGTGCACTCCTTCTTCGGGGCCTTCGCCGAGCAGGAGTACCCGTCGACCGCGCCCATCATCGAGCCGGGCGCACCCTTGCCGCCGGAGACCTCCGGGAAGGGGAAGAAGCCGAGGTCGGACAGCGGCTTGCCGTCCGGGGTGAGCGAGGAGATCACACCCGGGTCCCACGCGCCCATGAGCTCCATGGCGGCCTTGTGGTTGGCGACGAGGCCCGCCGAGCTACCGGCGCCCTGCTGTGCCGCGGTGGTGAGGTAGCCGTCGTTGAAGGGCTTCGTGGCGAAGAAGTCCTTCGTGTTCTCGCCGGCGGTCTTCCAGCAGCTGTCCGTGAACTTCAGGTCCTTCGCGGCCCCGTTCAGCACCTTCTCGCTGCAGGCACGCAGCGCGAAGTTGTAGTACCAGTGCGCTGCGGGCCAGGCGTCCTTCGCCCCGACGGCCACTGGCTGGATGCCCGCGTCCTTGAGCTTGGTGATGTCCGCGTTCAGCTCGTCCATCGTCGTGGGCGTGCCCTCGATGCCGGCCTGCTTGAACAGGTCCTGGCTGTACCAGACGCCCTCGGGGTTCACGTCGACCGGCATGGCGTAGGTCTTGCCGTCGAGCTCGTAGCCCTTGAACGCGCCGGCGCTGACCTCGCTCTTGGCGTTCTTGCCGATCGAGCTCGTGATGTCCATGAGCTGGCCGGCCTGCGCCATGGCGTTCATCTTGCCGCCGCCCCGCTGCAGGAACACGTCGGGGGCGGACCCGGAGTTGAGCGCGGTCTGGAGCTTGCCGTCCAGGTCCTCGTTCTGAATGGCCTGGATCTTGATGGTCACGTTCGGGTTGGCCTTCTCGAACGACTTGACCGTGCTCTCCCAGAAGGCCTTGCCGGGCCCCGTGGTCGAGTTGTGCCAGAAGGTCATCGAGACCTTCCCGTTGCTGTCTGCGGCGTTGCCGCCGGCGGAACAGCCCGCTGCCGTGAGTGCGGTGGCCCCGATCAGCGCGATGGCTGCTGCGGCCCGGATCTTCCTCGTCATCGTGGAACTCCTCGGTGTCGTCGTCGTTGACAAGTGCGACATCGAGTGCCGCGTGCTGAGAGCGTGCCAGGTGCTCCTGCCGCTTGTCAATCGATATCGATAACGTTATCGAAGCGCGATCCGCAGAACGAGATCGGGCCGGTGCGGCGGTACGGTGTGCACATGGAGACCGCTGTCGGCGCGCAGCCGGGGCCCGGCCGGGTGACGATCGCCGACGTCGCGCGCGCCGCGGGCGTCTCGATCCCGACCGTGTCCAAGGTGATCAACAACCGGGACGGTGTCGCACCGGCGACGATGCTGCGGGTGCAGGAGGTCGTCGCGCGCCTGGGCTTCGAGACCTCGCTCGTCGCACGCAGTCTGCGCAGCACCCGGACCAACGTGATCGGGATCCTGGTCCCCGAGTTCGAGCCGTTCTCCACCGAGCTGCTCCGTGGTGTCTCGAGCGCCGCGACGGGCACCGGGTACGAGCTGCTGGCCTACGCCGGCCTGGTCACCGGCGCCAGTCAGCCCGGGTGGGAGCGACGATCGCTGTCGCGGCTCTCCGGCACGCTCATCGACGGGGCCATCGTCGTGACGCCCACGACGGCGCTGTCCAGCTCGTCGATCCCCGTCGTCGCGATCGACCCGCACACCGGCCCCGAGGGACACGCCACGGTCGACACCGACAACGCTGGCGGAGCACGCAGCGCCGTCGAGCACCTCGTCGCGCTCGGCCACCGGCGCATCGCCCACATCCACGGACGCGCCGACCTGGCCAGCGCCCAGCTCCGCGAGGCCGGGTACCGCGAGGCCCTGGCCGCGGCCGGCATCCCCGTCGACGAGGACCTGGTCCGCGCGGGCGACTACCAGGAGGACCAGGCCACCGCCGTCGCGCGCGAGCTCCTGACGATCCCGAGCCGTCCGACCGCGGTGTTCGCCGCGAACGACTCGTCGGCCTTCGGCGTGCTGCACGCCGCCGCACAGCTCGGTCTCCGGGTGCCGGAGGACCTGTCCGTGGTGGGCTTCGACGACGTGCCGCAGGCGTCGACGACCACCCCGCCGCTCACCACGGTCGCCCAACCGCTGGCCGAGCTCGGTGCCGCCGCGGTGGACATGCTGCTCGCCATGCTGCGCGGCGAGCCGGGGCCCGACCATGTGCGGATGACGACCGACCTGCGGGTGCGCCACAGCACCGGGCCCGCGCCGTCCTGAGGCGTGCCCTCAGCGGCGCAACGTCTGCTTGGGGTACTCCCCGAACCGGTCGAGGTACACGGCCGAGAACCGCCCCAGGTGCGCGAAGCCCCACCGTCGGGCCACGTCGCCGACGGTGACCTCCTGCGGGTCGAGTTGCAGGAGTTCCTGTCGGACCCGGTCGAGCCGCACCTCGCGCACGTAGGTCAGCGGTGAGACGCCGAGCACCCGCGCGAAGGACTCCTGCACGCTCCGCACGCTCAGCCCGGACACGGCGGACAGGTCGGCCACGGCCACCGGCTCGCGGACGTGGGCGTGCACGTGCTCGACCATCGCGCGGAGTCGGGCGTTCTTCGGCAGCGACAGCGCCGCGGGCAGCGAGTCCACGTGGGGCGGGAACAGCCCGAGGAACGCCTCGACCGCCGCACGCTTGGCCGCCGCCCAGCTCGACGACTCGACGCCGTCACGGAGCGCCCGCGAGAGCGCCCCGAGCGCGTCGTGCCACCGGCCGAGCGCTGGCTCGTCCCCCGCCACGGGCTGGTCGAACCGCAGCGGTCCGTCACCGAGTTCGTAGCGTTCGGCAGCGACCTCGCGGACGAGGTCCCGGTGCAGGTGCACCAGGCGCTGGTCGTGGTCGGTAGCGATGAACGCGAACGCCTGCTCGGTGGGGAACAGGGTCGGCTCGTCCGGGCGCAGCTCGATGCGTTCACCCGCGACGTCGATGGCACCCACCCCGTCCGTCACCCACTGCACGACGTAGTGCTCGCCGGGCTCGATGACGCCGCGAACGAACCCCGTCACGCGCGACCGCCGGACGGTGACCTGGCTGTCACCCACCGCGGTGTACCGGTAGGAGAACTGCTCACCGGTGCGCCGGGCGAGCCACTGCCGGCCGGCGTCGACCGCGACGAGGTCACGAGCAGCCGCCTCGGGGTCACGGCCCGCCACCTCGAGCCGGATCAGGTCGGGCAGCGGCGCCGCCAGTGCGTCGGCGTCGCTCATGCTGTCGCCGACCGGGCGGACATCCGCTGTGCGCACCCGTCCTCGTTATCTGGATACGCTGTCCAGGAGCGCCCGGCGTGCCGTTCCCTGCGTCCACCCGGCCCCCGCCCATCCAGTCCCGTTCCGTTGCGCCCCCAGGAGGTGATCGCGTGTCCGTCAGCGACACCGACCTCGACCTCGACGCCGCGCTCGGCCGTCTGGACGCCGCCATGGCGTCGCTCCGCCACCGCCTCCGCGAGCACATGGGCGTCTCGGGCATCGATCTGAGCATCGTGCAGTTCGTGTCGCGCTCCGAGTCCGGGGGTCGTCCGGTCCGGGTCAAGGACCTGTCGTCGCACCTCGGCATCACCGGACCGGCCGTGACCAACGCCGTCGATCGCCTGGAGCGCGCGGGGCACCTGCAGCGCAAGCCGAACCCCGACGACGGGCGCAGTCGGTTGATCGAGCTCACCGACGACAGCCGCACGAAGTACCACGCCGCGATGGACAGCACGAACGAACACCTGCACGACCTGATGGCCTCCTTCTCGGATCGCGACAAGGCCAGGTTCGTGCGGATCATCGACCGCGTCATCGATGCACTCGACGGCGGCGCACCCGGCCTCTGAGGCAGATTATTGTGCCGGGACGACCGAGCCGAACTATTGTCCACGGAGCGCAACCGGGTAATACTTCTACCTAAATCGGCGCCTGCCGACGTCGTCCGCCGTACGTTCTCAAGGGGGTGGGAACACCGGGGAGACATCAGGACGGAGGACTGCCATGAGCAACTACGACACCGAACCGGGCATCGAACCGGTCCGCATCACGACGTTCCGGCGGATGCGCCGCAAGTGGAAGTTCGGCGAGCAGCCGACCGAGGACCAGACCGTCTTCGACGACCTGTTCACGAAGACCACGCGCCAGGGCTGAGACCCGGCCACACACGGACAGGAGGCACGGTGCCAGCGGGCACCGTGCCTCCTGTCTGTCCGGTGGTCGCGTCCGCCGTCCGCTGGTCGCGTCCGCCGTCCGCTGGTCGCGTCCGCCGTCCGGGGGTCGCGTCCGCCGTCAGGCGGTCGCCGACGCCCCGGCGGACACCGGTGCCGTGGACTCTGCGACGCGGAGCACGCACGGCAGCAGGAAGTGCGGCAGCTCGACGGAGGTGCCGTCGAGCTGGTCGATGAGGGCGTCGGCGGCCCGGGTGCCGAGCGCACGGCCGGGCGCGACCATCGTCGACAGTCGGGGGTAGTGCTGGTCGCCGGCGGCACCGGACGAGGCGACGCTGAGCACCGAGACGTCCTCGGGGACGCGGCGCCCGGCGGCGTACAGGCCGACGAGCAGCCCCGCCGACGAATCGTCCTTCATGATGAGCACGGCCGTGACGTCGGGGTCGGCCTCGAGCAGCCGGCGGGCGGCGTCGCGACCGCCCTCGCTGCCACCTTCTGCGTAGACGACGGACCCCTGGAAGCCGCGCGCGGACATGGCCTGCTCGAACGTGTCCTCGACGCGTCGGTGCGGGGCGTAGCCGGCCATCGGCGTGCCGTCGAGGTCCTCGAGGACGAGCCCGAACCGGCGGTGCCCGAGTTCGGCGAGGTGGTCGATGCTGCGCTCGATCGTGGTCTCGAAGTCGATGTCGACGTACGGCAGGCCGCTGCTGTCCCGCGTGCGGCCGATGAGCGTGAAGGGGACGTCGAGCTCGGTCAGGACGGCGACGCGCGGGTCGTCCATCCGCACCTCCATCAGGATCACGCCGTCGACCAGGCCGCCGGAGACCAGGTCGTGGAGGTCGTCACCAGCAGGGTCGACGGGCCAGAGGACCAGGTGGTACCCGCGCTCGGACGCACGCTCGGCAGCCGCCATGAAGAACTCGGACGTGGTCGGGCTGAACCGGTTGCCCGTCGTCGGGAACAGCAGCGCGATGATCCGGGTGCGCCGACTGGCCAGCGCTCGGGCCACGACGTTGTTGCGGAACTTCAGCTCGCGCATGGCCGCGGTGACGCGGGCCTTGGTCTTCGGGGTGACGTACTTCGTGCCGTTGACGACGAAGGAGACGGTGGCGATCGAGACACCGGCGCGGTCGGCGACCTGCTGCATCGTGGCCATGGCGACTCCTGCTCAAGACGGGCCCGCTCGAGATCCCGATCGGACCGAGCACGATCAGCCTAGCGCTGTCCGGTCGCAGAAAAGCGCTTTACAAGCAAAGCGCTTATCTGTTAGCTTCTCGCCCCAGGAGCACTGCGACGACGACGTCGAACGGACTCGTCGGCGCGTGCGTACCCCCAGCACCCGCCCAAGAGAAGAGCTCTGCAATGAAGCACAAGTTCACTTCCACGTCGCGCCGGATGCGTGCGCTCGTCGGCGCCGTCGCCGTCGTCGCCACCATCCCGCTGGTCCTCACCGGTTGTTCCGGTTCGGGCTCCGCATCCTCGGGCTCCGGCTCGAAGAACCTCACGATCGAGGACTACTACGCGGCCAACTACAACCCGATCTACAAGCAGTGCGCCACGACCGTCGGCGCGAAGCTGACCATCAACCACGTCGCCGGCGCCGGTCTCATCGCGAAGGTGCTGCAGCAGGCATCGTCGAAGACCCTCCCCGACGTGCTCATGCTCGACAACCCCGACGTGCAGCAGATCGCGTCCTCCGGCGCACTGTCCGACCTCGGCGACTACAAGCTGGACGCTTCGGGCGACGTCCCCGGCGTCAAGGCGGCGAACACCTACAAGGGCAAGCTCTACGGCCTGCAGCCCGCCACGAACTCCATCGCGCTCTACTACAACAAGAAGCTGCTCAGCGACGCCGGCGTCACCCCGCCCAAGACCTGGGACGAGCTGCAGGCCGCGGCGAAGAAGCTCACCAGCGGCTCGACCTACGGGTTCGCGATGAGCAACATCAACACGTACGAGGGCACCTGGCAGTTCCTGCCGATGTTCTGGTCGAACGGCGGCAACGAGAAGAACATCGACACCGAGAAGGCGACGCAGGCGCTGGAGTTCGTGAAGAGCCTGCAGGACGACGGCTCGATGTCGAAGAGCTCGATCAACTGGGCCCAGGCCGACGTGAACAACCAGTTCCTCGCCGGCAAGGCCGCGATGATGATCAACGGTCCGTGGCAGCTCCCGCTCCTGAACGCCAAGAAGGGCCTGGAGTTCGACTCCGTCCCGATCCCGACCCGCACCGGGTCCGAGACCGTCGCCCCGCTCGGCGGCGAGGCGTTCACCGTCCCGCAGACCGGCAACAAGGACACGATGGCGCTCGCCGGCAAGTTCGTCGGCTGCCTGAACTCCGTGAAGATGCAGAAGGTCATCGCCGGCGTCACCGGCAACGTCCCGACGAACATCGAGGCCGGCGCCGCATGGGCGTCCGACCACCCGCAGGTCGCCTCGTTCGTCACCACGGTGAAGACGGCCCGCGCCCGCACCGGTGAGCTCGGACCCGACTGGCCCAAGGCCGCGACGAAGATCTACACCGCCGTCCAGCTCGCCCTGACCGGCAAGGCCGACCCCGCGGACGCGCTCAAGCAGGCGCAGTCGCAAGAGCAGTAGCACCCGGGGAGCCGGCCACTCGGCCGGCTCCCTCCCGCGTGGAGGAAAGGACCCCCGGCGTGAGCGCCTCGACCCAGACACGACCACGGACGACCCTGCCCGTGGTGACACCCCGACCCGGGCAGCGACGTGCCCGGTTCCGATCCGGCATGACCCGATGGCTCTTCGTGGTGCCGGCGGCGATCTTCGTGATCGTGTTCTTCGGCTACCCGGTGGTCAAGAACATCATCATGTCCTTCCAGGACTACACGACCGCGACCTTCTTCACGGGCGAAGCGCCCTGGGTCGGCCTCGGCAACTACATCCAGGTGTTCCAGAGCGCGGTGTTCACCACCAGCATCGTGAACACCGCCCTGTTCACCGCCGGCTCGATCATCCTGCAGTTCATCATCGGCCTGGCCCTCGCGCTGTTCTTCCGGCGGCACTTCCCGCTGTCGGGCTTCCTGCGCGGCCTGCTGCTGTTGCCGTGGCTGCTCCCCCTCATCGCGTCGAGCGCGGTGTGGAAGTGGCTGCTCGACCAGGACAGCGGCGCCCTGAACCAGCTGCTCGGCGTCGTCGGCATCGCCCCGGTCCCGTGGCTGGTCAGCCCGAGCCTGGCGCTCATCGCCGTCATCGGCGTCAACGTCTGGCTCGGCATCCCGTTCAACACGACGATCCTCTACAGCGGGCTGCAGTCCGTGCCCCCGGAGCTCTACGAAGCGGCGTCCCTCGACGGCGCCACCGGCTGGAAGGCCTTCTGGCACATCACCTGGCCCAGCATCCGGAGCGTGGTCAGCGTCGTGATCGTGCTCGGGGTCGTCTACACACTGAAGGTCGTGGACATCATCCTCGGCCTGACCGGCGGCGGCCCCGCGAACTCGACGCAGACCCTCGCCACGAACGCCTACCACCAGTCGTTCATCAACTTCCAGTTCGGCATCGGAGCCGCGGTCAGCAACGTGCTCATCGTCGTCTCGTTCGTCTTCGCCATGATCTACCTGGCCATCTCCCGGAAGGCGGTCGACGAATGAGCGTCGGCATCGCGAACCAGACCGTCACCGCCACCCGTGCGCTCACCACGAGGCGGACCGCCAAAGCCCCCCGCCCGCGCGGGACCGTCAAGGGCATCCCGTTCACGATCCTCGGGTGCCTGTTCCTGGCGATCATGATCTTCCCCGTCTACTGGATGGTGAACACGAGCCTGCAGGCCACCTCGGGCGCCGCCACCGCGACGTGGTTCCCCTGGAGCCCGACCTTCGCCGGGTACGAGGCCGCGTTCGCCCAGCAGGGGCAGAACTTCGTCACGAGCATGGTGATCGGGCTCGGCACCGTCGTGCTGACGCTCGTCATCGCGACCCCGGCCGCCTACGGACTGGCCCGGTTCAAGATGCGCGGCACCGGCGTGTTCATGCTCGTGCTGCTCATCACGCAGATGATCCCCGCGATCGTCATCGCGAACGCGCTGTACACGCTGTTCAACAACGTCGGCCTGCTCAACAGCTACATCGGCCTGATCCTCGCGGACAGCGCCGTGCAGGTGCCCTTCGCGATCCTGCTGATGCGTGCCTTCATGGAGTCGATCCCGCCGAGCCTGGTCGAAGCGGCCCTGGTCGACGGCGCCAGCGACTTCCGGGCGTTCGTGTCCATCGTCGTGCCGATCAGCCGCAACGCGATCGTCACCGCGGCGCTGTTCACCTTCCTCGGCGCCTGGGGTGATTTCCTCATCGCGCTGACCCTGACCTCGACGACCGCCGTCCGCCCGATCACGCTCGGCATCTACAACTACATCGGCTCGAACGTGACCGACTGGGGGCCAGTCATGGCGACGTCGGTCCTGGCGTCCCTGCCGGCCGCAGTCCTGCTGATCTTCGCCCAGAAGTACATCGCTGCCGGCGCACTCGGCGGCGCAGTCAAGTGACCGTCGCGCCACAACCACCCACGAACGACCCTGTCCAGGGGAGAAAGCCGAACGTCATGAGCGACACCACCTCCACCCCGCTGCGCATCACCGTCTGGGGCGAGAACGTCCACGAGCAGGTCGAGCAGCACGTCGCCGAGCGCTACCCCGAGGGCATGCACGGCGCGATCGCGGACGGCATCCGCGAGAACCTGCCCGACGCCGTCGTCCGCACGGCGACGATGCAGGAACCGGAGCACGGCCTGACCGACGAGGTCCTCAGCCAGACCGACGTCCTGACCTGGTGGGGGCACGCGGCGCACGCCGACGTCGACGACGCCGTGGTCGACCGGGTGCACAAGCACGTGCTCTCCGGGATGGGCCTGGTCGTCCTGCACTCCGGCCACTGGTCGAAGATCTTCGGCAAGCTGATGGGCACGACGTGCACCCTCCGCTGGCGCAGCGAGCACGACCAGGAGCTCGTCTGGACGGTGAACCCGCAGCACCCGATCACCCGCGGCGTGCCGAACCCGATCGTGATCCCCGAGCAGGAGATGTACGGCGAGTACTTCGACGTCCCCACCCCCGACGAGCTCGTGTTCATCTCGGGCTTCACCGGCGGTGAGGTCTTCCGCAGCGGCATGACCTACCGCCGCGGCTTCGGGAAGATCTTCTTCTTCTCGCCGGGTGACCAGGACTTCCCCGTGTACCACCACAAGGACGTGCGTCGGGTGATCGCGAACGCCACCGAGTGGGCCCGTCCGGAGCGCGAGCGCGAGATCCCGACGCTCCGCCGCTACGACCTGGGCGAGTACTTCGAAGGCCAGCACTACCGCGGCCCGTTCGACGACGCGCCGGTCG
The DNA here is from genome assembly GCF_003234655.2 of Curtobacterium sp. MCLR17_007. Classification (NCBI taxonomy): domain Bacteria; kingdom Bacillati; phylum Actinomycetota; class Actinomycetes; order Micrococcales; family Microbacteriaceae; genus Curtobacterium; species Curtobacterium sp. MCLR17_007. Next base: position 737,079 of record NZ_CP126271.1, on the reverse strand, counting down.
ACGAACAGGACGACCACGCCGACCACGACGGCCAGGACACGCACGAGCCGGCAGGGGCACAGGCATGACGCTCCGCGTGGTCCAGGTCGGCGCCGGCGGGATGGGCCGCGCATGGCTCAGCACCGTCGCCGCGAGCCAGGACGTCGAGCTCGTCGGCATCGTCGACCTCGACCTCGACGTGGCCCGAGCGGGTGCCGAGCTGGCGGGCGACCCGTCGATCCCGGTCGGCCGCAGCCTGACGGAGCTGGCCGCCGAGACGGGTGCACAGGCGGTGCTCGACATCACCGTGCCGGTCGCGCACCACCCGATCACGATGGAGGCCCTGCACGCCGGCCTCCCCGTCCTCGGCGAGAAGCCCGCCGCGCAGACCGTCGCCGAGGCGCTCTCGCTCGCCGCCGCCGCCGAGGCCACCGGGCAGCTGTTCATGGTGTCCCAGTCCCGCCGGTACAACGACCACCTGGTCGCGTTCCGGCAGCACCTGCGCGACCTCGGCGACCTCGGCACGCTGAGCACCCGGTTCGCCAAGGCCCCGCACTTCGGCGGCTTCCGCGAGGAGATGGACGACGTCCTGCTGCTCGACATGGCGATCCACCCGTTCGACTCCGCTCGGTACCTGCTCGAGCGGGACCCGGTGTCGGTCTACTGCGAGTCGTACAACCCCTCGTGGTCGTGGTACCGCGGGGACGCGGCGGCCGCGGCGGTCTTCACCTTCGAGGACGACATCCGGTACGTCTACGACGGCTCGTGGTGCGCTCCCGGAGCGGAGACCTCGTGGAACGGCGACTGGCGGGCCTCCGGGTCGGCTGGAGCGGCACTCTGGGACGGCGACCACGAGCCGACGAGCGACCTCGACGGCACACCGGGCTCCCCCGCTGACGCCCCGGGCGTCGGTGCCGAGATCGCGGGGGCGCTCGCGTCCTTCGTCCGTGCGCTCGACGCCGGCACCACCCCGGACGGCGAGGTCCACGGCAACGTCATGAGCCTGGCCATGGTCGAGGCCGCGATCGCATCGACCCGGTCCGGCACGCGCATCGTCATCGACGAGGTCCTCGAGCGCGCGCACGCGAGTGCCCTCGATGCCGAGCGGGACGACGCGGCGCGCGAGCGCCTTGCGAGCTGGGGCTCCGTGCGGAGCGCGCTGTCCGCGACGGTGACGACCGCCGGCTGACCCCGCACCGCGGAACGGACGGGAGGCCCGGTGCCAGCTGGCACCGGGCCTCCCGTCCGTCACGTGGTGGGGCAGGACGGGACTGCCCCACCCTGTGTCGCCAGGTTCCGCAATCGCGGCATCTCGGCCGCTCGAGCCGGTCACCTCGGCAACCAGCGCACAACTGATCGGCGAGTCGTGGAACCTCGAGACGGGCATGCTCCGGACCAACCCCGCACCGTGCGCTCAGCGCCGGCGGACCGCCGCCCGCAGCACCGCGTCGGCGCGGTCGTTCATCCGGCCGAGCAGCGCGGCCAGGGTGCGCAGGTCGTCGTCGGCGAACTCCCCCACGACGTCGGCGAACGTCTCGTCCCCGTGCGCGTCGAGCTGGTCGAGCAGCGCACGGCCGGCCGGGGCGAGCTCGAGCAGGCTGGCCCGACCGTCCTCCGGGTCGGGTGCCGTGCCGAGGTGGCCGGCTGCGACGAGCGACGCGACGCGACGACTCACCACGGGGCGCGACAGCCCGGTCACCTCGGCCACGACCGTCGCACGCACCGGCCCGAGGCGCTCGACGGCGCGGACGAGCACCCGGGCGGTGGGGTCGAGGCCGCCGCGGTCCTCGATGAGCACCGACCGCAGGGCCTGGCGCACCCAGAGCCGGTCGAGCTGCTGTCGGAGTGCTCGCTCGGAGTCGGCGCGGTCCTCGGTCACGCTGCCAGCCTACGGCGATCATTTAGTTGCTTGCCGGAAGCACATGGTGTAACTTTGCAGTCACTGCAAGGTCGAGAACGGCGCCGGCTCCCACCCCACGGGTCCGCGCGACGGCGTGTCCGGTCTCCCGAGCAGCCGCCCCACCGATCGAACCGAAGGAACCCATGTCAACCGCCACCGCACCGGTCCAGGTGCAGCGCGGGCGTCACGACGCCTCCGCAGCCGGCACTCCCGGCTCCGGGCAGCCGCTCATGACGCACCGCCAGATCCTGCTCGTCATCTACGGCCTGATGGCGGGCATGTTCCTGTCCTCGCTCGGCCAGACCGTGTTCGGCACCGCCATCCGCACGATCGGCGACGACCTGCACGGGCTCGACCAGCAGGCCTGGGTCACGACGGCGTACCTGATCACGTCGACCATCGCGACGCCGATCTACGGCAAGCTCTCCGACGTCTTCGGACGCCGGCCGCTCTACATCTTCGGCATCGTCGTGTTCATCCTGGGCGCGGTGCTGTCGTCGATGTCCACCTCGATGCTCATGCTCGCCGGGTTCCGCGCGGTGCAGGGCATCGGTGCGGGCGCGCTGATGTCGCTGCCGCTCGCGATCATGGGCGACATCCTCGCGCCGCGCGAACGTGCCAAGTACCAGGGGTACTTCCTGGCCGTCTTCGGCATCTCGAGCGTCATCGGCCCGCTCATCGGCGGGCTGCTCGCCGGCACCAGCGAGATCCTGTTCATCACCGGTTGGCGCTGGGTCCTGCTGATCAACGTGCCGATCGGCATCGCCGCGCTCGTCATGGTGATCGTGTTCCTGCACCTGCCGAAGGTGCACGACAAGACCGACAAGCCCAAGGTCGACTGGTGGGGCGCGACCGCCGTCATCGTCACACTCGTGCCGCTGCTGCTCGTCGCCGAGCAGGGCCGCACCTGGGGCTGGGGCTCCCCGTCCGCCATTGCCTGCTACGTCATCGGTGTCGTCGGCCTGGTCACGCTGCTCGTGGTCGAGTCGAAGATGGGCGACGCCGCGATCATCCCGCTCAAGCTGTTCCGCTCGGGCACGTTCTCGATGGCCACGGTCATCGGCTTCCTGGTCGGCTTCGCGATGTTCGGCGCCATGCTGACCATCCCGCTGTACCTGCAGATCGTCGTCGGGCTCAGCCCGACCCAGTCCGGCTTCGCCACGCTGCCGCTCGTCGGTGGGCTGATGATCGCGTCGATCACCTCCGGGCAGATCGTCGCCCGGGTCGGTCGCTACCGGGTCTTCCCCGTCATCGGCACGTTCCTGGTCTCGGTCGGCTACGTCGTCCTGACCTTCATGTCCATCGACAAGCCGCTCTGGTTCTTGATGATCGGCATGTTCCTGATCGGTCTGGGACTCGGCTCGGTCATGCAGTCACTGACCCTGGCGTCGCAGGGCTCCGTCGAGGCGCGGGACATGGGCGTCGCGACGTCGTCCGCCACGTTCTTCCGCCAGATCGGTGGCACGCTCGGCACCGCTGTCCTGCTGTCGATCCTGTTCTCGGTGATGCCCGCGAACATCCTCAGTGCGACGGCCGACAAGGGCACCCTGTCCGACGGGCTCGACGCGGCGCTCAACCCGACGGTCGCCAGCGCCCAGCGCAACCAGGGCGTCATCGACAAGATCTGGAAGCCGATCACCGCGCCCGTCCAGCAGCAGGTCGCCGAAGGACTGGCCGACGCCACCACCGACGCGAAGCAGGCCGCCGACGAGGCCGTCACCCAGCAGGTGACCACCGCGGTCCAGGCGCAGGTCGCCGCCGGGACCGTTCCCGCAGCGGCAGCGCAGACGGTCATCGACCAGCAGGTCGCCGCGGCCACCCCGGCCGCCGAGGCCAGCGCCCTGCAGACGGTCGCGTCGCAGGCCCACGCCACCGTGCAGGACGGCGCGCTCGTCGTCGACTGGTCGAACGCCTCCGACCGGCAGTACTACGTCGACCAGGCCGTGCCGTCGATCGTCGACAGGCTCCAGCAGCAGTCCTCGGACAGTGGTTCCAGCGCATCGAGCACGAACGACACGTCGTTCCTGACCGGCGCGGACGCCCGCCTGACCCGTCCGTTCATGGCCGGCTTCAACGCCTCGTCCGTCACGATCTACTGGGTCGGACTCGGCGTCATCCTGCTGGCGTTCGTGCTGAGCTGGTTCTTCAAGGTGCCGCCGCTGCGCGCACGGTCGGCGCTGCAGGAGCGTGCTGACCTGTCCGCCGAGGCGCAGCTGGAGGCCGAGGCCGGCATGGCAGCAGCCGAGGCCGGGTCGTTCACCGGACCGATGACCGGCTCCACGCCGACCGTTCGGCGGTGACCCGGTGACCCCCGTCGAGACGCCCGTCGAACTGGACGGCTCCTGCACGCTGCGCGAACGGAAGAAGCAGCAGACCCGGCACGCCATCCACGACGCAGCCGCCCGGCTGATCGGGGAGCAGGGCCTCGGCGGGGTCACCGTGGAGCAGATCTGCGCCGAGGCGGACGTCTCCCCGCGGACCTTCTTCAACTACTTCCCGTCGAAGGCCGACGCGGCGCTCGGGTTCCCGCCCGGGTCCGTCCCGCCGACGGTCCGCACGCGGTTCCTGGCGTCGACGGGCGCGCTCGTGCCGGACCTGTGCGAGCTCGTTGCGCACACCGTGGCGCTGCCACAGGACCGGGACCGCGCACGCGAACTGGTGCGGCGTCATCCCGAGGTCATGCCCTCCATGCTCGACTGGATGGCAGCGACGCGCAGCGCGGTGATCGAGGTCGCCGCCGAGCGCACCGACCAGCAGACGGCACGCACCGCGGTCACGCTCGTGATGGCGGCGCTCGTGGAGCTGGCGCACCGCACGACGGTCGCCGACGGCGCCGAGCTGGCGGCGGTGTTGCGCGACGTGGTCACCGAGATGGGTGCGATGACGCGCTGAGCGCGACCACCTGCGGACGGGAGGCTCGGTGTCAGCTGGCACCGGGCCTCCCGTCCGTCGCGTGTTGCGTCAGCGCATCCCGCCGCACCTTGCCTGGTGCGGCGTCAGCCGCGTGGTGCGAGGCAACAGGCGCGCACCGCGCCGTCAACCCGGCACCGTCCGCCAACCTCGCACCGTGCGCGACCGCGCTCGCCCTGTGCACGTGGTGCGGCGTCAGCCGCTCGGTGCGAGGCAACAGGCTCGCACCACGCCGTCAACCCCGCACCGTCCGCCAACCTCGCACCGTGTGCGGTCAGCGCGGGATGACGCTGAACAGGAACTTCTTGCGGACCATGTACCAGGCCAGCAGGATGAGCGCGGAGTGCACCACGAAGCCGATCCAGAAGTCGCCCCAGGGGACCCCCGGGATCGACGCGATCGCGAGCGCGAAGAAGACCTGCCAGACGAACACGTAGAGGCTGGCCTGGCCGATCGGGATCCACAGCCACCCGATCGCCGCGGCGATAGGCTTCCAGAACACGGTGAGGATCGCGTAGGACACGATCGCGAAGAACGCGATGTCGACCAGGCGCCCCCACTGCAGGTCGACGCGCTGGTAGGCCGTGTTGTACAGGTCGTCGTACATCGACGCGGGGAACGGCGTCGGGGTGAACCCGGCGTGGTTCGCCGCCCAGACGTAGACCAGGAACGCCGCGTACCCGCCGATCGCGATGCCGATCAGGACCTTGCCCACGCGGCTGGTCAGCGCACCGACGACCTGCCTGCGGTAGTACCCGAGCACGAGGCCGTGCGTGAAGACGACCTGCCAGGTCAGGAGCGGGAACACCGCGTTGAACTGCGATTGCAGCGGCGCGAAGTCCGGGTTGAGCGCCTGGAAGACGTAGAGCGCCCAGCTGACCACCAGCACCGCCCACCAGAACCCGCGGCGGATCACCCAGAGCAACAGTGGGATGAACAGGCTCAGCACCACGAAGAGCCCCATGATGTTGAACGGCCACGGCCCCATCTCGAGCAGCAGGAACTGCCGGATCGCGAACCACGGCGGTGGGTAGGCCAGCAGCTGCATCGCGTTCGGGTACAGGTCGTAGACGCGGCCCTCGGCGCCGACGCCGCCGGTGCCGGTCCCCCGGTCGGTGAAGGTGGTGATCGCGTCGGTGTTGAGGAACGGCACGAAACTCAGCGCGAAGACGACCGCGATCACCACGAGCGTGACGACGTACTGCTTGCGCGCCCGCTTGAACGCCCCGACCGCGGCCACCCACTCGCCGAACTTCCTCACCGCGAGCGGGTACGTCATGCCGAGCACCATGCCGGACAGGAACACGAACATCTCGGCGCCGGTGATCGCCCCGACCGCGTGCAGCGTCAGGTGCGAGTACGGACCGCCGATCTCGATGTGCGTGATCACGACCGCCAGGATGATGAACCCGCGGAACAGGTCGAGGCGCAGGTCGCGCCCAGGCTTGCCGTCGTCCGGGTAGCGCCAGCTCGGCAGCAGTCGCCCGAACAGCCCGCTCAGCAGGAACACGGCGGCCAGCCCCGCGGCCAACCAGACGATCCACGCCATCTGGTCGCCGCCGGTGTCCAGCTGCTGGTTGGTGGCGGCGTTGCCGTCCTGCGGGGTGATGCGCTCGGTCACCGGCCCGGACACGAAGCGATCGGTCTGCTGCAGGTCGGTGCGGAGGGAGCCCGCGATGCCCGGCACCGCCGTGTCTCGCCAGTCGGCGACGCGGTTGCCGGCCTCCGGTTCGCGGCGGTTCGTCTCGAGGAACGTGACACCGCGGACGAGCGGGCGGTCCTGGATCGCGCTGAAGACCTGCCGCCACCACCCCTGCTTGACGGCGAGCTCGTCGGCGCCGCGCAGCGAGTGGTCGTACAGCGCCCCGGTGTCGAGCAGCATCGGACGGTCGTGCCCCTGGGCGAAGCGCGTGTAGAAGTCGCTCTGCTGCGGCTGCTGATAGCCCCACGTCTCGGCGAAGCGGGCCGCGACCTCGCCGGACTCCGGGACGTCGTTCGACGTGAGCGGGACGTCGCGCCCGGCGGCCTCGGTCGCCTTGCCCTTGCCGAAGTAGTACATCGACATGCCGACCCAGTCGACCGACGCGTCGCCCGGCCAGTACGGCTCGTAGGGGTCGTCGGCTGCGGTGAGCTGCCCGTCGCCGTTCGTGTCGAGCTTCGCGGTGTCGGTGGCGGACAGGTCCTGCAGTCGCCCGGCGGACTGGCCGAACGGGTAGCCCGCGCCGTACGACGGTGACCAGACCATCAGGGCGTCGGACGACCCGCCGTGCACCGCCTTCGCGAGGGCCCGGAACGCCGCGACGTACTGCGTCGGCTGCTGCCCCCACCGCACCCACGTGCCGTTCATCTGCGGCGCGAACCGCACGAGCACCTGCGTGCGGTACTGCTGGTGCACCTGTTCGAGCAGGTCGTTGGCGTGCCGGGCGTCGGCAGCGGTGAGGGTGCGCAGCGCGACGTCGGGCTCGAGGCTCACGACGAGGGTGGCCCCCTGCGCCGCTGCGGCACGGGTCGAACGGAGCAGCTGCTTCCGGGCGGCGCCGTCGATCGGGTAGTCGACCTCGACGCCGTAGCTCGACGGTGTCGCACCGAGCCGCCCCGCGTACCCGTCGGGCGCATCCGAGCCCCAGTCGAGGTCCGGGCCGTACCAGGCCCGGTCGGACGCCGGCGTGATCGGGGCGGCCTGCACCGGGAGCGCTCCCCCGAGGAGCAGCGTGCCGGCGACGACGACGAACGTGACGAGTCTGGTGAACGTCCTGCTCACCGGGTGCACACCAGCGTCCACACGTTGTGGCCGCCCTCGTGTCGGTGCTCGAGTCGGTCCAGCGCCGCGATCGCGAGCGCCAGGCCGCGACCGCTCTCGGCGTCGACGTCCGCCATCGTCACCGCGCTGAGGTCGAGGTCGACCGGCAGCCCGTTGTCGCGGAGCACCGCGGTGTACTCCTGTTCGGTCGCGCGGAGCTCCACCGTGTAGCGCCGCCCGGCCTGACGGTCGCTCCGCGCCGTGTGCTCGACGATGTTCGCGGCGATCTCGGCCACGGCGGTCTCCAGCGCGAAGCGACGTGCGAGGTCGTCAACGCCGAGACCGTCCCACCACACGGCGAAGCGATCCTGGACGGTGTCGAGGCTCTCGGGCACAGCGGGCACGTCGAACGCGGTCACAGGGGGCCTCCGGAGGTGGTCGACTCGTGCTCGGACTGGACGGTGCCCGGTCCGCGGTACAGCACGGCGCGGATGACGATGCTGAAGATGAACAGGTCGAAGACGACCCAGGCGGTGTTGACGAGCGGCGCGATGCCGGACGCCTGCCCGGTCAGGTAGCGGATGCCGATCAGCACGAGTGCCCCGACGAGCGCCCCCATCGCGAACAGCTGCGGGCGGACGAGGTCCCAGCGCGGCTTCGCCTCTGCCTCGTCGCGGACCTTCGGCGTGACCCGGAAGCCGAGGGGCTTGCCGCGGAACACGTTCTCGAAGGCACTGGTCACGCTCTCGATCCACACCGGGAAGAGCGCGAGCGAGTACTGCTGCCCGCGCCAGGTGGGTCTGCCGGCGGCCACGACCCAGAACAGCAGCTGGTTGAGCACCAGGAACGGGATCAGGCGCGCGAAGAAGTCGACGCTGTAGGCCTGCACCGGCACGACGCCGAAGGACAGGCAGAGCACCGGGGCCGCGATGTAGACGATCGCCGCGAAGCCGGACAGGTAGCTCCACATCGTCGAGAAGTACATGAGCCGCTGCCCGAACGACAGGCCCTTCTGCACCAGGGGGTTCTCGCGGAAGAAGACCTGCATGGTGCCCTGCGCCCACCGGAGGCGTTGCACGAGCATGGTCGGCAGGTCCTCGGGGGCCAGGCCCTTCGCCAGGATCTCGTCGTGGTACGCCGACTTCCATCCCAGGCCGTGCAGGCGCATCGCGGTCGCCATGTCCTCGGTCACCGAGATCGTGGCCAGCGGCATCACCGCCTGGGCTTCGTCGCCACGGTTCACGTCGACCGCGCGGGCGAGCACGGCGATCGCCTCGATCGCGACGACCGGGGACGCGTTGCGCTGTCCGAGCACGTCGAGTGCGGCGTCGTCGAGCCCGGCGAACGTGTTGGCGTCCGTGGACATCGCCGCCAGGTCCTGCAGGTCGTTCCGCACCGACTCGAGGTCGGCGGCGGCGAACCGGAACGCGATGGCGTCGATCCCGCGCTGGAACTCGTAGGTGACGTCGCCCAGGGGCTCGTCGCGGGACATCTGGTCGCGGGCGCGGTCCACCACGCCCTCGGCGTCGTCGAGCGCGGTGAGCACGCGCGGGTCGGTCTCGGTCTCGCGCGCCCGGGCCAACAGCTTGCGCGAGGTCTTCAGCGTGCGCTCGACCGAGGCCTCGACCTCTTGCACGTAGCGGGAGATCCCGAGCTGCATGAGGGCTTCACGCCGCAGGATCGCGTTCGAACCGCAGAAGAACGCGGCGTTCCACCCGTCCTTCGACTGCTGGATGGGACCGTAGAACAGCGGTGCCTGGCTGCCGAGCAGGTCGGCGTCCGGCACGTTCTCGAACCACTGTGGCGTCTGCACGAGCGCCATCCTGGGGTCCTTGAAGTACCCCAGCGTCCGGTCCAGGATCGCCGGGTCCGGGACCTGGTCGGCGTCGAGGATGAGCAGGAACTCGCCCTGCGTCGCCATCAGCGCGTTGTTGAGGTTGCCGGCCTTGGCGTGGCGTGGACGGTCGACCCAGTCCTGGCCGCGGGTGATCACCCCGAGGCCCAGCTGTTCGGCCGCCCGGCGCATCTCGGGGCGGTTGCCGTCGTCGAGGATCCAGGTGCTGTGCGGGTAGCGGATCGCCTGCGCCGCACGGGCCGTGCGCATCACCAGGTCGATCGGTTCGTTGTACGTGGTGATGAAGACGTCGACGGTGACGTCGGTGGCGGGCGTGGTCGGCGGTTCGCCGCGCTCGCGCAGCCTCCAGGCGCCGAACGCGAACAGCAGCGAGTCGATCACGCTGTACGTCTCGGCCAGGATCAGCGGCACGGCGATCCACCACGAGTGCCAGTTCACCGACGCGACCCAGCGCCACACGATGTAGTTCAGACCCGCGAGCGAGGCGAGCAGCGCCACCGTCCGGACGGCCGTGATGCGGCGGCGGGCCGTGCCCGTCGACAGGCGCCGGCGGTCCTGACGGCTCAGGTCGAGCGCGGTCATCGTGCGGTTCCCGAGCCGACGACCGACGTCGTGATGCGCTGCAAGGGGTCTCCTGATCGGACGGTGGTTGAGCGCTCCGTCCGTCGGGTCGGGCTCGGCGCCACGACCTGTCTACCTCAGGGGCGGCACCCTTGTCAGTCCGCCGCCCCGATCTGGGGACGAGCGGCGGCGAACCCGATGTCCGCCGCGAGTCGCTCGACGACCAGGTCGAAGTACCGCGCCTGGTCGGAGACGGATCCCACGTAGTGTCCGAACAGCTCGAACGACACCGTGCCGAACACCGCCGTCCAGGCCATGAGCGTGCGCATCACCGCCTCGACCGGGGCGTCCCGTGTGATCCCCCGCGAGCGGATGTAGTCGATCGCACCGTCGACCACGGAGCCGGGTGCCCGGGGCGACGGGACGACCGCCGAGGTGGGTGCGTCGCGGCCGTCCATCGCGTCCATGACGATCCGGACCAGCACGAGCGTCGCGCGCGTGGCGGGCTCGATCGTCTCCTGGGGCGCCGCGTACCCGGGGACCGGGCTGCCGTACAGCAGCGCGAAGTCCCCCGGGTGCGCGATCGACCACGTGCGGATCGCCCGACACGCGGCGACCCACCGCGCTCCAACGTCCGCTCGGTCGTGCGCGGCGTCGGCCGCCTCGACCGCGGCGCCGAGCTCGTCGTAGTCCTGCACGAGCAGCGCGGTGAGCAGGTCGTCCCGACTCGGGAAGTACCGGTACAGCGCCGACGACACCATGCCGACGTCACGGGCGACCGCGCGCAGGCTGAGCTGGGCCGGCCCCTCGTCCGTCAACCGAGCGCGGGCGGCGTCGGTGATGCGCGTGCGGATCGTCTCGCGAGCGAGGTCTCGTGCGGTCGGTGCCCGGTCGGTCATCCGACCACCCTGCCACCAGAGAGCGCCGATCACAAACGAGAGCACCGCTCTTGCTTTTTGTGGCGGGCGGTGTCATGCTCGGCGAACCGAGAGCAGTGCTCTCAATTCGTACCGGGAGGAACCCCATGTCGCAGCACCACGTCGTCGTCGGCGCCGGCCCCGTCGGCCGTCACGTCGCAGCACTGCTCGCCGGCCGCGGCGACCAGGTCACCGTCGTCACCCGCACGGGCCGCGACACCGGCCTGGCCGGCGTGACCCACCTCGCGTTGGACGCGTCCGACGCCGATGCCCTGACGCGCGTCACCGAGGGCGCCGCCGTCCTGTACAACTGCGCGAACCCGGGCGACTACACGCAGTGGGAGCGGACCTGGCCCCCGCTCGCGTCGTCGTTGCTGTCGACGGCGGAGCGGACCGGTGCGGTGTACGCGATCACCGGGAACCTGTACCCGTACGGACCCACCACCGGCTCGATGCACGAGGGCCTCCCGGACGCTGCCACGGACCACAAGGGCGTCCTGCGGGCGCGCATGTGGCAGGACGCGCTCGATGCGCACCGCGACGGACGCCTGCGCACCGTCGAGGTCCGCGCGTCGGACTACGTCGGCAGCGGCATCGGCATGAACGGCCACGTCACGCGCGTGCTGCCGGACGCACTGCGGGGCAAGGGCGTGTGGATGATCGGTCGAACCGACCTGCCGCACACGTTCACGGACGTGCTCGACGTCGCCCGCCTGCTCGTCGCCGCGGCCGACGACCCGTCCGCGCTCGGCCGCACGTGGATGGTGCCCTCGAACGCGCCGGTGTCCCAGGTCCGGGCGCTCACCGACGTCCTGGCCGCCGCGGGCAAGCCGGCCGTCACCGTGCACCGCTTGCCGGCACCGGCGCTGCGGGCCATCGGGCTCGTGTCGCCGATGATGCGCGAGATCGCCGAGATGGGGTACCAGTGGACGGCGCCCTACGTGCTGGACGACCGCGCGGCCCGGGAACACTTCGGCATCGAGCCGACCCCGTGGGACGAGGTCTGCCGCCGGACGCTGGCGGGCGTCGCAGAACCCGCTCGGGCATAGGAGCGCACATCGGGCAGGGGGGTCGGACCGCGCACAGGCAGTCGGATCGCGCATGGTCGGTCAGAAGTTCAGACCCGCTACGCGCGATCCGACCCACCACCGCCGCGCGACAGCACCCCGAGACGGACGGGAGGCCCGGTGCCAGCTGGCACCGGGCCTCCTGTCCGTCAGGGGGACGCGTCAGTAGCGCGGCCGGCGCTCCGGACGCTCGTCGCGGTCCTCGCGCGGTCCGCGGCGGTAGCCGCCCGCGCCACCCCCGCGACGGTCGGGCTTGATCTCGATCAGCCGACCGCTGATGCGGGTGTCGCTGAGCTTGCTCAGCACGTCGCCGGGCATGTCCGAGGGCAGCTCGACGATGGAGAAGTCCGGCTGGATGCGGATCGCACCGAAGTCGTCGCGACGCAGGCCGCCCTCGTTCGCGAGCGCGCCGACGATCTGGCGCGGTTCGACGCGGTGCCGGCGGCCGACCTCGATGCGGTACGGGGTCATCGGGACCGAGCGGCGTCGACGGTCACCGCCGTCGTCCTCGCGCGTCTTGCGCTCGTCGCGACGCTGGTCGCGCTCAACCTGCCGACGCAGGGCGTCCTCGGCGGGGTCGAGCAGCAGCGGGGTGTCCCCCTGTGCGACCACGGCGAGCGCCGCGGCAACGTCCTGTTCCGGGACGTCGTGGTGCTCGACGTAGTGGGCGATGATGTCGCGGAAGGCGTCGATGCGCCCACGGGACTCGAGCGCCGCGGTGATCGCGTCGTCGAAGCGGGTCAGGCGGGTGACGTTGACGTCCTCGACGCTGGGGAGCGTCATCTCGGTCAGCGGCTGGCGCGTGGCCTTCTCGATCGCGACGAGCAGCCGGCGCTCGCGCGGGGTGACGAAGCTGATCGCGGCGCCGCTGCGACCGGCACGACCGGTGCGGCCGATGCGGTGCACGTACGACTCGGTGTCGACGGGGATGTCGAAGTTCACCACGTGGGTGATCCGGTCGACGTCGAGACCACGGGCGGCGACGTCGGTCGCGACCAGGATGTCGAGCTTGCCCGACTTCAGCTGGTTGACCGTGCGCTCGCGCTGCGCCTGGGCGACGTCACCGCTGATGGCCGCGGCGGCGTAGCCACGTGCCCGGAGCTTCTCGGCCAGGGTCTCGGTTTCGCTCTTGGTGCGGACGAAGATGATGAGGCCCTCGAAGTCCTCGACCTCGAGGATGCGGGTGAGCGCGTCGACCTTCTGCGCGTACGACACGATCAGGTAGCGCTGCGACGTGTTGGCGGAGGTGGTCGTCTTCGCCTTGACGGTGATCTCGGCCGGGTCGTTGAGGTACTGCTTGGAGATGCGGCGGATCTGCGCGGGCATCGTCGCCGAGAACAGCGCGACCTGCTTGGTGTCCGGGGTCTCGGCGAGGATCGTCTCGACGTCCTCGGCGAAGCCCATCTTGAGCATCTCGTCGGCCTCGTCGAGCACCAGGTACTTCAGCTCGGACAGGTCGAGCGTGCCCTTCGCGATGTGGTCCATGATGCGACCGGGCGTGCCGACGACGACGTCGACGCCGCGGCGCAGGGCGGAGAGCTGCACGCCGTAGGCCTGTCCGCCGTAGACCGGCAGGACGTGGACGCCGCGCATGTGCGACGCGTACTGCTCGAACGCCTCGCACACCTGCAGCGCGAGCTCGCGGGTCGGCGACAGCACCAGGGCCTGGGGCAGCTTGCTGCCGGCTTCCATGCGGGACAGGACGGGCAGGGCGAAGGCCGCGGTCTTGCCGGTGCCGGTCTGGGCGAGGCCCACGACGTCGCGGCCCTCGAGCAGGGTGGGGATGGTGGCGGCCTGGATCGCGGACGGGGTCTCGTACCCGATCTCCTTGACGGCCTTGAGCACGGGCTCGCTGAGCCCCAGGTCGGCGAACGTCACCACGGGCCCCTCGTCGGTGGGGTCGATGGTGCTGTTCGTTTCGGAGGTCATCCTGGTACGGTACCCGGTCCGCGCCCTCGCATCGACCCGGGGTCAGCCCGCGAGCGCCCTCCGCGTGCGACTCCGAGCCCCCAGCAGACGGCCCAGGGCGAGCACGAGGACGGCCAGCACAGCCAGTCCGACGATCAGCGCGAGCAGGTACAGCACGAGCGGACCGACCCCGCCGACCGCGTCCACGTCGTAGAAGGGGTACGGGTAGAAGCCCGTGATCGGACCCCGGACCAGCGAGTACACGCTGTACACCACCGGGAACACCAGCGCGATCGGCACGTCGCGCCACGGCTGCCGGCCGCGCGGCGGGAGCACGATCCAGTCGACCAGCACCGCCACCGGCATCACCATGTGCAGCACGACGTTCACCCACGGGTACAGGGGTCCGAGGTCGAGTCCGGCGAGCAGGACGTTGAAGACCAGCCCGACGAACACCATGTTCACCACCGAGCAGTAGCGCACCACCGCCCAGGCCCGCGTCTCGGGCAGCCCCCGCGCCAGCCGGACGGCACCGACCACGAACACGACGACGGCGATCAGGTTGCCGAGGTTGGTGAAGTACGAGAAGAAGTTCACGATCCCGAGGCCCAGCCGGACCGACACCGAGAACTGGGCGACCTGCGCGGTAAGCACGATCGCAGCGAACACCAGGCGGTACACGAGCATCACGCGAGCCGTGGTCATGTGGTGACCGTACCGGAGACGCGGCCAGGACGGACGGGAGGGTCGTGGCGGCGCCGCCACGGCCCTCCCGTCCGTCATCGCGTCAGGCCGTCTGGCCGTACCGCGGCGTCTCGGCGTCGCTGATCTCCGTCTCCGCGGCCTAGGCCGTCCGCCGCTCCGCCCGCCCGGTCGGCAACCCGCGCAGCGTCTCGCCGGGGTACTCACGGAAGCGCTGGAAGTACGTGCCCGCGAAGCGTCCCATGTGCCGGAACCCCCATTCGCGCGCAACGGCCCCGACGGTGATCGCGTGCGGGTCGGCGAACTGCAGCGCGATCCGGACCCGGTCGAGCCGCATCTCCTGCAGGTACGTCATCGGCGTGCTGCCGGTGTGCCGGAGGAACGAGCTCTGCAGCGTCCGCGCGCTGACCCCGGCGGCAGCGCAGATGTCGCGCAACGCCACCGGCTCCGGGCAGTGCTCCGCCAGCCACGCCCGCGCGAGCCCCACCGTGGTCTCCCCCGCACCGTGCCCCTCGGGTTCGCGCCGGGCCCCGAAGGCACCCAGGACCGACTCGGCGAACCGGACCTGCAGCGAGAACCGGCGCCGGGGCGCCTCCGCGGGGTCGAACGCCGCGGCGGCGACCGCACCGAGACTCGTGCGGAGGTCGGCCAGGCGCGCCGGCGCCGGGTGGCGGACGAACGTCGTCCGCCCGGATCTGGTCCCGTTGAGCACGGCGTCCACGGTCTCGAGGAACGCCAGGTCGATCCGGACCAGGTGGAGCACGCCGGGTGGCGTGTGGATCGTGTACGAACCGGTGGTCGGGAAGGCGAACGGCACACCCGGGCGGGTGGTGTCGTCGACACCGGGTGCCCGGACGTGCACGCCGTCGCCGTCGGTCCATCCGAGGGTCAGGCGGTCGCTGGCCTCGATCCTGACGTGGGCCTCGGTGGTGAGTGCGGACGAGACGAGTTCGACGTGCCGGTCACGGAGCGACCGGTGCCGGAAGCGGAAGTCGCCGACGTCGTCGATCTGCACCTCGCTGGTCCGGTACACGGCCGAGTACAGCAGCACGGCGAGCGCCCGGTCGCACCCGGCCCGCTCCACGCGCCGGCGGTCGTCCGGTCCACGGCCCGCCAGGTCGACCCGGTCACGGATCCCCGTGACGACGTCGTCCGCGGTCAGCACGTCGGCTCCGACCCTGCCTCGCAGATCCGCTCGAAGTACTCGTGGGCGGCCTGGAGCGTCCCGACGCTGTGGTGCTCGGACAACGCGGCCATGAGCGTGCACTCGTACCCCGCCGGCCGCTGCTCGACGAACCCGATCAGCAGCGCCGGGTCCCCCGGTTCCACGGCCGCGTCGATCACCCGCCAGAACCTCGGGTCGACCCGCTGGACGCGCACGTCCGCAGGATCCGCTTCGATGAGGGCTCGTACCCGATCGGCATGCACCGTGTGCTGCCACGAACCCGTGTCCGCCGCGCCTGTCGCGGTCTCTGTCGATGCACTCGTGTGGTCACGCATCGCTGCTCCTTCACGGTCCTCCGCCGCGTGCCCTGTCACGCAGTCGGGACGTTTCCAGTATCGGCAGTGCGCTTTGTGTCCTGACAGGTGTTGACTTCGATCCCCGCAGTGGCAAGGGAGCGTCCACGCGATCTGGACGACAAGGGGCGACCTCCGCACGCCGATGTCGTCCGGCCGCGCATCGGTGGCTGCGGAGTCCGGGTCGTCGGGAGCGGCTCGACGTGCCCGCCTGGAGGCCCGTGGCAGCGCCGCAACGGGGCTCCGGGCGGTCAGGCGCCCAGGTCGACGGCCGCGGCCGGCTCGATCGTGGTGGGGCGGGCTTCGCGAGCCCGGTCGGCTCGGCGGAACACGCCGTGGCGGGCGAGGGCGCCGGCCGCTCCCGCGGCGAGCACGACCGGGGTGGCCAGCACCCAGGCGTCGGAGACGAACAGGAACGGGACGGCGGCGAGGGTTCCGGCGAGCAGACTCGTCGCGACGACGTGGACGGCCCGGTGCCGGACGGGCCGCATGAGCAGGCCGAGCACCATCGTGAACGGGAGCGCCACGACAGCGCCGACGACCGTGGGGATCGCGGAGATCACTGCCATGTACACGGCCCAGACGACCGCGTTGAGCGCGTCAGACCACCACGTGCCGTCGACGAGCCCGACGCCGAGTGCCGGGGCGGCCGTGGCGACGACGAAGCCGAGCACCGTCACGGTGGGGAGGGTGACCCCGAGCATCCAGCCGAGCGCGCGGAGCTCCAGACGGATGCTCGCACGCCAGGTCCATGTCGGCACCGGCAGCTCGGCGGTCATGCCGCACGTCCGGCCACGATGCCGACGATCTCGCTGACGGCGCTGCGGAACGGGCGGACCCGCAGCATCGGCAGCGCGAAGCGCAGCACCCGGAGCATCGAGTCGACGAGCCGCTCGGTCCGGCGCTGGTCCGGTGACGTGTCGTACGTCCAGAACAGCGCGAACAGCAGGTAGCCCATCCAGAGCGCCATGGGCAGGTCCTCCGCAAGGTCGGCCGGCAGCTTCTGACGCGACCCGGCGACCGCGCGGCGGAACAGGTCGAGCACCAGGTCCCGCGCCTCGGACGACTCGGTGGACAGCGGGTTGACCGGGGAGCCGGGCGCCATCGCGGCGGTGAGGAACTGCGGTGCGATGGCGTGGTACTCCTGCAGGTTCGCGAGCCCGGTGCGGACGACGACGCCGATCCGCGCGGTCAGGTCGTCGGTCGTGTCGAGCAGCGGGAGCGCCGCGGCACGGTGCTCGTGCTGCACGTCGACGTAGAGCTCCTGCACCAGGTGGTCCTTCGTCGGGAAGTGGTAGTAGGCGTTGCCGACCGACAGCCCGGCCTGCTCAGCGATGCCGCGCATGGTCGTGGCGTCGTAGCCCTGTTCACGCAGGGACCGGATCGCGACGGCACGGATGGCCGCGCGGGTGCGCTCTCGCTTGGGCAGCGGCTTCTCGTCATTTTCGAACACGTTCAAAAATCTACACCGAGATGCGTTGTTGCGGAAGCGCGCAGATTGCCCGCACGAGGCCTCATGTGCCCCAGCACTGGTATTGAACTATTCCTCAACACTGTCAGCATGCTCACATGACCACTCCTGACGCCGGCCCGAACCCCGCGCACGGCCCATCGTTCCCGCCCGCTCAGCCCATGCCGCCGTTCGCGCCCGGTCCCGCTCCCGTCCGGAAGGCGGGACTGGCCATCGCCGCCCTCGTGGTCGGGATCGTCGCGTTCCTGTCCGGTCTGCTCCCGGTGTTCGGCGCCCTGGTCGGCATCGTCGCTGTGGTCCTGGCGGTCCTCGCCTTGCGGAAGCAGCAGTCGAAGGGCATGGCAGTCACCGGGCTCGTCCTCGGTGGGATCGCCGTCCTGTCGTCGATCGGCGTCGCCGCCGGGATCGGGGCGGCGGTCAGCAAGTCGTCCGCCGAGAAGCCGGTTGCCGCGGTTGCACAGTCAGCGAGCCCCGCTCCGGAGAAGACGACCGAGAGTGCACCGTCCGCGACGCCGGAGCCCGAAGCGGTCGAGACGCCCGAGGCCGTCAAGACGCCCGATGCACCGGCGGTCCCGGTGGAGTACCTCTCGGCACTCACCACGGCGGAGACCTACTCGTCCGCGATGCACATGAGCAAAGCCGGGATCTACAACCAGCTGACTTCGGAGTACGGCGAGAAGTTCACGCCCGAGGCGGCGCAGTACGCGATCGACACGATCCAGGCCGACTGGAACGCGAACGCCCTGGCGACGGCGAAGAACTACCAGGAGAGCATGGCGATGTCGCCTGCAGCCATCCACGACCAGCTCACCAGTGAGTACGGCGAGAAGTTCCTGCCTGCAGAAGCCGACTACGCCATCCAGCACCTCAACGACTGAGGTCGGAGCAGCACCGCGGGTCGACGTCGGGCTCGCGTACGGTTGCCGTATGACGACCGTGCGCGAGTTCCAGGTCACTGTCGACTGCGCCGATCCCAGTCGGCTCGCCCGGTTCTGGGCCGACGTCCTGGGGTACCGCGTACAGGTCGACGGCGACGCATGCATCGACCCGACCGGTGTCGGCCCCCGGATCTGGTTCCAGCGGGTCCCCGAGGGCAAGGTCGTCAAGAACCGCCTGCACCTGGACGTGCGGGTCGCCACCGGACTGGTCGGTGACGAGCGGCTGCGGGTGCTCGAGGCCGAGGGATCCCGACTCGAAGCACTCGGTGCCTCGCGGGTGCGTCTGCTCCTCGCGGACGACGAGAACGAGTCGTGCCTGGTGATGCAGGACGTCGAGAGCAACGAGTTCTGCCTGGACTGACCAACACGACCTGGAACCCGACCGCGGACAGGCAGGAATGCCGGTGTGCGAGGACGTCCGGGACCCCGCTCCGGCACGAGACGCTCCGGAGCGTGCCCGCGCGCTGACCCGCAAGGCGTACGGTCGTCAGAGCCGCACCGCAGCGCCTCGGAAGGACCAGCACGGCCATGACCCTGACGAACCCCGTCGACACCACCGCCCTCGAGCAGCTGCTCCCCGCCGACCAGGTCCTGCGTGACCCCGGGGCGCTCGAGCGCTACCGCCACGACGACGCCGAGTGGGCCGAGTCGCACCTGCCGCTCGCCGTCGTGCTCGCCCGCAGCACCGAGGACGTCGTCGCCGCGGTCCGCTGGGCTGCGTCGAACGGGGTCCGTGTCGTCCCCCGCGGCGCCGGCACGGGGCTGTCCGGTGGGGCGAACGCCGTCGAGCACTCGGTCGTCGTGTCGATGGAGCTGATGGACGCCGTCCTCGAGGTGAACACCGACGAGCGCTACGCCGTCACGCAGCCCGGGGTGATCAACGACGCCCTGCGCGCCCGGGTCGCCGAGGACGGCCTGTGGTACCCGCCGGACCCCGCCAGCTCCGCGATCTCGACGATCGGCGGCAACGTCGCGACGAACGCCGGCGGGATCTGCTGCGTCAAGTACGGGGTCACGCGCGACTACGTGCTGGGCCTGACCGTGGTGCTCGCCGACGGCTCCGTGGTCGAGCTCGGGCGCCGCACCGCGAAGGGCGTCGCCGGGTACGACCTGACGGCGCTGATGGTCGGTTCGGAGGGCACGCTCGGCATCGTGACGAGCGTCACCGTGAAGCTGCTCCCCCTCGCCGGGCGCGACGAGCGGGCCGTCATCGGGTACTTCCCGTCGCTCAGCGCCGCCGGGGACGCCGTCGCCGCGATCTCGCGGGCCGGCATCATCCCCGCCGCGCTCGAGATCGTCGACCGCACCTGCCTGCGCGCCGTCGACGACTGGATGCACCTGGGCCTGCCGTCCGAGGTCGACACGCTCCTGCTCGCACGCATCGACGAGCGCGGCGCAGCCGGGGACGACATCGCCGACCACGTCGCCGGGGTCTTCGCCGACGCGGGCGGCACCGACGTCGAGCGCGCGACCGACCCCGACGAGATCGACCGGCTGTTCCAGGCCCGCCGCCTCGCCTACCCGGCCCTCGAGCGGCTCGGCCCGGTGCTCACCGAGGACATCTGCGTGCCGCGCAGCGCCGTGCCCGAGATGCTCCACCGGATCCAGGCGACCGCTGCCGGGAACGACGTCACGATCGCGAACATCGCTCACGCCGGCGACGGCAACCTGCACCCGCTGATCATCGCGCCCGAGGGCGACACCGCTGCCAAGGCCCGCGCGAAGGCCGCGTTCGACCAGATCGTGGCCGACTGCCTGGACCTCGGCGGCACCGTCACGGGCGAGCACGGTGTCGGTCTGCTCAAGCTCCCGGGGCTCCGCGAGGAACTCGGCGAACGGGTGATCGCGATGCACCGCGCGGTCAAGGACGCACTGGACCCGGCCGGCACGCTCAACCCCGGCAAGGCGTTCTGATGCCGTCGTTCACGTCGACGGACGGCGCGCGCCTGGCGTTCACGGACACCACGCCGGAGACGAGCAGCGCTGCGCGCCGCACCGTCGTCCTGGTCGCCGGCTACGCGATGCCCGCAACCGGCTGGGCGCTGCAGCAGGACGCCCTGCTCGCCGCCGGACACCGCGTGGTCGCGTTCGACCGCCGCAGCCACGGCGACAGCGACGACGTGCTCTGGGGGCAGCGCGTCGCCCGGCACGGGGCCGACCTGCACGAGCTGCTCCTCCACCTCGACCTGCGCGACGTGCTGCTGGTCGGGCAGTCGATGGGCGCCTCGACGATCTGGGCGATGGTCGACCTGTTCGGCACCGACCGCGTGGACAAGGTGCTGACGATCGACCAGACACCCAGGCTCGTCAACGACGACTCCTGGCAGCACGGTTTCTACGACATGACCCCGCAGAACAGCGGCACGTTCTTCGACGACGGCATCCCGGACACCGGCCGTGGCAAGCGCGTGGACCCGGAGAACCCCGGCGTGCGGCGGCTGGTCGAGCGGATCGGGGGCTTCCCGGCGGTGCGCACGCCGAACGCGCCCGAGACCGTCCGTCTGCTCCGCGACCACGGCCTGCAGGACTGGCGGGACGTCGTGGCCCGCCTCGACGTCCCGTTCACGATGGTCGCCGGGCGCGACAGCCAGCTCTGGCCATGCTCGCACGCACAGGCAGCCGTCGGCACGAACCCGAACGGCCGGGCCGTGGTGATCGAGGACGCCGGGCACGCGACGAACCTGGACCAGCCGGACGCGTTCAACGAGGTGCTGCTCGGCTTCGCCGCGTAGACCGGTCGCATGACACCTCGCTGGCCCGGACACCCCGCCCCGATCACCCCCGGCCCCGGGCAGGAGTCGGTGTGGGACTACCCGCGCCCGCCCCGTCTGGAACCGACCGACGAGCGGATCGTCGTGCGCCTGGGCGGCGTGGTCATCGCCGACACGACGAACGCGGTCCGCGTGCTCGAGACGAGCCACCCGCCCGTCTACTACCTGCCCGTCGAGGACTTCGTCGACGGCGCCCTGATCCCGACGAGCGGCACGAGCATGTGCGAGTTCAAGGGCCGGGCGAAGTACGACGACGTCCGCGGCGGCGACGTCACGGTGCCGGGTGCCGCCTGGTACTACCCGACGCCCGAGCCCGGGTACGCCGAGCTCGTCGGCCGGGTGGCGGTCTACCCGAGCCGGATGGACTCCTGCGAGGTCGCCGGCGAACGGGTGCAGTCGCAGGCGGGCGACTTCTACGGCGGGTGGATCACCTCGAAGGTGGTCGGGCCGTTCAAGGGCGAGCCGGGCACGCTCGGCTGGTGATCCGGGTCGGACTGGAGGCTCGTGGCGGGGCCGCCACGAGCCTCCAGTCCGGTGCCCGTCAGGGCGCGATCGTCTCCAGGTCCGCCAGCAGGCTCGCGTGGGTGGGCTCCCACCCAAGTGCCCGGCGGGTGTGCTCGCTCGACGCCGGCTGGTCCATCGCGAAGATGGGTCCGAACGGGCCGAAGGTCTCGTCCGCGACCCGCTCCACCGGCAGGCCGAGCCGTCGGCCGATGACCTCGACCAGGTCGAGCACCCGGTCGCCCTCGTCGGCGACGGCGTGCCAGACGCTCCCCGCGGGGGCGGACTCGAGCGCGAGCCGGAACAGCACGGCCACGTCGCGCGCGTGCACGGCGGGCCAACGCTGCTGCCCGTCCCCCGGGTACCCCGCCACACCGGTGCGCCGGGCCGCCTGGGTCAGGAGTCCGGCGAACCCGCCGGCGCCGTCCGCGTGCACGGTGCGCGGCAGGCGGACGGCCGAGACCCGCACGCCACGGTCAGCCAGGGCCAGGGCGGCGTTGACCGATCGCGCACGCCCGGCGACCGGCCCCTCGAGTGGCAGCGGATCGGTCTCGACCGCGGCCCGTCCGGCGACCCACGGCGTCCCCGACACGACGACGAACGGGCGGTCGGAGTCGACGAGTGCGGACCCGAGCGCCGTCATCGCCGCGGACTCCTGCGCGATGGCCGCGGCGAGCCCGTCGGCGGTGTCGTACTCGTTCGGGAAGGCGAGGCTGACGACGCCCTCGGCCGCGGCCGCCTGGGCGTGCAGCAGGTCGACGTCGGCGATCGAGCCGCGGACGGACGTGGCTCCGGCAGCGGTGAGCGCGGCCGCCGAGGCGTCGGACCGGGCCAGTGCCGAGACGGTGTGCCCGGCGGCGATGAACTCGGCGACGACGGCCGTGCCGATGGTGCCGGTCCCGCCGGTGATGAAGACGTGCATGGGGGCTCCTCCAAGTGATGCGACTGTTGTCCCGTCACGGTACACCCGTGATGGGACAACAGTCCCGTCGATATGCTCGACCCATGGCACGCTGGGAACCCGGAGCACGAGAACGACTCGTCCTGGCCGCCGTCGACCTGTTCTCGGACCAGGGCTACGACGAGACGACCGTGACGCAGATCGCCGAACGCGCCGGCGTGACCAAGAGCACGTTCTTCCGGCACTTCCCCGACAAGCGTGAGCTGCTCGTCGCCGGGCAGGAGACGCTGAGCCGCCTGCTCGCCGACGGGATCACCGAGGCCCCCGCGGACAGCACGCCCCTGGCTGCCGTCGCGGCCGGGCTCGAGCGGGCCTCGGCTGAGATGGGTCCCGTGAACCGGGAACTCGGTCCACGGCTGCGGGTCGCCGTCGCCGCGAGCGCCGAGCTACAGGAGCGCGACGCCCTGAAGTCCGTCGGGATGGCGGCGGCGATGACCGATGCGCTCGTCGCCCGCGGTGTCGCCGATGCCCCGGCACGGCTGGCGAGCGAGATGGGTGTGCTCGCGTTCAAGCGGGGCTTCGAGCGGTGGTCCGGCGGGCAGACGGCCGAGGACGACGGGCTGGCCGAGCACGCCTTGGCAGCGCTGGCCGAACTCCGTGCCGCGGCAGCGTCCCTTGGCTGAGCGCGTGCGGGCCGGGGCGGTCGTCCGGTGGTCGCTCGCGGGCCTGGTCCTCGCGGTGTGCGTCGTGCTGCTCGTGCCCGCCGCCTTCGGTGTGTCGACGCTGCTCGGGCCGGCGCAGCTCGTGGCCCTGCGCGGCGTCACGGCGATCGGCCTGCTCGTCGGAGCCGGGTTCGTGCTGCTCCTCGCCGTGGTGCTGCGGCTGTTCCGGCTCCGGATCGCATGGCTGGTGGTCGCGGCGCTGGTGCTCGTCGCCAGCAGCGTCGCCCAGGTCGGCGTCGGTGCCGTCCGGGCGATCGCGCCCGGACCCGTCGACGCCCGCACCGACCTGGTGATGGCCGGCTTCAACACCGAGCACGGTCAGGTCGGCGACGCCGAGTTCGTGTCGTTCGTCCGCACCGAGGGCATCCAGGTCGTGGCGATGCCGGAGACCGATGCTTCCCGGGCCGCAGCGCTGCAGCGGGCACTCGCTCGCGCGGGGCTCGACTTCCAGCGGTTCGGGGTGCAGGTCGGCGACAGTGCGAGCACGGCGACGAGCCTGCTGGTCGACCGACGCCTGGGCGCGTACCGCCAGGCGCAGGCGGCGGCCACCACCCTCGGCTCGGTCGCCGCGGTCCCCGTGGACGGCGACGGGCCGCGGTTCGTCGCGGTGCACACGAACCCGCCCGTTCCGACGTCTGCCGACATGCGGCGGTGGCGGCACGACGTCCCCGCGGGCCTGTCCGGGTGCCGGGGGAACGCCGTGGTGGCCGGCGACTTCAACGCGACGGTCGACCATGCCGTGTTCGACGTGCCCGACGGGTGCCGCGACGTCGCTGCCAGCACGACGAGCACGGCGACGTGGCCGACCACCGCGCCGCCATGGCTCGGCGGCGCGATCGACCACGTCCTGGCGACCGACCAGTGGCGCGCCGTGCGGACCGAGGTCCGGGACGTGGGCCGCAGCGACCACCGCGCGATCGTCGCGCACCTGCACCGGATCGGCTGACCCGGGCGCCGACACGCTGCCCGGATCCGCTACAGGTCGACGCCCGCGAGCACGGCCCGGTCGCCGCGCAGCCGTACCTGCACGCTCGCGATGTCGGCTCGGGCGATGTCGGTCGACGCCGACAGCCCGCGAGCATCGGCGCCGGCAGCCGTCCACGACGCCACGGTCGAGGTGCTGCCGTCGGTGCGGACGACGACCAGGTCGTACATGACCGACCCGTCCGAGGCCCACGTCGTGCCGCCGTACGAGCATCCCCAGTCGAAGCGGGTGCCCCATTGCTCGCCGCTGACGGCGAGGTCGACGTCGAGACCGCGTTCGCCGACCATGTCGTAGCGGTCCGCTGCCGCGGCCGCGGTGGCGGTCCGTCCCGCCTGGACCGAGGCGCCGCGCTCGCCGGCGGTGCCGACGGCGAGCCCGCCGAGCACGGCGACCACCACCGCGAGACCCGCGGTGGCGGCGACCCAGACGCGACGGCGGCGACGACGGTGTCGGACGCGGTGCGCGACGGCGGCGAGGGTGCTCTCGGACCGCGTGTCGGCCCTCCCGTCCGGTTCCGCGATCTCGACCGCCTGGTCGGCCGGCAGCTTGCCGAGCAGACCGGGCAGGCCGACGAGCTCGGCGACGGCGGACGCGCAGCGGTCGCACGTCTCGAGGTGTAGCTCGTACTCCAGCCGCTCGTGCGGCGGGAGCGAGCCGAGCACGTAGGCCGCGTCCCACTCCACGTACGGGTCGTCGGGCGTCGGGTCGCCGGTCATCGGGTCACTCCTCGTTCCTGCAGTGCGAGTCGGACGGCACGCAGCCCGTAGTGCAACCGCGACTTGACGGTGCCCTCGGGGATGTCGTGACGCCGGGCGATCTCCGGCACGGTGTGCCCGAGCCAGTAGGCGTCGACGACGACGCGGCGGTGGTCCGGGGTCAGGGACGCCAGTGCGTCCGCCACCACGATCCGGTCGAGCACGGCGTCGGTGCGGTCGGACTCGGCTCGGTCGACCGTCCACTCCGAACCGGTCTCGCGGCGGTTCCGTGCCGAACGGGCCTCGTCGACGACCAGGTTCCGCGCCACGGTGAACAGCCACGCGCGGGCGCTGTCCGGGGTCCGCTCGAGCACGTTCGGCCGCTGCCAGGCGCGGACCATCGTCTCCTGGACGACGTCCTCGACCGCCTCGACCCCCGAGCCGCCCCGCGTGAGGTGCCGCACGTACCGGGTGAGCGCGTCGCCGTGCTCTCGGTAGAGCGCCTGCAGCAGCTCGTCAGCGGAACGGCTCGTCACGGTCACTTCCCGAGGTCGAGGGAGAACTCCACGGAGCCCTTCCCGTCCACGGTCACGAACCCGAGGGACGGTGCGGTCACGCCGTAGTCCTGGAAGGTCACCGGCACCGAGCCGACGACCTGCACGGTGCCGCCGTCGCCGACCGCGACCTGGGCGTCCGCGGTGACGGGCTTCTCGACGCCGTGCAGGTCCATCGTGCCGGTCAGGGTGACGTCCTGCTTCGTGCCGTCGAGCGCCTCGGACACGTCGACCGGCTTCGTCAGGGTGAAGGTCGCCGTCGGGAACTGGTCGGTCTGGAGCGCCTTGGTGCGGAAGTACTCGTCGCGGGCGGCCTCCGGCGTGCTGATCTTGCCGACCTGCACGGTCACGGTCGCCGTCGTCAGCTTCCCGCTGGCGACGGTTGCCTTCCCCTCGACGTCCTTCGTGCGACCGACCACGTTCACATCATTCCCCTGCAGGACCTCGTGCACCCGGTACCCGGCGAACGAACCGCTCTGGCTGGTCCAGGTGCCGTCCGCGTCCGACGCGTCGAGCTTGGCGGACGAGCTCGCACGGAGCGACGGGGCCGCTTCGGCCTGTGCGTTGACGGTGTTCGCGTAGATGGCCGGACCGGCAACGGCCGCCGCCGCCCCGATGACGACGACGCCCGAGGCGATGCCGATGAGGATCTTGGTGCGCTTGGTGAGTGCCATACCCGGACAACGGGACAGCGCGGCAGATGGTTCAGAACTGGACGGTCGAGTTCAGAGCCCGGTGAACTCCACGAGTCGACGGAGCAGGTCCTGGCGCAGCGGCACCGACGACCACCCGTGGTCGGCACCGTCGACCGGGACGAACCTCGCGCCCTCGAGGAGCTCGCCGTACCGCCGGCCGTACTCGACCGGCACGATCGTGTCGTCGGTGCCGTGCACGACCATCGCCGGTCCGCGGTACCCCGCCGCGACGCCGTACACGTCGAGCCCCGCCTGCACCTCGTCGATGAACGCCGGCCCGAGCGCGGTGCCGCCGAAGTCGAACCAGCCGCGCTCGCGGACCGGGGCGATCGGCTGGCCCATGATCGCGTCGTGCACGGTGATGTCGTCGACCACCACCCCCGCGGGCGACCACAGGGTCAGGGAGCGGACGAGTTCCGGCACCCCGGCCGCGGCCATCGCCGACTCGACCGCGCCCAGGCTGTGCGCCACGACGTGCACCGGGCCGCCCGCGTCGACGGCGAGGTGCTCGATCATCGTGGTGACCTGGGCGACCTCGTCGCCGATGGTGACGTCGAGGAAGTCCCCGTCGCTCACGCCGTGACCGAGCCGCGAGTAGGTGCGGACCCCGACACCGCGTCCAGCCAGGGCACGGGCGGTCTGCACGAACAGCTGACGCGCGCCGGTGTCCGAGTCGCCGAAGCCGTGGACGAGCAAGACCGCGGGCGAGCCCGGGCGGACGTGGCCGTACTCCCAGCCGCGGATGACGTGTCCTCTGTGGGCGAGGGTGACCGGCGTCATCGAGGTGTCGGTCACGGTCAGTTGCTCCGGTCGGCGAACCCGGCGGGCAGGTCGCCAGGCGCGGTGTCGATCACGGTCTCGTCATCCTGGCCGACGTGCTCGAACAGTGTGATGTGCGCGAACTCCGGGACGACGTAGATCGGGTACGTCGGGCCCTGGTCCCGGTACTCGCGCATGCGGTCGAGGTGGTCGTTCTGGAACAGCACGGTCTTGCTGCCGTCCTGCTCCACCCAGTGCGGGAAGAAGATCGTGCCGTGCAGCACGCGCTCGCCAGGCACGACGTTCACGACGACACTGGTGCCGGTCGGCTCGTTCCACGACACCTTGTAGACGCCCGCGGTCAGGACGACCAGGTCGACCTGCTGGTCCTTGACCCAGCGACCGCCGACCATGCCGGTGTGGATGCGGTAGTCGATCGTCGTGGCGTTCTTGACGTACATCTCGTACTGCCAGCCGTTGGCGTAGGTGTAGATGAGCCGGTGTCCGACGATGCCGGAGAGGTCCTGGGTCGGGACGGGGGACGCAACGCTCGTGGTGATGGTCATGGTCCGAGTTTGCTCCCGAACTGCGTTTGTTGCAAGCGCTTTTCGTGGCGATACCCTGAGGAAGTGGACACGCCGAGAACCGAACCGGACCTGGCGTCCGTGGCGCGGCAGCTGAGCGCAGAGATCGGACCGTTCCGCCGCGCCCTGCTGACCACCGCACGACGGACGGGCGCGCTGCCGGACATCCCGGACGCCCAGATCGAGGTGCTCCGCCGCCTGGACGAGGACGGCTGGTCCAGCCCGACGCAGCTCGGTCGCGCCCTCGGCCTCGCCCGTTCGACGGTCAGCAACCTGGTCGCCGCGATGCAGCGCGACGGCCTGGTCGATCGCCGTCTGGCCACGGGCGACGGACGGAGCACCGAGGTTGGGCTGACCGAGCTGGCCAGGGAACGTCTGTCGGTCTACGACGCCGCCGCTGAACGCGTCCTGATGGCTGCGATGGGTGCCATGTCCACCGACGCACAGGCCGCGTTGGCCGCCGCTCTGCCGCGTTTCGCCGAGCTGCGGCGCGCCCTCGAGTCGAGGGGGCCGATGGTCGACGGCACCCCCGGTCCGACGGCCCGGCCCGGCCCGGCGACCCGGCCGACTGACGCGGCCGACTGACGCGGCCGAGCTCGCCGCTGGACCGAGGTTCAGATCTGCGGATGACGGATCCGGTTCCAGATCTCCGGGGATCGGCAACCAGATTCGTCATCGCGGCGAACGAGGATGCGTCCCCCTTCGGGCATGGCAGAGCGGCGGGTGGCGGGCGGCGGAGCGTCACCACCAGGGCGTCGACGGCCAGGACCGGCCACCGCCCGAGCGCGCCACACCAGACGTCCGACCTCGCCCGGGAACTTCGCCATGGCGACCGGGACCCACCCCGATACTTCTGGCTCAGGGGCAGCTGAGTCCCGGAGTCCCCAGGCGACGTGACACTGCACCGCGCCCAGACATAGGATGTCTCACGCCCGCGACACCGCCGTCGCCGAGCTGCCGCGCAACCGATCGGAGCACGTCGTGCACGAACCGCTCACCCCGCTCGACCCGACCACCCTGCCCGAGCCCGTCGACGTGTCCGACAACACCGCGGCGCTCGCAGCGGTCGACGACGTCGTCCGCTCGGGCCCGTACGACGCCACGTGGGAGTCCCTGCAGCAGTACCGTGCACCGCTCTGGTACCAGGACGCCAAGTTCGGGATCTTCATCCACTGGGGCGTCTTCTCGGTGCCGGCGTTCCGCAACGAGTGGTACTCCCGTGACATGTACCGCGCCGGGACGCCCGAGTACGAGCACCACCGCGAGACCTACGGCAGCCAGGCGGACTTCGGCTACAAGGACTTCATCCCGTCCTTCACGATGGAGCACTTCGACGCAGCGGCCTGGGTGCGGGTGTTCCGCGAGGCCGGCGCACAGTTCGTCGTCCCCGTCGCCGAGCACCACGACGGCTTCACGATGTACGACACCGACCGCTCGCGGTGGAGTGCCGCGCAGCTCGGCCCGCAGCGCGACGTGTTCGGCGAGCTGCTCGTCGCCGCGGACGCCGCGTGGATGGTCCGCGGGGCGTCGTCCCACCGCGCCGAGCACTGGTTCTTCATGAACGGCGGCACGAAGTTCGCCTCCGACGTGCTCGACGAGCGCTACAGCGACTTCTACGGCCCGGCGCAGCGCGAGGAGACCGCTCCGAACGAGCGGTTCCTGGAGGACTGGCTGCTCCGCACGGTCGAGCTGATCGACAAGTACCGCCCGCAAGTGCTCTGGTTCGACTGGTGGATCGAGCAGCCCGCGTTCCAGCCCTATGTCCGCACCCTGGCGGCCTACTACTACAACCGTGCGGCCGAGTGGGGGCGCGAGGTGGTCATCAACTACAAGTGGGAGACCTTCGCCCCCGGCAGCGCCGTCTACGACATCGAACGTGGTGCGATGGGCAGCACGCCAGAGGCCGTGTGGCAGAACGACACCGCGATCGCGAAGACCGCCTGGAGCTGGATCGAGGGCCACGACTACAAGACCGTGCGGGACCTGGTCGCGGAGCTCGTCGACGTCGTCGCGAAGAACGGCGTCCTGCTGCTCAACACCGGCCCGAAGCCGGACGGCACGCTGCCCGAGGAGGAGGTCCGGATCCTGCGTGGCATCGGCACCTGGTTGGCGCGGAACGGCGAGGCGATCTACGGCACCCGCCCCTGGACGATCTCGGGCGAGGGCCCGACCACCCGTCCGGCCGGGTCGTTCGTCGATGCCGAGGCCATCGTCTACACCGCCGAGGACGTCCGCTTCACGACACGACACGACGTCACCGGCGAGGCCGTCTACGCGACGCTGCTCGCCGATCCGGCCGACGGGGTGGCCCGCATCCGCGCGCTCGGCTCGGCCTCCGGACTGCTCGGGCACGAGATCCGGTCGGTCGCCGTCCTGGGCCACGACGGCGACGTCGCGTGGGAGCAGCGTCCCGACGCCCTCGTGGTACAGCTCGACGGTGTCGACAGCGTCGACTCCGGACCCGTCGTCCGGGTCCGGCTCGCGCCGACGGTCACCCCGGAGCGGACGGACTTCCTGCACCAGTGACGCGATGGTGACGAATGACGGACGGGAGGCCCGTGGCGGTGTCGCCACGGGCCTCCCGTTCCGTCGTGTGGTTGCGGCTACCCGACGGTGGCCGGCACGCGCGTCGGCATCAGGGTGACGGGGACCGCCTTGGACACGGGCGTGTTGCTGCCCTTCGCGGCGCTGTCCAGGGGGACGAGCACGTTCGCCTCGGGGAAGTACGCGGCCGCGCAGCCGCGCGCACTCGGGTACTCGACGACGCGCCAGCCGTGCAGCACCCGCTCGACGTCGTCGTGCCACACCGTCGTGACGTCGACGAGCTGCCCGTCCGTCAGGCCCAGGTCAGCCAGGTCGAGCGGGTTGACGAACACGACGTGCCGGCCCTTCTTGATGCCGCGGTACCGGTCGTTCAGGCTGTAGATGGTGGTGTTGTACTGGTCGTGCGAGCGCAGCGTCTGCAGCAGCAGCGTGCCCTCGGGTCGCTCGACGTGCTCGAGCTCGTTGACCGTGATCATCGCCTTGCCGGTCGCGGTCTCGAACGTGCGCGAGTCGCGCGGGCCGTTCGGCAGGACGAAGCCCTCCTTGCTGCCTGCGCGTCGCGAGTAGTCGTCGAAACCGGGGACGACGCGGCTGATGTGGTCGCGGATGACGCCGTAGTCGGCCTGCATCGCCGACCAGTCGATCGGCACGCGGTCACCGAGGGTCGCGCGGGCGAGTTCGCAGACGATCGCGACCTCGGAGAGCAGCCCTGGTGCGACCGGCGGGACCTGGCCGTGGCTGCCGTGCACGGAGCAGACGGTGTCCTCGACCGAGACGAACTGCGGGCCGGACGCCTGGACGTCGATCTCGGTGCGGCCCATGGTCGGCAGGATCAGGGCCTCGTCACCGACGACCGCGTGCGACCGGTTGAGTTTGGTCGACACCTGGACGGTCATCTCGGTGCCGCGGAACGCCGCCTCGGCGAGCTGCGTGTCCGAGATGGCGGCGACGAGGTTGCCGCCCATGCCCATCCAGAACTTGACCTCGCCGCGCTGCATCGCCGTGATGCCCTTGAGCGCGTCGACGCCGTGCTCGCGCGGGGGTTCGAAGTGGAACTCCTTGGCCAGGGCGTCGAGGAACGTGTCCGGCATCTGCTCCCAGATGCCCATCGTGCGGTCGCCCTGCACGTTGCTGTGCCCGCGGATCGGCGAGGCACCGGCGCCGGGACGGCCGATGTTCCCGCGCAGCAGCAGCAGGTTGATGATCTCCTTGATGGTGTCGACGGCCTTGGTGTGCTGCGTGATGCCCATCGCCCAGGTGATGATCGTCCGCTTCGACTTCAGGTAGCGGGCGGCGACCTCGTCGATCTCCGCGATCGTCAGGCCGGTCGCGCGGACCACCTCGTCGTCGTCGACCCGCAGGGCGTGCTCGACGAAGTCCTCGTAGCCGCTCGTGTGCTCGGCGATGAAGGCGTGGTCGACGACGGTGCCCGGGGCGGCCTGCTCCGCCTGGATCACGCGCTTCGAGATCGCCTGCAGCAGGGCCATGTCGCCGCCGAGTCGGATCTGCAGGAACTGGTCGGCGATCTGGGTGCCGTGGCCGACGATGCCGCGGACCT
Source organism: Curtobacterium sp. MCLR17_007 (assembly GCF_003234655.2). Lineage (NCBI taxonomy): Bacteria > Bacillati > Actinomycetota > Actinomycetes > Micrococcales > Microbacteriaceae > Curtobacterium > Curtobacterium sp. MCLR17_007. Next base: position 705,344 of record NZ_CP126271.1, on the reverse strand, counting down.
TCTGCGGGTTCTTGTAGCGCCGCAGACCGGCCTCAGGCAGCGGGTTCACGGCGACGATCTCGGCGCCGCCCTGCTTGGCGTCCTCGAGGGCGGTGAGCATGCGCGGGTGGTTCGTGCCCGGGTTCTGGCCCATCACGATGATGAGCTCGGTCTCCTCGAAGTCGTCGTAGGCGATCGTGGACTTGCCGATCCCGACGGTCTCGGCCATCGCCAGGCTGGTGGACTCGTGGCACATGTTCGAGCAGTCCGGCAGGTTGTTGGTGCCGAAGGCCCGGACGAACAGCTGGTAGACGAAGGCGGCCTCGTTCGAGGTGCGGCCCGAGGTGTAGAACGACGCCTCGTCGGGGCTGGCCAGGCCGTTCAGCTTCGCGCCGATGATCTCGAACGCACGCTGCCAGCTGACGGGCTCGTAGTGGTCCTTGCCGGCGGGCTTCCACACCGGTTCGGTCAGACGGCCCTGCATGCCGAGCCAGTACTCGGTCTTGTCGAGCAGGTCGGTGATCGAGTGCTCCGACCAGAAGGTCCGCGGCACGAGCACCGGGTTGGCCTCCCACGTGACGGCCTTCGCGCCGTTCTCGCAGAACTCCGCGACCTTGCGGTGGTCGGGGTCCGGCCAGGCGCAGCTCATGCAGTCGAAGCCGCCCTTCTGGTTCAGGGAGGTCATGAGCTTGAGGGTCCGGGCCACGCCGAGCTGCTTGATCGCGGGGTCCATCGAGTGCAGGACCCCCGGCACGCCGGCTGCCCACTCCTTCGGCTCGCCGACGGTCATGTCGGCATCGGTCACGTCGTCGACGGGGGGCTGCTCGGTCATGATGCGCTCACGGTGTCTCGGGGGGCGGTTGTGGGCTCGGGCTCGGGCTCGGGCTCGGGCTCGGGCTCGGGCTCCATGATGCGTTCGGGTCGGCTGTAGACGACCATGCTCTGGCCGCGCAGGAAGCCGACGATGGTGACGCCGACCTCGGCCGCCAGGTCGACGGCGAGCGACGACGGCGCGGACACGGCCGCCAACACGGGGATGCCGGCCATCGACGCCTTCTGTGTCAGTTCGAAGCTGGCGCGGCCGGAGACCATGAGCACCATGCCGGTCAGGGGCAGCAGGTCCTCCTTCACCGCCCACCCGATCACCTTGTCGACGGCGTTGTGGCGGCCGACGTCCTCGCGCAGCACGAGCATCCGGCCGGTCCGTCCGTCGAACAGCGCCGCCGCGTGCAGGCCGCCGGTCTTCTCGAACACCGCCTGCGCCGCGCGGAGCTGCTCCGGGAAGTCCGCCAGCAGCGCGGGGTCGAGCACCAGGTCGTCGTGCAGGACCGCGTGCTGCGACTTCGTCCGGACGGCGTCGATGCTCGCCTTGCCGCACAGGCCGCACGAGCTCGTCGTGTAGAACGCGCGCTCGAGGCTCGGGTCCGGCGCGGGGACGCCCGGCGCCAGCGTGACGTCGAGCACGTTGTACGTGTTCAGGCCCTCGTCAGTCGCACCGGCGCAGTACCGCGCGGCGAGGAACTCGTCGCCCGTCGCGATGACGCCCTCGGAGACCAGGAAGCCCGCCGCCAGGTCGAAGTCGCTGCCCGGCGTGCGCATCGTGATCGCGAGTGCGGTGCCGCCGACGCGGATCTCGAGCGGTTCCTCGACGGCCAGGACGTCGTCCCGCACCGCCCGTGAGGTCCCGACGGTCACGCGGGTGACGCGCTTGCGCGCCGTGATGCGGTTCATGGGTCGGGTCTACCACCCCGGTGGGCGCGGACCAAGGGCCACGGTCAGCCGACGCGCATCACGACCAGGGCAGCGGCAGCGTGGGCACGACGTCCCCGGCCGTCCCGCCGCCGGTCGGGACGACCATCAGCCCGTCCGCGTCCGCCAGGCCCCGAAGCATCGCGGAGGTCTGCCGGCTCGCCGGGACCGCCCGCGCGACGCCGTCCGGGTGGTCGTCACGGACGTACGCCAGCACCAGGGAACCCGGTCGGTCGTTGGGCACGTCGACCGCCAGGCGGACCGTCGACGTGCTCGCGACCGGTCGACCGAGCATCCCCGCCACCAGCGGCGCACCGAGCAGGACCATGCCGACCATCGCGGCCATCGGGTTGCCGGGCAGGCACAGGTACAGGGTGTCCTCGCGGCGCGCCAGCAGCATCGGGCGACCCGGGCGCACCTGGACCCGGTCGAGCAGCAGGTGGGCGCCGATCGCCTCGAGGGCACCGCGGACGTGGTCGGTCGACGAGCCGGCGGTCCCGCCCGTGGTGACGACGAGCCGTGCGGTGCTGTCGGCGAGCGCCGTCGTGGTGGCGTCGCGGTCGTCGGTGACGCGCAAGGACTCGACCGGGTCGGCGCCGAACGCGCGGAGGATCCCCGGCAGGGTGTGGGTGAAGACGTCGCGGACCTGTCCCGGGCGCGGGACGCCGGTACCGACGATCTCGTCGCCGAGCACCGCGACCCGGACGGTCGGGGCGACGGCGACGGACACGTGGTCGACGCCGGACGCCGCCGCGAGTGCCGCCCGGGGTGGGGTCAGCACGGAGCCGGCGCGGAACAGCAGGTCGCCCAGCGCGACCTCCTCGCCCGCGGGCCGGATGTGCCGCCGAGCCGTCGCGGCGTGCCGGACGAGCCGTCCGGCGTCGTCCACGTGGGCGTCCTCGGACCGCACCACGCGCGTCGTGCCCGGTGGCACCGGCGCACCGGTCGTGACGGGGCGGGCCTGACCGGACTCGAGGGTCTGCGTCGACGGGGCCGCGCCGGCGACGATCGCCGTGCCGAGCCTCCAGGGCGGGTCGCCCGCGACGGCCCAGCCGTCCATGGCGGCACCGTCGTGCCCCGGGACGGCACCCGGCGCGCGCACGTCGGCCGCGAGCGTGCGGCCGAGCGCGGCGGTCAGGTCGACCGCGACGGGTGCCCCGGCGCACAGCGCACCCTGGCGGTGGGCCTCGTCGCGCGCCGCCGTCCAGGACAGGTCCGACGTCACCGGGCGGCGTCGCCGTCCGTGCCGCGTGCGAGCGCCCGCTCGGTCGCCAGGCGCGCGGTGTCGGCGATGTCCGCCGGCGCTCCCCCGCGCAGTCCGGCCGCGTAGCCGACCAGGAACGTGGTCAGGGGTGCGGCGGGCCGGGCCACCCCGTGCGCCGCGTCACGAGCCAGGTCGAGGACGACGTCGATGTCGAGGTGGAAGTCGTCGGGCAGTCCGAGCGCCTCGGCGAGCTCGGTCGTCCACGCCGTGAGGACGTCGTCGGTGGTCATGGGTTCAGTCAAGCAGCCGGGCGACGTCCTCGGCGCTGTCGATGTCCGCGCAGAGCACCGACGGCAGCGGGACCTCGACCAGGTCGAGCGCGGCCAGGAGTCGTCGCATCGACAGGTCCTCCAGGCCGCCCGACGCTTCGCGCAGCCGGTCGAGGGCATCGCCGAGCGCCTCCGTGCGGTAGAGCGCGAGCAGCGGTTGGCGTCGGCCGTCCTCGTCGACCGCGATGCACCCGTCGCGCGGCGCGGTCGCGCCGGCGCCGTCGAGCAGCAGGGCGGTGGCCCGCTCGGGGTGGACCAGGTCGCACGCCAGCACCAGCGTCCACACCGAGCCCGTGGGCACGGCGGCGAGCCCGGCGGCCAGGGCCGCGACCGGGCCGGCGAAGGGCGGGTCCTCGCGGGTCCGGACGATCGTGTGCGGGCCGAGCCGGGCCTCCTGGGCGTCCCGGCGTGCGTCGTGACGCGCGCCGACCAGCACGACCTGCGCCGCTCCCGAGGCCGCGGCGAGCGCGTGGTCGAGCAGGGTGGCGCCGTCCGCGACGAGCGCGGACTTGTCGACGCCGCCGAGCCGGGAGGCGCGTCCCCCGGCCAGCAGGACGGCGTCATGGAGCAGCGGGGTGGCGTCGTCGACCATGGTCGGCACCCTACGCGGAGTCGCCTCCTCGCTTGCGGTCGGAGTCGGTTGGCCCGGTGACCGGGTCAGTTGACCTGCTTCTGTGTACACTTGACCCGGATCCGTGTACAACACGGCGGGATGGAGGCTCCCGTGCAACTGGCGTCACCGCTGACATCGCTCGTCGGAGCGTCGCAGGCAGCAGCGCTCCGCGTGCTTGCCCGCACGAACTCCGGCATGACCGGTCGTCAGGTGGCTCGCGTCGCCGACCTCGGCAACACCGGGATCAAACGCGCTCTGGACAAACTCGAACAGGCTGGTCTCGTCACCGTCGACCGTGGCTTGCACAGTTCGAGCTACCACGTGAACCAGGACCACGTGCTGTGGCCGGCCCTGCGTCTGGCACTCGACGCCCCACAGCTGCTCGACCAGCGGATCCGGGACTTCGTCGAGCAGTCCGGCGTCGACGTCGTCACCGTCGCGGTGTTCGGTTCCGTCGCACGAGGAGACGCGACGGAGGAATCCGACGTGGACCTGGCCGTCATCTACCCCGGCGATCCGGACGAGCACCTGTCCGTCGAGCTCGGTGGGCACGTCGAGCGCTGGACGGGCAACGACTGCCAGGTGTTCGACGTCTCGCGGGCAGAGCTGTCGAGGATGGTCGCCGAGGCTGACCCGCTCATCGAGTCCTGGCGTCGTGACGCGCGCACGATCGTGGGCAGCGACCTGCGCGGCCTCATCTGATGGCCGCACGGACCAGGGCGATGAGCGCGCATGACGTCCGGGTGCGTCGCGACGACGCGCGGTCGTTCCTGGAGACGGCTCGGCTGCTCGTCGAGTGCGACGTCCAGGCAGACTGGACGACCGCGGGTTCGAACGCCGTGCTCGGCGGGATCGCGGCGTCCGATGCGATCTGCGGGGCGGTGCTCGGCGAGCACCACAACGGGGAAGACCACCGCGAGGCGAAGCGGCTCCTCGACCGCGCGACCTCGCCCGACACCACACCGGGCGTGAACCTCAAACGCCTGGTCGACGAGAAGACGAACTACCAGTACTCGTCCGCGCGCGTCACGCTGGCAGGTACTCGGAGACTCATCACGGCGCTCGAGCGGCTCGTCGAGAAGATGGACGCGGTTCTCCAGGGCTGACCGGATCAGCGATGGCCAGCCGCCCGGTCTCGCCCTGCGTGATCGATCGCCGCTACAGGAGCATCTGGTGGAACAGCGCCACCGACCGGGTGATGCCGACGACTGCGCCGATGACGGACACCGCCATGAGGACCCACAACGGCCACATCGCGCGCCCCGGGGCGACCTTGCGCACGACGACGTACCGGCCGATGACGTAGACGATCGAGGACAGGAACACCCACGGCCAGGGGAACGGGCGAACGACGCCGCGGCGGGTCAGCGCACGGTGGTCGAAGAACGCCAGGAGCACGTTCGCGGCGTAGAGGAGCAGACTCGCTCCCTGCACCAGCAGGTACCCGGCGGTGTAGATCGACGTCGGATCGATGCTCCGGATGTGCGACGGGCCGATGGACTCGTACCGGAAGTGCGGCTGGTAGGTGAGCAGCAGCGGCACGGTGACCAGGGGGAGCAGCGCGAGCACCCACACGAAGACCGTGTCGGTCCGCGTGGTGTCAGCGATCCGCGGGCGAGGGATCTGCGACAGCGGCGGTCCGAGCTGTTGCGTCCACTGCGTGCCGTCCCACCAGCGGGTCCCGTACCGGCCGGACGGGTCCGGGTACCAGCCCGGAGGCGTGACAGACGACATCGGCAACTCCTCGAACGTGGACGGTCTTCGATCCAGCGTTCGACGGTAGACCTGCGCCGATGCAGTCGGACGGTCTGGAACATGACGAGTGTTTCAGGTTGGCAATCCTCGTCGTCCAGGGGAACCGTTGCTCGCCCCGGTGCGGCTCGGACAGGAGGCACGGTCGGGGGCGAGGGGCCGGCTGGTGAACCGCTCCGTAGGCTCGGACCAGCACCCGCGAGCGGAACTGGTTCCGGGAGTCCACGGGCCGCCGCCGGACCGTGGCTGGTGAGCGAGAGGGACGGCATGGACGAGCACATCCGGAGCGGATCGAGCATCGCGGTGGGCGACGCGCTCACGTGGTGGGTGGACGACGCGGTCGGAGACACCCTTCCGACGATCACGCTGACCGTGCGCGAACAGATCGAACGGACGCCGTACGTCCACCTCACGGGGTTCGTCCTCGACGACGCGTTCTGCGGGACGTTGCCCCGGGGATGGGAGGCCCACGACAGCTACGGCGGCTCACTCGACGACGGCAGCGAGATCGACGTCGTGGCACCGCTCGTCGTGGCCCCGGTGAAGAACCTCGTCCCCGGCACCCCGCACACCATCGCGATCCCGGTGCCGCTCGACCACGTCGTCGCACTGCGGTTCGGGTCGCTGACCAACCGGGCTTGGGTGGAGCGCGCCGGGGAGCACGTCTGGCTCGTCGACCACGAACGCACCCCGCGCCTGGACGACTTCATGACGCAGTGCGGCACCGACCCCGTCGTCCACCGGGTCGCGCTCCGGACGGACGGCCCGCTGCGACTCGAACCGCTGGAGGACGTCCTGCTCAGCGAGCTCCACCGCCGCCGCGCGGACTGACGCGCGGCCCCGGGCCACCGGCGGGCTGCCCGGGGCGCGACGACGAGGAGGTCCACCCCAGCGTGGCGGACGGCAGCTCACCGAAGCGTTCGGCGTACGCGCTGGCGAACCGGCTGACGTGCAGGAACCCCCAGCGACCGGCGACCTCGGAGACGGTGACGCTGCCGGCGCGGGCGGTGACGAGCTCCTCGCGAGCCCGTTCCAGCCGGAGCCGTCGCAGGTAGGCCGTCGGGGTGGTGTCGAGTGTCCGTCGGAAGCCCTCCTGGAGGCTGCGGACGCTCGTCGAGACCGCGGACGCGAGCTCCCCGACGGTCCACGGCCGCGCCGGGTCGGTGCGGAGGAGCTCGACGGCGAGGGAGACCGATCGGGCCCCGGATCCGCCGGTCGGCATGTCGAGCGCCGCGGAGTGGTTGTGCGGCTGCCCGAGCAGCAGGCTGTGCAGGAACACCTGCTCGAGACTGTGGACCGCGAGCGGATGTTCGAGGAGGCCCAGCGTCCCCCGAGAGGCGTCGTCGACGAGCCGGATGGCGCGCGACACGGCGCGCCCGCCGTCGGTCGAGAGGTCGAACTCGGTCTCGAACTCGGGCGGTGTCGAGATGGGTGCGTCCAGCAGGAGCTCCAGCTCGGTCTGCAGGTCGCGATGCGGGATCATGACGGCGACCTGCGCGAACCAGTTGCTGCAGTCGAGCTCCACCGATCGGCCCGGCATGAACACCCCGGCGGTCTGCTCGGTTCCCCGGTACCGCGTCCCCCGCGCAGCACGCATGGTCATCTCCGACCGGACCTGGATGTCGAGGTGGTAGTTGACCGGCTCCGCGGTGCGCAGCCGGACCGCCTCGCGGAAGCGCATGTAGCCGAACGTGATCCGACCGGCCGCGAGCGCGTTCAGCTGCATGCGCAGGCCCGGGGCGGGTTCCGACCGGGAGATCTGGACCGGGAGGAACACCGCACTGAGCGCGGCGGCAGCCTCGTCCACGGTCGTGCTCGCGGCGACCCGATGCGCGGTGAACATCTCGTGGGCCCCGGTCATGGCGCGACTCTACCGGCGGCGAGGAGGTCCACCTGGCGGAGCAGTGGCTCGGCCGGAGCGCCTCCGGGCACCCGGTCGAGGCCGCGGCACCGCTCGGACACCGCCGGTCGTCGATCGACGCGATCACCGTGGACGCACGCCGCTACGGTTTCCACGGCACGCTCAAGGCGCCGTTCCGGCTCGCTCGTGGCACCACGCTCGACGAGCTCGACGGCGCCGTGGCCCGCTTCGCCGCACGCCGTCGGCTCGTGGTGGTCCCGCAGCTGACGCTCGCCCGGATCGACGGGTTCTTCGCGCTGGTCCCCGGCACCCCCGCCCCGCACCTGGAGGCCCTGGCGAACGACGTGGTCGTGCGCTTCGACCGGTTCCGGGCGCCGATGTCCGACGCCGAGCGCGACCGCCGCGACCCGGCCGGCCTGACCGAGCGGCAGCGCGAGCTGTTGGCGACCTACGGCTACCCGTGGGTGCTCGACGAGTTCCGGTTCCACTGCACCCTGACCGACCGGATCCCACCCGGCCAGCAGCCCGAGGTCGAGCGGATGCTGCGCACCTGGTTCGACGAGGTGCTCGGACAGGACGTGCCGCTCGACGCGATCGGGCTGTTCGTCGAACCCGAGCCCGGCGCGCCGTTCGAGCTGCACACCACGCACCGGCTCCACCCCACCCTCACCTCCCGCACCGCCGAACTGCCCGTCAGCGAAGGACCCCGATGACCCGCGAGACCGTCTTCACCAACACCCGTGTCGTGCTCGGCGACGAGACCGTGCTCGGCACCGTGCTCGTCCGGGACGGCCTGATCGCCGACGTCACCACCGGACCCGCGGTGACCGCCGGCGAGGACCTGCACGGCGACCACCTGATGCCGGGTGTCGTCGAGCTGCACACCGACCACCTCGAGTACCACTTCAGCCCCCGCCCCGGCGTCTCGTGGGACCCGCTGCCGGCCGTGCTCTCGCATGACGCCCAGCTCTCCGCGGCCGGCGCGACCACCGTGTTCGACGCGGTCCGCATCGGGTCCGAGCCCGACGGGCGCGACGGCGCGGCGGCCGCTGCGCACCGGCTGGCCGGGGCCGTGGAGTCCGCGATGGGCGCCGGACTGCTGCGCGCCGACCACGCGGTGCACCTGCGCTGCGAGGTGTCGTCCGCGGACTGCCTCGACGCCTTCCACGAGTTCGACGACGACCCCTACGTGCGGTTGGCTTCGCTCATGGACCACACGCCCGGGCAGCGGCAGTACGCCGACGTCGAGGACTTCAAGCGCTACTACCTGGCCAAGCGCCGGGTGAGCGAGGCGGACTTCGAGCAGTACGTGCAGCTGCTCCACGAGCAGTCGGCCCTGCACGCCGACCGCAACCGACGGGCCATCGCCGGGCTCGCCACCGAGCGCGGCATCACCCTCGCCGCCCACGACGACGCGACGCCCGAGCACGTGGCGGAGTCGGTCGCGCTCGGTGTGCACATCTCGGAGTTCCCGACGACGGTCGTCGCCGCGCGGGCCGCGGTCGGGCAGGGGCTGCACGTGGTGATGGGCGCACCGAACATCGTGCGCGGCGGCAGCCAGTCGGGCAACGTGGCGGCGGCGGAGCTGCTCGACCTCGGTCTGCTCGACGTGCTGTCGTCCGACTACGTGCCGTCGAGCCCGCTGCACGCCGTGTTCCAGCTCGCCGCGGACGGGGCGATCACCCTGGCCGAGGGTGCTCGGCTGATCAGCACGAACCCCGCCCGGGCGGTCGGGCTCGACGACCGCGGCGAGATCACGATCGGCAAGCGCGCCGACCTGGTGCGCGTGGCGACGCACGAGCTGCCCGCCGACGAGCGCCGCCCGAACGGCCGGCACATGCCCGTCGTCCGCGGTGTCTGGCGCAGCGGGGAGCGCGTGTCGTGACCACGGCCGGCGCGGACCCGGTCGTCACGACACCGATCGGCCCCGGCGCGTTCGTCGCCGTCGTCGGGGCGAGCGGTGTCGGCAAGGACGCGCTCATCGCCTACGTCCGCGAGCGCACCCCGGACACCGTCCGCTACCCGCGGCGCACCGTCACCCGCCCGTCCGGACCGGGCGAGGAGCACGACCCCGTCGACGAGGAGTCGTTCGAGGCCGCGACCGGCTCCGGGGCGTTCGCCGTGCACTGGCGCGCGCACGGGCTCGGGTACGGCGTCCCCGCGGTGGTCGACCGGGAGGTCCTCGCGGGCCGGACGGTCGTCGTGAACGTCTCCCGCGGCGTGCTCCGTGCACTCGCGGACCGCTACGAACGGCTCCTCGTCGTCCGGGTGACGCTGTCCGACGTCGTCCGCGCCGAGCGGCTCCGGGCCCGCGGCCGCGAGGTCGGCGACGCCGTCACCGCCCGCATGGACCGCCCCGACCCGGCGCCCGACCAGCACGTCGACGTCGAGATCGAGAACGACGGACCGCTCGAGCGCGGCGGCGAGGCGCTGCTCCGGGTCGTCCTCGGCGCGACCCGATGACGTCCGTCGCGGTCGTCGGCCCGGGGGCGATCGGCACCACCGTCGCCGCCGCTCTGCACCAGGCAGGCCGCACCCCCGTCGTCGCCGGCCGGTCCGCTCGCGAGGACCTGCGACTGCGCACCGGTCCCGACCTGGTCGTCGTGCCCGGTCCGGTCCTGACCGACCCGGCGCGCGTCGAGGGGCCGGCGGACGTGGTGTTCCTGGCGGTCAAGGCGACCCAGGTGGCCGACGCGGCGCCCTGGCTGTCCGCGCTGTGCGGCCCGGACACCGTGGTGTGCGTGCTGCAGAACGGCGTCGAACAGGTGTCCGCGGTCGCACCGCTCGCGCCGACCGCCACCGTGGTACCGGCGGTCGTGTGGTTCCCCGCGGTCCGTCAGCCCGACGGCGTCGTCCTGCTCCGCGGCGCGGCCCGGCTGACCGTGCCCGCGACGCCCGCGGGTGACCGGGTCGTCGCCGCCGTGGCGGGCTCGTGGTGCACGGCTGAGTCGGCCCTCGACTTCCACAGCGTCGCGTGGCGCAAGCTCGTGCAGAACGCGGTCGCCGGGCTGATGGCCCTGACCGGGCGCACCGCGGGGATGTTCGCCCGGTCCGACGTCGCCGGGATCGCCCGCTCCTACGCCGCCGAGTGCCTCGCCGTGGCGCGTGCCGACGGGGCGGTGCTCGACGACGACGTGGTCGATGCCGTGCTCGACGGGTTCCGCGGTGCTCCGGCGGACCAGGGCACGTCGATCCTCACCGACCGCCGGGCTGGTCTGCCGCTGGAGTGGGACGTCCGGAACGGCGTGGTGCAACGGCTGGGCCGCCGGTACGGGGTCCCCACGCCGGTGTCGGACGTCGTGGTGCCGCTGCTGGCGGCCGCGAGCGACGGGCCGGGCTGACGGTCGAGTCGTCACTATTGTGACGTCGTCGTCACCATTGTGACGAGTCCCGTGGCCGCGACGGACGGAGCGCGTCGTCATGCAGGGCGCCCGGCCCGTCGCGGGTCGAGCACCGACCATCCCGCAGCCCGGGCGTGAGCGGCGAGCTGCCGGTCCGGGTTCACCACGACCGGGTGGCCGACGAGCGAGAGCAATGGGATGTCGTGCCGCGAGTCCGAGTACGCCCAGCACGCCTCGGGGTCGGAACCCGTCCGGTCCAGGAGTCGCCGGGCAGCGGCGGCCTTGTGCTCCCCGTGCAGGAACTCGCCGTCCTGGCGTCCGGTGTAGCGGCCGTCGTGCACCTCGAGCCCGCTGGCGAGCGCGCCGGTCAGGCCGAGCCGTCGAGCGATGACGTCGGCCAGGAACGCCGGCGACGCGGTCACGAGCCACACCTCGCGCCCGTGCGCCAGGTGGTCCTGGGCGAGGCGCGCCATCGCCGGCCACACGGCCGCCTCGGTGTGGCGGGCGTAGACGTCGGCGGCCAGACGGTCCATGTCGGCGACCGGCACACCCGTCAGCACCGCGAGCCCTCGGGCCCGCGCTGACGCCAGGTGCCGGTCGTTCTCCCCGCGGGCCTTGAACCGCGCCTGCTTCCACATCGCGTCGACGATGTCCCGCACGGACAGCAGACCAGCGGCACGCAGCCCACGCACGAGGTGGAAGGCGCTCGCGCCGTGCACGAGGGTGTTGTCCACGTCGAAGAACGCGATGGCTGACGACGTCGCTTGCTCGCGCATGATCGATCCAGGCTACGCGACCGACCTGACGGACTGGAGGCTCGTGGCGGCGCCGCCACGGGCCTCCAGTCCGTCATCCGGTCACGGACCGGGGACCGTCACCCGCACCGCCGAGATCCGCCCGGCGCGCGTCCGCGCCGTCGTCGCCGGGTCGTAGCTGTCGGCGGTCGCCAGGTAGAGGGTCCGCCCGTCGGGGCCGCCGAGGGCGCAGTCGACGGCACACCGTCCCGGTGCGTCGATGCGGTCGGTGACCTCGCCGCCCTCGACGACCCGGAGGAACTCGCCGGTGTCGACGGAGCACACCCAGATGGCACCCTCGGCGTCGACGGTGCTGCCGTCCGGCGTCACGCCCTGCGGCAGCGGGGCCCACTCGCGGCGGCCGGTCAGGGATCCGTCGGGCTGGATGTCGAACGCGGTCAGGCGACCACCCCAGGTCTCGCTGACGACCAGCGTGCGCGTCCCCGGCAGCAGGTTCGCGCTGTTCGGGAAGACCAGGCCGTCCGCTGCGAGTCGGACGGCGCCGTCGGGCTCGACGACGTAGAGCGGGCCGGGGCGGAGCTCCTCGCCGCCGTACAGGTCGTAGCCGAAGGCGCCGATGTAGGTGCGACCGGTCACGGCGTCGACGACCAGGTCGTTGACGAGCGACGACTCGATGCCCGACAGGTCGGCGAACACGCCCTGCGACCCGTCCGGCTCGACCGCCACGATCGTGCGGGACTCCATCGCGCTGACGACCAAGCGGCCGTCCCCGAGCCAGCCGAGGCCCGACGACTGGCCGTCGACGGTGGCCTCGAGGCGGGGGGCGTCGTTCGTGGCGGGGTCGATCGAGAAGACCTCGCCCGTGTGCATGTCTGAGTACCAGAGCCGACCGTCGTGCCAGCGGTTCCCCTCGGGGAAACGGATGCCGGTGACGACGTCGGTCGCGGTCGTGGAGTCGAGGGTGATGTGCACGGGACCAGGATGCCAGCGGCGGGCTGCACGACGGCGCCCCGCCGAGACGGGGCGCCGTCCCTCGGTGCTACTTCAGCAGCCCTTCCTTCGTCAGCCAGTCCTTCGCCGCGGTCGTGGCCTGGGCCTTCTCGCTGCCCTCGACACGGTTGCGCAGTTCGATCAGGTCATCGGTCGTCAGCTTCGCCGAGATCTTGTTCAGCACCGAAGCCAGCTTGGCGCTGTAGATCTTCTTGTTCAGGAACGGCAGGACGTTCTGCGCCGCGATCAGGTTCTCGGGGTCCTTCAGCACCTGCAGCTTCTCGGTCTTCAGGTCGGGTGACGTCGTGTAGATGTCGGCCACCTGCACCGTGTCGTCGACGAGCGCCTTCACGGTGTCGGGCCCGCCGTAGTCCTCGATCGACTTGAACGTCACCTTGTCGACGCCGTACGTCGACTTGAGCCCGGGGATGCCGTAGGGCAGCGTCCCGAACTGCGGGTTCGCGCCGAGCGTGAACGGCTCGATCTTCGACAGGTCGGAGATCGACGTCAGGCCCTTCTCCTTCGCCAGCGCCTGGGTGACGACGTAGGCGTCCTTGTCCTGGGCCGGAGACGGCTCGAGCACCTGGAAGTCCTTCGGCACCTCGGTCTTCAGCGCGGCGTCGACGTCCGAGGTCGTCTTCGCGGCGGCCTTGGTGTCGTAGAAGAAGAGCAGGTTGCCGTTGTACTCCGGCATCAGGTTGATCGACCCGTCCTTCAGTGCGGGGATCGTGGTCTGTCGGGGACCGAGGTTGAACTTGGTCGTCACGTCGAACCCGGCGTCCTTGAGCGCGAGCGCATACATGTTGCCGAGGATCTCGCTCTCCGGGAAGTTGAACGACCCGACGACGATCGGCGTCTTCCCCGAGCCGGAGTTGCCGTCGGAGGTCGCTCCGGTGGGGTCCGCGGAGGAGCACCCGGAGAGCGCCACGATCGCCCCGATCGCCACCGCCCCCGCGAGGATCCGTGTTCTGGTGCCTGCTGTGAACATCAGTGTGCCCTTTCGTCGACGGTGGATGCCGTCACCGCGCGGCGCCGGGATGGCAGCGCACGGAAGTGTGTGCGACGGCGGCGGGTCTGACCGTGCAGGCCGCGTCGGGTGAGGAACTGCACGAGCGCGAAGAGTCCGTCGATCACGAGCGCGAGCGCCGTCACGAGCAGCGCGCCACCGAGGATGAGGTTGTTCTCGTTCAGGCTGATGCCGGTCGAGATGATCGCGCCCAGCCCGCCGAGCGAGACGTACGACGCGATCACGACCGTCGCGATGACCTGCAGGACCGAGGCGCGGATGCCGCCGATGATCAGTGGCAGCGACAGCGGGACCTCGACCTTGAGCAGGATCTGCAGTTCGGTCATCCCGACCGAACGGGCGGCGTCCACCGTCACCGGGTCCACGGACTCCACCCCCGCGTACGCCCCCGCGAGGATCGACGGGATCGCCAGCACGACGAACGCGATGATCGACGCGATGAACGCCGTCTGGGTGAACGGCACGGTGTAGCCGATGATGACGAAGAGCGTGCCGAGCAGACCCAGCGTCGGCAGCGCGCGCATGGACCCGCTGAAGCCGATCACGAAGCCGCGGCCGCGTCCGGTGTGGCCGATGTACAGGCCCAGCGGGAGCGCGATCACTGCGGCGATGGCGACCGAGATGAACGTGTACAGCAGGTGCTCGACGAGCCGGTCCTGGATCGGCAGCGGCGTCTGGAGCCCGGCCTGGTAGTTCGCGGGGTCGAACAGCCACGCAACGGCGCTGAAGAAGAACTGCACGGTCAGGCCCCCGGTTCGATCGTGGCCAGCGTCGCTCGGAGCCGCGGCCGTCGCGACCGCCGCGAGGCCCGACGCGACCACGGCATCAGGACGCGACCGAGCAGCACCAGGAGGGTGTCGAAGACCAGGGCGATCACGAGGCTCGCCGCCACCCCGACGAGGATCTCCTCGAGGAACTGTCGCTGGCGTCCGTCCGTGAACAGGAAGCCGATGTTCGCCGAGCCGACCAGGGCACCCACCGAGACCAGGGCGACGGTGCTGGCGGAGACCACGCGCATCCCGGCGAGGAGCACGGGACCCGCCAGGGGGAGCTCGACCGACCAGAACCGCTGCCACGCCGAGTAGCCGACCGAGGTCGCCGAGTCGATGGTGTCAGCGGGAACGGCGGCGAACGCGTCGGATGCCAGTTTCACCATGAGGGCGACCGCGTAGACGGAGAGCCCGACCACGACGTTCACGGGGTCCGTGATGCGGGTGCCGAGCAGGTACGGGAGGATCACGAACAGCGGCAGTGACGGGATCGTGTAGAGCAGACTGCCGCCGCCGACGATGACGGACCGGACCAGCTGGAACCGGTTCGCCACCCACCCCAACGGCACCGCCACGACGAAGCCGAGGACGATGGGCACCGCGGCGAGTGCCGTGTGCGTGACTGTAAGACTCCAGATGAGACTGAAGTTCGCAGTGATCCAGTTCAGGTCAGCATTCCAATCCTCGTCGGACAGCCTGCGGGTGGTTCGTCCCGCAGGACCGCTGCCTCGGGCCCAAGGATAACCGCGCGGCGTCGTCCTGGGCCGGAATGCGCTGCTCGTCTCGGCGTGGGGCCGGTGGAACCGTCAGTGCGGGGTTGCCTCGGCAGGGATCGCCCCGGCGGTCGCAGCCGGGGTCGAGACGGTCTCGTCGAGGCTCCAGACCACCGTCTGCTCGGGCGCTTCGACGCGCCAGGGCGGAGGCTGTGTGGGGTAGACGCGTGTGGTGACGGAGCGGCCGGCACTGGTGAACAGCTCGACCACGGATCCGTCCAGGAGCAGCCGGACCGCGGGCCGGTCCGCCGACCGGTCGAACGGAGCACGGACGACCGCGGGGGTCGGGTCAGCGCGGTGGTCGGTGCTGGCGGACGCCCGGTCGACCGTGAGGGTGTCCGCATCGACGTCGATGCGGATGTCGAGGTGCTCGGTCTCGGAGAACCGCACACGGATGCACCCGGTGACGGGCACGGGCAGCACGACCTCGGCCTGCGCGCCGATCGTCGCACCGTGCGCTGGATGCGCCGAGCCGGTCCGGAGCGCCGTGACCGCCGGGTGGGGTTCGGTCGCCAGCCGACCGTCCGCGAGCCACGCATGCCGCGGGAGCGAGATCGCGCCCGACCAGCCCGCCTGTGCCGCCCACTGGTCGGTACGGCCCTCGGTGATCCATCCGAACAGGACCGGACCCCACGAGCTGGTCCGCATCACGGATGCCGCGTAGAAGTGCTGCCCGTCATCGACCCTGGACGGCCGCGGCGCACCCGTCAACGGGATCGCGATCACGTCGCCAGGGCCGTCCGCATGGGACCAGGACCCGACGACGGCGAACTCGACGCCGTCCACCTCGAGGACCTGGGGACACTCCCACCCCTCACCCGTGTCGACGCCGTCGACGGTGTCCCGCGCCATCGCGACCAGGTCACCGACGGAGGTCCAGGTGATGCCGTCCGTGGATCGGTAGTGGCGAACGGAGGCCGTCTGGTCGGCCGCGGCGGCGCCGACCGCCATCGACCACCCGGCACCGTCCCGCCAGACGAACGGATCGCGGAACATCGTGATCGCCTCGTCGGTGGACGGGTCCGCCAGGACCTGTACCGGTGGCCCGAACGTGGCGCCACCGTCGGTGGAGACCGCCATGAGCACCGACTGGAACGGACTGTGGTCGACCTTGCCCGAGTAGTAGGCGCGGATCGTGCCGTCGTGCGTCACCGTGTTGCCGGACCACGCGCCTCCCGAGTCGGCGCCGCCGGGGACGGGGACGATCGCCGGTCGCTGCAGGGTCCAGTGGACCAGGTCCTCGCTGGTGGCGTGCCCCCACTCGACCGGGATGTCGAGGTCGACCAGCGGCCGGGACTGGAAGTACAGGTGCGCCTGCCCACCGATGTCGATCGGCCCGTTCGGGTCGTTGACGTAGCCGCGCGGAAGCCGCACGTGGAACTGCGGGAGGTGGTGGTCAGCGGTGGTCACGATCGGTGTTGCTCCCTGGTGCGCTGCGGAGTCGACTCGGACGTCGGTCATCGGGACGATCCTGCCGTGACGCCCTCGATGAAGTACCGCTGCGCGACGATGAACAGGATCACGCTCGGGATCATGGTCAGCACCACGCCGGCGAGCACGACGGAGATCGACCCGGTACCCAGGTTGCCCTGCAGGCCGACCAACCCCAGCGGCAGCGTGAAGGAGTCCTGCTGGTTGAGGAAGATGAGCGGCCGGTAGTACTCGGCCCAGAACCCCGAGAAGTTCAGGATCGCGAGCGTCGCGATCGCCGGGCTGGCCATCCGCGAGTACACGTGCCAGAACACCCCGAACTGCGTGGCGCCGTCGATCCGCGCCGCTTCGCCGAGCTCCTTCGGCATCTGCATGAAGTACTGCCGCATCAGGAACGTCCCGAACGCACTCCCGAGTGCCGGGACGATCAGCGACGCGATGGAGCCGGTCAGCCCCATGTCCTTCAGGATGACGAACACGGGGATGATGATCGTCTGGATCGGCACCATCATCGTGGCGAGGAAGACCCCGAAGATCGTGTTCTTCCCGGGGAAGCTGATCATCGCGAAGGCATACCCGGACAGGGTGCACGTGATCGTCTGACCGACGACGATGAGCAGCGTCACCAGGACGCTGTTGACGAAGAACTGGCCGATCGGGATCTGGTTGAACACCGCCGCGTAGTTGCCGAAGTCCCATGAGAGCGGCAGCCACTGGGGCGGGTTCTGGAACGACTCCGCCGGTGTGCGGAGGGACGTCGTGACCGTCCAGAGCAGCGGGCCGAGCGCGAACACTGCGGCGATGACCAGGATGACCAGCCCGACGACGCTGCCGACCGTGGCCACCGGCTTCCGACGGCGGACGATGTGGCTGACCCCCGGCTGCGCGACGGTCTCCGGCGCGTGCAGCGGGTTGAGGGTGTCGGTGGTCGTCATTGGTAGAACACCAGCTTTCGTGCGGCGAGGAACTGGATCCCGGTGATGATGCCGATGATGACCAGCAGGAGGATGGCGATGGCGGAGGCGAACCCGAACTGCAGGTTCTGGAAGCCGGCCTGGTACAGGGAGATGGTCGCGGTCGTCGTCGCGGTCCCCGGTCCGCCCTTCGTCATGATGAACGGCTGGTCGAACAGTTGCATCGCGTTGATCATGGCGATCACGGTGGCGAAGAGGATCGTCGGGCTGATCAGCGGGATCTTGATCCGGAAGAGCGTGCGCCACGGACCGGCACCGTCGATCGCCGCGGCTTCCTGCACGTCCACGGGTACCGACATCAGCGCGGCGACGAACAACACGAAGGTGAAGCCGACCTGCTGCCACACCACCACGAGGACGATCGTGACCTTCGCCCAGAACGGGTCGTTGAGCCAGTGCGCCCCGGGCAGCCCGATCTCGTTCAGGTAGTAGTTGATCAGTCCGAACTTGGTGTCGAAGATGTAGCCCATGAAGATCGACACCGCGGCGGTCGATGCCAGCAGTGGCAGGTAGAACGACGTCCGGAAGAACACCCGGGTGGTGTTGCGTCTGCGGTTGTTCGCCAGGACGGCGAGCAGCATGCCGAGGGAGATCTGCAGGACGACGATCGCCAGCGCGAGGATGACGGTCACGCCGAACGACGCGAGCACGGGTCCGTCGGTGAACAGCCGTACGTAGTTGTCGAAGCCGACGAACTTCGGGCTGCTGATCACGTCCCACGACGTGAAGGACAGGCCGAGCGAGGCGAGGATGGGGATGAGGGTGAACACGGCGACGAAGAGCACCGCGAGCCCGATCATCAGGAACCCGAACGTGGACTCGCGTCGGCGTGCGCGCTTGGCAGCCGGTCGGCGGGCTGCGACCTCGGCAGCCCGCCGGATGGGTGTCTCTGTTGCTGCGGTCATCACGAGGCCTGTGACGCTGCCTTCTCGATGTCTGCTTGCAGACCGTCGAGTGCCTTCTTCGCGTTGCCGGACGAGATCGCCTGCGTCGTGCGCTGGTTCAGGGCCGTCGCGAGCGCGTTGTAGTACGGCGGTGCGGAGATCGGCACCGAGTTGTCGAGCTGGTCGTAGAACACCGACCAGTGCTCCGGTCCCGTCGTCTTGTACCGTTCGGCCGTCATCAGCGACTTCTGCGCCGGGGTGGTGACGTTCCCGGGCCAGAGGGCGTCGAAGCTCTCCGGCTGCACCATGAGCTTGATGACCTCGAACGCCAGGTCCTTCTGCTTCGACGAGTTGAAGATGCCGTAGCCGCCGGCACCGAAGAGCGACCTGTTGCTCTTCCACGTCGGGAACTCGACCACGTCGAAGCTGCCGTCCTTCATCCCTGCGTTGTGGAGACCGCCGGCCCAGAACCCGCCGCCGATCGTCATGCCGATCCGGCCGGAAGCCATCAGCCCCTGCAGGGTGGCACCGCCGCCGACGTCAGGTGACGGGGAAGCGCCGGACTTCTGCAGGTCGATCACGTACTGCAGTGCCTCGACGGCCGCGTCCGAGTTCGCCGTGGGGTCACCCCACTTCCAGCCGCCCCCGCGCCCGGAGACGCCGATCGGGTTGTCCGAGAACGCCTTGCTCTTCCACAGCCAGTCGCCGCCGGAGTACTTGCCCTCGTCGAGCAGGTTCCCGTCGTTGGCGTAGAGGAACGACGTCCAGCTCCCCCAGAGACGCACCACCCAGTCGAACGCGTAGGTGCCGCCGCCGACCTTGGCGAGGCTCTCGGCCGAGGAGTGGAAGTCATCCATGGACCACTTGCTCGTCGGACGCGACACACCGGCCTTGTCGAACAGGTCGGTCGAGTAGAACATGCTGCCCGCGTTGAAGCTGTCGGGCAACGTGTAGAGGTGCCCCTGGTACATCGTCGACTCGAGCAGCACCGGGTGCGCGCCGGTGAAGTACGTGTGCAGGTCCGACAGGTTCTTCGTGACGTAGTCGTCGAGCGGGGTCAGGAGGTTCTTCGACGCCAGCAGCTGCTGGCCCTCCGTCGCGACGCTGACGATGTCCGGGACGTCGCCCGAGGCGATCTGCGTGAGGACCTTGGCGAGGAAGTCGTTCCAGTCCGTGCCGTTGATCGCAGTGACCTGCAGGCTCGCCTTCTTGTCGAGCCGCTTGATCTTGGGCTCGATGGCCTTCTGCAGCGCAGTGGCGGCGCTCTGCTCACCGAAGTAGAGCATCTTCACCGTGCCGGAGCTGCTGCTCCCGCCGCCTGCGGTCGAGCACGCGGCCAGCGATCCGATGCCGGCCAGGGCGAGCCCGGCCCCACCGAACTTGAACAGCGTGCGCCGATCGATCGGGGTGCTGAATCCGTTCGTCATGGGTCGCTCCTCTCTGAGCGATCGTGGCTCCTCCACCGAAGCCAATACGTATTTGCAGGGCGAGCGTACACAGCGGCGGGAACAGACGCAATACGTATTTGCTTCTGGCATGATGAGACGGACGAAGGAGGGTCGATGGCGAGCCGCAACAGCACGACGCAGTCACAGCGCGTCACCATGAAGGACGTCGCGCGCCACGCCGGGGTGTCGCAGCCGACGGTGTCGTTCGTGCTGAACGACCGCCGCGACGTCTCGATCGCAGCCGAGACACGCGCACGCGTGCTGGAGTCCGCGAAGGCGCTGAACTTCCGACCCAACCGCGCCGCACAGTCCCTGCGCTCGAACCGGTCGTACACGGTCGGCGTGATCGCCGACCGGCTGGTCTCGCAGCCCTACGCCGGGCACATCGTGCTGGGCGTGCAGCAGGCCGTCCAGGAGGCCGGATACGTCTGCTTCGTGGTGGAGACGGCGCAGACGACCGACGGTGGCAAGGCAGCGGTGGAGAACCTCGTCCAGCAGGGGGTCGCCGGCCTGGTCTACGCGGCGCCCGGCCCCGAGTACGTCACTCCGGTCGACGGGCTCGACGCCGTTCCGACGGTCTTCGTCAACTGCTTCCCCCAGGGCGACGCGCCGGCCGTCACCGTGCTGGCCGACGAGTTCCAGGGCGGCCATGACGTCGCGGAGGCCGTCTTCGCCGCTGGCCACACGGACGTGGCGTTCCTCGGCGGCCCGGAAGACGACTACGCCTGTCGGGAGCGGAAACGCGGGCTCGACGAAGCCGCGACGGAAGCCGGCGTCGACCCGGAGGCCATCCGCGTGCACTTCGGCACCTTCCAGGTCGGCTCCGGCTTCGACCTGGCGATCGAGGTGTTGACCGGGAACCGACCGTCCGCCGTGATCTGCGGCAACGACCGCATGGCCGTCGGGGCCCTGATGGCGGCGCAGTCGCTCGGTCTGCGCTGCCCGGAAGACGTCAGCATCGTCGGGTTCGACGACCAACCCGACCTCGCGGACCAGATGCACCCACCGCTGACCACCGTCGCACTGCCGCATCAGCAGATGGGGTTCGAAGCCGGGACCCTGCTGCTGGCATCGGGTGAACAGCCCGGCCGGCACCTCGTGCCCTGCGAGTACGTCCCCCGGAGCTCGCTCGCAGCGCCGCGACCCGCTGACCCGAAGGAACCCGAGTGACTCCCCCACCCAGCACGCACTTCCAGCCGCCGAACGGATTCGTCGGTGACGTCATCCCGTACGAGCACGACGGGACTGCATGGCTGTTCTACCTGCTCGACGAACGGCCAGACGCTCCGCCGCTCGAACGTGCGACCGGCATGCCCTGGGCGGCCGTCACGACGACCGACTTCGTGACCTTCGACGACCAGGGCGTCGTGCTGCCCTCCGGCGGCCCGGACGCCAGCGACCACGACTGCTACACCGGCAGCGTCGTCCGCGGGGACGACGGCACGCTGCACCTGTTCTCCACGGGCCACAACCCCCGCATCCGGACCAGCACCGATGACGACGCGAAGGACGCCCAGGTCGTCTGCCACGCCACCTCCGACGGCGACCTGACCGCGTGGACCAAGCACCCCGAGTGGGACCTCCCCGCGCTCGCCGGCTACTCCCCCGAGGACTGGCGGGACCCGTTCGTGTTCCGCCCGCATGCGGATCGGCCGTGGCAGATGCTGCTGGCCACGCGCCGACCAGACGAGCCGTACCGCCGGTCCGGACTCGTCGCCCGACTCGTGTCCGACGACCTCGTGACCTGGCGGGACGCCGAACCGTTGTGGGAGCCGCACCGCTTCATCACCCAGGAATGCCCGGACGTGTTCCAGTGGGGTGACTGGTGGTACCTGGTGTACTCCGAGTTCTCCGACGCGTTCTGCACGCGCTACCGCATCGCGACGTCCCCGGACGGCCCGTGGACCGCGCCGGCCGACGACACGGTCGACGGCCGCGCGTTCTACGCGGCGAAGACGGTGGCCCTCGACGGCGCTCGGTACTTCGTCGGCTGGATCGCCTCGAAGGACGGACGGCGTGACGCCGGCCCCTGGCAGTGGGCAGGGACCATGGCGACCCTGGAGGCCCACCAGCGTCCGGACGGCTCGTTGCGGTTCGACCTCCCCCACACCCTGCAGGCGGCGTACGCGGACACGACCGACGTCACGGAGCAGCTCGAGCCGCGCAACGGCGCGGCTCAGGCGGTCGGGACCGGAGCGGTGACCCGGTACGCGTCCTGGATCGGACCAGGGCTCCCGTCCGAAGCGCTGGTCACCGTGGACGTCGACCTCGCACCGGACACGGGGTCCTTCGGCATCCTGCTGCGGACGACCGACGACGGCGAGCACGGCTACGCACTCCGTCTCGAACCCGCTCGCAACCGCCTCGTGCTCGATCGATGGCCGCGCGGCACCACCGGGACCGAGCAGTGGCAGGTCCTCGGCGACGTGCCGCACGCGGTCGAACTCGAACGCCCGGTCGACCTCGCACCGGGCCGACACCGGATCGTCGTGCACCTCGACGGCGACATCTGTGTGACTGTCGTCGATGGGGCCGTCGCGCTGAGCACGCGCCTGTACGACCGCGCGGACGGACGGGTCGGTCTGTTCGCGCAGGACGGCGCGTTCCGTCTGGACCGGATGACGATCAGGACGCGCTGACGCCGACGCGGGCTCAGCCGGATGGTTGCGCCTGTCCGATGACGACGAGACGCCAGGTGCTGGTCCTGTCGCTGTCGAAGGCGCTGCAGGCGACGCTGTCGATGGCGGCGGGTGGGTCGTCGGGAACCGCGATGCGGTGCGGGCTGTCGCGGCAGCGCATCGCACCGACTGTGGTGTCTCGGCTTCCGGTGTCGGTGGCCGTGCGGATGACGGCGCGCATCTGCCCGTTGCCGAAGCAGGAGAACTCCAGATGGTCGACGGGTTGGGATGCTGGGAACTGCAGTCGGACGCCCGGTTCCACTTCCTGCGGCGCCTGTTCGCCGGCGTCGATGTTCGAGACGAGCACACCGAGGACGCCGGGGTTCGCCTCGGCCACCCGGTCCTGCTGTTGCTGCCAGTCGGCGAGCGTCCCGCTGTCCACCGACGTGGCCGAGCAACCGGTGAGGGCGACGAGCACCCCGGCGAGGGCGGGGACGACAACCGCGTGGACTCGGCGCACGTCGTGAGCCTAACGGCGACTGACGCCGTCGAGCCCCCCGGCTCCGCCTCCAGGATTCGAACCCGGACCTAACGGCACCAAAGGCCGTCGTGCTGCCATTACACCAAGGCGGAACGCGCACGCTGGCGCCCGTCCATCTTCCCATGTGCTCGGTGGTGGTCGTGCGCGCGGGCTTCGGCCAAGATGGGGGGATGCCGGACCAGGACGAAGTCGATCGCATCGTCGCGGCGTGGGGACGGCAGCGCGACGACCTCGACTTCGCCCCGCTACAGGTGCTCTCCCGGGTGGACCGCCTGGCGCGGCACCTCGACCGCGCACGGCGAGCGGCGTTCGACGCCAGCGGCACCGAGCCGTGGGAGTTCGACGTGCTGTCGGCACTGCGGCGCGCGGGTGAGCCGTTCGAGCTGAGCCCGAAGACCCTGCTGCAACAGACCCTCGTGTCCAGCGGCACGATGACGAACCGTGTCGACCGACTGACGGCACGCGGACTGGTCGCCCGTCGGACCGACCCGAAGGACGGCCGCGGCATCCTCGTGTCGCTCACCGAGTCCGGGCGCGCAGCGGTGGACTCGGCGATCGCCGACCTGCTGCGGGCTGAGCGAGACATCCTGGCGGGGCTGTCGGCCGACGAGCAGGACCAGTTGGCCGGGCTGCTGCGACGCCTGATCCTCGGCCTGGGCGACTGAGCCGACCGCACGCCGAGCGCTCCCGAACCGCGCCGACCGCACGCCGAGCGCTCCGAGACCGAGCTGGCCTCACCCGAGCGACCGAACGAGATCCGCTCACTTCAGCCCTGGGGTCGATGCCGCGCAGCCGGTCCCTCGCGACGATGGTCGGGTGACCGATCACCGCTCCTTCCTCCGCCGCTACCCCTACGTCGTGGCGTTCACGACGGTGCTCGGCCTCGTGCTCGGTGGCGTCGCCGTCGGGACGGCCGTGATCGGCGACCGCGAGGGCAGAGCGGCTGCCGCCGAACGCCGGTGCACCGCGGACGCCCTGGCCACGCGGTGGACCTCGGGCACGCTGTTCCTCGACGCCCGCTCGGTGGACTCCGGGAAGTCCGTGCTCTCGGTCCGGGGCGACGAGCCGACACAGACGGGCAGCACGATGAAGCTCATCACCGCGTCGGCAGCGCTCGCCGCGCTCGGACCCGACCGCCGGTTCACCACGACGGTGGTCGCGGGGGCCGAGTCGGACAGCGTGGTCCTGGTCGGTGGTGGCGACCCCACGCTGAGCCGACTGCCGTCCGGGCAGGACAGCGTCTACCCGGGCGCCGCACACCTGGACGACCTGGCGCGCCAGGTCCGCGCGGCGCACCCCGCGCCGATCGAGGTCGTCCGGGTCGACACCGACCTGTTCGACGGCCCGGCGTGGCACCCGAGCTGGACCGAGAGCGCCCGCACGAGCGGCAGCGTCTCGAACATCACCGCGCTCATGGTCGACGGTGATCGCGACGACCCGACCGAGGCGTACTCGCTCCGGAGCACCGGCGCGGTCACTCGCGCGGCGACGTCCTTCGCGGCGCTGCTCGGGCCGGACGTCCGCGTCGAGACGACGTCGGTGACGCCGTCCACCGGGGCCCGGACGCTCGGGACCGTGCGCTCGGCCACCGTGTCGGAGCTGGTCGGCACGCTGCTGACCCACTCGGACGACACGCTGGCCGAGGTCCTCGCCCGGCACGTCGCGATCGCCGAAGGGGCTGGTCGCTCGTTCGACGCCGTCCAGGTCGGCACCACGAAGGCGCTCCACGAGGTCCACGTGCCGACCGACGGGCTGCGCCTGGTCGACGGCTCGGGGCTGAGCCCGGACAACCGGGTGCCCGCGGCCACGCTGACGACCCTCATGCGGGCGGTCGCGACCCACCGCGACGGACTCGAGCCAGTGGATCGAGGCCTCGCGATCGCAGGCCGGACCGGCACGTTGGACGAAGACGGCCGCTTCACCGGCGCGGCCCGCGACGCCCGGGGGCACGTCCGCGGCAAGACCGGGACGCTCGACGACATGTTCGGGCTCACGGGCGTCACCGACGAGGTCGCCGGGGACCGCATCGCGTTCACGGTGTTCGCCGAGGGGACGAGTGACCCTGCGACGCGGCACGAGATCGACGTGCTCGCGGCCAGCCTGTGGCGCTGCGGCGGGCTCGCAGCCACGGCACCACAGGCGCAGGGCGCAGCCCGGTCGGAGCGAGCAGCACCGTCGGAGCGGCCGGCACGGTCGGTGCGATCGTCGGACACCAGGCCTCCGGGCACCCGGCACCGGTGAGCGGTCCGGCGTAGCCTGCGGCCATGCACGCCATCACCCTCGCGGTCGCCGACGTCGAGCGCTCGGCTGCGTTCTACCGCGCCCTGCTCGGCATCGAGGGCAGCGGCGTCATCGGCACCGAGCACCCCGCGACCGAGACGACCCCGGGCGGGACGACGGCGATGTTCACGCTCGACGACGGGCTGGTCGTCAGCGTCTACGGTCGCGACGACATGGCGAAGGACTCGGGCGTCGACCTGGCGACGGCGCCGACGTCGACCATCGGGCACTTCGTCCCGTCCCGCGAGGCAGCGGACGCGTTCCTGGAACAGGCCCGCGCGGCCGGTGCCAGGATGCTGCAGCCGCCGTACACACGGCCCTGGGGCATGTACTCCGGCTTCTTCCAGGACCCGGACGGCCACCTGTGGGAGGTCGTCGCGAACCCGGGCGGCGGCGACCCCGCGGACGTCGTCCCCGAAGCGACGACCGTCTAGACCCCGAGCTGCTCCGCGACCTCGAGCCAGCGTTCCTCGAGCTGCTCGATCTCCACCTCGAGTTCCGCGAGCTTCGTCTGCAGCTCTCCGAGCCCGGCGTAGTCGGACTGGTCGTGCCCGGCGAACAGGTCGAGCAGCGTCTGTCGGTCGGCCCCGATGCGGGCGATCCGGCGGTCGAGGGCCGACATCTCCTTCTCGGCGGTGCGACGCTCGGCCCCCGTCAGGCCGGATCCACCGGCCGCAGCCGACCCGCCGGACGCACCCGCGGTTCCGGAGCCGCCGGCAGCACCGGCCGAGCCGGTCCCGCCAGCGGTGTCGGGCCTCCCGGCCGTCGCGGCGGCAGCCGCTGAAGCGGTCCCGCCACCGGTCCCGGCCGCACGCAGCCGCATGTACTCGTCGACCCCGCCCGGCAGGTGACGGAGGTGCCCGCCGAGCACGGCGTACTGCTGGTCGGTGACGCGCTCGAGCAGGTACCGGTCGTGGCTCACGACGAGCAGGGTGCCCGGCCAGGTGTCGAGGAGGTCCTCCATGGCGGCGAGCATGTCGGTGTCGAGGTCGTTGGTCGGCTCGTCGAGGATCAGCAGGTTCGGCTCGTCGAGCAGGATGAGCATGAGCTGCAGCCGGCGCTTCTGGCCGCCGGACAGGTCCTTGACGGGCGTGGAGAGCTGCTCGGAAGTGAAGCCCAGGCGCTCCAGCAGCTGCGAGGGCGTCATCTCCTTGCCGTCGGCGACGTAGCTCGTCTTCTTGCGGGCGACGACCTCGCGCACGCGGTCGCCCGCGTACTGCGCCAGGTCGGCGAGCTGCTGGTCGAGGACCGCGACCTGCACGGTCTTCCCCGTCTTCACGCGGCCGCTGGTCGGCTGCAGGCGCCCCGCGATGAGGGAGAGCAGCGTCGACTTGCCGGCGCCGTTCGGACCGAGGATGCCGGTGCGCTCCCCGGGTGCGATGCGCCACTCGATGCTGCGGATGGTCGGCTCGTCGGCACCGGGGTAGGTGACGCCGACGTCGAGCAGGTCAACGACGTCCTTGCCGAGCCGCGCGGTGGCGGTCTTCGACAAGGCGACGGTGTCGCGCAGCGGCGGCACGTCGTCGATGAGCGCGTTGGCCGCGTCGATGCGGAACTTCGGCTTGCTGGTGCGGGCCGGGGCGCCGCGGCGGAGCCACGCGAGCTCCTTGCGCGCCAGGTTCTGCCGGCGCTGCTCGCTCGCCGCGGCCTGCCGGTCACGCTCGACGCGCTGCAGGATGTAGGCCGCGTAGCCGCCCTCGAAGGGCTCGACGATGCCGTCGTGCACCTCCCACGTGTCGGTCGACACGGCGTCCAGGAACCACCGGTCGTGCGTCACGACGACGAGCCCGCCCTGGTTCGCTGGCCAGCGACGGTTGACGTGCTCGGCCAGCCACTGGATGCCCTCGACGTCGAGGTGGTTGGTCGGCTCGTCGAGGAACAAGACGTCCCAGTCGCCGACGAGCAGCCGCGCGAGCGTCACGCGCCGCCGCTGCCCACCGGACAGGTCGTCGACGAGTTCGTCCCACGGGATGTCGGACACGAGTCCGCCGATCACGTCACGGATCTTCGGGTCGCCAGCCCACTCGTGCTCCTCGCGGTCGCCGACGACGACCGCGCCGACGGTCTGGCCCGCGGGCAGGGCGTCGCGCTGGTCGAGGACGCCGACGGTCACGCCGCGGCGGTGCGTCACACGGCCGGTGTCGGGCTCGAGCCGCTTGGACAGCAGGCTCAGGAGGGTCGACTTGCCGTCACCGTTCCGGCCGACGACGCCGATGCGGTCACCCTCGTCGATGCCGATGGTGACGCTGTCGAAGACGGTGCGGGTGGGGAACTCGAGATGCAGGTTCTCGGCGCCGAGGAGATGTGCCACCCGTCAAGGGTAGGCGGCGCGCGGGCGTGCGCGGTGCGGGCGGGTGCGGGAGGGGCTGCGCGGGGCGGGCTGCGGGGCCGCCTCGCACCGTGCGAGGTCAGCGGCCGGTGCGAGGTTCGCGGCGTGGTGCGGCGCTGTTTCCTCGCACGACACGATCAACGTCGCACGGGCCGCGAACCTTGCACCGTGCGACACCGCGAACCTCGCACCGTGCGAGGTTCGAACCAAGCGCGGATCAGTTCGCCGGGGCCGCGTCGGACTCCCCCGCGGTGTCCTGCGCTCGCTCGAGTCGGGCCTTCGCCTGCCAGAACTCGATCTCGCGGTCGAGGTCGGCGAGCTCCTGCTCGGTGGTCGTCACGCGGCGGTCGCCATGGGCGGCGCGGGCATGTCCGAGCGGGGGGTGCCGGTCCTGGTCGCGGTTCGGCTCGAGGTACCGGCCGTGGTTCCGCTCACCAGGGGCCCAGTCGTGACCGACGACGAACCAGACGATTCCGCCGACGACCGGGACGAGCACGACGAGGATGACCCACGCGATCTTCGGCAGGCCGCGGATCTGGTCGTCCGTCTTGGTCAGGATGTCGATCAGGGCGAACACCGTCAGCAGCACGGTGACCACGGGCAGGACGATCATGTCCCGGATCCTACGGCCCGGCTGTGGACCGCCGCCATGCCCGCGTCAGAGGGACGCGACCCACTCGTCCGATCCGTCGGTGAACTCCTGGTGCTTCCAGATCGGCGTGCGTTCCTTCACCAGGTCGATCAGCGCGGCGCAGGCAGCGAACGCCTCGGCCCGGTGTGGCGAGGACACCGCTGCGGCGAGCGCGACGTCGCCCACCACGAGGTCCCCGACGCGGTGCAGGACGGCGATGCGGACCCCGGGGTGGTCGGCTGCGATCGAGCGGGCCACCTCGGCGATGACGTCACCGGCACTGGGGTGTCGTTCGTACCCGAGCGCCGTGACGCCCTTGCCACCGTCGTGGTCGCGGACGACCCCGGCGAAGGTGACGACGGCGCCGTCCTGGTCGGTCGCCACCGCGGCGGAGACCTGTTCGACCGTCACGGCAGTGTCCACGACGTCGGCGAGCACGACCCGGTCGGCCGCCGCCGGGGCGGTCACGAGTGGCTCCGACGGGCGTGACCCTCGCCGTGCACCTGGGCCAGCACGTGGTCGAGCAGCCCGTCGAGCACGGCGAGCCCGTCGGCGACGCCCCCGCGCGACCCGGGCAACGTCACGACGAAGGCCCCGGTCGAGGCGATGCCCGCGACACCGCGGCTGAGCAGGGCGGTCGGTCCGGCACCGGCGAGGCCGCGTCGACGGACCTCTTCGAGCACACCGGGCAGCTCGAGGTCGAGCAGCGGGGCGACGGCTTCGGGGGTGCGGTCGGTCGGGGTGACCCCGGTGCCGCCGGTCGTGATGACCACGCGGGCGTCGGCGAGCAGCCCGGCGGTGACCGTCGCCGCGACGGGGCCGCCGTCGGGCACGATCACCGGCTCGTCGACGGTGAAGTCGTGCGCACGGAGCCACGCGGCGATCGTGGGGCCGGTGGTGTCGAGCGCGGGGTCGGCGGCGGCCGAGGTCGACACGACGACGACCACCCCGCGCCCCCTGGTCGGCTGCGAGGTCATCGTGCGCTCCAGTCCCCGGACCGGCCACCGTGCTTCTCGAGCACCCGGACGTCCGTGATCGTGGCCGTGCGGTCGACGGCCTTCACCATGTCGTACACGGTCAGCGCGCCGACGCTCGCGCCGGTGAGGGCTTCCATCTCGACGCCGGTGCGCGAGGTCGTGCGCACCGAGACCTCGACGACGACCCGGTCCTCGGTGCCGGTGATGTCGACCTGCACGCCGGCGATGGGGAGCGGATGGCAGAGCGGCACCAGGTCCGAGGTCTTCTTCACCGCCATGATCGCCGCGATCCGGGCGGTTCCGATGACCTCGCCCTTGGGCAGCGAGCCGTCGAGGATCCGTGCGACCACGTCCGGGCGGGTCACCAGGGTGGCGGTGGCGGTGGCGGACCGGGCGGTGACGTCCTTGTCGGAGACGTCGACCATGTGGGCGCTGCCGTCGGCACGGACGTGGGAGAGCTCGGCCTGTGGCTGCTCGGTCGTCGACAGCGGGGCGGGGTCGTCGGTCATCTCAGGCTCCAGACGGTCAGGGGGTCACCGGGTGCGACGGCGGCGGTGCCGACCGGCACGTGCACCAGGTGCGTGGCGTCGGCGTAGTGGGCCAGCAGGTGCGAGGACGGGCCCCCGACGAAGTGCACGAGCCCGTCGACGACGCGACCCCGGCGGACCTGGTGCTTGCCCTCGGGCGACTCGGCGGCGGACGCAGCCGGCAGCACCTGGCTCGGACGCGACTCGTCCATGCCGGCGGCACGGGCGAGGACGGGGCGCAGGAACACCTCGAACGAGACGAGTGCCGACACGGGGTTGCCCGGGAACGCGACGACGGGCACGGGGCGTCCGGCGAGCTGCACGGTGCCGAGCGCCTGCGGTCCGCCGGGCTGCATGGCGACCGGGGTGACGACGAGCCCGCGGGGTTCGAGGGCCTGTCGCACGACCTCGTACGCGCCGGCGCTGATGCCGCCGGTGGTCAGCACCAGATCGGCCCAGTCCCCGACGGCGTCGTCGAGGGCGGCGAGGAACCGGGCTTCGTCGTCGGGGACGCGGACGGTGCGGGACTCGACCCCGACCTCGGCGAGTGCCGCCCGCAGCGCGATCCCGTTCGCGTCGTTGATCCCGGCACCGCCGGCAGCGCTGCCAGCACTCCCTGCACCAGTCAGCTCGGACCCCGTCGACACGACGAGCACCCGAGGCCGCCGGACGAGTTCGACGCGGGAGACCCCCGCCGAGGCCAGCGCCCCGAGCACGGCGGGCGTCAGCAGCGCGCCCGCTCGGACGACGGGTGCGTCGAGCGCCAGGTCGGACCCGGCCGTCCGCACGAAGGTCCCGGTCCGCAGGTCGGCCGGCACGACGACGGTGGTCAGCGCCAGCGCGTCGGGGAAGGACCCGGGGGGCGTCGCCTCGACCGGGAACACCGCGTCGGCATCCGCCGGGATCCGTGCTCCGGTCATGATCGGCGCCGCAGCACCCACCGGCAGCGGCGCGGGCTGCACGCCCGCGGGGATCGGTGCGACGACGCGCAGCGTGGCACCGGCGTCTGCGGCCCGCACGGCGAAGCCGTCCATCTGGCTGTTGTCGAACGGCGGCAGCGGGATCGGCGAGCCGACGGCCCGTCCGAGCACGCGGTGGCCCTGCCCCGCCCCGGTGTCGGCAGCGAGGTCGTCGACGAGCCGAGCCTCCAGATCGACGTCGGCCGGACCCGACGGGCCCGACGCGCCAGGAACCGACGGGACAGGACCCGAGGAAACAGCCGACCCCGGCAACACCGGCGCGACCAGCGCACGCACCGCGTCGCGGTGCTGGGCGATCGTTCGCAAGGGGGCCTCCGAATGGGTTCGTCGTGCAGCGCCTGGGCATCGCGCATCAGTAGCGTATCCAGCGCGCCGCACGCGCCCACGACGATACGGAGGACCCGTGGAGAACGACCGACCGCAGCACGACGGAACCGCGACCATCGGTGTGATCGGGGGCTCCGGCCTCTACGAGCTGTTCGCACCCGGCACCGCCGACGAGATCGACGTCCCCACGCCGTTCGGCGCGACCTCGTCCCCGATCACGGTCGGGACGATGGCGGGCAAGCGCGTTGCCTTCCTGACCCGGCACGGCCGCGCCCACTCCGTGGCACCGCACCGGATCAACCACCGCGCCAACCTCTGGGCACTGCGTTCCCTGGGCGTCCGCGCGATCGTCTCGTCGAGTGCCGTCGGCGGGCTGCACCCCGACTACGCGCCGGGCACCTTCGTCGTCACCGACCAGCTCATCGACCGCACGTGGGGCCGCGCCGACACGTTCTTCGAGGACCAGGTCCAGCACCTGTCCTTCGCCGACCCGTTCGACCCGGTGCTGCGGCGCGCAGCCGTCGACGCCGTCGCGGCGCTCGACGTCCCGTTCCGGCCGACCGGCACCTGTGTCGTGATCCAGGGTCCGCGCTTCTCGACGCGTGCCGAGTCGGTCTGGCTGCGCGAGGCCGGTGGCCACACGATCAACATGACGATGACGCCCGAGGTGCCCCTCGCCGCCGAGCTCGGGATCGGCACCGTGAACCTGTCCTTCGTGACGGACGCCGACGCAGGCCTCGCCCCGACCGAGGACGAGGCGGCAGCGAGCGCCGAGGAACCCGTCACGCACGGCATGGTGATGGAGCGACTGGCCCGCGCGAACGAGGTCATCGTCCGCGCGATCGGGTCGATCGTGGCCGCGGTCCCCGACGACTACGCGCCGCGCGAGCTGGTCCCCGCAACCGCCAGCGCGGGCGTCATGGCAGCCGCCAGCGCGAGCGTCCCCGCAGCCGCCAGCGCTGGCGTCACGGCAACCGCCAGCGCGAGCGTCACGGAGCACGACGGGGGCCAGCGGTGAGCCGCCTGCTCGTCACGGGCGGCGCGGGCTTCATCGGCTCCGCGATCGTCCGCCGCGCCCTGGCCGACGGGCACGAGGTCCGCGTCCTCGACTCCCTGCGCGCCGACGTCCACGGGGACCCGACCGCCGTGCTGCACCAACTCGAGCACGCCGGCATCGAGGTCGTGCACGGCGACGTCCGCGACCGCGTGGCCCTCGACGCCGCACTCGACGGCATCGAGGTCGTCTGCCACCAGGCCGCCAAGGTCGGTCTCGGCGTCGACTTCCAGGACGCGCCCGACTACGTCTCGAGCAACGACGCCGGCACCGCCCACGTGCTCGCCGCGATGGACCGTGAGGGGATCGGCCGCCTGGTCGTCGCCAGCTCGATGGTCGTCTACGGCGAGGGCGCGTACACGACCGCGTCCGGCGAAGTGACCCGCCCGCCGGCCCGCCGCCGCGAGGACCTGGACGCCGGCCGCTTCGACCCGATCGGCCCCGACGGCCAGCCGCTCGTCCCCGGCCTGATCGACGAGTCCGCGGCGCTCGACCCGCGCAACGTCTACGCGCAGACCAAGGTCGCCCAGGAGCACCTGGCCTCGTCCTGGTCGCGTGCCACCGGCGGCCGAGCGATCG
The DNA here is from genome assembly GCF_003234655.2 of Curtobacterium sp. MCLR17_007. Taxonomy (NCBI): domain Bacteria; kingdom Bacillati; phylum Actinomycetota; class Actinomycetes; order Micrococcales; family Microbacteriaceae; genus Curtobacterium; species Curtobacterium sp. MCLR17_007. Next base: position 672,621 of record NZ_CP126271.1, on the reverse strand, counting down.
CGCTCCGCTACCACAACGTGTACGGCCCGGGCATGCCCGCGAACACGCCATACGCGGGCGTCGCGTCGCTGTTTCGGTCCGCGATCGCGCGCGGCGAGGCACCCCGCGTGTTCGAGGACGGCCGCCAGCGCCGTGACTTCGTGCACGTCGACGACGTCGCCGGGGCGAACCTCGCGTCGATCGGCGCGACCGGGACCATGCCCGCCGACTCCTTCCGCGCGTACAACGTCGGCTCGGGCACCGTGCACACCATCGGCGACATGGCGGCTGCGATCGCCGGGACCGCGGGCCTGGAGCCCGTCGTGACGGGCGAGTACCGGCTCGGCGACGTCCGCCACGTCACGGCGTCCTCGGCGAGGATCGCCGACGAGCTCGGCTGGCGTGCCGAGGTCGACTTCGCGCGGGGCATGCGCGAGTTCGCGGACGCGCCGTTGCGCGCAGCGGTGCGCTGAGACACACCACAGGGCCACCAACCGGACGGGAGGCTCGTGGCGGGCCCGCCACGAGCCTCCCGTCCGTCGGGTGGTGACCCCCCGTTCGGGGTGAACCTGAACGGAAACCGGTCAGGGGGTACAGGCTCGCTGTGCATCGTCGACCGCGCTCCGGTTGCCTGGTGTGCATGGCAACGCCCTCCCGTCGAAACGATCGACCGCACCGAATGGTCGACATGAACGTCGACGTGATCCTTCCGTGCCTGGACGAGGCAGATGCCTTGCCGAAGGTGATCGGCCGGCTGCCCGACGGCTACCGCGCGATCGTCGTCGACAACGGCTCGACCGACGGCTCCGCCGACGTGGCGCGCGCCCACGGCGCCCTCGTCGTCACCGAGACCCGACGCGGCTTCGGATCGGCATGCGCTGCCGGCGTCGCCGCTGCGACCGCCGAGTACGTCGCGTTCTGTGACGCCGACGCCTCGATGGACCCCGCTGAGCTCCCCCCGCTCGTCGCCCGCGTCGCCACCGGCTCCACGGACCTGGCACTCGGCCGCCGCGTGCCGACGACCCCAGCCGCGTGGGCACCCCACGCCCGCTTCGCCAACCGCGTGCTCGCCGTCCTGATGCGCCGGGCGACCGGGTACAAGCTGCGCGACCTCGGCCCGATGCGCGTGATGCGCCGCGCCGACCTGGTCGCCCTCGACCTGCAGGACCGCCGCAGCGGCTACCCGCTCGAGATGGTGCTCGCCGCGCACGCCGCGGGGTGGCGGGTCGACGAGTCCGACATCGGGTACGAGCAGCGCATCGGCGACAGCAAGGTGACCGGCACGCTGCGCGGCACGATCAATGCGGTGCGCGACATGTCCCGTCTGTTGCGGAAGTACCGACAGGAGGCCCGGGTGCGCACGGTCGCGCCGGCCCCTGCTCCGGCTCCGGCTGCGCACCCCGCGGCCGCTGCTGCCCCGGCTCCCGCTCCCGCTCCCGCTCCCGCTCCCGAAGGGACGAACGCATGACCGCCGTCGACGACGTCACGGTGGTCGTGATCGCCAAGGAGTGCCTGCCCGGCAAGGTCAAGACCCGCCTGGCACCGGCCATCACCGCCGAGGGGGCAGCGCGCGTCGCTGCCGCCAGCCTCGACGACACCCTGCGCACCGTGCAGGCGCTGCCCGTCACGCGCCGCGTGCTGTTCTTCGACGGTGACGTCGTCCCCGACGCGGCCGCTGGCTTCGACGTGCTGCACCAGCCGGGCGGCGGCCTCGACGAGCGACTCGGCTTCCTGTTCGACACCATGACCGGTCCCACGCTGCTGGTCGGCATGGACACCCCGCAGTTCTCGGCCGACGACGTCGCGCCGGTGCTCGAGGCCCCCGAGCGCGACGCGTGGTTCGGACCCGCCGAGGACGGTGGCTTCTGGTCGCTGTACCTCCGCGACCCCGACGGCACGTACCTCCGCGGCGTCCCGATGTCCCAGGACGACACCGGCGCAGTGCAGCGCGCACGCCTGGTCGACGCCGGACTCGACATCGGGACCCTGCCCACCCTGCTCGACGTCGACCTGATCGACGACGCCCACCGCGTCGCCCAGCTCGCACCCGACTCCGCGTTCGCCGCGGCCCTCGCCGCCAGCCCGTCCGTCCTCACCACCGGAGGCTCCCGATGACCGACACCACCCAGACCGCCGTCACGTTCGGCACCGGCGGCGACGAGCCCTACGCGCGCGCCCTGCGTTCGGACGGGCGCCTGCGCCTGACCGACACCGACCGCCCCGACCTCGCCGTCACGATGGACGTCGGCCGGTGGAGCGCCGCGGCCGACCGCGTCGACCGCTCGCTGCTCGACGGCGTCGACGGCCCGGTCATCGACATCGGCTGCGGCCCCGGCCGGATGCTCGTCGCCGCACGCGCACTCGGCATCCCGTCGCTCGGTGTGGACGTGTCCGCCGAGGCCGTCGCGATCGCGCAGCGCTCGGGCGGCCGCGCGGTGCAGGGCTCCGTGTTCGAGGCCGTCCCCGAAGAGGGCCGTTGGGACACCGCACTCGTCCTCGACGGCAACATCGGCATCGGCGGCGACCCCGTCGCCCTGCTCGCCCGCTGTCGCGACATCGTCCGTGTCGGCGGTCGGGTGGTCGTCGAGACCCACACCGACCGGGCCGCGGACCGCTCGTACCAGGCGCGCGTCGTGGACGCGGACGGCCACGAGAGCGACGAGTTCCCGTGGGCCGAGGTCGGGCTCGACGCGCTGCGCCGGCATGCGCTCGCCGCCGGGCTCGAGCCGCGGTCGAGCTGGACCGCAGCCGGTCGGAGCTTCTGCGAGCTCGTGGCCTGAGATCAGGCGGACACGCCGTTGTTTTGCATCATACAAGACAGCAGCGTACGGTGGTGGACACCAGTCGACGGCGCTCGGGGCGTCGGACCGGCGCCATCGGCGGCGTCTCCACACCCGAGGAGATCCCCATGACGACCACCACCACCCCCTTCGGCGGCAGCTTCGTCTCCGGCATCGCGGACCGCGACGAGCTCGGCACCTACGTCGGCGCCGGCACTCCTGCATCCGTCGGGACCTACACGGGCGTGCCGGTCACCGGTCGGCTCGGTCGCTTCGTCGACACACAGTTCCGTCGTGGCGGCACGGTGACCGCGTCGAACCGCACCGTCACCGGCTCGTTCCGCACCGTGACCGGGTCGTTCCGCACCGCCTGAGCGATTCCGGTCAGGCGGCGAGTTCCTGCTCGAGGCGCTCCGCCACCTGCCGCAGCCATGTCCGGTCGTCCAGCCCGTCGTCCTCGGGTACGTAGTTGCAGTCGAGTTCGACCAGCCGTCCGCCGAGCGCCGCCGCGTCGGGCAGCGCCTCGTCGAGGTCACGCACGTCGGCCAACAGCGCGCGCTGCTCATCGGGCGAGCTGATCGCCAGGGAGTGTTCCAGCGCGTCCGGTCCCCCGTACGGCGCGTCGGCCCAGTCCTGGTGGAAGTACGCACCGACGAAGTCGTCGAACGCGGTGAAGTTCGTCGCGGTGATGCTGGCCGGCGCCGGGTATGCCGTCAGCACGGTGTAGCCCGTCGGCCGGTCCGGTGCCGCGGTCAGGACCACCCGCACGGCGTCGAGGTCCTGGATCGTCCCGAACGGCATGCCGCGCCCCGTGACCCCACCGGGGACGGCGTAGATCCGGAGGGGTTTCGGACAGTCCTCGGCGACCCAGGCGCGGATCCGCAGGTGATTGGCGTCGAGGGCGTACGCGACGATCCGGTTGGCGTCGTCGGTCCCGCCGGTGAAGACCGACGTGCCGGTCCTGACGCTGTGGCTCATTCGTGCTCCTTCATCGAGGTCGTGAGGTGGGTCATTGTCGCGTGCGCGGGGTCCATCCCCGCTCCCGCCCATCGCAGGTCAGCACCCTCATGAGGTACGAGCACCAAGATCGCCACGCACGTACCGCCGAAGATCCTCGAGCCACTGAGCCGGGGTTCGGCCGGTGTCGAGCAAGGGGTCGAGTCCGGTGCCCAGTGCGTCGAGCAGACGCTCAACGTCATCACCGGTCGGGAAGTCAACGGCAATGGACTCCAGCTCAGCGTCGAGTTGCTCGACTTTGCTGCGGGTCATCCGGCGGAGTGCGTCGTCATACACGCCCTCAGCCGTTTCGTAGTCGTCGCGCCAGTCGTCGTTGAAGTACCCGCCGATCAGTGTCCAGAAGCGCGGAAAGCGCGCTGTGAGTTCGTCGAGGTCCACGGGTCTCATCTCATCGGGTACGAGGTGCACACCTCGTAGTAGGGGTATGAAGCAATCGTCTACGACCACGCGACGCTCGGTGTCGTTCTCGTCGTCCGTCAGCGCATTGCGGAGCAGGTGGGCCTCGAAGAGATACAGCGTCCGCTCGGACGGTAGGAGTCCATCGAGGACGTTCCGGTACACAGCTTCTGCATCGAGATGGTCGAGGTCCCAGTCGACGTTGAAGTCTGCGGCCAGGAAGTCGTAAATGTGCGGTGCGAGACGTCCGAGTTCACGGAGACGTTCCGGAGAAGTCGTCACCTGATCTCGATCTGCTGTTGGTTCATCCCGACGAGTTCTCCAGGCGCGCGACGAGTGCGTCCAGCCAAGTCTTCGGCGTCAGCCCGAAGTCCAACTGCGGCACGAGGCCCGTGTGAACGAAGCTGAGGAACCCAGCGACTGCATCGTCGTCGCGAAGGTGCTCTTGGAGCACTGTGGCCTGGTCGAGGTACTCCTTGCGTTCTGCTTCCGAGATCCCGGAGAAGACGTCGTCGTAGACGGACTCGGCCGTGGGGTGATCGAGCATCCAGTCGTAGTTGAAGGACGCGGCCAGGAGGCTCCGGATCAGGGGAACCCAACGGACGAGTTCTCGATAGTCGTCGCTCCGCGTCATCCCATCTCCCCGATCGGGTACGACGTCAGGACGACGCACGGAGGCTGCTGAGATGTGTCGTACTTGAGGACCGCGTGCACCACGGTGCTGTCGCTCATCGGCGGCACCCGTGATGGGTTGAAACCGCGCCCAACCATGCGATCAGCGGGCCAATCGAGGACTTCGGCGTTCACCGCTTCTGCGTCGGGGTGGTCGCTGTTGGGATTGAAGTCCCCGGCCAGGAAGTCGTGGATGTCGGACGTGCAACGAATGAGCTCGTGGTGCTCTCCACTCCGGTTCACAGTCCCTGAGCCAGCCGCTCGACGAGCGCGTCCAACCACGTGCGGCGGAGTCCGATTTCCTCGTCGCTCACGTCGACTGCCTGATCCTGCGGACCAGGGACCGCGGCCAGTCGGCGAGCGGCACTCCGAGGTGCAAACTGGGCGCGAGCCCGGATCCGACGAAGTTCAGGAACTCCTGCACGTCGGTCTCAGACGTCAGCTCCCGCTCGAGTAACTGCGCCTCACGCTCGTACTCGGCTCGCGCTTCAGCACCGAGGTCGTCGAACACCGACGCGTAGGCGGCCTCAGCATCCTCGTGGTCCAGGTCCCAGTCATAGTTGAACACGGCTCCGAGCAGATTCCGGACATGGGGGACCTTGGCGATGAGCGCCCGTCGCTCGTCGTCATTCAATTCTCCACCGTCGCCTTCGGATAGCTGGTAATGACCCGGTACGGCGGCTCGCCGCCGGGATTCCAACGAAGCACGACGCGAACCACGGTGTCGTCATTCATCGGCGGGACCCGACCTGGTTCGTATCCGCGGCCCACGACGCGATCGGCCGGCCAATCGAATCCTTCGGTCGGTGTCGGCTTGCCCGGCCCCTGGTTCGAGCGCAACCACTCCTGGATCGCACCGTGGTTGAAGTCCAGGTTGTTCGCGACCAGCCGGTCGACGTGATCGACGGGAAGCGTGTAGGTGCTGTTCGGAGTCGTTCCGTTGTTCCGGGACCGGATCCAGTCGTCGAGCTCCTTCCCGTGGAGGTCTGTCCGGACGTGCCGCTCGAGCGTGTGCCCGCCCGCCTGCTCGGCGGCCTGCAGCCCTCCGGCGGCGGTGAACGGCTTCGACTCGACCCCGTGCGGCAACGAGGCCTCGTCGTGCGGTCGCAGCAGGTCGGGGTGCTCGTCCGCGAACTGGGCCATCTCGCCGCGCAGCATCTGGTCGAAGGAGCCGTCACCCTTGCCGAGCCCCGGCGTGAAGTCGTCGCTGCCCGCGTAGTCCCGGTACGTCCGGTCGACCAGGTCGTGCAGCGCGTCGACGCTCTGCTTCGACGCGCCGTTCTCGACCCAGGAACGGACGTCGCGGCTCAGCCCGTGCAGTCCGAGCTTGCCCAGCCCCTCGGCCAGCTCGGTCGCCTTCGCGGTGTCCTTCGCGAGCCCTCCGGGTCCGGCCAGGCCGAGCCCGAAGCCCATCGCGGCGGCGCCCGCGGCAGCGCCCGGGTGCTCCTGCGCGCCGCTCCACCAGTCCCCGAGCGCCTTGCCAGCGGCGTCGTGCGCCTTCGCCGCGTCCCCCTTCGGGTCGAGCGCCGCATCGAGCCACGCGAACGGCGACAGGAACAGCCCGATGGTGGCCGCGCCGTCGACGACCCCGCCCCACGTCGACCCGAGGGTGTCCGTCGACCAGTCACCCTGGTTGTCGAACCCGAGCATGTGGATGCCGCTCTCGAGCGAGTTGAGCAGTTCGTCGGTCGCACCCTCGGAGAACTGCTCGCCACAGGTCTTGCCCTCGGCAGTGCCGGGCTTGCTCCACGGCAGGTCGATGCCGCGCGCGTTGAGGTCGTTCTCGGTGGGGGCGACGTACGCACCCTTCAGAGACGCCCCGGACGCGGTCTTGATCGCGGTCGCGCAGTCTGCCTGCGCCTGTTCGAGCAGCGCCACCTGCGTGTTGATCCGCCGGATGATGTCGTCGTTCTCGTGCTTGGTGACGACGTCCTCGTACCAGGGAACGGTCGTCTTCTCCGGCGGGGCGTCGGAGCGGGTCGCGCCGTAGGCGTTCCACGAGCCGTCGACCTGCGGCGCGGTCGTGGTCGTGTAGGGCGAGGTCGCCTTCGGCACGCCGCCCCGGACGCGGGCGACGAACGCCGTGGCCTCGACGCGCAGGTCGTCCAGCTGTTTCTTCGGTCCGGCCGCGTCGGATGCGTACGTGTCGAGCGCCTTGGCCACACCGCGGGCAGCGGTGCCGATCGTGTGGGTGTCGTCGACCACGGGGTCCATCAACGTCAGGACCTGGCCGGACTCAGGTGCCTCGTACACCCCGGCGAGCGCCTGCCACTTGCCGGGGATCTCGTCGGCGACGGTGCGCATCGCCTCGCCGCCGCCCGAGATCGTCGTCGCCGCGGCGGACACGGTCGTCAGGTCGAGTTCGGCACCGGGGATGCCATCGGGATCGACGAGCCCGTGGTCGCCGATCGGGACGCCGCTCACCGGTCCACCCCCGGGGCCCGTGTCGAACCGTCGGTCGACGCGTTCTGGACGAACAGCGAGATGTCGTGGGTCTCGTGGGCCGTGGTGCCGACGCGCTGGAAGTCGGCTGCCATCTCGAGGTCGCCCTGCACGTAGGCGTTGACCGCCCCGCGCACGCCCTGCACCCCGCCGACGAGCCGGTACGTCACCTGGTCGACGTCGTCGCTGACCTGGTCGACGAAGGCACCGAGCGCTTCGTTCACGACGGCACCGGCACCGCCCGATGCGTCGGCAACCCCGGTCTGCACTGACTGCAGAGCCGCGGCAGTGCCGTCGAGCGACGTCTGCATGCCGTCGAGCACCGTCTGCACCCCCGCCGGGTCGATCTTCCAGCTCCCCGTGCTCATCGAACCTCCCCCGTTCGCGTCCCATCGTCGCGTGACGACGTCGCCCGGTGCAAGTCATCGGCGCGGACGCCGCGCGCGAGGTCGACCGCGGCCAACCAGCGCTGCGGCTCGTCGCCGTCGAACCAGAACAGTGCGCCCGGTGCCCGGACCGGCCCGACAGGCGTCCCGCCCAGCTGGTCGATCCGCCCACTCAGACCCCGGGTACGCACGGCGCGAGCGCCCGCGAACACGGCAAGCGGCGTCGTCGGCCCACGCAGGACCGGTTCCGTCACCCCGTCCAGGCGACCACGGCTGGTCGAGAACAGTCCGGACTGCGGGTGGCGACCCTGACTGACGGCCAGGAGGCCCGCCTGCAGTCGGTCCCGCACCGCGCCACGGTCGTCGATCGCGACCACCACGCGCAGCGTCTCGAAGACGGAGCGCGGCCCGCGCTCCACGACCAGCAGGCCACCGACGGTGGCGTCCGGGCTGCTGACCACGAGGGTCGACGACACGGGCGAGCGCCGCTCGGCGAGCGCGGTCAGCGCGGACGGTGACAGTGCCTCGGCGCCCTCGTACGGAGAATGGGTCACGGTGCGGTCGAACGCCCCCAGGAACCGGGCCGGCGTCGTCCCGAGCACCAGGCGCGGCGACGGGGCGTGCTCGATCGTCAGGTCGACGTGCAGCAGGTCACCGACGGCGTCCGATGCGGGTACGGCACCGGAGGGCCGCCAGCGCCAGCCGTGCTCGGCCAACAGGTGCGTGGCCGCCCAGGACAGGACCGCTCCGGGGGCGGTCTCGACCACGCGCGTCGTGTCACGGCGCACGCGGGCGACGAGCGCGGCGTCCGCACGTACGACCTGCCCCATGGTCTCCCCCGACCCGCGGTGCCCTCCACCGCTCGCGCCGAGCCTACCGAGGGCCGCCGTCATCCTCGAACGACCCGGAGGTCGTGGTGCCAGGATGGACGCATGAACGACCGCGCCGGCACCCCAGCGACCGCAGACGACCTCGTCGACCTCGACGAACTCGTCGCCGCCTACTACGACCGCGTGCCGGACGTGTCGGTGCCCGAGCAGAAGGTCGTCTTCGGCACGTCGGGTCACCGCGGTTCGTCGCTCGACTCGGCCTTCAACGACACCCACATCGCCGCCATCACGCAGGCGATCGTCGAGTACCGGCAGTCGCAGGGCACCGACGGCCCGCTGTTCATCGGTCGCGACACGCACGCGCTGTCCGGTCCCGCCGAGCGCACGGCGCTCGAGGTCCTCGCCGCGAACGGCGTGCACGTCCTGGCCGACCAGGACAACGGCTACGTGCCCACCCCGGCGCTCAGCCACGCGATCATCCGGTACAACCGTGCCGGCAACCCGGACACGGCGGACGGCATCGTCATCACGCCCAGCCACAACCCGCCCCGCGACGGCGGCTTCAAGTACAACCCGCCGCACGGCGGACCGGCCGACAGCGACGCCACCTCGTGGATCGCGAACCGCGCCAACGCGATCATCGAGGGCGGCAACGCCGAGGTCCAGCGCACCGAGCACGCCAACCCGGACCGCTACGACTTCCTGCACACCTACGTGGCCGACCTCGAGAACATCATCGACATCGCCGCGATCAAGCAGGCCGGCGTGAAGATCGGCGCCGACCCGCTCGGTGGTGCGTCGCTGCCGTACTGGAACCTCATCCGCGACCACTACGGCCTCGACCTGACCGTGGTGAACCCGGACGTCGACCCGACCTGGTCGTTCATGACGCTCGACTGGGACGGCAAGATCCGGATGGACCCGTCGAGCCCCTCGGCGATGGCCTCGGTCCTGGCGCACAAGGACGACTTCGACGTCCTGACCGGCAACGACGCCGACTCGGACCGCCACGGGATCGTCACGCCCGACGGCGGCCTGATGAACCCGAACCACTACCTCGCGGTCGCCATCGAGTACCTGTACGCGCACCGTCCGGCCTGGCGGGACGACGCCGCGATCGGCAAGACGCTGGTGTCGTCGAGCATCATCGACCGCGTCGCCGAGTCGCTCGGTCGCCGCCTGTGGGAGGTCCCGGTCGGGTTCAAGTGGTTCGTGCCGGGCCTGATCGACGGCTCCGTGGCGTTCGGTGGCGAGGAGTCCGCCGGCGCGTCCTTCCTGCGGACCGACGGCACGGCGTGGACCACCGACAAGGACGGCATCATCCTGGCGCTGCTGGCGTCCGAGATCGTCGCCGTCACGGGCAAGACCCCGTCGAAGCTGTACGACGAGCTCACCGAGCGATTCGGCGCGCCGGTGTACCAGCGCGTCGACGCGGCGGCCAGCAAGGACCAGAAGGCACGGCTGTCGAAGCTCGACGGCGACGCCATCACCGCCGAGACCCTGGCCGGCGACCCGATCACGGCCAAGCTGTCGAAGGCCCCCGGCAACGACGCGGCTGTCGGTGGCGTCAAGGTCGTCACGGACAAGGCCTGGTTCGCAGCGCGACCGTCCGGCACCGAGGACGTCTACAAGATCTACGCGGAGAGCTTCGTCTCGCAGGAGCACCTCGAGCAGGTCCAGCGCGAGGCGAAGGAGATCGTCGACGCAGCGCTGGGCGCCTAGCACGACGCCGCGCTGGGCGCCCAGCACGACGCCGAGCACCGCGGGGTCGCCCGCGGCGTACGGTGTGGCTCGACGCTGACGGACTGCCCACGACCCGTCCCCCGCCACGCTGCCGATCCGTACAGGAAGCGGCCCCCGCGTGACGCTGCACCTTGCGGCAGATGTAACTTTGCAGCCGACGCAAAGTTTTCGGGAGACCCTGCACATGACCCAGACGGCGACCGCCCCCGCGGCACCCACCACGGCATCCAACGTGGTGATGAACCACCGACAGATCCTGCTCGTGATCTACGGCCTGATGGCCGGCATGTTCCTCGGTGCCCTCGACCAGACGATCGTCGGCACCGCGATCCGCACCATCGGCGACGACCTGCACGGGCTCGACCAGCAGGCCTGGGTGACCACGGCCTACCTGATCGCCTCGACGATCACGACGCCGATCTACGGCAAGCTGTCCGACATCTTCGGTCGGCGGCCGCTGTTCCTCACCGCGATCGGCATCTTCATCGTCGGGTCGTTCCTCGCGTCGTTCTCGAGCTCGATGCTCATGCTCGCCGGGTTCCGCGCGCTGCAGGGCCTGGGCGCCGGTGGTCTGATGTCCCTGCCCCTGGCGATCATGGGCGACATGCTCGCTCCGCGTGAGCGTGCGAAGTACCAGGGCTACTTCCTGGCCGTGTTCGGCATCTCGAGCGTCATCGGCCCGCTGGTCGGCGGGCTGTTCGCCGGCGCGAACCAGATCCTGTTCGTCGCCGGATGGCGCTGGGTCTTCCTGATCAACGTGCCCGTCGGCATCGTCGCACTCGCGATGGTCCTGACGTTCCTGCACCTGCCGAAGTTCGGCGACCGCGGCAAGCCCCGCATCGACTGGTGGGGTGCGTCGCTCGTCATCGTCACCCTCGTCCCGCTGCTCCTCATCGCCGAGCAGGGTCGCGAGTGGGGCTGGGACTCCCCCGGCGCCATCGCCTGCTACCTCGTCGGCGCGCTCGGCCTGGTCGGCTTCATCATCGTCGAACGCGCCATGGGTGACGACGCGATCCTGCCGCTCAAGCTGTTCGGTTCGGGCGTCTTCTCGATGGCCGCGATCCTGTCCGTCCTGGTCGGGTTCGGCATGTTCGGCGCGATGCTGACCATCCCGCTGTACCTGCAGATCGTCAAGGGCGTGACCCCGACCCAGTCCGGCTTCGCGATGCTGCCGATGGTCATCGGGCTGATGATCTCGTCCATCGCCTCGGGTCAGATCATCTCCCGCACCGGCAAGTACCGCCTGTTCCCGGTCACCGGCACCGCGTTCACCGCGATCGGCTTCACCGTCCTGACGTTCCTGACGGCCGACCGCCCGCTCTGGTTCCTCATGACGGGCATGTTCCTCATCGGTCTCGGCCTGGGGCAGCTCATGCAGACGCTGACCCTCGCCGCCCAGGGTTCGGTCTCGCCGCGGGACATCGGTGTCGCGACCAGCGCGGCGACGTTCTTCCGGCAGATCGGCGGGACGATGGGCACCGCCGTGCTGCTGTCGGTGCTCTTCACGCTCATGCCGACGAACATCTCCACGGCGATGCAGAACCGCTCCGACCTGTCGAGCGCCCTGAACGCCGCCCTGACCCCGTCCGTCGCCAGCGCGTCGGACAACAAGGGCGTCATGGACAAGATCTGGACGAAGATCGTCGACCCGGTCAAGCAGAACGTGCAGAGCGGACTCGACAAGGGTGCGTCCCAGGCGAAGGCGGCTGCTGACCAGGCCGTCACTGAGAAGGTGACCTCGGCCGTCCAGGCCCAGGTGGCCGCGGGCACCGTGCCGTCGGCCGCCGCGCAGACGATCATCGACCAGCAGGTCGCCGACGCAACGCCCGCAGCCGAGCGACAGGCACTGCAGACCGCGGCGAGCAAGGCGAACGCCGAGGTGGTCAACGGCTCGCTGCAGGTCGACTACTCGAACGCGGACCAGCGGCAGGCTGTCGTCGACGAGGTCACCCCGACGCTCGTCAAGCAGCTCAAGAGCGGCAACTCGGCCGCGAGCTCCTCGTCGAGCTCGGCCACGAGCGACACCTCGTTCCTCAACGGTGCTGACAAGCGACTCACGCGGCCGTTCCTGGTCGGGTTCAGCAACTCGACGGTCACGGTGTACTTCGTCGGCCTCGGCGTGATCCTGATCGCCTTCATCCTGACTTGGTTCTTCCGTGTGCCGCCGCTGCGCAAGACCAGCGCGCTGCAGGAACAGGCGGACACCGCCCGCGCCGCGGATGCCGAGCGCGCCGGATCGGGCTCACCGGCAGCTCCGGGTACCGCCTCGGCGAACGACGTCCCCACCTCGCCCGACGTCCCGGCACAGCCACGGTCCGCTCGGTCCGCCGGGTCCACCGGCGTCTCGGTGCTGCCGGACGACACCCGCGCTCCTCTGCCCGATGCTCCGACCCACGGCGCACACTCGGCAGCGGCGCCCGTGGACGAGCCACCGACGACGACGGGAGCCATCCGGGCGCACCGTGCCGCGCACGCCGCGGTCGCGGAACGACCGGGCCCGGCGACCGGAGCCGACGCCGCGGACGCGAGCCGGGCCTCCCGTCCGGACGACAGCGGCCACACGCACGGCCGCCACTCGGCCGAGTAGCCGCACCGCGAACGACGAAGCCGCTGTCATCCGACAGCGGCTTCGTCATTCCCGGTGACGCGCCCGACGACAGCGTCGAGAGCGCCCCTCACCCCTCGCAGGTGACCGACGTGATCGAGGCGTCAGCCGGCTGCGTGCCGTGCGCGTACGGCAGGAAGACCTCGTTCGGCGTCGTGCTGGTGCTGTCCGTGATCGCCTGCACCACGACGTAGTCCCTCGTGTGCTGGTCTGCCGTGACGTCGTCGATCGCCATCTGGATGGTCGCCGCGGGGCAGGCCGACTCCGCGACGAAGACGAAGCCGTCACAGCCCCAGTCGTCGCATGCCGCCGGGAAGTCGCTGTCCGGCAGGGCCGCTCCGCTGTCGTAGGTCGTGATCGGGTACGGCGACCGGCCCGACGGGACGCACTCGGGGTGGTCGAGGCCCGCGATCGTCTCGTCGCCGGCCAGCACCAGCGAGAGCGTCACGCCGGGGGTGAGCGCGACGAAGCGGGTCTCGGTGCGGCTCGACGGCCCGTCGGCGGTCGCGCCGAAGTGCGCGGTGACACGGGCCTCGCACGCAGCCGGGGCCGTCAGCGCCCAGCCCCAGCAGTGCGCCGGCCCGCCCCGCCCCTGGGCGACCTCGCAGTCGGCCTGCAGCGCCGTGCCCTGCTCGAGCTGGGCGTCGACCGGGATGGTCGAGGGGACGGCAGGCGAGGTCGGGTCGGTGTCCGGGGCCGTCGGAGCCGGGGAGCCGTCGTCGTCCGGGGCCGTCGGAGCCGGGGAGCCGTCGTCGTCCTGCAGCCCCACGGCCAGCGTCTGGCCACCTCCGACCGCGCCGACGACCGGCACCACCGCGAGCGAGGCTCCGACGATCGTCGCCACCGCCGCGGCGCCGGTCACGACCAGGACGGCGGTGCGGTGCCGACGCCGGAGCGGGGACGCGGTGCGGACCGTCGGGGACTCGACGAACGGCAGCGCCTCCGCCGTGCCCCAGGCGTCTGCGGGGTCGACAGGAGCCCCGGCACGGTCGCCGCTCGCCTGGACCACCAGCCGTGCGAGCTCCGCGTCCTCATCGGCGACGCGTCGGGCGACCGCGGTGACGGCGAGCGCGGCACCCACGGCGATCGGCACGAGCGCGAACACGGTCAGCCCACGGACCGGCCCACCGACACTGAGCACGACGACGGCCGCGACGACGCCGGCCACGAGCAGTCCGAGTCCGATCCGGACGAGGGTGCGCGAGGTCCCGGCCGCGAGTGCACGCCGGTCGACGTCCCAGAACCGCCACCCCTGCGGAGCTGCCGGGAGGCCCGGGGCCGGCACCCAGCCCGGTGCGGGCTCCGCCAGGCGGTGACGGTCCACCCAGGTGGCGGTCGGAGCGGGCCAGCCCGGCGGCGTTCGGAACCGGACGGGTCCGGTGGGGTGCTGCTGGGACTGCCGCTCGTTCACGAGACGACGCTAGTGGCCGGCCGACGAACGCGCACAGGCCCCTCTTCGGGGCCGCGGGGTAGCGTCGCCCGCATGGCACTCGACGTCCGGAACGACACCGACCAGCAGCAGTACTCCCTCGTCGAGGACGGCGAGGTGATCGGCTTCGCCGCGTACGAGGTCGACGGTGACGAGATCCGTTTCGTGCACACCGAGGTGGACCCGGCGCACCGCGGCGGCGGTCACGCGTCGACCCTGGTGCAGCACGCCCTGGACGATGTCCGCTCAGGCTCGTCGCGACGCGTGGTCCCGCAGTGCAGCTACGTCGCCGCCTGGATCGAGCGGCACCCGGACTACCAGGAGCTCACGACGCGCTGAGGCAGCCCGCGGGGCCTCGCTCGGTTCAGTAGGAGCGGTCGTGCGTGCCCGGACGGGCTTCATGTCGCCCGGTGCGCGGGCTCCGGACAGCGGGGACCTGGATCAGCACGGACCCGCTGAGCAGGTCGTGGTCGTGGTCGCGCGGCGTGGGCGCTTCACGGGGCAGGCGGGACTGCCGTTCGTACTCGGCCTGCGTCTCGTGCCGGGTCGGCGCGAAGACCTCGTCCATCATCGAGCCGATGCCGCCGGATCCCCCGGTGCTGGTCGACTTGTTCGACAGGTCGATCCACCCCACGCGATCGGCGACCCACGTCACGACGACTGCGGCAGCCATCGCCCCCAGGAGGATCAACCAGTTCACGCAAGCGAGGCTACGTCGCGCTGTGAGACGGGACATCCGCCGCGCGGGTGATCCTCACGATCCACTCGGCTCGTTCTTGGGGATGACGCCGACACTGGTGGGACGGCGGTCGCGAGTCCCCCCTCTCGCGGCCGCCGACCGCGAACCGCAGGCTCAGGGCACGCGCTCGAGCCACTCCTTCGTCGCGAACTTCGACGCGACCAGCTCCTGCGCCCGCGCGCGCTCGTCAGGGGTCACCGCACCCGGCGTCGCCCGGTACCGGGCCGTGAACGTCGCGATGAGCGAGTCGATGATTTCCGCCCGCGACAACCCGGTCTGCGACCGCAGCGGGTCGACCCGCTTGGCGGCCGAGGTGGTGCCCTTGTCGCTCATCTTCTCGCGGCCGATGCGGAGCACCTGGACCATCTTCTCGCCGTCCATGTCGTAGCTCATGGTCGCGTGGTGCAGCAGCGCGCCGGTGCCCAGTCGCTTCTGCGCGGCACCACCGATCTTGCCCTTCGCCGAGGTGATGTCGTTGAGCGGCTGGTAGTACGCGTCGATCCCGAGGGACTTGAGCGCCTCGATCACCCACTCGTCCAGGAACGCGTACGAGTCGGCGAAGGTCATGCCCTGCACCAGGTCGGTCGGCACGTACAGCGAGTACGAGATGATCGCGCCCGCGTCCATGAACATCGCGCCGCCGCCCGAGATCCGCCGGACGACCTCGACGCCGTACTTCGCGGCGCCGTCCGGGTCGACCTCGTTCTTGAGCGACTGGAACGAGCCGATGACGACGGCGGGCTGGTCCCACTCCCAGATGCGCAGGGTCGGGCGACGCCGTCCGGCACCGACCTCTTCCGTCAGGACCTGGTCGAGCGCCAGGTGCTCGTTGGGGCTGATCGCACCCTCGTGGATGACCTCCCAGTCGTGGTCGAGCCACGTCGAGGCACGCGACAGTGCTCGGCGCACGGCGACCCCGACGGACTCGGGCGTGAACCCGAGCAGCACGGCGTCCGCGGGCAGTGCAGCACGGACGGCGGCGGCGATGCCCGCGGCGTCCGTGGTCGCGGGCAGGCCCTCGACCGCGGCGTCGATCAGCGGCAGCGCGTCGTCGGGTTCGAGGAAGAAGTCCCCCGCCAGACGGAACTGCCGGATGGTGTCGTCCTCGACCTGCAGATCGACGACGACGAGCTTGCCACCAGGGACCTTGTACTCACCATGCACGCCTGGAGCCTACGCCGCAGCGAGTCGCCCCAGCCATGCCACCAGGTCCGCGACGACCTCGTCCCGGTTCGTCTCGTTGTAGACCTCGTGGCGGGCACCCTCGTACACCTGCACCGTCACGTCGGACAGGCCGCCGCGTCCGCGGTACGCCCGCGCCAGCCGCTCGACCGAACGGGGCCCGCCCAGGCTGTCGTCGGACCCGACCTGCAGCAGCACCGGGACGTCGCGCTCGATGTTCCGGCGGGGCACCCCGAGCAGCCGGAGCGCGTCCGCCAGTCCGAACAGCTTGATGACGTTCGCGTCGACGACGAGCGGGTCGACGGACATCGCGTCGACGATCGCCCGGTCACGGCTGAGCCACTCGAAGCGCGTGGGTCCGGTGCCGACGTGCCGACGGTTCAGGTCCCCGCCGTTCATCGTCCCGGGCAGCCGGTACGCCGTCGCGGAGAGCACCACACCGTCGTAGGCCCGGCTCGAGGTGTTGATGATCCGCTGCGCCATCAGCGATCCCCAGGAGTGCCCGAGCAGCACGAGCGGGACCCCGGGTGTCTCCAGCCGGGCGATCCGCGAGGTCTGCTCGACTGCGGCGATCGCTGCTCGGAGCCCGCCGGGGCCGAGCCTGCCGAGCTTGGTGTGGTCGCCCTCCCACTGCCCGAGTCCGGTCCGGCCGTGCCCGCGGTGGTCGTTGGCGACGACGGTGTACCCGGCGCGGACGAGGTCCTGCGCCAGGCGCTCGTACCGCAGGGCGTACTCACCAACGCCGTGGGCGATCTGCACGACGCCCTTCGGCCGGCCGGCCCGCCAGGTCGAGTACACGATCTCGATCCCGTGCGGATCGACGAAGGAGGAGTCGCCGCGGGCAGCTGAGAACGTGGGCACGTGAGCATCTTCGCAGACCGTCGGACCTGTTCATCCGGCGTTCACCCGGCCGGTCTCGGGCGGGCCTAGCGTCACCGCCATGGACGTCCTCGTCATCGTCGTGCTCGTGATCGTGGTGGCCCTCGTGTTCGACTTCACGAACGGGTTCCACGACACCGCCAACGCCATGGCCACGTCGGTCGCAACCGGGGCGCTCAAGCCCCGGACCGCCGTGCTCATCTCCGCCGTGCTCAACCTCGTCGGCGCATTCCTGTCCACCGAGGTCGCCAAGACGGTCTCGCAGGGCATCATCCGTGAAGGCCAGGACGGCATCCACATCACCCCGACGATGATCTTCGCGGGTCTGGTCGGCGCCGTGCTCTGGAACCTCGCCACCTGGTACTTCGGCCTGCCGTCGTCGTCCACCCACGCCCTGTTCGGCGGGCTGATCGGTGCGTCGATCATCGGCTCGGGACTGAACTCGGTCGACTGGGCGACGGTGGTGTCGAAGGTCGTGCTGCCCGCACTGCTGTCCCCGGTCATCGCCGGCGTGATCGCGCTCGTGGCGACCTTCGTCGCGTACCGCCTCACGAAGAACGCGACGACCCACGGCGCCGCCACGGGCTTCCGGCACGGGCAGACCATCTCGGCCTCGCTCGTGTCGCTCGCGCACGGGACGAACGACGCGCAGAAGACGATGGGCGTCATCACGCTGACCCTCATCGCCGCCAACTACCAGGACGCCGGCACCGGCCCGGCGATCTGGGTCATCCTGGCCTGTGGGCTCGCGATCGCACTCGGCACCTACATGGGCGGGTGGCGCATCATGCAGACCGTCGGCAAGAAGATCTCCGACGTGCAGTCCCCGCAGGGCTTCGCCGCCGAGACCAGTTCGGCCGCGACGATCCTGGTGTCGTCGCACCTCGGCTTCGCGCTGTCCACCACCCACGTCACGAGCGGGTCGGTCGTCGGTTCCGGCCTCGGCAAGAAGCTCGCCGACGTGCACTGGGGTGTCGTCGGTCGGATCGTGATCGCCTGGGTGATCACGCTCCCCGCCGCGGCGCTCGTCGGTGGGCTGGCCACGTGGCTGGCGTCGACCTCGGTGATCGGGCTCGTGCTCGTCGCGGTGCTGGCGCTCGCGGCCGGGCTGACGTTCTACACCCTGGCCAAGCGCAAGCCGATCTCGGCCGCCGACATCCACGAGGGCGACACGGAGCACGAGCCCGTGGCCGCCGCGAAGAACTGAGGGGCAGGACCATGGACATCGACTTCGGAGCCATCGGCACCGTCGCGGGCGTCGGCTTCGTGGCCGCGGTCAGCGTGGTGCTGCTGTACACGCTCGGACTGCGCCTGCTCGGCACCGGACAGCCCGTCGACGCCGGCGGCGAGCGCACGCAGTACGCCGAGGAGACCCCGCGCTCCGGCACCACCCCGCCCGGAGCCATGGCCGGCGCGGTCGTCTGCTTCGCCCTGAGCGCCGCAGCGGTGCTCTACGGGATCTGGCTGACGATCCCGCAGTTCCACCAGTAGCGCCGCGCCCCTGCGAGGATCGACCGGTGACCTCACACCGGATCGACGCAGCACCCGACACCGTCGCCGACGTGTTCGACGCGGAACGCACCCCCGTGCTCCGCGTCGACCCGGGCGACGTCGTGACCATCCGGACGCTCAATGCAGCCGGCTACACCGAACGGCTGCCCGAACCGGGCGCCGAGGTCCCGACGCTCATCCCGTCGCGGCGCGGCCACTGCCTGGTCGGACCGATCGCCGTGGCCGGTGCGCGGCCCGGGCAGGTGCTCGCCGTGCACTTCGACGAGCTGGTGCCGGACGACTGGGGCTACACCGGCTCGGGCGGCGTCGACAGCCCGGTCACGCGAGCGCTCGGCCTGACCGACCCGGCCGACCGAGGCCCGCTGCTGTGGGACATCGACATCGCTGCCGGCACGGCACACAACCAGCTCGGGCTCGGCGTACGGACGGCGCCCTTCCTGGGGGTGGTCGGACTGCCGCCCGAACCCACGGGCGAGCACTCGACCATCCCGCCGAGGCCGGTCGGCGGCGGCAACGTCGACTGCCGGGAACTCGTCGCCGGTGCGACCCTCTTCCTGCCGGTCACGGTGCCGGACGCTCTGCTCTCCGTCGGGGACGGTCATGCGGCACAGGGCGACGGCGAGGTGTCGGGGACCGCCGTCGAGTGCGGGATGACCACGACGATGACGCTGTCCCTGGTCGACACGGCACCGGTCAGCGGCATCCACGCCGACACCCCGGCCGGGCGCATCACGTTCGGGTTCGACGCCGACCTGAACGTCGCGACCACGACCGCCCTCGATGCCATGGTCGACTGGATCGCCGGTGACCACGACATCACCCGCGCCGAGGCGCTCGCCATGGCCAGCGTGGCGGTCAGCATGCGCGTCACCCAGGTCGCGAACCGCACCTGGGGCGTGCACGCGCTGCTCCCCCACGACGCGATCCTGCGCTGACCGACCGCCGCAGAGCCCGCGGGACACAGCCACCGGACAGGACGGGAGGCTCTGCTCACGTTCCCGACGTCGGGAACGTGAGCAGGGCCTCCCGTCCGGTGCCCGCGTCAGTGGGCGGAGTAGCCGCCGTCCACCAGGTGGTAGCTGCCCGAGATGAACGAGGCCTTGTCGCTCAGCAGGAACAGGACGAGCGCCGCGACCTCGGCGTCGGTGCCCAGTCGGCCCGCCGCGTGCTGGGACTCGAGGGCGGAGAGCTCGTCCGCTGACAACGACGACCGCACCAGCGGGGTGTCGATGAAGCCCGGGCCGACCGCGTTCGTGCGGATGCCCTGCGAGGTGTACTCCAGCGCCGCGACCTTGGTCAGCCCGACGAGCGCGTGCTTCGACGCGACGTAGGCCGCGTTCTGCGCGATGCCGACCGAGCCGAGCACGCTCGACATGTTGACGATCGCGCCGCCACCCGCGGCGAGGATCGCCGGGATCTCGTACCGCATGCCGTAGAAGACGCCGTCGAGGTCGACCGAACGGACGCGGTCCCAGGCGGCGATGTCGTACTCGCCGATCGGCTGGGGTGCGGCGCCGATGCCGGCGTTGTTCACCGCGAGGTGCAGCCCGCCGTACGTGTCGACCGCGAACTGCACCATGCGCTCGTCGTCGGCGGCGACGGCCGAGTTCGCCTCGAACGCGACCGCGGTGCCGCCCGCTTCCTCGATCGACGCGGCGACGCGCTGGGCGCCGTCGAGCTCGATGTCGGTGACGACGACCTTCGCGCCCGCTGCCGCGAGCTCCTTCGCGATGGCTTCGCCGATGCCGCTGCCGCCACCGGTGACGATGGCGACCTTGCCCTCGAACTCGGACATTGTGTGCTTCTCTCTGCTTGTCTCGTCGACAACACCTGTTGTCTATGCATCCGACCCTACTCCTCCGCCCCGCGTCCCGACCAGCAACTAGTTCGTTCGCTGAACTAATGAGGTAGGCTAACGACCGTGACGATGACCGAACCCACCGGGCGTACCGACCTGCAGGCGTCGCTCAGCACGGACTTCCGCATCGCGGTGAACCGGCTCTCGCGGACACTCCGCGCGCAGAAGGCCGACACGACCGTCAGCGACGCGATGTTCTCCGCGCTGGCACGACTGCACCGCGACGGCCCGATGACGCTGGCCGACCTCAGCCGCGGCGATGGGGTCACCCCGCCGTCGATGACGAAGACGGTCGCCGCACTGGTCACCCGTGGGCTCGTGTCGAAGGGCGGTCACGGCGACGACCGCCGCAAGGTCCTGATCGGGGCGACCCCGGCGGGCATCGACTTCGTCCTCGAGACCCGACGACGCCGCGACGGCTGGCTCTCGCCGAAGCTCGCAGCACTCACCCCCGCCGAACGCCGCGTCCTCGTCGACGCCACCGAGATCATGAGGAGGCTGGCCCACCAGTGACGGCCATGTTCCGGTCCCTGTCGGGACGCAACTACCGCATCTGGTTCGCGGGTGCCCTGGTGTCGAACATCGGCACCTGGATGCAGCGGACCGCGCAGGACTGGATCGTCCTGACGCAGCTCACCCACAACAACGCGATCGCCGTCGGCATCACGATGGCCCTGCAGTTCGGCCCGCAGCTGCTGCTGTTGCCCTGGACCGGTCTCGTCGCCGACCGCTTCGACCGCCGCCGCACCCTGATGGTGACCCAGGCCCTGATGGGGATGCTCGGGCTCGGCCTCGGGATCATGGTCGTCACGGACACCGCCACGCTGCTGTGGCTCTACGGCTTCGCGCTGGCACTCGGCATCGTCGCCGCGTTCGACACCCCGGTGCGCCAGGCGTTCGTGTCCGACGTCGTCACCGGCGAGCACGTGTCGAACGCCGTCGCGCTGAACTCCGCCTCGTTCAACGCCGCCCGGCTCATCGGCCCCGCGGTCGCCGGGGTGCTCATCGCCGCGATCGGCTCCGGCTGGGTGTTCATCATCAACGCGGCGTCGTTCGCGGCGGTGCTCGTCGCGCTCCGGTTCGTCGACCCCGAGCAGCTGGCCGAGCGGATCAAGCCCAAGCGCGGGAAGGGGCAGATCGTCGCCGGCTTCCGGTACGTGCGCACACGCCCGGACATCATCGTGGTGCTCTGCATGATCTTCGTCGTCGGGACGTTCGGGGTGAACTTCCCGATCTTCACCTCGACGATGGCGCGCGTGGAGTTCCACAAGGGCGCGGGTGAGTTCGGCCTGCTCAACTCCGTGATGGCGGTCGGGTCGGTGCTCGGTGCGCTGCTGTCCGCCCGCCGTGAGCGCCCACGGATGCGCCTGCTCGTCATCGCCAGCGCGGGCTTCGGTCTGGCGTGCACCGCCGCTGCGTTCGCGCCGACCTACTGGAGCTTCGCGATCGTGCTGATGTTCGTCGGCCTTGCCTCGCTGACGTTCATGACCACCGCCAACGCCCTCGTGCAGACCACGACCGCCCCCGCCATGCGCGGCCGCGTGATGGCGCTCTACATGGCGATCTTCGCGGGCGGCACACCGATCGGCGCACCCATCGTCGGCGCCATCGCGGATGCCGCCGGCCCACGCTGGGCCATCGGCGTCGGAGCGGCATCCGGGTTCGTGGCGCTGGCGATCGCGCTGGTCTGGCTCGTCCGCTTCCAGCACTTCCGCCTGCGGTACGACGCCGACACGCGCCTGCACCTCGCCGTCACCCACTCGATCCCCGTGGTCGGCACCCGGGCAGCCCGGGCGGCACTCCGACAGGACCTCGCTCGCGACGAGGCGGTCTCGTCCCGTTCCAGCGGCGTCTGACCGCTGGTCGCCCGGGTGCACCGGGACCGACGGGAGGCCCGTGGCGAGCCCGCACCGGGCCTCCCGTCCGACATCCGGTCGCGTCCTGCCCCGGTCAGTGCGCCGACGCTGCGGCGAAGACCCGCTCGTCGAGCGCCCGGGCGACCCGGTCTGCCACGGTCGCCAGCCGCCGACCGGCGGGGCGAGCCGCCTCGATCGCATCGGCCGGTGCCATCGTGCGGAGCGTCCCAGCGACGTCCCGCAGCTCGGCGAGACCGTCCGGTACGAGCGTCGGGGCGACGTCGGCCAGACACAGCTCGGCCCGCTGTGTCAGGAACAGCACCGACCGCGGGCAGTGCGTGTCGAGGAGAAGGAACGCCGCGGCCTCGGACGTCGGCGCACCCGGGCGGGCCTCGCGGTGGAACGCCTCACCGACCCCGCAGGCACGCAACGCCGTGCCCCACGACCGCTCCGAATCGAGCTCCAGCAGATCGGAAGCGAGCAGCCGCGCCGTGGCCGCGCACCGGGCGAGCGACCGGCCGAGCGTGAAGAACTCCCACACCTCGTCGCGACTGGCGTCCCCCTCGACGACCCCCACGGCCAGGGCGCTCCGTTCCCGCACCCACCCCAGGAACTCGTGCTCGCGCCCCGCGGCGATCTTGCGCGGCAGTCGGGACCGCGTGACGTTCAGGCAGTCCCAGAGCTCGCTGGAGACGACGTCGCGGGCTCGCCGGGCGTCGTCCCGTGCGACCGCGACCGCGTTCGCGATGGAGGCCGGCTCGTGCCGGTCGAGCGCGAGCAGCTCCAGCGTGGCGGCGGCGTCGAGCACCGACCCCGCGGTGACGGCCGCACCGGCGACGATGCGGAGCTCCCGCGCGGTGACGCGGTCGTCGGGGACGTTGGCGGCGTCGGGCCTGGCGAGGTAGGCGTCGAGGAGCCGCGCGATCACGTCGGCGCGTTCCACGGCGGCCCCGACGCGGAACACGCTCCCGGCGAGTCGGCTCAGCACCGCGGCTCCTGCATGCGGCGAACCTACTGACCGCGCGTTGCGACGGTGTTTCCGAGCCGCGTCACCGGTGTTGCGGACGCGGAGATCGGCTGCCTCGCTAGACAACCTAACTAGAGCGTCTAGCATTGCCCCATGACTTCCGAGGTGACGACGAACACCGCGGGCTTCTGGTACGACGACGGATCCCGGGTCGACGCAGTGGACGTGCTCAACGCGCTCCGGCGGTACCGCACGGCCGAGACCGCGGCCCAGCGGCGTGCGCGCGAGGCGCTCGGAATCGGTGAGAACGCCCTGCTAGCCCTGCGCATGCTGATCGACGCCGAGACCGCGGGGCGCACCACCAACGCCAAGGAGCTCTCCGAGCGGCTCGGCATCACGGCAGCGTCGACCTCGGCGCTCGTGGACCGGCTCGTCCGCAGCGGGCACGTCGAGCGTCGCCCCGACCCTGACGACCGTCGCGGGGTCATCCTCAGCGCCTCGGGGTCGTCGATGCGGCGCGCCATCCGGGTGATCGACGACCTCGACGCCCGCACGCTCGAGGTCGCGGAGCACCTGCCCGGCGGCGACATGGGCGTCATCGTGGACTTCCTCGACGAGATGACGTCCGTGGTCGACGAGATCGACGCCGACCGCGCCGCTGCGAACAGCAGCGACGGCGACGGCATGCGCGCCCCCCGCCGCGCGTAGCGTGTGGGCATGCCCCAGACCCACCCGCACGAGCCCGAGGACGACATGCCCCTCGCAGAGCTCGACGCGCGTGCCCGGGCCGACGCCGCACTCCGACGCATCCGGAACGGCAGCGACCCGGCGCGTGAGGCATTCGACCTGGCGAACACCATGAACGACGAGGCCGTCGGCAGGCTCGGGGCGACGTTGCGACGCTGGTTCCGCCGGTAGCGGCACGGCGGGGCACGGCGGGGCACGGCGGGGCAAGGCGGTGCCCCCGGCCACGGCCACGGCCACGGCCACGGCCACGGCCACCGTGCCCGCGCCCCGTCCGGGGTCAGTCCTTCGTGAAGGCCGTCCCGACGGCAGCGATGTCGTCGGACCCGTGGCCGGCGGCGCTGGCGTCGGCGTAGACGCGGCCGAGCGCGTCGAGGAGCGTCGTCGACACCCCGGTCGCGCGCGCTGAGTCCGTGATCAGGCCGATGTCCTTCCGGAGCCCGTCGAGCGCGAACTGCGCCGAGTACTCCCCCGCCAGCATCGACTCGCCCTTGGTGTGGGCGTAGGCGGAGTCGCTGGCGGTGCCGTCGATGGCCTGGAGGAACAGCGCCGGGTCGATGCCCAGCGCCCGTGCGACCGCGAGTGACTGCCCCGTCGCCGCGGTGATGGACGCGATCCAGGCGTTCGCAGCGAGCTTCAGTGCGGTGCCGTCGCCGACCCGTGCTCCTGCGCGCACGGTCTTCGCACCGATGGCTCGCAGGACCGGATCGATGCGCTCGAGGACCTCGGCGGGACCGGCGGCGAGCATCGTGAGCTTCCCCTGTTCAGCCGGGGCCTTCGTGCCGAGCATCATCGCCTCGACGAGGGTGATCCCGTACTTCTCCGCCAGCTGCACCACGGTCTCGGTACCCTCCACGCCCACGGTCGAGCACTGCACCCACACCGCGTCGGTCGGGGCGTCGCCCGCAGCCTGCTCGAGGACGTCGACCACGGCGTCGGTGTCGAAGAGCGTCAGCAGGACGACCTCGGCCCGCTCGACGGCCGTCGCGGCGTCGGTCGCGACGGTCGCGCCGTGTCCGCCGAGCGGTGCCGCGCGCTCCGGGCTCCGGTTCCACACCGTGACCTCGTGTCCCTCGCGCAGCAGCGACTGCGCCACTCCGGCCCCCATCGCTCCAGTACCCAGCACCGTCACACGCACGTCCGACTCCGTCCCGTCGACGAGCACCGTGCCGCCGACCCCGTCGAACGGTCCGTGCCGTCGACTGGTCGAACGGTACGCGCGACGGCCTCAGAGCAGCCCGCGCTCCCGCAGCCACGCGGCCGGGTCGACGGGGTGTCCGTCCACGATGACCTCGAAGTGGAGATGCGGTCCGGTCGAGACGCCCGTGCTGCCCACGGCGCCGACGCGGTCCCCCGCCCGGACGACCTGTCCGACCGTCACGTCGATCGCCGACAGGTGGCCGTACCGGGTCTGCAGGCCGGGTCCGTGCTGCACGAGCACCTGGTTGCCGTACCCGCCGGAGACACCGGCGGAGACGACCCGCCCGGGCATGGCCGACACGGCGGGCGTTCCCGTCGAGGCCGCGAAGTCGAGCCCATGGTGGTCGGTGGAGCACGCACCGCATCCCTGTACCGACCGGCCCCCGAACCCACCCGCGACGGGGACGTTGCCCGCGACGGGACGGACCACGTCCGCCGGGTCGATGCGAGCGAGGAGCACCGGCCCCGACCCCACGACGAAGCCGTCCCGCTCGACGTCGGCGAGGGCCGACGGCGGTGCGGTGTAGGCCTGCGGTCCACTGGGGAGGCCGGTTCCGGAGGCCCGGGTGACGACCACGGCGCCCGTCACGTCAGCGACCCCGGCCACGCTGGCGGCGGCCTGTTGCGGTGTCGACACGGCGACGAGGAAGCACGTCGCCAGACCGACGACGGCGAGGGGCACCCCCGAGGGCGCGACACGGAGACGGCGGACGTGCGCGAGTCCGCTGGTCAGCGCGGCGCGCGGCGTGTGGGCAGTGCGTGCTGCTCGCCGCCCACGGCCGGTCCGGGCGCCGGTGTGCGCCAGCCCCGCGGTGTGCGCCGGCCCCGCGGTGTGCGCCGGCCGCGCCGAGTGCACCAGCCCGACGGGGAGCACGGCGGGACACGGGGTGGGCCCCGGGACGGCGGGGGTCGTCACCACCGCCCCGGAGGACAGGAGGACGAACGCTCGGTTGGCTGCGGCGCGGGCAGCCCCGCGGGGGCGCAGCGGTGCGGGTTCGGTCGTCGAGGGCAACGTCGCGGTCAGGCGCGGACGACGCCGTCGGCCGTGATGCGGTCGAGCTCCGCGACGACGGCGTCGACGACGGCTCGGGTGATGGCGTCCGCGACGGCTTCCACGAGGGCGAGCTGGTCGCCGGCCACACGGTGGTCACGCCGGACGGATGCCAGGGCACCGGCGGGGATGTCGTCGATCGCGGCGATGAGGGCCGCCGGGACGAAGGTCGAACGCGAGTGCGGCACGGGAGCGGTCATCGGCGAGGACGGCGCCCGCGTGGGGACCGGCCGGGCGTCGGCGTGGCTGCGACGGGCGATCGCGTCGAAGAGCGGTGTGGTCGACATGCTGCGGTTCTCCTGATCAGGGTTCGGCATCGGGGTTGCCCCCATTGAACCACTGATATTTCTGATACGCAATGTCGACGATGCCGGACCTCAGTCGGGCTCGACGGCCTCGCCGGGATCGTCGCGGTGCAGCGCCCGCCGAACCCGCTCCACGATCGTCGCCGGCGGGTTGTTGTACGCGTTGGCGGGTTCCTGCCCGCTCATCGCCTGGATCGCCGCCATCACGGCGTCCGTCGCGTGCCGCCGGGCCCGCCCGGACGACGCGTCTCCGTACGACGACAGATCGAGAGGCTGCCCGAACTCGATCGTCACGCGTGCGAGTTTCGGCACCTTCGAGCCGACGGGCTGCACGTCCTCGGTCCCGCGCAGCGCGACGGGGACGACGGGCGCACCGCTCGTCAGTGCCAACCAGGCGACACCGGTACGGCCGCGGTAGATCCGGCCGTCGAGCGACCGCGTGCCCTCGGGGTAGATGGCGAAGGCCTCGCCGTCCCGCAAGCGCGCGAGCCCGAGGTCGAGGGCGTGCTGCGCAGCTGCTCCCGCGCCGCGCTCGACCCCGATCGCACCGATCCCGCTGAAGAACGCGCGGGACACCGCTCCGCGGAAGCCCGTCCCCGTGAAGTACTCCTGCTTCGCCAGGAACGACACCTTCCGGGGCGCCATGATCGTGATCGCCGGGGAGTCGATGAACGAGCGGTGGTTGCTCGCCAGGATCACCGCACCGCGCCGGGGGACGTTCTTCCGCCCGATGATCTTCGGCCGCCACAGCATCCGCGCGAGCGGTGCCACCACGGCACGGCCGAGCACGGTGGCGAACATCGACGAACCGGGCACCAGCGACCTCCTCGGGAACAGGGTTTCCGAGTGTAATGACCGGATCGCGCCGCACATGCCGGAGACGGCATGGACCGGACGGCAGTGGTGGAGTGCTACTCCGACGCGGCGACGACGTCGAGCACGGCGCGGCCGTAGGACTCGAGCTTGGCTGCGCCGATGCCGGAGATCTCGGCGAGCTGGTCGGCGTCCGAGGGGCGCACCGCGGCGATCCCCCGCAGGGTCGCGTCGTTGAACACGACGTACGCCGGCACGCCCTGCTCGCGCGCCTGTGCTGCCCGCCACGCGCGCAGTGCCTCGAACAGGCCGAGGGCTTCCTGCGGCATGTCGGAGACGACCTGGCGCCGACCACGCGCCGCACGCGGGGCCTTCACCGGGTCGCGGCGCATCAGCACGTGGACCCGACCGGACAGCACCTCGGCACTGGTCG
Organism: Curtobacterium sp. MCLR17_007; assembly: GCF_003234655.2. NCBI lineage: Bacteria > Bacillati > Actinomycetota > Actinomycetes > Micrococcales > Microbacteriaceae > Curtobacterium > Curtobacterium sp. MCLR17_007. Next base: position 644,803 of record NZ_CP126271.1, on the reverse strand, counting down.
GGCTGAGGACGAGCGTTCCGTACCCGTCGCCCGACACGGTGGCGTACCCCTGGGCGAGGACCTGTCGTGCCACCCCGCGCCATTCGCCCTCGGACAGGTCGGCGCCGATGCCGAAGGTGGCGAGGGACTCGTGCCGGAGTTCCTGCACGCGCGGCGACTGCTTGCCGGTCAGGATGTCGACCAGGTGTGCGACGCCGTACCGCTGCCCACGTTCGCGCTCGAGCCGCACGATCGTCGACAGGAGCTTCTGCGCCGGCACGGTGCCGTCCCACGACTCGGGCGGAGCGATGCACGTGTCGCAGTTGCCGCACGCGGTGGACTCCTGGCCGAAGTACGCGAGCAGCCGGACCCGGCGGCACTCGATCGTCTCGCAGAGCGCGAGCATGGCGTCGAGGTGCGCGCTGAGCTGCCGGCGATGCGCAGCGTCGCCCTCGGACTGGTCGATCATGCGGCGCTGCTGCACGACGTCGTTGAGCCCGTACGCCAGCCAGGCGGTCGCCGGCAGTCCGTCACGCCCGGCACGGCCGGTCTCCTGGTAGTACCCCTCGACCGACTTCGGCAGGTCGAGGTGCGCGACGAACCGGACGTCGGGCTTGTCGATGCCCATCCCGAACGCGATGGTCGCCACCATGACGATGCCGTCCTCGCGCAGGAACCGCGACTGGTTGCGCTCGCGCACTCGCACGTCGAGACCCGCGTGGTACGGCAGCGTCGCGATGCCCTGGTCGACCAGCGCCGCGGCAGTGCGCTCGACCGAGTTGCGGGAGAGGCAGTACACGATGCCCGCGTCGCCCCGGTGCTCGGTGCGGATGAAGGTCAGGAGCTGCTGCATCGCACCGGTCTTCGGTTCGATGCGGTACTGGATGTTCGGCCGGTCGAAGTCGGCGACGAAGTGTGCGGCGTCGTCGAGCCCCAGGCGGGCGGAGATCTCGCGGTGGGTCTGCGGCGTCGCGGTGGCCGTCAGCGCGATGCGTGGCACGGTCGGCCAGCGCTCGTGCAGGATGCTGAGCTCGAGGTAGTCCGGACGGAAGTCGTGCCCCCACTGCGCCACACAGTGGGCTTCGTCGATGGCGAAGAGCGCGATGCGGGCACGGTCGAGCAGCGACCGCGTGGACTCGAGCTTCAGCCGCTCGGGCGCCAGGTAGAGCATGTCGATCTCGCCCTGCACCACCGCACGCTCGACGCGAGCGCGTTCGTCCGCGCCCTGCGTCGAGTTGAGGAACGCCGCCTTGACGCCGTTGGCCGCCAGGGCGTCGACCTGGTCCTGCATCAGGGCGATGAGCGGCGACACCACGACCCCGACGCCGTCGCGCACGAGCGCCGGCACCTGGTAGCAGAGCGACTTGCCGGCGCCCGTCGGCATCAGGACGAGGGCGTCGCCGCCGGTCACGATGCGGTCGATGACGGCGGCCTGTTCGCCGCGGAAGTCGTCGTAGCCCCAGACCCGGTGCAGGACGTCCTGCGCCGCGCTGCGCGACGGCGAGACGGGTGCCGAGGTGGTGCTCATGGCGTCCAGCCTAGGCGCGACGGGCGACACCCATCTCGCTGTCCACAGGCCGGTCAGCGGCTGACCCGGCCACGCCCTCGGAGCGGGCCGGTGCACCCGACCAGCCCGTGCCTCCAGGACGGGTCCAGCGCTTGCCGCCCGCCCAGACCGGCGCCGGACCGCGGAAGCGTGGCGTCTCCGATCCGGCGAAGCGGCGGTCGAGCTTCCGCCAGTGCGCGAGGGCCTCGACCATGCCCCAGTACGCCAGCGACGAGCCGAGCGAGAACAGCCAGCTCTGCCAGGTGCTGTTCGACGAGTCGAGCGACACCTTCGACCACCCGGGAGCCTGCAGCACGAAGATCATGATGTTGTTGAAGGCGTGCTGCAGCACGGTGGCCTCGAGGCCTCCGGTGCGGATCACGATGATCGCCGCGACCAGACCGAACGACCCCACGTCGAGGATGCCCCACACGTTGTAGCCGTTCGGGATGTGCAGCAGCGCGAAGACGACGGTCGACACCACCACGGCCACCACCGACCCGACGATGCGGACCGGGATCCAGGACCCGATCCACTGCATCAGGAAGCCGCGGAACACGTACTCCTCGGCAGCACCCTGGAACGGGACGAGCACCACGACCATGGCGATCGTCAGCGTCAGGGTGCCGAGCGTCACGGTGGACTGGCCGATCGCGGCGTGGTTCCACCCGAAGCCGCCGTCGACGGTGAACATGCCGTCGGGCGAGAACAGCCCGGTCTGCAGGATGAACGACGCCGCGGCGATCACGAGCGTCGGCAGCACGCACCACGCCGCCCAGCCCCAGCGCACGCGGAACCGCACCGAGGACAGCGTGTTCGCCGGCCCCAGGCGCGCGATCTTCACGGCGAGCAGGATCCCCGGCAGCAGCACCACGAGCGACACCAGCGACAGGGACAGCACGAGCGGGTCGGTCGGGTCGAGGGCGCCGCTCGTCAGGCTCTGCTCGAGGTCGATCAGCCCCTGCGCACCCTGCGTGGCACCGATCGGTACGAAGTAGGCCACCGTGATGAGGATCTGCGTCACGACGTACCACCCGGCCAGGAACGCCAGGGCGACCAGCGGGCGCCACCAACGCCAACGACCGTCGACGCGGAACAGGCGGGTGTAGGGAACGCTCACGCAGCGCAGGTTACCGGGCACGGCAGGATGGGACCCGTGACCACGGTGCTGCTCGGCCTCGGCGGGGCGCTCGTCTACGGCTTCGCGGACTTCCTGGGCGGCCTCGCGTCGCGTCGGTTGCGTCCCGTCACGGTCGCCGCCGCCGCAGCCGCGATCGGCATCGTCCCGCTGCTGGTGGGACTGCTGCTGTTCGGCGGCCGGTCCTCGTGGCAGGGCACGCTGTGGGGCGCCGTGGGCGGGCTCGCCGGAGCCGTCGGGGTCCTCCTGCTCTACGCCGCGCTCGCGATCGGGCCGATGAGCGTGCTCTCCCCGCTCACCGCGGTGTTCGCCGCGGTGCTCCCGGTGCTGGTCGCCCTGCTGCGCGGGACGGTCCTGTCGCCGGTCGCGGTCGTCGCGCTGGTCGTGGCCGTGGTCGCGGTGGTGCTGGTCGCGACGGTCCGCGACCCGTCCGGAGCGCGCGTCACGGCCCGTGGCGTCCTGGCCGCCGTCATCGCGGGGTGCGGGTTCGGCGGGATCGTGCTCGCGTTCAACGAGACGCCGTCGGACTCCGGGATCGCACCGCTCGTCGTGGCGCGGCTGGTGCAGACGGTGCTGCTGGGGACGGCGGCAGCGGTCTCGGCGACGGTCGCCCGGTCGGGAGGCGCGGCAGACCCCGGGACGTCGGCCGGCGTCGCGGGGTCTGCCGCGCCTCCAGGACGGTGGCTGCGATCCGCGCCGGGCCGACGGCTGGTCCGGGTGGTCATCGCGTGCGGGGTCTTCGACGCCCTGGCGAACGTCTGCATCCAGGCCGGGCTGCACGCGAGCGACGACCCGACGACGCTGCCGGTGATCAGTGTCCTGAACGCGCTGTACCCGATCGGGACGGTCGTCCTGGCCGGGGTGGTGCTGCGCGAACGCCTGACCCTGCTGCAGGGTTTCGGGATCGCACTCGCCCTCGGCGCGGCGGTCACGCTGGCGCTGGCGTGAGGGCCGACGTCAGTCGTCGGCGATCAGGCGCTTCCCCATCGACACCGTGTGGTCGTCGGCGTACCCGAGGGACTCGTAGAAGCCGATGACCCGCTCGTTGCCGGCGCGCACCTGCAGGTTGAGCTTGGGGCAGCCCAGGTCGGTGAGCAGCCGCTCGAACTCGGCCATGAAGGCCCGCCCCAGTCCGGAGCCCTGCAGGTCGGGGCGGACCGCCAGGTAGTTCACCCAGCCGCGGTGCCCGTCGAACCCGGCCATGCCCGCAGCGACGACGACGTCGGAACCGGGGTCCGTCGCCACCAGGAACAGCTCGGGCTGGACCGTCAGCTTGCGCGCGATGTCCTGCCGCGGGTCGTTCCACGGTCGGACCAGCCCGCAGGACTCCCAGAGTGCGACGACCGCTTCGGTGTCGGACGGATCGAAACGACGGATGACGTGGGACACTCCGCCACGGTACCGGTGTTGTGGAGAACACCGTCCCCAGCGGTTCGCCGTGGTCTGATAGACCTGAGCATCGTCCACCTCGACGCTCGCACGACCGGATCAGGAGCCACGTGACTGCCCACGAGACACTCCCCCCGCCTCCGAGCGCCCCTGACGACGCGCCCGCGCGCCGGGAGCGCAAGCGTCCGCGGCAGACGGTCGGCGGCGCGCTGCTGGCCCTGGTCGCCGAGCTGCTGATCATCGCGGGCGCGGGCACCGGGCTGTACGTGCTGTGGACCGCGTGGTGGACCGACGTCGTCGCCTCGCAGCACCAGTCCTCGCTCGTCAAGGACCTGGGCCAGACCGAGGCGCCCACCTCGAACCCCACGCCGACCGAGCACCGCGACCAGGCGCCCGTGCTCGCCGAGCCCCCTGGGTTGTCGACGGTCTTCGGCACGATGCAGATCCCCCGCTTCGGCGCGGGCTACGACCAGCCCATCGGTGAGGGCACCGACCGCGAGAAGGTGCTCAACACCATCGGGCTCGGGCACTACCAGGACACGGCGATGCCCGGAGCCGAGGGCAACTTCGCCGTGGCCGGGCACCGCGTCACGTACGGCAAGCCGCTCAACCAGATCGCGGACCTGAAGACCGACGACGCCATCGTCGTGCGGGTCACGGACAAGGCGACGGACTTCGACGTCTGGTACGTCTACAAGGTCACCGACAGCCAGATCGTCACGCCGGACCACATCGAGACGATCGCGCCCGTGCCGAACCAGCCGGGCGTCGAACCCACCGCCCAGGACCGCTGGCTCACCCTGACGGCGTGCCACCCGATGTGGTCCGCCAAGGAGCGCTACATCGTGCACGCGAAGATGGACTACTGGATGCCGGTGTCGGAAGGCACCCCGAAGGAACTGTCGGAGACGCCCAAGTGATCTTCCCCCTGGTCTGGCGGCTGCTGCCCGGCCCCACCGCCCTTAAGGTCCTCGAGCTGCTGGTGCTGCTCGTCGCGATCGTGCTCGTGCTGTTCACGTGGGTGTTCCCGTGGATCGCGGCGGACATCCTGCCGCCGCCCGACGGCACGGTCGACACGTCGGCGGTGCCGACGCCCTGACCGGCGGGGTGCTGCGCTGACCGGCGGCGGTGGTGCGCTGACCGGCGGCGCTCGCCGTCAGAGGGTCGTCGTGACGTGCGATCCGCCGCCCGGGCTCCGGCGCACGGCGATGCGCTCGGGGATGCGCTGCTTGAGTTCCTCGACATGGCTGACGATGCCGACCTGACGTCCGCCCGCGGTCAACCGGGACAGCTGGTCGACCACGCCGTCGAGGGTCTCCGGGTCGAGCGTGCCGAACCCCTCGTCGACGAAGAGCGTGCCGAGGGAGACGCCGCCGGCCTCGGCCTGGACCACGTCGGCGAGCCCGAGCGCCAGGCAGAGCGACACCGTGAAGGTCTCGCCACCGGACAGGCTGCGGGGATCGCGCGTGGTGTCCGTCGTGTGGTCGCGGACCGCGAGCGCCAGACCCGTGCGGCGAGACCGGCTGCCGGTCTCGCGCTCGTCGGAGGTCTCGAGCGTGAACCGCCCGCCGAGCATCGTGCGCAGCCGGTCGTTGGCGGCAGCGACGACGTCCTCGAACCGCCGCATCAGCACGTAGGTGCCGAGCGTCACCCCGGTGGTGTTGTGTCCGGGGGCACCGGCGGCCACGTCGGCGAGCCGCACGACAGCGCGGCTGCGGGCCGAGGTGGACTCGCGCTGGTCGACGGCGCGCGCGAGTTCCGCGGCGCACCGTTCCGAGGCGGTGGCGCGGTCGGCACTCGTCGTCGCGGCGCGGGTGGCCAGGTCGAGCGCCTCGGCCGCGCCCGCCGACGCGGCGCGGGCGGCGTCCGGGTCGAGCACCACGTCGGCGGAGTCGTCCTGCGCCGCGGCAACGACGGCCGGTTCGGCGAGCCCGGCGTCGACGACCGCGCGCTCGCGGTCCGCGCGCTCGACCTGGTCGCGGAGCTGCGCACCCGTGGCGTGGTCGAGGACGGCAGCGCGGGCGGCCGCGACGTCGGGGAAGTCGTGGTCGGCGACGACCCGGGCGACCTCGGCCTGCCGCTCGACGACGGCGGCGTCGGCGGTGCGCAGGGTGTCCTCGGCGGCGGCCACGGCGCGGAGGGCGGTGGCCCTGCCATCGGCTGCGACGACCGCGTCCGGCAGGGTCAGGTCGGCGACGTCCGGCTGTGCGAGTTCAGCGGCCAGGGTGTCGATCGCGGTCTGCACGGCATCGGTGTCCTGGGCGACCCGGTCGTGCTCGGCATCGGTGGTGGCGAGCAGCACCTGGCGCCGCGAGGCCACGGCGTTGCGCTCGTCCTCCACCAACCGGGTGGACTCGTCGTGCTCGGTCTTCTCCCGCTCGTGTTCGGCGACGCTCGCCGCCGCGGCACGGGCGGTGCGCAGGCGCTCGGCAGCGGCGACCGCGCGGGCGTCGAGCTCGGCGGCGTCCGTGTCACCGACGACGACCCGCAACCGGTCGTGCTCGGCGCGCTCGACGGCGAGGTCCGTTGCACCGTCGGCGAGTGCCTGCTCGGCGCGACGTGCGGCGTCTGCGGCGGTGGCGATCTGCGCCGGTGTCGGGTGGTCGTCCTGGGGCGTGGCGACCGCCGGGTGTTCGACGGCACCGCAGACGGGACAGGCGTCGCCGGGTGCCAGCGCCGCGCCGAGTTCGCCGGCCAGTCCCGCGATGCGTCGTTCGCGCAGGTGCTGCTCGCCCTGGACCGCGCTCGACGCGACGACCCGGGCCGCCGTGACGACGCCCTCGGCGCTCGCGACCCGTGCTCGACTGGCCACGAGGGCGGTGTGGGCGTCGCGGAGGAGCCGCACCGCGTCGACGTCACGCTGCGCCGGCTCGGCGTCGGCCGCCGCGGTCGCCGCCGCGTGGGACAGCGCGACGATGCGGGCACGCTCGGCTGGTCGCGCGTCGAGCGCGGAGTCGAGTGCGGTCAGCTGGTCGTGGAGCTGCGCGGCGTCGTCCTGTGCGGTCGCGAGCGCCCGGCGTCGGTCGGGCAGCGACTCGGCGACCGGCACCAGGTGGCGGACCCCCGCCACGACCCCGGTCAGACGGTCGAGCTCGGTCGCGGTGTCGAGGTCGGTCACCCGGTGCTGCGCGCGCAGGGCGTCGCGAGCGGCGCGGGCCGCGGATGCCCGCAGCACCGCCGCGTCGAGACCGTCGGCGACGGCTGCCACGCGGCCGGCGCGCTCGCCGGTCAGCAGGCGGGAGCGGGCCGCGGCGATCGTGGCGGCAGCGTCATCGAGCACCGTCGCGCGGTCGAGCAGCGCCCGGCGGCGTTCCAGTGCGGCGACGCGGGTCGTGACGGCACGCTCGTGCTCGCTCGCGGCTGTCGCTGCCGTCGCGGCGTCCGCCCGCGCCCGCGCCGCGTCGTCGGCACGGGAGCGCAGGTCAGCGGCGACGGTGGGCGCCGTGGTCTCGTCCGTGTCGACGGTGTCGGACGCCTGGGCGAACCGCGCGAGGGCGTCGCGCACGCGGGCGTCGGCGGCGTCGACCTCGGCCGCGGCAGCGCGACGACGGGCGGCGAGTTCGTCGGCGGTGCGGTCGTAGATCTCGGTGCCGAACAGCGACTGCAGGAGCTTGCGACGGTCTTCACCCGGCGCGCGGAGGAAGCGGGCGAACTCCCCCTGTGGCAGCACCACGGTCTGCAGGAACTGGGCGCGGTCCAGCCCGACGATGCGGGTGACCTCGGCCCCGACTTCCTGTGCCCGGGCGGAGACGGGTTCGCCAGCGGGGTCGCTCGGACCGGCGAGGCGACTGAGGGTGGCCGAGGCGTTCTGCCGCACGGTCCCGGTGCCGCGCTGCTTGGGGCGGTCGTACTGCGGCGTGCGGCGGACACGGAACACGCCGGCCCCCGTCTCGAAGACGAGCTCCACGAAGGGCTCCACCGCGGGGTCGGCGTGCTGGCTGTGCAACCGGTCGTTGCTGGCGTCGCTGCCCGCCAGCCCGCCGTACAGGGCGAACACGACCGCGTCGATGATCGTCGACTTGCCCGATCCGGTCGGGCCCTCGAGCAGGAACACCCCGGAGGCGGCGAGCGCGGCGAAGTCGATGACCACGCGGTCGGGGTACGGGCCGATCGCGCGGAGTTCGAGCCGGTGCAGGTACATCAGCGCACCGCGCGGTCCTGCTCGGAGAGCGCAGTCGCGGCGGCTTCGTACGCGTCGCGCAGCACGGTGTGCTCGTCCGGGGTCGGGGCGGCGCCGGTGGCGTAGGTGACGAAGTCGGCGGTGACCTCGACCGGGTCGGACGTCGCCGTGACCGCGCGGCCCGACGCCCGCGCCGGGGCGTCGGCCGGTTCGTGCGTGATCGCGAGGGCGTGCGGGAAGCGGTCCTTGACGCGGGCGTACATGCGCTCGGGGTGCACGGTGTCGGTGACGGCGACGCGGACCCATGCGTCGGCGTGCTGCGTGTGCGCGCCGGACTCGATCGCGTCGATGGTGTCGCGCACGTCGACCAACGGGCGCGGCACGGGCACCGGCAGGAGCTCCACCGTGACGCTGCCGTCGGCGTCGAGGTCGACCAGGGTGACGGACTTGGTCTGGTGCCGCTCGCCGAACGAGAACGCCAGCGGCGACCCGGCGTAGCGGACGCGGTCCGTGGCACCGACGCGCTGTGGACCGTGCAGGTGCCCGAGCGCGACGTAGTCGAAGCCCGCGAACACCGACTCGGCGACCCGGTCGACCCCGCCCACCCGGATGTCCTGTTCGCTGTCGCTCGGCTCGGCGCCACCGACGAACGCGTGCGCGACGACGACGGACCGGGTGCCGGGGCGTGTCTGCAGGTCCGTTCGGATGCGTTCGACGGCCGCGCCCACGACGGCCTGGTGGGAGCGAGCGAGGGGTTCGTCGGGCACCGCGGCCAGGGCGTGTCGCACCAGGTCGGGCTGCAGGTAGGGGATGCCGTAGACCGCCACGGCGCCGTCGGGGTCGTCGACGAGCACCGGGTCACCGAGGTGTGCAGGTTCGGCGAGGATGCGCACCCGCCGGTTCATCACGCCCGACCCGAAGCCGAGTCGCGCAGCCGAGTCGTGGTTGCCGGGCGTGACCACGACCGTCGCCACGGCGGCCAGGCGTTCGAGCACGGTCGAGAGCATGCGGACCGCGTCGACCGGGGGGATCGCGCGGTCGTACACGTCACCCGCGACGACGACCAGGTCGACCGAGTGCTGCACCACGACGCCCACCAGGTGGTCGAGGAAGGCGGCCTGGTGCTGCAGCAGATCGGCCCCGAGCAGGGTGCGGCCGAGGTGCCAGTCGCCGGTGTGCAGGATGCGCATGCGGCCACGGTAGCCGCGACGGCGGACATCCAGCGGCGCCGCTCCCGGACCTGTGGATCGTCCTGCTCAGCTCGGGGCCGGGGTCACGGCGCGCAGCTCGCCGACCCGATACCGAGTGCGACCGCCACGATCCTGACGTTGGTGGACGAAGTACTGTCGACCGTCCACGGGCTCGTGGCCCCGACGTCGAGCGAGCGGATCGTCACCGCACGCGTCGACCCGAGGTTGAGCAGTCCGGCCCCACCGATCACCGCCGAGGTCGTCGTGGTCGTCGTCAGGACGTCGGTCCCCCACAGCACCTGGTAGCCGCGGACGGCGGTGGAGCTGGGGGCCCACGAGACCCGCACGGTGTTGGTCGCTTCGGGCGCACACCGGACCGACGTCACGGGCAGCATCGCCGCCGCCGTCATCGTGCCGGTCTGCGTGGCGGTGGTCGTCGTGAACGGCACGCCGATCGCCTGCGCGGGCAGCAGCACGCCGATGCCGGCAGCGACCACGAGCACCGCGGCCGCGGCACCGCCGCGTCCCAGACGGTGTCGGCGGCGCAGCCGACGGCGGACCGCCCGGCGTGACCCGACGTCGTGGCGCGAGCCGACGTCCCGACGCACCAGGACGTGCCGTCCGGACCGTCTCGTCGACGGCGGCGGCGCTGCCGGGGCGAGGAGGGCCTCCAGGCCGGTGTCGCCGGTGTCGCCGGTCTCGCCTGGATCACGCTCCGGGTCGTCGCCGTCGGACGGACCCGCCTCGGCCAGCCGCCGGAGCGACCCGTCGACCGTGCACAACCAGAGCGTCGCGGCGAAGGCCAGGGCGAGCAGCGCGACCTTCGTCCACTCCCCGCTGCGCATCCACACGATGGGCGTCGCGACCACGGGGATGCGCAGGAAGCCGACGCCGCGCACGGCGGAGCGCTCGACGGCGGTGGAGTCGCGCTGCGGGTTCGCGTCGCCCTTCGTGACGATCGTCCCGTCCGGACCGGCCGCGACGGCGCGGTGCATGCGGAGGTGCCCCGGCTGGTCGGGGTCGTCGGCGAGAAGGACCTGGCCGAGTCGGAGCTCTGCGGGCGGGACCGGGCGCGAGACGACGACGTCACCGGGACGGAGCCGCGGCTCCATCGAGCCGGTCATGACCGTGGTGGGGTGCCACCCGATCACGGCGGGGGCGGCTGCCCAGAGGGCGAGGCCGAGGAGCGTCGCGACCACCCCGCGGGCGAGGGTCGCGACGACGACACGCCCCCACTCGACGGCGTCACGGACCGCATCACGCGGCGCGGGACCTCCGTGCACTGCGATGGTGACCATGACTGCCTTCACGTGGGGGCGCGGCGACGGGCTGGGACCCGACGACGCGCAGGGACGCGGCGACGGGCGCGGGACCCGGCTCAGCTGTTCTGGGCCTCCCAGGTCAGGCCGAGCGAAGCGGTGGTGCCCTGGACCGAGTTCGGCGCGGTGGCCGAGACCGTGTAGGTGATGCGGTACACGCGGGACTCGGAGGCGGTGCCGGTCGGCGCCCAGGTGCCGAGGCCGTTGGCGAAGCTCGTGCTGCCGGAGGCGAAGCTCGCGAGCGTGGTGTTCGCCGGCGTCAGCGTGCCGTTGGTGGCAGCAGGCGTGAAGCCCGTGCACGAGCCGAAGCCGCCGCCCGTGCCCTGCTCGATGACGATCGCGGTGTTCGAGGCGAGTGCGCTCGTGGTCTGCGCGTTGGTGGCGTAGAGCTTGACGGTCGACGCGAGCGAGCCGGTCGAGGTCACCGTGATGCAGTTCGCACCGGTCGACCCGGGCTTCAGGCCGGTGGCGGTGAACAGCGCGGTGTTGTTGTCGTCGTCGGCGAGGGCGACGGAACCGGCGGTCCAGTTGCTGGTCGGGTTCACCGTGGTCGCCGAGAAGGCGGAGTACGAGGCGGTGGAGACGACGGCACCCGATGCGACGAGGGCGGCGGGGATGGCGATCCAGGCGGCGAGACGAGCGGCGCGAGGGGTGACACGAGACATGGCGGTACTCCCGGAGGAAGAGATCTGATCGGTGGGTGGCCCGGATCCGCGGTGGTTGGTCGCGCTGCAGGCCGTGGTGGTGCGTGGTGCCGTGTACTGGTTCGGTACGACGATCAAGTTACTTGCGCGCCGTGATGCTCACAAGACGTGCGGTGCCCCCACTGCTGGGGGTATCTCAATCGTTGAGATACTTGTTGACTGAGCCGTACCGAGGCATGCCCGTGCCTCCCCCGCGTCACCCACCCGAGAAGAGCATCGATGACGGACACCCGCATCACCGCAGTCCCAGCCGTCGACGATCGTCCCGCGCCGTCCTCCCCCGTCACCGCGACGGTCGACGGCGTCGCCGACACCGACCTGGGCCGCCTGATGACCGCGTTCCGTCTGATGCAGACGCAGCACGCGCGGGTGCTCCACCACGAGAGCCAGAGCCGGGGCCTCAACGCCACGGACAGCCGGTTCGTCTTCTTCCTGGCCTCGGCCGACGGCGAGGGCGTCACCCCGAAGCAGTCGGGCGAGTACCTCGAGCTCTCGACGGGTGCGATGACGTCGTTGATCGACCGGCTCGAGCAGCGTGGACACATCGAACGCCGCCCCAACCCGAACGACCGGCGCAGCATCCTGCTCCACCTGACGCCGTCCGGCGAGACGGTGGCACGACAGATCGGTGCGGTCTACTCGGCGTCGTTCCGCGAGGTCGTCCCTCCGGCAGAACGCGCGGCACTGACCGACGCGTTCACCCGCCTCGCCGAGGAACTCGGTCGCCGATCGGCCGCCCACGGAGCCTGAGCAGCGGCAGCGCACGGGCGTACCGTCGGGGGCATGACCCCCAGTGAAGTCCTCATCGAAGCGTTCTCCCGCGTCCCGGAGACAGTCAGCCGCGCCGTCGACGGGCTCTCCGAGGACCAGCTCGCCGCCCGCCCCGCCGCCGGGGCGAACACGCTCGCGTGGCTCGCCTGGCACATCGCCCGCGGCCAGGACGCACAGATCGCCGACCTGGCGGGCTCCGAGCAGGTCTGGACCGCGGACGGCTGGTACGACCGGTTCGGGCTGCCGTTCCCCGCGGAGGCCCTCGGGTACGGCATGTCGCGCGACGACGTCGGACGTGTGCGCGCGTCCGCCGCGCTGCTCACCGGCTACCTCGACGCCGTGCACGAGCGCACCGTCGCGTACCTGCGCACACTCGGCCCGGATGACCTCGACCCGGTCGTCGACGATGCGTGGGACCCGCCCGTGACCGCCGGCAGCCGCATCGTGAGCATCCTCAACGACTGCACCCAGCACGCCGGCCAGGCCGGCTACGCGCGCGGACTGCTGTTCTTCAACGCCTGACCCTCCGGACTGGAGGCCCGGGCCGGGTCCGTCCCGCACGTCCGGTCCTCGAGACGCCGCCGGAACGACGAAACGCCGCCATCACTGGCGGCGTTTCGTCGTGGACGCGGCGTCCCGTCGTGGACGCGGCGTCCCGTCGTGGTCGCGGCGTCCCGTGGCGCTGCTCGGCGTCAGCGGGCGGCGAGCTCCGCCACGATGCCGTCACCGGGTGCGGCCTGCACCAGGTCCGCCTCGATCTCGGCGCGCTCGAGGATGCCCTCGATCTTGCGCACCCGACCACGCGGGACGATCGTGACGACGGTGCCCTCCTTGCCGGCACGACCCGTGCGGCCCGAGCGGTGCATGTACGCCTTGTAGTCGTCCGGCGCATCGGCCTGCACGACGAGCGAGACGTCGTCGACGTGGATGCCGCGGGCGGCGACGTCGGTCGCGACGAGCACGTTGACGCGGCCGCTGGTCAGCAGCTGCAGGTTGCGCGTGCGTCGCGCCTGGTTCAGGTCACCGTGCAGCGAGGTCGCGCGGATGCCGGCGTCCTCGAACTGGTCGGCGAGACGCTCGGCGTAGGCACGGGTGCGGGCGAAGACGATCGTCTTGCCGTCACCGGCCACGAGCTCCTCGAGCAGCTGGTCCTTCTGGCGCTGCTCGACCACGAGCACGCGGTGGTCGATCGTCGAGGACGCCTGGTCCTCGCCGGCGACCTCGTGCACGCTCGGCTCGTGCAGGAACTGCTCGACGAGCGCCGCCACCTGGGTGTCGAGCGTCGCGCTGAACAGCAGCTTCTGGGCGCGGTTGCCCTGGGGCGTGACCTGGGCCGTCGCCTCGAGGATCTCCTGCACGGGCTCGAGGAACCCGAGATCGCACATGTGGTCGGCCTCGTCGAGCACGGAGATGACGACCTCGCTGAGGTCGAGCTTCCCCTTGTTCATGAGGTCCTGCACGCGACCGGGCGTGCCGACGATGATGTCGACGCCACGCTCGAGCGCTCCCTCTTGACGGCCGTACGGCACGCCGCCGTAGATCTGCGTCGTGAACAGCCCGACCGAGCGGGCGATGGGCTGCACCGTGCGGTCGATCTGCAGGGCGAGCTCGCGCGTGGGGGCCAGGATGAGCGCGCGGGGGGCGCGGCCCATCTTGCGCTTCGTGCCGCCGCCGTGCTCCATGAGCTTCTCGACGAGCGGGGCGCCGAACGCGATGGTCTTGCCGGAGCCCGTGCGGCCACGGCCGAGGACGTCCTTGCCGGCGAGCACGTCGGGGATCGTCGCCGCCTGGATCGGGAACGGGCTGGTGGCGCCGAGCTCGGCGAGGACGCGGGTGATGTTGCCGCCGATGCCGAGGTCGCCGAAGCTCACGCCCTCGACGTCGGCCGCGACGGTGGCCTCGGCCTGGAGCTTCTCGAGCTTGACGTCGTCGGCGGGGACGAAGTGGCCACCGCGGGCAGCGGGAGCGTCGCGGTCGTTGCGGTCGAAGCGACGGGCCGGACGGTCGTCCGCGTCGCGACGAGGTGCGCGATCGTCACGGTTGAAGGAGCGCGGGGCGCGCTCGTCACGGTCGAACCGACGGGTCGGACGCTCGTCGCGGTCATCGCGGCGAGGGGCGCGATCGTCGCGGTTGAACGAACGCGGCGCGCGGTCGTCGCGGTCAAACCGACGGGGTGCGCGATCGTCGCTGTCACGACGGGGCGCACGGTCATCACGGTTGAAGCTCCGCGGGGCGCGGTCGTCACGGTCGAACCGACGCGGGGCACGCTCGTCGCTGTCACGACGGGGCGCACGACCGTCGCGGTCGAACGTGCGCGGGGCACGCTCGTCACGGTCGAACCGACGCGGGGCACTGGGCCCCTGCGAGCCGGTTCCGGCGCGACGCGGAGCTTGCGGAGCGTCGGGACGGCCGTGCGAGTAGGGAGCGTCGTTGTCACGACGGGGCGCACGACCGTCGCGGTCGAACGTGCGCGGGGCACGGTCGTCGCGGTCGAACCGACGGGCCGGACGGTCGTCACGGTCATCGCGACGAGGTGCGCGATCGTCACGGTTGAACGAGCGCGGAGCACGCTCGTCACGGTCGAAGCGACGGGGCGCGCGGTCGTCGCCACGGGTGGGACGACCGGCGCCGCGGGGCTCCCACGCGGGACGGCTGCCGCGGCTGTCGCGGGGGTCCCAGTTCGGGCGGCTCGGACGATCGCTCTGCGAGGAGCGGTTGCGACGCTCGTCGGCGTCCCAACGCTGCTTCTGGCGGGGAGCGGTCGGCTCGGCGGCGCGGAAGCCACGGTGCTTGCTCGAGCGAGCGGCGGGGGTGCCGTTCGGGTGACGGGTTCGATCGGAGGCGCGCTTGTCCGCGCCCTTGTCGTACGGGGCCATGTGTTCTTTCCGGGGTGCAGACGTACCACGCAGCCCGGCAGCGACATCGGCGGGGGCGGTTCGTGGCGAGGGGGTTCATCCCGTCGTCGATCGACGTGATTCCAGCCCTCGAACTACACAACACCCAAACACGTCCGCGGCTCGCAGCCACGGTGTCGAAGGCCGACCGAAGGAGTCTACGCGACACGACACGCGTTGGCCAGCCCCGCTGGCTCGCGCGGGGTGTGGCGGAGGCGAGCGGGGCCTCCCGTCCGACCGCGCCGGATCAGGACTCGGCGAGTCGCTGTCGCTGCTCGGCCACGTCGAAGTCGGCGGCGGGCCAGGACAGGTGCATGTCCTCGAGCGCGCGCAGCAGGAGCTGCTGGACGGCGAGCCGCGCGTACCACTTGCGGTTCGCCGGCACGACGTACCAGGGCGCGACCGCGGTCGAGGTGCGGTCGAAGACGACCTGGTAGGCGTCCTGGTACTCGTCCCAGAGCAGGCGCTCGTCGATGTCGCCCGGGTTGAACTTCCAGTGCTTGTCGGGGCGGTCGAGGCGGTCGCCGAGTCGGGCACGCTGCTCGTCCTTCGAGATGTGCAGCATGACCTTGACGATGGTCGTCCCCTGCTCGGCCAGACGCGTCTCGAAGTCGACGATCGCCCCGTAGCGACGTTCGATCTCCTCCGGCGGCGCGAAGGAGCGGACGCGCTGGATGAGGACGTCCTCGTAGTGCGAGCGGTCGAACACGCCGAGCTGTCCGGCACCGGGCAGCTGCTGCTCGACGCGCCAGAGGAAGTCGTGCGCTCGCTCCTCGGCCGTCGGCGCCTTGAAGCCCGCGTAGTGGACCCCGTTCGGGTCGACGGCGCCCACGACGTGCGAGACGATCCCGCCCTTGCCCGCGGTGTCCATAGCCTGCAGGACGAGCAGCACGCGGCGCTCGTCGCCGGTCGTGGCCGCGGCCCAGAGGCGTTCCTGGAGCGCGGCGAGCCGATCGGCGCCGGCGGCCAGCGACTCGAGCCCGTCGATCTTGCGGCCGGGGAACCCGGGGGTGCCCTCGGGGTCGACGTCGGCGAGCCGGAACCCCTCGTCGACGCGGAGGAGCGGTTCGGGATCGGCGTTCCAGGCCTTGCGACGGCTCACGGGTCCTCCAGGGTCAGGGGTGTGCTGCCGCTCATCCTGGCACCCGCGGGTGAACGGCGTTCCGCGGTACCGTGGTCTGCGATGAGGTCCGGCCGCCGCACGCTGTACGCGCTCGTCGCCGCGGTCGTGGCGCTCGGCGCGGTTGCGTCGTGCAGCGCCGACCCGGCAGCCGACGAGAACGCGACCGTCACCGCCGATCCCGTCATCTACCCACTGTCGCTGCGGTACCACCGCATCGACGTCGTCCAGGACGTCCCGTACGGCGCCGACCGGCTGCAGCAGCTCGACGTCTGCCTGCCCGCGGACAGCGCTCCGAGGACGACGGCGACCCCGAGCGTGGCGGCGTCCGCTGGCGCTCCCGGGTCGGCCGCCAGCTCGGCTCCGGGCGGTGCCTCGGCGTCGGCCAGCCCCCGTGCCGCGGTCGGGACCCGCCCCGCGGTGATGATGGTGCACGGCGG
This sequence comes from Curtobacterium sp. MCLR17_007, assembly GCF_003234655.2. Lineage (NCBI taxonomy): Bacteria > Bacillati > Actinomycetota > Actinomycetes > Micrococcales > Microbacteriaceae > Curtobacterium > Curtobacterium sp. MCLR17_007. The sequence continues at coordinate 628,193 of NZ_CP126271.1, read as the reverse complement.
CAGCTGGTCCCACGGGGACAAGGACACGGCGGCCTACCGCGCGGTGTGCCAGTACCTGGCGTCCGAGGGCTTCGTCACGTTCAACATCGACTACCGCCTGGCGCCGACCGACCCCTTCCCCGCGGGCCTCGACGACACCCGACGGGCGCTCGACTGGGTCTTCCGACCGTCGACCCTCGAGACGTACGACGTCGATGCCGACCGCGTGGGGGTGTTCGGCGGCAGCGCGGGCGGCAACCTGGCCGCCATGCTCGCGGTCGAGGACCACGAGTCCACCGCCTACGCCGACGGGGACCGCATCCGTGCCGTCGTCGACCTGAGCGGACCGACCGACCTGACGGCGCGTTCGACCCGGACGGACGGGGTGTCGGCGGCGTTCCAGCGGCGCCAGCTGCTGTACCTCGGGTGCACCGCGTACGACGCCTGCCCGGCGGCGACCAGGGCCTCCCCCGCGTACCACGTCACCGCGGACACGGCGCCCTTCTTCATCGGGCACTCCACACAGGAGTTCATCCCGCTCTGGGAGTCGCAGGAGTTCGCCGCGGCGCTTCGAGCCCACGACGTCCCGGTCACGTTCGTCGCGGTGCGGGGCACGGCGCACTCGATCGCACAGCTCGACGAGGCGATGAGCAAGCGCGTCGTGGCGTTCCTGCGGCGGCAGCTGCGCTGAGCGCGGGGCCTGGGGGATGGGTGGCGCGCGGGCTGGTGGGTGCGGGCTGGTGGGTGCGGGCTGGTGGGGACGTGGGTGCGGGCGTGCGGGCGTGCGGGCGTGCGGGCGTGCGGGCGTGCGGGCGTGCGGGCGTGCGGGCGGTCGGGTGCGGACGTGCGGGCGCGGGCGGGCGCGGGCGGGCGCGGGCGGGCGCGGGCGGGCGAGTGCGGGTGCGGGTGGGCGTGCCGTGTCCCGTGTGCGGGCGGGCGGGCGTGCGTGCGTGCGACATCGCCGCAGGTATTGCGCGTCGCTTCTGCTGCACCGATGTCGCCTCGGGAGCGGACCCGGGCTGTGGGCGACGTCAGGGCAGCGAAAGCGACGCGCGAAACCGCGGGTGATGTCGCTTTTCGGGGGCGGGGGCGGCGCAGGCAGGAGCGGGCGGCGCAGGCGGGGGCGGCGCAGGCGCGGGCGGCGCAGGCGCGGGCGGGGCAGGCGGGAGCGGGGGCGCGGCCGCGCACTCGGGTCGGCCACGCGGTGGACCGTGGGCGTACCCCGACCGGGTGCCACCCGGAGTCGGGACTGCCGCCGTCACGTGTCCGGACGGAGACTTCGTGGGTGACCGACACCTCGACCCGCCCCGCGCGCTCCGCACGACCGACGACCCCGTGGGAGCGCCGCACCCGCAGCAGCACGGTCGCGGAGCTGCTGCTCGGGCTGTCGTTCTTCGTGACGGTCGGGTTCGCGGGACTCGGTGCCGCGACCGGGCACACCTCGGCCGTCGCACAGCTCGGCGCGGTGGTGTTCCTGGTGACGCTGACTGTCGTGGTCGTGCGGTGGTTCGTCGCTGTCGACCTCGAGGACGTCGAAGCCCGCTAGTCCGCGACGCGCTCCGACCGACGGTCAGCCCGACGCTCGCGCGCCCGCTCGACCAGGAAGTACAGCGCCGGCAGCACCACGAGCGTCAGCAGCGTGGAGGACACGAGTCCGCCAATCACCACCAGCGCGAGCGGCTGCGAGATGAAGCCGCCCTGCCCGGTCAGGCCGATCGCCATCGGCACCAGCGCGAAGATCGTCGCCAACGCCGTCATCAGGATCGGGCGGAGTCGGCGGGTCGCGCCTTCGACCAGGGCCTCGCGGACGCGGAGTCCCCGTCGGCGGTACTGGTTGACGAGGTCGATGAGCACGATCGCGTTCGTCACGACGATGCCGACCAGCATGAGCACCCCGATCAGGGACGCCACACCGATCGGGATCCCCGACGCGATCTGCAGCAGGATCGCCCCGGTCGCCGCGAACGGCACGGACACGAGCAGCAGCAGCGGTTGCAGGAGGCTGCGGAAGGTCGCCACCATCACGACGTAGACGATCAGGATCGCCACGAGCGCTGCGAGCAACAGCTGGCTGAACGCCGACGACTGGCTCGACGCGACGCCGCCGATCGACGCCGACGCCCCTCGTGGCAGGTCGAGCTGGTCGACAGCGTTCGTCACCGACGTGACCGCGGCACCGAGGTTGGCGGAGTCGGGCGTGACCGTGATCGTCGCCGTCCGGACCGCGTCCGAGGTGGTGACCGAGGTGGGCCCGTCGGCCTGGTCCACTGACGCCAGATCGGACAGCGGGACCGATCCGGTCGCGGTCGGGACCGACAGGTCGCGGAGGGCCTGGACGGTGGTGGGCGGCTCGGGGTCGGCGATGTAGACGTCGAGCGAGGCGTCGTCGATCTCGACCGTGCCGGTGTCGCGCGGCGAGACCGAAGCCGCGACGATGCCGCCGACCTGGGTCTCGGTGAGGCCGAGCGACGCGGCCTTCACACGGTCGACCTTGACGGCCAGGTAGGGCTCGGCCGCCGACAGGTTGCTCGTCGCACCGGTGGTGTGGGCGACGTCCTTGAGCGTGCTCAGGGCCTTGTCGGCCGCGGTCCGCAGCTGCGCCTGGGTCGGCGCGGTGACGTCGACCTCGATGTCGCTGCTGCCGCCGAAGCCGCCGCCCGAGGACGACAGCGCGATCTCCCCCGCGCCGCTGAGCCGGTCCAGGCGCTTGCGCGTGTCCGACTGGATGCGGGCCTGGTCGGCGTCGGCGTCGGTCGTCACGGCGTACTGGATCGACGCGGTCCCACCGCCGCCGAAGGCCGCCTGGATCGACTGGCCGCTCGTGCCGATGGTGGTCTGCACGGTGTCGACGCCGTCCACCGCACGGAGCTGCCGCTCGACCGCGCGCGCCTTGTCGGACTGCACGTCGAGCGACGCACCGGGGTCGAGGTCCTGCGTGACGGTGAACGTGTTCTGTCCGGAGTCGCCGAGGTAGTTCGTCTTGACGAAGGGCAGTGCCGCGACCGTCCCACCGAGCACGAGGACCGCGAGCACCACGACGAGCGCCGGGAACCGCAGGACCCAGTGCAGGACGGGCTGGTACCCGCGCCGCAGGCGGTCCGGAGCGGTGGCGTCGTGCAGGTCCGCCGCGGAGCGCAGGTCCGACTCGGTGGCCGAACCGGCAGCCACCGCGCCCGTGCCCGGCGAACCCGCCGTGTCCGCAGCAGCGACACCGGCGGCCGCGCCGGCGTGCTTGTGGGCCTTGGGTGCCCGCAGGAACCAGTACGCGAGCACCGGCACGATGGTCAGCGCCACGAGCAGGGACGCGACCAGCGCCATCGACACGGTGAGCGCGAACGGCCGGAACAGCTCGCCGACGAGCTCGGCGACGAACGCGACGGGCAGGAACACGACGACCGTGGTCAGCGTCGACGCGGTCACCGCGCCCGCGACCTCGCGCACGCCGTCGAGCACGGCCTGTCGCCGGTCGACGCCGGGCTGCAGATGTCGCTTGATGTTCTCGATCACCACGATGGAGTCGTCGACCACACGGCCGATCGCGATCGTCAGGCCGGCCAGCGTGATGATGTTGAGCGTGTAGTCCGCCGCCCGCATGCCGATCGCCGCGAGCAGCACCGACGTCGGGATCGAGATCGCGGTCACGATCGTGGATCGCACCGACAGCAGGAACACCAGGATCACGACGACGGCGAACCCGAGCCCGAGCAGGCCCTCTTCGGCGAGGGAGTCGATCGACTGCTGGATGTAGGGCGCCTGGTCGAAGACGACCGTGAACCGCGGGTCACCGGTGATCTTCGACTCGATGCCGGGCAGAGCGTCGCGGACGGTCTTCGACACGTCGACCGTGTTGGCCTCTTGTGTCTTGGTGATCGCGATCGTCAGCGCCTGTTCGCCGTCGACCCGACTGATCGACGTGCGTGGTGACTCGGTGATCTCGACCTTCGCGACGTCACCGATCGTGGTCGACGTCGGTGTGGCTCCCGGTGCCGTCGTGCCCCCGGTCAGCGGGAGCGCCTGGATGTCGGCCACCGACGCGATGCGCTCCCCCGTCTGCACCGAGAGCGTCGAGCCGTCCTGGGTGAGCGTGCCGCCGGGGATGAGCGTGCCGTTGTCCTTGAGGGCGTCGGAGATCGCCGACTCGGACAGCCCGCGCTCCCCGAGTGCCGTGCGGTCGGGGGTGATGAGCACGCGCCGACCCGGGTTGCCGTAGATGTCGGCCGCGCGCACCCCGTCGAGCTTCTCGAGGTCGGGGACCGCCGTGGCGTTCAACCGCTCGACGAGCTGTTCCTGGTCGCCCTTCGCCGACACCGCCAGCTGGATCACCGGCAGGTCGTCGAAGGACCCCGTGACGATCTGCGTCTGGACCGAGTCGGGCAGCGAGAGCGCGTTGACGACGGTCTGGATCTTGTCCTCGGCGCTGGCCAGGTTGGACCCGTAGGCGAACTCGGCCGACACGACGCTCTGCCCGGTGGAGGACGTGGCCGTGGTGGACTTCAGGTCGGGGACCGCCTGGATGCCCTGCTCGATCTTGGTCGAGACGTCGTTCGACACCACCTCGGGAGTCGCCCCGGGGTACGCGCTGACGATGGCGACCTGGGGGAACTGGACGCTCGGGATGAGTTCCTGCTTGAGGCTGGACAGCGAGATGCCGCCGAAGATCGCCACGACGATGGTGACGAGCGCGATGAGCGCGCGGTTCCGCAGGCTGAAGACCGAGAGCAGGTGCACGGTCCGATCCTCGCAGGTGCGTCCGACGCTGAGCACAGCCCACGAGCAGGTGCGTCCGACGCTGGGCACTGCGCACGAGCAGGTGCGTCCGACGCCCGGCACGGCCCCGCCGGGAGGAACGTAGTCGGAACGGGTCAGCCGCCGAGCAGCAGGAAGACCGCCAGCACCGCCACCGACCCGACGACACCGGTGCCGAGCGCCAGGACCCGTGCCGCCGGCGACCCGGCCAGCACGACCCCGGCGACGAGCACCGCGGCCCCGACCAGGATCTCGACGATCCAGGTCACCACGCCGGTCGTCGCGGCGACCTGGAGCAGTGCCCGGATGCCCTCGCCCACGAGCACCGCGGCGACGGCACCGAACGCCGCCCCGCGCAGTCGTCCGTCGCGGGACCGCACGAGGACCGCGCACGCGCCGGCGAGCACCCCCGCAGGCACCCCCATGAGGACCCAGAAGTTGGTGAGGGACAGCACGTCCGGGAAGCCGCGCAGGTTCGTCGTCGCCCAGTAGCCGACGTGCATGAGCTCCAGCAGCACGACACCGGTGACCATCGCGAGCGCCGGACCACCGCGACCCGCGCGGACCCGGAGCACCAGCAGCAGCGCGACGGCGACCAGGAACCACGGGCCGGCGGAGTTCGCCACCGACGACAGCGGCCCGACGGCCTGTCCGTACGACGTCAGGACCCCGGCGAGCAGTGCACCGCCGAGGACCATCGAGACCCGCGCAGCAGCGGGCACGGGCGCGACGGGCGTCGCCGGGGCGGAGGACGCGAGCGGGGTCATGTCCCGATGCTCGCGCACGCCCGGCGGAGCCGCGTCACCCACGGGAGCGAAGCCGGCTCATCCCAGCGGACGACCCCTCAGACCACCGCGGCCAACGACCCCCGCGTGCCGCTGCCCGCACCACCGGTCCGCGCCCACGCACGCTCGAGCACGTCGACCAGCCGCACCCGGTCCGCGGGTGCCATCGTGAACGGCACCCGCAGGAACCGCTCGAAGCCGCCGTCCGGCCCGAACACCCCACCGGAGGCCAGGACGACGCCCTCGGAGCGCGCAGCCAGCACGAGCGCACTCGAGACCGGCCGGCCGAGCCCGACCCACGTCGTCAGCCCACCCGCCGGTGACGGCACGTCCCACTCCGGCAACCGCGCCCGCAGCGCGTCCACGACGGCGTCGCGACCCGCTCTCAGGGTGGCGCGCCGGGCCTCCAGGACCGTGGCCGTCAGCGGGACCAGCTCGCGCGCGACCAGCTGGTCGAGCACCGGCGTGCCGAGGTCGCCCGTGGGGCGGGCGAGCAGCAGCCGCTGCAGCAGCTCCGGCTCGGCGCGGATCCACCCGATCCGCAGGCCGCCCCAGAAGACCTTGTCGGCCGACCCGATCATCACCACGGACGACGAATGCGTCGCGAGCGGTGGCGATGCCTGGCCGTCGATCCGCAGCTCGCCCATCGTCTCGTCCGCGATCACCGTCGTCCCGACCGACGACGCGAGGTCGAGCAGCGTCGACCGCACCGCGTCGGACATCGTGGCGCCGGTCGGGTTGTGCAGCTCCGGCATCACGTACGCGACGGAAGGCGCCGAACGCCGGAGCGCGGCCTCGAGCACCCCGACGTCCCACCCGGTCCGCGCGTCGACGGGCACGCCCACCAGACGGCCCCCTGCTTCGCGGAAGGCCTCGTGCGCGTGCGGGTACGTGGGCGACTCCACGAGCACGGCGTCCCCGCGACGGACCAGGACCCGGGCGAGCAGCGCGATCGCGTGCTGCGCGCCGATGGTGACGACGACCTGGTCCGGCGTGGTCGGCAGCCCGCGAGCGGTGTACCGCGCGGCCACGGCGGCACGGAGCCCGGGGTCGCCGACCGTGTCGTACCCGATGCCGGCGAGCGCTGCCGGCACGTGCCGCACCGCCCGGTCGACCGCTTCGGAGATCCCGGGGGCGGCGTGCAGCGCTGCCTTCCGCAGGTCGAGCACGTCGCCGGACACGACGCCGCCCAGCCGCTCCGGGTCGGGCCGTCCGACCAGGTCCCGCGGCAGACGCACGACGCTGCCGGACCCGCGCAGGGACGCCAGGTACCCGGAGGACCGCAGCCGGGCGTAGGCGTTCGCGACCGTGGTGCGCGAGACGCCGAGCGCCTCGGCCAGCCCGCGCTCGGCGGGCATCCGGGCGCCGAGCGGGACGCGTCCGTCGATGACGAGCACGCGGACGGCGTCGGCGAGGGCCTCGTACGCGACGGCGTTCGACCCGACACGCCAGTCCTGCAGCAGGGCTGCGGCGGCACGGGCACTCAGCAGGACCGGGGTCATCACGCCACCGTAGTGCGATTGGCTCTCGACCGGCAGTCCAATTCCCTGCCACGCTCGCCCCATGTCCCGTTCCGCCGCCCTCGCCCTGCGCACCGTCCAGCTGTTCGTCGGCCTGTTCCTCTACGGCGCCTCCACCGCGCTGCAGGTCCGAGCGGTCGTGGGCGTCAGCTCGTGGACCGTCCTGACCGAGGGTCTCGAGCACGTCCTGCCGTGGTCGTTCGGGCTCATCACCGTGGTGTCGAGCGGCGTCATCCTGCTGTTCTGGATCCCGCTCCGCCAGCGGCCCGGCATCGGGACGCTGCTCAACGCCCTGGCCATCGGGCCGTCGGCGGACCTGGTGCTGTGGCTCGTCCCGACGCCGCCGGAACTGGGGGGCAGGATCCTGTTGTTCGTGGCCGGGACGGTCCTGCTGGCCGTCGCGACCGCGTTCTACATCGGCGCGGGCTTCGGCACGGGAGCGCGCGACGGGCTGATGGTCGGCCTGCACCAGCGGCTCGGGTGGCCGATCTGGCTCGCCCGCACCCTGGTCGAGGTCACCGTCGTGGTCGTGGGCTGGTTCCTCGGCGGCGACGTCGGTGCGGGAACCGTGGTCGCCGCGTTCGTCATCGGCCCGATGGTGCAGCCGCTGATGCCGGTCTTCCGCCGCTTCCCGTGGAGCCCGGACCGAGCACCTCGACTGGAGGCTCGCCCCGCCACCGTCACGGAGCCCGCCCCCGCCCCGTGATGCGTCCCGTCGGTGGGTCACCACCGAGCCGTTGCCGACGGGCGTGACGCGATGTATCGTGTCGTCAACACACGCGATACATCGCGAGTCCGAAGGAGACGACATGGCGCAGGAGAAGTGGCTCGTCGAGGAGCCCAAGGTCATCGACACCGGGATCGTCCGGTCCGTGCGGGTCGGCCTGGTCGGGGGGCAGGTCGACGTCGTCGCGCACGACGAGCCCACCGCCCGCATCGAGGTGCACAGCGTGTCGGGCAAGCCCCTCAAGGTGGAGCTCGACGGGGACACCCTCACGGTCGACCACCCCCAGATCCGGTGGGACGACCCGATCGGCTTCCTGAAGTCCTTCCGCGGCAAGGCCCACGCCGACGTCAGCATCCTGGTCCCCCGCGACGCCGGGGTCACCCTCGGGGTCGTCTCGGCCGGCGCACTGCTCGCGGGCACGAACCGCGGCGCGACGCTGAACACCGTCTCGGGTGACGTCGTCGTCGACGGCGTCGCGGGCGACATCACCGTCAACGCGGTCTCCGGCACGACCACGATGCGCGACCTCGACGGCTCCCTGACCGTCCACACCGTGTCCGGCGACGTCGTCGCCACCGGTGAGATCCCGCGCTTCTCGGCCGACGGGGTCTCCGCCGACGTCGTGCTCGACCTGCGCGGCACCGCCGACTCGGCGAAGGTCAACACGGTGTCCGGTGGCGTGAGCGTCCGACTCGAGGACGGTGCCCCGTACCGCTGCACCGTCAGCACGGCCAGCGGCAAGCTGCAGTTCGACGACGCCGAGATCAAGGGCGTGCGCGGCTCGTACGTCAAGCAGGGCGGCGAGCTCTCCGGGCAGTGGCTCGACCTCCGGGTGAACTCCGTGTCGGGCGACATCGCGGTGCTGCACGCGCCGCCGACGGCCGCCAGCGCGCCGGCATCGGCAGCGCCGACGACCCCGGCACCGACCACGCCCGTCGTCGACGACAGCGAGGCGCCCGAATGAGCCCCGTCTTCGCCCACGGGCACCTGCGGCTGTACCTGCTCACGCTGCTCGCCGACCACCCGATGCACGGCTACGAGGTCATCCAGGCGCTCGGCGACCGCTTCGGCGGCACCTACGTCCCGAGCGCCGGCACGGTCTACCCGCGCCTGGCGAAGCTCGAGGAGGACGGCCTGGTCACGAAGACCGCCGACGGTCGCAAGACCGTCTACGCGATCACCGACGCAGGCCGCGCCGAACTCGACGCCCGCGCCGAGGAGATCGCCTCGCTCGAGGCCGGCGTGAACGACTCCGTCCGGTCGCTGGCCGACGGCGTCCGCGCCTCGGTCGGCGACGCGATGCGGTCCCTGCGCGCCGACCTCGCCGCCTCGGCCCAGGGTGCCGACGCCAGCGAGCCGACCTCGGTGCCGTCCGAGAGCGCCCGCGCCCTGCGGGAGCTGGAGATGGCCCTGTCGTCGTTCCGGCAGCAGGTCCGTGCCGACCTGCGGCGTCGGGCGACCCGCGGGACGCTCGGCCCGGACACCGTCACGCGCCTGCGCGACGGGCTCGAGGAGCTGCGCAAGTCCCTCTGAACCGCACGCCGACGGGCGGCGGCGACCGGAGCCTCCCGTCCGGTCCGCACCGGCACGGCACCGACGAACGGACACAGCACCACGGCAACCCGTGGTGCTGTGTCCGTTCCACGGTGCGGTGTGGGAACGACTACAGCCCCGCGTCCGCCAGCGCGTGCATCGCGTCGCGGAGGGCGCGGGCCGCACCGGGCCCGGCCCACTCGTAGGCGTGGGTGAACCGCTCGTCGGCGACGTACATGTCGCCCAGGGTGCGGAACCGGTCGGCGGTCAGGTCTGCCGGCGGCGTCGCCTGGGCCAGCCACGCGTACTGCCGTCGGGCGAGCGCGATCCCCCGCGGTGACGACGGTCCCTCGCCCGAGGCGGCGAGCGCGGCGGCGTCCGCGGCGATCGATCGCTGCTCGTCCTGGAACACCTGCTTGGCGGCGGGGTCCTTCGCGTCCCACCATCCGGCCCCGCGCTCCCAGGCCTGAGCGCCCCAACGCTCCTCGACCTCGGCGCGGAACCGCGTCTGGTCGAACCCGTCGAAGGTGTCGTTCGTGGTCATGTCCTGTCCTCCCTGCAGTCTGGTGATGGTGGTGCGCACCGCGGCGAGCTGCCGGGCGATGCGGTCGCGCTCCCGTTCGAGCCACGCGACGTGGATGGTCAGCGCCACGACGTCGTCCTGCTCGCCGTCCAGGACGTCCCGGATGGCGGACAGGCCGAGCCCGAGGCCCCGGAGCAGCAGGATCCGCTGCAGCCGCACGAGCGCGCGGTCGTCGTAGCGGCGGAGCCCGCCGGCGCCCACCGCCGTCGCGGGCAGCAGCCCGATCGCGTCGTAGTGCCGCAGCGTCCTGCTCGTGACGCCCGCTGCGCGCGCCACGTCGGCGATGCCGTGCTGGGCTTTCGCAGGCGGGTCCGGGATGTCTGTCGAACCGCTCATGCTGATGACGGTAGACGTTGACGCAGCGTCAACCGCAAGGGGTGCGTGCGACGGCGTTCGCCGATGTGGGAACACCGAGCGGGCCCCTCGTGTTGACTCGCGCCCGGATGTGAGTAGGTTTGCCGCTCGTGACGAACGAGATCCGGTCGCTGAAGTCGCGACTGATCGGGGAGCCCCTCCCCTCCGAGAAGCTCGAAGGACAGCTCCTCCCGAAACACCTGGCACTGCCGATCTTCGCGAGTGACCCGCTGTCCAGCGTGGCGTACGCCCCGCAGGAGCTGCTGATGATCCTGCTGCTCGGCGGCATGGCGTTCCTCACCTTCGCCCCGTGGGTCGCCGCGCTCGTCGTGCTGCTGCTGCTGGTCGTGGTCGCGTCCTACCGCCAGCTGATCAAGGCGTACCCGTCCGGGGGCGGCGACTACGAGGTCGCGCACCGCAACCTGGGCGAGAAGGCGGGGCTCGTCGTGGCGAGCGCACTGCTCGTCGACTACGTGATGACCGTCGCCGTGTCGGTGGCCTCGGGCGTGGACAACATCATCTCGGCGCTGCCCGCGCTGAACGAGTTCCGCGTCGAGCTCGCGCTGCTGTTCGTCGTGCTGCTCGCAGCGGCGAACCTGCGCGGCGTGCGCGAGTCGAGCAAGGCGTTCGCCGTGCCGACCTACCTGTTCGTGGCGAGCGTGTTCGTCATGGCGGTCACGGGCCTGGTCCGGGTCCTCGCCGGCAACGCACCGGTGGCCGAGTCCGCCGCGTACACGGTGCAGAACGTCGAGCACACGACCCAGGCCGCGTTCATCCTGCTGCTGCTCCGCGCGTTCGCCTCGGGCTGCTCGGCATTGACGGGCGTCGAGGCGATCGCGAACGGCGTGCAGGCCTTCCGCCGTCCGAAGATCAAGAACGCGCAGGCGACCCTGGTGGCGATGGGTGGGATCGCGATCGTCCTGTTCGTCGGGCTGATCACCCTGGCGCTGGTCTCCCGCGTGCACTACGCCGAGAACGCCTGCGACCTGCAGGGCTTCGCGAACTGCGCGACCACGCCGCAGCGCTCCCTGATCGCGCAGATCGCCGCGGCCACCTTCGGCAACGACACGGTGCTGTTCTTCGTCATCCAGGCCACCACCGCCGCGGTCCTGCTGCTGGCGGCCAACACCGCGTTCAACGGCTTCCCGCTGCTCGGGTCGATCCTGGCGCGCGACTCCTACGCCCCCAAGGCGCTGTCGACCCGCGGCGACCGACTCATCTACAGCAACGGCGTCATCGTCCTGGCGCTCGTCGCCGCGGCGCTGCTCGTGGTCTACCGGGCCAACGTCACGAGCCTGATCCAGCTCTACATCATCGGCGTGTTCGTGTCGTTCACGCTCGGCCAGACGGGCATGGTCCGGCACTGGACGCGACTGCTGCGCGAGGACCGGGACGGCACCGCGACCGAGCCGGTGAACCGCGGGCAGGTCATGCGCTCCCGGGCGATCAACGCGACCGGCGCGACGTTCACCCTCGTCGTCCTGGTCATCGTGACGATCACGAAGTTCACGCACGGCGCGTGGCTGGTCTTCGTGATCATGCCGGTGCTGTTCGTGCTCATGCTCGGCGTGAACCGCTACTACCGCGACGTCAAGCACGAGATCGAGGCCGACGTCGAGACCGAGTTCGGCGCGACCGGCGACCACGCGATCGTCCTCGTCAACAAGCTGCAGAAGCCCGTGCTCAAGGCCCTCGACTACGCGATCGCGGCGAAGCACGCCGGGCTCGAGGCCGTGCACGTCGCCATCGACGACGCCGACGCGGCGCTCCTGCGCGAACAGTGGGCCGAGCACGGCATCGAGGTCCCGCTGACCATCGTGCCGAGTCCGTACCGCGACATCTCGACGCCGCTGATCCGGTACATCAAGGCACACCGGCTGCAGCACGGGTCCGAGGTCGTCACCGTGTACACGCCCGTCTTCGTCGTGGGGCACTGGTGGGAGGGCCTCCTCCACAACCACCGCGGCCGCCGCATCCGCAAGAAGCTCCTGCTCGTGCACGGCGTCACCGTCGCGCTCGTGCCGTGGCTGCTGGACTCGTCCGAGCTGCTGTACGGCCGCCGCTCGCGCCCCTTCCCCGGGCAGGACCGCCGCGGCGAGCCCGTCCGACCCGCGCTGCGCCGGTCGCCCAGTGGCGTGTTCCGCAGCGAGGAAGAGGACCGGCTGCTCCGCTCCGAGCAGCGCAACAGCCTCGAGGCCCAGGCGCTCCACGTGCTCCCCGGTCACACGTCGGGGCAGCAGTCCCGCCGCGCCACGCGTCCGGCAGGCCCCGCCGAGGGGCTGGACCCTGCCCTGTGCACCGGCGAGCTGAAGGCCCTGGTGCCGGCCACGCCAGCACGCACGCCGTCGTCTGCCGAGTGACCCGGGCCTCCCGGCCTACGATCTGATGCCATGACCGACGCACCCGACCTGCGCACCTTCGCGACGTTCGACGGCCACGGCGGCAAGGTCTCCCAGCGCGTCGAGGTGCTCGACCACCGCGACGACGACCACGAGGGCCTGGTCGCCGTCCTCGGCGCGCACCCGCTCGGAGCGGTCGACGAACGCCCCCTCGACGACGACGCATCCCTCGCCCGCGGCGTGGCGAGCATCGGCTGGGTCGACCCCGCCACGCTCCGCGACTGGTACCGGCCGGACCGCGTCGTCGTCCCCGACATCGAGGCCCGCCGGTCCGACCTGTCACCCGGCACCTACGCGGACACCCGGGGACGCGGTCGCGTCCGGATCGACAGCCAGGAGGCCCACCTCGGCCCCGACGGCCGGCCCGCCTTCCGCGCGCTGGCCGGTTCCGGCGTCGTCGACGTGCCCCTGCCGAAGGACCAGGTGGTCCGGCTGGTCACGGTGCGCGCCGACGTGCCGACAGAGTCCGGCGCCGCCGGCACCGAGATCGTGACGACGCCGATCAGCCCGCTGCTCGCGCCCGGAGAGTACCCCTCGTACGCCGACGACGTCCCGGGGCTGCCGCGTCGAGCGTCGTCCGGCCGGGTGCACGTGCGCGCCGCGGTGCTGCTCGACGGCACCCTCTTCCCCGTGGAGCGACTCGACGAGCCGGCGAACACGATCTGGATCCGGCGAGACGACCGCTCGGTGCCGATCGCGGCGAACGAGGTCGGGCCCGACCTGGTGCGCTACACGGCCTCGCCCGTCTGACCGTGTGTCCCCCGGGTGTCAGTGGGTGCGGCGTAGCGTCCGTGGCATGACCTCCTCGGACTCCACCCCCACGCCTGCACACGACGCCGACGCCGACCACTCGGGCGAGACCCTCGGCGGCGCCCGTCCCGATCCCTCCACCACCGCCAGCAAGGACCCGGAGCAGTGGGTCACCGGCGACGAGCCCATGACCGGGCCGCAGCGCAGCTACCTCGACACCCTGGCGCGCGAAGCCGGCGAGGAACTCCCCGCCGACCTGACCAAGGCCGAGGCGTCGGAGCACATCGACCGCCTGCAGCACGAGACCGGTCGGGGCACCCCGGACGGGTCGGACACGTCCGGCACGATCGGCGCGACGTCCTGACCTGCGCTTCCTGACCGGCGCTTCCTGCACGGTGCGACGTTCGTGACCTGCGCTTCGTGCACGGTGCGACGTTCGTGCCCGGTGCGAGGTTGGTCGTGTGGTGCGAGGTTGGTCGTGTGGTGCGAGGAACCATGCTCGCACCAGGCGGTCAGCCGTGCACCGGGTTGCGCGGACTTCGCACCGTGCCGGTCTGCGCGGGCGCCGAACCTCGCACCGTGCGAGGTCAGTCGCGCACGAGCAGCGCCATCACCTGGCGTGCCGTACGTCGTCCGGCGCGGTTGGCGCCGATCGTCGAGGCCTGGGGACCGTAGCCAGCCAGGAACAGCCGTGGCTCGTCGACGCTCTGCCCGTCGACGACCGCGACGCCCCCGTGCTCGGTCCGCAGGTGCAGCGGCGCCAGGTGCCGCAGGTCGGCCCGGAAGCCTGTAGCCCAGATGACCGCGTCGGCATGCACGTGCTCGCCGTTGCGGGTCACGACCCCGTCGGGGTCCATCGCGGTGAACACGGGCTCGTCGCGCAGCACCCCGTGGTCGAGGCCCTCGCGGATCCGGTCGGACACCGGCACGCCCGTCCCGCTGACGATGCTCGGCAGCACCTCGCCGGCGCGGGCTGCCCGGTCCTGCTCGGCCACCGCAGCGACCGCCGACTCGACGTCGAGCGCCGAACCGTCCGCCCAGACCACCGGCCGACGCGTGAACCACCGCGTGGAGCGCGCGACACCGTCGAGCTCGAGCAAGAACCCGATCGCGCTGGTGCCACCGCCGACCACGACGACGTCCTGCCCGGCGAACTCGTCCGCCGAGCGGTACTCCGTCGTGTCCACCTGCCGACCCGTGAAGGTGTCGCGGCCGGGGTACCACGGCACGAACGGCGTGCCCCACGTGCCCGAGGCGTTGACGACGGCCTCCGCGACGATCCGCTGCGTCCGGCCGTCCGCGGACCGCGTCGCGACCTGCAGACCACCGTCGACGCGGGCGACGGCCGTGACCGCGACCGGCCGCCGGACCTGCAGCCCGTGGTACTGCTCGAACCGTCGGTAGTACTCGCCGACGACGTCACGCGCGGGTCGGGACCGGTCGGCGTCCTCGAACCGCAGGCCCATCTCCGGCATGCCCGGCAGGTCGTGCACACGGTGGGCCCACCCGAGTCGCAGAGCCTCCCACCGGAACTGCCAGGCGCCGCCCGTGCTCGGCGCCCGGTCGAGGACCACGAGGTCCGACCCCGGTGTGAGCCCCAGACGGCGCAGGTGGTACGCGACGGAGAGCCCCGCCTGGCCCGCTCCGATCACGACGACACGAGCGTGCTGGTCGTCCGGGAGGGGCTCCGGCGTCGGGTCGGTCATCGCCATGATTCTGCCGGACGAACCCGCACGACCGGGCTCGTCGTGCGGCGGGTCCGGACAGGGCTGCATGGTAGAGTGATCGGCAGATTTCCAACCACGAACCGTTCGGATTCCCCGGGTGATGACTCGTCTCCCGTGTGACCGGACACGAGCCGACACACGAGGGGGTCACGCATGGGGCGCGGCCGTCAGAAGGCAAAGCACACCAAGGTCGCTCGGGAGCTGAAGTACTTCAGCCCGGAGACCAACTACGGTGCACTCGAACGCGAGCTTGCTTCCGGGCAGCACTCGGGCGAGGACTACGTCGACCGTTGGGCCGACGAGTACGAACCGGAGCCGCAGGACGAGGACGACGAGTTCGAGCCCCAGCAGGACCAGAACAAGTCCGCCTGACCTCGACTCGATGACGCCGCGCCGCCCCCGGGCAGCGTGGCGTTTCCGTGTGCGCGGGTGACCGGCCCGGCGCAGCGCATGTCCCGCAGCCCGCCGCCCGCGCGACACCACCGACGTCGTACGACACCGACAACGTCGTTCCACGGGCACCCCGCCGCCCGCGCGACACCACCGACGTCGTACGACACCGACAACGTCGTTCCACGGGCACCCCGCCGCCCGCGCGACACCGACGACATCGTACGACACCGTCAACGTCGCACCACGGGCACCCCGCCGCCCACGCGACACCACCGACGTCGTACGACACCGACACTGTCGTCCCGGGTCGGACAACGCTGCGCAGCACCCCCGCGCGCGGCGCCTCAGCCCGCGTACGACCCGGTCAGCCGAACGGCTCCTCCGTCGACGCCCTTCGCGCCCTGCTCGAACCCGTCCAGCTCACGCGCGGACATCGACACGACACCGACCGGCCACGATGCCAGGCCAGCGGCCCCGAGCGCACCGACCACGGCGTCCGCCGCCGAGGCCGCGACGACCGCGAACATCCCGACGCCGAGGTTCCAGGTGCCCTCGGTGTCCTCGATCCGTGTGTCCGCCATGTCGGCGAGCACCCGGAACACGGGCAGGGGCTCCCACGTGGCGCGGTCGACCTCGACCCAGGACCCGACGGGCAGCACGCGCGCCAGGTTCGCCGCGATGCCACCACCGGTCACGTGCGACAGCGAGTGGACGGCACCGTCGTGCGCGGCGATGACCGACAGCAGCGGCGTCGTGTAGAGCCGGGTCGGTTCGAGCAGCGCTTCGCCGACGGTGCCGGAGCCGAACTCGGGCAGCGTGTCCGTGTAGGACACCCCCCGCTGGCCGAGGATGTGCCGGACGAGCGAGTAGCCGTTCGAGTGCAGGCCGGACGAGGCGATCGCCACGACGACGTCCCCGTCCTCGACGCGCTCGGCACCGAGCACCGAGGACGCCTCGACCGCACCGACCGCGGCACCGGCGACGTCGTAGTCGTCCGGGCCGAGCAGCCCCGGGTGCTCCGCGGTCTCGCCGCCGACCAGCGCGGTGCCGGTCTCGGCGCACCCGCGGGCGATCCCGGCGACGATGTCCGCGATCCGCGACGGCACCACGCGCCCGCAGGCGATGTAGTCCGTCATGAACATCGGCGTCGCCCCGACCACGACGATGTCGTCGACGACCATGCCGACCAGGTCCTGCCCGATGGTGTCGTGCTTGTCGATCGCCTGGGCGATGGCGACCTTCGTGCCGACGCCGTCGGTGGACGTCGCGAGCAGCGGTCGTGAGAAGTCCTTCAAGAACGAGACGTCGTAGAGCCCGGCGAAGCCACCCACTCCGCCCAGCACGGAGGCGTTGTGCGTGGCCGACACGGCGGACTTCATGAGCTCGACGGCCAGGTCACCGGCAGCGGTGTCGACGCCGGCCTCGGCGTAGGGGTTGGGCATACGTCGTCCTCCGCGGGGCATGGCAGACTTGTTCGGTACCACCCGATCCTACGGTCTGGAGCACTCCGCGCATGTGCGGCATCGTCGGCCTCGTCAACCAGGGGCCAGCAAACCAATCCATCTACGACGCACTGCTCCTGTTGCAACACCGGGGACAGGACTCGACCGGCATCGCCACGGTCGAGGGGCACATCCACCACATGCACAAGACCCGCGGGCACGTGCGCGAGGCCTTCCGCACCCGCGACATGCGCGCGCTGCTCGGCACGATGGGCCTCGGCCACGTGCGCTACGCCACCAAGGGCGCCGCCAGCAACGAAGAAGAGGCACAGCCCTTCTACGTGAACGCGCCGTACGGCATCGTCCTCGTGCACAACGGCAACCTGACGAACACGCGCGAGCTCACGCGTGAGCTGTTCGACATCGACCGACGCCACCTCAACACCAGCTCCGACACCGAGCTCCTGGTGAACGTGCTCGCGCACGAGCTCCAGGGCCAGGTGCGCGGCAAGGACCTCGACCCCGGTCAGGTGTTCGACGCCGTCGAGCGTGTGCACGAGCGCGTCGAGGGCTCCTACGCCGCCATCGCCACGATCGCCGGGCACGGACTGCTGGCCTTCCGCGACCCGTACGGCATCCGGCCGCTCATCCTCGGGCACCGGTTCAACGGCGCCGAGAAGTCCGAGTGGGTCGTCGCGTCCGAGTCGCTCGTGCTCGAGTCGGGTGGCTACGAGATCGTCCGCGACGTGGCCCCGGGCGAAGCCGTCTTCATCGAGATGGACGGCACGATGCACGCCCGCCAGTGCGCACAGAACCCGCGCCTGGTGCCGTGCTCGTTCGAGTACGTCTACCTGGCCCGCCCGGACTCCGTGATGAACGGCATCTCGGTCTACGACGCCCGCCTGCGGCTCGGCAACCGGCTGGCCGACACGATCGCGCAGTACGCCCCCACCGGTGACATCGACGTCGTGATGCCGATCCCGGACTCCAGCCGGCCGGCAGCGATGCAGGTCGCGCAGAAGCTCGGCATCGAGTACCGCGAGGGCTTCTACAAGAACCGCTACGTCGGCCGGACGTTCATCATGCCGGGCCAGGCGGAGCGCAAGCGGTCCGTCCGCCAGAAGCTCAACGCGATGTCGTCCGAGTTCAAGGGCAAGAACATCCTGATCGTCGACGACTCGATCGTGCGCGGCACGACCTCGAAGGAGATCGTCGAGATGGCCCGCGCGGCCGGCGCGAACGAGGTCACCTTCACGAGCGCCGCCCCGCCCGTCCGCTACCCGCACGTCTACGGCATCAACATGCCGACGCGGCAGGAGCTCATCGCGCACGACCGGAAGATCCCGGACATCAACCGCGTGCTCGGCAGCGACCACCTGATCTACCAGGAGATCGGCGACATGCGCGACGCGATCATCGAGGGCTCGGACGTCACCGACCTCGAGATGAGCTGCTTCACGGGCGAGTACGTCACCGGCACGGTGACCCCGGAGTACCTGTCCTGGGTCGAGGCCAACCAGCTCAGCTGAGCGCGGTTCGCCGAAGCGACCGACCGACGGACTGGAGGCCCCCTGCCAGCTGGCAAGGGGCCTCCAGTCCGTGTGCGGTGCGGATCAGGACTGCTGGTCGCCGTGGTCCTCGATCTCGCCCTCGACCGTGTCCGGCGGGGTGTCGACCGTGACGCGCTGCGCCGTCAGGCGGGCGGCGCGGCGCGCGAGCACCCGGTCGAGGACGATCGCGACCACCGCACCGACGAAGCCGCCGATGGCCACACCCCACAGGCCGAAGTAGCCGACCAGGCCGCTGAAACTGACCGTCTCGGCCTGGCCGCCGCGGTCGATGTCCCGGGTGAGCGCGACGATGATGACGACGACGATGAAGCCGAGGACGGCTCCGCCGACGATGAAGACGCCGAACTTGGGCGCGCGACGGATGGTCACCTCGTCGGACGAGGAGACGGTGGCGGGCTCCGGAACCGGGGCGTCGTCGGGTCGATCGGTGTTGCTCACACTGCCATTGTCCCCCACTGTGGGACGTGACGAGGCCTGCCGCCGCCCGCCGATCCGGTGGAGGATGGTGCGTACCCACTGGTATCCCGAGGACGGAGGTGTCCCCATGGCCCGATCGACCGCTGTCGGGGCGCGCGGTCGACCCGTCCCCGCTCGGATCGCGTGGCCGATCGTGCAGCGTGCGGACGAGGACCGCGCCGTGTCCGTCGTCGCCGAGCACCGCACCAGCGTCGCGCTGGTGGGTGCCCCCGGGCTGGGGAAGAGCACCTCGGCAGCCCGTGTCACCGACCGTGTCGCGGGCCGCGACGGCAGCGGCCGCACACTCGTCGTGCCGATCACCGCCGTCGCCACCGGGACCTCGATGCCGTTCGGAGCGATCTCCGAACGGTTCGGCGACCTGCCGGCCGAGGTGCTCTCCGACGAGACCGGATCGGAACGCCGGCTGCGCGAAGCGGCTGACGCGATCGACCGCGACCTGCTCATCCGCATCGACGACGCCGACCACCTCGACGCCATCTCGGCGCGGTACGTGGCCTGGCTCGTGCGGCACCAGGACGCGCGGATCGTCTTGACGTGTCGCGACTTCACCGCCCTGGCCGAGCCGCTGCGCTCGCTCTGGCAGGACGACCTGCTCGAGCGGATCGACCTCGGCCCGCTCGACCTGCAGGACACCGCGCGGTTGATCGAGGACGCGCTCGACGCCCCGCTCGAGTCGGCCTCGGTCGAACGCGTGCACCGGGCGACCGAGGGGAACCCGCTCTACCTGCGCGAGGTCGTCCGGGCGGCGCTGGCGACCGGTGCGCTCGAGCACACGGCCTCTGGGTGGTACTGGCGCGGACGGATCACCGCCTCGAACAGCCTGTCGGACATGTACCGCACCGAGCTCGGCGCGCTGCCCGAGGACCTGCGCGACGTGGTCGACATCGTCGCGCTGGCCGACCCGATCCCACTGTCACGGCTGCTCGGGCTGGTCGGAGGCGGGGACGTCGACCACGTCGTCGCGCTCGGGCTGGTCCGCATCGACTCGCTCGCCGACGGCGCCCCGATCGTCCGTCCGTCGCACCCCCTGGTCGGCGAGGTCGTCCGGTCCCTGGTGCCCGTCGCGCGCCGCACCACGCTGTTCGCCCGCGCGAACGCCTTCCGCGCCGACCACCACGAGGGCGCCACGCCCGCCGCCCGGCTCCGGGCCGCGCTCTGGGCGCTCGAGTGCGGCGTCCGGCCCCCGGTCGCCCAGCTGCTCGACGCGGCGCAGGTGGCCAGCGGGCTGCAGGAACTCGAGAGCGCCGTCGCTCTGAGCTCGGCCGCCCTCCGCGTGGACCTGACGCCGACCGAACGCGTCGTCGCGCTCTGCCTCCGGTCGTTGGCGCGGGGCTACAGCACCGGGCGCGAGGCCGGCCGTGCCGACGCCGAGGCCGCCTGGGACCTGGTCCGCGCACGCCGCGGCGAGGTCGCGGACGCGGTCGTGATCGAGGCGTGCGAGACCCTGGCGAACATCCGCCAGTTCCACGACGACGACACGATGGCCGCCGTCGCGCTCACCGACGCCGCGGTCGCCTACGTCGGCGGCCCTGACGCGGTCGAGCGGCTGCGACTGCTCCGCCTGGCGCACCTGGGCTGGGGCGGCGACTTCGTCGAGGTCCGCGAGGAGGTCGAACGCTCCGGGATCGTGCACGCACCGACCGTGCCGATGTCGTTCCTCTGCGTCGCGCCCTGCGCCGTGATGGCCCTCGCGACCGCCGGACGGCTCGACGATGCGATGTCGCTCGGCACCGCGTCGCTCGCCACCGCGACCGTGCACGTGGAAGAGGCGCCGTGGAGCGTCGGCGAACTGCTGTCCGTCATGCACCAGGTGCAGGTCTGGCGGGGCGACTACGAGGACATGATCACGTCGATCTCGGTGAAGCGGTCCAACCCCTTCCTGAAGTACGACTTCACGCTCGAGCTGATCGGGGCCGGCAACCTGGCCATCGGGCAGCGCCGGTGGGACGACGCGGTCGCGGCCTTCTCGGCGGCGTGCGAGCGGTACGCGATCGCGGACCTCGGTGGGTTCGGGGCCTACCCGTGGTCGCGGCTGGCGATGGCACTGGCCTCGGCAGGTCGGGTCGAGGAGGCGACGGCGGCGATCGGCCGTTGGCGGTCCGTGCCACCCCGTGCGATGCGGATCACCGGCGAGCAGATGCCGACGTCGGTGGCGTGGGCCGAGGTACTGCTCGGCAACCCGCTCGGCCGCGAGCACGCCGAGGAGGTCATCGCCCGGTCGACGGCGACAGGGTCGTGGCTCGGCGTGTTCTCCGGGCACCTGCTGCTGCACGCCGCCACCCTGGTCCACGGCCTGGACACGACCCCGACGCTCCGACGGCTGCGCGAGGCCGCCGCCCGGGTGGACGGCCCCCTCGCGGCTGCGGTGCGCGAGTACGCCGACGCGACCAGGTCCGGGGACCGGACGCGGGTGGTCGCGTCGTACGCCGGGCTGGCACGGTGCGGTCTCTACGTCTCGGACAACCTGGCGCGGCTGCCGCTGACCCGACGCGAGCACGAGGTCGCGGAACTGGCCGCGCGGGGGTTGTCGAACCGGCTCATCGCCGAGCAGCTCGGGCTGTCGGTGCGGACCATCGACGCGCACCTGTCGAAGGTGTTCCAGAAGTGGGAGCTGCACTCGCGGTCGGAGCTGGCGGACCTGCTGCGGGTGGTCTGACCCCGGGCCGTCGGTCTCGCAGCGCCGGATGCCTGGACGACCGACAGGACGTCGTTGTCTCGTCGGTCGAACGGCTTCGGGGCCGCCGGATTCGGCAGTTTCGTTGCGGAATGCAGCACGCCACGCCGGATGGTTGACACGGAATGCCGAACATCGCGTACCGTTGCCCCTGTTGCCGGGTTCGGACCCGTTCGGGTCGGGTCCGAATCCCGGTGACTTCAACGCTAGGACCGCGGCGCGGATCGGCACATCGGTAGGTGTTACCTAATTCGATCCCCGCGGGTACCGACGGGCGTGTCGAGGTGCTCCTGCCCGATCAGACCGTCGTGCGCACGGGCAGGAACGACGCCAGGTCGGCCCGCGAACCGGAGGCGCTGACCCTCGTCGCCACGGACGCGTCGTCCCACCGGAGCGCGCCCGTCGCGAGCGCGATCCACGTCGTGGCGTCGGTCTCGATCACGTTCGGCGGGGTCCCCCGGGTGTGCCGGGGACCGGGGACCGCCTGCACCGCCGCGAAGGGCGGGACCCGCACCTCGACGCTGTTGCCCGGGACGTCCTCGGCCAGGCGCTGCAGCGTCCACCGCACCGCGGTCGCGACCGACGCCCGGTCGGTGGCACCGCCGACCACGGCCTGCAGCGCCGCTGCTCCCTCGGCGTCGTCGATCGTCCTGCCCGGCATGTCCACAGGCTATCCGGTGCACTGCGGCGGCCCCCCGCGTCTCGGTAGGGTGATCGGGTGCGAATCCTCGTCCTCGGTTCCGGTGCCCGCGAGCACGCAATCACCACGGCGCTCCTGGCAGAACACGCCGGACACGTCATCACCGTCGCGCCCGGCAACGCCGGCATCGCTGCCGATGTCGAGACCGTGGCGCTCGACCCCACGAACGGCCCGCTCGTGGCCGAGTACGCGCTCGAGAACGACGTCGAGCTCGTCGTGATCGGGCCGGAGGCACCGCTGATCGCCGGCGTCGCGGACCCGCTCCGCACGCGTGGCATCGCGGTCTTCGGGCCGAGCAAGGCCGCCGCGGCGCTCGAGGGCTCGAAGGCCTTCGCGAAGC
Source organism: Curtobacterium sp. MCLR17_007 (assembly GCF_003234655.2). Lineage (NCBI taxonomy): Bacteria > Bacillati > Actinomycetota > Actinomycetes > Micrococcales > Microbacteriaceae > Curtobacterium > Curtobacterium sp. MCLR17_007. The sequence continues at coordinate 605,493 of NZ_CP126271.1, read as the reverse complement.
GGGTCATGGCCGACGCCGACGTCCCCACCGGCCGCCCGGTGTCCGCCGGCACCCTCGACGAAGCCGTCGCCGCGATCGACGAGCTCGGCGCCCCCTACGTGGTCAAGGCCGACGGCCTCGCGGCGGGCAAGGGCGTGCTCGTGACGTCGGACCGCCAGGCGGCCGTCGACCACGCCACGTACTGGCTGCAGCACGGCCCCGTCGTGGTCGAGGAGTTCCTCGACGGCGAAGAAGTGTCGCTGTTCTTCCTGAGCGACGGGCACGACATCGCCCCGCTCAGCCCCGCACAGGACTACAAGCGCCTGGGCGACGGCGACGTCGGGCCGAACACGGGCGGCATGGGCGCGTACTCCCCGCTGCCGTGGCTGGCCGAGCGCTGGGGCTCCGAAGCCGCCTTCGTGGCCGAGGTCGCCGACATGGTCGCACTCCCGACGATCCGCCGGCTCGAGCACGAGGGCACCCCGTTCGTCGGGCTGCTCTACTGCGGGCTCATCGTCACCGAACAGGGCGTGCGGGTCATCGAGTTCAACGCACGCTTCGGCGACCCGGAGACCCAGGTCGTCCTGCCCCGCCTGGCCACGCCGCTCAGCGGGCTCCTGCTCGCGGCCGCCACCGGGCAGCTCGGTGGCGTGCCCGCGCCGGAGTTCCACGACCTGGCAGCCGTCACCGTCGTCCTGGCGAGCGAGGGCTACCCCGCCAGCCCGGTGACCGGCCGTCGACTGACCGGGGTCGACGACGCGAACGCCCGACCGGGCGTCTCTGTGCTGCACGCCGCAACCGGGGTCCTCGACGGCGAGCTCGTCGCGACCGGCGGCCGGGTGCTCAGCGTGGTCGCGACCGGCTCGGACTTCGCCCAGGCCCGCGAGCGCGCGTACGCCGGGCTGCACGACATCGCGCTGCAGGGCGGGCAGTACCGCACGGACATCGCGGCCGAGGTCACCCGATGAGCGCCCCGCAGGTCGACGGCTGGCGGCACGTCTCGTCCGGCAAGGTCCGCGAGCTCTACGTGCCGGCCGACACCGCCGACGTCGCCGGCGCCACCGAGCTGTTGCTCGTCGCCTCCGACCGGGTCAGCGCCTACGACTTCGCCCTCGAGCCGCCGATCCCGGGCAAGGGCGAGCTCCTGACCCGCCTGTCCCGGTTCTGGTTCACCCAGCTCGGGGACGTCCCCAACCACCTGCTCGGCCCGTCGGCCACCAGCACTCCGGTGCCGTCGTCCGTCGCGTCACGGGCGATGCACGTCATGCCCCTGACGATGTTCCCCGTCGAGTGCGTCGTGCGCGGCTACCTGGTCGGCAGCGGCTGGGTCGAGTACCAGCAGTCGGGCAGCGTCTGCGGCGTCGAGCTGCCGTCGGGGCTGTCGAACGGCGACCGGCTGCCCGAACCGATCTACACCCCGGCGTACAAGGCGCCGCAGGGCGAGCACGACGAGAACATCTCCTACGAGCGCACCGAAGCGCTCGTGGGGCCCGACGTCGCGGCGACGCTCCGCGACCTGTCCCTGCACGTGTACTCGGAAGCCGCGGCGATCGCCCTGCAGCGCGGGGTCGTGATCGCGGACACCAAGTTCGAGTTCGGGCACGACCGCAGCGGTCAGATCCGCATCGGGGACGAGGTCCTCACGAGCGACTCCAGCCGCTACTGGGACGCCCGGGCCTCGGACGACGGCTCCCGAACGGACTCGTTCGACAAGCAGATCGTGCGCGACTGGCTCAGCGCCAACTGGGACAAGCAGGGCACGCCGCCGGTGCTGCCCGATGCGATCGTCGAGCGGACGGCGACGCGGTACCGCGAGCTGATCGAGCGCCTCGGCGCCTGACCCGTCAGGCGGCGCGCTCGACCACCACGACGGTCAGGTCGTCACCCGGGTCGTGCGAGGCAGCACGTGCCCGGATGCGGCCGAGGAACGTCTCGACGTCGGCGGAGCTCCGGTAGAGCCCGCCGAGCCGCGACAACGATGCCAGCGTCGAGTCCCAGAGTTCGAGCGCCCCGTCGCTGACCACGATCAGGACGTCGCCGGGCTCGAGCTCGAGCGTCCCGGTCGTCCGCTCGAACCCCACCGGGTGCAGCCCGAGCGGCAGGTCGAGCGAGCGGTGGATCGTCTCGGTCCCGTCGTGGTGGAGCTGCAGCACCAGACCGTGCCCGGCGTCGATGAACTCGACGACACCGGTGGTGGGCTCGAGCACCCCGTGGAAGAGCGTGGCGAACGACTCGGCACGGCTGAGCTCGGGCGCGACCTGGGCCTCGACGGCCCCGAAGGCGTTCGGCGCGGTCGCAGCACCGCGGGCGAGCAGCGCCCCGCGGATGTTCGCGGCGAGGAGCCCGGCCGACATGCCCTTGCCCATCACGTCGGAGACCGTGACGTGCAGTCCGCGGTCGGAGACGTGCCAGTCGTGGAAGTCGCCGGAGACGACGCCGTGCGGGACCGACAGGCCCGTGATCTGGTAGCCCGGCACGTCCACGGCACCCGGCTCGAGTCCGGCGAGCACCGAGCGCAGGCGGTCCTCGTCGGCGCCGGCGGCGAGCTCGCGTTCCGCCCAGATGCCGAGTTCCTGCAGCAGGGCGACGTCGTCGTCGTCGAGGGTGCGCGGCTGGGGGTCGATCAGGCACAGCGTGCCGACCTTGACGTGCTCGGCGCCGAGCCGCAGGGGGACGCCGGCGTAGAAGCGGACGTTGGGGTCCTGGAGCACCATCGGCAGGTCGCGGAACCGCTCGTCGCGCAGCGCGTCCGGCACGAGCACCGGCCCGGGGCTGGCCAACGTGCGCCCGCAGAAGGTGTCGTCGAGCGGGATGACCGGGTCGAAGCGCTTGTCGCTCTGCTGCGACTTGATCGTCAGGTGGTCGTCCCCGGCCAGGTTCAGGAAGGAGCCCGACACCCCGAAGGCCTCACGCGCGATGCGGGTGATCCGCTCGAAGCGTTCCTCGGCGCCGCCCTGCACCACGTCGAGCGCCGCGAGCAGTGCCGCACGCCGCGCGGCGTCCTGCCCGGGCGTGGTCGACTGCACGGTGCTCGCGGTCTCGGTTGCCATGGACCCACGCTAACGCGCGGACCGGACAGTGAGTGTCCCTCGTTCGGAGGACCAGGACCCCCAGTAGACGGGTCACTCCGGCCACGATGCCGACGGAGCCCGCACCGCAGCCCGTGACAGATGTCATGCCGCATCCGTGACGGACGCCCCATGGCCGAGGCCCCTCGCGACAGCACGCTGGGGTCATGAACACACCAGCAGCCCGGGACGACGTCCCGGTCATCGAGCTCACCGGCCTGCGCAAGCGCTTCGGCGCCGTGACCGCAGTCGACGGCGTCGACCTGACGATCCGTCCGGGCGAGGTCGTCGCCCTCCTCGGCCCGAACGGCGCCGGCAAGACCACGACGGTCGACCTGGTCCTGGGCCTGGCCACCCCGACCGCCGGCACGGCGCGGCTGTTCGGCGCGGACCCGCGGCACGCGGTCGTCGCCGGTCGCGTCGGCGCCATGCTGCAGGGCGGCGCGCTGCTGCCCGACATGACGGTCCGCGAGGCCGTCGCCCTGGTGGCCGCAGCCCACCGCACGCCGATGCCCGTCGACGATGCCCTCCGCCGCGCGCGCTGCACCGACATCGCCGGCCGCCGGGTCGCCAAGCTGTCCGGCGGCCAGCTCCAGCGGGCGCGGTTCGCCGTCGCCGTGGTCTCCGACCCGGACCTGCTGGTGCTGGACGAGCCGACGGCCGCGATGGACGTCGAGGCACGCCACACCTTCTGGTCGTCCATGCGCGAGTTCACGGACGCCGGCCGCACGGTCGTCTTCGCCACCCACTACCTCGACGAGGCCGACACGTTCGCGGACCGCATCGTCATCCTGCGCGCCGGTCGCGTCGTCGCCGACGGCACCCCAGCCGAGGTGAAGGCGATCGCGGCCACCCGGACCATCCGGTTCCGCGGTGTCCCCGACCGCGAGCACGTCGCGCTGGCAGCGCTGCCGGGCACCGTCGGACTGGAGGCGCGGCACGGCTCCGTCACGCTGCGCACCGACGACTCGGACACCACGCTCCGCGCGCTGCTCGGCACGTTCCCCGCGGCCCACGACGTCGAGGTGGTCGCCTCGACCATGGACGACGCGTTCCTCGCCCTCACTGCGGACACCGCGTCCGCCGACACGACCGGAGTGTCCGCATGACCACGACCACCGCGACCACCGTCGCCACGACAGCACGCCCGCTCGACACCGTCCTGGGCGGCGGTCGACTGCCGCTCCGGTACGTCCTGCTCGAGACGAAGCGCCAGCTCCGCAACGTCCGCGCGATGGTGTTCACCTTCGCCGTCCCGGTCGTGATGCTGCTGGTGTTCGGCGCGGCCTACGGGTCGCAGCAGGACCCCACGACGCACCTGCAGTACCTGGTCGTGACGACCCTGCAGATGGCGTCGTACGGCGCGATGATGGCGGCGCTCAGCCAGGCCTTCGCGATCGTCAACGAGCGGTCCCTCGGCTGGAACCGGCAGCTCCGCGTCACGCCGCTGTCGGGGTGGGCGTTCCTGGTGTCCAAGGTCGTCGCCGCCATGGCGTTCGCGGCGATGTCGATCGCGGTCACGGTCGTCGTGGCGGTCCTCGCGCTGCATGCCTCGCTCGACGCCGGGCACTGGGCCGCGGCCGCGTTCGGCATCTGGTGCGGGGTCGTGCCCTTCGCGCTCATCGCGGTCCTGATCGGGCAGTTCGCGAAGCCCGCGTTCGCCCAGCCCCTGTTCATGGTCGTGTTCATGGGGCTGGCGATCCTCGGCGGGCTGTGGGTCCCGCTGTCGATCATGCCCGCGTGGATGGCGGACGTCGCGCACCTGCTGCCGTCGTACTGGCTCAACCGGATCGGGCAGATGGGTGCCGGTGCCACCGGGACGAGCGGCATGCTCGAGCCCGCGCTGGTGCTGACGGGCTGGGCGGTGGCCCTCGGCGCGGTGATCGTCTGGCGCTACCGCCGCGACGCGGCACGCCAGTGACCGACGGCCCTACACTCGCCCACGTGGACGACGTGACGAGCGTGCGGGAGGCCCCACGGGCCTCCCGTCCGTCGCGCTCCCGGTCGTTCCCGTGGGCCGCCGCGCCCAGCCACGACGCCGCCGAGATCGCGCAGGCACGACGCCGCTGGTACGGCGGGGCGGTGTTCGGATTGCTGTGGCAGTCGCTGCTGCTCATCGCCCTGTGGACGGACGGCGGGTCGTTCCGGGACCACCTGACCGCAACCGCGTCGCTCGCGCTGGTCTACGCGTTCTTCATGGTGGCACCCGAGCTGATGTGGCGCCGGGCCCTGGTCGGACGCGTCGTCGTCGTCGGGTTCTTCGCGCTCTGCTCCGGGCTGCTGCTCGCCGTCCTCGGGCCCCTCGCGGTGTGGTCGTGGCTGCTCCTGGTGTCCCTGTCGGGCTTCGTCGCGGCGCGGCGCTGGGTGGCGATGGCCGTCACCGGGCTCACCGTCGCCGGACAGCTCGCCGTCGCCGCCACGATCGGCTGGGACACCGCGTCGGCCTCGGGGATCCTGTTCGCGCCGCTCATCACGATCTCCGTCGGCGCCTCGATGGTGTTCTTCGGGCGCCAACGCGAGGCCGAGGACCGACTGGGAGTCGCGCAGGACGAGATCACGCGGCTGGCCGTGGTCGAGGAACGAGCCCGGTTCTCGCGGGACCTGCACGACGTCCTCGGGCACTCGCTGACCGTCGTCACGATGAAGTCCGAGCTCGCCGCACGCCTGGTCGACAGCGACCCGGTGCGGGCGAAGGCCGAGATGCAGGACGTCGAGCGGCTGGCGCGCGAGGCGTTGCAGGGGCTCCGCCAGGCCGTGAGCGGGTACCGCGAGGCCTCGCTCGACGCCGAGCTGCTGTCCGCCCGGGCCGCGCTGTCGGCCGCGCAGATCGCGGCGGAGCTGCCCGCGTCCGGGGACGCCGCCGCGGCCGACACGCGCAGCCTGTTCGCCTGGGTGCTCCGCGAGGGCGTCACGAACGTGCTCCGCCACGCCGGCGCGTCGGCCGTCCGGATCACGATCAGCCGCACCGCACTGACGGTCGAGGACGACGGCACCGGGTCGCTCGACGGGCCGGCGGTCGGCACGCCCGTGTTCGGCGGCAACGGGCTGCGCGGCCTCCGAGAACGGGCCGACGCCGTCGGGGCCACCCTCGCCACGGGCACCAGCGACCTGGGCGGGTTCCTGCTGCGGGTGGAACGAGGGCGACGGTGACCGAGACCATCCGCGTGCTGATCGCCGACGACCAGGCCCTCGTCCGCGGTGCGCTGGCGTCGCTGCTGTCGCTCGAGCGGGACATCGACGTCGTCGCCCAGGTCGCGCGCGGGGACGAGGTGCTCGACGCCGCACGCTCCAGCGGCGCGACCGTGGCGCTGCTCGACGTCGAGATGCCCGGGGCCGACGGGCTCACGGCCGCGGCGCAGCTCGCCGCCTCGCTGCCGGCGTGCCGGTCGCTCATCGTGACGACGTTCGGGCGACCCGGGTACCTGCGGCGCGCACTGGAGTCCGGGGCAGCCGGGTTCGTCGTCAAGGACACGCCGGCGGAACAGCTCGCCGACGCCGTCCGCCGGGTCGCGTCCGGGCTGCGCGTGGTCGACCCGGTCCTGGCAGCCGAGTCACTCGCCGCCGGGCCGTCACCGCTGACCAAGCGTGAGACGGACGCGCTCATCGCCTTCCGGACGGCCCCGACCGTGGCGGGCGTGGCGGCGGCCCTGCACCTGTCCGAGGGCACCGTGCGGAACCACCTGTCCGCGGCGATCGGCAAGACAGCGTCGCGGAACGCCACCGAGGCGCTGCGCGTGGCGGCCGACAACGGGTGGCTGCTCGGGTCCGCGTAGGCTTGTGGGGTGTTCCGTCGCCCCGCCACCGCCCTCGTCGTCGGACTCGCCGCGGCCCTGGTCCTGACCGGCTGCAAGGCCCAGGACTCCACCGGGCGGATCGCCGTGACCGTCTCGCCGAACGAGGCCGAGCAGTCCTACTTCGTCGAGGTCCTCGTGCCGAACGGGCGCACCGCCGCACACCAGAAGGCGTTCCCCGGGGACACCCTCGAGTTCGCCGGGGTCGCCGTGGGCAAGGTCCGGGTTCGCGCGGACGGGCTCTGCGCGCAGTCGACCACGATCCTGAGCGGGCAGGTCACCGACGTGACGCTGTCGTCCACCGGCTGCTGACGGGCGCGGGCGGCGCGGCGCTTCGCGCACCGTGCGCGGTTGTTGCGCCGTGCCCGCCTGACCGCCCCGTGCGCGGTTGTTGCCCCGCACCCGGCGGTCAACCTCGCACCACGTGCGCCGACGCCCGCAACTTCGCACCGTGCGCCGTTGATGCGCCGTGCCCGCCTGACCGCCCCGTGCGCGGTTGTTGCCCCGCACCCGGCGGTCAACCTCGCACCACCGGGCTCGCGCGCGCCGACCGCGCACCGTGCGCCGCTGTTGCGCCGTGCCCGCCTGACCGCCCCGTGCGCGGTTGTTGCCCCGCACCCGGCGGTCAACCTCGCACCACGCGCGCCGACGGCCGCAACCGCGCACCACCGGGCTCGCGCGCCGCAAGCTCGCACCGTGCTCGCCCGGCCCGCCCACGCCCCGCTCAGTGCGTCAGGAGCACCTTCACGAGACCGATGACGAACGCGACCGCTGCGAGCACGATCCCGCCCCACAGCGCCGGGAACGTCGGCTTCTGCCCGCTGAACCGCTGCATGAACACGCCGACCAGCCCGATGCGGACGACCAGGATGACGAGCGCAGCCGTCTGCGCCCACGGCGACGGGAGCCACCCGACCCACGCCACCGCGTAGAGCACCGCGGGGATGAGGCCCGAGGTCGCGATCGGGTTGGCGTTCCGGGCGATGGTCGCGGCGGACTCGCGGCGCGCGGCGTCGGTGGTGTCCTGCTCGCCGACGCCGTGTGCCACGAGGTGCGCGAGCACGTGCGCCGCGTAGGTCAGGACCGCGGTGCCGAGCACGGCCCAGACCGCCGAGCCGTGCTCGATGGCGCGCGGGTCGACGGCGATCGCGGCGGCGAGCACCGTGATGTTGCCGTACACGTACGAGGACAGCCGGTCGCGGACGTGCTCGACGGCGATGGCGTCCGGAGCGGGACGGGAGCGGGCCATCCGCCCATCCTGCCCTGTGCGAGGCTTGGCGGGTCGACGCACCGGAGCGCCGGACAGGAGGCCCGCAGCATGTCCCACAGACCCCTCGCCCTGGTCACGGGTGTCGGCCGCAGGGCCGGCATCGGCGCCGCGATCGCGTCGCGTCTCGCGACGGACGGCTGGGACCTCGCGCTGTCGTGGTGGAGCCCGTACGACGAGCGGGTGCACGGTGCGGCCGATCCGGACGGCATCGACTCCGTCGTCGCCGAGTGCGAGCACGCGGGCGCACGGGTGTCGCGCCTCCCGGTCGACCTGGCCGACCCAGAGCAGGCAGCCGCGCTCGTCGGCCGCGCCGAGGACGACGCGGGCGCCCCCGTGACCGCCATCGTGATGTCGCACTGCGAGTCGGTCGCCTCGGACTTCGCCACGACGACGCTCGAGTCGTTCGACCGGCACATGGCGGTGAACGTCCGTGCTCCGTTCCTGCTCGTGCAGGCGTACGCGGCACGACTCCGGGCCGGGGCGGACGCACCGATCGACCGCCGTCGGGTCGTCGCACTGACCAGTGACCACGTCGGCTTCAACCTGCCGTACGGCACGAGCAAGGGCGCGCTCGACCGACTCGTCATCGGGGCGGCGCAGGAGCTCGGCGACGTCCGGGTGAGTGCGAACCTGGTCAGTCCCGGGCCGAACGACACCGGGTGGATGACCGACGCGATCCGGCAGTCGGCCGCGGACCAGACGCCGCTCGGACGGCCGTCGTTGCCGTCCGACACCGCCGCGCTGGTCGGGTTCCTGCTCGGGCCGGACGGCGGCTGGGTGAACGGGCAGCTGCTGAAGTCGGACGGCGGGTTCAGCGCGCGGTGATTCCGGAGTGCATTTAGTTGACGCGTCAACCAAATCGGCGCACACTGAGGTCATGCACACGCAGGACCTCCTCGCCGCCGACACCGGGATGGGCGCCGTCACGCTCCGGGTCGCCGACCTCGACCGGATGACCGCCTTCTACCGGGACGGCGTCCGGCTCACCATGCTGTCGAACGCCGGCGGGGTCGCCGTGCTCGGCCGCGGCACGACGCCGATCGTGGTCCTGGAACACGCCCCCGAGCTGCGGCACGCAGGAGCGCACGAGGCCGGGTTGTTCCACACCGCCATCCTCTTCGACACCCGGGCCGACCTGGCCGCGGCGCTGTACTCCGTCGCGACGCAGTACCCGCAGGCGTTCACGGGCAGCGCCGACCACCTGGTGAGCAACGCCTTCTACTTCACGGATCCCGAGGGCAACGGCGTCGAGCTGTACTGGGACCGCGACCGCACCGAGTGGTCGTGGACGCACGGCATGGTCGACATGGCGACGATCCACGTCGACCCGAACGCGTTCCTGCAGGAGCACCTGACGTCGTCCGCGCTCGAGTCGGCAGCCACTGCCCCGGGTCGTGTCGGACACGTCCATCTGTCCGTGGGCGACGTGGCCTCGGCGAAGGCGTTCTACGTCGACCAGCTCGGTTTCGCGACGACGGCGGGCTGGGGCGAGGCCCTGTTCGTCAGCGCCGGCGGCTACCACCACCACATGGCGATGAACACGTGGAACTCCCGCGGTGCCGGACGCCGGCAGCTCGCACTCGGCCTGGGGCTCGTGCGCATCGAGGTCCCTGGCACGGACGACCTCGGTGCACTGGTCGCACGGATGCACGACACCGGGGTGCAGACCGCCGACGACGGCCGGACCGTGGCGTTCGAGGACCCGTGGGCGAACCGCATCGAGGTCACGGCGCCCGGTCGGGGCTGATCCGAGCCCGCGTCCGCCCGGCTCGGCAGCGTCCGGGCAGGATGGACCCATGAGCGACGACATCCGGTGGGAGGTGGTCGAGGAGAGCGCGCTGAGCCTCCCCGACCACGAGGCGATCGCAGCGATGCTGGGGCAGGCGTTCCCGGACTGGTCGCACTGGTACGTGGGCGGTCGGAGCTGGTCCGGCATGCAGCCCGAGCGCCGCGTGATCGCCCGCGATGCCGACGGCGTCGTCCTGGCCCACGTCGGGATCCGGCGGATGTTCGTCGGCGTCGGCGGCGAGGACGTCCTGATCGGCGACACGGGCCTGGTCGCCGTCGCACCGGCGATGCAGGGCACCGGGATCGGCCGCGAGCTGATGACCCGCACGCAGAGCGTCCTCGAGGGCCTGCGCGTCCCCTTCGGCTTCCTCGGCACGAGCGAACGCACCGTCCCGTTCTACGTCCGGATGGGCTGGCACCTGATGGACGACGCCGTCACGACCTTCAGCGCCTTCACGGCCGACGGCGCCGGCGTCTCGGAGACCGAGCAGGGCGGGTGGCTGATCCTGCCCGTGACGGCGACGGCCGAGGAGTGGCCGGAGGGCCCGATCTGGCTGAACGGCCAGCAGGTCTAGTCGCGACGGCGGAACGGACGGGAGGCCCGGTGCCAGCTGGCACCGGGCCTCCCGTCCGTCGCGGAGCGGCTGGGGCTCAGGCCTCGACCGCGACCTCCGCCGGGTCCTCGTTCGAGCCAGGTGCGCTCGGCGCGACCGCGGCGCGCACGCGCGCACCCAGGTCGGCGTCGACGTTCGTCCAGTAGGCGAAGACCCGCTCGCGCAGGTCGTCGCGCGTCACCTTGGAGACGTGCCCGGCGATGTTGCCGACCAGGCGCTCACGTGCGGCGTCGTCGAGGACCTCGCGCACCATGGTGCCCGCCTGGCCGAAGTCGTCGTCCTCGGGGTGGAGCGTCGCCGCGGCACGCTGCAGCGCACCGTCGGACTCCCAGCCGGGGGTGTCGTCGGTCGCGGCCGGGTCGGCGTGCGCACCGCCGAGCGAGTTCGGCGCGTAGACGGGGACCTCGGACTTCTGGAAGTCGAAGCGCATGGCGCCGTCCTTCGAGTACGAGTGGACCTCGTTCTTCGGCGCGTTCACCGGCAGCTGCGCGTGGTTCGTGCCGACGCGGTAGCGGTGCGCGTCCGCGTAGCTGAAGATGCGTGCGAGGAGCATCTTGTCCGGGCTTGCCGCGATCCCGGGCACGAAGTTCGACGGCGCGAAGGTGGCCTGCTCGATCTGCGCGAAGTAGTTCTCCGGGTTGCGGTTGAGCTCCATCGTGCCGACCTCGATGAGCGGGTAGTCCGCGTGCGGCCACACCTTCGTCAGGTCGAACGGGTTGAAGCGGTAGGTGGCGGCGTCCTCGTACGGCATGACCTGCACCTTGAGGGTCCAGCGCGGGAAGTCGTTGCGCTCGATCGCCTCGTGCAGGTCACGGATGTGGAAGTCCGCGTCCTCACCGGCGATGCGGTCGGCGTCCTCCTGCGTCAGGGTCTTGTGGCCCTGTTCGGTGATGAAGTGGTACTTCACCCAGAAGCGCTCGCCCTCGGCGTTGATCCACTGGTACGTGTGCGACCCGAAGCCGTCCATGTTCCGCCAGCTCGCGGGCAGGCCGCGGTCGCCCATCAGCCACGTGACCTGGTGCGCCGATTCGGGCGACAGGGTCCAGAAGTCCCACTGCATGTCGTGGTCGCGCAGGTGCGAGCCCGGCAGGCGCTTCTGCGAGCGGATGAAGTCGGGGAACTTGATGCCGTCACGGATGAAGAACACGGGGGTGTTGTTGCCGACGAGGTCGTAGTTGCCCTCGGACGTGTAGAACTTCAGCGCGAAGCCACGGGGGTCGCGCCAGGTGTCCGGGGAGCCCTGCTCGCCGGCGACGCTCGAGAAGCGGGCGAGCATCTCGGTCTGCTGGCCCGGCTGCAGGAACGCGGCGCGGGTGTACTTGCTGATGTCGTGCGTGATCGTCAGGGTGCCGAACGCGCCGCCGCCCTTGGCGTGGACGACGCGCTCCGGGATGCGCTCGCGGTTGAACTGCGCGAGCTTCTCGACCAGGTAGTGGTCGTGCAGCGCGAGGGGGCCGTCGGCCCCGACGCCCATCGAGTGCTGGTCGCTCGAGACGGGAGCCCCGCTGTTGGTCGTGGTGGTCGGGGTGCCGGTCGGCTGGTCGGTCGTGTTCTGGTCGGACACGGTTCCTCCTCGGTTGGGACAGTGGTGCGGTCAGGGTTGCTCGGGTGGTCTGTGCGGGTGCGGTGCGCTGTGCGGGTGCGACGCGCCGCGGGTGCGGTGCGCTGTGCGGGTGCGGCGCGCGCTGCGGGTCGGTGCGCTGCGCCTCGTCCGCGGCGCCGGTCGCGGTCGGTGCGTGCGCGCTACGCCGGCACCGGCTCGTCGTCACGCTCGGCCGCGGCACACCGCTCACAGATCCCCCAGTAGGTGACCTCGGCGGTGGTGACGGCGAAGCCGTGGGCGTCGGACGGCGTCAGGCAGGGCGCATGACCGACGGCGCAGTCGACGTCGGCGATGGTCCCGCACATCGTGCACACGATGTGGTGGTGGTTGTCCCCGGTGCGGCGTTCGTAGCGCGCCGGGCTGCCCGCGGGCTCGATGCGACGCACCAACCCGACGCCGGTCAGCGCCGCGAGGACGCCGTACACCGCCTGGTGACTCGTGGTCGGCAGCTCGGAGGCCAGGGCCGTCACGATGTCGTCGGCCGTTGCGTGCGGCAGGGCCTCGGTCGCGCGCAGGACCGCCAGACGGGGGGTCGTCACCCGCAGGCCCGCGGTGCGGAGCAGCTCGGCGTCGCCGTCCATGAGACCCCCTTCTCTTGCAGCATTCAAGACAACTGCGACCCTACACGACATCGGGCGCGGGACGCATTCCGCTACCGGAATACAATGTGTCACGGTTCGGTCGCGATCAGCTGGACGGACCATGGGAAGCCCCGACCGGCCGGTAGCGTCGCGCCATGTCCACTCAGCCGGTACAGACCAGCGTGGACGCCCGGGGGATCATCGCGCAGCGAGACCTGGTCGTCGACCTCATCCGGACGGCCTGCGTCGTCCTCGTCGTCATCGTGCACGTCACGATGGTCGGGATCGCCGCCGACGACGCCGGCATCCGTGTCACCAGCCCACTGCAGCAGGCGGACTGGTACGTGCCGGCCACATGGGTCGGCCAGGTGATGCCCCTGTTCTTCGTCGTGGGCGGGTTCGCCAGCGCGGTCGGGTGGCGGAGCACCCTGGCCCGGGGCGGCGGTGCCCGCGACTGGTACGCGACCCGGTTGGTCCGGTTGTTCCGCCCGGCGGTCCCGCTCCTGGTCGTGCTCGCGCTGGGACTCGGCGTCACCACGGCGCTCGGCACTCCGGCCGACCTGCTGGCCACGGTGGCGTTCGGCATCGGGTCGCCGCTGTGGTTCCTCGCCGCCTACGGCATCACCCAGTGCTGCGTCCCCCTCATGGCCCGACTGCACGCCAGCGCCCCGTGGCGCACGCTCGGCATGCTGCTCCTGCTGGCAGGACTGGTCGACGCCGTCCGGCTGACGACCGGGGTCGCCGACGTCGGGCTGCTCAACCTCGGTCCGGTGTGGTTGTTCGCGCAGCAGCTCGGGTTCCTGTGGGCGGACGGGTGGTTCCGGCAGCGGTCGCGTGCGCTGCTCGCCGTCGTCGCCGTCCTGACCTACGCCGTCACCGTGCCGATCACGCTGGTCGGACTGTGGTCGCCGGACATGCTGCAGGACCTCAACCCGCCGATGCTGCCGCTGGCACTGCTGGCCGTGGCGCAGGTGTGTCTGGTGCAGGTCCTGCACGCGCCCCTGTCGCGGCTCATGCACGCCCGCGCCGCGCAGGGCGTCGTGTTCCTGCTCGGCCGTGACGGCATGACCGTCTACCTGTGGCACCTGCCGCTCTTCATCGCGCTCAACGGCATCGCGCTGTTCATCGGCGTCCCGTTCCCCGCGCCCGGCTCGGCGACGTGGTGGGCGACCCGGGCCGTGGCCGTGGTCGTGGTCCTCGCGACGGCGCTGGCGGTGGCCCGGGGGCTGCGCTGGTTCGACCGACCGCTCCCCCGCCTGGTCCCCGGCTCCGACCGCCCCGCCTGGCCGGTCGTCGCGCTCGCCGTCCTGTGCACGGTCGGCCCGGCGTTCGTCGTGATGCAGCTCCACCTGTCGTTCGGGGTCGCAGTGCTGGGCGCGGTGCTGGTGCCGATCGGCGTGTGGCTGCTGTCCCGCACGGTGCCGGCGGCGGGCGTCACGCGGATCTGAACCCGTTCTCACCGGATCGGCACCGGCTCCGAGCGGCGCCGGTCCTCCGGAGGCCGAGGATGATCGTGCGGCGCGATCGCGCCGTGCGACCCAGGAGGCCCCCACGCCGTCACCGTCCGAGTTCTGGAGCATCTGGCACCTCGATCCGCTCGCGGTCGCCATGATCCTGGTCGCCGCGGTGGCCTACGGCTGGTGGCTCGTCGGTGCGCACCGTCGTGGCGCCGGATGGCCGTGCTGGCGGTCGCTGTCCTTCGTCGGAGCACTGGCGCTGTTCGGCGTCCTGCAGTTCGGCATCGTCGGCGTGTACGACCAGACCCTGCGCTGGGCGTTCGTCCTGCGGCTCGCGCTGCTGTTCTTCGCGGTCCCGACGTTCGCTGCGATCGGCGCGCCGCTCGCGCTGCTCCGGACGGGAGGCCCTGCTCGCCTCGCCGACGCCGCCACCGCCGTCATGCGGTCGCGTCCGGTGCGGGTGCTCGGCACCGCGATCGTGTCGCCCCTGGTCGCCCTCGCGCTGTTCTGTCTCCTGCTCACTCCGCTGTCGGCGGCGATCCGCACGTCCGCGGTGGGGGCCGTCGCGATCACGGTGCTCGTCCCGATGCTCGGGTTCGGGCTGCTCGCTCCACTGTCGGAACCGGGACTGCTGCGCTCGTCGACGTTCGTCACGGCGGAGTTCCTGCTGGCGTTCGTGGAGCTCATGCTCGACGCGATCCCGGGCATCGTGCTGCGCATCACGAACCACGTGCTCGACGGCGCGACCGTGATGGCCTCGGGGCCCGCCTGGTTCCCGTCACCGCTCCGCGACCAGCACCTGGCGGGCGACCTGCTGTGGTTCATCGCCGAGGTGGCGGACATCCCCGTGCTGATCTCGCTGTTCATCCGGTGGCAGCGGACCGACCGCCGCGAGGCCCGCGCCGTCGACGCCCTCTCCGACGACGAGATGGACGCCCTGACCCGAGAGCACCTGTCCCGCCGCAGGTGAGGCGGGCGGCGGGGCGCGGGCGGACGCAGGGGCGGCGCGGGCGGGCGGAGCCGACTCGGAACGACAGAGTCGATGTCGTACGACAGCGGTGTTGTCGCATCGTCGGCAGGGCTGCCCCGGCCGCGACGAAGTCGACGACGTACGACAGCGGTGTTGTCGCCTCGGACTGCATCGAGGAGCCGCCGGTGCTCGCCCGGTGTCGGAACATGCGGACGCAGCGAGCGACACCGTGCGAGAAGATGCGCACGGAGACGAGGACGCCCCCGACCGCTCGTGCGATCGGGGGCGTCCTCGCATGTGGAACTGGCGCGCGGGCTACTCAGCGCCGGAGTGCCGTCCGTGGTGATCGGCTGCGGCCAGCTCCTCCTCGGGCGAGGTGGGCGCGGGAGCCGCAGCGTGGATGCCGTGTCCGGTCGGGGCAGCGGGCTGCTCCGCCGCGGCGCCGGGCTGGGTCGCGACGGAACCGGTCTGGCTCCAGGCGACGGTCTGCTTCGGCTTCGCCAGGAACAGTGCCGCGACGATCGCGACCACGAGCACCACGGCGGGCAGCACCAGCGACTGGCCCATCGCGGTCGCGAACGGCTGCTGGAGGAAGGCGGGCAGCCCACCGACCTGCTGCTCGGCGCCACCGGCAGACGTCCCGCCCGACTGCGCCGGGAAGTTCGCGGTGATGCGGGCCTCGATCAGGGCGGCGATGCCGGCGGAACCGAGCACCGCACCGATCTGACGGGTCGTGTTGTAGACGCCCGAGCCGGCACCCGCAAGCTTGGGCGGGAGGTTGCGCGTGGCCGAGACGGACAGCGGTCCCCACATGCAGGCGTTGGCCAGACCGAGCAGGGCACTCGGCAGGAGCGTCCAGCCCCAGTCAGCACCCGACCAGAGCAGTGCGCCGAACCAGAACAGCCCGCCCGAGAAGCACGCGAGGCCGAACGCCGCGACCCAGCGCGGGTTCCACTTGTTGAGGTTCTTGCCGACGAGCGGCGCGAGCCCCGCGGAGATGACCGCCTGGGGCACGAGCAGCAGCGCGGCCTGGGTCGGGGAGAACCGCAGCACGTCCTGAGCCCAGAGCATGATCGGCAGCGCGAACGACGAGATCGCGACACCGACGGCGGTGATGGCGACGTTGGCCAGGGTGAAGTTGCGGTCCTTGAACAGGCCGAGGGGCAGCAGCGGCTCCCCCTTCTGCACGCGCTGCCACACCACGAAGGCGACGAGCACGACGATGCCGGCGATGATCAGCGACCAGACCGAGATCGGGCCGGTGATGACGCCCCAGTCGTAGGTCTCGCCCTCCTGGATGCCGAAGACGAGCAGGAAGAGCCCGACGGCACTGAGCACGATGCCGAGGTAGTCGAAGCGGTGGCCGTGGCGCTCGAACGACGGGACGAAGCGCTGCGCCAGCACGAACGCGACGACACCGACCGGCACGTTCACGAAGAAGATCCACTCCCAGCCGAAGCCGTCGACGAGCAGGCCGCCGACGATCGGGCCGACGAGCGAGGCGACACCGGCGACCGCGCCCCAGAGGCCCATCGCCGCGCCGCGGTTCTGCGGCGGGAAGATGCGCGTGATGACGGACATGGTCTGCGGCGTCATCATGGCGGCGCCGAGGCCCTGGACGACACGGGCGAGGATCAGCATCTCGATCGAGCCCGAGAAACCACACCACAGGCTGGCGAGGGTGAAGACGACGAGGCCGACCTGGTACAGGACCTTCGGGCCGAAGCGGTCACCGAGTCGGCCCGTGATGAGCAGCGGCACCGCGTAGGCGAGCAGGTACGCACTGGTGACCCAGATGACGCTGTTGATGTCGGCGTTCAGCTTCTCGGCGATGGTGGGGGTGGCGACGGACACGATCGTGGAGTCGACCAGGATCATGAAGAAGCCGACGACGAGCGCCCAGAGGGCAGGCCACGGCTTCTTCTCGGTGCCCGTGGGGGGCGACGTGACGGAGGTCATCGAGTGGGTTCCTTGCTGTTCGTGGGGTTCTGCGTCGGGACGGCCGGGCCGTCCCAGGGAATGTCGCCGCGCTCGATGCGGGCAACGGTGGCACGGAGCCACTCGATCTGTGCGGTGAGCATCGCATGCACGTAGGACACGTCGAGCCAGTAGCGGTCGGCGAGCTGCTTGGCGTGGATGTCGCGCACGGCGCCGTCGTACTCGTCGCGTTCGTGTTCGAGCGCGACGATCCGGACCCGGACGGCATCGACGGCATCGTCCTTCGGCAGGTTCTCGAGCACCGACAGCGCCAGGTGGAACTCGGGGTACTCGTCGGCGGGCTCGGCGACCATGCGCCGGAGCCCCTCGGCGAGCGCGGTCCGTCCGGCGTCGGTGATCGTGTAGGTCGTCCGCTCGGGGCGGTTGCCGTCGCGGTCGGTACCGACCACCTCGGCCAGGCCGAGCTCTGCGAGGCGCCCGACCTGGTGGTAGAGCGTGCCGGGCCGGACCTTGACGTTCCGCTCCTCGCGGCGGTGGACCATGGTCTGGAACATCTCGTACGGGTGCATCGGCGCTTCGTTCAGCAGGTCCAGCGCGGCGAACGCGAGGGGCGTGAGCGACGTCATCCGGGCCTCCTGTCCGTGTTCCGAGTTGACTATTCGACTTGGAATATACGGCTTCGAACAGTTCTCCACAAGCGCGCTCGGCGGGATGCGCGGGCCGCATAGACTTGGCGCGTCCCCAACCGACCCACCGTGCTGGAGTGAACACGTGCCAACGATCGTCGTCGAGGTCATGCCGAAGGCCGAGATCCTCGACCCCCAGGGCAAGGCGGTGGGCAATGCCCTCGCGCGCCTCGGCAAGAACGACCTGACCAACGTCCGCATCGGCAAGCGATTCGAGGTGACCGTCGACGGCCCCGTCGACGACGCCAAGCTCGCCGAGGTCCGCGAGATCGCGGCGGACATCTTCTCCAACGCGGTGATCGAAGACGTCGTCTCGGTCAGCGTGGCCGAGCACAGCAGCGCCGAGTGACCGCGATGCGCATCGGCGTCATCACGTTCCCCGGCTCGCTCGACGACCGCGACGCCCAGCGCGCGGTCCGCCTCGCCGGGGCCGACCCGGTCGCGCTCTGGCACGGCGACCACGACCTGCAGGGCGTCGACGCGATCGTGCTCCCCGGGGGCTTCTCGTACGGGGACTACCTGCGCGCCGGGGCGATCGCGGCCAAGGCACCGATCATGGCCGAGGTCATCGACGCAGCTGGCAAGGGCATGCCCGTGCTCGGCATCTGCAACGGGTTCCAGATGCTCGCCGAGGCCCGCCTGGTGCCCGGTGCGCACACCCGCAACGCCCACCAGCAGTTCATCCGTCGCGACCAGAAGCTCCGCGTCGAGAACGCCGGCACCGCCTGGACCTCCGGGTTCAGCGCGCAGCAGGAGATCACGATCCCGCTCAAGAACGCGGACGGCCGGTTCGTCGCCGACGCCGACGAGATCAAGCGCATCGAGGACAACGGCCAGGTGGTGTTCCGCTACGTCGGCGTGAACCCGAACGGCTCGATCGACGACATCGCGGGCGTCTCCAACGAGCGCGGCAACGTCGTCGGCCTGATGCCGCACCCCGAGCACGCGACGGAAGCCGGCTTCGGCCCGGACACCCCCGCGGCGATGGCCTCCGGCACGGACGGCCTCACCTTCTTCACCTCCGTGATCGAGTCGACACTCGTCAAGTGACCGACGCGACCGACGTGACCGCCCCGACCTCAATAGGGAACGACAACACCGTGACGACCCACGTTCGCCCGAAGCCCGACACCGTGCAGGACGCGGCGGCGACGCCCGACAAGGACCAGCCGTACGAGGCCCTCGGGCTCAAGGCGGACGAGTACGCGAAGATCCGCGAGATCCTCGGCCGTCGCCCCACCTCGGGTGAGCTGGCGATGTACTCGGTCATGTGGTCGGAGCACTGCTCGTACAAGTCGAGCAAGAACTACCTCCGGCAGTTCGGCAAGAAGGTCACGCCGGAGATGACGAAGAACCTGATGGTCGGCATGGGCGAGAACGCCGGTGTCGTCGACATCGGCGACGGCTGGGCGGTCACCTTCAAGGTCGAGTCGCACAACCACCCGTCCTACGTCGAGCCGTACCAGGGCGCCGCCACGGGCGTCGGCGGCATCGTCCGCGACATCATCTCGATGGGTGCGCGTCCGGTGGCGGTCATGGACCAGCTCCGCTTCGGCGCGATCGACCACGAGGACACGGCCCGCGTCGTGCACGGGGTCGTCGGGGGCATCTCGTTCTACGGCAACTGCCTGGGCCTGCCGAACATCGGCGGCGAGACCTACTTCGACTCCGTGTACCAGGGCAACCCGCTGGTCAACGCCCTCGCGGTGGGTGTCCTGCGGCACGAGGACCTGCACCTGGCGAACGCCTCGGGCGCCGGCAACAAGGTCGTCCTCTTCGGCGCCCGCACCGGCGGCGACGGCATCGGCGGCGCGTCGATCCTGGCGTCCGACACCTTCACCGAGGGCGGCCCGACCAAGCGCCCCGCAGTGCAGGTCGGCGACCCCTTCGCCGAGAAGGTCCTGATCGAGTGCTGCCTCGAGCTCTTCCAGAAGGACCTCGTCGAGGGCATCCAGGACCTCGGCGCCGCGGGCATCTCGTGCGCCACGTCCGAGCTCGCCAGCAACGGCGACGGCGGCATGCACATCTCGCTCGACGACGTCCTGCTGCGGGACCCCACGCTCACGGCAGAGGAGATCCTCATGTCGGAGAGCCAGGAGCGCATGATGGCGGTCGTCCGTCCCGACAAGCTCGACGCCTTCCTGCAGGTCGTCGGCAAGTGGGAGGTCGAGACGAGCGTCCTCGGCGAGGTCACCGGCACCGGTCGTCTCGTGATCGACTGGCAGGGCCAGGAGATCGTCAACGTCGACCCGCGCACCGTCGCCGTCGACGGCCCCGTGTACGACCGCCCGGTCGCCTACCCGACCTGGATCGACGCGCTGCAGTCCGACGGCGCCGAGTCGCTCGACCGCCCGGAGACGGGGCCGGCCCTCAAGGCGCAGTTCCTGCAGTTGCTCGGGTCGCCGAACCTGGCGGACAAACGCTGGATCACGAACCAGTACGACACCTACGTGCTCGGCAACACCGCCTTGGCGTTCCCGGACGACGGCGGCATGATCCGCGTCGACGAGGAAACGGGCCTCGGCGTGACGATCGCGACGGACGCGAACGGCCGCTACTGCCAGCTCGACCCGAAGCAGGGCGCTCGCCTGGCCCTGGCCGAGGCGTACCGCAACGTCGCCGTCACCGGTGCCATCCCGGCGGCGGTGACCGACTGCCTGAACTTCGGCTCCCCGGAGAACCCCGAGGTGATGTGGCAGTTCTCCGAGGCGGTCGAAGGACTGGCGGACGGCTGCATGGAGCTCGGCATCCCGGTGACCGGCGGCAACGTGTCGTTCTACAACCAGACCGGCTCGACCCCGATCCACCCCACCCCCGTGGTCGGTGTGCTCGGTGTCATCGACGACGTCGCCAAGCGCGTGCCCTCGGGTTGGCAGGACGACGGCCACAACATCTACCTGCTCGGCACGACCGACCTCGAGCTCGACGGTTCGGCGTGGGCGGGCACCGTGCACGGGCACCTGGGCGGTCGCCCGCCCAAGGTCGACCTGGCCCACGAGAAGGACCTCGCCGCGCTGCTGCACGCCGCCACGGACGAGCAGCTGCTGACCAGCGCCCACGACCTGTCGGACGGCGGGCTCGCGCAGTCGCTCGCCGAGTCGGTCCTGCGCTTCGGGGTCGGCGCACGCGTCGTCCTCGACGAACTGCAGGAACGCGACGGCATCGACGTCGCCACGGCGCTGTTCTCGGAGTCGACCACGCGGGTGATCGTCACCGTCCGCCGCGAGGACGACGTCCGCTTCCAGGGCCTCTGCAACGGTCGGGGCTTCCCCGTCCTGCGCATCGGTGTGACCGACGGCCACTCGCAGGCCCTCGAGGTCCAGGGGGCGTTCGAGGTCTCGGTCGACGAACTCCGCGGCACGCACGGCGCGACCCTGCCGAGCCGCTTCGGCGACGTCATCCAGGAAACCGTGACCGAGGGCGTCCTGGGCCGCGGCCCGTTGGCGTCCGACGGCACGTTCTCGCCGCGCACCGACAGCTGAGGCCGGACGTCGTGAGCGCGAACCCCCGTACCGTCGTCACCCTGCCGTTCGCCGAACTCGTCGACCGGTTCGGCCCCGTGCCGGACGGCGTCGAGCTCGAGGTGTGGGACCTCGAAGAGCCGCACGAGCGGCCGAACGACATCGCGATCACGCTGCTGCCGTTCTACTTCCAGGGACGCCACCGGTGGCAGTACGTGCACGACCTGCCGAACCTGCGACTCCTGCAGCTGCCGAGTGCCGGGTACGAGCACGCGGTGCCGCACGTCCCCGCGCACGCGCAACTGGCGAACGGCCGGGGCATCCACGACGACGAGACCGCCGAGCTCGCCGTCGGTCTCGCACTCACGGCGCTGCGCGAGATCGGCCAGTTCCAGATCGACCGGACGAACCAGGTCTGGGACGTCCGGAAGACCCGGTCCCTGGCCGACCGTCGGGTGACCGTGGTCGGCTACGGCGCGATCGGAGGCGCCATCGCGACGCGCTTCGAAGCGTTCCGGACCGATGTCACCGTCGTCGCCAGGACCGCTCGCGAGCAGGACGGCCGCCAGGTGCACGCGTTCGACGAGCTGCCCGAACTCGCCCGCAGCACCGACGTCCTCGTCCTCATCGCCCCGCTCACCGACGAGACCGAACACCTGGTCGACGCGGCGCTGCTCGCGGCGCTGCCGGACGGTGCCCTCGTGGTGAACGTCGCGCGCGGCAAGGTCGTCGACACCGATGCCCTGGTGGCCGAGCTACTCGCTGGGCGGCTCTCGGCCGGGCTCGACGTCACGGACCCCGAGCCGCTGCCGCCCGGGCACCCGCTGTGGACGACGCCGAACACCGTGCTCACGCCGCACGTCGGTGGCAACACCGACCTCAGCGTGCCGCGGTCGATCGAGCTGATGCGGCGGCAGGTGTCGGCCCTTGCCGAGGGTCGCCCCTTCGAGAACCTGATCCAGACCTGACCCGGTCCGACCGGCACCAGCCCGACCGGCACCAGCCTGGCCAGCACCAGCCCGGCCAGCACCAGCCCGGCGCATGCCCCCCGGCAGCTCTAGCCGACCGGCACCACGCACGTCGGCGTGCCGACGGCGATCTGCCCGACGGACTCCCCCGGAACCCCGTCCGGCCCCACGGGCAACACCGCGATCGCGTCGGACCGCTCGTTCGCCACCAGGACGAACCCGGGCACCCGGGCGAAGTGCCGCGGCCAGACACCACCCGACGACGCCGACCCGACGACCGCCAACTGTCCGTCCAAGGCGTCGAGCACCACGATGACGTCCCGGCCCCGCACCGCGACGTACACCAGCCCGGAGTCGTCGACCTCGATGTGGCTCAGCAGGGACTCGCCCGCCCCCGTCGACACCGAGGCCACGGTGCGGAGCGACCCGCTCTCGTCACGGCGCAGCCGGTGGACGTGCCCGTCGAGTTCCCCGGCGACGAACAGGTCCCCGTCGAACCAGGCCATGTGCCTCGGCCCTGCCCCAGGCGCCACGTGGTGGACCCGGACCAGCACGAGCGACGACGAGTCATCAGCACCGGCACCGGCACCGGCGTCAGCACCAGCACCACCCACCGAGAACTCGTGGAGCGCGTCCCCGCCCAGGTCCGCCACCAGGATCGTGGCCTCTGGCGTCGCGATGGACTGGTGCGCATGCGGCCCGTCCTGCCGGTCGGCATCAGGGCCCGTCACGTCCGGCAGGACCTCGGTCGACGACGCGGCATCCGGCACCACGAGCGCGTCCCCCGGCCCCGCCGACGCCGCGAACGCCTCCGCCGCGACCAGGTCCACCGCGGTGACGGTCCCCGACGTGTAGTTCGTCAGCACCAGCACCCCGTCCGGGTCGACCCGGACGTGGCACGGCGCATCACCCCCGGCAGCGGCGGTCCACAGGTGCTCGAGCGCGGCCCCGTTCCGGCGGAAGGCCTGCACGCTGCCGTCGACGACCTCGGACACGGCGTACACGCGGTCACCCGCGACCGCCAGGAACGACGGGTCGTCCATCACGGCGACGGTCGACGCGACGCCGTCCTCGACGAGGGATATCCCGGTCGCGTTCCCGCCCCCCGTCGCGGTGTAGGACCCCACGAGCAATGCAGGCAACGCGGCCAGCGCAGGCAGCGCGGGCAACGCCGGCACCGCCGGCACCGCATCGGACGCAGCACCGGACGGCGCAGTGCTCACGCCTCGCCCTCGGCGATCTGCTCGTGGTGGTGGATGACCTCGGCGACGATGAAGTTCAGGAACTTCTCCGCGAACGCCGGGTCCAGGTGTGACTCCGCCGCGAGCGACCGCAGCCGCGAGACCTGCACCTGCTCGCGTGCCGGGTCGGCCGGCGGCATGCCCGCACTGGCCTTGAGGTACCCCACCCGCTGCGTGTACTTGAAGCGCTCTGCGAGCATGTGGATCACCGCGGCGTCGATGTTGTCGATGCTCTGCCGGATGCTCTGCAGCTCCGCCACGGCCGCGTCGTCGTACTCGCTCATGCGCCGAGCCTAACGGCGCTCGAGCGGCGCCACCCGAGGGTTACGACCGGCACCGCCGTCGATGGGAAGATGGGGTCCATGTCGGTCCTCCTCGTCCTCTCCTGCGTGTTCGCGATCCTCGCCGGACTGCTCCACGTCTACATCTTCTTCATGGAGTCGATCGCCTGGACGAGCCCCCGCGTCCGCAAGACCTTCGGCATCGCCTCCGACGCCGAAGCGCGCGCCACCCGCTCGCTCGCCTTCAACCAGGGCTTCTACAACCTGTTCCTGGCGATCGGCACCTTCCTCGGTGTGGTGCTCGCCTTCGCGGGCAACGGTGGGACGGGCTGGCCGCTCATCGTCTTCGGCACGGCGAGCATGCTCGCCGCAGCCGTGGTGCTCGTCGGCACGGGCCGTCGGTACCTCAGCACGGCGCTGATCCAGGGCTCGTTCCCGCTCATCGCGCTGCTCTTCGCCTTCCTGGGCTCGACCTTCGGCGTCTGATCCGACCGACGCGTCGGCTGGCGACGTGGTCGCCGGAACGCACTGGAGGCCCGGTGCACCCCCGGCGGACCGCAACCGGCCCGTGGGTGGTGATCCGGGCCTCCAGGCCGTTCAGCGGATCGAGGCGGCTCAGCCGAGCTTCGCCGCGAACTCGTCGGGCAGGCGCTTGAGCGCCCACTCGATCGCCGCGGTGGTGCCCATCGAGAACGCCGAGGACACGTCCTTGTCGTCGACGACGATGGAATGGCCGGCCTGGACCGACGGCACCTTCTGGAACAGCGGGTCGTTCTCGGCGGCCGAGGCCTCGACGTAGATCGGCAGGATCACCGTCAGGTCGGCGTTCAGCAGGTCGAGGTTCTCGTTCGACAGCGACACCGAGAACTGCTTGCCGGCTTCTTGGTCGATCTTCTCGGGGATGGTGAACCCGAGCTGCTGCATGAACTGCGCGCGGCTGTCGGCCGAGGCGTAGGCGCCGAAGCCCTCGGACGTGTAGGCCCCGATGACGGCGGTCTTGCCGTCGAACTCGGGGTGCGCCTTGCGTGCTGCGGCGTAGGCGTCGTCGACCCCGGACAGCAGCTTCTTGCCCTCGGTGACCTTCCCGAGCGCCTCGGCGATCATCGTGGTCTGCTGCTTCGTGGTGGCGAGGTAGTTCTCGCCGCCCTTCGGGATGGCCACGGTCGGCGCGATCGCGGAGAGCTTGCTGTAGCGGTCCTTGTCGCCCGAGGACTTGACGTCGAGGATCAGGTCCGGCTTGAGCTTGAGGATGTCCTCGTAGCTGGGCTCGAGCGTGTTGATGATCTTGGGCGACTTCGTGTAGGCGTCCTTGAGCCACGGCCCGACGCCGTCGCCACCGAACGCCAGCCAGTCGCTCGCGCCGACAGGCTGCACGCCGAGCTCGAGTGCCGTCTCGGCGTCGCCCCAGCCGAGGGCGACGACGCGCTTGGGCTGCGACTCGATGGTCGTGGTGCCGAGGCCGGTCGTGATGGACACCGGGAAGGCGCCGTCGCCGGAGGCGGTCGAGGTCGACTGCGCGGTCGTCGAACCGGAGGAGCACCCGGCGAGGACGAGCGAGGCGGCCACGACGGCGCCGGCTGCTGCGAGCACGCGGCGGAGGCGCTGCTTGGGGAGGGAGGATCGGATCACAGAGGTAAGGCTACCCTAAGCACCTGACGCCGAGCCGGGCTGACTATGCTCACAGACCGTGACCCCCACCTGGCACGACCCGGAGCGCACTGCCCTGTCCGTGCTCGGCTCCCCGATCACGCACTCCCTCTCCCCCACGCTGCACCTGGCGGCGTACGAGGTGCTCGGCCTGCCCTTCACCTACGACCGGCACGAGGTCGCCTCCGGCGGGCTCGACGCGTTCGTCGCGGCGCTCGGCCCGGAGCAGCGCGGGCTCAGCCTGACCATGCCGCTCAAGCGCGAGGTGCTGCCCCTGCTCGACCGGACGACACCGCTGGTCGACGAACTCGGCGTCGCGAACACGATGGCGTTCCGGACCTCAGGCGACCGGGTGCTGCGGTGGGGCGCGAACACCGACGTCGAGGGACTGGTCCGTCCCGTCGCCGCACTCGGGCACGTCCCCGGCGAGGCCACGATCCTGGGCGGCGGAGCCACCGCGGCGAGCGCCCTGACGGCGTCGCTGCGACTCGGGGCCTCGCTGGTCCGGGTCTTCGTCCGGGACACCGCGCGCGCCGGTGACCTGGTGACCCTGGCGACACGGCTCGGGGTGACGATCGAGGTGCACCCCCTGGCCGAGCTCGACCAGGCCGGCCCGCTCGGGTTCGTCGTGTCGACGCTCCCCGGTGGCGCTGCCGACGACCTGCACCTCGTGCCGAGCGGGCCGGACGCCGTGCTGTTCGACGTGGCCTACGAGCCGTGGCCGACGGCGGCGTCGAGTCGGTGGTCGGCTGCCGGAGGCCGGGTGCTGAACGGGCTCGACATGTTGACCGAGCAGGCGATCGGGCAGATCCGGTTCTTCCTGACCGGGGACGACGACGAGCTGCTGCCGGACGAGGCGGCCGTGCGCCGGGCGATGCGCGCCGCGGTGCGCCTGCCGGAGACGATCGGCGGGTAGTCGCAGCTGGCCGCAGCTACCCGCGGCTGCGGGCCTCGGCGTCGAGCAGCGCGACGGACACGTCCCACAGACGGTCGGCGTCGCGGGTGTCGAGCGCCCAGGGCAGCACCCCGTACAGGCCGTCCTGCACGGCATCGACCACGGCCGACTCGTGGCAGTCCTCGAAGTACTTCCCGCTGACGTCGGCGAGCTCGGGTGCCGTGGCGAGCAGCACGGAGGTCGCCGCTCCCTGCGCGGGGGTCTTGACGAGGTCCGCCGCCGCGACCTTGGTGGCCGCCAGGACGTCCGGGTCCCAGTGCTTCTGCAGGCCGGTCCAGATGCCGCCGGGCATGCAGGAGTTCGCGGTGATGCCGTCGTCGGCCCAGCGCAGGCCCACCCCGACGGCGAACAGGGCGTTCGCGGTCTTCGACTGGGCGTAGGCCAGCCCGGGCTCGTACGGGCGGCGCCGGAAGAACAGGTCGTCGAACACGACGGGCGACGAGCCGTGCCCGCTCGACGACACGGCGACGATGCGCGCCGACCCCGCTGCCGCCAGGGCGTCGTGCAGCCCGAGCGCCAGGGCGAAGTGCCCGAGGTGGTTCGTGGCGAACTGCGACTCCCACCCGGCGGGCGTGTACGTCTCGGGAGCGTCCATGATGCCGGCGTTGGCGATCAGCACGTCGAGCGGGCCGTCCCACGCGGCGGTGAACGCGTCGACCGAGGCCGGGCGGTCCAGGTGCAGCTCGAGGACCGTCGGTGCCGGACGCCCGGTCGACTCCGCGATGTCGGCTGCGACCCGGCGGCCGGCGTCGACGTCGCGGACGGCCATCGTCACGGCGGCTCCGGCCCCGGCGAGCGCCCGGGCCGTCTCGACGCCGATGCCCGACGCGGCGCCGGTGACGATCGCGGTGCGGCCGGTCAGGTCGATGCCGTCGAGGACCTCGGCGGCCGTCGTGCGGGCGCCGAACGTGGTGATGTCGCGGGGCATGGGACTCCTCAGCTGACGACCCCGTCCAGGTAGGACCAGCGGCCCTGCTCGCGCACGAAGTCGCTCGTCTCCTCGAGCGTGCCACGCTCGGTGTCGGTCCGCCACCACGCGCGGAAGGCGACCGTGCCCCGGGAGTCGAACGGGCCTCCGGCCTGGGTCGACAGCACGTCGAGCCGTGTCCAGCGCTGGTCGGCGTCGAGTTCGAGCGAGCTCGGCCGGGTGCTCGGGTGCCACGACGACAGCACGTACTCGGGCAGCCCCAGCGCGAAGGCGGAGAAGCGCGACCGCATGAGCCGTTCCGCGGTCGGAGCTGCGGCCCCGGCGTGCAGGGGACCGCAGCACTCGCCGTAGGGGTTGCCGCTCAGGCAGGGGCAACGGTCCGAGGGGTTCATGACGCCCAGCGTGTCAGTCGACGAGCGACAGCGTGACGGTGATGTTGCCCCGGGTGGCGTTCGAGTACGGGCAGATCTCGTGCGCCCGCTCGACGGCACGCTGGCGCTGGGTCTGCTCGACGTTGGGCGCGTAGACGTCCAGCTCGACCGCCAGCCCGAAGCCCCCGCTGCCGTTGCCGCCGATGCCGACCTCGGCGGAGACCTCGGCACCGGTGGTGTCGACGCCGAGCTCGCGGCCCGCGGCGTGCAGTGCACCGAGGAAGCACGCGGCGTACCCGGCGGCGAAGAGCTGCTCGGGGTTGGTGCCCTCGCCGCTGCCGCCCATCTCCTTCGGGGGGCGGGTGTCGAGGTCGAGGCGGTCGTCCTCGCTGCGGACGTGCCCGTCGCGGCCGCCCCCGGAGGCGTGGGCGACGGCGGTGTAGACGATGTCGAGACTCATGGCAGCAGATGAGCGCCCCTGCCTGGACGATCGCTGATCCAGCCCGGTGCCGTGCGGTGGTCGGTGCCGCCGCTGCGGGCACGTCGGGCGTGTCCGAGCCGGGGCCGAGTAGGAAAGGCCCATGTACTCCCTCGGATGGCGTGTCTTCCGCGACCACGTCGGTGGCGCCGTCCCCGCGGACCGGCGTCGTCGGTCGGTCGTCGTCGGCGTGCTCGTCGCCGTGGTCGTGGTCGTCGTCCTGGTGACGCTCGGGCTCGTCGCGGGGTGGCCCGACCTGCGAGACGGCGCGGACGCGGTCGGCGTGGCGCTGCTCGCGCTGGGGCTGGGGGTGTTCGGGGCGGCATGCGTGCCGCTGCGCCCGAGCACGGCCGACGGCACGCGGCTGTACTGGGGCGCGGTGTCGACGGCTCCGGAACCGAGCGAACGGTACTTCCGCCGCGGAGCAGCCCCGACGATCGACCCTGCCGACCGCGACGACGTGCTGCGTGACGCCCTCGCCATCCGCGCGGCCCTGGTGCCCGAGGTGTACCGCGGGCTGCTCGTCGTGGTCGCCGTCATCCTGTCGTTCACCGGCGTCGTCCTGTGGGCGGGGTCGTCGTTCCTGTTCCTGTGGGTCGCGGGGATGACCGTCGTCCGCACGGTCATCAGCCTCGCCCGTCTCGGCCGGGTCGAGCGTGCCCGGGCCCTGGCCGAGGTGCTGCCCGACGCACCGGCGCGGACCGCGGCACGCTCCGTGCGCCCCGGCCGTCCCGGCACCCGCTCGGGCTCGAAGATCGCCCTGCCCGGCGACGATCGGTAGCCGCGGGTGTTCCGACTCGGGTGGGAGACGTACCGGCAGGTCGTCCACGAGGTGGTGTCGCCGGCACGTGCACGCCGTGCGTTCGGCATCGCAGTCGTGTGCACCGTCCTCGCCGCCGTGGTGATGACCGCGCTCGAGGCCGCCGTCCACTGGACCGGGCACGACGCACCCGGCGCGGCGGTCGTCATCGCGCTGCTGTCGCTCGGCGTCGGGTCGGTCGCCTTCGCGTGCTGTCGTCTGACAGCGCCGGTCGCCCCGAACGCCACGATCAACGGACGGGAGGTCCGTCCCGACACCGCGCGCTCGCTACGGTGGTCCGTCCAGCGGTACGTCGGTGCCAGACCCCCGGCCATCGCGCCCGAGGACCGCGAGGCCGTCCTGGTCGACACGGCACTGTTCCGCCGTGGCGTGACGCTCGACCTGACCCGGGGGACGGCACTCATCGGCGGCGGCCTGCTGGCGGCGACGGGCCTGACGGTCGTCGGTGCCCCGCCCCTGTGGCCGGTGTTGATGGTGATCTACGGGGCGAACCTGCCGGCGACACTGCTGCGCCTCGGCCGCGCCGAGCGCGCCCGCCGTGCCGCGGAAGCGCTGACGCCCCGCCCCTGACCGAGCACCGCCGATCCGGTCTGCGACCCGCAGGGAACCGTGAACCGGATCGGCCGCTGACGAATCTGGTCGGCTGGCCTCGGGTTTCGCCAACCGGATTCGTCAGCGCGCAGGACGAACCACCCGCACCACCGCCGCCCGCACCCGCACCACCGCCGCCCGCACCGCCGCCACCGCCGCCCGCACCACCACTGCCGTCGCCGTCGCCACGCGCGCCACGCGCGCCACCGCAACCGTCGCCGCGCGCGCCACCGCGACCGTCACCGCCGCCGACCTCCCGGCAGCCCGAACGCGCCTCCGTCGGCGGCACGGGGCACACTGGGCGCATGTGTGGCCGCTTCGTCGTCTCCGACACCACCGCTGACCTGCTCCCCGAGCTCATGGGCGAGCTCGCCGCCCGCACCGAGCACGTGGACGAGGACTCGGGCGAGGTGCACTCCGGCCTGGCTCCGAGCTGGAACGTCGCCCCGACCGACCCCGTGTACGCCGTCCGGCAACGGCACGGCGAGCGCGAGCTCCCGCGCATCAGCTGGGGCTTCGTGCCGACCTGGGCGAAGGACTTCGCCAAGCAGCGCCCGAAGCCGATCAACGCGCGGATCGAGACCGTCGCCACGAGCGGCATGTTCAAGCGGGCCTTCACGACCAACCGCTGCATCGTCCCGGCCCAGGGCTACTACGAGTGGGTCGTGCGTGAGGACGGCAAGGAGCCCCACTTCGTGCACGAGCCCGGTGGCGCCCTGGCGATGGCGGGTGTCGTCAGCGCCTGGCCCGACCCGACCAAGGCCGAGGACGACCCCGACAAGTGGAAGCTCTCGCTCGCGATCATCACGCGTGACGCCCACGTCGCTCCGGGCGAGGTGCACGACCGCATGCCCGCGTTCCTCACGCCGGACGGCTACGACGACTGGCTCGGCGGCGACCTGGCTCCGGACGACCTGCTCGCGCTCCTCGACCACGAGTCGCTCGCGGTGGCGGCCGGCCTCGAGCAGTACGAGGTCGCCCGCGCCGTCAACAGCGTCCGCAACGATGGACCCCAGCTGATCGAGCCCGTCACGGGCGCAGGCGCTCCCGAACACCCCGGCGAGTCCACGCTCTTCTGACGAGACGCCGCCCGCCGCACCCGACCGCACCCACCGCACCCACCGCAACGGACGGGAGGCCCGGATCACCGGCGCCGATGCGCGACGGTGATCCGGGCCTCCCGTCCGTCAGCCGGTGTCGGTCAGCTGCGCGCGTTCCGTCGGCGCAGCATCAGGGCGAAGCCGGCCAGCAGCAGTGCGAGCGCTCCGAGCCCCAGGCCGACCAGGCCAGTGGCTCCCGTGAAGGCGAGCTGTGCGGCGTGCAGCTTGGCGGCCAGGCCGACCGGGTAGACCACGGTGATCGTGGCCTTGACGACCTGCCCGTCGCTGTCGGTCACGATGTACCCGACCTGCAGCGTGCCGGTGTGGTCGGCCGTCGGCGTGAAGGTGACCACGCCGTCGGACACGGTCCAGGTGCCCTCGCCCTCGACGGTCAGGCGGTCGACGCTCGCACCGGTCGCCGGGTCGAGCAGGTGCAGCGTGCTGCGCTTGAACGTCGCGCCACCGGTGGGGTGGTCGTTGTCGAGCGGCGCGATCGTGACGTGCTCGCCCTTGGTCCCGGTGGCCGAGTCGTCCGTCGCGACCGCGTGCGCGATGACGACCATCGTCGCCGTGGCGGTCGTGGTCTGCCCCGAGGCGTCCGTCACCGTGTAGGTGAACGTGTCCGTCCCGGTGAACCCGGCTGCCGGCGTGTAGACGTACGACCCGTCCCGAGCCACACGCGCGGTGCCGTGCGCGGGCTTCCGGTCGAGCGCCGCGGTCAGGCCCGTGCCGACGTCGTTCCGGAGCAGGCCGTGGCGCGCATCGGTGGCGACCGGCACCCCGGCGATCGTGCGACCGGAGTCGTCCACCGCGTCGATGCCGACCGTGATCGTCACGGTGCCGTCGACGCGCTGCCCGGAGGCGTCCTGCGCGCTGTACGTCACGTGGTCGATGCCGGAGAAGCCGGCGGCGGGCGTGTAGTCGAACGTGCCGTCCGCGGCGATGCCGACCGTGCCGTGCGCCGCGGTGCCGACCGCGACGACCCGCAGCTGCGAGCCGTGGTCGTTGCCGAGCACGCCGGGGCCCCGCACGGTGACGGACCTGCCCGCGGTGGTGCGGGTGCTGTCGTCACGCACGGTCGGGACGACGGTGATCGTCACGAGGCCGGTCGCGGTGTTCCCCTCGGCATCGGTGGCCGTGTAGGTGAAGGTGTCGACGCCCGACCAGTCCTCGGCCGGGGTGTAGACGTACGAGCCGTCCTTCGCCAGCTCGACGGTGCCGTGCGCCGGCTTCCGGTCGACCGCGGCCCAGAGCGCCGTGCCGGAGTCGCCCGTCAGCACGCCCGTCGCGGCCGAGGCCGTCACGGTGCCGTTCGTCGACGTCGTCGCGGTGTGGTCGAGCGCCACGGTGCCGACCAGCACGGTCACGGTCGCCGTCGTCGTCTGCCCCGAGGCGTCCGTCGCGGTGTACGTGAACGTGTCGGTGCCCGACGTGCCCGGCGCGGGCGTGTAGACCAGACCGCCGTCCGGGCCGTCGGTCACGGTGCCGTGCCGCGCGTCGCCGTGTCCGGTGACGTGCAGCCCGGTGCCGTGGTCGTTGCCGGTGAGCGTGTCGCTGCTGATCGGTAGCGCGGTGCCTGCCGGCGTGCTCAGGGCGTCCGCGACGGCCACGGGCTTCACGGTCACGGTGACCGTCGCGGTGGCGGTGCCTCCCGTGGCGTCGGCGACCGTGTAGTCGAACGTCGCGGTGCCGGAGAACCCGTCGGTGGGCGTGAAGGTCACGGTCCCCGCCCCGGTCGTCCGCGCGGTGCTCGGGACGGTCCCGGCGGACGACACGGCGGACACCGGGCCGACGGCCGTGACCCCAAGTCCGGTGCCGCTGTCGTTGGTCGTGACGGGGACGTCGACGGCGGTGCCCGCACGGGTGCTGACGGCGTCCGCCGCGGCCTTCGGGGCGACGGTGATGGTCACGGTCGTCGTCGCGGTGTTGCCCGAGCCGTCCTCCGCCGTGGCGTCGAACGTGTCCGGACCGGAGTACCCCGGCGTCGGCGTGTACGTGTACGACCCGTCCTTGTCGACCGTCACCGAACCGTGTGCGGGGTCGCTGTTGTCGACGACGTGCAGGTCGGTGCCGGTCGAGCCGGCCAGGACGCCCTGGTCCGCCGGCACGACGAGCTCGCCGTCCGCGGTGGCCGTGGTGTCCGGCGCGGCGAGCACGGGCGTGATCGTGACGGTGACGGTGCCGGTCGCGGTGTTGTTGTTCGCGCCGGTGACCTCGTACGTGAACGTGTCCGTGCCGGAGGTGCCCGGAGCGGGCGTGTACGTCACGGTGCCGTCGCCGTTCAGCACGACCGAGCCGGTGCCCGCGTCACGCACGCCGGTGACCGTCAGGCCCGTGCCGTGGTCGTTCGCCGTCAGGTCGCGGGACGTCACGGCGACGGGCGCGTTCGCCGTCGTCGCGATGGTGTCCGGCGTGGTGCTCGGCTTCACGGTGATGCTGACCAGCCCGGTGGACGTGTTGCCGTCCGGGTCGGTCGCGGTGTACGTGAAGGAGTCCGGCCCGGAGTAGCCGTCCTTCGGGGTGTACGTGTAGCTGCCGTCCGCCGCCAGGTCGACGGTCCCGTGCAGGGGCTTCACGTCGACGGTGGCGCGCAGGTCGGTGCCGCGGTCGTTGGCCAGGACGCCCTCGCCCGCCGGGACGGTGAGCGTCGAGCCCGCCGTGGCCGTCGCCGCGTCAGCCGTCGCCATCGGGCCGACGATCACGACGACCCAGCTGGAGGTCGGCTGCCCCGAGCCGTCCGCGGCGTCGTACCGGAACGTGCCGGTGCCCGAGAAGCCGGTGTCGGGGGTGAACACCGCGTTGCCGGAGGCGTCGGGCGCGACCGTGCCGTGTTCGGCGTCACGGTAGCCGGTGACGTGCATCCCGGTGCCGACGTCGTTGCCCGTCAGGGTCGTGGCGGCGACGGTCACGGGCTGGTCCGCCGTGGTCGCGGCCGAGTCGGGCAGCGCGCGCGGCGTCACCGTGACCGTCACGGTCGCGGTGCGGGAGACCAGTCCGGCGGTGTCGGTCACACGGTAGCTGAAGTGGTCGGTACCCGAGGAGCCCGTGGTGGGCGTGTAGTCCACCGAGCCGTCGTCGGCGACCACGACCCGGCCGGCGGTGGGGCCGTCGACGATCGTGGTCGTCAGTCCGGTGCCGTGGTCGTTGCCCTGCACGTCGATGGTGACGGGCTCGTTGGCACGGGTGCTCGCGGTGTCGTCAGCCGCGGCCGGCACCACCGTCAGGGAGACCGTCGCCGTGGACAGGGCGCCGGACGAGTCCTGCACCGTGTAGGTGAACGAGTCCGTGCCCGAGAACCCCGCGACCGGCGTGTACCGGTACGCGCCGGTCGCCTCGTCGAGCTCGAGCGCGCCGTGGGCCGGCTGGTCGTTCGTCACGATGGTCAGCCCGGCGCCCAGGTCGTTGCCGAGGACGCCGTCCGCGCGGGTCGTCGTCACGACGGCGTCTCCGGCGGTGGTGGTCGCGGCGTCGTCGACGGCCTCCGGGGCGACGTGCACGGTGACCGTGACGGTGTCGCTCGAGGTGCCGTCGGTGACGGTGTAGTCGAACTGGTCCGGTCCGGAGTACCCGTCGGTCGGCGTGTACGTGTACGACCCGTTCTTCCCGACGACGACCGAACCGTGGGCGGGCTGCGTGGAACCGGAGACGGTCAGGCCGGTGCCCTGGTCATCGGCCAGGAGGCCCGGTGCGGCTCCGACGGTCGGCTGTCCGGCCGTCGCGGCGACGGTGTCCGCCCCCGCGGTCGGCACGACCGTGACCGTCACGGTGGCCGTGGTCTGGTGGCCCTTGGCGTCCTGGGCCACGTAGGTGAAGGAGTCCGAGCCGGAGAAGCCGTCGGCCGGGGTGAAGCGGTAGGCGCCGTCGGCGTCCACGGTCACGGAGCCGTGCGCCGGCTTCGTGTTCGACACGACGGTGAGTCCGTTGCCGGTGTCGTTCGCGAGCAGGCCGGAGGCGGCGTCCGCCGTGGCCGTCGAGCCCGCGTGCACGGTGACGGCGTCGTCGGCGGCGGTCGGCGTGACGGTGATCGTCACGGTGCCGGTCTGCTGCTGCCCGGAGCCGTCCTCCGCCACGTAGGTGAAGGTGTCCGTGCCGGAGAACCCGGCGTCGGAGGTGTAGGTGTACGAGCCGTCGGGGTTGACGGTCGCGGTGCCGTGGGCGGGCGTCGTGTTCGACACGACGGACAGGCCGTCACCGGTGTCGTTCGCCAGGACGCCCTGCGCTGCCGGCACCGACAGGGTCTCGCCCGTCACGGCCACGCCGGTGTCCGAGGTCGTCGCGACGTGGGTGCGGCGCATGGTGTCGGTGAACAGCACGACGACGTCGGTGCCGTCAGAGGACGTGGCCTTGGGGAAGGTGAAGGACGCGGTGTTCCCGGTGCCCTCGGCGACCTTGCGCCCGCTGTTGACGTCGGTGGCGGTCCACGTGGTCGTGTAGTCGGACAGGTCGGTGGTGCCCGCGGCGGTCTGCGTCACGGTGTAGTGCTTGTCCGGCGTGACCAGGATCGCGCCGGCCTTCTGGCGCTGGAGGCCTGTGTCGGTGCCGCTCGTGGTCGCGGTCGTGCCGCTGTTCGTGCTCGTGATGCCGTCGCCGGTGATGGCCAGGCCGAACTGGTCGCCGCTGTTCCAGCGCTGGTCGACGCTCGACTGCCCGGCGACGGTGTCGGCGTAGTTGCAGGTCGCCAGGTCGGAGGCCGCGAAGTTGCCGGCCACGGGGAACGAGCGCACCTGGGCGCCCGAGGTGGGGTCGAGCTGGTAGATCGTGGTCGTCGAGACGTTGTTGGCGGTCGTGGTGTTCGACACGTACAGGTAGCCGTCGGACGAGAACGCGATGCCCGGGCTCGAGGTGCCGGCGGGCAGCGTCGCGATCTCGGTCGTGGTCAGCGCGGTCGTGCCGGTGCTGGTCGGGACCGCGTCGGTGTTGACGCGGTAGACCTTGTCGGCCGCCACCACGAAGAACAGCCCGCCCGAGCTGAACGCGAAGTCGCCGTTGCCGGCCTTGAGCCCGTTGACCTGCCCGACCTGGCCGAGGTACTGCTTCTTGGCCGGGTCGTACGCGCCGAGCCACCCGGTGTTGTCGCCGTAGTAGTAGATGCCCGTGACGGGGTTCACCGCGCCGCGGATGACCGGCCGGACCTTGTCGGTGGCGATGGGCGCCGAGGCGGTCCCCGTCGCCGGGTCGTAGGAGCGCAGGGTGGCGTTCTGGTTGTTCGCGTTGCCGTTCGCTGCCGCGTACATCGCGGTGCCCTCGCGCGAGATGCCGAGGCCGTTGTTCGCCTGCAGGCCGAGGTCGGCGACGTCGACCGTCGCGCCCTTCGAGTCCGCCGCACTGATGTCGATCGCGACGACCTTGCCCGCGCTGTTCGTCGCGTAGAGCGTGTTCTGGTCGCAGACGAAGTGCCCGTCCGTGGTGGCGGTGACCGCGGCCGACGCCGGGGTCGCGGCGACCACGGCGGAGGTGGTGCTCAGGCCGGCGCCGACGAGCAGCGCGGCCGCGAGGACGGCGAGGGGGCGGACGCCACGACGGCGCGCGGGCACGGCGGTGCCCCGGTGAGCAGGCAGCATGAGTCTCTTTCGGGTCGAGGCTGTCGAGCGCGTCCACGCCGTCGTCACGGTCAGGGAACCGGAGAACGGACGTTCGCGCTGAGCAGATCCTGACAGGTCGTCATCAGGCTGTGGGGTGCGCCGCGGTCCCCAGTAGTGGGGACCTCCCAGTACGGGTGCCAGCCGGCAACCGGTAGCGTCGGACCTCGTGACCATGCCCCGACGGACCGCGATCGCCCGGTTCGTGCTGGGCTGCGCGGTGCTCCTCGCCGTGGTGGTGGCGACGCTGCCCGGGGTGGCGAGTGGGGCCGTGGAGCTGTTCCGTGCCGGGGTCGCAGCGCTGCGCGGTGTCGGACACGGCCTCCTGTCCGTCGAGGACGGCTTCGTCACCGCAGCCGCCGTGACCCTCGTCGTCGTCCCGCTGCCCGCGCTCGTCGCCGCTGCCGGCCGCGGAGCCGCCGCGGTCGCCGGTTGGCGCGCCTCGGTCTGGGCGGCCGTCGCCTGCGTCGTCGTGGTGTCCATCCGCGCCGCCCAGGGCACGACGCCGGGGCCGACCTGGGTGTCCGGCGTCCTGGCGTCCGCGGTCGGCGTGCTGCTGGGCTGCCTGCTGCTCGCCGCCCTGCGCACACGGGCTGTCGCGCCGACGCCCCGTAGCCGACGCCTGGCGACCACGCTGCTCGCGCTCTACGGCATCGGCGTGCTGCTGGTGGGGTTCTGGGGCTCCCCCGTCGACGCGGGCGCGCACCCGGGGATCCTGCGGGTGCTCGACCTGGCGCACCGCGCCGGGCTGCCGCTCTGGTTCGGGTACGGGGCGCTCGAGTTCACCGCGAACGTGCTGTTCTTCGTGCCGCTCGGCCTGCTCGTCGTGCTGCGGCTGGGGACCCGTGCCTGGTGGGCCGGAGCTGCGGCCGGGCTGGTCGTCAGCGCCGCGATCGAGGTCGGCCAGGCACTCTTCCTGCCCGCGCGGTTCGCGTCCCTGGACGACGTGCTCGCGAACACGAGCGGTGCCGTCATCGGCGCCATGGCCGGTGTCGTGTTGCTGGGCCTGCGCGGTCGGCGGACGACCGCGGGAACGACGGCCCCGGGAACGACGAAGCCCCGCCGGAGTGCGGCGGGGCGTTGATCGTTCGGGTGGCTCGGGTGGTTCGGGTCAGCTGGCGTGACGGATGACGTCCGGCAGGACGGTGTGCAGTCGCTCGGCGAGCTTGGCCTGCGCTTCTGCCAGGGTGCGGAAGTCCCCGACGTACTGGCCGAAGGTGTCGGACACGAAGTAGTGGGTGCCCTGCTTGTCGACCGTGCCGCCGTAGTAGCCGCCGTAGTTCGCCGCCCACAGCCCGGTGTCGGGACGGGTCCAGAGGATGCGGGCACGCTGCGGTTCGGCAGTGGTGACGACCTCGGCTTCGATGGCGGCGATGACCTCGATGGTCTCCGTGTCGAGGGTCACTTCGGCGACGTCGGGGTGGGTCTCGGTCATGCTCATGTCGCTGCTCCTTGGCGATCCGGGGTACGTGTCCTGATGCCCACAACGCTATGTCCTGCGCCCCGGGTGCCGCGACCACTCCCGTGGATTCACGGGATCTGTCAATGCGGAGGACAGGATGATCCCCGTGTTTCCGGGCCGGTACGATCGCGTTTCGGGGTACAGGCCTCGGGCGGGGTACTCGCGATCTGGACACGGTCCAACAACTCCGACGGATCGGGAATGCGGGTGGAGCGGTACAGCCCACAGGTTGGTGCCGCACACTCGCCACATGGACTCCCGCGACCGCTCCCCTCGTCAGATGAAGCGACCCGGGCGGACGCCGGTCTGGCTGTACGTCGTGCTGGCCGTGGTGGCCGTGGTCGCCGTGGTGCTGGTGATGGTGGCACTGGCGACGCGCTGAGCAGCTCAGGGGCGGCGGGTGCCGCTGGGTGCCCCTCCGCGCCGGAACGACGAAGCCCCCGCAGCCAGATGGCTGCGGGGACTTCGTTCAGTGTGTCGAGACTCAGACGGTCTCGCGCTGGCGACGGACCGAGCCGCGGACGACCAGCAGGCCACCACCGAGCAGGACAGCGCCGCCGCCGACCCAGAGGGCGAGGGCGGAGATGGTGCCACCGGTGAAGGCGAGGGTGCCGTTGCCAGTAGCGGCAGCCGCGGCGGCGTCGGCCGGACGGACCGTGAGGGCCGTCGTGCCGACGTTGCCCGACGTCGCTCCGGTCGCGGTGAGCGAGTAGGTACCCGACGCCCCGGCCGGCAGCGTGACGCGCGGCGAGACGGCGCCCGAAGCGGAAGCCGTGTACGCCTTGGTGACGGTCGTGGTCGGCAGCGCGCCGAGGGTGACTGCGCCAGCGCCGGTGACGGAGACGTTGACCGTCTCGTTGCCGACGAACGAACCCGGGCCGAAGTTGATGACGGTGGTGCCACCGGCGACGGAGCTACCCGAAACCGAGACGTTCGACGTCGGGACGTAGCCGGCCGCGTTGGCAGCAGCAGGCGTTGCGATGAGTGCGGCGCCAGCCAGCACGACCGCAGCAATGAGCTTCTTCATGAAGTTGTTCCCCTAGTGATCTGACTTCCAGACCCTGAGACCCAGAGCCCTGACCCCTCGCGTGTGTGTCAACCGGTCAGCGTGGTTCCCTGAGGCGATTGGCGAAGTTCACTCAACCTAGCGGACGTTCACAGCACACACGCAAGGTAATTGTGTCGATCTCGTGAACTCTCGTGCTCACAGAAGGCCCGTTCTACGCGACTCACCGCCGTCCAGCATCGGCTCGTCTCCTCGTTTCCCCTGATCAACGGAATTTCGGACCTAGGCGGGACTGCTCCGACCGACCGCAGTCGCGGTCCTTCCGCCACGCTCACGATCCCTGCTCTGCCCCCGTAACGGGGGGTCAATTCGACGGCAAAAGTCCGCATAGCGAGGCGCTGTTCCGCACAGATTCCGCAGCGACGGAACTGTCGTCGAGCACAGAGGGGCACGCCAGTCCGGTCAGGGACGACCGCTCACCCCACCGGATCTGCGCAAGAGATCGTGCGCGGGTCGGCCTTCGTCTGGTGCAGCCCCGGGGTGGAGAGCGCGTCGACGGCGGTCCGCGATGCTGACTTCGGCCCGAGGAACGAGGACGTCACGGTCACGCTCTTGCCCGGCGCCAGCGTTGTCTGGAACTGCGTCACGGGGAACTCGCCGTCCGACGCGGTCTGCGGGGCGCTCGTTCCGGCACTCTGCGACGATTCGAGGTAGATCGCTGACGCCGGGGCATAGATCGCGACATTCGTTCGGACCTCTCCGGGCGTGACGCCGTAGTCCGCGCTCCCGGTGACGTACCCCGGCAGTGTCGATGCGGCGTCCGCAGGAGCGGTGTTCTTCAACGTCACGGAGACGACCCAAGTCGGTCGTCCGTCGCGCCTGCAGACCTGGCTGCCGACCGAGACACGCTTGTCGAGGTAATAGTCCATCTTCGCGCCGGTTGCGTCGTTCAGATACACCCCGAACCGTTGTGTTCCAGCCGTGCTCTTCGGGAGCTGCCCAGCCACGGCCGTCCCCTCGATCAGCTTCTGCTGGGCTGCGTCCGCGCTCCAGACTCGGACGCGCCCCTCCGACGCAGCGGTCGTCAGCGCCTCCACAAACGCCTTCGGGTCGAGCCCACCGTCCGACACCTTCGAAAACACCGCACTCGCCGCCGAGGCGAAGAATGCGTCCTGGAGACGAGGATCGGAGTACTTCGAGTACGCCTCGCTCAGAAGGAGCTGAGAAGCGTTGTCACTCGTCAGCTGATCGCCCGTCGGCAGCTGGAGCGGGCCGGTTGCCCGCAGAATGTAGCCGAGCGTGACCGGGTCTACCGCGATCACGCCGTCGACCTCCGTTCCGAACTTCCGCTTCCACATCTCGCGCGCCAGCTCCGCTGACACGTCAAACCGCGGGGTGAGCGTGACGTCTTGCACGTACTGGCCCGTGATGGAGCCGTACAGCCCCTTCGTGTCGTCCGACAGCGGGAGAACCGGCATGGCCTCCTGTGGGAAGTCGGACGTCGACGCCTGCTGGCCGAGCGTGATCTTGCCGTCGGAAATGGTCAGGAGCGCCAGCGCGCCCGGGTTCCCTCCACCTGCGCGGAGTTCGGCGTTGTTCTGGAAGAGGACGAGGTACTGCTTCGTGCCGGACTGCCCGAGCATCGACGGTGCTAGGGACACGACACGATTGGCGACGTCGGCCTGGATGGCGACAACTTCCAGAGCGCTCCGGAGCTGCCCGACGGCGCTCGACACTGTGGATAATGTGTCGCTCGTCTCAATATCGTCTGCAGCGTGCGAAGCGTCCTTGAGCGTCGATGCCGCAGCGGTAACCGCAGGCTGCGCCTTCAGGATCGGGGTGAGGTCGATCCGGCCATCCTTCGGAGCAAGCCCCGAAGCGCTCACCTCGCCGACGACTCCGGCGACGGGTGACACCGCGCCTCGTGCCACATCGTCGACGACGACCGCGACCTCACGGACTGCGCGGAAGTTCGAGCCGAGCACGGGTACGTACTGGCAGAGCCCCCAGATCGGATCACCGGTGAGGGACCGCGCTTCGGCAGCGCTGTGCTCCAGTTCGGCGGCCGTCTTCTGCGCCGCCTTCGCGTCGCCGTCCGCGAGTTGAGACTTCAGGGCGTCCACCGAGCTCACGGACTGCTCGAGGTCCCGTTTCGCCGTGACGCCGCGGATGCTGATCCACGCGACGACGAAGAGGGCTAGCACGACGACGGCCAAGACGACCCAGAGCACGACGCGGCGATGAGGCTGGGCGTTCGATCCGAGACGTCGCGACTGAGGCAAGTCCGACATGCGGCTAGCCTAATGAAGCGCAGGGGCGCGCTCGGGATCCCCGCGTCGACCGCATGTTGACCTCTCTTCAGTGGCGACCCCTCGTACGCCGAGAAAAGGAGAGCTTCGGATGCTGCCATCGCTCATGCGGGCGCTTCGTCTCGACGCCGAGCCGCCTGTCCTCGCAGTCGAGCGGATCCTCCGCCGTGCAGCTTCCAAAACGAAGAGCTCCCTCCTCAGTCAGCAGCTGAAGGCGGCGGGCGCGCACTTCGGTCCGCGCGCTGAGGTCCGTGGGGGACGCCGCATCTCCTTCGGTCCGGAGTTCTCGTGCGGAAGCGACCTTTGGCTCGAGGCAGTGACGTCTTACGGGGACGATGCGTTCGCGCCGTCGGTCGTGATTGGCTCGGGAGTCTCGTTGTCCAACCGAGTGCACATCACGGCGACCCACTCACTGGAGATCGGTGACGGGTGCTTGTTCGGAAGCGGCGTTTTTATCTCTGACCACAACCACGGTTCGTACGCGGCCGCCGGCGGCTCGTCGCCGACGACTCTTCCTGCGGAACGTCCGCTCAGCCCCGGTGGCCCCGTCCGCATCGGGAAGAACGTCTGGCTCGGCGACAACGTCGTCGTCCTGGGGCCGGTGGTCATCGGCGACGGAGCGGTGATCGCTGCGAACTCCGTAGTCACTCGTGATGTAGCCCCCGGAACGATTGTCGGTGGCGCACCAGCCCGGCCGTTGAAGGAGTGGACCGGATCAGGTTGGGAACGGGTCTGAGAGGTCCGGAGTAGGCGACCCGTCTCCTTGCTGACGAGTCAGCCTGACGAACAGCGCGATCTCCAACACAAAGGCCACGAGTTCGCCGATCGCGAACCCTGAAACGGCACCTGTCGCGCCCAGCATCGCTGCGCCGACGAGGGTGAGCGGCATCCCAATGACCGCACCGATCACCGTGTAACGGGCGTACTGGCGAGCCGCTCCCAAGGACAATAGGCCGATCAGACCGATGACCTGAGCCGCCACCAGGAGCACCAGGACGGCTCCGAATGCGAGCGACAGCGGGAGGTTGATGGAGACCGAGCCTTGGCTGAGGAGGGAGCCGGCGAACGGCGCGAGGAGTGCGAACGCCACACCTCCCAAGCCGGCGAGGACCAGCCCAAACTTGGCGGCGCGCACGGACCGACGGACTCGCGCCGCCCCGATCACTCCGGGTACCCACCCCTGGAAGTACTGGAGCACCGGCGAAAAACCCGTGGTCGCGAATCGCAGCAGTTTGTCCGCGAGCGTGTAGGCGGGCAACGCCGCCGGCGCGATGAGGGACACCAGGACGGGTGGAAGCGCCGTCACCACCGCCGAGACACTCGACAGCAGCATCCCGTGCGACTGCGCGCCAAGGGTTCTGATGACCGACCTCCACCCCATCGGCCGTCGGAACCTACCGTCGCCGATCCGCCAGGCCGTCACGACGACTCCGACCGCCACGCCGGCGAGCTGCGCCATCGGGTACGCGGACAGCGGCGCTCCGAAGGCCACGAAGGCGGTCCCGAGGGCAGTGCCGAGGACGCGGGGAGCCGCATCGAGCACGAGGAACGACCAGGGGCGTGCGACTCCCGTGAAGTACCAGCCACTCAGCAAGCCCGTGAGCGTGTAAGAGACCGAGTTGAGCGCCGCGGGTCCGACGGCGACCTGCACGGACAGAAACGTGACCGCCACCGCGATGGCCGCCACCGGGATCACCAGGGTAAGACGGGCCCAGAACGAGTCAAAGAACACCGTGAACCGTGAGGCCGGCGTCGCCGAAGCGACCGCCGTCGGACCAGTGATGCCCCATCCGAACCCGACGAT
Organism: Curtobacterium sp. MCLR17_007; assembly: GCF_003234655.2. Classification (NCBI taxonomy): domain Bacteria; kingdom Bacillati; phylum Actinomycetota; class Actinomycetes; order Micrococcales; family Microbacteriaceae; genus Curtobacterium; species Curtobacterium sp. MCLR17_007. The sequence continues at coordinate 562,747 of NZ_CP126271.1, read as the reverse complement.
GATCGCTCCAGCTGTTCCGACGGCCTGCGCCACGGCCAGGCTCGCCCAGGAGCCCGCCCCCACGGCGCCGATGAGGATCGGGATGCTGACGAGGGTCACGAGGGCAGTGAGCCCGACGGAGAGCCCGTACCCGAGCAGCGCGGAGTACCTGCTACTCGCCACCCTGGTCCTCGCGCTCCGTCATGCGTGTTGCTGGCACGGCGACTCCGTGGTTCATCCGCGGACCCGACCGGCTTGCAGAAGCCGCCTGCGGAGCGTCGCAAAGCCCGGCACCCTCTTCTTGACCAATGCGAACTCGTCCGGCAAGGCGTACTTCGCCGCGATCGCGGCATCAGAGGCAGTGACACCGATCCGCGTGACCAGCGCACGCCGCTTCCACCGACGGAACCTGCTGACTTCCGTCGGGATGAACGGCGACGGCATCCTCGCGCCACTGGGCATCTCGAGGAGCTGCTTGCGGTAGGCGCGACGAGTCCGTTTCGTGAGCGGCTCTCCCTGCGCATCGGCGGAGAATCCGTATTGCTGTGAGCGGCCGAGCACCGCCTGTGCCGCGATGACGTTCGCCGCGTACTGGCGGCTGAGTTCGCTGAGTGCTGGGAAGTCTGCGCCGACTCCGCGTAGGTCCACTGAGAGGCGGACGCTGATCGCCTCGGGATCGGCTGGGTCGAACCCGCTGAAGTGCAGGAGACGGAGCTCATCGCCGCTGGAGTCCATCTCAAAGCGTTCGCCGTTGCTGGTGAAGTGACGCTCGTGGAGGTTCCACGGGCCAACGTTGTACCCCGAGTGGCGGAGCGCGTGAGCGCTGAAGTACGTTGCCCCGACGTCAACCCACTTCTGGTCGACAAAGACGCCCAGAAGGGGGTAGATGAGGCACTCTCGACGCAGGTGACCCCACCACCACTCGAGGAATGGGACGGCTGATCGACCAACCGCACAGAATCCGAGGTTGAAGATACCGACGGTCAGGTCGTGTCCCTCGGTGATGTGGTCAATGGCCTCGGGGATCGGTTCGAGGAAGTGTGGCGTGAGGACAACGCCGTGCGCGTCGAGGAGGTCCGGCAGCTCCTGTAACGGGGTAACAACCATCATGTCCGGATCGAGGTACGCGACTCGTTCGGACTCCGCGAGCAGGGCTTTGAAGAACAGCGGTTTGACCGAAGTGGAGAATTCAACAACGTCATAGATCGCCGCGAGTTCGAGAACGTCACGACGACTCAGTCCCAGGATCTCGGTCGTGGCAATCCGCAACCCCGGTCGGCCCGTCTCCAGGTCGCGTCGATCGCCGTCCACCACAAGGATGACCAATTCTTTATCAGGCTCGACCCGCCGGATGCTCTCGTAGAGCGCAAGCGCCTGCGGCAGGTAGTTCTGAGCGACGACCGTGCAGTAGATCATTTGCTTCATCGAAGCCGGGGCGTTGTTCATCTGAGTGACTCCACGTGATTGGGGACTGCCCTGGTGTTTTTCAACTCAGCGCCTATGTTGGTGGCACCGAGTCGGGCCACCCAGGCGGCAATTGCGACGATGAGGACGAGGAAGACGATATTGCCGGTATTGAAAAGGTACCCACGCCAGTACTCGAGGAATCCGTAACCGATGATCGCGGACATTGATGCGACGACCGACTGGTAATGACGGAAGTGCTGGAAGAGCACGGCGGCGAAACCGAGGACGATCACCGTGTAACCCAGCCCCCACCAGCCCCACTGTGCGTATACGTCGGCAAACGACGAGTTCGCATTGAGATTCGGTGCAATGTCGACCTGGTACGCGTATAGCCCGAGATCAACGGCGGCCGACTTGTCACCTTTGGTGGCCTGAAGGAACGTGGGAATCACAGCCTGGAGAGCGTCAAGAGCAGACACCGACACCGGGAACCGACCACCCGCGATCGCGTCAGCCACGCCGATCGAAACCTGCGACGGCGCGCCGACGTAGCTGAGAACCTGGTAGACATTCATCGCCAGCGGATTATCGACGCCGAACGACCGGTAGTAGTTCGCGTTCCGGGTGTAGTTGAAGACTGCCAGCACCAGGAACATCACGAGGCCGCCAAGCACCGTCACCGAGATCCGCAGACGATTCAAGGGACGACGCTGGTAATAGAGGAAGACGAACACAGCGGTGGCCATGACGAGTGAGAGTCGTGAGCTCAGGAGCACCACCGACAGCAGGAGAACAATGTTGACTCCTGCAGACCACCAGCTTGACTTACGTTCGATCGCGAGAATGACACCGACCGGCGCAGCCACTGTAACGGCGTAGCGGAGCGTTCCGATTGAAGATCCGTCCAGCAACGATTCAGAGAGGAGGTTCGCCTGATCAGAGCTCAAGGCGGTGACGATCGACGTCTCGCGTGAGATGAGGTAGTAGGCCCCGAGCACACCCACGACAGCGAACAACGAGACGATCCGGTAGAACGCGCGTTCGAATCGCGCGTTCCCCTCGACCGCCACCAACGCGGTACTCGGCTTCCAGCTCCTCCCCACGGCCACGCCAAAGCTGATGACGAGGATGCAGACCATGTACCAGGTGCCGAGCACGAGGGCAGCCGCCCACGAGAAGTCGCTGCGCACGGCAAAGCCGCGCAGATAGGTCCCTTGTCCTGGCACCGACCAGGCGAGCAAGCTCGCCAACACGGGCACGACGAGCAGGAGCCATGGTCGGAAGAGCTGGAACGGTCGGATCATGATCGCTTCTCCAGCTCACGCCGGACGACCTGCGCGACCGCCGCCCACGGACGGTCCACGGCGCGTACCGCTGGGAAGTCATGATCGGCGAGCCGCAGGATCGCAGCATTCCATTCGGCCGCATCTCGCGCCTCGGACACCGCGATGCCATTGCTCTGGACTATTTCGGCGACGCTTGCACAGCCCGACCAAAAGATGACGGGGCGTCCGGTGGCGATCGCCTCGGCCGCCGGCAGTCCGTAGCCCTCAGATGTTGACGGCATGACGAGGCCGATGGACGAGCGGTAGATCGCCGCGAGCGTGGTGTCGTCCACACCTGCGAGCACAGTGACCCGATCCTCGAGCCGCCGTTCGGCAACGGCGGCGAGCGCGGCGCCACGATCCGAAGTGACCATGACGAGGTTCAGGTCGTCAGACATCGCGAAGGCGTCGAGCATCACGTCAGTGTTCTTGTGCTCGCGAAGGTTTCCCACGTAGAGCAAGTAGTCAGACCCAACTGACCAGCGGCGCCCGCTCTCTACGAAGTCCTCCGAGACACCATTACCGGTGTTGATGACCTCCACGCGATCATCGTCAAGCCACTCGACGATCTTTTCCTTGGAAGTCTCGGACACCGTGAATGCCAACCGAGCTCGAAGCACGGCCGGACGGACGATGCGTTCGTAGTAAACCGTCTTGAGCGCGGAGCCTTCGGATGCCACCTCGAGGTGGATCAGGTCGTGGATCGTCAAGAACTGACGAGCGCGGGAGATACCCGCGTTGAAGCCCGGCGCGTACACGACGTCGCGCGGGCGCAACGTCATGCGACGCGGGTTCACGACGTCGATCGGAAGCGGGCGCCGCAGACGATGGCCGAGGTCGGTCCAGGGCAGGTCGAGACGGTCGATCACCTCGCGGGAGTACCGGCCGATCCCGTGCATCCCGATGCGGCTCGTGTCGACGTAGAGCGTCATGCGCTCCGCTCCTCAGTCATCCATCCAGTGAGCTGGGCGGCGAAGGTATGCTCACCGAACGATGCTTCGACGGCATCCGGCACCGCACGCATGTCGACCTCGAGCGCTCGGACGATGCCGCTCGCGAGCTCGGCGGGGGTGAGGGAGTCGACGACCGCGCCACCCTCGACCAGCTCGACGCTCTCGCTCGCCCCGCCCTCCCGGTACACGACCGCTGGGGTCCCGGCTGCCATCGCCTCGACGGGCATGATCCCGAAGTCCTCCACGGCTGGGAACACGAACGCAGACGCCCGGCGATAGAGCGTGCGCAGCAGCGCGTCGGACGGCGCTTCGACGATCGAGACAGGCACGCGCGCCTCGGCCGCACGACGCGCAAGGTCCTCTGCCAGCGGCCCCGCTCCGGCGATGACCACAGGGATTCCGGCTGCGGCCCCGGCCTCGATCACCAGGTCCAACCGCTTGTAGGGAACGAAGCGCGACGCTCCGAGGACGAAACGGTCCGGCAGTGCGGCCAGCACCGCGGACTCGCGGTCGTCGAGCGGCGTGCGCGCTGCTCGGGCGGCGGCGACGTCGACGGGCGGGTAGACGACCGCGGCATCGACACCCCAGACGGAGCGGATTCGGTCGCGGATGTAACGGCTGTTCGCTGCGTACGTGACGTCGGGCCGGACGAACCGGCGGTCGAGCGCACGGAATGCCGGGGCGAGTGCCCTCACGAACGCGTTCGCGCCTCGGGAGTCCTGCTCCGGTGCCCAGATGGTCCGGGCAGGGGTGTGCACGTAGGCGAACTTCCTGGCTCCACGGTTGCCGCCCACGTGGTGGGCGAACACGTGCGAGCTCGCCAGGACGAAGTCGTACTGCGAGGTGTCGATCCGCGACCAGGTGGGCGACATGAACGGCAACGCGGCCGCTTTGCTCCGTCGCAGCGGCGAACGCGCCAACCAGGTCTCCGAAACGTCGTGGCCCGCGAAGCGGTTGGGGGCGTCGTTCCACAACGCGACGACATCGGCGTCTGGGAAGGCTCTGCCCATCGCCTCGGCGACGTTCTCGGAACCACCGTGCGGTGCGATCCACTCGTGTGCGATCAGTCCTGGCATCAGTGCGCCTCCTCACCCGGAGCCAGCACTGCACGCACGGTCTTCCACAGGATGACGATGTCACCGAAGAGCGACCAGTTCTCCACGTAGTAGAGGTCGAGACGGATCGCGTCCTCCCATCCGAGCGACGAACGGCCGCCGACCTGCCACAGACCGCTCATGCCGGGCTTGAGCAGGAGCCGTCGGCGAGCGGCGTCATCGTAGAGCGCGACCTCACCTTCACGCTGGGGGCGCGGGCCGACCAGGCTCATGCTGCCGAAGAAAACGTTGAAGAGCTGCGGGAACTCGTCGAGCGAGTGCTTCCGCAGGAACCGACCGATCGACGTCACACGGGGGTCGTTCTCGACCTTGAACAACGGGGCGTCCGACCGCCCCTGTGCTGCGAGCAGGGCCGCGAGCTCGTCGTCGGCGTTGACACGCATTGACCGGAACTTGAGCATGTCGAACGGCACACCGTTCAACCCGATGCGCTCCTGCCGGTACAGCACCGGACCGGAGCTGGTGAGGCGGACCGCGAGTGCGAGCACGACGAGCAGCGGCGAGAGGCCGATGATCAGCACCGCCGATCCGATGATGTCGAAGGCACGCTTGGTGAAGAGCGTTGACCCTTCGTACCGCGGCATCTCGACATGGATGAGCGGGAGACCGGCCACCGGGCGCGTGTGGATGCGTGGACCGTTGATCTCAGTCAGACTGGGCGCCACAACCAGGTGCTGTCGGCCTCCTTCGAGGCCCCAGCTCAGCTGGCGGACCGCTTGAGCCCCGAGTTCGTCCGAACTCGTCACCGCGACAGTGTCCGCACCGGTGCCCGGCAGCACGCGGAGGGCGTCGGAGATGCGCCCGACGACGGGGATTGCAGTTCCGGGGAGCATCGATCCGATCGGAGCACGCGGGACACAGGCCGCAACCACGCGGTACCCCTCCTCGGGATGCCGGGTGAGCTCGCGAGCGAGGTGCTCGACGCTGCCGTCCGACCCGACCAGGAGCATGCGCGCCGAGTACTCGCCTGAATGCCGCTTCGCGTTCAACCACTGTCGCCACATCCACCGGCTGAGCAGCAGCACCAGGATTCCCAACGGAAACGCGATGAAGATGTAGCCACGAGCCAGGTCGATCTTGAACGCGTACGCGACGATGGCCACGAACGCGAACAGACGGATCGATGCGTCGATGATGCGTCGGTACTCGGCAGATCCAGTGCCGACGTATCGAGTGTCTCGCGTGTCGTACAGCGCGAGCACCACGAGCCATGCGGCGATGATCGTGACCGAGACGGTCGTGTAGCCGATGGCCAGGTCGGCGACACTGCCGTCGACCGAAACACGGGCGCTGTCGATGCCGAACCAGGCGATCTGCACGCCGAACGCAACCCAGATCAGGACCAGGACGTCGGTGATGACGAGTCTGCGGGCGTACTGGGTAGCCCACGGGACCTGCGGCGGCGCCGAGCGATCCGCCACGGTCACCACGTCGCACCGCCGTCGGTGGACACAAGCACGTCGTCCCCTGACCACAACCACGTCGCGGAAGCGGTCCGTGCGACGGCAGGACCAGATGCTGTCGCCCTGGCAGCGCAGCCGAGCGTCGTGGTCTTCGTCGCGGTGGTCACCCCCGTGGCCCGCAGGCTGTCGATACTCACTCCAGCACATCCAGCGACGCCGGTCCGCGCCAGCGTGTAGGAGTCCCCCGCGTCTGCCAGGGAGCGGACGCCAGCGATCGGCACCGCGACCCACGGTCCGGAGCCCTGCCGCCACTGCACTACACCATCAGCGCAGACGACCGTGGCGGTGTAGCTCCCCTGAAACGCCTCGCGCGGTTGAGGACATGGCGAAGCGACCATGCCCGACCGCAGCACGATCCCGGCCGGCGTCACACCGGCACCGGCGTCGCCGACCGCACCGGGCTTCCAGCTGGAACCGGCGTCCGTCGTGGTCCGCACTGCGGGTGTGCAGTCCGTCCCGACCCCGACGAGCAGGGACACGGACCCGGCCTGCGCGCGGATCGCGTAGATGGCGTCGACATCGGACTCGAGGTCGACGGCCTGCCAAGTGACACCGCCGTCGGCTGTTCGCTCGACCACGGTGGAGCCGCCGCATTGCGTCCTGGTCGAGCGCCAAGCGGTCTTCGCATCGACCGCGGACAGTAGGCGTGCCTCAGCGGTGGCGTCTCCGTCAGCGGAATCCGGACCGGCGGCGGGCGTCGCCGAAGGCGTTGCCGACATCGCCGGCCGATCTGTGCGGTCGGGCCCGGGCGTACTGGTGAACGTGGGAACGGGACCGGGAGAGCCGTTCGACTCCGGCGCCGTCCGCGAGAGTGCGAGGGCGACCAGCACCACGTCGACGACAACGAGCACGATCACGAGCGCAGCGACCCAGACAAGTGCTCGCTTCGTGGAGACCCCGCCAATGCCTCTGGTCCCCCGGCGTGGGCTCACGCTGGGACCGCCGTCACCGGCCGGCTCGACGCAAGGCGCCGACCCGCTTGCGTTTCGCCGCGGCCCTGGGCGGCTTGGGCTTGGCGTTCTTGTCGTCCTCGTCGATCCCGTAGCCGTAGGCGTAGCCGTAGCGGCCATACCCGTAGGCGCCCGGTCCCTTGGTCGGCATCATCGTCATCACGAAGCCGGCGATCGGCGCACCGACGTTCTCAAGCGATTGAACCGCGCCGGCGAGCTGGCCCTTGTGGGTCTTGCCGGAAGCGACGACCACGATCGCGCCAGACGCCTTCTTGGCCAGGATCGCGGCGTCGGTTACGGGCAGCAGCGGCGGCGCGTCGAACAGGACGTAGTCGAACTGCGCTTCGAGCGTGGTGATCAGATCCTGCATGGCGCGGGATCCGAGGAGTTCAGACGGGTTCGGCGGGATCGGCCCGGCCGGCAGGACGACCATGTTGCCGCGGCCCCAGCGCGCGGCGACGTCATCGAGCGATGCCCGTCCGATGAGCACGTCAGTCAGGCCCGCGTTGCTCTCGACGTCCATGTACTCGGCGACCCGAGGACGGCGGAGGTCAGCGTCGATCAGGATGACCTTGAAGCCAGCGCTGTCGAGCGCGATGGCCAGGTTCGCGACCGTGGTGCTCTTGCCCTCGGACTGCACCGAGCTCGTCATGACGAACGTCCGGGCGCCCGTGCCGATGTCGACGAACTGCAGGTTGGTTCGCAGCGTGCGGAAGGACTCGGCACGCGGGCTGCGCGGGTCGACCTGCACGATGAGCGGTCGCTCGGCCGCTTTGCTGTCGAAAGCGATGCCACCGACGATCGGTTTGTCGCTGATCTTCTCGACGTCGGCTTCGCTCCGGACGCGGTTGTCGAGAGTCTCGCGGAGCACCGCGAGCGCGACGCCCAGTGCGAGGCCGACCAGCAGCCCGAGCACGACGTTCACGGGGACGTTCGGGCTCACCGGCGCGCTCGGCACGTCGGCCTGCTTCACGCGGGTGAGCTTGACCGTACTGGTGCCCTCGGCGTCCGTGGCTTCGATGTTCTGGACGACGTTCGTGAGGCTCTGCGAGACGGCGTTGGCGATGTCCGCGGACTGCCGAGCATTCGTGTCGTTGACCGTGATTGCGATCAGCGTGGTGTTCGTCGGCGCATCTGCCGACACGAGCTTGGCCAGCTCGTCCGAGGTCATGTCGAGCTTCAAGCTCGAGATCACCGGCAGCAGGACGATCGGCGTCGTGACGAGGTTCGAGTAGGTCAACACCCGCTGCTGCGTGAACGTGTTCCCCTGCGCCAGGTCACTCGCGCTGCCGCTCGTCTGGGTCGACACGAAGACCTGCGCTGACGCGGAGTAGACGGGCTTCTTGAGCAGGGAGAACCCTGCCGCCGCAGCGACGCCGACGAGCGCGAGCACCAGGATCAGCGCCCATCCTTTGCGCAGCACTGAGATGTAGTCGCGCAGTTCCACGCGGCCCGCCTTCCCCGAAGGTTCCCTGTTCGTCCGTGCCCCTGCACGGACGCGCCGGGGTTCTCCCAGCGACCAGCAGGGAAATACTGTCACACGAATGAGTCACGCTCGGGTGCTTTCCGCGTTCCTGGGCCCGAGTCCTCTACGGTGACGACATGAGCACCGCTCCGGAGCCGACCACGACCGACGTCGAAGCGGCACGACAACGCGACCTCGTCGCGCTCCTCATCGCGGTGGTCCTCGCCGTCGTGCTCGAGCGCTTCGTGACCGGATTCGCTCGCAGCGGCGGGATCCCGTCACCGGTCCTGCAGGTCATGGCGGCTGACCTGGCGGTGTGGATTCCGCTCGTCGCGGGCGCCCTGTGGGTCCTGCGCCGCGCCTCCTGGCCGTCTGCTGCCGTGCGCCTCGGACTGGGGTGGGGGGACGCGATCTTCGCCATCGGGATCGTCATCGTCTGCCGCGGGCTCGACGCCGCGATGTCGATCGCGTTCACCGGATCCACGGGGCTCGCCCCGGCGCCGACGCTCGGCCGGCCCGACATCGGACTCCTGCTGATCTCGGCCATCGGCGTGGTCGTGGTCAGCCCGGTCCTCGAAGAGGTCGTGTTCCGCGGCTTGTTCCAACGACGTCTCGCAGACGCGCTCACCCCGCGGACCCGGTTCCTCGCAGTACTGCTGACCGCGTTCCTCTTCGCGCTGGTGCACCTGCTGATCGGCAGCCCGGCGACTTCGCTGATGGGGTTCGAGGTCTTCGTCACGACCTTCGCGCTGGGCCTGCTCACCGGCACCCTGGTCGCGATGACCGGGCGCATCGGCGGCGCGGTCCTGGCGCACGTGCTGTTCAACGCCGTTGCAGTCGTGGCCACCTGGCCGCGCTGACGGCACACTGCTGACCACTCGGGCCGACCACCCGAGTCCGACCACGAGGGATCAGGGGCCCACATGACCGACACGTCGACCAGCTCTGGATGGCGGCGCTTCTGGGCACGCGGAGGATGGTGGCGCACCGTCCTGCTGACGGTGGTCTACCTGCTCGTCTACTTCGGCGTCAGCCAGCTGATCGGGCTGCTCGTCCGACCGGCGCTCGACCTCGACGACGTGTACGGCGACCCGACGAGTGTGCTGCTCGGGGTGACCCTGCCGGTCCTGGTGATGGGCGTGCTGCTGCTGGTGTTCGCGCGGTCGCTGGGGTGGCTGCCGCACCTGTTCCGCCGACGCACCGACCGGGCACCGCGGTGGATTTGGATCGCGGTGGTCATCACGATCGTGCCGCCCGTGCTCAAGCTCGCCGGCACTGATTGGTCGCGGTTCTCGGCGCCCCTGGTGCTGTCGATCCTGTTCATGGGGCTGTGCGTCGGCCTGGCCGAGGAGCTCCTGACGCGCGGCTTCGCGGTGGACCTGCTCGAACGGCACGGGTACAGCGAGCGGGCGGTGTTCGTGCTGTCGTCCCTGGTGTTCGGGCTCATCCACCTGCAGAACCTGCTCGGCGGCGGGAACCCGCTGCTGGTGTTCGCGACCGTCGGCTACGCCGTGGGCTTCGGCGCGATGATGTACCTGGCGCTGCGGGTCAGCCGGTGGCTCGTGGTGCCGATGCTGCTGCACGCGCTGACCGACCCGACGACGCTGATGGCCGCCGGAGGGCTGAACGACGCGACGGCGACCGCGGGATCCCCGTCCGCGCTGGTCACCGTCGCGTCGCTGTTCAACTTCGTGTACATCGTCTTCGGCGTCGTCGCGGTTTTCCTGCTGCCCGGACGACGTCGTGCCGGGCGGAGCGCCGAACCGGCTGCTAGTCGACCGGGCGGATGACCGTCGGCAGCATGACGTGCAGCCGGTCGGCCAGGTTGGCCTGGGCGTCCTCGAGCGACGCGAAGTCGCCGACGACCATGCCGAAGGTGTCCGAGGCGACGTAGCGACCGCCGAGCTTGTCGACGGAACCACCGAAGTAGCCGCCGTAGTTGGCGATCCACTCGCCGTCGGTCTCCTGCGTCCAGGACAGGCGGGCGCGCTGGGCACGCTGGCCGGTGACTGCCTCGGCTTCGAGGATCGCCATGATGTCGACGGTCTCGGTGTCGACGGTGACCTCGCGCGGCGTCGCGGTCTGCGTGGTGGTCGTGCTCATGGCGGTGCTCCTGTCACGTTCGGGGTACGTCTTGCGGTGATGACAACCTACGACGACATCGTCCCGGATCCCTAGCGTTGCGCGCCCTTTCACGGGTTGCGCAAGGGAACTTCGTGATCATCCCCCCGGATCTGCGGGCAGCACGACGCTGAGACGGGGTACACGCGCCCGAACGGGGTACCCCGGTGGCACGCGTTCGGGGGGACTCGGGGACGCCATGACGGGCCGCCGGGCCACTAGCCTTCGATGAGCATGTCTCGCCCCACCAGCATCTTCGACAGCGCACTCGTCCGACAGGCCCCGATCAGCGGTCTGGTCGGCCTCGCGGTGCTCCTCACGACGGTCGTGCCCGACATGCCGGTGACCGGGTCCGCCGCCTTCCTGGCGAGCATCGTCGTCGTCGCCGTCGCCACCCTGTTCGCGGCGTTCGCGCCGCACGCGGCTGCACTCGTCCCCGTCGTCCTGGTGCTCGACTTCGTCGCCCTGGCGCTGCTGCGCAGCGGGACCGGCGCGGGTGCGTCGGTGTTCACGTCCATGGTCGTGCTGCCCGTGGTGTGGTGGGCGTCCCTGCCGCGGCGTCGCACCATCGTCTTCGCGATGGCCGGCGTCGTCGGGGTGATCCTGGCGCCCTTCGTGCTCATGCCGGACGGGGCTCCTGGCGTCAGCGAACTGGTCCGTCTCGGCACCACGCTCATCGTGTTCGGCTCCGTGGCCGCCGTCGTGCACGAGCTCGCCGGACGTGCGCGCGCGAGTGTCGAGGCCGCCGAGGAGCGCGAGCAGCAGGTCCGCACCGAGATCGAACGCGCGGCCGTGGTGCAGCGTTCCCTGCTGCCGTCGTCCGCGGACGGCTCGACGATCAGCAGCACCCCGTTCGGCAGCGCCGCCGTCCACACCCGGTCCCTCGGGACGCTGCAGGTCGCGGGCACCTGCCTGCCGGCCAAGAGCGTCGGCGGGGACTTCTTCGACTGGTACCCGACCGACGACGGACTCGCCCTCAGCCTGGGCGACGTGATGGGGAAGGGCGTCGGCGCGGGACTCATCGCCGCCGCCGTCCGCACGACCCTGCGGAGTGCCCGCGCCGTCGACGACCCCTCGATGGCGCTGCACCGGGCGTCCGACGGACTCACCGCCGAGGACGGCCGCAGCGTCGTCGCGTTCACCACGCTCTTCCACGCTCGCCTGGGCAGCGACGGCTCGATGCGCTGGGCCGACGCCGGACACGGACTGGCCTTCGTGCTGCGGGCCGACGGAGGGGTGGAGCGACTGCGCTCGTCAGACCTGCCACTCGGTCTGGGCATCCGCGACGAGTGGCGCACCTCGACGGGCACGCTCGACCCGGGCGACATGCTCATCGCCTTCAGCGACGGCGTGCTCGACCTGTTCGGCGGCCGCGACGACGCGATCGACGCTGTGGCGGCCCTCGCCCGCGGCGAAGCGGACCGCGACCCGGCGGCGCTCGTGACCGTCCTGGCCCAGCGGGCCGACGCGGTCGTGCACGACGACGACGTCACCGTCGTGGCGCTCTGCCGGCAGCCCGTCACGGTCCCCGCAGCGGTGGACGCGGACGCCGGACTCGCGCGCTCCGTCTGACGGCGCCAGTCGGACACGCGCAGCGCACGTCACGGACTGGAGGCGCGGTGCCAGCCGGCACCGCGCCTCCTGTCCGTCTCCTGGTCGCGCCGGTCAGGCGACTGCGCGCAGCGCTCCCGCGATCACGGTGAGTGCCCGGTCGATCTCGTCCGCGACCCGCTCGTGCGTCGCCGTCGAGCGCCGGTAGGGGTCGTCCACGTCGTCGTCGGCGGGATCGGCCGGTGGCGGGACGGTCCCCCGCAGTCGGGCGACCCGCTCGACCAGTTGCTGTGGGGTGGTGACATCGTCCAGGTCGCCGGCCTCGAGCCCCTGCAACACGCGGGCGAACTGCTTGATCGTGAACGCCCGCTTCGATGCCCGCGGTGCGAGCTGCACCGCCGCCGCCCGGTGGGAGCGCTCGGCGGTCAGCACGAGGTCCGCGCTCGCGACGATGTCGGAGGTCAGGTACCGCGAGGCATGCGCCGACGGGTCCCCGCCCAGCCGCGCGGACTGCTCGGCGGCCGCGCCGTCCATCGCCGCGCCGTCGTCCGCGATGGTGCCGGCGGACTCGACGTCGAACGACGCCGCCGCGTCACCGAGACGGGCACGCAGGACCTGCGCGCCGAGCGGCGACCGACAGATGTTGCCGCTGCAGACGAACAGGACGCGCACGCTCACGCCCCGAGCAGGTCGTGCCGGACCACGATCGCGTCACGGCCGGGCCCGACGCCGATCGCCGAGATCCGCGCACCGGACATCGCCTCGACCGCCAGCACGTAGTCCTGGGCGTTCTTCGGCAGGTCCTCGAACGACCGGGCGCCGGTGATGTCCTCGGTCCAGCCAGGGAACTCCTGGTACACGGGCTTGGCGTGGTGGAAGTCGGACTGGTTGACCGGCACCTCGTCGACCCGCTGCCCGTCGACCTCGTACGCGACGCACACGGGGATGGTGTCGAGCCCGGTCAGGACGTCGAGCTTGGTGAGCACGAAGTCGGTCACGCCGTTGATCCGCGCCGTGTACCGGGCGATCGGGGCGTCGTACCACCCGCAGCGACGCGGTCGCCCCGTGGTGGTGCCAAACTCGAAGCCGTTGGCGCGCAGGAACTCGCCCGACTCGTCGAACAGCTCGGTCGGGAACGGACCGGCGCCGACACGGGTCGTGTACGCCTTGACGATGCCGATGATGCGCTCGAGCTTGCCCGGGCCGATCCCCGAGCCGGTGGCCGCGCCGCCCGCGGTGGCGGACGACGAGGTGACGAACGGGTAGGTGCCGTGGTCGACGTCGAGCATGGTGGCCTGGCCCGCCTCGAACAGGACGGTGTCGCCGCGCTCGAGTGCCTGGTGGATCTCGAGCGCGGTGTCGGCGACCATCGGGCGCAGGCGGTCGGCGAAGGACAGCAGCGACTCGACCACCTCGTCCACGTCGATGGCACGGCGGTTGAAGACCTTGACCAGCAGGTGGTTCTTCTGGTCGAGCGCGGCTTCGACCTTCTGGCGCAGGATGTTCTCGTCGAAGATGTCCTGGATGCGGATGCCGACGCGGTTGATCTTGTCGGCGTAGGTCGGTCCGATGCCGCGGCCGGTGGTGCCGATCTGCCGCTTGCCGAGGAACCGCTCGGTCACCTTGTCGATGGTGCGGTGGTAGTGCGTGATGACGTGGGCGTTCGCGGAGACGCGGAGCTTGGAGACGTCGACCCCGCGGGCCTTGAGGGCGTCGAGCTCCTGGAACAGGACCTCGATGTCGACGACGACGCCGTTGCCGATGACCGGGGTGACGCCGGGCGTGAGGATGCCGGAGGGCAGCAGGTGCAGCGCGTACTTCTCGCCGCCGACGACGACCGTGTGGCCGGCGTTGTTGCCGCCGTTGAACTTGACGACGTAGTCGATGCGGCTGCCGAGGAGGTCGGTGGCCTTTCCCTTGCCCTCGTCGCCCCACTGGGCGCCGATGATGACTGCTGCGGGCATCTGGTTCTCCTCACGTTGGCGGAGGACCGCACGCGACCGTTGGGCCGGTGGTCCACCCGAGTCTATCGAACGGCCACCTGCCCGTCACCCGCTCGCTGCTGGCCACCGGCAGTCGGAAGCGGACAGTCCGCGACACCCGTGCACCCCAGAACGGGGGGCATTCCATTCCGGGGTGGAACGACTCCATCGTTTCGACATAGTGTTCATGCGGCAGCGTTCAACTGACGATGCCTCGGGGTTTCCCGCCCCGTCTTCCGAGTGCCGCACGCGTGCGGCACCGACCGGTGTTCACCCGAGCCCCGGTGCCCGATCGCCGTGCCGTCTGCTGCACGGAGAGAGCAGTTCATCGATGAACAAGTCCTTCTGGACCAAGAAGGCCATGGCCCTTCCGGTCTGCGCCGCGATCGTCGTGGGCGGCGTTGCCCTCGGCGCCACCCCCGCAATGGCCAACCCGGCCGACCTGTCCGTGACCAGCCAGTCGGTCTCCGGCCGCGTGCTGACGGTCAACGGCACGGGCACGCCCGGCGAGAACATCCAGCTCGACGCCTCGACGAGCACCCGTCACGCCATCAGCACCGACGGCACCTGGACGATCACCTACACGATCCCGACGGGCAACGACGCCGCGCAGACGTACACCGTGCGCCAGACGCTGCCGAACGGCCTCAACACCGACGGCACGACCACGATCACCGCCGCGCCCCAGGTCACCCCGGCGTTCGCCATCAACACCCACACCGTCTCCGGTCGCACGCTGACCGTGACCGGCACGGGCACCCCGGGTCTCACCGTCCAGGTCGACCCGCCGAACGGCGGCGTCAACCGCGTCCGCATCGGCAACGACGGCTCCTGGACGCTGACCTACCAGATCCCCGAGAGCGCCGGCACCGACACGAAGACGTACACCATCTTCGAGCAGAACAACGGCTTCCAGACCCAGGCGCAGGGCAGCTTCACCGCCGCCGCCGAGGCGACCCAGGCTGCGTTCTCGGTCACCAGCCCGAAGAACGGCGACGACGTCGCCTCCCGCACCGTCACCTTCACGGGTACCGGCCAGCAGGGCGACACGATCAACCTCCTCGACCCGAACGGCGACCGTCTGACCGGCGTCGTGGTGGTCGGTGCAGACCAGACCTGGACTGCCACCGTCACCTTCCCGAACTCGGCTGCGCGCGCCCAGGCTGTCCGCGTGACCGACGTGCGCGGCGGCAGCGGCGCCGGCGACACCACGGTCAACATCACGTTGCCCGCCGTCGCCCCGGCGTCGCAGTTCTCCCTCGTCACGCCGAAGAACGGCGACACCGTCGACTCGCGCACCGTCACCTTCACCGGTACCGGCACCCCGGGCGACCTGGTCAACACGCTGAACGCCGCGGGTGACCGCGTCGCGCCGCAGGTGCTCGTCGCCGCGGACGGCACGTGGACCACCACGGGCACGTTCAGCGACTCGGCTCCGGTCGTGCAGAACCTGTCCGTCAACCAGGTCGGTGGCGGCCAGGGACAGGGGACCGTGGACTTCACGATCAACCTGCCGGCAGCGGACACCGCACCGTCCACGACGCCCCTCACCCTGATCACCCCGAAGGACGGCTCGACGGTCGACTCCCGCACGGTGACCTTCTCGGGCAAGGGCACCCCCGGTGACGCGATCGCCGTGGTGAACGCCGACGGTGACGTCGTCGCACCCGCCGTGCTCGTGGGCGAGGACGGCACGTGGACCACCACGGGCACCTTCTCCGACTCGGCGTCGACCAAGCAGGACCTGACGGTCGGTGAGGTCGACACCGACCTCAACGTCGTCGACACGATCGACTTCTCGATCACCCTGCCGGCCGTCGCGACCGGCACCACGCCCGGTGCGGGCACCGGCACCGGCACCGGCACCGGCACCACGCCGGGGACGGGCACCCGCCCGACCGGCACCCTCCCGGTCGTCGCTGGCTAGTCGTCACACCAGATCCGCAGGCGGGGGCACGACCATCGGTCGTGCCCCCGTCGGCGTCCCACCGGAGGAACCACCGCATGACCCGCACCCGCACCATCCGCGCGGCAAGCACCACGCTCGCCGCTGCGCTCCTCCTGACGCTCGGGCTGACCGCCTGCACGGCGCAGGACACCACGACGAGCACGAAGCCGACGACCACCCGGAGCGCCAGCGCGACGCCGGACGCCTACTCGGCGCCGAGCGCTGCACAGATCGCGATCCTGCCGGAGGCGCAGTACAACGCCGTCATCGGGGGCTTGCTGCCCTACTACGAGTCGACGATCCCGAAGGCCGCCGACGAGACGTACACGATCAGCGCGGACGCGCCGCTGTACGGCGACGACCACAGCAAGCCGGTCGCCCGGCTCGCCGCGAAGAACTTCCTCGGCGACCCGACGGTCGTCGTCCCGGTCAAGGTCTCCGGCCCCTGGGCGATGGTGATGACCCCGGCACGCCAGGCACTCCCCTCCGCGGTCAAGGACGGCGCCGCCGCACAGAGCGCCGCCTGGATCCGTCGAGACCTGCTGACGAAGCAGACCGCACTCAAGGACCACGTGGTGATCTCGGTCGGCAAGCAGACCGTCTCGATCGTGGGATCGGACGGCAAGACCGTGCAGGAGTTCCCGGCCGGCGTCGGCGCCGGCGGCACCCCGACCCCGACGGGCGTCATCGGGTACATCCAGGCCCGGTACCTCGACCCGGCGCAGAACCAGACCGTGCACCCCATCCAGCTGACGACGCTGCACTCGTCCGCAGCGGACGAACCGTACGGGGGGAACGACGGCGGCCTGATCGGCGTGCACTACGAGTCCGTCGCCCGCGGGGCGGTCTCACACGGGTGCGTCCGACTCGACGGCGACGCCGTCGACGCGGTGAACGCGCTGCCCGTCGGGACGGTCGTGCAGATCGTCGCGTAGCGCGCCGGTCACCGCCTTCGCTGGCCAGACGACGAACGGGAGGCACGGTGCCAGCTGGCACCGTGCCTCCCGTTCGTCACATGGTGACGTCCGCGATCAGCCGCGGAAGAAGTCCGCGTAGCTCGGGTCGCCGACCGGCTGGCTGTGGCCCGGCTCTGCCAGGCGCTGCTCGATCATGGCCTGGATCACGTCCGGCGGGGTCAGTCCCCGTCGACGCCACTCCATCGGGTTCGAACGGAGCTGGGAGAGGGTGTTCTGCGTGTGCATGGCACAACCGTGGCACTGGATCACTAATTTGTCTAACTACCTGTCCGCTCCCCGCACTGAATCCTGCACTCGCTCCCACTCCACCCCTCCCCCGTCGAGGGAGCAGAAAACGTCGAGTCCCGAAGTGGGACCCGACGTTTTCTGCTCCCTCAAGGCCGGGGCAGGCCGATCATCAGCGCTTGGCGACCGTCGCGGTCTTCGCCGAGGTGGCGGAGCCGTCCTGGTAGCCCTTCGCCTTCGCCGTGACCGTGACCTGGAAGCGGTGTCCCTGGTCCGAGGTGCCGAGCTTGTACGTCTTGCTGTCGGCACCCGTCACCGCCGTGCCGTCGCGCAGCCACTGGTAGGAGTAGGAGACTCCACGAGCGTCCCAGTTGCCGTGCTGCGCCGTCAGCTTCTTGCCGACCTTCGGCGTCCCCGACACGGTCACCGCGCTGCCCTCACGGAGCGACAGGACGGGCGCGGCGACCGAGGTCCCGAGCGTGTCCACCTGGTCGCCGACCGCGTTGTGCAGGTGCAGCAGCAGGATGCGGGGCGTCGACGTGGTGTCGGCGGCGCGGGTCACCTGCAGCGACCCGGCGTCGGAGAACAGCACGCCGGCCGTCCCGCCCTGTGCGAAGGACAGCCCCGGTGCGGCGGGGTCGAACGTCGCCGTGGCGGTGTCGTCCACCACCGAGGAACCGTCCGTGGCCCGTGCCGGTGCGTACGCCGACTCGGTCAGGACCGAGTAGTCGAACGCCCCCGTGACGCCGATGGCGCTCTGCGAGACCGTCAGCACCTTCACCGCGCTGTCGAACGTGTTGACGTCCTGGCCCGGTGCCCCGCCGTTGAGCGGCTGCGAGTCGAGCGTCTCGCCGGTGGCGAGGTCGATCGTCGTCGCGAAGGTGGCGTCCACCGCTGCCGACTTGGCGTCGTACACCAGGTAGTCCGGCGTGCCGTCTCGGTCGGCGTCGATGAGCACCTCGACGTTGGTCACGGCGCCGGGGTCGGCGTCGGGACCGGTCGTCTGGACGCCGAACGCCAGGGTTCCGTCAGCCGCGCTGGCTCCGAAGGCACGGACGTCAGCGGCCTGCAGCGACTGCTTCGCCGAGCCGTCCGGGAACGACTCCTGCGGGTCCGTCCCACCGAGCACGAACGGTGCCACCAGGGCCCCGGTCACGCCGCGGCCGGACAGGGCCACGTCGGCGGTCGTCTGGTCGGCGGCGAAGGTGGTGTCCGCACCGTGCACGGCGCTGACGGCCTTCGGGGCCGCGTAGGTGGCCAGGCGGAGCGGGTTGTACTTCGACTCCGTCGGCGTGAAGGTCACCAGGCCGGTGGCCGCGGCGACGAACTCACGCTCGTAGCCCAGCTGGACCGACTCCTGGGTGGGGTCGATCGTGCGGGTGAGCTTCGTCGGGTCGGCGATCGTCATCGTCAGGGTGACGGTGGCGGTGCCGTGCGGGGTGACCGTGACGCGCTGCTTGTCGACCGCGAACGCCACACCGCCCTGGGCGACACGCGACTGGTACGCCACGTCGTACGTGTGCGGACGTCCGTCGGTGTTCTTGATCTGCAGCGTGCGCTTCTCGGTGGTCGGCGAGGCGACCTCGACGACGCCGAACGACGCCGTGACGAGCTGGTCGTTCTCGACGCTGCGCACCGTGGTGCCGGCGGTGACCGCCTGCAGCGCGTCGACCCGACCGGTGCCCTGGCGGAGCAGGGTCGCGTTGCCGTCACCGTCGCGCACGTCGTGCGTGGCGGTGTTCATGAGCGTCGCCTTGACGTCAGGCGCCGACCACGTCGGGTGCGACTCGAACGTCAACGCGGCGATGCCGGCCACGTCCGGGGTCGCCATCGACGTGCCGCTCATCGACATGCGGCCGTCACCGGTGCCGTTGGCCGCGGAGATCACGTTGACCCCGGGGCCGGCGATGTCCGGCTTGACGATGTCGTCGAACGAACCGTGCACCCCGCGGCTGGTGAACTGCGCGAGCGTGTTCACCGCGTCGGCGTCGGTCGCCAGCTGGAAGCCCTTGAGCTCGTCGGCGAACTTGACGTGCAGGGTCCCGGCCTGGGCAGCAGCCTGGAGGCTCGCCGCACTGTCCTTGGTCAGCTCGGCACCCGGGATGGTCGTGTTGCCGGCGATCCCGCTGTCGAAGGTGTTGATCGTCCCAGCGAGCAGGACACCGACACCGCCGGCGGCCTGGACGTTGTTGAACCGCACGCCCGAGCCGCACTCGAGCTGCGCGTCGGTCCACTTGAGCCAGACCACCTTGCCCGCGATGGCCGCCGCGTCGGCAGCGCTGAACGCGGCGCACCCGTCGACGTTCGTGGTCGGGACGACGACGTCGCCCTCGACCGGCAGCGCGCCCTGGTAGTTCTGCGAGTACTGCGCGGCGTAGGTCTTCGCGACGTCCGCCGGGGCGGTCGCCTGGACACCGTCGAACAGGCTCTGGCCGGTGGCACTGGCAGCGACCGTCAGGGCGCCCTCCGCGTTGCCCGGCGAGCCGCCGATGTCGGTGAAGTCGTCGGCGTTGCCCGAGGCGATGACGGGCAGGACACCGCGCGCGGTGAGCGCGTCGATCTTCGCGTTGTCGGGGTCGTCCGGTGCGCCGTAGTCCGAGCCGAGCGACAGGTTGAGGACGTTGATGTCCTTGCCCTCGGTCAGGGCCTGGCCGACCCAGTCGAGTGCGGCGCCCGTGACGTCGGTCGATCCGCCGTCGTCACCGAACACCTTGAGGGCGTACAGGCCGGACTCGGGCGCAGTGCCCGGGCCGATCCACATGTCCTGCACGGTCTGCGTCGTCAGGGTCTTGTAGTTCCCCGTGAAGGTCTTCTTGTCGGCGGTCAGCCCGTAGCCGGCGATGGTGCCGGACACGTGCGTGCCGTGGTCACCGCCCTTGCCGTCGATGGGGTTGTCGTCCGGCGCGGGGGTCGGGTCGTAGGCCGGGCTCGACGGATCCGCGTTGTACGTGGGGCCGGCGAAGTCATAGCCGCCGAGGAACTTGTCGGCGTCGTAGGAGCCGGCCGTCGGGGCGCCGGTGTTGGCGAGTGCTGCGGCGTATGCCTCGGCCGTGCCGGGACCGCCGAAGTCCGCCTGGGTGTAGTCGAGTCCGGTGTCCAGGACCGCGACGTTGACGCCCTTGCCCGTGTGACCGGTCTGCTGCCAGGCGTCGAGCGCCCGCGTGTAGACGTCGCTCGCGGCGTTCTTCGGCGTGACACCGTCGGCGCCGGGCTTCACGAGGTCGGGGTCGACGCCGCTCGGGGCCGCCGTGGTGCTGTCGTTGACCGTGGGCTGCACGACCTTCTTCGGCGTGAGCGGGATGACGCTCGCGACGTCCGAACGCTCAGCGACCTTGCGGAGTGCGGCGACGTCGGCGACGACCGCGACACCGGGAACGGTGTACTCGGTCGTGTAGAGCTCGGTCGCGTCGCCGTCGGCGGACTGCACGGCCGCGCGGACCTGGTCCGTGGTCGAGGTGATCGCCGAGACGCGCTGCTTCGCGGCGGCCGACGGGGTCTTGGACCGGGTCAGGTCGCCGCCCTTGGCCTTCGCGTCCACGGCGAGGGCGCCTTCGCCCGTCGTCCGGACGAAGGCCGCGATGGTGGTCTGCGGCTTGGCGTTCCGCAGCGGCGCGGAGAGCTTGAGCTCGGCCGAGGACAGCCCGGAGGGGGCAGCCGACGCGGCTCCCCCGAACGCGAGTCCGCCGCAGGCCAGGGCTCCGGCGGCGACGAGCGCGGTGGCGATGCGGGTGATCCGCCGGTGGTTCGGGAGGTGTGGTTCGTTCGGTGTTGCACGGGTCACTGGGGGCACTTGGAGCTCCGTCCGTGTTGCTGGGGAATTGCCCTGAAGCTATGTGCTGTCACACAGGGAGGGGAGTCGGCACTTCGGGGGACTGGCCCTCGTTCGGGGTACGGTCGCCCGACGATCTTGCACATGCGTGTGCAGGTTATTACGATGGGCACGTGACCACCTCCGAGCCCTCCACCCGTGCCCCGCGGCGCGACGCGACCGAGAACCGCGCGGCGCTCATCGACGCCGCGAAGACCGTGCTGCAGCGGGATCCGGACGCGTCGCTCGAGACGATCGCGACCGCCGCCGGGCTGTCCCGCCGTGCGGTCTACGGACACTTCCCCTCGCGCGACGACCTGGTCCGCGCCGTCGTCACCGCCGGCGCAGCCCGGGTCGCATCGGCCATGCCGACCTCGTCCGACCTCGGCGACCTCCCGCCCGCAGCGCGCATCGCGGCCATCGCGGTCACGCTGTGGTCCGAGGTCTCGCACGTCCGCTCGATGGCCCGCATCGCGGTGCGCAGCCCGTTCGGCGAGTCCGTGGCCGAGGTGTTCGCGCCGCTGCGGGCCCAGGTGCGAGAGGCCTGCGCCCTCGGGATCGCCGACGGGTCGATGCGCTCGGACGTCGACGCCGCCACGCTCGGTCGACTGGTCGAGGGCGCGTGCATCGCCGTGCTCGACGAGGCGACCCGTTCGGGCACCTCGGACCAGGACGGTCGGCGCATGGTCGTCGTCTCGGCCCTGGGGATCGCCGGCATCGACTGGCGGACCGCACTGCTCAGCCAACCCGTCGACCCCACCACCCAGGAGCTCGCGTGACCACCCTCGAACTGCAGGACGCCGGCATCGGCGACGAGCCGGGCGCCGCGCTCCCCCGCGTGTCCGCCGTCGCCGGGCCCCACCGCCCGGGCATCGTCGCCGTCGAGACCGAACAGGCACCCGTGCTGGCGTCCCTCGTCGCCGGTGGGCGGATGCAGCCCGAGCACGGCCGGGTGCTGGTCGACGGACACCAGGACGCCGCGGCCGTACGCGGTGCGGTCGCCCTCGTGGACACGCCCGGTGTCGCCGAGCCCTTCCCCGTGATGACACTCCGCCGGATCGTGCGCGAGGAACTCGCCTTCGCCGGGCGACGTCCCTCCCGCGAGCACGTCGACACCGTGCTCGACGGGCTCGGCATGCGCGAGTACGCCGACACCGCCGTGCAGCGCGTGCCGACGGCCGTCCGCGTGCGGCTGCTCGTCGAGCTCGCCCTGCTGCGCGACGGCGTCACCACCCTCGTGATCACCTCGCCCGAGCGCCACGGCGGAGCGGTCGAGAGCTGGTTCGCCGTCGTGCGCGACGTCGTCGCCCGCGGGGTCACCGTGCTGCTGGTCACGTCGAAGGCCGCTGCCGAGACCGCTGAGCGCCTGCTGGCGACCATCCCGGCCCCGCACGACGACCTGCCCGAACCGGGCACCCCCGAACCCACCGGTCCCGACGACGCGACCCTTCCCGACGGAGACGCACCGCGCCTCCAGACCGCTCCCGTGGAGAACCGCTCGTGACCACCATCTCGCTCGTCCGCGCCGAACTGGCGCGCCTCACCGCCACGCCGCTCGCCCGGCTGGCGTTCATCGCCCTGATGGTCGTGCCGCTGCTGTACGGCGGCGCGTACCTGTGGGCCAACCGCGACCCGTACGCGGCGCTCGACAAGGTGCCCGCGGCGATCGTCAACCAGGACGCGGGCGCGACGCTCGACGGCAAGCGCGTCGACTACGGCACCGACGTCGCCGACCGGGCGATCGACGGCGCCGACTTCGCGTGGAAGGAGACCACCGCGGCCGACGCGCGCTCCGGCGTGCGGAACGGGACCTACGACTTCGTCGTGACGATCCCGCACGACTTCTCCTCGTCGCTGGTCTCGGCGCAGTCCGACGACCCCCAGCGCGCCGAACTCGTGATGACGACGGCGGACACGAACTCCTACCTGGCGTCGACCATCGCGGAACAGGCGGGCAAGACGATGCGCACCGCGGTCGCCGAGCAGGTCGGCAAGCAGGCCGCCAAGACCCTGCTGGTCGGGCTCGCCGACGTGCGGGACAGCCTGGGCGACGCGGTCGACGGCGCGGGGCAGCTCGCGTCCGGTGCGGCGACGGCCTCGGACGGTGCGGACCAGCTGGCGTCCGGCAACGCCGAGCTCGCCTCGGGTGCGGCGTCGCTGGCATCGGGCACGGCATCGCTGCCGGCGCAGACCACGAAGCTGAACAGCGGGGCGCAGCAGGTCGCTTCCGGGGCGTCCACGTTGTCGAGCGGGCTGCAGTCCGCGGCCGACCAGACGTCGGCGCTGCCGGCGCAGACCGCGCAGCTGGCGGACGGTGCGGCGAAGGTCGCCGCCGGCAACCAGGAGCTCGCGACCAGGGTGGACCAAGCGGCGGACACCGCCGCGGGCCTCCAGCCGATCGACGCCACGGCACTGATCCAGCAGCTCACGGCGAACCTGCCCGCGGGCGTCACCCTGACGGATGCCCAGAAGACGGCCATCACCGACGCGGTCACCACGGCGAACACCGCCGGCGAGAACGCGAAGGCCACGCTCGACGACACCCGGGCGAAGGTCGACCAGCTGAACGCCGGGTCGCAGCAGGTGTCCGCCGGGGCGTCCCAGCTCGCCGCCGCCGCGCCGACGCTGCGCTCCGGGATCGCATCCGCGGCATCCGGGGCGTCCACGCTGTCGAACGGCGTCGCACAGGTCGCCTCCGGCACCTCGGCGCTGGCCGCTGCGGCGCCGAAGCTGTCCGACGGCGCGTCGCAGCTGTCGTCCGGAGCCGCGTCGGCGTCCTCGGGGGCTGACTCGCTGGCGTCCGGGCTGCACACGCTCAAGGACGGATCCTCCGAGCTGGCCGACCAGCTCGACCAGGGCCGCACGAAGATCCCGGCGTCGACGGCGTCGCAGCGGAACGACCAGGCGTCGGTGATCTCCGACCCGGTCAAGGTCGGGGACGACAACGTCGCGGCGGCCGACAACTACGGCGCCGGCCTGGCTCCGTTCTTCATCTCGCTGGCGGCCTGGATCGGCATGTACGCGCTGTTCCTCATCCTGAAGCCGATCTCGAAGCGGGCGATCACGGCGGTGCGCAAGCCGCTGCGGATCGTCCTGGGCGGGTGGCTCACCCCCGTGGTGCTCGGCGTCGTGCAGATGGTGGCGCTGTTCTTCATCGTGCGGTTCGCCCTCGACCTGGGTGTGCAGCTGCCCGTCGCGACGATCGGCGTGATGGTGCTGGCCTCGGCGACGTTCGCAGCGGTCCTGATGGCGCTCAACGTCCTGCTCGGGTCCGTCGGGCAGTTCCTCGGCCTGGTGCTCATGCTCGTGCAGCTCGTCACGGCCGGCGGCACCTTCCCCTGGCAGACACTGCCCGGGCCCTTGGCAGCGCTGCACTTCGCCCTGCCGATGACGTACTCCGTCGATGCCCTGCGCCAGACGATGTACGGCGGGTCGATGGGTGCCGCGTGGTCCGACGCCGGCGTGCTCGCGTGCTGGATGCTCGGCGCGCTGCTGGTGTCGTACGTGGTGGCTGCCCGCCAGGGCCGCGCCCGCACCCTGCGCGACCTGCGCCCCAGCCTGATCGGGTAGCGCGCGCCCCCTTCCCCTCCCGATCGTCTCGTCGAGGGAGCAGAAAACGTCGGGTAGCCGCACGCTTCCCGACGTTCTCTGCTCCCTGGACGGACGTGGGCGGGGCGCGGGCGCGGGCGGGGCGCGGGCGGGGCGCGGGCGGGCGTCAGGCCTTGCGGCCGAGGGGGTCGACGGCGAACGAACCGCCCAGCCAGCGCTCGTCCTCGGGCGGGAAGGCAGCGAGATCGTCCGCGGTGAGGACAGCACCTGCGTCATCGACCGGACGGAAGCCGATCGCCGCGCCCGCCCTCAGGTCGGCCGGGGTCCCCGCGTTGGCGGAGAGTGCCCACACCACGTGGTGGCCCGGCTCGCGCAGGGCGACCGTCGCGAGCACCAGCCGTGCGAGGTCGTCCGCCGAGGTCCACATCAGCAGGGCACGGCGTGACGAGGGCCGCTCACCGAAGGCGCCGATCCGCGCCGAGACGACGGAGATGTCGTACCGGTCGGCGAACAGGCTCCCCAGCAGTTCCATGCCGGCCTTGGTCACGCCGTAGTACGAGTCCGGCCGGGGAAGTCGGTCACCCGGCACGCTCCCCGGCGGCACGTCCTCGGGCACACGGCCGACCGCGTGGATGGAGCTCGCCAGCAGCACGCGACGGACGCCGCGTGCCGCTGCTCCCTCGAGTACGTTCTTCGTGCCCGTGAGGTTCGCCGCAACGAGCGATTCCCAGTCCGTCTCCGCCGGGATGCCCGCCAGGTGCACGACCGTGTCAACCCCGGCGAGCGCGTCGTCCAGCGCGGCCTGGTCCGCCACCGACCCGAGCACGACGCGTTCGCCGTCGGCCGGGGGCGTCGACGGTGCGCGTTCGTCGAACAACGTCAGCTCGTGGCCGGACTGCAGCAGTCGGGACCGGAGGCTCGTCCCGATCCGCCCGGATGCCCCCGTGATCAGCAGCGTCGTCATGCCGCGGACCCTACGCGCGCGCTCCGATCAGGGCCGCCAGCGACGCGAGTGCCACGAACAGGTGCGTCGTGAGGTCGGACTTCGTCCACCGGAGGACGATCCACCCGAGCCGCTCGAGCTCGCGGTAGCGGCGGATGTCCGATGCCCACTGCACCGGGTCCGTTCGGTGGTGGTCGCCCTCGTACTCGATCGCGATCCGCTGCTCCGGGTACGCCATGTCGACCCGACCGACGAAAGCCCCTCGCTCGTCGAGGACCTCGACCTGCAACTGTGGTTCGGGCAGCCCCGCGCGCACGATCGCCAGACGGCACCGGGTCTCCTGCGGCGAGCCCGATCCGACCCGCACCAGGCCGAGTGCCGCACGCAGGTGGCGCGCCCCACGACACCTGCCGTGCAGCGCCGCGACGGCACGGAGTTCGTGCAGTGTGGTCCGGCACGCCTGCTTCGCGAGGATCGCGTCGCCGAGCACGACGAGGTCGTCGAGCGCCAGGATGGAAGCACACTCGACCCACAGCGAGGCCGGACTGCTGGCCGGCATGCCCCAACGAGCCCGGACGAGGGCCCGGGCCGGATCGGATCGGTGGCCGACGACTCCGACCCGCCGCATCTGGGAGGCGGGACAGACACTGGTCACGTGGATGCGGTCGTCGGCTGCGACGGCGGCGGGCAACGGCAGCTCCCACAGCTGCGCGGCAGTCGTGTGACTGACGTACTGCCCGGGCAACAGGACGGGACGGAACGCCCTGATCCGCGCGATCCCCTCCGGTGGAGCAGCACGGGACCACCGGATCGACCGTGTCGGACAGGTCAGGTCCGACCGGCGCAGACGCTCGCGCGAGATGCCAGCGCGATCGGCAGCATCGACGGCGAAGGGGCGCCCCCGCAGCGCGGGTGGAAGTGGTCGTGGTCGCATGCGACGACTGTGCCGGCGCCCGAAGCCGCGCGATGCCGGATGGCCAGCGCTGTGGAGAACGCACACCGAGCCTCCCGTGTGGAGGAGCGCTGGCCGCGTCGATGGAGCAGAAGTCGTCGGGTGAGGGGAGACCGCCCGACGTTTTCTGCTCCCTCGATGGAACTCGCGGGACGCGACGCACCCTCACGAAGACTCCAGGACCGCACCGATAGCATCGGAGGACGAGCTGGAGGTCGATGCCGACGATGCCTGACGCGAAACCCGCGACGATCTACGACGTCGCTGCCCGCGCGGGGGTGTCGAAGTCGCTCGTCTCCCTCGTGCTGCAGCGCTCCCCCCGGGTGAGCGACCAACGTCGTTCCGCGGTCCTCAAGGCCATCCAGGAGCTCGACTACCGCCCCTCGACGGCGGCCGTCTCGCTGGCCGGCACCCGCAGCCGCACGATCGGCGTCGTGCTCGACGACTTCCGCAACCAGTGGTTCGTCGACCTGCTGACCGGCCTGCGCGAGGCGCTGCAGGACCAGGGGCACCGGCTCGTCGTCGCGGACCGGTTCCTCAACACGGGGCTCGACGCCTCGCCGGTCGAGGGCTTCCTGTCCATGCGCGTCGAGGGCATCGTCATCGCCGGCGAGCCCGACACCGACCTGGCGATCCCCGCGAGCATGCCCCTCGTCATCGCCGGCGGCCGCGTTGCCATCCCCCGCGCCGACACCGTCGCGAACGACGACCGCGCCGGGGGCCGCATGGCCGCCGACCACCTGCTCTCGCTCGGCCACCGCACGCTCGGCTTCGTCGGGGCGGGCTCGGCCGCGTCCCTGGAACGCCGCGCGGGGTTCGAGGCCGGGGTGGCCGACAGCGCGACCGACGCGACGGTCGTCACCACGATCCTCCCGGGAGAACTGACGGAAGACGCCGGTCTGCACGCCGCGCGCACGCTGTTCGAGGAGCACCCGGACGTGACCGCGCTCTTCGCGGCGAACGACGTGATGGCGCTGGGCGCGATGTCCGCGTTGACCGAGCGCGGGCTGCGCGTCCCGGAAGACGTCTCGGTCATCGGGTACGACGACACCCCGGTCGCGGCGACGCGCTACGTGGGGCTGACGAGCATCGACGACCGGTCCGTCGAGATCGGTCGCGGGGCCGGCGAGCGCCTGCTCGCCCGGATCGCCGATCCGACGGTGGTGGCGCAGGAGTACCTGGTCGAGCCGCGGTTGGTCGCGCGGCGCACGACCGCCGCGCGCTGACGCGGACCGGCTCCGCCCGTTCCGGGCTGCCCGTTCCCCGTTGCTCGTTGCTCGCTGCCCGTTGCCCGCCCCCTCCCCCAGGTCGCACAACACGCCGCTCAGGTCCGCCGAAGTCGCCGGAACTGCTGCCGCCGCGCCCTCGCGACGGTGATCTGCGCGACCTCGGCGGTCCGCCGGCGGCAGGTCGTGCGACTACGGCAGTCCGGCGGCGGTGCCGGCCACCCGCGACCGACCGCCGTCGCAGCGAACGACCGCCGCGCCCACACTGATCGGACTGGAGGCCCGACGCATCCCCGGCACGTCGGTGCGGGGTTGCGGACCCCGGCCCCACAGCGCCGAGACACCCCAGCCACAGCCCGACACTGCCGGCGCTGCGAGACGCCGCCGCCGGGAACGGGGTCTGGCGCGCGCCGGGAACGGCGTCTGGCGCTCGCCGCGGCGGCTCACACCGCGGGCCGCGCCTCGGCGTGCTGGACGATCCACGTGTGCATCACGATCGCGGCGGCGGCGGACGCGTTGATGCTCCGCGTCGAGCCGTACTGCGCGATCTCGAGGTGGGCGTCCGCGCCGGCGACGGCCTCGTCGGTCAGGCCTGGGCCCTCCTGTCCGAACAGGAACACGCAGCGCTCGGGCAGCTCGGTCGACTCGAGCATCGTCGCGCCCGGGGTGTTGTCGATCGCGATGACCGGGCGCCCCTCGTCGCGCATGGCCTGCAGGAAGGCATCCACGTCGGGGTGGTTCCGCACGTGCTGGTACCGGTCGGTGACCATCGCTCCGCGGCGGTTCCAGCGGCGGCGCCCGATGATGTGCACGGTGCCTGCCAGGAACGCGTTCGCGCTGCGGACGATCGACCCGATGTTCAGGTCGTGCTGCCAGTTCTCGATCGCCACGTCGAACCCGTGCCGGCGGGTGTCGAGGTCGGTGACGATCGCCTCCATCGACCAGTAGCGGTAGTGGTCGAGGACGTTGCGGGTGTCGCCGTGCGCGAGCAGCTCCGGGTCGAGCCGGGGGTCCTCCGGCCAGGGGCGCGGGTGGGGTCCGACGCCGTTCGTCGTGCGCTCGTGCGAGGGCGCGGGTTCGGGCTGCGACGACGGATCCGTCGCGGGCTGGTCGGTCACCCGTCCAGCGTAGGGCGGCTCAGCCGGACGTCGTCGTCGTCGAGGTCACGCCGACTGCGGCAGCCGCGCCGCGATCCCGGCCAGCAGGACGTCCAGCCCCAGCTCGAACCGCGTGTCGTACGAGTGCGTGCCCAGGATCTCGCCGACCAGCGCGTGCCGCTCGGGGCGCCCGGCCTCGGAGTCGCCCCGACCGACCAGCACCCCGGCGTGCCCGACCACGAAGTCGTACACCACGAAGAACGTGTACATCGCCTCGACGTCGCTCAGACCGCCCTCCTGCAGCGCCCCGACGACCTTGGCGACGACCGCGTCCGACTCCGAGGACACCAGCGGGGCCCGCTGGCTGTGCGACTCGAGCACGAGCGGGTGCGTCACCATCAGGTCGCGGAACGTGCGGGCGAAGGTCCGGACGACGTCGTGCCACTCGTCCGGCCACACGAACGTCGCGGTGAACTCGTCGACCGTCTTCCGCACGAGCTCGGCGTGCAGGTCGTCCAGGCCACCGATCGTCCGGTGCACGGTCATCGGCGCGACGCCGAGCCGCAGCCCCAGCGCCCGGAACGACAGCCGGTCGAGGCCGTCCTCGTTCGCGATGGCCGTCGCTGCCGCGATCACCTGCTCGCGTGTCAGCGAGTTGGGCCGCCCCCGGCGTCGGTGTGTGTCAGCAGCAGCGCCCGCGGAGCCGGCAGCGTCAGCGGCCCTGGCATCGCGGGCGGAGCCGGCCGACGTGTCGGTGGTGGTCGGTTCGACGAGCACGGGGCCTCCTGGTTCCGGTACGTGTCCCGCAAAAACCCTATCGGTGCTCGGTGTTCACGGGCGCCCCGAGACGCGCCGACTAGTCTGACCGCATGGCATCCCGCGACGAGGTCGAGTGCTGGCTGACGGACATGGACGGCGTGCTCGTGCACGAGAACCACGCCCTCCCCGGCGCTCCGGAACTCATCCAGCAGTGGCTCGACGAAGGCACCGAGTTCCTGGTCCTGACGAACAACTCGATCTTCACGCCCCGCGACCTGAGTGCCCGGTTGCGCTGGTCTGGCATCGACGTGCCCGAGGACCGCATCTGGACGAGCGCCCTGGCCACGGCCGACTTCTGCAAGTCGCAGATGCCCGGCGGCTCGGCGTTCGTCATCGGCGAGGCCGGCATGACCACGGCCCTGCACGAGGCGGGATTCATCATGACCGAGACCGACCCGGACTACGTCGTCGTCGGTGAGACCCGCAACTACTCGTTCGAGGCGATCACGAAGGCCGTCCGGCTCATCCGTGCCGGCGCCCGGTTCATCGTCACGAACCCCGACGCAACGGGCCCGAGCGCCGAGGGCGTCCTGCCCGCGACGGGTGCGATCGCCGCGATGATCGAGAAGGCCACCGGCAAGCAGCCCTACGTGGTCGGCAAGCCGAACCCGATGATGTTCCGATCGGCGATGAACCGCATCGGCGCGCACTCCGAGAACACCGGGATGATCGGCGACCGGATGGACACCGACGTCCAGGCCGGCATCGAGGCGGGGCTGCACACCGTCCTGGTCATGACGGGCATCAGCGACCAGGCCGAGATCGACCGGTACCCCTTCCGCCCCAGCGAGGTCATCTCCGGCGTGCACGAGCTCGTCCGCTCGGAGCCCATCGAAGTCGAGATGTAGCGGTGCGGTGGGACCCGACGCGGTACGCCGCGTTCCAGGACGAGCGGTCGCGTCCGTTCCACGACCTGGTCGCCCAGATCGGACGGGAGGCCCCGCGTCGCGTCGTCGACCTGGGCTGCGGTCCCGGGACCCTGACCGCCACCCTCGCCGACCGCTGGCCGTCGGCCCACGTCGTCGGGGTGGACTCCTCGGCGGAGATGTTGGAACAGGCGCAGATGTCGGCTGATGCTGCCTCCCTGACCGAGCGGCACCCGAACCTGTCGTTCGAGCTCGCCGCCATCGAGGACTGGACTCCCACCGCGTCGGACGACGTCGTCGTGACGAACGCCGCGCTGCAGTGGGTCCCGTCGCACGTCGAGCTGCTGCCCGGCTGGCTCGCCGCGATGCCGTCGGACTCGTGGTTCGCGATGCAGGTCCCGGGCAACTTCGACTCCCCGTCACACGCGCTGATGCGGGAGGTCGCCGCCGAGGGTCCGTGGGCTCCCGCGCTGTCCGGTGTGCTCCGGGCGGACCCGGTCCTCGATGCCGCGGGCTACCTGGAGCTCTTCGAGGACAACGGCTTCGCGGCCACGGCGTGGGAGACCACGTACATGCAGCTGCTCCCCGGTGAGGACCCGGTGCTGGCCTGGGTCCGCGGTACGGGGCTCCGTCCGGCGCTGGCCGCACTCGACGCCGTCGATCCGACCGGCGAGCTGACCGCCGCGTTCGAGGACACGTACGCCGCTCGACTGCGCCAGGCCTACCCGCATGGCCCCCACGGCACGGTGTTCCCGTTCCGCCGTGTCTTCGCGGTCGCCCACAAGCGCTGAGCCCTCGTGCGACGACGGCACGACCCCGCGGTCGACCTCTGGGAGCCGCTCTCCGTCGACGCGGTCTCGTCCCTGATCGACGGCACGACGGCCTGGCTGTCGGGCGGCGTGGGCATCGACCACTGGCTCGGGCGTGTGACCCGACGGCACGGGGACGTCGACGTGAGCGTGACCCGGCGTGATCGCGCAGCGTTCCTGGCGTCGCTGCCCGGCTCGCTCCGGCCGTTCGCGGCGCAGGACGGCTGGCTGACGCCGCTCGACGAACTCGGCCCCGCAGACGCAGGCCCGGACGACGCGGGCCCGGACAACGTCTGGTGCCGCGACCAGCGATCCGGTCGATGGGTGCTCCAGGTCAACGCCGAGGACGGGGACGACACGACGTGGGTCTACCGGCGCGATCCGTCCGTGGTCCTGCCGTGGCGCCGAGCGGTCCTCGTGGTGGCGGGCGTCCGCACGGTCGCGCCCGAGGTCCAGCTCCTCTGGAAGAGCCGCGCGCCACGTCCGGTCGACGAGTCCGATCGGCGGCATGTGCTGCACCGGCTCGACGCGGGCGCCCAGACCTGGCTCCGGCACGCTATCCGCACCGCCCACCCCGACTCCCCCTGGGCGATCGCGACCGACGATCAGGTTCCTTCCGCGCGATGACGAATCCGGTCGCCTCACCCCGGGTTCGCCGAACCTGATTCGTCATCCGCGAGGACGCGTCTGCCCGCACCCGAGCGAGCTGCTCATCCACGGGGCCGGGTACCGGGAAGCGGGCTCGGCGGGACGTGCGGGGCGGGACGTGCGGGGCGGGACGTGCGGGGCGGAGGTGGGACGAGCCTCCAGGCCGGCCGACGCTCGATGCGCCGACCGGCCCGGTGGGGTGACTCAGCCGCTGACGACGGGCAGGTGGACGCCGGTCGTCGTCCCGGCGTTGCCGGTGCTGCCGGTCCCGCCAGCGCTGCCCGTGCCGCCCGTGGTGCCGCCGGGCGTGCCGGTGGTGGGTGCCGCGGTCACGGTGATCGCGAGCGGGTCGACGACCGCCGAGGCGCCCGAGGCGTCCACCAGGTCGACGGTGTGCGCGCCGGCCGTCGTGCCCGCCGGGATCGTGACGCTGCCGGTGGCGGCGCCGCTCGCGTCGGCGGTCAGCGTGCCGACGACGGTCGGGTCGCTGGCGAGCACGACCTGGTAGGTCGCGCCGGCGGTCAGGCCACTGGCTGCCAGGGCGAGCTGCGAACCGGCCTGCACGGTGGTGCCGTCCGGTGCGGTCAGGACGCCGGAGACGACCTTGGCGGTGCCGCCGGTCGCGACGACGGTCGCGGTG
Source organism: Curtobacterium sp. MCLR17_007 (assembly GCF_003234655.2). Taxonomy (NCBI): domain Bacteria; kingdom Bacillati; phylum Actinomycetota; class Actinomycetes; order Micrococcales; family Microbacteriaceae; genus Curtobacterium; species Curtobacterium sp. MCLR17_007. The sequence goes on along the minus strand of NZ_CP126271.1, from coordinate 529,929 downwards.
CCGTCCTGCGCCACGGTGACCGTGGCGCTGGTGGCAGCCGCCAGGTCGAGGCGCTCCCACGAGCCGTTCGCGGTGCCGGACTGGTCGAGCGGGTCACCCGAGGCGATCTCGGTCTGCGCGAGCACCGCGGTGCGCTGCGCGTCGGTCAGGGTCGGGAACGTGCTGAGCAGCAGGTTCTCGGCGCCGACCGGGACGCTGGCGGCCAGGCCGGTCGTGCCGGTCTTCGCGAACCCGTAGTCCATGCGCTCGCGGTAGACCTTCACGGCCGAAGCGCGGTCGGTCACGATCTGGGACGTGCCGCCCGGGATCGCCTTCCCGCCGTAGGGGTTGTCCTGGTACGGCTTCTCGGCGGCGATGCACGTCGCCAGGGTGTTGCCGCACTTGGACTCGAGGTAGCTGACCAGCTCCTTGCGGGCCGGCTCGAGCACACCGGTGCGGAACGCGGTGTCGGACCAGCGTGCGGCCAGGGCGGCCTCGCCGTCCATGCGTCCGCCCATGATGTCGAGCGGGTAGTGCACGCCGAGCACGATGCGGTCGTTGCCGTTCTCGGATGCGCGGGCCAGGATCTCCGGCGCGAGCTCGGGGACCAGCGTGGCCAGGGTGATGCCGGCCTGGTACGCGGTGGTGGTGTGGCCGCTCGGGAAGGACCCACCGGTGCAGATGCCCTGGGTTCCGTAGCCGGCGTCGAGCACGACGTCGCTCGGCGAGAACTCGTGCGTGGTGTCCGTCTGCACGGGCACGCGCGTGATCGTCAGGTTGCCCTTGGCGTCCGCCCATGCCGTACCGGTGCGGTTGCCCGCGAGCGACGAGGCGTTGACCTTCGCAGGCGCGCAGTTGACCTGGTCGTCGCCGGCCGGCAGGGTCGCGGAGGCGTCCGTCGGCAGGTAGGGGCGCGGGTAGCTGAAGTGCGTCTTCGCGGTGCCGGTGCCGACGTAGGCGCCGGTCGTGCCCGTGTTGCTGTTGATGAGCGCCTCGGTCAGCGGCAGGTCGCCGTTCTGCCGGCCCTGCAGGTAGAGCTTCTCGAGCGCGTCGCCGAGCCCCTGTCCCACCGTGGAGGACTGGTCGTACCCGGTCGGGGCGTTCTTGTACTCGGAGTCCTGCAGCGCCGTGAACTGCTGGGCCTTCGTGGCGTTCTGGTTGATCCAGGAGGTCAGCTGGTCGTTCTGGGCGAGCGTGGCACCGCTGACGACCGTGCCGTGCAGGTCGTTCGTGCCGCTGGACTTCCAGAAGGAGTCGTAGCCGCTCAGCAGCGAGACGAGGTCCGGCTTGGCGGTGTCGCTCGGGTAGGTCGCGGCGTTCGCCACGAGCGGGTTGCCGATGACCAGGGACGTCGCGATCGCTGCGACGGTCACCCCCGTGGCCATGGCGCGTGCGGATGTGCGCATGCGTGGTTGCCGCCCCGGAGGGGCGGCGCTCCTTCCTGTGGACCCGCCGGCGACAGTGTCGGGCAGGGCTCGGTTCCCGGGATGGGATCGCAGCGACGGTAAGGAGGCCCGGTGTCGGTCCGAGGAACAGTTGCCGTCAGACAGGTGAACCAGCCGGTGTGTCTGTGCGGCTTCGCAGGTCGTTCCGGCCCGGAACTGCTTCCGCCTGTCCGCGGGGCGCTGCGACGTCGATGGGCGGGACGTCGCGCCAGCGGCGCCGCAGTCGTCGCGGCCGGTCGTCGCGCCAGGCGACGAGTCCTCCGGCGACCACGCCGAGGGCGAGCACGGCGAAGGCGAACACGCCGAGCACCCCGGCGACGGCGATGTCGTCGAAGCCCTGGCGCGACGTGGCGGACACCGCGATCGAGCCGAAGTCCCAGGCGGCGTGCAGCAGCACGGGCAGGAGCAGGTTCCCGGTCAGCCGGCGGGCGACGTAGAGCGTCGAGCCGAACGACGCCGCGAAGACCACCTGGACGAGCGTCGGACCGATGCCGGCGCCGGCCAGGGCGTTGAGCAGGTGCAGCAGCCCGAACAGCACGCACGAGGCGATCCACACGCCGAACTCGGGCAGCCGCCGACGGAGTCCCACCAGCAGCACGCCCCGGGTCAGCAGCTCCTCGAACACCCCCACGAACAGCACGCCCACCCCGAGCAGCACGAAGTAGTGCCAGGGCAGCGCCGTCCAGTCGACCAGCGGCAACCGCGCCAGGCACACGACGGCGATCAGTGCGGGGGCGACCCAGGTCCAGCGTGGACGGCCCCGGGTGGGGTCGACGGTCGCGATCCGCCACCACCCCAGCCCGGTGACGACCGCGGCGAGCGCCAGCGCGGCGATGCCCTCCGGCACGACGAGCGCCCGCACGACGCTGTCGACCGTCAGCCCGAGCGACGGGTAGTCGTCACTCGGGCGGGAGCGCCAGACGCTGATCGCCGCGAAGACGACGAGCGGCGCGAGCCCGACCAGCAGGGAGGGCGGGACGGGCCAACGACGTCTGTGGGCGGGCATGGTGTGTTTGTACCATTGACGCATGCGCCTCCCTTCGCTCTCGACCATGGCGGAGGACTACGTCAAGCTCATCTGGAAGGCGCGGGAACACGGCGGCGACGGCATCGCCACGCGGGACATCGCCGCGGCGCTGCGGGTGTCGGCCTCGACGGTGTCGGGCAACCTCCGCAAGCTCGACCGCGACGGTCTGATCGAACACACGCCCTACTACGGCGTCGTGCTCACCCCGCTCGGGCAGCAGGTCGCCGTGGCGATGGTCCGGCGGCACCGCTTGATCGAGTCGTTCCTGGTGTCCCGGCTGGGCTACACGTGGGACGAGGTCCACTCCGAGGCCGAGGCCCTCGAACATGCGGTCTCCGAGACGTTCCTCGACCGGGTCGACGTCGACCTGGGGCACCCGACGCACGACCCGCACGGCGATCCGATCCCGCGCGCGGACGGCTCGGTGCCCGACTCCCCCGGCGCACTGCTCGGCACGGTGGCCCCGGGTTCGTGCGGCACCGTCGGGCGGGTGTCCGACGACGACCCCTCGCTGCTGCGCTACTTCGACGAGCTCGGCGTCGGACTGGGGACGCACCTGCGCGTGGAGCAGGTGCGGGACTACGCGGGCGTGATCGCGGTGTCACGGCGCTCCCCGGACGGTACCGACACCCTCGTGGACCTGCCGAGCGCCGCCGCCCACGCGATCTGGCTCACGCCCGACGCCGACTGACGCGCCGCGCCCCACGCCCCGGGCGCCGTCCGGGGCCACCCTGCCCGAGGTTCCACAACTCGCCGCTCAGGTGCATCGAGGTTCCCCGATGCGCCTGTTCGAGGTCCCGAGATGCCGTAATTGTGGAACCTCGGCAGGGCGGGAACCTCGGCAGCGCGGGAACCTCGACGGGGCGTGCGACCTCAGCGCACCGCCGGGGACGACGGCCGCCGGAACGGTGCCGTGATCGTCGGCATGACGTCGCGCCGGTTGATCCACAGCACCACGAGGGCCACGACCAGGTGCACGATGCTCAGCACCCATCGACCGCTGGTGTCCGTCACCACGAACTGCACCGCGAACAGCGCCACGAGGGCGATCGCCGACCAGCGGTGGAAGCGCAGCGCGATGATGATCGCGACCCCGAGCACGGTCTGCGACGCGGTGAGCATGAACTCCTCCACCTGGCGACCGTCGAGCGGCAGCCCGCCCGTGGTCCCCCCACCCAGCACGTGGGCGATCGGCAGCGAACCGACGAGCAGCGACCACTGGTTGACCTTCGACGCGATGAGCGTGCCGATCGCCGCGCCGCCCATCCCCCGCAGCGCGAACAGCGCCGCCACGATGAACTCGGGCGCCTCGGTGGCGAGCGGTGCCAGCCACTGCACCAGGAAGTAGCTGTCGATGCCGAGCGCGCCGCCGGACTGGACGAGCGCGTCGGCGAAGGGCTCCGCCGACGACAGGATCACCGCGGCGGCGGCGACGAACAGCGCGACGATCGTCCACCGCCGGGCCCGCTGCGGCATCGAGGCCAGGTTGCCCGCCATGCCGACGAGCTCCTCGTCCTCGCCGTCGTCGTCGGCGGTCTTCGACGCCCGCCACAGGTACAGCACGAACGCGGCGAGCAGCACGAAGCCGAACCACATCGGGATCGAACCCATCGCCGGGATCAGGAAGGCGATGACGGCGAGCAGCGCCAGGAACCCGATGTCCACCCGGGACGACCGCTCGAGCTCGAGCACGCGGGTGGCCGACGCGGGCAGGGTGCCGACGCGGACGAACCGGCGGGCCACCAGCAGCGAGATGACCACGACGAGCGGCCAGCCGAAGCCGAGCAGCAGCCGGTTCGACCCGGTCATGTTGGCGGCGGCGAACTGCTCGTAGGCGGGGTCGGAGCCGGAGCGGAACGCGTAGTACAGGTCGACGGCGTACTCGGGCAGCACGGCGATGAGCGCCAGGATCGCGATGGCGAGCGCACCGGCGATGTCCTTCTGCGCGGCCTCGGCGGCCCAGGCGAGCAGGAACGACGCGGCGACGACGGCCGCGCCGAACACGAGCAGGTCGACGACGGGGTTCGGCGCGAACCCGGTCAAGCGGAAGACGACGGCGGGCACCGCGATGGCGAAGCAGATCGCGATCCGGCCCCAGGCGCTGGCGCCCATGCGGGGAGCAGGTGCCGCGGGTGCGGGCGACTGCACGGCGATGGTGTCGGTCATGGTGGTCCTCGTGGTCGAGCCATGACGCAGCACACACACTTCGAGCGGCTTCGGCCATGGCGGAACGGCCGAAGGTCTCGCTCGCCCCGAGCGACCCGACCGGGCCGTTCGTGGTGGTGCACCGGGCCGATCGTCGTGATGGCCAATGTGTCGATGCACGCGCTGGGAGCTACTCCCCTTCGACACCCATGCTGGCGCGCTCCGATCGGCATGCGCAAGCCGATCGGCCCTGTTCGGGAGCCCGAATCCGGGTCTTGGTGCGCCCGCCCCGGCGCACCGCGCCTCTCGTCCACCGCTCACGCCCCGGTGCGCGCCTGATCGCCCGGTGCACCGCGCCTCTCGTCCACCGCTGCGCGCCCTCGTGCGCGCCTGATCGCCCGGTGCGAGCTTGCAACCCCGCACCAGACGCACGTCCTCGCACCAGCGAACAACCTCGCACCGTGCGACGCCCAGCACCGGCAACGGCACCCCGCACCGAGCGAACAACCCGGCACCGAGCACGGCGGGAACGCCGGCGCGCAACCCGGTCAGCCCTTGGCGGCCCGCGTGCGCCCAAGCGCCACTTCGCGACGAGCGCGCTCGAGCGCGAGCGCCGATCCGGCGTCCGGGTCGCGCAGCAGCTCCTCGACCTCGGCGGCATGTGCACGGACGGCAGCCGACCGGTGCGCCCCGGCAGCCTCGAGCACGGGTCCGACCGTCGACACGCCGAGCCCGACGAGCGCCCGGCTCAGTGCCAGCTGCGTCTCGCGGTCCCCCTGGCCGAGCTGCACGGCGAGCATCCGCGCGAGCGACTCCTCCGATCCGGACGGCACGAGCACCACCGCGGCGCGCCAGGCGGTCCGCGCGACCCCGGGGTCGACGTCCCCGAGGAACGACGCCACCCGGGGGTACACGGACCGGTCGTGGACCTTGGACAGGGTGTGCAGGGCCTGGCTGCGCGCCTGCGCCTCGGGACGGTCGAGTTCCCGCAGCACCCGCGGCACGACGACCTCGGCGGGCAGCCGGATGAGCGCCCAGGTCAACATCTCCCGCACCTGCAGGTCGGGCTCGACGCGGCACTGCTCGACGAGCGGCTCGAGCTCGTCGGTGGAGGGCGAGGTCCCTGCGGCCATCACCGCCCGCAGGCGCACGGTCGGACGGGGGTCGGCGAGGTACGAGGCGAGCGTCGGCATGTCCCCCACAGCCCACCCCGACGCCGCGCCCGTGTCAAGGCGGGCGGCCTACCGTGGGCCAGGAACCGTACCGCGACGAAAGGAACCCGCATGCCCCGCATCGGAACCAGCGACCTCCACGTCTTCCCGCTCGCCCTCGGCGGCAACGTCTTCGGGTGGACCGCCGACGAGTCGACCTCGCACCAGGTGCTCGACGCCTACACCGCCGCGGGCGGCGACTTCATCGACACCGCGGACGTCTACTCCGCCTGGGCCGACGGCAACTCGGGCGGCGAGTCCGAGACCGTCATCGGCTCGTGGCTGGCGAAGTCCGGCAAGCGCGACGACGTCGTGATCGCCACCAAGGGCTCGCAGCACCCCGAGTTCCAGGGGCTGTCGGCCGACACCGTCGCGAAGGCCGCGCGCGCCAGCCTGCAGCGTCTGGGCACCGACCGGATCGACCTGTACTACGCCCACTTCGACGACCAGGACACCCCGCTCGAGGAGACCGTCCGCGCGTTCGACCAGCTCGTGCAGGACGGCCTGGTCCGGTACACGGCGATCTCGAACTACTCGAAGGAGCGCGCCGCCGAGTGGATCCGCATCGCCGACGAGCACGGCCTCGCCAAGCCCGTCGCGATCCAGCCGCACTACAACCTGGTCACGCGCCAGCCCTACGAGTCGGACATCGCGCCCCTCGCGCACGAGGCCGGCCTGGGCGTCGTGCCGTACTTCGCCCTGGCGGCCGGGTTCCTGACGGGCAAGTACCGGACGAAGGAGGACTTCGCGGGCAAGGACCGCGAGGGCCAGGTGTCCGGCTACTTCACCGACGCCGGACTCGCTGTGGTCGACGCGCTCGCCACGATCGCCCGGGACCACGACGCCGAGATCGCCTCGGTCGCGCTGGCCTGGCTGCAGGCCCAGCCGGACGTCGTCGCGCCGATCGCCTCGGCGCGCAACACCGAGCAGCTGCCGGCGCTGCTGGCCTCCGCCGACCTCGAGCTCACGCAGGACGAGCTCGCGACGCTCACGGACGTGTCCGGCAAGGTCCCGGCCACCGCCTGAACGGCGACCGCTGACACACAGGAGGCTCCCCACCGGTCCGGTGGGGAGCCTCCTGTCCGTCCAGGCGTCGGCTAGGCCGACGGTGCGAGGGAGCCGGTCATCGTGCCGCCGCCGGACCGCGTGACGAAGCAGGACCAGAACCGGTCGCCCCGGTTCCAGGACTCCTGGTCGGGCGGGTAGACGGCCTGCACCTGGACGTCGCCGTACGCCGACGCTGCTGAGACGTCGAGCGCGTCTTCGGACCGGCACTGGTCGGTCGCGAGCTGCTTCGCGTCGTCCGCACCCGGGAACGCATCCGCCTCGATGGCGCCCCGTCGGGTGAGTTGCGCCGCGTGGGCCGTCGCGCAGTCGACGACCGTGAAGTCCTCGGACCACGGATCGGTGAACGGGGTCATGCACTCCCCGCCGGCGAGCTCGTACCACGGGTGCTGGCCGGGCGACGCAGCGGTGGTCGCGAACGTGATCGTCGGTGCCGACGCCGGGGTGGCCGCGGCCTGGGGCTCGGGCGTCGTCGAGGTCTGCACCGACGCCGAAGCGGCCGCCGGGGACTTCGTCGGGGTGAGCTGCTCGTCGAGGTTGTTCCCGATGATCCAGCGCGTCAGGGCGAAGACAGCGACGAGCATCACGATGATGATGACGATCGCCCCGCCGATCAGCAGCTGCTTGCCGCGCTTGCCCTCGCCGCGCAGCCGGGCGAAGCCGTGGTTGATGAAGTTGCCGATGTCGGCCGCGGGCGGGGCCGGCGTGCTCCGAGCACCCGTGGCGGTCGGGCTCGCGGGCTGCGGGCGCGCCGGGGTCGGTGCGACGGCCGCGGGCATCATCCGGGTGCCGGTGTCGTGCGGGTCGTACCCGGTGGCGCCGAGCTGGTCGACGGCCTCGGTGCCGAACAGGTCCTTGATGGCGCTCGTGTCGCTGGTCTCGCGGCCGTGCCACTCGGACTGGTCGAGGTCCTCGGGGGCCTGCGGTGCCGCGGGTGGTAGGCCGACGGGTGCGCGGGTCGGCTCGACCAGCGGCGGGACGGGCGCCTGTCCCGTCGGTTCGTCCCGTGCGGGGGCGCCCGGGTCCGGTTCGGTGGCGGTTCGCGCGGCGTCGTCCGCTGCCCACCACGGGGTCTCCCCGGTGCGGACGGCGTCGTCGGCCAGTGACCAGCTCCCGCTGTCGCTCGGTGCGTCGCGGCGGACCGGATCGGTCGGCGGTGTCGTGGCAGTCGGCGGGACCGGTGTGGTCGGCGCGACCGGTGCGGTCGGCGCGACCGGTACGACGGGAGCTGCGGCGGGGACGGGGATCTCGCCCGAGACCACGTCCTCGTCGTCGTCCTGGTCTGCCGTGAGTGACCACGAGCCGGCACCGAGCGTCGTCGTGTCGAACGATGCCGACGTCAGCGCCGTGGGCACCTCGCCCGTCGCGTCGTCGTGCACCGCCCAGTCGAACGGGCGGTCGGACAGCCCGGCGTCCGGGATCCGGAGCAGGTCCGTGAAGCTCGGCGGCTCGTCACTCGTCGGCAGGGCGTTCGGGACGCCGAGTGGCTGCGCGACGGGACCGGTCGGTGCCGGGACGTCCCCCAGGCCGGCGGGCGGAAGCGACGACCCGGTCGCACGGCCGAGCCAGTCGACGTCGTCGCGGCCCTCGCCATGGGGATCGGTCCGGCGACGCTCGTCCTCGATCGCACGGGTCTCGGCGGCGCGCTGCGCACGGTGCGCCATCGCGGAGGGCAATTCGATGGCACTCGGGTGCGGCGCCGTGGTGTTCGGCGCCACCGGGGCTGCCGCGGGGATCCGGCTGCTCAGCAGGGACCGGTCGGGGTCGGACGCGGGCTGGGCGGGCTGCGAGGGCCGTGCGAGCTCCTCGGGCATCGAGATCGCCTGGGTGGCGTCGTCCGCGGGCGGCGCGGGGGTCGACGGCTGCTGCGGTGCGGCGGGCGCCTCCGGCGTCTGCCGCTCGTCGCGCGCCTCCGGCTCGTCGGGCGCGGACGGCGTCTGCGGCTCGAACGGTTCCGGCAGCGGCTGGCCGGTCTCGGCGGCGGCGCGTTCGGCCTCGCGCCGCTCGCGGCGTGAGGGCCACTCGTCCGCCGTGCGCGGCGCGCCGAAGATGTCGGCGGCGCTGCGGAGTCCCGTGAAGCGAGCGTCCGAGGCGGGCGCGGGACGGGCCTCCTGGCCGTCGACCCCGCTGTCGGGGCCGCCGGTCGGGTCGGTCTCGCGCGCGTCGTCCGGACGCTCCTCGGTCACGCGGACAGCCCCAGATCAGCCAACCCGATGGCAGCGAAGTACGGGTACCCGGCGGCTTCGATCTTCTCCTTGGCGCCGGTGTCACGGTCGACGACGACCGCCACGGCGGCGACGATCGCGCCCTCGCGCTCGAGCGCCTCCGCGGCCTTGAGCGGGGAGCCGCCGGTGGTCGAGGTGTCCTCGAGCACGACCACGCGCTTGCCGCGCAGGTCCGGACCCTCGACCTGCTTGCCGCGCCCGTGGTCCTTGGGCTCCTTGCGGACGACGAAGGCGTCGTAGGCCTTGCCCTGGGCGGCGGCCTGGTGCAGGACGGCGCTGGCGATGGGGTCGGCGCCCATCGTCAGTCCGCCGACGGCGACGACGTCCGGGACCCGGTCGATGATCTCGGTCATGACCTGTCCGATCAGCGGCGCGACGCGGTGGTCGAGGCTGACCTTGCGGAGGTCGATGTAGTAGGTCGCCTTCTTGCCGCTGGTCAGCGTGAAGTCACCGTGGAACACGGCCTCAGCCGTGATGTGGTCGATCAACTGCTCGCGCGCGTCCGTCACAGCGCACAAGGGTAGCCGTTCGAGCCCACAGGCGCTCATCGGCGGGGTCAGAGGGGTCGTGGGTACGCTCCCGAGCATGCGTTCCGCCCGTCTCCGTGCCGTCGCGCACGAAGCCGTCGGTGTGGTCGTCGCGGTGGCGCTGACCGTGATCGCCCTGCGGCACGTGATCGCCTCGGCCCGGGTCTCGTTGCTCTGGTACGACGGCGACTCGGTCCTGCTCCCGCTGGTCGTGCGCTCGATGCAGGCGGGCGACCCGTTCGAGTGGGCGATGTCGCCCGCGCTGTTCTTCTTCCCCGAACTGCCGGTCTACCTGCTGTGCTCGCTGGTCACCGCGACACCGCAGCAGGCCCTCGCGCTCAACGGGGTGCTGGTGCTCCTCGGCGTCTACGCACTGCTGCGGGCGGCGGCGAACGAGCTGATGCCCGCGGCGGGACGCCCGGCGCGGATCGCGGTGTCCGCCGTCGCGCTCGCGTTCCTGACCCTGCTGGTGCTGACCGAGTCGAGCGCCTCGGCCACGTCGCTCGAGCTCGCGTCGCTGCTGCTCACGACGACGTACTACTACGGGGTCGCGCTGGCCCTGCTCGCCACCGCGGTGCTGGTCCTGCGCGCGGTGCGGACCGGTCGGGCGACGACCACCGTGCTCGTCGTGCTCGGGCTCGTCGCGACCTGCACCACCGCGTCGAACCCGCTGTACGTGCCGTGGTCCGGGGCGCCGGTCGTCGTGACGCTGCTCGTGCTCGCCCTCGCGCAGCGGGTGCCGTGGCGGCCCGCGCTGCTGCTGTCCGGCACCGTGATCGCCGGCGCCGTCGTCGGGTACCTCGTGCGGATCCCGCTCCGGCCGTTCGTGTCGCTCGACCCCTCGACGTACGTGCACCCGGAACGGGCGGTGTCCACGCTCGGGTTCTTCGCGTCGATCACCGACGTGCGGTCGGGCACGGTGGCCGGCGACGCGGGGCTCGTGCTCATGCTGGTGGGGGTGCTGCTCTCCGCGGGCGGGACGGTGTGGGCATGGCGGGTGCGGGCGTCGCGCACGGTGCTCGTCGCCTCGGCCCTGCCCGCCGTCACGATCGTGGCGGTGTCGGTCGGCGTCGTCGCCGCGGGCTCCGAGACGCCGCGCTACCTCGAGCCCGTCGTGGTCGCGCCGCTGCTGGCGCTCATCGCCGTCTGCGAACTGATCCGCGTCGCCGTGCGCCGCACGCGCGTGTACCGACCGTCGCGGGGCATCCGCGTCGGGCTGGCGATCGGCACGGCCGCGGTGCTCGCCGCAGGGATCGCCGTCGCGCCGAGTACGGTCCGGACGGTGCGGACCGCCTCCTACGCCCCTGCCGCGTGCCTGGACCGCTGGGCAGCGGGCCGGGACGTCGTCGGCGTGGGGCAGTTCTGGACCGTGCGGCCGCTCGCCACCTACGCGTCGACGAACGTCCGGATGCTGCAGGTCCGCGACTCGTTCCAGGTGTACCCGTGGCTCGTCGACCTCGGCTCCTACCGGGACGCCGACCCGACCTTCGTGGTGGTCGGGTCCGGCGACGTGTGGCCGACCTCGGTGGAGGACCAGCTCGGCGCCCCGCTGTCCGTCACGCACTGCACGGGCTTCGACATCTGGGACTACGCGGGGACGACGGGGGCGACGACGCTGCGCGACCGCGTGGTGGGCAGCGCCGCGGAGGTCCGGCGGGACCGGGGCTTCTAGCGAGTTCTCCACAGGCGGTGCGTCGGCGTCGCGGAGATCCTGTGCGGATGTATAGGCTCGCTCCCGATGTCTCGATCTGCTGCGCCCCACCAGCCCTCGCGCGTCCGCGTGCCCGCACGCCGGTCGCTGCGCTTCGCCGTCGCCGGGCTCTCGCTCGTCGGGCTCGCCGGTGCCCTGGTGCTCGACGCGCCGCCGGCCCAGGCGGCGACCTACCCGTCGTGGGACGACGTCCTCGCCGCCCGCGGGCAGGAGTCCCAGAAGAACGAGCAGATCTCCGGCATCCAGACCCTGATCGGCGACCTGTCCGCCAAGGCCGACGCCGCCGTCGCCCAGGCCGAAGCCCGCGGCAACGAGTACGCCGACGCCCAGCGCAAGTCCCAGCGCGCAGCGGAGAAGGAACAGCGACTCCGCGCCGAAGCCGACGAACACGCCCAGACCGCCGAGCAGAGCGCCGCCCAGGCCGGTCAGTTCGCCGCGCAGATGGCACGCTCGGGCGGTGCCGACGTCACCTCGAGCGTGCTCAGCGGGGGCGACGACTCGCGTGACCTGCTGTACGACCTCGGCGCGCTGAGCAAGCTCTCGGAACAGGCCGAACGCGTCGAAGCCGTCGCCAGCGCCGATGCCGCGGTCGCCCGGGCGCTGTCCGGCCAGGCGGACCGCGCCGCCACCGAGCTCGCCGAACTCGCCGCCGAGGCCGAAGACCGCATGGCCGAGGCCCAGGCCGCGTCCGACCGCGCCCAGTCCGCCTACGACGAGCAACAGGACAACAAGGCGCGACTCGAAGCGCAGCTCGCGACGCTCAAGTCGGGTCGGGTCCGGACCGAAGCCGAGTTCGCGAAGGGCGAGGCCGAGCGCAAGGCGGCCGAGGAACGCGCCCGTGCCGCGGCGGCGGCTGCGGCAGCCCGGGCGGCCGCAGCAGCTGCGGCCAGCAACAGCGGTGGCGGTGGCGGCAGCGGCGGTGGCGGTGGTGGCGCCGTCGGCTCCGGCTCCGGTTCCGGATGGGTCCGTCCGGCCGGCGGGTACATCACCAGCGGGTACGGCACGCGCGTGCACCCGATCACGGGCGCGCAGACCTTCCACGACGGCATCGACCTCGGCAGCGGCTGCTCGACGGCCATCGTCGCCGCGGCTGCGGGCACGGTCGAGTACGTCGGCTGGTACGGCGGCTACGGCAACTACGTGCGCATCAACCACGGTGGTGGCGTCAAGAGCGCCTACGGGCACATCGTCAGCGGTGGCTTCCGCGTGGCCACGGGCCAGCAGGTCGCCGCGGGCACCCTCGTCGCCCTCGTCGGGTCGACCGGCAACTCGACCGGCTGCCACCTGCACTACGAGACCCACGTCGGCGGCGGCACCACGAACCCGGTGTCGTTCATGGCGGCCCGCGGCGTCGGCTTCTAGCCCGTCGCGTCCACCTCGTCCACGCTCAGGTCCCACAGCGCCCGGTACCAGGCAGTGCGTTCCCGGTCGACCGTGACGCCGTACGCCCCGTGGAACACATCGTCCCACCCCGGCCCGTAGTTCCAGCCGAGCGCCATCGTCGCCACGGCGATGTCCGCCCACCGGTCGGCGACCCCGAGGGAGCCCAGGTCCACGTGGCCGATCCACCGGCCGTCGTCCCCGAGCAGGGTGTTCGGTGAGCACGCGTCGCCGTGGCAGACGACCAGTACGTCCGGGTCGGGAGCCGGACCGAGGCGGTCCACGTCGACGCCGGCGGCACGGGAACGGTCCAGCCGCATCGCGGCCGACCAGTCGAACGGGCACTCCGCGACGGGGAGCGCGTCGTGCATCGCGCGGAGCCCCTCGGCGATGGCCACGACGGCCGTCCGTGGTTCGTCCCGCCAGCGCGGGTCGACCGCACTCCACCCGGGGACCGCACGGGTCCGTAGCCAGGCACCATCGTCGTCGGCGCCGTGGTCCAGGACCTCGGGCACCCGCAGCCACCGTCCCGCCCACCGGAGCCGTTCCGCCTCGGCACCGACCCAGACCGTGTACGGACGCGGGACCCACTTCAGGTACTCGTCCGCCGTGTCGGCGCGGCCGTCGCCGCCCACGCGGAAGGTCTTCCCGCCGATCGCGTTCACCCACACCGGCGCGAGCGGCCGACCCGCGGCGAGTCGCGCGATCGGCTCCGGCACGTCGACGACCTCGCCGACGCCGGGGATCCCGTTCTTCGACGTCATACGGCCAGCCAACACCACCCGTCCGTCCGGCTGCCGTCACCCCGCACTCGTCCCCCGGTCGCGACGGGTAGGTTCGATCCCATGCGCGTCGCGACCTGGAACGTGAACTCCGTCCGCACCCGAGTCGGCAGGGTCGTCGACTGGCTCGTCCGCCAGGACGTCGACGTGCTCGGCATGCAGGAGATCAAGTGCAAGCCCGAGCAGTTCCCGGTCGAGGCGTTCGAGGCCGCCGGCTACCACGTCGAGGCGCACGGCCTGAACCAGTGGAACGGGGTCGCGTTCGCCAGTCGACTGCCGATGGAGGACGTCACCCGCGACTTCCCCGGCCAGCCCGGCTTCCTCAAGGGCCACGAGGGTCCCGACCTTCCCGTCGAGGCCCGCGCCATCGGCGTCACCGTCGACGACGTCCGGCTGTGGAGCCTCTACGTGCCGAACGGCCGCGAGCTCGGGGACCCGCACTACACGTACAAGCTCGACTGGCTCGCGCAGCTGGCCGACCGCACCGCCGAGTGGCTCGAGGCCGACCCGTCGCTCAAGCTCGCGCTCATGGGCGACTGGAACGTCGCGCCGCTCGACGAGGACGTCTGGGACATGCGCGTGTTCGAGGGTGCGACCCACGTCAGCGAGCCCGAGCGGTCCGCGTTCCGCACCTTCGAGGAGCGCGGCCTGCAGGACGTCGTCCGGCCGCTCGTCCCCACCGGGTACACGTACTGGGACTACAAGCAGCTGCGGTTCCCCCGCAACGAGGGCATGCGCATCGACTTCGTGATGGGGTCCCAGGGGTTCGCCGACGTCGTCACGGGGGCGTCCATCCACCGCGACGAGCGCAAGGGCGACGCCCCGAGCGACCACGTGCCCGTCGTCGTCGACCTGGACCTCGAGACCTCGTTGGACGACGACCGCCCGATGATCTTCTGACGCCCGGGCGGCGCGCCCGCCGCCCTGCTCCCGCGCCCTCGCCCGCTCCCGCTCCCGCTCCCGCTCCCGCTCCCGCGCCCGCGCCCGCGAGATCGTTCCCGCTCCCGCTCCCCCGAGATCGCACAACTCGCCGCTCACGGTTGCCGACGGCGCGGAAACGGTCGCCTGGGCCTCGGGCGTCCGGCACGGTGTGCGACCTCGGCACGAGGTGAGCGGCGAGTGCTGCGACCTGGTCGCGACCATCTGCTGGACGGGAGGCCCGTACCGGCCCCGCCCCGCGCCTCCAGTCCGGCGATTGCCCACCCCCTTGATGGCAGGTGCGGCGTGACGGCGTGGTCTTGGTCGCACGACTCGCCACCCACATCCCGCCGACGTCGCAGAGTCGGCCGTTCGAGCAGGAGCGTCGCGACGGTTCTCGTGACCTCGACGTCCGCCAGCGGCGAGTCGTGCGACCTCGGCGCGCGGACGCCCACCGGCCCCGACACCGCCCCGCCCCGCCCTACGGGTGCAGGAGCGCGGCGATGGCGACGAGCACCGGCACCGCGCCGATCGTCGAGATGAGCACCACGTCGCGCGCCACCGGCACCGCCGCACCGTAGCGCTGGGCGTAGTTGAACACGTTCTGGGCCGCCGGCAGCGCGCCGAGCGTCGTCAGCACGAAGACCTGCTGCTCCCCCAGGCCGAACACGAAGCGTGCGAGCACGAACGCGACGGCCGGCATCACCACGAGCTTGATCGACGACGCCACGATCACGTCCGTGCGGATCGCGGGGTCACGCAGCGGAGCGGACCCGTGCAGGCTCATGCCGAACGACAGGAGCACGACCGGCACCGCGGCGGCTCCCACCAGCGAGAACGGCTCGAGCACCGGCGTGGGCAGGTCGATGCGGAACGCCGAGCACAGCAGCCCGAGCAGCGAGGCGATGATCAGCGGGTTCGACACCGGACCGAGCACGCGGCGCTTCCACCCGCGTCCGGACGCCGTCGCGGCGTCGAGGATCGTCAGCGCGATCGGCGCCATCACGACGAGCTGCAGCAGGATGACCGGCACGACCGCGGTGGCCTGTCCGAGGACGTAGACCGCGACCGGCAGCCCGATGTTGTTCGCGTTGACGTAGCTCGCGGCGAGCGCGCCCACGGTCGTGACGGTCACCGAGCGGCGGAGGACCAGGGCGAACACCGCCGCAGTGCCGAGGGCGACCACGACGGCGCTCAGCAGCGACACCCACAGCATCGGGGAGACCAGCGCGGCGATGTCTGCCGTGGCGATCGTGTGGAACAGCAGGCACGGCATGAGCACGAAGAACGCCAGTCGACTCATCACGAACTGGGCGTGCGGTCCGAGCAGCCCGGCTCGACCGACGCCGTACCCGGCCGCGATGATCGCGCCGATGATCGCGAAGCCGATCAGAACGCCACCCATCCCCGCCATCCTGGCATCCCGCCCGGACGATCGGCGACATGTGACGTCGTTCAGACTGGAAATACGAACGCATCGACCGTCGTTCACACCGGCATGACCGACGTGACGACCCTCTCCCGTTCCACCGACTCGAGCCAGCCGCTCGTGCCCCTGCTCGAGGAGCGGTGGAGCCCGCGTTCCTACGACGAGTCCGCGACCATGACCGAGGCGCAGCTCGACGCCGTCCTCGAGGCCGCCCGCTGGGCCCCGTCCGCGATGAACCTCCAGCCGCGCCGCTTCATCGCCGGCCGCCGCGGCACCGAGACGTTCCGGAAGATCAACGACAACCTGCTGGGCTTCAACGCCGCGTGGGCGTTCCGCGCAAGTGCACTGGTGGTCGGCGTGCTCGAGACCGTGTCCGACGGTGGCGACGAGCGTCCGTTCGCCCAGTACGACCTCGGCCAGTCGCTCGCCGCGCTGACGGTGCAGGCGCACGCCGAGGGCCTCCACGTGCACCAGATGGCCGGGATCGACGCCCAGGGCCTCCGCGCTGCGTTCGACCTGCCCGAGCGCTTCCTGCCGTACACGGTGACGGCGATCGGCACGGTCGCGCACCCGGACCAGCTCGACGACAAGGCCGCGGAGCGCGAGGTCGCTCCCCGCACCCGCATCCCGCTCGACGAGGTCGTGCTCGTCAAGGAGTAGCGGGTCGCGGTCGGCTTCCCGCACACATCGGTTGCGGGCCGCATCCGGGCCTGGTCGACATGACAGAATCGGCGCCATGACCGCACCACGCCTCGTGGCCTTCGACCTGGACGACACCCTCGCCCCCTCGAAGTCCTCGCTCGACCCCCGCATGCTCGAGACCTTCGCCGCCCTGCTCGAGACGGTCCCGGTGGCGGTCATCTCCGGCGGCAACTTCGCGCAGTTCGAGCAGCAGCTGGTCACACCGCTGCGTCACCGCGACGGGCTCACCCTCGACGACCTGCACCTGCTGCCCACCTGCGGCACCCGCTACTACCGCTGGTCGGGTGACGACTGGGCGCTGCAGTACGCCGAGGACCTCACCGACGACCAGAAGGCCCGTGCTCTGGCGGCCGTCGAGTCCGTCGCGAAGGACGCCGGGTACTGGGAGTCCGAGACCTGGGGTGACATCCTCGAGGACCGCGGCTCACAGATCACGTTCTCCGCGCTCGGCCAGCGCGCGCCGGTCGACGTCAAGAAGGCCTGGGACCCGACCGGCGCCAAGAAGGACGACCTGCGCCGCCGGGTGCAGGCCGAGCTCCCCGACCTCGAGGTCCGGTCCGGCGGCTCCACCAGCGTCGACATCACACGCAAGGGCATCGACAAGGCCTACGGCATGCAGCGGCTGGCGGAGATCACCGGCATCGCGCTGGACGACATGCTCTTCGTCGGCGACCGGCTCGATCCCGAGGGCAACGACTACCCGGTCAAGGCGCTCGGCGTCCCCTGCCACGCGGTCGAGGGGTGGGAGGACACCGACGCCTTCCTGACCGACCTGATCCCGACGCTGCGGGTCACGTCCGTCTGACCGTCACCACGAGCGGACGGGAGGCCCGGTGCCGTCCCGTCCCGCCGCCGTGCGTCCGCCTCGTCGGGGCGCCCGCGCGCCGCGGCAGCCCGCGTCAGCCGATGCTGCGGACCGCCTCGACGAACGCCCGGATCTTGGCCGCGTCCTTCACACCGCGCTCGGACTCCACGCCGCTCGACACGTCGACCCCGTCCGGGTCGAGCGCACCCACCGCGGCCACGACGTTCGCCGGGGTGAGCCCCCCGGCAAGGATCCAGGCTTCGTCGATGCCGTCGGCCAGCGTTACCGAGTCGATGAGCCGCCCGCTGCCCGGCTCAGCCGCGTCGAGCAGCAGCAGATCGTGGTCGTACGCGGCACGCTCGTCCGGCGTCTCACGCAGGTAGTCCTGCGCCGCGACCGCCCGGATCGTGAAGAAGCCGGCGTCCCGCGCGCGAGCGAAGTCGGTCGCCGACTCGCCGCCGTGCAGCTGCAGGGTCGTGAGCCCCACCGCCGAGGCGATCCCGACGACCTCGTCGATCTCCTGGTCGCGGAAGACCCCCACGGCATCGACCCCGTCGGGCACGCGCTCGACGAGTTCCTTCGCCAGGTCGGCGGTCACGGTGCGGGGGCTGCCCGCGGCGAAGACGAACCCGACCGCGTCGGCGCCCGCATCGACGGCGACGTCCACCGCGTCGGGCGTGGACAGGCCGCAGATCTTGATCCAGCGCTGGTCGGTCATGCAGTCCATCCTGCACGAAACCGCCGACCCGCGGGGTTCGCTCGGCGGATCAGTGGAAGGTGCCCGCGACGTAGCTCAGCACGCATGCGACGAGCACGCCGCCCGCGGCCAGGGAGGCCGTCATCACGTTGCGACGACGCCAGCGGTTGACCGCCTCGAAGGTGCCCCGACGAGCGTGTCGGTGCGCCGCACGGTGCATGCGGTGGTCGCGCTTGTGCTTCACCCGCGACGGGCCGAGCGGCACCGGGCCGGTGATCTGCGTGGAACCGCCCCGCAGCGCGTTGGCCACCGCCACGGCGGTCGGGCGACGGGCCGGGTCGCGGTCGGTCATCCGCAGCAGCAGGTCCCGCCAGTCGGGCCCGACGGCCTCGGGGATCTCCGGGCTGCGGCGCAGGCGTGCGAGCGCAGCCTCGACCAGCGTGCCGGAGTACTCCTGCTTGCCAGTGAGCACCTCGAGCAGCACGAGTCCGAGCGAGTAGACGTCGGTCGCGTAGCTGATCGGCTCGCCGGCGACCTGTTCCGGGCTGAGGTAGGCGGCCGTGCCGATGATGGTGCCGTCGTTGGTCAGCCGCGACCCGTCGACGAAGTGCGCGACGCCGAAGTCCGTGAGCTTGACCGTGCGGGCGAAGCCGGACGAGCCCTCGTCGCTGATCAGGATGTTGGCGGGCTTGACGTCGCGGTGCACGATGCCGCGGGAGTGCACGTACGCCAGGGCGTCGGCCAGCTGGGCGCCGAGGTCGGCAGCCTCGTAGTTGTGCAGCGGACCTTCGGCCAGTCGACGCAGCAGCGTCGCGTCGGCGATGAGCTCCATCACGATGAAGCGGTGCGGACCGTCCGGGAACTCGTGGGTGCCTGCGTCGTAGAGCGGGATGAGCCCCGGGTGCGAGAGCATGCTGAGGAGCCGGATCTCGCGCTCCTGACGGACACGGTCCGCCGTCGTCATCGTCTGCGGCGTCGCGAAGAGCTTGACGGCGACCAGGCGGTAGGTGTGCTCGTCGCGGGCTTCGTAGACGGAGCCCATGCCGCCCGTGCCGATGAGCCGGGACAGACGGTACCGCCCCGAGAGCACCGTCTCGGTGCGGGCGTTGTCCACGAGGGTCATCAGGTCGTCGATCCGTCGGGAGCCAGGACGGCGAACGGCGCTCGCGTGGTGACTCATGCTCGACGGTACGCGTCTCACTGACAGAAGTCGCCCCGTGTTATGACTTCGTGACCGGGGGTACATCCCTGCATTCATGCGGATGCATCGGGGTCTAACATCCGTGCAACACACCGAGACGGAAGGACGGGCTCATGGCGATGTCGAAGGGCGACGAGGTGCACTGGAACACCTCCCAGGGGAAGACGACCGGCACGTTGGTCGAGCAGAAGACGAAGGACTTCACGTTCGACGGACAGCACTTCAAGCCGACCGAAGACGACCCCTACTGGATCGTCGAGTCGGAGAAGTCCGGCAAGCAGGCTGCGCACAAGGAGTCCGCGCTCACCAAGGCGTGACGCTCAGTCGTTCGCGGGTGTCGCACGTCGGCGCCCGCGAGCCGCGCCGGCCTCGGGTTCCGCCGCGCCCACGGCTCGCCCCTGGGCGCGCTCTCCCCGGGCACGGCGGACGCGCCGCACCACGAAGGTGACGACGACGACAGCGATCGCGACGTAGAGCACCCGGTCGATCCACTCGGTGTACTGCTCGACCTTGTCGTACTGGGTCCCGAAGGCGGCGCCGAGCAGCACCAGGCCGCTGTTCCAGATGCCGCTCGCGATGATCGTGAACACCGAGAACGTGCCGAGGTGCATCCGGTCGGCGCCGGCAGGCAGCGAGATGAGGCTCCGCACGATCGGCACGAACCGGCCGAAGAACACCGCGCTCCGGCCGTGCCGGTGGAACCACGCGGCGGCCTTGCGGAAGTCGTCCTCGTCGACGAGCGGCAGCCGGCCGAGCCACCGGACGGTGCGCTCGAAGCCGATCACCCGCCCGAGCCAGTACAGCACCAGCGCCCCGACGTAGGACCCCAGCGTCGCGAGGACCAGCACGAGCACCAGGTTCATCCGACCGGCTCCGGCGAGGAAGCCCGCGAGCGGCAGGATGAGCTCGGACGGGATCGGCGGGAAGACCGTCTCGACGAACAGCATGAGCGCGACGCCCCACTCCCCGAGCAGGTCGATCAGCTGCAGCACGAGCCCCGACAGCCCACCCATCTCAGTGTCGGAGGGCGCGGCGGCGGCGAGGGCAGTCGTCATGCCGCCCATCATTGCTGAGTGCCCTGACAGCTTCCGCAGAAGCCCGTGCGGATCAGCCCCCGAGTCGGATCAGCCCCCGAGTCCCATGTGCGTCGACCGGACGTGGGTCAGCGACCGGGCCAGGGCGCCCCGGGCGACGGCGTCACGACCGACGCTCGACGGCACGATCGGCACGGGGTGGCGGAGCATCGGTGCGACGACCTCGGAGAGCGCCGCGCAGAACACCTCGGCCGCTGGAAGCACCTCGCCACCGACGACGACCACCTCGGGGTCGAGCGTGGCCACGAGCTGCGCCACACCGGTCGCGACGTCCTCCGCCAGCGAGCGCACCACCCTCTCGGCGACGGCGTCGCCGTGCCCGGCCGCCACCATGACGGACTCCAGGTCCATGCCGGAGGGGATCCGGGCCTCCAGGCGGGCGGGGGCTGCGGGCCAGCCGGTCGACGGCAGACCGCCCACCTCGCCGGCCGCGCCGTGCGCCCCGCGCGCCAGTACGCCGTCGACCAGGAACGCCGCACCGATCTGCCGACCCATCACCAGCCAGAGCGCGTCGCGGGCACCACGGAAGCCGCCCCACATCGCCTCGGCGGTGGCGGCGAGCTTGGCGTCGTTGTCGAAGAACGTCGTCGCGGTCGGGAACAGGTCCTGGATCCGGCCGGGCACCCGGCTCTCGACCCACTCCGGCACCGCGATCGTGTAGTCGATCGCACCGCTGCGGTCGACCACGGCCGGCACGCCGAACGTCGCCGCGAGGAGCCGTCCGGCCCCCTCGGTCGAGGTCAGGCGGCGGACCACCTCCTGCACGCTCGTCCACGCCTGGTCCGCCGATGCCAGGTTCGGGTAGACCTCGTCGACACGGGCGATCTGTTCGCCCCGCAGGTCGGCGAGGACGCCCACGATGCCGTGGAGCCCCAGGTCGACGCCGAGCACCGACCCCGCCGAGGCGTCGGCGCGGAACCGCTTCGCGCGTCGGCCGGCCTTGTTCGGGGTGGCGATGGCCTCGGCCTCGCGCACCCAGCCCTGCGCGACCAGGTCGGCGAGCGAGGCCTCGACCGTGGGCCGCGAGAGCCCGACCAGGCGCGTCAGCTCGGTCACCGTGAACGAGGTCGGCGCACCCGACGCGCCGTCGTCGCGGAACAACTCGTCGAGGACGGCCCGCGAGTTGATCAGCCGCAGGGTCGCGGGCGTGCTCCCGACGACCCCGTTCGGGATCGTTGACAGCGTCTCGGTCACGGCCATAGCCTCCACATTACGAAAGATCATTGAGGAATGGTGGACGCCGACATGCTCATCCCCCGCCCGCGCCTGTCGACACCCGGTGTCGGCGCGTTCGAGATCACCCCGTCGACCCGCGTCGTCGCGGATGCCCCGAGCGAGTCCGTCCGACTGTACCTGCAGCAGACGCTCCGGGGATCGACCGGGCTGCCGGTCCGTGACGCCGACGCCGACGGGCCGGACACCATCGTCCTGCGGGTCGCGCCGACCGGGCTGCCCGAGGGCCCTGGTGGGTCCGTCGCCGAGTCCTTCCGGCTGGTCGTCTCGCCGAAACGCGTCGAGGTCGTCGGGGGGACGGCAGCCGGGGTCTTCTACGGCGTCCAGGCGCTGCTGCAGCTGCTGCCCGCCGACGTGTACCGCAAGGGGCGCGTCGGCACCGGACCCTGGACCGTTCCCGCGCAGACCGTCGAGGACGCGCCCGCCTTCGCCTGGCGGGGCGTGATGCTCGACGTCGTCCGGCACTTCCGCACCAAGGCCGAGGTCCTGCGCGTCATCGACCAGCTCGCCGCCCACCGCATCAACACGCTGCACTTCCACCTGACCGACGACCAGGGCTGGCGCATCGAGGTCCGGAAGTACCCGCGTCTGACCGAGGTCGGGTCGTGGCGTCGCGAGTCGCAGGTCGGCGCGCACGTCACCGACGACGCCGGTGTGCTCCGCCCGCAGTCCTTCGACGGCCGTCCGCACGGCGGCCACTACACGCAGGACGACCTGCGCGAGATCATCGCCTACGCCGCCGACCGCTTCGTCACGGTGGTCCCCGAGATCGAGACCCCCGGCCACGTCCGCGCCGCCCTCGCCGCGTACCCGTCGCTCGGAGTCACCGGGCAGCCGGTCGAGGTCTGGACCGAGTGGGGCATCGCCGACGACGTCCTGAACGCCGAGGACAGCACGATCGACTTCTTCCGCGACGTGCTCGACGAGGTCATCGACCTGTTCCCCAGCGCCTACATCGGGCTGGGCGGCGACGAGTGCCCCAAGGTGCAGTGGGAGGCCGATCCCCGCACGCAGGAGCGCATCCGCTCGCTCGGCCTGGCCGACGAGGAACAGCTGCAGGCATGGGTCATCGGGCAGCTCGCGGCGCACATCGAGTCCCGCGGGCGGCGGGCGTTCGGCTGGGACGAGATCCTCGAGGGCGGCACCCTCGCCCCGTCGGCCACGGTCGTCTCGTGGCGCGGGCTGCGCGGAGCGACCACGGCGGCGAAGCGCGGGCACGACGTCATCTCGACGCCGGACGACCAGGTGTACCTGGACTACCGGCAGAGCGACCTGCCGAACGAGCCGATCCCGATCGCCATCGTGCTGTCCGTCGACGACGTCTTCCGCTTCGACCCGGTCCCCGACGACCTGACCGAGGCCGAGCGGGCGCACGTCATCGGTGGCCAGGGCAACATGTGGACCGAGCACGTGGACGACGTCCGCAAGCTCGACTACCAGCTGTTCCCCCGCGTGGTCGCCCTGTCCGAGGCGCTGTGGTCCGCCGACGTCACCGGCCCGCGCGACCTCGCCGAGTTCCGGGGGCGGCTGGCCGAGCACCTCGCCCGGCTCGAGGCCATGGGCATCGAGTACCGCCACGAGACGGGGCCGTTGCCGTGGCAGGAGCGCCCGGGGGTGCCGGGCCGGCCGTCGTCGCGCGAGGAGCGCTCGGCCTACATCGACGCGGTCACGGCGAACATCGCCGACTGACGCCGGGCGGCGCCTCGCGCTGCTCGTGCTGCGCGCCGAATTGGTCAGGTTCCACAACTCGCCGCTCAGGTTCGCTCAGGTTCCACGAGCGCCCCGTCAGTGCGGTCGAGATGCCAGAATTCTGGAACCGCGACGGCACACGGACGGCGACCTCGGGACCACACGACGGACGGGAGGCCCGGTGCCAGCTGGCACCGGGCCTCCCGTCCGACAGGTGGCTACGCGGCCACCGGCGTGCGCTGTCCGACCGTCTCGCCGGCCACGGCGGCCTCGTCGGCCGCTGCGGCGTCCGCAGCGGGTGCCCGACGCACCCACTTCTTCAGCCCGACCAGCACCAGCGCGGACATGATCGTGCCCGCCAGGATCGCCACGATGAACATCGCCACGTCCCCGATCGCGAAGAACACGAAGATCCCACCGTGCGGGGCTCGCGACGTCACGCCGGCGCCCATCGAGATCGCTCCGGTGACCGCGGCGCCGATCATCGAGGCGGGGATGACGCGCAGCGGGTCGGCCGCGGCGAACGGGATCGCGCCCTCGGAGATGAACGACGCGCCGAGCAGCCACGCGGCCTTGCCGTTCTCGCGCTCGGGCTTGGTGAAGCCCTTCCGGTACAGCACCGTCGATGCCAGCGCGAGCGCCAGCGGCGGGACCATGCCGGCGGCCATGACCGCGGCCATGATCTCGAACGGCACGACGTTGGTGGCGGTCCCCGCACCGAGCCCGGCGACGGCGAACGCGTAGGCGACCTTGTTGACCGGGCCGCCCAGGTCGAACGCCATCATCAGGCCGAGGATGATGCCGAGCAGGATGGCCGAGGCACCGGAGAGCGAGTTGAGGAAGCCGGTCAGCTGCGTCATCAGCCAGGCGATCGGACCGCCGAGCACGAGCAGCAGCAGCCCCGAGGCGATGATCGACGCGAACAGCGGGATGATCACGACGGGCATCAGGCCGCGCAGCCAGCGCCAGACCGGGATGCGCCCGATCCAGTACGCGGCGGCACCGGCGATGAGGCCACCGACCAGGCCACCGAGGAACCCGGCGTTCATGAAGACGGCGATCGACCCGGCGACGAACCCGGGAGCGATGCCCGGACGGTCGGCCATGGCGTAGGCGATGTACCCGGCGAGCGCCGCGACCAGGAACCCGAGCGAGACGCCACCGATCTGGAACGCGGCGGCACCGAGGTAGTACGCCAGACCCTGCGGCGGCAGGTTCAGCAGCGTGTAGTTCGTCAGCGTGTAGACGGCGTTGTTCTGTCCGGAGTCGCCGTGGGTCAGCGCGATGCCGTACCCGGCGAGCAGGAAGCCGAGCGCGATGAGCAGGCCACCGCCGGCGACGAACGGGATCATGTAGCTGACACCGGTCAGCAGCCAGCGCTTCAGGGACTGCCCGAAGTGCTCGTCCTTGGCGGTGCTGCTGGACGCGTCGCCGACGGTGCCGGAGACGCGAGCGGCGTTCGGGTCGTCGGCGGCACGGAGCGCCTCGGCGATCATCGCGTCGGGCTCGTCCACGCCGCGCTTGACCGGGCCGGACACCAGCGGCTTGCCCGCGAAGCGCGAGCGGTCGCGCACGTCGACGTCCACGGCGAAGACCACTGCGTCGGCACGGGCGATGAGCGCGGGGTCGAGGGGCTCGACCTGCGAGGACCCCTGCGTCTCGACGTGCATCTCGGCGCCCGCGCGCTGTGCGGCTGCGACGAGGGCGTCGGCCGCCATGTAGGTGTGCGCGATGCCGGTCGGGCAGGCCGTCACGCCCACGATGACCTTCCGGCCGGCTGCCGGTGCCGTGGTCGGCGCGGCCGGACCGGAGGCCAGGGGTGCGCCCGTCACGCCGGCGTCGGCGACCTCGCCGGTCACCTCGCGGTCCACCAGGTCGACGATCTCCTGCTGCGTGGTCGCGGCGCGGAGGGCGGCGGTGAAGTCGTCGCGGATGAGCGCACGCGCGAGGGTCGAGAGGACCGTCAGGTGGTCCTTGTCGGCCCCCTCGGGCACGGCGATCATGAAGACCAGGTCCGCGTCGCCGTCCGGAGCACCGAAGGGGACCGTCCGCGCCAGGCGGGACATCGCCAGTGTGGGCTCGGTGACCGAGGACGACCGGGCGTGCGGGATGGCGATGCCCCCGGGGACGCCGGTGCCGACGGACGCCTCGCGCTTGATGGCGTCGGCGGCGAGGGTCGCACCCGATGCCGCGCGGCCACTGGCGGCGACGCGGTCGGCGAGGACGCGGATGACGTCCGCCGACGTGGCGCCGAGGTCCTCGTCGAGGCCGACGAGGGGGACGCTGATCAGGCCCGGACTCGTGTCTCGCGGAGTGGTCATGGTGTGCTCCTTTGCAGTGACGCAGTGGGGGTTCGTGGGGTGGTGTCGGTGGGGGTTCGTGGGGTGGTGTCGGTGCGGGTTCGTGCGGTGGTGAGCCGGGTGACCGTGACGGCGCCCGGGTCGGTGTGGTCGAGCGCGGGGACGTCACTGCCTGGCAGGGCCGCTGCAGCCGCGCCCGTGGCGACCGCCTGGGCGAGCCGTTCGCCCGGCGGTGCTCCGGCGACCTCGGCGAGCAGGTAGCCGGCGAGCGAGGAGTCCCCCGCGCCGACCGTCGAGCGGGCCGTGATCACGGGGGCCGCCGCGGCGAAGGCGCCCTCGGGGCCGACCAGCACGGCGCCAGCGCTGCCGAGCGTCAGCAGGACGCTCTCGACCCCGCGTGCACGCAGGCCTTCGGCCGC
This sequence comes from Curtobacterium sp. MCLR17_007, assembly GCF_003234655.2. Taxonomy (NCBI): domain Bacteria; kingdom Bacillati; phylum Actinomycetota; class Actinomycetes; order Micrococcales; family Microbacteriaceae; genus Curtobacterium; species Curtobacterium sp. MCLR17_007. The sequence goes on along the minus strand of NZ_CP126271.1, from coordinate 503,945 downwards.
TGCGGCCGCGAGCCCGTGGTCGCGTTCGTAGACCTCGGGGTCGCCGCCGACGATCTCGGCCAGCTCCTCGGCGTTCGGCTTGACCAGGTCGATCCGCTCGCCGGACCGCAGCAGCGCGGTGAACGCGACGCCGGACGAGTCGACCGCGATCTTCACGTCGTCGCCGTGGCGCGCGCGGACGGCGCGGACCAGGACGGCGAGGGCGTCGTCGGGCAGCCCCGGGGGCAGCGAGCCCGCGATGACGACCCACCGTGCAGCGGGTCCGGTCGCGGTGGCACCGGCGGTGTCGGCCACGAGTGCCGCCAGGTCGTCGAGGCGCCCGGCGAGCGAGGGCCCGGGCTCGTTGAGCTTCGTGGTGGTCCCGGTCGGCTCGGTCACCGTGACGTTGGACCGCAGCGGGGCGCCGATCGGCAGCGCGGCGGTGGGGATGCCGCGGGTGGCCAGACCGACGAGCACGGGGTCCAGGTCGTCGCCGGGCAGGACCGCGATCGTGTCCCCGCCGCTGGCGACGACGACCCGCGAGACGTTGACGCCCTTGCCGCCCGGCTCAGCCGTGGTGCGCGTCGCGCGCTGGACCGAACCGCGCTGCAGCTCGCCGGCCAGCTCGATCGTGCGGTCGAGCGAGGGGTTCGGGGTGACGGTGACGATCCGGGTGCTGGGCTCGTTCATGCGACGACCACCTCGACGTCGGCGTCGGCCAGCGCGACGGCCAGGTCGGCGGGCGGCTGCTCGTCGGTGACGAGCGTGTCGATCTCGTCCAGCCGCGCGAACCGCATCAGCGCCTCGACGCCGTGCTTGGCCGCGTCGGCGAGCACGACGCTGCGACGGGCGGCGAGCACGTACGCGCCCTTGACGCCGGCCTCGTACTCGTCCGGCGTGCTCAGGCCGAAGCCGGCGGACAGGCCGTTCGTGCCGACGAAGGCGATGTCCGGACGGAGCGCGCCGATCTGCTCGACGGTGGCGGTGCCGACCGCGGCGCTCGTGACGCCGCGCACCCGACCGCCGAGCAGGTGCAGTTCGACGTGCTCGCTGTGCTGCAGGGTCGCGGCGATCGGGACGGAGTTCGTGACGACGGTCAGGGTCGCTCCGGGGGTGGCGGGTTCCCACCGGGCGAGCTCGGAGGCGACGGCGGCGCACGTGGTGCCCGCGTCGAGGGCGATCGAGCCGGTGAACGTCGGGGGCACCAGGCGCATCGCGGCCCGGGCGATCGCGGACTTGGCCGATCCGTGCTGGCCCTCGCGCTCGGCGACGGAGAGCTCGACGACGCTGGAACGCCCGACGGGGACCGCTCCCCCGTGCACGCGGCGCAGGACCCCGGCGGTCTCGAGCAGGTCCAGGTCGCGGCGGACGGTCTCGGTGGTGACGTCGAAGTGCTCGGCGAGGTCGGCGACGGAGACCCGGCCGGCGCTGTGCAGCTGCGCGGCGATCTCGTCGTGACGCTCCGTTGCGTACATGCCCGAACTCCTTCGTTCCTGTTGGTTCCGAGCACCATACGTCGAGAACCCACACGAACGCAACCATCCGTGCCGAATCCCACACGCCCGAAGACGCGCCCTCCTTTCCTTCAGGTGCCGTAATTACGGCACCTCAGGGCGCCCTACGGGTAACACGTGGAACCTCGGCGGGTGTCAGCGGCGAGTCGTGGCACGGCGGTCACCTCGACCGGCTCGGGACGGACGCCACGACGGACGGGAGGCCCGGTGCCAGCTGGCACCGGGCCTCCCGTCCGCATCGGAGCGGCCCGCGGCCCACGGCCGCCCCGGCGTCACCCCTTGACGGCCCCCGCCGTCATGCCGGACACCAGGCGCCGCTGCACGATCAGGAAGAAGACCACGACGGGCAGGCTGAACAGCACGCTCGCCGCCATCAGCCCGCCGAAGTCCGTGCCCTTGTTCGTGGAGAACCCGGCGAGCCACACCGGCAGCGTGTACATCGACTGGTCCTTGAGCATCACGTACGCGGTCAGGTAGTCGTTCCACGCGGCGATGAACGCGAACACGCTCGTGGCGATCACCCCGGGCAGCACGAGCGGGAAGAGCACGCTCCACAGGATGCGGAACGTCCCCGCGCCGTCGGTCTTCGCCGCCTCCTCGATCTCGATCGGGACCGCGACGAAGAACCCGCGCATCACCCAGATCGAGAACGGCAGCACGCTCGCGACGTACGCCAGGATCAGCCCGATGTAGCTGTTGAGCAGCCCGAGGGACTGGAACGACAGGAACAGCGGGATGAGCAGGGCGCCCGACGGGATCATCTGCACGAACAGGATGCCGACCAGGATCGCCCGGCGCCCGCGGAACCGGAACCGCGACAGCGCCGCCGAGGCCAGGAACCCGACCACGATCGACAGCAGCACCGCGGCCACCACCACGATCGCCGAGTTCCGCAGGTAGACCAGGAAGCCCTCCTGCGTCAGCGCCCTGGTGAAGTTCTCGATCGTGGGGTGCAGGGGGAACCAGATCGGGGTCATGGTGGTGACCTCGTCCGCCGGCTTGAACGCGGTGTTCACCATCCAGTAGATCGGGAACACCCACACCAGGCAGAACAGCACGGCCAGCGTGTTCGCGAGCACCCGGGGCTTCGGCTTGCGGGCCCGGGCGACGGGTCGGGCGCCGGGTCGGGTCACGGAGCTGGTCACAGGTCCTCCTCGCCGCTACGGACGAGCCGGCGGATGTAGTAGCTGGTGAGCACGCCGAGGATCGCCGTCGAGATGACCGCGATCGCGGCACCCTGGCCGTACGCGTTCGAGACGAACGACTTGACGAAGGTCCAGATGCCGAGGGTCAGGGTCGAGTCCTCGGGGCCGCCCCGCGTCAGCAACCAGATCTGGTTGAACACGTTGAAGTCCCAGATCACCGACAGGATCGTCACGAGCAGCAGCGTCGGTGCGAGCGCGGGCAGCGTGATCGCCCGGTACATCGCCCAGGTCGTGGCGCCGTCGAGCGCCCCGGCCTCGTAGTACTCGGGCGCGATCTGCGACTGGGCCGCGTAGAGCGTCAGCGCCACGAAGGGCACCGCCTGCCAGATCACGAGCGTGAGCACGATGGTGTACGCCTGCGCCGGGTGCGACGCCCAGTTGTCCTGGGTGTGGTCGCCGAACACCCGCATCTGGGTGATCAGCCAGTTGAGCACGCCGTAGAACGGCTGGAAGAGCCACTGCCAGACCAGGCTCGACGCGACGTTCGGCATCGCCCACGCCAGCACGAGCACCACGCTGACGACCGTGCGCATCGCGACCCCGAGCCGCGTCAGCAGCTGCGACACCGCCATGCCGATGACGAGCGTGCCGAGCACCATCGACGCGGTGACGACGACGGTGCGCAGGATCACCGGCCAGAAGCTGGCGTCGGTGAGGACGTTCGTGTAGTTGGTCAGTCCGGCGAACCCCGCCTGGCCGGTGAAGATCGCCCGCAGGCCGTACTCCTGGAACGAGATCACGACCAGGCGGACGAGGGGGTACACCACCAGCGCGAGCAGGATGAGCGCTGCCGGTGCCAGCAGGAAGAGCGGTGCGCGCGAGGTGGTCACCGACCGCCGTCGCACCCGCGGCCCGCGACCGGGTCGGCCCGGTGCGGGTGGGACGGCGACCGGGGGCTGCCCCGCGCCGGCGACCGGCCCGGCCGCAGCCGAGCCGGTCGCCGTGTCAGCAGTCGAAGTCATCGACTACAGGCTCGCGTTGAGCGCCGAGGTGAGGTGCTTCGAGAAATCAGTCGCCGATTCCTCCGCCGACTTCCGGCCGGTGGCGACGTCCGCGAACATCGACTGGAAGCTCGCGTCACCCTCGATCGTCGCCCAGCCCGGCGTGGCCGGGGTCGGGCGGCTGGTCGACGCCGCTTCGAAGTACGGCTTGTGCAGCGCATCGACGTCACCCGCGACGGCCTTGAGCAGCTGCGTCGAGTTCGGCTCCCACCCGTCGACACCGAAGACCTGGTCCTGCTGGAACTTCTTCGAGGTCAGGATCTTCATGTAGTACAGCGCCAGGTCCGGGTTGGCCGACTTGGCGGGGATGCCGAGGTCCGACCCACCCAGGAACACCGGCTGCGTGCCGCTGCCCGACATCGACGGCATCGGGAACGTGCCGATCTGGTCCGCGAGCTCGGGCTTGGCCGTGGTGACCGAGCCGATCTCCCACGCCGAGCCGAGGAAGGCCGACGTGTTGCCCTGCGCGAAGACGTCACTCTGCGACGGCTTGTCGGTGTTGATGTCCTGCGTCGAGCTGGCCGAGTAGGCGTTCTGGAACTGCTTCCACGCCTGGAGCCCCTTGACCGCCTTGGCCGAGTCGAGCGTGCCGGTCCACTTGCCGCCCTTCTCGGTCGCGATCTCGCCGCCGACGTCCCAGACCCACTGCAGCCCGCCGTACCAGTACTGCCCGGGCATGTAGAACGCGGAGAAGTCGCTCGCGGTGTTGGCGGCCTTCACCTTGTCGAGGTCGGCGGTCAGTTCCTGGTACGTGCTCGGCACCGAGGTCACCCCCGCGTCGGCCCAGACCTTCTTGTTGTAGACGACGGCCCGGTTGCCGGCGAAGAGCGGTGCGCCGTACAGCTTGCTGTCGACGGTGGCCGGCCCCTCGAGCCCGGAGAGCCAGTCCTGACCGCCCTTGAGCTCCGACGCGTACGGCGTGAGGTCCTTGAGCCCACCGGTGGCCGCGTAGACCGGTACCTGGGTGTTGCCGAGGTCGACGATGTCCGGGGCGTCCTGCTGCGCCAGGGCCGTCGTGAGCTTCGTGGTGATGCCGTCCCACTGCTGGAGCTGCACCTTCACCTTCGCCCCGGTGGCCTTCGTGAACTGCTGCTCGGCGGCGTCGAGCACCTTGGCGCTGAGGTCGCCGTTCATCATCCAGACGTTCAGCGTCTTGCCCTTGCCATCGGGCGTGCCGATGGACTTCGTCCCGCTGTCGGAAGCTCCGTTGCTTCCGGCGGAGCACCCGGCGAGGGCGAGCGCGGCCGCCAGGCCGAGCGCACCGAGTGCGGCGAATCGCGTGCGTGTCACGTTGACTCCCTTGGTCCGACCTTTATGAAAGGACGTTGCGTATTGGCAACAGAACACCCTCCCGATGCTCGTGTCAACCGTTGGATCGGTCCCTGTGGAGACATTCGATCCGCGTGTTTCCGGGGGATCACGGTCATCGAACGGATGGGGTGCAGGGCTTGACGAACTGGTCATGACCAGGGATGATCCGCGCGCCGCCGAACGGCAGCAGATCGGGCCGCCTGGAGGCCCGGTGCCGGTCCGTCGGACCGGCACCGGGCCTCCAGGCTGGCGCTTCCACCGCGCCGAACGCGCGCGCGGGTCCGCCGCGCCGAACCCACGCTCGGCTACACGGCGGCGAGCGCCGACGTGGGCGGGATGCGCGCCGCGCGCGCCGCCGGGTAGAGCCCGGACGCCCCGCCGATGACGACGGTCGCGCCGAGTCCACCCGCGACGGCCCAGAGCGGGACGGTGACGGGCCACCCCTGGCCGAGCGCGAAGACGACCGTCACGCCCACACCGATCACGACCCCGGCGATGCCACCGAGGAACGACAGCAGCAGGGACTCCACCAGGAACTGGTCGCGGATGTTCCGCCGGCGGGCACCCAGCGCACGCCGGACCCCGACCTCGGCGCGGCGTTCGAGCACGGTGATCACCATCGTGTTCGCGACACCGATCCCACCGACCAGCAGGGCGACCCCACCGATGCCGACCAGCAGCCCGGTGAACGAGTCGTCCGTCGCGTCCTTCGCGGCCAGGGCGTCCGACGGCCTGGTGACTCCGACGTCCTGCGGAGCACCCGGACGGATGGCCCCGGCGAGCACGTCGCGCGATGCCTCGACCCGGTCCGGGGCGACCCGGGTGTACACCGCGGTCGGCGCTCCGTCGAACCCGAGCTCGGTCGCCAGGCCGCGCGGGACGAAGACCTGGTTGTCGAGGTCGTCAGCGAGCGCCAGCGACTCGAGGACACCGACCACCTGCACCCACGAGCCGTTCATCCAGACGCGGCTGTCGGCGCGCACACGGTCGATCCCGAGTGCCCGTGCCGCCTCCGCACCGAGGACCACCTGCGGCGCGGCACCGACGCGGTCGTCGATCCACCGTCCGGCGTCGAGCGCCCCGCCGAGGACACCGGGGACGTCGCCCCACGCCGCCATCACGCCGATGCCCTTCGTCTCCACCTCGGGGACGAACGGCGATCGGTACACCCGGCCGTCCGCGACCTTCCCGACCGCCGCGGCCTGGCGGACGTCGTCCTGACGCAGCGCGGAGTCGAGTGCCGTCGACGGCAGCGGAGGCGCTTCGCCGTACCCCTGCGCCTGGGTGGCCGTCAGGACGTTGGTACCGAGTGCGTCGAGGACCTGGTCGAGCTTGGCCTTGCTCGACGACGAGATCCCGACGACCGCGATCATCGCCGCGATGCCGATCGCGATGCCGAGCGCCGACAGGACGACACGGCCGGGCCGCGTCCGGAGCCCGAACACACCGAGGCGGAGCAGGTCGCCGGCGCCGAGTCCACGACGGGCGCTCACCGGGCACCCCCGATCGCGAGCGCCAGCGCTGCCGCGTCGACGGCACCGGCGTCCTGTTCGACGACGCCGTCGCGCATCCGGACCTGCCGTGGCAGCGAGGCGGCGAGGTCGAGGTCGTGCGTGATCACGAGCACCGTCGTGCCGGCGGCGTTCAGCTCGCGGAGGAGAGCGAGGATCGCGGTGCCCGAGGCCGTGTCGAGCGCCCCCGTGGGTTCGTCGGCGAGCAGGACGGTCGGATCGCTGACGAGCGCCCGCGCGATCGCGACCCGCTGCTTCTCGCCGCCGGACAGCTGGTTGGGGCGGTGGTCGACGCGGTGTCCGAGGCCGACCCGCTCGAGCGCGGACACCGCGCGTCGGTGTCGTTCGCGCCGATCGGTCCCCCCGTACAACAGGCCGTCCGCGACGTTCTCCGCCGCGGTGGCCCCGGCCTGCAGGTGGAAGTGCTGGAACACGAACCCGATGTGCTCGGCGCGCAGGACGGACAGCGCGTCGTCGGTCATCGTGGCGACGTCGTTGCCGGCGATCGTGACCGTGCCCGAGGTCGGCCGGTCGAGCGTGCCGACGATGTTGAGCATGGTCGACTTGCCGGAGCCCGAGGGGCCGACGACGGCGACGAATTCACCCGCAGCCACGTCGAGCGACACCCCGCGCAGCGCACCCACGTCGCCGTAGGTCTTCGTGACCTCACGGAGCTCGAGGACCGGACACTCGGCGGTCGTCCGGGTGTTGGGGGTCGTCCGGGCGTTGGGGCTCGTCCGGGCGTTGGCGGTCATCCGGGCACCACGACCCGGTCGCCCGCGTGGACGGCCCCGCGGATCGCCACGCGACCGTCCGCGGTGAACCCCGCTTCGACGGCTGTGCGCTTCGTCGTGCCGTCCTTCCGCACGATGTCGACGGCGTACTTGCCGGCCCCGGTCGCCACGATCGCGGAGACCGGGACGGACAGGACGTCCTGTTCGGTCGTCCCCGCGACCTCGAGCTGTGCGGACGCCGCCGTCGGCAGGGCACGGTCCCCGGCGTCGAACCGCACCGTGACGTCGACCTTGTCGGCCGCGTCCTCGGCCGCGCTCGGTCGGACGTCCGAGACGGTGCCGTCGAGCGGCTCGCCGGCTCCGTTGATGCGGACCCGGACCGCCGTCCCGGCCGCGAGTCGTTCGGCATCGCGCTGTGCCACCGTCGCGGTGATGACACGTGACGGACTCGTGACCTGCATCACGTCACCGCCCGCCTGCTGCCCGACCCGGCCGCTGACGGAGGCGACGCGGACGTCACCGTCGGTGAACGCGACGTCGTCCGCCGTGAGTCGACCCGTGACGACGTGTCCGCGGTCTCGCTGCCACCGCTGCACGGCGCGCTGCGTCCGCGGTCCGAAGACCTCGTCCTGGGCGACGTCGTACCCGAGCGCCGCCAGGTTGGCGTTCAACTGCCGGACGTCGGTGCCCTTCACCCCCCGCTCGAGCGTGCGCCAGAGCGGCACCGTGCCGTGCATCGTCCGGACCGCACGCTCGTCGACCGCGTAGAGCTGCTCGTCGCGGTGGATGACGTCACCGGGCTTCGGCAGCCAGGTGAGGGTCCCCGTGGCGGCGGCGGCCACCCCGGTCGGCGACCCGTAGCCGAGCGTTCCTGCGAAGACCTTCGAGTCGGTCAGGTCGCCCTGCACGATGGTGGCCGTCGCGTGGTGCGCCCGGTGTCCGGCATCCGACGCGGCAGCCGGTGCGCCGCTCGATGCTCCGACGACTGCCCAGGTGCCGGCGCCGGCGGCGAGCGTCGCGACCAGACAGGTCGCGACGAGCGCGCCGCGGCGGAGTCGCGTGGTGCTCATCCTTCGTCTCCCTCGAGCGTCGCGGTGCACTGCTCGGAAACCTGTCGGTACGCCTCCGGGTCGTCCGGGGTGTACCCCGTGTTCGGTTCATCGGGGAAGTCCTCGAAGCCGTGCTCGCGCATGCACCTGGCGAGACGCTGCATCTGGGCCGGGGTGAGGCTGGCGGCCGGAGCGACGCCGGACTCGCCTGCGCCGGCATCGCCCTCCGCGCAGGCCTGGAAGTCCTGCTTCCACTGCTCCGCGTCGACGCCCGCGGGCGGGTCGAGGGTCTGGGTCCGGGAACGCGCGTCGGGCTCCGGTGTGTCGTAGCCCTTCGCCCGCAAGCACTCGGACAGGGTCTGTCCGCGGCCGTGTGGTCGCCCGGTCGAGTCGTCGTCGGGGACCTCGGTCGTGCAGGCGGTCAGGAGCAGGACCACCGGAAGCGCCAGGACCGGCCCGAGGACCCTCGTCGTTCGCGTGCGCCGCATCAGCCGACGCTCTGGGACCGGGTGTCGGGCGCGAACTCGGCAAGGCAGTCGTCCACGACGGTCTCGAACTGCGGCTCCGAACTGCGCTGGTACACGCTGGTGTTCAGGCTGCCCGGTTCCTGTTCCGGGAAGTCGTCGTACCCGTTCTCGCGGATGCAGTTGGCCACCTGCGCGTACTGCCGCTCCCACTTCTGCTGGTCGGCGGAACTCGCGCGCTCGACGCCGGCCTTCTCGGTGCAGGCCGACGCCGCTGCACTGAACGCGGCACGGTCGGCACCCGCGGGTGCCTTGGAGAGGCCGGCCTCGACGGCGGTGTCGTCGGGGTCCTCGACGTCGAAGCCAGCGTCCCGCATGCAGGAGCCCCACTTCGCGCCGACTCCGGAGCCCGCACTGGTGCCGGGGTCTGCGGACGGCTGGGTGGAACACGCGGCGACCGAGAACGGCAGCGTGACGGCGATGGCGGCGGCGACCAGCAGTGCTCGGCGACCGCGGAGGAGGTGGTGACGTGATGTGGTGTGCATGCAACCAGGACATCGCACACGGTGTTTCGGCAGCGGGGCGTGCAGCGTCACATCCGTGAAACACCGACACGGACCACCAGGCCACCGCCCTCCCGGGCCGTCAGGTCGAGTCGCCAACCGTGCGCCTGCACGATCGACGCGACGATCGACAGCCCCAGTCCGCTGTGCCGTCCGCCGGTCGGCGCGCCGGGACAGCGCCGGAAGGGTTCGACCAGCAGCGGCGCGGTCTCCGCGGGGACCACCGGCCCGGAGTTCTCGACGGTCAGTCCGTCATCATCGACTCGCACGTCGACGAAGCCACCGGGCACGTTGTACTCCAGGGCGTTCGTCACGAGGTTCACCACCAGTTGGCGCACCAGCGTCGGTTCGCCGCGCACCGCAGGAACGGCGGGCTCGTCGTTCACCGTCACGGTCACACCGTGCGCGGCGCCCGCCGAACCGGTCGCGACCTCGTGAGCGATCCGCCGCAGGTCGAGCGCCTCGGTCGAGTCCCCGAGCCCGCGGTCCGCCTCGGCCAGCACCAGCAGTGATTCGACCAGGTGTTCCGTCCGCCGGTTCTGTTCGAGCAACTCGGCCCGGACGGTGCCGATCTCGACGGCACCGGCATCGTCCGACAGCCCGATCTGCAGGGCGGCGCGCTGGACGGCCAGAGGCGTCCTGAGCTCGTGGGAGGCCTGGGCGACGAACCGGCGCTGACTCTCGAACGCGCTCTCGAGCCGGTCGAGCAGGTCGTCCACGGTGCGGGACAGCCGACGCAGCTCGTCGTCCGGGCCACCGAGCGCGATCCGCTCGTGCAGGTTCGAGGCGGTGATCCGGTTCGCCGTCGTCGTGATGGCGTCGATCGGCCGCAGCATGCGCCGACTGACGTACCACCCCACACCGCCGGCGACCACCCCGGCACCGGCGATCCCGACCGCCGACCACTGCCACTGCAGCACGGCGACGAGACGCACCGCCAACAGCGCGCCCTGATCGTCTGCGGCCTCGTCGGCACCTGGTGACGTGATCGCCACGGCGCCGCCAGGAACGGCCGGCGTCCCGTCGTCGGCAGCCGGACCAGCACTGGCGACGGCGAACGCCGTGCCGGCTCGGGAGATCGACATCACGTTCGTGAAGACGACCACCCCGGTCGCGAGCGCCATCGCCGCGGCGGCGAAGACGAGGGCGGTCCTTGCCCGGATGCTCCAGGTCCGTCTCACAACGCGTAGCCGGCACCGGGGACGGTCCGGATCGGGTCGGGATCGCCGAGCTTCCTGCGGAGCTTCGACATCGTGACGCGCACCGCCGTGGTGAACGGGTCGATGTTCATGTCCCAGACCTTCTCGAGCAGGTCCTCGGCAGAGACGACGCGACCGTCGGCGCGGAGCAGTTCCTCGAGCACGCCGAGCTCCTTCGCCGTCAGGTCGAGCGGGCGACCGTTCCGGGTGGCGATCCGCCGGTTGGTGTCGACGAGCAACCCCCCGCGTTCGAGCACCGGTGGGACGGCCGCGACGCTGCGCCGCCCGAGCGCACGGACGCGTGCGACGAGCTCCGGGTACTCGAAGGGCTTGGCGAGGTAGTCGTCGGCACCGAGTTCGAGGCCGTGCACCCGGTCACCCAGCGTGGTGGCCGCGGTGAGCATCAGGATCCGCGTGAGTCCCCGGCGCGCCGTGACGCGCCGGGCGACCTCGTCCCCGTGCATCCCCGGGACGTCACGGTCGAGCACGACCACGTCGTAGTCGTTGACGCTGAGCAGCTCGTCCGCGTCGTCGCCTCGGTACGCGACGTCGACCGCCATGTCCTGACGCTCGAGCCCCTTCGCTACCAGGTCCGCCAGTGCCGTCTCGTCGTCCACAACCAGGATCCGCATCGAAACATCACACATCAGACTCCTGGGAAGGAGCCGGATCGAGCCGGACGAGCCCCACGGACTCGTCGATGCGGACGACGAACGCCGCCCCGCCCGTGGTGGGCAGGACGGCGAGGGGGACGGTGTCGGTGGTGAGGTGGTCCATGACCCCGAGCCTGACGGCAGCGGTGTTTCCCGGCTGTGACCTCAGGCGTCGAACGGCACCTCGCCGTGCTGGCTCACGCCGGCACGCTGTCGGTAGGCCAGGTGACCGCCCAGGTACCCGCCGACTCCGACCACGGTCAGTCCGGCGAACCCGAGGAGCTTGCCCGCCGCGTGGTTCCCGCGCTTCCGCTGCAGCCACGACAGGCCGTACAGCGAGATCCCGACCCAGTTGACCGCCTGGTGCACCCAGCCCGTACGGAGCTGTTCGCGGTCGAGCTCCGCCCAGTCGACGTACCCGGCCAGGCTCGCGCTCGTCGAGGACACGAGCCCCACGCCGACCAGCGTCTTGGCGGCCTTCCGGTTGCCCCGCCCGCCGAGCAGGTCGAGCACCGCCGCCGAGATCCAGGCGCCGAGCGGGACCTGGACCATCAGCGGGTGGAGCGGGTGTCCGAACGGCACCCCGTGCAGCAGCTGGCGCAGCGCGCGGGGCCGGGCGGTCGCCCGGACCACCGCGCGGTCGAAGTCGACGGCCTTGTCGAGGACGGCAGCGCCCTCGATGGACTCGGTCAGGCGGCGGAACGCACGGATCTCAGGCATGTCGTGCACGCTAGGCCGGGAGGCCCGGTGCGGGTCCCAGGGACCGGCACCGGGCCTCCCGTCCGACGTGTCCCCCGGGACTACTCCTCGACGACCTCGCCCAGCTCGAAGGGTTCCACCACGAGCCCGTCGCCGCCGTCGGCGACGTCGACCCGGACGGTGTCGCCGTCACGGACGTCGCCAGCCAGGATCGCACGTGCCAGCTGGTCGTCGATCTGCCGCTGCATCAGGCGGCGGAGCGGCCGCGCGCCGTAGACCGGGTCGTACCCGCGCTCGGCGAGCCATCCGCGCGCCTGCGGGGTGACCGCGAGCTCGAGGCGACGGTCCGACAGGCGACGGGCGAGCCGGTCGACGTCGAGCGACACGATCTGCCCGAGGTCCTCGGTCGTCAGGGCCTGGAACACCACGATGTCGTCGAGCCGGTTCACGAACTCGGGACGGAACGCCTGCTGGACCAGCTCTCGCACCGATTCCTCGCGCTGCAGGCTCGTCAGCGACATGTCGGTCATGAACTGCGAGCCGAGGTTCGACGTCAGCACCATGATCGTGTTGCGGAAGTCGACCGTGCGGCCCTGTCCGTCGGTGAGCCGTCCGTCGTCGAGCACCTGCAACAGGACGTCGAAGACCTCGGGGTGCGCCTTCTCGACCTCGTCGAGCAGGACCACCGAGTAGGGGCGGCGTCGGACGGCCTCGGTGAGCTGCCCGCCGGCCTCGTACCCGATGTACCCGGGCGGGGCACCGATCAGCCTGGCGACGGAGTGCTTCTCGCCGTACTCGCTCATGTCGATGCGGACGAGGGCCTTCTCGTCGTCGAACAGGAACTCGGCGAGCGCCTTGGCCAGCTCGGTCTTGCCGACACCGGTGGGCCCGAGGAACAGGAACGACCCCGTCGGGCGGTCCGGGTCGGAGATGCCCGCGCGCGTGCGTCGGACCGCTTCGGACACGGCGCTGACGGCGGTGCGCTGCCCGATGATCCGGCGTCCGAGCTCGGTCTCCAGGTGCAGGAGCTTCTCGGTCTCGCCCTGCAGCAGGCGGCCGAGCGGGATGCCGGTCCACTGGGCGATGACGGCCGCGATGTCCTCGTCGGTGACGCTGTCGTTGACCATCCGGTCGGCGGACTCGGCCTGTTCGGCGGCGGCGAGCTCGGCCTCGATCCGGGGCTTCTCGCCGTACTCCAGTCGCGAGACGGTCTCGTAGTCGGCTTCGCGCTGGGCTCGCTGCGAGCGCATGTTGAGCTCGTCGAGCTGCTGCTTGAGCTCACCGATGCGGTTGAGTGACGCCCGCTCGGCCTGCCAGCGGGTCTCGAGCTCGCGGAGCCGCTCCTCGCGCATGCCCAGCTCGTTCCGCAGGGTCTCGAGCCGCGCCTTCGAGGCGTCGTCCTTCTCCTGCTTGAGCGCGTACTCCTCGACCCGCAGCCGGTCCACGTTCCGCTTGAGCTCGTCGATCTCGACCGGGCTGGAGTCGATCTCCATGCGCAGGCGCGATGCCGCCTCGTCGATCAGGTCGATCGCCTTGTCCGGCAGCTGCCGCCCGGAGATGTAGCGGTTCGACAGGCTCGCCGCGGCGACGAGCGCCGAGTCGTTGATCGTCACCTTGTGGTGCGCCTCGTACCGCTCCTTGAGCCCGCGCAGGATCGCCACGGAGTCCGGCACCGAGGGCTCACCCACGTAGACCTGCTGGAAACGACGCTCGAGCGCGGCGTCCTTCTCGATGTACTGGCGGTACTCGTCGAGCGTGGTCGCCCCGATCATCCGGAGCTCACCGCGCGCCAGCATCGGCTTGAGCATGTTCGACGCGGCGACGGACCCCTCGCCGCCACCCGCGCCCATCAGCGTGTGGAGCTCGTCGATGAACGTGATGACCTGGCCGTCGGACTCGTTGATCTCGCGCAGCACGTCCTTCAGGCGCTCCTCGAACTCGCCGCGGTACTTCGCGCCGGCGATGAGCGCCGAGATGTCGAGCGAGACCAGCCGCTTGTCCTTGAGCGAGTCGGCGACGTCGCCGGCCACGATGCGCTGCGCGAGTCCTTCGACCACGGCGGTCTTGCCGACACCGGGCTCGCCGATCAGCACGGGGTTGTTCTTGGTGCGCCGCGTCAGCACCTGGGAGACGCGGCGGATCTCGGCGTCGCGGCCGATCACGGGGTCGAGCTTGCCGCTCTTCGCGATCGCCGTCAGGTCGACGCCGTACTGCTCGAGGGCGGTCTTCTGCTGCTCCGCAGAGTCAGGAGCGCCCTGGAGGTTCGCCATGCGTTCTGTCCTTTCCTTGCGTCGGATCTGGACTTGAGTCTAATGCACTCAACTTGTGATCGGGGGTCGGATTCCGGATCCCGAGTGCACTCACCGCGGCGCCCGCCAGCAGCAGCACCGCCATCACCACCATCGCCCGGTGGATCCCGCCGACGCTCACCTCGCCACCCAGGACCACCCCGGCCAGCGCGACCATCACCAGGCTCGCGATGCGGGCGACCGCGTTGTTGACCGCCGAGCCGACGCCGGCCTCGGACTGCGGCACGGACCCGAGCACCGCACTGGTGAGCGGGGTGACCATGAGCGTGATGCCGATCCCGACCAGCACGAGGCCCGGCAGCACCCCGAACCAGTACCCGGCCGGGTCGTCGCTCACCACGAGCATGACGAGCGCACCGACCGCCGCGACCGCCGGACCGGCCGCCATGAACCACCGCGGACCGTACCGCCCCGAGAGTCCCCCGACCGTCGTCGACAGCAGGAGCAGCACGAGGGTCGGGGGCAGCGTCGCGAGGCCGGCGAGCCATGCGGGGAAGGCCCACACCTCCTGCAGGAACAGCGTCACCACGAAGAACACCATGCCGAGCGCGCCGTAGATCGAGAGCGTCGCGATGTTGCCGAGCGCGAAGTTGCGCGCACGGAAGAGGTCGAGCGGGACGAGCGGCGCCCCCGTCGTGCGGGTGACCCGGAGCTCCCACGGCACGAACGCCAGCAGGGCGAGCGCGCCGGCGACCAGCGCCGCGACGACGAGCGGGGAACCCCAGCCCAGCCGCTCCTGCTCGATGAGCCCGAGGACGACCCCGCCCACGCCGACCACGGCCAGCACCGCCCCGACGACGTCGACGCGGGCGCGGTGGTCGGCGACGACGTCCGCGGAGATCCGACGGACGAGGGGGATCGTGACCGCGATCGGCACCGCCGTCACGACGAAGATCCACCGCCAGCCGATGCCGTCCACGATCAGGCCACCCACGACCGGCCCGAGGATCGACGCCGCGCTCGACCACGCCGTCCACGTGCCGATCGCCTTCGCCTGTGCCGCACCGCGGAAGGCCGCGACGATGAGCGCCAGGGCACTCGGCGTGACCAGCGCACCCCCGACGCCCTGCAGTGCGCGGGCGACGATGAGGACCTCGCCCGTGGGTGCGACGGCACAGACGACCGACGCGATGCCGAAGACGACGAGCCCCCACGTGATGATGCGGACGCGGCCGAACAGGTCGGACAACGAGCCCGCGACAAGGATCAGCGAACCGAGCGTGACCAGGTAGGCGTCGACGGTCCACTGCTGGACGACGAGCCCGCCGCCGAGTTCCTGGCGGATGGCGGGCAGCGCCACGTTCACGACGCTCGAGTCGAGACCGACGACGAACGACGCAAGGATCGCCACGACCAGCACGACACGTCGGTCGTCGCGGAGCGGGGCGGTGGGGTTCGTCACCTGCTCATCATGGACCGCGGTCGCCGCCACGGCGGGCGCGTCCACCGAGCCTGTGGACAACGGCCGCCCGCTGGCACGACGAAGCCCCCGTGTGAGATCACGGGGGCTTCAGCAACGCGCGTGCACAGCACCGGACACGACGAAGCCCCCGTGTGGGATCACGGGGGCTTCAGCAACGCGCGTGCACAGCACCGGGCACGACGAAGCCCCCGTGTGAGATCACGGGGGCTTCAGCAACGCGCGTGCTCAGCACCGGGCACGACGAAGCCCCCGTGTGGGATCACGGGGGCTTCAGCAACGGGGCGGGACCGGATCAGCTCCGGTGGTCGGTGGTGGAGTTCGGCTGGACGGACGGGCCGGGGTTGACGACCGGGACCTGCTGGGCGGCAGGGGCAGTCGGAGCGGCGGCCGTCGTCGGCTCGGCAGTGGTGTTCTGCACGGTGCCGTCGGTGCCCTTGGCCTTCTTGTCGTCGGTGTCCATCTCCTTCTTGAAGATGGTGATCGACTGGCCGAGGCCCTTGGCGAGGGCCGGGAGCTTGGTCGCACCGAAGAGCAGGATGACGATCCCGAGGATGATCAGCAGGTGCAGACCGGTGAGGTTTCCGAGCATCATGACTCCTTGATTGCGGAACTGGTCGCCGTCAGCACATCGTCGTCGATGCACCCAGCGGAAGTCCTTGTCCGACAATGGTAACTCCCGCAGGTCCGGATGCACAGGCGGGGTCGCGAACGGACACCCCGCACCCAGGAACTGCTAGCGCGCGAGGACCCGGTCGAGGCTCCACAGCACGGCGTCCCCCGTGAGCGACGGGATGTCCGCCTCCGAGACGCCGTGCAGCCGGTAGGCCACGCGCTCCCCCGGCAGCAGCGTCATGAACCCGCGGTCGACGACCCCGGCGGGCTGGACCCGGTCGGGCTGCAGCAGCAGGTCCCGCACGAGCGACTCGGCCTCGACGACCAGGTCGAGCCCGTCGCCGTCCGCGGCCGGGGTGAACGATGCCCGGTAGTGCGCCGGCTCCCAGCGCATGTCCTGGTCGGGCCCCGGCGTCCACACCGCACGTCGCCAGTCCATGTCGGCCACCACCAGCTCGGCCGTCGGGTCCGCGACGACCCCCACCGACGACGGCAGGGTCACCACGGCGACACCGGCCTTGTCCAGCCGCACCGGCAGCTCGGCCTCGGCGAGCACCCGACCGGTCAGGTCGACCCGCCGCACCCGCACCACGCTGTCGAGCCCGCGACGCGTCGAGCGCACGGCGACCTCGATCGGGGACGGCGTCCCGTCGTCCGGACGGTCGAGCACGGCGGTGTCGCCGGGCACGCCAGCGGCGCCGGACGTGCCAGCGGCAGCGGCACCGGCAGCGCCAGCGCCAGCGCCAGCGCCACCAGCCGTCTCGGGGACCGGCAGCGACGCGGTGGTCTGGTCCGAGCCTCCTGTCCGTCCCGCACTGTCCGCAGCCGGACGCCCGACCGTCACCGGCACCCGCGATGCCGGGCGGATCGTCAGCAGCACGTCGTCGTACAGGCGACGCAGCTCGTGCGCCAGCGGCTTCAGCCGCCCGGCGGAGTCGATCGCCGACCACGACGAGACCGGCCACAGGTCGTTGAGCTGCCAGACCACGACGCCGGAGTTGCGCGGCCAGTGGGTCCGCCAGTGCTCGACACCCGTGGCGATCGCGCGCGTCTGCTGCAGCTGCGTCAGGTAGTGCCAGCGGTCCAGGTCGGTGTCCCAGCCGGTGCCGAACCGCGGCTCGAGCCCGCGCGCGAGCTTGGCCATGCCGTCGGCGGCCTTCTGGTGGTGGACCACGCCGGGTGACGTCGGGGTCATCGGCTCGTCGGTCACCGCGTCGCGCAGCGTGCGCCAGGCGGGCGGCGCCTGCCAGCCGAACTCCGAGACGAACCGCGGGACGGAGTCCCGGTAGTGGTCGTCGGACAGTCGGTTCCAGACGTCCCACGAGTGGTGCGTCTCGTTGTCGACGTCGTTGGCGGGCAGCGTCTCGGACCCGGACCAGGGCGACGCCACCGTGTAGAAGCGCGACGGGTCGACCGCGTCGACGATCGTGGGCAGCAGGTCGAGGTAGTAGTCGAGCCCCCAGCCCCGCTCACCCAGGGCATCGCCCCAGTTGTCGGCGTCGTGCAGCCAGATGTTCTCGTTGTTGCCGTTCCACAGCACGAGCGAGGGGTGACGCGACAGCCGCGCGACGTTGTCCCGCGCCTCGGCGACGACCTCGCTGCGCAGGGGTTCGTCCTCGGGGTAGGCCGAGCACGCGAACGGGAAGTCCTGCCACACGAGCAGCCCGAGCTCGTCGCAGACCTCGTAGAAGTCGTGCGACTCGTACACGCCGCCACCCCACACGCGCACGAGGTTCGTGTTGAGCGATGCCGCTGCCCGCAACCGGTCCTCGTACCGCGCACGGTCCACCCGCGAGACGATGACGTCGTCGGGGATCCAGTTCACCCCGCGCACGTCGATCAGGGTGCCGTTGACGTGGATGTCGAACGGGCGCCCGACGTCGTCCTTGGTCGTGTCGATGCGCGTGGAGCGGAAGCCCGTGCGGAAGGTCCGGCGGTCCAGGACCTCGCCCTCGACCGTCTGCAGCTCGACGAACACCTCGTAGAGCGGCTGCTCGCCGTACCCCCGCGGCCACCAGAGCCGGGCGTCGGGGATGCGGACCGTGACGACGGTCTCCTCTTCCTTCGGCGTCACCTGCGCACGGGACCGCTGCCGGGTCTTCGTGCCCTCGGCGGTCTCCCCCGCGACCGTGACCACGAGCACCAGGTCGTCGTCCTCGCCGTCCTGGTCCAGGTCACCCGTGGTGTCACCGTGCGGGTCCGGTCCCGAGCGCTCGAACGCGATGTGCGCGTCGAGCACCCCCTCGCCCGCCTCGACGTCGACCAGTGGACGGACGTCACGCAGCCGGGCGGTGGACCACCGCTCGATCGCGACCGGACGCCAGGGGCCGCTCGTCACCGCGGTGAGCCCCCAGTCCCACCCGAAGTTCGACGCCATCTTGCGGACGTAGGGGAACGGCTCGTCGTACGGGCCGGGCATCGCGCCGGCCCGAGCGGCGACGCGGCCGGCCTCGCGGTACGGCGACTCGAACAGCACCTCGAGCGTCTTGTCCTGGCCACCACCGGCGCCGATGCGGTCGCGCAGGTCGAAGCGGTAGCGACGGTGCATGTTCCGCGTCGTGCCCACGACGACGCCGTCCAGGCTGAGCTCGGCGACCGTGTCGAGGCCGTCGCACACCAGGTCGACCCGCTCGTGTCCGCGGGGGTCCACGTCGAGCTGTCGGCGGTACGTCCAGTCCGCGCGGCCGACCCACGCCGCTGCCGCCTCGTTGCGGTCGAACGAGGGGTCCGCGAGCAGTCCCTCGCGCTCCAGGTCGGTGTGCACCTGCCCGGGGACCGTCGCCCTGATGCCGTCGCCGCGGAGCGCGCCGAGCACCTCCGCCGGGACGCCGGCCGGCACGGTGTCGTCGCCGATCGAGACGGTCCAGTCGCCCTGGAGTTCCTCGCGTTCGAGGGTCATAGCGGTCCTTCTCTGGGCGGGCCACTCCGGTGGTCCACCGTGGTCGGGGCCCGGCCGGCGGTGCCGTCCGCGACCGGGCCAACGGCCTGGAGGCACGGCACCGGTCGTCCGGGCGTCGTCGCGTCGCGCGCGCGGTGACGAATGGAGCGCCCGCGCACGTGGGTGCTCCGCGATGGTAGTACGCGTTGCCTTCCGGAACACGTGCGTCGGCACACCGTCGACCGGGCGTCGCTTCCCGGGGCGTCCCCGGGTCGTCCGTGGCAGGTTGGTGTCGTGATCACCGTCGAACTCGCCAAGACCCTCCGCGACGCCGGACTCCGCTGGAACCCCGCGACCGGCGACCGCTTCGTCATCGACAAGCCGGGCGTCGACGACGACGTCTACACCGTGTCGGAGATGACGGTGGAGCGGCACGACCACCCCTCCGGCACGATCCTCGGGTTCAACGGCACGACCGAGTGGGCGCTCGACTCGGTGACCGCGGCCGAGTCGCTGTGGCTGCCACGTGAGGACCAGCTCCGCGAACTGCTCGGACCCTCGTTCGTCGGTCTGACGCGCGTCGCGTCCGGCGACCGGGTCGTGCACACCGTCACCGCGACGATCTCCGGCGCCGACCGGACCTTCGCGTCCGCCGACCCGGCCATGGCGTACGGCGAGGCACTCGCGGCCTACATCGCCGCCGCGCTCGCCTGAACCCCGTTCGCTGAGTGTTGTCGGAACGGCGCCGGGGTCCGCGCTGGTTGTCTGGTGCCATGACCGTTCCGAACATCACACTCAATGACGGCAAGACCATCCCGCAGCTCGGCTTCGGTGTGTTCCAGATCGATCCCTCCGAGACCAAGGCAGCGACGCTCGCCGCGCTCGAGGTCGGCTACCGCCACATCGACACCGCCGAGATGTACGGCAACGAGAAGGAGGTCGGTGAGGCGATCGCCGAGTCCGGCATCGACCGTTCCGAGATCTTCGTCACCTCGAAGCTCAACAACGGCTTCCACGACCCCGAGGCGGCGCTCGAGAACGGCAAGAAGTCGGCCGAGCTCCTCGGCGGCTACATGGACCTCTTCCTGATCCACTGGCCGCTCCCGACCGTCACGGACTTCGTCCCGACGTGGAAGGCCATGGAGGACCTGTACCGCGACGGCACCGCCCGCTCCATCGGCGTGTCGAACTTCCAGGCTCACCACCTCAACCGCCTGAAGGCCGAGACGACCATCACGCCGTCGGTCAACCAGATCGAGGTGCACCCGTACCTGACGCAGGACGAGCTCCGCGCCCACAACCGCCAGCTCGGCATCGCGACCGAGGCCTGGTCGCCGATCGCCCAGGGCCTGGTCCTCGACGACGAGACGATCACCCGCATCGCCGGCAACGTCGGCAAGTCCCCCGCTCAGGTCGTGCTCCGCTGGCACATCCAGCGCGGCGACATCGTTTTCCCGAAGTCGGTGACGCGCTCCCGCGTCGAGGAGAACTTCGCGATCTTCGACTTCGAGCTCTCCGACGAGGACATGACCGACATCACCACGCTCGACAAGGGCCACCGCACCGGCCCGGACCCGGACACGTTCGACTACGTCCCGGCCTAGACCGGATCACGACGAAGGGCGGTCGCGCAGTGCGCGGCCGCCCTTCGTCGTGTGTCGTGCCGCGTGTGCTCAGTAAGCGCCGCGGGAGCGCAGGACGGACGGGATGGTCCTGGCGAGGATCACGACGTCATGCAGGAACGACCAGTTTTCGACGTAGTGCTGGTCGAGCCGGACGCCGTCGGCCCAGTCGAGGTCCGACCGTCCGCTGACCTGCCAGAGCCCGGTGATGCCCGGCGTGACGAGCAGCCGGCGATCGTCGAAGTCGGCGTAGAGCGCGACCTCGCGCGGCAGGGCCGGACGCGGACCGACCAGGCTCATCGTCCCGACCAGGACGTTCCACAGCTGCGGGAGCTCGTCGAGCGAGGTCGTGCGCAGCACCGCTCCGACGCGGGTGACCCGCGGGTCCTGCTTCATCTTGAACAGTGGCCCGGCACCCTCGTTGTGCTCGGCGAGCTCGGCCACCCGGGCTTCGGCGTCGGTGCACATCGTGCGGAACTTCACGATCGAGAAGGCCTCGCCGCCCCGGCCGACCCGGGTCTGTCGGAAGAAGACCGGGCCGCCGTCCTCGTGCCGGATGAGCAGCGCGACGACCGCGAACACGGGCGCGAGCAACACGAGCCCGAGCGCCGCACCGACCACGTCCAGCGCCCGCTTGCCGGTCCGGCGCCCGTAGTCCGGGGTCTCGATGTGCATGAGCGGGAGCCCGTCGACGGGCCGGTGGTGCACGCGTGCGGCGTCGATGTCGGCGATGGGCGACGAGACGACGAGCTCGACGCCGAGTTCCTCGAGTTCCCATCCGAGCCGGCGCAGGCGTTCGCGACCACCGGCGACGGCACCCGCGACGACGACGGCCGCGACGCCTGACGACCGGACGGCGTCGAGCACCTGGTCCGTGCCGCCGAGGACCGGGAGCACCTCGTCGTCGATCCGCAGGGTCGTACCCGGGCGCACGCAGTCCGTCACGGTCGCCACCACGCGGTAGCCGGTGGTGGGGCTGGCGATGATCCGGCGTCCGACGTAGCGGATGTCCTCGGCGTCACCGACCAGGAGCACGTCGGCCAGGTCGCGCCCGAGGGAGCGTCGTCGGGCCGAGAGCGTGCGGACGGCCTTGCGCCCGAGGGCCAGCAGCAGCAGTCCGAGCGGGAAGGCGATCGCGACGTACCCGCGGGCGAGGGCGACGTCGAGCGCGTAGGCGGCGACCGCGACGACGCCACCCGTCAGCAGGCTCGCCGTGAGCAGCCGGCGGTACTCGTCACCCCCGGCACTCCGGATGCGGGGGTCGCGGGTCCGGAAAGCGGACAGCAGGACCATCCAGAGCACGATGACGACCGGAGCGGTCAGGAACTCGACCAGCCCGGCGCTGAACGACCCGGAGACGGGCCGGAGCTCACCAGGGAACCGGACGACGTGCGCGACGGCGAACGCCACGACCAGCAGCAGCAGGTCAAGGACGGCGGTCGCCACCGCCTGGCGACGGGGGCTGACGGAGTGGTGTCGCGAGGGCCCGGACGGCGTGGAAGCGACGGGACCGGAACGTGCGGGACGGAATGCGAGAGCCACCGGGGAGACCTCCTGACAGGGCACCCAGCAGACGGGTGCGGCCGACACGGTTCGGTCCGCGTCGTCCTGTCAGAATATCACGGCGACATTTCACATCGCAGATGGTCCGCTCAGGTCGGCGGTCGCCAGAGCACGATCTGCGTGTTGCGCTGCGGCCGGGCCCCGGCGCGCAGCGAGACCGCGGCGCCGGTGGCCGTCGCCGCGAAGACCCGGGCACCCGGTCGGTTGATGAGCTGGTCCGCCAACGCCGTCTCGAGTTCGCGGACCCGCTCGCGCAGCGCGCGGTTCTCGTTCTCGAGGTCCAGCACGCGGCGGATCCCCTCGAGCGACACGCCCTCGGAGCCGAGCCGACCGATCTCACGCAGTTGCACGACGTCGCGCATCGAGTACCGGCGCGAGCCGCCCCGGGTGCGCCCGGGCACCACGAGCCCCAGGCGGTCGTACTGCCGCAGCGTCTGCGGGTGCATCTCCGCCAGCTCGGCCGCGACGGCGATCGCGAAGACGGGCGAGTTCTCGTCCATGTCAGTCATGGCGTGGTCCTTCCGTCGTCCGCGTGGTGGTGAGAACAGGCCGGAGGCTCGGTGCCAGCTCCTGACGGAACCGCACCGAGCCTCCGGACCGGCTTGTGCATGTCAGCTGCGCGCCTTGGCGAGCAGGTCCTCGCGGGGATCCTCGTCAGGCAGGGCCGCCGCGAGTGCCTCGACGGCCTCGCGCGCCTTGTCCGACAGGTGCGAGGGCACCGCCACCTGGACGGTGGCGAGCAGGTCGCCCGTCCCGGTCTTCGTGGTGACCCCACGCCCCTTGACGCGCAGGACACGACCCGAGGGCGTGCCCGGCGCGACCCGGAGCTTGACGGGCTCGCCGCCCAGCGTCGGGACCTGGATCGTCGCGCCGAGCGCTGCCTCGACGAACGTCACGGGGACGTCCACACGGAGGTTCTGCCCGTCGCGTTCGAACACCGGGTGCTTGCGGACGTGCACCGTGACGACCAGGTCGCCACCGTCACCGCCGTCGGGCGACTGCTCGCCGCGACCCCGCAACCGGATCTTCTGCCCGTCGGCGACCCCCGCTGGGATCCGGACGTTCACCGGCCGGCCGTTGCCCTGCGAGAGCTTGACCGTGTCGCCGGCGATCGCCGTGGTGAAGTCGAGCGTCGTCGTCGCGGTGACGTCGCGCCCCTTCGTCGGACCACCGAAGCCGCGGTACCCGCCGGAGGCCTGGCCGAAGCCACCCCCGGCGCCACCACCGAACATGCCGCCGAGGATGTCCTCGAAGCCGTTCCCGCCACCCTGGCCGAAGCGGACACGCTGTCCGCCGCCGCCCTGCTGACCGAACATCCCGCCGAAGACGTCCTCGAACCCGCCGCCCTGGCCTGCGCCACCCGCGGTGAATCGTGCGCCGGAGCCCATCGCACGGACCTGGTCGTACTCGGCCCGCTGGTCCTTGTCGGAGAGCACCGAGTAGGCCTCGCTGATCTCCTTGAAGCGGTTCTCCGCCGCAGCGTCACCCGGGTTGGAGTCCGGGTGGTACTGCCGCGCGAGCTTGCGGTAGGTCTTCTTCAGGTCGGCCTCGGATGCCTTCTTGTCGACACCGAGGACCGCGTAGAAGTCCTTGTCGAACCAGTCCTGACTGGCCACTGGTCCCTACCTTCCTGTTGCGTCCACGGGTGACGGCCGGCTCAGGCCGGGACCGCCACCGCGACCTTGGCCGCACGGAGGACACGCTCACCGAGCTTGTAGCCCGGCTCGACGACGTCCGCCACGGTCTGGCCGGTGGCGCCCGGGGTCGGGAGCTGCACGATCGCCTCGTGGATGTTCGGATCGAAGGCCTCGCCCTTCTCGCCGATCTGCACGAGCTTGAACTTCTCGAAGCCACCGCGGATCTTCTGGCCGATGACCTGCATGGGGCCCTCGGTCAGGTCGCCGTGGGCCTCGGCCCGGGTCAGGTCGTCGAGCGCCGGCAGGAGCGCCCGGACGACCTCGGCGATCGCGACCTCGCGGTTGGCTTCGCGGTCACGCTCGACGCGCTTGCGGAAGTTCACCAGCTCGGCCTGCGCACGGAGCATGTCCGCACGCATCTCGGCGACGAGGTCGCGCTCGTCGGGGCTCAGCTTGTCCTCTTCGATGCCGCGGGCGGCATCGGCCAGGAGTGCTTCGTCCTCGGGGCTGAGGTCGCTCTCGGGACCCCCGGCGGCGGGGCCGTCCGTCGGCACTTCGACGTCCGGCCCCTCTGCCTCGATGAGGTCTTCGGGCTGGGACGCGTTGGTGGCGTCCCCCTCGACCTGGGGCTCCTCGTTGTTCTCGACGTTGTCGTCGTTCGTGGAGTCCGTCATCGTTACTTCTTGTCCTTGTCGTCCTCGTCGTCAACGACCTCGGCGTCGACGATGTCCTCGTCATCGGCCGGCTGCTCGGCGTTCGGCTGCTCGCCGCCCGCGGCACCGGCGGCGCCGGCGTCCTGCTGCGAGTAGATCGCCTGTCCGAGCTTGCCCTGCGACTCGTTGAGCTTGTCGAAGGCGGTCTTCACCGCGTCGTCGTCCTCGCCAGCGAGCGCGGACTTCAGGGCGTCGACGTCGGCCTGCACCTCGGACTTGACGTCCGCGGGGAGCTTGTCGTCGTTCTCCTTGATGAGCTTCTCGATCGAGTAGACGAGCTGCTCGGCCTGGTTGCGACGCTCGTTGGCCTCGCGGCGGGCCTTGTCCTCGGCCGCGTGCTCCTCGGCTTCGCGGACCATGCGCTCGATGTCCTCCTTCGGCAGCGACGAGCCGCCGGAGATGACCATCGACTGCTCCTTGCCGGTGCCCTTGTCCTTCGCGGACACGTGCACGATGCCGTTGGCGTCGATGTCGAACGTGACCTCGACCTGCGGCACGCCACGGGGAGCCGGCGCGATGCCGGTGAGCTCGAAGGTACCGAGCGGCTTGTTGTCGCGGGTGAACTCGCGCTCGCCCTGGAAGACCTGGATCGCGACCGACGGCTGGTTGTCGTCAGCGGTCGTGAAGGTCTCGCTGCGCTTGGTCGGGATCGCGGTGTTGCGGTCGATGAGCTTCGTCATCAGCCCGCCCTTGGTCTCGATGCCGAGCGAGAGCGGCGTGACGTCGATGAGCAGGACGTCCTTGCGCTCGCCCTTCAGCACACCGGCCTGCAGGGCAGCGCCGACGGCGACGACCTCGTCCGGGTTGACGCCCTGGTTCGGCGACTTGCCACCGGTCAGCGACTTGACGACCTCGGCCACGGCGGGCATGCGGGTCGAGCCACCGACGAGGACCACGTGTGCGATGTCGTTGACCGACACGCCCGCTTCCTTGATGACGTCGTTGAAGGGCTTCTTGGTGCGGTCGAGCAGGTCGGAGGTCATCTGCTCGAACTGTGCGCGCGAGATTGTCTCGTCGAGGTTGAGGGGCCCGTCGGCGGTCAGCGTGAGGTACGGCAGCTGAATGCTGGCGCTCATCTGGCTCGACAGTTCCTTCTTGGCCTGCTCCGCCGCTTCCTTCAGACGCTGCTTGGCGATCTTGTCCGTGGACAGGTCGACGCCGTGCTCGTCCTTGAACTTCTTGATCAGGTGGTCGACGATGCGCTGGTCCCAGTCGTCACCACCGAGGCGGTTGTCACCGGAGGTCGCGCGGACCTGGATCGTGGAGAAGTCGTCGTCCTTGCCCACCTCGAGCAGGGAGACGTCGAACGTGCCGCCACCGAGGTCGAAGACCAGGATGAGCTCGTCTTCCTTGCCCTTGTCGAGGCCGTAGGCCAGGGCGGCCGCGGTCGGCTCGTTGATGATGCGGAGGACGTTGAGCCCGGCGATCTCACCGGCGTCCTTGGTGGCCTGGCGCTCGGCGTCGTTGAAGTACGCCGGCACGGTGATGACCGCGTCGGTGACGTCTTCGCCAAGGTACTGCTCGGCGTCGCGCTTGAGCTTGCCGAGGGTGCGGGCCGAGATCTCCTGCGGCGTGTACTTCTTGCCGTCGATCTCGGTCGTCCAGTCGGTGCCCACGTGGCGCTTGACGCTCGCGATGGTGCGGTCGACGTTCGTGACGGCCTGGCGCTTCGCGGTCTCACCGACGAGCACTTCGCCGTCCTTGGTGAACGCGACGATCGACGGCGTGGTGCGGAGCCCCTCGGCGTTCGCGATGACCGTGGGCTCGCCGCCTTCGAGGACCGAGACGACGGAGTTCGTGGTGCCGAGGTCGATGCCTACTGCACGTCCCATGTGGTTGTGCTCCTTCTGTTGGGTGCGTGGTGCTGAAGTCTGCCGGACTTGCGTCCAATGGGCTCAACTCTACTCCTGACAGGAGGCGCGTCAACTCTGGGAGCTGAAAGTTGCGTCTGAGTGACGCAAGTCTTCCCTCGCGCCCGGGCGGGCTGACTACGTACGTGATATTGCGATGCAACATTCCACATGATATTCTGGATGTTCGCGGTCCGCCCTGCCTGGTCGTCCGCGCTCCTCCTGTTTGCCAGACCGATGCACCCGCGGGTGCCCGGCCTCACAGAAAGCACCCCATGCGAAAAATCAGCAAGGCAGTCCTCGCAGCCGGCATGGCCGCTGCGACGATCGCGTCCGGCTTGAGCTTCGGCGTTGCGTCGGCGACGGCTGCACCATCCACGAAGGCCCAGACGAGCGGACCCTGGACCTCGGTCGACGGCTCGCTCGTCGAGTTGCGGAAGGGCACACCTGCCCGCGTCGATCTGCGCTTCCGCATCAACGTCAACTCCTCAGTGGCGGCAGGCGGTCAAGTCATTCTCAGCTCTCCGGCTGGGACGCATTTCTCGAGTTCAGTCGTGGCGAAGGGATTCGATCGCCCGGGAAGCGAGGGAAATGTCGACTGTGTCCTGACGAACTCGCAGCACACGTTGACCTGCGGCTCCGGCGGTACCTCAGGGAGCGGGTACTGGGGCGCCAACCACACGTGGTCCTGGTCGCCCGAGATCGCAGTCGACACCGCCGCCGAAGCAGTGCAGGGCTCAGTGTCCGCCCGGCTCAAAGGGTCCGGCTCGGCTGGCTCTTGGGACCTCACCTCAACCACGCCGGTGAGCGCGGAATCGCTGACGGCGGACGTCGAGTCAGTCTCGGTCCCGGACCGAACCGCGACTCTGAAGGGCTTCGCCGCAGCCGGGACGCAGGTGATCATCAACGACAGCATTCCTGCCGTGGTCAACCCGGACGGTTCCTGGTCCAAGACCCTGACTGGCATGCACCTCGGCAAGCAGGACCTGAAGGTCGAGCAGTGGAAGAACGGCGCGCAGACCGGCGACGCCGTCACCGTCGAGGCGGATCTCGCCGTGGTTCCACTGACCGTCGAGCACCTGTTCACGAAGAACGTGGGCGACCGCGTGAAGGTGTACGGCAGCGGCCAGGCCGACATCGACGTGGTCCTCACCGCGAACGGCAAGAAGTACACGACGCCGATCGGGAGCGACGGGACCTTCGAGTACCTGCTCCCGGCACCGAACAAGGGCGGTGTCACGACGATCACCGCTCGGCAAGAGGTACCCAAGACGGGCGGAGGATCCGACCTCACGGACCCCGTCTCGCACGACATCGACTACGGCATCGGCGTGAGCGTCGTCGAACCCCCGGAGGACTACGAACACGACGGTGGCCCCCTCGAGATGAATGGCCGCGGCCAGTCCGGAGCGACCGTAGTCGTCACCGAGAAGGGCGATCCGGCGCACATCCTCGCCGACAAGGAGGTCCTGAGCAACAACACCTGGACGCTCGAGACCTCGGAGCTGAGCGCCGCTGAGCACACGCTGGTGGTCACCCAGAAGTCCAAGGGCCAGAACGTCACGACCGCCGAGGTGGTCATCAACAAGGGCAAGAACAACGTTGCGGTGCCGACGGGTTCGGTGGCGTTCGATGCTGACGTGTCCGAGAAGGCCACCGCATCCGGCACCGGTGTCGACGGGGCGACCATCACACTGTTCGACGACGCCACGAACAAGCAGATCGGGTCCGCTCCGGTCACGGGCGGTACGTGGTCGACCCCGATCGATGCGCTGGGTGCGGGTAAGCACACCATCCGCGTCGAGCAGTCCGGCATCGAGGGCGTGCAGACCACCACGACCGAGGCTGATTTCGGTGTTGGGGTGGATGTGACGTCGCCGTCGGCGGGGCAGGTCACGCCGGGCGAGGTCCACGTGCAGGGCACGGGGCAGGACGGTGCGAAGATCACCGTCACGGCCGGCGGGGTGACCGAGACCGGCACGGTCACGGGCGGGACGTTCGACGTCCCGATCGAGGTCCCCGCGTCGAAGGACCCGATCGATGTCACCGTGTCGCAGCTGTCCAAGGGCAACCTGACCACCACCGACACGGTGCAGGTCACCCCCGACGGTGCGCAGCAGCTGCAGCGCGTCGCGATCGAGGGCCCCGGCTCCTACGTCAACGGCGTCAACGGCTACGTCACCGGCACCGCGACCCCCTACGCCTCCGTCGAGGTCTCCCACCAGTGGGGCGTCATCAAGACCATCACCGCGGGCAAGGACGGCACGTGGGGGTTCTGGCGCGGGTTCGGCCCCGACGTGGCCTACACGCTGACCGCGAAGCAGACCACGATCAGCGGGCAGAGCTCCACCTCGGACCCGTTCACCCTCGCCCCCGAGGGTGCTGACCAGAACGCTCCGGCCGTGATCACCGGACCCGAGAAGGGCTGGTACGACCCGACCTCTGGCGGCAACCACGTGACCGGCACCGCGGCGCCGAACGCGTCGGTCGAGATCCGCAGCCAGTTCGGCACCGTGAAGACCGTGCCGGCCAACGGATCCGGCCACTGGGAGTTCTACCGCGGGTTCGGCCCGAACGTGGTCTACCAGCTCACCGCGACCCAGACCCGCACCGATGGCACCACCTCGACCTCGGACGTGTTCCTGCTCAAGCCGAAACCGTCCCAGACCTCCCCGGTCATCATCACCGGCCCGATCGATGCCAAGTACGACGTCGCGGCAACCCTGCTGCAGGGCATCGCCTCGCCCGGCGCGACCGTGCAGGTCTCCTCCCAGTGGGGCGTGCTCGACACCGTCACCGCGAACGCGGACGGCGAGTGGTTCTTCTGGCGCGGCTACGGCCCGAACGTGGACTACACGATCACCGCGGTCCAGACCCGCACCGATGGCACCACCACCACCTCCCCGGCCTTCACCATGACCCCGAGAACCACCAACTAACCACCCACCACAACCACCACACACAACGCACCACACAGAGGGGCGCTCCCGCACACGCAGGAGCGCCCCTGCTGTCGTATCTGATTGCGTCTGATATACTTATATCAGGACATCGCACATCAGCGATGACGGATCCCGACTCGGAGTGATGATGACCTTCCTCGACATGCTGCAGACCTGCCGCCGAGCCTGGGTGCTGATCCTGCTCTTCGTGACAGGCGGTCTCGCCGGCGGTGTCGCGGCGACGGTCCTCGTCGATCCGCTGTACCGCGCCGAAGCCGAGCTGTTCATCTCCGTCCGAGCCGCCGGCGACGACGCATCCGAGGTCGTGCAGGGCAACAGCGCCGCACAGCAGAAGGTCACCTCGTACCTCGAGGTGATCCGCAGTGCCACCGTCCTGCAGCCCGTCATCGACCAGCTCCACCTCGACACCGACGTCGCGGAGCTCGCCGACCGCCTCACCGCGCTGTCGCCCGCCAACAGCGTCCTCGTCGACCTCTCCGTCCTCGACCAGGACCCGGCGACCGCGAAGCGCATCGCCGCCGCGACAGCAGAGAGCTTCGCGACCGTCGTCACCGCCAAGCTCGAGCGCCCGATGGACGGCGGCCCCTCCCTCGTCGGCGTGCAGACGATCCAGCCGCCGACCCTGCCGACCGAGCCGGATTCGCCGAACCTCGTCAAGAACATCGCGCTCGGCCTGGTCAGCGGCGTGGCACTCGGGATCGCGGCCGCACTGCTCAAGCAGGCGATGGACACTCGGATCCGCTCCCGCGCCGACATCGAAGCGATCACGTCGAGCCCGGTGCTCGGGGACATCACCTTCGACCCCACCGCCAAGGCTCAGCCCCTCGTCGTGCACGACGACCCGCGGAACCCCCGCGCCGAGGCATTCCGTACGCTCCGTACGAACGTGCAGTTCGTCGAGCTCGACGACGCCAAGCGCACGTTCACGGTGACCTCCGCAATGCCGTCGGAGGGGAAGTCCACGACCGCTGCCAACCTGGCACTGACCTTGGCCGCCGCCGGTGGCCGCGTCGCCCTTGTCGACGCCGACCTCCGCCGTCCCCGTATCGCCGAGATGGTCGGCATCGAGGGCTCGGTCGGCCTGACGGACCTGCTGATCGGCCGGGCGGAACTCGAGGACGTCCTCGTGCCGTGGGGTCGCGGCGGGCTCCATGTCCTGCCGGCCGGGAGCATCCCGCCGAACCCGAGTGAGCTCCTCGCGAGCGAGGCGATGCGCCGGCTGGTCGAGTCGCTGATCGACGACCACGATGCCGTCGTGATCGACGCCCCGCCAGTCCTCCCCGTGACGGATGCAGCCATCCTGAGCCGCCTGACGGGAGGCGCGCTGCTGATCGTCGCAGCGGGCCGGACATCACGCCCGCAGCTCCGTGCCGCGATCGCCACGCTCGAGAACGTCGGCACGCGAGCGCTGGGCGTCGTCATGACCATGCGGCGGACGAAGAAGCACGAGGGCTCGTCGTCCTACTACGTCTACGCCGAGGAGTCCGACGCCCCGGCCCCGGCTGCGCGTCCTGGACGACGCGCCGTGCCCGACCTCGACGCCTGAGCGGGGCGCCCACGACCACCCGGCAACTGCGAACCGACCACCACTCCCCACCCCAACGAAGGAAGTCATGAAGCACCTCAGCCCCCGCAAGTCCATCGCCCTCGGCCTCGGCGTCATCGCCGCGCTGACCTTGACAGGCTGCTCGACCCCGGACACCCCGGCTCCGAGCTCCAAGCCCAGCGTCTCACAGACCCACGAGTCCGTCGACTACGGCACGTGTGTCGACGGACAGGTGACGATCCTGGCGTCGCAGGCGAAGGCCGACGAGGCCGTCGAGGTCGCCGAGTGCCCGTCCGTCGCGATCGTCGGCACTGCGGAGCAGGGTGCGCAGTTCTCGGTCGGTGCCGTCGAGAAGCTCGTCGTCGAAGGCAGCGGCATCACGGTCCACGCCGAGTCCGCCGGTTCGATCGTCGTCCCGGGCAGCGGCAACACCGTGACCCACGGCGGCGAGAGCCAGGTCGAGGACCTCGGCAGCGACAACACGGTGACCGCCGGCTGACCCCGATCAGCCATGCAGGAAGGCCGTCCACATGCTGTGGACGGCCTTCCGTTCGTCCACAACATGCAAAATATGCATTCTTTGCGGTGATGTTGCGCCAGACTGCTGAGACCAGTCCGGCACGTCGAGGGGAACACCGTGGACATCCGCACCTACCGAGGAGTCCAAGCGCTCCGTCTCGTCAGCGCGCTGGTGGTGGTGGCCTTCCATGCCTGCCACTGGTTCAACCGCGATGCAGGGGCGACCGACCGCGCGCCGGAGATCCAGCTCGTGGGGAACCTGTGCGTGTGGACCTTCTTCCTGATCAGCGGCTTCGTGGTCGTACACGTGGTCGACTCCGGCCGCGAACCCGACTGGAAGGTGTTCGCGATCCGTCGAGCGACGCGCATCCTGCCGCTCGCGTGGGCGATGACGGCGATCAAGGTCGCCGCCGCGGTGCTCACTCCCGCAGCGATGTTCGACGGCGGACTCACCCCGACCCGGATCGTCGCATCGCTCCTGCTCGTGCCGTCACGCGACCCGGACGGGGACTTCCGCACGCTGTGGGGCGTCGAGTGGACCCTGGTGTTCGAGGCGGCCTTCTACCTGCTCGTCGCGGTCGCCCTCGCGGTGCGGGTCGATCCGATGCGCCTGCTGACGCCGATCCTCGTCGTGGTCGCCGTGCTCGCGGTCTGGCGTCCGGACGGCGGCAGCGTGCTGTGGTTCTACGCCGACCCGGTGGTGCTGTTCCTGCTGGTGGGGATGTGGATCGGGCGAGCCACCCGGACGGGCAGGGTGCTGCCGACACTCATCGCGAGCGTCGGGGTCAGCGTGGTCTACGGGGTCGTCCAAGCGGCTCGGCGGGAGATGCCGTTCGGCTTCGGAGTACTGGTCTTCCTCGCGCTGTCGGGTGCGTTCGCGTTGCTGATCGCGTCCGAGCGCCGTGTCGGTGCGCGTGTCCCGAACTGGATGGTGCTCGGGGGTGAAGCCGCCTTCGCGATCTACCTGACGCACCCGCTCGTGGCCCAGGCCATCCCCCGGCTGCTCGGCCGCGCCAGCGGATCGGACGTGCCCTGGTGGCCGGTGGTCCTCGCGTCAGTGGCGCTGGCGGTTGCACTCGGGTGGGTGGTGCACCGGTGGATCGACACGCCGCTGGGCCGGGCCCTGCGCCGTCGTCTCGTCCCGAGACCGATCACGCCCCGGCCGCGCGTGACCAGCTGACGCCGCCGACTACGCTCAGAACGTGCGATGGAGTCGAGTGAACTGGCCTGCGGTGGGCTACGTGTCCCTCGAGGACTTCGACGGTGCCGCCGACCACCTCCGCCGCCTGCTCGAGGACGCTCCGCCGACGGTGGCGGCCCTCGCGACCGTCAAGTGGTCGGACTCCCGGGTCGCACGCTGGACGGTCGAGCCGATGCACCGGCACGACGAACCCGCCGACGACGAACCCGCCGCGCTGCCCGACCACGGCGAACCCGACCCGGTCGTCCTGCACGCCGAGGTGCTCGTCCGCAATGACGAAGTGCTCGACACGGCGGACGGACTCTGGCGGCGCTGGAACCACGCGCGCGTGACCATGCGCTTCGCCGACGCGGTCATCGAACCACCGCTGCTCGACCCGACCGGGCTCCTCGCCGGGGATGCCCACCTGCTCCGCGGCGAACTGGAGCACGCGGGCCGCGACACCTGGGAACTCCGCCTGCTCGTCTCCCCCGTCGGCGAGGTCGCGATCCGATTCACGGACGTGTCGGTGGAGGTCAGGAGCGTCGAAGAGTCCGCGTTCACCGGACTCGACGACCGTCCCGGCCGCGGCTGGCACGGGCCGGTACCGGACGGTTGGGTCGAGTGGGCCACCGAGGGTGTCCGCGCCGCCGCCTACGGCGACCTGGGCGGACTGCACCTCGCCGACGACGCCAGCGACGTCGATGACGTGGACCCGCGGTGGGGCTTCGCGCCGATGCACGCGGCGGCGTGGTTCGACCGGCCCGAGATGCTCGAGGAGCTCCTGCGCCGTGGCGCCTCGCTCGAACTGGTGGACGCCGCGGGCCGGACACCGCTGACGCTGGCGATAGACCGCGACGCGCGACGGGCCGTCGCTGTGCTCGCGGCGGCGGGCGCCGACCTCGGCTCGCGGGACGCCGACGGCAACCCGCCCGTCGTCCGGGCAGCCTGGGGTGGTCACGCCGAGGTGGTCCGCATCCTCTGCGACGCCGGCGCCGACACCCGGGCGAGGGGCTCCCGGGGTGCGACCTTGCTCATCGCGGCCGTCGACTCGGGGGACGTCGACACGGTGCGCCAGGTCCTCACCCGCGACGTCGACCGGTACGCCAGGGACGACGAGGGGTCGAGCGCGGCCGACCGCGCCGAGCTGCTGCGCGATGCCGGCCCGGGCGAACTGCTCGGCATCCACCGCTGAACAGCCGGCCACCCCGGTGACGGGTGCCGACCGGACGGGGCGACCAGGGCCTCCAGTCGGACCGCCGGACGATCAGACCGTCAGCGCGTTCGCGCGCGCGACGCCCCCGTACCAGTGCGCGGACGGCTTCGGCGTGCGCTCGAACGTCAGCGGGTCCCACGCCACGAGACCGAAGGTCGGCCGGAACCCGGAGGCCCACTCGTAGTTGTCGAGCAGGGACCAGTGCTGGTAGCCGAGGACCTCGATGCCGTCCTCGATGCAGCGGTGGATGCCCTCGAGGGCGCCCTGCGTGTAGGCCTCGCGTCGGGAGTCGTCCGCGGTCGCGATGCCGTTCTCGGTGATCATGAGCGGCACGTGCCCGGACAGCTCCCACGCACTGCGGAGCCCCTCGGCCGAGGCCTCGGGCCAGAACTCCCAGCCCGTGAGCGTGGTCTCGACGTCGTCCGTGACCGGCAGCGGTCCGGACGGCCCGATGAACGTGCGCGTGTAGGCCTGCACACCGAGGAAGTCGTCCCCGGCCGCCGCTTCGAGGTACCAGTCGTCGCGCGGGTACCCGTACTCGCGCAGCATCGCGTCCGCCCCGGGCTCACCGTTCGAGCGGAAGGCCTGGGTCGCGACGGTCCACCCGGACTGGAGGCCCGACACCTGTCCCAGGACCTCGC
This sequence comes from Curtobacterium sp. MCLR17_007, assembly GCF_003234655.2. Lineage (NCBI taxonomy): Bacteria > Bacillati > Actinomycetota > Actinomycetes > Micrococcales > Microbacteriaceae > Curtobacterium > Curtobacterium sp. MCLR17_007. Next base: position 469,391 of record NZ_CP126271.1, on the reverse strand, counting down.
GCGACCGCCGGTGGCTGGCCAGCAGGGCGTCGGCGACACCCAGGTCCGGGTTCGGCAGGCCGTAGGCCACCAGGTTCGCAGCGTCCTCGCCGCCGGCGAGCATCGCGGCGATGTTCGGCTCGTTGATCGTGCAGACGTAGCGGACGCCGTCGGCGACGACGGGGAGCGCGGCCTCGGTGTACCGGGCGAACAGGTCGGCGGCGTCGGGTGCACGCCAGAAGCCGTCGCGCTCGAACCAGCGCGGGACCGTGAAGTGCATGAGGGTGACGATCGGCTCGAGGCCGAACTCGTGGCAGGTCTCGACCATGCGGCGGTAGTGGTCGACCTCGGCGCGGCTGACGAACCCGCGCTCGGGCTCGATGCGCGCCCACTCGATGCTGAACCGGTAGGAGTTCAGCCCGAGCTCCGCCGCGATCCGGATGTCGTCGCGGTAGCGGTGGTAGCTGTCGGCCGCGTCCCCGGAGGGCTCGACGATCGTGGTGTCCGGTTCGTGCTCGTGCACCCACCAGTTGCTGTTGACGTTGTTGCCCTCGATCTGGTGGGCGGCGGTGGCGGCACCCCAGAGGAAGCCGTCGGGGAACTGCAGCGTGCTGATGATGGTGCCTTTCAGTGGGCGGACAGGAACCGATCGAAGACCTCGACGGTCCCCTGCGGGTTCTCGATCTGGGGGCCGTGCCAGCTCTCCGGGATGACGACGTACTCGGCGCCGGTGTCCGACGCCATCTGCCGCTGCCACGGGATCGGCCACGCAGTGTCCCACTCGCCGTGCGTGACGAGCACGGGGAGCCCGGTGGCGCGGAGTTCGTCGGAGGCGTCGGTGTGGTCCTCGAGGATGTGCCCGCCGGCCACGACGCTGAGCGGACTCGTGGCGTCGAAGCGGTCGCGGACCATGCGGACGTCGTCGGGGAGTTCCTCGTCGGGGCGGTACGCCCACAGCGGGTTCGTGGAGTCGAACAGCTGGCGCAGGTTGCCGGCGGTGTCGTGCAGGATCGTCAGCTCGGTGACCTTGCGGTAGGGCCAGCCGTACGGGCCGGAGCAGAACTGCACGACGTCGCGGAAGGCGCTCGGGTCCTGGATCGCGGCGGCGCGGACGATCACGCCGCCCAGCGAGTGCCCGATCAGATGCACGGGGGCGCCGTCGTCGAGCAGGCGGGCGACCCGGACGACGTCGGCGGCCTCTTCCTGGAGCGCGTAGTCCCGGGGTTCGGTCGGTGCCGCCGAGTCGGCCTGGCCACGGCGGCTGATCGCGACCGCGGTCCAGCCCGCGTCGCGGAGCAGGGGCATGAAGGTGCGCCAGTCCTCCTTCGAGCCGGTGTACCCGGGGACGACGAGCACGACACCCTTCGACGGGCCCGTCGGGACGACGCGGTAGGCGGTGAGCCGACCGACGGGCAGGTCGATGCCGACGACGTCGACGCCCTCGGGGGTGGGGAGGTGGCCGAACGGCGGGACGGTGGGGAACGCGCGCAGGTTCATGCTGTCAGTCTGCGCCGCGGGTTCGGCACGGCGTCGAGGAGCGCCACCGTGTAGTCGTCCTGCGGGTGCTGCAGCACGTCGGCCGTCCGTCCCCGTTCGACGACCGCGCCGTCGTGCAGCACCATGATGTCGTCGGTGATCAGTCGGGCGCTCAGCAGGTCGTGCGTGATGTAGAGGAGCGAGACGCCCCACTGCTCGCGCAGGTCCTCGAGCAGCGCGAGCACCCCGGCGCGGAGCGTCACGTCGAGCATCGAGACCGGCTCATCGGCGATGATCACCTGCGGGTCGCTCGCGAGCGCCCGGGCGATCACGACGCGCTGCCGCTGCCCGCCGGAGAGCTGGTGCGGGAGCTTCTGCGCGAACTGCTCCACCGGCGTCAGGCCCACGGTCTCGAGCAGTTCGAGGACGCGGTGCCGAGCGTCCTTGCCGCGCAGCCCGGTGTAGTTCACGACCGGACGGGTCAGCGTGTACTCGACCGTGTGCAGCGGGTTGAGCGCCGAGTACGGGTCCTGGAACACCATCTGCACCTCGGAGCGCAGGTCACGCAGCCCGCGCCTGCCGGCACGGGCGACGTCGAGGTCGCCGAACCGGACCGAGCCGGAGCTCGGCTTCTCGACGCCGGTGAGCATCTTGGCGATCGTCGACTTGCCGGAGCCCGACTGGCCGACGAGCGCCAGGGACTGTCCCGGCTCGAGGGTGAACGACACGTCGCGGACGGCGCGGACCGGGTCCTCGCCGCGGCGGGGCGGCGCGTACGTCTTGACGAGGTGCTCGACGGTGATGGGGTTGCGTGCGGCCGATCGTTCGCGGGACCCGACGGTGCTGAAGGACGAGGTCGTCTCCTGTCGCGTCGCGCCGTCGGACGAGCGCAGCGACCGGTCCGGGAAGCCGGGCAGACTGACGACCGAAGCACGAGGGTCGGCGTAGTGCGACAGGAGCATCTGCGTGTACGCGTCCTGCGGGTCGCGCAGGATCTCCCGCGAGCCGCCGTCCTCGACGATGCGCCCCTCGTGCATGACGAGGACGCGCTCGGTGGCCTCGAGGACGATGCCGAGGTCGTGGCTGATGAGCACCGCCGTGAAGCCCTCGGACCGCTGCAGTTCGATGATCGTGTCCATCACCGCGTGCTGCACCAGCACGTCGAGCGCCGTGGTCGGCTCGTCGAACACCATGAGCTGGGGCTCGAGGGACAGCGCGAGGGCGATCGACACGCGCTGTCGCATGCCGCCGGAGAGCTCCCCCGGGAACCGCGCCAGCATCGAGTCCGGCAGTTTCACCTTGCCGACGAGCTCCCGCATCCGGCTGTCCCACCGCTCGCGCGGCACGTGGCCGTGGGCCTTGAAGACGTCGATGAAGTGGTTGCGGATCGTCCGGACCGGGTTGAGCGCGTTCATGCCCGACTGCAGCACCATCGCGAAGCCACCCTGGCGCTGCTGCCGGAGTTCCTCGTCACCGAGGTCGCGGATGTCCTTCCCCGCGAACACGATGCTGCCGCCGTTCGTCCGCGCCGGCGGCTTCTGCAGGCGGGTCAGCGCGTAGCCGAGGGTCGACTTGCCGGACCCGGACTCGCCGACCAGGCCGACGAACTCGCCCTTGCGCAGCTGGAAGGACACGTGGTCGACCGCCTGCACGGCGGTCTGGCCGGACGACTCGTAGACGACCGACAGGTCGCGGACGTCGAGCAGGACGTCGGTCGAGTCGGACGGGAGGCTCGTGGCGGCGCCGGTGGGAGCCTCCAGTCCGGTGGTGGGTGCGGAACGTGCGTCGCTCATGCGGTCGCCTCCTTGCGCTTCGGGCGCGCGCCCTCGCGCAGTCGCGGGTTGGACACGGCGTCGACGCCGAAGTTGATCAGGGTCAGGCTCATCGCCAGGAGGGCGATGCAGAGCCCCGGTGCGAACAGCAGGATCCACTGGCCGGTCAGCAGCGCGTTCGAGTTCTGCGCCCAGTAGAGGATCGTCCCCCAGCTGACGACCGACGAGTCACCGAGGCCGAGGAACTCGAGACCGGCTTCGGCGAGGATCGCGCTGGTCGCGGCGCCGAAGAAGCTGCCGACGATCAGGCTCGTCATGTTCGGCAGGATCTCGCGGAAGACGATGCGCGCCGCACCCTCCCCGGAGAACTGCGCCGCGGTCACGAAGTCGCGGCCGCGCAGTGACTGCGTCTGGCTGCGCAGGACGCGGGCACCCCAGGCCCAGCCGGTGACGACGATCACCGCGATGATGACCGCGATGCCGCCGTTCTGCAGGTAGGCCGCGATGACGATCATCAGGGGCAGGCCCGGAATGACGAGGAACAGGTTGACGATGAAGCCGATGACCTCGGCGACCCAGCCGCGGACGTAGCCCCAGCTGAGGCCGATCGCGACGGCGACGAGCGTGGACAGGATGCCCGCGACCGCGCCGACCATGACCGAGATGCGGGCGCCGTAGATGAGCTGGGAGAGGACGTCCTCGCCGGCGGCGGTGGTGCCCATCCAGTGTGCCCACGTCGCGTCGGCGGAGCGCGCGAAGCCGTTCTGGGACGCGCCGTACGGGGCGAGGAGGGGTGCTGTGAGCGCCACGACGACGAACACGGCGAGGATGACGATGCCGATCCGGGCCTTGGTGTTGCCCCACACGATTCCGAACTGGCGGGCTGCACTCTTCCATCGGGACGGAGCCTGCTGCTCCGGTTCCTGCGTGCGTACTGCGATCGTGGTCATCGGCGCGTCCTCGGGTCCAGGACGCCGTACAGGACGTCCACGATGAAGTTGGCGATGAGCACCGACACGGTGATCATCAGGAAGAGCGCCTGCATGAGCGGGTAGTCCTGCCCGATGACGGCGTTGAAGAGCAGGTAGCCGATGCCCGGGTAGCCGAACACCTGCTCGACCAGCACCGAACCGCCGACGACACCACCGAGTGCCAGGCCGAAGCCCGTCAGGTTCGGCAGGATCGCGTTCCGCGCTGCGTACCGGACGGCCACCGTGCGACCGCGCAGGCCGTTCGCCTCGGCGAAGGTGACGTAGTCGTCGCCGAGGGTGTTGATCATCGCGTTGCGCATGCCGATGATCCAGCCGCCGAGGCTCGTGACCAGGATCGTCAGCGCCGGCAGGATCGCGTGCTGGATGACGTCGCCGATGTACTCACCGTTGAACCCCGGGATGCTCGTCGCCGAGGACGCCCCGGTGGTCGGGAACCAGTGCAGCACGTAGCCCAGGAAGAACAGCAGCAGCAGCGCCGTCCAGAAGTACGGGAACGTCGACATGAAGCTGCCGGACAGCGTCGGCAGCGAGTCGAGCCAGGTGCCGCGCTTCCACGCCGCCGCGACGCCGATCAGGGTGCCGATGACGAACGCCAGGATCGTCACCGCCCCGACCAGGACCAGCGTGTAGGGCAGGGCCTTGCCGACCAGGTCGCCGACGGGCTGCGGGTAGAACGTGTAGCTCACGCCGAAGTCGAGCGTGACGACCTGGTGCAGGTAGCTGACGTACTGGTCCCAGAGGTTGCCGGTCGGGACGCCGAGCTGGGCCTCGATGGCCTTCTTGGTGGCGTCGGTCACCGGGCCGTTCTGGCTGAGCTTCGCCAGGGCGGCGTCGCTCGGGCTGCCCGGCATGAGTCGCGGGAGCACGAAGTTCAGCGTGACCGCGGCCCAGAGGGTCAGGACGAAGAGGACGAGTTTCTGCAGGACGTACTTCACTTCGCTGCCTCCTGCTGCAGGATCTGCCGGCCGGCGGCGCTGTCACGGAGTCGCAGCTTCGTGAAGATCAGCAGCGGTGCGGAGTCGTAGTTCTGCGGTGCCATGTAGGGGTCCTTCGCGGTGGGCCACCCGACGAACTTGCCGGTGTTGAACAGCCCCCAGAGGCCGCCGTAGTACATGCCGATGACGGGCAGGTCGTCGTACACGATCTCCTGCAGCTGGTTCAGGACCTCCTGCTGCTTCGCCGGGTCCGTCGTCGCCTTGTACTCGTCGAGCAGCCGCTGGGTGTCGGCGTTCCGGTACCGCTCGTAGTTGTTCACCGTCGACTTGCCGACCGGCTGGTAGAAGTCGCTGCTGAGCAGGGAGTTGAACGCCTGGTAGACGTCGCCGTTGCCCATGCCGCCCATCGCCATGTCGAACGTGCCGTTGTTGATGTTCTGCTGGTACCCGGCGGGCTGCGGGGCCTGGATCGTCACCTTCACGCCGATGGCCGTCAGGGAACGACGGACCTCCTGCGCGGCGCGGAGCCAGTCCGAGTACCCGTTCGCGGTCATGATGGTGATCGACAGCTGCTTGCCGTCCTTCACGATCTTGCCGCCCTGGTCGGTCCAGCCGGACTTCGCGAACTCACGCTTCGCGGCCTCGACGTCCTGCGTGATCATGCCCCTGTCCGGGATCGCCGGGTTCAGGTACTGCTCCTGGTTCGGCAGGATCAGGCCGGTCTGACCCGCGGCCGCCAGGTTGCCCTCGGACGCGGTCTCGGCGATGTCGTCACGGTTCAGGGCGAGCGAGATGCCCCTGCGGATGTTGACGTCGTCGTACGGCGCCTTCGTCAGGTTCGGGATGAGGCCGATCACGCCGCCGGCCGGGAACCACCACTGGTTCGTGTCGGACGCCGCACCCCAGGTGCCCTTGACGTCGGAGATGAACGAGTACGCCCAGTCGTAGCCGCGCGTGACGGTGTCGAGCTGCGTGTTCGTCGCCGGCAGGATGAGGTGCTTGATCGCGATCTTGCCGGCCTGCCAGTACCGCGGGTTCTTGTCCATCGAGTACTGCTGGTCGGTGTAGTTGCCGAGCACGAACGGGCCGGTGCCGACGGGGTCCGGGTCGCGGAACGTCGTGGGGTCCTTGACCCCGCTCCAGTGCTGCTGGCCGAGGATGTACGTCGCGCCGATGATGTTGAGGCTCGGCACGTCCTCGCTCTTCAGGTGGAAGACGACGTGGTCGCCGTCCCGCTCGATGGTCTTGATGTGCTGCCAGGCGCCCTTGACGTCCATCGCCGGGAACCGCTTCAGCAGGTCGAACGTGAAGACGACGTCCTTCGCTGAGAAGGGCGAGCCGTCGGACCACTCGACGCCGCGGCGGATCGTCATGTCGATCGTGCTGGCGTCCGGCTGGCTCCAGCTGCTGGCGAGCCACGGGGTGCCCTTGCCGTCGAGCGGGTTGATCTCGATGAGCGGCTCGTACATCCACTTGGACGCCGTGCGGGCGTTCGCGATGTACGGGTTGAAGTTGCGGTCGAACAGCGGGTTGCCGCGGTCCGCGTTGATGAGCATCGTGTCCTTGCCGATCGTGGGATCGGGCTCTGATCGGACCTGGATGCTGCAGCCGGTGGCGGCGAGGGCCACGACGGCGATGCCGGCGAGGGCCGCGGCGAGGCGTCCGCGCCGGCGCGTGCGCTGTGGGGGAAGCGTCATTGCTCGGTCGACCTCCGTGTCGAGTGGGTACTGGGACAATGTATGCGCTTACATCGCGTGGCGCAAGCGGGACGGTGCGCACGGCTCGCACGGCTCGCACGGTGCGAGGTTGGCGGCGCGGTGCGGCCCGCACAGTGCGAGGTTCGCGAGTGGTGCAGGGTTGGCCGCGCGGTGCGGGATTGTTTCCTCGCACGAAGCGGGCAGGCTCGCACCAAGACGGAACCTCGCACGGTGCGAGTTTCGCGCACCGGCACCGGCTCGGGCCCCTCCGGCACCGCTACAGCGCCGGCGGGCAACTCTCACGCAGCAGGACCTCGACGGGCAGGCGGACCGACCGCGGCGGCCCGACCGGGTCGTCCAAGCGGTCGACGATCGCCTCGACCGCAGCGCGGCCGAGCGCCCCCATCGGCTGGTGCACGGTCGTCAGCGGCGGCGCCGAGAACCGCCCGGCGTCGATGCCGTCGAACCCCGTCACCACCACGTCCTCCGGAACGCGGAGTCCCGCCGCCCGGACCGCGTCGAGCACCCCCAGCGCCGACTGGTCGTTCGAGCAGACGATCGCCCGCGGCGCCCCGTCGGCCACCAGTCCCACCGCCAGGTCCCGCGCCCGTGCCCGCCCGAAGTCCCCGTGCAGCGTCCGCACCGACGCTGGGTCGACCCCGTGGTCTGCCAGTGCCGCCGCGAAGCCCGTCGCCCGCTCGATGTCGTCGGGCGAGTCGACCGGCCCGGCGACGTAGGCGACCGATCGGATCCCGAGTCGTCCGATGACGTGCGACGCCACGGTCCGCATCCCAGCCGCGTTGTCCACGCTGACCGAGTCGAAGCCGTGCGAGCGCCGGTCGTCCGCCAGGACCACCACCGGGATCCGCCGGGCCACGTGTTCGAGGAGCTCGTCCGGCACCGTCCGCGCCAGCACCGCGAGGCCGTCGACGCGTCCGGCGACGTCGTTCACGATGACGTCGCGCGAGGGACCCCGCCCGGCGGCGACCATGAGCGCCAGGCCGCGCTGCCACGCCTCGGTCTCCGCGCCCCGCAGGACCTCGTCGAAGTACAGGTTCGACGCGAACGGCTGCGTGACGTGCCGGCGGTCGTCGACCACGCGGACCCCGCCGTCGGTCACGAGTCCGGGGCGCTCGTCCGCGACGACGTCGAACCCGGGCAGCAGCAGGCCGACCACGCCGGTGCGCTTGCCCGCGAGTGCCCGGGCGTTGCCGGAGGGGACGTACCCGAGGCTGCGGATCGCGGCCTGCACCCGGTCGCGGGTGCCCTCGCGGACGGCATCGGGGGTGCGCAGCACGCGGGAGACGGTGGCGATCGAGACGCCGGCCGCAGCGGCGACGTCGTAGACCGTGGGAGGTGCCGTGCGCTGCTCGGCCAAGCCGGGCCTCCCGTCCGTCCGCGTCCGAGCCGGAGGCGAGCCACCCCGACAGCGGACCATCCTAGGCACGCCCTCACGACGGACTTCTCCACAGGACACCCCGGACCCTTGCGGGATCCGGACGGACCGGACCACACTGGGGCGACCTCAGTACGTCCCGTGAGGAACCAGGATCAGCGGGCGGTGCCCGCATCACCGCGGGCCACGGCCCGCCTTCGGGAAGGACGACCAGAGATGTCACAGTCGACGCACGCAGGACGACGCGACGCGATCCGCAACAACCGCGACGAAGCCGAGGTGCGCGACGCGCTCCTCGAGCACACCGGCGCGGTCCCGTTGGACGACGGGGACGACGTCACGCGGCTCGAGTAGCGCGGGATCCTCTTCCAGGAGGCCCGGCTCGCCCCTGCAGCGCACGTCGCGGTACGGAGACAGCCGGGCTGACCGCCCGGCGGACCGCTCGGCGGACTGCTCAGCGGACCGCCGGCGGGTTCATCGCTCGGTCGCGCCGATGATCGTCATGCCGGCTCCCCGCAGGCGGCGGCGCTCCTGCGCGATGAAGGCGAGCAACCGGTCGTTGGTGCCGGCCACGTGCGCGGCGAGCAGCGTCGCGGCGTGGTCGGCATCCCCAGCGCGGACGGCGTCGAGGATCGCGCTGTGCTCGTCCCACGCCGCGTCGCGGGCCTCGGGCGTGCGGACCTCGATCCACCGCGTGCGCTCGAGCCGGGTCAGGGCGTCGGTGATGGCGTCGGTGATGAACCGGTTGCCGCCGAGTTGGGCCAGGTCGAGGTGGAACGTCGAGCCCATCCGGATGCCGGACTGCTGGTCGGGTGTGGGGCGGAGCCCGTCCAGGTGCGCGCGGACCTCGGCGAGCTGGTCCTCGGTCGCGCGCTCCACCGCCAGACGTGCTGCGGCGGGCTCCAGCACGCCGCGCAGTTCCGCGAGCGACGCGATCTCGTCGAGGTCGATCGGGGTGACCGTCCACGAACGGCCCTCGTGCAGGATGAGCCCCTCGCGCTCGAGCCGTGACAGCGCCGCACGCACCGGGGTGCGCGAGGCGTGGAACCGTGCCTCGAGACCCCGCTCGGAAATGCGTTCACCCGGTGCGATGTCGAGGGTCAGGATCGCGGCGCGCAGGTTGTCGTAGAGCTGGGCAGTCTGCGACACCGGCGTCTCGTCGATCGGTTCGGTCACGGCAGATCAGCCTAGTGGCGGTGCGGCGCGGATGGTATACCGTTTTGGTATACCAATCAGTTCCGCGACGAAACGACTGCTCGTGACCACCTCGGCTCCCGCCACCCCCGCGACACGCATCCCCACCCGTGCCTGGACGATGCTCGCGCTCGGCGTCGCGGCCCAGGCAGCGGGCACGCTCGTCGTCTCGGCGCCGGCACTGCTCATCCCCTACCTGCACGCCCAGGGCACCCCGCTCGCCCTGGCCGGCGTGCTCGCCGCGGCGCCGACGTTCGGCATGGTGCTGACGCTCATCGCCTGGGGCGCGCTGACCGACCGGGTCGGCGAGCGCGTCGTCATCGCCGGCGGCCTGGTGCTGACCACCCTGGCGGTCGTCGCGGCGTGGGTCGCCGCCGGTGATCCGGTCCTGCTCGGACTGGCCTTCCTGGCCGCCGGCATGACGAGCGCCTCGACGAACGCCGCCAGTGGTCGCGTGGTCGTGGGGTGGTTCCCGAAGGAGCGTCGCGGCCTGGCGATGGGGATCAGGCAGATGTCGCAGCCGCTCGGGGTCACGCTGGCGGCGGTCACCGTGCCGCAGTTCGCCGAGGCGTCGGGCATCCGGGCCGCGCTCGTGCTGCCGGTGGTGCTCTGCGCGGTGCTCGCGGTGCTGTGCGCGATCGGCATCGCGAACCCGCCTCGGCTCGCTCGCGGGAGCGCGCCGGCGGCGGCCACGGCGAACCCCTACCGGACGAACGGCTTCCTGTGGCGGGTGCACGCCGTGTCGGTCCTGCTCGTGGTCCCGCAGTTCACGCTGTCGACCTACGGCCTGGTCTGGCTGGTCGGGCTCGGGTGGTCGACGCCCGCGGCCGGCCTGCTCGTCGGGGCGTCCCAGTTCGTCGGGGCGATCGGGCGGATCCTGGTGGGCGGGTGGAGCGACCGCGTGGGCTCCCGGGTCGGGCCGCTGCGAATCGTGGCGGTCAGCGCGGCGGTCGTGATGGCGGTGCTGGCGGCGGTGGACGCCACCCACCTGGCCGGGGCGGCGGTGTTCCTCGTGGTGGCGACGAGCGTCACGGTCGCGGACAACGGGCTGGCGTACACCTCGGTGGCCGAGGCAGCGGGGCCGTTCTGGTCGGGTCGGGCGCTGGGCGCGCAGAACACCGGGCAGTTCCTGGCGGCGAGCGCCGTGGGTCCGGGCATCGGGGCCCTGGTCGGGGCACTCGGCTTCGCGGCGTCGTTCGGCATCGTGGCGGTGTTGCCCCTGCTGGCGCTGCCCCTGGTCCCCCGCGCCGATCGCTCCCACGACTGACGCGCGCTCGTTCGATCCCACACCGTCCGCAACGGGAGGTCGAATCGCGCGTCGGCAGCGGGAAGACCCGACCGACAACGCGCGATTCGACCTCCTGCGGGGATTCCGGCGGGCGCAGGGCCGACCCGCGGCTCAGGCCGGCACGGTCGGGCCCACCGGCCACCGCAGCAGCGCCGCTGCAGCCGCACCCCCGGGCAACGACGCCGCGTTGACGAGCACGAGCTCGGCGTCCGTCAGCACCGCGGCACGCACCAGCGCACACACGGCGGGCACGGGGCCGATCACCGGGACGCCGGCGGCCTGTTCGGGCGCGGTCGCGACCCACGGCGCGGACCCGAGTGCCAGCAGCGTGCGGTCGCCGATGGCCACCGCGTCGAGGGCGATCGTCGCGCCCTGGGCCTGCTGCAGCGCCTCGACGACGGGGCCCAGCCCGGTGACGGCCTGGTTGTCACCGCGCCCGACGTGGGTGCGGAGCAGGTCCTCGAGGTCGTGGCGGTGCGTGGCGATGACCCGGGCCAGGGCGACGCGGGTGTGGTCGCCGAGGACGGTCTCGTCGAACCCGCCGCCGGGGACCTCGCTGACGAGCTTCCGCGCCTCGGCGGACAGCTTCTCGAGCAGCATCGGTCGGGCCTGCGAGTCGCCGGCCACCACGATGAGCGCCGGGCTCAACCGGGCGACGGCCTTGTCGATCGCCGTGGCGACCTCGGCCGTGTTCTGGCGCCAGACCTCCTCGGTCCGACTCTGCCACCGCGGCTGCTTCCAGTCGCCGAACCCGCCCTTGACCTTGTGCTGGTCGAAGGTCTCGCCGTCGACCCGCACCTCGTCGTCGGCGGTCGCGGGGTGCCCGAGCTTGAACGCGCGGTAGCCGCCGCCGTCCTTGCCGACCTGGACGACCAGGAAGGGCAGCTCGATCGGTCGGTGCGCGACGAGCGGCACCAGGTCGGGGACGGCCCCGGCGCCGATGGACTCGGACGCCTGCATCGGCCCGGGCAGGACCTCGCTGAGCACGAGTTCGCCGTCGTGCACGAGCACGTACCGCGCGACGGGCGACGGCACCCCGGGGGTGTCCTCGAGCTCTCCGGCGATGACGTCGACGGCGGTGGTGTCCGACCCGGAGGCCCGGAGCGACTCCTCGACACCGCGGAGCTTCAGTGCGGCCTGCCGGCGCGGGTCCTCGACGTTCCCGGAGGCGTCGACGTAGGCCCAGGCCCAGGTCCCCCCGCGCTCCAGACGATGGCCCAGGGTCCGGTGCAGTTCGTTCGTGGCGTTCGTCGACGTCATGGCAGCTCCTTCGGTAGGACGAAGCAGGAACTCGCCGAGCCCCTGCGCTCTCACGTTCCGACCACGATCCACCCTCACGGGGCGGCGCGCGCGCAGGTCGGAGCGAACACCCAGTCCCGAAATCGCAGTACCGCTCGGTTTTGTGCCAGGCTGGGCGGGCAACCCGCTCGCCGACGAACCGAGGTGCAGGCAATGACGCCCACGAACACACGAGGACCCCTGACGAGACGACAGCTGTTCGGCTTCGGGATCGGCGCTGCGGCGACCGGTCTGCTGGCCGGCTGTGCGGTCCCGGGGTCGACCAACGTCAACAAGGCCGCGCTCGTGCCGGCCGCAGCGGGCGGCGAGACCGTCACGCTGACCTACTGGGCCTGGCTCAAGGACCTGCAGAAGGTCTGCGATGTCTGGAACGCGAAGAACCCGAGGATCCAGGTGCAGGCCAACTGGATCCCCGGTGGCAACTCCGGCGGGTACCAGAAGATGTACTCCGCGCTCGCGGCCGGCGGCGGCCCCGACATCGGGCAGGTCGAGCTCCGGCAGATCCCCGAGTTCATGCTGGCCAACGGCCTGGTCGACCTGGCCCGCTACGGCGCGAAGGACTTCCAGTCGAAGTACGACGAGGCCGCCTGGGCCCAGGTCGAGTTCGTCGACGGCGTCTACGGCATCCCGCAGGACACCGGCCCCATGGGGTTCTACTACCAGACCGCGATCCTCGAGCAGGCCGGCGGCGAACCCCCGTCGACGTGGGACGAGTGGAAGGTGCTGTCCGACAAGGTCCGGAAGACGGGCAAGCAGAACTACCTCGAGGTGTTCCCGGTCGCAGACGCCTCGCCCTTCGCCGCCTACGCCCAGCAGGCCGGCGCCCGGTGGTTCAAGGTCGACGGTGACGAGTGGGTCGTGGACATGACCGACGACGCCACGCTGAAGGTCGCCGACTTCTTCGACGGCTGCATCGACGACGACCTGGTCGACACCAGCGCCGGCGCCTACTCCCCCGGCTGGTACGCCGCGTGCGCCAGCGGCCGGATCGCCGCGGTGACGAGCGCGAGCTGGGGCGACGCCCTGATCGAGTCGATCCAGGGTGGCAAGGGCAAGTGGAAGGTCGCCCCCATGCAGAAGTGGGACGCGTCCGGCTTCGGCTCGAGCGCGATCGGCGGCTCGAGCGCCGCGGTCCTGGCGAACGCGAAGCACCCGAAGGAAGCCCTCGAGTTCATCACCTGGATGACGACCTCGAAGGACGGCATCGACGCGATGATCAAGTACTGCGGCATCGGCTGGTCCCCCGCGACGGACTACATCGGCGCCCAGCGCGAGAAGCCCTCCGCGTGGTTCTCCGGCCAGAACTACAACGAGGACGTCTTCGTCCCCGCGGCCAAGGAGCAGAACGTCGACTGGTCGTGGTCGCCCGTGACGCAGTCGGCGTTCACGTCGCTGCAGAACCAGTTCCGCCGCAAGATCACCGGCAACCTCAAGCTCTCGGACGCCGTCGAGCTGGCCCAGGCCGAGATCGTCCAGTCCTTCAAGGACAAGGGCCTCAGCGTCAGGACGGCACGATGACCCAGGACACGGCGACCAAGCCGACCTTCCGCACCGGCACCAAGGCCACGCGCGCGCAGCAGCGTGCACCGTGGGTGCTGCTCGCGCCGTTCCTGGCGCTCTTCGTGCTGACGTTCATCATCCCGATCATCAGCGCCCTGTTCCAGAGCTTCACCACCGTCGACCGCAAGGGCCTGTTCGGCGAGGACGGCGTGACGGGCCGGTTCGCCGGGTTCGACAACTACGTCACCGCGCTCAACGACTCGGGCTTCGTCGCCTCGATCGGCCGCATGCTGCTGTTCGGCATCGTCCAGGTGCCGGTGATGATCATCGCGTGCACCATCCTGGCGCTGCTGCTCGAGTCGGCGAGCGCCCGCTGGCCGGGCTTCTTCCGGGCGATCTACTTCATGCCGTACGGGGTCCCGGGCGTCATCGCGACGATCCTCTGGTCGTTCCTGTACGTGCCCGGGCTGTCCCCGATCGTGTCGCTGCTGCAGTCGATGGGGCTGCAGCCGGACTTCCTCGGCGCCAACAGCGTGCTGTGGTCGATCGCGAACATCGTCACGTGGACGTACACCGGCTACAACATGCTCATCATCGTGGCGCAGCTGAAGTCGATCCCCGGCGAGGTCTACGAGGCCGCCAAGATGGACGGCGCCGGCCCGTTCCAGGTCGCGTGGCGCATCCAGATCCCGCTGATCGCACCCGCGCTGGTGCTGACGACGGTGTTCTCGATCATCGGCACCCTGCAGCTCTTCGCCGAGCCACAGATCCTGTCGACGGTCGCCCCGGCGATCGACACCGAGTACACGCCGAACTACGCCGCGTACACGAACGCGTTCGCGTTCAACGAGTACGGCGTCGCGAGTGCACAGGCGGTCATCATCGCCCTGGCCGCCTTCATCCTGTCGTTCGCGTTCCTGGCGCTGACGAACCGGGCACCGAAGAACGAGCGCGACCAGCGCAAGCGGGCCAGGCGGGACGGCCAGGAGGCCCGGCGCGCGCTCCAGACGCGCGCATCCGCCGTCCGTCCGGTCACCAACCAAGCCGACCAGGGCCTCCCGGCCAGGTCCGGTCAGCAGCACGGAACGCAGGGGGCGGAAGCATGACCAGTGAAGCGATCCAGGCGCCAGCGACCGCGCAGAGCGCGCCGCCCGTCGACACCACGTCGATCTCGTCGCACCAGCGCCGCCGACTCGACCGCTCCGGCAAGTCGCAGATCGTGGTGACGGGGATCCTGGTCATCGTCGCGATCTACTTCCTGGTGCCGCTGTACTGGGTGGTCATCGCCGCCACGAAGACGACCGGCGCGCTGTTCGCGACGAACGGCTTCTGGTTCGGCGGCGACTTCGCCCTGTTCAGCAACCTCCAGCAGGTGTTCACGTACGACGGCGGGATCTTCGTCCGCTGGATCGCGAACAGCATCCTGTACTCGGGCGTCGGTGCGGTCCTGGCGACGTACTTCGCCGCCGCCGGCGGGTACGCCCTGGCCAAGTACGAGTTCCGCGGACGACAGCTGGTGTTCGGGACGATCCTCGGCGGTGTGCTCGTGCCGGGCACGGCGACGGCGCTGCCGCTGTTCCTGCTGTTCTCGACGATGGGCCTGACCGACACGTACTGGAGCGTGCTCATCCCGAGCCTGGTCTCGCCGTTCGGCCTGTTCCTGTGCCGGGTGTACGCGGCGGCCTCGGTCGACACGGCGCTCATGGAGTCCGCTCGACTCGACGGTGCCAGTGAGCTGCGGATCTTCCACACCATCGTGCTGCGGCAGCTGACCCCGGCGCTGGTGACCGTGTTCCTGTTCCAGGTCGTCGGCATCTGGAACAACTTCTTCCTGCCGCTGATCATGCTGGCGGACCAGAAGCTGTACCCGATCACACTGGGACTCAACAACTGGCGGGCCCAGGTCGACCGACTGCCGGAGTTCTACCAGCTCACCACCGGCGGGGTGCTCGTCTCGGTCATCCCGCTCGTCATCGCCATCATCGTCCTGCAGCGCTTCTGGCGCGGGGGCCTCACGGAAGGATCGGTCAAGGGTTGACCAACGCCGCCATCGACGACCTGCACGCCACCACGCCGGGTTCGGCGTCCCGACTGGCACCCCGTGCCTGGTTGCACACGGACGCTCCCGCCCTGTCACTGAACGGGGAGTGGGACTTCCGCTGGTCGCCGGTGGCGGACGTCCCGCTGCCGGGCGCCGACGCCGACTGGGGCACGATCCCGGTGCCGGCGCACTGGGTGCTCCACGGGCACGGCTCGCCGAGCTACACGAACCTGCAGTACCCGTTCCCGATCGACCCGCCACACCCGCCGGAGGAGAACCCGACCGGCGACTACCGGCGCACGTTCGCGGTCCCGACGACGTTCGACGCCGCCGGCCGGGTGCTGCTGCGCTTCGACGGGGTCGAGTCGCACTTCCGGGTGTGGCTGAACGACGCGCTCGTCGGGTGGAGCACCGGGTCGCGTCTGGCGACCGAGTTCGACGTGACCGAGCTGCTGCGGCCCGGGACGAACGAGCTCCGCGTCCGGGTGCACCAGTGGTCGGCGGCCTCGTACCTCGAGGACCAGGACCAGTGGTGGCTCCCTGGCATCTTCCGCGACGTCACGCTGCTCGCACGGCCCACGGCGCCGATCGACGACGTCTTCGTGCGCGCCGGCTGGACCGCCACGCTCGGTGACGCCGCCTCGGCGGGCACCGCGGCCTCGGGTCGTCCGTCCACCGGGACCGGCACGATCTCGTTCCCCACGCTCGACGCGGTGTTCCCGGTGCGGTTCGCCGTGCCGGACCTGGGCGTCGACGTGACCTGGGCGTCGACCGACGACGTGCAGCCGATCGCGGTCGAGGGCGTCGACCCGTGGAGCGCCGAGCTGCCGCGGCTGTACGACGCGACGCTGTCCTCGGGCACCGACGCGGGCGGCACCGCAGGCGGGGAGACCGTCACCCTGCGGCTCGGGTTCCGCAGCGTCCGCATCGAGGGCGACCGGTTCCTGGTCAACGGCGAGCGCGTCGTGTTCCACGGTGTGAACCGCCACGAGACCCACCCGGAGCGCGGTCGCGTGTTCGACGAGGCCCATGCCCGTGCGGACATGGCGCTGATGAAGCGCAACAACGTCAACGCGATCCGGACCTCGCACTACCCGCCGCACCCACGCGTGCTGGACCTGGCGGACGAGCTCGGCTTCTGGGTCATCCTGGAGTGCGACCTCGAGACCCACGGGTTCCTGTTCGTCGGGTGGCAGGGCAACCCCTCCGACGACCCCGCGTGGGAGGACGCCTACCTCGACCGCATCGCGCGCACCGTCGAGCGGGACAAGAACCACGCGTCCATCGTGATGTGGTCCCTCGGCAACGAGTCCGGCACCGGGCGCAACCTGGCCGCGATGTCGAACTGGGTACACCGCCGCGACGACGAGCGCCCCGTCCACTACGAGGGCGACTACACGGGCGAGTACACCGACGTGTACTCGCGGATGTACCCGACGCTGCAGGAGACCGAGTCGATCGGCGGCGGCACTGCGACCCCGCTGCTCGGGTGCGGTCCGGCCGAGGCGGCCCGGCAGCGCTCGAAGCCGTTCATCCACTGCGAGTACGTGCACGCGATGGGCAACGGCCCCGGACAGATCGCCGAGTACGAGGCCCTGGTTGATCGGTACCCGCGCCTGCACGGCGGCTTCGTGTGGGAGTGGCGCGACCACGGCCTGCTCACCCACACGCCCGACGGCACGCCCTTCTACGGGTACGGCGGCGACTTCCACGAAGTCGTCCACGACGGCAACTTCGTGATGGACGGCCTGGTGCTGCCCGACGACACCCCGACGCCGGGGCTGGCGGAGTTCGCGGCCGTCGTGGCCCCGATCCGGATGTCGCTCGGCACGACGACGGTCCTGGTCGAGAACCGCTTCCACTCGGCGTCAACCGCCGGGCTGCGGTTCCGGTGGACCCTGTCGCGCAACGGCGTCGTCGAGCACGAGGGACGGCTCGCCCCCGGGGTCGTCGCCGCGCGGGAGTCGGCCACCGTGCCGGTCCCGACCGAGGTGCTCGAGGCCGCAGCCGGGCCGATCGCGCCCGGGGAGGAGCTCTGGCTCGACGTCGTCGCGGAGCTCGCCGGGCCGACGGCCTGGGCGGACACCGGCCACGTCGTCGCGCGCGCCCAGACGCTCGTCGCGTCGCGCGAGGCGGAGGCCCCACGCGCCTCCCGGCAGGGCTGGGACGGCGACCGCCTGGGCGACGCGACCTTCACCGAGCGCGGGGACCTGTCCAGCTGGAAGGGACAGGACGTGGCGGGCCCCCGTCTGGAGCTCTGGCGTGCACCGACCGACAACGACCGGCTCGCGTCCCAGGGCGGCTACGAGACCGCCGACCCGGTGCTGACGCACGGCGTCGGCGACCCGTCCGCGCCGGCATCCGCGACGAAGTGGCTCGCGCACGGGCTCGACCGGTTGACGCACCGTCTGGTGCACGTCGAACGGTCCGAGCACGGGCTGGTGCAGCGCGTCCGCGTCGCGGCGGCGAACAGCGGTGCCGGTGTGGACGTGACGCACCGGTGGACGCTGACCGACGACGGGCTGCTGCTCGACACCACGGCCGTCCCGTTCGGCGAGTGGGGCATCACCTGGCCGCGGATCGGTGTCCGCATCGACCTGCCGGCGTCCCTGGTGGACGAGTCGGCGGAGTGGTTCGGGACGGGGCCGCTCGAGTCGTACGCGGACTCGTCGCACGCGGCGCACGTCGGCGTCTTCGGATCACCGGTGTCGCTGCTGACGGCGAACTACTCGCGACCGCAGGAGTCCGGGCACCGACCGGACCTCCGTACGCTGCGGGTCGGTCCGTTCACGGTGTCGTCCGTCGGCGCGCGGCGGACCGGGTTCACGCTGACTCCGTGGACCGCGCAGCAGGTCGCCCGGGCCGGCCACCCGTACGAGCTGCCGACGCCGGACGCCACCTACCTGTACCTCGACGCCGCGCAGCACGGCCTGGGCTCGCGTGCGTGCGGTCTGGACGTGCTGCCGGAGCACCAGCTCTGGCCGGCGACGACGGCGTGGACGGTGCTCCTGGGCTGACTGGGTAGGTTGGGCGGATGCCCACGTTCGACTTCGCCGCGGTGTTCCGGCGCGACCCCGATGCCGACGAGCCCGACCTCGTCACCATCGACGGCACCGACCGGTTCCTGCTGGACGAGGCGCCGCACGTGCACGGGGACGCGCTCCGGCAGCCGGGCGAGGTCGCGGTCGTCGACGATCGCAACGGCGTCCTGACCCTGGGGCTGCTCACCGTGCACGGCGCCGCCGACGTCCGGGTCGTACAGGACTCCCTGACCGCCGAACGTGCCCTCGAAGCGAACGCGGGCACGTTCGGGCGGCGCGGGTTCCACCACCCGGACTCGCTGCAGGACGCCTTCCGCGACGTCCGGCTCGTGCTGCTCCGGCTGTCCAAGTCCCTCGACCGGCTCGACGAGGTGGCGCGGGCCGTCGCCCGCTTCGCTGCCCCGGACGTGGTGCTGCTGTGCGGCGGGCAGACGAAGCACATGACGCTGTCCCAGAACGACGTCCTCCGGCGGTCCTTCGGCGACGTCGTCGCGACCCGTGGGCGCGGGAAGTCCCGGCTGCTCGTCGCGCAGGACCCGCTGCAGGCCGCCGCGAACCGGGCGGCGCTGACCTCGCCGTGGCCGAAGCACGTGCACGTCGACGAACTCGGGCTCACGCTCGTCGCGCATGGCGGGGTGTTCGCCGGGGCGTCGCTCGACCTCGGCACGCGGGTGTTGCTCGACGTGGTGGACCAGGCCGTGCCGACCGCCCGCGTGGCCGTCGACATGGGCTGCGGGAACGGCGTGGTCGCCACGGTCCTCGCCCGTCGCCGTCCGGCACTCAAGGTGGTCGCGACGGACGTGTCCGCCATCGCGGTCGCCTCGACCAGGGCCACCGCCCTCGTGAACGGCGTCGACGACCGGGTCCGCGTCCTGCGGACCGACGCGGGCGACGAGCTCGACGCCGGGTCAGCGCAGCTGGTGGTGTGCAACCCGCCGTTCCACGCGGACAGCGCGGTGTCCACCGACGCAGCCGAGGCGATGTTCCGGAACGCAGCGACGATCCTGCAGGCCGGCGGTGAGCTGTGGTGCGTCTGGAACTCGCACCTGCGTTACCGGCCGGTGCTCGAGCGGATCGTCGGTGAGACGCGGCAGGTCACCCGCACCCCGAAGTACACCGTCACCGCGTCGCGGGCTCGCTGAGCGCCCGTCACGACCCCCGGCCCACAGCGGCGTCCGCTCCTCGGAGTGGGCGCCGCTTCGGCTTGCGGGGGCGACACCCCTTCCGTATTCGATATTCAAGCGTGTAATATGTGAATACCGATCACCCGGAGGGCCCCATGTCAGCATTCGTCTTCGTCCAGCCACATCTGCGGTTCGGCGGCGCGGAACGTCAGACGGTCTCCGTCGCGAACGCGCTCGTCGAGCGGGGCCACGACGTGTCGCTCGTGCTGCACACCGGGACCGGCGGTCTCGTCCCGACCCTGGACACGCGCGTGCGGGTCCACGCCCTGGGGCTCGAGAGCCACCTGGCCACCCCCGAGGTCGCCCGGCGGCTCCTCGCTGTCCTGCGACGCATGCGCCCGTCGTTCGTCGTGGTCAAGCTGTGGTCGTCGATCCTCGCCTGCGCCATGATCGACCAGCTGCCGGCGCTCCGGCACCACGTGGTCAACCACTGCGAGGACCTCGACCCGCGCGACCACGCCTCGTACATCCGGTTCGGCCGCGTCAAGCAGCACCTCATCCGTCAGGTGTTCCGGTCACGCCCGCTCCTCTCGGCCAACACGGAGACCGTGGCCTCGTCGATGGTCGACGTCTACGGGCTCCGTCGCCGTCCAGCCGTCATCCCGAGCACGATCGACCCCGTGGCCGTGCGTCGGCTGGCGGCCGAAGCCCCCGTCGACCGCGACGGCACCTTCACGGTCGCGTCCGTCGGCAGCCTCATCCCCCGCAAGGGCCTCGACGTGACGTGGCAGGCGCTCGAACGCCTCGGTGCCCCGGTGCGCTGGCGCGTCGTCGGCGAGGGCCCCCTCGCCCGCGAGCTCTCCCGTCGGGCGACGCAGTCCGGGCACGTGCGTGTCGAGGTCGAGGGCGGCCGGGCCAACCCCTACGGTTCGATGGCCGCGGCCGACGTCCTCGTCCACAGCGCCCGCAGCGAGGCATGGGGCATCGTCCTCCTCGAGGCGATGGCCGTCGGCACCCCGGTCATCGCGGCCGAGGCGATCGGCCCGGCTGAGATGCGTCGATCCCTCGGTGACCGCCCCGAGCTCCTGCGCACCGTCCCCGTCGGCGACGTCGACGCCCTGACGGACGCCATCGCCGCCGCGCGCACGGCACCACGGCCACCTCTCCGGGACTTCGACGACCACATCAGCCCGTTCACCGTGGACACCGCGGTGACGATGTGGGAAGCGCGCGCCGCCGAGGCCGGCCGATGACCCGGGTGCTCTTCGTCTGCAGCAGCGGCGGACACCTCGACCAACTGCTCGCCCTCATGCCTGCGCCGGACGACGTCGACGTGGCGTTCGCGACCTTCCGCAAGCCGGACGCGCTCCCGAAGCTCGCCGGGTTCCGCGTGCACGGGCTCTTCTGGCCGACGAACCGCAGCATCAAGGCACTCGTCGCGAACCTCGTCATCGCGGTCCGCACCCTGCGCGCCGAGCGCCCGGACCTGGTCGTCAGCAGCGGCGCCGCGGCGGCCGTCCCGTTCTTCTGGGTGGGCAAGGTGCTGTTCCGCACGACCAACGTCTTCGTGGAGTGCGTCGACCGCATCGACAACCCGACGCTCACCGCACGCCTGGTCCGTCCGGTGACCGACCGGTTCATCGCGCAGTGGACCGGGCAACTCGACGGGTTCCCCCGCCGCTCGGTCGTCAGGAGGAGCAAGTGAGGGTCATGGTCTCGGTCGGGACGCACGAGCAGCCGTTCCAGCGGCTGCTCGACGCCGTCGCCGACGCCGTCGTCGCGCGGCCGGAGGACGAATGGGTGGTGCAGTTCGGCGTCGGTCGATGGACCCTCGTCGACGACCGCGTCCGCGCGGCCGACTACCTCGACGCCAGCGCCATGCGTGCGGCGCTGGACTGGGCGGACGTCCTCGTGTCGCAGTCGAGTCCCGGCAACGTGTTCGGCGCGCTCGAGGCGGGGACGTGGCCGATGGTCCTCGGACGCACACCCTCTGCCGGTGAACACGTCGACGACCACCAGGTGCGGTTCGCATCCGCGCTGGTCGAGCTCGGACACGCGACCGACCTCGGGCACGCGGACCGCCTGGTGCCCGCCCTGGCCGCTGAGTCGGCGGCAGGGACACCGGCACGTCGACGACGCATCGAGTCCGCCCTGCGGGTCGCCCGCGACAACGAACGCCGGTTCCGACGCGACGTGTGGACCGTGCTCGGGAGCCTGGCGTGACGAGTGCGGCGCTCCCCGCGCTCCTGCGTCGGGGACTCACCGGGTCGGCGGTCACCGGCATGTCGATCGCCTCGCGCGTTCTGGCACTGCTGCTCCTCGTCCCCGCGGCGCGTCGGTTGTCGATCGAGGAGTTCGGGACGTTCTCGGTCGTGCTCGGCCTCGCGGTCGCCAGTGCGAACCTGGTCGGCTCAGCCCCGTCCGACCTCATCGCGACCTCCGTCGGCACCACGCCCGGTCGGACGTGGTCGCGCGTGACGTGGACCGTCGGCGTGCTCGCGGCGGTGGGCACGGCCCTCGTCGTCGTCGCGCTGGTGGCACCCGGTCCCGCGGCCGTCCCCGCGCTCGGTCTGTCGGTCGGGGTGACCGCAGCGGCGCCGGTGGTGGCGATGAGCCTCCTGCGCGGCCTCGACCGTCCCGTGGTCGGTGCGGCGCTGGCCCTGCTCGTGCTGCCCACAGGCCGCGCCGGTGCCGCGCTCGTCGCCGACGGCACCCTGGCGTCCTTCCTCACCGCGGTCAGCGTCGTCGGTGTCGGCGTGAGCGGACTCGCCTTGCTCGCGGTCGTGCGCGCCCGCCCGTTGCCCGTCACAGGCACCCCGGACCGTCCAGCCGGACGACGTCGCTGGCTCGCGGTCGTGGCCGGAGCCGGTGTGAGCGCGACGTGGTTCGCACTGGGCCAGAGCGGCGTGCTGTGGCTGTCCGCCGTCGCCGGCCCGGAGATCGTCGCGGCTGTCGTCCCGACGATGCGGCTGTGCGAGGCCCTCACCGCCATCGCCATCGGCTACAAGGCGGCGGCCAACCGGATGCTGCAGACCTCGGTCGACGGGCGGTTCCCGCGCGGGAGCCTCGTGTGGTTGGGGACCGCGTTCATCCTCGCGGCGGGCGTCATGTGCGCGGTCGCTCCCGCGCTCGTCCCCGTGGTCTTCGGCCCCGGACTCGGCTTCGCATGGGCGACTGCTCTGCCGCTCATCGGGTCGTCCGCACTCGCTGTCCTCGTCGCTGTGAAGGTACAGCTCCTGTTCGCGGCCCACCACCACGCCCGGATCGCTGTCGCGTCCGCCGGCGCACTCGTCGTCGCGGTCAGTGCCGGCGGCGTGGGCGCGGTGCTCCTGGGCGCCGTCGGGGTCGCGCTGGCGATGCTCCTGACGGTCACGTGCTGGTTCCTCATGCTCACCGTCCCGCGTGGGCCTGCGGTGACACCGTGTTGACCGTCGTCACGCTCCTCAGCCTCGTCGCCGTGTCCGCGGTGGTCCTCACGATGGTCCCGCCGAGCGCACTCCTGCCTGTGGCGCTCGCGGTGACCGTGCTGCTGCCCGTCGGACGGTTGCCGGTTCCCGACGTCCTGACGGTCGTCAGCCCCGCCGCGGTCGTCGTGCTCGTCTGGCTCCTGCGCCGCGACCGCCGTGCCCTCCGACCACCGTCGCGCTCGATCGTGGTGATCGGTGCGTGTGTCGCGGTGTGGCTGGTGGTCGCACTGGTGCTCGGCATCTCGGTGCAGCGCGGCGTGGGCTGGTCGGTGGCGTTCGGCCTGCTGGTCCTGCTGCCCGCACTCGGGCACCGTCTGCCCGCCCACGAGGCGCGCAGTCTCCTCGAGACCTGGGCCGCGCTGAGTGCCGTCCTCGGCGCGTTCGGGATCGTCGAGCGGGTCCTGCGCGCCAACCCGGTCTACGGCCGCGTGTTCGCCAGCGGCGACTACCCGATCGTGCAGTACTGGAGCGACTACCGCATCACGACCACGCTCGGGCACCCGCTCAACAACGCGATGTTCTTCGCCACGGGTGCCGCGATCGCGGTGGGGCTCTACGTGCAGCACGGCCAGCGGCGACAGCTCGTCGCAGCGGCGCTCGCGATGGTCGGGCTCTCGCTCACGATCAGCCGTGGTGGGCTGCTCGCGGTCGCGCTCGGCGTGGCGGTCATCGCCGTCGGACCGGCCCTCGGTCGTGTCGGTCGTGCCCGTCGTGCACGCGGCGCACGGTCGGCGGGGTCGTCGCCGATGCAGCAGGTGAGCGGTCGGCACCTGCTCGCGCTCGTCGGTGTCGGGGTCGGCGTGCTGGTGACCGCGCTGTCGCCCGTGTTCCAGGCCCGCCTGGTGTCCTCGAACGGCGTGGCCTCGGCGCGCGCCCGGGACGAACTCGGTCCCGTCGTGTGGGCCGCCTCCGGCCGGAACGCGCACCTCGGTTCCGGGCCCGGCACGTCGAACCTGCTGCTGCAACGCCTCGGCGTTCCCACGGTCGTCGAGAACTCGTGGTTCCAGCTGCTGCTGAGCATCGGCGTCCCCGGCCTGGTGCTCATCGCCGCCCTCGTCGGCACCGCGGTGTGGATCGCGGTCCGGGGCGGTTCGCTGGCCGCCGCCGCCGGGCTCACCGCACTGGCGACGTCCGCAGCGGGGTTCAACTGGATCGAGAGTGACCGGCCGGGGCTGCTCTTCCTCGGCCTGCTCGTGGCGGCTGCCCTGAGCACCCCAGCGACAGGCAGCACCTCAGGGGCACGCAGCACCTCAGCGGCACGCAGCACACCAGCGGAATGCAACGCGCCGGCGGAATGCACCGCGCCGGCCGTGGGCGGCGCCGGCGCGGACTACCGCCCGCTCAGCGCAGGGATCACCGTGGGGTCAGCCCCGTCCAGGAACACCGTCAGGCGCTCGGGCTCGCCCGGTTCGTCGATCGCGACCGCGGCCCGGCGCAGCGCGAACAGGGAGCGCAGCACCCCGCGGTTCGGCTCGTGCGACCACGGCACCGGTCCGACTCCCCGCCAGCCGGCGCGCCGCAGCGCGTCCAGACCACGGTGGTACCCGACCCGGGCGTAGGCGTAGGACTCAAGCGTCGCGCCGCGGTCCCAGGCCTCGTCGGCCAGGAGCGCCCACGCCAGGCTCGACGACGGGTGCGCCACGACGACGCTCGCGACCGGGGCGTCAGCGGCCAGGGCGGCGTCGACCTCGGGGTCGGCGGGCAGCAGGGTCTCCGGGTTGGCGGACGGGGTCGGCAGCAGGTTCTCGGGCATGACTCCACCCTGTCATGGTCGAGTGCTTGCGTCGCCACCCGACCGCGGCTTACGGTGGATCCACTCCGTCGTGACCGCGGAGCAGCGGGGTGGGAGACCGACCGCCGGTTCGGGTCACGGACACGGGGGGACCCCGACGGAAGAAGACGGATTGCTGTCGATCACCGGTTCTGCTCAGCCCTCGCGCTGACACCGTGATCGCGCGCCCCGTCGGGCGCTCCACCGCACCGCGGTGGGTCGGTGTCGTGCGCCCAGCATCGACACCGGGGAGACACCTCCATGCCCACCAGCCCATCCGTCGTCCTGCACGACCTCAGCTTCACCTGGCCCGACGGCGCCGTCGCGCTCGACCACCTCACCACCGCCTTCGGCTCCGGCCGGACCGGACTGGTCGGGAGGAACGGGGCCGGCAAATCCACGCTCGTCCGGCTGGTCACCGGCCGGCTCCAGCCCACGACGGGCACCGTCACGACGTCGGGTCCCGTCGACCTGCTCCCCCAGCGGCTCGACACCGGTCCCGATGACACGGTCGCCGACCTGCTCGGCGTCGGCCCGCAGCTGCGCGCCCTGCACGCGATCCTGGGCGGCGACGCCGACCCGGCGCACTTCGACGCCCTCGGCGACGCGTGGGACGTCGAGGAGCGCGCGGCCCTGGCCGTCGCCGACCTGGGCATCGGCAGCGACCTGGGCCGACCGGTCGCCACGCTGTCCGGGGGTCAGGCCGTGCTCGTCGCGGTCGCCGGGATCCGTCTCCGCGGACTGCCGATCGCGTTCCTCGACGAACCGACGAACAACCTCGACCGACGTGCACGCGCGATGCTGCTCGACGTGGTCGACGCGTGGCGCGGGACGCTGGTCGTCGTCAGCCACGACCGCGAGCTGCTCGAGCACGTCGACGAGGTGGCGGAGCTGCGCGCCGGCGCGATGACGGTGTTCGGGGGCACGTTCTCGGCCTTCGAGGAGCACCTGGCCGTGCAGCAGGCCGCCGTCGAACGCGAGGTGCGGGTCGCCGCCCAGCGCCACCGGGCCGAGAAACGGCAGCGCATCGAGGCCGAGACGACCATCGCCCGCCGTGCAAAGGCGGGCGAGAAGGCCGGGCGGTCGATGCCCGCGATGTTCCGGAACGAGATGCGCAAGCGCGCCGAGGAGACGGCCGGGCGGCTCCGGACGGGTCATGCCGACGACGAGGCCTCCGCGCTGGCGACCAAGCGCGAGGCCGAACTCCGGCTGCGGGACGACGAGTCGATCCACGTCGAGCTGCCCGACCCGCGGGTGCCGGCGTCACGGCGGATCGCCACGATCACGGTGCGCGGCCGGCAGAGCATCGTGCAGGGGCCCGAGCGGATCGCCGTCGGCGGGGACAACGGTGTCGGCAAGACGACCCTGCTCGAGCAGCTGGTCGGGGACCCCGGCGCGCGGGAGCACCCGCTGCCGGACACCGGAGCCGTCGCCCACGTCGAGCACATCGCCTACCTGCCGCAGCGGAAGGACTCCCTCGACGACGCCGCCACCGTGCTCGAGAACGTCCGGCGCCGGGCCCCCGACGTGTCGACCGGCGAGCTGCGGAACCGGCTCGCGCGGTTCCTGGTGCGTGGGGACACCGTCGACCGCCCCGCCGGTGCGCTGTCCGGCGGGGAGCGCTTCCGCGTCGCCCTGGCCGGGCTGGTGCTGGCGGACCCGCCACCGCAGCTGCTGGTCCTCGACGAGCCCACGAACGACCTCGACCTGACGAGCGTCGACCAGCTGGTGGACGCGCTCGGGGCCTACCGCGGCGCGCTGGTCGTCGTCAGTCACGACGACACGTTCCTGGAGCGCCTCGGGCTCGACGAGCGGATCGAGCTGGGCACGCGGGCCGGGTAGCGGTACCGCGTGGGTCCGGGTTCGGCCGACGGTCGGCGCGCCCGTGTCAGCGCCGACGGGTGGGGCGGATCGAGAGCGTCTCGATCGTGCCCCGCTCGTCCAGGTCGACGACCGTGCGGACGGCGTCGGCGACGTCCTCGGGCGCCAGGTAGTAGGCGGTGTCGTAGTCCTCGCCGAGCTTCTCGACGAGCTGGCGCTGCATGTCCGAGTCCGTCCGCCCCGGGTGCACGCTCGACACCCGCACGCCGTTCGCGCGCTCTTCCTCGCGCAGGGCGTCGGTGACGGCGCGCAGCGCGAACTTCGACGCGCCGTACACGCCACCCCCGGGGCCGCTCACGAAACCGGACCCGGAGTTGATGGTGACGACGATCCCCCGCGCCGCGCGCAGGGCCGGCAGCGCCAGCCGGGTGAGCTCGGCGACGGCGAAGACGTTCGTGGCGAACACGGCCTCCCACGTGGCTCGCGGGGTGTCGGCGATCCGGGTGCCCTGCTCGACCCCGGCGGAGTGCACGAGCACGTCGAGGCGGTCCGGCAGCGGCGGGACCTCGCCCGCGCCGAGGTCCCCGACGAACGGCGAGGCATCGGGCAGCGCGGCCACGACCGCAGCGACGGCGTCGGCCGATCGTCCACCGACGAGCACGTGGTGGGTGCGGCCGAGATCGGCCGCGATCGCGCGGCCGATGCCGCGGGTGGCTCCGGTCACCAGGGCGACCGGACGGACAGGAGGCGGTGCTTGCGTCACGCAGGCCAGCCTACGGAAGCTGCTCCGGGCCTCCTGTCCGGACCCGC
The DNA here is from genome assembly GCF_003234655.2 of Curtobacterium sp. MCLR17_007. Classification (NCBI taxonomy): domain Bacteria; kingdom Bacillati; phylum Actinomycetota; class Actinomycetes; order Micrococcales; family Microbacteriaceae; genus Curtobacterium; species Curtobacterium sp. MCLR17_007. The sequence goes on along the minus strand of NZ_CP126271.1, from coordinate 441,788 downwards.
TGGTCAGTCCTTCTCGCGACCCGCGGTCTGCCGGATCCTGATGGCCTCGAGCACGTCCTGCGCGTGCTTCTCGTCCTGCTTGTCGATCTGCCGGGTGTCGCGCTCGGGCAGCTGGATGTCCTCCTCCGCGCGGATGCCGGCCTGGAGCTGGCGTCCACGCTCGAGCTCGGCGTCGAACTCGGCGCCGAACAGCAGCGCGTTGTTCGTGATCCAGATCCACAGCAGGAACACGATCACGCCACCGAGCGAGCCGTACGTGGCGTTGTAGTTCGAGAAGTTGCCGACGTAGAACCCGAAGCCGACGCTGGCGATGATCCAGATCAGCAGCGCCAGGATCGAGCCGCCGCTGACCCACTTGAACTTGGGCTGCTTGACGTTGGGTGCCCAGTAGTACAGCACCGCGATGACGACGATGCCGATCACCAACAGGATCGGCCACTGCACGATCGACAGGACGGTGGCGGCAGCCTGACCGAGCCCGATCAGGTCGCCGACACTGCGGGCGAGCGGACCGCTGACCAGTGCGAGCAGCCCCAGCACGAGCATGACGACGGTGAACACCGTCACGCCGAGCATCGTCGGGCGCAGCTTCCAGATCGGACGGCCCTCGCGGACGTTGTAGATGCGGTTCATCGCCCGGCCGAAGGCACCGACGTAGCCCGACGCCGACCAGATCGCGCCGACGATGCCGACGATGAACGTGATCGGTGCCGCGGGCGAGCGGACCAGTCCTTCGACGGGCTTGCGGATCAGGTCCACGACCTGGTTCGACCCGATGTTGCCGACGATCTGCAACAGGGTGTCGATCGTCTTCTGCGGGTCGGACACCAGACCGAGGATCGACACGATCGCCAGCAGGCCGGGGAACAGCGCCAGCACCGTGTAGTAGGTCAGGCTCGCCGCCAGGTCGGTGCACTGGTCGCCGGAGAACTCGCGCAGGGTCTTGCCGAGCGTGTACTTCAGGGTCGGCTTGGTCAGGTCGGTCGGGCTGTCCGGCTTGCGGGAGTCGTCCGCTGCCGGCTTGCCGTGGTCGTCGGCCATGGTCAGTTCGCCTTCGCGCGCTTGGCCGCCTGCTTGCGGTACTTCGTCGCCTGCTTCGTGACCGGGGCCAGGCGCTTCCGCTGCTTCTTCCGCAGCTGGTACCCGGGGTCCTGCTCGAGCTGGGCCTGGCGCGCCTTCCGACCCGCCTTGCGGGCCTTGCGCCCCTTCCGGCCGGGCGCCGACTCGTCGCCACCGCGTGCACCGAACGGCAGGAGGGCCGTGAACGCGGACGACGCCGGCGGGGTGGCCAGGTGTCCGGCGGGCGTCCGGCCGATGCGGGTGCCGATGACGACCGACGCCACGCCGGCAGCCGCGATCATGCCGAGCGCCACGAGCGGGGTCGGGTCGCGGTGCCACTGCTGTCGGGTCTTCGCGACCGCCAGCCGGGTGCGCGCGGGCAGGTCGACCTTGTGCCGGATGCGCTCGACCGTGTCGGTCATGCGTTCCCGGGTGCGGACGTTCGCGAGCTCGAGCTCGGGGAGACTGTCGTGCGCCATACCTCGTTCGTACACGGTCGTGGTCGCGGAGTCTCCCGACAAGCCGCGTGACGCGGCATGTGGCGGACAGGAGGCCCGGTGCCGGTCGGCACCGGGCCCGCTGTCCGTCGGCCGGTCAGGACGGGACGACGACGTCCTCGGGCAGGCCGGACGCGGCGGAGCGGGTGGCGGCCTCCATCAGGGCCAGGCTGCGCAGGTTGTCGCGCCCGCTGGTCTCCGGAGCGGGACCGCCCTCGATCGACCGTGCGAACGCCTGCAGCTGGCCCTGCCGGTCGTGGTGCTCAGCGGTGGGCAGCTCGACCGACGTCGCAGTCGTGTCGCCCGGTCGTCGCACGGTCACGACGTCGCCGCTGACGTCGCCCGGCTCGCCCGCACGGCTGGTGAACTGCAGCTCGCCGTCCTCGCCCTGGATGCTCCACTCGCCCGCCCACGCCGTGTGCTCGGCGCGGCTCAGCCAGCTGCCGCGGTAGCTCACGACGAGGCCGTCCTGCATCTCGATGAGCATCGACGCGACCGCTTCGTCCTGGTACTTGCTGAACGACGGGTAGGTCGCCTTGGCGAAGACCCGCACGGCTTCCTGCCCGGTGACCATGCGGAGCAGGTCGACGTGGTGGATCGCCATGTCGTTGAACATCGCGTGCGGGAACCGGTAGTGCGGGTGGTCGGCGAAGGGCCGGTCGTTGTCCCACTGGCGGAAGTCGACGTTGATCGCCGAGAGCTCGCCCACGGCGTCCGTGCGCAGCAGGTCGCGGACCACCTGCGGCGCCGGGTAGAACCGGTAGTTCTGGCTGACCTGCAGCACGAGCCCGCGTTCCTCGGCACGGTGGACCGCTGCGGCGGCTTCGTCGGCGGTGTTGGCGAACGGCTTCTCGACCAGGACGTGCTTGCCGGCGTCCAGCGCTTCGAGCGCGAGCGGCACGTGGGTGACGGCCGGCGCGGTGACGACCACGGCGTCGGCGTCGACCGCGGCGAGCGCTGCGGTGAGCGAGGGGAACGCCGCCGACTCCGGCAGCCCGAGGTCCGTCCGCACCGCCTGCAGCGTGTCGGCACTCGGGTCGACGATCCCGACCACCTGGACTTCCGACACGGCGGGGATGGCTTCGCGGGCCCAGCTGCCGCCCCACCCTCCGAGACCGACGTGGATGATGCGGACCGTCATGCGGGCACTCCTTCGTGATCGACGTGACACCGACCTCGGCGTCACGTCCATCCTGTCAGGGACCGGTGACGGCACCGACCACGGCGACGTCAGTGGGTGAACGCGTAGACGATGAGCGCCATCGTGACGATGAAGCCCGCCAGGTAGTTGATCCACAGGAAGCGCTTCCAGCCCGCGTTCGCGGACTCGGCCGCGTCGTCGGTGACGTTCCACCACGGCAGCACGTTCAGCGCGTACGGGATCACCACGACGGCGGCGATCGGCCCGGGGAAGGCCGAGAACAGCAGCGCGATGCCCGCGACGACGTACGCCACGAAGGCCAGACGGACGGTCGCCCGCGCGCCGATCACGGTCGCGACGGAGCCGATGCCGCCGGCCCGGTCAGCGAGCACGTCCTGCACCGCACCGAACGCATGTGAGGCGACACCCCACAGGAAGAACGCGATGCACACCGCCACGAGCTGCCCGGTCCACTGCGGTCCGGCGAGCGCGAGGCCGTAGATCGCCGGCGACACGAAGTGGGTCGACGACGTCAGCGAGTCCAGGAACGGCTTCTCCTTGAAGCGCAGCCCGGGAGCGGAGTAGGCGATGACGGCGAACACACTGATCGCCAGCACGAACCACGACCAGGGACCGCCCAGCAGGACGAGCGCGACCAGGAACGGCACGTTCGTCACGACGACGGCCCACAGCGTGGTGCGGTGCACGCTCTTGTCGAGCAGGGCGCCCTCGACCCCGCCCTTGCGCGGGTTGCGCAGGTCGGACTCGTAGTCGAAGACGTCGTTGATCCCGTACATCGCCAGGTTGTAGGGCACGAGGAAGTACACGACGCCGATCAGCAGCGCGGCGAGCGAGAAGCCACCGCCGCCGTCGACCCCGACACCGCTGCCGAGCAGGTACGCGGCGCCGAACGGGTAGGCGGTGTTCACCCAGCTGATCGGCCGGGACGACACGAACAGCGCGCGCGTGGTGGACTGCCGGGAGGCAGGGGTCGCCGTCATCGCGGGTCCTCCGGTTCGGGGTGTGGCTGGGTGTCGGGCACGGCGCCGGTCACGGGGACGCGGTCGCGCCCGCCGGTGCGGTCGAACAGCACCCAGAGCGCGGGCAGCAGGAAGGCGGCGGCGATCGCGTACGCCAGGTCCTCGATCGGGAAGGCGCCGATGCGCGCCCCGCTGATCCGCGCCGGGTCGTAGGCGACGATGCCGAGCGTCACGATCACGTTGTTGAAGACGACGGTCATCACGAGCAGGGCGACCCCGGCCACGATCCCGCTGACCATCGCGATCCGGCGCCCGCTGACTGCTCGCCCGCGGGAGCCGGAACGTCGTGCCGCGACGATCCCCGCGGCGACGGCGGCCAGGACGGCCACGACGATGAACGGCACCGCGAGCAGCGCGTACGTCCCGGTGCCGGTCACGAGTCGCTCCCCCGGGCCAGTGCGCGCGCCACCAGGGGCCGCACGAACCCGGTCAGGTTCATCGTCGTGTAGCAGAGCAGGAGCAGGAAGAAGAGCTCCTCGAGCGGCACGTCCGGCGCGAGCAGCACGCCGGTGAGCAGTCGTGTCGGGCCGATGAAGAAGATGCCCAGCGCGACCCCGACGACGTCCCAGAGCATGAAGAACGCCACCCCGACGACCATCACGGCCGTGGCGCGCCACGGCGCCCGCCAGAAGAACAGCCGGAAGCGGGCGTCGAGCACGACCATGCCCGTCAGCGAGACGAGCAGTCCGAGCAGGTAGAGACCGGGCATCACCCAGCGGCCGTCGCGGGCGCCGTGGTGCGAGGCGCCCGCCCGGCGGGTCGCGGTGGGACGCCGTCGGCCGGCGTCAGGGGCGTCGGCAGCGGCTCGGTCGAGGTGTCGCCGTGGATGCGCTTGAGCAGCACCTCGGCGGAGATCAGGCACATCGGCAGCCCGATGCCCGGGATCGTCGAGGAGCCCGCGTAGTACAGCCCGGCGACCTTGGCCGAGGCGTTGCCCTCGCGGAAGAACGCGCTCTGCCGCAGGGTGTGCGCCGGGCCGAGCATCGACCCGCTCCAGGCGTTGTAGTCGTCGGCGAAGTCCCGCGGCCCGATGGTCCGGCGCACCCGGATCCGGTCGCGCAGGTCGGGCACACCGGAGCGCTCGGCGACGACGTCGATGGCGCGGTCGGCGATCCGCTCGACCTCGTCGTCACCGGCGCCGTCGATGCCGCCCTTGCCGATGCCGACGTCGGCGGGCAGCGGCACGAGGATGAACAGGTTGCTCGTGCCGGCCGGGGCGACGGTCGGGTCGGTCTCCGACGGCGCGCAGACGTAGATCGAGGCGGGGTCCGGCACATGGCGATCGGCGCCGAACACCGCGCCGAAGTTCGCCTTCCAGTCCGCGGTGAACATCAGCGTGTGGTGCAGGAGGCCCGGCACGGGACCGTCGACCCCGAGGTAGACGAGCACGGCCGAGGGACCCGGGTCGCGCTTCGCCCAGTGCGACTCGTCGTGGGTGCGGTGCTCGCGGTCGAGCAGCTGCATCTCGGTGTGCCGCAGGTCGGCCGCGCTGACGACGACGTCCGCCGGCGTCACGTGCTGCTCACCGTGGTCGTCGCGGTGCACGACCCCGGTGACGTGGCCGTCGGTCACCGCGATGCGCTCGACCTGGGCGCCGGTGACGATCTGCGCACCCTCGGCACGGGCGACCCGTTCGACGGCGGAGATGACCTCGGTGATGCCGCCCTTCGGGTAGAGCACGCCGTCGGCCAGGTCGAGGTGGCTCATCAGGTGGTACATGCTCGGCGCCGCGTACGGGCTGGTGCCGAGGAACACCGCCGGGTAGCCGAGGACCTGCCAGAGCCGACGGTCCCGCACGGCGGTCGCGGCGAACGACGACAGCGGCTGCAGCAGCAGGCGGGCGAGCTTGCCCATGCGCAGCAGCACGTCGGGCGCGGCGAGCTTCCGGAGGTCCTGGAACGTGCCGTACAGGAAGCGACGCACAGCCATGTCGTACGTGTCGGCCGCCGAGTCGAGGTACTTCGCCATCCGCGCGCCGGCCCCGGGTTCGATCGACTCGAACAGCGCGAGGTTGTCCTCGCGCGACGCCCGCAGGTCGATCGGCTCGTCGTGGCCCTCGCTGTAGACGCGGTAGCCCGGGTCGAGCTTCACCAGGTCGAGCTGTTCGTCGGCGCTGGTGCCGAGCAGCTGGAAGAAGTGGTCGAACACCTCGGGCATGAGGTACCAGGACGGCCCGGTGTCGAACCGGAAGCCGTCCCGCTCCCACGACCCGGCACGGCCGCCGAGCTGGGTGCGCTGTTCGAGCACGGTGACGGCGAAACCGTCCCGCGCCAGCAGCGCTGCGGAGGCGAGTCCGCTGATGCCACCGCCGATCACGACGGCGCGGCGGACGGGCACCTTGCGCGTGGACTCCTGACTGGAGGCTCGTGGCGGGGTCATCGGGAGCCTCCAGGGCGGGTGGTGGTGCGGGTTCGTGAACGGAGCGGTGCGCGTCCGGCGAGCACCTGCGCGGCGAGCCGCGCCTTCACCGGGTTCGGGACGCGCACGCGCGTGGTGATCAGCCGGTCCGCCGGGGTGGCGGCGATCCGGTCGTTGAGCTCTTGGAACAGCGCGTGCGCGAGACCGACCGCGTTGCGGGCGTCCTTCGGCAGCAGGGGGACGGTGCGCGCCGCGGTGTCGAGGTCGGCCTGCACGTCGGCGACGAGCCGGCGCTTGGTGGTCTCGTCGAAGGTGCGGACGTCGACGCCGGGGAAGTACGAGCGTCCCAGCACCTCGAAGTCGGCGTGCAGGTCGCGCAGGAAGTTGACCTTCTGGAAGGCGGCTCCGAGCGCCCGAGCGCCGTCGACGAGCACGGTGGCGTCGAACGTCGGGGTGCCCGCGCGGTACACGAACGCACGCAGGCACATGAGCCCGACGACCTCGGCCGAGCCGTACACGTAGGTGTCGAACGAGGCGTCGTCGTGCTCGGTCTGCTCGAGGTCCATCCGCATCGACGCGAAGAACGGACGCGTCAGCTCGGCACCGAACCCGGTCGTCCGGGCGGTGCGGGCGAAGGCGTGCACGACCGGGTTCACCGAGAACCCGTGTGCGATCGCACGCTCGGTGTCCTGCTCGAGTTCGTCGAGGACGGTGCGCGCGAGGGCCGGGTCGAGCCCGGCCTCGGTCGCGGGGCCGTCGACGACCTCGTCGGCCACGCGGACCAGGGCGTAGACGTTCTTGATGTGCTCGCGGATGTCCTTGGTGAGCAACCGACTGGCGAGCCCGAAGGACGTGGAGTACCGGTCGATGACGACGGAGGACGCCGCCTCGGCCGTGGCGTCGTAGAGCGGGAGCCGCGCGGCGTGCGTGCTTCCGGTGTGGTCGGTGCTCACCGGACGCGCTCCACCAGCTCGGACACGAGGGCCTCGAGCCGGACGGCGAGGTCGTAGGGCAGCGCAGCGAGTTCGGCACGGGCCAGCGCGGTGTGCTCGCGGACGCGGGCCAGCGCGGCGTCGTGGGCGCCGCAGTGCACGAGCAGGCGGCGCATCTCGGCCGCGCGCTCCTCGGTCAGGTCCGGGTCGCCGAGGTACGGCGCCAGCTCGGCCCAGCACTCCGTGGTCGCCGCGTAGGCGATGAGCATGGTGCGCTTGCCCTCGCGCAGGTCACCGATGGCGGTCTTGCCCGTCGCGGCCTCGTCGCCGAAGACCCCGAGCAGGTCGTCGACCACCTGGTAGGCGATGCCGATCTCCCGGCCGAAGGCCCCCAGCGCGGCGACCACCGTCTCCGGGGCGCCCGCGAGCACCGCACCGGACTGCAGCGGCGCCTCGAAGGAGTACACGCTGGTCTTCGCCCGCTCCATCGCGAGCACTTCGTCCACCGTGGGCATCACGCCGTGGGTCAGGTCGACGTCGGCCATCTCGCCCGCGGCGCTCGCGAACACCGCGTCGTCGAACAGGTCGAGCAGCCGCGCACGACGGCCAGCGTCGGCACCGCTGGCCTCGATGAAGCGTGGCGCACCGGCGAGCGCCAGGTCGCCGGCGATGACGGCGGCGCTCATGCCGCGGTGCTCGGCGGTCGGCAGCGGCAGCCCGCCGGTCGTGCCGTTGTCGCGGAAGGACCCGGCGACGTTCGGCTGCCCGCGGCGGGACCAGTCGCGGTCGATCACGTCGTCGTGGACCACGAGTGCGGTGTGCAGGAGTTCGTACGCGGCCCCGACGTTGGCGGCCGCGTGCACGTCGGTCCCGCCGAGTCCGGCGTAGGCCGTCAACACCATGCGGGGGCGGAAACGCTTGCCGCCCATGCTGGCCTTGCGCAGCACGCGCCAGAGTTCCTCGGAGGGGCGTCCGAACGCCTGGGCACGGGCCGACGACACGGTGAAGAAGCGCTCCAGGCAGTCGTCGACCAGGGCGAGGTCGATGTGCGCCACGGTGGCCGCTTCGTCCGTCATTGGCCTAATCTATCGAACTAGATGAACCACTTCCCTGAAACCGTCGTGCTGCTCGCCGAGGACCGTACCCCGATCGGCACCGCGGACAAGTTCGCGGTGCACACCGACCACACGCCGCTGCACCTGGCGTTCAGCTGCCACGTGACGAACAGCGACGGGGATCTGCTGGTCACACGCCGGGCGCTCACGAAGAAGGCGTGGCCGGGCGTGTGGACGAACTCGTTCTGCGGACACCCCGGTCCGGACGAGTCGTTCGAGGACGCGATCGCCCGGCGCGCCGCCCGCGAGCTCGGCATCACCGTCCGTGACGTGCAGCCCGTGCTGCCCGACTTCCGGTACCGCGCGGTCGACGCCTCGGGCATCGTCGAGAACGAGGTCTGCCCGGTGTTCCGCGCCGTCACCGACGACGTCCCCGCGCCCGCCGACGACGAGGTCTCCGAGTACGAGTGGCTCTCCGAGGACGCCCTGCGCAGTGCCGTGTCGGCGGCGCCGTTCGCGTTCAGCCCGTGGCTCGGCTGGCAGCTCGAGCAGCTCCCGGTCAGCGCGCTCGACTGAGTCCGGTCAGCGCACTCGACTGAGTCCGGTCAGCGCGCTCGACTGACCCGGGTCAGCGCCGGCGTGTCCGCAGGAGCAGCCCGACCACGCTCGTGACCACGAAGACGACGAGCGCCACCGGGACCACGACGAGCCAGCACGCGAGCAGCAGCACCCCACGGATGACGTGGCGGGAGCGCAGGTGGCGGCCGGCCAGGACCAGCAGCATGGTGGTGCCGAGCAGCCCTGCTGCGTCGGCGTTCCTCGAGATGACGTTGCCCATGCCCCGATGGTCCCGGTCGACGACGGGTCCACGCGTCGGCCCACGGAGCCGCCCGGGTGGCACCCCGGTACCGGTTCGCGCTCCCGGCGCAACGGCTCGGTCGACGCTCAGGTGGCGCCCGGCCCGCGGACGTGCATAATGATCTGGCTCGGGATGTGAACGTGCACATGGGCGTGCCACGGCCCCGAGCGGGAAACGAGAACCCATGTCGTCGACGCGGACACAGCAGCCGCGGTCGCCCAGCATCCGCGATGTCGCGCGGGTCGCCGGGGTGTCGCACCAGACGGTCTCCCGCGTGCTCAACAACTCGGACGCCATCCGCGCCGAGACACGCGACAAGGTCCTGGCCGCGATGGAGCAGCTGCAGTACCGACCCAACCGCGCGGCACGGGCCCTGGTCACCAGCCGGACCCGCACGATCGGCGTCCTCACGGCGCAGCGCTCGCACTACGGACCCGCGGTGACGATGCAGGCGATCGAGGACGCGGCCGTCGGTCGCGGCTACTCGATCACCACCGCGAACATCGCCGAACCGACCGACACCGCGGTGCGCGACGGCCTCGGGCACCTGCTCGACCAGGACGTCGAGGGCATCATCGTCATCGCCCCGCAGCAGCGGGTGTTCGACCTGATCGAGGAGCTCGGCGTCCGCACGCCGTACGTCACGCTGCGCTCGAGCATCAACGAGGACCCGACCGCGCTCTGGGTCGACCAGATGGAGGGCGCTCGCCTGGCGACCGCGCACCTGCTCGACCTCGGGCACGAGTACGTCCGGCACATCGCGGGCCCGCAGGACTGGATCGAGGCGGACGCCCGCATGCAGGGGTTCCTGCGCGAGATGTCCGACCGCGACAAGCCCGTGCAACCGCCGATCCTGGGCGACTGGTCGGCGGACTTCGGCTACCACGCGGGCCGGGAGCTCCTGCGGTACCGCGACTGCACCGCGGTGTTCTGCTCGAATGACGCAATGGCGCTCGGGGTGGTGCACGCGGCCCGGTCGTACGGCCTCGACGTGCCGGGCGACCTGTCCGTGGTCGGCTACGACGACATCCCCGAAGCCAAGCACTTCTGGCCGCCGCTCACCACCGTGCAGGTCGACTTCGCCGACCTGGGCCGGCGGTGCGTCGACCTGCTGCTGCCCGACGAGGACGACCGCCTCCGCCCGATCGAGATCGTCCCCCAGCTGGTCGTCCGCGCGTCGACCAGCGCCCCGCGTCACCGCAGCTGAGGACGTCCCGTTGTCCGCGGAACGCGGGTGAACGGCGGACGGGAGGAGCGGTGCGGGCCCGCACCGGGCCTCCCGTCCGATCCGCGCCACGCCGGGCCACGGCCCCACACCGGGGGACAACGGATGTCCGCAGCCGCGCGGACGCGGCGTCCGTTACCGAAACGCGACCAATCCGAATTGACAGCGGCGCCGACGCCATGCGTAGTATTACCTCCGTTCCAGCCGATGTGACCGTTCACATCACGGCGAGCCAGCGGAACGACCGGACCCGACAACGAAGTCCGCACAGCGCCTGTGCCCCTTCGTTGCCGCAGCGGGACCAGACGAAGAACTGCCGCATCGCTGCGGCAGAAGGAGATGCACTGTGGCGTCAACCCCGATCGACACCGGACTCCAGACCCGGTCGATCACCGCACCCGAGACCATCCTCGAGATGCGGTCGATCACCAAGGAGTTCCCGGGTGTCAAGGCACTGTCCGAGGTGTCGCTCAACGTCCGTGCCGGCGAGATCCACGCGATCTGCGGTGAGAACGGCGCCGGCAAGTCGACCCTGATGAAGGTCCTGTCGGGCGTCTACCCGTACGGCACCTACACCGGCGAGATCGTCTTCGAGGGCGAGGAAGTCCGCTTCGCCAACATCAAGCAGTCCGAGCAGGCCGGCATCGTCATCATCCACCAGGAGCTGGCGCTGATCCCGGAGCTCTCGATCACCGAGAACCTGTTCCTCGGGAACGAGCCGGGCCGCTTCGGCACGATCGACTGGACCGCCGCGCAGCTGCGTGCGCAGGACCTGCTCGCCCGCGTCGGCCTGCGTGACGACCCGGACACGCAGATCAAGAACATCGGCGTCGGCAAGCAGCAGCTCGTGGAGATCGCGAAGGCGCTGCACAAGGACGTCAAGCTGCTCATCCTCGACGAGCCCACCGCGGCCCTGAACGAGAACGACTCCCAGCACCTGCTCGACCTGATCGTCGGGCTGAAGGCCAAGGGCATCTCGAGCATCATCATCAGCCACAAGCTCAACGAGATCGAGCAGATCGCGGACGAGATCACGATCATCCGCGACGGCAAGACCATCGAGACGCTCAACGTCCGCGCGGACGGCGTCAACGAGGACCGGATCATCCGCGGCATGGTCGGTCGATCGCTCGAGTCCCGGTTCCCGGACCGTACCCCGAAGATCGGCGAGACCTTCTTCGAGGTCCGTGACTGGACCGTGCAGCACCCGCTCGACTCCTCGCGCCTGGTCTGCAAGGGCTCCAACTTCCACGTGAAGCGCGGCGAGATCGTCGGGTTCGCCGGTCTGATGGGTGCCGGACGCACCGAGCTGGCGATGAGCCTGTTCGGCCACTCCTACGGCACCTTCCTCGGCGGCCAGGTCATCAAGGACGGCGAGGAGATCAAGCTCAACAACGTCCAGCAGGCCATCGACGCCGGCATCGGGTACGTCTCCGAGGACCGCAAGGCGCTCGGCCTGAACCTGCTCGACACCGTGAAGCGCTCCACCGTCGCGGCCGACCTCAAGAAGATCTCGAAGGCCGGTGTCGTCGACTCGCTCGAGGAGTACTCGGTCGCCGAGAAGTACCGCAAGATGCTCCGCACGAAGGTGCCCTCGGTCGAGGACAACGTCGGCAAGCTCTCCGGCGGGAACCAGCAGAAGGTCGTCCTGTCGAAGTGGATGTTCACCGACCCCGACCTGCTGATCCTCGACGAGCCCACCCGCGGCATCGACGTGGGCGCCAAGTTCGAGATCTACGGCATCATCCAGCAGCTCGCGGCCGAGGGGAAGGGCATCATCCTGATCTCCTCCGAGCTCCCCGAACTGCTCGGGCTGTCCGACCGGATCTACACCATCTTCGAGGGTCAGATCACCGCTGACCTGCCGGCCGACCAGGCCGATCCCGAATCGCTCATGCGCAGCATGACCTCCGCGCGGAAGGGCGCCACCGTCTCATGAACAACCTGAAACTGCTGTTCGGCAAGGGCAACAGCATCGGCCAGTACGGCATGATCATCGCCCTCATCGTGCTCTTGATCTTCTTCTCGATCACCACCCAGGGGCTCATCCTGCAGCCCACCAACGTGATCAACCTGTTCCTGCAGTACTCGTACATCCTGATCCTGGCGCTCGGCATGGTCATGGTGATCATCGCCGGCCACATCGACCTGTCCGTGGGTTCGGTGGCGGCGGTCGTCGGCATCATCGTGGCGCAGTCCATCGCGGTGTGGCACTTCCCGGTCTGGACCGCGGTCATCCTCGGCCTGGCCGTCGGTGCCCTCATCGGTGCCTGGCAGGGCTTCTGGGTCGCCTTCGTCCGCGTCCCGGCGTTCATCGTGACGCTGGCCGGCCAGCTGATCTTCCGCGGTGTCAACCAGATCATCGGCAACTCGACGTCCGTGCCCGTGCCGAACAGCTTCACCCCGATCGGCGCCGGCTTCCTCGGCGACTTCGGACCGGACTTCGGCTACTCGAACGGCACCCTGCTCATCGGCCTGGTGACGATCGCCGCGCTCATCATCATCGAGGCCCGCGGCCGTGGCCGTCGCCGCAAGATGCAGGCCGAGGTGCCGCCGCTGTGGGTCTCCGTCGTCCGCACCGGCATCCTGGTCGCCGTGACGCTCGTCGCCACGTACCTGTTCGGTGCCGGCCCAGTCGGCACCTCGGTCCCGATCGTCGCGATCATCCTCGGCGTCCTGACGATCATCTACGGCTTCGTCACGAAGAACACGATCTTCGGTCGCCAGGTCTACGCGGTCGGTGGCAACTCCAGCGCCGCCGTCCTGTCCGGTGTCTCGGCCAAGAAGGTCAACTTCTTCGTCATGATGAACATGTCCGTCCTGGCCGCCGTCGCGGGCATGGTGTTCGTCGCCTACTCCGGTGCCTCTGGTCCCGCTGACGGCACCGGCTGGGAGCTCGACGCGATCGCCGCCGTGTTCGTCGGTGGTGCCGCGGTCGCCGGTGGTGTCGGCACGATCTCCGGCTCGATCATCGGTGGTCTCGTGATGGCCCTGCTGTCGAACGGCCTGCAGCTGATGGGCCTCGAGTCCAACAAGGTGCAGATCATCCGCGGTCTGGTCCTGCTCGTCGCCGTCGCCTTCGACGTCTACTCGAAGTCGCAGGGACGCCCGTCGCTGATCGGCGGCATGATGCGGCAGTTCCAGCGGAAGGACACCGAGCAGAACACGGTGGCCGCGCAGCAGCCCCGCTCGATCGAGGACCAGCCCGAGAAGGTCACCCTCCCCTAGTTCCCCCATCCCCACAGCGGGGCTCCGGCCCCACCCTCCTCAACGAAGAGAAAGCAATCACATGCGCAAGAAGATCGTCGCCGGCCTCAGCCTGGCGCTCATCGCGGGCCTCGCCCTCAGCGGCTGCTCGTCGCGTGGCTCGGACTCCGGCAGCGGTTCCGACGCGACCATCAAGAAGGGTGACCTGATCGGTGTCGCACTGCCCGCGAAGACCTCGCAGAACTGGGTCCTCGCAGGTGCCGCGTTCAAGAAGTCGATCGAGGACGCCGGCTTCAAGGCCGACATCCAGTACGCCAACGCCGGCAGCCCCGTCCCGGACCAGCAGTCGCAGATCTCGGGCATGATCACCAAGGGCGCGAAGGCCGTCATCATCGGCGCGGCCGATGGTTCGCAGCTCACCTCGCAGGTCAAGTCGGCGAAGTCCTCGGGCGCCGTCGTCATCGCCTGGGACCGCAACATCCTGAACACCAAGAACGTCGACTACTACGTCGCGTTCAACAACTACAAGGTCGGCCAGCTGCAGGCCCAGGCGCTGCTCAAGGGCCTGAAGGAGAAGAAGGGCGACGGACCGTACAACGTCGAGCTCTTCGCCGGGTCGGCTGACGACGCCAACGCCACCGTGTTCTTCAACGGTGCCATGAACGTCCTGCAGCCGAAGATCGACGACGGCACCATCAAGGTCGTCTCGGGCCAGACCACCTTCCAGAAGGTGCAGACCAAGGGCTGGCTCGCGCAGAACGCCCAGTCGCGCATGACCGACCTGATCTCGCAGTACTACTCGGGTGACACCAAGCTCGACGGCGTCCTGTCGCCGAACGACACCCTGGCCCGTGCGATCCTCACCGCGACCAAGGCCGCCGGCAAGGACAACCCCGTCGTGACCGGGCAGGACTCGGAGACCGCTTCGATCCCGCTCATCATGCAGGGCACGCAGTACTCGACGATCTACAAGAACACCACGGAAGAGGCCCAGGCGGCCGTCGACCTGGTCTCGACCCTGGCCAAGGGCGACAAGCCCGACACCAAGATCGACAAGACGAACAACTACAACGGCGTGAAGACGGTGCCGGCCATCGAGCTGACCCCGATCCTCGTCACGAAGGACAACGCGGTCGAGGCCTACAAGGGCAACTCGACCCTCGAGGACCTCGCCAAGCAGGGCTGATCCTCGGTACCACCCGACAGGGCCCCGTCCGCACCGCGGACGGGGCCCTGTCCTCGTTCCCAGCGGGGGACGAACCGGACGGGAGGCGCGGTGCTGGCCGGCACCGCGCCTCCCGTCCGCGATCAGCGCACGTGGGCGACGGGGCGCTATGCGTGCCGGGCACGCAGGCGACGCGCCGCCTGGCACAGGTGGGGCACGTCCACCCGCGCGGTCCCGAGCACGATCGCCGGCGTCGTGTCGAAGTAGCGCCGCGTGAGCCGCTCCCCCAGCAGCGAGACCCGCGACCAGGGGATGTCCGGCTCGGCCGCCGTCACCGCGACGGGGAGCATGCGCACGGCCTCGCCGATCTCGACCAGGCGCATCCGGACCGCGTCGTAGACCAGGTCCTCGGGGAGGTCGGGCTCTGCGACGTACCGACCGATGACGCCGCACGCGCGGATGACGTCGTCGAGCCGCTCGCGGACCTGCCGGTTCACAGCGGGACCGCCGACCGGACGACCTCGTCGCCCATGCCGTCGGCCAGCACGACGTCGACGCGGACGCCGAGCACGAGCTCTGCCGCGTCCTGGATCCGCATCAGCGCGAAGATCCCGCGGCCGGGCAGCAGGTCGACCATCAGGTCGACGTCACTGTCCGGTCCGTCCTCGCCGCGGGCGACGCTGCCGAACAAGCGCGGGTTGGCGCCGCCGAGCTCGTCGACCAGCTGGACGAGTTCGTCGCGGTGCTGGCGCACCCGCTCGCGGAGCGACGGGCCGTCGGCCACGGGTTCGAGATCGATCACGGTCAGGAACCCGGCCGCCAGCAGGAGCCGCTGCAACGCCGCCAGGGACGGTTCGCGGCGTCCGTTCTCGTAGGTGCTGATGACGCTCTGGGTCACGCCGGCGCGGTGCGCGAGCTGGACCTGCGTCAGCTCCGCGCGGAGGCGTGCGTCACGAATGAGCTCGGCCGCTGACGGTCGCGGGGCGGGCCGTGGCAGGACTGCAGGCATGTCGCCACGATACACAACATGCAACATTCTGAACCCGGGGCGCACCGATCGTTCTGCCGACGGTTCCCCGGTGGGTCAGTCGCGGCGGGACACGTCCGCGCGGTGGAAGTTCTGGGCCGACCGCGACGGGGTCGGTCCACGCTGCCCCTGGTACCGCGACTGGTACTCGGCCGAACCGTAGGGCTTGTCGGCCGGGCTGGAGAGCTGGAAGAAGCACAGCTGCCCGATCTTCATGCCGGGCCAGAGCTTGATCGGCAGGGTCGCGACGTTGCTCAGCTCGAGGGTCACGTGGCCCGAGAAGCCCGGGTCGATGAAGCCCGCCGTCGAGTGCGTCAGGAGACCCAGTCGACCGAGGGAGCTCTTGCCCTCGAGGCGTGCGGCGATGTCGTCGGGCAGCGTCACGACCTCGAACGTCGACCCGAGCACGAACTCGCCGGGGTGCAGCACGAACGCCTCGTCCGGGTCGGTCTCGACCAGTCGGGTCAGGTCGGGCTGGTCGAGCGCGGGGTCGATGTGCGGGTACTTGTGGTTGTCGAACAGCCGGAAGTACTTGTCGAGCCGGACGTCGATGCTCGACGGCTGGATGAGCGAGGCATCGTGGGGATCGAGGCCGATCCGGCCTGCGGCGAGCTGGGCGGTGATGTCGCGGTCGGAGAGAAGCACGGAAGGGATCCTAGCGGCGGCGACCGGCGCACCCGATATGCTGCTCGGCAGCCCGCGCACCGTGCGCGCCAGCGGGAGGAACGACCGTGTACCGCGTCATCGAGCTCGACGTACCGACCACCATGACGGACGACCCGGGTCGGGTCCGGGCGTTCCGGGAGTGGGTGGCGGTCCAGAACGCAGCCGAGGTCGACGTCACGGGCTTGCCGGAGCTGCTGTGGACGCCCGAGGAGCAGCTGCCGTACCTGCTCGACCCCGAGGCGCCGAGTCGGCTCTTCGCGGTCCGCGCCCCGGACGGGACGACCGTGGCCGCAGGTGCGTACGACACCAAGACCGCACCGGGCACCCCGAACTGCTGGATCGCGATCGCGGTCACCCCCGACCACCAGCGCCGCGGCGTCGGGACCCTGCTGGCCGACCACCTCGAGGCCATCGCACGGGACCAAGGACGCACGCAGTGGAAGACGTACGCGATGACCCGGCAGGTCGGACCCGCAGCCGGGGCCGGGTACCTGCAGGCCCCGACCGGACACGGCGCGGTCCCGGAGGACGAGGCGGCCGTGCGGTTCCTGTCCGGGCGGGGGTGGCGGTTCGGCCAGGTGAACCGGATCAGCCGCCTGCGCTTGCCGGCCGATCAGTCCCTGGTGCGGACGTTGCTCGACCGTGCGTCGCTCGCTGCCGGAGCCGAGTACCGCGTGCACGCGTGGATCGGTCCGACGCCGCCCGCGTGGCAGCAGGACATCGCTCTCCTGCACACGCGGATGAGCACGGATGCACCCGAGGGCGACATGGAGGAGCCCGAGGACGTGTGGACGACCGACCGGCTGGTCGAGCACGAGTCGCACCTCGCCCGGTCACCGCGCACAATGCTGACGGTGGCCGTCGAACACGTGCCGAGCACCATCCTGGCCGGTTTCACGCAGCTGGCTGTAGCGCACAACATCGCACAGCCGGTCTTCCAGGGGGACACCCTGGTCCTCCGCGAGCACCGCGGACACCGGCTCGGCTGGCTCTTGAAGGTCATCGGCATCGAGACGATCGAGCGCGACCACGCCGGGCACCCGTCGATCATCACGTTCAACGCCGAGGAGAACCGGCCGATGCTCGACGTCAACGAGGCGGTCGGCT
This sequence comes from Curtobacterium sp. MCLR17_007, assembly GCF_003234655.2. Taxonomy (NCBI): domain Bacteria; kingdom Bacillati; phylum Actinomycetota; class Actinomycetes; order Micrococcales; family Microbacteriaceae; genus Curtobacterium; species Curtobacterium sp. MCLR17_007. The sequence goes on along the minus strand of NZ_CP126271.1, from coordinate 424,450 downwards.
TCGTCGGGGTCGGCAGCGAGGGGATCTGGGAGCGTCGGATCTGACGGATCGCAGGTGGCGGCCAGGCCCGAGCGCCTACGATGGAGGGTCCGCGGAACCGCGGACGGAAGCGTCCCTGGAACAGGTTGATGACCCTCACCACGTCCGAAGCCCCCGCGCCGGGCGCGGGTCCGGAATCCGCGCCCCGCACCGCTCGCACGTCCACCGTCGCGACCGTGCTCGCGATCGCCCTGCCGCTGGCGGTCGCGTGCTCGATCATCGGCATGACGGTGACCGGTGCCTTCACCGCCGACCAACAGCTGGTGTCGGCGGGCGACCTCGTGCAGTACGGCCTGCCGATCGCGCGCGCCGTGCACGACACCATGGCCGCGCTGACCATCGGCCTGCTCATCGTCGCCGCGTTCGCGCTCCCCGCGCAGAAGGCCGACCACGGCGCCATGTCGAGCGTGCAGCACCGCGCCGTGCGCTGGGCCGCGACGACCGGTGCGGTCTGGTTCCTGGCCGCGGTGGTCGGCATCGTCTTCACGGGCGCCAACACGCTCGGGTCCTCGATCACCTCGCCGCTCTTCGCCCGCAACTTCATGGTCTTCGCGTTCCAGGTCGAGATCGGGCAGTCGCTCGTGGTGTCCGCGGTGGCGATCCTCATCGCGACCGTCCTCGCCGCGTTCGCCACCCGGGCCACGACGCTCGCCGTCGCCACGGTCGCCGGCCTGTTCGCCCTGCTGCCCCTGGCCCTGTCCGGGCACGCCGCCGGGTCGCTCGAGCACGCCAACGCGGTGAATTCGCTCGCGATCCACCTGATCGGGGTGTGCGTCTGGGCCGGTGGCCTGGTCGCCGTGCTGGTCCTGCGCACCCGGACGAAGGGTGCCACCGGTCGCGTCGTCGCCCGGTACTCCACCCTGGCCGGCTGGTCGTTCGCCGCCGTCGCGTTCTCGGGGATCGTCAACGCGTCGCTCCGCCTGACCGGCCCGCTCGACCTGGTCACGACGACGTACGGTGCGCTCATCACCGTCAAGGCCGTGATCCTCGTGCTGCTCGGCCTGGCCGGGGTCGTCCAGCGCCGCAAGCTCGTGCCCGCACTGCTGCGTTCGCCGCTCGACCGCCGCTCGTTCACGCGCTTCGCCCTGGCCGAGGTCGTCTTCATGGCGATCGCGATCGGCGTCTCGGTGGCCGTGTCACGCAGTCAGCCGCCGATCCCGCAGACGCCCGAGACCGGCGAGGACACCCGCTCGGGCCTGATCGGCTACCCGTACCCGCCGGCCCAGACCCTGCACACCTTCCTGACGCAGTGGCACATCGACTGGGTGTGGCTCGCGCTCGCCGTCGTCGGCGCCGGCTGGTACCTGTTCGCGGTCCGCAAGCTCCGGCAGCGCGGCGACTCGTGGCCGGTCGGGCGGACGATCTCGTGGTTGATCGGCTGCGCGGTCTTCATCTGGACGACCTCGGCCGGACCGTCCGTCTACGGCATGATCCACTTCTCGTCGCACATGATCCAGCACATGCTGCTCATGATGTTCGTGCCGCTGCCGCTGGTCCTCGGCGGCCCGGTGCTGCTGGCACTGCGGACGCTGCCGGTCCGCAACGACGGGTCACGCGGTGCTCGCGAATGGCTGATGCTCTTCGTGCACTCCCGCTACATGCAGTTCATGGCGAAGCCGGCGGTCGCCGGGGTCATCTTCGCCGGGTCGCTCGTGGTGTTCTACTTCACGCCGGCGTTCCAGTTCGCGATGCAGTCGCACGAGTGGCACGTCGCGATGGTCGTCCACTTCGTGCTGAGCGGCTACCTGTTCTTCTGGGTCTTCGTCGGGATCGACCCCGGGCCCAAGCGCCCCGCCTACCCGATCCTCATCATCGCGCTGCTGGCGACCCTGGCGTTCCACGCGTTCTTCGGCGTCGCGGTGATGACGTCGCAGTCCGTGTACGCGGCCGACTGGTTCCACGCGCTCGGACAGACGAACGACGTGGGGCTGCTCGCCGACCAGCACACCGGCGGCGGCATCGCCTGGGGTGCCTCCGAGCTGCCGATGGTCTTCGTCGCCTTGCTCGTGGTGCGGAACTGGGTGAAGTCCGACGGCCGCGACGCCAAGCGCCTGGACCGCCAGGCCGAGCGCGACGGCGACGCCGAACTCAAGGCCTACAACGAGCGGCTGGCGGCGATGCGTCAGCGCGACTGACGGTCCAGCACCGTGCGGGGTTGATCGCGTAGTGGGCGGGTCGCACCGTGCTCGGTTCGCCGTCCGTGCGCCGTCAGTGGCTCGGTGCGGGGATGTTTCCCCGCACCAGGCCGCCAACGCGGCACGGGGCGAGAAGGCGGCACCGTGCTCAGACCGCCCGCGCCAGACCGCACCCGCCCGGTCGCGGCTCAGTCGCCGTGGACGATGCAGACGGCGTCGAGGTCCATCGCGGCCTCGAGCGCGGCGGTGATCCCGGACTCACCGTCAGCCCCGGCCGGGGTCACCGTGTCCACCCACCAGAGCGGGACGGTGAGCGCCGGGGCATCCGGCAGGATCCGGACGACCTCGTCGAGCGAGTCAACCCGACGGACTCCGAGCACGGTGATGACCGGGTGCGTGGCGTCGCGGCACACCTGCAGCATCGGGCCATCGTCGAGCGCCCGGACGCCCCACGAGTCGTCGTGGAGCAGCAGGGCCTCGGCCACCTCGCGCGCCTCGACCGCGCCGCGACACAGCAGGGTCACGTCACGGGGCACTGTGGCCGCCCGGCAGGCTCGCTCCGACGTGTCCGTCGAGGGTGCCCTCGTCGTGCGCCGGGTCGAGCGGGGCGCCACCGACGAGCTGCAGGAAGCGGTCCTCGTCGATGCGGTCCAGGAAGGACTCGAGCGCGGTCCAGCCGTCCTCCAGCCGGACGATGAGCCCGTGGTCGCCGTCGCCGCGATCGCCGAAGGTCGACGTCGAGGTGTGCGGCGGCGGCCAGACCTCGCCGCGGTCCAGGAAGGAGACGGCCTCGGGACCGACGATCACCGCGAGCGGCGAGGGCTCGCCGTGCGCGACGGCGCGCACCAGGTGGTCGGCGTCCCCGCGGCGCTGCATCACGACACCGAACACCGGGACGACGTCCTCGGCCACACGGTGCACCGCGGCGAGCATGCGCTCGGCCAGCTGCGGATCCGTTCCTTCGTCCGGGATGGTCAGGACGGCGGACATCGTCTCGATCACGACGGTGTCGGTCAGGTGTGCGGTCATCGTCGCCGAGAAGCCCTCGCCGACGGCGTAGGACGTGCTGATGCCCGGCGCCTCGTGCTTGGCGTACTGGGTCACGACCCACCGGTCCCAGGGCACGGCGAGCGGCTCGACGGTCCCCCAGCGGTCCGGGCAGGCGCCCACCGTGTGGCAGAGCGCCTCGATCGCGGAACCGATGTCGATCGCGCGTTCGGCGTGGTGCCGCAGTGTCAGGTCGATGCTGATCTGGCGGACCGAGCCGGTGGCCGCGGGGTGCTCCGCTGACGGCGGTCCCAGCAGCTCGGGCCCGTGCTCGACGAAGTCCTCGATGCGTTCCGCCCGGACCCCGGTGCGTCCGTCGCGCAGGGTGCCGTCCGGGTCGGTGACCGCCCAGGCGGCGCCGTGTGCACCGAGTGCGTGTCGGAGCGCCGGCGTCAGCGCGGCGCCCGGTTCGGTACGGAGCACGACCGTCCGGCCGGCGTCGGACGCACGTCGCAGCAGCGAGGCCAGCGCCTCGGTCAGCCACACCACCTGCGAGCCGGAGTCGACCACGATGGCGGGGCCGACCACGTCGTCGATGAGGGGATGTCTGACCATCCGTGTCCTCCTCGGTCGGGGTCGCTGGAACCCCCTGGACGCTACACACGCGCCCGACACCTGTCCGTCAGGCGGGGCGGCTCACAGAAGAGACACGGGAGGCTCGGGGCGGACCCGGTGGATCGGCGCACGGCGGGCGGTCGGCTGGCTTCCAGCGGAGAATCCGCTATGGTGGTCGAGTCCCGCTGAGCGGGCGCGCGAGTGTAGTTCAATGGTAGAACTCCAGCTTCCCAAGCTGGTAGCGCGGGTTCGATTCCCGTCACTCGCTCCGATTCCAGACATGTCCATCGCTGTCGTTCTCAACCCAGATGAGTCTTCGCTCGAAGGAGTTGAGACTCCAGCCTCTCGAACGCGCAACAAGTCGCGCTTGCCGTCGCTGTGCAGGACGGCACCGCCCATCCCCTGGTCCGCTGGGCTCCCTGGGGCCGCCGCTTGTCGTCGGCGCGCAGATGACATGTCGCCTTCGCGCACAACTCGTCACCGAAGCGCGTTCCTCGGTGCTGCCTCAGTCGGCGAACGTTTCCCGGCGAGTCAGGAGCAGTGCGCCGTGCACGCTTGCTCGTTGTCGGGGTGGACTCCGCCTTCGGCAGGGACGCACGCGAGGCGTCCCGGAGGCGGCTCCGCCGGCTCCGGCTTCTTGCGCCGAATCGATTCGAAGTAATTGTTCCAGCGCGAAACCGAATCGTCGCGACAGATCTGCAAGATGGAGCGGGGCTGAAACTGTCCATAGATCGACCCGGAATGGGTGCGGTTTCGCCTTCGGTTCGCGAATGCGTCTTGTCAGGCAAGAAGCTGCGTGCTTTGCTCCCGCTCACGCGGCAAGGGGGCGCTTGAGGGGAACACCATGCGAATCACGAAGAAGCGCTCCGTACTCTGGACATTGCCACTGGGGGCCGTCCTTCTCTCCATCACTCTCGCGGCACCTGCGCACGCGGTCACCACGCCGGACGCCGACGTACCGCTCTCCAGCACGCTCACGATCACTCAAGCCGACGGGACTTCGAAGACGACGACCTCGACCGGCACGCTGCAGTCGGTACAGGACGTCGCGCCAGCCGACGACGTGAACTCGGATCAACCGGCAGCCGCGTCCGTTCAGTCGAGCAGGGCGGTTTCAGCCGCTGCGGCCCCCGCGGTGGCCGGCCCGCAGGGAGCGAAGCTGCTCTGCAACAAGTTCTACAAGTTCTCGGACGCGAACCTGAGCTACACGGTGCAGCACCAGTGCGGAGGCAGCACCGTTCCGTGGGGGATCAAGCTCTCGCCCGCCGACTGCGCCACCGTCGTCGGTGACGTGGTGGAAGCCCCGCAGCACTGGACCAAGAACGGCGCGACGCAGAAGGCGCAGTCCGGCCACACAGAGGAGTGCGTGTACCAGTTCCACGGCAACTACAGCGGCTCGCCCGATGGAACGCACATCGCGTACTCGGGCCTGTACACCTGGCGCGTGAAGGGCAACGGCACTGCGACCCTTCAGGTGTACGGTTCGTTCACCGCGACGGGTAACCGCTGCGGGTCCGCCACCTCCTGCTGAGGAGCATCGATGTCAGAACCCGGAGTAGTTTGCAGCTGGAACGCCGATGAAGGATGGGGCGTCATCGATGTCGCGAATGTCGACGGTGGCGTCTGGGCGCACTTCAGCACAATTGAGGGCCGGTCATTCGGAGTTCTCAATGTCGGCGAATCAGTTTTCGTTGAATGGGATGACGTGAAGCACGGTTCCTGTTCGGCGCAGGCAACTCGAGTGCTTGTGGACGGGAACGAAGGTCCCGTGGAGGTTCAAGCCGGATCCGGTGTCCTCAACTCGATCCTGACGATCAAGTGGGATGCAGATCAGAAGGACTGACCTCACCCCTGCACCTTGATGAGAGGCACCACGGGTCTACCGGCCGACAGGGCCGAGGCCCGTGGTGCCTCCGTCGATCGGCGCGCTCACCGTCCAGCGGCCGGTGGTCACACCCGGACGCCGGTGAGCTCGGCGGACAGGTCCCACAGCGCGCTCGCCGTCGCCGTGTCGGTGAACGGCTTCCACAGCGGGCGTCGCGCGGGCGGTCCCCCGACGGTGCGCTTCGGGCCGTACAACACGTCGGTGTGCTCGTCGGTGCTGGTCGCGGCGAGCAGTGCGGGGAGCGCCGCGCTCTCCACGGTGCCGAGGACCCCGACGCGCGCCAGGACCTCGATCACCCGCCGTTCGCCGCCGGCGCGCTCCCGTCCCATCCCGGGCTGGGCGGCGAGCAGGTTGGTCGGCGAGACGCCGGGGTGCGCGAGGGTGCTGGTGATGCCCCATCCGCCGGCGCGGCTCCGGCGGTCGAGTTCCCGTGCGAACAGCCCGACGGCGATCTTCGAGGCGCTGTAGGCCCGCATGACGTCGTACCGTCGCTGCTGCGCGAAGTCGTCGAGCTCGAGGGACCCGGTCCGCGCGGCGACGCTGGTCTGGTGCACCACCCGTGCACGGCCGGCCCGCAGCAGTGGGAGCAGCCCGAGCGTCAGCGCGAAGTGCCCGAGGTGGTTCGTGCCGACCTGCAGCTCGAACCCGTCCGCGGTCTCCTGTCGGGTCGGAGGCCGCATCACCCCGGCGTTGTTGAGGAGCAGGCCGACCGGACGGCCGTCTTCCGCGAGCTGCAGCACGAGGGCGTCGACGGAGTCCAGTCGGGACAGGTCGAGGGGCATCACCCGGACCGTCGCCGCGGGCACGGCCTGTCGGATGCGTGCGGCCGCCCGCTCCCCCTTGTCGGCGGACCGGACGGGCATGACGACCTCGGCGCCGGCAGCGGCGAGCCGTCGCGCGATCACCGCGCCCAGGCCGTCGCTGGCGCCGGTGACGACGGCGAGGGTGCCGGTCTGGTCGGGGAGGTCGAGCTTCGGGGTGGTCGGCATGGGGTGTCCTTCCGGGGACGACGGGTGTGTGTCCCCATGGTCCGGCTCCGCCCCGGCCGCATCCAGGACCTGTCGGTCAGTGGCTCCCCGGGGCGTCCCCGACAGCGGCCATGTCCTGCGACCCCACCACGGCGAGCAGCTGCAGCCGTTCGTGACTCCGACTGCCGGGCACGGCCGTGTAGACGAGCATCCGGTGGGACTGCTCCGTGTCGAGAAGCGTCTGACACGCCAGTTCGAGCGCACCGACCACGGGGTGCAGGAACCGCTTGACCTCGGGCGGCCGGATGCCGACCTCGTGTCGGTCCCACACCGCGCGGAACGCTGCGTCGTCCCGGAGGGCGTCGACCAGGGACGCCGCGTGGGACCCCGGACCGCGCAGGGTCACGACCTCGCGGAGCCCGGCGGCGTAGACGCGGGACAGCAGGAGCCGTTCCTCCGGCGGGTACGCGGCCTGCGCCTCCGGGTCCGTGAACCACCGGTAGCCCAGGCTCCGAGCCGGTCCGGAGCGCTGCGCAACGTCCCCGGTCAGTGCCCGTCCGAGCGGGGTCTGCCGGAGCGTCTCGCCGAGTTCCGTCACGATCTCCGCAGGGGTGTCGACCAGTCGGTCGAGGATCCGGAGCATCCCCGGACCGACGTGCTCGCTCGTGGTCCCCCGCGCGGGCGGGTGGTGTCCGGCGAGCCGGAACAGGTGGTCGCGTTCGTCGATCGACAGGTGCAGCCCCTGCGCGATCGCTGCCGTCATCTGCTCGGACGGGTGTGGCCCCGTGCCGCGCTCGAGTCGCGCGTAGTAGTCGGTCGACATGCTGCAGAGCACGGCGACCTCCTCCCGCCGCAGCCCCTCGGTTCGGCGGCGTTGCCCGCGGGGCAGCCCGACGTCCTCCGGCTGCAGCGCGCCACGGCGGAGACGCAGGAACTCGGCCAGGGCCGCACGGTCCATCACGTTCCCGTCCTACCGCATCCGCGTCCCGACATCGAGGACCTGCTGATCCACCCCTGGCGTGGACCACTACGATCGCTGCATGATCGCAGCGCATGACCACGTCGTCATCGGCGCGGGCGTCATCGGGGCAGCCACGGCGCGAGCGCTCGCCGCGCGAGGCGAGCGGGTCCTGCTCGTGGAACAGTTCGGCCGCGGGCACGACCGGGGCTCGTCGCACGGAGCGAGCCGCATCTTCCGCATGGGCTACGCCGATGCCGAGTACGTCGCGCTCTGTCAGCAGGCCTTCGACGCCTGGCGCGACCTCGAAGCCGCGAGTGGTCGTACGCTGCTCGACCTGACCGGCGCCGTCGACCACGGTCGCCCCGAGCAGATCGACGCCATCGCCGCAGCCCTGACCGCCGCGGACATCGACCACGAGCGCCTCTCCACGGAGCAGGCGGCGGCGCGCTGGCCCGGGCTGGCCTTCGAGGGCTCCGTCCTGACGCACCCGTCGGCGGGACGCATCCGGTCGGCGGACACGATCGAGGCGCTCCTCGACCTCGCCGCGACGGGCGGCGCCGAGCTGCGGTTCCACACCCGGGTCACCGGCGTCGAGGACCACGGGGACACCGTCACGCTGACCCTCGACGGTCCGGACGGCAGCACGTCCGTCACCGCCACCAGCGTGGTCGCGGCGGTCGGGTCGTGGGCCCCCGCCGTGGTCGGTGACCTGTTCGCCGGACGCGGGTCGGGCCTCCCGGCGCTGCGTGTCACCCAGGAGCAGCCCGCTCACTTCCCGAGCCAGCTGCCGGACGGCGCGTGGCCGAGCTTCGTGCACTGGCAGCTCGACGGACCGGACGTGTACGGCCTGCTCACACCGGGTGAGGGCGTCAAGGTCGGCTTCCACGGCACCGGTCCCGTCGTCGACCCCGACCATCGCGACCTCGCACCCGTGCCGGACCAGGTCCGGCGACTGCAGGAGTACGTCGTGCGGTTCGTCCCCGGCGTCGACGCGTCGGCCCCCGACCTCATCAGCTGCCTGTACGACAACTCGCCCACCGAGGACTTCGTGCTCGACCGGCGCGGACCGGTCACGGTGGCGACGGGGTCGTCGGGGCACGGCTTCAAGTTCGCGCCCCTGCTCGGGGAGATGCTCGCCGACCTCGCCACGGGAGGGGTGCCGCATCCGCGCTTCGCGATCCCGGTGTGACTACCAGCGCGCGGGTCGAGTCCGATCCGCCGCGTGACGGATCCGGTCGGCCGAGACCGGGGATCGTCGACCGGATCCGTCATCGCGGCGGCGGAACCTGCAGTCGCTGAGGCCAGCGCAGCCGGGAACGCCGGTCGTGTGCATCCGGCCCGCTAGCGTGGTGCCGTGCACGTCGTGATCGCTCCGGACTCGTTCAAGGGGACCGCCACCGCCGCGGCCGTCGCCACCGCGATCGCCGAGGGATGGGCCGAGGGACGACCCGACGACGTCCTGACCCTGGTGCCGATGGCGGACGGCGGCGAGGGGACGCTCACCGCGTTCGCCACGGCCTTCCCCGACGCCCGACATGTCCCGGTCACCGTCACCGGGCCGGCCGGCGACCCGGTCGACACGTGGTGGCTGTCACTGCCGGACGGCCGGGCGGTCGTCGAGCTCGCCGCGACGAGCGGCCTCCCATTGCTGACGACGCTCGAGCCGGACCGGGCGCAGACCACCGGGTTCGGCGAGGCGATCGTGGCCGCGCTCGACGCCGGAGCGACGGGGCTCGTGCTCGGCATCGGCGGGAGCGCCTCGACCGACGGCGGTGCGGGACTGCTCAGGGCCCTGGGGCTGTCGCTCGACGATGCGCCGGCGGGCGGATCGCTGCTCGACGCCGCCGGTGACCACCCGATCGACACGACCGGGCTGCGACCACTCCCACCGCTCGGCGTCACCGTGCTGACCGACGTGACCTCGCCGCTGCTGGGGCCGTCGGGCGCCGCCGCGGTCTTCGGACCGCAGAAGGGCGTGACCCCGGACCGCGTCGCCGTCCACGAGGACCGCCTGGCGCGGTGGGCCGCACGGTTCCCGGATGTCGACCCCGACCTCCCCGGTGCCGGCGCCGCGGGCGGGGCGGGGTTCGGACTGCTGGTGTGGGGCGCGACGCTCGCGGGTGGCGCATCGGCCGTCGCCGGGGTGCTCGGGCTGCCGGACGCGATCGCGGACGCCGACGTCGTGGTCACGGGCGAGGGCCGCTACGACGGACAGTCGGCGGCAGGGAAGGTGCCCTCGGTCGTGCTCGCCATGGCTGCCGATCGGCCGACGATGCTCGTCGCCGGCGAGGTCGACGCCCCGGTGGACGCCTTCGCCGCGGCGGCCTCGTTGACGGTCATCGCGACGCAGACGACGGGCGAGCCCGGGGACGCCATGACCGATCCGCTGCGGTTCGTGCGGATCGCGGGGCGACGGTTGTCGGCCCGCGTCGAACACAGCCGCTGAGCGTAGGCTCAGACGCATGGCACGTACATGGATCCGCCGACCGCACGTGCCCGTCCTGATCGGGGCGGCGGTGTTGCTGGTGGCGGGCATCGTCCTGCTGATCACTCCGCTGGACGGCCTGTTCGGCGCCCTGGCGTGGGTGCTGATCGTCGCGGCGATCGCGCTCGGGGTGTTGACGCTGTTCTTCTCCCGCGCTCCGAAGAGCTAGCGCAGAGCCGCGCGGGATCCGACTCGATCGTCAGTGATCGAGCTCGTCAGAGGACGGGCTCGCCGAGGAAGTCAGCGTACGTGGGCTCGTCGACGTCCATGAAGTGGACGAGCCGGGCTTCGACGAGTGCGGTGATCTCGGCCGGCGAGCGCAGGCCGCGGCGGTGCCATTCGTGGGCGGGCAGGAGTGCTGTGGCGGTCATGTGACAGCCCTTCATGAGCGGTGAAGCCCCTTGCTGACCGTGTCGTTCCGCTGTGCCATGGATCCGCAGGACGCGGACGGCATCGTGGCGACGGATTCGGTGTCGACCCGGTGTGGTCTCAACGGTACGACCGACCGGGGACACCACCAAAGCGGGTGCGCGAATGGGACCGGGACACGGGCACCCCACTCCGGGGTGCCCTGATGGAGCCCCCCACACGAGGGAGCGCTCCAGGAAGATGGACGAGGGTCGGATCCGACCCCACCCGCATCCCCACGAGGAGACCATTGCGAACCGTCAACGCGTACGCGGCCCCGTCTGCCACCGAGCCGCTCGTCAAGACCACCATCACCCGTCGTGACGTCGGCCCGGACGACGTCATGATCGACATCGCCTACGCCGGCATCTGCCACTCGGACATCCACACCGTCCGCGGCGAGTGGGGCCCCATCGAGTACCCGCAGGTCGTCGGCCACGAGATCGTCGGCCACGTCACCGAGGTCGGCGCGAACGTGACCAAGCACCAGGTCGGCGACCGTGTCGGCGTCGGCTGCATGGTGAACTCCTGCGGCGAGTGCGAGCAGTGCCTCGCCGGCCAGGAGCAGTACTGCCTGAAGGGCAACATCGGCACCTACGCGAGTGTCGACGTGGACGGCTCGACCACGCAGGGCGGCTACTCCCAGGCCGTCGTCGTGGACCAGGACTTCGTCCTGCGCGTCCCCGAGTCGCTCGACATCGAGAAGGTCGCGCCGCTGCTCTGCGCCGGCATCACGACCTACTCGCCGCTGCACCACTGGAAGGCCGGCCCCGGCACGAAGGTCGCCGTGATCGGCATGGGCGGCCTGGGACACATGGCCGTCAAGATCGCCGTCGCGCTCGGCGCCGAGGTCACCGTCCTGTCGCAGACCACGTCGAAGGAAGCCGACTCGCTGCGCTACGGCGCGAAGGCCCACTACGCCACCAAGGACGCCGACACCTTCGAGAAGCTCGCCAACTCGTTCGAGCTCATCATCAACACGGTGTCGGCGAAGCTCGACATGCAGGCCTACCTCGGTCTGCTCAAGGTCGACGGCACGCTCGTCAACGTGGGCGCCCCGCCCGAGCCCCTCGACGTGCCGGCGTTCGCGCTGATCCCGCGCCGCCTGAGCTGGGCCGGTTCGGCCATCGGCGGCATCGCCGAGACCCAGGAGATGCTCGACTTCTGCGCCGAGCACGACATCCTGCCGGAGACCGAGCTCATCAGCGCCGACCAGGTCAACGAGGCCTACGAGCGCGTGCTGTCCTCGGACGTGCGCTACCGCTTCGTGATCGACGCCGCGACGCTCGCGTAGCGACCGCTCCGCGTCGCTCCTGCGACGGAAACGGGAGGCCCGGTGCCAGCTGGCACCGGGCCTCCCGTGTGTCCGTGGTCGTCAGGGGAAGCCGCGGAAGGTGACGGCGGGGGCCACGTCCCGCCACCCCGCCGACCGGTACAGTGCGCGGCCCTGCTCCGACGCGAGCAGCAGCCCGACGTCCGCGCCCTGGGAGACGGACCACGCGGTGAGCCCGTCGACGACGCGCCGTCCGAGGCCCCGTCGTCGGAACGCCGGGTCCGTCTCGATCTTGTCGAACACCGCGTCGCGCCCCACGACGGCGACCTGTCCGCGCGCGGCGACCGCCCCGTCGACCAGCACGCGGACGTGTGCGACGTCACCCGCCGAGGACGGTTCCACGAGCAGGTCCGACGGCAGCGGGACGGACGCGAGCCGGGCCTCCATGACGGTCTCGACGCGGGCGACGCGGTCCAGCCGAGCGAACGCGGCGAGCGCCTGCGGCTCGATCCCGCCCACGACGGTCAGCCAGCTGGTGAAGCGCGGCTCGACCGCGCGTGCGAGCCGGACCGCCTCGGTCGGCGTGGGTTCCGCGACGACGAACTCCTCGTGCCGTGTCTCGGCGCCGACGACGACACGCCAGCCCTCGCCGTCCCGCTGGACGGGCATGGTCCGCGACCGCGCCCACCCCGTCACCCACCGCTCCACGAAGGCCTGATGCACGCCTCCGACGCTAGCCGACCTCGTCGCCGCTCGGCAGGGCTCCGCACCAGTCGACGTCCTCGCCGGCGAGGGACGCCTCGAGGGCCCCGCTCGTCGCGTCGACCACGCTGACCAGCGACGCGCCGCTCGACTTCGTCTCAAGCGCGACGAACTCGCCGTTCGGGGACGGGCAGACCGCCGTCAGGGTCGCGTCGTCCGGGATCGAGACGGGCAGCCGGGAGGCCCTGGCGCCGTCGACGCGCACGATGCGGCTGGCGATCGTGCCGTCCGAGCGGACCGAGCCCACCGTGCGCAGGTACGTCTCGTCCGTCAGCTGGGCGATGCGACCGAGGTACGCCGCGTCGGTGCTGCCCGCCGGCGCGGTGATCGCCGTCCGCTTGCCGTCCGTCAGGTCGACTCGCTGGATGCCGGTCCCCGACTCGACCACCGCGGTGGTGCCCGTGCCGACGAAGCCGTGCAGGTAGGTCGCCGAGCCGAGCCGGACGGCGTCGACCCGCCCGCTCATGTCGACGAGGAACAGCTCGTCGCTGCCCGTCCGCACCAGAGCGCTCTCGGTGCGTGGGACGTACGCCCACTGGGTCACGGTCATCGGCACGGCACCCGTGGTCGGCTTGCCGTCGGCCGCGATCGGCTGCGGCAGGTGCGTCCCCGTCATGTCGACGACGTACAGCCCGACGTCGCGGGACTGCCCGGTCGCGGTGTCGGCGTACTGGAACCCGAACGAGGCGCCGTCGTCCGACGCGTGCAGCGCCGACGCCGACCCGCGGCTGCTCGGCATCGTGAGGTGCTCGACGGGGGCGTCCCGGTCCTCGACGCCGTTCCGCAGCGGCACGATGTCGATCCGGGAGTCACCGACGGCGCTGTCCCGCATCACGACCAGCGCGCGGCTGAGCCGGACGTACCCGGTGATGCCCTCGCCGCGGTACACCGTCGTCGCACCCGACGCGTCGAGCGACCGCCGCACGATCCGGTCGTCCCCGCCGTCGGCCGCCGGGACCAGCGCGAGGACGTCGGTGCTGCCCGTGCGGATCGTGGCGCGGAGGTCCGCCGTCGCGGCCTGTCCGGGTGCCCGTGCGTCCGCCACCGTCACCGTGTAGTCGCGGTCGTACTCGAGCGGCCCGGAGAACTCGACCGCGACCGTGTTGCCGCTCGACGTCACGGTGTGCGCGGCGGCCGGGCTGACCCGCACGTCGCTCGCGGTGACGCGCTGCAGGGCCTGGTTCGCCGTGATGATCACCCGCTGGGCCGGACGCGACACGATGCCGGAGGCGTCGTACGACACGGCCTTCAGCCGAGGACCCTGCTGCGACCCGACGACCGCGGCGAGCACGGCCACGACGACGAGCACCAGGACCACGGCGACGAAGCGGCGGCGGAACCGGGTGGCGACGGGACGACGCTCAGTACTCATAGGGGTCGTCCGGCTGCGCGATGGTCGTGACCGAGGCGGCACGGATGACGATCCGGACGTCGGAGGACTGGTCCGGGTTGGCCGCCAGGGCACCGGTGACCCTGACCCACCGGTTCTCCGCGGGGACGGTGCCGTCGGTCGACACCCCGAGTCCGACGGGCTGTGCGTCGACGGCGCAGCAGCTGATGACGAACCGGGTCAGGGTGAACGAGTCCCCCTGGCTCGGCACCACGAACCCGGTCAGCTCCACCCGCTTGCCGACCAGCGAGCTGGTGTCGGTCGTCTGCCGGATGACCGCCGCCCAGTCCTTGACGCCGTAGCCCGACGTGTCGACGGACCCGCTGCCCAGGAGCGACACCGGGGTGTCCGAGCCCGTCGCGTTCGACAGCGTGGCGGAGTCGACGCTCCGCTGCTGGGCGGTGCGGGCGGAGAGCGTCGTCGGCGGCAGGACGAGCATGGCAGCGGTGACGCCGATCGTGGCCAGCGCCGCGAGCCCGCCGAGCAGGGCCCGAGTCGCGCGGGAGGCCCCTGCGGCCCGGGGCGGCGACGCGTCGTCCGGTCCCGCGTGGTCGTGGGTGTGGCCCGCCCCCCGCGCCACGACGAGCAGACCTGCAACGGACGCCGGGACCGCGACGGCGGCGAGCACCACCGTGAACAGCGAGTACCGCGGGTTGATGTACAGGTCGAGGTGCCCGGCGACGGCGAGCCAGAGCGTGCAGAGGGCGACGGCCAGCACGGACCCGAGGCCCAGCAGGGCCGGTCCGCGCCGGGTGTGCTCGGTGTCGGACGGGTGTCCCGTGTCAGACGGGTGTCCCGTGCCAGACGGGTGTCTGGTGTCAGACGGGTGTCCGGTGTCAGACGAGGACATTCATCACCAACCCCACGGCAGCGGCGAACAGGACGCAGACGACGCTCAGCAGCACCAGGAAGCGCGTGCGGAAGGTCGTCCGGAGGAGCGCGATCATCTTCACGTCGATGATCGGCCCGATGATGAGGAACGCCGTGATCGCCCCGGGCAGGAACGTCGAGGCGAACGACAGCGCGAAGAACGCGTCGACGTTCGAGCACAGCGACACCGTCATCGCCAGGAGCATCATCGCCAGGACGGAGAGCACGGGGTTGCTGCCGATCGCGACGAGGGTGCTGCGCGGCACCGCGACCTGGATCGCCGCCGCGAGCCCCGCGCCGACGAAGAGGGCCGGCATCATCGTGGCGGTCTCGCCACCGAACTGCGCTGCGCTCTCCCGCCAGCGGTTCCGCGGTGCCGCGGCGCCGACCGCGGCGCGGCACCGGGCCTCGAACGCGGGGAGCAGCAGGTCG
The DNA here is from genome assembly GCF_003234655.2 of Curtobacterium sp. MCLR17_007. Lineage (NCBI taxonomy): Bacteria > Bacillati > Actinomycetota > Actinomycetes > Micrococcales > Microbacteriaceae > Curtobacterium > Curtobacterium sp. MCLR17_007. The sequence goes on along the minus strand of NZ_CP126271.1, from coordinate 409,240 downwards.
GCCGGGCGACGGTGCGCCGCGACGATCCACCCGACCAGGTTCGCCACGACGAACCCGCCGACGATGCGGACGGGCAGGATCCAGCCGGACCAGCCGAAGGCCTGGGCGGTGCTGACGATCACGAGCGGGTTGAGGATCGGCGCCGCGACCAGGAACGTGACGGCCTCCGCCGGCGTGAACCCGCGGAGCATCAGACCGCGGGCGAGCGGGACGTTGCCGCACTCGCACACCGGGAACAGCATGCCGATCAGCGAGATCACTGCGCGTCGCGGCATCGGCCTGCTCGGCAGGACGCGCTCGAGCGCCCCCTGCGGGACCCAGACCTCGACGACGATCGACAGCACGATGCCGAGCACCACGAACGGCAGGGACTCGACGACGACGCTGATCGCCAGGGTCAGGAAGTCCTGCACCACGTCGGGGAGCCCGGCGTTCCCGACGGACGGGGTGACGAGCCGGATGCCGAGCAGCACGACGACGGCGAGCAGCACGAGCCCGGGGCCGGTCAGGGTCCGGCTGCGCTGCTGCTGCGGCGGCGTGGTGGTGGTGCGCGTCGTCACCGGGACAGGATAGGCGGCGTCAGTGTCCGGCGAGCGCGGCGACGTGCCGGTCGAGCAGGTCGATCGCCCACCCCGTGTCGGCACCGGGCGGCAGCCGGACGACCTGCATCGCGAGGCCGTCGACCAGCGCGTGGAGCCGGCAGGCTTCGTACTCCATGTCGGCGTCCGGCACCCCGACCGCGCGGAGGACCCGACCGCACAGGTCCTGCATGTCCGCGACGACCCGGTCGTGGAACGGCCGGAGCTCGGTGTCCGTCAGGGCCGCGGTGCCGAGTGCCAGGTACACGTCGAGCTCGATGCGGCGTTCTTCGTCGAGGGGCAGCAGCTCGACGAGCACCGCGTGCGCGTAGTCGACGCCGGCGAGGCCGGTGGGCAGGGCGTCCACCCGGGCGGCGGTGCCGTCGAAGACGAGCGTGAGGGCGTGCTCGCGGACGCTGGCCTGGGTCGGGAAGGTGTAGCGGACCGTGCTCGGCGCGAGCCCGGCCTCCGCTGCGACGTTCCGGACGCTCAGCGCACCGAGCCCGTCCCGCGCGAGCACCCGACAGGCCGCCTCGGACACGGTCCTGCGGCGTTCGTCGACGTCCATGCTGCGAGCCACCCGATCATTCTGGCACGACTGTGCGACATCGTGCTAGAACTGGTCTGGTCGTTGTCGCACAGTCGTGCGGGAATGCTCGTGATCGAAGGAGGAACGTCATGGCCTGGGTCGTCCTGGTCCTGTCCGGCGTGCTGGAAGCGGTGTGGGCCACCGCACTCGGCGCGTCGAACGGCTTCAAGAAGGTGGTGCCGTCGATCGTCTTCGTCGCCGGCATGGCGCTGAGCATGGTCGGCCTGGCGTTCGCGATGACCGCGATCCCGGTCGGCACCGCCTACGCGGTGTGGGTCGGGATCGGCGCCTCGCTGACGGTCCTCGTCGCCGTGGTCCGTCGACAAGAGGCGGCGTCCGTCGCCCGCATCGGCCTCGTGCTCGGGCTCGTCGCCTGTGTCATCGGCCTCAAGGTGGTGAGCTGACGTGGCCTGGGTCGTGCTGTTCGTCAGCGCCGCACTCGAGACGGTGTGGGCGACCGCCCTCGGCGCGAGCAACGGGTTCACGGAACTCCGCCCGACCCTGCTCTTCGCGGTCACGATCGCGGTCAGCCTGGTCGCCTTCGCGTACGTGCTCAAGCACATCCCGATCAGCACCGCCTACGCCGTGTGGACGGGGACGGGCGCAGCGCTGACAGTGCTGTGGGGGATGGCGACCGGGGCGGAACCGGTCACGGTGCTCCGCCTGGTCTTCATCGCGGGGATCGTCGGGTGTGTGGTCGGGCTGAAGCTGCTGCCGGCGCGCCCGCCGGCGCCCCGCGCCTGACCCCACTCCCCCAATCCCAGCCCCACCCGGTCGAATCGCGCGTAGAAGGTCGAATCGCGCGTGGGTAGGCGGTTCGTCCGACCACCCGTGCGCGATTCCGCTTCCCATGTCGCGCGGTGTGGGTGACAACCGACGCGACGGGAGGCCCGGTGCCAGCTGGCACCGGGCCTCCCGTCGCGTCACGGTCGTCGGATCAGACCGACGCTCCGGTGAACTCGTCGACGGCGGCGACGTGGTCGCTGCCGACCGCACCCGCTGCGCGGGCGGCGGCGACCCGTTCGGCGTGGCTCGGCGGGTTGCTCGGCACGTGGGCCGGACGGCCCTCCTCGTTGATCTTGCGGAGCTCGGGGACGATGTCCTCGGCCAGGATGTCGATCTGCTCGAGGACCGTCTTGAGCGGCAGACCGGCGTGGTCGACCAGGAACAGCTGGCGCTGGTAGTGCCCGACGTGGTCCTTCATCGTGGCGTACCGGTCGATGACCTCCTGCGGGGAGCCGACCGTCAGCGGGGTCTGCGCGGTGAAGTCCTCCATGGTCGGGCCGTGGCCGTAGACCGGGGCGTTGTCGAAGTACGGGCGGAACTCGTCCTTCGCGGCCTGGGAGTTCTTCCGTGCGAAGAACTGCCCGCCGAGCCCGACGATCGCCTGGTCGGCGCTGCCGTGGCCGTGGTGCTCGTACCGCTGGCGGTACAGGGACACCATCTGCTCGGTGTGCTGGATCGGCCAGAAGATGTTGTTGTGCAGGAACCCGTCGCCGTAGTAGGCGGCCTGTTCCGCGATCTCCGGCGTGCGGATGGACCCGTGCCAGACGAAGGGCGCGACACCGTCGAGCGGGCGCGGCGTCGACGTGAAGCCCTGCAGCGGGGTGCGGAAGCGGCCCTGCCAGTCGACGACCTCGTTCTCCCAGAGCTGGCGGACGAGCGCGTAGTTCTCGATCGCCAGGTTGACGCCCTGTCGGATGTCCTGCCCGAACCACGGGTAGACCGGGCCGGTGTTGCCGCGGCCCATCATGAGGTCCATGCGGCCGTCGGAGATGACCTGGAGCATCGCGTACTCCTCGGCGATGCGCACCGGGTCGTTCGTCGTGATGAGCGTCGTGCTGGTCGACAGCGTGATGTGCTTCGTCCGACCGGCCAGGTACCCGAGCATCGTCGTCGGGCTCGAGGCCACGAACGGCGGGTTGTGGTGCTCACCGGTCGCGAAGACGTCGAGGCCGGCCTGGTCGGCGTGCTCGGCGATCGTCAGGATGTCGCGCACCCGTCGGGTGTCGTCCGGCGTCGTGCCTGTCGTGGGGTCGGTCGTGACGTCGCTGACCGTGAAGATCCCGAACTGCATGGTGGTCGCCTCCTGCGCCTGTGTCCCGCGCGTCTGCACCGGACTGAGTTCTATGCGTTTGCATCGAACTGACGAGTACAACGTAGCGCACGTCGTGGCATTCCCGCCAGCGCGACGACCGGGTCTGACCCTCGCTTTGGTGACACCGGGGAGCAGTCTGCCGCGCCGCCGTGCGGGTACCGTCGTGAGGACGCCCTCACCAGGCGTGCCGATCAGGACCAGGACCCCACGGAGGTGTCAGCGTGACCACCATCACCTCGACCGCACGGCTCGTCGACGACGAGTGGGTGCTCCGGTGCCGTGACTACCCCGGCATCGAGCACCACGGTTCGTGGCTCGACGAGGTCGTCGTGCAGCACCGGGCCATGGTCCGCGAGTTCGTCGGCGTCGACCCCTGCATCGAGTACCAGCTCGGGGACACCGACATGACCGCACGGATGGGCCAGGTGCGCCAGGCGGCCGCACGGGCGCGCGAGCTGCGCGACGCGGCTCGGATGGTCGACGACTCGGTCGCGGCCGAGCGGGACCGTCTCGTCCAGGAGCTGTCGGACCTGCGGGTGGCGCCGTCCGAGATCGCCGTGGTGCTCGGGGTGCCCGTGCGCTCCGTGCGGCACGACGCGGGAGCGGACGAGGAGGCGCGCATCGCGCGTCGGATCCTGCGGTCGTTGCACGCGGTGTGACGCTGCGCGGTGGCGCTGCGCTGCTCGGTGGCGCTGCGGTGCTCGATGGTGCCGCCCCGCGGTCAGACCGGCGTCGGGACGCCCCGGGTGTCGGTCGTCGCGGCGGCGTGGTGCATGCCGTCGGCCAGCCACACCAGGGTGACCACCAGCAGGACACTCGTCGAGGACGCCATGCGACCCGCGACGAGCAGCGCGTCGTGGTCGTGGGCCGCACCGCTCGCGAACGCGACGACGACGGCTGCGACGCCCACCGCCGCCGTCACGCCGGTGGAGACCACGAGCACCGCCGTGACCAGTCGACGCGGACCACGGCGCCCGTCACGGTCACCGCGCTCCCCGCGGTCGACCAGCGGCCCGACCGCCCGGACGATGCCGAGCCAGAACAGCGCGACCGCGCAGGCCCCGACGATGTCACTCACCCGGTGCCACCCGTAGACGACGGTCTGGTTCGCGACGAACACGGCGTAGGCGGCGCCGACCAGGAGCACGAGCGGCCGGAACCGCCTGGGTGTGACCATGAGGACCGCGAACAACGACGCCAGCGCGATCGTGGCGTGGCCGGACGGGAACGAGTTGGGCGTCGTGGACTGGGCGATCTCCGGGCGCACGGCGATACGCTTGACGAGGGTCGACGTGCCCGCGGACGCGAGCACCACGACCCCCGCCGCCAGCCCCACGGCGAGCCGCCTCCGGGCGAGCGCCACAGCGGCGATCACGATGACGAGCAGCAGGATCACCGGGACCGAGATGACGTTCAGGGCGGTGTCCGACCCGAACAGGTCGGTCTCACGGACACCCCCGAGCGCGGAGTCCTCGACCCGCTGACCGACGGGCGTCAGCACGGCGACCGCGTAGACGAGAGGCACGATCACGAACCCCACACCGGCCAGCACCCCCCACCGCAGCCGTCGAGACACACTCGGGCCGCGGGCGTCCTCGCGCGATGGCGGCGCACTGCGATCGGGCGTGCGGGTCACGGGGATCGTCCTCCTCGGCGTGGTCGTCGCGGGACTCGTCGTGCGCCTGGTGACGGCGCTTCGATTGGGTCGGTCGGGGCGGGACACGATACCGTTGGACGGCCGGTCGGACGCTGGGAACCAGGGTGCGCGGGGACTCGTCGCACCGGGCCCCGGTCCGTCGCCCGCGGCTCGGACGCAGGGCTCCTCCGCCCGGACGGCACCGGCGACAGCACGGCCGGAGCGCACGACCGCATCGTCGGTGCTGGTGGCACCAGAACAGGAGACCCAAGTGGCAGTCAAGGAACCGAGCATCATCGCCTCGCCGAACCGGGCGCTCGCGCTGACCGTCGGCACCCTGCTCGCCGTCTGGGGCGTCCTGGGCTTCTTCTTCGCCGGTGAGAACGGCAACCACTTCTTCGGCGACAGCGGCGGGCTGCTCTGGGACGCGTTCCTGGTGAACCCTGCGCTGGTGCTGATCTGGACGCTGCTCGCAGCCGCCCTGTTCATCGTCGGACTCGGCAACACGATCGGCTCGCGGAACGTCAACCTGGTCGTGGGTGTCGTCCTCGTCGTCATGGCCGTGTACGGCTTCGTGTTCATGAACACCTCGGCGAACGTCTTCGCGATGAACACCGCGGACAACGTCTTCAACGCGATCGTCGGCGTCGTGCTCCTGCTCACCGCGCTCGGGGCCGACAAGCAGAACATCGCCGCACTGCGGGCCGCGCGCGCCTGACCGCACTGCACGTCCTCGATGCCCGTCTGCCGCACCGGCAGGCGGGCGTCGCTGTTCGTGGGCAGCGTCGGAGTCAGGCCCCGGCCGCCGGCCCGTCGGGCTTCGGCGCCTCGAGCTGGGTCGCGACGACCCGGGGCGCCTCGGACATGAAGCGCCGGACGTCCAGGTCCACGATGATGTCGGACGGACGGAGCGGCCGCGTCAGGAACAGCCCGTCGAGCGAGGTGAGCCGCGACAGCGCCACGTACGTCTGCCCGGCGCTGAACACCCGGTTGCCGAGGTCGATGACGGCGCGGTCGTAGGTGCTGCCCTGGGACTTGTGGATCGTCACGGCCCAGGCCAGACGCAGCGGGAACTGCTGGAACTCCCCCACGGTGTCCTTCTTGAGCTCCTTCTTGTCGGCGTCGTAGGAGTACTTGAACTTCTCCCACACCGACGGCTGGACCTCGAAGGACTCCCCGTCGACGTCGACCCACACGGTGTCGCGGATGGTCTGCACGATCCCGAGGGTGCCGTTCACCCAGCGCTGGTCGGGGTCGTTGCGGAGGAACATGACGTGGGCACCCGGTTTGAGCTCGAGTGCCTCGTCGGCGGGGAAGTTCCGGCCACCGAAGTCGCCGTTCACGTCGGCACGCGCGGTCTTCACCTTGCCCGGCAGCCGCTCGAGCGCCGCGCTGTTGATCCGCGCCACGGTGTCGTTCCGGGTCGCCAGGGTGATGGCGTCGTCCGGCGCGGGCCGGGCGCCGGCCTCGTTCAGGCGGTCGGCGATGTCCGCGGTGACCCGGCCGTGCCGCACGGCGGTGAGCATCGCGGCGAAGGCGTCGTCCCGCTGCCGGTGCACGGTCGCGAGTTCGATGATGTTGAGCTCGGCCTCGAGCCAGACCTTGGCGTCGAAGAACCAGAGCGAGCGGTAGTGGTCGGTGAAGTAGGCGCGCTCGTCGCCGTCGCCCGGCACGGGCGGCAGCTGGTACGGGTCACCGAACATGACCACCTGCACGCCACCGAAGGCCTCGAACTGCCGCCCGCGGGCCTTGCGCAGCGAACGGTCCATCGCGTCGAGCAGGTCGGCGTTGACCATCGAGACCTCGTCGATGACCAGGGTGTCCATCGTGTTGAGGAGCTTGCGGGTCTCGGGGCCCTGGCGGAGTTCGGCGTCGGCGATGAGCCCGATCGGCAGGCGGAACAGCGAGTGGATCGTCTGGCCGCCGACGTTGAGCGCCGCCACCCCCGTCGGTGCGCAGATCACGACCTGTTTGTCGGTGTTCCACGCCAGGTGGTTGAGGAGCGTCGACTTGCCGGTCCCCGCACGCCCGGTGATGAAGACGTGGTCACGTGTGGACTCGACGTACTCGAAGACGGCGCGCTGCTCGGCGCTCAGCTCGACGCTCACCGCGCACCCCGTTCGGCACTGATCGGCGACACCGCGCGGTCTCGACGCAGCCGGAGCACGCCGACCACGACCGTCACGAGCACCAGCAGGACGCCGGACACGACGAGCACGGTCCCCGCCCGGGCCTGGTCCACCAGCGGGTCCGGGCCCCACGTGCGTCCCATCGCGCCGAACCAGGAGGCCTGCAGCAGCCCGAGCGGCCCCCGCATCGCGATGCCGAGCGACACCATGCCCGTGGCCACCACCGCCGCGCCGGCGGTCCGGACCACGAGGGCCACGCGCGACGCGGAGCGCGCTCCGGCCGCCACGGGCGTCAGGAGCGTCGGGAGCGCGAGGAGCCCCACCAGCAGGAAGACGAGGTCGATCACGGTGCGCCCGATCGAGTCGCTCGCCGACCACCGGACCACCTGCGTGCCGTAGAAGCCCCACCAGATCGCGGCGAGCAGCACGAGCGCCGGGAACGGCTGCACGAGGTACCGCACGGCGGCGTTGTCGACGAGGATGCCGGTCCACTCGCGGACACCGGTGCTGTCGTCGGTCCGCGGCCGGACGGCGGCGCGGATGAGCTGCACGGGAGCGGCGGCCCAGATGAGTGCGGGAACGACGACCCCGAGCAGCACGTGCGCACCGACGTTGGCGGAGACGAGGAAGCGGTCGTAGTCGTGCAACGAGCCGGAGGTCGCGACGACCAGGCACAGGACCGCAACCGCGGCCGCGACGGTGCGACGAAGCGGCCACGGGGTGCCGCGGCGCCGCAGCCGGACGACCCCGGCGGCGTAGGTCGCCACGAGCAGCACGGCGACCATGAGCCAGAACAGGTCGAGGTTCCAGTGCGTCGCCCACCCCCACGGCCCCGGCGCGGCGGGCAGGGGGTCGTCGGTGAGGATCTCGGCCGGGGACGGGTCGCTCGTCTTGCTCAACGCGATCTGGTCGACCGGGGTGGCCGTCCGACCCAGGGCCGCGGCGAACCCGGATGCGATCCCCATCACCGCGAGCTCGACGACGACGAGCGTCCAGAACGGCCGAGCGCGCCGCGGGGTCGCTGTCAGGGCGATGATCGTACGCCGACGCTGCACTGCTCCGAGGACACCGAGCGCGATGATCGCTCCGGTCTTCACGAGCACGAGTGCACCGTACGGTGTGGCCAGGTTCGAGAACGCGCCCACACGGATCTGCGCCGACGCGACCCCGGAGACGGCGACCAGCACGAAGCAGCCGAGCGCCACGCTGGAGTACCGGCCGACGACGAGCGCGAGCCGGTCCCCGGGCACGACACCGCGGACGAGGGACAGCATCACGATCCCGCCGACCCACACCGCGGCACCGACCAGGTGCAGCCCGAGCGCGGTGACGGCGGCGTCGTGGCTGGCGGTGCCGGCGGCGTGCCCCTGCTGCGCGAGCGGCACGAGGCCGATCATCGAGACGCCGGCCGTCAGGGCGACCATGCCCCGGGACCGGACGGCGAAGCACAGGACGGTGACGGCCGCGGCGACGAGCACCGTCACGAGCCAGGCGAGACCGAGGTCGGTGCCGGTGAGGAAGACCCCCATGGACTGCCCGAACTGGTCGTCGAGGCTGATCCGCGACCCGGCGACGCTGAGGAACGTGAAGAACGTGGTGACGGCGGACGCGACCGTCCAGACACCCGCCGATGCCGCGGCGACGTCGATGGCCCGGTTCCACTCGGGAGCGGTGCGGGAGAGCCCGATGGTGGCCAGCGCCAGCCCGCCGATGGTCGCGGCGGCGGACAGGTCGACGAGGACCCGTGCGATGGGGAGCCCGAAGCGCACGGCGGAGCCGGGATCGGCGATCAGCGCGGCGTCGGCCCCGCCGCCGATCACCAGCGCGACCAGGAGCGACACGAACGCGACGACGACCAGCACGGCTGGCCCCGCGATGCGTGCGATCCGGTTCACCCGTCAAGCCTAGGCGGTGCCCGACGGCGCACGGGACGAGGGGGGACGACCTGTGGAGGACGGCGGCGGGGACGACCCCCCGCCGCCGGGAACGACGAAGGGGACGGCCGAAGCCGTCCCCTTCGTGCGCTGCGGCGGTCTTACTTGACCGCGGCCTTGAGCTTCGAGCCGGCGCTGACCTTGACCGAGTCGCTCGCGGCGATCTCGATGGCGTCACCGGTCTGGGGGTTGCGGCCGGTGCGAGCGGCACGGTGCGTCTTCTCGAAGGCGATCCAACCGGGGATCGTGACCTTCGTGCCGTCGGCGACGGAGCCCGAGACGACGCTGAAGAGGGCGTCGACGACGCCGTTGACGGTGGCCTGGCTCTGGCCGGACTCGGCGGCGACGGCAGCGACGAGCTCGGTGCGGTTCAGTGACTTGTCAGCCATTGGATGTCCTCCTCGGACTTCTTGCGTATCGGTCGGACGCACACGGCGCCCGGTGCCCTGAGCGGTTGCCCCGGGGCTTCGGACCAGCGGGCCGAGGGCCCGGCGGAACCGGAGTTGAACCTATCAGCCGGTCCGGGCCTTGACGGCCGACTCGCCCGGATTTCCGGGGTTGTCGCGGGATCAGAGTGGCTCGTGTGACCAATGTGACGAAGATGTCCCCCGAACCGAGCGGGAACCGCCAGTCGGGACGTCTGGCAGGACGACGAACGCCCCGTCACCGATGCGGTGACGGGGCGTTCGAGGAGTGCGTGCTTACCAGGAGCTCTTCGTGATGCCCGGCAGCTCGCCACGGTGCGCCATGTCGCGGAAGCGGACACGGCTGATGCCGAACTCACCGAGGTGGCCACGGGGGCGGCCGTCGATGGCGTCGCGGTTGCGGTAGCGGATCGGCGAGGCGTCGCGGGGGAGCTTCTGCAGCCCCACGCGAGCGGCCTCACGCGACTCGTCCGTGCCGTTCGGGTCCACGAGGGCCTTCTTCAGCTCGAGACGACGGTCGGCGTAGCGCGCGATGATGACCGCACGCTGGTTGTTCTTCGCGATCTTGCTCTTCTTCGCCATGCTTAGCGCTCCTCACGGAAGTCGACGTGCTTGCGGACCACCGGGTCGTACTTCTTCAGCACGAGACGGTCCGGGTTGTTGCGACGGTTCTTCTTGGTCACGTAGGTGAACCCGGTGCCCGCCGTGGAGCGGAGCTTGATGATCGGACGAACGTCCTGACCCTTCTTGGCCATCAGATCTTCTCCCCGCGGGCAAGGACGTCCTTGACGACGGACTCGATGCCGCGTGCGTCGATGACCTTGATGCCCTTCGCGCTGAGCGTGAGCGTGACGTTACGACGAAGCGAGGGCACGTAGTACGTCTTCTTCTGCACGTTCGGGTCGAAGCGACGCTTCGTCCGGCGGTGCGAGTGCGAGATGTTGTGTCCGAAGCCGGGGGTGGCTCCGGTCACCTGGCACACTGCTGCCATGGTTTCCTCCTGATGATTACCGTGCGGCCGATCGGCCGCACCCAAGGTCACTTGCCTGGCACACACGCGCGTGGTCACGATGGTCCGGAGACCGACGGAGACGGTGCGAGGGGGTTGTGTGTGCCGCCCCGCCCGCCTGCGAGAGGCGGATCCGCGCGACCGCGGCGTTCGCGACGGTCGGAGGGCTGAACAACGGGCCTGTGCGAGCACGGACCAGCCGCCAACGATACTCGATGGCCGGGCGTGTCGCAAACCCGGCCGGGAGGCCCGGCTCGACCCCGCCCCGTCGGCACGGCTCCGGGAGCGCCGGGCCCTCAGGCCTCGGCGCGGGCGGCCGTGCACGACGCGCACTCGCCGAAGATGTCCACGACGTGGCTGGCGTTCGTGAAGCCGTGCTCGGCGGCGACCTGCTGGGCCCACCGTTCGACGGGGTCCGCCTGGATCTCGACGGTGCGGCCGCAGACCCGGCAGATCAGGTGGTGGTGGTGCTTGTCGGTCGTGCAGGCGCGGTAGAGCGACTCGCCGTCCTGCTGGAGGGAGTCGGCATCGCCCTCGGTGGCCAGGTCGGCCAGCGCGCGGTACACCGTGGCGAGACCGATCGTCGAGCCGCCGTCGCGCAGGTGCGCGTGGAGTGCCTGGGCGCTGACGAAGCCCTCGGTCGAGTCGAGCGCGCCGCGGACCGCTTCGCGCTGCCAGGTGTTCCGCTTGGCCTTGGGGACGGCTGACTCCTGCGCTGCGACTGGCTTCTGCACGGCGGCGGGCTTCTGCACGGCGTTCAAGCGCTGACCTCCTGGGGTGCTGACGAGTGGTCGCGGACGGCGACGCGGCCACGTCCACGGCGTTCCTTGTGTGCCCCGACGATCCGGCAGACCACCCAGATGGCGAACGAGATCGTCGTGACGTACGGGCTGATCGGCAGCCCGCCACCGAGGGCCAACATGATGCCCCCGACGACCGACACCACGGCGAACACGGTCGACAGCACGGGCACGAGCACGGGGTGCACGGTCAGGCGGAGCGCGGCGGCCGCCGGGGTGACCAGCAGCGAGAGCACGAGCAGGGCGCCGACGATCTGCACCGACACAGCCGTGGCGAGTCCGAGCGCGAGCATGAAGACCAGGGCGAGCGTCCGCACGGGGACACCGGCGGCGGCGGCGACGTCCGGGTCGACCGATGCGAACATCAGCGGGCGCCAGATGACGACCAGGATCGCGACGACGACGGCACTGATCACGATGAGCGACGTCAGCTGCGGGTTGTCCACCGAGACGATCTGCCCGGTCAGCAAGCCGAACTTGTTCGCCGCCCGACCCTTGTACAGCGCCAGGCAGAGGATGCCGAGCCCGAGTCCGAACGGCATGAGCACGGCGATGATCGAGTTGCGGTCGCGCGCCCGCGAGCCGAGCAGCCCGATCAGCAGCGCCGCGACGACCGAGCCGACGAGCGAGCCGGTCACGACGTTCACCCCGAGCAGCAGCGATGCGCTGGCACCCGCGAACGAGAGCTCGCTGATGCCGTGCACCGCGAAGGGCATGTTCCGCGCGACGACGAACGGACCGACGAGCCCGCCGACGACCCCGAGCACGGCACCCGCCCAGATCGAGTTCTGCACGAGCGCCACGAGCTCGCCGTAGTCCTGGAACGAGAAGACGGTCGACCAGACGTCCATCAGACCCGCCCTTCGTCCGGAGCGGTGCCGTGCGGGTCGACCTCGCCGTGGTGGTGCTCGTGCGCTTCGTTCGACCCGACGATGACGATGCGTCCCATCGTGCGGACGACGTCGACCGGGGTGCCGTACAGGTCCGACAGCACGTCGGCGCGCAGGATGTCGTCGGGCGACCCGATCCGGAAGCGCCCGCCCGCGATGTACAGGACCCGGTCGACCACGTCGAGGATCGGGTTCACGTCGTGCGTGACGAAGAGCACCGCAGCACCCTGCTGTCGGCGTTGGCGGTCGATGAGCTCGGTGACGCCGCGCTGGTGCCGCAGGTCGAGCGAGATGAGGGGCTCGTCACAGAGCAGGAGGGCGGGGTCAGCGGCGATGGCCTGTCCGACACGGGTGCGCTGCTGCTCGCCGCCGGAGAGCTCCGCCACGGGGGCGTCCGCGAACGCGGTGGCTCCGACCTCGTCGATGATCCGGTCGATGCGCTCCCGCTCGGCCTTCCGCTCGGGCCGGATCCCCCAGCGGTGCCCGGTCACGCCCTGGGCGATCATGTCGCGGGCACGGAGCGGGGTACCGGAGTCCATCAGCCGCTGCTGCGGGATGTACCCGATCCGGCGGTGGCCGCGACGCACCGGGCGCCCGAGGAACGACATCGAACCGCTCGTCAGCCGCTGCTGCCCGAGCACGGTCTTCAGCAGCGAGGTCTTGCCCGCGCCGTTCGGTCCGAGCACCGCGACGAACTCCCCCGGCGCGACGTCGAGGTCGAGTCCGTCCCAGAGTCGGCGCGCGCCGTACGCCAGCCCCGCGCCCCGGAGCGCGAGCACGGCGGGACCGCCGCTGCGCGGGGCAGCGGCGGTGCGCGTCTGGTCCTGGACCGCGGTCACTTCGCCAGTGCCGCCGTCACCGCGTCGATGTTCGCCTGCTGCCACGAGACGTAATCCTCCCCCTTCGGGAGCGTCTCCGTGACACCGACCACCGGGATGCCCGCCTTGTCCGCGGCCTTCTTGACCTGTTCGGTCTCGGGGCTCGAGGTCTGCTCGTTGTAGGCCAGCAGCTTGACGGTGCGGTCGCTGAACAGCTTCAGGGTGTCGTTGAGCGCGGCCGGTGGGACGTCGTCGCCCTCCTCGATTGCCTCGGAGAAGGCCTCGGGCGTGACGTTGTCGAGCCCCATCGCGTCGAACAGGTACCCGGGGACGGGCTCGGTGTAGGCCACCTTCTCGCCCTGGTCGGACTGCTTCGCGGCGGCGGTCTGCGACTCGAGGTCCTGCAGCTTGGTCGTCAGGCTCTTCGCGTTCGCCGCGAAGGTCCCCTTGTCGGCACTGTCGAGCGAGCCGAGCCGGTCGGCCACGTCCGCGACGAGCTTGACCATCGTCGGGTAGCTGTAGAAGACGTGCTCGTTGAACTCGGCGTCGCCGCCCTCGTCGAGCCCGGAGAGCTTGACCACGTTGATCGTGTCCGCCTTCGTGTCCGCTGACTTCGCCAACGTCGTCATGAAGTCGTCGTAGCCGCCCCCGTTCTCGATGAGCAGGTCGGCCTTCGAGACCGCGAGCTGGGTCTGCGCGCTCGACTCGAACGAGTGCGGGTCCTGCGAGGGGTCGTCGAGGATGCTCGTCACGCTGACGTGGTCGCCGCCGATCGTCTTCACGAGCGAGCCGTACACGTTCGTCGACGCGACGACACGGACGGTGCCGTCACCGCTGGCGTCGGACGACGCGGGCGACGTGGCGCAGCCCGTCAGGGCGAGCGCGGCGGCGCCGACGACGAGGGGCAGGGCGAGGAGGCGGCGGTTCTGCATGTCGAGAACGCTAGCCCTAGTTGATAACGATTGTCAAAACCAACGCAACCCTGGACAGACGGGAGGCCCGGTGCCAGCTGGCACCGGGCCTCCCGGCCGGTAGGCGGTCGCGATCAGGCCTTGGTGGCCGCTTCGATCGTGTTCTCCGCGATCGTGTCTTCCTCGCGACCCGGGGTCCGGAGGTTCCACTTCCTGATCACCCAGCCGAACAGGAAGTAGTAGATCGCCGCGTACCCGAGACCGATCGGGATGAGCCAGATCGCCCCGTCGGCCTTGCCGAAGTTCAGCACGTAGTCGATCGCACCTGCCGAGAACGAGAACCCGTCGTGGAGGCCCAACGCGTTCACGAGGGCGAGCGACGTGCCGGTCAGGAGCGCGTGGATCACGTAGAGCGGGAACGCCACGAACATGAACGAGTACTCGAGCGGCTCGGTGATGCCCGTCACGAACGAGGTGAGCGCGGCGGAGAGCATGATGCCACCGACGAGCTTGCGGTTCTGCGGCTTGGCGTTGCGCCAGATCGCGAGCGCACCGGCCGGCAGCGCGAACATCATGATCGGGAAGAAGCCGGTCTGGAAGATGCCGGCGGTCGGGTCTCCCGCGAGGAAGCGCGGGATGTCGCCGTGGACGATGTCACCAGCGGCGTTCGTGAAGCTGCCGAGCTGGAACCACGGGAAGAAGTTGAGCAGCTGGTGCAGCCCGATCGGGATGAGCATGCGGTTCGCGAACCCGAAGACGCCACCACCGATGACGGCGTTGTCCGCGACGGCCTGGCCGGCTGCGGTCAGAGCGATGTCGAAGTAGCGGTACACGAACGACATGAGCACCGCGATGACGAGGCCAGCGGCGGCCGTCAGGATCGGGACGAGACGTCGCCCCGAGAAGAACCCGAGGAAGTCGGGCATCTTCGTCCGGTGGAACTTCTGCCACATGTTCGCCGCGACGAGACCCATCACGATGCCGCCGAGGACACCGAAGTTGATCGTCGCCTGGTCGCCGTTGGCGTCCTTCACCCCGGCGAGCACGATCGGCGACATGACCGCGAACACTTCGTACATGACCATGTAGCCGACGACCGCGGCGAGGGCCGTCGTGCCGTCGGACTTCTTGGCCCACCCGATCGCGATGCCGACGGCGAACAGCAGCGGCAGCCACGTGAAGATGGCCTGACCGGCAGCGGAGATGACACCCGCACCGGTCTCGAAGCCGGGGATCGCGCCGAGCAGGTCCGGCTGGCCGATGCGGTTCAGGATGCCCGCGGCCGGCATCACCGCGATCGGCAGCAGCAGGCTCCGCCCGAGCCGCTGCGCGTTGGCGAAGAGCTTGCTCTGCTTCTTCGGCGTCTTCTTCTCCGGCACATCCGTGGTGGCAGCAGTGCTCATCGGAGGTCCTCTCGTCATCGGGTGGAGCTGTCGGGGTGAGTTGAGTCGTGCGGGCGGCGCAGGTAGCCTCGGCGGTGACGCCAGGTCCGGTCCTGTCCGGTCATGACCAGTCCGTAGTCTCTGCGACCACGGCATGCATGTCAACCTGAACGCGAACCTGTAACGAGGAGGAAACTTCATGGCCGACATCAAGGCAACCGACATCATCGCCGCACTCGGTGGCACCGAGAACATCGAAGAGGTCGAGGGCTGCATCACGCGCCTCCGCGTCGAGGTGGAGGACGGCGACCTCGTCGACAAGGACGCCCTCAAGGCGGCGGGCGCCCAGGCCGTCGTCGGTGGTGGCACCGGCTGGCAGGTCATCGTCGGACCGATCGCCGACAACCTCGCGCAGGACATCCAGGACGAGCTGTGACCGCTGTCCTGACGCCCTTCGCCGGGCCCGTGATCGCACTCGCTGACGTGCCGGACCCGGTGTTCGCCGAGCAGCTCGTCGGCGCCGGGGTCGCGGTCGACCCCACGGGCGTCGAGGGCACGGTCACCGCGGTCGCCCCGGTCGACGGCACGATCGTCAAGCTGCACCCGCACGCGTTCGCGATGCAGGGGTCGGCGGGTACGGACGTGCTCGTCCATGTCGGCATCGACACCGTCAAGCTCAAGGGCGAGGGCTTCACGCTGCTGGCCGCCGAGGGCGCCGTCGTCAGCGCCGGCGACCCGGTCGTCCGGTTCACCCCGGCGACGATCTCGGCTGCGGGCTACTCGCCGGTGTGCCCCGTCGTCGTGCTCGGGTCGGCGCCGGACTCGGTCGCGCAGGACACCGTCGGCAGCACGGTCGCTGCCGGGGACGTCCTCTTCACCGTCTGACCGGCGGGCACCCACGTCGGTGCCGGCACGGTCCGACCCGCGCGGTCCGCACTACGCGACCGCGCGGGTCGCGGTGACCTCCATCTGGACGCGGTAGCGGTCCGAGCGGTACCAGCTCCGCGCGTGCTCGACGGGTCGGTCGCGCGAGTACGACACCCGGTCGAACTCCAGCAGGGGCGCGCCCGTCCTGGTGCCGAGCAGCGTGGCGACGTCGTCCGCGGCCGGTGTCGCCGCGACGGTCTGCTGCGCCCGGTCGATGGGCATGCCGTACTCGTCGGCGACGATCGAGTACACCGACCCGGACAGGTCGTGGTCGAGCAGCCCGGGGAACGCGTCGGCGACGAGCCAGGCGTCGTCGATCGACACCGGTGCCCCGTCGGCCATGCGCAGTCGCTTCAGGTGGAAGGCCGTGTCGGACTCCCCCAGACGCAGTGCCGCGGCGGTGTCGGTCGGCGGGACGCGCTCTTCGCGCAGGAGGACCACGGTGGTGGGCACGTGGCCCATCGCCCGCATCTCCTCGGTGAACGACGCCAGGTGCAGGGTCGACTGCACGGGCCGGTGCGCCACGAAGGTGCCCTTGCCGCGGACGCGCTCGAGGTAGCCCTCGTTGACCAGCTGGCCGAGTGCTTCGCGCACGGTGATGCGCGAGACGCCGTACTCGGCGATGAGCTGACGCTCGGACGGGATGGCGGCTCCGGGGGCGAGTCGGACGGTGGCCAGGTCGAGCAGGATCCGGCGGAGCTGCTGGTGTTTCGGCTCCGCGCCTTCGGTGATGCGGCTCGTCATCGGTCCCTCGTGCTCCGTTGCGGTGTCGGTGGTCTGCCCGGTGGTCCTGGGCGGACATGACCAGTGCTCTCACAGTAGCGATCCCTGGACGGGACGTCGATGTGCCGTGGAGAACCCGTGCCAGGATGTCGCCCGTGATCTCCGTGGTGATCGTCGACGACGAAGCGCTGGTCCGGTACGGCTTCGAGCTGATCCTCGGGGCGGCGCCGGACATCGAGGTGGTCGCGACGACCTCCGACGTCGACGCGATCGCCACCGTCACCGAGCACCGCCCCGACGTGGTGCTGCTCGACGTGCGCATGCCCCGCATCGACGGTCTCGACCTGCTCGGGTCCATCACGGCCATGCCGGAGCCGCCCGCGGTGGCGATGCTCACGACGTTCGACGCCGCCGAGCACCTCGGCCGCGCGATGGAGCTCGGGGCCGCGGGGTTCCTGCTCAAGGACACGGACCCCGAAGGCCTGGCCCAGTACGTGAGAGTCCTGGCAGCGGGCGGCGTCGTGCTCGCCTCGGAGCTCGACCGCGCCCGACTGTTCGCCCCCTCGGTCGTGCAGTCCGAGGTCCCGCCGATGACCGACCGCGAGCGCGCCGTCCTGCAGCTCGTCGCCGACGGTGTCAGCAACCCCGAGATCGGCGCACGACTCGGGGTCAGCACCGGCACCGTCAAGGAGGACGTGCGCGCCCTGCTCGCCGCCTTCGGCGTCGCCAGCCGTGTCCAGCTCGCGCTCCGCGCAGCGGCGGCGGGGCTGCTCCGTGCCTGAGTCGCGAGTCCGCCGCGTGCTGGGAGCGACGGACAGGAGGCTCGACACCGTCGTCGACGGCGGCTTCCGCTGGATCCGTGGTCACCAGCCGCCGTGGTGGCTGGTGGACGCGTTCTTCGTCGCCGCCGCGGTCGGCGACGCCGTGCTCGACATCTCGGGCGCCACGGACTTCGAGACCGCGATGTCGCTCCTGGCCGCGGCGGCCCTGGTCCTGCGCCGCCGCCTGCCCGTGACGGCGTTCGCGTTGACCGTGCCGGGGCTGTTCGTCGGCTCGGCCGTGGTGGCGTCCGTCGTCGCGCTGTTCACGATCGGGCAGCGCACCGACCGGCGCTGGCTGATGCTGCTGGCCGCGGTGGTCGAGTTCGTCGGCTTCGGCGGGTTCGTCGGCCCGCCGCAGAACCTCGAGGACGTCATCGTCTCGATCATCTACGCGCTCATCTTCGCCCTCGGTCCGCTGTCGATCGGCCTGCTCGCCCAGACCCGGCAGCGGTTGACCGAACGGCTCGCCGAACGCGACTCCGCCCGCGCCGAGGAACGCCGGCAGGCCGCCGAGGTCGCCCTGTCCCGCGAACGGGCGTTGCTCGCGCGGGAGATGCACGACGTCGTCTCGCACCAGGTGACGCTGATCGCCGTGCAGGCGGGTGGCATGCAGATGGCCGGTCGTGACGAGGCCGAGCGCGGGTTCGCCCGCACGATCCGCCAGCTCTGCGTGGTCACCCTGCAGGAGCTGCGCGAGATGGTCCAGGTGCTCCGTGCCGCAGGAGGCACCGACCGTGAGATCGCGCCGCAGCCCGTCCTGGCCGACCTGGACCGGCTGGTCACGGCCGCCGGACTCGACACCACGACCGCGGTCGACCTGCCGGCGACCCTGGCGCAGCCGGTCCAGCGCGCCGTGTACCGCTTCGTGCAGGAGGCGCTGACGAACGTCCGGAAGCACGCACCCGGGGCAGCGGTGCACGTGTCCGGCGAGGTCGTCGGTGGTGTGGTCACCGTCCGCGTCGTCAACGGCCCCGCCGCGTCGGACCGCCTCGAGCTGCCCGGGTCCGGCCTCGGGCTCATCGGGCTCGGTGAACGGGCGTCACTGCTCGGCGGACGACTCGAGAGCGGTCCCACGCCGGACGGCGGGTTCGCCCTGTCCCTGCGGCTGCCCGTGGAGCACCTGCCACCGACGTCCTGACCGGCACCAGCGGCTGCGCTGCCGACACGGTCCGATGGCCGATCGGCCATCGTGGTTCAACCCGACGGTCGATGCCCGCGGGTCTCGGATCCACTTCGATGGCACTGTGCCCATCCGTCCCGTCCTCGCCCGGCTCCGTCGCCACCCCGTCACCCTCGTCGTGGCCGGGGCGATCGTCGTCCTGGTGGTCGGCGCTCGGCTGACGCACGCCGAACCGGACTTCCCGCACCACCCGCCCGTCGCCTGCCTGGCACTCGTCGCGACGATCATCGCCGCCGCGGTCGCCGAGCGGACGATCGGCTCGATCAGGGCGGCACTGGTCGGCGTGGTCGTCCCGGCGATCGCGATGCTCGTCACGGAGCTGGCGGTCAGCGTCGGCGACGCACTGGGTGAGGCGCACGCCGAAGTGGTCCACGGACAGCCGATGCTGGCGCCGTCGGTGATCGCCGTCACGCTCTTCGCCGCGGCGTCGGCCGGCATGCCCACCCAGCGCCGGTGGCGGGTCCGCACGGTGCTGTGGACGGTGACGCTCACCCTCCTGCTCTTCGCGGGCCACGGCTCGGACGTGACCCGCGCGCTCGCCGCCCTGCTCGGGACCGCGGCCGGCGCGCTCGTCGTGCACCGGGCCTCCCGTCCCGCGCAGCGCGACCACCTGACGGCCCGGACGGTCGTCGTGGCGACCCTCGTCGCGCTGGGCGGCGGCACGCTGGTGACGCTCGTCGTGCCGGACCCGGACGGGGTGCTCTCGCCGTTCTCGGACGCGATGAGCGACCGCGCCACCGTGCTCGTCGGAGTCCTGCTGCTCGTCGCCGCCTGGCTCGTGCACCACGGCCGTCGTGCCGGGATCGTCGTCGCGGCCGGGGTGCTCGTCGTCCTGACCGCCGTGCTCGCCGACGTGTTCCTCATCGAGCCGATGACGGACTCGGCGGTGCAGTGGCAGGGGCTCGGCCTGGACGAGGTCGAGTGGCAGGTGACCCTGCTCGGCGCCTGGGTCGTCCCCGCGTCGGTGCTGCTGGCGATCCTGGTGCTGCGCGGCCGTCTGGTCCGAGCGCCCTTCCGGGCAGCGTCCGGGCCGTCCGAGCTCGTCGCGATGCTGCGCGGGGGCGACGCCGGGTCACTCGGGCACATGGGGACGTGGCGCGGGAACGCGGTCTGGTCGCACCCCGACGGACTCGGCGCCGTGGCGTACCGCGTGCGCGGCGACGTCGCCCTGACGGTCTCCGACCCGGTGTGCACCGCCGACGACCGTGCCGCCGTCATCAGTGCGTTCGCGCTGCACTGCGAGGAGAACGGCTGGGTCCCGGCGTTCACGAGCGTGCACGAGCCGGTGCGGGCGATCCTGGCGCCCGAGGGGTGGACCGCGCTGCCCGTCGGCGTCGAGGCCGTCCTCGACGTCACGACCTTCGACCTGCGGGGCAAGCGCCGCCAGGACCTGCGCACCGCCTCGAACCGCGCCGACCGCGAGGGCGTCCGCGACGAGTGGACCCGGTTCGCGCAGCTCGACCCCCGGCAGCGCGCCGAGGTCGAGGCGATCTGCACCCGGTGGGCCGCCGACCGCCGTCTGCCCGAGATGGGCTTCACCCTCGGCGGCTTCCGCGAGCTCGACGACCCCGACGTGCGACTCGCCCTGGCGGTCGACGCCTCGGACCGGGTCACCGCCGTGACGAGCTGGCTGCCGGTGTACGCGCACGGCGCCCTGACCGGCTACACGCTCGACGTGATGCGGCGCGGCGAGGACGGGATGCCCGGGGTCGTCGAGTTCCTGATCGCCCGGACCGCCCTGCGGTCGCGCGAGGCCGGTCTGACCACGCTGAGCCTGTCCGGCACGCCGCTTGCCGCCCACGACCCCGCGTCGACGGCCGTGCTCGACCGCGGCTCGCGACTGTTGGCCCGCCTGCTGGAGCCGGCGTACGGGTTCCGCTCGCTCCAGCGGTTCAAGGAGAAGTTCGGCGCACAGCACGAACCGCTCTGGCTGGTCGTGCCGACGCCGTTGCACGTGCCACGGGTCGCCCGGGCCCTGGCCGGTGCCTACCTGCCGGGGCTGCGACCCCGGCACCTGTGGGAGCTGCGGCGTGCGCACCGTGCGGCCGCCGGGGCACGAGGCTGATGCTCGACCCGTTCCACTGGGTGATGGGGACCCGGCTGCAGGTCCCCACGAAGCTCGTGCCCGCGGACGTGCTGTTCGGCGTCACCGCGGTCGTCGTGCTGCTGCCGGCGCTCCGCACGGGGCTGCGGTCGAGCGCGGCCTGGCGACGCACGGGCGTCCGCGCCGCGGTCGCTGTCGGCGGTGCCCTGCTCGGACTGCTGGCGTGCTGGGTCGTCGGTGACCTGTTCAACGCGTTCGACGTCCACCTGACCGACGTCACACGGATGTGGGTGGCCATGGCCTTCGCCGGGCTCGCACTGGCCGTGGCGGGGCTCGTCCAGGGCGGCCGCGGACGCCGCGTGCTCGCCGGCGTGCTGGTGCCCCTGGCGTTGCTCGTCCCCGCGCTCGGCGTCAACGTCGACTACGCCGCCTACCCGACGCTCAACGCGCTCGTGCAGACCAACCCGTTCCCGGCCCTCGACCTGGGTTCCGAGTCCAGCGTGGACGCCGTCGCCGACCGACCCGCGTCCGAGCACTGGACCCCGCCCGCGACGATGCCGACGGCGGGCCGCGTGGGCACCGTGCGGATCCCGAGGACGCGGTCGGGCTTCCCCGCGCGTCCGGCCGTCGTGTACCTGCCGCCGGCCGCGCTCACCGACGACCCGCCCGTGCTGCCGGTCGTCGTCTCGCTCTCCGGGCAGCCCGGTTCCCCCAGCGACATGTTCACGGCGGGCGGTATCGCCGGCGTGCTCGACGCGTACGCGGCCGCCCACCACGGGCTCGCGCCGATCGTGGTGTCCGCCGACCAGCTCGCCGTGCCCGGGCACAACACGATGTGCGTCGACTCGTCGATCGGCAACGCGGCTACTTACATCACACAGGACGTCCCCGCGTGGGTCACCGCACACCTGCGCGTGCCGACGGACCGCCGCGGCTGGGGGCTCGTCGGGTTCTCGCAGGGCGCGACGTGCGCGACGCAGTTCCTGTCGGGGTACCCGGACCGCTTCGGCGCCGCCCTCGCCGTGTCGAGCGAGCTGCACCCGGTCGACCGCTCCCCGCAGAACAGCGCCGACGAGGCCTTCGGCGGGTCCCTCGCCCGCTGGCGCGCCGCCGCCCCGTCAGCGCTGATGGCCGCGAACGCCCCGTACCAGGACACCCGGCTGTGGCTGACCGCCGGGTCGACGGACCACGAGTTCACCGAGTCGGCGAAGCGGATCGGCGCGGCCGCGCGGCGTGCGGGCATCCACACCGCCGTCGCGTCGGCGCCCGGGAGCGGACACGACTGGAACACCGTGCAGTGGTCGCTCGCGAACGAGCTGCCCCACGAGGCCGACGCGCTGCTCGGCGCGCCCGGGGTGGTGCAACCGTGAACGACGCACCGGGGGTGCTGGTCGTCCGCGTGGCGGTGCTCGGGGCGGCGGTGCTCGTGATGGTGGGCGTGCTGTCGTTCAGCCCGGGCGGCGTGTGTGTCGTCGCCGCGGTGGTGCTCGGGCTGGCGACGGTCGCCGCCGGGGTGCTCGGCGCGCTGGCGGCTGGGCGGCGCTGACCCCTCAGGCGTTCGCGACGAGCCAGGCGTGCTGCTGGTCGGTGAGCACGCGGTCCGCCCAGACCTGTCGCTCGACGTCGTCGGGGGTGGGTGCGGCGGTCGTGCCCTGCCAGACGAGCGCGAGTCCGGCGTTCGCCAGGACCCGTGCCGACGCCGGGTTGTTCGTCAGTACCCGGCCGGTCACGGGCACACCAGGGGCGGTGTCGTGCGCTGCCGTCGTCGCCGCCCGCGCGACGGCCGTGGCGTGACCGTGGCCCCACGCGGACGGTGCGAGGCGGTACCCGAGGTTCCAGACGCCGCCGGCGGTCATGTCGACGCCACCGACCCCGAGCACGACCCCGCTCTGCAGGTCGCGGATCGTCCACGACCCGAGCCCGTGCCGGACGCGGCCGCCGATCTTGCGCTGCACCAGGTCGACTGTCTGCGCACGGCTGGCGTGCCGACCGCTCGGCAGGTGGGTCCAGGTGCGGGCGTCGGCGTAGACGACGTGCAGGGCGTCGATGTCGGTGGGTGTGACGGGCGTCAGCAGGAGGCGATCCGTTCGGATCTCCTGTGGGGCGGTCAGGAGCTGGTGGACCATGTGCTGATCATCACCCGCGCCACCGACATCCGCGTGAACACCACGCCAACGACCGGCAGGTCCGCGGGTCAGTCGAGCAGGAGCGCCGGCTCCTCGATGACCGAGGCCACGTCGTGCACGAAGCGGGAGGCGACGTCGCCGTCCACCACGCGGTGGTCGAACGAGGCGCCGATCGTCGTGACCATCCTCGAGCGGACCTCGCCCTCGACGACCCACGGCTTCGGCTTGATCGTGCCCATCGCGACGATGGCGACCTGGCCCGGGTTGAGGATC
The DNA here is from genome assembly GCF_003234655.2 of Curtobacterium sp. MCLR17_007. Lineage (NCBI taxonomy): Bacteria > Bacillati > Actinomycetota > Actinomycetes > Micrococcales > Microbacteriaceae > Curtobacterium > Curtobacterium sp. MCLR17_007. Next base: position 385,947 of record NZ_CP126271.1, on the reverse strand, counting down.
GGCGTGCCGGTGTCCATGCCGAACACACCGATGTTCGTCACGGTGATCGTGCCGTCGGCCATCTCGGCGGGGCTGGTCTTGCCGTCGCGGGCGGTGAGGGTCATCGCCTCGAGCGCCTTGGCCAGCTCGAAGAGCGACATGTCCTGCGCGTCCTTGATGTTCGGCACGATGAGCCCGCGCGGGGTCGCCGCGGCGATGCCGAGGTTCACGAAGTGGTGGACGATGATCTCGCGGTCGGTCCACGACGAGTTCACCGAGCGGTTGCGGCGGACCGCCCAGATGACGGCCTTCGCCATGATGAGCAGCGGCGACACCTTGACCCCCGCGAACGTCGGCGAGGACTTGAGCCGCTTGACGAACTCCATCGTGCGCGTGGCGTCGACGTCCACGAACAGCGACACGTGCGGCGCGGTGAACGCCGACGTGGTCATCGCCGTCGCGATCGCCTTGCGGACGCCCTTGACCGGAATGGTCTCCTGACGGACGTCACCCCACTCGGGCGTCTCGAGGTTGCGGAACACCGTGGCCTGCGTCGCGTGCCGGATGACGTCGTCGCGCGTGACCTCGCCGGCGAGCCCGGTCGGCACGACGATCGCGATGTCGACGTCGAGGTCCTTCGCCAGCTTGCGGATCGGCGGCTTCGCCATCACCGGCGGCGCCGTCGGGCGCGCGGGGCGCTGACCCTGCGCCGCGACGGCCTCGGCGGTGGTCGCCTCGCCGTCGTCGGTCAGGACCAGGTCGGCCTCCCGACTGGAGGCCCGGCTCGCCTGGGCGGCGGCGGCGGCGGCCCGGCGGGCGCCCGGCTTGCGGCGCGAGGGTGCGCTGGTCGCGGAGCCGTAGCCGACCAGGACGGCGCCGGAGGACTCGTCCGTGCCGACGACGGACGCACCGTCAGCTGCGGGGAGCGAGGCCGGCATGCGGGACTCGGTCGGCGCGGGGGTGGCAGCCGGCGACGGTGCGTTGGCACGGGTGGGCGTCGCCGCCGCCGGGGCGGGAACGGTCACGCGAGCGGGGGCCGCGACGGGCGGAGTGGAAGCGACCGGGGCGGGAGCGACCGGAGCGGAAGCGACCGGGGCGGAGGCGACCGGGGCACTGGGCGCGACCACGGGCGAGACCGGGGCGGCGTCGACGACGGAGGCCGGGCCTCCCGGGTGGTCGGTCGTGGACGCGACGGACGCGCCGGACTCGACCCGGATGATCGGACGACCGACCTCGACCGTGTCGCCCTCGGCGACGAGCAGTCCCGTGACCGTGCCCGCGAACGGGGACGGCAGTTCCACCAGGGACTTGGCGGTCTCGATCTCGACCAGGACCTGGTCGACGGTGACCTCGTCCCCGATCGCGACGCGCCACTGGACGATCTCGGCCTCGTTGAGGCCCTCGCCCACGTCGGGCAGGGGGAATTCGGCGACAGCCACGTCGGCTCCTTCGGCGGTCGGTCGTGCGGTGGAGAGGTGGTCCGGCTGGACCGGGTCAGTAGGCGAGGGCGCGGTCCACGGCCTCGAGGACGCGGTCGGCGTCCGGCAGGTGGTGGTGCTCGAGCTTCGACTGCGGGAACGGGATGTCGAACCCAGAGACCCGCAGCGGCGGGGCCTGCATCGTGTAGAACGCCCGCTCGGCGACGGTTGCGGCGATCTCGCTGCCGACGCTGACGAACTCGGAGGCCTCTTGCGCGACGACCAGACGTCCGGTCTTGCGCACCGACGCGAGCAGGGGTTCCCAGTCGATCGGCGAGATCGAGCGGAGGTCGACGACCTCGCAGCTGGTGCCCTCGGCCTCGGCGATGTCGGCCGCCTGCATCAGCGTCGCGACCATCGCACCGTGCCCGACCAGCGTGACCTCGGTACCCGTCCTGGCGACGCGGGTGGTGTGCATCGGCACGTGCCCGTCGACCAGGTCGACCTGGCCCTTGGGCCAGTACCGCGACTTCGGCTCCATGAAGACGACCGGGTCCTTCGACGCGATCGCCTCTTGGATCATCCAGTAGGCGTCGTTCGGCGTGCTCGGGCTGACGACCCGGAGTCCGGCGGTGTGTGCGAAGTACGCCTCCGGCGACTCCTGGTGGTGCTCGATCGCTCCGATGTGCCCGCCGTACGGGATGCGGATGACGACGGGCAGCGACATGTGCTGCGGGAGTCGGTTCGCCATCTTGGCCAGCTGCGAGGTGATCTGGTTGAAGGCCGGCCAGACGAACCCGTCGAACTGGATCTCGACGACGGGGCGGTACCCGCGCAGGGCCAGACCGATGGCGGTGCCGACGATGCCCGACTCGGCGAGCGGGGTGTCGCGCACGCGGTCCGGACCGAAGCGGTCCTGCAGGCCCTCGGTGATGCGGAACACACCGCCGAGCCGTCCGATGTCCTCGCCCATCAGCAGGACCTTGTCGTCGCTCGCCATCGCCGCCGCGAGTCCCGCGTTCAGCGCCTTGGCCATCGGGATGGTCGGGGTGGGGTCCTCGGGGGCCTCGCCCGCGCCGGGGTGCGACCGGAGCGTGTAGTCGAACAGCTGCTCGGTGGTGCTCATGCGTGGGTCCCTGCGTCCTGGGCGGCCTCGTACTCGTGCAGGCGGGTGCGTTGCTCGTCGATGCGCGGGTGCGGCTCGCGGTACACGTTGTCGAACATCGCGTCCATCGGCGGTGTCTGCAGCGCGGAGGTCTTCGCGCGGATGTCGGCGGCGATCTGCTCGCCCTCGGCCTCGAACTCGGCGAACTGCGCGTCGGTGGCACCGCGGCTGCGCAGGAAGGCCTCGGACCGGGTGATCGGGTCGCGGGCCACCCAACCGGCCAGCTCGTCGTCCCCGCGGTACCGGGTCGGGTCGTCCGAGCTGGTGTGGGCGCCGATGCGGTAGGTTTCGGCCTCGATGAACGCCGGGCCCTGGCCGCTGCGGGCGTGCTCGGTCGCGACGGTGCTGACCGCGAACGAGGCCAGCACGTCGTTGCCGTCCACCTTGACGCTCGGGATGCCGAAGCCGCGCGGACGGTCGACGAGCGGCGTCGGCGACTGCACCGACACCGGGACCGAGATCGCCCAGTGGTTGTTCTGCAGGAAGAACACGACGGGGGCCCGGTGCGACGCGGCGAACACGTAGGCCTCGTTCACGTCGCCCTGGCTGGTCGCGCCGTCGCCGAAGTAGACGATCGAGCACTCGTCGACGTCGGGGTCACCCGTGCCGACCTTGCCGTCGAGCGCCTGGCCCATGGCGTAGCCCGTCGCGTGCAGCGTCTGTGCGCCGATGACGAGCGTGTAGACGTGCGTGTTGCCACGGGCGTCCGGGTCCCAGTTGCCGTGGGCCTGGCCGCGGAACAGCGAGATGATCTCCATCGGCTGGACACCCCGCTGCAGGACGACGGCGTGCTCGCGGTAGGACGGGAAGAGGTGGTCCTGGGGGCGCAGGGCGAAGGCCGAACCGACCTGGGCGGCTTCCTGCCCGTGGCTCGGCGCCCAGAGTCCGAGCTGCCCGGTGCGCTGCAGGTTGCCGGCCGCGTGGTCGAAGCGTCGTGTGAGCACCATCTGGCGGTGCATCGCGAGCAGCGTCTCGTCGGGGAGGGACCGTGCGACGGCGGCGAACTCGGCGTTGTCGTCGGTCTCCACGAACCGGCCCTCGATGTCGAGGAGCTGGATGGTGGTCGTCGCGGGCGCCGCGGCGTGGAAGGACATGCGGGTCAGCGTAGCGGCCGGTCGAGGCCGGGCGTTGTGAGTCCCCCGACAAGCGAGCGCGCGGTTTCGAGGAGCTTGTCGACAGCCTCGTGCTCGCCGATGGAGACCCGGATGCCCTCGTTCCCGAAGGCCCGGACGATGATGCCGGCACGTTCGAACTGCTCAGCCGCGTGCCCCGTGTGGTCGCCCGTCGGCAGCCACACGAAGTTGCCCTGGGCATCGGGGACGTCCCAGCCCTGGGCCCGCAGCGCGGTCACGACCAGGTCGCGTCGGTCGGTCAGGTGCGTGACCCGATCGAGCAGCTCGGTCTCGCGCTCGAGGCTGGCCAGCGCGGCCGCCTGTCCCTGCGCCGTGACGCTGAGGGGGATGGCACACGCGCGGACGGCGTCGAGGACGTATGCCGGACCGAGCGCGTACCCGACGCGGAGCCCGGCCAGGCCGTACGCCTTGGAGAAGGTGCGGAGGACGACGAGGTTCGGGTACCGCTCCAGCAGCGGGACCCCGCGCACGGCGTCCGGGTCGGTCACGAACTCGGCGTAGGCCTCGTCGAGCACCACGAGGACGTCCCGCGGCACCCGCGCCATGAAGGCGTCGAACTCGGCTGCGGTCACCACGGTGCCGGTGGGGTTGTTGGGCGTGCACACGATCACCATGCGGGTGCGCTCGGTGACGGCCGCCGCCATGGCGTCGAGGTCGTGCCCGCCGTCGGCCCGGTTCGGCACCTGCACGCTGGTGGCGCCGGCAACCGTGACCACGCCGGGGTAGGCCTCGAACGACCGCCAGGCGTACACGACCTCGTCGCCGGGGCCGGACGTCGCCTTCGCCAGCTCGTGCAGGATCGCCACGCTGCCCGGCGCGACGTGGACCTCGTCGACGGTGACGCCGAAGCGGTTCGCCAGGACGGCACGCACGGCGAGCGCTGTCGCGTCCGGGTAGCGGTTGTAGGCCGTCTGCGCCTGCACCGCCTCGACCACGCCGGGGAGCGGCGGGAACGGGTTCTCGTTGCTCGAGAGCTTGAAGGCGTCCGCCGCGGCCTGGCGTCCCTGCTTGTACGCGGGGAGGATCGCGATCTCGGGCCGGATGCGCACGGGCTGCTCTGTCACCCGTCCAGACTACCGAGCACGTCACCGGGCATCATGGACGCATGCGATTCCTCGTCCGCCTCGTCATCAACGCCGTCGCGCTCTGGCTCACCACGCTCATCGTCAGCGGCGTCACCGTCACCGCGTTCGGCAACGGCGGCACCGTCGAGACCGTCCTGACGTTCCTGCTCGTGGCGTTCGTCTTCGGGCTCGTCAACGCCGTGATCGGCACCGTGATCCGGGTCGTGGCGTTCCCGGTGTACATCCTGACGCTCGGGCTGATCTCGTTCGTCGTGAACGCGATCCTGCTGCTCATCGTCGCCGGCATCTCGAGCGCGATCGGCTTCGGCCTGCAGGTCGAGTCGTTCGGCTGGGGCATCGTCGGCGCCTTCGTACTGGCCGTCTTCGCGTGGCTGATCGGCCTGGTCGTGCGGCCCGTGCTGAACCGCCCGCGCGCCTGAGCGCTGCCGGTACGCCATGATGTGGGCATGACCACGGACGCCGACGCCCCGTCGACCTTCCGCGTCTCGTTCGTGTGCAGCGGCAACATCTGCCGTTCCCCGATGGCCGGGATCGTCTTCCAGCGCCTCGTCGACGACGCCGGGATGACCGATCGGTTCCAGGTGCAGTCCGCGGGGACGGGCGACTGGCACGTCGGCGAACCGGCGGACGAGCGGACGATCGCTGCCCTGGCGGCGCGCGGATACGATGGGTCCAGGCATCGCGCCCGTCAGTTCGACCCGGACCGGTTCCCGGACCTCGACCTGGTGGTCGCACTCGACCGCTCCCACGAACGCATCCTGCGCTCGTGGGCACCCACGATGGACGACGCCGCGAAGGTGACGCTCCTGCTGCGGTACGACGACGCCTGGCCGGAACAGGCCGACGTGCCGGACCCGTACTATGCGGACCGACACGAGTTCGACCGGGTGCTGTCCACGGTCGAGCGGGCCTGCCGCGCACTCTTCCACCAGATCGAACCGGCCGTCCGCCAGGGAGCACCATGACCCCCCTTCCCCCGCAGCCGATCAGCCCGCTCGACGGGCGGTACTACCCGGTCGTGCACACGGTGGGCGAGCACCTCTCCGAGGCCGGGCTCAACCGTGCGCGCATCACCGTCGAGGTGGAGTGGCTGGTCTTCCTGACCGACCACGCGATGTTCACCACGTCGCCGCTCAGCGTCGACGACAAGGCGGCCCTGCGCGCCGTCGTCACGGACTTCGGCCAGGCGCAGATCGCCGAGCTGGCGCAGATCGAGGCGACGACGCGTCACGACGTCAAGGCCGTCGAGTACTTCGTCCGTCGGCGCCTGTCCGAACTCGGGCTCGACGCCATCGCCGAGCTCACGCACTTCGCCTGCACCAGCGAGGACATCAACAACCTGTCCTACGCGCTGACCATCAAGGACGCCACCGAGCTCGTCTGGCTGCCGGCCTTCCGCGCCGTTGTCGCCCGACTGCGCGAGGTCGCCGCCGAGCTCCGCGCCGTCCCGATGCTGTCCCACACGCACGGCCAGCCTGCCACCCCGACCACGCTCGGCAAGGAGCTCGCGGTGGTCGTCTACCGACTCGAGCGCGTGCTGGCGCAGATCGAGGGCAGCGAGTACCTCGGCAAGTTCTCCGGCGCCACCGGCACGTTCTCGGCGCACCTCGCCGCCGACCCCGAGGCCGACTGGCCCACGCTGTCCCGGACCTTCGTCGAGGGCCTCGGCCTGCGGTGGAACCCGCTCACCACGCAGATCGAGTCGCACGACTGGCAGGCCGAGCTCTACGACCGGATCCGGCACGCCAACCGCATCCTGCACAACCTCGCGACCGACATGTGGACCTACATCTCGATGGGGTACTTCACGCAGATCCCGATCGCCGGCGCGACGGGGTCGTCGACGATGCCGCACAAGATCAACCCGATCCGGTTCGAGAACGCCGAGGCGAACCTCGAGATCTCGTCCGCGCTGTTCTCCACGCTGTCCGAGACCCTCGTGACGAGCCGCCTGCAGCGCGACCTGACGGACTCCACCACGCAGCGCAACGTCGGCGTCGCGATGGGCCACTCGCTGCTCGCGCTCGACAACCTGCGCCGCGGGCTGAGCGAGGTCGCCGTGAACGAGCAGCGCCTCGCCGAGGACCTCGACGGCAACTGGGAGGTGCTCGGCGAGGCGATCCAGACGGTCATCCGCGCCGAGGTCACCGCGGGCCAGTCCGACATCGAGGACCCCTACGCGATGCTCAAGGAGCTCACGCGCGGCAAGCGCATCGGGCAGCAGGACCTGGTCGCCTTCGTCAACGGCCTGGACATCTCGGACGGCGCCAAGGCCCGCCTGACCGCCCTGACGCCGGCGACGTACACGGGGCTGGCGGACGAGCTGGTGGACCACCTGGACGTCTGAGCCGCTGGACGTCTGAGCGGCGGGGCGTCTGAGCACCGCCGAGACACCGCCGCACGCGCGAGACGCCGCCGAATTGGGCGGCGTCTCGCCATTCCGGCGGCGTCTCGCCAGTCCGGCGGTGTCTCGTCGTCCCGGTGACGACGCGACCGACAGGAGGCCCGGTGCGGCCCCGCCGCGCACCGTACCGGCTCAGGTGGTGACGTCGAGGGCCGTGGCGACCAGGGCCTCCAGGACGGTGCGGACCACGGGCCGGACCATCCGGTCCGGCCGCACGAGTGCCTCGATGCGCCGCCCGGCGCGCACGTCGGCCAGCTCCGCCAGGTGGAACCGCCCCGGCGCCCGCGTGCCTGAGGTGTAGCGCGGGACGAGCGCGATGCCGTGTCCCGCCGCCACCAGGTTCTCGATCACGGGCAGGTGGATCGTGCGGAACGCGACCTGCGGCGGCGCGTCCGTCGCGGCGGCCATCGCCGTCAGGACCCGGTCGATGGGGTAGCCCTCCGGCACGCCGATCCACGTCTCGTCGACGACCTCGTCGATCCGGACGCGCCCGCGTGCCGCCAGCCGGTGGCCCTGGGGCAGGGCGACGTCGAGCGGTTCCCGCAGCAGGGCGACCGTCTCGAGTGCGGACCGGTCCGGAGCCGGCGCGCCGTCGGGACGGTGCCCGACCACGACGTCGTGGTCGGACGCGAGCGGGGCGAACTCGTCCTCGCTGACGTCGACGTCGGACAGCACGAGCTCGATGCCGGGGTGCTCACGCATCCGGGTCAGCAGGCCGGGCAGCAGCAGCTCGGCAGCGGACGGGAAGATCGCCAGGTCGACCGCGCCGGTCGTGCCGCCGAGGTGCTCCTGCCAGGCCGCGTCGACGGTCGCGACGGCGGTGGCGACCCCGGCGGCCAGTCCGGCGAGGACCCGGCCGTCGTCGGTCAGTCGCACGCCGCGACCGACGCGTTCGACCAGTGGGACGCCGACCTGGCGCTGCAGGGTCCGGAGCTGCTGCGACACCGCGCTCGGCGTCCGGTGGGTGGCCACGGCGACGGCGGACACCGACCCGCGTTCCTGCAGCTCGCGGAGCACCGGCAGCAGTGCGACGTCGAACCCGACCATGCAGGGACCCTACAACGACGCTGTCCGAACGTGCGCTGGTCCTTCCGCGTCGGCTGCGGGACGATCGACGGGTGCTGCTCCGTGACCGTCTCCTCGCGCTCGTCGTCGCCGTCGTCTGGGGCCTGAACTTCCCCGCGACGGCGCTCGCGCTCGAGCACTTCCCGCCGTTCCTGCTGGCCGCCGTGCGCTTCACGCTGCTGGCGGTGCCGACGCTGCTGTTCGTCCCGCGGCCGCGGATCCCGTTCGGGCGCCTGGTGCTGGTCGGCCTGGGGCTGGGCGTGCTGCAGTTCGCGTTCCTCTACCTGAGCATGGCGTCCGGCATGCCCTCGGGGCTGGCGTCGCTCGTGCTGCAGGCGTCGGCGCCGTTCACGGTCGTGCTCGCCGGGGTGTTCCTGCGTGAGCGGCTGACCGGGCGCCAGGTCCTCGGCGTCACGGCCGCCGTCCTGGCCCTCGCCGCCATCGCGGTGCACCGTTCCCAGACCGCGGCGCTGCTGCCGGTCGTGCTGGCGCTGTGCGGTGCGCTCGGCTGGGCGATCGGCAACGTCGCGACCCGGCGGGTGGGACCGGTGAACCCGCTGCACCTGACGCTGTGGTGGTCGGTGGTGCCGCCGATCCCGATGGCCGTGCTGTCGTTCGTGGTCGAGGGTCCGACGCGCATGGGGCAGGCGCTCGGGACGGCGTTCACGCTCCGGGCGCTGCCGGCCGACCTCGGCCTGCTGTACATCGTGCTGGTGGCGTCGCTCGTCGGGTACGGCATCTGGTCGCGGCTGCTCGGCACCTACCCGTCGAGCACCGTCGCGCCGTTCTCGATGCTCGTGCCCGTCGTGGGCGTGCTGGCGTCGTGGGTGGCGTTCGGCGAGGTGCCCGACCTGGTCGAGGTGCTGGCGGGCGCGGTCGTCGTCGGCGGCGTGCTCTGGGCGTCGCGCCCGGGTCGGGCCGCGCCCACCGCACCGATCCCAGAGACCGGCCCGGTGCCGGCGCTCAGCCCCGGTGCTGGCGGCGCTCCGCGATGATGTGCGCCAGTGCACCACGCAGCAGGGGGTACCGGAACTCGTAGCCGGCCTGTACCAAGCGCGTCGGGACCACCCACCGGCTCTTGAGCACGAGCTCGGTCTCGGTCCGGATCGCGAACGACCCGAGCTCGAGCATCCACCGCCACGTCGGCAGCCCGAAGCGTCGTCCGACCGCGTCACGGATCGTCGCCATCACGGTGCGGTTGTCCGACGGATTGGGGCTCGACAGGTTCACGGCGCCGTCGAGGTCCTCGTGGTCGCGGATGAACCGGATCGCACCGACCACGTCGGCGATGTGGATCCAGCTGAACTTCTGCCGCCCGTGGGTGTGTCGGTCGTGGTGGTAGGTACCCGCGGCCAGGCGCGACCGGGTCGGGAACCACGCGCCGTCGTACTGCGGGCCGCCGAGCCCCGCCTGCGCGAGCCGGAGCAGCGGGACGAGCGCGCTGCCGTCACCGAACACGATCGCCATCCGGAGTGCGACGCGACGGGTGCCGGGCAGGTCCGCCGCGAAGAGGGCGTCCTCCCACGCGCGGGCGACCCCGACGGAGAAGCCCTCGCCGAGCTCCCCCGTCGCCTCGTCCTGCGGGCGGTCGGCGGCGTGCCGGTAGATCGTCGCGGTCGATGCGTTCAGCCACAGCGGCGGCGGGTGCTCCGACGTGCGGATCGCCTCGGCCAGCTCGAGCGTGGTGTCGACCCGGGAGCGGATGATCTCCGCCCGGTTGCGGCGGCCGTAGCGGCAGTTCACGCTCTTGCCCGCCATGTTCACGACGATCGCGGCGCCGTCCACCAGTTCGCGGACACGGAGCGTGTTGCCCCACACCGCGTCGCCGGTCCGGCCAATCGTGACGACCTCGTAGCCCTCGTCTCGGAACGCGTCCTGCAGGTACCGGCCGACGAAGCCGCTGGCCCCCGCGATCACCGCACGGCCCCTGGTCGTCTCGGCGCTGTCGTCGCTCATCTCATCCCCGTTCTGGGTCCGGTCCGATCGCGTACCGGAACGCCCCCTCGTACCGGTACAGCGTGCCGACCACCGGCGCCGAGAGCACCAGGGACACGCGCTGCCGGTCGGCTTCGTCATCGAATCGTTCTGTGAGCGTCACACGTGGACTGACGACGGCCGGCAGGCTCCACTCGCGTCCCAGCCCGTGGAACGACACACGCGTGGAGGCCAGGCGCAGGGCGCCGGCGTCCGGGCCGTCTGTGTCGACCGTGACCGCGAGCCGGGCGCTGACGCGCCCGTGGCGACCGAGGTGGTCGACCAACCCCGCCGGCTCCGCCGTGATGGCGTCGACCATCGTGCGGTCCCCGGTGCGGAAGTGGAAGGTGCGGTGCGCGCGGACGGCGGGGTGGGCCTCCCGTCCCGCCGTGGGCCGGCCGTCGCGTCCGCCGGTGCGACCGCGTCGGACGGTGACCGGGCGGTTCTCGACCGTGAACGGCACGTCGCGCTCCCAGACCGGGAACATCACGGCGTCACGGGCGAACAGCGCCAGCACGGGCCAGAGCCACCGGCGTGGTGTGCCGACGACGGTGAAGGCACCGGCACCCCGGCCGACGTGCCCGGGTGGGATCGGGCCGAAGTACGTGCGGAGACGCGGATGCAGCCGAGCAAGCACCTCGGCACCGATGCTCAGCTCGTAGGGCGACCGGGTCACGCTTGCGATCCTGGCACGTCGTCGGTCGCGGTCCCTACGATTGCAGGCATGGGACACGACCACGCACACGGGCACGCGGGCGCGAACGAGCGCGCGCTGCTCGTCGCGTTCTGCATCTCGGCGACGATCCTGCTCGCCGAGGTCGTCGGCGCGGTCGTCACCGGGTCGCTCGCGCTGCTGGTCGACGCCGGGCACATGGTCGTCGACACCGGCGGGATCGGCATCGGGCTCGTGGCCACACGGCTCGCCCGGCGCTCGCCCACCTCGCAGCGCACGTGGGGGTTCCAGCGGGCCGAGGTGCTCGGTGCGACGGCCCAGGCGGCGATCCTGCTCGCGGTCGGGGTGTTCGTGATCGTGTCCGCGATCCAGCGCCTGTTCGTGCCGGCCGAGATCCACGCCGGGCCACTGCTCGTGTTCGGGATCATCGGACTCGTCGGCAACCTGGTCGCCTTCGCCGTGCTGATGCGGGCCTCGGGCGAGAACTTCACGTCGCGGGCCGCGCGGCTCGAGGTCCTCAACGACGCGCTCGGGTCCGTCGCGGTCATCGTCGCGGCCGTCGTGCTGTCGTTGACCGGGTGGGAACGTGCGGACTCGATCGCGGCGATCGTCATCGGCGGGCTCATCCTGCCCCGGGCCGTCCGGCTGCTGCGCGAGACCGCCAACGTGCTGCTCGAGTCGACGCCGCCGGGGCTCGACCTCGAGGACGTGCGCGGCCACATCCTCGAGCTCGACCACGTCATCGCCGTGCACGACCTGCACGCCACGCTCGTGGCAACCGGCGTGCCGAACCTGACCGCGCACGTGGTGGTGGACGACCACTGCTTCACGACCTCGCACGCGCCGGCCATCCTCGACGAGCTGCAGCAGTGCGTGGCCGAGCACTTCGACGTGCCGGTCGAGCACTCCACGTTCCAGCTCGAGCCCGCGTCGCACCAGCGGCACGAGCACGACGTGCACGCGTAGGGCGGCGGGCGCTCTCCCTGGGGTGTGTCAGCCGTACGACACCTCCGATGTCGTACGACACCGTCACCGTCGCGCCACCGGCCCCCCCGCCACCCGGACGACACAACCGCTGTCGTACGACATCGTCACTGTCGCGCCACCGGCCGCCCGCCACCCGAACGACACCACCGCTGTCGTACGACATCGTCACTGTCGCGCCACCGGCCGCCCGCCACCCGAACGACACCACCGCTGTCGTACGACATCGTCACTGTCGCGCCACCGGCCCCCCGCCACCCGAACGACACCACCGCTGTCGTACGACACCGTCACTGTCGCGCCACCGGCCGCCCGCACGTGACGCGTCCGCACACACGCGACGGCGCACCCCCGCGCACCCCGGCGCGCCCCCGGGGTCAGCAGTCGTCGGTGCGGGTGGGGTAGGCGGTGATGACGCGGTCGGTGGTGCGCGAGACGATGACCTTCACGAACGCGTCGGGCGTCGGCGCGGAGCCGTCGTCGAACCGCATGGCCGCGGCGTAGCAGACCTTGCCGTCGCCGGCATCGCGCGGGAAGCCCGAGCGCGGCGTCGTGAGCGCGGACTGCACCGCCGTGAGCATCGCGTCGTCCCAGTCACGATCGCCCTGCCCGCCCAGGACGTCCTGCCAGTCGCCGGTGTGCCGCACCCGGATGTGCTCGTACCCCTGGCTGGAGTTGCCGCACTGCATGACCACGTCGCCGAGGGCCGTCGTGTCGTAGCGCGCGACGTCCGCCCGGCTGCTGGCGTCGCACCGGTCGAGGACGTCGCTGCCGGGCAGGTCCGGCCCCCGCCGGTCGAGCACGACCACGCCGTCCGCCGTGGCCTCGGCCGTGGGGACCGACGATGCCGACGGTCCGGCGAGCACCGGGTCGTCCGCACCCTGCTGCGCGGTGAGCGCGAACCCGCCGGCCACCAGCCCGGCCGCCACGAGCGCGGCGAGTCCGGTCAGGACGGAACGGTTGCGTCGCGACGGCATGCGGCCAGTATGCCGGAGCCGGTCCGAGCCTCCCGTCCGGTCGGGAGGCCCGGTGACGTCAGGCGCGCGCGGCCAGCCGGACCCCGGCGACGACGGCCAGGACGGAGACGAGGACCACGTACCCGATGAGGACGGGGAGCGTCGGCAGCACCAGCAGCGCCGCACCGACGGCGACGACCGGCACGGTCAGCCCGGCGTACGCGATGAGGAAGACGGTGGCGAGGACCCCGCCGCGCTGCTCGGGCTCGGCGAGGGCACCGGCGCTGCCGATGCTGGCGCGGAAGAGCAGGCCGACGCCCGCCCCGGCGACGACCCCGCCCCCGATGAAGCCCGCGACCTGCAGTACGACCGCCGAGCCCGCGAGGACCGCCAGACCGACGACGAGCAGGACCATGCCGAGACGGATCTGCGTGCGCTGCGCCAGCCGGGCGAAGACGACCTGCGACAGCGCACTCGCGGCGAAGACCCCGAAGGTCGTCGCGCCGGCCGCCAGACGGTCGGTGACGTGGAAGGTGGTGCCGAGGAACGTCGGGGCGACCGAGGTGAACAGCCCCTGCACCGCCAGCGCGGCGAACGCGCCGGTCCCCGCGGCCCAGAACGCGGCGCCCTTGCCCGCCGGCGCCTGGATGCGCTGCGGGCGGTAGGGCACGCGCTGCTCGGGGCGGCCGACCGTCTCGGGTGCGACGAGGACGACGACGAAGGCCACGACGAGCGCGACGACGAAGACCGCGTACGGCACCAGGAGCGGCTGTCCGACGAACTCGGCCAGGGCCCCTCCGACCAGGGCACCGAGCGACAGACCCCCCAGGTTCACCACGCCGGCCGCGACGCTTGCGCCCTTCGCCGACCCCTCGTCGCCGGTCGCACGGACCCGGAGCTCGCCGAGGTGCGCCGTCGCCGTGGCGGTCAGCGTCCCGATGCCCAGCCCGGTGACGAGCCGCGCGACGATGAGGCCGCTGACGTCGTTCCACACCAGGAACAGCACGGCGGCGACGAGTTCGAGGGCGATGGACACGAGGATGAGCGGCTTGCGGCCGTGCACGTCGCTGAGGTGCCCGGCGAGCCAGAGCGACCCGACGACCCCGACCCCGTACGCCGCGAAGACGATCGTCGTGGTGAACGTGGGGAACCCGTCACGCGCCTGGTAGATCACGTAGAGCGGGGCGGGCACCGTCGCGAACGCCATCACCGCGAGGAACGCGAAGGCGACCGCCCAGAACCCGACGTCGTGGCGTCGGCGGGTGTGCGCCCGGCGTCCCCGAGGGGCTTCGACGACGGGAGCGCCGATGGACGCGTCATGGGTCTGTGTGGTCGAGGACATGCCTCGATGATCGTCCTCGTCGAGCATCGAGTCCAACGGATGCGCTTGATGATCGTCATCGAGCTGATCGATGATGAACCCATGGAGACACGGCTGCTCGAACAGTTCGTCACGGTTGCGGCCGAGGGCAGCGTCACCCGCGCGGCCGAGCGGCTGTGGGTGGCGCAGTCCACGGTGTCAGCGGGGATCGCGAGTCTGGAGCGCTCGTTCGACGTGCGGCTGTTCCACCGGACGGGGCGAGCGCTGGTCCTGACGGCCGCCGGTGAGGACCTGCTGCCGCACGCGCGCGCCGTGCTCGCGTCACTCGACCGGATGCGGGACCTGGCGACCTCGGACGACGCCGACCTGCGGGGACGGGTCCGGCTCGGGATCTTCACGAGCATGGACGTCGTCGACCTGACCGGGGTGCTCCGGACCTTCCGGGAGCGGCACCCGCTCGTGACCGTCGAGCTGATGACCTCGCCGTCCGGCACGACTGGCCTGGTGCAGGACCTGGTGGCGGGGCGGCTCGACCTGGCGTACTCCGGCCTGCCGGTCGTCCCGGCGGGCATCGTCGTGGAGCCGCTGCGGGAGATGCCGTTCCGCGTCTTCCTGGCGCCCGACCACCCCCTCGCCGGGCGCGCCGCGGTGTCCCTCCGGGAACTCGCCGACGAGTCGTTCATCGACACGGCGCACGGCTTCGGCAACCGGATGATCCTCGACCAGGCGTGCGAGCGTCTCGGCGTCCGGCGACGGATCGTCGCAGAGATGAACGACATGCCCGCCGTCGTGCGGTTCGCGGCCGCGGGGCTCGGCGTCGGGGTCGTCCCGGACGCGGGGGTCGCACACGACGGAGTCGTCCTCGCGCTGTCGGACGAGGTCGAGCCGCTCCGCGTGGGGCTCGCGATGCGGGGGGACGTCGAGCCGACCCGGGCGGTCCGGGCGCTGGCGCGGGACATCGTGGCCGCGCGGCGCTGAGCCGTGCGGGCGCTGCCGCTGCCGCTGCCGCCGGCGCAGGAGCGGGCGCTGCCGCCGGCGCAGGAGCGGGCGCTGCCGCCGGCGCAGGAGCAGGCGCTGCCGCGGGCGCTGCCGCTGCCGCGGGCGCTGGCGCTGGCGCTGAGCGGATCGCTCAGGCGTCGAGCAGGGGTGCGACCCGGTCGACCGACCGCCGCGCGGCAGCCGACGACGACACGAACCCGACGGCGACGATCGCGGCACCGATCCCGACGACGATCCACCACATCGCGTGCGTCGCCACGGCGAAGTCCGCGCCGACGCTCGCCACGGCGCTCGCGCCCGTGACGGTGCCCGCGAGCGCGACCCCGAGCGACACCCCGGTCTGACGGCTCGTCGACGCGACGGCCGCAGCGGAGCCGGCCTGCGCGCGGGGCATGCCCGACACTGCGGTGTTCGTGATCGGCGCGTTGACCATGCCGAACCCGAAGCCGAACAGGACGAAGGCCGCCACCAGCACCAGCATCGGCGTGTGCGCGTCGATCGTGGTGAGCACGAGTCCGCCGCCGAGGATCCCGATGCCCGCCAACACGAGCGGCACCCGCGTGCCGACGGACGCGACGAGCCGACCGGACAGCGGCGACACGAGCATCGTCGCCAGGGCGGCCGGCAGCGTCCAGAGCCCCGCCTGGAACGGGGTCATGCCACGGACCTCTTGCAGGTACAGGGCGTTGAGGAACAGGAACGCCCCGTTCGCCCCGAAGGCCACCACCGCGGTCACGACCGATGACGAGAACGGGATGCTCCGGAAGAACCGGACGTCGATCAGCGGTTCCTCGCGCCGGCGTTCGACGACCACGAGCAGCACGAGCGCCACGGCCGCGAGGACGAACAGCCCGAGGGTGCCGACCGACGCCCACCCGAGCCGGGGCCCCTCGATCAGCCCGCCGACGAGGGTGGCGAGGAACACGATGACGATGCCCTGGCCGAGCGGGTCGAGACGGCGCGGCTTCGATGCCCGGGACTCCGGCACGAACAGGAACGTCAGGACGATCGCCGCGATGCCGATCGGGACGTTGATCCAGAAGATGGCGCGCCACCCGACGCTGTCCGTGAGCGCGCCACCAACGAGCGGGCCGACCCCCATCGAGACGCCGACGACGGCGCCCCACACGCCGACCGCCTTGGCGCGTTCCTTCGCGTCGTCGAACGTCGCCGTGATGATCGACATCGCCACGGGGTTCATCATCGAGCCGCCGACCGCCTGCACCATCCGGAAGACCACGAGCCACCCGACGCTCGGCGCGATCGAGCACAGCAGCGACCCGATGGAGAACAGGGTCAGGCCGATCTGGAACGTCCGGCGTCGCCCGATCCGGTCCGCGGTCGAACCGGAGAGCATGAGCAGGCTGGCGAGGACGAGCGTGTAGGCGTCGATCGTCCACTGCAGCCCGGAGATGGTGCTGTGGAGCTCTCGCCCGATCGACGGCAGTGCGACGTTCACCACCGTGGCGTCCATCGAGACGATGAACAGGCTCATGCAGCAGACCGCGAGGATCAGATACCGGTGGCGGTACCGCGACGGGAGCTCGCGGGTGTCCGGGAGCGGGCTGCGGACCTCAGTGGAAGCCGTCGGAGTCTCCTTCGCCCGGGGTCTTGTGCCCGCCGAGCATGTCGTTGTCGTCCTGGTCGCTGGTGGACGCGAGCTGGAGCATGGCGAGCACGACCACCACGACGATGAACGCGACGCCGAGGAAGACCAGCGCGAGCGTGACCTCGCGCGTCGAGAACAGCACGACGAGCCCGACGAAGACCGCGACGATCGCGGAGATCCCGAGGAGCTCGACCGGGCGCAGGCGGTCACGACGGCTGGGGGTGGTCATGCGTGTGGTGCTCCGTCCGGGGACGCCGCCGGAGCGACCGTCCCCCACTTGTGCGAGAGGCCGGCGATCACGTGGAAGACCGCCGCGATGGCGAGGTAGGCGCCGAGCAGGCCCACGAGGACGACCGAGGCGTCGAGCGTGCCGGGGACCTTCTCGATGCCGCCGAGCTGCTGCGAGTAGTCCGGCGGTGTCACCAGGAATGCGATCGCCAGCAGCAGCGTGAGCCCGCCGATGGTCATCCAGTCGCGGGCGAACGGCGACCGCCCGCGGGCGCGGATGCCCTGCGTCAGTTCGAGTGCCCCGGTCAGGACCGCGAACACGACGAGCACGGCGATGAACGCCGTCAACCCGAACCCGTTGCTGGCGACGGCGACGATCCCGGCGACCACGGTGATGACCGCCTGCGCCAGGGCCGTCCGCCGCGAGCGCGGGTCGTCGCGGAGCCTGGTCGCGGAGCCGATGCCGAGGACCGCGCCCTCGACGAGGGCGAACACCCCGAACAGCAGCAGGCCGTAGCCCGCGGCGTGGTTCGAGGAGAAGGTGATGACGAGTGCGATGACTGCAGCCGGGACGGCCCGGAGGACGGGGATCGGCCAGTACCGCGCGCGCTGGTGTGCGTCGGCGACGGAGTCGGACACGAGACCTCTTTCGGCATGCGGATCGTGGGTTCGATCCTACCGCCGCCGGTCATGTGCCCCTTCCGTGCGCGGGCCTCGTGGGCGGTCCCGGGGCTGAGGATGCTCCGACCTGGGCCGAACGGCGGCCATCCCGACCCGGGGACGCGCAGGACGGCCGCGCGGCCCGGGTCGGGAGCGCGGAGCTGGTCCGCGGTGCCGAGGTCAGGAGGCGCCGTCAGTCGACGGGGCTGTCGCCGGTGGACGCGCTCGCTCGGCGCCGGAGCACCCACCACGTGGTCAGACCGGCGGCGGCGAGTGCCACCCCCACCGCGCCCAGGACGGCCAGTCCCTCGGCACCCGTGTACGCGAGCGCCCCGTCCCGGTGTCCTGCGCCGCTGGCTGGCTTGGCTGTCGGAGCGCTGCCACTGCCGGCGACGGGAGTCGGCGTGGTGCTCGCGCCGGGCGTCGGCGACGGACCGGGCTGGTCCGGCCCGTCCGGGTCGATGACCACGATGCCCACTCCGGGCGAGGGGTCGCCGCCGTCGGGGTCGGTCGGGGAGGCTGCGGTCGCCACGTTCACCACGTCCGAGCCGTCGCCGCGGTAGTCGGGGTCGAGCACCGTGCGGAACCGGAAGGCGGCCGAACCGTCGGGTTCGAGGCCCCCGCCCGCGCGACAGGTGACGTGCTGCCCGTCGGCGCTGCAGTCGTCGTCGCTGCCGACGAAGGTGAGCGGGGCGGGCAGGTCGTCGACCACCGTGACGTCGTGCGCGCGGGCAGGACCGTGGTTCTGCGCGGTGACGGTGTACTCGAGCTCGTCGCCAGGGTGCACGTCGGTCGCGGGCGACACCGACTTGGCAGTACCGAGTTGCGCGACCGCGGTGACCGGCGCGGAGGCCACGGACACGTTGTCCGTCTCGTCGACGTCGGCCAGGTCCGGCGCGGTCGCGATGGTCGCCCGGCTCTCCAACCGACCGCTGGCACCGGGGTCGACCGTGCCCTCGACGACGACCTGTGCGGTGGCACCCCGCGCCAGCGACAGGTCCGTCGCGACATCGCCGCTGCCCGAGGCGTCGCCGCAGGTGTCCGGGGTGGCGCACTTCCAGCGCACGTCACGCAGTGCTTCCGGGACCTGGACGGCGAACGGGCTGGGGTCCGATGCGTTGGGGCCGTGGTTCGACGCCGTGACGGTGTACGTCAGGTGTTCGCCCGCCGATGCCGCCGGCAGGGTGTGCTCGACCCGCAGGTCAGCCGGCTTGCGGACCCGCAGGTGGTCGATCTCGTGCACGTCGACGGACGACCCGGTGGCCCCGGCGAACCCGAGTCGGAGCGTGGGCGGCAGCGCCGCCTGACCGTCGCCGTGCAGGGGCACGGCGTCGAGGACGGTCCGCAGGGCACCCCCCTCGGCGATGCGCACGGTCACCGCCAGCTCCCCGTCGTCCCCGGGCAGCAGGGTGACGCGGACCTTCCTGGTCGTGGTGCCCGACGTGCCGACACCGCCCGGGGCGAGGACGCCCGTGACGTACCGGTACCCCGACAGGCCGTCACCCGAGCCACGGACGACGACCGAGTCCGGCCGGGCGCCCGGACCGCTGCCGTTGATCGGCAGCGAGAAGTTGCCGTACCGGTCGAGCGCGACGGCGGCGAACCCGCCGGGGACACCCGGGACGTCACAGGTCCCCGCGCCCTGGGTGGCCTGGCGGACACAGCTGTACCCGAGCCCTGCACCGCGTGCGCCGACGCCGGGCGCGGCCGCTCCGTCCGCCAGGTAGAGCAGCAGCCCGTCGGCCTGCAACCCGCCGCCGTCGGAGTACATCGCGTAGTCGAACTCGATCTCGAGTCCGTCGGTCGACGGGAACGTGTCGGTCGTGGCCCACGAGCCGGCCTGGCTGGGCAGGTCGTCGGTGAGCCGGAGTCGTCCGTCGAGGATGCGGGCGTCCCCGCTCAGCACCCCGCCCTGCGCGGTCGAGAAGTCCTGCTCCCAGGGGAAGGCGAGGTCGGCGGCGGACGCGGGTGGTGGCGGTGCGAGGGCGGTCGGGAGCGCGGCGAGCGCCAGGCCGCCGAGCGCCACGAGGGCCCCGACGCCCCGGCGCACCGCTCGGGAGGATCCGACGGGTGGACGAGCAGCAGTGAGTGGTCTGTTCATGCACCGATCGTCGCGATCCGGGCATCCCGGCCGCCGGGGCCGGACCCGATCTGTGGACGACCGAACGCCGAGGTCGAACGGTGGAGGAAGGAGACCTACGCCACCCAGACCGTCGTCGCCCCGGGCAGCTCGCCGTCGCCGAGCGGACCCGACGCCAGCAGCACCGTCCCGGACGGCATCGGCACCGGCGCGTCGCCGAAGTTCGTGTACGAGCGCCACCCGTCGTGCCGGGCGAACCCGACGACCGACGCCGGGGTGTCCAGCCACGTCAGCGACTCCCCCTGCTGCAGCCGTCGTCGTGCGGCGAGCGCCTGCCGGTACATCGACAGCGTGGAGTCGGGGTCGCCCTCGAGCGCCTCGACCGACGACGCCCCGAAGTCGACCGGCTGCGGCAGGAACGGTGCCACGTCCCCGAAGCCGAAGGACGGCCCCGACGACGTCCAGGGGATCGGCACCCGGCAGCCGTCCCGGCCCTTGACGGTGTGGCCGGACCGCAGCCACTTCGGGTCCTGCAACTGGTCGCGCGGGATCGCCGCCGCCTCGTGCAGCCCGAGTTCCTCGCCCTGGTACACGTAGGTCGAGCCGGGCAGCGCGAGGAGCAGCATCGACGCGGCGCGCGCGCGACGCAGTCCCAGCGCACGGTCGAGCGGCGGCGTGGTGCCGTCGGTCATCAGCCACGCGTCCGTGTCCGTGCCGAGCGGCAGCCCGTAGCGCGTGGCGTGCCGGACGACGTCGTGGTTCGACAGCACCCAGGTGCTCGATGCGCCGGAGTGCGCGGACATCGCGAGGTTCTGTTCGACGAGGTCCCGGAAGACCCCGGGGTCGAACGCGGCCTCGAGCAGGTCGAAGTTGAACGCCTGCCCGAGCTCGGTCGGCCGGGCGTACAGGACACGGCGCGGTGCGGGTGTCCACGCCTCGGCGATCGCGGCCCGGGGCGGGTCGTACTCGTCGAGCACGGCACGCCACGTGCCGAAGATCTCGTGCACCTCGTCACGGTCGTACAGGGGGTCGGAACCGTCCAGCGGCAGCTGGTGTCCGTTCGACGGCCGGTAGGGCACCGACAGGTCCTTCGCCAGGCCGTGCGCGACGTCCACTCGGAACCCGTCAACCCCGCGGTCCGACCAGAACCGCAGGGTGTCCTCGAAGTCGCTCCGCACCGAGGGGTTCGACCAGTCCAGGTCGGGCTGCTCGGGTGCGAACAGGTGCAGGTACCACTCCCCGTCGGGCACCCGTGTCCAGGCCGACCCCCCGAAGTTCGACACCCAGTCGCTCGGCGGGAGCGAGCCGTCCGGCCCCGATCCCTGGCGGAAGACGTAGCGCGCCCGCTCCGGCGAACCGGGGGCAGCGGCGAGCGCGGCACGGAACCAGGCGTGCTGGTCCGAGGTGTGGTTCGGGACGACGTCGACGATGATCCGGACGTCGTGGGCGTGTGCGGTCCGGACCAGCTGGTCGAAGTCGTCGAGGGTACCGAGCCGCGGGTCGACGTCGCGGTAGTCGGACACGTCGTAGCCGCCGTCGGCGAGCGGCGAGGGGAAGAACGGCGAGAGCCAGATCGCGTCGACGCCGAGCGACGCCAGGTACGGCACGCGGCTGGTGATGCCCTCGACGTCGCCCAGCCCGTCGGCGTTCGAGTCGGCGAAGCTGCGCGGGTAGACCTGGTAGACGACGGCCTGCCGCCACCAGTTCGGGTCGGGGGTGCCGGGGGTGCTGGAGGGCGTGCGGAGAGTCACCCCGCCGAGCGTACCCACGCTCGACACGCCGCTCACGGACCGCGCGGGAATGCCGATCACTGCGAACGCATTGGTTGTTGCTGTAACCATTCCGTTGGACAACGGACCATCGCAACGAAAGGGTCACCATGACGAACGTCGTCGTGCTCGTCGGCAGCCTCCGCGCCGGCTCCATCAACCGCCAGCTCGCCGAAGCGGCGATCGACCACGCCCCCGAGGGCATCGACCTGTCCGTGTACGACGGCATCGTCGACCTGCCCTTCTACAACGAGGACATCGACGGCGACACCCCGCCCGAGGCAGCGGTCGCGTTCCGCCAGGCGATCGCCGACGCCGACGGCATCCTCCTGATCACGCCCGAGTACAACGGCACGATCCCGGCCGTGCTGAAGAACGCGCTCGACTGGGCCTCGCGTCCGTTCGGTGCCTCGCCGATCTCCGGCAAGCCGCTCGCCGTGATCGGTTCGGCATTCGGCCAGTACGGCGGCGTCTGGGCGCACGACGACGCCCGCAAGGCGGCCGGGATCGCCGGTGCCGCGGTGCTCGAGGACGTCAAGGTCGCGATCCCGCAGTCGGTCGTCCGCTTCGCCGAGACGCACCCGCGCGAGGACGCCGAGGTCACCGAGCAGCTGCAGCAGACGCTCGACGCGATCGCCACGGCCGCGGCCGAGCGGGTCGCTGCGTAGCGCATCCGCGCACCTGCCCGACGGTCGCGACGCGACCCCAGCACGGACGGGAGGCCCGTGGCGAGACCGCCACGGGCCTCCCGTCCGTCTGTCTGGACGTCTGCTCGCAACCCGGACGTTCGCTAGGCAGCCTGGCTACCAGGCGGGTTACGCTACCGAGCATGTCCACCACGACGGAGATCACCGAGGCGTCCGGGTACTGGTTCCCCGACGACGACGCGACCCAGCGCGGTGTCGCCGTCCTGAACGCGCTCCGTCGATACCGAGCCGCCGAGACCGCCATGCGGCGACGCACCCGCGACTCGATGGGCATGGGCGAGACCGACCTGCTGGCCGTCCGGTTCCTGCTGCAGGCCCAGCGCACCGGCACCATGGTGAGCCCCAAGGACCTGGCGAAGTACCTGAAGATCAGCTCCGCGTCGACGACGATCCTCATCGACCGCCTCGTCAAGAGCAACCACGTCCGCCGGCACCCCCACCCGACCGACCGTCGTGCCCTCGTCATCACCCCGACCATCGAGACCGACGACGAGGTCCGCGCCACCCTCGGCGTGATGCACCGTCGGATGATGTCCATCGCCGAGGGACTCTCCGCCGACGACGCCCGCACGGTCGCGTTCTTCCTCGAGCACATGCGCGACGCCGTCGACCAGGTGGACCCCGCGACGACGCACTGACCGGGTCGGACCGGCGCCCGGGGGACGAACCCTCACCGTGCACTGTGAAGGCCTCCTGCCGCACCGCGTAGACCGGAAGGGTCACCGACGCGAAAGGAGTCATCATGCACGCATCGGACAAGATGGCCAAGAACCTCCAGGCGGTCCTCGTGGATCTCATCGACCTGCACGTCCAGGGCAAGCAGGCGCACTGGAACATCCTCGGCACGAACTTCCGCGACCTGCACCTGCAGCTCGACGAGATCGTCGACGCCGCTCGTGAGTTCGCCGACGACACCGCGGAGCGCATGCGCGCCCTGTACGCCGTGCCGGACGGGCGTTCCTCGACGGTCGCCGCGCAGAGCCACCTCGACCAGTTCCCGGACGGCGAGATCACGACGCACGACGCGATCGACCAGATCACGCTCCGCCTGTACCAGGCGACCGGCACCATGCGCGACGTGCACGACGAGGTCGACGACGAGGACCCGACGACCGCGGACCTGCTCCACGGCTTCATCGAGCGCCTCGAGCAGCTCGCCTGGATGGTCAGCGCCGAGAACCGCGCACCGAGCACGCCGCTGGCTGCCGCGGTGACGCCGTCGACGGCCGAGGCCTCGACGCACGCCTGACGGCGACGTCGACACCATGACGGACTACCGCTACCTCATCGTCGGCGGCGGGATGGTCGCCGACGCGGCCGCCCGGGGCATCCGCGAGATCGACGAGTCCGGAACGATCGGCATCCTCAGCGAGGAGACCGACCGCCCGTACGCCCGCCCGGCGCTGTCCAAGAAGCTCTGGACCGACCCGGACTTCAGCTGGGACGAGAAGGTCGACCTGCACACCGAGGAGACCGGCGCCGAGTTCCTCCTCGGGACCGTCGTGACGGCGATCGAACGTGACGCCAAGACCGTGCGGACGTCCGACGGCACCACCCACGGCTACGAGCGGTTGCTCATCGCCACGGGCGGGCACCCGCGCGGGCTCCCCGACCTGCAGCCGTCCGACCGCGTGCTGAGCTACCGCAGCGCTGACGACTACCGCCGGCTCCGCGCGCTCGCCGATGCGGGTGCCCACGTGGTCGTGGTCGGCGGCGGGTACATCGGCACCGAGATCGCCTCCGGCGTCGTCCAGAACGGCGCGCGCGTGACGTTCGTCGACCCGGACGAGGTCGTCGGCGGGAACATGTTCCCGCCGGGCCTGGCCGCCGCGTTCCAACAGCGGTTCGTCGACCACGGTGTGGAACTGCGCACCGGCCGTCGTGTGACGACGGGGACCGACACGGGCTCCGGTGTGACGCTGACGCTCGACGACGGCTCGGTCATCGAGGCCGACGCGGTCGTCGCCGGGCTCGGCATCGAGCCCGCGACCGAACTCGCCTCGGCCGCCGGACTGCGCGTCGACGACGGCATCGTGGTGTCCTCGACGCTGGTGACCGACGACCCGTCGGTGTTCGCGGCGGGTGACGTCGCGGAGTACCCGGACCGTATCCTCGGCACGCGCCGCGTCGAGCACGTTGACAACGCCCAGCAGCAGGGGCGACAGGCCGGCCGCAACCTCGCGGACGCCGACGAGACCTACGACCACACGCCGATGTACTACTCGGACGTGTTTGACATGGGCTACGAGGCCGTCGGCCAGGTGTCGAGTCACTTGCGGACCGTCGAGGACTGGCAGGACCCGACCGTCACCGGCGTCGTCTACTACCTGGACGACGACGACACGGTCCGGGGCGTGCTGCTCTGGAACGTGTGGGACAAGACCGACGAGGCCCGCAAGGTGCTCGCCGACGCGAACTCCCTGACGGCCGACATGCTGCCGGGCCGCATCACGGCCTGAGCGCAGACCACGCGCCGTGGGCGCAACCGACGGGAGGCCCGTCACCGGTCCCGGGACCGGTGACGGGCCTCCCGTTCGTCGTCAGTGACCCGGGTCGCGCGGTTCTGCCGGCTTGCTGTCCGTACGGTCCAGCTCGGGCGCCACGGCCTCGACGATCTCGTGGCGGACGGACTCCGGCACGGGGTCGTCGGCGTCGTCGGCCATCGCGAGCGCGTGCGCGGACTTGCCGGCCTCGAGCACCTCGTCGTCGCCCTTCGCCATGCCGAGCAGCTCCTTGAACCGCGCACGCACGACCAGCCAGGCGTCCCCCGGACTGAGCCGCGACAGGTCCGTCGCGGTCGAGTCGTCGCGGACGCGCTGCATCGACGACACCCCGCGGTCCGGGATCTCGTCGCGGACGTGCGCGACCGCCAGGTGCGCAACGGCGTCGGCCTGGGCGTGCATCACCGAGTGCGCGCCGCCCACCACCTCGCGCAGGACCGCGTACGGGAACACCCGGGCCAACCGCCGCACCCAGTCGCGCGGGACCATCGCGTCGCGCTCCCCACGGACGATGAGGACCCGCGCCTGGACGTGCGGCGCGCGCTGCTCGATGGGGAAGGCGACCATCTTCGGCAGCACCTTCCGGAACCAGTGCCAGCCGCACAGTGCGTACGCGGTGACGGCGTGCCACCGGACCGCTGCCGGTTCGTGCACCGCCGACCGGACGAAGCGGACGGCGGACTCGCTGATCGTCCGGGCGGTCGAGTCGACGACCGGGCTGATCAGGACGACGTGGGTGTACTCGGGGTGCCGGGCGGCGACCTCGGTGACGACCTGGGTCCCCATCGAGTGGCCGACCAGCACGGGGTTGGTCAGACCGAGCTCGGCGATGACCGTCTCGACGGCGTCGGCGTAGCGCTCGATCGACACGGCGCCCCGGAACTTCGGCACCCCGGCGAACCCGGGCAGGTCGAGGGCGCGGACGGGGCCGAACTCCTCGAGGTTCGGCGCGAGCCGCTCGTAGTAGGTCGACGCGATGCCCAGGCCCGCCACGAGCAGGAAGGAGCGCTCGCCGACCTCGCCGATCGAGGACACCCGCACGTACGTGTGGTCGACCGGGACCCGGTCGACCTTCACCACGACGTCGGCGGTCTCCGCGTCCAGCGCGTCGGCGTGACGCGGGGCCTGCTCGTTCACGGGCGTCTCCTCGGGGTCGGCGGTCGCCCAGACTACCGCCCGTGTCCTCCGTCCAGGCGCTGCCCGGCGGGTCAGCCCCCGAAGGTGTTCGCAGGGAACCCGTGCACACGGGTCGGCACCGCGAAGACGGCACCGGAGCGCGGGTGCTGCTCGAGCTGTTCCTCGGTCGCGTTCTCGCGGGCGGTCGCGACGAACAGCGTGCCCATGTCGGCACCTCCGAAGGCGACCGACGTGACGTTCGGCGCCGGGACCTCGACGGTCTCCAGGTGCGCGCCGGAGGCGTCGTACCGCTCGACCCGGCCGCCGCCGTAGATCGCACCCCAGAAGCAGCCCTCGTCGTCTCGGACCAGGCCGTCGTGTGCGGCGCCGGCGACGAAGGGCTCGAGTTCGCCGAGTTCGCCGTCCGGGCCGTACGACCCACGGTAGATCGTCGACGTGCTGGTGTCCGTGACGTACATCACGTCGCCCTCGGGTGACCACTCGATGCCGTTCGTGGTCCCGAAGCCGCCGCGCAGCAGCCGGGTCGTGCCGTCCGCCTCCACCGCGTACAGCGCACCGTCGGGCTCCCCCGTGGTCAGGTCCATGCTGCCGACCAGGAACCGGCCGAAGGGGTCGCACTTGCCCTCGTTGAACCGGATGCCGGCGTGCGCGTGCTCGACGCGGGCGATCGTCCTGGGCTCCCCGCCGTCCGGGTCGGTGACGACGACGCTGTCACCGAGGGCGAGCACGAGACCGCCCCCCGCCCGCGGTTGGAAGGACGCGAGTGGCGGCGGGAACGTCGCGGTGTCGAGCACCGCGCCGTCCGCGTCGGCGGTGCTCAGGACACCGAGGGTGATGTCGGTCCACCGGAGCAGCTGGTGCTCGGGGTCCCACACGATGCTCTCGCCGAGGACGGCACCCGCGTCGGCGAAGACACGGACAGGACCGGTGGTGGCGCTCGTCGTCATGGACCCCGTCTACCGTCGGGTCGGTCCGTGGTCGTCCAGACGGCGGCCGGTCGATGGTCAGATGCGGGCGTACTTCGCCCGCAGGAAGCTGTAGGCACCGAAGGCCAGGAACCCGATCCCGATGACCACCAGCAGCACGCCACCACCCGGCACGCCCTTCACCGCGTCGAACGCCGCATCGAGCCCGGACGCCTGCTGCGGGTCGCTCCGGAACGCCGCCACCGCGACGAGCACCCCGACGATCGTCACGGCGATCCCCTTCGCCACGTAGCCCGTCACCGCCAGCACCGTCAGGGGTCGCTCCACGGTCTTCGGGGGCGTGACGAGCTGCTTGCGGTACGACCGGCGGACGCCGATGACGACCAGACCGATCCCGATGGCGATCGCGACCGCAGCGGCCGCGAGCAGCAGGAACACCCCGCCCGGCGTGGCGAGGGCCGTCGCCGCCGCACCGCGGGTCGATCCAGAGGAGCTCTTCCCGGCGCCGAGGGCGAACGACGCCGACGAGTACGCGATCACGCCGTACACGATCGCCTTGCCGGCGTTCTTCGCCCGGTTGAGCCACGACCGCGCGGTGTCGGTCCGGCCACCGACGACGGCCTCGACGACGAGCCGGATCGTCAGCGCCGCGGTACCGACTGCGACGAGCCACAGCAGGACGACCCCGCCGGGGACCGCCGCGAGCTGCGCCAGCGCGCCGGACTGGTCGGTCTCACCGGACTGCGAGCCCTGGCCGCCGCTCTGGCCGGCGGCACTCCCGATGCCGAGCAAGATCACCAGGTACCCGATGAGCAGGTGCACGACACCGCTGCCGACGAACCCGCCGCGGGCGGTCGTCTCGAACCACCGGCTGTCGGCGGCGCGACGCACCTGGCGTCCGGTCTCGCGGGCAGTGGCTTCAGCGCTGTCGGTCACGGGACACCACACTGCCCGATGCAGCTGGGACGTGTGCGCGCCGGGCGCGGACGGGAGGCACGGCGCGGGCCAGTACCGTGCCTCCCGTCCGCAGCGCGACCCCTCAGTCGCCCTTCACGTTGACGACCTGCCGCAGCGTGTGCCGGATGGTCACCAGGTCCTCGGCGTCGGCCATGACCTGGTCGATCGGCTTGTAGGCCGCCGGGATCTCGTCCAGGAACGCGTCGGTGTCCCGGTACTCGATCCCGGCCATCGCGGCCCGGAGCTCGTCGTGCGTGAACGTGCGACGAGCGGCCGACCGCGAGTACATCCGTCCGGCGCCGTGCGGCGAGGACTCGAGCGACGGCTTGTTGCCCCGCCCCTCGACGACGTATGACGCGGTGCCCATCGACCCGGGGATCAGCCCGAGCTGGCCCTCGCGCGCCTGGATCGCACCCTTGCGGGACACCCACACCGACTTCCCCCAGTGCGTCTCACGCTGGGTGAAGTTGTGGTGGCAGTTGATCCGCTCCTGCTCGTCGACCGGCGTGCCCATGACCTCGGACAGCTGCCGGACGACCCGGTCCATCATCTCCTCGCGGTTCAGCAGGGCGAAGTGCTGCGCCCACCGGAGCTCGGCGATGTACCGGTCGAACTCGGGTGTGCCCTCGACCAGGTACGCCAGGTCGGGATCCGCCAGGGTGATCCACCAGCGCTCCATCGCGGCCTTGGCGACCGTGATGTGCCGCTGAGCGATCTTGTTGCCGACACCCCGCGATCCGGAGTGCAGGAACAGCCAGACCCGGTCCTCCTCGTCGAGGCTGACCTCGATGAAGTGGTTGCCGGACCCGAGCGTGCCGAGCTGGTTGCGCCAGGTCCCGAGCACGGCCGAGGGGTCGAAGCCCGCGGCCTCGGCCATCGTCTCGAGCTCGGCGATCCGCGGCGCCGCGGTGGCCACGACCTTCCGGTTCGACGCGCCGGCCGACAGCGGGATCGCGCGCTCGATCTGCTCGCGGAGCGGACGCAGGTCAGCGGGCAGCTGGTCCGCCGTGAACTGCGTGCGCACGGCGATCATGCCGCAGCCGATGTCGACGCCGACGGCCGCGGGCATGACGGCGCCGAGCGTGGGGATGACGGACCCCACGGTCGCGCCGAGGCCCAGGTGGGCGTCGGGCATGAGCGCCAGGTGCGGGAACACGAACGGCATCGCCGCCGTCGTGCGGGCCTGCTGCTCCGTGTTGTCCTCGAGCAGTGACGCCCAGGACAGCAGCCGGCCGGTGATCTTCTTCATTGGTCCTTCTCGTCTCGTCGTGGTGGTGGTGACGGTCCGAGGCGGAACCACGCCGAGCCTCCTGTCCGATCCGGACTGAACGTCCTGACGGACGCGGCGTCCGTGACGGACGCGAGGAGGACGGCGAGCGACGCCCCGGGCCGGGTGGGCACGGGGGCGTCGTGTGACGGTCGTGCCTACGCGGGATTGCCGGTGGACTGCTGCTCGCTGCGCTGTTCGGGCAGCACCACGAGCGCATCGAGCTGGAGCTCGATCCGCTGTTCGGGATACTGCACGGCGCGCATGCGCGGTCCTTCCGGTGTCCTGCCGCTGGCAGGTCCTGCCCGGGGCGGGCAGGAGAGCGAGACTAGCGCGACACGCCCGGGATGCACAACCCGCGTCCGGAGTGGCGGCCGGACCGACCGACGGGAGGACCGGCTCCGCTCCGCCGGACGGGGTACGGGGTCCTGAGCCTCCGTCGACAGCTCCGGGCAGCATGGGTGCATGCTCGAACGCACTCACGACACCCCGGACGCCTCCGGCAACGAGGAGCGCACCGACGGGTACGTGCCGCTCCGCTCCTACGGGGCCATCGGCGACGGTCGGACCGTCGCGCTCATCGCCCTCGACGGCCGGATCGACTGGCTGCCCGTCCCCTCGCTCGACTCGCCGCCGGTGTTCGCGAGCATCGTCGACGCCGAGCACGGCGGGCACGTCGCACTCCGCCCGACCGACGCCGACGCGACGGTGTCGCGCGAGTACCTGCCGGGCACGAACGTGCTCGTGTCGACGTGGACGACCTCGTCCGGGAAGGCCACGGTCACCGACGCGATGGTCACCGGCGTCGCCGGCCGGCTGCCGTGGGCCGAGATCGCCCGCTGCGTGCAGGGCGTCGAGGGCTCGGTGGAGATGGAGTGGGCCGTCGTGCCCGGCACGCTGCTGAACACCGCCGAGCCGAAGCGGCTCGACACGGCGAACGGCGCCGTGATCGGCATCGACGGGGTGACCATCGCCATCGTCGAGGTCGGGTTCGAGCCGGTCCACGACGACGGGCCGCGGTTCTCCGGCCGCTTCACCACGAGCGAGGGGTCGAGGTCGATCCTGACGATCGTCGGCACGCACAACGAGCCGATCTTCATGCCGGACCCGGAGAGCACGCTCGACGCGGTCGACCGGACGATCGAGAACTGGTCGACGTGGTCGGAGGAGTTCTCGTACGACGGACCGTGGTCGGACGCCGTGCAACGGAGCGCCCTCGCCCTGAAGCTGCTCATCTTCTCGCCGACCGGCGCCATCGCGGCCGCGGCCACCACGAGCCTGCCCGAGGACCGCACCGGCGGCAAGAACTGGGACTACCGCTTCGCGTGGGTCCGCGACCTGTCGTACACGGTGCACGCGCTGACCCGGTTCGGCCTGCGCGAGGAGACCCACGCGGCGGTCTCGTGGGTGATGCGGACCATCGGCGAGCACGACGAGACCATGCCGATCTTCTACCGGCTCGACGGCTCGAAGACCGACGAGGTCGAGGAGCGCGACGTGCCGGGGTGGAACGGCATCGGGCCGGTCACCGTCGGCAACCGGGCCGGCGACCAGCTCCAGCTCGGGGTCTGGGGCGACGTGTTCGAGATCATGCGGCAGTACGTCGTGGCGGGCAACGTGCTCGACCGCGCGACGGCCGCGGTGCTGGAGCGCCTTGCCGACGACGCCTGCCACCGCTGGCCCGAGGCCGACTCGGGCATGTGGGAGCTCGAGGAGACGCAGCACTACGTGTCGAGCAAGATGGGGTGCTGGCAGGCGCTGGACGCCGCGATCGAGCTGCACGACGCGGGCATGATCGACGGCCCGCGGGCGAAGTGGGTCGAGAACCGCGAGCTCATCGAGCAGTGGGTGGCGGAGCACGGCTGGAACGAGGAGCTCGGCTACTACGTCATGTACGAGGGCTCGACGGCGATCGACACCTCGGTCCTGCTGCACGCGATGTCGTCGTTCGACCGCGGGCCGCGCATGGAGTCGACCATCCGGGCGATCGAGGACCAGCTGCAGCGTGGACCCCTCGTCTACCGCTACACGGGCATGGAGGACGAGGAGTCCCCCTTCGTCGCGTGCTCGTTCTGGCTGGCGGCGGCGATGGCCTGCGTCGGGCGGATCGACGAGGCCACTGCCCTGATGGACCAGATGGTCGACCAGGCCAACGACGTCGGGCTGTTCAGCGAGATGTTGAGCGCGGTGGACGGTGAGTTCATGGGGAACATCCCCCAGGGGCTGTCCCACCTGGCGCTGATCCAGGCGGCGCTCACGATCGAAGAGGTGTCGGCCGAGCAGTGACCCCGGCCGCGCAGTCCTGGGTGACGTCGTCGGGGGTACGGGGCATCATGGTCTGACGATGAACGACATCGACGCACGCATGGACCGCCTCCGCCGGGCCGCGCGCTACCGCTACCAGCAGCTCGTCGACAGCGAGGTCCAGCGCGGTTCGCTCGACCCGGACGAGGTGCGCGAGGAACGTCGGCTGCTCAAGGCCGCCGACGTCGCGGCACACGCCCGGGCGCAGATCGAGGACGCCGAACGCCGCGGGGTGTTCGAGGGCAACCCGTACCACGGCAAGCCGCTGCCCGGGAACGACGGGCAGCACGATCCGGACTGGTGGATCAAGTCGAAGATCGAGCGCGAGGACATCCGCGGCATCGCCCCACCCGCGCTGGCCCTGCGCACCGAGGACGCCGAGCTCGACGACGCGCTCGACGCCCTGTCGGTGGAGTCGGACGTGCGCGACGTCCTGGTCGACTTCAACGCCCGGGTGAAGGAAGCGCGCCGGCAGTTGCTGGGCGGACCGCCCGTCGTCACCCCGCTCCGCGACGTCGAGTCCGAGCTCGCGCGGTGGCGCGAGCGTCGCGCGGCGCGGTTCGCGTCCGCCGCGCGAGCCGCCGAGGAGCAGCAGCTCGGCTCCCGGCCGCGTCGCTGGTGGCGCCGACACGACTGAGCCGGCCCGGGCCTCCCGGCTGACCCCGGAACCGCACAACGGACACAGCACCACGCGGTTGCGTGGTGCTGTGTCCGTTGCGGGGTGTGGTGCTGTGCGCTGGTGGCGCGGGGGGTGTTACTTGATCTGGGCGGTGATGGTGGCGGTACCGACGAGGAGGCCGCCCTTGACGGCGTCGGTCTTGAAGGTGCTGTTGAGCAGCTTCGCGGCGTCGTCGGAGACGTGGACGGTGGTGCCGGTCAGGATCGCGTTGTCACCCTCGAGCTGCAGCGGCTTGAGGGTGCCACCGTGCAGGGAGAACAGGTACGCGTTCGACGCGGCGACCTCACCGTTGACCAGGACGTCACCGTACAGCTTCGACGAGCCCGGGTTCACGACGAAGTTCTCCAGCGTGACGGTCGTGCCGCCCGCGGCGAGGGTCAGACCCGAACCGTTGTGGTTCAGCAGGCCCTGCACGTAGGGACGGTAGGACCCATCCGGGGACCAGTAGGTGACGGAGCCGGCGGTGATCGGGAACGACACGGCGCCGTCGGCGAGCTTCGCGGAACCCGACACACCCGGGGTCAGGCCCAGGCTGGTGAGGGCGTCGGTGAAGCCGGAGTCGAGGGCGACGGAGGTGTTCCCGCCCTTGACCTCGGGGACCGATGCGACGGGGGCGGGGATCTTCGACGAGGACGACGCGACCGTGTGGATCGTGGGCGTCGCGGCGTTCGCGGCGGTGATGCCGAACCCGGCGCCGCCGAGGATGATCGCGCCGGCAGCGGCGACCGAGAGGGTGGTCTTGGTGATCTTGCGCATGGTGATCGTTCCTCTTCTGTGAGTTGATTGAGCCCCGACCGGACGAGACCGGGAAGCCTTCTGGGCGTTCGCCCTGTGCTGCTGATTCGGCACCCCTCGCAGAACGGATTGGGACGAGTTTTCCCGACACCGCCGCAGCCGCCGTCCGTACGGTGGTGGCATGGCTCCTGAGCACCTGCCGACGACCGACCGGATCCGCGCGATCGACGCGTGGTGGCGTGCGGCGAACTACCTGACCGTCGGGCAGATCTACCTGCTGGACGACCCGCTGCTGGAACGCCCGCTGACCCCGGACGACATCAAGCCGCGCCTGCTCGGACACTGGGGCACCTCACCGGCGCTCAACCTGGTCTACGCGCACTGCAACGCACTGATCGCGTCCTCCGGGCGGGACATGCTCTACATCTGCGGCCCGGGGCACGGCGGTCCCGCGATGAACGCGAACGCCTGGCTCGACGGCACCTGGCAGGAGCTGTACCCGGGTACGACGCTGCAGCAGTTCTTCCGCCAGTTCTCCTTCCCGGGCGGGATCCCGTCGCACGCGGCGCCGGAGACCCCGGGCTCGATCAACGAGGGCGGCGAACTCGGGTACTCCCTCGCGCACGCCTACGGAGCGGCACTCGACAACCCCGACCTCGTCGTGACCTGCGTCGTCGGCGACGGCGAGGCGGAGACCGGCCCCCTCAACGGCTCGTGGCAGGCCCACACGTTCCTCGACCCGGTCGCCGACGGTGCCGTGCTCCCGATCCTCAACCTGAACGGGTGGAAGATCGCGAACCCGACGATCCTCGCGCGCATCCCGGCCGAGGACCTGACGGCGTACTTCCGCGGGCTCGGGTACGACCCGATCGTCGTCGACTCCTCGCGGGTTGGCGACGACCCCTTCGCGGTGCACGCCCTGTTCGACGGCGCCCTCCGCCGTGCCCTCGCCGCGATCGACGACATCCAGGCCGCTGCCCGCGCGCAGGCGGCCCGTGCCGCCGCCGGCGAGATGGCCGGGGCATCGGACATCCGGCCGCGCTGGCCGATGATCGTCCTGCGGACCCCGAAGGGCTGGACCGGGCCGAAGGAGGTCGACGGCCAGCGCGTCGAGGGGACGTTCCGTGCCCACCAGGTGCCGCTCCCGGCCGTCCGCGACAACCGCGAGCACCTGGAGCAGCTGCAGGGCTGGATGGAGTCCTACGACCCGTCCGAGCTGTTCGACGCCGAGGGGGCCGGCATCGGGCTGCTCGAGTCGATCCGCCCCGAGGGCGACAAGCGCATGAGTGCGACGCCGCACGCCAACGGTGGACGTATCCGCACCGCGCTCGACCGCCCCGACCTGACGGAGTTCGGTGTCGAGGCCGGCTCCGACGCGTCCTCGACCGGCACGCTCGGCCCGTGGCTGGCCGAGCTGGCACGACGCAACCCGTCGTCGTTCCGGCTGTTCGGGCCGGACGAGACCGTGTCGAACAAGCTCGACGCGGTGTTCGACGTGACGAACCGCGTCTGGCGTGCCGGCAACGACCCCGAGGACGAGCACCTCGCCCCGACCGGCCGCGTGATCGAGGTGCTGTCCGAGCACCTGCTCGAGGGGCTGCTCGAGGGGTACGTCCTGTCCGGTCGCCACGGCATCCTCAACACCTACGAGGCCTTCGCGCACATCATCGACTCGATGGTCGGACAGCACGCCAAGTGGCTCGAGTCGTCGGAGGGCATCGACTGGCGCGCACCGGTGTCGAACCTCACGATCCTGCTGTCGTCGCACGTCTGGCGGCAGGACCACAACGGCTTCTCGCACCAGGACCCCGGCTTCCTGGACGTCGTCGCCTCGAAGCAGCAGGACCTCGTCCGGATCAAGCTCCCCGCCGACGCGAACACGCTGCTCGCCGTGACGACCCACGCGATGGAGACGACCGACCGCATCGAGGTGATCGTCGCCGGCAAGCACCCGGAGCCGGTGTTCCTGTCGTTGGAGGACGCGATCGCGCACGCCGACGCCGGGGTCGGCGTGTGGGACTGGGCCGGCACCGAGCAGCGCGTCGGCCACGTCGACGTCGTGCTCGTCAGCGCTGGTGACGTGCCCACCGTGGAGACGATCGCCGCCGCTGACCTGATCAACCAGCTCGCTCCCGAGGTCGGCGTCCGCGTCGTCAACGTGGTGGACCTGCTCTCGCTCGGCGACACCCGCAAGCACTCGCACCCGATCCCCGATGAACGGTACGACGAGCTGTTCCTGCCCGGGACCCCGGCGGTGTTCGCCTTCCACGGGTACCCCTCACTCGTGCACCAGCTCACCTACCGTCGCCACGGGCACGACGACCTGCACGTGCACGGCTTCCTCGAGCAGGGCACCACCACGTCGCCGTTCGACATGCTGATGCGCAACGAGATGGACCGGTTCGCGCTGGCCCACGACGCGCTGACCCGGGTCGACCCGGACCGCTACGCGGGGCTCATCGCGAAGCTCGCCGAGGCGCGCGACGCGGCACGGGCGTACGCGTACGCGAAGGGCGAGGACCACCCGTCCGTCGAGGGCTGGCAGTTCTCCGGCTGGCCGCAGGACGAGCCCGCCGTCGGCGGGACGGGCGGCGACCCCGGTGAGGGCGAGACCGAGGCGGCCGCTCCGGGGAACTAGTCCTCCACATCCGGGAGGCCCGGCGCAGTCTCCACAGGACGGCCGCCGGCCCGTCTGCGGTCCTGCCCTGCGCGCGACGCTGTCCACATGGACGGATCAGGGATCGGGTGGGCGAGCGTGCTCGTGTCGGTGTTGAGCGCATGTGCGGCGGTCGGCGCGACCTTCGTGACCCTGCGCGAGGGCCGCGCGATGCGGCGGAATACGGAGTTCTTGGCGCACCGCGACCAGTGGTGGCAGCGTTGGTCATGGGTCACGGAACGGGCCCTGTCCGGGCAGACGGACCGGCGTGCCGCCGCCGCGTTGTTGGCCGATGCGCTGGCCACGCGCTCCTGGACGACCGACGACGACGAGTGGATGTACGACGCGCTCCGGTGGATCGTGCGCGCGAGAACAGGCCGAAGGGACGACGATGATCTCCGATCTGACTGATGACGAGTTCCGACTCGAGTTGTGGCGTGCCGAGGTCTGCATCCCGCGCCTGCTGGCGAACCCGCACTACGGCCCGCTGATGCGCGCCAAGGGCCGCGACGTCGAACTCGCAGAGCTCCGCGCCGAGTGGCGCGAGCGTCAGGAGCGTGCCCGGGCGCGGGCACTGCGGTACGAGGCGTCGTTCGCCGACTGACCGGCGCCGGGCCGCCGTGGTCTGGCAGGCTGAGGACGTGTCCGACCTCGTGATCCCGGCCCAGGCCCTCCCGACCGTCCCGACGACGACGGGCGGGCGCTTCCCGGTCCGTCGCGTGTTCTGCGTCGGACGGAACTACGCGGCGCACGCCCGCGAGATGGGGCACGACCCGGACCGCGAGCCGCCGTTCTTCTTCACCAAGCCAGCCGACGCGGTGGTGGCCGACGACGCGGACACGCCCTATCCGTCCATGACGGAACGACTCGAACACGAGGTCGAACTCGTGGTCGCGATCGGCGGTGGCGGCAGTGACATCGCCGTGGCGGACGCGCTCGACCACGTCTGGGGCTACGCCGTCGGGCTGGACCTGACGCGCCGCGACCTGCAGGCCGAAGCCAAGCGGCTCGGGCGACCGTGGGACATGGCGAAGGGGTTCGACGCCTCGGCCCCGATCGGCGCCGTCGTCCCCGCGGGCACGGTCGACCCGACCCGGGGCACGGTCGAGCTGCTGGTCGACGGCGAGCGCCGCCAGCACGGTGACCTGGGTGACCAGATCTGGTCGGTCGCCGAGGTCATCGCCGAGCTGTCGCGCGCGGTGCGGCTCGAACCCGGCGACCTCGTGATGACGGGGACCCCGGAGGGTGTCGGTGTGGTCGCGCGCGGCTCCACACTGGAGGGCACGATCGCCGGGGTCGGGAGCGTCCGGACGCGACTGGTGTGAGCGCGTGTCGAGGGTGTTGCCGGGCGCTGTGAGCGCTCGGAGGCACGGCGGGTATCCCTGGACCCGACGCCGTGTCGGGATCGCGGTGTCCTGATCGGTGTCGGCGGGGTCGAGGGCGACCGCCGCGCGTGCACCGGGGAAGAGGTGCGACGTGCTCGAACACGACCTGCTGGCGACGTCCTGGACCTGGGACGGCGACGAACCGATCGACCAGCGAGTCCGCGCCGTCGGTGACGCCGGGTTCGCGGGGATCGCCCTCGCACTCGACGACCTGTACGAGGTCCGCGCCACGATCGGCTTCGCCCGGCTGCGACGCATGCTCGACGATGCCGGGATCGTCTGGGTGCAGCTCGGGACCCTCAGCACGTGGTGGACGGGCTCCGACGCGACGGCCGGGTCCGGTGGCGAGCGCGGGGTCCTCCTCGAGGCCGCGGCGTCGCTCAGCGCGTGGCAGGTGGTGGCTCGTGCTGACGTGTCCCTGCCGGGCGTCTCGCCCGCCGCGATGCTCGACGACTGGGTGGCGCTGGCACGGCAGACCGAGGGGGTGGGGGCACAGCTGGTCCTCGAGCCGGAACCGTGGTCGAACCTGCCGACGGTGGAGCGGGCCTCGCGGTTCGTCACGACGGCGGGGAGCGGCGGCGTGCTGCTGGACGTGATGCACGCACTGCGGGGCGGGTCCACGCTCGCGTCGATCCGCCAGGGCGTCGACCCGTCGGTGCTCGCAGCGGTCGAGCTGAGCGACGGCCTGCTCTCGACCCCGAGTGGCATGACCCTCGCCGAGGAGTCGCGCTCGGCACGCTACCTGCCGGGCGCCGGGGCGTGGGACGTCCCCGGGGTCGTCCGTGTCGCCCGCGAACTCGGCCACGACGAACCGTGGGGCGTCGAGGTCCGGACACCGGCCCACCGTGCGCTGCCCGTCGGCGACGCACTCCGGCTGGCCGCTGCGGCCACGCGTGCGGTGCTCGACGCCGCCGACGCACACGGTGCACCGGCGCTCCCGATGATGCCCACCTCGCCCGCCCCGACCTCGGCCGTCGACTACGAGCCGCAGCGCCGTCCGCGCCGTGAGACCGGTTCAGGCGCTCCCGCGTAACGTCGCGGTCATGAGCGAACAGGCACCCACCGGCGACGACGGACTCCTGCGCGAGTCGCAGCAGGCGATCGACGAGGCGAAGGCCGCAGCGGCCGACGTGGTCGAGCCTGAGGAGGACGACCTCGTGGACGAGGGTCTGCCGGTCGCGGACCACGCCGAGCCGACCGACGGGCCCGCTCCCGCCGCCTGACCGACGCCGGACCACATCAGGCCGCTCCGGCAGCCGGACCAGGTCGTGTCCGGACAGGTCAGAGGATCTCGATGACCCGGACGTCGACCCGTACGGGGCGTTCGCCGGTCGCGAGTTCCACGCTCGCCACGACCGCGTCGCGCACGGCTCGCACGCTCGCGATCGCCGACCGTTGGGCTCCGACCGCGGCGACCACCCGGACCCGGACGCCGTCGTCGCGGTCCTCGACCAGGACCGCGCCACCGTCACGCGGCAGGTCCAGCACCGACCGGACGTCGCGGACCAGCACCGCCAGGCTCGGTCCCGGCGGGATGACCGACCGGACGGCCGGCACGGCGAGGACCGCCTCGGTCACGGCGCGTGAGAGCGCCCGGGTGTCTGCGGTCACGATGCGCTCCCGGGGTCCAGCACGTCGGCGACGCGCACGGTCAGGGCCCGGACGGTGAACGGCGCGTGCTCCTCGAGCGCAGCGTGCACGACGACCCGCAGGGCCTCCGCCCGGTCCCGGAGCGGGGCGTCCGCTGCCGCGGCGATCGTCACCTCGACGTCGATGTCGGCCCCGGGTGTCGACAGGTCGCCGGTGAACCGGGTGCGCCGGACGAGCACACCGGGCATCGCGTCCCCGAGCCCGCGGACGAGTCCACGCAGCGCGCCCTCGGTCACGACGAGCGCCGACGCGGGGTCTGCGTCGGGCACCGGGATGTCCCGTCCGGCGTGCGCGGTCGTCCGGATGGTCGCGAGCACGCCGGTGATCCACCCTTCGTCATCCCGACCGGCAGTGCGGACGTCCGCGTCGAGCAGGTCCGAGGACGCCGCGCGGAGCCGTTCCAGCCGTTGCAGGGCATCCGTCGCCGCCGGGTCGGCCTCGATGTCGTCACGGACGGGGTCGCGTCCCGAGTCGAGGTAGTCGGAGAGCTCGTCGAGCGTGAAGGCGCCGTAGCGGTCGTCGACCTGGTCGTCGGTCATCGCCACCCCTCCATCTGTTCGAGCACTGTTCGCCGCGCACGTGCGAGGGACCCACGGACGGCTGCTGCCGACATCCCGGTCTGCTCCGCGATCTCGGCGTAGGACGCGCCCCCGACCTCCCGCATCACCCAGACTGCTCGCTGCGCGTCCGGCAGGTTGCGGACGACCTTCGCGAGCTCGTCGACCTGCATCCGGGTCTCGACCACCTGGTCCACCGTGCGGTCCGTCGGGGGCTCGGGGACGGCCTCCAGGTCGAGGTGGGGGTGCCGCCGCCGCAGGCGGTCGAGCGCCTTGTTCGCCGCGATGCGGAACAGCCACGTCCGGACGCGGTCGGGGTCCTCGACGCGCTCCATCCGCTGCCAGGCCTGCAGCGCGGCTTCCTGCACCGCATCGTCCGCCTCTCCGTCGCCGTACCCGAGGATGCGCGCCGCGTACGCGCGCATGAGCGGGCCGTAGCGACGGATCAGCACGCCGAACGCCGCTGCGTCGCCGTCGGCCGAACGCTCGACGAGTGAGGCGTCCGACAGGGACGCGAGCGGCTGCTGCTCGGTCAGTGGTCGGGCCTTCCCGGATCGTGGTCGGATTCGTGCGTGACGAAACGTGCTGTCGGTTCGTCGTCAGTACGGAGCTGCCGTCCGCCGTCGCGCGGACGGGTCGAGCGCGCCGTGGCCGGTCACCCTGAACGACCGGTCACGGCGCTTGGGCGGCGGTCCGTGCGCTCCCTGATCCGGCGCACGGGCCGCCCCACCCGCTGTGGCGCGAACGGTGCCGACGGATCGACCGGCATCAGTCCTCGACCTCGTCGCCGAGGAAGTCGGCGTACGTGACCTCGGCGTCCGTTGCCGTCATCACCGCGCTCGACTCGCCCGCAGCCCGCGGTGCTCGTCGTCCCCCGTCGGCCCCTGTGTCGTTCCCGGACGCCGTGGCGTGCTCGTCCGCGTCGAACGGTGGCAGGTAGTTGCTCGCGCCCATCGCCGCACCTCTCGTCCCGGCGAACGTAACAGCCCCGCGGTCGATCACGGCGGGGCAGACAGGATCGTCCCCCATCGACGGCGTCGTCGGGGGACGGAAGTTCGCCTCCAGCGGAGCCGATGCGCACGCATGGTGCCGCGTGCGCGCTCACTCCCGCACCACGTCGTCCGGCGACTTGTCCGCGCGCCACCCACGCCACGACGCCTGGCGCAGTCGGCCGTCGGCGGTCCACTCCGCGAACTCGACCTCGCCCACGTGCGCCGGGGTGAGCCAGTGTGCGTCCCGGGCGTCGGCGCGGGGCACGTCCTCGAAGGGCGAGGTGTCCCGGCCGAGCGGTGCGAGCACCTCCGCGATCTCGTCGAGGTCCCGGTCGCTGAACCCGGTGCCGACCTTGCCGACGTACTGCAGCCCGTCGTCGCCCGGGATGCCGAGCAGCAACGACCCGATCCCACCCTCGCGTCGCCCGCTGCCCGGCTTCCAGCCCGCGACCACGACCTCCTGCGTGGCGTGGTGCTTGATCTTGAGCCATGCCTCGGAGCGGCGTCCTTCTGCGTACCGGGACGAGCGCTTCTTCGCGACCACGCCCTCCAGCCCGGCCCGCGCCGAGTCGGCGACCGCCTTCGCGAGGTCGCCGTCGACCGCGGCGGGGAACTCGATCGCCCCACCCGGCTCGACCACCGTCTCGAGCGCTTCGCGGCGACGGTCGTACGACAACCGGGTGAGCTCGTGTCCGTCCGCCTCCAACACGTCGAAGAGCATGAACCGCACCGGGGTGCGTTCGCGTGCGGCGTCGACCTCGCGCTTCCTGGTCAGGCCCATGCGGTCCTGCAGCAGCTGGAAGCGCGGGCGCCCGCGGTCGTCGAGCGCGACGACCTCGCCGTCGAAGACCCCGTCCACGCCCGCGCGCTCGCCGAGCTCCTGCAGCTCGGGGTACTGCGCCGTCAGGTCGTTGCCGTTGCGACTGCGCAGGGTGACCTCGCCGTCACGGACGGTCGCGAGCGCGCGGACGCCGTCCCACTTCATCTCGAACGCCCAGTCCGCGGGGTCGAGGTCCGGTGGCCCCTTCGCCAGCGTCGCCTGCATGGTCTGCCGGTCGGACGGCGGGGTCGACGCCGGCGCCGTCGCAGGGGTCCGCGGTGCTCGCGGGCCGGCTCCCCGGCCGACCACCGCCGTTGTTCCGCTCCCCGTTGCCTCAGCTGCGTCGTCGGGCTGCTCCTTCGTGCGGTGGATCAGCCAGTTCTTCTCGTCGCCGTCGCGCCCGCGTCCCCGGCCGCGGGTGTGCAGGATCGCCAGACGCCGGTTGCCGTTGGTCCGACCGTGCAGTGTCACGATGACCTCTTCCCCCTCGCGCCACTTCTCGAGGTCGTACGTGCCGTCGTCCCACAGCGTCACCGTCCCACCGCCGTACTCGTCGTGCGGGATCGTGCCCTCGAACGAGCCGTACTCGAGCGGGTGGTCCTCGGTCATGACGGCCAGGTGGTTCTTCCCCGGGTCCGTCGGTTCGCCCTTCGGCAGGGCCCAGCTGACGAGCACACCGTCGTGCTCGAGCCGGAAGTCGTAGTGGTCGCGGGTCGCGTGGTGTTCCTGGATCACGAAGGTCGGGGTGCCGTCCGCCCGCACCGTCGGGGCGTCCTGCGGGACGGGCTCGGGTGTCTTCGACGCGTCCCGCTTGGCACGGTAGGCGGCGAGCCGGTCGCGACCGGGCTGCTCGGCGTCGTTCGCCCGCTGGGTCCGGTCGCTGTCCCAGTGACCGGAGTCGGGCCTCCCGACCGACAGCGCGCCGGCGGCGACGGGGTGCAGCAGGTCCCCGTGGTCCTGCAGCCGCTCCAGCACCTCGTCCAGCGTCAGCTGGGCGAGCCCCCGCTCGGTCAGCTCGTCCCATGACCGCGGTGCAGCAACGGTCGGCGTCGACCGGCCCCGGAGCGAGTACGGGGCGATCGTGGTCTTGTTGCCGTTGTTCTGGGACCAGTCGACGAAGACCTTGCCCCGCCGCTCGGCCCGGCTCATCGAGGACAGCACCAGGTCGGGCAGGTCCTGCTCGAGTGCCCTGGCCAGCTCGTGCGCCACCTCGGACACCTGGTCGGTCGAGGCCCGGCCGTCGAGTGCGGCGTAGAGGTGGATGCCCTTCGACCCCGACGTCACCGGGTAGGGGTCGAGTCCCATGCCCTGCAGGACCTCCCGGGCGGCGACCGCCACCTCGACGCATTCCGCGAGCCCGACGCCCTCGCCGGGGTCCAGGTCGAGCACCAGCCGGTCGGGGTCCTGCCGCCCGCCGCGCGGGCCGAAGCGCCACTGCGGGACGTGGAGTTCGAGCGCCGCCTGCTGCGCCATCCAGACCAGCGTCGGCAGGTCGTCGACGACCGGGTACTCGTTGTCGTGGTCGGAGTGCTCGATCGTGTGGTGCCGGACCCAGTCGGGCGCGGAGTCGGGCAGGTTCTTCTCGAAGAAGACCTTGCCGTCGACGCCGTTCGCCCAGCGCTTCCGGGTCATCGGCCGGTCCTTGACGTGCGGGATCATCCAGGGGGCCACACGCTCGTAGTACTCGACGACCCGCCCCTTCGTCGTGCCGGTCTCCGGGTAGAGCACCTTGTCGAGGTTCGTCAGCGCGAGTCGACGGTTGCCGACCAGCACGGTGGTCTTCCGCGCCGCGGCACCCGTCCGCGCCACGGGACCCGTCCGCGCCACGGGGCTCACAGCGCGACCCCGGTCGCTCCCGCCACCGTCAGCGTCGTCCCGGACGTGTACGACGACTCCGGCCCGGCGAGGTACACGTAGGCGCTGCCGAGCTCGACCGGCTGGGCAGGCCGACCGAACGGGGTGCCCTGCCCGTACGACGCGATCTCGTCGCCCGGGTAGCTGATCGGCTGCAGGGGCGTCCACACGGGGCCGGGGACCACGGTGTTGGCGCGGATGCCCTTCGCTGCGAGCTGCCGCGCGAGGCCGTTCGTGTACGTGATGATCGCTGCCTTGGTGGCGGCGTAGTCGATCATGCGGCCCTGCGGTTCGTACGCCGACACCGAGCTCGTCGTGACGATCGCGCTGCCCGGGGCCATGTGCGGGACGGCTTCCCGCACCAGCCAGAACATCGCGTACACGTTGACCTTCATGGTCCGGTCGAAGTCCGCGGTCGACTGCTCGGCGACGTCCTCGTGCACCTGCTGGCTGCCGGCGACGAGCACCAGGGCGTCGAGGCCGCCGAGCTCGCTGACGGCAGTCCGGACGAGCTCCTGGCAGAAGGCCTCGTCGGTCAGGTCCCCCGGGAACATGACCGCCTTGCGCCCGAGGTCGCCGATCAGGTCGCGGACCTCGGTCAGGTCGTCGATCTCCTCGGGCAGGGCGTTCAGCACGACGTCGGCGCCCTCCTTCGCCATCGCGATCGCCGCCGCGCGACCGATGCCGGAGTCGGCGCCGGTGACCAGCACCCGGTACCCGGGCATCCGCCCCGTGCCGACGTAGCTCGTCTCACCGTGGTCCGGCGGCGGGTCCATCTCGCTGGCCCGTCCCGACCCCTGCTGCGTCTGCGCGGGGAACGGCGGCCGTGCGTACTGCGTGCGCGGGTCGTCCTTGTCCAGCTGGCTCATGCGTCCATCGTGCTCGCTCGTTCCCCCCGTCACACCGAGGGAGCAGGGAAAACCCGCACGCTCCCACGTGCATCCGGGCATCATGAGCGCATGAGGTCGATCTGGAAGGGCTCCATCGCGTTCGGGCTGGTCAACGTGCCCATCAAGGTCTACGCCGCGACCGAGACCCACGACGTGTCGATGCACCAGGTCCACGACGAGGACAAGGCCCGCATCCGGTACAAGCGCGTGTGCGAGCTCGGCCACGAGGTCGAGTACGCCGACATCCAGCGCGCGTACGACGACGGCGAGAAGACCGTGGTGCTGACGGCCGACGACTTCAAGAAGCTCCCCCAGGAGCAGTCGCACGAGATCGAGGTGCTCGAGTTCGTCCCCGTCGACCAGGTCGACCCGATGATGTTCGAGAAGACCTACTACCTCGAGCCAGACTCCCGCTCCCCGAAGGCGTACGTCCTGCTCCGACGGACGCTCGAGGAGACCGACCGCCTGGCGATCGTGCAGTTCACGCTGCGGCAGAAGACCCGGCTCGGCGTCCTGCGGGTGCACGACGACGTGCTGCTGCTGCAGGGGCTGCTGTGGGGCGACGAGGTCCGCGCCGCCGACTTCACGGCCCTCGACACCTCGGTGAAGGTCAGCGCGAACGAGCTGAAGATGTCGTCCTCGTTGGTCGCGAGCATGTCGACCGACTTCGACCCGGACCGCTACACCGACGAGTACCAGGCGGAGCTGCAGCAGCTCATCGACGCCAAGCTCGAGTCGGGTGACGACGTCGACACCGCCGCGACCTTCGGCGAGCAGGCCGCGACGGACGACGACGAGGGCGGTGACGTCATCGACCTGATGGCCGCGCTGCGCGCGTCCGTGGACAAGAAGCGGACGGGAGGCTCGGGGTCGCGTTCGTCCAGCGGCTCGCGTTCGTCTGGGTCCGGCTCCGGCGCCGCGTCGAAGGGATCCGGCGCCGACGACGCGGCGGACACCGAGACGAAGAAGGCCCCGGCGAAGAAGGCGCCCGCGAAGAAGCCGGCGACCAAGAAGGCCCCTGCGAAGAAGCCCGCGGCGAAGAAGCAGGCCAGCTAGCCGTTCCGGGCGCCAGCCTCGGCCGTCACGTCGTGACGGTGCGGTGGATGAAGT
Source organism: Curtobacterium sp. MCLR17_007 (assembly GCF_003234655.2). Classification (NCBI taxonomy): domain Bacteria; kingdom Bacillati; phylum Actinomycetota; class Actinomycetes; order Micrococcales; family Microbacteriaceae; genus Curtobacterium; species Curtobacterium sp. MCLR17_007. The sequence goes on along the minus strand of NZ_CP126271.1, from coordinate 341,318 downwards.
CGGCCATCCCGGGGACGGTGAACGCGAGGAAGCCGCGGTCGGGGGCGAAGACGTGCCCGTTCTTGATCACGTCATCAGCGCGAAACACGGATCCGCGACACTGGGCGGATGACTCCAGAAGAGCCTGGGGCCGTGTCGTCGCCACCCGAGACCGCCGGCCCACCCGTCACCGTCTCCATCACCCGCCTGGTCGAGCCGGACCGCATCACCGAGGCCACCCGCTGGGTGCAGTCCGGGGTGAACCTGGCGAACCGCTACCCGGGCTTCCTCGGCTCCGGATGGGTCCGCTCCCGCGCACAGTCCCGCGAGTGGCACATGCTCTACCGGTTCGCCGACCACGACTCCCTGTCGACGTGGGAGAACTCCGACGACCGACTGCGGTGGCTCGACCTCGGCCGCGACCTCGTGGTGGAGTCCCGCGTCGAGAAGCGCACCGGCATCGAGGGCTGGTTCGACGCCCCGTCGGACACCCCGGCATCGAGTGCTCCCCCGCGGTGGAAGCAGGCGGTCAGCATCTGGCTCGGGTTCTTCCCGGTCAACCTGGCGTTCACGGTCCTGGTCGGGCTGCTCGTGCCGTCGTTCGCGGGTCTCGCGGCGCTGCCCCGCGTCCTGATCACCACGCTCGTGTTGACGCCGATCATGACCTTCTGGGTGCTGCCGTTCGTGACGACGCTGATCCGTCCGTGGCTGCTCGCACCACCGAAGCGGCGTCGAGCCTAGGACGTCCCGAGCACCGACAGCTGGTCGAGTCGCTCGAGGATCACGCCCTCGCGCAGCGCCCACGGGCAGATCTCGAGCGCCGGCAAATCGAAGATGTCCAGGCACGCCTCGGCGACGAGCGCTCCGGGGACGACCTGGTGCGCCCGGCTCGGTGAGACCCCTGGCAGCGCGGCGAGCTCGTCGACCGACATCCGCAGCAGCGACGGCAGCTGGTCACGCAGGACCGCGCCGTCGAGGGCTCTGGGGACGAGCGGACCGGCCGCCGACGGCGCCGCTCCGCAGATCCGGGCGAGGGACCGGAACGTCTTCGAGGTCGCGACGGCCCGGTCGGGTGCTCCCGCGCGCAGGAGCTTGCCGGCGTCGCGGGCGATCTCGACGCGGATGTCGTGCCGCAGGCGCCGGACGTCGTCCTCGGTCGGCGTCCCCGCGGCGAAGAACGACCGTGCGAGCCGCGCCGCGCCGATCGGCATCGACCACGCCACGTCGGGCGCTTCGTCCGCACCGCCGGCGATCTCGAGCGACCCGCCCCCGATGTCGAAGACCGCCAGTCGTCCGGCCGACCAGCCGAACCAGCGACGCACTGCGAGGAACGTCAACCGCGCCTCGTCCGAGCCGGAGAGCACGGCGAGCTCGACCCCGGTGCGGTCCTCGACGTGCGCCAGGACGGCGTCCGAGTTCACGGCGTCGCGGACGGCCGAGGTCGCGAACCCGAGCATGTCCTCGCAGCCGCGGTCCTCGGCGACCCGCACCGACGCGGCGACGAAGTCCGTCAACGCGTCGATCCCGACCCGCGTCACGGCGCCGTCCTCGTCCAGGTGCTCAGCGAGCCGCAGCGGCCGCTTGTACGACGATGCCGGCAGCGGCGCCGCGCCGCCGTGGGCGTCGACCACCAGCAGGTGGCCGGTGTTGGACCCGATGTCGAGGACTCCCACGCGCATGACGGAAACCGTACCGGCATGCTCGGCACGCACCGGACGGGAGGCTCGGGTCAGGCCCGCAGGAACGCCGCCAGCTGGTCCGTGGTCGGGTACGAGGCCTGTGCCCCCACCCCGGTCGCGGCGTACGCCCCGACCCCGGCGGCGAAGCGCGCGGCGTCGACGAGGGCGTCCCCGGCCGCCAGCCGGAGCGCCACCGCACCCATGAAGGCGTCGCCGCAGCCGGTGGTGTCGACGGCGTCGACGGGGATCGCCGGGACCTCGACGGGCGGCACGTCCCCGTCGTGCACGACCGACCCGGCCCCGCCCCGCGTGACGATCGACCGGGCGACGCCGTGGTCCCCGAGCAGCTCGGCCTCGTGCTCGTTGACCAGCAGCACGTCGGTCAGGTCGAGGAGCTCGCGCGGGACGTCGCCGAACGGGGACAGGTTCGTCAGCACCGTCACCCCGGCGTCGTGCGCGGCCCGGGCAGCGGCGAGCACCACGTCCATCGCGACCTCGAGGCAGAGCCCGAGCACCTCGGCGTCGGCGAACGCGTCGGCGGGGAGGTCGGCGGGCGTCAGCGTGGCGTTCGCACCGCCGGAGATCACGATGGTGTTCTCGCCGTGACCGTCGACGGTGATGACGGCGGTGCCGGTGGCCGTTCCCGGTCGGACGGCGACGTGCGTCGTGTCGACGCCCGCCGCCGCGACGGAGTCGCGGAGCAGCGCACCGTTGCCGTCGTCGCCGACCGCACCGATCATGCGCACGGCTCCCCCGAGCCTCCCGGCTGCCACCGCCTGGTTGGCGGACTTGCCGCCCGGCAGGGTGGCGAGGTCGGACCCGTGCAGGGTCTCACCGGGCTTCGGGAAGCGCTCGGTGCGGACCACCAGGTCGGCGTTGAGCGACCCGACGACGACGATCGTGTTCACCGGACGGTCTCCTTCTGGGGTGCGGGGGCGGTCGTCTCGGCCTCGGCCGGCCGCGGGATGAGGAACGACACGGCGAGCGCGGCGATCGTGATGACGGCACCGAGGAGCATGCCACCGGAGTACCCCGCGGTGCCGGAGGACCCTCCGACGCCGAGGGCGATCTGCAGCGCGGGCAGCACGGCGAAGCTCACGCCGGCGCCGAGGTTGAACGCACCGGCGTTGAGCCCGGGCAGGAAGCCGGGGTTCGACGCGGGCGACAGCACGATGCCCAGGCCGTTCAGGATGATGTTGGCGATGCCGGCGTAGGTGATGCCGATCAGCACCGTCGCGGCGACGAGCACCGGCAGGGAGTGCACACCGACGAACGCCATCAGCAGGGTCGCGAGGATGCTGCCGGTCAACCCGACGCGCAGGATCGCGCGGTAGCCGATGGTGGGCGCGAGCCGACCGGCGAACGGTCCGACGATCCAGCCGACCAGCGCGTAGGGCGTGAGGAACACGAGCGAGGCGAGGTCGGCCTCCATCCCGAAGCCCGCGTCGGGGTTCTGTGCGAGCGACGTGACCAGCCCGTTGACCACGGCGAAGACGCCCGTCATCGTCAGGAACGTGGTGGCGAGGAGCGCCCACGTGCCCCGGCGCTTCAGGAACCGGGTCTCGACGAGCGGTTCGCGCACCCGCGACTCGACGGCCCAGAACACGGCGAAGGCGGCCAGGGCGACGACGATGCCGCCGATCACGATCGCCGGGTTCGCGGCTCCGAGCTTGCCGGCCTCGTTGAACGCGGTCAGCAGCGCCCCGACCGAGACCACGAGCGGGACCACGCCGACCCAGTCCATCCGGGTGCCCTGCGACGGACGGGACTCGACGCCCCAGACCACGACGAACAGCAGCGCGATGACGGTGACGACGGCGATGACCCAGAAGATGCCGCGGAAGCCGAAGTTGGTGGCGATCCACCCGCCGGCGAGCGAGTCGATCCCCGCGATGCCGCCGTTGACCGCGGTGAGCAGACCGAGGGAGGCACCGTAGCGCTTCGGGTCGCTGATCTCGTTGCGCAGCACGAGCAGGCAGATCGGGACGACCGGGCCCGTGACGCCCTGGATGATGCGGCCCGTGAAGAGCATCGGCACGTTGACCGCGAGCGCGGCGACGATGCTGCCGACGAGCATCACGGCGAGCATGCCGACCAGGACGCGCTTGCGGCCCACGATGTCGGACAGGCGCGGCAGGAACAGCGAGAACAGCGCGGCGAGCGTGAAGTACAGCGTCTGGGACAGGCCGATCGTGGCGTCGTCGGTCTTGAGCTCGCGCGCCATCGTGACCAGCGCGGGGCTGAGCATGCTCGCGTTCAGCTGGAACGCGATGCACGCGGCGAGGAGCGCCGCCGTGAGGGCGCCGATCGACTTCTTCGTCGATGTGGTGGTCATGGGTCTCAGATCTCCGTGGTCGTGGTCGTGGTCGTGGTCGTGGTGGAGGCGGTGGCGCGGGGGGTCCATCCGGTGTCCGGCGTCTCGCCGATGCGCTCGAGGGCATCGACGACCAGGTCCCAGAACCGTGTGTGGTCGAGTTCCAGGGCGGCGCTCGTGTGGCAGTCCGCGGGCGCGGGAGCGCGGAAGTCGGCGACGGTCATGCCGAGGGTCAGCGTGCCCTGGGTCTCGACGTGGATCGGGACCTTCACGGCACGCACGATCGTCGGGTCGATGACGTACGCGACGGCGCAGGGGTCGTGCACGGGCGGGGCGTCGAAGCCCTGCGCGTCCCGGTACGTCTGGCCGAAGAAGTCGAGGAGCTCCCCGACGAAGGCCGCCGGTGCAGTGCCGACGGCGGCGATGCGCTCGGCGACCTCGGTGGTGGCGAGTGCCTGGTGCGTCAGGTCGAGGCCGACCATCACGACGTCCCACCCGGCGTCGAAGACGATGGACGCGGCCTCGGGGTCGATGACGATGTTGAACTCGGCGACCGGGCTCCAGTTGCCGACGTGCACGCCGCCGCCCATCAGCACGACCTGCTTGACGCGCTCGACGATGCGGGGCTCCTTGCGGGCCGCGAGGGCGATGTTCGTCAGCCCACCGGTCGGCACGAGCGTGACCGTGCCGGGCTCGTGCGCCATCACGGTCTCGATGATCAGGTCGACCGCGTGCCGCTCGTCGAGCTGGAACGACGGCTCGGGCAGCATCGGGCCGTCGAGGCCGCTCTCGCCGTGGATGTCGCCCGCGACCTCGATCTCGCGCAGCAGCGGGCGGTCGGCACCGGCGGCGAAGGGGACGCCGGTGATCCCCGCGATGCGGGCGACGGCCAGCGCGTTGCGCGTGACCTTCGGCAGGGTCTGGTTGCCGACGACGGTGGTCACGGCCAGCAGCTCGATGTCCGGGTTGCCGTGCGCCAGCAGCATCGCCACGGCGTCGTCGTGACCGGGGTCGCAGTCCAGGATGATCTTCTCGGGCACAGGGGCTCCACTTCGTCGGGGATCCGGGTCGCGCCCGGGGGAGGTCGGTGGCCTGACGCGCCATGCACGCCGCGTCAAGCGTTTGACATCACAGCGCATCAAACGCTTGACGTCAAGTCGGCGACCGCTGCTCGCTACGATCGGGAGGTGCCGTCACCCGCCCCGAACAGCCGCCGTGTCACCGCCGCGATGGTCGCGGAGCGCGCCGGGACGAGCATCGCCACGGTCTCGCTCGTGGTCAACGGCAAGGAGCGCGGCCGGGTCTCGGCACCGATCGTCGCTCGGGTCCGTGACGCCGTGGACGACCTCGGCTACGTCGTCGACCACGCCGCCAGTTCCTTGGCGCGGGGCAGCGGCGACCTCGTGGTCCTCATCGCCCCCGACCTGTCGAACCCCTTCTTCGCCGAGGTCATCCGCGGCGTGCGGGACACCGTCGGCGACCGGTTCCAGCTGGTGCTCTCGGTCACGGAACGCGGTGCGCAGCCCGTCGCCGCAGACGTCCGGCGCTTCGAGCGGCTCCGGCCGGCCGGCATCCTCGTCGACGCTCCGGCCGCCGACCAGGCGATGACCGCGAGCGTCCCCGTCGTGCTGCTCGACGCACCCGGCGGCCCCGACGCCGTCAACTACGACCTGTCCGCCGGCGTCTCGGCGCTGGTGTCGCACCTCGCCCTGGCCGGGCACCGTCGTGTCGCCTACCTCGACGGCACCTCGCGGGCGACGACGTTCGCGCTCCGCCGGTCGATGTTCGAGCAGGCGTGTGCGGAGGCGGACGTCTCCCTGTCGCCGATGTCCGCCAGCGCCGACCTGACGATCGACGCCGCGGCCTCCGCTGTCGACGGGGTCGTCGACGCCTGGCTCACCGACGGGGTCACCGCCGTGGTCGCCGCCGCGGACACCCTGGCGTACGGGGTGCTCCGGGTCGCGTCGGCCCGGGGCATCGCGGTGCCGGCAGCGCTGGCGGTGGCCGGGTTCGACGACCTGCCCTCGTCGTCGGTCACGGCGCCGGCGCTGACGAGCGTCGCACTGCCGGGCGCCGAGCTCGGTCGTGCGGCGGCACTGCGGCTGCTCGCGATGCTCGACGGCACGGAGCCGGCAGCGCCGGCGCTGCCGACGCGGCTGGTCCCGCGGGCGAGCACGGGCGCCTGACGCGCGCGTCGCGCGGGCTGCCGCCACCCACGCGACACCGTCGCTGTCGTACGACATCGGACTCGTCGCACCGCCGACAGCCCGCCACCCACGCGACACCGCCGCTGTCGTACGACATCGGCTTCGTCGTAACGCCGACAGCCCGCCACCCACACGACACCGCCGCTGTCGTACGACATCGGACTCGTCGCACCGGACGCGACCCGACGACGGACGGGAGGCCCGGTGCCAGCTGGCACCGGGCCTCCCGTCCGGTCCGTGGACGCGTCTACTCGTCGTGCCGCGTCGTCGGGACCGACCCCGTGGACACGCGCTCCGCTCCCCCGCGCTGCGCGCGGTCGAGCTCGTCCGCCTCGGCGCCGCCGACGGCCTCGCCGCGGGCGACCATGCCGGCCACGTCGTTGAGCTGCATCTGCGGGATGAAGAGCGCGAGCACCAGGGCGACCGCGATGAAGGGCAGCAGGTACCAGAACACCGGCGACAGGGAGTCGGCGTAGGCGTTCACGATGCCGTCCTGCACGGCCTGGGGCAGCTTCGCGAGCTGCGTCGGGTCGATGCTGGCGCTGGCGTTCGCGGCCTGCGAGGCACTGCCCCCGGCACCCGTGAACACGTCGGTCAGCTTGTCCGTCAGGCGGGACGTGAAGATCGCCCCGAAGACGGCGACACCGAGCGAGGCACCGACCTCGCGGAAGTAGTTGTTCGTCGACGTCGCGGTACCGACCTGCTCGGCGGGCACGGCGTTCTGCGCCACGAGCACGACGACCTGCATGATCAGGCCGAGGCCGGCGCCGAAGACGAACAGGTAGACGCAGATGAGCGGGATCGGGGTGCTGGCGGCCAGCGTCGTCATGCCGAGCATCGCGAGACCGACCACGATCGTGCCGATGATCGGGAACATGCGGTACTTGCCGGTCTTGGTGATGAGCGTTCCGGACAGGATCGACGTGCCGATCAGGCCCGCCATCATCGGAAGCATCAGCAGCCCGGAGACCGCGGCCGAGGTGCCGGACGCCATCTGCAGGAACGTCGGGACGAAGCCGATCGCGGCGAACATGCCGAGCCCGAGCACGAAGCCGATCGCCGTCGCGGTGACGAAGGTGCGGTTGCGGAAGAACGACAGCGGGATGATCGGGTCCTGGGCCCGCGCCTCGACGAACACGAAGAGCGCGGCGGCGACGACGAACCCGGCACCCCAGACCCAGGTCTCCAGTGCACCCCAGCCGTGCTGGCGGTTGCCGCCGAACTCGGTGAAGAAGACCAGGCAGGCCGTGGTGGCGGACAGCAGTGCGACGCCGAGGACGTCGATGCGCTTGGTCGCCTTCTTGTTCGGCAGCGTCAGCGCGAACCAGGCGACGAAGAACGCCGCGATGCCCACGGGGATGTTGATCCAGAACGCCCAGTGCCAGGTCATGTGGTCCACGAAGAAGCCGCCGAGCAGCGGGCCACCGACGGCCGACAGGCCGAAGACCGCACCGAGCGGGCCGAGGTACTTGCCGCGCTCCGAGGCGGGGACGATGTCGGCGATGATCGCCTGGGACAGGATCATCAGGCCACCGCCGCCCAGACCCTGCATCGCGCGGAACACCACGAACTGCCAGAAGTCGGTCGACACCGCGCAGCCGAGCGACGCCAGCGTGAAGAGCGCGATGGCGATGAGGAACAGGTTGCGGCGCCCGAGCACGTCACCGAACTTGCCGTAGATCGGCATCACGATGGTCGACGCCAGCAGGTACCCGGTCGTGATCCACGCCTGGTGCGCCACGCCGCCGAGGTCGCCGACGATGGTCGGCATCGCGGTGGAGACGATGGTCTGGTCGAGGCTGGACAGCAGCATGCCGGCGATGAGCGCGGCGAAGATGATCCAGATCCGTCGCTGGGTGAGGAGCAGCGGCCCGTCCGTCCCGGGTCGGGCGCGCTTGGCGGTGCGCGGCGCTGAGGTGCTCATGGGGTGTCGTCCTGTCCGGTGGTGATGACCGCCCTGAGGAGGCGGAGGTTGGTGGCGAGGAGCTCGTCGAAGGGCGGGCTGCTCGATTCGTCGAACGCGTCGTCGAACCAGTGGTCGGCGGTCACCCGCAGCAGTGCCGCCGCGGACTCGGTGACCAGGCGCGCACGTGGGTCAGCCGCCGCATCCCAGCCGAACCGGGAACGGACGGCGTCGGCCACGTGCGCGAGCTGCACGTCCGTCGCCGACAGGAACCGGGCGAGCAGCGCGGGTTCGCGGTCGAGGACCGTCCGCACCAGCACCTCTTCCGCCCGGTCGAGCTCCATGGTGCGGACCTGCTCGACAGCGAGCGCCACGATCGCGCTCAGTGGGTCGAGGTCCCGAGGCACGACGTCGCCGCGCGCGAAGGCCCGCAGCAGCTCGGTGTCCGCGTGCAGCTCGATGCCGAGGACGACGTCCTCCTTCGACCCGAAGTGGTTGAAGAACGTGCGCCGCGAGACCCCGACCGCGGCGCAGAGCTGCTCGATCGTGAAACCGCTCAGCCCGTGCTCCACCGTCGACCGACGTGCTTCGACGATCATGCGTCGCCGCAGCGTGCGGGTGCGTTCGGCGGTGCTCACCGAGCAAGAATTGCACTCAATAGCGCATAGTGCAAGTACGGCGCTGTGGTCAGAGCGCCTTGTCGAAGCAGAACGACCACGGCATGGTCGCCGCGTAGGGCTCGTACACCGGGATCCGCCGCCAGCCGGTCTTCTCGTACAGCGCCACGGCGTCGGGCTGCTTGTCGCCGGTCTGCAGGACGAGCCGACTCGCCCCGACCTCGCGGCCGACCTCGGCGCACGCGTCGAGCAGTGCCGTCGCAGCCCCCTTGCCCCGGGCGCTCGACAGCACGATCAGGCGCTTCAGCTCGACCTCGTCGCCGAGCCACCGGATCGCGATGTGTGCGACCGCGTCGCCGGACTCGTCGACGGCGAGCAGCGAGGTGATGACGCGCGACGGGTCGACGGCCAGTGCACGATCCCGCTCGGCGGTGACCGCGGGGTCCTCGTCGCGTTGCGCCGAGCCGTACCGCTCGTGCATCTCCTCGTCCATCCGGGCACGCAGTTCCACTGCGCGCGGGTCATCCCAGGAGACGCGTTCGATCGTGATCACGATCGACCATCTTGGCACGCGAAGGGACTCTTGATAGCGTCGGGCCTCGTGGCCGACTTTCAGCATTCGCCCGAGTTTGCAAACTACCTCTTCCAGAACGCCGGCGAATCCTTCGTCGACACACTGCGTGCGATTCATGAGACGTTCGAGGAGCTACAAGCCCCGGCTGCCGAATTGGACGGGATGGTCCGCGCAATGGACAGGACGCGCGTCACCCTCGGACGAATGACACAGCAAGACTTGCGTATTGTCGGCGACTCGATTCGCGGGGCCTTCCAAGAAGGCGCTGATAGTGCGACCTACAAAGATCTCCTCGATGGACTCTGGTCAAACATTAAAGATTTTGAATGGGGTCCGGAGTTCTACATGGAGTTTCGGCGAGGACTCCGGAGGCCAAGGCGACTCCCCATTTTTCTAGAGTCTATTCTTATTCGTTCCGTTTCTGAACTTGATGATCATTTTGTGTCACTCGCGAGGATTTACTTCCGCCTCCAACCGAGAGCCCTCGCTGCACGTGCCAACGAGGTTAGCCTGCAGGAGCTGCTCGATACAAACAATCTCGACGAGACCCTCGAAAACGCTTTGGAGACCGAACTGGATAAGCGAGCCCGAGGCGGACTGACCGGCTGGCGCGCTTTTTTTGAGGAAGCTCTTGGCATCAAGTTTTCCGGAGTATATAGCGATTACAGCCAGATCGTGGAGATCGCCGAGCGCCGTCATTGCATCGTTCATCATGGCGGCAGAGCGTCGAAGCAATACGTTGAAAGAAGCGGAACAGATATGGCGAAGGGCACCTATCTCGATGCGTCTCCTGATTACGTCGGTTCGAGCATTGAACACATTGAAACTTTTGGACTTTTGCTGACCGATGCTGTTTGGAAGAAGTTAATTAAGCACAGAGCGTCTCGAGACTTCTTCAACGAGACTACAGCTTTTGCCGCACTTAAGGAGAAACGCTGGACATTCGCCGAGATTGCATACCGGCGCCGCGAAGCCGACCCGGAGGACATGACCGCGGCCACGAACGCTCGAGTCAACATCTGGCTCGCGATGAGCGAGCGGGATGGCCTCGAAGCCGTCCGACAAGATGTCGAAGCTTGGGATATATCCGTTTTGTCAGATGTATATGGGTTTGCAAAGCAATGCTTGCTACGAGACTCCGATGGGGCATTCGCACGCCTCGACTCGCTCATCGAAACGGAGGCACTGTCGGCGGAAGCGCTTGCTACTTGGCCGATTACCGCACGGCTACGTGAGGACGAACGAATCCGAAAGTTTCAAAGCCTGATAGGGAATTACATGAAGCAGGAATCTAAGCAGGCCATCGAGAAGGACGAACTCGACGCGGCAGGGCACTCGCCGGCGTAGACCGCCGGCCGTCACACGGGCCGGAACGCCCCGATCGGCCCGTCCTCGATCCCGGCCAACACCGCCGCCGCGTCGTCGTACACGGCCGCCGCCCCGGCACCGCGCAGCTCGTCGCCACCGATGCCGCCCGTCATCACCCCGATGCACGCGACGCCCACCTTGCCGGCGGTCTCGACGTCCCACATCGCGTCGCCGACCATCACGGCGCGCGACGGGTCGACCCCGGACCGCTCGAGGGCGACCTGCACGATGTCCGGTGCCGGCTTCGCCTGCTCGACGTCCTCGCCGCTGGTGACGACGTCGACCCACTGCTCGGCGTCGAGCAGCTCCAGCAGCCGTCCGAGCTCGTTCGGCGGGGCACTCGTGGCGAGCACCACCTGGTGCCCGCGCTCCGCCACACCCTGCAGGAGCGCACGTGCCCCGGGCAGCAGGCGCAGGCGCGGCATGTGCTCGGCGAAGTACGCCGACTGGTACTGCTTCGCGGTGTCGCGGTCGTCTTCCGACGCGTCGGGCAGCAGCTCCTCGAGCAGCCGCGTCGAGTCCATGCCGATCAGGCGGTGGATGCGCCAGGCGTCGACCGAGGCGCCGACGACCCGGAAGGCACGCCACCACGCGTCCACGTGCGCGTAGTTCGAGTCGACGAGCGTGCCGTCGATGTCGAAGAGGACGGCGGTCGTGGGTGCGTCAGCCATACGTCCAGGCTGCTCGGGTGGTCCTCCGCACCGGCCCAGCCGGCGTCCGCGTCGCGACCCGACGTCCGCGTCGCGACCCGACGTCCGCGTCGCGACCCGACGTCCGCGTCGCGACCCGACGTCCGCGTCGCGACCCGACGTCCGCGTCGCGACCCGGCGTCAGCGCATCGCGACCCACACCGGGAACGCCGCCGCTGCGCTCCATGCCTGCGGTCGGCACGCGGCCGGGTACGGCGCCGGACGGTCGACCTCGGACGCCGCGTCCCCGGCGTGCAGCTCGGGCATCCGGAAGTCGAACGCGACGGCCGCCGCCAGCAGCTGCTCGGCGAGGGTCCGGGCCTCAGACGAGAACCCCGACCGGGTCAGCCCGGCGATGACGACCGCGGTGTCGTGCGCCCACACGCTGCCGCCGTGGTAGCTCAGCGGCCAGTACCCCGCGGCCGTGGTCGACATGGTCCGCAGCCCGAAGCCGCTCGCCATGTCCGGGGCGACGACCCGTGCGGCGACGACGGCCTCCTCGGACGCCGACAGCAGACCGGTGCCGAGCAGGTGTCCGATGTTGCTGGTGGCCGAGTCCACCGCCCGCTTGTCGGCGTCGAGGGCGATCGCCGGGTGGGCGCCGACGTCATCGCGCACCCAGAAGGTCTCGCGGAAGCGCGTGGCCAGCCGGTCCGCCCACCCACGCCAGTCGTCGCCACCCGGACGGCCGAAGGCGTCGAGCAGGTCCGCGCCGTGCACCGCCGCCTCGTACGCGTAGCCCTGCACCTCGCACAGCGCGATCGGCCCGTCCGCCAGGGTGCCGTCGCGCCACTGCACGCTGTCGCCGGAGTCCTTCCAACCCTGGTTCGCGAGCCCACGGCCGGACTCGTCGACGTACTCCAGCAGCCCGTCGCCGTCGGCGTCGCCGTGGTCGCGCATCCACGCCAGCGCCCGTTCGAGCGCCGGCAGGAGCACACGCACCTGGTCGTCGGGCATCCCCGCACGCCACGCGTCGTGGAGCAGGCACACCCACAGCGGCGTCGCGTCGACCGTGCCGTAGTACAGCGGCGGCAGCGAGAGCTCCTCGTTGTCGATCGGCAGCGACCCCTGGCGGAGTTCGTGCATGACCTTGCCCGGCTGCTCGGCGGTGGACGGGTCGACGCGGGTGCCCTGCAGCGCGGCGAGCACCCGGAGCGTCCCGGCGGCCATCGTGGTGTCGACGGGCAGCAGGAACCGGGCGGCCCACAGCGAGTCACGGCCGAACAGCGTGAAGAACCAGGGCGCTCCGGCGGCCAGGAACTCCCCCTCGGGTCGGGCCAGGCGCAGCGCGTCGAGGTCGTCCGTCGCCCGGTCGAGCCAGCGGCGCAGCCGGTCGTCGGCCACGTCAGCGGGCGGGTCGAACGGACGGGGACTGCGCACGCCCGAGACGACGGCCCCCTCGACGCCGCTCGGCACGGCGACCGCGCAGTCCCAGCCGACCTCGATCGCTCGCGCCCGGTCGAGCGTCCAGCACAGGACCACGACCCCGTCGACGACGCCCACACGGGCACCGGGCGCGGTGAGCACCACGTCGACCGACCCGGACCGCCAGGCGACCGACCCGTCGTCGCGGACCCCGGCCACCGCCGGCACGGCACCCCCGCCACCCTTGACCGCGTCCATCGACGCAGCGTCCGGTGTGATCCGCACGACGACGTCGAGCGAGCCACCGGGGGCGCGCCGGTCCGTGATGCGCACCGACTCCGTCACGCCGTCGACACGCACGCGGCGCCGACGGTCCAGTCGGACGTCCGGATCGGCCCCCGCACCGTCGAGCCCCCGCAGGAGCCCGGTGAAGACCACCTCGCGCGCGCTCGTCGGCACGGTCGCGATCGGTTCGACCCCGGTACCGGCGACGTCGAGCGCGACCGCGGACACGACGCGCTGGTCGCCGGTCCAGTAGCCGTGCACGGGGTTCGCGCCGACGTCGCCGGAGGCTGCCGACCACGCCTGGGTCGGTGCCGCGATGACGGCGACCTCGTCGTGGAGCAGGGGCTGCAGTGGCATGGGGCGCTCCTCGGCCGGTGCGGTGTCGATCTGCTCGGTGTCGGTCCGTGCGCTCGTCGTCGCCGCGGTCACTCCTTGACCGCCCCGTCGCTGGTGTTCATGATCCGTTTCTGGAACACGAAGAACGCGACGGCGACCGGGATGGTCATCACGAACGCCGCGGCGAGCTTGATCGGGTACTGGTTGCCCGCGCTGAGCGCCCCGGACGCCAGCGACGCCACGCCCTTCGTCAGGGTGGTGAGCGCGGGCGAGGACGACGACACGATGAAGTGCGGCAACTCGTTCCACGATGCCTGGAACGACAGGATCGTGATCGTCACGACAGCTGGCCGGGCCATCGGGAGCACGACCGACCAGAACGTCCGGAAAGTGCCTGCGCCGTCGATCCTGGCCTGCTCCTCGACGCTGACCGGGATCGACTCGAAGAAGTTCTTCATGATGAAGACCCCGGCCGCGTCGACCAGCAGCGGCACGATCATGCCCGAGTACGAGTCGTACATGCCGAGCTGGTTGATCACCAGGAACTTCGGGATGAGCAGCACGACACCGGGGACCGCCATCACGGCGACGACCGCCGCGAACACCGTCTGCCGGCCGCGGAACCGCAGGCGCGCCAGGGCGTACCCGGCGAGCGAGTCGAAGAAGATCCGCCCGAGTGTGACGCACACCGCGACGATCGCCGAGTTGAGCGTCCACACCCCGAAGTCCGAGTTCTGGAACAGCGTGCTGAACGCTGCCGACGTCCACGTCGTCGGCAGCGCCAGCGGGTTCAGCGAGGCGTCCTGGTCGGTCTTGAACGCGTTCACGATCGCGACGTAGAACGGCAGCAGGTAGACGACCGCGATCAGCAGACCGCCCGCCATCCAGGCGACCCCGGCCACCCCGATGCGGCGAGGTCGCCTGCCTGCCGGCACCGGGCCTCCCGGACTGGAGGCCCGACCCGCCGCCGCCACGCGCGTCGCGGCGACCGATGTGGGTGCGCTCATCGCGCCCCCTCCTTCCGTGAGGGCGTCTCGATCCAGCGCATGCGGCGCCGCGAGACCGGGCGGTCGCGGAGTGCCCAGCGCTGCAGGAGCGTGAAGACGACGATGATGCCGAACAGGATGAACGCGATCGCCGCGCCGACACCCCACTGCTGGCTGGTGAACGCCGACGTGTACGACAGGTACGCCGGGGTGAGGGTCGTGTTCGCCGGAGCGCCCTTCGTGCCGGTGTAGATCTGGTCGAACACCTGCCAAGTGCCGATCAGCCCGAGCGTCAGCACCGTGAACAGCGTCGGACGCAGCTGCGGCAGCGTGATGCGCCAGAAGCGGGTCCACGCACCGGCACCGTCGATCATCGCTGCCTCGTCGACGTCGGCTGACAGGTTCTGCAGCGCGGCGATGAACAGCAGCATGAACGTGCCGCTCGTCGTGAACACCGCCAGCAGGATGAACGCGGTCATCGCGACCGACGGACCGGCCAGCCACTCCCACCACGAGATCCCGAGCGCGGTGTGGTCGGCGAGCCAGGCCGGTGGGTCACCGGCACCCAGGTGGAACAGGCCGGTCGGCTGGTTGAACCAGTTCGGCCCGTTGACGCCGATCCACCGAGGATCTTGTTCACGGCACCGGACGACGAGAACAGGAAGAGCCACAGCACGGTGATCGCGACCGAGCTGGTGACGGACGGGAAGTAGAACGCGGTGCGGAAGAACCCGCGAGCGCGCAGGGCCCGGCCGTTCACCAGGACCGCGAGCCCCAGCGCGACGGCGGTCTGCAGCGGCACGACGAACACGACGTACCAGAGGTTGTTCCGCAGCGCCGTGCCGAAGTTCTGCTCATCGAGGCCGCCCCCGCCCAGGATCTTGGCGTAGTTCTGCCCGCCGACGAACTGCACGCCGGAGGCGAACGGGCTGCCCACTCCCTGCCAGTCGGACACGCTCACCCATGCCGCCATCAGCACGGGGACGGCCAGGAACAGCCCGAGGACGATGATCGTCGGTGCGGTGAACAGCCAGCCCGACACCGTCTCGGCGCGGTTCGCGCGGCGACGGCGGCGGACGGGTCCGCGCACGCTCGCGGTGGTCACGGTCTCAGCCCTTCAGCGCCGCGGTCATGTTCTTCTGCACGCCCTCGAGCAGCGTCTGCGGGTCGGTCGACGCCAGGCTGCCGAGCTTGGAGTCGAAGTCCGCGATGACGTCGGCGGTGCCCGGCTTGTTCGGGACGCCCTGCGCGCTCGAGGCCTGGTCGAGGAACGCCGCGTACTGCGGGTAGTCCTGCTTCCAGGTGCTCGCCGCGGACTCGACGCTCGGCATCACACCGAACGACTTGGCGAACGACAGCTGCTGCTTCGTACTCGTCATCTGCTCGACGAAGGCCAGCGCCGCCTTCTGGTTCTTCGAGGCCTTCGCGATGCCCCAGCAGTTCGTGAACTGCAGCGTGCCCGCCCCAGCGGGACCCTTGGGCAGTGCGACGACCTTGTAGTCGACGTCCGGGTAGCTCGACGACATCGCGCCGGTCAGCCAGTTGCCCTCGACGGTCATCGCCGCCTTGCCCTTGCCGAACGCGTCGCCACCCCAGCTCTCGCCGAGGTCGCTCGAGAACTTCGTGGAACCGCTGGTCAGCAGGCCCTTCACGTACTGCAGGGCCTTGACGTTGGCCGCAGAGTCAGCGGTGGCCTTCGTCTGGTCGGCGTTCGTCAGCGCGCCGCCCGCCTGCGCCATGAACGCCCCGAGGCGCTCGTACTGCGGGCTCATCCCCAGGCCGACGTGGCCGTCGCGGGTGAGCTTCTTCGCGACCTCGGCGAGCTGGTCCCATGTGGTCGGGACGTCGCTGTCGGTGAGCCCGGCGGCTTTCCAGTCGGCGGTGTTGATGAACAGCGCCAGGGTCGAGAAGTCCTTGGGCGCGCAGTACAGCTTGTCGTCGACCGTGAACGACTTGGTGAGCGTCGGGTAGAAGTCGGCCTTGTCCTTCAGGTCGTCGCCGTACGCCAGCAGCGAGCCGTTCGTGGCGTACCCGGTGAGCGACCCGGTGGACACGTAGAAGACGTCGGCGGGCTTGCCCGAGGCGAAGCCCTGCGCGAGCTGCTGGTCGAGGTTGTTGGCGGGCTGCACCGAGACGCCGGTGCCCGAGGTCTTCGACCAGGCGGCGGCTGCGCTCTTGACGGCGGCGGTCTCGGCGTCGCCGGACGACCCGATCAGGACCGACAGGTCGGACCCGCTCGAGGTCAGCTTTCCGGAGTCGGAGCCGCCGGAGCTCTGGAAGCCCGAACCGCAGGCGGAGAGGGTGAGTGCCGCGGTGAGCGCCATCGCGCCCGCGGTCAGCATGCGTGCTGTGCGTCGTTGCATCAGGGGGTACTCCTCGTCGAGTCGTCGTTGGATCGTTCAATTTGATCGATCAAACAGCTCGAAGGTACACCTCTGGGGCGCTACCGTGAACCCCATGTCGCATCCCGCCACCGTCGCCGACGTCGCCGCTGCGGCCGGGGTCTCACGCCAGACGGTGTCGAACGCGCTGAACCGACCCGACGTGGTGCGGCCGACGACCTTGACGCGCGTGCAGGACGCGATCCGAGACCTCGGCTACCGACCGCACGCGTCCGCTCGTCGGCTCCGCACGCGGCAGAGCTCGACGCTCGGTGTCCGCCTCGAGCGGGTGCACGGGATCTCCGGCGCCGTGCTCGACCGCTTCCTGCACGCCCTGGTCGACGCCGCCGACGAACGCGGCATGCGCATCCTGCTGTTCACGGCGACCGACCCCGAGGACGAGGTCCGACAGTTCGAACGCCTGGTCGAGGGCTCGGACGTCGACGGCTTCGTGCTGACGTCGACGTTCCACGACGACCCGCGCACCACCTGGCTCGCCGCGAACGACGTCCCCTTCGTCACGTTCGGCCGACCATGGGGCATCCCGGACATGGACGCGGCACCGCACCCGTGGGTGGACGTCGACGGACGCGCCGGTGCGCACGAGGCCACGGCCCACCTGCTGGCGGCCGGACACCGGCGGATCGGGTTCCTCGGCTGGCCGAGCCCGTCCGGTCAGGGCGACGAGCGGCGGCGTGGCTGGCACGACGCCGTCGTCGAGGCGACCGGGGACGAGCCCGCAGCCGGTCTGGACTTGTCGTGCGAGGACGACGTCGCCGCCGCGACCCACGCGGTGCAGGCAGCGTTCGAGACCGGGGCCCGTCCCGACGCCCTGGTGTGCGCCTCCGACACCCTGGCGCTCGGTGCGCGGTTCGCGTTCGGCGCCGAGGTCCCCGTCGTCGGGTACGACGACACCCCCGTCGCCGCGGCGGTCGGGCTGTCGAGTGTCGAGCAGCCGCTGGTCGACGTGGCCTCGGCGGCGGTCGAGCTGCTCATGGGCGCCGGCCGCTCCGTGCTGCCGGCGGGGACCGGACACCGCCTGCTCGCGCCACGGGTGGTCTGGCGCGGCTGAGCCCCGCGCGACCACCCGCGCGGCCTGCCACGCCGGACAACGATCCGGTCACGGGGCGGGCTCCGCCGTCATCGGGCTCCTAGTGTCGGAGCCATGACCCGGGGGACGACACGGACACACCGCACACGACTGCTCGCTCTCGCCGGAGGGCTGGCCGCAGCCTTCCTGCTCGCTGGTTGCACGGGTGGTGCCGCGCAGCCGGATGGATCGGCGAGCCCGACCGGAGGCACCGCGACGACACCCGCCCCGACGAGCACCGCCGCGGCCGGGTCCACGCCGGACGACGGCGCGGGTTCCACGACACCGCGTCCGACCTCGACCACGACGCCCGCTGCGGGGGCCGACGCCAGCGGCACCGTCCCGGCGACGTGCGAGGGGCTGCTGACGGCAGGGCGCTGGAAGTTCGCGAACGCGCCGCTCAACGACCCGGCGGTCGTCGGGTCGCCCGTCGCGATCCCGAAGTCGGTCTTCGACCCGGTGCGGCAGTCCGACGGCAAGCGTCTGTACTGCGTCTGGCGCGACCCTCGTGCGGACATCACGACCATGGCCATCGACGTCGGGGTGGTCGATTCGTCGGCGGCAGTGGGCGCGCTGCGGGACCTGCCGGGCATCGACTGTGCACGGGATGGTCAGGGCTACTGGTGCCAGGAGGTCTCGACGGACGAGCAGTACGGCGTGCAGCTCGGCACCACCTACTTCACCCTCGGTGACATCGGGATCGAGATCAAGCAGGCGAACGTCCCGACGACGGGGCTGCTCGACGACGTGATGGCGCACGTGTTCTGACGCCGGTCACCCCGCCGGCCGTGATCGCACGTGCGCCCGCTCCCCCTGCGGCCCGTACAGGCAGAGCACCTCGGTCACCTGGTCGGTGACGTTCCCGATCCAGTGCGGCGTGTGCGTGTCGAACTCGACGACCTCGCCCGGGCCGAGGTCGAGGTCGCGCTCCCCGAGCAGCAGGCGCAGCCGCCCCGACAGGACGTAGAGCCACTCGTAGCCCTCGTGCGTCCGCAGGTCGGGCTCACCCCCGGGCGAGTGCGCCGGGAACAGCTGCTTGAACGAGCGCACGCCTCCGGTCCGCCGGGTCAGCGGCACCACCACCCGACCACCGTGCATCTCGGGCTGCAGGTGCACCCGCGGGTCGCCGGTCTGCGGCGCCCCCACCAGGTCGTCGAGCGGCACCTGGTAGGCGCGGGCCAAGGGCAGCAGCAGCTCGAGCGTCGGCTTCCGCTGCCCCGCCTCGAGCCGCGAGAGCGTGCTGACCGAGATCCCCGTCTCCGTCGCCAGTGCGGCGAGCGTGACGTCCCGACGCTGCCGGAGCGCACGCAACCGAGGCCCGACCCCGCCGACGACCTCGGCCGTCGTGCGCGCGGGGAGTCGGTCCTGGTGTCCATGAGCCATCCCGCCATTTTGCCAGAGCAGCAAGGATCGTTGCCGTTTCCGGCTCGACCTCGCACGATGAGCGCATGTCTGACTCCTTCGACGTCCTCGTCATCGGTGGTGGCGCCGCCGGCCTCGCCGCCGCACTCATCCTCGGTCGCTCACGCCGCTCCGTGCTGGTGGTGGACGCGGGCGAACCCCGCAACGCCCCGGCCGATGGCGTGCACAACTACCTGGGTCGCGAGGGCGCCGGTCCGCGCGAACTCACCCGCATCGGCCGCGAGGAGGTCGCGCAGTACGGCGTCCGGTCCACGGCCGGGAGGATCGTGGCCGCCTCCGCGACACCCCTCACCGCCAGCGACCCGGTCGGGTTCACCGCGACCCTCGACACCGGCGAGACCGTGACCGCCCGACGGGTGGTCGTCGCCTCCGGCGCCGTGGACGTCCTGCCGGACGTGCCGGGCCTGGCGGAGCAGTGGGGTCGCGGCGTGGTGCACTGTCCGTTCTGCCACGGGTGGGAGGTCCGTGACAGCCACATCGGTGTGCTCGTGACGACGCCGTTCGGGGCACACCAGGCACTCATGTGGCGGGCGCTGAGCGAGCACGTGACGGTGTTCGTGACGGACCCCGCGCTCGCGGACGACGCTGCTCGTGCCGGTCTCGCTGCCCGGGGCATCACCGTGGTGGACGACTCAGTGGTGCAGGTACTCGCCACGGACGGCGCGCTGACCGGGGTCGCCCTCGCCAGCGGGTCCACGGTCGAGCTCGACGCACTTGCGGCCGCGAGCACGGCCGAGGCGCGGGTCGACGGCCTCGAGGGGCTCGCCCTGGTCGCCGTGGATCAGTTCATTGGCGACTTCCGCTTCGGCAGCGCGGTGTCCGCCGGGCCGACGGGCGCGACCGACGTCCCGGGGGTCTGGGCCGTGGGGAACGTGGCGTCGCCGATGGCCACGGTGATCGTGTCCGCCGCAGCCGGGACCACGGCAGGAGCGGCGGTGCACGGCGACCTGATCCAGGCCGACCTGGCGGCCGCGCTGAGCACCGTGCGAGGTTGACCACTGGTGCGAGGTTGATCCGTGGTGCGAGGTTGATCGCCCCGTGCGAGGAACCAACCTCGCACCGCGCGATCAGCCTCGCACCCGGGCCGCGCGCTGGTGCCCCTCAGTCGACGCGGTAGCCGGCCTGGGCCGCGAGCAACGGCGCCAGCGTGTACAGCTGGTCGCTGCCGATCGTCGCACCGCGGAAGCCCTCGAGCCGCTCCACCCGGTCCAGGTCGGCCGCGCGCAGGTCCACGTGCGCGATGCTCGTGTTCGAGCCCTCCGCCGCGCGGATGCGGGTCCCCTCGAAGGACACGCGCAGCAGCCGGGCGTCGGCGATGTCGAGCTCGTCGATGACGCAGTCGCGGAACACCATGTCCGTCACCGTCGCTCCGCGCAGGTTCACGAACCCGAGCTTCATCCCGACGAACTCGACACCGCTCAGCCCGGCGTCGTACAGCTCGGCCGATCCGACACGGCCCCCGCCGATCCGGACGTCGCGCCAGGTGCTGCTCGACGCACGCAGGACCGGTGCATCGAGCGACTCGACCACGCAGTCGTGGATCCGGAGGCCGCGCAGGTCGGCTCCGTCGGCGTGCCACTCCTCGATCACGCACGCCTCGAGCTCGAGGTCGGGCAGGCGCTCACCGGCCACGTCGAGCGCCGCGATCCGTCGCCCGTCGATGCGGTCACCCGACAGCACGTCGCCGGGTCCGGGCCGCCAGTCGGTCAGGTCGGCGGGCTCGGTCAGCGAGATGCGCGGGGCGTCGGTGCCGGAGGACTTGCCGGAGGTGCGGGCCATGCACTCAGTCTGCCGGGTCGACCCGACCGTCGAGCACGCTGTCCAGGCGGTAGTCCTTCGCCGGCCCGACCGCGTCCCAGCGGACCGTCCACCGCGACGCGTCGCCCGCGAGCTCCCCGGTGTAGTCGTCCGGCGCGCACGCGTGCGCGACGGTCGCGCCCCACACCCAGTCGTGGAAGACCCGGCCGTCGGCGAAGTGCACGCGCCACCGCCCGTCGGACCCCCGACGGACCGACAGTGCCCGGGACACGGGGGTCGCCCGTTCGCCGAAGCGCATCGTGCCCACCTCGGTCCACGCGACCTCGTCCTGCCCGACCACCGACAACGAGGTCGAGCCGACCACGTGCCCGGACAGCCCGGCGCGACGATCCAGCACCGTCCGTCGCAGGGTCCAGGTCCCCAGCAGGTCGGTCGGCAACAGCACCCGAGCAGGCTACCCGCGCAGCGGGCCGGACCCCGGGACGTTCGTGCCGTCGGCGAACCCGGCCACCAGCTCACCGAGCGCGTCCGTGGCGCTGTGCCGAGCCTCCCAACCGAGTTCCGTGCGCGCGCGCTCGGTCGACATGACCGGGACCGACGCTGCGATGTCGATCCACCCGGCGTCGGTCGGCTGCAGGCGCAGCCGCCACGTCAGGGTCACGATCCCGCGCAGCAGGCGCAGGGGGATCCGGACGGCACCGCGCATGCCGAGCACCCGCGCGATGTGGGGCGGTGTGAGGACCGGCGAGGCGGCGATGTTGAACGCGCCGCCGGCCCGTCGGTCGACCGTCCGCCAGAACGCGTCGGCGAGGTCGTCGGCGTGCACGGCCTGGAACACGAAGGCGTACGGCAGGGGCAGCACTGACCAGCGGATCCACCGGACGATGCGCATCGGGACGACCGGGCCGAGGAACAGCCCCCGGAGCTCGGCCGCCGCGTGCCGCTGGAAGACCAGCCCGGGCCGCATGCGCGTCACGACCACCGACGGGTACGCCGCTGCGAACTCGTCCATCACGCGCTCGTTCTCGGCCTTGTGGATCGCGTACGTCGCCGTCGGGATGCCCTCGGCGGGGAACGACTCGTCGACCCGCCGGCGCTTCCCCTCGACGTCGACGCCGCGGTAGGCCCCGACCGAGGACGCGACGACGACCTGCGGCACCTCGACCCGGGCGACCGCGGCCAGGACGTTCGCCGTCCCGACCACGTTCGTCCGGTACTGCGCCGGGATGTCGTGCGTCGGCTGGAGCGCCCACGCCAGGTGGATCACCGCGTCCGCGCCTCGGAAGACCGCGGCCAGCTGGTCGACCGCGTCGGCGGCACCGACGTCCACCGCGTGCCAGACGGCGTCGCCGTACGGCGGGGTGTGGACGTCAGGCAGACGCCGGGCGATCCCGACGACCTGCACGTCCGGCTCGGCGGCGAGCCGCCGGAGCACGGCCGTGCCGACGTTGCCGGTCGCCCCGGTGACGACGATCCGGGTCACGCGGCGGCCGCGGCCATCGCGGGGTCGAGGACGACCTTCACGCAGTCGTCCTGCTTCTTCTGGAAGACCTCGTACATGTGCGGCGCGTCCTCGAGGGACACGCGGTGCGAGGTCAGGTCGAGCGTGCCGAGCGGGTCGGACGGGTCGGAGACGAGCGGCATGATGTCGTCGATCCAGCGACGGACGTTGCACTGTCCCTCGCGCACCGTGATCTGCTTGTCGAACAGCGTCATCATCGGCATCGGGTCGGCCATGCCGCCGTAGACACCGCTCAGCGAGACGGTGCCGCCGCGACGGACCATGTCGATCGCCGCGTGCACGGCGGCAAGCCGGTCGACGCCGGCGGTCTCGATCGCCTTCTGTGCGAGCTTGTCGGGCAGCAGGCCGGCCGCGCTCTGGGCGAACCCGGCGAGCGGGTTGCCGTGGGCCTCCATGCCGACCGCGTCGACGACCGCGTCGGGGCCACGCCCGTCGGTCCGGTCGACGAGCTGTGCCACGACGTCGTCGGACAGGTTGAACGTCTCGACGTCGTACTTCGCCCCGAGGTCGCGGCGGACGGCCTCCGGGTCGACGGCGAGCACGCGGTAGCCGAGGTGCTTGCCGATGCGCGCGGCGAACTGCCCGACCGGGCCGAGGCCGAGCACCGCGAGCGTGCCGCCCTCGGGGACGTCGGCGTACTGCACGGCCTGCCACGCGGTCGGCAGGATGTCGCTGAGGAACAGCCAGCGGTCGTCGGGCGTGCCGTCGTCGGGGATCACGATGGGGCCGTAGTCGGCGTGCGGCACGCGCAGGTACTCGGCCTGGCCACCGGGGACCTGGCCGTACATCTTCGTGTAGCCGAAGAGCGCGGCGCCGCTGCCGTACTCCGTCACCTGGGTGGTCTCGCACTGGGACTGCAGGCCGCGCTGGCACATGTAGCAGTGCCCGCAGGAGATGTTGAAGGGGACGACCACGCGGTCGCCCACCTTCAGGTTCGTGACCGCGCTGCCGACGGCCTCGACGATGCCCATCGGCTCGTGGCCGAGGACGTCGCCCTTGTCGATGTACGGGCCGAGCACGCGGTACAGGTGCAGGTCGGAGCCGCAGATCGCCGTGGAGGTGATCCGCACGACCGCGTCGGTCGGCTCCTGGATCGTCGGGTCGGGGACGGTCTCGACGGACACCTTCTCGGTGCCCTGCCAGGTCAGTGCGCGCATGAGCGCTCCTCTCGTCGCGGGTCGAGCCGACCGGGAGGCGCGGCTCAGGTCCACGTCCTGGGTACGCGCCCGCCCCGTGGCGGCTTCACAGCCGCAGTCCGCGGCTCGCGGCTCGCGGCACGCGGCACGCGGCACGCGGCACGCAACGGCCATCGACGCGCACCGATGGCCGGTCGGCCACCGCAGTTCGTCCTCCGTGCTGATGCGCCCGTCACCCGACGCTCGGGACGATGGCGGCGATGAACCTCCGATCCACCCGGCAGCCGTCGCGCCGCGTCCTGCTGTCCGGTTTCGGTGGAGCGGTGCTCGTCGGCGCACTGTCCGCGTGCGCGGGCGACCCGTCACCGCGCGCGAGCACCACCGCGACGGCGGCCGACGCGACCCCGAGCACGACGCCGACCCCCACGCCGACCGCAACACCCACGCCGACCCCGACCCCCACCCCGACCTCGCCCGCTCTGCAGCGCCAGCCCCTCCCGAGCGGGACGATCACGGGGCTGCCGCAGGGAACGCCGGGCATCGCGTGGACGGTGGACGACGGCGCCTCGAGCGAGGTCGTCGAGGCGTACGCCCGATTCGCCACCGAGACCGGGACCCGGCTGACGTTCTTCGTGAACGGTGTCCGCCCGTCGTGGACCGACCACGCCGACCTGCTGCGGCCGCTGGTGGCCTCCGGGCAGGTGCAGCTCGGCAACCACACGTGGGACCACCCGGCGCTCACCAAGCTGTCCGACCAGGGCATCGTCGACCAGCTCACGCGCAACCACGACTTCATCCAGGACACCTTCGGCGTGAGCGCGAAGCCGTACTTCCGCCCGCCCTTCGGCTACCACGACGCCCGGGTCGACGCCGCGGCCGCCCGCGCCGGGTACACCACACCACTGCTCTGGTACGGGTCGCTGGCGGACTCGGGCGACATCACGTCGGACCAGATCGTCGGGTTCGCCGACCAGTGGTTCCAGCCCGCCCACATCGTGATCGGCCACGCCAACTTCCCCGGCACGATCGGTGCACTGCCCCGGCTGCACGAGCTGCTGCAGCAACGACAGCTGGCGACGTACACGCTCGACGACGTGTTCACCTGACCGGGGTCGTGATCGGCGGCGGTGCCGTCGACGCTCTGGCCATGTCGACCACCTCAGAGCTCCTCACCGCCAGCCTGCACGACGTCTTCGGCAACCGTGACGCCACGACCCGACGTCAGGCGATCGAGCGCAGCTACGCCCCCGACGTCGTGTTCCGTGATCCGGACGGCTCCGTCACCGGATGGGACGCGCTCGAAGCGAAGGCGTCGTCACGAGCCTCACCACCTTCTTCGCCGAGGGGCAGCAGCCCTAACGCGCGCTCGTCAGGATCCGGTCGCGCTCGGCCGCCGGCAGGTGCTCGGTCGCCGTCGCCAGCGCCGCGGGCGTCAGGAATCGACCCTGCTGCTCGAGGAACGCCACGAGCGCGGGTTCCGACGCTCGCTTGCCGACCTCGCGCAGCACCCAGCCGAGGGCCGACTGCACGACGTCGCCCTTCTCGCGGACGAGTCGGCCGATCACCGCCAGCGGCACCTCGGCGTCGCCCTGCTTCACGAACGCCAGGGTCGCGACGACGGCGATCCGCCGGACCCACGGGACGTCGGACTTGGCGAGCGCGAACAACGGCCCGGTCGACCCGCCGAGCATCGGCGTGCCGACGAGTTCCTCGGCCGCGATGTCGACGAGCTCGGCCCGGTCGATGCGCTCGGCCCGCGCTGCCGACAGGTACTCGTCGGTCAGCTCGGGGTCCGCGCGCGAACGCATCGCCTGTACCAGCAGCACGACCGCGACCAGCCGGGCGCCCGGGTCCTCGCTCCACAGCAGCGCCGACCGCTCACCCTCGTCCAGGTCGGCGAACTGCCGCGCCACGCGCCGCGCAGCGGCGACGTCCCCGGGCGTCCGCGCGAACGCGACCAACACGTCCTCGGCGCTCGCGCGGCTCACGCGGTGACCGCCGTGCCGTCGCGAGTCGCGTCGACGACCTGCACCGGGCCTCCCGGGAGGCCCCTCACCGGTCCGCCACGCCCGTCGCGGACTCGGCCGCACCCTCCAGACCGCCGGGCCCAGGCTGCGCGTCGGCGCGCGCCGTGCGCAGGCCGCGTCGCACCACGATCACCGCGACGACCACCAGGAAGGCCGCGAACAGCCAGGTGCCGACCTGCGGGTCGACCACCCGCGCGAGCGCGGCACCCGCTGGTGAGCAGACCGCGGCCGTGATGCCCACCGTCAGCCCGACGCGCAGGTCCACCGCGCCCCGCCGCAGGTTCGCGACGGTGCCGGAGACCGCGGTCGGGATCATCGTCAGCAGGGAGGTCCCCTTCGCCAGCAGGTCACCGGCGCCGAGAGCGAGCTCCAGACCGGGGACGATGACGACGCCGCCCCCGACGCCCACCAGACCCGACAGCACGCCGGACAGCAGGCCGATGCCGAGCAGGACGAACGCTTCGACGACGCCGAAGTGCACGTCGCCGGTGCGGGTCGGGGTGTTCGTGAACAGTGAGACGAGCACGACCACGATGAAGGCGACGAACACCCACGGCAGGACCCGGAGCGAGATCGCACGGAGCAGCCGTGCGCCGATCGGGGCACCGACGACGCTGCCGACCGCCAGGGTCAGCGCTGCGAGCCAGTGCACCTCGCCCTGGGCGGCGTACGTGATCGCCCCGACGACGGCCGCGGGGGCGATCGCGACGAGCGAGCTGGCCGAGGCGCTGCGCTGGTCCAGGTGCAGGAAGGCCATGAGCGCCGGGACGACGATGACACCGCCGCCGACGCCGAACAGGCCGGAGAGGACACCGGCGACGATGCCGATCGCGACGAGCACGAGGAGGCGGGCGGTGCGGGAGGTCATCGCGTCCAGGGTACGACGCGGGTGGCTCCGCCGACGCGAGGTGCCCTCCGACGAGACGACCCCTGTGCTTCAGAGCGGGCCGTGACCGAACTTGTTGCATGTGGAATTTCAGTTGCGGATCACTCCCAGACGTGTCAGGCTGAGGCTGCAACCCGGGGTGCCGAGAACGTGGCTAACCGGCGCGAGGCCCCTCTCTCCGGAGAGGGGCCTCTGCACTTCTCCACGACGGCGGCCGGCGGAACGCACCAGACTCGTCCACGATCCGGTCTGGGAACTGGCTCTCCAGCAGCACATGGGGCCGGACCACGCGCATCTCGTCGATGCCCACGTCGAGCAGTCCCCGCGCGGCCTTCCCGCCCGGGACGATGAGCCCGATCTCCGCACCCGCCCGCTCGCGCACGATCCGCAGCGCCTCGACGAAGTCCGAGTCGTTCGACAGCAGGAAGTACGCGTCGGCAACCCCGCGCATCGCGTCGGACACCATGTGTGCGGCGAGGCTCACGTCCGTCCCCTTCTCCTCGATCTTGCGCACACGGACCCGCCGTGGTCGACCGCTGTCCTCGAGTTCGATCGGGGACATCGCCATCCACCGCTTGTCCGCTCGGAACGTCCCGAAGTGCAGCGACACCGACGGCAGCGTCCCGAGGGCCCGCAGGTACCGCTCCTGGTTCTGCGGCGCCCGCGGGTCGTTCCCCTCGACGTGTCGGACCCGGGCTGTGAAGTACCGGATCTGCCCGACGTCGTAGCCCGGCAGCAACCGCATGCAGAGGGCCTCGAGATCGAGCCACTTGCGTTCATCGTGCCCCTGCAGCGCGCGCCGGAACAGGTTGAACCCGTCGATGTACACGACCGCAGTCGGGCGATGGGGAGGGCGGCGCATCCCGTCAGACTCACGCCGGCACGGCCCGCGGAACGGCCGTCCCACACATCTGTGGAGAAGAGCGGGTTTTACACGATCGAAACCGATTGTGTACAAGCGGGACCGATCACCTGTGATTGTATGCAATCACAGCAACTCCTGAGCGCGATCCCACAAGGAACGCCACGCACCTCCCAGCATCAGGAACTCCATGTCCCCGATCAGCTCCCGGCGCCGCCGCACCCTCATCGCGCTGCCCGCCGTCGTCATCGCCGCGACGCTCGCCCTGACGGCGTGCGTCCCCGTCCAACGCTCGAAGGCCGGGGGCACCACCGCCGGCACCGTCACCACGACCCCCATCGGCGACCAGCAGGTGCGGGAGGGCGGCGACCTCGTCATGGCGCTCTCGGCCGAGCCCGACCGCCTCGACCCCACGACCTCGTCGTCGCTGTACACCCGGTACGTCATGGAGACGATGTGCCAGAAGCTCTACGACATCGACGCCGAGGGCACGATCGTCCCGATGCTCGCGACGGCGCTGCCGACCGTGACCGACGGCGGCAAGACCGTCACGTTCCCGGTCCGCACGGGCGTGCGCTTCGCCGACGGCACCCCGTTCGACGCGGCTGCGGTCGTCACGACACTCGAGCGCAACCTGACGAAGGCCGACTCGAGCCGGAAGAGCGAGATGGGCCCGGTGTCGAGCGTCGAGGCGGTCGACGACCAGACGGTGCGGCTGCACTACGACACGCCCTTCGCCCCGATCACGGCGGCGCTGGCGGACCGGGCAGGCATGGTCATGTCCCCGACGGCGCTGCAGCAGGAGGGCGATGCGTTCGGGGACGCCCCGGTGTGCGTCGGCCCGTACAAGTTCGTCAAGCGCGTCCCGCAGACCTCGATCCAGGTCGAGCGGGACCCGGAGTACCACGACCCCGGCTCAGCGCACTTCGACACGATCACGTACCGGATCATCACCGACGCCAGCATCCGTGCCGCCAACCTGAAGTCCGGCGACGTGCAGGTCGCGGACACGGTCTCCACCCAGGACGTCGACGACCTGCGCACCCGCAAGGACCTGTCCGTGCTGCGCGTCGGGTCGCTGGGCTACCAGGGCATCACCGTGAACATCGGCAACCAGGACGGCGTCGGGACCGACCCGGAGCAGATCGACACCCCGTTGGCGAAGCGCGCCGACGTGCGACGCGCCCTGTCGATGTCGATCAACCGCGCCGAACTCGTCCAGAGCGTCTTCCACGGGTGGGCGGACGTCGCCTGCTCGCCGATCTCGAACACGAGCGTGTTCGCGACGACCGCCAGCAAGGCATGCCCGGCGTACGACCCGGACCGGGCGAAGCAGATCCTGGCGAAGGCCGGCGTGCAGCAGCCGTTCCCGATCGAGATGGAGGTGACGAACACCCCCGACACGGTCCGGTTCGCCCAGGCCCTGCAGTCGCAGGCTCGCGCCGGCGGGTTCGCGATCACGATCACCCCCGTCGAGTACACGACGCTGCTCGACGACCAGACGCGCGGCGACTTCCAGGCCCTGCAGCTCGGCTGGTCGGGCCGCGTCGACCCGCACGGCAACATCGGCGGGTTCCTGGCGACGGGCGGCGGCAACAACTACGCCGGGTACAGCAACCCCGAGGTGGACGACCTGATCGACCGCGCCGCACAGGCCACCGACGAACAGGAGCGTGCCGCCCTGTACGGCGAGATGACGACGATCGTGCAGCGGGACGACCCGGTCATCTACCTCTACCGGACCCGGAGCATCACCGGCGTCCGCAACGACATCGCGGGCGTCTCGACGTACGCAGACGGCGTGGTCCGGCTCAGCCAGGCCGCGTTCGTGGAAGGTGGTTCGAAGTGATCCGGTACGTGACCACGCGGCTCTGGCAGTCCGCGATCACCCTCGTGCTCGCCTCGATCGTGGTGTTCGTCGGCGTGCGGCAGCTGCCGGGCGACCCGGCGCTCGCCCTCGCCGGCGAGGAGGCGAGCCCCGAGCGTCTGGCCGTGGTCCGCCAGCAGCTCGGCCTGGACGACTCGATCGTCGTGCAGTACTGGCGCTTCGTGGTGAACGCGCTGCAGGGGGACTTCGGCCGCTCCACCCGCACGGGCACCCCGGTCACCGAACTGCTGGGCGGGACGCTCCCTGTCACGCTGTGGCTCGCGCTCTACGCCATCGTCGTCGCGGTCGTCGTGGGCGTGGCCCTCGGCACCATCGCCGAGCGGTACCGCGGCCGCTGGCCCGAGTGGATGGCGAACGCCGCAGCGCTGGTCGGCCTGTCCGTGCCGAACTTCTGGCTCGGGATCCTGGCCATCGTCTGGCTGGCCGCCGGCCTGGGCTGGTTCCCCGCGTCGGGCCACGTGCCGATGACGACGAACCCGGCGAGCGCGATCTACCACCTGACCCTGCCGGCGCTCATCCTCGGCACGTCGCTGGCCGCGGTGATCATGCGCCAGACCCGCGCGTCGATGATCGAGACGATGAAGACCGACTTCGTCCGCACGGCGCGCGCGAAGGGGCTGAGCCGTGGGCGGGTGCTGTTCCGGTACGGCCTGCGGAACTCGATGATCGTGGTCGTCACGATCGTCGGGCTGCAGCTCGGCGGGCTCATCTCGGGTGCGGTCGTGACCGAGCGCATCTTCGCGCTGCCCGGCTTCGGCAAGCTCACGCTCGACGCGGTGTTCACCCGTGACTACCCCGTGATCCAGGCCGTGGTGCTCGTCATCACGGTCGGCTACGTGCTCATCAACCTGGCCGTCGACGTCCTGTACTCGGTCATCAACCCGAAGATCCGCGTGGGAGGCACCCAGTGACCGCAATCGCACTGACCGACCTCGGCAGCAGCCGGGGACGCGTGTGGCAGCAGGTGCGGTCGAACCGCCTCGGGCTGACCGGGGGCGTCATGCTCGCGGTCGTGGTGCTCGCGGCCCTCACCGCACCGCTCGTCGCACCCCACGACCCGACGCGGACCCACTTCGACCTGCCGTTCCAGGTGCCCTTCACGGTCGGCTTCGGCCTGGGCACCGACGACCTCGGCCGGGACATCCTGTCGCGCACCCTGTACGGCGTCCAGGTGTCACTCGTCGTCGGGGCGCTGTCCGTGCTGGTGTCGGTCGTCATCGGCACGCCGCTCGGCCTGCTCGCCGGGTACTGGAAGTGGCTCGACGCCGTGATCTCGCGGCTGACCGACGTGGCCCTGGCGTTCCCGTTCCTGATCATCGCGGTGGGCCTCGCCGCGATCAGCGGACCGAGCCTGTCGAACGCCGTCATCGCGATCGGCGTCTCGCACGTCCCCGCCATGATCCGGATCGTCCGCGGTGAGACGCTGCGGATCACGAGCGCCGACTTCGTCACGAGCGCGAAGACGCTCGACGCCGGTGGCGCGCGGATCATCGCGCAGCACGTCCTGCCGAACTGCCTGTCGGCGATCATCGTGCAGGCCACGGTGATCATGCCGGTCGCGGTCATCGGCGAGGCCCTGCTGTCGTTCCTGGGGCTCGGCATCCAGCCGCCGACGCCGAGCCTCGGCATCATGCTCTCCGACGCACAGCAGTACCTCGGCCAGGCACCGTGGGCCGCCGTGGTGCCGGGAGTCGCGATCGCCGTCATCTGCCTCGGCTTCAACCTGTTCGGGGACGCCCTGCGCGACGCCCTCGATCCCACCGCCTCCGACCGGAAGTAGCACAATGAGCACCAACCCCGCCTTCGTCGAACCCCGTGTCGAGACGACGAGACCGGACCTGCAGGGCACGTTCGGCATGGCCGCCGCGACGCACTGGACCGCCGCGGCCACCGCGCAGTCCGTGCTGGAACGCGGTGGGAACGCGTTCGACGCCGCCGTCGCCGGCGCGTTCGTCCTGCACGTCGTCGAGCCACACCTGAACGGGCCCGGCGGCGACATGACGGCCGTGTTCGCGACCGCCGCCGACCGGGTCCCGACGGTCCTGTCGGGCCAGGGCCCCGCCCCCGCCGCAGCGACGCCCGAGCACTTCCGCGCCGAGGGGCTCGACCTGGTCCCCGGAGCGGGAGCACTCGCCGCCGCCGTCCCCGGCGCCGTCGACGCCTGGTTCCTGCTGCTCCGCGACCACGGCACGTGGGAGCTCGCCGACGTGCTCGCCTACGCCGTCCGGTACGCACGCGACGGCCACCCCGTCGCGCCGCGCGTGGCCGCGACGATCGCGACGGTGCAGGGCCTGTTCCAGGACCACTGGCCGACGTCGGCCGACCGGTGGATGCCGGGAGGCGCGGTGCCGGCCCCCGGGACCGTCATCCGCAACGAGACCTGGGCCGCAGTGCTCGACCGCTTGGTCGACGCCGGCTCCGGTCACACGGGCAACGGTCCGGCGGACCGCGCGGCGCGGATCGACGCGGCGCGTGACGCGTGGGCGACGGGCTTCGTCGCCGAGGCCGTCGACCGCTTCGTGCGCGCTCCGCACCGCCACGCCTCGGGCACCGACCACGCGGGCGTGATCCGCGCGGGCGACATGGCCGCGTTCCGGGCGTCGTACGAGCCGGCGACGACCGCCGAGTTCCGTGGTCACACGATCGCGAAGACCGGTCCGTGGGGCCAGGGACCGGCGCTGCTGCAGACGCTGCGGCTGCTCGACCCGCTCGACGACGCCCTGCTCGACCCGTCCACCGTGCGGGGAGCGCACACGATCGTCGAGGCGCAGAAGCTCGCCCTCGCCGACCGCGAGGCGTACTACGGCGACGGCGACGTCCCGATGGACCAGCTGCTCGCCGACGACTACTCGGACACCCGACGCGCACTGATCGGCGAACGCGCCTCGCACGAGCTCCGGCCTGGCATCGTCGGGGTCGCCGCGGGTGCGCTGCCGCCGCTCCGTGAGACCTACACGCCCGGCGGCGAGCCGATCGCCGGCGTGGGTGAGCCCACGGTCCCCGGAGCACGCGGCAGCGCCGTCGCGGCCCCGGCCGAGGACGATGCCCTGCACGAGGACCGCGGCGAGCCGATCGTGATGGAGACCGGCGAGACGCGCGGCGACACGGTCCACATCGACGTCGTGGACCGCTGGGGCAACATGATCAGCGCGACCCCGTCCGGCGGCTGGCTGCAGTCCTCGCCGACGATCCCCGAGCTCGGGTTCTGCCTGGGCACCCGCCTGCAGATGACCTGGCTCGAGGAGGGCACGGCCTCGACGCTCCGTCCCGGCGAGCGCCCCCGCACCACGCTCACCCCGACGCTCGTGCTGCGCGACGGTGAACCCGTCACGGCGCTCGGCTCCCCCGGCGGCGACCAGCAGGACCAGTGGCAGCTGCTGTTCCTGCTGCGGACCATCGTCGGCGGGTACTCCCCGCAGCAAGCCATCGACGCACCGGCCCTGCACACCACGTCGTTCCCGGGGTCGTTCTGGCCCCGCACGTGGACCCCCGGCGGCCTGGTCGTCGAGGACCGCCTCGGCGACGACGTGATCGCCGGGCTCGAGGACCTCGGCCACGTCGTCACCCGCGCCGGCGACTGGTCGCTCGGCCGCCTGTCGTGCGTGACGCGCGATCCCGCCACCGGCGTCCTGGGCGCCGCCGCCAACCCCAGAGGAGCACAGGGCCATGCCACAGGACGCTGACGACCGCAGCACACCCACCGGGGCCGAGCCGGGCCTCCCGTCCGTCGACCACCGCGAGCCCCTGCTGTCGGTCCGCGACCTGCGGGTCGCGTTCGGCGAGCGCGAGGTGCTGCACGGCGTCGACCTGGACGTCCGCCGCGGCGAGCGCGTCGCGATCGTCGGCCAGTCCGGATCCGGCAAGTCGACGCTCATCGCGGCCGTGCTGCGGCTGCTGCCCGGAGCCGGACACATCACGGGCGGGTCGATCCACCTGGGACCCGTCGACATCGGCACCGCGGACGAGTCCGTGATGCGCCCGGTGCGCGGCGGCCGGATCGGGCTGGTGCCGCAGGACCCGTCGACGAACCTCAACCCGGCGATGCGGGTCGGCGCGCAGATCGCCGACACGCTCCGGGCCGGTGGGCTGCGCGGCCGTCGAACCGTCCGCGACCGCGTGGTGGCGCTCATGACCGAGGCCGGGATCCCCGAGGCCGGTCGGCGCGCGGACCAGTACCCGCACGAGTTCTCCGGTGGGATGCGGCAGCGGATCCTCATCGCGATCGCCCTGGCACGGCAACCGGAGCTGCTCATCGCGGACGAGCCGACCAGCGCGCTCGACGTCACGGTGCAGCGGCAGATCCTCGACCACCTGCAGACCCTCGTCGACCAGCACGGCACCACGCTGCTGTTCGTCACGCACGACCTGGGTGTCGCGGCCGACCGGACCGACCGGATCGTGGTGATGCTCGACGGCGAGGTCGTCGAGCAGGGCGCTCCCGAGGCGATCCTCCGCGACCCGCAGCACGAGTACACCAAGCGGCTCATCGCGGCGGCCCCGGCGCTGTCGGCCGCCCCCGCCGAGCCGACCGGTCGCGGGGAGCCGGTCCTCGTCGTGTCGGACCTGGTCAAGGAGTACAAGCTGCGCGGGCGCGGCGCGGGGACGCTCCGGGCATCGGACGGGGTCTCGTTCTCGGTGCGGCGGGGCACGACCACCGCCGTGGTGGGCGAGTCCGGATCCGGCAAGACCACGGTCGCTCGGATCCTGCTCGGACTCGAGCTACCGACCTCCGGCACGGCGCTCATCGACGGCCACGCCATCGGGACGGCGCGCGGAGCCGAACGACGGGCGATCCGACGGCGCGTGCAGCCGGTGTTCCAGGACCCCTACGGGTCCCTCGACCCGACGTCGACCATCGAGCGGATCATCGACGAACCGCTGCGGGTGTTCGGCGTGGGTGACCGCGACACCCGGACCGAGCGGGTCGCGACGCTGCTCGACCAGGTCGCACTCCCGCGATCGGTCGCGCAGCTGCGGCCGAACGAGCTCTCCGGCGGGCAGCGGCAGCGCGTGGCCATCGCCCGTGCGCTCGCCCTCGAGCCCGAGGTGCTCATCCTCGACGAGGCGGTGTCGGCCCTCGACGTCCTGGTGCAGGAGCAGGTGTTGTCCCTGCTCGACGAGCTGCAGGACCGGCTCGGGCTGAGCTACCTGTTCATCACGCACGACCTCGGCGTGGTCCGGCGGATCGCCGACGACGTCGTGGTGATGCGGCGCGGCAGGGTCGTCGAACGGGGCTCGGTGCGGGCGGTGTTCGACGCACCGCGGGAGCAGTACACGCGCGACCTGCTCGAGGCGATCCCGGGCCGGGGGCTGGCCGAGGCCGCCGCGTGACGGACCTGCTCGACGCACTGCGTCGTCCCGGTGGCGGGCCAGGGTCTGACCGAGGCCGCCGCGTGACGGACCTGCTCGACGCACTGCGTCGTCCCGGGGGCGGGCCGGGGCCTGGCACCGACCGCGGCGTGAGACGCTGTCCCACGTGCTGAACGGTGGCGGGGTCCTCGACGCGATCCGTCGCGACATCGTGGCGGGTGCCCTGCAGCCGGGCACCCGTGTGACCGAGGCCTTCCTCGCGGAGCGCTACGGCGTTTCGCGGGTGCCCGTCCGCGAAGCCCTGCGCGGGCTCGAGGGCGAGGGCTTCGTGGTGTCCCGACCGAACGCCGGGTCCCGGATCGCCGAGATCCCCTTCGACGAGGCCGACGACCTGTTCGCCGTCCGCGAGTCGCTGGAGATCGCCACCGCCCGCCGCGCCGCCGTCCGTGCGCGCACCCTGTTCGACGCCGACGCCCCGCCCGAGGACTGGTGGCGTGTCCGACGCGAGCTCGGGACGGTGCTCGACGCGGGTGACGCCGCCGTCGAGCGCGACGAACTCGACCTGCTCGTCGAGCTCAACGAGCGCTTCCACTTCCTGGTCGCCGAGCTGTCGGGGAGCACCACGCTCGCGACCCTGCTCGTGCAACTGTCCCGGAAGATCGAGTGGCTGTACGCGCTCGACACCGCGTCGCGCGGCAAGCGGCTGTGGCCGGACCACCGCCGGATCCTGGCTGCGATCGACGCCGGCGACGTCGAGCAGGCCGCGGAGCGCATGGGGTGGCACGTCCGCGAGAGCCGTATCGGGTACGCCGCCCGGTCGTCGTCGAACCGGGCCGCCGAGCTGCGGTCAGTCGCCCCGACGGCCTGAACCGGAGGGCGGCGGGAAGGCAGGAACGTCAGCGGAACTGCAGGACCGTCAGCGGAACTGCAGGACCGTCAGCGGGTCCACCAGGTTCCCGTTCACCCGCGTCTCGACGTGCACGTGCGGCCCGGTCGACTGGCCGGTGTTGCCCGACTTCGCGATCTCCTGCTCGGCACCGACCGTCTGGCCCGTCGTCACCTCGATCTTGCTGAGGTGCGCCGTCAGCACGGTCGTCACGCCGTAGGTCACCACGACGTAGTTGCCGTAGGACGGGTCGTTCGCGACGGTCTTCGTGACGGTGCCGGGACCGGACGAGTACACCGGCGTCCCGATCGGCACGGCGGCGTCGGTGCCCTGGTGGTAGCGCGGGACGTGCCCGGCGCCGCGGTCGTCGCCGTAGCGGCCGCTGATGACGCGGCTGACGACCGGCCACTGCATCGTGCTGATCGGCTTGGCGGACCAGACCCTGGTGCCGGCCTTGCCGTAGAGCACGACGTTGCCGTCGACCTGCAGGAGCAGCTGCCCGCCACCGGCCCGGTAGGTCTTGGTCGACCAGATCGCCTTGCGGTCGGCGCGGTAGACGACCAGGTTGCCGTCGGCCTGCACCGCGGTCCAGGCCCCCGGGTTCCGGTAGGTCCTCGTCGACCACGTCGCCCGGCCGTTCGTGTACTGCACCAGGTTGCCGTCGGCCTGCATCGTCAGCACGCATGAGGTGCTGGCGTCCGTGCGGAGCGTCGTGCCCGCGGTCAGGACGGTGCCGGCGGGGACCCGGCCCTGGAACGACGCGATCTGCCAGCGCACGGCACCCGCGGTGTCCGTCGTGCGCATCGACCCGTCCGCTTCGACCGAGAAGCCCTTCGAGGTGTACCCGTTCGGACCCCACTTGGCGAAGATGACGCCGTTCATCGTGAGCACCAGGTAGCCGTCCTTGCGCGCCACCGCGACGGCCCCGGGCTTGTTCGCGGTGTTCGACGCCCACATGACGACGTTCCCGATCCCGTACTCGACCAGGTTGCCGTCGCCCTGCATGACCACGCGGTACTGCCCGTTCGGACTCGTCACCGAGTCACCGGGGTAGAGCTTCGAGCCGGCGGGCAGAAGTGCCGTGTAGGTGGCTGCCTGCGCCGGTGCCGCGACGACGAGCGCGCCGGCGAGCGCGATCGCCACCGCGGTGACGGCGGTGACGGTCCTGGTCCAGATGTGGGTCCTGCGCATGGTTCCCCTGCTCCCGCGGAGAACGGCGCGGGCCGCCGACCCGGTGCGGGTCGTTGGCAGCGCGCCCTGTTCGCGCTGCCGAACGATCGTCACAAGTGCCGACGGCGCGACACAGCCCCAGTTGCGGGGGTGGTCCGGAGGCTCCTGACGTGCAGGAGGGGTCAGGCCGAGGGGACCACGACCGCCCGGCCGGACAGTTCGCCGGCCTCGAGCTTCCGGTACGCCTCGAGTGCGTCGTCCATCGAGTACCGCTCGACGTCCGGCACGATCTGCCCCGCGCGGTACATCGCGACGACCTCGTGCAGGTCCTCGATCGTTCCCCAGTACGTGTTCGTGATCGTCGACTCGTACGGCGTCGAGAAGAAGTTCCACTCCGTGGTGCCGCCCGCGATCCCGACCACCGTGAACCGCCCGCCCACGGCCATCGACGCCTGCGCGACCCGGATCGTGGGTGCCGCCCCGACGAAGTCGAACGCCGCGTCGACGCCTCGGCCACCGGTGACCTCGCGGATGCGGTCCGCCTGGTCGGGACCGCCGGGGACCGTGACCGCGCCGCGCTCGGCAGCGCGGTCCATCGCGTCCTGCTTCATGTCGGTCGCGATGACCGTCGCGCCGGTCAGTGCCGTCAGGATCTGCACGGCGATCTGGCCGAGGCCGCCGAGGCCGACGACCAGGGCGAAGCGTCCGCCCCCGGCCAGGTTCGGCAGGGCGTTCTTGATCGCGTGGTACGGCGTCAGGCCGGCGTCGCTGAGGGGTGCGGCGGCGATCGGGTCCGCGTCGCCGAGCGGCACGAGGTTGCGCGCCGGGACGGTCACGTACTCGGCCATCCCGCCGTCGCGCCCCAGGCCGATGCCCGCCGCCGGGTTGGTGGCGGCGTTCACGCAGTAGGTGTCCTGCCCCTTCGAGCAGAAGGTGCAGTGGCCGCACCCGGTCGGGCCGTAGACCAAGTAGGCGTCGCCCTCGGTGAAGCCCGTCACACCGTCCCCGACGGATTCGACCCACCCGGAGTTCTCGTGCCCCAGGGTGAACGCGGGTGCCTGCGCACCGGGCTGTCCCTGCTGGAACTCGCGGTACACGGCGACGTCGGAGTGGCAGGCGCCGGCTCCGGCGACCCGCAGCAGGACCTCACCCGGACCGGGTGTCGGCTTCGGGACCTCGGTCAGGGAGGGGAAGGTCTGGTACCGCTCGAAGACGACTGCACGCATGCCCGCAAAACTACACCTGTCGTTCACTCCGAGGCGTGCGGAGACCGGACAGGGACGCGTCGGCCGGGCCGGGGTCGTACCGAGCCTGCGTCTTCACCGAGAGCGGGTTGCGAGAACGGTCGTTCTCCGATTGACTCGGCTCTGGCGAGGCCGATCGGCCGCACCCCCACGACGAAAGGAACGGCATGCCCACGCGCACCGCACGTACCGCCTGGAACGGTGGCCTGAACGACGGCTCCGGCCAGGTCGAACTCTCCAGCTCGAAGGTCGGCACCTACGACGTGTCGTTCCCGAAGCGCGCTGCCGAGGACGCGAACGGCACCACCAGCCCCGAGGAACTCATCGCCGCAGCGCACTCCGCCTGCTACGCGATGCAATTCTCCGCGGTCCTCGGCGAAGCCGGCGGCACCGTCGAAGCCCTCGACGTCAAGGCCGACGTCTCGCTCGGCCCGGACAGCGCCGGCGGGTTCAAGCTCACCGGCATCGTGCTGACCGTCCACGGCGAGGTCTCCGGGATCGACGAGGCCGCCTTCCAGAAGGCCGCCGAGGACGCCAAGGCGACCTGCCCCGTCAGCAAGGCGCTCACCGGTGTCGACATCTCGCTGAACGCGACGTTCGAGCAGTAGTCGTCACCACCTGACGGACAGGAGGCGCGGTGCCGGCTGGCACCGCGCCTCCTGTCCGTCTCTCAGTACCCTCGAGAGCATGACGGCCCGCCCCCGCACCTGGACCCACGTGACGCTGTGGCTCGGCCTGGCGGCCGTCGTCGCCGGCGTCGTCGTGGCGGCCACCACGCCACGCCCCTCGTCCGGCTGGTACGCGTACGCCCCGCTGTCCGACTACGCGTTCGTCGCGGGCACCATCGACTGGCAGCTGTGGACCGGTGTCGGCCTCGCCGTTGCCGGAGCAGTCGCCGCCGCCTTCGCTGCCGGACGCCTCAGCGTCCGTCGCCCGCGCTGAGCCGGGCATCCGCCGCGGCGAGCGCCGCGCGCATCCGCTCCGCCTCGCCAGCGGCCCACCCGCCGGAGCCGGCCAGCGGCAGCTCCGTCATGAACCGTCGACGGTCCGCGGGGAAGGCCCGGACGACGCGGTCCGGGTCCTCGAGCACCGTGCGGTACAGGTCCGGTCCGTCCGCGTAGTAGGGGTCGGTCAGCACGAGGCGGCCGTCGGCACCCCGCATCACGTTCGCCGGGTTGTCGTCGAGTGGACCCCACCACGGCTGCTCGGCAGCACCGCGGGCGTGGACCTGGTGGAGGTGGTGTGCGAGCGCTCCGACCGCAGGCGAACCGACCACGACCGACG
Organism: Curtobacterium sp. MCLR17_007; assembly: GCF_003234655.2. NCBI lineage: Bacteria > Bacillati > Actinomycetota > Actinomycetes > Micrococcales > Microbacteriaceae > Curtobacterium > Curtobacterium sp. MCLR17_007. The sequence continues at coordinate 302,150 of NZ_CP126271.1, read as the reverse complement.
CCAGGAACGTCGCCGCCTCGGCTTCCGGCACCGACGACAACGGCTCCATCAGGATCAGGTCACCACCGCCGTCGAGGACCCGGTGGGCGAACAGCGCCGGCACCTGCCCGGTGTCGGACGCGATCCGGTAGAGCATCGCCGCGTACGGCCCCGCGGGGTCGAACGGACTGATCCGCGCGACGACACCGCCGTCCGGTGACCGGAGCGCCCAGGCCCAGTCGCCCACCCCGGACGGCGTCCACCCGGCCGCGCGCAGGAGCGCGTCCACGTCGAGGTGGGTGGCCCCGGGATCGAGATCGGCCAGCAGCGCGCGGGCGGTGTCCTCCGACGTCGACGTCATGCCGGCCACGCTAGCCGAGCGTCCAGCGCGCGTGGAGGACGCGGTGGCGGGCGCCAGGCACAATGGCGTGATGCCCGATCCGCTCCAGCCAGCACCCCGGACGGGCCGCCCCCCTCGTCCACCGCACCGCCCGCGCGCCCGCAGCGTCGCGCAGCACGACCTGCGGGACATCCGCGCGCGGCTCCGGGGCTCGATCTACGAGCACGTCGAGCCGGACCGCCAGGCCGCCGCCCAGTACACGGCGGTGCAGATCGTCGACTTCTGCCTCGACGTCGCCGAGGTGATGCTCGCCTCGGGTGCCGACACGCGCAGCGTCGAGATCGCGCTGGTCGCCGTGGCGACGAAGTGGAACCTGGCGCCGCTCGAACTCGACTTCTCAGGCAGCTCCGTGACGATCCAGTACGCCCCGGCCGAGGGCCCGGCGCTTGTCAAGATGCGCACGGTGCGGTCGGACGGGTCGGACCTCAACCGGCTGGCGTGGGCGAACCAGATCGTCGACGACGTCATCCACGACGAGCGCGACATGACCTCGGCGGTCAGCGCCCTGGTCGCGGTGCTGCGGATGCCCTCGCGGTGGCCGACGTGGGTCGCCGACGTCGGGCTCTCGGTCCTCGGCACCTCGGTGGCGATGCAGGCCGGTGGCGGGTGGCGCGCCGGCGTCGGCGCCTTCGTGCTCATGCTGGGGATCATCGTGTCCGGCCGCTGGTTGACCGGCCGCGGCTACCCCCAGTTCTTCGTCTCGGGAGCGCAGGGAGCCGTCGCGTCGGTGATCGGCACGCTCGCGATCGGCGCCGGGGTGCTGCAGCCCGCGGGCGCCGCCACGATGGTCGCCGCACTGGTGGTCCTGCTCCTGCCGCACGTGGCGCTGGTCACCTGGGCACAGGACGCGATCTCCGGGTTCCGGGCGATGGCCGTGGCCCGGGCGTTCTACATCGGGCTGGTGATCGCCGCCATCGTGGTCGGGGTGCCCGCGGGGATCGCGCTGACGAAGTGGCTGCACCTCGAGGTGGACCCGTCGGGCATCGTCACGCAGACCCTGCCGCTCTGGGCGTCCCTGTCGTTGACGGTGGTGTCCGCGGCGGCGAACTGCTTCGTGCAGCAGGCCAGCGCCCGCGTCATCCCCGTCGCCGTCGTGTTCTCGGTCGCCGCCGGGGCGTCACTCTGGGGACTCCGGCAGCTCGGACTCCCACTGCTCGGCGCGACGTTCCTCGCCGCGGTGTTGCTCGGTGTCCTGTCGACCTACGCCGCGGTCCGGATGCGGACGGCGGTGTCGGCGATCTCGGTCCCGGCGTTCTGCGGCGCTCTGCTGCCCGGTGTCGCGGTGTCCAACGCGCTGCTGAACTTCATGTCGGGGACCTCGAGCGCGGCACTCGACTTCGTCGCCGCGGTGTCCGTCGCGCTCGGCATCGGGGCCGGTCTCGTGCTCGGCGGCCTCTTCGCGACCCCGGGGGCCCGGCGTGCACTCCGGCGGACCCGTCGGGTCGTGGTGCACTCGGTCCACAGCGACACCACCGCGCTGCGGGTCATCCGGGACAGCGGGTACGACCCGGGCAACGGGACCGTCCCGCGACTCCCCCGGACGCACTGAGCGCCCGAGGGGTCGCGGTGCCGGTCAGCTCGCGTCGGAGACGGCGCTCGAGACGGCGGTCGGGGCGTCGTACTCGCCGTCCGGGATGCCCTTGAGCGCGTCCAGGACGTCGCCCTCAGCACCCTGCTGTTCGGCGGTCGACACGATGTCGTCCTTCGAGGCGGGGTAGTCGATGCCGCTCAGGTACTTCTGGATCTGGATCGGGTTCGGCGTTGCCATGGGGGCTCCTCGTTCGGTTGACCACCAGGACTACGCGAGCGGGTCTCGGCGACGGTCCAGCGTCGCGTTCCGCGGCCAGCGGGACCGCGCTACAGGTCCCAGCCGTCGTCGGACCACGTGGACAGTCGACGCGCGGCCTGGGGCTGGTACCGCTCCATCCAGCCGCGCTCGAGCCGCGCCACGGCCCGGTCGAACGCCGGCACGAGGTCGAGGTCGGCCCGCAGGAGCGCCTGCAGCTGCAGCCCCTCGTACAGCGCGATGAGCTGCTCCGCGCCGCGCCGGGGGTCCATCGTGTGCGGAGCACGGCCGACGGCGACGTCGTGCTCGAGCCCGCGCTTGATCTGCGCGAAGAAGAGCTGGTACCGCGAGCGCAGGTAGGACGACATCGGGTGCGCCGCGTTGCCGGCGACCGACAGCAGCGCGACGAGCAACCGCATCAGTGCCGGGTCGTCGGCGTTCGAGGCGACGATCGCCCGGAGGAGCTGCACTGTGGTGCCGTCCCCGACCTCACGTGCGACCTCGTCCATGCGGGTGCCGTTCCAGCGGTCCAGGGCGGCGAGGACCAGGCCGTCCCACGACGGGAAGTGCTGCCGGAGCTCCTCCACCGTGATGTCGAGCCGCTCGGCGACGGCTTCGGGCCTCGCCTCGTGGAACGGCACGTCGCGGAGCAGGTCGACGGTGGTCCCGACGATCGTGATCCGCAGGTGCAGGGTCGCGGCAGCGGCGGCGGCTGCCGCGGTGTCCGCGCTGGTGTCCTCGAGCATCATGCCCTCCGTCGATCCGGGACGGCGGGTCGACGTCAGCGGGACCCGTGTCCGATCGCGGACGTCCTGTCCGCTCGACCCATCCAAGCGGTTCGCGGGGTGGAACAGAATCCCCGGTACGGGGGTCGGCAGGAAGGAGGACCGGCGCTGGTCGACCCCCTGGCGCGTTCCCGGCGTCCTGTGTGACGATGCGGGCATGACCCCGGACCACCCCACCGCCCAGGGCCTGGCGACGATGGCCTCCGCCGGCTTCGAGTTCGGCGGCGACCCCGACCAGGTCGCGCACGACGTCCGCACGATGTGGCAGCAACTCGGGCGTCCGCAGGGTGCGTTCGACGCCGCGGCACACGCCATCGCCGTGCTGCCGCAGCGTCCCGAGGTCCCGGTCGCCGCGCAGGCCGAGCGCCGACGGCTCGAGCGGGCGTTCGGCATCAACCCGGTCGAGGTCGAACTGGCTGCGGCGCTGTCCGCGCGCGAGCTCCTCGAGCGCATGGCCCGGAGCTGCGGGGTCGGCTGAGGCGTTCGACATCGGGCCGGCGGCTCGACGGAACTGCAGAACGGACACAGCACCGCGGCGATCCGCGGTGCTGTGTCCGTTGCGTGGTGCTGTGCGCGCCGTCGGCGCCAGCGCCCTACGGCGTCGGCATGCCGCCGTCGACGTGCAGCGTCTCGCCCACGACGTACGACGACTCGCCGCTCGCCAGGAACACGAACGCCGGCGCGAGCTCGGCGGGCTGGCCCCAGCGACCGAGGTAGGTCTGCTCACCGGCCGAGGGCAGGGCCTCCGGCGGCTGGCCGCCGGCCGGCTGCAGCGGGGTCCAGATCGGGCCCGGTGCGACCGCGTTGACGCGGATGCCCTTCGGCGCGAGCTGCGCGGCCAGGCCCTTCGCCAGGTTGTTCACGGTCGCCTTCGTGGCCGCGTAGTGCACCAGGTGCGGCGACGGCGCGTACGCCTGGATCGAGGTCGTGTTGATGATCGTCGAACCCGGCTTCAGGTGCGGGGCGGCGGCCTTCGTGATGCGGAACGTCGCGTAGGCGTTCGTCTTGAAGGTCTCGTCGAACTCCTCGTCGGAGATCTTCGTGATGTCGTCGACGTTCTGCTGCTTGCCCGCGTTGTTGACCAGGATGTCCAGGCCACCGAGCTCCTGCACGGCGGTCGCGACGAGGTGCTCGCAGAACTCGAGCGAGGTGATGTCGCCGGGGATCGCGACGGCCTTGCGACCGGCGGCCTCGATGAGCCCGATGATGCGGTCGGCGTCCTCCTGCTCCTCGGGGAGGTAGCCGATGGCGACGTCGGCGCCCTCGCGGGCGTAGGCGATGGCGACGGCCGCGCCGATGCCCGAGTCGCCTCCGGTGACGAGTGCCTTGCGGCCCTCGAGCCGACCGGAGCCGCGGTAGGTGTCCTCGCCGTGGTCGGCCGGCACGTTCTGCGCCATCTCCTCGTCGGTGCCGGCACCCGACAGGTACTGCTCGTCGGGCTTCTTGTCCGCGTAGAGCTTGGTCGGGTCCTGCATCGTGTACTGGTCGATCTGCTGGTCCGTCATGTCCTCGACGGTACGCAGCGGCGCCTCCCGGCCCCGTCAGCCGGCTGTCCCCCGGCGGGCCAGGAAGGCGGGACGGGAGGCCCGGCACCGGTCCGGCGCGCGGGTCAGGCCGGGTGTGCGGCGAGGAAGGCATCGGTCTCGGCCCGCGTGGGTGCCGTCGCCGGGCCGAGGCGGGACACCGCGATCGCCGCGGCCGCGTTCGCACGCCGGACCGCGTCGAGGACCGGCTCACCGCGGGTCAACGCGGCGACCAGGACGCCGCCGTGTGCGTCGCCGGCGCCGTTCGTGTCGACCGCCGCGACCGGGAAGCCCGGCACCAGGACCGGACCGTCCGGCAGCGACCGGTCGGCCACCCAGCACCCGGCCCCGCCGTCACGGACCAGCACGGCGCCGCGCGCCCCGGCGGCCATGGCGGTGACCGCCTGCCGCAGGTCGGCCGACGTCGGGGACAGGAGCCGGGCCTCCCGGGCGTTCGTGGACAGCACGTCCGCACGTGCCCTGACGGGGCCGAGTACCGCCGGGTCGAGCGTGTCGACGAGCGGTGACGGGTCCAGCACCACGCGCACCGACGCCGGCACCGTCGGCAACCAGTCGGCGATGGCGGCGCCGTTCTCGGCGTGCGCGAGGCCGTAGCCGGAGACGAACAGCGTGTCGTCGTCCCGCAGCGCGATGCGGGCCAGGTCAGCCGGTCCGAGCCGCCCCTCCGCGCCGACGGACGTGACGAAGGTGCGCTCGGTCGATGCGTCGACGAGCGCGACGCAGTACCCGCTGTCCACGTCGTCGATGCCGGGCTGCACGACCTGCACGTCGGCGTCGACGAGTGCGCGACGGACGACGTCGCCGAAGGGTCCGGTGCCGAACTGGCCGCCGAAGACGACCTCCATCCCGTCGCGCCGGGCGGCGACCATCGTGTTCAGGCCACCGCCCGCCGTGATGTCCGACGACGAGGCGATCACGTCGCCGCCGGGCTCGGGGAGCGCACCCACCCGCATCACCAGGTCGACGATGACGTTGCCGACGGAGACCAGCCGGGGCATCAGCGGCGACCGGCGAACGTCAGCGGCGCGGACTCGTCGGCCTGCTCGTGCAGCAGGCCCTTCGGACCCCCGCTCAGCAGGTAGACGGCGGCAGCGACGACGAAGGTGACGACCCACCCGAGTCCGTTCGCGCCGATCCACGTGCTCGAGAACGCGCCGACGAACACCGGGTCGGCGTCACCGACCTGCACGCTCGTGAACAGGAACCCGACGACGATCGCGACGGCCCAGGCGATGACGGCGCGCCACGCGATGCCGCCGGAGTACCAGTAGCGGCCGCCGGCCCGCAGGTCGAGCAGCGCGGTCGGGTCGTACCAGGTGCGCCGGGTGATGTCGGCGATGAACACCCCGAGCCATGCGGTGATCGGGACGGCCAGCACCGAGATGAAGGTGATGAACGGCGCGTAGAAGCCGTCGGCCACGAGCATGAAGTACATGGCGCCGAGGAAGGTCACGACGACGTCCACCGTCACCGCCCACACGCGGGGGACCTTGATGCCGAGGGTCAGCGTCGTCAGGCTCGCCGAGTAGACCGACAGGTGGTTCGAGAGCAGCAGGCCGCCGAACGCGGCGATCAGGTACGGGATCGCCATCCACCCCGGCAGCAGGTCGCGGATCGCGGCGACCGGGTCCCCGGCCCGGGCCAGCGTCGGGTCACCGGCCGACACCAGGGCGCCGAGGCCGACCAGCAGCACGAGCGGGATGCCCGCGCCGGCGGCGCTCGCAGCGACCAGCTTCGAGGCCCGGACGCTCGTCTTCGTGTAGCGCGCGATGTCCGCGCCCGCGGTCGCCCAGCCGATCCCGGTGCCGGCGGCGATGGTGCCGATCCCGATTGCCATCGCGGCGAACGGGCCGGCCGGCGCGCTCCCGACCACGTCCCAGTCGACGCGCAGGACCAGGAACACGGCCACGAACACGTTGAGCGCGCCGAACACCCAGGTCGCCCACTTCTGCACGGCGACGATGAAGGCGTGACCGAGGCCGGAGATCAGCACCGTCGCGACGACGAACACCAGGATGGCGACGACCGTCAGCAGTGGGGTGTGCTTCGCGTCGCCGTCCGTGCCGAACAGGATCGTGAAGAGCGAGAGCAGGACGAACGCGGCGGTCGTGGTGTTCACCGTCTCCCAGCCGAGCCGCGACAGCAGCGAGACGAACGTCGGGCCGATGTTGCCCCGGACGCCGAACACCGCGCGGCTCAGGGTGAGTCCGGGTGCACCGCCGCGACGACCCGCGATCGAGATCACCCCGACGAGCGCGAACGAGCCGGCAGCACCGATCACGGCGACCAGCAGCGCCTGCCAGACGTTGAGGTGCTGGAAGGCCACGAGGGTGGCGCCGAGCGGCAGCCCGAGGATCGAGATGTTCGCCGCGAACCAGACCCAGAACAGCGCTCCGGAACTGCCGGTCCGTTCGGCGGTGGGCACGGGTTCGATGCCGCGCTGTTCGACGCTGGTCAGGGTGCCGGCGGTCGGTTGGTGGGACATGGTTCCTCTTACGTCGTCGGAAGGGTTCGTCGTGCTGGGCCCGAGCGGTGACTCGTGGGGGATGCCACCGCTCGGGCCTACCTGCGGAGTCGCAGGATGACCAGGGGTGTCACGACCTCGGTGAACCGGAGGTCGTTGACGGACTCGACGCGGGCAGCCGATCCGGCCGGCCAGGCGTCGGTCCCGTGGACGGCACCGAGCACCGCCCCGGCCATCGCCGCGATCGTGTCGGTGTCGCCGCCGGCGCTCGCCGCGGTGCACAGCGTGTCCCACGGGTCGAGGTCGAGCGCGACGAGGGCCAGGGCGGTGACCACTGATTCCTGGCTCGCGACGCTCGTGCCGATCACGCCGTCGATCGCCCGGACCCGCTCGGCCGCGGGCACGGTCGGCAGCCAGGTGCGCGCCCAGGCGGTCTTCGCGGCGACCGACGCGCCGGCGATCCAGTGCCCGCGTCGCTCGCCGACGGCCGCTGCGGCCACCGCGACGTCGAGCGCCTCGTGCCGGGAGGCCCCGTCGATCCCGGCACTGACGGCTGCGGCGATCGCGGCGGCCCCACCGATGCCGATCCCGGTGTCGTGCGTGACGCGCGAGGCGTCCTGCACCGCGTCGACCAGCGCCTCGAGGTCGTCGGCGGGCGTCGCGATGCCGACGGGGGTGATGCGCATCGCCGCGCCGTTCGTCGTGCCGGTCGACCCGGCCTCGGAGGCGGGGACGCCGTCGAGGATGCGCTGCACGGCGGTCTTGGTGCTCGGACCCAGCAGGTCGAGCGACCCCTTCGCCGCCATGCCGCGCTCCCAGTCGATGAGCGCCTGGGCGAAGCGGGTGGGGTCGATCCGTCCGTCGCCCTCGACCAGCAGGCGTGCGACCAGCACGGCCTGCTCGGTGTCGTCGGTGATGCTCGCGGCGGGCATGCCGTGCGCGATGCGCTGGTGTGGGCCGGCGTCGACGAACCCCGTGATGCCGCCGTGGTCGAGCCGGATCTCGTCGCGGGACATCGACTGGGTCGGCATGCCGAGGGCGTCGCCGATCGCGAGCCCCTGGAACGCGGCCAGGGCATGGTCGGTGGTGCGGCTCATCGCGGGTCCCCCTGGTCCGGACGCGTGCTGGGTCGCGGGTCGCCCTGGCCGAAGCGCATGTGGATCCGGAACCGCTCCGGGTCGAGCAGGCTGTCGACGGCCTCGACGAAGGCCCCGTCTGCCGTCCGCGCCACCCGACGACTGTGCAGGAACGGGGTGCCGGCGGCACGACCGAGCACGACGGCCTCGTCCTCGTCGAGCGGCCGGACGTCGATCCACTGTTCGGCGCGGGCGGGCACGAGCCCTGCTGCCTCGATGGTCGCGCTGAGGGACCCGTCGACCAGTCCGTCCTCGACCGCCTGGTCGAGTCGGCCGATGCGCGGGACGATGCTCCGTTCGAACGAGACGTGCGGGCCGCCGTCGATCGACCGCACGCGATCGACCGCGACGAACGCGGGGTCGGCGCCGACGAGGCTCGCGAGCTCCGCGTCCTGGATCCGTTCGATCCGGAGCGTGGTGGCGTGCACGGGGGTGCCGCTGCCGGCGATGGACCGCGCCCAACCGGCTCGGGGGTCGAGCGCGGCACCGTCGAAGGTCACGACCGACCCCAGGCCGCCGCGGGTCGCGATGTACTCGTCGTCGGCGAGTTCGGCCAACGCGGCGCGGACGGTCCCCCGGCTGACGGAGTAGCGCTGGGCCAGGTCGTGTTCGCCGGGCAGGCGCTCCCCGGGGACGTAGCGGCCCGTCGCGATGGCGTCGCGGAGGGCGTCGGCGACGAGGCGTCGCTTCGATGAGACGGGCATGACGGCAACGGTACATGTACAAGACCTGTCCAGTCCAGCAGAAGGTCACGGTCCGGTGACGGCGAGGCCCCGATCCGGTAACAGCCGTCGCGCAACGGCGCAGCTGGTCGTACCGTCGAACGGTGACTGCACGGATCTCGCTCGCGCTCGGCGCCGCCACACTCGCCGTCCTGGTGGGTGCCACGGCCGCCGACCTGTCGAGCGGTGGCCCCACGGACGGGCGTGCCGTCGCCGCCGAGCTCGCACCGGACCCGAGCGCCGCGCACGTCTCGAACGCCAAGCTCAAGCGCGTCGACGGCCTCGAGCTCGACTCCGAGTCGATCACGCTCCGCCGGGGGGACCGGACCGTCGCCGTGGCGTCGATGCGCAACGGGGACGAGACGGTGGCGCTCTTCGACCGGCTGTTCGGCACGCCGTCGCGCACGCAGACGGCCGAGGGCGACGGGGGGCGCTGCTTCCCCGCCGGTGTCACCTACACCTGGGGCGGCGCGCTGCGGGTCGCCGCCCTCGCCTCGCCCTCCGAGCTCGGCAACGCACTCGAGGTCCGCATCCTGCGCGCGGACGTCCGGGCCCGCACCGGTGGCGTCGTCGAGCTGAGCGGTCCGGACGGCGTCCAGGTGGGCGACGACATCGAGGACGTCATCACGGACACCCCGACCGGCGACCGCGAGTCCCTGGGGTCGGACGACGCCCCGGCGTGGCAGGTCCTGCTCGCCGAGGGCTGGCCGTCGGACCGCAAGGGCGCGGGGACGAACGGCGTGTCCGCCCTGACCGACGACACCACCGTCACGGTCATCGGCTCACCCATGCCGGTGAACGCCGCGCGGAGCTGCTGACCCCGACGCCGTGGTCACACCCGGATCGTCGCGACGACCGGGAAGTGATCGCTCGCGAACCAGGTCTCCGGTCCGTCGTGGTCGATGCGGACCCGGTCGACGCCGGCGACGCCCTTCGTGAACACCCAGTCGATTCGTGCCCCGGTGTCCACCGGCGCACGCCAGTCGTTGTACGTCGCAGTCCGGTCGTCCGGGTCGCCTGCCACCGTCCACGCGTCCGACCAGCCGGCGTCGGCGAACACCCGCGACGCCGCTCCGGAGCCGGCTGGCTCGTTGCAGTCCCCCGCGAAGAGCAGCGGACCGTCGACCCCGGCCAGGCGCTCCACGACGAGGGCGGCACTGCGGGCGCGGACCTCGTCGCCGTGCGCGTTCTCCTCGTGGTCGAAGTGCGTCGTCAGCAGCGTGAACTCCGGACCGTGGACGTCGAGGAACCGGGCGTGGTTGGCGATGCGCGGGTAGACGCTGCCCCAGGTGTTCGACACCGGTTCGTCCGGCGTGTCCGACAGCCAGAAGGAGCCCTCGTCGACCGGACGCAACCGGTCGGTCCGGAAGAACACCGCGGCGTGCTCCCCTGCCGTGCCGCCCTCGCGGCCCTGCCCGACGTCGGCGTACCCGGGCAGCCCCCGCCGCAGGTCGTCCATCTGGTGCGCGAACGCCTCCTGCACGCAGAGCACGTCGGGGTCGTTGCGGCGGACCACGTCGAGCACGACGGGCAGCCGTGCGGGCCAGTCGTGCGCCGGGTCCGGGTTCTTGATGTTGTATGTCATGAGGGTGATCGGCAGCGCGGGGGTGGTCACCCGTCGAACCTACGGGGACGTGCCTGACGGGCTCGTCATGACCCGTCGCAACGCCAGCACGCCGTCGCGCGCACGCGTCTTCGCTGTCGCCGTCGGCACGCCCAGGCAGGCGCCGGTCTCCGGCCCGCTCATCCCCACGAGGTGACGCAGGACGACCGCGTCGCGCTGTCGCGGCGGGAGGGTCCGCAGCGCACGGCCGAGTTCGACGCGGTCGAGGACCGACTCGGCGCGCTCCACGCTCGCGTGGTCGACCAGCTCGAGGTCCCTGGCGCCGATCCGGAGGTCGCGGTCGCGGTCCGCGCGCGACTTCCGCAGACGGTCGATCGCGCGCCGCTGGGTGATCGTCCGGATCCACGCGATCGCGGAGTGCGACGGGTCGAACCGGTCGGCGATCATCCAGAGCTCGAGGAACACGTCCTGCACGATCTCTTCGGCGAGACCCGCATCGGCGAAGTACTGGCGCACCCACCGGTGCACCAGCGGGCGGAACCGGGTGTGGATCCGCGTGAAGGCGGCCCGGTCACCCCTGCCGACGGCGACCATGAGCGCGCGTTCCTCGGACCGGGTGACAGACAGATCAGCGTGCATCACCAGAATGTGACATTTCTGGCGGCAGACCGCAACTCGGTCAGTAGATGCAGGCGTCCGCTTCGCCGTAGGCGTGCACGGCCGTCGACGACGGGCTCGGCTCGTCGGAGGGCGACGCCGCGTCCGAGGGCGATGCCGCGTCCGAGGCGTCCCCGGAACCGCCGTCGGACGACCCGGCACTCGGTTCGGTGGGCGTCGCCGCGACCGCGGTCTTGCCGTCGGTCCCGAGCACGAGCGTGACGCCGGTCGCGGTCGGGGTCTGTACGGCGACCGCGCCCGGCACCGCTGCCATGACGGCCTTGGCCTGGGCTTCCGACCCCGCCGGGTACTGCACCATCGTCGTCGCCGTGGTGTCCGACGAACCCGGCGCCCCGACCTGGAAGCCGCGCCCCGCGAGCGTCGTGCCCGCTGCGCCTGCCGCGCCGGTCACTCCGCTGCCGTTGAGCACGGTGACGGCGACCGACGCCGGGTCCGCCGCGGTGGCCGACGTGTAGGCCTCGGGCTGCCCGACCAGGCCCTGCACGAACGCCGGCATGCCGGCCGTGTCGACCTCGACGATGGACAGCGCTGAACCGCCGACGTAGATGGTCGGGGTGCCGAGGATCGGGATCGTCGCCGACTTGATGGCGGCTGGCCGGAGGTTCCGCAGCTGCGTCGCGAGCGACAGCATGTCGAGACCTTGGTCGGTCTCGATCGACCCACCGATCGCGTCGATGATGTTCGTGGTCTTGACGGGGTTGAGCAGGGTGCCCGCCGAGAGGATCTTCCGTGCCTCTTGCGACAGGAAGTACTGCTGGCGGACCTGGCGGTCCAGGTCGCCGTTCGGCAGCCCGTGTCGCTGGCGCACGAAGGACAGCGCCTGTTTGGCGTCGAGCTGCGAGTTGCCGGCGGGCAGGTCCACGCCGGAGTACGTGTCCTGGGCGGGTTCCTTGAGGCAGACGGAGACCGGGCCCAGTTGCTTGACGATCTCGTAGAACCCGAGCAGCGACACCCGCACGTAGTGGTCGATCGACAGGCCGCTCAGGCCCTCGATGGTCTTGATGAGCAGCTGCGCACCGCCGGCGGCACCGCCACCGTTCATGGTGCCGTAGGAGAAGGCACTGTTGAGCTTGCCCTTGCCGACACCGGGGATCGACACGTACGAGTCGCGGGGGAACGAGATCATCGTCGCGTCCTTGCCGTCCGCGGAGATGTGCAACACGATCATCGTGTCGGTGTTGGTCGCGCCGCCGTCGGTCTCGGTGCTCAGCTCGGCGAGCTGCTCGGGCGTCGCGTTGTCGGGCCGGTGGTCGTCGCCGACCAGCAGGATGTTCATCGCCTTGCCGTCGACGTCGTCGTGCGTCGAGGTCGACCCCGTGATCGCGTCGACCTTGGTGACGCTCGACGCGAGGCGGTTGTACGCGTACGCCGCGTACCCGCCGCTGAGCAGCAGCCCCATCGTCAGGACGCCGGCGATGGCCGGGAAGACCACGCCGATCCCCCGCTTCTGCCGGCCGTGCCGGGGCGGCAGGACGCCGCGACGGGGGCGCTCGGTCGTCTCTTCAGGCTGCGTGCTCACTGCAGCACGATAACCGCAGACCGTGAGCCGAGCATGAGTCCCGACACCGGCCCGGTGCCCTGGCCCCCGGACTGGAGGCGCGTGGCGGGCCCGGTGCGGGCCTCCTGTCCGTCTGCTGGCAGCGACTCGCGCCCGTCCGCTGCCCGCCCCGGCTCAGCCGCGCGTCGGCAGCAGGTGGACGGCCTCCATCGCCAGCTCGGCGGCGATCGGGTCCTTCGCGAGGACCGCGTCACGGAGCTTCTGCAGCTCGGGCAGGACCACCGCAGCGGGGACGAGCTCGGCGAGCTCGGGCACGCGGAGCTTGAAGGCCAGGCCGTCGGTGGTCGACCGGCAGAGCTGCTCGAGCGAGGCGTTGCCGCAGGCACCGGCCCACATCGCGTACAGGTCAGCCCCGTCGTGCGCGACCTGTGCCTGTTCGGCGTGCTCGGTCCGCTTCGTCACGTCGTCGAGCATGGCGACGACCTTGCGGCGCTGGGCGTCGGTGAACCGCGGGACCGCCAGCCGGACCACGCCGCCGTAGATCACGCCGAGGGTGCGGTACGCGTCGAGCAGTTCGTCCTTCGTCGGCGCTGCGACCCGCGTGTAGCGGTTCGGCGCCATCTCGATCAGACCGGCGCGGGCGAGCTCCGCGAGTGCTTCGCGGATCGGGGTCCTGGAGACACCGAGCCAGGCGATCAGGTCGTCGTCGTTCAGGCGTTCGCCGGCTTCGAGGGTGCCGTCCATGATCGCGTCGCGGATCTTGTCCTGCACGGTGTCACGGAGGAGCTTCCGCTCTGCGGCGGGCTGCGTCGAGGGGACTGGCATGGGCCCAGCGTGTCACATGTCAGCGCGCCTGCGTGCGAGGCGCGACGGCCACCACGCACGGTGACCCAGGTCGTACACGATCGCCGGCACGAGCAGGGACCGTACGACGATCGTGTCGAGCAGCACCCCGAACGCCACGACGAAGGCGATCTGCACCAGGAACAGGATCGGGATGACGCCGAGCGCGGCGAAGGTGGCGGCGAGGACGACCCCGGCCGAGGTGATCACCCCGCCGGTGACGCCGAGGCCCCGCAGAACGCCCTCGTGCGGCCCCGAGCGGATCGTCTCCTCGCGCACCCGGGTCATGAGGAAGATGTTGTAGTCCACGCCGAGCGCCACCAGGAACACGAACGAGAACAGCGGGACGGACGGGTCGGCACCGGGGAAGTGGAAGACGTGGTCGAACACCAGGGCGCCCACGCCGAGCGCTGCCGCGAAGGAGACGATCACGCTGCCGATCAACACCAGCGGCGCGACGATGCTCCGGAGCAGCAGCATCAGGATGAGCAGGATCACGACCAGCACGACCGGGATGATGAGCGTGCGGTCTCGGATGCCGGTGTCGTTCGTGTCGACCGCCGTCGCGGTGACCCCGCCGACGATCGCCCCGGGGTCGGCGCGCTCGACGGCGACCCGGAGGTCTCGGACGGTCTGCTCGGCGGCATCGGAGTCGGCGGTGTCCGTCAGGGTGGCCTGCAGCAGGACCCGTCCGTCGACGACGGTGGGCGCTGCCCGCTGCCCGGTGCCGGGCTGGGCACTCCCGGACCGGGCGGTGTCCGCGTCGGTGCCGACGGGCACGGTGCCGGTCTGCGACTGCTTCGACACCGCGGCCACCCCGTCGACGCCGTCGGTGCGCTCGATGGCGTCGACGAGCCGGTCGAGCCGGTCGGCGTCGCCGATCACTTGGGCCGGACTGCCGGATCCGCCCGGGAAGTGGTCGGCGAGCACGGCCTGGCCGTCCCGCGCCTGGGACTGACCGATCACCAGGTCGCTCTGCGGGACGCCGTCCGCCCGGAGCCCGAGCAAGCCGGTCCCCATCGCGAGCAGACCGACCGTGCAGACGATCCAGACCACGCGCGAGCGACGGGCCACCAGACGGCCGACCCGCGCCCAGAGCCCGCGGGCGTCCGGCCCGGTCACGGCCTTGTGGGCGCTGCCGTACGTCGGCCGGAGCGGCCAGAACGCCGCGCGGCGGAAGGCCAGCAGCAGTGCGGGCAGGAGCGTCAGGGCGGCGAGCACGCTGAACGCGATGCCGATCGCCGCCACAGGGCCGAGCGCCTTGTTCGAGTTGAGGTCGGACAGCAGCAGGCAGAGCACCCCCACGATGACGGTGCCGCCCGAGGCCAGGACCGGTTCGAGGCTGCCGCGCAACGCCGCCTTCGTCGCGTCCCACCCGGTGCGCTCGTCCCGCAGCGCCTCGCGGTAGCGCGAGACGTAGAGCAGGGCGTAGTCCGTCGCGGCCCCGATCACCAGGATCGACAAGATGCCCTGCACCTGCCCGTTCACGGTGACGATGCCGGCCTTCGCCAGGGCGTAGACGACCAGGATGGACGCCGTCAGGGCGAACGTGGCGGTCCCGAGGACCAGGAACGGCAGGAGTGGCGACCGGTAGACGACCACCAGGATCACCAGCACCGCGAGCAGTGCCACCCCGAGCAGGATCCCGTCGATGCCCGCGAACGCCTCGGTCAGGTCGGCGGTGAACCCGGCGGGCCCCGTCACGAAGCCCTGCACTCCGGACGGCAGCGCTCGGTCCACGTCGGTCCGGATGGCAGCGACCGCGTCACCGGTGTCCGCGGCCGTCGTCAGCGTCGCGACGATCTCCACCGCGGCACCGTCCTTGCTCGGGATCGGCGGGCTGACGGACTCGACGTCGGACCGCTCGCCCAGCGTCCGGGCCAGGTCGGACGCGGCTGCGGTGTCGGACGACCGCAGACCGCCGTCGCGCTCGAGCACGACGACGGCCGGGGCGCCGGTCTCGTCGCGGAACGCTGCGGACTGCTGCTGCACCTCGGTCGCGTCGGCGGACGCGGGAAGGAACGAGGTCTGGTCGTTGGTCGAGACCTCGGAGATCTTGCCGAAGAACGGGCCGCCGACCGAGGCGACGCCGAGCCAGACGACGATGACGAGCGCAGGGAGCACGATGCGGAGGAAGCGGGGCACGCGGCTGAGCGTACTCCGATCGTCAGCATGCTGACGACTCGGTCCCACCCGATCGGCGCTCCGTAGACTCACCACCATGCACGACGATCCCGCGGCCTGGCCACTCGGCCGGCTCCTGGCGGCGGCGTCCCGGTCCGTCGAGCGCGACTGGGACGAGCGGCTGCGTGCCATCGGGCTCCCGCACGCGGCGCTGATCGCGATCGACATCCTCCTGCGCACGGGGCCGACGGGCGCCGACACCATCGCGCGGACGGCCCGCGTGCAGCCCCAGACCATGTCGCGCACCCTCGAGCGACTCGAGCGGGACGGTCTGGTCGAACGGGGACCGCACCCTGACGACCGCCGGCGCCGCGTGGTGACCGTCACCGAGCGCGGTCGTGCTGCGTGGGACGAAGCGAAGCACGTGGAGCGCGAGGTGCTGCCGGACGACCCGGAGCTGCGGGCAGCACTGGGCCGGATCATCGATCGCGGCAGGAAGTCCTAGCATCTGACATACTGGATGTCGTAGACTGGAGCGTCGGCGCTCATGCCGGCTCGACCCCAGGAGTCTGCATGTCCGGCCGCCGTTCCGCCACGCGTCGTCGACGCCCGTTCCTCGTCGCACTGCTCGCCACCGTCGGGTCACTGCTCGGCATCGCCGCGGTGGTCGCCGTCGTCGCCAGCGTGTTCGTCGGCAGCCTCGCGAGCAGCTACGACCGCGACACCGACACCATCGCCGACGCGTTCCCGAGCGGCGACCGCCCGACCCGGTCCGACGACGCACTCGACGTCCTGCTCATCGGGTCGGACTCACGCAGCGGCCTCGACCCCGACGGTGACCACGCCGCCGGCGGCCGGTCCGACACCCTGATGCTCGCGCACGTGCCGGCGGACCGGCGGTCCGTCCAGCTGATGTCGATCATGCGCGACTCGTGGGTCGACGTGCCGGGACACGGGACGGCGAAGGTCAACGCGGCGTACGCGTGGGGTGGTGTCCCGCTCACCGTGCAGACCGTCGAACAGCTGCTCGACGTCCGGATCGACCACGTCGCCGAGATCGACTTCGCCGGGTTCGCCGGCATGACCGACGCGCTCGGCGGGGTGACGGTGCAGGCCCCGACCGCGTTCACCGCTCGCGGCCACCACTTCGACGCCGGCGCGAACCGGCTCGACGGCGATGCGGCGCTGGCCTTCGTCCGCGAACGGTACTCGTTCGCCGATGCCGACCACACCCGCGTCCGGAACCAGCAGGCGTTCATGCGCGGCATCGTCGACGGACTGCTGTCGACGGGCACGATCACCGACCCGGGTCGCATCCGGGACTTCGCCAGCGCGACGAGCAGGTACCTGTCCGTCGACGCCGGTCTCGACTCCGGCACCCTCCTGCGTCTGGGCTGGTCGCTGCGGCATGTCGCACCGACCGACCTGCAGACATTCACGATGCCGACGGCGGGCGGCGGGACCGCGCCGGACGGGCAGTCGTTCGTCACCGTGAACGACGGTGCCGTCCAGACCCTGAGTGCTGCCCTCCGGTCCGACGACCTGACGCACTGGCTGGCGACGAACCCGCACTGACGCGCGCGTCACCCGCAACGGCGAACGCCCCCACGACCGTCGGTCGTGGGGGCGTCGTCGTGACCGGTCGGCCGGATCAGGCCGGGAGCTGCAGGGTCTGTCCCGCGTAGATCAGGTTCGCGTCGTCGATCGACGTGTTCGCGGCCCAGAGCTTCGTCCAACCGCCGTCGATGCCCAGCTTCGTGGCGATGCTGTCGAGCGTGTCGCCCGACACCACCTGGTAGGTCTTGCCGCTGGTCGGGACGGCGGCGGGCTTGGCCGGAGCGGCCGGAGCCGCCGGGGCGACGGCCTTCGGCGCGGCGGTCGTCGTGGGCGTGGTCGTCTTCGGCGCCGCCTGCTGTGCCGGGGCCGGCGCTGCGGGTGCCGGAGCCGCCTGCTGCTGCGGGATGGCCGCCGGGGCCGCACCGGTGGTGCCGCTCAGACCGAGCTTCGCGGAGCACGCGGGCCATGCGCCCCAGCCCTGCGATGCGAGGACGTGCTCGGCGACGGCGATCTGGGTCTCGCGGCTGGCGTTCGCCGGGCTGCCGGTGCCGCCGTTCGCTGCCCAGGTCCCCTGCGTGAACTGCAGGCCGCCGTAGTAGCCGTTGCCGGTGTTGATGGCCCAGTTGCCGCCGGACTCGCACTGCGCGAGGGCGTCCCAGGTCGAGCCGGAGGCGGCGTTCGCGGGGGCGGAGAGCCCCACGCCGGCCGCGGCGATGCCGGCGAAGGCGAGTCCGCCGAGGACGGCGCGGGTTCGGGTGGTCTTCTTCATGTGCGTTGCTCCAGCGGGGCCGCGCGCCGGGGTCCGGCGTCCCACTGCCCACCCCGACCGATCGCGGTCTGTTGAGGTGTCGCCGGGGGCAGTGGTCCGCGCCGGCGTCACGGTGGGCCACCATAGGAAACTCCGTCCCGTTATCAAACTGAGACAAACAGTTCTACCCAGGGGGGATGTGTACCCCGAGACCGACCCTGTATAGGTCGATCCCTGCACAGGCAGCGATCGCGTGTACCCGGGGACACGAACATCCGAATTCCCTGGCAATGCTCGGTTTCCTGACCGCGACCCCGGTCAGAGTCCGGATCGCGAGATGAGCGTGACCGCTTCCAGGTGGCCGGTCTGCGGGAACATGTCGAGCACGCGGGCGCGACGCAGCCGCAACGAGGGCATGCGCGCCAGGTCCTTCGCGAGCGTGACCGGGTTGCAGCTCGAGTAGACGACGTGCTGCACGTCGGAGGCCTCGAGCCAGTCCGCCAGGTCGGGGCCGATGCCGCGACGGGGCGGGTTCACCACCACGAGTTCCGGGGTCTGCTCGGTTCGGGAGCGCAGCGCGTGTGCGGTGGCGTCGTCGGCGGCGAACCGGACGTCGACGAGCCCGGCCTCCCGGGCCGACTGCGTCGCGGAACGGACGGCTTCCCGCGACGTCTCGATGCCGGTCACGAGTCGACCCGGGCGTGCGGCGTGCAGGGCGAACCCGCCGACGCCGCAGTACAGGTCCCACATCGACGCGGGGGCGACCTCGGCGATCCACTCGGTGGCCTGGGCGTAGAGCTGCGCGGCGACGGTGGTGTTCGTCTGGAAGAAGCTCTGCGGGCGCAGGTGCATCGTCACGCCGCCCATCCGCATCGGCAGGGTCTCCTGCTCGGTGAGCACGACCTCGCGCTCGCCCTCGGTGACGGCCTTGTGTTCGGGGAGCAGGTTCGCGGTCACCACCATCGCCCGCGGGAGGGCGAGCAGCAGGTCCCCGAGCCGGGACCGCAGCCGCGCCAGCTGTCCCTCCGACCGCAGCACGAACCGCACCATCAGCTCGCCGTCCGGCGACTCGGTCACCAGGACGAACTTCAGTTCACCGCGCCGGGTGGCGACGTCGTACGGGATCAGTCCCGCCGAGGTGACGAACTCGGCCAGGACGGGCAGCGCCTGTCGGATCCCCGGTGTGCAGATCCCGCAGTGCCGGATGTCGACGCCCCGCTGCCGGTGGTCGAGCAGGCCGATCGTGGGGTGCTCGACCGATCCACCGACCACCATCTTGGCGCGGTTGCGGTACCCGGACTCGGGGCTCGTGACGGCCGGCGACCAGGAGACGGAACCGTGCCCACCCGCTGCCTCGACCGCGTCGTGCAGGAGCTCCCGTGTGCGGAGTTCCTTGTCGAGGACCTGGTCGGCGTACGGCTGCCCCATGAGCGTGCACGACCGGCACACCCCGCGGTCGAAGTAGTCGCACTGCATGGCCGAGTCAGGATACGGCGTCCCGGGCGGTGGTCGGCAGCCGGTACACGGACGTGGTCGCGGTGAGGAACAGCGTCGTGCCGTCCGGGCCGCCGAAGCACAGGTTCGAGACGACCTCGGGCACGGCGACCTCGCCGAGCCGGGTGCCGTCCGGGCCGAACACGACGACGCCGCGGTGCGAGGACGACCACACGTTGCCGTCGGTGTCGACGCGGATGCCGTCCGGGACGCCCTCGCCGGCGCCGAAGCGGGCGAACTCGCGACCGTTCTTCACGCGCGGGGCGACCGCGTCGCCGTCACCCCGGGGCGAGTCGGCCACGTCGTACGCACGGATGACGGGGTCGTCGCCGGAGGAGCTCGCGACGTAGAGCACCTGCTCCGAGGGGCTGAACGCGAGCCCGTTCGGCTCGTCGACGTCGAGCACCACCGGTCGCAGGTCCGCGCCGTCGGGTCCGCAGCGGAACACCCAGTGGTCGCCGTACTCCCGCACCCCGGCGTGCCCTTCGCGCGGCTGGGTGATGCCGTACGCCGGGTCGGTGAACCAGACGCTGCCGTCACGGGCCACGACGACGTCGTTCGGGGAGTTCAGCCGGACGCCGTTCCACGCGTCCGCGATCACCGTGACGACGCCGTCGCGGTCACGTTCGACCCGACGGTGCCCGTGCGAGCACTGCACGACGCTGCCGTCGTGGTCGATCGTGCGCCCGTTCGTGAACTCCACGCCCGTCGCGTACTCGTCGGTCTGCCCGGACGACGCGTGCCACTGCAGGATGCGGTCGCCGGGGATGTCGGACCACCGCAGCGTCCCGGTGGCAGGCACCCACAGGGGCCCCTCCGCCCAGGTGCTGCCCGTGGCGATGCGCTCGAGGGCGCCGGGGTCGGGGACCAGGTCCGTCATCGTCGACATGGCGTCAGGCTACCGGGGCCGGCTCAGTCGGTGGTGTCCTGCAGTGCGTCGAGCGCCACGACGTCCTCGGGTGTGAGCACGAAGTCGACGTCCGCGTTCTCGGCGATGCGCGACGGGGTGGTCGACTTCGGCAGGGGCAGGACGTCCTTCTCGAGCAGGTACCGGATGGCGACCTGGGCGACGCTCTTGTCGTACCGCGCCGCGATCTCCTGGATGGCCGTGTTCTCCAGCAGCCCGCCGGTGGCGAGCGGGGAGTAGCCCTCGACCAGGATGTCCCGTCCGCCGCAGAACGCGGTCGTCTCGTCCTGGGTGTTGCCGATGAACCAGCGGATCTGGTTCGCGTGCGGCACGACGTCGGTGTGCCCCAGCAGGTGCTCGAGGTCCGGCACCGCGAAGTTCGAGACGCCGATCGAGCGGGTCCGGCCCGCCTCGTACAGCTCCTCGAAGACCTTCCAGACCTCGACGTTGCCGTCGCGGTGGTCGCTGCCCATGTCGCTCCAGGGCCACGGCGCGTGGATCAGGTACAGGTCGACGACGCCCAGGTCGAGGTTCCCCGAGGACTCGGCGAAGGCGTCGCGCGCACCCGACGCCGTCTTGACCTCGGCGGGCAGCTTCGTGGTGATGAAGACCTCGTCACGCGGGACGCCGCTGTCGCGGACCGCTTCGCCGACGCTGGCCTCGTTGCCGTACGCGAGCGCGGTGTCGATGTGGCGGTACCCCGCGTCGAGTGCGGCGCGGGTGGCGTCGTACGCCTGGGAGCCGGACGGGATCTGCCACGTGCCGAAGCCGATCTTCGGGATGTGCAGGCCGTTGGACATGACGAACGTGTCGGTGAGTGCAGGCATGCCCCGGACAGTACGCCCGCGTCAGTCGGTGAGGTCCACGGAGAGCAACCGGTCGTCGCCGTCCCCGGACGAACCCCGGCCGTCGGTGTTGTTCGTGAGGAACCAGAGCGTGTCGTCCGGGCCCTCGAGCACCGTGCGCAGCCGGCCGTAGGTGCCGCCGAACCACTCGCGCGAGGTGGTCGGGTCCGCGGCGGGCACCGACCGCAGGACCTCGCCCTGCAGGTTCGCGACGAACACCGTGTCGTCGACGACGGCGAGCCCGGACGGACTCGCGTCGTCCGTCCGCCACTGCTGCACGGGGTCGACGAAGCCCCGGTCGGTGCCGCCCTTCCCCTCGACCTCGGGCCAGCCGTAGTCCGCACCGGCCGTGATCACGTTGAGCTCGTCCCACGTGTTCTCCCCGAACTCCGAGGCGAACATGGTGCCGTCGTCGGCCCACCCGAGCCCCTGCACGTTGCGGTGTCCGAGCGAGTACACCGGCGAGCCGGCGAACGGGTTGTCGTCCGGCACCGCCCCGGACGGCGTCAGCCGCAGGATCTTCCCCGCGAGCGAGTCGCGGTCCTGCGCCTCGGACCGGTCGCCGGCGTCACCGACGGTCACGTAGAGCATGTCGTCGGGCCCGAACGCGATGCGGCCGCCGTTGTGGAAGCTGTTCGACGGCAGGTCGTCGATGACGGTGGTGGGGTCGCCGAGCCCGTACGACCCGGCCCGGCCGGTCAGCGGGTAGCGCTCGACCCGGTTGCCGTCCTGCCCGGTGGAGTAGACGAACAGGTCGTCGTCCTCGACCGCCATGCCCAGCAGCCCGCCTTCGCCACCGTGGCGGATCCCGTCGACGGTCCCCACGGCGCGCGGGCTGCCGTCGTCCGTCAGCTCGAGCACGTCACCGGAGTCGCGCAGGCTCACGAGCGGGACGTCGTCGTCGGTCAGCACGACCGACCAGGGGGCGTCGAGGTCCGTCGCGACGTCGCGGACGGCGCCGGTCGGCGCCACTTCGTCGCGGGCCAGGTCGCTCGGTGGGGAGGCCGTGGTGCGGCCCCGGGTCGGGTCGTCCTCGGCGTCGGGTCCAGCCGTGCACCCGGCGAGCGCCAGGACGACGAGGGCGAGCGACGCGAGCGGGGCAGCGGTGCGGGTGCGCATGGCCATCACGCTAGGCGCGTGCCACGGACCGCGGACGGGAGGCTCGGCACCTGTCCGGCGGACACCCGGCGGTCGATCAGGCGGCCAGCAGGTGGGGGCGCGTCAGCGCTGGGAGACCGGGCTGATCACGAGCTCGTCGACGCGCACGTGTGCCGGGGCGTCGAGCACGAACCCGATCGTGCGACCGATGTCCTCCGGGGTGAGCATCACGGCGCGGGCAGCGGCGTCGGGGACCTGCGGGCGCTGGTCGAGGAAGTCCGTGGCGACGTCCCCCGGGCAGAGGTGCGTCGCGCGGAGGCCGTGCGGGGCCTCCTGCTGGTTCAGGCTCCGGACGACGGACCCGAGCGCGGTCTTCGAGGCCGAGTACGCCACGCCGGCGCCCGGCTGGAACGACCAGCCGGCGTACGAGGACACGACGACCACCACGCCGGCACCGCTGGCACGGAGTGCCGGGAGCGCGGCGTCGACGACACTGACGACCGCCGTCAGGTTGGTGTCGAGGATCGCGCGGAACCCGTCGACGGACTGGTCCTCCCACCGTCGTTCCGGAGCGTTCAGCCCGGCGGCCAGCACCAGGCCGTCCAACCGGCCGTGTCGTGCGGTGAGCGTCGCGGCGGCGGCGACCACGGCCTCCCGGTCGGCTGCGTCGAGCTGCAGCACGTCCGCGGAGCCACCCGCCTGCCGGATCTCGTCGGCGACCCCGTCGAGCCGGTCGGCTCGGCGCCCGCTGAGCACCACCGTCCAGCCGCTCGCGGCTGCGGCGCGTGCCGCGGCGGCACCCATGCCGCTGCCGCCGCCCGTCACCCAGAGGACCCGGTCTGGCGCTGCGTTCGTCATGTGGGGAATGGTAGAGGTGATGGAGTCGGCGACGTCCGCCGGCCGGACAGGAGCGACGATGCACCTCGACCTCGGCGACCGCGTGGTCGTCATCACCGGAGCCGGCCGCGGGATCGGGAGCGTGCTCGCGGAGCGCTTCCGGGCGGAGGGCGCGCGGGTCGTGGCGCTCGACCTGGCCTTCGACGGCCCGGACGACCCCGACCGGGTCGTGTGCAACGTCGCGGACCCGGAGTCGGTCGCCGCTGCCGTGGCGACCGTCGTCGAGCGCCACGGCACGGTCGACGTGCTCGTGAACAACGCCGGCATCAACGTCGACGGACTGGTGGCGGACCTGTCGTGGCCGGACTGGCAGCGGTGCATGGACGTCAACCTGGGCGGGACGTTCCTGATGAGCCAGGCGGTGGCGCCGGTGATGCAGCGGGCCGGGCGCGGCCGGATCATCAACGCGGCGTCGTTCGCGGCGATCGTGCCGAGCGTGGGGAGTGCGGCCTACGCGGCCTCGAAGTCGGCGGTCGTCGCCTTCACACGGGTGTTGGCATCGGAGCTCGGGCCGTGGGGCATCACGGTCAACGCGTACGCGCCAGGGATGGTGCCGACGGCGATGAACGGCTTCGCGACGATGTCGACCGAGGCCCAGGACCGGCTGCTCGACACGCTGTCGCTGCGGCGGTGGGAGACCCCGGACGACGTCGCCGACCTGCTCGTGTTCCTGGCGAGCGACGCGTCGGCGTACATCACGGGCACCCTGCTCGACGTGTCCGGGGGCAAGCTCGCGACGCAGATCCCGTCCCGCGCGCACGGGCGGTAGCGGCGCCGCCGGACAGGGTGCGGCCGGTGCGGGCAGAGTGGTGCTCGCAGTCTGACCCGCGGTCGGGCATCCTGTCCGGCCGCACAGGTTCTGTGCATCCGGCTCTCGGTAGCCTGGGAGCCACCCAGAGCCGGACTTGCACGCCCGACCCCGAGGAGGCGCCCCATGGTCACCGTCCTCGTCGCGTTCGCCGTCGTCGCACTCCTCGTACCGGCACTCACACCGCTGCTCGGTCGCCGCGTGTTCTTCGTCGCCGCGGTCCCCCCGGTGGCTGCCGCCGTGCTGACGGTCACCCAGACCGACCGCGCACTGCACAGCGGCGTCACCGAGTCGTTCTCGTGGATCCCACAGCTCGACCTGGCGATCGCCCTGCGTGTCGATGCCCTCTCGTGGGTGCTCGCGCTCGTGGTGTCGGTCGTCGGCGCACTCGTGCTCGTCTACTGCGCGTCGTACTTCGGCGACGACGAACCCGGACTCGGTCGGTTCGCCGGGGTCCTGACGGCGTTCGCCGGGTCGATGTACGGCCTGGTCATCGCCGACGACGTCATCGTGCTGTTCGTGCTGTGGGAAGCGACCACGGTCTTCTCGTACCTGCTCATCGGCCACGACGCCGCCAAGCGCGCCAGTCGGGCCGCGGCGATGCAGGCACTCGTCGTCACGACCGCAGGCGGTCTGGCGATGCTCGCGGGCCTGGTCATGCTGTCGGTCACCGCGGGCACGACGCAGCTCTCCGCGATCGTCGCGCAGGCACCGACCGGCACCGTCGTCACGGTCTCGGTGGTGCTCGTCCTTGTCGGCGCGTTGACGAAGTCCGCGATCGTCCCCTTCCACTTCTGGCTCCCCGCGGCGATGGCGGCCCCGACACCGGTCAGCGCGTACCTGCACGCCGCGGCGATGGTGAAGGCCGGCATCTACCTCGTGGCCCGCCTGGCACCGGCGTTCGCGCTGCTCGACGGCTGGCGCGAGACCATCACCGTGCTCGGGGTGCTCGGCATGCTCGTCGGCGGGTACCGGGCACTTCGCCAGACCGACCTCAAGCTGCTGCTGGCCTACGGCACGGTCGCGCAGCTCGGCTTCCTGGTGCTCGCCGCCGGGTGGGGCGCACCCGCGGTGGCCCTGGGCGGGATCGCGCTGCTCGTCGCGCACGCCACCTTCAAGTCCACGCTCTTCCTGGTCGTCGGCACGGTCGACCACGTCACCGGCACGCGCGACCTGGCCCGGCTCAGCGGACTCGGGCGGCGGATGCCGTGGCTCGCGACGGTCGCCGTCCTGGCCCTGGTCTCGATGGCCGGCATCCCGCCCACCATCGGCTTCGTCGCGAAGGAAGCCGTGCTCACCGGCTTCGTCGAGGCCCTGCACGGCCCGGACGCCGCATGGGCGTGGGTCGCCCTCGTCGGGGTCACCGTCGGGTCGGTCCTGACCGCGGCGTACTCGCTCCGCTTCTTCTGGGGCACCTTCGCGACCAAGCGCGGGGTCGAGCAGACCGAGCCGCACGCCCTGCACGGTCTCGGTGTCGTGCCGTCCGTCCTCGGCCTGACCGGACTCGCCCTGGGTCTCCTGACCCCGCTCGTCGCGCACGGCATCGAGCCCGCTGCCACCGCGTCGTCGCTGCCGGGCGACGAACCAGTCCCCCACCTGGCGCTCTGGCACGGACTCGAGCCCGCCCTCGGCATCTCCGCGCTCACCCTGCTCGGCGGCGTGGCGCTCTTCGCCGCTCGCGTCCGCGTCGAGGCCCTCCAGCACCGGCTCGCCGGGTCCCCGAGCGCCGCCGGCACCTACCGACGCCTGATGCGCGGGCTCGACCGCGGCGCGACGACCCTCACCGCCAACCTGCAGCGCGGTTCGCTCCCCTACTACCTGACCGTGATCCTGTCGGTGTTCGTCGCCGGGGCGCTCGCCAACCTGGTCGTCGGCGGTCCGTGGCAGTTCCACGTGCGCTTCGCCGACTCGTGGGGGCAGATCCCGGTCGTCGTCGTGATGGCCGTCGCCGCGATCGCCGTCACGGCCGCCAAGACCCGGTTCGCCGCCGCGGTGCTGGTCGGCGTCACCGGCTACGGCATGTCCGTGCTGTTCGTCCTGCACGGGGCGGTCGACCTGGCGCTCACGCAGCTCGTCGTCGAGACCGTAACGCTCATCGCCGTCGTGCTGGTGCTCCGGCGCCTCCCCCCGCGGATCAACACCGCGAACCCCTCGCGCTTCCGGGTCCTCCGCGCGCTGTTCGCCGGGCTGGCAGGGCTGACCCTGGCCATCGTGGTCGTGGTGTCCGCCTCGGCACGCACCGCCACCCCGATCTGGCCGGACATCCCGGCGCTGACCAGCTCGTTCGGGCACGGGCTCAACGTCGTCAACGTCGCCCTCGTCGACCTGCGCGGCTGGGACACCCTCGGCGAGCTCACCGTCGTCGTCGCCGCGGCCACCGGCGTCGCGAGCCTGATCTTCGTCAACTCGCGTGAGGACACCCTGCCTCGACTGCGCGACCGGGCCCCCGGTGCCGACGAACGCACGGACGGTGAGCCGCGCGCCTGGCTGCCGACCAGCGCGGCCCTGCCCACCGGTCGCTCCGCGCTGCTCGACGTGGTCGTCCGACTGCTGTTCCACGGGCTGGTCGTGCTCTCCCTGTACCTGCTCTTCGCCGGGCACAACGCGGCCGGCGGTGGGTTCGCGGGCGGGCTCGTCGCGGGGATCGCCCTCGCCGCCCGCTACCTGGCCGGCGGCGCGGCCGAGCTCGGCGCCGCCGCTCCCGTCCGCGCCGGGCGACTGCTCGGCCTGGGGGTCGCCACGGCCGCCGTCACCGCCATCGTCCCGCTGTTCTTCGGCAAGGACGCGCTGTACTCCGAGTTCTTCGAGGCCACGGTCCCGGTGCTCGGGCACGTGGAGTTCGTCACGGCGACGTTCTTCGACATCGGGGTCTACCTGGTGGTCGTCGGGCTCGTGCTCGACGTGCTGCGGAGCCTGGGTGCCGAGGTCGACCGGCAGCGGCTCGAGGACTCCCGCGTACCGACCCGCGACACCATCGAAGCCGGCCGTGACCAGGAAGAGGTCTCCGCATGACCGTCACCCTCGTCCTCGTCATCGCGATGGCCGTGCTTTTCTCGTGCGGCGTGTACCTGCTGCTCGAACGCTCCCTGACCCGGATGCTGCTCGGCTTCCTGCTGCTCGGCAACGCGCTCAACCTGCTGCTGCTGGTGATGTCCGGCGCCGCGGGGAACCCGCCGATCGGCAAGTCCGCCGAGGTCATCACGGACCCGCTCCCGCAGGCGTTCGCCCTGACCGCCATCGTGATCACGTTCGCCGTCAGCGCCTTCCTGCTCGCGCTGATCCACCGCTCGTGGACGCTGTCGCGCGCCGACGAGGTCGAGGTGGACGAGGCCGACGTCGCGATCCGCCGGGACCGCTCGAGCGCCGAGCACGACGACCCCGAGACGGACACCGACCCCGAGTCCGACGACGGCCACGAGCGCCACCACGAACCGCACGCCGAGCGAGAGGAACGCCGATGACCTTCCTCGCCCCACTGCTGGTACTGGTCCCGCTGCTCGGTGCCGCGGTCGCGCTCGGCCTGCTCCGACACCAGAAGCTCCAGCGCGCGATCACCGTCGCCGTCCTGGTGATCGCGCTCGCGGTCGCCGCGACGCTCATGGTGCTCGTCGACCAGCACGGCACGATCGTGGTGCAGGTCGGCGGCTGGCAGGCCCCGTACGGCATCTCACTCGTCGTCGACCGGCTGAGCGCCCTGTTGCTGACCGTCTCCGCGAGCGTGCTGCTGCTGGTGCTGCTGTTCTCGATCGGACAGGGCCTGGCCGCCGACGACGGCGAGGCCCCGGTCACGATCTTCTACCCGACCTACCTGGTGCTGGCCGCTGGCGTGCTCGACTCGTTCATCGCCGGCGACCTGTTCAACCTGTACGTCGCGTTCGAGATGCTCCTGGTGGCCAGCTACGTGCTCATCACCCTCGGCGGCAGCGAGCAGCGCGTCCGGGCCGGCACGACCTACATCGTGACGAGCCTGATCGCGTCGGCGCTGTTCCTGTCGGCGATCGGCCTGGTCTACGGGGCGACGGGCACCGTCAACATCGCCCAGATCAGCGAGCGGATGGCCGGGCTGCCCGAGCACGTGCAGCTCCTGCTGCACACGATGCTGCTCATCGGGTTCGGCATCAAAGCCGCTGTCTTCCCGCTGGCGTTCTGGCTGCCCGACTCGTACCCGACCGCCCCGGCGCCGGTCACCGCGGTCTTCGCGGGACTGCTGACGAAGGTCGGCATCTACGCGATCATCCGCCTCGAGACCATCATCTTCCCGCGCCCGCAGCTCAACACCGTGCTGCTCGTGGTCGCCGCGCTGACGATGGTCGTCGGGGTGCTCGGTGCGGTGTCGCAGACCGACGTCAAACGGCTGCTGTCGTTCACGCTCATCAGTCACATCGGCTTCATGGTGATGGGCATCGGCCTCGGGACGGTCGCGGGCACGGCCGCCGCGGTGTTCTACACGGTGCACCACATCGTCGTGCAGACCACGCTGTTCCTGGTGTCGGGGTTGATGGAACGCGTCGGTGGCACCACGTCGACCCGGTCCCTCGGCGGCCTGCTCAAGGCCACGCCCCTGCTCGCGGCGCTCTTCCTGGTGCCGGCGTTCAACCTCGGTGGCATCCCGCCCTTCTCCGGCTTCATCGGCAAGCTCGGCCTGTTCCGCGCCGCCGCCGAGTCGGGCAGTCCGATGGCGTACGTGACCATCGGCGCCGGCGTCGTGACCTCGCTGCTCACCCTCTACGCGCTCATGCGGGTGTGGGACGCCGCGTTCTGGCGTCCGAAGCCCGCCGCCGAGGCGGCGGCACCGCACGCCTCGGTCGCCGAGCCGCACGAGCACCTGCGCGCGCCGGAACCGGCGCCGGTCACGCGGTCGGAGGCCGACGGCAGTGTCGTCGCGGGAGGCACAGTGACCGTCACCGACGCTGCCCCGGTGAGCGGGGCCTCCCGGCCGGCACTCGGGACCGGCGAGAAGGTGCGCCTGCCGCGCATGCTGGTCGGTGTGACGACGGTCGCGGTCCTCGGTTCGGTGGCGCTGACGGTGGTCGCCGGACCGCTCTACGGCTACGCGACCCGCGCTGCGGCCTCGCTCGAGTCGCCCGCCTCCTACGTCCAGGCCGTCCTCGGGAGCACGCCGTGACCGACGACACCCGACGCATCAGCCGTGCGCGACGCATCGTCGTCGCCTGGCGCTACGAGGTGCCGCTCGGCATCGGCCTGACCGTGCTCTGGGCGCTGCTGTGGGGATCGTGGACGCCCCTGACGCTGCTGTGCGGTGTCGTCGTCGCGCTGCTCGTGACGCAGGCCCTGCCGCTCCCGCCGGTCCCCCTGTCGCCCCGGTTCTCGGTGCTGCACGCGCTGCGGTTCCTGGTCGTCTGGACCGGCCTCGTCATCGCGGCGTCCTTCAAGGTCGCGTGGGTGGCGTTCCGGCCACGCGGGGTGCGGCGCAGCTCGATCGTCCTCGTGCAGCTGCACACCACGTCCGAGATGACGTTCACGCTCGCGACCCTGGCGATCTCGCTGGTGCCGGGCTCGTACGTCGCCGACGTCGACCTGCACCGGCGGCGACTGCTGCTGCACGTGCTGGACACCGAGCGGCAGGAACAGGTCGACAGTGAGAAGCAGATGGCCCTGCGCATCGACGCCCTGGTGATCCGCGCCCTCGGGTCGAAGCAGGACGTGCGCGAACTGTCCGACCCGGTGCCGGAGGTGACACGGTGAACGCCGGCCTGATCGTGATGGGGATCGGCGTCGCGCTCGTGCTCGCACTCCTCGGAGCGACCCTCGTGCTGGCCGTGTTCCGGATCGTGCGCGGACCGACCATCCTCGACCGGATGATCGGCTCCGACCTCGTGCTGACCACCGTGCTCGTGGTGATCGCCGTCGCGATGGCCGTCCGTCGCGACCTCACCGCCATCCCGGTGCTCGTGGTGATCGCGGCGACGAGCGTCTTCGCCACGGTGGCCGTGGCCCGCGCAGTCACGCCCTCGTCCGACCCGTCCGACGAGGGCACCGACGTGACCACCCCGGAACGGAGCGAGTCGTGACCGAGGTCCTGCAGTCCTTCATCGACACGGCGGGCGTCCGGGCGTGGATCGCGCTCGTCCTGCTGCTGGTCGCGGCGGTGCTCTCCCTGGGCGCGGCGGTCGGGATCGTCCGTTTCCCCGACCCGCTGGTCCGACTGCACGCCATGGCCAAGCCGCAGGTGCTCGGGCTCGCACTCGCCCTCGCGGCGATCGTCGTCGCCGTCGGCACCTGGACGGCGTTCTGGGTCGTGCTGCCGATCATGGTGTTCCAGCTGTTCCTGGTGCCGGTGTCGACGCACATGATCGCGCGGGCGGGTGTCCGGTCGGGCGAGTACCGCCACGAGGACCTGCTGGTCGACGACACCGAGTAGGCGCGGCGGGGGCGCGGTCGCGGCGCGGCGCGGCGCGGCGGCGCACGGTGCGAGGTTGGGGTCGCGCACGGTGCGAGGTTGCGCGCCGGTGCGAGGTTGACCGCCTGGTGACGAGCAACAACCTGCCACCGGACACACAACCGCGCACGGGCCACCAACCACGCACCGTGCGGAACGGCCAACGACGCACCGGCCGACGAACCGCGCACCGTGCGAGACGCGACGAGCCGGACGGGAGGCCCGAGACGGCGCCGCCACGGGCCTCCCGTCCGTCAGACGGTCGCGTCGCGGCGCGTGAGCAGCAGGTTGACGACGGCGGCGAGCACCACGATGCCGGCTGACAGGGCTGGGAAGAGCATCGCTGCCCCGGTGCCGGCGGACTCCGCGACCTCGCCGACGACGGCGGACGTGAGCGATTGCCCGACGATCACGGCGGACCCGAGGATCGTCATGGTCGTCGCGGACCGGCCGACCGGGGAGCGATCCGACCCCAGGCTGTACTGCGCGACCAGCGTGGGGCCGATGCCGACGCCCATCACGGCCAGGACGATGCCGACGGCGAGCACCGAGTCCGCCGACGCGAAGGCGATCGCGCCCCCGAGCAGCACGACACCGAACACGAGCCAGCGCCACCCGACGCCGAAGGACCGCGGGAAGAACGCCGACCCGAGGGCGAGCCCGGCGGAACCGATGCCCATCACGCCGTAGAGCAGCCCGGCCTGCGAGGACTCACCATGGGTCCCCATGAACGCGGTCAACGAGGTCAGCGTCGACCCGAAGAAGAAGCCGATCCCGAGGATGCCGACCACGACGACGACCAGCCGCGGGCGGAGCAGCTGTCGGGCCGGGGCCTGCGGGACGTCGTCGCGGTGCCCGAGCGACAGGCGGCCCGTCGGGTGCAGTGCGAACGCCGTGACGAACACGAACGTCAGCGCCGAGGCGCCGGCGACGGCGACCCACGGGGCGATCGCGCTCGCGAGCAGTCCGACCAGGAACGGCCCGATGATGAACACCGTCTCGTCCGCGGCTGACTCGTACGCCATCGTGCCGGACAGGACCCGCTCGTGGCGGTCCTTCGTCATGCGCTGGCGGACGATCGCGACGAGTCGTGTGCGGGACATCGGGGCGACCTGCGGTGCGGACGCCCCGATCAGGAAGGAGAGCGCCAGCACGGCGAGGTCCGGCGCGGCGCTCTGCACGACCAGGGGGAAGACGCCGAGCAGCGCGGCGTTCGCCAGGCCGACGGGTACCAGGACCTTCCGCTGGCCGAGCCGGTCGGCCGCGGCACCGACCATCGGGCCGAAGACGGCCGAGCCGATGCCGACGAAGGCGGAGTTGATCCCACCCAGCGCGACGGAGTCCCGCGAGGCGACGACGAGCGTCAGGACCCCGACGACCATCATCGCGAAGGGGAGCCGCGCGATGAATGCGATCGGGAAGTAGGACCGTCCGGCGAGGGCGATCAACGAAGCGTCAGAGGAACGCGCTTGGAGCATGTCGAGGTGTGCCTTCTCGGCCCGCAGCTGTCCGGCGGACCCATCGGGTGCCGCCGCTGTCCGCCGAGGTGCGGCGGCCGGTAGATACACACTTGCTGCGGACCAGAGTACCAGCGGCCGTCCGCCGCGCGACCGGGCGTCAGCGCGCCTCGCCCGTTGCCCAGAAGTACGTCAGGGGTGCGCCGTTCACCAGGTGGTCGCCGATCACGCGCTGCTGGAACACGACCGGGTTGTGCGAGGACAGCGTCCGCGCGTTCCGCCAGTGCCGGTCGAGCGCCCGGTCGCGGTCGGTCGCGCTCGCCCCGCCGACCTCGAACAGGGTGGTCGTCGCCCGGAGCGCCGCCTCGACCACGGTCGACTGCAGCGCGATCGTCCGGAGCTCGGCCGCGTCGATGCGCTCGCCCGTGTCGGGCGCGTCCGAGACGACCGCGTCGTGGGCGTCGTCGATGGCGGCGGCCGCGCTGAGCACGAGCGCCTCGGCGGCCACGGCGTCCGCCGCGATCCGACCGACCACGGACTGCACGAGCGGGTCCGACGCGGCGGTCGCTCCGACCCCGTGCTGGTAGTGCCGGGTCCGGGTGCGCACGAAGTCGGCGGCGTCCCGGGCGGCAGCGGCGGCGACCCCCGCGAGCGACGCCAGCAGCACGGTCTGCAGGAACGCGGGCAGCACCGTGCGTCGTTCGGCGCGCTCGGGTCGGAGCTGCCACAGCTCCACCCGGACGCCGTCGAACCGGGTGGTCCCGCTGCCGGTGAGCCGCTGGCCGAACCCGTTCCAGTCGTCGCGGACCTGGACGCCGGGGTCGTCGACCCGAAGGGTGACCCCGACCGTGTGACCGTCCGGCGTCCGCGCGGTGACCGTGGTCCAGTCGGCGAAGATCGTGCCCGTGCTGTAGTGCTTCTCGCCGTGCAGCCGCCAGCCGTCGCCGTCCGGCACGAGGTGCGTCGCGAGGGACCCGACGCCGGCACTGCTCCGCTCGTGGCTGGCGTTCCCGACGACCTCCCCGGCGGCGATGCGGGCGAGCCAGTCCTCGCGCCGGACGACGCCCGGGTCGAGCAGCAGCTCCTCGACGAAGGAGAAGTGCGCGCGGAGCAGTTGTGGGATGTTCGAGTCGGCCTCGGCGAGCCGGACGAGCAGCGCGACGAGGTCGCTCACGGTCGCGCCACCACCGCCTGACGCGACGGGGACGGTCACCGCGGTGAACCCGGCGTCGGCGAGCCACCGGACCTGTTCGTGCGGCAGGGTCCGCGACCGCTCACGGTCCACGGCGCCGGCGGCGATGCGCTCGAAGACCGGGGCGAACTGCGCCAGGAGCGACGCACGGGTGGGCAGTGCGGTGGTGGTCATGATTCCTTCTGGAGGGTTCGGGGGTCCCGGTGCACGCTGACGCCGGGGACCGCGTCGAGCAGCCCCTGCGTGTACGGGTCGCTCGGGGAGCGGAAGACCTGGTCGGCCGGCCCCTCCTCGACGACCCGACCGTCGCGCAGGACGAGCACGCGGTCGCTGACGTGGTGGATCACACCGAGGTCGTGGGAGATGAAGAGCGCGGCGGTGCCGTACTCGCGGCGGATGTCGGCGAGCAGGTCGAGGACCTGCGCCTGGACCGAGACGTCGAGCGCACTGACGGCCTCGTCGAGGACGAGCACATCGGGATCGGTGGCGAGTGCCCGGGCGATCGCGACGCGCTGCCGCTGACCGCCGGACAGCGTGAGCGGGTGTCGGCCGGCGAGCGACGGGTCCAGCCCGACACCCTGCAGCAGCGCATCGACCCGTGCCGCGTCCGTGCCGGCAGCGCGGGGCGGACCGGCGGCGTCGACCGCTCGCGCGGACCGCGCGCCGACGAGCGCCGAGCGCACGAGCTCGCCCACGGTGCGCCGGGGGTCGAACGAGGACAGCGGGTCCTGCGACACGGTCGCGATCCGCGGGCGGTCGGCCCGGCGCGCACGCTCCGCCAGCACTGACCACGGCCGCCCCTCGAACAGCACCTGCCCCGAGGACGGCGGGGTCAGTGCGAGGGCGATCGCCGCGGTCGTGGACTTGCCGGACCCGGACTCCCCCACGATGCCGAGTGTCTCGCCGGCCCGGAGTTCGAACGACACGTCGTCCACGACGGTGCGCACGACTCCGTCGGGCCCGCGGTACCGCTTGCTGACGTGCGAGACGGACAGCACCACGGAGCCGGCGACCGGGACCGGGCGCGATGCCGGACGCGGCGCGAGCGTCGCCGGCGGTGCGTCCGACAACCGTGCTCCGGGTGCGTGGGCGGAGGGGATCGCGGCGAGCAGGCGCTTCGTGTAGGCGTGCTGCGGATCGCCGAGGACGGCGGCGACGGACCCCTGCTCGACGACGACGCCGTGCTGCATCACGACGACCTCGTCCGCGAACTGCTCGACGACGCCGAGGTCGTGGCTGATGAGCACGAGACCGGTCCCCCCGGCACGGAGCTCGTCGAGGAGCGCGAGGATCTGCGCCTGCACCGTGGTGTCGAGCGCGGTCGTCGGCTCGTCGGCGATGAGCACCGCGGGGTCGAGGGCGATCGCGGCGGCGATGAGCGCACGCTGCCGCAGCCCGCCGGAGAGCTCGGACGGCAGCTGCCGAGCACGCAGCGACGGCGAGGGGATCCCCACGCGGCCCAGCAGCGAGAGCACCTGCTGCTCACGGGCGGAGCGCGGGCCCACCCCGTGCGCGCGGAGTGCGTCGGCGACGGATGCGCCGACCCTCCGGAGCGGGTCGAGCGAGACGAGGGCGTCCTGCAGGACGTAGCCGACGTCCTTGCCGCGGACCCCGCGCCACGCACGGTCGGACAGGTCGCGCAGGTCGCGACCGCCGAGCGAGAGCGCCGCGGCGGTGGTCGACGACGACGGGCCGTTCAACCCGAGCAACGACCTGGCGGTGACGCTCTTGCCGGAGCCGGACTCGCCGACGATCGCGACGCAGCGGCCTGGTTCGAGCGTGAACGAGACGTCCCGCACGACGGTGCGGTCGCCGAAGGCGACGGAGAGGTCCCGGACCTCGACGAGGGGACCGGTCGGACGAGCGGCACCACCCGACGGGACGGAGGACGTGGCGGACGTGAGCAGGTCAGGAGCGGTCACCGGGGGCCTCCAGGCTGGGTCAGGGTCTGCACGGCGCGACCGACGGCGGTCAGCGACAACGCGAGGAGCACGATCACGACGCCGGGCCAGAAGTCGAGCCACCACGCCTGCTGCAGGTCGTTGCGGCCGGCGTTGAGCATCGCGCCCCACTCCGGAGCGGGCGGCTGGACGCCCATGCCGAGGAATCCAAGGGCCGACGCCCAGACGATCGCCTGCCCGATCCCGAGCGTGACCAGGACGGTGAGCGGCCGGAAGGCGTTCGGCAGCAGGGTGTGGAACAGGACGTGCGCCGAGGAGTGGCCGAGCGCCCGCTCCGACTGCACGTACCCGGCGTTCCGCACGGCGAGCACCTGCCCGCGGACCATCCGGGCGTACCCGGGGACGGTCGCGATGCCGACGGCGAGGATCTGCGTCCCCGCGCTCGAGCCGAACACGGCGATCAGGATGAGCGCGAGCAGGATGCCCGGGAACGCGTAGAGGACCTCGATCACGCGGGTCACGACGGCGTCGACGGCACGGCCGCCGAGCCCGCCGAGGACTCCGAGCAGGACGGCTCCGGCGAGCCCGAGTGCGGTGGCACCGACGCCGATCAGGACGGACTGGCCGGCGCCGTGCACGACGCGCGAGTACACGTCGCGGCCGGACTGGTCGGTCCCGAAGACGTGCTGCGC
The DNA here is from genome assembly GCF_003234655.2 of Curtobacterium sp. MCLR17_007. NCBI lineage: Bacteria > Bacillati > Actinomycetota > Actinomycetes > Micrococcales > Microbacteriaceae > Curtobacterium > Curtobacterium sp. MCLR17_007. The sequence goes on along the minus strand of NZ_CP126271.1, from coordinate 266,631 downwards.
GCTGGGCGCGTCGAAGCTCCTGCCGAGGTCGATGGCGAGTGGGTCCTGGGGCGCCAGCAGGGACGGCCAGAGGGCCGCCACCGCGACGAGCGCGATGAAGGCGGCCGCCACCCAGAACGACACGCGTCGCAACGGGTGGGAGGCTCGGCGCACCTTCCGTACGCCGGCTTCGGCGGGTGCCGGGTCGGGCTGCAGGGCACGGGGTTCACTGGGTGCGATGGTCGTCGTGGTCATGCTGCGGCTCCGGTCGTGCGGCGCAGTCGTGGGTCGACCACGACGTATGCGATGTCGGTGAGGATGTTCGCGACGACGTAGACGAGTGCGACGACGAACGTGATGCCGATGACGAGCGGCAGGTCCTGCGCGCTGACGGCGGTGACGAGGACCTGACCGATGCCCTGTCGGGCGAAGACGACCTCGGCGATGACGGCGCCGGAGACCAGCGAGCCGAGACCCCAGCCGGAGAGCGTGACACCGGGGAGCGCCGCGTGCCGGAGCACGTACCTCCCGCGGATCGCGTTCTCGGACAGCCCGCGGCTCCGAGCGGACAGGACGAACGGCTGCTGCTGCTTGTCCTCGAACTCGTCGCGGGTCACCTGGCCGAGGAACCCGGCGAGCGGGATCGCGAGGGTGAATGCCGGCAACACGATGCCGAGCGGGCCCGAGCCGATCACCGGGAACCAGTGCAGCTGCACCGCGAACACCAGCAGCAGCACGAGTCCGAGCCAGAACTGCGGCAGCCCGGCGGCGACGGTCTCGACCACCGAGCCGATCCGGCCGACGATGCCCGGCCGCCCCGCGGTCAGCAGGGTCGAGACGATCGAGAGCACCCAGGCCAGGACGAGCGCGGTCACCGTGAGGGCGAGCGTCGGGCCGATCTGCCCGGCGATGACACTCGTGACGGACTGCTTCAGCGTGTAGGACTCGCCGAAGTCGAGCCGGAACAGGCCTGCGAGGAAGTCGCCGTACTGCGCCAGGAGCGGCCGGTCGAAGCCGTACTGCGCGGTGACCGCGGCGACGGCCTCCTTCGTCGGGTGCGCTGCGGCGCCGCCGAGGATCGCGACGGCGGGGTCGCCGGGGACCGCGTGCTCGAGGAAGAACACGATCGTGCCCACGGCGAGGAGCAGGACCACCGCCTCGACGATGCGTCTGGTGACTCGGATGACCATCACTTGCCTCCGTCGATCAGGTAGGCGTCGGAGAGGACGGGTTCGCCCTCGCTGGGTTCGATCCACACGCCGCTGACGCGGTCGGCGATGCCGAGCCGGGTCTGGATCGGGTAGAGCGGCAGGCTCCAGGCCTTCGACGTCAGGATCTGCTGGGCCTTCGCGTACGCGGTCGCCTGCTTCGCCGGGTCGGTCGTCGCGGTGCCCGCGATGAGCAGCCGGTCGAGTTCGTCGTCGTACGCGAACGCCGAGTTCTGGCCGTTGTCGACGTCGTAGGTCGCCTTCGAGTACTTGATGTACATCACGTGCGGGGTCGGGCTGTTCCAGTAGTTCCCGAGCAGGTCGTACGCCTTCGGGTTGCCCCACACCGCGTTCATCGAGGACGAGTCGAGCGCCTGCAGCACGACCTTGATCCCGACGCGCTTCTCCATCGCCTGGATGTCCTGCAGGATCGTGACGTCCGCCGGCGGGGTCTCCGCGGAGTCCGCGTTGTAGGGCAGCTTCACCGTCAGGGTCACGCCGTCCTTCGTCCGGTAGCCGTCCGCGTCGCGTCCGGTCCAGCCGGCCTCGTCGAGGAGCTGCTTCGCCGCTGCCGGGTCGTACGGGAACGGCTCGTGGTACGCGGCGTCGTAGTGCGGCGTGCCCGAGGAGACGGCGTTGCCCTCGTAGGGGAACACCCCGTTGTAGGCGCTCTCGACGGCCTCCTTCGCGTCGGAGGCGTGCACGAACGCCTGCCGCACCCGGATGTCGCTGAAGACGGTGCTCTGCGTGTTGAGGTCGAGGCTGAACGGCGAGCCGGAGTGCACGAACGACTGCAGCTCGATCGACGGGTCCGCCTTCGCCAGCCCCTCGCTCTCCGGCGGCACGTTGAAGATGACGTCCGCCTCGCCCGAGCTCAGCGCGCCGTACCGCGTCGTGTTGTCCTTGAGGAACTTCCACGTGATGCCGTCCAGGTACGCGGGCCCCTGGTGCTCCGCGTCAGCCGGGGCGCTGTTGTACGAGTCGTTCCGGACGAGCTCGACGTCGCGCTCGTGGTTCCACCCGGCCACCTCGAACGGCCCCGTGCCGACCGGGGACTCGCAGTTCGCCGCGAGCCCACGGGCCATGGCCTTCGGTGACTCCATGCCGAAGAACGCCTGCGACAGGGCGGCCAGGAGCGGCGAGTAGGGGCGCTTCAGGGTGATCCGGACGACGTGGTCGCTGATCGCGGTGGCCTTGTCGAAGTACCCGGTCAGGTACAGCAGGTCGGTCGACGACTGCGTCGCCGGGTCGAGGATCTGCGTGAAGTTGTCCACCACCGCCTGGGCGTCGAACGGGGTGCCGTCGGTGAACTCCACGCCCTGCTTCAGCGTGAAGTCGTACTGCGTGCCGTCGTCCGAGATCGTCCACCCCGTGGCGAGCCACGGCTGCACGCTGCCGTCCTTCTGCAACGACACGAGCGAGTCCAGGTACTGGCGCGCGATGTACGTCTGCGGCATGTCCCCGGAGTTGTGCGGGTCGAGGCAGGTGGGTTCCCGGTCCGTCGCGTAGACGAGTGTGCCGCCGCGGACGGGGCCGGAGTCCCTCGTGGCCGCGGTCGAACCGGCGGAGCAGCCGGCCAGCAGTGCGCCGGCGGCGAGCGCGGCGACCACCGCGACGGTGGTGCGTCGGGTCGGACGGCGGTGGATCGGCCGCCGGGTGTCGGATCGGGTCATGTCGAGGACCGTAGGCACCGCGTCGGCGACGGCGCGACCGTCGCGACACGCGTCGCAACGCAGCGTCACGGGGGGTCGCGGCTCGGGGCACACGCGTCACACGGCGTCACGGAGCCGGCCGTGTCACGGTTCGTCACCGGCGGCCGCTGCCGTCCAGAGCACCCATATCGTGGCGCGCATGGAGCAGCGGACGATGGGGCGGACGGGGGCGCCGGTCAGCGCGCTGACGCTCGGGACGCACGCCGTCGCCGGGATCGCGGCACGTGACCTGGACGAGGCCGAGTACCTGGTCCACTCCGCGCTCGAACGCGGCGTCACCGCCGTCGACATATCGGACGCGGACGGCGGGGGCGCGGCCGAGCGTGCGGTCGGGGCGGCGATCGCCGCACGCCGCGACGAGGTCTTCGTGTCGGTCCGGTTCGGTGACCCGGTGGACGACGACCGCGCGCACCGCGGCGCCGGGAGGCGCTGGATGTTCCGCGCCGTCGAGCGGAGCCTGCACCGCCTGGGCACGGACGTGATCGACCTGTACCAACCGGCGCGCCCGGACCCGACGACCTCGCTCGACGAGACCCTCGACGCACTCGCCGACCTGGTGGCGCAGGGCAAGATCCGCAGCTTCGGGATCCCCGGCTTCCCCGCCGAGGAGCTCGTCGAGGCGCAGTGGCTCCGCGCCGGGACGAAGCGCGCCACGGCGACCCACGTGCCCTACTCGCTGCTGACGCGGACGGCAGAGCGCACCGTGCTCCCGGTCGCCCGCAGGTTCGGCCTCGGGGTGCTGGCCGGGTCGCCGCTCGCGGGCGGGTGGCTCGCGGGCGCCTACCGCGCCGGGTCACCGCAGCCTCGGTCACCGCACGCGGTGGCGCAGCCGGAGACCTTCGCCGTGGACAGCCCGGGGAACCGGCACAAGCTCGCGGTCGCCGACCGGCTCGGCCGGCTCGCTGACGAGGCCGGCCTGACCCTGCTCGAGCTCGCCGTGGGCTTCGCGCTCACGCACCCGGACATCGCGTCGGTGGTGGTCGGGCCGCGCACGACCTCGCACGTGGACGCCTACGCGCAGGCGGCCGATGTCGTGCTCGACGACGGGCTGCTCGACGCGGTCGACCTGGTGGTGGCACCGGGCACGCATGTGCTGGAGCGGGACACGGGGTCGCTGTTGCCGGCGCTCTCGCGGGAGCGGCTGCGCGGACGGACCGTCGAGCGGGTGGTCGGCTGAGGCCGACCGGGCTCTGGTGGCGGGCCGGAGACGGACAGGAGGTCCGGTGCCAGCTGGCACCGGACCTCCTGTCCGCAGTCGGCGGACGTCAGCGGTAGGCGATCGCGGCGACCGCGTCGTGGGCGACCATGACGGGGACCGCCAGCGCGTGCGGGAGCCGGGCCCCCGCGGCCTCGAGCCCGCAGAGCACGGCGTTCAGCAGCCGGCTCGGGACGACGACGGTGGCGGGGCGGACGATCGCGGCGACGACGCTCATGATGACTCCTGGGTTGTCGAGCACCTGATCTGGCTCGGTGGGTTCAACATATTGGATTTCAGATGCCATGTCAACCGCGATGTAATCCGTCAGGAGACGTCGCCGGCACGCGCTCCTGCCCACAGGTCGACGTCCGCGATGCCGACGGAGTGCTCGTCGATCGTGCGCAGGTCGTCGTCCGAGAACGTCAGGTTGCCGAGTGCCGCCACGTTGTCCTCGAGCTGTGACACCCGCGATGCCCCGATCACGAGCGAGGTCACCCGCTCGTCGCGGAGCGCCCACGACAGGGCGAGCTGCGCCATGGTCTGTCCACGCGCCTCGGCGACGGTGTTGAGCGCGCGCAGGTGCTCGACGACCTCGGGCGTGATGCTCGACGCGTCGAGGGACTTGCCCGCGGCAGCACGCGAGTCGGCCGGCACCCCGTCCAGGTACTTGCCCGTCAGGAGCCCCTGCGCGAGCGCGGTGAACCCGATGACGCCGAAGCCCAGCTCGCCGGCGGTGTCGAGCAGCCCCTCGGTCTCGATCCAACGGTTCAGCATCGAGTACGACGGCTGGTGGATCAGCAGCGGCGTGCCGAGGTCGCGCAGGATCGCGGCCGCCTGGCGGGTGCGCTCGGTGTCGTAGGACGAGATGCCGACGTACAGCGCCTTGCCCTGCTGAACGGCGGTGTGCAGCGCGCCCATCGTCTCCTCGAGCGGGGTGGAGGCGTCGAGGCGGTGCGAGTAGAACACGTCCACGTAGTCGAGGCCCATGCGGGTCAGGGACTGGTCGAGCGAGGCGAGCACGTACTTGCGCGACCCGCCGCCCTGCCCGTACGGGCCCGGCCACATGTCCCACCCGGCCTTGGTCGAGATGACCATCTCGTCGCGGTAGGGCGCGAAGTCCTCACGCATCAGGCGGCCGAAGTTCACCTCGGCGGCGCCGTAGGGCGGGCCGTAGTTGTTCGCGAGGTCGTGGTGGGTGATGCCGAGGTCGAACGCACGGCGGCTGACGGCACGCTGCGTCTCGAAGGGCACGTCGTCGCCGAAGTTGTGCCAGTACCCCAGCGAGAGCAGCGGCAGGTCGAGGCCGGAGTGGCCGGTGCGGCGGTACGTCATCGAGTCGTAGCGGTCGTCGCTGGCGATGTAGGTCATGGTCCGAGCCTGGCACGCGGGCCCCGCGAGGGATCGGAGCGCGCCCACGGGACGGACTGGTCGACCGCGCTGACTACCGGCGCAGCCCGTCGTCGATCCGGGTGAGCAGCGCCAGGGTCGCGGTGACGCCCGCGTGGTCCGTGCCGAGGGCGCCGCGCAGCTGCTCGGCCCAGTGCGCGTGCAACACGGCGATGCTCTCCTTCGCCCGCGGCGTCGAGAAGAGCTGCACGAGCCGGGCGTCCTGCGGGTCGGCGCGCCGGTCCACCATGTCCTTCGCCACCAGGGAGCGGAGTGCCGCGCTGAGGTTGCTCCGCTGCAGCCCGGTGGCCTCGGCCGTGGCGCTCGGCGAGGTGCCCTGGTGCCGGTCGATCCACCGCATCACGAGCGCTTCCGTCCCGGTCAGCGGCACGATGTCGAGCGCATGCGGGGCGTTCGGGTCGACCTCCCGGGAGATGCGCAGGACGACGTCGGCCAACTCCGCGAGGACGTCGTCGGTCGGTGCGGGCTCCATGCAGCGACTGTACCGCCGGCCATCCATCAGTTATGCTTTCATAACCATGACGACGAACACCGGCTCGATCCGCGCGGACCTCGCGACACCCACGACACGACCACAGGGCATCACGACAGCGCTGCTGCTGGTGCTCGGCCTGCTCAGCGCGGTGGCACCGTTCGCCACCGACCTGTACCTGCCCGCGTTCCCGGAGATGACGCGGGAGCTCGAGGCGTCCGCCACCACCGTGCAGCTGACCCTCACCGCCTTCCTGGTCGGGGTGACCGCCGGGCAGCTCGTCTTCGGTCCGCTGTCCGACCGCTTCGGCCGCGTGCCCCCGCTGATCGCCGGCGCAGCGCTGTGCGTGCTCGCCAGCGTCGCCGCCGTGCTCGCGCCGAACGTGGCCGTGCTGATCGTCGCCCGGTTGCTACAGGGGCTCGGCGGAGCCGCCGGCATGGTGATCGGCCGCGCGGTGATCTCCGACCTCGCGACCGGGAAGCCCGCGGCCCGGGCGTTCTCGCTCATGATGATCGTCGGCGGTGTCGCGCCGGTCGTCGCCCCGCTGCTCGGCGGACTGCTCACCGGTCCGATCGGGTGGCGCGGCCTGCTGACGATCGTGCTCGGGCTGTCGGTCGTCATGCTCGTGGCGGTGCTCGCCGTCATCCGCGAGACGCACCTGCGCTCGCACCGGGACGCCCTCCGGGCCGCACGCTCGTCGTCGTCCTCGCCGCTCACCGCACTGCGCTCGCGGACGTTCCTCGGCTACACCGCGGTGTTCGGGTTCGCCTTCGCCGTGATGATGGCGTACATCTCGGCGTCGCCGTTCCTGTACCAGGACATGCTCGGCCTGGGCACGGTCGGCTACGGGCTGGCGTTCGGGCTGAACGCGCTGGCGCTCATGGGCATCAGCGTGCTGTCCGCCAAGCTCACCGAGCGTCGCTCCGTAACCGGGGTGCTGTCGCTCGGCATCGTCCTGGTGCTGGCCTCGACGGTGGCGTTCGCGCTGCTCGTCGTCACCGCAGCCCCGGTGTTCCTGCTCGCCGTGCCCCTGTTCACCGCGGTCGGCAGCCTCGGGCTGGTGCTCGGGAACGCGACGGCCCTGGCACTCGGAGCCGTGCCGTCCGCCGCGGGCAGCGCCTCGGCGGTGCTCGGTGCGCTGCAGTTCGGGCTCGCGGCACTGGTGTCACCGCTCGTGAGCATCGGCGGGTCGAGCACGGCGGCGCCGCTGGCGGTCGTGATGCTCGCGGCCGCCGTGGTCGCGGTCGTCGCGCTGCTGGCGGCGCGGGGTCGACGGGCAGCTCGCGCGGACTGACGCGGCAGACGTTCCGCGCAGAGGATGTCGGATCGCGCGTCGTCAGTCGGAAGTTCCGACCGACCACGCGCGATTCGACCACCCGTGGCAGACCCGACCGCAGATCAGAGCCGGCGGCGTCAGCGGGCGACGGGCTTGGCGGGCCGCAGGTACGGCAGCCGCGGCATGAGCAGGTCCACCCAGAGCACCCGCGCGGCCGGGGCCACGGCGAGCGCCCACGCCACCGAGGCCAGTGCGTCGGTCGGGTAGTGCACGGCGTCGATCGTCACCGAGAAGAACACCACGACGACGGCGATCGTGCCGACGGTCACGGCGAACGCATGCCACCGGGTGTCGCGCAGCACCCAGCAGATCGCGATCGTGAAGGCCACCATGAACACCGTGTGGCCGCTCGGGTACCCCGGGTCCGGCTGCACGGGGAACGGGTGCGGCAGCACGGACACGTCGGGTCGGGTGCGGTGCACGATCTCCTTGACGATCGCCGACGGCACCCAGGTGATCGCGACGACCCCGGCGAACGCTGCCGCGGGTCGGACGTTGCGCTGCACGGCCCAGATCACGCCGGTCACGACGACGGTGACGACGATCGCGGGCGCGGGGCTGATCGCGTGGTAGACCCCGTCGGTGACGGCGCGGAGGGCACCGGTGTGCAGGGCGTTGAGGGCGCGGGCGAGCCCGATGTCCACGGTGCCGAGGAAGAAGCCGACCACGGTGAGCACGACGACGGCGCCGATGCCGATCGCCAGCATCGCGAGCGGGTACGGGGAGCGCACCAGGATGCCGTTCGCGTCGGGCTCTCGGCGGCGGGGTCGGAGCGGCGGCGCGTCGTCGATCATCCGTCCATGGTCGCAGCCCCGGAGGACCAGCGCGCACACGGAGCACGTCGAGCCCATCCGAAAGCGCTCAGACACACTCGGTCCTGATGCAACCGGCCACGCGCCGTCCGGTCGCCGCCCGCGCGGGACGACTACACCGGGAGGTGTCCACCACGAGAGGAACCGCATGCCCACCGTTGCCGAGAACATCGTCGCCACCCTCCGCCTGAACGACGTCCAGCGGGTCTACGGCCTGCCGGGAGACTCCCTCAACGGGTTCACCGACGCCCTGCGCAAGGACGGCACCATCCGGTGGGAACACGTCCGGCATGAGGAGGCGGCCGCGTTCGCCGCGTCGGCCGAGGCGGAACTGACCGGGGAACTCGCGGTGTGTGCGGGCAGCTGCGGCCCGGGCAACCTGCACCTGGTCAACGGGCTGTTCGACGCGAACCGCTCCCGCGTGCCCGTGCTGGCGATCGCCGCGCACATCCCCACGGCCGAGATCGGCTCCGGGTACTTCCAGGAGACCCACCCGCAGGAGCTGTTCCGCGAGTGCTCCGTGTACGTCGAGTACGTCGCCGACCCGACGCAGATGCCCCGCCTGCTCGAGATCGCGATGCGTGAGGCGATCGAGAAGCGCGGCGTCGCGGTGCTCGTCATCCCCGGGGACGTGCTGCTCGCCGAGGCGAAGGACACCCGGACCACCCGCATCGAGCACGCCACCCCGCGCGTCCTCCCGTCCGAGGCCGAGCTCCAGCGCACCGCGGACCTGCTGAACGGCGCCGACAAGATCACGATCCTGGCCGGCGCCGGTGTCGCCGGGGCCCACGACGAGGTCGTCGCCCTGGCCGAGCGGCTGCAGGCCCCGATCGTGCACGCCCTGCGCGGCAAGGAGCACATCGAGTACGACAACCCCTACGACGTCGGCATGACCGGGCTGCTCGGCTTCGCGTCCGGGTACCGCGCGATGGAGGACGCCGACGTCGTCCTCATGCTCGGCACCGACTTCCCGTACCAGCAGTTCTTCCCGGCGAAGGCGAAGCACGTGCAGGTCGACATCCGCGGCTCACAGCTCGGGCGCCGGCACCCGGTGGACATCGGGCTGGTCGGCACGGTCAAGGACACCGCACTCGCGCTCATCCCGCTGCTCGACGGCGCCAAGCCCGCGCACCATCTGGAGGACGCCCGCAAGCACTACCGGAAGACCCGCGAGAAGCTCGACGACCTGGCCGTCCCCGCGGGGAAGCACAAGCCGCTGCACCCGCAGTACGTCACGCGCGTGCTCGACCGGCTCGCCGCCGACGACGCCGTGTTCATCCCGGACGTCGGCTCGCCGGTCGTGTGGGCGTCCCGGTACCTGACCCTGAACGGCAAGCGACGGCTGATCGGCTCGTTCGTGCACGGCACGATGGCGAACGCGGTGCCGCAGGCGATCGGCGCACAGACCGCGTTCCCGGACCGGCAGGTCATCGCGATGGCCGGTGACGGTGGGCTGACGATGCTGCTCGGCGAGCTGATCACGATCGTGCAGAACGAGCTGCCGGTGAAGATCGTCGTGTTCGACAACTCGTCGCTCAACTTCGTCGAGCTCGAGATGAAGGCGGCGGGCTTCGTGAACTTCGGCACGGAGCTGCGGAACCCCGACTTCGCGAAGGTCGCCGAGGCGATCGGCATCAAGGGCTTCCGCGTCGACGAGTCCGCGGACTTCGAGTCGGCGATGGCAGCGGCCCTCGCGCACGACGGCCCGGCGCTGGTGTCGGTCAAGGCCGACCGCCAGGAGCTGTCGATGCCGCCGGCGGTCACGCTCGAGCAGGCCAAGGGCTTCACGCTCTACGCGATCCGTACCGTCCTGAGCGGCCGCGGCGACGAGCTGCTGGACCTGGCCTCGACCAACTTCCGGCAGTTCATCTGACGGGACCCGCCGACGGCAGGATCCACGAGCAGGGCACGTCGGCGCGCCACGTGGGCCGGATGGGCGCGGCGCTGATCTGGACGGACCGGGTCGGGTCCGCGCGACACCGGGGCACCGCCTGCTCGACCTGTGTCGCCCAGACCGGGCCCGCGTCCCGGCGCTCCACGGTGTGGGCACCGAGCACGCCGGCCGCGACCACGCTCGCGACGAGCAGCCATGCCGGCACCGCCCACCACCGGCCACGGGCCAGCAGGGCGTCGGCGGCGAGCACGACGGCTGCGACGAGCAGCATCGACGCGGCGGCGGCGTAGCGGTACGGGCCGGTGCCCGCGTACTGCTGCCGGGTGAACGCGGACCAGTCGCTGTCGTCGACGTGGTTGAGCGCGAACGCCGCGGTCCACACCACGACCGACCCACCCACCAGGGCGACCGACATCCAGCGACGCTGCCGTCCGCCGACACGGGTGGCGACCGCCAGCGCGGCCAGGACCGCGACCGCGGGGACGACGAGGACCCACCAGCCGTGGTCGAGGACGGCCATCCCGACCCGCTGCACCCGTGGGGTCCAGCCGCCGGCGAAGGCCTGCGTCAGGTAGCCCAGCACGATGTCGCTCGGGCTGGTGATGCTCGTCGCCGGTGGCCGCGGATGGGTCACGGTCGCCACGACCTGGGCCGCGATGCCGAGGACCGCCGCACCCAGCACGGGCAGTGCACGTCGCTCGCGTCGGGCCAGCAGGAACAGGGGCAGGAACACCGCGGTCTGGATCTCGGTCAGCGTCACGGCGAGCGCCGTCGCCGCCAGCACGGCTGCCGACCACCACGACCGGGGTCGTGCCGCGAACAGCCACGGGGCCAGGAACAGCAGGTACCAGTGCAGGTTGGCGGTGTTGCCCGCGATCTCGACGATGCCGATCGGGGAGATCGCCGGCACCACCGCGAGCAGCACGCGGAGCGGCCAGGCCCGGACGATGGGACCCGCAAGCAGGAACACCGCACCGCAGACCAGGCCGATCACGGTGCACGACAGTGCGTCGACCACCGTCGCGTAGTCGTGGACCGGGCGGATCGCCACGGCGACGTCCACGAGCACCCGTGGGACGAGGTGCAGGTACCCGTCGTACGGGTGCCACAGCGTCCGGATCGGACCCGACGCGATGCGCTGCTCGAGGAACCGGCCGGAGTCCTCGGCCCAGGCCGTCCCGCGAGCGGGGAACCCGAGCCGGTGCCAGATCCACGCCGTGGACGCCGTCGCGATGACGAGCGCCAGGCCCGCGTCCCGCAGGCGCCCTGCCCTGTCGGTGCTCCGCCACCGATCGGGGACGGAGACGGAGGTCATCCCGCGATCGAACACCATCGGACGCTCCGGGCGGATCGCCCGTCGGGCTGACCGTGGTCCGTCGACCGGCCATCCGGCCTGGCCGGCCGACTGGTGCGGTGGACGTGACCGCGTCGCGGACGGGAGGCGCGTCCCGGGTCGGTACCGGGCCTCCCGTCCGTCACACCCAGCGTGGGGTCGTCACCACCCGAGCTGTTCGCCGTCCTCCAGGAACACGCCGGTGGGGCCCTCCGGGCCCGCCGATGCCGCGGCCACGACCGTCGCCGCACTGACCTCGACCGGGCGACCGTGTGGGTTCGGCGCCCCGCCGAGCTCGGTCGCGGTGTAGCCGGGCTCGACCACGACGAAGTGGACCTCCGGGACGGCGCGGGCGTACTGCGCCGTGAGCATGGACACGGCGGCCTTGCTCGCACCGTAGACGATCGCGTTCACGGTGGATGCGGGCTTCGCGGGGTCGTGGGTCGCGGCGAACGAGCCGAGCGCACTGCCGATGTTCACGACGAGCGGGCTCGCCGAGTGGCGCAGGAGGGGCAGCGCCGCCTCGGTGGTCCGGACGATGCCCACCGCGTTCGCGTCGAACACGGCGAGTGCGTCGGGACCGTTCAGCCCCCACATCGCGATGCCGGCGTTGTTGACCAGCACGTCCAGCCCGCCCGCCGCATCGAGGTGTGCGAACGCGGCGGCGACCGAGGCGTCGTCGGTCACGTCGAGCTGCACGGCCCGCGCGCCGAGCTCCTCGGCGACCGCGGTGCCGGCCCGCAGGTCGCGAGCGCCGACCCAGACGGTGTGCCCGGCGGCGACGAGTTGACGGGCGGTTTCCTTGCCGAGGCCTCGGGAGGCCCCGGTCACGAGTGTCGTTGTCATGACCGCAGCGTGCGCCCGTCCGTTGCCGGGCAGACAGCCGCCCCGTTGTCGTAGGACTGGCAGGGCCAGGCCCCGGCCGGTCCCCGCGAGGCAGACTGTCGGCATGGACCACTCGGAGTTCGGGAGCACGCTGCGGCGGCTGCGCGACCACGTCGCCCCGTCGTCGGTCGGGGTGCCGATCGGGCCTCGCCGGCGGGCCACCGGACTGCGGCGCGAGGAGCTGGCTGGCCTGGCCGGGATCTCCGCCGACTACCTGACCCGCCTCGAGCAGGGCCGTGCCACGTCGCCGTCCGCCCAGGTCGTCGAGGCGCTGGTCCGGGCGCTGCGGGTGGCGGACGCCGAGCGCGAGCTGCTCTACGCGCTCGCCGGACACGCCGCTCCCGGCGCGGACGTCGTCCCCACGCGGATCCCGCCGAGCGTGCAGCGGTTGCTCGACCGGCTGGCCGACACCCCGGTCGCCGTGCTCGACGCCGCGGGCAACCTGCTCGTCGCGAACCTGCCGTACGACGCGCTGATGGGGCCGATCGGTGCGCTCCGCGGGCACGACCGGAACACGGTCTGGCGGCACCTGGTCGGGTCGGGCAGTCGCGCCGTGCACACCCCGGCTGAACAGGGGGCCTTCGAGGAGCGGGTGGTGGCGGACCTGCGGTCGACCGCCGCGCGCTACCCGCTCGACCGGCAGCTGCAGCAGCTCGTGCGGGACCTGCGCGCTGCGAGCCCGCGCTTCGTCGCGCTGTGGGAGTCCGCCGCCCCGGCACCGACGGACCACCCGACGCGGCAGAAGACCATCCACCACCCGACGGTGGGGCCGATCCAGGTGGACTGCGACACGCTCGTGGTCGGGCCCGAGGACCTGCGGATCATGGCCTACACCGCCGAGCCGGGGACGGCGGACGCGGAGCGGCTCTCGCTCGCGATCGTGCTCGGGACCCAGGCGCTGGTCGAGTAGCGCGCACGTCCCCCCGACGCGGTCAGGCGCCAGCACCGCCGTCGACGGGGACGATCGCGCCGGTGACCATGGAGGCGCGGTCGCTCAGCAGCCAGGCGGCGACCTCGGCGACCTCCGCCGGCTCCGCCATCCGACCGAGCGGCACCGAGGCGTTGATCTGCGCCGCGATGCCGGGCGTCGCGGCCTCCCACGCGTCGATCATCTCGGTGGCCGTCCCACCGGGGGTGATGCCGTTCACCCGGATGTGCTCGGGCGCCCAGGTGACGGCGGCGGTCTCGGTGATGCTGTTCAGCGCGCGCTTCATCGCGCCGTAGGCGGGCAGGGCCGGGTTCGCGCGTCGGCTGCCGATGCTCGACGTGTTCACGATCGCGCCACCGCCCGCCCGACGCATCAGCGCGGCCTCGGCGGTCATCGCGACCCAGTGCCCGCGGAAGTTCACCGCGAACTGCTCGTCGAGGTCCTCGTCGCTGGTGGTGTCGAGGGGTCCGGGCTGTTGGATCGCCGCGCCGTTGTTGAACGCCCCGTCGAGACGGCCGTGCAGGTCGTCGACCCGGGCGACGGCGCCGCGGATGCTGTCGGGGTCGGCGAGGTCGAGTGCCACGGCGTCGGCGGTGCCGCCGTCCGCGCGGACGGCGGCGACGACGGCGTCGAGTGCGCCGGTGCTGCGAGCAGCGAGCACGACCGCGGCGCCCTCGCGGGCGAAGAGCCGGGCCGCGGCAGCGCCGATGCCGCGGCTGGCACCGGTGATGAACAGGACCTTGCCGGAGAGCAGGCCGATGGGCGTGTGGGTGGTGGTGTCGTTCGTCATGCCCTCAGCGTCCGGCCCGGTGGGTCGACGGAGCCAGGTACGAGCCGTACCAGGATCGGGATCGTGGGAGCGAGCAGACTCGGACCATGGACAAGCAGGAACTCGCCGCGTTCCTCCGGTCGCGGCGCGAACGACTCCGACCCGAGGACGTGGGTCTGCCCTCCGGCCCGCGGCGACGGACTCCGGGGCTGCGGCGCGAGGAGGTCGCCGTCCTGGCGCACATCTCGACCGAGTACTTCATCCGCCTCGAGCAGGGCCGCGCGCCACGACCGTCGGCCGAGGTCCTCGCCGCGATCACCGGCGCGCTCCTGCTGACCGACGCCGAGTCCGAGCACCTGCACCTGCTCGCCGGCACCGCTCCGCTGCACCACGGACTCGTCCGGCGTGACGTCCGACCGAGCATCCTCGCCGTCGTCGAACGACTCCCGCAGACCGCAGCGATCGTCATCTCAGCGACGTTCGAGGTCCTCGCCTGGAATGCACTCGCCGCCGCGCTCATGGAGGACTTCGGCAAGCGCCCACCGTCGGAGCGGAACCTCGCCAGGAAGGCCTTCCCGGTCGGGGGCCAGCCGGAGCAGCCGCCGTTCGGCATCGCGGACGGCACCGAGTTCCAGCGCGACGTCGTGGTCCACCTCCGGAGCGCGCGGGCCCGGTACCCCGCCGACCCGACGGTGTCCGACCTGGTCGAGGAACTGCGGACCGGCAGCACCGAGTTCGCCCGACTGTGGGAGCAGCACGACGTGCGGACGGCGCCGATGCTGACGAAGACCTTCCACCACCCGGCCGTCGGCCCGGTCACCGTGGACTGCGACAGCCTGGCGCTGACGGACCGGGACCAGTTCCTCGTGCTCTACACGGCGCCAGCGGGGTCACCGGACGCGGACGCCCTCGCGCTCCTCGGTGTGCTGGGAGCGGAGGGCGTCGGGACGCGGGCGTGACTCAGAACGCGGGTGTGCCTCCGGCGATCGTGATGGTCGAACCCGACTGGTAGCTCGACTCCGGGCTCACCAGGTGCACGTAGGCAGCACCGAGTTCGGCGGGCTGGCCGGGGCGGCCGAACGGCGACTGCTCACCGAAGTGCGACACGGTCTCGGCGTCGTCGGAGCCCGGCTGCAGCGGCGTCCAGACCGGTCCCGGGGCAACCGAGTTCACGCGGATGCCCTTCGGGGCGAGCTGCTGGGCGACGGCCTCGGTGAAGAGCTTGATCGCGCCCTTGGACACGGCGTAGTCGATCTTGTCGGGCGACGGTGTCGACGCCTGGATCGAGCCGGTCGTCACGATCGTCGACCCCGGCTCCAGGTGCGGCACCGCGGCCTTCGTCAACCAGAACAGCGAGTAGATGTTCGTCTTGAACGTCGAGTCGAACATCTGCGTGTCGAGCGTCAGGATGTCCTCGTTGCTCTCCATGCGCCCGGCCACCATCACCAGGGTGTCCAGTCCGCCGAGCTCGTCGACGGCCTGCTGGACGAGGTCCTTGCAGTACTGCTCGTCCGAGATGTCGCCGGGGACCAGGACCGCCCGGCGTCCCTCGGACTCGAGCAGGTCGCGGACCTCCTCGGCGTCTTCCTGCTCGTCCGGCAGGTAGGACAGGACGAGGTCGGCGCCCTCGCGCGACATCGCGATCGCGGCGGCACGGCCGATGCCGGAGTCCGCGCCGGTGACGATCCCGCGGAAGCCCGTCAGGCGCTCCTTGCCGACGTAGCTCTGCTCGCCGTGGTCGGGCTTCGGGTCCATCTTCCAGGCGGCACCCGGCAGGGACTGCTCCTGCTTCGGGTAGGGCGGTGCGGGGTAGAGGGAGTTCGGGTCGCGCTTGTCGTACTGGCTCATGGCTCCACGTTCCTCGGCACCGTACGGACGTGCGCTCAGGTCGGGCCGGAGCCCGCCATGAGCGCGACCACAGCACGGAAAGGAGGTCCGGTGCCAGGTGGCACCGGACCTCCTGTCCCGTCAGCGGGTCAGACGCCGGCAGTCGACCGGATCCAGGACGCGGACTGCGTCAGCAGCGCGTAGTTCGAGCCGGCCCGGGTGTTCGCGCCCGGGTCGGCGCTGTCGCCCGTCGAGCACACGCCGACGACCTTGCCGTTCACGATCAGCGGGCCGCCCGAGTCGCCGTGGTTCGACGCGCCGCTCACACCGGTGACGTGCTGCGCGCGGCCGCTGTAGGCGTCGGTGCTGGCGCCGGTGAGCGAGACGCTCGCCTGGTACAGCCCGTCGGACTGCGTCGCGTTCGCCCGCAGGCCGTAGCCCTGGATCGTGCCGGTGCCGCTCGACTTCGCGGTCGCTGCGAGGTCGAGCGGCGCGTAGGACGACAGCGCGGACGCGGTGCGCAGGTGCACGAGCGCGATGTCGCCCGTCGGTGCGGCGGACACCCGGTCAACGACGGATGCGGCGCCGCGGTTCGACGTCGAGTTGGAGTGGTAGACGTTCATCGCACCGATGCCGTCGATGCAGTGCCGGGCGGTCAGCACCCACGAGGCGGTGATCTGCTCGCCGGTGCAGTTGCTGACGTAGCCCGACGGGATGGACCCGCCGGACGCCTCGAGCTGGACCGCCCACGTGTTCGTGGCACGCTCGCCGCCGACGACCTGGGGGCTGGCTGTCAGGGCCGATGCCGGTGCGGCGGCGAACAGCCCGCCGGCGATGAGGGTCGCGGCGAACGCCGCTGCGATGGACTTCTTCATGACGACTCCTCTGTCGGGGTCGGACCCACTCCACTGACCGGGACTGACCCGTTGCGCTGTGCAACTGAAGAGCATCTTCATCCCCCGTTCAGGGGTCGCACCAGTCCGCACTTCGACGGACGCATCGGGGTGCTAGTGCTCGGTGCCGCCCGTGACGACGGCGTCGGGGGCGGGGTCGAGCGACTCGCGGACGGCGAGGGTGAGCGCGGTCACCAGGTCGTCGAGCGGCAGGGTCGGGACGTCGCCGGTCGCCGACTCGGGCGTCGCCGGGACGTGGACGAAACCGGCACGGAAGCCCTCGTTGGCGGCGATCGACATGAGCTCGTAGAAGGCGTGGTTGCAGGTGAAGGTGCCCGCGGTGTTCGACACAGCCGCCGGCACACCGGCCCGGGTCGCGGCACGCACGATGCGCTTGATCGGCAGGGTCGTCAGGAAGCCGTCGGGGCCGCGCGGATCGATCGGTTCGTCGATGGGCTGAGCTCCGGCGTTGTCCGGGATGCGCGCATCGTCGATGTTGACGGCCACCCGTTCGGGGGACACGGTCGTCCGGCCCTCGGCGACACCGGTGGCGATCACGAGCGTCGGCCGGTGCTCCGTGACCGCGGCGACGATCGCGGCGCGGACCTCGGCGAAGACGACCGGCAGCTGCTCGACGACGACCCGTCCGGGCCCGTCCCACGCGGATGCGACGGCCTGGACGGCATCCCACGAGGGGTTGCGCGCTGCACCACCGAAGGGCTCGAACGCGGTCAGGAGGACGACGGGATCTGCGCTGGTGGCCACTCGTCGATCGTACGAGTCGGGACCTGTTCCTGGTCAAGGCTGCAAACCGGCACGGCGAGCGCTCCGAATCCCCTGTGCATACGATCTGCCACGGGTTGCCGAACACGACGACTCACCACCACGAAAGGTCTCGTCATGACAGCGCACACAGCAGCCGGCCGCACCGGCTACGGCTCCACCTGGACCCAGAAGGGCGCCCTCGTCTTCGGCGTCGTGTTCCTCATCGTCGGCATCGCCGGCTTCGTCCCCGGACTCACGATGGACATGGGCACGATGTCGGCCGCGGGCAACGGCTCGATGGCGCACCTGCTCGGCCTGTTCCAGGTCTCGGTCCTGCACAACATCGTCCACCTGCTGTTCGGCATCGTCGGGCTGCTCGCCGCACGCACCGCCACGGGTGCCCGGCTGTACCTGCTCGTCGGCGGCATCGTCTACGCGGTGCTCTTCGTCTACGGCCTGTTCACCGCGAACATGGCGAGCGCCGCGAACTTCGTCCCGCTGAACAGCGCTGACAACGTGCTGCACGCGGTCCTCGCGGTCGCCATGATCGTGCTCGGACTGGTCCTGCCCCGCGTCGGAACCCGCCGAGCCTGACCCAGTCGACCCCGTCACGATCAGGTCGACGGGGTCAGCACCACGGAACGGACACAGCACCGTGCAAGCGCACGATGCTGTGTCCGTTCTGTGGTTCCGTGGGGAGCGCCAAGCGCCGCGCGCCGCTACGCGAGCTCGGCGTCGAGCACCCGGGCGCGCACCTGTGCCGCGGCCCCGAGCGCGACCGCGTCCGACCCGAGCAGGGCCGGCTCGACCCGGATGGCCGCCCCGGAGACGGGCGGTTCGGCGGCGATCGCCGCCTCGATCGCCGGAGCGAGCAGGTCCCACGAGCGCGCGACACCGCCCCCGATGACGACCGTCGTCACGTCCAGGATCCCCGCGGTGAGCAGGATGCCGCGGGCGATCCCCCACCCGGCGGTCCGGAACACCGACGCGGCCTCGGGGTCACCCGCGCGTGCGGCGTCGGCGATCGCGTGCACGGGCAAGCGGCGGCCGGTCACGGCCTCGTACCGGTCGGCCATGCCACGCGCGGCGGCGATGGTCTCGAGGTGCCCGTGCTGCCCGCAGGTGCACAGCCCGTCGCCGAACCCCGGCACGTGGCCGATCTCGCCGGCGGCACCGCGCGGTCCGGCGAACAGCGTGCCGTCGAGCACGAGGGCTCCGCCGACACCGGTGCCGAGCGTCATGCCGAGCACGTTGCGCTCCCCCACGACCGCTCCGGCGGCGATCTCGCCGAGCAGGAACGCGTTCACGTCGTTGTCGAGCGTCGCCGGGACACCGAGTGCCTGCGTCACCGCCTCGGTCACCCCGTACCCGGCCCAGCCGGTGAACGAGTTCCCGGTCACCAGGACCGTGCCCGTGGCCGCGTCGACCACGCCGGCCGCGCCGATCCCGACGCCCGCCAGGGAGGCCCGGTGCGACTCGAGCAGACCGCTGACGGCGCCGAGGGCGCTCGCCACGATCGCCGCCCCACCCGCGTGGGCGGGTGTCGGCAGGTCGATGCGGTCCACCACCTGCAGCGCGGCGGTCGCGAGCACGACCTTGGTGTTCGTCCCGCCGACGTCGATGCCGGCCAGCAGCCGGGTCACGAGGACACCGCCGCGAGCGTCGCGAGACGCTCGGTCCGCCGCCGGCGTTGCAGCACGGGATCGGGCACGGGGACGGCGGCGAGCAGCCGACGCGTGTAGTCGGTCGTCGGGTGCAGCAGGGTCGTGTCCGTCGTGCCCTGCTCCTCGATGACCCCGCGCCGCATCACGACGACCCGCTCGGCGAAGTGCTGCACGACGGCCAGGTCGTGCGAGACGAACAGGCACGCGAACCCGAAGTCGGCCTGCAGCTCGGTGAGGACCTCGAGCACCGCCTCCTGCACGCTGACGTCGAGCGCCGAGGTCGGTTCGTCGGCGACGAGCAACCGCGGCTCGAGCACGAGCGCCCGGGCAAGGCTGACGCGCTGACGCTGCCCACCGGACAGCTCGCGCGGTGCCCGGTTCGCCAGCGCCCGGGGAAGCCGGACGGCGTCGAGGACCTCGTCGACGCGCGTGCGCCGCTCGGATGCCGACATGCCGCGACGGTGCACTGCGAGGGGTTCGGCGATGCACTCGCCGACCGACATGCGGGCGTCCAGCGAGGCCACGGGGTCCTGCAGCACGACGCCGATGCCCGCGCGCAGTGCCCGCCGGTCGCGTCGGGGCGTCCGGCGCAGGTCCTGCCCGAACAGGCTCACGGTGCCGGAGGTCGGCGGGATGAGCCCGAGGGCGACCCGCGCCGCCGTGGACTTGCCCGAACCGGACTCGCCGACCAGGCCGACGGTCTCGCCCGCGTGGACCACGACGTCGATGCCCTGCAGGGCGTGGACCGCCCGCGCACCGCGCCCGAACGTCACCGAGACGTCCCGCAGGTCGACGACCGGAGCCGCATCGGGCCTCCCGTCCGGACCGGCCGGGACGCCTGGCGCGCCCGGTCCCGATGCCGGTGCCGCTGCCCGCTCGCGGATCGCGACCGTCTCGGGGGTGTCGAGCCGCGGCACGGCGGCGAGCAGCCGCTTCGTGTACTCGTGCTGCGGGCGGAGCAGCACGTCCTCGACGCTGCCGGTCTCGACGATCTCGCCCTGCAGCATCACGGCGACCCGGTCGGCGAAGTCCGCGACCACGCCCATGTTGTGCGTGACGAGCAACACGCCGGTGCCGCTGTCCACGGCGAGCGCGCGCAGCAGCTCGAGGACCTCGGCCTGCACCGTGACGTCGAGCGCCGTGGTGGGTTCGTCCGCGATCAGGAGCTTCGGCGCGTTCGCGATCGCCATCGCGATGACGACGCGCTGCCGCTGCCCGCCGGAGAGCTGGAACGGGAAGGCCTTCGCGCGCTGCTCGGGCTCCGGGATCCCGACCTTGCGGAGCAGTTCGACGGCTTCGGCGGACGCCTGGGACACCGACGCCTGCCGGTGGTTCCGGATGACCTCGGCGATCTGCGCACCGACCCGGGTCAGGGGGTCGAGGGCCGTCGCCGGCTCCTGGAACACCATCGACACCGTGCTGCCGCGCAGTCCGCGCAGTGCGGGTTCCCCGGCACCGATCACCTGATGGCCGTCGACCACGGCGCTGCCGGTGGCCGTCGCGTTGCCGGAGAGCAGCCCCATCGCGGCGAGCGCCACGGTGGACTTGCCCGAGCCGGACTCGCCGACGAGCGCCAGGGTCTCCCCGGGAGCGACCGCCAGCGAGACCCCGCGGACGGCGTCGACCGGGCCGGACTCGGTGGTGAACGTGACCCCGAGGTCGGTCATCTGCAGGATGTCGGTCATCCTCGTCCCCTCACGTCGAAGGCGTCCCGCAGCCCGTCGCCCACGGCGTTGAACGCGCAGACGACCAGGATCACGGCGAGACCCGGTGGCACGATCAGCCACCACCGTCCCGAGTACGCGGCGGTGAGTCCCGCCGAGAGCATCCCGCCCCAGTCCGTCGCCGGCGGCTGCACCCCGAGGCCGAGGTAGGACACGTAGGCGACCAGCAGGATCGCGTCGGCGACCTGGAACGTCGCGGCGACCACGATCGTCGACACGGAGTTGGGCAGCAGGTGCTTGCCGATGGCACGGGCGTGCGAGCCGCCGATCGCACGGAGCGTCAGGACGTAGTCGCGGTTCTTCAGCGTCAGGGTCTCGGCGCGGATCAGGCGCGAGGGCACGAGCCACGACACCAGGCCGAGGATCACGATGAGCCCCGCGACACCGGGCGTGGTGATCGCCGAGATGACGAGCAGGATGAACAGCGCGGGGATCGCGATGCCGGCGTCGACGATGCGCATCATGACCGCGTCGACCCAGCCGCCGACGTACCCGGCGATCGAGCCCCACAGGGTGCCGACGACCGTCGCGAGGACCCCGGCTGCGATGCCGACCAGCAGCGAGACCTTGCCCCCGTACATCAGCCGGCCGACCACGTCGTGGCCGACGGCGTCGGTGCCGAGCCAGTGTCCGGCACTCGGGCCGAGGTTCGCCTGGGACAGCTGCGTGTGGGTCTGGTCGGTCGGGTACAGGAACGGGCCGACGAAGCAGAACAGGACGATGACCACGATCACGACGAGGCCGATGACCGCCAGCGTGTTGTGCGAGAACCGGCGGGCGGCGAGGCGGAACCCGGTCGCGGCGACCGAGACGGGGGCGCCGGGGGCTTCCGGTGCGATCTGCACGGTGGTCATGCGCGGTCCGCCTTCACTCGGGGATCGATCAGGGACTGCGCGACGTCGGCCAGCAGCGTGCCGATCACCGTCGCGATCGAGATGACGAGGACGCAGCCGAGCAGCGTCGGGTAGTCCGAGGACTGGGCCGCGTTCCAGAACAGCAGCCCCATCCCCGGGTAGTTGAACAGCTGCTCGGTGACGAGCGCGCCGCCGAACAGCACCGGCAGGTAGTAGCCGAGCATCGCGACGACCGGCGTCAGCGAGTTCCGGAACACGTGCCGGCGCAGGATCGTCGCCGTCGACGCCCCGCCGGCGCGGGCCGTGCGCACGTAGTCCTCCTGCAGGTTCTCGAGCGTCGAGGCCCGCATGTACCGGCTGAACACCGCGATCATCGCGAGCGCACCGGTCAGCACCGGGAGCACGAGTCCGGCGGGGTCCTGGAAGACCTCGGCGAGCGTGGAGCCGGTCGGCGCCTGCGACGGCAGCCAGGGCAGCTGCTGGGTGAACACCACGATCAGGATCAGGCCGAGGAAGAAGGCCGGCGTCGAGTAGAAGACGAACGCCAGTGCCGTGACCGTGTAGTCCACCGCGCCGTTGCGACGGGCTGCCTGCCACATGCCGACCGGGATCGCGATGACGAGCCCGACCACCGCGGACAGGCCGGTGAGCACGAGGGTCTTCGGCAGGCGTTCGCGGATCAGCTGCGACACCGGTTCGTTGAGCGTGTACGAGGTGCCGAGGTCGCCGCTCAACAGCCGCCCGAGGAACCGGAAGTACTGGATCGGCAGCGCCTGGTCGAGTCCCTGCTGCTGGTTGAACGCGGCGATCTGCGCGGGGGTCGCGGAGACACCGAGCACGCCGCGGGCAGGGCCGCCCGGCAGGGCGTGCAGCAGGCAGAACACGACGATCGTGACGATGAGGACCACCGCGAGTGCCTGGAGCACCCGCCTGGTCAGGTAGAGGACTGTGGTCATGCGGCTTCCGTTGGTCGATTCCGACGGTGGGACCCGGGAGGCGCGGTGCGGGTCGGACCCGCACCGCGCCTCCCGGCCGTGGTCGCGTGAGCGACCTACTTGCTCCACTTCCACTGGGCCGGGTGGAAGTTGGCGAGCGAGTCCTGGTCGAACCCGGTCAGACCCTGCTTGACCACCGAGATCTGGTAGTCCGGGCTGGGCAGCCAGATCACCGGCAGGTCCTTGGCGACGGCGGCGCTGTAGTCCTGCACCGCTGCGGCGTCCGTCGAGGTCGTCGTCGCGTTGATCAGCGAGTCGACCTCCTTGTTGGAGTACGAGCCGAAGTTGGCCGAACCGCCGGTCTGGAAGAGCGACTCACCGGTCGGGTAGGCCGGGAAGTACCAGCTGCCCGCCGTGCCGAAGAACGACAGGTCCCAGTCGCAGCTCGCCTGGTCCGAGGTGCAGGTCGGGGTCTGCGACAGCACGCTCGACACCGGCGCGGTCTTGATCGTGAAGCCGATGCCGGTCTTCTGCAGCGACGACTGGATCGCGCTCATCATGTTGTCGGTGACGGTCGAGCCGGACTGCGACAGGACGGACATCGTGAACTTCGTGCCGGCTGCCACGCCCTCGCCGCACTGGCTGTCGCCGGATCCGGCGTCGGTGCAGACCATCGTGCCGCCCTTCGCGGTCCAGCCGTGGCTGGTGAGCAGGGCCTTGGCCTTCGACGTGCTGAACGGGTACGGGTTGTCCTTCTGCGTGCTGGACACGTAGTCGGACTCCTGCGCCTGCGGGATCGGACCGTAGGTCGAGGTGGCGGTGCCGTTGAACACGACCTTGGAGAGCGAGGCCTGGTCGATCGACATCTGCACGGCCTGGCGGGCGTACAGCTGCTTGAAGACGGCGCCCATGGTCGGGTTGTTGAAGTTGTACGGCATGTACGTGATCGCCCAGCCGGTCCACGGCTTGACGTCGTAGCCCTTCGACGTGAAGGAGTCCTTCTGGTCGAGGTCGGTGGCGTTGATGTAGCCGTAGTCGACCGCACCCGAGCGGACCGCGTTGGTCTCGGCATCGGTGGTCGTGTACGGCAGCAGGTTCACCGTCGTGATCGACGGCTTCTCGCCGCCGTCGTACTGCTTGTTGGCGGTGAGCTGCACCTTGCCGGCGGTCGTGAACGAGGTCACGCCGTAGGGGCCGGAGATCGTCTTCCACAGGTCGTCACTGGCGTAGTCCGAGATCTTGCCTGCGGCGGTGTTGAGGTACTTCCACACGGACTTGGCGCCGGCGGTGGTCTCGTCCGCGTCGGTCACCTTCGCGCCGGCACTGGTCTTGTCCCAGGCGTGCTGCGGCAGCGGGATGATGTGGCTCAGCTGGTTGGCGAGCATCCAGTCGGCGTTGTAGGCCTTGTCGAACGTGATCGTGAAGTGCGTGTCGTCGACGGCCTTGAACGAGGTCCAGTTGTCCGGTGCCTTGCCCTCGGAGTACGAGCCCCACTGGTCCTTGTTCGCCTTGATCAGGTTGAACCAGAACTCCACGTCGCGACTGGTGATGGGCTTGCCGTCCGACCAGTGCCGGTCCCCGAGCGTCATCGTGACGCTGGTGCCGTCGCTGGCGAAGTCGGCGGCCGTGGCGACCGATCCCGCCTTGTTCCACGCGATCTTGCCCGTCGAGCCGTCGTACGCCACCAGGGGCTCGTACAGCGACTGCGCGATCGAGCCGTTGTTCGTGTTGAGGTGCGCCGCGGTGCCGATCGGCAGGATCCAGTTCGGCGTGAAGTTGGCCGGCAGCGCGTAGTTGATCTCGTCGGACTTCGCGTTCGAGGTGGCGGAACCGCCCCCGGAACAGCCGGCGAGCAGGGCGCTCACCGCGAGCGCGGCTCCGGTGAGCAGTGCCCAGCGACGGGGCTTCATCATGTGGACTCCTTGAACAGGGACGTCGGGATGCGCACAGTCAATGGCCAAAGTCGTTGGAAAAACAAACGTTCCCGTGTAAATAGTCTGTTTCTGCCGAACGGGCGAAACGGAACGTGTCTGCCCGGACCGTAGAGTTCCTGCCAGACGGCCGTTCCGGTCGTGCTTCGTGCCTGATTGGAGAAAGTCGTGGCCGACCTCAGTTCGCGGGTGTTGGAACTCGTCGCATCGGGTCAGGCGTCCAGCCGCACCGAGATCGCGCAGCTGCTCGGCGCCGCGCCCTCGACCGTCTCGCACGTCGTCGGGCAGCTGCTCGAACACGGCATCCTCGCCGAGGAGGGCACCGACGTCTCGACCGGTGGTCGCCCCCGCAAGGTGCTGCGGATCGGCGGGGCGGACGAGTACGCGGTGGCCGCCGACGTCGGTGGCGGACACGCGCGGATCGGCATCGTCCTGCCGGGAGGCTCGCTCGAGTCGGTCGCGAACGTCCCGTTCGCGCTCTCCGACGGCCCCACCGCCGGGCTGACACGGCTGGCGGAGTTGCTGGAACAGCTGGTCGAGTCGCGTGGACGCGACGGCCTGCGCGGTGTCGGGCTGAGCCTGCCCGGGCCGGTCGACGTCGAGGCCGGGGTCGTCGACCTGCCCAGCCGCATGCCCGGGTGGAACGGCTTCCCGGTGGCGTCGTGGCTCGAGGAGCGGTTCGGGGTCCCCGCGGCCGTCGACAACGACGCGAACTGCATGGCCGCCGGCGAACAGACCGTGCAGGACCCGCGCCGACGCCAGGCCATCACGATCAAGGCCGGGTCGGCGATCGGCGCCGGCATCGTCATCGACGGCCGGCTGTACCGCGGCTCGACCGGGGCGGCGGGCGACATCACGCACGTGCGCATCGACGCGGCGGGCGACACCCCCTGCTCCTGCGGCAACACCGGGTGCCTGGAGACCGTGGCGTCCGGGGCGGCGCTCGTCCGGATCCTGTCCGCCGCCGGCGCCCCCGTCACCTCGACCGCCGACGTCGTCCGGCTCGCCTCGGACGCCGACCCCGAGGCCACGCGGGCGGTCCGACTGGCCGGGCGGTACCTGGGCGAGGTCCTCGCCGCCAACGTGAACTTCTTCAACCCGGATGCCGTGTACCTCGGCGGCATCCTCTCCACCCTCGACCCGTTCGTCGCGGCCGTGCGGAGCCAGCTCTACGAGAGCTGCCACCCGCTCATGACCGAGCACCTCGCCATCGAGCGCGTGTCGCTCGGCGCGGACGCGGGTCTCGTCGGCGCGGGACAGTTCGCCCTGCAGCGCGGTCTGACGGCCTCGCTGCAGGAACTGTCCGCCCCGATCCCCCAGTCGACCACCAGGAACAGGAGCGTCCGTGTCTGACACGACCACCATCGCATCGTCCGCGTCGCCGGACCGCCGCCCGGTCATCGCCATCGCCGGGCTGGCCATCGAGACCTCGACCTTCACCCCGACCAGGACCCTCGCGCCGGCCTTCCACCCGGACCGCGGGGACGAGGTCGTGGCGCGGTACCCGTTCCTGGCGTCGCTGGACGCGGACTTCCACGGCGCACTGATCGGGCACGCGCTGCCCGGCGGGATCGTCGCGCGGGACTCCTACGAGGCACTCGCGGACGAGATCGTCGCGCGGCTGTCCTCCATCGTGGCGACGACGTCCGTGGACGGCCTCTGGTACGACATCCACGGGGCAATGGTCGTCGAGGGGCTGGACGACGCCGAGTCCGACCTGCTCGGACGCATCCGCGACGTGATCGGCCCCGACGTGATCGTGTCGGCGTCGATGGACCTGCACGGCAACGTCACCGCCGAGCTCGCGCACCAGGTCGACCTGGTCACCTGCTACCGGATGGCCCCGCACGAGGACGCGATGGACACCAAGGAGCGCGCCGTCCGCAACCTGGTCGAGGTCCTCTCGACACGCCCGGTCGGCTCGCAGCGTCCGGTCAAGGCCTGGGTGCCGATCCCGGTGCTGCTGCCCGGCGAACAGACGTCGACACGGCTCGAGCCCGCCGCTTCGCTGTACGCCCAGGTACCGGAGGTCGAGGCGACCGCCGGTGTGCTCGACGCCGCGATCTGGGTCGGGTACGCGTGGGCCGACCAGCCGCGCGACCGTGCCGTCACGGTCGTGACCGGATGGGACCAGGACGCCGTGGCCGCCGGCGCCGAACGGCTGGCACGCGCGTTCTGGGACGTGCGCGAGGACTTCGTGTTCGTGGCGCCGACGGGCTCGTTCGACGAGTGCCTCGCCGCGGCGCTGGCACCCGGTGCCGCCCGGCCGTACTTCATCTCCGACTCGGGCGACAACCCGACCGCCGGCGGTTCGGGCGACATGACCTGGGGGCTGACGCAGGTGTTGGCGCACCCCGCGTTCGCCGATCCGAGCGGCCCGGTCGTCATCTACGCGAGTGTGCCGGGACCGGCTGCGGTTGCCACGGCCGTCGAGGCGGGCGTCGGTGCGACCGTCACCGTGACCGCCGGCGCCGCGGTGGACGACATCCACGCTGGACCGATCACGATGACCGGTCGCGTGCACGCGATCAAGCACGGCGACCGCGACGCCGAGACCGAGGTCGTGCTGCAGGTCGGCAGCGTGTTCGCGATCCTGACGGCGCTGCGCAAGCCGTACCACCACGAGCACGACTTCACCGACCTGGACCTGAACCCGCGCGAGGCCGACGTCGTCGTCGTGAAGATCGGGTACCTCGAGCCCGAGCTGTTCGACATGGCCGCCGACTGGATGCTCGCGCTGACGCCGGGCGGGGTCGACCAGGACCTGGAGCGCCTCGGCCACCACCGGATCGTCCGGCCGATGTACCCCTACGATCGAGTGTTCCCCACGGCACCGGACCTCGGTGCCCGGATCATCCCCCCGTCGAACGAACCGCTCGGAGACATCGCGTGACCACTGCCCCAGTTGCCCTCGAGATCGCGGTCACGTCGCCGGCCGGTGCGGTCGTCGCCCGGGACGCCGGGGCCGACCGGGTGGAGCTGTGCGTCGGTCTCGAGCTCGGTGGGTTGACCCCGTCGCAGGCCCTCGTCGAGGCCACCCACGAGACGGGCATCGCCGCGCACGCGCTCGTCCGGTGCCGTCCCGGCGGGTTCGTGCACGACGGCGACGAGATCGACCTGATGGTCCGTGAGGTCACCGCGGTGCTCCGCTCGGGTGCCGCCGGCGTCGTGGTCGGTGCGCTGCGCCCGGACCACACGCTCGACGTCGACGCCCTCCGGCGCTTCGTGGACGCGGCCCGCTCCGTCCGTTCCTCGGCCGAGGTCACCCTGCACCGCGCGGTCGACCACGCCGCCGACCCCGTCGCCGCCGTCGCCCTGCTCGCCGACCTCGGGTTCACCCGCGTGCTGACGTCGGGCGGCGCCCCCACGGCCGCGGCCGGCGCGTCGACGATCGCCCGCATGGTGCCCGCCGCCGGGCCCGTGCAGGTGATGGCCGGCGCCGGGGTGACCCCGCACGACGTCCCCGCGCTGGTCGCCACCGGAGTCGCTGCCGTGCACCTGTCGGCGAAGCGGTCGTCGGGCGGCGCGCACGACGGCGTGCCGATGGGTGCGGGCGACGACGGCTCGGCGCACTTCGTCACCGACGCGGCGGTCGTCGCCGCGGCTCGGGCCGCGCTCGACGCCTGACCCGCGCCGCTGCGCCGTGGCCGCGAGACGCCGCCCGCGGTGAGGAACCGGACCGCCTAGAGTGCACAGCATGCCGACACCGACCCCCGCCGCCTGAGACCGGGAGCCGCACATGTCCGTTGGACTGCTCGCCGTCGTCGACGACATCCTCTCCGCCGCGCTCAAGGCGAGCGCGAAGACCGCCGGCGTCGTCATCGACGACGCCGCGGTCACGCCGCAGTACGTGCAGGGCCTCGCGCCCGCTCGGGAGCTCCCCGTGGTCGGGAAGATCGCCCTCGGCAGCCTGTTCAACAAGTTCGTCATCATCATCCCGGTGGCGCTGCTGCTGTCGACGTTCGCGCCGTGGGTGCTGCCGTGGCTGCTCGTGGTCGGCGGCACGTACCTGTGCTTCGAGGGCGCCGAGAAGGTCGCCGAGTGGTTCGGACACCACCACGTGTCCGCCGACGACGACTCCCGCGACGAACGCAAGCTCGTGTTCGGCGCGATCCGCACGGACCTGATCCTCAGCACCGAGATCATGCTCATCTCCCTCGCGAGCCTCGACACCAGCCTGGGCTTCTGGCTCACGCTCGCCGCCCTGGCCCTCATCGCCCTGGGCATGACGGCGCTGGTCTACGGCGCGGTGGCACTGCTCGTGAAGATCGACGACGTCGGGCTGCGGCTCATGGCACACCCGTCCCAGGGGCTGCGACGACTCGGCGACCGCGTGGTGCGCTCGATGCCCGCCGTGTTCCGGACGATCGGGATCGTCGGCACCGTCGCGATGCTCTGGGTCGGCGGACACCTGGTGATCGCGAACCTGGCCGAGACGTTCTGGCACGGCCCGTACGACCTGCTGCACGTCCTGACCCACGCGGTCGAGCCCGCCGGACCGGTCGTCGAGTGGCTCGTGGACACGGCAGCGTCGGCGGTCTTCGGCCTGTTGCTCGGAGCCGTCGTGGTCCTGGTCGTCACGGCCGTCCGACGCCTCCGCCCCGCACGTGGGCACGAGGGCGTTGACAGTTTGAATTCGAACAGTTAGAGTCCTGATCATGCAGGCACCGCACTTCGACACACCCCTCCAGCTCATGCGCTGGATCGGGTGGGCCCAGCGCAAGGCCGCCGAGGACTGGGTGCGTGAGCGCGAGCTGACGCACGAGCAGAGCTTCGTGCTCGGGTACCTGCAGCAGAACCCCGGAGCCATCCAGCGTGACATCGCCGCGATGACCCGGACCAGTGCCGCCAGCGTCTCGAGCCTGCTGCAGGGGCTCGAGAAACGCGGCCTCGTCGAACGACGAGCCGACGCCGGCAACGCCCGGACCAAGCTCGTGTACGCCACACCCACCGGCATCGAACTGATCGCCGGGTTCGAGGACGCGATGCTCGCCCTCGACGACCGCCTGCTCGCGCCGCTCAGTCCGGACGAGCGCGCCACGCTCCGCGACCTCCTCCGCAAGGTGACCGCGGAGCTGCCGGAACCCACCCGGTAACCGCAGCCGAGCCTCCCGGCCTCCGTCGGTGGCGCCAGCCTGCCCACGCGACGGCACCCGCCGCACGCGCCCCATCGTCCTGCCGTGCCGACACCGTCGGCGCGCGCTCCGTCCTGCCCGGAAGGGGGCGGTCCATGAGCTCCACCACCACCGCAGCGCAGTCGAACCGCTGGTACCTGTCCGCTGCCCCCATCGCCCGCGCCCTCGTGCACC
Organism: Curtobacterium sp. MCLR17_007; assembly: GCF_003234655.2. Classification (NCBI taxonomy): domain Bacteria; kingdom Bacillati; phylum Actinomycetota; class Actinomycetes; order Micrococcales; family Microbacteriaceae; genus Curtobacterium; species Curtobacterium sp. MCLR17_007. Next base: position 236,796 of record NZ_CP126271.1, on the reverse strand, counting down.
TGTGTGTGCCGATGGCCGCGGCGATGGTCGTCAGCGCGCTGTACAACGTCATCAACGCGGGGTTCATCGGCGCGCAGCACGACACCGCGCTCCTCGCCGCGATCACCTTCGGCACGCCGCTCCTCGGTCTCGTCATGGCCATCGGCGGCGTCTTCGGGGTGGGTGGCAGCGCGCTGATGTCCCGCCTGCTCGGAGCCTCCGAGCAGGATCCGGCCCAGGCGGGCGAGATCAAGCACGTCGCGTCCTTCGCGGTCTGGGGCTCGGTCGTCACCGGGATCGTCCTGGGCGGCCTGGGCCTGCTGTTCCTGGGGCCCCTCGTCGGCGTCCTCGGTGCCGATGCCGCCGCCGTGCCCGCCACGAGCGCCTACGTCAGCGTGATGCTCGTCTTCGTCCCGGTCCTGGCCGCCGCGTTCTGTCTCGAACAGATGGTCCGGGCCGAGGGTGCCGCCCGCCAGGCGATGGTCGGCCTGGTCCTGTCGACGATCGGCAACCTGGTCTTCGACGTGCTCTTCATCCTGGTGCTGCACTGGGGCGTCGCCGGCGCCGCACTCGCGGTGGGCCTCGCCAACGCCGTGAGCATCGTCTACTGGGTGCTGTGGCTCGGGAAGCACAGCGAGAACGTCTCCCTGTCGGTCCGCTGGTTCACGCTCCGTCCCGCCGTCCTCGGGCCGGTCTTCGGCATCGGCGTCAGCGAGCTGCTGCAGGCCGGGTTCCTCATCGTGACGACCCTCGTGCTCAACAACCTCGCGGCGCAGTACGGCGACGACCCGCTGGCGGCGATGGGCGTCGCCGTCCGGATCGCCCAGGTGCCGGAGTTCCTGGTGATGGGCGTCACGATCGGGGTGCTGCCGCTGCTCGCCTACGCCTACGGCAAGGGCGACCGGGAGCGCCTGCGCTCGGCGCTGCGGGCATCGGCGCTGACCGTGGGGGCGATCGTGCTGCTGTTCTCGGGCACGGTGTTCGTCTTCCGCGAGCAGGTCTTCACGGTCTTCTCCTCGGACCACTCGGTGTTGGCCATCGGCCTGACGATCCTGGTCGCGCAGCTCGTCGCCACGGTCGTGAACGGCTTCACCGGCCTGTTCACGTCCCTGTTCCAGGCGGCCGGCCTCGTCACCCCGGCGATCGCGATGTCCATGGCGCAGGGCATCCTCTTCATCCCGATCGTGCTGCTCGGCAACCTGTGGTTCGGCCTCGCCGGCATCATCTGGGCGCTGACGATCACCGAGGTCCTGGTCTTCCTCGCCGGCGTCGTCATCTGGCTGGCCTCGCGCGGACGGATCGACCGCGGGCTGGCCGCGGGGAGCGCGGAGCGGGCCGAGGCGGTGCTGGAACAGGCGGCCGCCTGATCCGCATGCACCGCGGTGACGGACGGGAGGCCGGGTGCCAGCTGGCACCGGGCCTCCCGTCCGTCTCGGGTCACGCGGGAGCGTGCGCGCTCGGCGGCGGGAAGTCACCCCAGTCGTCCGACACCGGCGCGCCGGATGGCTCCGCGGTCATCGATCGGATGTAGTCCCCGAGGTACGGCAGTGAGAAGACGACGTGGCCGCGACCGTCTGCCTGCACGTAGCCACTCTCGATGAGGCGTTTCTTGTAGACCTGCACGTACTGGTCCGACACCCCCATGCGCCGCACGATGTCAGCGATCTTGCTCCTGCCACCCTCGTCCGCTGCCATCGCGGTGACGAACTCCTGGTCCTTGTCCGACAGGTCCTGGTACACCCGGCTGATGACCCGGCGTTCGACGGCGGTGATGGCACGACTGTGCGCTGCATGCGCGTCTGCGGTGGTGATCGTCGAGGACGATCCGCTGCTCCGCCAGGCGAAGTCCCCGGCCAGTTGAACGAGGTACGGGTAGCCCTGCGAGATCGTCACGAGCAGCGTGAGCGCCTCGGGTTCGATCTGCTTCCCACCGATGTGGATCGACTCGGCGAGCACGTGCTGGGTCTGTCGAGGAGTCAGCCGTCGGAAGTCGAGTTCGCGTGATCGACGGAGGAACGTCGTGTGCTCCTGTTCGACGAGCGCATCGAGGTCTACCTTGATGCCTGCGAACACGATCATCACGTTCGCGCCCTCGCTGATCGCGTGCGACACCTCGAGAGCGAACCGCGAGAGCTCACGCAGCCGCACCTTGCCAGACGACACCTCGTCGATCGTGATCAACAGGCCGGCGGGACGGCGTTGCGTGGCGAGTTCGGCGGACAGTGCGACGAGATCCCGGCGGAGGAGCGGTTTGACCTCCCGATGACGATCCACGTACTCCCACTGGGCATTGAGCTGCCAGATACCGAGGCCGGTCAGACGCCCTCGAGCTTCGTGGCTCAGTTCCGAGAGCAGTGTGGGGACAGCGGTCTCCATGACTCGGTCCATGAGCCCCGCGCTCGCATCGTCACTGATGACGAGCCACCCGTTGTCCTTCGCGGAGTCCTGGAGCTTGGCCAACATGGAGGTCTTGCCTGCGCCACGGAGACCCGAGATGAGGACGGACTGGTTCTCGCCGAAGTCCAGCGTCTCGAAGACGGCCGTCAACTCGGCGAGTTCCTCGTCATGCCCGCCGAACACCAACGGGCGCCGCCCGTATCCTGGGCTGAAGGGGCTCGGCTCGGGTCCGGTACGCGATGTCACTGGGACACGATATCAAATCCGTGTTTATTGTGTTTATTTTTCGTGCCTTCCCGGAGCCTGGCTCCTGAGCGCGCGGTACCGTGGGCGCGTGACGACCGCGTCCCCTGCACCACCGCGCCCGGGTGCCCTGGAGCGCTGGGTCGCCGAGCGGCCCGGCACCGTCGACGTGCTGCTCGTGATCGTCTACGAACTGGTGACCGCGAGCCAGCTCCTGTCGCTGCAGGCGTTCGACCGCGCACCCCTCGGCGCGGCGGTGCTGCTCGTCGCGGGGGTCGTCGTCGGCGCGCTCCGGCGACGGACACCGGTCGTCGCGCTCGCGGTGGCCGCCGTCGCCGCAGCAGTCGCGCTCCCGATCCCGCTGCCACCCCTCGTCCTGCTGGTCGTGGTCACCGTCGTCACCCGGGTCGGTGTCCGGACGGCCTGGACCGGCGCGGCCGCGACCGTCGTCGTGCTCGTCGTCGCGGGCGTCGTCGGGTTCCACGACCCGACCCGCGCGTTCCTCGGGGCCGTCGTGCTGCTGGTCGGCATGGTGCTCGGGCTCTGGATCCGCACGCGTCGGGCCTACGTGCAGGCGCTCGTCGAACTGGCCGACCGGGCGCGCGCCGAACAGGAGCGGCGGGCGGAGGACGCCGTCGCCGACGAACGTGCCCGGATCGCCCGCGAGATGCACGACGTCGTGGCCCACGGGCTCTCGGTGATGATCCGGCTGGCTGACGGCGCGGACGCCCTCGCCGTCCAGGACCCCGAGCGCTCGCGGGAGGCCGTCCGGCGGGTCGGTACGGTCGGGCGGGAGTCGCTCGCCGACATGCGCCGGGTGCTCGGGGTGCTGCGGTCCGCCCCCGTGGACGAACCGGGGACGCCGGAGCTGCCCCAGCCGTCGATCGACGACCTGCAGCGCCTGGTCGCCGACCAGCGCGCGGCCGGGCTCCCCGTCACGCTGCGCACGGACGGTGTCGAGACCCTGCCGAGCAGCCTGGCCGGCACCGTCTACCGGATCGTGCAGGAGTCCCTGACGAACGCTTCCCGGTACGCGGCGGACGTCACGACCGTCGACGTCGAGGTCACACGGACCGGCCATCAGGTCGTCGTGGTCGTGCAGGACGACGGCCGAGCGCCCGGACCGGTGCCGTCGCAGGGATCGGAACGCGGACTCGTCGGGCTGCGGGAACGGGCGGCGCTCTACGATGGCGACGTGGAAGCAGGACCGGTGGCACCCCACGGCTGGCGGGTGCGCGTGGTCCTGCGTGCAGAGGGAGACGCATGACCCGGGTCCTGCTCGTCGACGACCAGGACCTCATCCGGATGGGGACCGCGATGGTGCTCGGCGCGACCGAGGACATCAGCGTGGTCGGCGAGGCGGCGAACGGGCACGAGGCCGTCGAACGCACCGCCGCACTCGACCCGGACGTCGTCGTGATGGACGTCCGCATGCCCGGGATGGACGGCCTCGAGGCAACCCGGCGCATCGTGGCCTCGGGGTCCCGGGCAGCGGTGCTCGTCCTCACCACCTTCGACCTCGACGAGTACGCCTTCGGCGCGCTGAACGCCGGAGCGAGCGGCTTCCTGCTCAAGGACGCCCGCCCCGACGAGCTCGTGCACGCCGTCCGGACCGTCGCCGCCGGGGACGCGATCGTGTCGCCGCGGGTCACCCGCCAGATGATCGAACTGCACCGCGGGAAGTTCCCCGGCCCGACCACCGAGGACCCGCGGATGGGCACACTGACCGACCGCGAACGCGAGGTGTTCGTCGCGATCGGGCGCGGCCGCAACAACACCGAGATCGCGGCCGAGCTGTTCCTGTCCGAGTCGACGGTGAAGACCCACGTCGGCCGGGTCCTGGCGAAGCTCGAGCTGCGGGACCGGGTGCACGCCGTGATCCGCGCGCACGACCTCGGTCTGGTCTGACGGCGGTACCCGGGTACCACTGCGGCGGCCCTGCGGGGCGATGGGCCACGTCGACGCGCTCCGTAGCGTCGAACCCATGATCGAAGCACGCAACCTGACCAAGCGGCACGGCGCCCAGACCGTGGTCGAGGACCTGACGTTCGCGCTCCAGCCGGGGACGGTGACCGGCTTCCTCGGCCCGAACGGCGCCGGCAAGTCCTCCACGATGCGGATGGTCGTCGGCCTCGACCGCCCGACCTCCGGCACCGTCACCGTCGGCGGCCGTCCCTACGTCGAGTCGCCCGCCCCGATGCAGCTGCTCGGCGCGATGATCGACGCGAAGGCCGTCCATCCCGCCCGGACCGCCCGGGCGCACCTGACCGGGCTCGCCCTGACGCACGGCATCGGCCGCCGCCGGGTCGACACCGTCCTCGAGATGACCGGCCTGGCGAGCGTCGCCACGAAGCGGATCCGCACCTTCTCGCTCGGCATGGGTCAGCGGCTCGGCATCGCGACCGCACTGCTCGGCGACCCGCAGGTGCTGATGCTCGACGAGCCGGTCAACGGTCTCGACCCCCAGGGCGTCGTGTGGGTCCGGCAGCTGTGCCGCTCGTACGCCGCCCAGGGCCGCACCGTGCTGCTCTCCAGCCACAACATGGCCGAGACCGCCGCGACCGCCGACCGCCTGGTGGTCATCGGGAACGGCCGCAAGGTCGCCGACGGCACCACCGACCAGCTGCTCGCCGCGTCCCCCCGCCGCGACGCCACCCTCGAGGACGTCTTCTTCGACCTCACCGCCGGCCACACCACCCACGACGCAGGAGCCATCCGATGACCACCACCTCCCTCTCCTTCGCCGGCACGCTGCGCTCCGAACTGCACGGGACATGGTCCGTGCCGGCGCTGCGCTGGCTGGTCCTGCTCGCCGCTCCCGCCGCCGCACTGACCACGATCGCGGCGGCGCACTTCAGCCCCGGCGTCTCTGTCGCCAGCGGTTCGATGGTCGGCGGTGCGGTCCTCGCGCTCGTGGGCGGCCTGTCGATCGCGGGTGAGTACGCCACCGGGGCCGTCCGGACGACCGTCACCGCCGCACCCCGGCGCACCGCGCTCTTCCTCGCGAAGAGCCTGGCCGTCGTGCTGATCGGCCTGGCTGTCGGCTGGGTCGGCGGTCTCGTCGGAGCCGCTGCGAACGGCATCCTCGGCTCTGCGGCATTGCCCGTGCTCGCGACCGGCCCCGCAGTCGCCGCCACCGGGCTGTTCGGGCTGTTCCTCGGCTTCCTCATCCGTCGCGTCGCACCGACCGCGGTCACCGCGGTGTTCGGGCTCTTCCTGGTCAGCGGGCTGCTGGGCGGCGTCCGGATCGGCGACGGCTACCTGACCGACTCGCTCTTCACGGACAGCACGGTGGCGCTCGTCGCCGGCACGCCGGACTGGAGCCAGCCGTTCGGCACGGTGGCCCTGTGGCTCGCGGTCGCCGGCGTCGCCGCCGCCGTCCGCCTGCGTCGGTCGGACGTCTGAGCCGGCACCCGGGCGTCGCGTGCGCTGACTAGCATGGCGACTGGCCGTCAGCGTCGACACCCGACAACCGTCGACCCGGCCCACGCGAAGGAGCCCCCGTGTCACCGACCCCCGTCCGGATCGGACTCGTCGGCGCCGGCGGCATCGCAGTGGCCCACCTGCCCGGGTTGCTGCGGCTCGGCCCGGTCACCGTGTTCGCCCACGCCGGAGCCCAGCAGCTCGCCGACGCGAACGCCGATGCCGCACGGGCCGCGGGCACGTCGATCACCGTGGTGGACTCGCTGCAGGAGCTGTTCGACGCCGTCGACGTGGTGGACGTGGTGACGCCGACCGCCACGCACGCCCAGGTGGTCCGCGCCGCGCTGGCCGCCGGCAAGGACGTCGTGTCCGAGAAGCCCCTCGCGCGCACCGACGCCGACGCGGCAGACCTGGTCCGGTGCGCTCGTGACGCCGGCCGGCAGCTCGTGCCGGCCCACGTGGTGCGCTTCTTCCCCGCGTACGTGCGGCTGCACGAGGCAGTCACCACGGGCCTCCTGGGCGACCTGGCGGTCCTGCGCTTCGTCCGGTCCGGCGCGTTCCCGATCCGGACGCCGTGGTTCGCGGACCACGCGCTGTCCGGCGGGATCGTGCTCGACCAGATGATCCACGACCTCGACATCGCCCGGTGGGTCGCGGGCGAGGTGACCGACGTGTCAGCCGTCCGCGTGCGGTCCGGCACCGCCGACGAGCCCGTCGAGGCCGCACACGTGCTCCTGACCCACGCCTCGGGTGCGATCAGCCACGTGGCGGGGATCTGGGGTCCGCAGCACCTGCCGTTCACCACCGAGTACGCGGTGACGGGCACCCGCGGCAGCCTGTCCCACCGTTCCCGCGACGAGCTCGACCTGCGCGCCGACCTGGCCGTACCCGGCGACGTCGACGGGTTCCTGCCCGCGATCGACCCGGCGGACGACCCGTACGCGGCAGAGCTCGCCGAGTTCATCGGGTCGTTCCGCGGCGGCCCGGCAGCGCGCGTGACCGCCGAGGACGGCGCGGCCGCGGTCCGGATCGCGAACGCGGCGATCACGTCGATCGAGACCGGACAGCCGGTGGTGCTGTCGTGACGGCGCTGCGGATCGGCGTGCTGTCCTTCGCGCACACGCACGCGATCGGGTACCTGCAGGCGCTCGCGGCGATGCCCGACGTCGAGGTGCGCGGCTCGGACCCCGACGGCGTCAGCACCGGTGACTCGGTGGGCGAACTGCGCGGGCGGGACCTGGCCGACGCGCTCGGGGTCGGGTACGCGGAGTCGGTCGACGAGCTGCTGGCCTGGGCGCCCGACGCTGTCGTGGTCGCGAGCGAGAACGCCCGTCACCGCGAGCTCGTGGAGCGCGCAGCAGCAGCCGGCGCCCATGTGCTCTGCGAGAAGCCGCTCGCGACCACGTGGGCCGACGGGCTGGCCATCCGGCACGCGGTCGAGGCCGCCGGGGTCATGCTCATGGTCGCGTTCCCGGTGCGGTTCGCGTCGTCGTTCGCACGGCTGCAGGCCACCCACGACGCCGGCGCGATCGGGCAGCTGTTCGCCGTGCGCGGGACCAACAACGGCATGCTCCCGCTGACCCGGGCGTGGTTCACGGACCCGGCGCTGTCCGGCGGTGGAGCGCTCGCGGACCACGTCGTGCACCTCGCCGACCTGCTCGACGCGCTGATGGGCGCCCGGGCGCTCACCGTCACGGCGGTCGCGAACCGCACCCTGCACGCCGACCGAGCCCGAGCCGAGACGGCAGCGCTCGTGACCATCACGTACGACAACGGCGTCGTGGCCGCGATCGACTGCTCGTGGAGCAAGCCGGACACCTCGGCGGTGTGGGGCGGGCTGACCCTCGACGTCGCCGGCACCGGCGGCACCGTGTCGATCGACCCGTTCGGGCCGGCCGCACACGGGATCGCCGCGGACACCGGCCTGCCGATCGAGGCCCGCTACGGCGCGGACCTCGACCAGGCGATGCTCCGCACGTTCCTCGACGCGGTGCGCAACGGCACGCAGCCCCAGCCCGATGTCCGGGTGGGGCTGCGGACCCTGGCGATCGTGCTCGCCGCACAGGAGTCGGTCCGGACGGGCCGGACGGTGTCGGTCGCCGACTGACACCAGGACGACCGGGCTGCGCGTCAGCGACGCATGGCCTCCGTGAGCTTCACGCGGCCACCGGTGCGGAGCAGGGCGTTCTCGTAGACCCGGGCACCGACGACCACCACGAGGGCGGCGGACACGACGACCACGAGGAGCGACAGGATCGGCTCCCACCACTCGGCGGTCCCCAGGAAGATCCGCATGGGCATGCCGATCGGGGCACTGAACGGCACGTACGACATGATGCCGAGCACCGTCGGGTTGTCCGCCGCGAAGATGATCAGGAAGTACGGGATCATCAGCAGCATCATCACCGGGGTCGTGACGCTGCCGACGTCCTCCTGCCGCGAGACCAGCGCTGCCGAGGCCGCGAACAGCGACGCCACCAGCACGAACCCGAACGCGAAGAACACGACGAACCACAGCATGCTCGGTCCGAGCAGTCCGAACAGGTTGTCCTGCCCGGTCACGGCGAGCGTCACGGCTGCGGCGATCGCGATGGCCACCACCTGCCCGAGCGCCATGATGCTGCTGCCGATCACCTTGCCGGCGAGCAGCGCACGGGCCGGGATCGCCGCCATCAGGATCTCCACCACCCGGGTGGACTTCTCCTCGACGACGCTCTGCGCGATCGACTGCCCGAAGGTCACGGCAGCGGCGAAGTACACGATGCCGAACGCGATCCCGATGAGCGAGATCAACCCGGGCGCCATCGCGTTCGGGTCGAGGAGCTCGACCCTGGGCGAGACGCTGAGCGCCTGGATCACGTCGGTCGGCGCCTGGTCGAGGCCGATCACCTCGAAGCCGAGCGGCCCGGACTCCGGCACGATCGCGGCGTCGACGTCCCCGGACCGGACGAGCTTCTCGGCCGCGGCTCGGTCGTCGACCTGCGTCACGTCGAGGCCGCCGGACGAGGGCAGCGTGACGCCGTTCACGACCGCCACCGGGGTGGTGCTGCCGGCGGTGGACTTGCCGACGATCCCGCCGACGACGATCGACGCCACGACCATCACGAGCAGGATGACCGCCGAGACGACGAAGGCCTTGCTGCGCAGCCGGGCCTGGATCTCGCGGACGGTGACCAGGCGGACCGCCATGGTGAAGGAGTTGTTCATCGGACGACCTCCCGGAAGACCTCGCTGAGCCGGGGCACGCGCGGGCCGAACGACCCGACCGTCCCGGTGGTGACGGCGCGCTGGAGCACGCGCTGGGCAACGGCCTCGTCGGCCTCGAAGACCGCGTAGCCGCCGTCGAACTCGCGCACGTGCACACCGGGCTCGTCGCGCAGCCACGCGGCGTCGCCGTCGACGAGCAGTTCCCACGCCGCGGGGCCAGCGGCCCGACGGAGTTCGTCCTGCGGACCGGCGGCGCGGATGCTGCCGTCGGCGATGACCACGACGTCGTCGCACAGCCGTTCGACGACGTCGAGCTGGTGGCTGGAGAAGAGCACCGGGACCCCGTCGGCCGCTGCTTCGCGCAGGACGCCCAGCACGACGTCGACCGCCATCGGGTCAAGCCCGGAGAACGGCTCGTCGAGCACCAGGACCTCGGGCCGGTGTGCGAGCGCGGCGGCGACCTGCACGCGCTGCTGGTTGCCGAGCGAGAGCTTCTCGACCGGGTCGTCGGCGTGCTGACCGAGCTCGAGCCGGTCGAGCAGTTCTGCGGTGCGCGCCGCCGCCGCCCGACGGTCGACCCCGTGCAGCCGCGCCAGGTAGGTGACCTGTTCGGCGACGGGCATCTTCGGGTACAGGCCGCGTTCCTCGGGCATGTACCCGAAGCGACGGCGGTCGGCCGGACCGATCGCCTGACCGTCGATGGACACGGACCCGCCGTCGGCGTCGAGCACGCCGAGCATGATCCGCATGGTGGTGGTCTTGCCGGCGCCGTTGCCGCCGACGAAGCCGGTGAGGCGGCCTCGGCCCACCTCGAACGTCACGTCGTCGAGCACCCGGCGTTCGCCGAAGTGCTTCGTCACTCCCTCGACCCTGAGCATCGTGTCCCCTTCCGGCGGTGGGAGGCTTCCCACCGCACCTCCGACGCTACGGAGGACCCGCGGTCCGCACCTCCCACGCCGGGCGGAACCCGGGCCTCCACCCCGAGACGGAGACGAGCCGGACGGAGCCGAGACGGAGCCGAGACGGAGCCGGGACGATGCCGAGCTCGAGCACGACCGGGCGCGCCTCACCCGCCGGAGCGGACCACCCCGTGCTCGTACGCCCACACGACGGCCTGCACGCGGTCGCGCAGCTGCAGCTTCTGCAGCACGTTCGACACGTGGGTCTTCACCGTGGCCTCGCCGACGAACAGCTGCGTCGCGATCTCGGCGTTGCTGCACCCGCGACCGAGCAACCGGAGCACCTCGGTCTCGCGCTCCGTCAGCCCCGGGACCGCGGCGTGCGGTGCGATGACCGGCACCGTCCCCGTCGTCGCACGGCTGATCACCCGCCGCGTGACGTCGGGGGCGAGCAGCGCATCGCCCGCCGCGACCGTCAGGACGGCGTCGACCAGCTGCTCCGGGGTCGCGTTCTTGAGCAGGAAGCCGCTGGCTCCGGCGTCGAGCGCGTCGAACAGGGTGTCGTCGTTGTCGAACGTGGTCAGGATCAGGACCGCGGGCGGCTCCCGCAGTGCCGTGATGCGACGCGCGGCCTCGATGCCGTCGACCGTCGGCATCTGGACGTCCAGGCACACCACGTCGGGGCGGTGCTGCTCGACCGCCCGGACCGCCGCAGCGCCGTCGGCCGCCTCGGCGACCACGACGATGCCCGGCTCCGACTCGAGGATGATGCGGAACCCCGCCCGCACCAGGTCCTGGTCGTCGGCCAGCACCACCCGCACGGTCACGTCGTCGGCAGCCATGCGCGCACCAGGAACCCTCCTCGGGCACGTGGCCCGATCTCGACCGTGCCACCGACGGCGGACACCCGCTCCCGCATCCCGACGTGACCGAGGCCACTGCCCGCGGGACGGTCCGGGTCACCGGTCGCGTCCACGGTGGTCGGACGGGAGGCGCGGCTCCCGATCCCGGTGTCCGTCACCTCGACCTCGATCGCGTCCGGCAGGTACCGCAGCCGCAGGTCCGCGCGCGCGTCTGGCCCGGCGTGCTTCAGGACGTTGGTCACTGCCTCTTGTGCGATGCGGAAGGCGACGGTCGCGACGGTCGGCGGCACCGGTCGGACGTCGCCGACGACGGAGTACCGGGCGGGGTGCCCGGCGGTCGTGGCGGCGTCGGCGAGCTCGGCGATCCGCGCGATGCTGTCCGTGCTCGGTGCGGTGGTGCGGGCGATCCGCTCCGAGTCAGGTCCGTCGGACCCGGCGGCCGCATCGCCCTCGCGCAGGGTGCCGAGCATCCGCCGCAGTTCCTCGACCGCCGTGCGCGCGCTGGCCTCGACCACGCCGAGCGACGCCGCGGCCTGGTCCGGATCGCGCTCGAGCACCCGACGAGCGGCGCCGGCCTGCACCCCCATCAGCGACACGTGGTGGGCGACGACGTCGTGCAGTTCACGGGCGATGCGCACCCGTTCGAGCGTGATGGCCTGGGCCGCCGTGCGCTCCCGCTCGACGGCGAGTTCGGCTGTGCGCTCCTGCAGCGCGTGCTTCGCCACCGCGGACGTCCACGCCCGGTTGCCCGAGTACCAGGCGGCACCGAAGTACACCAGGTTGATGATGATCGACAGCAGCGCGTTGGCGACGAACGGCGGGATGAGCGAGTCGCCCTGGTTCGGCAGTGCGCTGGGGACCGACCAGCGGAACACGATCGCCAGGAACAGCCAGATGAACATGCCGACGATGACGAACCACCGGACGAACTCGGCACGGACCCGGTCGGAGCACCACGCCCCCACCGTGTACAGGCCGATGAACAGCGTGAAGTTGATGAAGATGGCCTCGGGCACGCGCAGCAGCTGCGTGCCGACGAACGCCAGCGCGACGAGCACCGCCACCGTCATCGGGAAGCGGCGACGGAACGCCAGCGGCCCGGCGTTCGCGACGACCATGAGCGCGGAGACCCACCACGGTGCCTGGTCGTCGTACATGCCGGCAGCGCCGGACAGGACGGCCGAGATCGCGATCCCGCCGGCGAGCACCAGCGCGACGACCACGTCCTGCCGGTACTCACGGCGGCCGACGGGCAGGCGCGACCAGCCCTCGTGCGCGGCCACCCCCGTCGTCGTCATGGGGACCACGGTAGCGGGACGACGGCCACGGATGGCAGCGTCGCGGGACGTCGTGGAGAACGGACGGGAGGCCCGGTGCCAGCTGGCACCGGGCCTCCCGTCCGTTCCGTGGTCGCGACGCGACCGGTCAGCTGGTCGGCGGTGCGTACAGCTGCAGGTCGTTGCCCTCGCTGTCCTTGAACGGGACGATCTTGCCCCACGGGTGCTCGCTGATCTCGCCCTGGATGTCGGCGCCGCGCTCCTTGAGCGATGCGACCTCGTCCTCGATGCTGCCGTTGGGCTGGAACGACACGACTGCGCCGCCGTCGCTCGACGCGCTGGCGGACTCGCGCGCGTTCAGGCCGATGCGCAGGCCGTTCGCGTCGATCTCGCTCCAGTCGTCGTCCTGGCTGGTGACCTCGAGCCCGAGGGTGTCGCGGTAGAAGGCGACCGCACGGGCCATGTCGGTGACGGGGACCCAGACTGCTGCAACTCCTGTTGCCATGATGATGCCTCTCGTGAGTGGTGGTCCGAACGCTAGGCAGGGGTGATGCGCACCGGCTCAGGAAGGTGCGCCGACCGCACCACCGGCGTAGGTTCCGCGGCATGAAACGCGTGACGTACTCCATGGGCATGACCGCCGACGGTTTCGTCGTCGGGCCGGACGGGCGCTTCGACTGGGGCGCCCCGGACGCCGAGGAGTTCCGCGCGTCGATCGACGAGGTCCGCGGCGTCGACGTGCACCTGCTCGGGCGGCGCCTGCACGAGACGATGGTGTACTGGGAGGACCCGGTGCAGGCGGCCACGTGGGGCGATGCCGAGCGCGAGTGGGCGGCACTGTGGAACGCGCTGCCCAAGGTCGTGTTCTCCCGCACGCTCACCAGCGTCGACGCGAGCAACACCCGGCTGGCGACCGGAACGCTCCGCGAGGAGGTCGAACGGCTGCGCGCCGAACCCGGCGACGGCGAGATCGCGATCGGCGGGGCGACCCTCGCGGCCGCGGCGGCGGGGCTCGGGCTGATCGACGAGTACCGCGTCCGGGTCTCGCCGGTGCTCGTGGGCGGCGGCATCCCCTTCTTCGCGATGGCGGAGCGACGGGTCGACCTGGAGCTGCTCGGTTCGCGCACCTTCCAGACAGGGGCCGTGGCGCTGCACTACCTGGTGCGCCGACCGGCGAGCGCGCGGGGCTGAGGGTCGCGGTCGACGGCCGTGGCAGGCTGCAGGGCATGACCGACGAAGACGCAGTCAGCACGCCCGGCGTGACCCATGTTGTCCTGGTGCAGTGGCGGGACGGCACCGACCCTTCCGCCGAGGCCGACGCGATCGCGCAGGAGCACCTGCCCCTGGTCGACGGCGTCCTCTCCGTGTCGTCCGGCACGAGCATCAGCACCGAGGGCAAGGAGGGCGACTTCGACTGGATGCTCGTCGTCGGGTTCCGCGACCGCGACGCCCTGGCCGGCTACCTGCCGCACCCCGAGCACCGGCCGGTCGCCGAGCACATCGGTGCGAACAGCGAGCGCGTGGTCGTCTTCGACGTCGAGGGGCGGTAGTCGGGCCCCCGCCAGCCCGGCCCGCGCCGCTCCGAACGCGACTTCCGGTCACGAACGCCGGGAACCGGGCAGTATCTGAGCGGACGGTCCCGAAGGTCGAGGCCGGAGGAGGACCACCAGCATGACGTCGAACCCCTACCAGTCGAACCCGTACCAGTCGTCCGCGCCCGCGGCCGCACCCCGGCTCGTCACCATCGCGTTCTGGTTGTACCTGGTCACGGCACTGATCCACATCATCAGCATCATCGTCAGCGCCACGCAGCTGCCGCAGGCCAAGCAGGCTGCCCAGGACGCGATCGACCGGACCGGCGGATCGACGAACGGCATCGACGTGGACGCCGTGGTGCAGGCGTCGTTCGTGGCCAGCATCGTGGTCGGCGTGCTGTTCATCATCGCGTTCGTGGTGTTCGACCTGCTCATGCGCCGTGGTGCGAACTGGGCCCGCATCGTGCTGCTGATCATCACGATCCTCGGCCTCACCGGGGTCGTGGGGGGCGTCGTCGCCATCCTCGGCGTCCTCGCGTCGATCGTCGCGGCCGTGCTGACCTTCCTGCCGGCCTCGAACGCGTGGTTCCGTGCGGTCAAGGAGCGCAAGCTCGCCGCGAAGCAGCGCTAGCAACTGACGGACGGGAGGCGCGGTGCCGGCTGGCACCGCGCCTCCCGTCCGTCTGTGCGCACCTGGGTGTGCGCTGTCGGTCCCGGGGCAGCGATCACCAGCTGGCCTGGACTCCCGCGAGCCTGGGTCCTGGTAGGAGGCCGGCTCTCCATCAGCGGCGAGGGGCGCATCGCGTTCGCACAAGAGCTGCTGCCACAAAGAAGAGAACCCCCGCAAGAGCGGGGGTTCTCTGTGGCGGTACCGGTGGGATTTGAACCCATTCGCGCGCGTCCATCCGGCCTCGACCGAGCGCCCGGTCGCCGCAAACACAGGCGTGTTGCTGCCAAGTCCGGCCGGTCGAAGCCGGCCCACGCCAGGTGATGGTGCACCAAAATGCACCACGGCTCCCGCGGACGGCGCCACTTCTGGATGACGGTGCAGCATCCGGTACGCGTTGCTCGGCCGCGGCCCCCATTGCGCTCCCGATGGGCATGCCGGTGATCCTCGACACGCCCTCTCGGCGGAACGCAGTCCGCGTCTGGTCGTCCGGGATGGCCGGTTCAGCGTCCGGCAGCGCAGGAAGGGCACGCCCTCAGGCCAGTCGAACCACCGCGGGCACACTCTGCACACCGAAGCCGCCCTGACCGTCGGGGGCGGCGTGTGGTCGAAGCATCTGCGTCCCGGCAGGGAAGTGCACGCCTGCGTACTGCCCAATCGTCGCAAGCAGTGACACCTCGCATGGGTTCTCGCTGAACCGGCAGACACCGCGAGATCATCGGTGGGTGAAGCGTTGCGCGGAACGATCACCGCGGACGGCAGAGAGCGGATTTCTTCTGCGCTCTCAATTCGCGCGTCGCTTACTGGTCACGGTGTTGCGTGGGAGTCGGCCTGCACGTGAATGGCCACTCATCTGGTCGCCCTGAGGGATCTCCTTTCCATCTTCGGAGCGGAGCCGACGAGCGCTCGAGTGGTGACGGACGGAAACCTCATCACTGGCGGCGGCGTCACCGCGGGCATCGACTTCGGACTGACGTTGCTCGCTGAACTCGTCAACACGGAGGCGGCCGAGCTCGCGCAGCTCTCGATGGAGTACGACCCGGAGCCGCCGTTCAACAGCGGCTCACCGCTCACTGCCGATCCCGACCTCGTCGCTGTCGCGACGAAGTTCATGGCTCCGCTCCTCGACGCGGTGAGGCCGGTGCTGTCAGAGCCGGCTGTTGAACTCTGCGCGATGACGACCGAGGCGGAGGCAGTGCTCAGAGGCCGCTGAGGGAATGATCGGTGCATTCAACTTCGTGATGAGCGTCACGCTGTTGGGACAGGCCGACTCAGACTTGCACAAGGCGGTAGTCGCGCAGGGCAACTGTCCCGTCCGACCACGCGCGTACCCACGCTGCCGTCCGGACGGCAGCTGCCCTGGCTCCTACCAGTCGTGGACGGTGCCGTCGGCCAGGCGGTTGAACGGCAGGTACGCCTGCTCGTAGGGGTACTTGTCCGCTTCGTCCACGTCGAGCGAGACACCGAGACCCGGCTGGTCGCCCGGGTGCAGGTAGCCGTCGGTGAACGTGAAGGTCTGCTGGAAGACCTGGTTCGTGCGGTCGCCGTGCTGCATGTACTCCTGGATGCCGAAGTTGTGGATCGCCATCCCGAGGTGCATCTGCGCCGCGAGACCGACCGGCGAGATGTCCGTCGGCCCGTGGAACCCGGACTTGATCTGGTACATCGCCGCGTAGTCCATCGTCTTCTTCAGCGGTGTCACGCCACCCATGTGCGTGACGGCACCGCGGACGTAGTCGATGAGCTGGTCGCGGATGATGTCCTTGAAGTCCCAGATCGTGTTGAAGACCTCACCGATCGCGAGCGGCGTCGTGGTGTGCTGCCGGACGAGCCGGAGGGCTTCCTGGTTCTCCGCCGGGGTGCAGTCCTCGAGCCAGAACAGGTCGTACGGCTCGAGCGACTTGCCGAGCTTCGCGGCCTGCAGCGGGGTCATCCGGTGGTGCCCGTCGTGCAGGAGCGGCAGCTCGGGACCGAACTCGTTGCGGACTGCCTCGAAGACGGTCGGGAGGTGCCGCAGGTACGCGCGGGTGTCCCAGTCCTCCATCGCCGGGAACGCACCACGCTGGGCGGGCTCGAAGTCGTAGCGGACGCCGGAGTTGCCCTCGGTGGTCGCGTTCGAGGCGATGCCGTAGATCGACTCCAGCCCCGGCACACCCGTCTGCACGCGGATCGAGCGGTAGCCCTCTTCCTGGTGCGCCCGGATCGAGTCGAAGAGCTCCGGCAGCTCCTTGCCGGACGCGTGCCCGTACGCCATCAGCCCGGTCCGCGACGCTCCGCCGAGCAACTGGTACAGCGGCATCCCTGCGACCTTCGCCTTGATGTCCCAGAGCGCCATGTCCACGGCGGCGATCGCGGCCATCGTGACCGGGCCGCGACGCCAGTACGACGAGCGGTAGAGGAACTGCCAGGCGTCCTCGATGCGGCTGGCATCGCGCCCGAGCATCAGCGGCACGACGTGCTCGGTGAGGTACGCGGCAGCCGACAGCTCGCGACCGTTCAGCGTCGCGTCGCCGAGACCGGTGACCCCGTCGGCCGTCGTCACCTTCAGCGTGACGAAGTTGCGGTCGGGACTGGTGACGATCACCTCGGCCCTGTCGATGAGCTGCCCGCGGTCGGCGCTGGCCCAGGTGTCGGGGCGGCCCGAGGTCGTGCCGATCACGAAAGCAACTCCAACACTTCCACGCCGAACGGCTCGAGCCGCACCGTGGCGATAGGAGCCCCACTGTCGAGAGTCCGCATCGTCGCGGAGGTCTTTGGACCGACGTCCATCGTCGAATCGCTCTGGTTCACGAACCAGACAAACCGGCGGCCGTCGGAGTGCTCCATGACTGCGGTGAGGACAAGTGGGCTCTCCACGGTGACTTCAGGAGTCGCTCCTGCCTCGTTGGCGAGAGCAGCGTAGAGGCGCGCTGTCGGTTCCGGGTTGACCCGGGGCGTCGACGCCGCGAAGTACTCGAACGGGTAGGTCGACAGGACCAGTGCTCCCGCACCGACGTTCCGACGAACGAGCGCAGGCCAACCATCGCCGTCGACCGCGATCACCTCAGCACCGTCGAGCTCAACCGGGAGGAACGAGCGCCCGTCTGCGGTACCTCCGACGGCGAAGGTGAGGCGTTCCCCGCGGGCGATGTCACCGAGATCCGTGAGGAACTCGATCGTGACGGTGTCGTGCTCCACTGGAGCGATGAGACCATACCGGAGCTGCTTCTTCACACCGAATGTCTCATCGAGCTTCGGCCACCAGGACCCTCGTTGATTGGCATGAACGCCGTTGAAGTACGAGGCATACACGAGCGCTCCGCTCTCCGCCCGGTCCATGAGCTCCGGCCATGTGTCGGCCCGGAGGGCTTTCGTCGCGGGCACAATGATGAGCCGCACATCCCTCGGCACTCCATCTGCTTCTCGGACCACTGCCACGGGCAGGTCAGCTTCTCGCGCGGCGACGTAGGACTGCCGTGCGACAGTGAACACGGTCGGTCCGTCCTCGGGTGTGGTGAACGGGTACATCGCCTCCAAGAACGACGAGACCAGTATCGCGGTCGATGTGTCAGGCCGCTGGAGTTGGGAGAACTGGACTCGTTCGAGCAGCGCCGCGAACTTCTGCACCTCGAGCAGCTGGAGCTTCGGTCTCCCCTGGTCATCGATGAGCCCGAAGTGCATCTCGAACGGGTGATGCGAGTACGGTGCGATCTCGGCTTGCGCGTCGTAGTCGACGTTGTTCCAGGGGATCCAGCCGGTCGCACCGGCGAGCAGTGTGTTGTGCAGGACCTGTCGGTAGTAGTGCGCAGCGTTCTCTTCCCCGACGTAGTCACTGGTGACGCCGAACTCCTCGAGCACGACCGGTTTCTCATGGAAGTCGAGGAGCTCGCAGATGAACGCGGCTCCGAGATGCTGTCGGACCTGGTCGTCTTCCATGCGGTAGACATGCGGGCCGAGGAAGTCGACGAGCGGCTCGAGCTGACGGCTCCGGAACCCATTGTCCTTCCCGGTGACCTCCACACCCCACGAACCATCGCCGATCGAGACCGGTTGCTGTCCGCCGCCAGCACGGACTGCGTCGATCAGGATCTGTGCCCACGCCGAGACGTCATCGGCGTCCAGGGTGCCGACACCGCGTGACTGCCAATCGGCGTAGATGGGCACCTCGTTGGTCAAGAGCCAGCCAGCGATGACGGGGTCGGCGGCGAATCGTCGTACGACTTCCTTGATGTACCAAGCCTGGCGGCCGACGAACCACACGTCGCCGAATACGTCTCGACCGTTCCGCCACACAGGGTCCCAGTTCTCACCGGACATGTGCCCGACGATGAACGTTGGTATGGTCTGGACGCCTGCACGCTCGTGCCGACGCAGGAAGTCCGCGAACTTGGCCAGCATCTCCTCAGACAGCTCATCCGGCTGCGGATGGAAATCGGGCCAGAAGAGGAAGCTCCTGGTGAGGTTGATCCCGTGTTGCTTGAGCTGCGCGAGTTCCGCACTGATGACCTCCCCGTCGTAGTGGCGCCACATCAGCGGCCCACCGGTCTTCGACCAGAAGTTCACCCCGATCCAGGCCTGCTTGCCTCCGTCAACGGGGAGGTGGGTTGCAGCGCGTCTCATACGTGGTCCTTTCGTTCGATGGTGGTTCGGTGCAGCGCCGCTCGTCGCGTTGCTCGCGCCGGCGCCGGCGCCGGCGCCGGCGCCGGCATGCGCGCTGTCTCGATGCGAGCTGCGATCGCGAGCTGGTTGAGCTCCCGCACTCGGCGGCACGCGTGATGAGGTTCTGCCCGAGCTTCTCGACCTAGCGCTGCCAGAGCGACGCCGGCGGCAGGACCGCCTCCACGGTGTCCCACAACGACTGCGGCACGGCGACGCGGAGGAGCTCGCTCGTCGCGTTCCAGTCGTTCTGCTCGAGCACACCGACGATCGTGGAGTCGATGCGGTCGTCTCGCGCGGAGAACTGGAGTGCTGCGGCTGCGATGGGGATGTCGTGATCGGCACAGGCGCGGCCGATCGAATCTGCGGCGGCGGCCACCTCGGGAGCTGCCTCGCCGTATGCGTACCGCGACGTGGCTGCCGGGTACTGGGCGAGGAGCCCCCCTCCGTAGGGGGCAGCGTTCATGATGCCCATTCCGCGCTCGTGTGCGGCAGAGAGCAGCGCGTCGGCGGATCGGTCAA
Organism: Curtobacterium sp. MCLR17_007; assembly: GCF_003234655.2. Taxonomy (NCBI): domain Bacteria; kingdom Bacillati; phylum Actinomycetota; class Actinomycetes; order Micrococcales; family Microbacteriaceae; genus Curtobacterium; species Curtobacterium sp. MCLR17_007. Next base: position 217,149 of record NZ_CP126271.1, on the reverse strand, counting down.
CGAGCGTCCAACGCATGTGGGTGACCAGCGCCTCGAAGTGGCCCGTCCTCACGTACCGCTCCATCACATCGACGGTTCCTCCCGAGAGCCCCAGGTGCTCGATGAGCCCTTCCTCCCGTGCTTCGATCAGGGCTCCGACCGGCCCGTCGGCTGCCATCGCTTGATCCCACGATGTGTTCTCTGGGTCATGGATGTAGACCATGGGCAGCGCCGGGAGTCGGAGCCGATCGCAGCTCTCCTGCAGGGACTGTCGCATCCGGGCGCCGGAGAAGTCCCCGGTCGCGAAGTCGCGATCGGCCTTGGTCTGGATGAGGGCGTGTCCTGGCACGCCTCCTCGGGACGCGTAGAAGTCGCCGATGCGCTGCTCGCTGTTGCCGTAGCTGTTCGCTGTGTCCAATACGAACGGTTGGTCAGCGTCGGTCAGGCTCGTCAGCAACGCGTCCGTGTGTGCCGCGCGAGCCACCCGCCCGGTCCCATCGCGCCAACGGGCGGTTCCGATGGTGATCGGGGGTACTTGAAGGCCGGTGGCGCCGAACGGCCGCGCGGCTTCTGATCGACCGCTCATTCCTTGACCGCCCCCGTGAGCATCCCGTGGGCGAAGTGCCGCTGCAGGAAGGGGTAGACGATCAGGATGGGCAGCGTTGCGAGGACCACGACTGCCATCTGGACGGATTGCGATGGCGGAGTGACGATGTTGCTTCCCTGCAGGTTCGCGAGGAGCGACCCCTGGATCACGTACTGGTTCAGGACGACTTGGATCGGCCACTTCGCCGTGTCGCTGATGTAGAGCAGAGCGTTGAAGTAGCTGTTCCAGTAACCCACGGCGGAGAACAGCCCTATGACGGCGAGGACCGGCTTGGACAACGGCAGGATGATGCTTCGGAAGATGGTCCAGTTCGATGCTCCGTCAATGCGTGCTGCTTCGAGGAGGCTTGCGGGGATGCCCATGAAGAAGTTCCGGACGACGACCACGTTGAAGGCCGAAACCATCACGGGCAGGATGAGCGACCAGAGCGAGTCGATGAGTCCGAGGGACTTCACGACGAGGAAGTTGGGGATGATGCCGGCGCCGAAGAACATGGTGGCGAGCACGAGGAGGAGGATTGCGCGTGCGAAGGGCACGTCGCGGGTCCGTGTGAGTCCGTAAGCCAGGGTGGTCGTGAGTGCCAACGAGCAGAACGTACCGACGATCGTCACGAAGGCGCTCACCATCAACGCTCGGGTGACCACGCCGCCGCCGAGGATGGACTGATAGGCGTCGAATGAGAACGCCGTGGGCCAGAAGCCGCTGAGGTCGGAGTTCGCGGACGCGAAGCTCATGGCGATGATGTAGATGAAGGGGTAGAGCATCACGACCACGATGATGGCGATGACGGTGATCTTCGCGAGTCGGATGGCGACGGATGGGACTTCGACCCATGGCGGTCGTGCGTCGCGGGCGCGTTGCGGTCGTTGGCGTCGTGCGTGACGGGCTTCGATGGCGACCATCAGAAAATCCCTCCTGTTCCGATCTTCTTGGCGACCTTGTTGGCCCCGAGGACGAGAAGTGTGCCGATGGCGCCCTTGACCAGGCCGGCCGCGGCTGCGAGGCCCCAGTCGCCTCCGACGACACCGCGGAAGTAAACGAACGTGTCAATGACTTGCGAGGCGTCGGCTCCGACGATGGGCTGCTGCAGGAGCAGCTGCTCGAAACCGACGGAAAGCACGTTCCCGACGGTGAGCACGAGCAGGAGCGAGGTGACGGGAACGAGCCCTGGAAGGGTGACGTGCCAGGTGCGGCGCCACGAGCTCGCGCCGTCGCACGCTGCTGCTTCGTAGAGTTCTCGGGGGATGCCGGAGATCGCGGCGAAGAAGATGATCGTTCCCCAACCCATGTCTTTCCAGATGACTTGGGACGTGGCCAGGATCTTAAACGTATCGGGGTTGGCCATGATGTTGACGTGGTCCAAGCCGATGCTCGCGAAGAGCCCGGCCACAGGGCCGGCGCCGCCGAGGATCTGCTGCCAGATCGCGATTACGATCACCCATGAGATGAAGTGCGGCAGGTAGACCACCGACTGCACGAATCGGCGCAGCCGGTCCGATAGCAAGCTGTTCAGCAGCAACGCGAGCAGGATCGGCGCTGGGAACGAGAAGACGATCTGTAGGAACGAGATCTCGATCGTGTTGATGATCGCGCGGACGAGCTCGGGGTCGGTGAACATGTTCGCGAAGTTCTGTAGCCCGACCCAAGGGGAGCGGCTGATCCCCAGGAAGGGTGAGAAGTTTTGGAACGCGATGACGTTGCCGAGGAGTGGGACGTAGCAGAAGACGAGGAAGAAGAGCATCCCGGGGAGGATGAACAGGTACATCGACCGTTCTCGCTTCATCCGCGCGAGAAGCGAGCGCTTCCCCCGGACTGGACCTGACTCGGCGCGGACGTCCGGTGCGCTCTGGGCGACGATCGACTCTTCGATGGCGGATTCAACCGCGGGGTTGACGGTGCTCGCATCACTTCGCATCGCGGATCGCTTTCTCGAATTCGTGCCGGACCTGGTCGCCGCCGTTGGCGCGCCATTGCTTGCGCCACGTCGCGATGGCTGAAAGCGGTGCGCGGCCGGAGACCACTTTGTTGCGCCAGTCCTCGTTGAGGGCGGTGAGTTGCGCGGACGTGCTGACCTGTGTCGGGGAGTACATCCCGACGGTCGGGTCGACCTTCGCTGCAGTGGTCAGGAGCTCCAACTCGTGTAGGAGGCTGTCCTTCCGCTTGGCGTTCTTCGCATCGAGCGCGATGTACGACGGTGCGTTCGCCCCGAGCCATCGGAGGCCTTGCAGATTGGTGGTGGCATCAGCGTTGTCGATGGGCTCGACGGCGTGCCCGGTGCCGAACCGGAAGTTGTATCCCTCGATGCCGCTGCCGAGGAAGAGCGCCTCGGACGATCCGTACGGCGCGGCGAAGTAGTTGCAGACGCCGAGGAGTTCCCGCATCCGCCGCGGGTCCTTCTCCGCGGCGGCGGCGATGGCGACGATGCCCCAGTAGCCGGGATCCTGTGCGACGGCCAGAGAACGGCCGGGAGCCACCGGCGGGACGAGGAAGTCGACTGCGGCCCCCTTCGTGCCCTCTTCGACCTGTTCCATACCTTGCTGCGCCAGCCATGGTGGCGAGTCGTGCTCGAACGCGAAGTGCCCCTCCGTCCAGAGCTGCTTCTCCTTGCTGCGCTGCACGTCGGTACCGAGCGCGAGCGCGTCGGGGTGGAATGCGCCGCGTTGCCAAAGCAGTCGGAGGTAGCCGACGGCCTCTTCGAACTCGTCCGTCTCGAGGAAGTAGGTGAGATTTCCGCGGTTGTCGATCCTCCAGTCCGCACCCACGCCGAACATCCATCGTGCGAGCGTCTGGATCTGACCGGTGCCGAGTCCGCCGATGGCCCAGACGCGTTTGCCTTGATGGGACCCGATCTTCCCGATCGCGGTGAACATGTCCAGCAGCTCCGTCGTCGACGTCGGCTGTTGAGAGAAGCCGGCGAGCTGCATCAGGTCAGTCCGAATGGTCGGAGCGGAGGTGACCGCTGGGTTGACGTGTGGGATCCCGGCGATACGACCGTTCTTCAGCGCGGCCTTCCAGGCGTACGTCGGGATGTTCGCCAGGTTCGGGTAGTCGAGGATCTTGTCGCCGGAGAGATAGTGGCTGAGGTCAGCGAACGCCCCAGCGGTGAAGGCTTGGGCACCGACGGGCACCTGGTCCTGTACGAACATCAGGTCGGGGAGTTTCCCGCCGGCGAGGACGGTCGCGAGCTTGCTGTTGTAGTTGTCCGCACTGGCGAGCAGCGGGTCAAAACTTGCGCGGAGGTCTCGGTTGAGTCGCCTCCACACTGGGTTCTTTCCCTCGGGCGCGGGAGGGGAGAACCAGAGCATTTGCAGTGTGCGAATCGTGGAGCCCGCCGCTGGAGGCGCGTCGACACTCGTGAAGTACCTCGTCGGAGACGACGTGTAGATGTCCGGCAGCCCTTCGACAGTGCTGGTCAAGCGGTTCGCGCCGATCGCGGCTCGAGCCTTCCGGTACGTTGGCAGCCGCACTGCGCCGCCCGCGAGGAGGCTCTGGGAGATGACGGCGCCGCCGCCGGTGCAGGCGGTGAGCGCGAGCCCGGCAGCGCTCGCCATTCCGAACGCGAGGATGCTTCGGCGTGAGAACGAGGTTCGGGTCGGGGATTCAGGCATGTCACTTCTCCTTCGAAGTGTCAGTGGCGGTGCGGGGTGAGTGGGTGGAGGGTGGCCGCTCAGGCGTTGTGCTGCGCGACCAGTCGACGGATGGAGCCGCGGGGGTCAGATTCGATGCGGAAGTGTTCGCTGAAGATCGCGGTGCGGCGGTGCTCTCCATAGGTCGGCCAGGGTTGGAGATCCTCGTCGCGAACCAGCGCGCCCCACATGGCGCTCATCTGGTCCCGCAGTTGCAGTGGCGGCTCGACCCCTACTTCGGCTTCCGCATCGGCGCTGTCGTCGATGTGTCGGAAGATGAACGGGAGCTCGAGCGAGTGGCCGGCACGCCTGATCCAATCGGCGTCCGGGCGTTGCCATTCGAAGAGGTACGAGCGTGTCCACGCTGACGCGTCTCGACGCGCGTCGAGCAGACGTTGGGAGGGCTGCCGGTAGATGAGGTCTGCCATGCAGGCTTCTAGGGTCTCGGCGAGGCTGTTCGGGCGGTTGGTGTCTGCATCGAGCGCGGCGCGGTAGGTCACGACCGACGCTGCGGGCGACCCGTGCATGAGCTGCTCGACGTGCGCTTCGAGCACGTCGACGGCGGGTTCGGCTCGAAGGTCGACGAACCCGGATGCTTCGTTGCGGTTGGTGCCGATGACAAGCTCGACGTCTGCGGAGGCGCCTTCTCGGATCAAGTCGACTGGTCGGGCGGTAAGCGTCCGGCCGTCGATGAGTGGCGCGAAGGCGAGATCGAGGTTCGGGCGGCCGGCGGAACGTCTCCTGACCAGCGCCTCTTGACCAGCCACGATCTGCTCGGCGGGCATCGTGAGCAGATCGGTCGGCGTTGCAGCGAGTTCCGTGAGGAGATCTGCGGTGAGACGCTCGCCGTGACCTGCATCCCGCGCCCGTTCTCCGCTGCCGCTCTCGATGAGCGCCCGAGAGAAGAGTCCGCTAGCCGATGGCATCGCGAGAAGACTCGCGACCATGACGGCGCCGGCGGACTGCCCCATGATGGTGACCCGCGCAGGATCCCCGCCGAACTCTGCGATGCTCACGCTCACCCAGCGCAGCGCTGCGACTGCGTCGAGCAGCGCCAGATTCGAACTGTCGGCGTATTCGGATCCCAGGACGCTCGCAAGGCTGAGGTAGCCAAGAGCGCCGAGCCGGTAGTTGATCGCGACCACGATGATTCCCTCTGCCGCCGCGAGTCGAGCGCCGTCGCACAGCGCATTCGTGTTCGACCCGTACAGGTGCCCTCCGCCGTGGATCCAGACGAGGACGGGAAGCGGTGAAGCTGCGGCATTTGCCGGAACCCAGACGTTGGCGTTCAAGCACCCCGACTCATCCATGACGTCTGCGCGTATCGGATCCTGCGGAGCTGCCGGCCCGGCGGCGACGCAGAGACGCTCCCCCGGCCACGACATCGCAGGCTGCGGAGCCTTGAAGCGCTCAGCGTGTGCATACGGAATGCCGAGGAAGGCGACTGCGCTGCCGTCTGGGGTGGAGACGGAGCGTCCGACGACGGTCCCCTGTGGTGTCCGAGCGGTCAAGCCGGTGTTCGTGCGCGTCATCGCGGTCTCCTCCAATGGTGTGAGTCGAGCATACATATGTTCACGTCTCGGACAAAGAAAAATCTGGGAGGAGCCACCGAACGATAGCCTGGATGAGTTGGATGTGCTCGTCGGACTCATAGGAGCGGAGGTCGTGTCCGAGTCCGTCGTACGCCGTTCGGAGTCCGCGGAACTCGTGCGTCCAGACGACTGGATGCCTGTTCCCGTCCTGCTCATGCTCGGCGAGGATCCGCGTCCATGGAGACACTCGCAGGTCCGTGTAGCGCTCGTCGAAGAGCGAGAACGTTCGCGCTGGAGCACGAAGCTCTGTTCCAGCTTCCGTGGGCTCGATCCGTGCTGGACCGATCGGCGGGTGCCAGGTCTGTTCCGCAACCCATCGCCCGCCGAGTAGCTGTTCCCATGCTGGCACCTCTGCGAACGCCGTCGCTGATACGTGGAAGGCAAGCAGGGGCGTGCTCGAATGGAGCATGTCCGCCAAACGCGCGTTCACGAGTGCGTCGGACTCCCGCGATGCTGGTCGACGTTTTGCCGTATTCACCAGGATCAGATCGGCGTGTGGCTCGGTCGCGATGGCCTGGTCAATCGGTTCGGTGAGCACCTCGACGCCGACGGCTTCGAGGATGGCGGCGATGTGCGCAGACGTCGAATCGAAGTCGTGGTACTCGTCTTGGAAGCTCCCGTTTCCGGTCCAGAGACGCGCTTGAGGCCGACGGTCGCTTGTTCGAGACGTGAACATATGGCTACTATGACACCATTCGGTCTTCGGAGGAACCATGTCGCTCATCCCGCCAGTCGGTCGAAGCATCGACGCTGTTCGTCGCCAGAACCTGTCATCGGTTGTGTCCGTTCTGCACCGCGATGGTGCAACGACTCGGTCTCAAATCACGCGAGCAACGGGTCTTGCACGCTCAAGCGTTGCTTCTCTGGTCGAGGAGTTGGAATCGGCAGGCATCGTCACGCAGCGCTTCGACGATCACCTCGGAGCGAAGGGGCGTCCGTCCGCGTCGGTGGCTGCGACGGATCGCTACCTCGGCGTCGGCGTCAACACCGATGTCGACGGTGTCCACGTCGCGTTCGTATCGCTCGACGGCAGGGTGGTCGACGAGGCCCACGCGGCTTCTTCGGACGTACCCACTCCCGAAGAAGCTGCCGCTCTGGTTGGGGAGCTTCTGCAGCAACTTCGCCAGCGACACGGTGACGCGGTCGTCGTCGGCTTGTGCGCGGCCATCCCGGGGCGCGTGACGAAAGACAAGACTTTCGTCCTGAACGCCCCGCATCTGCGGTGGCGGAACGCACCCTTCGCTCAGTTGCTGCAGGACGCCACTGGTTTCCCGTCCGTCTTGGCGTTCGACTCGCAGGTCGGGCTCCACGCGGAGACGCTCTGGGGCGCAGCCCGCGGTGCGGATGACATCGTCTCCTTCTACGGCGGCCCCGGCGGCATCGGAGCCGCCGCGATGGTCGACGGCCACATCCTCGACGGCCGCTCGGGATCCGCCGCGCGTCTTGGGCATGTCACCGTCGCAAACGACGGCCCAACATGTATCTGCGGGAGCGTTGGGTGCCTCACGACGGTCGTATCGCAGCATCAGCTGGCATCTGTGTTCGGAGCGCGAGACGGGAGTCTTCAGCGCATCCGTGATGCCATCCGTGCCGACCCCAGTGCCGCCTTCGAACGCTTCCTCGTACGCCAGGCTGACTACCTCGGTGTGGCGCTGCGAGCTGCGACCTTCGCGTACGACCCGCAACTGATCCTGCTCGGCGGATTCTTCGGTGTCCTGCTCGATCACGGCCGTGAGCACCTCGAGCGTGCGGTGAGCGCGAACCTGATGTCATCCAGCGAACCGCCGGTTTTGAAGACACCCGCGCTCGGAGAGCAGCAACTGGTGATCGGTGCCGGCGCTGTGGCGTTCAGTGCGTTCATCACCGACCCGATGCGTCGGGAGCGGGTCGGCGCGACGTTGTGATGCGGTCAGAGCCTCGCCCGGCAGTCCTCGCGGCAGCCCTCGGTTTCCTGCAGACCCTCAGTACGCTCACGATCGACATCTACCTTCCTGCGTTTCCGCGAATCGCGGCGGAACTCGCGGTGCCCGAGTCGTCGATCCAGTTCACCTTCACCGGCGCGATGATCGGCATGGTCGTCGGGCAGCTGCTCGCGGGAGCGTGGAGCGATGTCGTCGGGCGCCGCACGCCGCTGACGGTCGCCACAGCCGTACACGTGGCTGCGTCTTTCGCGTGCGCGCTGGCGCCGGACATCACGGTCCTGACCGTTGCGCGCGTCCTCCAAGGTGCGGCGTCGGCCTCCGTGGGAGTGCTCGCAATAGCGATGGTCCGGGACCGGTTCAGCGGCGTTCGCATGCTGCGGACCATCGCCTCGATGACACTCGTGTCGGGCATCGCGATCGCGGTCGGGCCGCTCCTGGGATCGTTCCTGCTGACCGTTGTGACGTGGCGGGGTGTGTTTGTCCTGCTGGCCGTGTACGGGCTCGTCCTCGGCGTCGCGACGCGGTCGATCGCAGGCGAGACCATGCTTCGGCCAACGGTTCGCGTCAACGTTATGCGGACTCGCATCAGCGGTGTCGTGTCCCTGCTCCGCGATCGACAGTTCGTGGGGTTGGTCGCGGTGACAGCGGCGTCGTGGGGCGGCATGTACGGGTACCTGTCGGCTTCATCGGTGATCTTCCAACGCCACTTCGGCTTGACTACGACCGGATACGGTGTGGCCTTTGCCTCGCACGCACTGTGCATGATGGTCGGGTCGCAGCTCGGTGCTCGGCTCGCATCGCGGGTGGAATTACGATGGCTGGTCGCGCTGTCCACCTCGGGCCTCCTCGTCTCAGCGATTGGGCTCGCGACGATGGTCGCGACCGGAACCGCGAGCTTCTGGGGCGTGTTGGCGCTGCTCTGGAGCTTCACACTCTTCCTCGGGCTCAACACCCCAGCCGTGCAGACCTGGGCGTTGTCGCGCCGCGGAAGCGACATCGGTACCGCCGCCAGTTGGTTGAACGCAAGCCGCCAGGGTCTGGGGGTGCTGTCGACAGCAGTCATCGGAGCTTCACTGCTTCCCCCGCTGGCAGCCACCGTCGGCGTCATCCTCTTCGCGCAGGTCTTCGTGGTCGTCGCCCTCTGGTTCGTGGTTCGACCGTTCGGTCCCCGCGGCGACCTGCTCGAGGCCGCACGCTGAGACTCGCTGTCGCGTTCCACGGGAGGGAAGTGCCACCCGGGTGGTCGCCGCGGGAGAGCAGGGCGTCACTGGCGGCGCTGCTCCCCCGCAGCAGGGTCACGAAGGCCGCATCGCGGCATCGTGAGGTTCCCTTGTGCAGAACGGACCCAGCTTCGGCGCGGCGGACTTGGACTGGCCGTCGTGGTGTGGGATGTTGTGCGCTGCATCGGTGCTCAGACTTCTGCGGCTGGAGGAGCGGGTAGACGGCTGCCGCAACAGATCAGCTGATGGTGACGAGGTGGCTGATGGGAGAGTCGGTGGCCGCCATCGCAGACCGGTGGATCAACGCGGCTGCGCCGAGGAGGGGCGCGTCGGCGCCGAGACGCGCGGGCTCGATGCGGACCGTGGTCGCGTACTCGAACACGGTTGCTTCCAGCGCTGCGGTACGGACGAGATCGATGTAGTCGGGGACGACCAGGGAGAAGCCGCCGCCGATGGCGACGATCTCGAGGTCGAGCAAGGTCGTCGCGCTGGCGATGGCTTGACCGACGGCTGCGGCGGAACGCCGCACGGCCCGCCAGGCGATGTCGTCTCCTGCTGCGCAGGACACCGCGAGGTCTTCCCCGGAACGTCCCGGCCAGCCCAGGCGCTGCGCCCATCCGACCGCGCTGGTCCCGGATGCGCTCGCCTCAAGCGTGGTCGCGTCGGCGCTGCTCGACTCCGCGCCGAAGCCAGCGACGTGGATCTGACCGATGTGGCCTGCGTTGCCGCTTCGGCCGGAGACGAGCTTTCCGCCCAGGATGAGGCCACCGCCGACACCGGTGGAGACCACCATGGACATCGAATTCGCGGATCCGGCAGCTGCGCCCAGCCAGTGTTCGGCAAGCGCGATGCAGGTGCCGTCGAGACGCAGCTGCACTGCCAGGCCCGGCAGTTCTCTGGAGACGGCGTCCCGGAGGTTGAAGCCGGCCAGGGCCGGGAGGTTCTTCGGGCTGACCCTGCCTCGTGCGAGATCGATTGGCCCGGCCGAACCGACGCCCACCCCGATGAGCGTCGAGTCGGCCGGAGTCAGGGCGAGCGTCTGTCGGATCGCGTGCGACAGGGCTTCAGCGAAAGCGTCGGGTTCGGCATCGCGACCCGTCGGCACACGGTGCCGACTTCCGTCGACGATCGCGCCGGACGCTTCGACGAGCGCGGTCTCGACCTTCGTGCCGCCGAGATCGACGGCCAGTGCAAGATCGGTCACGATCATGCCCAGTCAGTGACGAGCTGGTTCGACGTGCGCAGGACGCTTGCCGATGTCAGCACTTCCGGGGTCAACGTCCTCGCCGTCGTGACGTGGAACGTGACGCTGTCTCCGGGAAGGAGTGTGACGATCATGTCGCTGACGGTTGCGTCGACGTCGACCTTGTCGACCAGGAGCGCGAGGTCGCGCACAAGCGATGCCGCCGTCACCGTGACGTCGTACCCGCCGGCGACCGCAGCGACTTCCGTGCGTAGGTTCGCTGCTGGCAGCTGCGAGTGGCGCTGCTCCACCGGGAACCAGAATCCACGCTCGCCGTCGAGTTCTGCGACGAGCAACTCGGCCGCGGCCTCGCCGAATGCGGCGACGTCAGCGGGAACGTCCACGGTCTGTGTGCTCCGTGCTGGCAGTGCCACGGTCACGGTCGTCGTGGCGAGTTCGGTGCCGTCGTAGGCGAGGCGGCGGAGGATCACGTCGCCGTTCCACGCAGCCGACGAGTCGTTCACTACGGCCGTGACGAGGCCGGTGCCGCGCGGCTGGATCGTGACGAGGCGGTCGGCGTAGACGTGCTTCAGGGCGTAGAGCAGGGGCTTCGCGCGGCCGTAGCCGTCGACTGCAGCCCAGGACGTGACGGGCCAGCAGTCGTTGAGCTGCCAGACGATCGACCCCGTGTTCTTCGGTGACCAGGACCGCCAGTGCTCGATCGCGAAGGCGACGGCGTTGGCCTGGTTGAGGGACATCGCCCAGTGCCAGTCCTCGGTGTGGTCCGGGAGGGGCAGGTGCGCTACGAGGCCGTCGGTGAGCTTGTCGTTGCCGTCCTGCGCCTTCTGGTGCCAGATCATGCCCGGCGACTCCGGAGTGAGCGGGGTGTCCGAGATGGCCTGGTTGATGGTCGACCACGTGGCGGGCCCCTGCCAGCCGAACTCCGCGACGAAGCGAGGCACAGTGTCGCGGTAGTGCGGGTAGTCGACACGGTTCCACATCTCCCACAGGTGGACGGAGCCGTGATCGTTCTCGTTCGCGGGACGGTCGATGCTGCCGGACCATGGGCTTGCGGGCGTGTAGGAACGCTGCGGGTCGAGCTCGGCGACGACGCGGGGCAGCAGGTCGAGGTAGTAGCCAAGGCCCCAGGTGCGGCCCTGCACGCGCTTCTCCCAGCCCCATTCCTCGTAGCCCCAGATGTTCTCGTTGTTGCCGTTCCAGAGCACCAGGGACGGATGCGACATGATCCGTGTGACGTTGTCGCGGACCTCCGCTTCGATCTCGGAACGCAGTGGCTCCTCCTCGGCGTAGGAGGCGCAGGCGAACAGGAAGTCCTGCCAGGTGAGGAGGCCGCGTTCGTCGCAGAGGTCGTAGAAGTCGTCGGACTCGTAGTAGCCGCCGCCCCAGATGCGCAACAGGTTCATGTTGGCGAACTCGGCTTGGTCGAGGCGAGCGGCGACCCGGTCCCGCGTGACCCGGGTGACGAATGCATCGTCGGGGATCCAGTTCGCGCCCCGGATCCAGATTGGCTGGCCGTTGACAACGACCTGGAAGCTCGTTCCGTCAGCATCGGGGAGCATCTCGACGGTGGCGGTACGGAAGCCGATCCGCTTCTGCCACGAGGCGAGGACGTTGCCGGCGTCGTCGCCAGCGGCGGCGATGCTGACCTCGAGGTCGTAGAGGACCGCATCGCCGTGACCGCGAGGCCACCACAGCGCGACGTCGTCGACGTGCATGGAGATGGTGCCGTCCGTGCCGTCGATGATCGCATCGACGGTGTGCTCGGTTCCGTCGGGGGCGGTGAGCGTGGCGGTGGCGGTGACGGGTCGGACGTCCCCGGCGTGGTGCAGCGTGATCGCGATCTCGACGTCGCCGTCCGTTCCGTCGGTGGTGACGGTCGGCCTAATGGCATCGATGCGAGCACCAGACCAGGCGTGCAGCGTGACGGGCTTGAAGATGCCGGATGAGGCGGCGTCGAGCCCCCAGTCCCAGCCGAAGTTGCACGCTGCCTTGCGGATCGCGTTGAAGGGGTGGAAGTAGGTGTGGGGCCGGTACCCGAGATCGAGACTGGCCTGGTCCGCGTACGCCACGGGTGATGCGAAGTGCACGACGAGGTCGTTGCTGCCGGAGATGAGGACCCCGTCCGCAGGCAGACGGTAGGTGCGGTGCTGGTTGAACGTGCGGGCGAGCTCCCGGCCGTTCAGGGTGACCGTTGCGACGGTGTCGAGGCCTTCGAAGACGAGGTCGTGGTTGTCGTGCCCGTCCGGCTCCCACGCGAAGGTGGTGCGGTACTCCCAGTCGGTCTCACCGATCCAGGTGACCTTCTGCTCGTTCCGGTCCAGGTACGGGTCGGGGATGATGCCCGCAGCGAGCAGGTCGGTGTGGACCAGCCCGGGAACGGTGGCCGGGATGGAGCGCAGTGCGACGTCGACGGGAGCGTCACCGCTGGTGGCGCGGAGTGTCCAGCCGTCATGGAGTGCGCGTCGGGTCTCGGCAGTGGTGGTCGGGGCGGTTGTGCTCACTTGGTTGCTCCTGCCGTGAGGCCGTTGTAGATGTGACGCTGGAGGAAGAGGAAGACAATCAACGTGGGGATGATGACCAGCAGCGTGCCTGCAGCGATGACTTCCCACTGGGCGCCGAACGGGCCCATGAAGCGGAAGAGGGACGTCGAGATGACGCCGAGGTCCTGCGAGGGCATGTAGAGGAACGGTATGTAGAACTCGTTGTAGACGGCGATGCCCTTGATGATGACCACCGTCGCGATAGCCGGTCGGAGCAGCGGCAGGATGATCCGCCAGTACACCGTGAACCGGTTGGCGCCGTCGAGCATCGCGGCTTCGTCGAGGGAGACCGGGATCGACTGCATGAACTGGAGGAAGATGTAGATCGCGACGATGTCGGTGCCCATGAAGAGCACGATCGCTGCGCCGCGGGTGTTGAACAGGTCGAGGGTGTTGATGACCTGGAACGTCGCGACCTGCGTGGTCACCGACGGCACCAACGTGGCCAGGAGGAACGCGCCGAACACCAGTCGACGGCCGCGGAACCGGAACCGGTCGATGGCGTATGCGGCCATCGTCCCGATCAGGATCGTGCCGCTGACGGAGACGACCAGGATGATCCCGGTGTTGATGAACCCCTGCACCATGCCGCCCTGGGTGAAGGCGGTCACGAAGTTGCTGAAGTTCAGCCAGTTCGACGGCGGCGTCAGCGGGCTGGTCGTCCGGTACTCGCGGTCGGTCTTGAAGGCGAGCATCACGATGGTCAGGAGCGGGACCACCGCGAACAGGCACGCCACGATGAGGCTGAGGTACTTGGCGGTGGTTCCGGAACGCCTGCTGATCCGGGTCCGCAACGGTGTCGCAGTCGTCATGCTGCCTGCTCCTTCTTCTCGTCGGGGAACAGCCATCGTTGGATGCCGGTGATGACGAGCACGATCGCCAGCAGCACCACCGCCATCGCGGATGCGAGGCCCACCTGGGAGAACTTGAACGCGGTGTTGACGGTCTGGATCACGAACGTCTCGGATCCGTTCGCACCGCCGGTCATGATGTAGGGCATCTCGAAGGCCGACAGTGCGCCGGCGATGGCCAGGATGAACGAGAGCCCGAGGATGCGTCGGATGCTCGGCACGATGATGTACCGGAACTTGTCGAATGAAGTCGCCCCGTCGAGGTCTGCGGCTTCGTACTGCTCAGCGGGCACGGATTGGATGGCGCCGAGGAACAGCACGAAGTTCAGTCCCATGTACCGCCAGACGCTGGATGCTGCGAGGGAGACGTTCACCACGGACGGGTCGCCGAGCCACTGCGGTGTGTGCTGCAGTCCGGCAGCGCCGAGGAGTGCGTCGAGGGTGCCTCCAGGGCGGAAGAAGTAGAGGAACACCAGCCCGATGGCGACGCCGTTGATCAGGTACGGGAAGAAGATGATGCCCTTGAACAGGTTGCCCAGTCGGGTCTTGAAGCTGAGCAGCGTCGCGAGGTAGAGCGCGATGATGAGCTGCGCGAGCGCTCCGACGAGGTAGTAGAGGCTGACGAAGAAGACCTGGAAGATGGCCGGCTTCGTGAAGATCTGGAGGTAGTTGTCGAGTCCGACGAAGGTCTTCTGCGGTGCGAGGCCGTCCCAGTCGGTGACGCTGTACCAGAACATGTTGACCACGGGGACGTAGGTCAGGACGATCAGGAACGCCAGCGGGACGACGAGGAAGAGCCACGGGGTGCTGCGCCATCCGCGGCTGGAGCGCGGCTGGACCTTCCTGGATCGGGTCCGCCCCTCGGCCGGGGCAGCGGCTGCGGCCCCGGCCGAGGAGGGCGTCGGTGCGAGACCGGTCACTTCGACACCTGACTCCGTGCTGCTGCCCACTCCTTGTTGAGGTTCGCGAAGAAGGACGTCTCGTCGCCGGAAGCGGCTCCACGAGCGGTGTCGATGAGCTTCTGGCGGTAGATGTTGCCGAAGACGTCCACCTGCGCGGCATTGGCGATGTTGGTCAAGAGCGCTTCCTTGCCCTTGGGGTCGGGGTTCAGCTGGAGGTACTTCACGCCCAGGGTCTTGAAGTCACTGAGCGTGTCCGGCGTCGGGTCGGCCTTGACGGGGCTGATGGCACCCTGACTCTTCGCGTAGCCGGAGTCGTTGATGAACCAGTTCACCCAGGCGCGCGCAGTGGCCTTGTTGTCGGAGTTCTTGCTCACCGCGAGGAGCTTGTCGGTCGCGGTGACGGAGGTGAACTTGCCGTCGGTCTGCCAGGGCATCGGCCAGAAGCCGATCTCGTCCGCGGACTTGCCGGCCTTCTTCGCTGCGTCCTGCATCTGGGTCACAGCCCAGGAGCCGAGGATCATCGAGCCGACCTTCCCCTGCGCAAGCAGGTCCTTCGACTCTTCCCAGTTCGTCGTGGTGGGGTCCGGCTCGCTGAGCTTCTTCGCAACGGTCTTGTAGAGCAGGTCATCGATCTTGTACTGGTCGGTGCCCGGCTTCCAGGGGCTGTTCTCGCTGGCGAGCTTCATCCGCACGTCAGCGCCCTGTGTGGTGCCGAGGTTCCCCTCGAGCGTCGCCAGCGGCCATCCGTCCTTGTAGTTCGTGTAGTACGGGATGGCGGAGGTCTTGTCCTTGATTGCCTGGAGGTCCTGGAAGTACTCGTCCTGCGTCGTCGGCGGGGTGGTGATCCCGGCTTCCTTCCAGACGGTCTTGTTGATCACCATGCCCATCGCGGACCCGAACGTCGACAGGCCGTAGACCTCGCCGTCGTACGACCCGTCACCGATGAAGTTGTACTTCTTCTCCAGGTCGGTGGTCTTGCCGAGCGGTTCGAAGTAGGACGCGTACTTGTCCTTCGTCACCGTCGAGCTCGGGATCAGGAGCGCATCGCCGTAGTCCTTCGAACTCAGACGGATCTTCGCGTCACCCTCGTAGTCCGTGAGCGCTTCGAACTTGACCGTCGTCCCCGGGTACTTCTTCTCGAACTCCTTGGCGTAGTCCTTGAAGGTCGTGTTGACGAGGTCGGTGCGGTTCGTGAGCACGGTGATGGCGCCGGACGGCTTGCCGCTGTCCTGAGCGGAACCAGCGGAACACCCGGCGAGTGCGAGCGCCGCGACGACGATGCCTCCGGTTGCAGCGATCACGGTCTTCTTCATGGCGAACTCCTTCGTTCATCGGCGCTCGGGTGCCCGGGGGGCGGTGCGGCGAGCGTCAGGCAAGACTGACCGGCAACAGACCCGCTGTCAATACTTAGATTAGTAATCGATGTACTGTTGAGGCACACAGATCATCGAGGCGGACCGTCAACGGTGGAGGGCGGCCACGCTCTCCCGTGCCACGAACTCGATCGCAGGGGCTTCGAGCGTGGGTGGCTCTTCTCCGGCCAGGACCGCCACAAGCGCCTCGCCCACCATGCGTCCGATTCGCTGCACATCGTGGCCGAGCGCCGACAGCGGCGGCTCGGAGAGCTGGCAGAGTGCCGAGTCGTCCCACGCGACGAGGGACATCTCGTCCGGGATCGCGATCACTCGCCGACGCGATTCAGCCAGACCGCCGAGGGCCATGAGGTCGTTGTCGAAGACGACAGCGGTCGGCGGCTCGTCGATGGCGAGGAGCGCGGCGAAGGCCCGCTCGCCCGATTCCGTCGAGTAGTCGCCCGAGACCAAGTGCCGTTCGAGCTGCAGTTCGTCGCACACCGCGGTGAACGCCAGCGCGCGGGTCACGGTGTGCGCGAGCTCGAGCGGTCCGCTCACGAGTCCGATCGAGGTGTGACCGAGGTCGTGGAGTGCGCGGACCGCTGAGCGCATCGCGGCGTCGTCGTTCGTCCAGACAGCGGGGAGGCCGTCGGACACGTCCGGCGACGACACGGAGACCGCGGGCAGGCCGATCGTCCTGACCAGATCCACTCGAGGGTCATCGGCGATCAGGTCGACGAGGACCACCCCGGCGACAGCGTCACGTTCGCGCCACTGCCGCAGCCACCGGAGTTCGTCCTCCCGAGTCGCGAGGACGCGGAGCAGCACGGAGCGGCCGAGGGGACGGACGACCTGGTCGATCCCGGCAGTCAGTTCGTGGAACCAGGGCTCGGCTCCGTAGATCTCACTCGTGCGGACCAACGTCAAGCCGATCGGGAGTCCCATGTACTCATCCTGTCGTCTCCGGGCTGCTGGGGCGCAGCTAGTGTGACACTGCGGACACGACCCTCGCGCCTGCACCACCCGATGAGACCACGGAGGAGGCGATCGATGGCGCGGCCCGAGATGATCGCCTCCGGTCCAGGGAGCCGAGCCCTGGTCGTCGACATCGTCCGGTCCTCCGGCCCGATCAGCCGTGTGGAACTCACCCAGGCGACTGGGCTGACCCAGCCCTCGATCTCGAACATCGTGCGGCACCTCCTCGAGACGGGGGTGCTCCGCGAGAGCGGACGCGTCGCGTCGACCGGCGGGAAGCCACGGACGCTCCTCGAGATCAACCCGACTGCGCTCTACGCCGTCGGCATCCAGCTGGGGTTCGAGGCGATGACCTTCGTCGCCGCGGGCGCCGGAGGCGGGACCGTCGCACGGCAACTGGTCGACGGCGCCGCCGTGGCCGAGCCGCAGGACGTGGTCGAGCGTCTCGCAGCGCAGTTCGCATCCTTCATCGACATCGCGGGCATCTCGGTGGACACGATCGCTGGCGTCGGGGTGGTGGTTCCCGGGCCCCTCTCCCCCGCCGGCGGGACGATGTTCCGGTCCCCGACCCTGCGCCGGTGGGAGGGCTTCCCATTGCTCGAACGTCTCGCGGCGCTCCTGCCCGTCCCGGTGCTCCTCGACAACGACGCCGCCGCCGCCGCGGTCGGTGAGTTCTGGACGCGACGCATCGCCCGTACCGAGACGTTCGCGACCGTCTACATGGGGACCGGCATCGGTGCCGGAGTGGTCCTCGACGGTGCGCTCCTGCGCGGATCGAGCTCCAACGCTGCCGAGCTCGGACACATGACCATCGATGCCGACGGCGTTGCGTGCTCCTGCGGCAACGTCGGATGCGTCGAGCGGTACGCCGCCCCCGCTGCGGTCCTCTCCGATGCCGGAACGGCACCGAGGCGCTTCGCCGGACTCGGTCTGGAGTTCACTGAGCACACCACGGGTTCAGACTTCGATCGACTCGCGCGCGCCGCCGTCAACGGGCACGAAGCAGCCAGAGGGCTCCTGGAACACTCTGCGGATCGACTCGCAGCCGCCGTGGTGTCGTTCAACAACGTGTTCGACCTGGACAGCATCGTGCTGGCCGGGCCCAGCTTCGCCATTGCTGGCTCGATGTACGCACGCGCTGCCAGAGCACGGATCGAACAGACGTCGTTCGCACGGCAAGCTCACGGGACCACGATCGAGATCGCAGCCAACCCCCGCGATTCAGCGGCCATCGGCGCAGCCGCCCTCGTGCTCCAGAGCTCAGTAGCACCTGGCCACGGACCAGCTCTTCATCCCTGAGTTCACCACCGAGCTCGTCGGGTGGTTGTGCCTTCGGCAGACTTGATCGCCGATGAGAGCAACGACGAAACCGACCCGGCCGAGGTACTCCGATTTGAAGATCCTTGTCTTGAGTTCGACGACCACGACCTGTAGCTGCTCTCGGTGGAGACTTCGTCCGCGAATTCGAGAGGTGACCGAACAAACAGCGCCGCTCTCGTACACATCTCAATTACCCGACGGGCGATGCGAAAGGTGTTGCGTCCGCTGCTGGCTGAGCGCCGCGGTCACGTTGTCCAAGTCGTCCGGGAACAAAGCCGCGTACGTGTCGAGCGTCACCTTCGCCGACTTGTGACCGAGCATGCGCTGGACCACCTTCACGTTTGCGCCGGCGCTGATCGCCAACGACGCAGCAGTATGCCGGAGGTCGTGCGGCGTGACTCGACGGAATCTCGGATCAGCCGCCATTGCGCGCTTCACCGCTTGCGCGAACCAGCCCTGCTGCGAGTGGCCGGGCCGGAGGAACCCGCCGCTTGGGGACGACCAGAGGCGCTCGTCGTGGTCCCTGCCGTCGCATGCAGCCGCGAGGGCGTCATCGAGGAAGTCGGGGAACGCCACGGATCGGCGTTCGTGGGACTTCACGCCGCCGAGGACGTGCTGCCCGTTGACCTCCGTGACGCCCTCGCGGATGTTGATCCGGCGGCGCTGGAGGTCAATGTTGCGCACACGGAGCGCCGTCGCTTCTCCCCACCGAAGTCCCGTGTACGCAAGGACGCGCACGAGGTCCGCGTAACGCGCTTCGAGGGCGAGTGCCTCGACCTGTGCATGCGTGAGGAACACCTCATCGGGAATCGGCTTCTTCTTGATGGCGAGCCCGCGCGCGGGGTTCTTCGTGACGCGGTTGTCTTCGATCGCGTCGTCGAAGATGCCGGCGAGCAGGTCTCGTGCACGCGCGATAGAGGTGTGAGAGAGCCGCCCGGCGAGCTCGTTGAGCCACACTTGCACGTCGCGTCTCGAGACCCTTCCGACCGCGTACTTGCCCCACTGCGGCTCGACGTTCACGCGCCAGCTGCTCTCAACAGAATGGAAGCTGCTCTCGGTCAGCTTCGCCCGATGACGCTCGAGCCAGGCTGGCCCGAGTTCGCCGATCGTGACGCGAGCGTCCGAAGGGTCGACGTAGGAGCCCTTGAGCTTTGACACCTCGACGGTCGCAAGGTGCGCCTCAGCTTCACGCTTGAGCCTGAACCCGCGGTCATGGCCGCGGGTGCCGTCTGGCTTGGTGTACCAGACCTCGTAGAGCCGGCCCCGCGTCTTCGTCGCGTACGGCTTCACGGTGCCCATCGGTTAGCACAGCTCGTCGGCGGTGCTGGCGTACTCCTGTTCGCCCAGCCAAAGCTCGACGGCTTCTCGCCTATAGAGCGGCAGGCGTCCTACTCTGACGAAGCGTGGGCCTCGTCCCGTCGAGCGCCACTCACGCAGATTGCGGGTCGTAGTGTGCAGCTGCTCGGCGAGTTCATCAGCCGTGAGAAGCGAGTCGAGCGGGGAAGCTGCAATGACAGGGGCAGTGGACATAGTTGAACCTCGAAAGCTTGAACTTTCGAGGGGACCTGTGTAGCCGAACCCGTTAGCGGTTGCTTGGCGTGTCCACTCGTCGAGCCCGTTGACTCTGGCCCTTTTCTGTCATTTGGGCTTGGCTCCCATAATACAGCAAGAACGGACCGCTTCGCGACAATTGATGCCGCTTCGAGCGCTTGGCGCGGAAGCGGACGATCGCGTCGGTGGGATGTACCGGATGTACCGCCGAATTCCGGAAAGTACTGCCACTCCCTCCTTCGAGGACACACCGATTGGTAAAGAGTTGGAAGCAAACGGCCACACCTGTTGTAACCTGGCATCGGCCTCAATGACGTAAACGGGCTAGGGACAACGGCGTCCTGACTTGAGAGACACGCCAAGCATCCGCTAACGGGATCGGCTACTTCGGTCTCCTTGAATCCATCGATTCAAGGAACAGGTATGCCCACTTCAAGCGTCACGAGCACTCTGCAAAGCGGAGTCGCCGCACTCCACGGCAGCGTGGACTCCAGCAAGCCATGCTCGGGCACGGTCGGGCGGGCTGCCTGGGCGGCGGCGAGCTGCTCGCGGGCCGCCGCTCCGCAAGAGTGCTCCGTGGGGCTCGCCCACCCTGTTTCAGCGCTCGTAGGGAGTCGCGCCCAGCGAGACGCCGACGGCGCCGTATCTCAGTCCCGTGACGTTAGTGACGTCTTGCAACCGAACTTTCACTCCCTACTCTCCTCGATCTTTCTTCCTTCGAGAGTTCGGGACCAGAACGTCACAAACGTCACACCCGACGCCGCCCTGCAGGGCGGCGCGCGTGCCAATGTTCTGCGCGACCAACACCAGGTAACCGATCGTCCTGTGCACCTCTGTGATCGGCACCGCCGACCCGCACAGCGCCCGCTTGGCTTCAAAACGTCGTCCGAGCGACTCCGACAGGCATGCCCTGCACCGGTTACCCGTGCGGGAGGGGGTGCGCGACCGCACGCCGCCGACGCCGACGCAGCACCGCTTCGAGGGCCGCCTGGACGGCTCGCTTCTCGTGCCCTCAACTCACAACGAAAAAGGCCCCGGTGCTGAAGACACCGGGGCCGATCGATCACCCAGAAAGATGACGATGAACAACACCGCAACCGTATCGCAGCCGACCCTTCAGGAGCAGCTGGAGGGAGGAGCGAAGTCGCACCGAAACCAGGCGCAGGTCGCCCACGAATTCGCGGTCGACCACCGCGGCCGCTTCCTGTTCGTCCGCAACAAGGGATGGATGGCCTTCAACGGCCAGCGTTGGGTCGACGACACTGGCCTCACCCAGGATGCGCTCCTCAAGACCCTCCTCCGCCTCCGGGAGCAGGGGACGGAGATGATGGCGTCGGGCAGGTTCGACCACGATGAGATCTTGGAGCGACAGGGCAAGAACCTCCTCACTCTGGTCAAGGCATGCGAGAGCGCGAGCGGCCTCGCAGGGGTCTTGAAGATCGCGTCGAACCTGCAGGGGATGACCGCGACGATCGACCAGCTCGACGCCGATGGACACGTCCTCAACATGCCGAACGGCACGTTGGACCTGAACACCATGCAGGTCCGCCCGCACGACCCAGAAGACCTCATCACGAGGATCACGCGCGGTTCCTTCGACCCGACGCATCCGCGGCAGTCCTCCGTATGGGACGGGTTCCTGAACCAGGTACTGCCCGATGCCGATGTGCAGGGGTTCTTCCAGCGGATCAACGGTCTTGCCCTGATCGGCGAGGTGATCGAGAACATCTTCACCATCGCGACCGGAACTGGCCGTAACGGCAAGGGCGTGGCCTACGGCGCCGTTATGCACTCGCTGGGCGACTACGCGGCTGTGGCCGAGGACGGTCTCTTCGAGGTGCAGCGGGGCGGCAATTCGCAGAGCGCATCGCCTGGGCTGGCCAAGCTCCGCGGCGTCCGCCTCCTTGTCGCGTCGGAGCTCGAGGAGAAGGCGCGGATCTCGGCCGCCTTCATGAAGCGCATGACCGGGGGCGACCGCATCACCGCCCGTGAGCTCTACGGATCCCCGTTCGAGTTCTCGCCGGCCTTCCTGATCCTGATGATCACGAACTACCTGCCGAAGCTTCCGGCGAACGACCCGGCTACGTGGGCGCGCGTCCGTGTCGTGCCGTTCAGGGTTGTAGTGCCGAAGGACCAGCAGGACCCGTACCTCGGCTCGAAGCTGAAGGACGACGCTGACGCGGTGCTCGCGTGGGCCGTCGAGGGCTTGGCCGACTACCTCGCGAACGGCCTTGATGAACCCGCGTCGGTCCTCGCGGCGACTCAGGACTATGCCGAGTCGCAGGACGACGTTCGCCGATTTGTAGAGGCGCGCTGCACGGACACCTCCTCGGGAGGCGACACCACGACCATCCTCCACTACGCGTTCTTGGACTGGGCGGACAAGGAGGGCATCCACGGAGTCCATGTGCTCGGCCGAACCAAGTTCGGCGAGGCCCTCGACCGGCTTGGGGTGACCGCGACGCGAACGAACAAGGGTGCCGTACGCACCGGTCTCATCGTCGACCAGAGCGCAGCCTAGGACCTGAGGAGACATCGACGTGTATGTCAGTCGGTCCAACACACCCTGCGCCCTGAGGAGCATCGTCAGCACCAACGGCGTCCCCGACTTCTGGAGATCGGCGAGCACAACTGCTCGGATTCCTGAAGCAGCCGCTCAGCACGCGGTCACGGCGGACACCTCGTGCGGTTCGTACAACGGACGGTCGAGCGTTGTCGCACTTCATCGTTCGGACGTTCGCGGCAGCCGTGCGCGCGACCAGCGCGCTCGGCCTAAGGCACCCGTCTCAGGGTGCCCTCGACGCGCTCAGCGTGTCGGCGCCCCGCAGGGCACCAGGAGCTTTGACGAGCGAAGCGACGCCAAAGTGTATGGGGCTACACCTTTCGTTGCCGCGAAGGAGACCGCCACCCTCCCGAAGGTGCACTGGGGTGGTGGTCGGAGTCGCGGCAACGGAAGCCCCTCGGGAGAGTCGCCGAAGGCATCGTGGGGTGCAGCGACGAAGTCGGTGCACCCCACGATCGACGTCGAGCCTGGTGAAGCATGAGCTACACGATGACGTTCGACGCCTCCCACAAGGTGGGAGACGGAGGCGGGCACCGCCAGAGTTTCTTCCGCCACATCGCGCGCGACGCGGACGAGAAGGCGGGCTTCGCCTTCGCGCACGCCAACAAGAACATCGTTCCCGAGCGCACCCGGTTCAACTTCACGCGTGTCAACGATGGCGCCGGCGGGTTCCGAGCCCTCGAGTCCGTCGACGGCCGGCCTCCCTCGCAGGAGCTCGAGGACTACCTCGTATCGCGACGAGCAACCGTCACGGGGCGGAAGCGGAAGGACGCCGTGCCGATCCGAGGCCTGATCTTGCAGCTGGATCCGAAGTGGTTCGACGATCACAACCCGGAGTGGAAGACCACCGGACCCAACGAGGACGCCATCGAGTTCATGGATGCGTCGCTGGTGTGGGCTTGCAAGGAGTTCAGCCACGAGAACATCGTCGGGTTCTCGCTGCATCTCGACGAGTACAGCCCCCAGCTACAGGTCCTCGTGACACCGGTCACGGCCGATGGTCGGCTCTCTCAGAAGGACTTCTTCAAGTCGCCGGCTGACCTCCGGCGGCAGCACAAGGAACTCCGTGAGCACATGGAGTCGGTGGGCTACGACGTTGAAATGCGCGTCACCGAGCGGTCAAGGGAGCACCTGAGCAGCAGCGAGTTCCAGGCGAAGGCCAACCGTCTCCGCGACGCGACGGAGGACGCGGAAGCGGAAAAGTCAACGTACGAGACGCTGCTCGTCAGCCTTGAGAACCGGGCAAAGAACCTCGACGGCCGTGAGGACTCGATCGCGGCCAGAGAGCGAGAACTGGACGCTGCTTCGGCAGACGCGCGGCGGGCGCAGGATGCCGCTGAGACGGCGCAGCACGCCGCTTCACGATCGCGGTTCGCAGCGCAAAGGGCGATCGAAGAAACCGAGCAGGAGCGGGAGCTGCTGCGAGCAACGAACGAACGACTGCAGCGCGTCCCGGCCGACGTCGACCGCTGGCTCGATAAGACGAAGGTCGGCGGACGGCCACTCCGCGAAGCGTTCGACGATGACATGGCGCGGGCGCGGAAGGCACGCGCCGAGGTACGCCGGCTCATCGACGACGACAGCCCACTCCCTGAAGCCCGCAACGTGAATCGTGGGGACGCGAGACGGTCACTAGACGGTCCCCAGTGACCGTCAGACGGTCACAATGCGGCCACTACGCAGCTCGATTGCATAGGAGGGTGCGAGGAGGCCAGAGCGTGGTCCTTTCGCGGCCTCCTGACGCCCTCCGAGACTGACAGCCAATACCGTGTGTCCGTATGGTGACCGTGACGCGGACGCCTGATGCCCCCTCGATCGAGAGACCTCGCTTGTAGAATCGATGTGCCTGGACGGGAGCGCTGTATGGAGCGAAACGCCACTGACTCGTCACCCGACGACGAGGATCGCGGCGTCGATCCTGTGCTCGCCAGGATGGAGCAGAAGGTCACCGATCCCGTGTTGCGGGGCATCGTGAGGGATTTTGTGGCCGGAGGTATCTCTGCGGGTGACGCGCTGGATGACGCGCGTGCGTACATGGACGTCCATCGGGTTGCCACGGCTGATCCCGACGAAGTCTCGCGCCGGGTGTCGTTCGCCGATGGGGCGCTCGGGGCCGAGGGCCTCGCCGTCACAGACCCGGACGCCCGGGACCTTGCTCGCCGTGTTGCCGACGGGACGATGACTGGGGACGAAGCGGTGCTGTTCCTTGCAGCTTTGGTCGACAGCGGGGCACTGTTATCGCAGGACGCTGATCGCGATCCCGGCTACACGGTCGACTCCACCCCGATGCTCAACGAGCTCTACGCCGCGGTTGACGCCGGCACGGTGTCGAGGGCGGAGGCATCGCTTCGCTCGCGAGAGGCGTTCCGCGTCGACAGAGCATTCCGTCGTGCCTCGGGCCCGGAAGCGTTCGACGCCCAGCTCGAGTTGGTCGAGCCCACGCTGACAGCCCTGCTCCTCCAGATCGCCCGAGGTGAGCTGAGTGGCGAGCAGGCGCTCGAGGCTGGACTGTCGCACATCGCGACCCTCGCCTGACGCGTTCGCAACGTTCTGGGTGCTGCTAGCCGAGCCGAAACTCGCCTGCCCGTTCCGCAAGTCGCACGGTCGCGACCATGCGATCGGACAGAAGCGCCTGCGCAGGAGTAGCTCCGCCAAGTTCCTCTGCAGGCGCGTTGAGCCAAGCCGCGTCTCCCCAGGGATCCTCACGCTCAGGATCCAGCGCATCAAGCACATTCCGCAGCCCGGGAAGCGGCGCACCAGCTGCTCCAAACTGGAACGACGGGTAAAGCCGCTCACCGTCTGAGGACTCAACTAACAAGACATCACTCGATCGAACGAGGCCATCCACTACTGCGCTTTTGAGACCGAAGTGCGTGCGAAGGCCTCACGCTTTACTCTCGTCGCGCCCGACGGTCTCACTCAGCTTCACGATCCTCGCACGGCGGCCGCCTTTGCCCTACTTGGGTAGCAGGCTGTTTGCCGCAGTGTCGTGCAGCTTTTCGAGGGCCCCTCGTGCACGAGGAAGGTCCGGCGGATAACGCCTGTCGTTGAACCGACGGGTGACACCCGGACAAGCTAGGTACTAGACGACATGGCACGACGGCAATGCTTCTTTAACCGCAACTCGGCTCAGTTCCGATAATACGCATTCTCGGAGGCTGTAGGCGGGGGGTGACATGAGAACAGGCTGATGTCGCCGTGCGAATAACGTGTCTCCTCCGCACGCAACTTGTCGCCGTGCGCGCGGGCGGGTGTCGCCACGGTCCTGCCCGCAAGGCCAGGACCGGGCAGCTTGCATGACACGTCCGCATGACGCACCTTCAGTGCGAAAGATCGCGGACCAGCTATGTGAGACGGAGACTTCCGGAAGCCCCGGCGCGGAGGAGGGCCTCAGCGAGGCAGTGACCTCGGTCGTAGCCAGTGGCCCGCGTGCGCGACGCTGCCGAGTCCGGTAGCGGATCCATTGCTGGGACGGGTGCGGTTCTACGGCGCGATACTTTGCAGGAACGCGAAGTGTCCACGCAGCGCCTGCAACCCTGCTGGGGTCAGCGAGACCCAGGTGCGCGCTTGGCCCTGGGTGCGTTTGACGCGGCGGAGGTCGACGTAGCCGGCGTCGGTGAGGGTGCGGAGGTGCTTGCTGAGGGTGGCATCCGAGACGTCGAGCCCCTCGCGGAGCACGCCGAACTCGACCTCGCCGCCTCGGGCGAGCATGGCGCATATCTGGAGTCGTTGCGGTGCGTGGATGACCGCGTCGAATACCGGCTCGGGGGAGCTCACAGGCCGAGGTTTTCGGCGATGCGGCGACGTGCTGCCGCGTCGGCGACCGGTCCGAGGACGAGGGTGACGATGCCGGCCACGGCTGCAACGGCGCTGACCTGCCAGAGGGGCTCGTCGCGGACTACGACGCCGAAGACCATCGCGGCGACGATGACCACGAAGGCGATGACCGACCACGGGGCGCCGAGGGCGAGGAACCTCCAGCGCTCGGGGTTTGCGCGAGCGATGCCGATGTCACGGACGCGTCGGCGGGAAAGGGTGATGAGGCCGACGACGCCGAGTAGCGTCCAGGCGGTGCTGTCGGGGGCGCCGAGGCCGTAGACGACAGCCGCGACGAGGAGGCCCCGGAGTACGTGCACCCACCACGGGGACCGGACACGTGCGGCCATACGGGTCTGGGCGTCTTTCGCGACTTGAAGCGCGGCGATTGGGTCGATGGGCTGGGACGGGTTACCGTTCGAAGGGGTTTCCATATCGGCAACACTATGTGTTGCCGGAGCGGCAAGTCAACTGTCTCGCCAGCGATGAGCGTCAGCACCGCACGCCCTCCTGCCCAGCAAAGTTGCACCTGGAACTGGCTGAGGAACTCGCCGTCCGCGCTTGACTCCGACGTAGCGTCACGGTCTTGCCTGGGGAGTGCACCCTCTCTCATCAGAAAGAACCCCTCATGAACGCACGGCTTTCAGCACAACGATCCAGTCTCTCCGGGTACGTCCAGTCCTTGAGGCACCGGCCTCAACTGTGGCGCACCCTCCTGGCCGCCGGCGGGGGCCTGGTCATCATGGTCCTCCTGCTTGGCGTAGCGGCAGTCCCGATCGGCAGGGCGGTAGACAAGCTGATCGGCGTCACCCCGTTCGATCCCGCAAACCCGTCATTCACGATCGGATTCTGGGCCGCTGGGAACCTCCTCATCGCCCTCCTCGTGCCCGTGAGCATGCTGCTGCACAAGCTCGCCTACGGGGCCGCCCCGGGAGCGCTGTCGTCCATTGCGGGACGTTTCCGCTGGGTCGTCTTGGCGCGAGCGGCCGCTGTCGTCCTTCCTCCGTGGCTCGTCTACGCGCTCATCATCCAGCCCTCACTCGGAACTGGTTCTCCCCGCTGGACGGCACTCAACATTGTTCTCTGCCTGGTCGCTTTAGTCACGATCCCCCTGCAATCGGCCGGTGAGGAGTTCCTTTTCCGAGGACTGATCTTCCGAGCCATCGGGGCTCGCTTCGCCCGGCCGGTCGTCGCGTTCATCATTGCCACCACCATCACCGCGCTCCAGTTCGGACTGATTCATGGCGCCTCCGACCGCTGGGCTGTCGGCTACTACGTCGCGGCCGGGATCAGCTTCGCCGTCCTGGCAGAGCGGACCGGGGGCCTGGAGGTCCCTGTCCTGATCCATGCCGTGAACAACACCGTCCTCCTGGTGCCGGTCATCCTCGCCGGCGAGCTGGCGACGGTCTCGGCACCGACCGGCCCTGTCGTCGTAGTTCCTGTCATAGTGCTTGCCATAATGACCTTCGTACTGTGGCGGATGACACCATGGCTCACGAAGGTCACCCGAGAGCGAGAAGAGGTGCCCGTGTGAGAAGCAGCGACCTTGCTCGGCTGGCGGGTGTTTCCGTGCGCACCCTTCGCCACTACCACCAGATCGGCCTCGTCCCTGAATCGCAGCGGTCCACGAACGGCTACCGGGAGTACACAGCTGCGGACCTCGTGAGGGTCCTCCGGGTGCGACGCCTGGCAGATCTCGGAGTGCCGCTGGGTCGCATTGATCCGCAGATGGATGTCGAGGAGGAGCTAGCGCTGCTCGACGCGCGATACGCCGAACAGATCGATGAGCTCCAAGCGCGACGCGAAGCCATAGGGGACCTACAGCGACAAGGGCGTCAGGCGGACACGCCCGCCTACGCCCACGCCTACATCGCTGCCCTAAGCGATCGGGAGGACGTGCCGTCGGAATCCGTGGAGGCTGAACGCGACGCCGCCGTCGTTCTCGAGCTCTTCCTCGAGGAGGGGGCGTCAGCGGGAGAGGCGGTTCTGGCAGGCCAAGAGGTCCCACAGGTCGTTGAGGCCGCTGCTGTCCTCCTCGGCCTCACCGAAGACGCCCAAGGAGCAGAGATCGAAGCGGCGGTGGATGCGCTGGTGCAAACGATCGGAGAGCTACGTCAGTTCTTCACGCCTACACGGCTGACCCGAGAAGCCGGGGAGTCGCTGGAGCTCCATGTCAGGCAACAGCTGACTCCGATTCAGCTATCCGTCGTCCACCGTGCGCTTGAGCACGGGCCACGCTGACGCCGGGTCTCGTGCTCATTCCCATGGCCCTCTGCTGCCTGAGCCCCATGCACCGACCCTTACCCGGCACGGCTTCGACGGCGACCCTCAAGCCCCGGTCGACGATCGTCTCCCGGTCGAGAGTCCCGAGCCCTGGATGTGCCGGACCGTCCTCGACGGGCCGACGTTCGTCGTACCGTCGTGCCGATGTCGCGTCACACCCCAGGGGGACGCATCGAGCCGCGGTCGCCTTCTAATGTTCAACCAGGCCTTGATTCTCGACCCTCCACATACGAAAGGACCCGGCGCCCGTGAACAACCTCGCCGCATGGCACCTGCTCGTCATCGCCGTCTATCTCGCCTTCATCATCGTCGCGCTCGTTCAGCTTGCTCGTGATCGGCGCCGGAGCGGGACCAACAAGGTCGTATGGGTGGTCATCATCGTGCTCATCCCGGTCATCGGGTTCGTCGGCTGGTTCATCGACTGGGTCCTCGGGGCCGTGACGCGCGGGCTCGACCGCCGCAACTCCCGCACTACCGGCTGACAACACCCAGTGTGCGGCTCCGGTAGGCGAGACCGGGCGCATCGCTCGTGCCGTCTAGTTGCATAGCGGTCCCCGTCGACCGGCTTCAGGCCGTCGGCTGAGCGCGTTGCGAAGGTGTCCGGATAGGGATTACTCACCGGTCACATCTTCGGCCCGTAAAGCAATAAGTCGCCGATCCTCACCACTGATCTAGCAGCCCTCAACAACAGGTGTTGCAGGCGAGCGATGTACACGCCAGCTGACCGGCGTCAGCGTCCTACGTGAGATCGGCTTGCACCTGCCGCAGCGTCATGTGGTCTGCTCGAAGCACGTTAAGTTTCGTCCCCAGCCCGGAGGCCCGCCATGCACCCATTCCCGACGCCTCCCCGTGAGGTCCTGATCGGCGACGCCGCGGCCTTCGTCGGCACCACTCCGCGCGCAATCCGCCACTACCACCAGGTCGGCCTGCTCCCGGAGCGCAAGCGAGGCAGCGACGGTCGACGCCGGTACGGCTATGCAGAGATCATCCGACTGCTCTGGATCCGACGCATGGCCGACGCCGGCATCGCCCTCGACGACGTCCGCGATGCGTTCACCGGTGGCGCACCCGCCGACGCTGACAGCGACGACGAGGTCGCCGGTGTCCTCGCGCGGCTCGAGGACACCCTCGTCGCGCAGATGGCCGAGCTGCAGAAGAAGCTGAGCTCCGTGCAGCGCATGCGTACCCTCGGCAGCCGGCTGGGGCTGCTCGACGACTTCGTTTCCAGCCGCCTCGAGGCCGCACCCGTGGGCTCGCTGCGCCAGGACGACCTCGACACCCTCCTGGTCACCGAGCGCATCTTCGGTCCCCTCGGCGCCATCGCTCAGGCCAGCCGCTTCCTCACCCTCGCCCTTCACCCCGAACTGCGCACCGAGTCCGACCGCGTCGACGCCGCTGAAGCGGCACTCGACGATACGGTCGCCGTCGATGACCCTCGCGTGGCGCAGGTGGCGGCCGAGCGGCACGCCTTCGAGACCACTCTGATGAGCGTTATCGAGGAGTCCGGTCAGCTGGAGGAGGACGACGCTCTCTTCGATGCCTGGGACGAACTGCACCTGCCCAAAGACACCGACACGGCGCCCGACTCCGACACGGCGAAGGACACACGGGTCACCAGCGCGGCGGAGGCGATCCAGGCCATGCCCTATGACTTCTCACCGGCTCGTCTGCGCTCGATGGAGCTGGCGGTGCGGCTCGGCGTATCGGCAGAACAGGCACCCTGAACGGAGCTCGCAGCTGTCCGCATGAGGGTCCCCTACCGGACGCGCTTGGCCCGCTTCTTCTCGTCACGCCAGCGGACTCGCTGGGCGTCGATCTCGGCCCACATGGCGGCGTCCGCTTCCTCGTCGGTCGACCACGTCACGTCCACGAGGCGGGTGAGCTCGTCGACGAGACCGCCCTCCCGGCCTGGGATCCGATCGTCGAAGACGTCATCGTCCATGAGGTGGCACTCGTCGGCGTCGTACATCTGGTCGACGGGTAGTTGCAGGGTGTAGCCGACGAGTCGTCCGGTCCATCCGCGTGCTGCATGGGCGATGACCATCTGTCCTCGATGCGGACCTGACTCGATTGATCCGATGATGCCGCGGCGAGGCCAGGACGATGCGGCCGGTACGCGCGGGTCGATCTCGAAGACCTCGGGACGTGGTTCAGGCCAGTTGCTGAGGCTGCCAGGGTGCCGGTTCTTGCGTCGCATGCACCGAGTATCCGGGTAGGGATGGTCGACCGGACGCCCACCACAGAAGCTGCTACAGGCCCTTGACCTTCTTGTACTACATAGGTAGATTCAGGGGATGGACCCGATCAGACGCGTGACCGCTCCCACGCTCGAGGTGCTCGATGCACTGCTCGCGAGCGACGGACCGACCTGGGGGCTGCTCGTCATCAAGGCGACCGGACGACCGGCCGGCACCGTGTACCCGATCCTGGAGCGCCTGGAGCAACAGGGCTGGACGCGTTCCTCGTGGGATGACGACGCTGACCGCTCCGGTCCACGGCGACGACTCCACGAGTTCACGGCCGACGGCGCGGTGGCTGCGCGCGAACTGGTGCAGGCCCGCGGGGATGCGGCCCGTGCTGCGGCACGCACTGCGGGGACCGCCCGTCCGACGCACCGGCCGGTGGCCCAGTGAGCGCGCTCGACCGGCTGCTCGTCTCCGCTGCCGTCGCCGCCTCGCCGCTGGAGCAGCGTGCCCCCCGACACGAGCAGTGGCTCGCCGACGTCCGTGACGCACACGAGCTCGACCTCTCGCCGACCGCTCTCGCGTTCGGCGCACTCACCACGGCGCTCTTCCACCGACGCGCCGGCCACCGATCCACCTGGGGGAACACCATGACCACGATGCCCGGCTCCGTCCGCAGCACACCGCACACGATCCCGACGATCCCGGTCCTCCTGGTCCTCGCCGCGGTGTCCTTCCTGGCCGGGGGCCTGGGACTCGGGCTCGTGCAGCGCTACAACGGGCTCGCGGGCAGCGTCCCGGTGGTCCTGCTGATCTCGATCGTCCTCACCGTGGTGCCCGGGCTCGCCGTGAGCGCGAGTGTCCTCC
Source organism: Curtobacterium sp. MCLR17_007 (assembly GCF_003234655.2). Lineage (NCBI taxonomy): Bacteria > Bacillati > Actinomycetota > Actinomycetes > Micrococcales > Microbacteriaceae > Curtobacterium > Curtobacterium sp. MCLR17_007. Next base: position 185,796 of record NZ_CP126271.1, on the reverse strand, counting down.
TCGTCACCGGGGCGCCGATCCGCCGCCGGGCGATGGGTGCGCTGGTCGTCCTGGCCGTGACGGCTCTGTGGTGGTCGATCCAGACCGGGTTCTTCAACCCGCCGGTGCACCCCGCACTCTCTCTGGGCATCATCACGGGTGCATGGCTCGCTGTCTGGCTCGTCGTCCTCCGTCGGCCGGGTTGGACCTGGTCGCTGCTGCTCCTGCCGGTCCTGGCCTCGGTCCTCGTGTTCCCGCTGTCGACCGGCGTGTACGGAACCCAGCTCGCCTTCTCAGTCAAGGCGGCGGTCTCCTCCGCGATTACGCTCGTGCCCTTCCTCGCCGCGCTCCTCGCCGCGACGATCGCTGGCCGGCTGTCAACAGATGCGCCCGACGGGTTCGTCCAGCACGAGGAAGCCCTGATGAGCAACAACGCTTGAGCGGAACCTGATCCAGCACCAAGCACACTGCGTCTCCCGATGAAGCTGGCGTCCTTCGCCCGGTAGCCGATCGGCCAGCGAGACGTGAGCACGCAAGTCGATGCCTGCCTCCGGCAGCCTGACTGAGCAGTTCAGTTCGGCTGTGCTGCAAAGTGGACGACGGTCGCAGCGAGAGCGAACAGGGCGACGATGGTGAGGATCGCTGCTACTCCAGTGGCCCACGCGCGACGACGGGTGCGTCGGCGGCGCTCAGCAACCGACGCCCACAGCGCGATGCTGACGACAGCCGCGATCGGGAAGCCGACATAGGCAATCGATCCGGCGGAGTAGTTGCACCCTCCGCCCCCGCACGCGTCGAAGGCGAACATCGACAGCAGGACGCCGAACCAGCCGACAACGAGCAACGGCAGGCTCAGACCGAACAACGTCAGGGTGACTGCAAGATCCTTCCAACCCGGCGGAGTCTGGGTCGAAAGCCTGCGGCGGCCAGGAGGCCCAAGCGGAAAGAGGTCGTCGTTGTCGTGCTGCCTCATGGCGACAGTGTGCCGGACCTCATGCCCTGACGCTCGCCTCAAGCCGTCTCGGTAGCCGATCCGCTTGCGAAACTATCCGCGTCACCGAGCGCGTCGTTAGCCAAGCAAAGTCAGCGCGTTGAAGAACGCTCCGACCGCACCGAAGAGGCCAGCGAGGAGCGCGGGCAACGCTCCGACGGCACCAATCGCGAACGTCGTCCACCCGAGAACTCGCACCCAAGTCACGCCTCGGCTGTTCCGCGCGGTGCTGAGCCCAGCGCAAAGCGCGGTAGCAGCTGCTGGCACGGCGAGCACAAGCACAGTACCCACGAAGAACTCAGCAAGGGCAACTTGGGCGGGTGGATCTTAAAGGATCGGCGGGTTGTTCAGGGTGTCGAGGTGAGCTTGGTAAGCGGCCTCGAGAGGAGCGTAGTGCGCTTGAGCTACCCAGAAGAGCAGCACCCACGCGGCAACGACTGCAAGTCCTGTGACCGCATGTCGGTCGTGTTGATGACGCACGGCGCTCCCCATGACTAGCCACCCTGCTACCCGGTCTCGTGCCTGTGCATCGGTCGGAGGTACGAACTCTGGACGCCACTCCTCGGTCACCCCGTCCGCTAGCCGATCGTCTATCGAGACGTCCAAGAAAACACCGGGCGGCGCCTGTGATCTGGTCGGCCCATGGCCGAGCCCGCACCGGTCGCTCGGTTGAACGACGCGGGTGAGGGGCCTGTTCTCGATTGCCCTAGTGCCGATCGGCCGATGGGCGGACGGCGAGGTTGGAGGTGGTGTGCCCTCCGTCGACAGCCAGCGTCTGCCCGGTGATGAACGCGGCGGCCGAGCTCAGCAGGAACACCACCGCGTCGCCGACCTCGGCGCCGGTCCCAGTGCGGCCCAGGGGAACCGTTGCTCGGTACGTCTCGAACAAGACGCCGTCGCTGTGGGCGAGTTCGGTCGCCTCGGTGCGGGTCAGACCGGGCCGGACACCGTTCACACGGATGTTGCGGGGGCCGAGCTCCGCTGCCAAGGCGCGAGTGGCCGCATCGAGTGCTCCCTTCGCCGCCGCGTAGAGCGCCGTTGCCGGGCTACCGACAGCAGACAATGTGGACGAGACGTTGACGATGCTCCCGCCTTCACGCATCACCAGCGCGGCCGCGCCGGCAAGCAGCAGCGGTGCGCGGACGTCGAGTGACATCGTCAGGTCGATGTCACTCGCGCTGATTCGCTCGATCGGTGCGAAGTGCGCGGTGCCCGCGTTGTTGACCAACCCGTCGATCCGTCCATGGCGTTCCAGGGTCTGTGCGAGGACCTCGGTCGGCGCCGCCGGGTCGTTCAGGTCTGCCTGGATCCAGCTGGCAGCCTGCCCCAGCGTCGCGGCGTGCTCACGCAGTGCCTGACCGTTGCGGCCGACGAGGACGACTCGGGCTCCTGCTGCCGCGCAGCGGGCGCTGATCGCTGCGCCGAGGCCCTTGGAGCCTCCGGTGATGATGACGACCCGGTCGGTCAGGGCAGAGGTGGTGGACGGGAGTTGGGTGTGCATGCTCATGGCTGCTTCCTGTGCTTGGAACGCACGCCAGCCACCTCTCGCGACGTCATTCGACGCAGAGTCAACGGGGCTGGATGCGAGGGTTTCCAGCCCCGGACCGCCCGAGCAGGGCGACCGCTTCACGAAGGTGAACGAGTCGATCGTAGCGCTGACGAGGCGGTCCGCAGGTCGGGCGACCGGCCGGGGTGTGGGGTACCCTGATGGTCTGACCGATTCCGATCGGTGTGGTCGACCTGCTGTTCCAGCGCAGTCGATCCGAGGCTGAAAACCTCCGGCATTCCCAATCGAAGCCCGGAGGTTTTTTCCATGGCCATGTCGTCGCGGACCGCGCCCAGCACATCCGCATCTCCCAAGCGTTGGTGGGCGCTCGTCGTCCTCGCGCTCACCCAACTCGTCGTGGTGCTCGACGGCACCATCGTCACCATCGCCCTGCCGCAGGCGCAGCAGGAACTCGGCCTCAGCGACCTCGAACGCCAGTGGGTCGTGACTGCCTACGCCCTCGCGTTCGGTGCCCTCCTGCTCTTGGGCGGTCGGGTCGCGGACTACTGGGGTCGCAAGCGCACCTTCTTGGTCGGGATGCTCGGTTTCGGTGCGGCTTCCGCGTTCGGCGGCCTCGCCCAGAACGGCACCGAACTGATCGTGGCCCGAGGCCTCCAGGGCGTCTTCGCAGCCCTGCTCGCCCCGGCTGCTCTGGCTCTGCTGACCGTGACCTTCCCGAGCGGGCGGGAGCGGAACACCGCCTTCGCGGTCTTCGGAGCGGTCGCGGGCGCTGGTGCGGCCGTGGGACTCGTGCTCGGCGGTGTGCTCACCGAGTTCGCCGACTGGCGTTGGTGCTTGCTCGTGAACGTGTTCTTCGTGGTCGTGGGACTCGTCGGCGGGATGCTGCTGGTGACGGAGTCCCAGACCGCGGGCAACAACCGTTACGACCTGATCGGGGCCGTCACGGTCACGCTCGGGCTGGGTTCGCTGGTGTACGGGTTCAGCCTCGCCGAGCAGGGCTGGGGCCAGATCCAGACGGTCGGGTTCCTCGCCCTGGGTGCCGGTCTGCTGGTGCTCTTCGTGGTCATCGAGAGCCGTGTGGCGCAGCCGTTGCTGCCGCTCCGGGTCGTCGCCGACTCGGTTCGCGGTGGCGCGTTCCTGGTCCAGATGATCGTCGGCAGCGTGATGATCGGGGCCATGCTCTACGTCTCGTTCCACCTGCAGATCGTGCTCGGGATGGACCCGCTGCTCGCCGGCCTGGCGACGCTGCCGATCACGCTCAGCATCATGGTCATGGTGCCGGTGGCGACGAAGCTGTTGTCCACCATCGGCCCGCGTCCCATGATGATCGGCGGACCGCTGGTCTCCGCCGTCGGCCTCGCCTACCTCAGCCGTGTCACTGCCGATGGCTCGTACCTGGTGCAGGTGCTGCCGGCGTTGATCGTGCTGGGTCTTGGCATGGCGTTCGTCTTCGTCCCGCTGCAGAACCTTGCGCTGACGGGTGTCGAGCCGCACGACGCCGGCGCTGCCTCGGCCACGCTGAACTCGGCGTTGCAGATCGGTGGGTCGATCGGGCTGTCGGTCTTCACCGCCCTCTACGCCGCACGCGTGGCCGACTTCGGCGCCGGCGGGTCACAACTTGACGCGTTTACCAGCGGGTACTCCGTCGCGTTCCTCGCTGCGGCGATCGGACTGGTGCTCGCGTCGATCATCGCGGCCGTGTTCATCCGTGGTTCGAAGTCAGAGCTGCTACCCCAGGGGCCCGACACCGAGGCAGCGGTGTCGGTGCACTGACCGATCTGCCATTTTTGCCGGGCACTCGCACGACTCAACGCACCGCCGAGAGATGGCTGTTCCTCTCGAGAAGACGGAAGTGAACGATATGAACATCCTCGAACTCGATGCGTCACCATTCGTGGTCATGGCCGGACACTCCGGTTGCACGGCCACCGCCCCCTACGGCGTCGCCGTCAGGTCGAGCGACGGGGCCTGATCGATGTCTCGACTCGAGACCCTCCACGAGGTCATCGGGCCCTGGTCCCTCGCCATCACCAGACAATTCTGGGAGGGTTTCGCCCCCGGCAAGCTCGCGTCACAGACGTTGTCCCAGGGCATTCAGACCACCTTCTTGTGCGACACGGACTGGCAGCGGGTGGACGCCGTCGTCACCCAAGACGGGCCGTCCGTCCGCATCGTGGTCGAGGGCACCGGGGACCTGGATGCAGCGACCGACCAGGTCCGTCGACTGCTGTCAATCGACATCGACGGGCGCGGCTGGTCCGACGTCGCGGCGCGCGATGAGGTCATCGCGGATGCGCAAGCGCAGCTCCGCGGGTTCCGACCGTGCGGCTTCTTCTCGCCCTACGAGGCGGCCGTGTGGTCGGTGCTGTCGCGCCGCCTGCAGACCCGGCAGGCAGCGGCCATCAAGACGCGGCTCACGCAGCAGCTCGGCGACGACGGAGCCTTTCCGACGCCGGCCACCCTGCTCGCGACGACGCTCACGTTGCCGGACCGCAAGGCGGAGTACCTGCGGGCGATCGCCGAAGCCGCTCTCGACGGCCAGCTCACCGGCTCGCACCTCCGCTCGTTGCAGCCGGCCAACGCGTTCGACCAGGTACAGAGCATCCTCGGAATGGGGCCGTTCTCAGCCGAGCTCGTAGTGATCCGCGGCGCGAACTTCCCCGACGTCCTGCCGCGCCACGAGGGCAAGCTGAGCGACGAAATCCCGAGACGCTACGGAACCGATCGCTCGATCGACGAGATCACCGAGGCGTGGAAGCCGTTTCGCTCCTGGGCCGCGGTGCACCTGCGCGCGCTGCGAGCTGCAGAGGGTAGATGATCCTTCCGCGTGACCGCATCGGGCTCGTCTACCGGGACGCGATCACGCCACATAGCGAAGTCAGAAGGATGACACAGAGCGAAGCGGCTCACAGCAGCGACTTCGGTCGCGGGAACTGACGAGCTTCTTCGGCCACAGCACCTCAACGCCACGAATGCGGAACGAGCCGCCGAACATCGGCCAGTCGGCGTCGACGAAGCAGAGCGCACCGGTCACGGGGACGGCGCCCACCTGCTGGCCGAGCATCTCCCTCACGAGCGACACCTGACGGAGCACCCCGTCGACGAGCTTCGTGCGGTCACCGCCGACGATGAGCTTCTCGACGCGTGGTCGGAACAGACCGCCCTCGACGCGCAACTCGGGCCGCTTGTCCTGGTACCGCTTGGCATCGACGACCCAGACGCCGGCGCGGGTGACGACGATGTGGTCGATGTTCGCCTTGGCCCGCGGAATGCGGCGGTCGTGCAGCACGATGATCCGGTCCGAGGCGATCGCCTCGAGGTGAGCTCCAACCTTCGACTCCCCCGTCGCGCCGGACTTCCACGCCGTCGTGCTCTGGCGCTCCGACGACAGGGCCACCGCGATGCTGCCGATGCGTCCACTCCCCCACGTCTCCCGGACCTTCGCCTCGTCCTTCGCCCGCCGGCGCTCGTACTCACGCTGCGCCGACGTGCCGGCCGCGTTCCCCTCGTGCGTATCCATGCGTCCATCCAGTCAGAGTCGCGACCGCGGCACGAACCCCCATCTCGGGGCGCGAACGCGGATGGATCGGCTTGTCGTTATAACGGCACTCGACGCGGACGGGACACTGGGGTGAGACCCCTGATCGGAAGAGGACACGATGGCCAGCACGGAGAGCACGGTCCGTACGTCCGAGCGCAAGCGAATCTCGACCCGAAGGTCGACACGTCCGTACTCGATTGGTGGGAGCGTCAGCACGACGCAGGTATGTCGATACGAGTCCTCATCCGCCGTGAAATCGAGCGGAATGGCTACTCTGACGTGGTCCACGGCCGCGTCGAACAACGGCTCCGCGACGGCGAAGCCTGAAACGCGCACACGCGCAGCCACTGGCAACCGCTCGAGCACGCCCGTTGAGGATGACCCGGAACGTGACCGCCACCAAATGACCCCACGGTTTGGGGTCAATCTCGACCGCGCGCCACCAAATGACCCCACGGTTCCGGGCTCAATTCCGACCGCGCGCCACCAATGGCCCCACGGTTCGGGGCTCAGTCTCCACCGCCCGCCACCAAATGATCCCACGCTTCCTGGCTCAATCTCGACCCCGCGCCACCGAATGACACCACGCTTCCTGGCTCAATCTTGAAACCGCGCCATCAAATGACCCCAGGACCCTCACCGGCCTGCGTTCCCGGCTGGACGAGGGATGGGTATGGCTCCTGTCGTCGCTGGCGTTTGGGCTGATCCACGGCGCTCATGCTCTTGCCGAGCAGGATCTGGGTCGATGAGCTTCCGGGGGTTCAGCGCTGTCCCCCTTCGGAACCGGCCTTTATGTCCTCCGCCGCGTCGCGGGCACCCTCATCGGAGCGATGCTCCTGCACGGCTTCTACAACTTTTCCGTGCTCGCCACGGGCTATGCAAGCCGCGTCATTCGCGAAACGCGGCTGGCTCGAGCTTCTCGTCTCGCGGATGCGGATGCGGCTCTCGAAGTCAGCGGCGCCGGTGAGGCAGCGAATCGCCCTTCCCTGCGGGGGTGCGGTCACGTCGGAGGCCAGGCGGCAGGGCAGGCCGTAGGTCGACCTCGAGCTGATCGACGTGGACGATGCCGACACTGTGGGCGGTGCGGTTGCGGTCCAGGATCACGCTCCGGACCGTGGCGCTTTCGCCGCCGTGTGGTTGGAGCCGCACGGTGGTGTCGAGGTAGTGGTGGTAGTGCCCGGATAGGACAAGTTTCGGGCGGACTTGGTGGACACTGCGGTGGAACATGGCTTGGCCGGTTGCGGCGTAGGCGAGGCCGTCGGGAGTCCAGGCTCGTCGTTGTCTTGCCGTGTGCCGCTTGTGTGCTTTGCTGATGGGTGCGTCGTGGCCGAGAAGGATGTCCACCGGACCCGATCCGAGCATCTCAAGGTCGTGTTCGGTGATCTGTTCCTCCGGGTGCCAGGTAGCGACGTGTCCTGACACCGACGGGTTACGGCGGCCGCGGTTGATGCTGTTGGCGCCGCCGAGGCTTGCAACGACTGTGCTGACAGCGGTTGTTCCGTGCCATCCGCGCGGGAGCCAGATGATCCGCCGTGAGAGCCTCCGGTACCCCCATTCGTCCACCGGGAACAAGCGCTGCAGTGCTGGGTACCCCTCGTGGTTCCCGCCCGTGACGTACAAGAACATGTCCCGGGACTCGAGCTGCATCGTGAGCAGCCGGAGCCGGTCGAGCTCGTGCCGGCTGCCAGTGGAGAGGAAGCCGAAGTCGCCAAGCACATGAATCTGCCGAATGCCGGCACGGTGAAGGTTCCGGATTGCGAGCTTGATCCACTGCAGGTCTGCGTGGGGATCACCCAGTACCCCGATGCGCTCATCAACACGCTGATGCCGGTCAACCATCGGAGACTCGGGCGTCGTGGATGCGGTGGAGGCGACAGGAGGTGGCCCACCTGATCCTCGACGCCGTGATGCAGACGACAGGCACATGGGCCGTCGAAGCGATCGCCGTCGACGAGGCTCGCATCGGGTCGCGTCCGTATCTCAACGGTCCGGCCGGCGAAGTGCGCCAGCACGCTGCCGCCCGACATGCTTCATCCAAATCGGAAGGCTCCTGCTTGACGGGCGAGGCGGATCACGTCGTCGGCTCGTGCGGTTCGTAGCGTGGCTGCGGGGGTGAGGCCGTCGAGGTCATCGCTCGGAGCGTTCAGCCAGACGGCGTCGCCCCATGGGTCGACCTGAGTCGGATCAAGCCCCGCGAGCACCTCGTGCAGTCGAGGGAGGGGCCGGCCCACTGCATTGAATTGGAACGCGGGGAAGAGGCGGAAGCCGTCCGCAGTCACAACGGCGATCAGTCCTCCGCTTCGAACCTGCGCGTCAACTGCCTCGCTACTGATGTGAAACGAGTCCCGTAGGCCAGCGGCGTCATAGAACGGCCCGATCCGGTCAAAGAGCGTGTTCAGGCCTGAGTCGGAGGGGAACTGCGCGGCACCCAGGTCGCTAGGCGCCGAAGTGACGGACTTCGCTAGGCGTCCATCTTCCGACTGGGGATCCTCGGGACGGCGAGCCGAGCGCACGGGCTTCCGGACGTCGCCGCGTTCGACCCCTCCCATCGGATCGACGCCCAGTTGCGCAATCGCAGCCTGGTAGCCCGCGCCTGGCTGCCCATCCAGATCCGCGAGGTATGCACCGGCATCGACGAGTGCGTCAACGAAGGCAACCGCTTCGTCGCCGCTCATCCGTCCCTCGGCGACCCACCGCGCGACTTCACGGGCATACGGATCGATGACGGCGATCCCCTCAGCGCCATGGGCGGCATCCGCTAGCGCGATCGCTCGCGTGGCTGTTGCGTCGTCGGCGTTGTTAGGGCGGCTGGTTCTGATGTGGTCCCGCGTCAGCGCCATCGCTTCAGACGGACGCAGCGACCCGGAGTGGATCGCTTCCAGAAGGCCGACCAGCACCGGATCGGTGACCTGCGGCCCTGCCGTTCGAGGAGCCTTGCCCTCCCACGACTCGGAGTCTGAGGGGCTGGCCGGTGGCATGCCCCTCACGTCCGACGCCGTATCCGAAGCAGGTCGAGCAGCGGCTGCACGTCCTGGCCTGCGGTAATCCAGTCGACGGGCGTCGCCGGCCGGCCGCCGATAAACGTGTCTGGGTGCGGCGTGATCATGCAACCGAGGGACGGCGACCGCCGACGAGCCCACCCAATACCGAGCTGCCGCCGCATGAACCGCAGGCGGAGTTCGTCTATCAACATCCCTCGAGGATGCCCGCCCAGTTCTCCACCGCGGACACCGTAGGGCGGCTCCGCTCTCGCGAAGCGCTCTCTGGAGCAGAGCGACCTGCAATTTATGCTCGTCAACGAGCATTGTCTGATATTCCTGCGAATCATCCGGGAATCGAGGGGCGCGTACGTGATTGGGCAGGTTGAGAAACCTGAGGCTGACCTCGAGCGTGAGGTTCGGGCTTTGCACGTCGCGCTCCCGTCGCTATGTCGAAAGCGGGAAACATTGCCAAATCTCCTCGTATACGAACGAGAATTCGTAATCCGCGCTCCGTTCAACCTCTCGACGTTGCGCGCCTTGCCAACAGGTGCAACGATCTGGTCCGTGAATACGGAAACGTTGAGCGAATTAACCGGCATGACGGAACAGCGAGCGAGCGAGCTCCTGCACGCGGACTCGAAACTCATGACGCCGTCCACGGAACAGTGGGTCTTCGAGAGCGCCATCTTCGACCGCCTGTGGACGATCGCATCCGGCCACACCCCCGGGAGCACCGAGCACTCCATCCAGTACGTCGAACCCGGCCAGCAAGTCTTGATCATCCATCCGGGCACAGGACTCGACATCCCAAAGCTCGCTGCGTCGCTTACCCCTCAATTCGACGACGGCACCTGGCGGAACGGCATCCCCGCTTTACGGTTCGGGCCGAGTAACCGGGGCGTCGTCTTGTTCCGGGAGGGCATCGACGCAGCCGTCATCCTTGCAGGAGTGTCGCATCATGACTGGAGCGATGCGGTCAGGGCGCTCGATACCGGCACACCGGGTAGCTACTACTCGAAGGGTGGCCGCGTGACCGCGGAGGAAGCGGCATGGGTCCCCGTCGAAGCGAGGTACCGCACCCGGTACGGAAGCATCCTGATACGTCACATCGGAGCGATATACGCCTTGCCCCACATGGGAATCCACGTCTACTCCAAGTCGCCCGGAATCGTGCTCGAGATCTTTCAGCACGAACGGAGCAGCGAAGCCGAGTACGGGTTCGTCCGAGCGATGGAACGGGCGAGCCTCGTGCTGATTCGTTCTCACGCCACCCCGGACGAGATTGCCTTCACATTTCAGCACCAAGACGAGGAAGGCCCTCTACTGGTCCGCCTCGCTCTGCGACCGCTGGTCTTCCCAGGCTGAAAAAGGAGCCACAACCGCTACTGGTCGGACAGGGACGAGCATCAGTCTGCGACAGTAGACGAACACTCCCTACTGAAAGGCGGCGTTCCCATGGCGCAGAAAGTCACCACGCACCTCGTCGATGACCTCACCGGCGACACCATTGAAGACGACAAGGGCCGTACCGTCACCTTCGGTTTCGACAGCAGCAACTACGAGATCGACCTGACTGACGACAACGCTGACGCGCTCCGCGAAGCGTTCTCTGACTACGTTGCCGCCGCTCGCAAGGTGAGCGGCCGGTCCGGGCGGACCAGCAGCGGCAGCGCGCCCAAGCGCGGGAACTCGGACGAGCTCGCGAAGATCCGCGAGTGGGCCAACGCGAACGGCCACGAGGTCTCCTCGCGCGGCCGAATCGGCCAGGTCGTCCGCAACGCGTACGACGCCGCACACTGACGCCACTCCCCACGCAAAACAGCCGGCCACCCAGACGGGTGGCCGGCTGTTCTCGTTGCTGCCGATTTGAAGCTCTTATGTTCGATCTGCCGCGACGTCATCCCCTCCGCCTCCAGCCCGCCGGATACGGAACGGTTCCTAATTTGAAGTTGCGAGCACACGTCGTTCGTTCTCGCGAACGACGAGACGCGCGTCGGTCAGAGGAAGGCCCCAAAAGTGCGACAGCTCTTCAAGACAGTCCTGAATGTCCGTCGGAATCAGAGACCTGCCGTTGATCCGAGTAAACGGTCCGTCAGTCTCGAGCAGGATCCGATCGCGAGGAATCGTGCTCAAGAGGCTGCGGCCCTTTGCTCCCCTGAGCATCGCAGGACCAACACTGAAGTAGTGACCTGCTTCTGACGCCCGCCGCGCCTCACCAGCTGTCCCGGAAAACCAGTGCAAAATCACCAGACCGGGAGGCAGAACCTCAAGTTCATCGAGGACAGCGCTGGCAGCCCGCCTGCTGTGAACGGTCACCGTCTTTCCCCCCGCCTCGCGGGCACTCCGCAAAATGTGTCGAAAGACGCGTAGTTGAGCGTCCCGTGTTGCGCGGAGATCGGGAGATCCGTCGAGTCCTACCTCCCCGACGAAGTCAGTTTCGACGAGATATCGATCGAACTGCCACAGTTCATGTTCGCGCTCTTCGGCCAGTTGAGGGTGCAAGCCTAGAGCTGTTCGAACGTGAGGATACTTACTACCCAGTTCTGCTGTTCCCGGCCAAGCAGAGGGCGTCGTGGTGACCGATACGATCCCCACATTTCGTTCGAACGCAGCTGTGGCGACAGGGTCGGGGTTCGGATAGAGGTCTAGATGGCAATGAAAGTCGATCATCTGATCCTATAAGCATCATGAAGTGCTCCAAGCTCGAGCATGCCGCGTTTGAGCATCGCCGCGACCGGCGCGGGGTCAGCGAAGGCGGATGAACTGAGCGTCGGCCCAACCCAGCGATCAAATCCAGCCTCTTCGATCTCGAGGCGAGCGATTGCGACCGATCTCACGTCGTCGAAGCCAGCGTGTTCGGAGTCTAGCTTGCCGATTTCGTGGAAGTAGTACCGCGTTGGATCATCGTGGCCCCAAGTAAGAAACGAGGCTCGTCTGATCTGGCATGGGACGCAGCGCCCGCAGTGCGTGTAGTTGAACCTCTGGAATCGTCCGCAACTCGTCGACACATGGGCCAGTGCCTCGAGTCTCGATTGATCCGAGCACTCCTGCATCATCTCGCCCTTCGTCTTGAGAAGGTAAGGGTTGATGATTTGAAGGTTGAGCCCGACGTTCCGAAGGATTCGCTCGATGGCGTTCAGGAACTCTGGCCGGGCGGTGCGAGTACTGAGGCTGCTGATCCGCGACGTAGTGAGCGGAGGATTGATAGCAATAAATCCGTTCTCGCACATATAGATCGGAACGGTCTCGCCCGCCCGATATCGGTCGGTGCAGGTCGCGGCAACAATGGCGTACGCGAGAAAGATCAGTGATCGCGCGCGCTGAGATGTCTCCTTTACCGATCGTTCAGTACTGGCGTTATGATTGAGCGGCAGGTGCTCGATTCCCAGCTCACGCGCAAAACGTTCTTGTTTCTCGGCATCCCCACGCACGACATGGCTCGTTGCGAGCAGCTTCGAGCCCAAGTCGGTCAGGTCGATCGCACCGATGAGAGAGTCTAGGCCACCTGAAAGTAGGGCCACCGCGTCGACGTCGTAACGGTACGGCTCGAGAGGAACGTCGATCGCGTCCCCTCCATCCCGGACGGACAGCGACCACCTGTCCGTGGTCAGGAATCCCAGCGCACGGTTAAGGCCTAGAAGTTGCGAGGCCCAGGCCTCTGGCTCTCTGACGGCGATGTCGATCGCGATCTCGCGCGTCCATCCATCTGGGCTATCCCCTCGACGGCTGATGCCGTCAGCAGTGATCACGGACAACGCGATAGCAAGAAAGTCCCAGGCGGCGGGGTCTGGTGCGAGACCGCGGTGTTGCACTGATTCACGTATTGCCTTGCCAGCGGTAGCCCCGGCATCTAGGTCCGGCACGGCGAAGAGAGAGATTGGGATTGCATCGCCAAGGTTCTGCAGCGACGTCGCCGGTCCACTTTGGAATCTCATGACGTGTAGTCCTCAAATACTGTAAAAGCCTCACGCAGCGCATCCCGAACGAGCACCGACACGCCGTTGGAGTCCACCGGTCTCCCCTTGGCTCGTACGGCGCGGAAGGCTGCGGCGATCTCCTGTTGGATGAACTCCCGAACTTGGCGTGCGCGGCGAGCTGCGGTTACTGCGTCAGGCGCCTTGTCCCGGATCGTTTTCCCGACATCGAGCAGGAAACGATTTGTGACGTCGAGCGCGGTATACCGCTCAATGACGAAGTCGCGCTGCGCATCTGAGAGTGCGATGAGGTCGGCGTCGGGGAATCTGCCGAGTAAGTCGCTCAGGGCGGTGTGCACAGAGAACCGGGCAGCCTCGGTGTCCTGAGTGCCGTCGGTTGGCGCGACCGCCTCGACGACTGCGTTGAGGATCGCGTCCGCGTTCCCACTGTTGGCGATGATCCTGTCACGGAGAGCAGCGGCGTCGCCACCCGGTGCGGAGCCTAGAAGCGACGAAAGCCTGCCAGCTGTGCGAGCCGTGCCAGACAGTCGGCGCGTGAGCGTTCTGCTGCCGCCGTACCCGGAAGTTACGTAGTGAGAAAGGGAGCGGCGAAGCGCGTCTGTGTCCCCTGAGCGCGCGAAGCGCGTCGCGTTGCTTCGAGTTGCACGAAAACGAGCAGGTGCCGCCTTCGGGTCAGCTGCTGGTGGTTCCGGTGCCGACTGGCCCTCATCAGCCGCGGGGTCGCCGATGACCGGTGGTGCATCGTCCCGCGGCGGGTCGGCCCACGGCGGCACGAGCGAAACGCCTGCACCTGGACCGGTGCTGCTCTTAGACGTTCCCACGTTCCGTCCTCTGCTTGATCGCCCGCTTCACAGGCGCGTCGATTTCGTCGGAGGCGTTCCATGCTCCGAACACCACTTTTGCCCAGGGGTATTGCGCGATTCTCGGGACGATGCCCGGGCTGATCTGCGCAGCTGGTCGCCCTCCCAGGAACCCCGCGAGGATCTGACCCTGGCCTTCCGGATCGACCTCAGCTATAGCCAAGCAGGCATCGAGCACGGGTGGCGTTCCCCATGAGGTTTCCTGACGGGCCTTTGCCAAGAGGCGCTCCATAATGATCGACAGTTCCGGCCGCGGAAGAGCGGCGAGATTGTCGGTAAGAAGCGCAGCACCACCTGGCTCCTCAATAAGGGCTGTCAGGAGTTCAGCAGCTTCCGACGAGAGACGGTCTTCACCTGTGATCAATGGTGCATTCTCTCGCCCCACATACAGGGCGCCACGGAGGTCCTCGTCGGCAAGTGGCGGTGCGAGGCCGATCCAGTCCGCCACAAACGGGCCTGCCCAGGGACCATCGAGGTCCAGTGATTCGCCTGCGGCTGCGGCCACTTCCCACTCCCCAAGACCCCTGGGCTTGCCGTCACCCTCGGCGTTCACCGCGGCCGTCAATGCGGCGTACGCCTGAGGAGTAGCGAGCCGCTCGAAGAGAAGCAGCTTCGCAAGTACTTGCTCATCAACATCGATACCTTGGGCCTTCGCAATCGACAATCGAATATCCAAAGCGTTGAGGAACCGCTTGATTAGGCGGGGGTTGCCTGCGATCCCCTTTGCGGATGTCATAACAGGAGCAAGCCGCTCGGCTGTATTGAGTTGAAGAACTAACGGCGCAGGAAGCTCGACTCCCTGATCACGAATAAAGGCGCGATTGACACTCTTGCCGCGCCATGATTCTTTGAGTCGGCCGGCCAACGCAGCCCTGAGGCGATCCTTTTCGTCATCACTGAGGGAGCTATTCTCGATGAAAAGCATCATCATATATGCGCGCACTTCTTGTGTGCCAAGCGCGGGCACGCGAATCGGAATCTGAATAAGCTTGTCGAAATAGTTTGTAACGAGCGACTCGTCCGTAAGATCGCCAAAGTGCTTGCGAACCGCGTGTTTGATCATGCCATCGTCGGCAGCGATAACGAATGCAGTCCGGCGGAGGAAGAGGAACAACCGTATCGCTTCAAGGGTCGAGATAGCGGTGTCAGGCAAGCATCGATCTAGGTCGTCGACGAGAAGCACGAGGGTGACCCCCATTTCCTCTAGCGCTTCCTCGAAGGATTCCCGCAGCCTTTCAATCTGCCTCGGCGGTGAGGAGTCCTCCTTAGGGTCAAGCAGGACACGGCCCGCGGCTGCGGCTGCCTTTGCAGCAGTGACGGCGCTTTTCAGGGTCTGTTCGTCAGCGTCACCATCCTTGATGTCGTCGATAATTGCCGCGACTTCCCCTCCCAGCCCAACCGGAGGCAAGCCCAGCGCAGCAGCTACAGCGGGAACCGCGACTATCTTGGCGAGCCGAAGCCATTTGATGCGCTTCAGGAAGTCTTTGGCTTTATCCAGTCCGGTTTCTCGAGCCGTCGCTTCTTGAATCAGCCGTTCAGCGATGGTTTCAAGGAGCGCGGTCCGTGCGTCGTCGTATCCTTGGTACAACCAGGCGTTGAACTCGATGAAAACGAAGTCGTCTGAGCCAGCTCGCTGCTTCAGCGCTGCCTGCGTCAGTTTGATCATTGATGACTTGCCGACACCCCAGGAACCTGAAACGCCGATCGAGACGGGACGCGTGTCGGCATCGATGACGATCTGCGCGATGGACTCGGC
The DNA here is from genome assembly GCF_003234655.2 of Curtobacterium sp. MCLR17_007. Taxonomy (NCBI): domain Bacteria; kingdom Bacillati; phylum Actinomycetota; class Actinomycetes; order Micrococcales; family Microbacteriaceae; genus Curtobacterium; species Curtobacterium sp. MCLR17_007. The sequence goes on along the minus strand of NZ_CP126271.1, from coordinate 170,246 downwards.
GACGCCGCCGAAATTGAGGAAGTCTTTATCGGTTTCGTTGTCTGACCACACGCAGCTGTCTCCCTTGCCCAGTCTTTCTAGCGCGATACGCGACTCATACTCACAGATGAGAGCCAGAACCTCCACAGGCGCTCCGTTCGAGGCTGAGAGTCGCCGGTCGGCAGGACGGCGGCGCCCGCGATCGTCGCATCTTCGTATCGTCGCCGGGACGATGCTTTTGTGGGGTACGCCACACAGCTACGGTCGCGACGTGCCGAGCACACGCTGTTTCAGGGCCCCTCTCGACACCTTGCCGCACATGTGGGCACTGCTAAGGACGCTGTGCCACGCGAGCCGGTGGTGGCGTTCGATTCGACCCGCAGCAGGAGGGGCACAAGCGAGCGCCTCCGCTCACCACCCCCGCTCGTGCAACTGGCGAGTAGATCTGGGCACCAGCCTGGGAGGAACCCGCCGAACTGACCTGCCGAGGGCAGGCGGTCGCGGGGGCGCACTTTGAAGCAGGGCACCAAGGAAGTGCACCAGAGATGCACCAGGGACGCTCCGCAAAAGTAGAAAACCCCCGCGTGAACGGGGGTTTTCGATGGCGGTACCGGTGGGATTTGAACCCACGGTGGAGTTGCCCCCACACATGTTTTCGAGACATGATCCTTCGGCCGCTCGGACACGGTACCGGGATCGAGGGTACACGATCCGGGAGGCCCCTCGCGACACCGCGGGCTGCCCGCCCTCCACAGATGGTCGGCCCCAGGGCCCGTCCCCCACCCCCAGCATCTGCTCTGATCCGACGAGTCCCGCGGGCGTACCGTCCTCGTCATGAAGTCCCGCACCCTCATCGCACTGCTCTCCTCGATCGGCGGCGGCCTCGTGGTCGCCGGTGGCGCGGCCATCGGCGCCCGGGCCGGCGTCAAGGGACAGCGCGCCGCCTCACAACGCGTCGTCGAGATGCTCCCGACCCACGCCGAGTGGTGGCGCGAGCGACTCCACCACGAGGGACAGCTGACGTACCTGGCGATCGGCGACTCCGCAGCCCAGGGCGTCGGCGCGACGGTACCGTCACGGGGCTACGTGGGGCTGCTCGCACGTCGCATCAAGCACCGCTCCCGCACCACCGTCCGCGTCGCGAACCTCAGCGTGTCCGGAGCGACGACCTGGGGCGCGAAGAAGGACCAGCTCCCGAAACTCCGGAACTTCACGCCCGACGTCTGCACGGTGTCGATCGGCGCGAACGACATCGCCGACTTCCACCCGGACAAGTTCGAGCGCAACATCCGGGCGATCTACGCCGCCGTGCCCTCGCACGCGGTCGTCGCCGAACTGCCGTGCATGTTCTCGCCGGACCGTGAGCGCAAGGTCGCTGTCGCGAACGAGATCATCCACCGCGTCGCGGACGAACTCGGGCTGACGGTCGCCCCGCTGCACGCGATCACCAAGCGCGTCGGCATCCGGCGCACGTTCTTCAACACCTACGGCGACCTGTTCCACCCGAACGACCGTGGCTACGAGATCTGGGCGAGCGCCTTCGAGCCCGCGATCGACGCCCGCGTCGACACCGTGGCCGCGATCCGGCATTACCTGTCGGCACGCGAGGCCGAGGACCTCGGGCGTGAAGCCGGAGCCGTCGCGAACGCGCGCGCCGAGCAGGACACGGCAGACGTGGACGAGCTCGAGCACGCGCACCGCCCGAACCGCATCGACCGCCTGCGCGACCGCGTGACGGGGTCGATCCCTGCCGTCGGGGCGCAGGACACCCGCGCCGACGGGTCGCAGGAGCGGTCGGTTGATGTCGGCGGCGACGCCTAACCTCGACGCATGGCCCGCCCCCAGTCCACGTTCCGCTGCTCCGAGTGCGGGTGGACCACGATCAAGTGGGTCGGCCGCTGCGGTGAGTGCCAGTCCTGGGGCACGGTCGAGGACACCTCGGCCGTCACGGCGAGTGCTCGTGGCACCAGTGCCGTCGCCGTCACGGGGACCCGCATCGCGCAGCCCATCACCCAGGCCCGCGTCGGAGCCGTCCCGCGCTGGACCAGCGGCATCGGCGAATTCGACCGCGTGCTCGGCGGCGGCATCGTCCCGGGTGCGGCCGTCCTGCTGAGCGGCGAGCCCGGCGTCGGCAAGTCGACGCTCCTGCTCGAGGTCGCCTCGCGTGCCGCGGCGACCGGCAAGCGCGTGCTCTACGTCAGCGCGGAAGAGTCCGTCGACCAGGTCCGCCTCCGCGCCGAGCGGACCGGCGCCATGCACGACGAGCTCTTCCTGGCGAGCGAGGTCGACCTCGGCGTCATCCTCGGCCAGATCGACCAGGTCCAGCCCGACCTGCTCATCGCCGACTCGGTGCAGACCATCTCCTCGGCCTCGGTCGACGGCATCGCGGGCGGCACCTCCCAGGTCCGCGAAGTCGCATCGACCCTGATCCGCGAAGCCAAGCAGCGCAACCTGCCGGTCCTGATCGTCGGGCACGTCACCAAGGACGGCTCGATCGCGGGTCCTCGGCTGCTCGAGCACCTGGTCGACGTCGTCTGCCACTTCGAGGGCGACCGCCAGACCGCACTCCGCTTCGTCCGCGCGCTGAAGAACCGCTTCGGCCCCACGGACGAAGTCGGCTGCTTCGACATGGCGGGCGACGGCATCCACGAGGTCCCGGATCCCAGTGGCCTGTTCATGTCCCGCAACGGCACGCCCGTGTCCGGCACGTGCATCACGGTCGCGATGGAGGGACGGCGCGCGCTCCCGGTCGAGGTCCAGGCACTCGTCGTCCCCAGTTCGGCGCCGCAGCCGCGCCGGGTCGTCAACGGCGTGGACTCCTCACGCGTGGCGATGCTGCTCGCGGTGCTCGAACGCCGTGCGGGCATCAAGCTGTCCGACGCCGACGTCTACGTCTCCACGGTCGGCGGCATGAAGCTGACCGAACCCGGCGCCGACCTGGCGATCGTGCTGGCCCTCGCCAGCGCGGCACGCGACCGTCCGTACCCGCACACGCTCGCGGCGATCGGCGAGATCAGCCTGGCCGGCGAGATCCGCCCCGCCACCGGCGCCAAGCAGCGCGCGAACGAGGCCCGACGACTCGGCTTCACGACCGTGCTCGGCGCCGACGCCGAACACCTGCGCGAAGCACTGCGCGTCGCGTTCTCGATGACGAAGTCCGTCCGCGAACGCGAGCTCGACGCCGCCTTCTAGTCGGCGGTCACCGCGTCACGCGCGCAATGCGGCCAGCAGGTCCGCCGGCGACGACTGCATCGTGTGCGGGCCCGCGATGTCGAAGAACACACCCTCGAGCGTGTCCAGGTGCGCGGCGAGGAACTCCTCGAGCCGAGCCGCGTCGTAGACCATGACCTGCCGGACCTTCTCGTCCGGGACCATCGCCGTGTACGCGTCAGCCGACGAGAACAGCAGCAGGATGCGCTGCTCTGACCCTTCCCGACCGAACACGCGCACCTGCATGTCCTTCTTGCCGGTGACCAGCCGCGGCACGATCACGATGTCATGTCGCAGGGCGTACGCCACCGCTGCCACGTCCTGCTGCGCAAGCGCTTCCTCGAGCTGTTCGCTCCGGAATCGCTGTTCCTTCTCTGCCATCACCATCAAGTTCACCAGATTTCCCCGGATACCGGCGACCTCGTCTGGCCCTTCCTCCCCAGACACGCTACGTTGGTCACACCGCTTCGGCGGCGTCCAACGTCTGGACGAGGTGGTTTTGCCCCTCAACCAGACTCATGGGTCAGTGCAACCGGGTCTTCGACCCACCGTCTGATCCCGCACCCGTCCCGCCGGCACCTGCCCGCGTGGCGCATCATCCTCGTCGACATACGACGAGGCTCCGTCTGCGTGTCATACCGCGATGGAAAGCAAGAACAGTTAAGGAAACGCCATCATGGCAACTGGAACCGTCAAGTGGTTTAACAACGAAAAGGGCTTCGGGTTCATCGCCCCGGACGACAACAGCGCCGACGTCTTCGCGCACTTCTCGGCGATCTCGGGCAGCGGCTACCGCGGCCTCGAAGAGAACCAGAAGGTGGAGTTCGAGATCACTGAGGGCCGCAAGGGCCCGCAGGCGGAGAACATCACCGTCATCGGCTGAACCCCAGGGGAACGCTGACCGTCATCCGGTCGGCTGACCCCGAACACGACCGCGGTCGGACTCGATCGAACCTTCGTCATGACGAAGTTCGATCGGCCGGCCGCGATTGTGTTTGTATGACCTTTCGCACCACCATCGGCCGCACGTCCGCCGCACTCGTCCTGGGCGCTGCAGCCCTCGCTCTGACGGGCTGCGCCCAGATCCACCAGCAGGTCGGCAATGCCTGGGCCGTCACCTACGAGGTCAGCGTTGACACCGCAGACGCCAGCACCCTGCGAGACGTCGCCTTCGTCGGCTCCGAGAGCCGCGGCGACGCGCCGGAGAAGCGGACGCTGTCAACCGCGTCGACCAAGCCCGGTGCCGGCAACGGTGACGACGGCGCGACCTGGACGCACGAGTCGATCGTCCTCGCCGAGGACCCGGCCTCCGTCATGGCGACCCCTGAGGACGGCCAGACGGCGACCTGCCGCATCCTGCTCGACGGCAAGCGCGTGATCGCCGAGGAGCAGGGCCAGCCCGGGCAGCCCGTCCACTGCAAGGTGACCACACCGAAGTTCGACTGACCTAGGCCGAGGGAGTTGGGGCCGCCACCGGCGCGGAGTACCGGCATGCTGCACTGATATGCTGCGGTCTCATGTCGAGCGGGTACATCGTCTACGTCGACGAGAGTGGCGACCACAGCCTGACGAAGATCAACCCGGACTACCCGATGTTCGTCCTCGCGTTCTGCATCTTCCCCATCGACCTCTACGTTGACCGCATCGTTCCCCTCGTGCAGCGGATCAAGTTCGACTTCTTCAACCACGACATGGTCGTGCTGCACGAACGCGAGCTCCGCCAGGCAGCCCCACCGTTCGACGTCCTGCTCAACGCCTCCGTCCGGGCCAACTTCATGGACCGGATCGACGCCGTGTTCCAGGAACGCTTCGGGATCGTGGCGACGGCGATCCGGAAGCACGAGTTCCTCCGTCGCACAGGGGAGGCCGTCAGCCCCTACGACGTGGCGCTCGAGTACGGGCTGGAGCGTGTGTTCCTGCAACTCCAACAGCGTGGCGCTGCCCGTCGAGAGACGGTCGTCGTCTTCGAGAGCAGGGGGAAGAAGGAAGACCGCGAACTGCAGGATGAGTTCGACCGCATCATGGATCGCACTCGGATGCGTGGGATGGCCGAGTCCTTCCGCTTCCAGATCGCCAGCAAGCAAGCAAACAGCACCGGCCTCCAGATCGCGGACCTGGTCGCCCGGCCCATCGGGACGCACCTCTTGAAACCGGAACAGCCGAACAGGGCCTGGGAACGCCTCGTCGACCGCATGCCGAAGTCTCGCGACGGCAGCGTCCACGGGTGGGGCCTGAAGGTCTATCCCTGAGCGGACGACGGAGAACGTGCCGGCCGGCACCCTGCCACTGGCAAGCGAAAACCCCCGGCATGCCGGGGGTTCGACGCCGATCGGGCATTCCCAATCCACTTACGACCAGGATAGCAGCCGTCGCCGGACGACCACCCCCGATCAGTTCAGGATGAACTGCGCCGAGTCCGCCGACGTGATGTTCCCCACGGACACCTGCAGGTGGTAGCTCGCTCCCCCACCGGTCACCGACGGCCGAGACGAGTCGCACGTGGTCGTCGACGACCGGGTGCGGTCCCACGCGATCGCCGGCGTGGTCAGGGTCTGCCCGGCCTTGATCGTGACGTCCTGGTTCGTCCCACCGGTCTGGCAGTCCTTCGACGACCAGTACTGCTCCTCGCCGGAGCTGATCGTCAGGACCTGCTGCGCCGAACCGAGGTCCATGTGGCAGGACTTCGATCCGGTGTTCTCGATCGACATCGCGATCTTCGGGTCCTCGGTGGGGCCGTAGGCGCTCTTGTCGAGCACCGGCTTGAGCGCGATCTGCCCCTTGCCGCAGGTGTCCCCGTCTGCGGCGGAACCGTCAGCAGCAGAAGCGGAAGCCGAAGGACCGGGCGACGACGACCCCGACGACGGCGCGGACGACGCCGAAGCAGCGGGCGCCGGCGACGACGCAGCGGCCCGCGGCGAGGCGGACGGGGAGCCCGACGCGGCGACGGACGGAGCACCGTTCCCCCGACCGACGACGATGAGCACGACCACGATCACGACGATCGCGACGGCCCCGAGCACGGTCAGACGACGGCGCCAGTACACGCCCGGCTTCTGCGGGCCCACGGGGTGGCGGAACGACGACATGCGCACAGGGTAGGAGACGCCCGGCGCCCGGCGACGGAACCCCGCCGACGGCCGACGGAAAGCGTCAGAGGATCTTCAGCATGCGCGTGTTGCCGAGCGTGTTCGGCTTGACCCGCGCCAGGTCGAGGAACTCCGCCACGCCCTCGTCCGACGACCGCACGAGCTCGGCGTAGACGGACGGTTCGACGACCTGCTCGCCGATCTCCAGGTACCCGTGCTTCGCGAAGAAGTCGACCTCGAACGTCAGGCAGAAGATCCGCGCAACGCCGAGTTCTCGCGCGTCGTGCTCGAGCGCTTCGAGCATGCGGTGCCCGACCCGCTTGTGGATCCAGTCCGCGTCGAGCGCGAGCGTGCGCACCTCGGCGATGTCGTCCCAGAAGACCGCCAGCGCCCCACACCCGATCGGGGTGCCGTCGGGACCCTCGGCGATCCGGAACTGCTGGATCGAGCCGTACAGAGCGACGTTCTCCTTGCCGAGCAGGATCCGCCGGTCGACGTACGGCGAGATGAGCCGCTGGATGTGGGGCACGTCCGACGCCAGCGCAGGGCGCACCAGGATGCCGTGGTCGTCCCGCTCGTGGAACGCGTGCTTCCCGTGCTCACTCATCCCGTCAACACTAGCCCGAGTCCCGTTCGCGCCAGCCCGAGCCTGTGCCACGCCCAGCCCCCACCGCCTACCGTCGACGTCATGCCGCAGATCATCGAGACCATCGACGTCAACGTCCCCGTCAGCGCCGCCTACGGGCAGTGGACCCGCTTCGAGGAGTTCCCGCACTTCCTCGACGAGGTCGAGGAGATCGTCCAGGTCGACGACACGACCACCGACTGGACCGTCAAGGTCGCCGGTCAGGAGCGCAAGTTCCGCGCCGTCATCTCCGAGCAGCACCCGGACGAGCGCGTCGCCTGGACCGTGAAGGACGGCGAGACCGACCACGCCGGCGTCGTCACCTTCCACAAGCTCGCCGACGCCGAGACCCGCGTCACCGTGCAGATCGACTGGCAGCCCTCCGGCTTCCTCGAGAAGCTCGGTTCGGCCGTGGGCGTCGGTGGCCACGCGGTCAAGAAGGACCTGCAGAACTACAAGGAGCGTGTCGAGTCCGCTCCCGCCGACGCTGGCTGGCGTGGCGACGTGCAGGCCTGATCCCCTGCTGAACGACCGGAGGCCCGTGCTGGGAACCAGCACGGGCCTCCGGCGTACCGTCCGGCACATGGACAAGGACACCAACCCGGAACACCGCGAGGACAACGGGTCCCTCGCCGATCTCAACGACGAATCGATCGGGCACGCCTTCGACCAGACCAACGGTCTGGCCGACGGACTGACCGGTGATTCCGACGGCACCGCCGACAGCGACGTCGACAGCGACGCCGAACGAGGCGACCAGCTCTGACCGACCGGCAACCAGACAGACGGGAGGCCCGGTGCCAGCTGGCACCGGGCCTCCCGTCTGTCTGGTGTGGCTCCTAGGACTCGATCTCGCCCTGCGGGGCGGCGTCCGTTCCGGACTCCACGGCAGCGGCTCCGGCGAGGACCTCCTCGCGGCCCGGCTGGCGCCCGGTCTCGAACTCGAACTTGCCTTCGCGGAAGTCCACCTTGACGTGGTCGCCCGCGGTGAGCTCACCCTGCAGGATGTGCTCGGAGAGCTGGTCCTCGACCTCGTGCTGCATCGCGCGACGCAGCGGGCGAGCACCCAGGGCCGGGTCGAACCCGACCTTGATGAGCTGCTCCTTGGCCGGCAGGGTCAGCTCGACGGTCATGTCGCGGTCGAGCATGCGGTCGGACAGGCGCTTCACGAACAGGTCCACGATCTGCAGCAGCTCGGGCTGCGACAGCTGCGGGAACACGATCGTGTCGTCGACGCGGTTCAGGAACTCGGGCTTGAAGTGCTTCTTGAGCTCCTCGTTGACCTTCGCCCGCATGCGGTCGTAGCCGACGCCCGAGTCACCCTCGACCTGGAAGCCCACCGGGCCACCGGCGATGCCCTGCGAACCGAGGTTCGTGGTCATGATGATGACGGTGTTCTTGAAGTCGACGACGCGGCCCTGACCATCGGTCAGGCGGCCCTCTTCGAGCACCTGCAGCAGCGAGTTGAAGATGTCCGGGTGGGCCTTCTCGATCTCGTCGAACAGGACCACGGAGAACGGCTTGCGACGCACCTTCTCGGTGAGCTGGCCGCCCTCCTCGAACCCGACGAACCCGGGAGGGGCACCGAACAGGCGCGAGACGGTGTGCTTCTCACCGAACTCCGACATGTCGAGGGAGATCAGCGCGCCCTCGTCGTCGAACAGGAACTCGGCCAGGGCCTTGGCGAGCTCGGTCTTGCCGACGCCCGTGGGGCCGGCGAAGATGAACGAGCCCGAGGGGCGGTTCGGGTCCTTGAGGCCGGCGCGGGTGCGACGGATGGTCTTGGACAGGGCCGAGATGGCTTCTTCCTGACCGATGACGCGCTGGTGCAGGGCCTTCTCCATGAAGACGAGACGCGAGGTCTCCTCTTCGGTGAGCTTGAACACCGGGATGCCCGTGGCCTGGGCCAGGACCTCGGCGATGATGCCCTCGTCGACGGTGCCAGAGGCGGCCACGTCACCTGCACGCCACTGCTTCTCGAGGCGGAGACGCTCGCCGAGGAGCTTCTTCTCCTCGTCGCGCAGGCTGGCAGCCTTCTCGAAGTCCTGCTCCTCGATGGCGGCTTCCTTCGACCCGCGAACGGTCGAGATCTTCTCGTCGAACTCGCGGAGCTCCGGCGGCGCGGACAGGATCGAGAGCCGGAGGCGAGCGCCCGCCTCGTCGATCAGGTCGATCGCCTTGTCGGGCAGGAAGCGGTCCTGCACGTAACGGTCCGCCAGGTTCGCCGCCGACACGATCGCGCCGTCGGTGATCGAGACCTTGTGGAACGCCTCGTACTTGTCGCGCAGGCCCTTGAGGATGTTGATGGTGTGCGGCAGCGACGGCTCGTTCACCGTGACCGACTGGAAGCGACGCTCGAGTGCGGCGTCCTTCTCGAAGTGCTTGCGGTACTCGTCGAGCGTGGTGGCACCGATGGTCTGGAGCTCACCGCGGGCCAGCAGCGGCTTGAGGATCGACGCGGCGTCGATCGCGCCCTCTGCTGCACCGGCACCGACCAGCGTGTGGATCTCGTCGATGAAGACGATGATGTCGCCGCGGGTGCGGATCTCCTTCGTGACCTTCTTCAGGCGCTCCTCGAAGTCACCGCGGTAGCGGGACCCGGCGATGAGCGATCCGAGGTCGAGCGAGTAGAGCTGCTTGTCCTTCAGCGTCTCGGGGACGTCGCCCTTGACGATGGCCTGGGCGAGGCCCTCGACCACGGCGGTCTTGCCGACGCCGGGCTCACCGATCAGGACGGGGTTGTTCTTGGAGCGACGGGAGAGGATCTGCATGACCCGCTCCATCTCCTTCTCGCGCCCGATGACCGGGTCGAGCTTGCCGTCGCGCGCTGCCTGGGTGAGGTTCCGACCGAACTGGTCGAGGACCTGCGAACCCTGCTGCGCGTTCTGCTGCTGCTCGCCGCCGACGGCGACCGCTTCCTTGCCCTGGTAGCCGGACAGGAGCTGGATGACCTGCTGGCGCACCCGGTTCAGGTCGGCGCCGAGCTTCACGAGGACCTGGGCTGCGACACCCTCGCCCTCGCGGATGAGGCCGAGCAGGATGTGCTCGGTCCCGATGTAGTTGTGGCCGAGCTGGAGCGCTTCGCGCAGGGACAGCTCGAGGACCTTCTTGGCGCGCGGCGTGAACGGGATGTGCCCGGTCGGCTGCTGCTGGCCCTGCCCGATGATGTCCTGGACCTGCTCGCGGACGGCGTCGAGCGAGATGCCCAGCGACTCCAGCGCCTTGGCGGCGACGCCCTCGCCCTCGTGGATGAGGCCGAGGAGGATGTGCTCGGTGCCGATGTAGTTGTGGTTGAGCATCTTCGCTTCTTCTTGAGCGAGGACGACAACACGACGGGCTCGGTCGGTGAATCTCTCGAACATGTGCTCTCCCTTGGCCCTTCGTACCGGGCCGACAGCTGCACCGGGCTCGTGTGAGTCCGGTCACGTACATCGAGAGTAACCAGCGCTCCCCCCTCGGGCTGCCCCTGTTCGCCGTGGGCGTGACCCCCGTGCGTGCGGTGCGCTTCCCGGTCGCCGGGACGACCGGCCCCGCAGCGTGGCGGGCAGGTCCGCCCGGTAGCATCCGGCACATGGAGCAGCCCGTCGTCGGTCTCGTCGTGCACCCGACCAAGAACGTGCAGGAGTCCGTCACGACCCTGCAGCGCTGGAACTCCTCCGGCCGTGGACGCCTGGTCGCCCGCCGCATCGACGCCGCCCGCATCGGCGCGGTCATCGACGTGGTCGAGGACGAGGAGTTCACCGACATCGTCGACCTGGTGGTCGCGCTCGGTGGGGACGGCACGATGCTCGGGGCGATGCGCCTCGTCGCGAAGCGCCCGGTGCCGGTGCTCGGCGTCAACCACGGCAACGTCGGGTTCCTGGTCGAGATCGAGCCGCCGGAGCTCGAGGCCGCCCTCGAACGCCTGTCCGCCGGCGAGTACCAGCTCGAGCCGCACCACGCGCTCGAGGCCAAGCTGACGTGGAGCGGCGCCCGCACCGACTACCTCGCCTTCAACGACCTGACCATCGTCCGCCGCCCCGGCGCCGGGCAGGTCTCCGCCGACCTGAGCGTGGGCGGCTTCGGGTACGGGTACTACCGCGCGGACGCCATCGTCGCGGCGACCCCGGCCGGCTCCACCGCGTACAACTACGCCGCGGGCGGTCCGGTCCTGTCCCCCGCGCTCTCCGGGTCCGTCGTCACGCCGGTCGCGCCGATGGCGGGCATCGACCGCGCGGTGGTGCTCGCAGCCCGCGAGCGCTACCGGTTCGACATCGCCGAGGGCACCAGGAGCGCCGCACTCGAGGTCGACGGACTCGTCGTCGGCGAGGTCGCCACGGGCGCGCAGATCGACATGCGGCTGCGCAAGGACGCCGGCAGCGTCGTCCGGCTCGACGCCGAGCGGCACGGACGCACCGGGCGGGTGAAGCTGAGCCTGCTGGACCTGCCCGTCCGACCCGACCAGCTCGTGGAGCTGATCCCGAGCGACCTGCGGCAGAAGCTGCGACGCGAGGTCGAGGACTGAGCCGTCCCCGGACATGGATGTGGCCCGCCCGAGCAGTGCTCGAGCGGGCCGTTCCCATCACCCCACCGGATCGCCTTCCCACAGGACGACCCGGGTTCCCCCAGTCGGCACCGCGCACGGCACCGACCGAAGCTGTTGCGCGCTACTCGGTCAGGTAGAGCTGCATGTCCTGCGAGACCGCCTTGGCGAAGAGGCGCAGCTTGGCACGCGACTCGACGCGGCTGACCGCCTGGCGCGTGGTGTGCACGATCTTCGAGATCTCGTCGAGCGTCATCGGCTTGTCGTCGTCGAGGCCGTAGCGCATGCGGATCACGTTGGCCTCGTCGCTCGGCAGTTCAGCGACGATCGAGCGGATGTCGCGGTGCAGGAGCGTGGTCTCGGTCAGCTCGTTCGGGGACGCGGCGTCCTCGTCCTCGATGAAGTCGCCCAGCTCGCTGTCGTCCGAGTCACCGACGACGGTGTGGATCGAGACCGGCTCGTGCGAGCGGCCCTTGAGGTCGACGAGCTCCTCGACCGACATGCTCAGCTCTGCCGCGACCTCCTCGGGCATCGGCGCGCGGCCGAGGTCGACGGTCAGGTCACGCTCGGTGCGCGAGATCTTGTTGATGAGCTCGACGGTGTGCACCGGGATGCGGATCGTGCGGGCCTTGTCGGCGAGACCGCGGGAGATGGCCTGGCGGATCCACCACGTGGCGTACGTCGAGAACTTGTAGCCCTGCGTGAAGTCGAACTTCTCCACCGCGCGGACCAGGCCGAGGTTGCCCTCTTGGATGACGTCCATGAAGGGCAGGCCGCGCTGCGAGTAGCGCTTCGCGATGCTGACGACCAGGCGCAGGTTCGAGGTGATCATGCGCTCCTTGGCACGCTCACCGTCGCGGACGAGCCACTTGAGCTCACGCTGCAGGGCCTTGGGGAGGCCGGCCTCGGTGGCCAGCTTCTCGCCGGCGAACAGGCCGACCTCGATGCGGCGGGCGATGTCGGCTTCTTCCTCGGCGGTGAGGAGTGCCAGACGCCCGATGTGACGGAGGTAGTCACCGACCTGGTCGACCGATGCACCACGGACCCCGGCGAGCTGCTCGTCCGCCTCGACCTCGGCCACGGCGTCGAGCGTCGTGCTCTCGACCTTCGCGGTCTCGGTCTTCGCGGCCTTCTTCGTCCGGCGCGATGTCGTGCTCGGTGCTGTCGTTGCGATCGTCATGTGACTCTCCCTGCAGTGACGGTGACGGCGGTGGGTGAGACCAAGTAGAGCGGTCCGAGGGTGTACCCCACAAACCGGCGGGATCGATTCCCAGGGTTCTCCGTGCTTCACCATCGGAACCGTCCCCCGCGGGGTACGGCACCCTCGTGGCCGCGGGACGACCGATCCCCGAGATGACGCCGATGTCCCCGTGTTTCCGGTGTTGCGGGGATGTTTCCCGCAACCGCGCAACGTTGTACCCCGGGGTGCAGCGCTTCGTGGACAAGCAAAAGGGGTACGTCGATCCGGATCAGGTCGATCCGGTCGCCGTACCCCGAACAGCAGGCGGGTGGGGTGTCACCAGGAGGGCTCGAGCCAGCCCTCTCGGCGCTTCGAGACCTCGAGGTCGGCATCGCGGTCGTACTCGTCGTACTCGCTCTCGATGTCGCCGACCAGGCTGCGGACACGAGTCATCGGGGTGTTGGGCATGGCGATGATGCTCACACCGGACGGCAACCGCCACGTGAACGCCCGGCGACGCTCAGACGTCGATGTCGTCGTCGTCCCCGTCGTCCCAGGCGCCGTCGTCGCGCGCGGGGTCGGCCAACGCCGGGTGCCCGAACGCGTCGGTCGGGTCGAGGTCCACGGGGTCGACGGACTCAGGCGTCCACGGGTGCATGGGACGACGGTGCCACCGCCCGGTGAACGGACGGTGACGTGGTGTGCACGCCCGGGCTACTCCGCCGAGGCGGGTGCCGGAGCGGGCTTGCCGTGCTCACGCTCGAAGCGCGCGCGTTCCTCGGCCTCGACCTTGGCGTACGCGGCGCGCTCGGTGCGGTCGGCCCGCATGATCGCACGCATGACGAACCAGAACACGAGGCCGACCACGACGGTCGGCGTCAGGGCGAAGATGATCCCGGTCACGACTCCATGCGGCACACGGGCATCCTAACCCCGCGCGACGAGGCGCCAGCTGGGACTACTTCACCAGGGGGAACAGGATCGTCTCGCGGATGCCCAGGCCCGTGATGGCCATGAGCAGCCGGTCGATCCCCATGCCCATCCCGCCGGACGGGGGCATCGCGTGCTCGAGCGCGCGCAGGAACTCCTCGTCGACGCGCATCGCCTCGGGGTCGCCCCCCGCGGCCAGCTCGGCCTGTTCGACGAAGCGCTCACGCTGCACGACGGGGTCGACGAGTTCGGAGTACGCCGTCCCGAGCTCGAACCCGCGGACGTACAGGTCCCACTTCTCGACGACGCCCGGACGGCTGCGGTGCTGTCGGGTCAGGGGCGAGGTGTCGACCGGGAAGTTCATGACGAACGTCGGCCGGTCGAGGGAGTCGATCACGAAGTGCTCCCACAGTTCCTCGACGTACTTGCCGTGCGTGGCGTGCGCGACCTCGACGCCCTCGGCCGCGGCCAGCTCCTGCAGCTCGGACAGCGGCGTGGACGGGCTGATCGTGCGACCGGCGGCGTCGGACAGCGAGCCGTACATGTCGATGCGCGGCCACTCCCCACCGAGGTCGTAGGTCGACCCGTCGGGCAGCGTGACCTCGAGCACACCGCCGGTGACGGCACGCGTGGCGTTCTGCACGAGCTCCTGCGTCAGGTCGGCCATCTGCTCGTAGTCGCCGTACGCCTGGTAGGCCTCGACCATCGCGAACTCAGGCGAGTGCGACGAGTCGGCGCCCTCGTTCCGGAAGTTGCGGTTGACCTCGAACACCCGGTCGATGCCGCCGACGACGGCCCGCTTCAGGAACAGCTCGGGCGCGATGCGCAGGTACAGCTCGGTGTCGAACGCGTTGGAGTGCGTGACGAAGGGCCTGGCCGAGGCGCCGCCGTGCTGGGTCTGCAGCATCGGGGTCTCGACCTCGAGGTACTCGTGCGACGCGAAGGTCTGCCGGAGCGACGTCATCACGGCGGCGCGGGCGCGGACGGTGGCGCGCGCCTGGTCGCGGACGATCAGGTCGAGGTACCGCTGGCGGACCCGGGTCTCCTCGCCGAGCTCGTTGTGCAGGTTCGGCAGCGGCAGGATCGCCTTCGACGCCATCGCCCAGTCGTCGACCATGACCGACAGCTCACCCCGGCGTGAGGAGACCACCCGGCCGTGCACGAACACGTGGTCGCCCAGGTCGACGAACTCCTTCCACCGCGCCAGCGACTCATCGCCGACCTCGGCCAGGGACACCATCGCCTGGATCCGGGCACCGTCGCCGGACTGCAGCGTGGCGAAGCAGAGCTTGCCGGTGTTGCGCGAGAACACGACCCGGCCCGCGACGCCGACCAGGTCGTCCGTCTCCTGACCGGTCTCGAGGTGCTCGTGCCCTGCCCGGACCGCGGGGATGGTCGTCGTGATCGGCAGCTCGGCCGGGTAGGCCTGCACACCGGCGTCGAGCAGTCGCGCGCGCTTGTCGAGGCGGACCTGACGCTGCTCGCTGGTCTCCTGCTCGGCGAGCGCGGCAGCGTCGGCGAGCGCGGCAGCGTCGGTGTCGGTGGTGGCGGTCTCGTCGGTCATGCTGGTGCGGCTCCGGAGGTCGTGGGGGGACGCGTCGATGCTACCCGGCCACGTGCGATCCCCCGGAACCGCGGGGACGGTACCGCGGGGGCTGTACCGCGGGGGCTGTACCGCGGGGACGGTGCCGGGGCCTACAGCCGCGACTGCCCGTCGGCCGCGGCGAGCGCGTTGTCGACGGCCGACCGCACGAGTGCCCCGAGCACCCGACCGGGCTGTTCGACACCGATCCCGGACAGGGTGCCGGCCGACTGGTCGACGATCGCGGTCGAGAAGCTCACGGCGGCGCGCACGGCATCGGCGTAGGCGGGACGGTCCTGCTCGGCGACGACGAACGGCTCCGCCCCCATCTCGACGACGAGCGCCTGGGCGATGGGCAGGACGGGCGAGGGCGCCGTGACCGCGCACCAGGCGTCACGCAGTCGGACGAGGTCGATGCTCGTGCCGGTGAACGCCATCGCCGGGTGGATGGCGAGCGGGATCGCGCCGGCGGCCATGGCGGGCGCGAGGATGCCGACGCCGTGGTCCGGGCTCGTGTGCACGACGAGCTGCCCGGGCTGCCACATGCCCGCGTCCGCCAGCCCCTGCACGAGGCCGACCAGCTGGTCGTCCGGCACCGCGAGCAGGACGAGTTCGCTCCGCTCGACGAGCGCCGGCGTCTCGAGGACGGGCACGCCGGGCAGGAGCGCCTCGGCCCGGTCGACACTCGTCTCGGACACCGCGGTGATCCCCACGACGGCATGCTCGGCATTGGCCAGGGCCGCACCGAGGACCGGCCCGACCCGGCCCGCTCCGACCACCCCGACGCCCAGACGTCCGGCCCTCACCGGACGGCTCCGGTGGGCGGGACGTCGCCCCACCCGGCGGGCGCAGGTGCCCGGTCAGGAGGCCCGTGCCGCTCCGGTCCCGCCACCTGCGGTCCCGCAGCCGGTGCGGCGGCAGCGCCCCGGGCCTCCTGTCCGCCTGCTGGTGCGGAGGCGGACCGCCAGCGGTGCGAGGTGTCGGTGGCCGCGGCCTCGAGCGCGCGCTCGGCGGTCTCGGCCCACAGCTGCTGCGCGTCGCGGGCGTCGATCGCGCCCACCGTCGCCGTGACCGGACCGGACACGGTCTGCACGTGCACGGACGCCAACCGGAGCAGGCGCTCGACCGGACCCTGCGAGACCTTGACGCTCTGCACGCGCGGCAACGGCACGACGACCAGCGTGCGCCAGACGGCCCCGAGCCGCAGCAGCACGGCGCCCTGCACGAAGCGGTACCCGTTCCGGCGGGCCGACAGCGGGCGCAGCCAGCGACCGCGGCGGGGCGAGTGCCGGAAGCCGCCCTGGTCACCCGTGGTGGTCAGGCTGTCGTCCACGACGTCGACGGCCTCGGCGGACCCCTCGCGCATCCGGTCCTTCGAGGCGCCGGGTCCGACGACCGCGCTGCCGACGAGCGTGGGCAGGATGATCTCGAGGACCTGTCGGACGTCCTCGGCGGTCCCCACCGGCAGCACGATCGAGGACACCTGCTGGTTGTTCGACGCACCGTTGCCGGCGTTCGTCGCCCGGTTGATGCGGATGTCCCACCAGCCGAACGGTCGCCACAGCAACGGCTGCGCGACGCTGACCGCGTGGATGCGGCCCGGCGGCAGCGTCTCGTTCGTCGTCGACACCAGACCGAACCCGATGCGGATGCCGTCGCGGGTGTCCGCGATCGTGTACTGCAGCGACTTGGAGAACTTGCGGACGTAGTAGCCGCCGGCGCCGATCACCGCGGGGAACAGGGACACCAGCAGGAAGTACTCGCCCGTGACCGCGATGCTGACGATGATCGCGACGACGAGCAGCAGGATGAACACGGTCGTGCCGGAGAGCAGTGTCGACGCGATGAGCCGGCCGGGCCGCACCCGGACGATGCGCGTCGCGTGCACGGACGCCGGGTCGAGCTCGGGCGACAGGAACTCCGAGACGCGGTCCTGCACCAGACCGTTCGACGCGGGGTGGTCGGGGCCGGACTCGTCGTCCTGGGCTCCGGACGCCAGGACCAGGATGCGCTGCCGCAGGTCGTCACCGGCCTTCGCCCCGAGGTAGGCGAGCTGGACGTTCGCGTCGTTGCCGGCCTGGGCGATCTCGAGCTTGGCGGTGCCGAACAGCCGCGGGATGAGCGGGCGGCTGATGTTGATGCCCTGGATCCGGTCGAGCCGGGCCTTGCGGTGGTTGCGGAACAGGACACCCGAGCGCACCTCGACGATCTCGCCCGTCACCCGGAACTCGTGCATCCGCCAGGACAGGTAGAACAGGCCGATCAGCACGACCAGGAACCCGACGATCCCGAGCAGCACCCACCCGACCGCGCCGTGCTCGTAGACGTACCGGACGGGGTCGCCGTCCTCCTGCGGCCCGCCACCCGGGATGACCATCTCGACCAGGGTGTCGCGCAGGTTGTTGAGCACGATGCCGAGCACCACGATCAGGAAGATGCCACCGCGCAGCAGCGGCGTCAGCGGGTGCAGCCGGTGCCACTCGCCGTCGGTCAGGGGCGCGGCTGCGGCCGCGTTGCCGTGGCGCGGGGGTGCGGGCGGCGTCGGCCCGGGTCGGAACGTCACGGTGCCCTCAGAGCCCGGCGCGGCGGGACTCGGCGAGTTCGACCAGCCGGTCCCGGAGCTCGTCGGCGTGTTCGGCGGGGATGCCCGGGATGCGCACGTTGGTCGACGCGGCCGCCGTCACGAACTTCAGCTCGCTCATCCCGAGCATGCGGTCGAGCGGCCCGCGGTTCACGTCCACGAGCTGCAGACGACCGTAGGGCACCGCGGTGAAGCGCTGCCACATCAGGCCCTTGCGGAGCACGAAGTCGTCCTCGCGCAGGGCGTACCCGATCGCGCGGACCCGGCGGGGCGTCAGGATCGCGGTGACCAGCGTGGCGATGCCCACCGCGGCACCGATCAGGGTCCAGACGAGTCCGGCCGTGTCCGAGGGACCGCCGTTCGCGACCCCGATCAGGATGCAGCCAGCGGTGACGACGACACCGGCGAGGACGGTGGTGACGAGCTCGGTCCAGACGAGCTTCGACGACACCCGGGTCCAGTCGATTCCGGTCAGCCCGAGTCCGTGCTCGTCGAGTCGTTCGCGCGGCATCGGGCCCTCCTGGTGGTCATCGTGCCGTCGTGCCGCCCCGTGGGTCGTCCGGGTCGTCGTCGTCCGGTGGAGCGATGCACATGCGTTCGGCGACGAGGGCGCACACGGTGAGCACGATCCCGCCACCGACCGCCACGGCACTCGGCAGGGTCGAGCCTAGCGAAGGGACGACGGAGCGGGTCAGCAGGTACACGAGGAGCCCGAGTGCGAAGGCGCCGAACAGCACGCCGCAGATGCTCGAGGCCTTGGCGAGGACCACGACGCGGGTCGCGTAGATCGGGTCGACGCGGCGGCCGGGGACGCCCTGCGCGTGGCGTCGGACCGGCAGGGCCAGGGCGATGAGCACCACGCCGATGAGCGCCAGGGCGAAGCCGAGGGGGCTGACGAGCAGGAGTGCGGGCGCCTGGCGCGACGCCAGGGCGGCGTTCAGCGCGAAGCCGGCGATGCCGGCGACGACGGCGAGGCTGATCAGCGTGGAGGCGCGGGTGGTCTTCACGGGGTGGCGTCCGTTCCGGTGGTGGTCGGGTTGGCGTCCGGACGGGAGGCCGTGGTCACGCCGTCGAGCAGGCGCGGCTCGTCGACGCGCTCCGTGTCGTCACCGTCGAGCAGGCGCGGCTCGTCGACGCGCTCCGTGTCGTCACCGTCGAGCAGGCGCGGCTCGTCGACGCGCTCCGTGTCGTCACCGAGTGCGGCCAGCAGGTCGGCGACCGGCCCGCGACCGGGCAGCACCGCGCCGGGGTCGGCGTCGAGCCACGGCGCCAGCACGAAGGCCCGCTCGTGCGCACGCGGGTGCGGCACGTCCAGCGTCTCGGTCGCGATGCGCTCGTCGCCGTACGTGATGACGTCGAGGTCGAGCGTGCGGTCGCCCCACCGGACTTCGCGGGTGCGGCCGTGGGTGTCCTCGACGACGTGCAGCGCGTCGAGCAGCGCCTGGGCCCCCAGCTCGGTGTCGAGCACGACGACCGCGTTCCGGTACCGGGGCTTCGCCGTGTCGAGGCCGTCGAGTGTCAGGGCGACCGACTCGACCTCGTGGCTCGACGCGACCGCCGTGACGCCCGGGATCGCCACGACGGCGGCGGCCGCGGCACGGAGGGTGCTCCCCCGGTCACCGAGGTTCGCGCCGAGGGCGACGACGGCGCGGGTCACGCGGCGTCCGGGTCGTCGACGGGGGCCGTGGGCGGCTGGGGCGTCGCGGCTCCGGGGACCGGGTCGACCGCCATCCGCTCGCGGCGGATCGTGATCGACACGTCGGTGAACGGCACCGTGATGGGCGCCTGCGGCTTGTGCACCGTGACCTCGGTCGCCAGCGCCGCGCGGTGGGTCAGCACCGCGGCGGCGATCCGCTCGGCCAGGGTCTCGATCAGGTCGACCGGGTCGCGTTCGATCTCGGCGACGACCTGCTCGGCGAGCACCCCGTAGTGGACGGTCTGGTCGAGGTCGTCGGGACCGGCGGCTGCGCGGGCGTCGATCTCGACCGCGACATCGACGACGAAGTCCTGCCCGTCGGCGCGCTCGTGGTCGAAGACCCCGTGGTGGCCGCGGGCGCGGACCCCGGTCAGGCGGATGGTGTCGTTCACGATCGAGCTGCCCTCCAGGCTTCCCAGACGTCGAGCACGGCCCGCGTCGGTTCCGGGTCGTGCACGCGGACGCCCCAGGCGCCGCGTTCTGCTGCCAACAGGCTGATGGCGGCGGTCGCGAGGTCGCGCTCCGCCGGTGGTGCGCCCGCCGGGCTGCCGACACCGTCCAGGAACCGCTTGCGCGACGCGGCGACGAGCACGGGCAGGCCGATCGAGGCGAACCGCTCGTACCCCGCCAGGATCTCCCAGTTCTGGGCGCCCTCCTTGGCGAACCCGAGCCCCGGGTCGATGACGACCTGCTCCTGGCGCACCCCGAGCACGATGAGCTCGGCGACCCGCATCTCGACCTCGCGCCGGACCTCGTCGACCGCGTGCTCGTACACGGCGTCGCGGTACATCCGGTCGCTGTGGCCCCGCCAGTGCATCACGACGAAGCCGCAGCCCGTCGACGCCACGACCCGGGCCATGTCGTCGTCGGCCAGCCCGCCGGACACGTCGTTCACGATGACGGCACCCAGCTCGACCGCGCGCTCGGCCGTCGCCGCGTACATGGTGTCGACGCTGACCGCGATGCCCTCGGCGACGAGCTGCTCGATCACCGGGAGTACCCGCTGCTGCTCGACCTCGACCGGCACGCGCTCCGCACCGGGTCGGGTGGACTCGCCACCGACGTCGACGAGGTCCGCGCCCGCCGTGACGAGATCGCGCGCGTGCGCCACCGCGGCGTCGTACGCAGCATGCAGCCCGCCGTCGGAGAACGAGTCCGGCGTCACGTTGAGGATGCCCATGACCCGGGTGCGCCCGCTCTGGGGCACACCCGGGTCATGGCGACGGACGGGCGCGGCGAGGCGGCGGTCCCGTCTCGTCGGGAGGTCGGTCATCCGGGCCTAGGCGGGAGCGATGCCCGGGTTGCCGAACGGACGGTGACGCGGGGTCTTCGACTGCTCGCGGTCGTTCGACTCGGACGCGGTGTTCGCCGCCTTGCCGGGGA
This sequence comes from Curtobacterium sp. MCLR17_007, assembly GCF_003234655.2. NCBI lineage: Bacteria > Bacillati > Actinomycetota > Actinomycetes > Micrococcales > Microbacteriaceae > Curtobacterium > Curtobacterium sp. MCLR17_007. The sequence continues at coordinate 149,472 of NZ_CP126271.1, read as the reverse complement.
CGTCGATCGCGGGGAGCGTGCTGACCGGACGCTTGTCGCTGGAGAGCCACTGCGGGCGCTCCGGCAGCTTGCGGACGTCCTTGAACATCTCCACGAGCTCCGGCGCGTCGAGCGTCTCCTTCTCGAGGAGCTCACCGGCCAGGCGGTCGAGGATGTCGCGGTTGTCGTTGAGCACCTGGTAGGCCTCGTCGTGCGCGGCCTCGAGCAGGGCACGGGTCTCGGCGTCGACCATCTCGGCGATGTTCTCCGAGTAGTCGCGCCCCGTGCCGCCGCTCATGTCACGACCGACGAACGGCTCGGTCGACCCGGCGCCGAGCTTGACGGACCCCACGGCTTGGCTCATGCCGTACTCGGTGACCATCTTGCGGGCGGTGCCGGTGGCCTTCTCGATGTCGTTCGACGCACCCGTGGTCGGGTCGTGGAAGACGATCTCCTCGGCGACGCGGCCACCCATGGCGTAGGTGAGCTGGTCGAGCAGTTCGTTGCGCGTGACGGAGTACTTGTCCTCGAGCGGGAGCACCATCGTGTAGCCGAGGGCGCGGCCGCGCGGCAGGATCGTGATCTTCGTGACCGGGTCGGTGTGCCGCATCGCCGCCGCCGCCAGGGCGTGGCCGCCCTCGTGGTAGGCCGTGATCAGGCGCTCCTGGTCGGACATGATGCGCGTGCGACGCTGCGGGCCAGCCATCACGCGGTCGACGGCCTCGTCGAGGGCACGGTTGTCGATGAGCTGCGCGTTCGAGCGGGCCGTGAGCAGCGCGGCCTCGTTCAGGACGTTCGCCAGGTCGGCACCGGTGAACCCGGGCGTCTTGCGGGCGAGGAGCTCGAGGTCGACGCTCGCGGCGAGCGGCTTGCCCTTCGCGTGGACCTCGAGGATCTGCTTGCGGCCGGCGAGACCCGGCGCGTCGACGCCGATCTGGCGGTCGAAGCGGCCCGGGCGCAGCAGCGCGGGGTCGAGCACGTCGGGACGGTTCGTCGCGGCGATCAGGATGACGTTCGTCTTGCCGTCGAAGCCGTCCATCTCGACGAGCAGCTGGTTCAGCGTCTGTTCGCGCTCGTCGTTGCCACCGCCGATGCCGGCACCACGGTGACGACCGACGGCGTCGATCTCGTCGATGAAGACGATGGCGGGCGAGTTGGCCTTGGCCTGCTCGAAGAGGTCACGCACGCGGCTGGCACCGACACCGACGAACATCTCGACGAAGTCCGAGCCGGAGATCGAGTAGAACGGGACCCCCGCCTCGCCGGCGACGGCGCGCGCGAGGAGGGTCTTGCCGGTTCCGGGAGGGCCGTACAGCAGCACGCCCTTCGGGATCTTCGCGCCGACGGCCTGGAACTTGGCCGGCTCCTTCAGGAACTCCTTGATCTCGTGGAGTTCCTCGATCGCCTCGTCCGAGCCGGCGACGTCCGCGAAGGAGACCTGCGGGTTCTCCTTGTTGTTCATCTTCGCCTTGGACTTGCCGAACTGCATGACCTTCGAGCCGCCGCCCTGGGCGCTCGAGAGCAGGAACCAGAACAGGCCGAGGATCAGCAGGAACGGCAGCAGCGTCAGGACGAGCGAGACGAACCAGTTCGACTGCTGGACGGTGTCGTTGTAGCCCTTGGGGAGGTCGGCCTGGGCGATCGCGTCGACCACTTCGGCACCACGCGGCGTCGAGTAGTAGAACTGCTCGGTCGTGCCGCCGTCCTTGAGCGTGAGGTCGACCCGCTGCTCGGTGGAGTTGACCACCGCAGAGGAGACCTTGCCGTCAGAGAGCTGCTCGAGCCCCTTCTGGGTGTCGATCTGCTGCGTGCCGGACTGGCTGATGAAGGCCCATCCGATCCAGATCCCCACGAGTGCGATGAGCACGTAGAGGTACGGCCCGCGGAGGATGCGCTTGAAGTCCATGTGATCCGGGCGCTGTGGCCCGAGCCTTTCTCTGCCGGAGTTGCGTGCTCGCCAGCATACGGCCGCGATTCTGTGGCGAGAATGGGTGTCCTCTGCGGGCGAACTCCCGGTTCGTCTACGAGTAGATGTGCGGGGCCAGGACGCCGATGCCCCGGAGGTTGCGGTAGCGCTCGTCGTAGTCGAGCCCGAAGCCCACCACGAAGGCGTCGGGGATGTCGTAGCCGACGTAGCGGACGTCGACCTGGACCTTGGCGGCCTCGGGCTTGCGCAGCAGCGTGACGATCTCGACACTGGCGGCGCCGCGGGACTCGAGGTTCTGCTTGAGCCACGACAGCGTGAGCCCGGAGTCGATGATGTCCTCGACGATGATGACGTCGCGACCGTGCAGGTCGGTGTCGAGGTCCTTGAGGATCCGCACCACGCCGGACGACTTCGTGCCGGAGCCGTACGACGACACGGCCATCCAGTCCATCTTCGCCTGCAGGGTCAGGTGGCGGGAGAAGTCCGCCATGACCATGACCGCGCCCTTGAGGACGCCGACCAGCAGCGGGTCCTTGTCGGCGTAGTCGCGGTCGACCGCCGCGGCGAGCTCGGCGATCTTGTCGTCGATCTGCTCGGGGGTGAAGAGCACTTCGGAGAGGTCGTCCTGCACGTCGGAGAGTTCCACCGGTCCAGCCTAACCGGCCCTAGGCGGCCGAGAACGACAGCCGGTCGCCGTCGCGGGACACCCGGATGCCGGGCAGGTCGATCGGCCCCTGCCCGTTCCACTCGGTCACGAGCCGGCAGACCTCGAGCGTCTGGACGCGGGACAGCGTCACGCCGAACTCGCTCTCGACCGCCAGACGCACCAGGCGCTGGCGGAGGGCCGGCGGGTTCGCCTGCAGCTGCCGCACCGACAGTGCGATGCCGGCCTCGGAGTGCTCGGCGAGGTCCTCGGCCATCTCCTCGGCGAAGTGGTCGAGCGCCGCCGCGTCCTCGCGCAGCTGGTCGGCCGTGCGGGCCAGGGCCTCGGCGACGTCGGCACCGAGCTCCCGTTCGAGCACCGGCATCACGGCGTTCCGGACACGCACGCGGGTGAAGGCCCCGTCGTTGTTGTGGGGGTCGTGCCACGGTGCGAGTCCGGCGGCCGCGCAGGCCTGCCGGGTCGTGTGACGCCGGACCGTCAGCAGGGGTCGACCGTAGGCCGGTCCGTCGTCGCGCCGCGCGAGCGGCGGCATGCCGGACAGGCTGTCCGGCCCGCTGCCGCGCAGCAGGCCGAGCAGCACCGTCTCGGCCTGGTCGTCCAGGGTGTGACCGAAGAGCACCAGGGGTGACCCGACGTCGGACGCGACCTGGGCGACGGCCGCGTGGCGGGCCTCCCGGGCGGCACCCTCGGGACCACCGTCGGAGCCGACCATGACCCGCCGGACCGTCACCGGGTCGAGTCCCAGCTCGGCGGCCTGCCTGGAGGCCCGGCTCGCCACCGCCTCGGAACCGGCCTGCAGCGCGTGGTCCACGACCACCGCGCCGGCGCGGAGCCCCTGCTTGGTCGCCTCGAACGCGGTGGCCGCCGCGAGCGCGAGCGAGTCCGGCCCGCCGCTCAGCGCGACGAGCACGAGGTCACCGTCGTGGACGAGCCGCTCGTCCCGTGCCCGGGCGAGCAGGCTGCGGACCGCCAGCCGGGTCGCGGCGACGGCGGGGTCGAGCCGGGGACGCGGAGAGTTCACCCGGTAACGTTAGCCGCGCTCTCGGGACCACCGACAGCCCCACCGACACACCAGGAGTGCAGACATGGCCGCGTACGACGTCGTCGTCGAGATCCCCAAGGGCAGCCGCAACAAGTACGAGGTGGACCACGAGACCGGTCGCGTGTACCTCGACCGCGTGCTGTTCACGTCGTTCGTCTACCCGACCGACTACGGCTTCTTCGAGCAGACCCTGGCGGACGACGGCGACCCCGTGGACGCACTGCTGCTGCTCGAGTACCCGACGTTCCCGGGCGTCGGCGTCAAGGTCCGCCCGGTCGGCGTCTTCAAGATGAGCGACGAGGCCGGCATCGACGCGAAGGTCCTCGTCGTCCCGGCCAAGGACCCGCGCTGGGCGCACATCCAGGACATCTCGGACGTCGACGAGCAGACCAAGGCCGAGATCGCGCACTTCTTCGAGCGCTACAAGGACCTCGAGCCGAACAAGTGGGTCAAGGCCGAGGGCTGGGGCGACGCCGCCGAGGCCGAGGCGATCGTCACGGCCGGCCAGGCCGCGTACGTGCCCAGCGCGCACTGACACCGGTCGTTCAGCGGGCGGCGTCGCCGTCGCCAGCCGATCGCACCCCCGCAATGACATCGCGCCCCGTCTCCACGGGGCGCGATGTTCGTTGTGGGGCGCGATGCGCCTCGGTGTGCGGGAGCTACATCGAGCCGGAGGGGCGGGCGACGTAGGGCAGCAGGTCACCGGTGCCCCAGACCGCGCGCTCGACGACGCCGACCCCGGGGCGCGCAGCCTCGATCATGCGGCCACCGCCCGTGTAGATCGTGTCGTGGTAGCCACCCGAGGCCGTACCCGTCTTCGAGTAGAACAGGATGTCGCCGGGCTGCCGCTGCGACAACGGGACCAGGCGTCCGATGGACGCGAAGTGGTTGTACTGCCAGACGACGTTGTGCCCGCCGGTCGAGATGCCCTGCGAGCTGTAGGCCATCATCACCAGGCCGGAGCAGTCCCACGTGTTCGGACCGGCGCCGCCGAGCACGTACGGCTTGCCGAGCTGGGCACGGGCGTAGGCGATCGCGCCGGCCGCCTTCGACGGGGTGCTCGGGGCGGGGGCCGGGGCCGGGGCGGGGGCGGGAGCCGGTGCGGGCTTCGACGGGGTGCTCGGCTTCGCCGGGGCGGGTGCGGGGGCCGCGGGAGCCGGGGCCGGGTTGCTGCTGCCGGTGTTGCCGCCGCCGGTGTTGCTGCCGCCGCTGTTGCCGCCGCCGGTGTTGCCGGAGCCGGTGCTCGGTGCGGGGTTGTTCGACGTCGTCGTGCGCGTGGGTGCACCCGTTCCGCTGGCGGCGTCCTTCGTCGCCTGCGCCGCGAGCTGCGTCTCCGCCTGCTTCGCGCGCTGGTCGCTGTAGTACGCGCTCTCGGTTGCCACCGTCGTGCCCTTGAGGAAGGCGAGCTGCTCGAGCACCTCGTCCTGCTGGCTCTGCGCGTCCTGGAGCTTGCCGTTCGCCCGGGCCGCGACGGAGTTCGCGGTGTCGAGGGCGGTCTTCGTGGCGTCGGTCGCGGTCGCCAGGGCCGTGGTCGCCTGGCGCTTCTGCGCTGCGAGTGCGTCCACGGTGTTCTGGTCCGCCTGCGCCTTGGCCAGGACCGTGGCCGACCGCTCGGACAGGTGCGTCATCGTGCCGACCTGGTAGAGCAGGTCCTTCGCGTCCGAGGCGTCCACGAGCATGCTCGTCGACAGGTCACCACCGCCGCTCCGCGAGAGCTCGACCACGAGCGCAGCGACCTGGCCTGCGGACTCGTCCGCTGCTGCCTTCGCCCGCTTGGCCTGCGAGGTCAGGTCGTCGAGCGTGGACTGGGCCTCCTGCTGCTCGGACGCGGCCAACGCGTAGGTCTGGCCGGCCTGCTGCACCACGACGCCGGCCTGGTCGGCGGAGTCCTGCAGCGATGACAGGCGCGAGGCGAGCTCGTCGACCGTCTGCTGTGACTCGGCCTGGTCGGACTTCGCCGCCTGCACGTCCGCCCACGACGGGGCCTTCGCGGGGGTCGCTCCGGCTGGTCCCGCGATCCCCACCGAGAGTCCGATGCCGAGCAACGAGACGGTGGCGATGCCGCAGGCGAGGGAACGCGCAGGCTTCTTCATGTGGTGTCAGTGCCTCTCGGGCGCGCACACGGTCATACCGAGATCCCCCGCGCAGCCATGAAGGGGACCGGGTCGACGGCGGCGCCGTTCACCCGGGTCTCGAAGTGGAGGTGGCAGCCCGTGGACCAGCCGGTCGAACCGACCTGGGCGATCTGCTGCCCGGCGGAGACGTGCTGGCCGTTGCCGACCATGATGCCGCCGTTGACGATGTGGCCGTACGCGGTGGAGATGCCACCGCCGTTGTCGAGGATGACCTCGTTGCCGTACCCGCCACCGTTGCCGGCGAAGGTCACGGTGCCCTCGTGCGCGGCGTAGATCGGCGAGTAGCAGCCCGGTGCCAGGTCGACGCCGGCGTGCAGTGCGTGTGCGCCGGTGTACGGGTCGATGCGGTAGCCGTAGGGGCTCGTCTGGTAGCCGGCGCTCGGGCGGACCCAGCCGGACGAGGTCGGGGCACCGCCGCCGGATCCGCTGGACCCGGCGCCGCTGGACCCGCCGCTGCTCGGCGCGGGCGCGTTCCGCGCGGCCGCCGCAGCAGCCGCTGCCGCCGCTCGGGCCTGGTCGGCGCGCTGCTTGGCGAGCGCGGCCTGGCGGGCCTTCTCGACCTCGACGCCCTTGTTGTACTTGGCCTCGACGTCGGTGGCGTTCGACGTCAGGAGTGTGAGCTGCGCTTCGAGCCGCGACTGGTTGTCGTTCTGTGCGTCGACGGCCGTCTGAGCAGCATCGGCGGCGGACTGGGCAGCCCGCATCTTCTGCTGGGCGGCGTCAGCCAGGTCCCCGAGGGCCTTCTTCGCGACGTCCGCCTTGTCCGACTCGGCCTGTGCCGTGCCGCGGTCCTGCGTCGCCTGCGAGTAGATGCCGTCGGCCTGCTCGCTGAGCTTCGACATCGCGCCGAGCTCGTACAGGTAGTCCTTCGAGTCGGTGGGGTGCGTCAGGAGGTCGGTGGTGACGTCGTTCGCACTCGCTCGCCCGAGCTGCGCCGCGAGCTGTCCGGCCTGTGCCTCGGACTGGGCGGCGGTCTTCTCGGACTCGTCGGCCTGCTGCTGGAGCTTCTGCTGCTGCAGCGTCGCGGCGTCGTACTTGGTCTGCGCCGTCTGGTACGCCGTGCCGGCGGCCTCGGCCGACTTCTGCTTGGCGGCGGCCTGGCTCGTCAGGTCGGCGATCAGGCCCTTGATCTCCGTCACCTTGTCCTGCTGCGCCGACTGGGACGCCTTGGCGGCCTGCACGTCGTCCCAGCTCGGGTAGCTGGTCGCCGATGCCCCGTCAGCGGGTGCGAACGCGGCGATCGCCCCTGCGGTGAGGACGACGGCGACCGCGGCGGCGATGACGCGGCGGCGGAAGCGGGGGATCAGAGTGAGTGAGGTCGACATACATCTCGATTTCGTAACAGCGCGGCATGGCTCACGCACGTAACACTGTCAACAACCGCAACAGTAACAACAGGTGCCGGCCCGGGGCAGCCCCTCGCACGAGGGACAGGGCCGACGACGATGGTCGCACTCGAACACCGACGGCGCAGAATCGGGTCCCGGATCACTGCCGGGTCCGTCGCGAGTGAAGCCCGCCGACGGGGACGATGACGCGGCGACACGCCGGGCGGCCGGGGCTCGGGGGACTCGATTTGTCATCCACGCAGGGCTTCCGTATGCTTGGTCTCCGGTGCAGCGATGTACTGCTTGCGGCCCCATCGTTTAGTGGCCTAGGACACCGCCCTTTCACGGCGGCAGCACGGGTTCGAATCCCGTTGGGGTCACTCCTCGTGAGACAGCAAGCAGCACGGATCAGCATCGAACAGCAATTCAACATGGCCCTGTAGCGCAGCTGGTTAGCGTGCCGCCCTGTCACGGCGGAGGTCGCGGGTTCAAGTCCCGTCAGGGTCGCCACGGCTGGATAGCTCAGTTGGTAGAGCGTTCGACTGAAAATCGAAAGGTCCACGGATCGATGCCGTGTCCAGCCACGGAGTAAGGCCCCTCACGCGAGTGAGGGGCCTTCTCCGTTTCCGGGGAGGTCCGCACGGAACCCCGGAACGGACACAGCACCATGGTCGTTCGCGGTGCCGTGTCCGTCTCGTGGTTCTGTGCCGGGGTCAGGCCTCGCGGGTCTTCGGGCTGCTGTCGTTCGTCTTGGCCGGGTCGCGCTCCACGACACCACCGAGGGCGTCGTCGATGCGGGACATCAGCTCGGCCGGGATCTCCACGCCAGCAGCGCCGGCGTTGTCGTGCACCTGCTCCGGGCGCGATGCACCGATGATCGCCGAGGCGACGTTCTCGTTCTGCAGGACCCACGCCACGGCGAGCTGCGCCATCGACAGGTCGAGCTCCTTCGCGATCGGCTCGAGCTCCTGCACGGACGACAGGACCTCGTCCCGCATGAACCGCTTGATCATGTCGGCGCCGCCCTTGTCGTCGGTGGCACGCGATCCCTCGGGCAGCGGCTGTCCCGGCTTGTACTTGCCGGTGAGCACGCCCTGGGCGATGGGCGACCAGACGATCTGCGAGATGCCGAGCTCCTTCGAGGTGGGGACGACCTCGCCCTCGATGACCCGCCACAGCGCGGAGTACTGCGGCTGGTTCGAGATGAGCTGGAACCCGAGCTCCTTCGCCAGTGCGGCTCCGGCCCGCAGCTGGTCGGCGGTCCACTCCGAGACACCGACGTACAGGACCTTGCCCTGCCGCACGATGTCGGCGAACGCCTGCATGGTCTCTTCGAGCGGGGTCTCGTGGTCGAAGCGGTGCGCCTGGTACAGGTCGACGTAGTCGGTCTGCAGGCGGCCGAGCGAGCCGTCGATCGACTCGAGGATGTGCTTGCGGCTCAGCCCGGTGTCGTTGTGCTGCTTCGGGCCGGTCGGTCCGAAGACCTTCGTGGCGATCTCGAGCGACTGACGACGCTCCCCCTTGAGGGCTTCGCCCAGGACGGTCTCGGCGCCGGTGTTCGCGTAGACGTCGGCCGTGTCGAACGTCGAGATGCCGACGTCGAGCGCGGCCCGGACGCAGGCGATCGCGGCGTCGTTCTCGACCTGGGACGCGTGGGTCAGCCAGTTGCCGTAGGTGATCTCGGAGACCTTGAGGCCCGAGTTGCCGAGGTAGCGGTACTCCATGTGCTGTGTTCCTCCCGTGCCGCGTCGGTGCGGCGTCGCGTCCGACGGTAGCCCGCGGCGACCCTCGACAGCCCAGCAACGGCGGCGTCCGCGGCACTGGGCAACGGTCACGGCACCGCGAAGCTGCACGGTGCCGTGTCCGGAACGTGGTTTCGTGGGCACATGACCAGCAACGGAGCGAGTGTCCTGTTCATCGGCGGGAGCGGCGTCATCAGTGCCGCGTGCGTGACGGAGGCGACCCGACAGGGGATCGACGTCACCGTCCTGAACCGCGGGACCACCGGGGGCAGGCCGCTCCCCGAGGGTGTGGAGCGCCTCCAGGCCGACGTGTCGGACCGCGACGCCCTGGCGGCGGCACTCGGTGACCGCCGCTTCGACTCGGTGGTGAACTGGATCGCGTTCACCCCGGACCAGGTGCAGGCGGACATCGACTTCTTCGCCGGGCGGACCAACCAGTACGTGTTCATCAGCTCGGCCTCGGCGTACCAGACCCCGGCGACGCACCTGCCGATCACGGAGTCGACGCCGCTGAAGAACCCGTTCTGGCAGTACTCGCGGGACAAGATCGCGTGCGAGGACCTGCTCATGCAGGCGTACCGCGAGCAGGACTTCCCGGTGACGATCGTCCGGCCCTCACACACCTACGACGAGACCAAGCTGCCGCTGTCTGGCGGGTGGACCGCGGTGGCGCGGATGCGCGCGGGCAAGCCCGTGATCATCACGGGCGACGGCAGCAGCCTGTGGACGCTCACCCACAGCCGTGACTTCGCGGTCGGGTTCACCGGGCTCCTCGACAACGCGTCGGCGATCGGCGAGGCGTTCACGATCACGAGCGACGAGGCCCCGACCTGGAACGCGATCGCGCACGAGATCGCAGCAGCGGCGGGCGTCGAGGACCTGCAGATCGTGCACGTGCCGGCGGACGCGATCAACGCCGTCGACGCCGAGTGGGGCGCGGCGCTGCTCGGCGACAAGGCGAACAGCTCGGTGTTCGACAACAGCAAGATCCGCTCGCTCGTGCCGTGGTACCGGCCGCGGACGCCCTACCGGCAGGGTGTGCGCGAGGTCATCGCCTGGTACGAGGCGCACCCGGAGGAACAGGTCGTCGACGAGCGTCTCGATGCGCTGATGGACCAGCTCGCGGAGCGCTGGGCGGTCTGACACACGGCCCGCGAACCGCGGTTCGACACGTCGACGCACAACGCGAACCGGCTCGCACCACGTGATCACGTGGTGCGAGCCGGTTCCGGTTGTGCGGGTCCAAACGACACCGACGGACGGGAGGCCCGGTGCGGGTCCGGCGCGTCAGCTGCGGTCGCGCAGGACCGAGCCCAGTGCGTCGATCGCCTCGGCGACCTGGTCGTCGGTCACGACGAGCGGGGGCGCGAAGCGGATCGTCGACCCGTGGGTGTCCTTGACGAGGACCCCGCGTGCCGCCATGGCCTTCGCGATCTCCTTGCCGGTGCCGATCACCGGGTCGATGTCGATGCCGGCCCACAGCCCGGCGACGCGGTGTGCGACGACGCCCTTGCCGACCAGGTCCTCGAGCAGCCCGCGCAGCAGCGGTTCACCGTCGAGTGCCCGCTGCTGGAACGTGCCCTCGGCGAGCATCGCGACGACCTCGGCCCCGACGGCCGCGGCCAGCGGGTTGCCGCCGAAGGTCGACCCGTGCTCGCCCGGACGCAGGACGCCGAGCACGTCACGCGAGCCGACGACAGCCGAGACCGGGACGATCCCGCCGCCGAGCGCCTTGCCGAGGGTGATGAGGTCGGGGCGCACACCGACGCGCGACACCGCGAGCGTGTGGCCGGTGCGCCCGAGCCCGGACTGGATCTCGTCGGCGACGAACAGCGCACCGAACTCGTCGCAGATGTCGCGCACGGACGGCAGGTACTCCGCGGGTGGGATGACCACGCCGCCCTCGCCCTGGATCGGTTCGAGCAGCACGGCGACGACGGTCTCGTCCATCGCGGCACGGAGGGCCTCGGCGTCACCGTAGGGCACGGTACGGAACCCCGGCGTGTACGGACCGAAGTCGTTGCGGGCGTCGGGGTCGTCCGAGAACGAGATGATCGTCGTCGTCCGCCCGTGGAAGTTCCCGCTCGCGACGATGACCGTCGCGCGGTCGGCCGGCACGCCCTTCACGCGGTAGCCCCACGCCCGCGACACCTTGATCGCGGACTCGACGGCCTCGGCACCGGTGTTCATCGGCAGCACCATGTCGGTACCGGTGAGCTCGGCCAAGCTCGCCGCGAACGGCCCGAGGCGGTCGTTGACGAAGGCACGGCTGGTCAGCGTGACGCGGTCGAGCTGCGCCCGCGCGGCGTCGAGCAGCCGCGGGTTGCCGTGGCCGAAGTTCACCGCTGAGTACGCCGCCAGGCCGTCCAGGTAGGTGCGGCCGTCGACGTCGGTGACGGTCGCGCCGTCTCCGGAGGCGATCACGACGGGCAGGGGGCTGTAGTTGTGGGCGAGGGCCCGGTCCTCGACGGCGAGCGCCGCAGCGGTCGCGGTGCCGAGCGCCGTGGATGCGGTGGTCATCAGGACCGTGCCACGGAGTTGCCGGTGCCGACCGGGTGCAGGTCGAGCGTGCAGCACTTGACGCCGCCGCCGCCGAGCAGCAGCTCGGACAGGTCGACGCCGATCGGGTTGTAGCCCTTCTCGCGCAGCTGCTCGGCGAACGTGGTCGCACGCGAGGCGATCACGATGTTGTAGCCGTCGGAGTAGGAGTTCAACCCGAGGATCGCGGCGTCCTCCTCCGTGGCGATGATCGCGTCCGGGAAGCGCTCGCGCAGGATCGCCAACGAGGGCTCGTCGAACGCGCTCTCGAGGTACGCGATGTTGCTGGTCCCGTCCGCGGACGGCTCGGGGTCGAGCACGGCGATGGCGGTGTCCAGGTGGTAGAAGCTCGGGTTGATGAGCTTGAGGGTGACGACCTCGCGGCCGTAGACCTCGGCGAGCTCTTCGTGCGAGGTGCTGTCCGACCGGAAGCCGGTACCCGCGTAGATCGTGTTCCCGATGAGCAGGAAGTCGCCTTCGCCCTCGTTCGTCTCACGCGGTTCTGCGACGGTCAGGCCGGCGCTGCGGAACCAGTCCATGTACGCGGGGCCCTCGGGCTGCCGCTCGGGGTACTGGAACTTGGCGCCGTACGCGACACCGTCGAGCACGAAGCCGCCGTTCGCCGCGTAGACCATGTCCGGCAGGCCGTCGATGGGGTCGATGTACGAGATGTCGAAGCCGAGCTGCTCGTAGACCGCGACGAGCGACTGCCACTGCTGGACGGCCTTGGACGTGTCCGTCGGCTCTTCCGGGTGCATCCACGGGTTGATCCGGTAGCTCACCGTGTAGAAGTCCGGCTTGCACATGAGGATCGTGCGCTTGGTGGCGGTGCGGGCCGGAGCCGCCACGGTCTCGGTTGCTGCGTTCGACACTGGAGTCCTCCTGGGGGACTTCGGGCCCGAGCCTGCCAGGAACCACTCCTGAGGTGATCTCGGTGAGATGCAGGCTCACTCACCGGTACCGCGGCGGACCAGGTCGACGCCGAGGCTCAGTCTAGGGAACGCCCGAGGCCTGGAGCCTGTGGACGCGCGCACGTTTCGTGCGTGCAGCCGGGCTCCTCGCAAGAAACCACGCGTAGCATTGCGGCAATGGATTCGCTCGACCACCGCATCCTGGATCGACTCCGGGACAACGCCCGCGCCGGCTACGGCGACATCGGGTCGGTCGTCGGGCTCTCGGCGTCGGCCGTCAAGCGCCGCGTCGACCGTCTGGTCGCCGACGGCGTGATCCGCGGCTTCACGATCAAGGTCGACCCCGCGGTTGAGGACCGCGGCACCGAGGCCTGGGTCGAGCTGTACTGCCGCGGCACGGTCTCCCCCGACGAACTCCGGTCGCTGCTCGACTCCGTCCCCGAAGTCGTCGACGCTGGCACGGTCACCGGCAGCGCCGACGCCGTCGTGCACATGCGCTCGAAGGACCTCCCGGCGCTCGAAGAAGCGCTCGACCGCGTCCGGCTCGCGCCGCAGGTCGACCACACGCGCAGCGCGATCGTGCTCTCCCGCCTGGTCTCGCGCGAGTCCGCGTAGGTCACCGCCGTGTCCCGGTTCCGTTCGACGTCCTGGAGGCCCGGCCCGACGCACGCAGGATCGCGTCCCGCCCGCCGTCTGGTCGCGGCCGCGTCGATCGCCTACGTCACCAACTGCCTGTGGGGTACCGCCGTCGCAGTCGGTGTCATCCGGACGAAGAAGCTCCGGGTGGTGCACCACGGCCTGTTCGTCGTGACCGCCACCCTGACGGGCGTCGCGGCCACCACCCCGCTGTGGACCCGCTCACGGTCGGCGCTGTTCCTGCTGCCCGCACTCGTCCCGCTGGCGGTCGCTCCACGCACGGACCCGAGGTCGAGAGCACACTGGAGCGTCGCGGTCGCCGCCGCACCGTCCTACCTGGGGGCGTTGCTCGCGCGGCGCTGAGACGCGAGGAAGGACACACGGTGGAACTGTTCGAAGCGATCCGGCGGCGACGCACCACGAACGGGGCGTTCCAGCCCGACCCCGTCTCCGAGGAGCACCAGCGGCTGCTCGTCGAGCTGGCCGGTCGGGCTCCGTCGCAGCTCAACAGCCAGCCGTGGCGCTTCGTCCTGGTCGAGGACCGGACGACGATCGACCGGGTCGCGGAGATCAGCGGGCGCTCGATGACCCGCACGATGGCCGAGGGCACGTTCTTCCAGCGCTACAAGCCGTACTTCCGGTTCAGCCAGCAGGAGATGGACGAGCGCCGGGACGGGATGCTCTTCGACAAGCTGCCCGGTCCGCTCAAGCCGTTCACCAAGCAGGTCTTCACCAGGCGCGGGCAGCTGCTGATGAACACCCTGCGCGTGCCGCAGACCCTCGGCGAGGAGAACCGGAAGCTCGTCGCCGGCTCCCCGCTGCTGCTCGGCGTGATGCTCGACCGGCACGAGTACCGGAAGGAGGAGCTCTCCGGCTTCTACTCGGTGTTCAGCATGGGCGCGGCGATGGAGAACATCTGGCTCGCCACGACCGAGCTCGGCCTCGGCATCCAGTTCGTGTCGTTCCCGATGGAGGCCCCCGGTGCCTGGGCAGAGATCGAGGACCTGCTGCGCGTGCCGTCGGAACTCGAGCTCATGGCCGTGTACCGGATCGGGTACCTCCCGCCCGAGCGTCGACGACCCGCGATCGACTGGACGTCGAGCGAACGGAAGCGGCCGTCGCAGTACGTCTTCCGCGACACCTGCGACACCCCGCAGCAGGGGTGGGACGACGTGTCCGTCGCGACCCACCTGGACGACCGGAGCGGGTCGTGACCGCCGGCCGGGTCGGCGGGAGCGGACCGGTCCTCCAGTCCGTGACGGCCGCGGCACCGGACCTGACCGGACGGCCGTGGATCTCGCAGGACTGGCTCGACGTGGTCTTCGTGCACTGGCGGGTCGACGCGTCGGCGGTCGCGCCGCTGCTGCCGGCCGGGACGCGGCCGGACACCATGGCGCTCGACGGCACCGACGACGACGCGACCACCTGGGTCGGGCTGATCGGCTTCCGGTTCACGGACACGCGGTTCCCGCCGCTCGGCCCCCTGGGGCGGACCGGGCGCATCGGTGACTTCGTGGAGGTCAACGTGCGCGTCTACACGCGGGACGACCAGGGACGGCGAGGCGTGGTGTTCCTGTCCCTCGACGCGGGGAAGCTCCTGCCGACGGTCGGAGCGCGCGTCGCGACCGGCCTGCCGTACTGGTGGGCGAACGCCGAGATGCGCACGGGCGACGGGCGCGTCGGGTACGCGATGCGCCGGCACGGGACCCATCTGCGGTCGATGTTCGACGTGCAGGTCGGAGCGGAGGTCGCGGAGCCGACCGCGCTCGAGACCTTCCTGACGGCGCGGTGGGGCATGCACGTGCACCGGGCGGGTGCGACGCGGTTCTGGCCGAACGAGCACGCGTCGTGGGCACTGCACCGGGCGTCGGTGGTGTCGCTGCGGGACGACCTGGTCGGCGCCGCGGGGCTGCCGTTCGCGTTGACGGAGCTCGAGCCGGACTCGGTGCTGTACTCGCCGGGGGTGACCACGCGCTTCGGGGCCGGACGGCGCTGAGTCGGGCGCTGCGGGCGGGTGCTGCGGGTCGGGCGGGTGCTGGTGCTGACTCGGGTCGGGCCGGTCGGGCGGGTGCTGGTGCGACAGGACCGATGTCGTACGACAGCGCAGTTGTCGCGCCGGCCGTACGCCGCCGCCCGAACGACAGGAGCGATGTCGTACGACAGCGCGGATGTCGTTCCACCGGTGGTCAGGGCGGAAGGTGCGTCGACCGTCAGTCGCGCGGTGCCCGGGACGCGGCGCGGAACTGGACCACCGCAATGGCCGCGGCGACGACCGCGACCACCCATCCGCCGCCCACCCACACCGACGCGCGGTGGTGGGGCACCGCGGGCAGCAGGATCCCGAGCAGGACCAGCACCACCGATGTGACCGCCATCACGAACGCAGTGACCGCGGCGACGAGACGATCGAGCCGGGGAACCGATCGTGCGTTCCGGAAGACCTGCGTACCGACTCCGAGCACGCCCGCCGCGGTGCCGACGGACGCTCCCGCGATCAGACCGCCGGCCGTGATGATCGTCGCCGTGCCGAACCCGACGACGACGCGCACCACGTGGAGCCGCCACGACGCGGCTCGGGACTGCTCCGAGTACGCGCGGAGACCGGCGACCGCGAGCGCGACGGCACCTACGGCGACGAGGCCACCGGTCACGATGCCGACGACGGCCGCGAGCTGGTCGCCGAACAGCACGGGGAAGACGATCAGCCCCACGGCGAGCACGAGCGCGAGGGCGGGCAGCGTCCAGACCTCGCGCTGCCGGGTCGGCGTCCGCAGCACCCAGCTCGGCGGCGCCGGTTCGCGTTCGTCCTGGTCGTGCGTCTCCACCGGCCCAGTCTGCCCGTCCGGAGGTCCACGGGGCGCTGCGGCTGGGGTGGTTCCGGGGGCGGTACCGGTACAACGGGCAGATGACACGTGTGGCAGTGGTGACCGGTGGATCAGCGGGACTCGGACGGGCGACGGTGCGGGAACTCGCGGCGCGCGGGTGGGACGTGGCCGTGATCGCCCGCGGCCAGGAGGGCGTCGACGCCGCAGCCGCCGAGGTGGTGGCAGCCGGGCGTCGGGGTCTCGCGCTGTCGGTGGACGTCGCCGACCGCGAAGCCGTCGAGGTGGCGGCTGACCGGATCGAGGCCGAACTCGGTCCGATCGACCTGTGGGTGAACGGGGTGATGGTCGGGGTGTTCAGTCGCTTCCTCGACACCGCACCCGAGGACTTCGAGCGCGCGCTGCACGTGACGTACCTCGGCTTCGTGAACGGCACGCGGGCGGCCCTGTCGCGGATGGTCCCGCGTGACCGCGGGCAGGTCATCCAGGTCGGCTCGGCACTCGGCTTCCGGGGCATCCCCCTGCAG
Source organism: Curtobacterium sp. MCLR17_007 (assembly GCF_003234655.2). NCBI lineage: Bacteria > Bacillati > Actinomycetota > Actinomycetes > Micrococcales > Microbacteriaceae > Curtobacterium > Curtobacterium sp. MCLR17_007. The sequence continues at coordinate 133,221 of NZ_CP126271.1, read as the reverse complement.
GCGGCGTACTGCGGCGCGAAGCACGCGATCGTCGGGTTCACCGAGTCCGTCGTCTCCGAGCTCATCGAGCAGGGCAGCAAGGTGCAGGTGTCGCGCGTCGACATGCCGGCGCTCAACACGATCCAGTTCGAGTGGGTGAAGTCGAACCTGCCGCACCACCCGCAGCCCGTCGCCCCGATCTACCAGCCCGAGGTCGGTGCGCGGGCCATCGCCGCCACGGCCGAGCGACCGCGTCGTCGGACCTGGGTCGGCGAGTCGACGGTGTACACCATCCTCGGCAACCGCATCAGCGGTCGGTTCGCCGACTGGTACGCGGCGAAGACCCTGGTGTCCGGCCAGCAGATCGCCGAGAAGGACGGGGAGTCCCTCCCCTCGAACCTCTACGAGCCGGTCGCCGGCGACCACGGCGCGCACGGTGTGTTCGACGACAGCGCCCACGCCTGGTCCCCGCAGACCTGGTGGGTGGAGCACCGCCGGCTCGGCAACGGTCTGATCGGCGCGGCACTCGGCGTCGCGGGAGCAGCCGTGCTCGCCGTGGGACGCCGACGATGAGCCGCGCACGCGACCGTCGCCGAAGTGCCACCGTCGTCGAGGGAGCCCGTGCCGTACTCGGGGCGCTGCACCTGATCCGCGCGGGGTCCGACCCGGCGACCGCGACGTTCCACCGGGTCCTCGGGGTCCGGCAGCTGGTGCAGGCCGGGGTGCTCTCGCGGGCCGGCTCCGGCGACGCGCACACCCTCGGGGCGGCGGTGGACGCCACGCACGCGGTCACCATGCTGCCGCTCATGTTCGTGGGACGGCGGTGGCGCCGCGTCGCCGTCGGTCAGTTCGTGATCGCGCTCGCCCTGGCGATCGCCGAGGTCGCCCTGGTCGGGTCCGGCCGCAAGCGCTGACCGGCAGCACGCGGACCGATCGGGGCGCTGCCTGGTTGCATGCTCTGCGGCTCCGGCGATGGGCGGTCGCGCTCCGGCTCGAGCACAGGGGACGCTCAAGAGCCGGAGCGTCGACGCTCTCACGAGCCTCGGGGGCAGGGGACCCGCCGATCGGGGGTGGCTCGCTGATGACGACTGTACCCGGTCCGCCCTTAGGGGGACAGACAGGTCGGTACCCCACTTCGGGCGTCAACCGGCTGAACCCCGAGACGCTCCCCGGATCGCCGCGTAGCGTCCGTCACATGAGCAACGACGCAGAACAGACCGAGCCCGTCATGGACGGCGCCACCGATGCCACCAACCACGAGAAGCTCTCGGGCCTCATCGAGCAGGTCAACCACGACCACGGACACGAGGGTGCCGCGTCGATGGCCGACCACCTGCGCGACCGCATGGACGAGACCGGCGTCGAGGACGAGGACCGCGGCGACACCGAGGACTGAGCCCGAGCGCTGACGCGACCACGTCACTCAGGTGACGGGGTCGCGGAAGGTGCCCAGGGCCTCCAGGCCGAGGAGCGAGGGCCGGGCATGAGCGACTGGCGGCACGACCTGCTCGACCGGCTCCGCGCATCGCCGCTGCTCGCCGCGGTCGCCCCGTACGGATCGGTGACGACGGACAGCACCGACGGCTGGAGCGACCTGGACGTGCGCGTCGAGTCCCGTGGTCCCCTCGACGTCGAGCGACTGCTCGGTGCGCGCCTCTGGGCATGGCAGGCATCCGGCGCGGTCGTCCGGCTGGTCACCGCCGACGGGCGGTTCGTCGACCTGACGGTCGACGGGGCCGACGTGGTGCTGCCGGCACCGCCAGCCGACCTCGCCGTCCGCTTCGACGCGGCACTCGCCGCGGTGCGGTTGGGACGGGGGAACCGGCTCATCGGCCTCCACCTGGTGCTGGGCATCGGACGGGAGGCCCTGGTCGAGTCGATGCGTACCGCGGACGCCGCCACGGGGACGGACCACCACCCGTCGCCGACCCCCTGGGACGCACGGGCTGCCGAGGTGGCGGCGCTGACGGCCAGCCCGCTGGTCCCAGGGACCGCGCTGCGCGCGCTGGAACTGGTCGGCCGGTGGCGCGCGGAGCGGGAACCCGACGTCGTCCCGGACACGAGCGGCCTGCGCGCGCTCCTCAGACGCGCAGGTGGCTGAACTCCGAGTCGACCTCGCCGAACCGGTGTGCGGTGATCGACACCGACTGCTCACGCAGGTACGGCAGCATCTCGATCAGGCCGGCCTCGACGACGGGCGCGGCGAACACCGCGACGTCGATGCTCGCGCCCAGCGCTTCCTCGAGTGCCAGGGCGTCGCCGCCGATCAGCCGGATGCGGGCTCCCGGCCCACCGAACACCGTGTGCGCGGGACGCTCGCGACCCTGGGAGAGGACGAGCTCGATCGCGTCCTGCGGCTCGTCGTCGGGGTCGGACCAGTTGTCCTGGAACACCGCACCCGAGGCTGCGCGGCGCAGGAACTCCTCGTCCGACTCCACCAGGTGGTCGACCACGTCGAGTGGCGACCGGCGTGCCGCGAACAGCTGCGTGAGCGGCGCGGGCAACGGCCGCGACGTGCTCAGCAGCACGTGCGCGCGGCTGGCCGTGGCCGCGACGAGCGCGCGCACGAGATCGCCGTTCGACGCGTCCTCGGCCTGGCGCACGATGACGGACTGCGGCCGCCAGCGCAGCACGTTCCGCTCGACGACCAGCCCGGCCGGGTCGTGCGAGACGCCGAACTCGGCCGCGCGGGCCTGCACGTCGCTGGTGGCTCCGGCACGGACCTGGTCGAACTCCTCGAAGGACAGCCCGCTGCGCGCCGCCTCGATCACCGCGGTCACGCGCTGGGACAGGCCGTGCAGCTGGATGCTCTTGTGCACCGTGCGGGGTGTGGGCTCCCAGCGGCCGAGCGTCGCGACGTACATCGGGCCACCGGGCTTCGTTCCGGTGCCGACCGCTGAGCGCTTCCAGCCGCCGAGGGGGCTCCGGCCGACGACCGAGCCCGTGGTGCCGCGGTTGACGACGAGGCTGCCCGCGCGGACCCGCTGCACCCAGTCCCCGACCTCGTCGACGTCGAGGGAGTGGATACCCGCGACGAGCCCGTGGTCGGTCCCGTTCTGGATCGCGATGGCGTCGTCGAGGGTCTCGGCGTGCATCAGGTCGAGGACCGGCACCGCGTGGTCGGTCTGGTGCCGGTCGCTGCCGGCACGGACGCCGTCGCGGATGCCCGGCGACCAGAGCCGGCCGGAGTCGTCGAGAGGGGCGGGCTGCAGCAACCACGACTCCCCCGGCTCGAGCTCGGTGAGGGCCTGCAGGAGCGGACCGGTCGGTTCGGCGACGAGCGGGCCCATCTGCGCCGTGGGGTCGTCCGGCCAGGCCACGCGGACCGTCCGGGCAGCGTCGACGAGCTGTCGGCGGAACCCCTCGCTCTCGGCGACGGACCCGACCAGCACCACGAGCGACGTGGCGTCGGGGCGCTGCCCCGCGTGGACGAAGGCCGAGCGCACGATGTCCCGGACGGCGAGTTCGACGTCCGCTGACGGGGTCACGACGACGACGTTCCTGCCGCCGGTGGCCGCGGTCAGGGGCAGCCCGGCACGCCACCACGTGAACGACCGGGCGGTGTCGGCAGCGCCGGAGAACACGATCCGGTCGACCGCCGCGTGCGCGATGAGCTGGCGGCCGAGGACGTCCTCGTCCAGGTCGACGAGCTGGAGCAGGGAGTGCGGGACCCCGGCGTCGTGGAGGACGTCGGCCACGACGGCCGCAGACCGCTTGGCCTGGGGTGCCGGCTTGAGCAGCACCCCGCTGCCCGCGGCGAGCGCCGCCAGCACGCCGCTCGCAGGTCCGGCGATGGGCTCCGTCCACTCCGACACGACCACGGTCAGGCGCGGCGGGACGAAGGTCGCGCCGGTGACGTCCACCAGGTGCCGCGCGCGGTCGGCGAAGTGGTGCGCGAAGTCGATCGCCCGGCTGACCTCGGCGTCGGCTTCGGTGAGCGTGGTGCCGGTCTCGGCGACGGCGACCTCGACCAGGTCGGCGCGGCGGCCCTCGAGCTCGTGCCCGATGAGCTCGAGCAGCTCGGCGCGGTCGACCGGGTCCTGCCGCCCCCAGTTGACGCCGGCCTGGGCGGTGCTGCGGACGATCCGCTCGAGCTTGGTGCGGTCGAGCACCCGCGACCCGCGGATCGTCTGCGCGCCGAGCTGCGAACGGGGCACCCGCCGGAGCACGTCCGCGGCCCACTGCCGGTTGGCGGGCAGCGTCGGGTCGGTGACGGGGGCGTTCCGGAAGGCGTCGCGCGGGATGGGGTCGCCCGGGGAGAGTCGACGGTCCTGCGTGCGGTTGGTCGGCGGCACAGGGGTGTCGAGGGCGTCGACCGAGGCCGTCCACCGTGCCTGCTCGCGGTCGAGGGCGGCCTGGTCGTGGCCGATCTCGAACGCCGTGGACATGGCGTTGTCACCGCCGGCGTGCTCCTGCAGTCGCCGGGCGAGGTACCCGATCGCCCCGCGGAAGTCGTCCGGGTGCACGACCGGGGTCGAGAGCACCAGGTCGCCGACCTCGGCGCGGACGGCGTCGGCGTGCGTCGCCGTCATCCCGAGCAGCATCGCCACGTGCACGGCGTCGGTGACCCCGCGGCGCTGGGCGAGCACCCACGCGGTGGCCAGGTCGAACAGGTTGTGGCTCGCCACGCCGATCCGGACGGCGTCCGTGCGCTCGGTCGTCAGCGCGGCGTCGAGCATGCGCAGGTAGGCCGTGTCGGTCTCACGCTTGCTGCCCCACGTGGCGAGGGGCCAGTCGTGCAGGATCGCGTCGACGCGTTCCGCAGCCAGGTGCGCGCCCTTGACCAGCCGGACCGTGATCGGTGCGCCGCCGTGCGCCCGCCGGGTCAGCGCCCACTGCGTCAGGGACTCGAGCGCCCCGGCGCTGTCGGGCAGGTACGCCTGCAGCACGATGCCGGCGTGCAGCCCGAGGAACTCCGGCCGGTCGAGGAGGGCACGGAAGACCGTGACGGCGAGGTCGAGGTCGCCGTGCTCGTCGAGGTCGAGCGTGATCGTCTTGGGCGTGGGGGCGGACGCCGCCAGACGGTACAGCGGGACCAGTCGGTCGACCGCGCGTGCGACCGTCTCCTCGAACGCCCACGGTGCCGACTGTGGCACGACGGTGCCGATGGCCACTGAGACGCGGTCGACGTCGTCGCGGGCGAGCAGGTCCATGGCGCCCTGGAGCCGGCGGTCGCTCTCGGCGCTGCCGAGCACCGGCCCGCCGAGCAGGCTGACGTCGAGGCGGGTGCCGTCGGCGCGGAGCTTGGCGAGTGCCGGCCCGAGCTTCGACGGGGCGGCGTCCACGACCAGGTGACCGGTCATGCGGCGCAGGATCCGGCGCGCGGTGGGGATGACGGCCCACGGTGCCATCGTCGCGAAGCCGCCGCCGAGGGACACGGCGCCGCGGAGGTACCAGGCGAGCGCGTCCGGCACGCCCTGGCTGAGCTGCTCGAGGTGCCGCGCGGCCACGCGGGGGTCCTCGGGGCGGACCACGCGGTCGATGAAGCCGAGCGTGAAGTCCAGGCCCTGTTCGTCACGGAGGACATCGGCCAGCCGCGCCGCACCGGGATCGGGCTTGACGTCCGCGGACGCTGCGAGCCACCGTCGTACGAGGGCAGCGGCGTCGTCGGAACAGTCCTGGAGGCGGGCGCGCGGCATCCTCCGATCGTATGCCGCGGGGCCGACGCGACCTCGGAGCGCGCCGGGTGCGGGCCAACAGTCAGCGACGTGTCAGCGATGCGCCACCTGCGACCCGGATGGATACGCTGGGGGGATGCCGAAGCAGGGGGCCGACCGTCACGACTGGGCGACGTGGGACGCCTACCACGACGTCTGGCGCCGGCTCGACCGGGCCCTCGACCACGCCGTGCAGCAGGGCGCCGGCATCTCGGTCCCGGAGTTCGAGATCCTGATCGGCCTGCACCGGCAGCCGGACCACCGCCTGCGCGTGCGCGACGTCGCCGCGGGCATCGGCTGGGAGAAGTCGCGCGTGAGCCACCAGGTCACGCGCATGGTGAGCCGCGGGCTGGTCGAGCGCTCCGACTGCCCCACCGACGGGCGCGGCAGCTGGGTCGTGATGACCCCGGACGGTCGGCGCGCGGTGCTCGCCGGAATCCGCGCACACACCGCCGCACTCGAGCAGCTGTTCTGGAGGCCCGTGGCGGGGGACGCGGACACGCTGCGGTCCGTCAGCGCGCGGGTCCAGGACGCGCTCGGCCCGACCGACCCGGGTCTCTGACCGGTCGGCGTCCGACCCGGGTCTCCGACCGGCCGGCGTCGGACCCGTCAGTGGCCCCGGTGGTCCTGGATCGTCATGCGCGGACCGAAGGCGGGCTTGCGGAAGCCGCTGCCGCCGATCAGCCGGACGACCCGGTGCCGGTGACCGCGCCAGGGCTCGAGCAGTTCGAGCATGCCGTCGTCGTCGACGGGCCCGCCCGTCAGCGCCCAGCCGACGAGCGCTGGCACGTGGAAGTCACCGACGCTCGGCGAGTCCGGGTCGCCGTGTGACCGCTGCGTCGTCTCGGCAGCGGTCCACACCCCGACGCCCGGGATCGTCTGCAGCCGCGCGGCGACGACGGACCCGCCCCGGCCGAGCGCCAGGGTCCGCTCGATGGCCGGCGCGACCCGGACCGCCCGCATGACCGTGGCCGAGCGTCCCGGTTCGATGCCCGCGCGGTGCCACTCCCAGCTCGGGATCCGCGCCCACTCGTCGGCGGAGGGCGGCACGACCATGCCGGCCGGGGCGGGACCGGGTGCGGGCGTGCCGTGGCGGCGGAGCAGGTACCGCCACGCACCCCAGGCCTGGCGTGACGTGACCTTCTGCTCCATGACCGCCGGCACGAGCATCGCGACCACGGTGTTCGTGCGGCACAGCCGGAGCCCGGGCTGCCGGTGCCGGGCGTCGGCCAGGAACCCGTGTCCCGACACGTCGAGGTCGCTCCAGTCGTCCCCGCGGCCGACCAGGTCGGGCCCGTGCTGCACCGCCCACGCGGCGCCGTCGCCCCACGCCGAGATCGCGATCGTGTCGCCAGCCTGGCGGATCGCCACCGACGCCGGGCCGGCCGGCGTCCGCAGGGCGAGCCAGACGTCCGACCCCACCACGCGGAAGGCCGGGTCGCCGGAGCCGCGCTGCAGGGGCCGGAGCGTCGCGGCCACGTCCACGGGTCCTGCTGGTCGGTACACGGTGTCGAGCCGGGTGTCCCCTGACGGACGCGGGGCGAGACGGACCTGCTGCATGACAGGGATGGTAAGCGAAACCACCGTCGGCCAAGATGGGTCCTGTCCCACCCACCCGACAACGGAGTTCCCCATGCGCATCGGCATCCTCACGTCCGGCGGCGACTGCCCCGGACTCAACGCGGTGATCCGGGCCGCGGTCCTCAAGGGCATCGCGATCCACGGGTACGAGTTCGTCGGGTTCCGGGACGGCTGGCGCGGTGTCGTCGAGGGCGACATCGTCCCGCTCGGCCGCAAGGACATCCAGGGCATCGCCAAGCAGGGCGGCACGATCCTCGGCACCAGCCGGACGAACCCGTTCGAGGGCGAGAAGGGCGGCGTCGAGAACATCCAGCGCGTCCTCGAGCGCCACGGGATCGACGCCCTGATCGCGATCGGCGGCGAGGGCACCCTTGCGGCAGCAAAGCGCCTGACCGACGCCGGGCTGAAGATCGTCGGTGTCCCGAAGACCGTCGACAACGACCTCGGCGCGACGGACTACACGTTCGGCTTCGACACCGCGGTGGAGATCGCGACCGAGGCCATGGACCGCCTGCGCACCACCGGCGAGTCGCACTCCCGCTGCATGGTCGCCGAGGTGATGGGACGGCACGTGGGCTGGATCGCGCTGCAGTCCGGCATGGCCGCGGGCGCGCACGCGATCCTGATCCCCGAGCAGAAGACCTCGCTCGCGCAGATCGCCGCCTGGGTGCGGTCGGCGTACGACCGCGGACGGGCCCCGCTCGTCGTCGTCGCCGAGGGCTTCGTCCCCGACCACGAGGACAACGCGCACTCCGAGCGCGGCCTCGACGCGTTCGGCCGTCCGCGGCTGGGCGGCATCGGCGAGCGCCTCGCGCCGCTGATCGAGGAGATGACGGGCATCGAGACGCGCGCGACGACCCTCGGGCACATCCAGCGCGGCGGCACGCCGACCGCCTACGACCGGGTGCTCTCGACGCGCCTGGGGCTGGCCGCGGTCGACTCCGTCGTCGAGGAGCGCTGGGGACGCATGGTCGCGCTGCGCGGCACCGAGATCGTGCACGTCTCTTTCGCGGACGCGCTCGGCGAGCTCAAGACCGTCCCGCAGTCGCGCTTCGACGAGGCCGCGATCCTGTTCGGCTGACGCACCGGTTCGGGCCGGTCAGTGCGGTCCACGGCCTGGAGGCGCGGGTAGCGTTCGGCGCGTGACCCGCGCCGTCCTCGTCTCCAGTTCCGCCGCCCCCACCGTCACCGACGTCGACGTCCCGGACGCCGGTGAGGGCGAGGCCCTCGTCGACGTCGTGTACTCGAGCGTCAACTACAAGGACGGGCTCGCCCTGGCGCGTGACCCCGGCGTCGCGCGGATCGACCCGCTCGTGCCCGGGATCGACGTCGTCGGCACCGTGGCCGCGGTCGGACCGGGCGTGCACCAGGTCCGGATCGGCGACCGCGTGGTGCTCAACGGTGCCGGCGCGGGCGAGAACCGGCACGGCGGCTGGACGACCAGGGCCGTCGTGCCCGCCGACGCCCTCGTCGTGCTGCCCGACGGCGTCGGCGACGACTTCGCGGCGGCGATCGGCACCGCCGGGTTCACCGCCGCGCTCAGCGTGCTCGCCCTCGCACGGTTCGTGGACCCCACCGACGGGCCGGTCCTGGTGACCGGGTCCTCCGGCGGCGTCGGGTCGGTCGCGATCCCCCTGCTGGCCGGTCGGGGGTACCGGGTGACCGCGTCGACGGGCCGCACCGGGAACGCCGATGCGCTCCGTGCCCTCGGTGCGACGGACGTCGTCGACCGTGCCACGCTCAGCGACCGCGGCCGGCCCATGCAGAAGGCGACCTGGGCCGGCGCGGTGGACAGCGTCGGTGGAGCGACCCTGGCGAACCTGCTCGCGTCGACCCGGTGGGGCGGGGCCGTGACGGCGTGCGGCCTGGCGCAGGACGTCGAGCTGCACACCACCGTGCTGCCCTTCATCCTGCGCGGGGTCTCCCTGCTCGGCATCAACTCGGTGGACGCCCCGGCTGCGCTCCGCCGGCAGGCCTGGGACCTGCTCGCCGCTGAACTCGACCCCGCGCTGCTCACCGACGTGACGCGCACGGTCACGCTGTCCGACGCGATCGCGGTCGGCCCAGAAGTGGTCGCCGGACGGGTGCACGGACGCACGATCGTCGACGTCCGCCGCTGAGATGCAGTCGCACCGCATTTCACAAGCGCTTGCACATCAACACGTTAGGATCGGCATGTCACACACGCGCCACTGAGTGGAGTTCCTGATGCCGGTCCCCAAGTCCACGGTCGAGACCTCGCCCCGCAAGCTCCTGCGCGACGTCGTCTACGAGAAGATGCTCGCCGCCCTCCGGGACGGCACCCTGCAGCACGGTGAGCGGCTCAACGACGACGAACTGGTGCAGTGGCTCGGCGTCAGTCGGACGCCCATCCGCGAGGCGATCGCGAAGCTCGTCGACATCGGCCTGGTCGAGATGGAGGCGAACCGGTACACCCGGGTCGCGACCCCCACGCTCGACGACTGGGTGACCGCGACCCGCGCGATGGTGGGCTTCTTCGAGCTCAGCCTGCGGTGGGGCGTCCCCGAGTACTCCGAGGACGACGCCGATGCCCTGGAGCGGCTGCTCGACCGGGCGGACGGACTCCGCAAGGTCCGCGACAACGGCTTCAGCGGCGCCGTGACCGACATCGTCGAGTTCGCGATCGCCCACTCCGGCAACCCGCTCGTCCAGAACGCAGCCCAGGGTGCGCTCGAACGCGTGCGCTTCACGTTGAACCCGACGCCGGCCTTCGAGCAGTACGGATCGGAGGCGTTCTTCTCGATCCTGCGCGAGGCCCTGCCGGAGCGCGACGGCGAGACCGCCGCCGAAGCCGGCCGTGCCCTGACCCGCAACTTCGAGCAGCACATCGAGTCGGTCCGCGCCGCGCGCGCCTGACCCATGCTGCCCGTCGGCGAGGACGCGGACCCACAGCCGTTCGAGGGCACCTACCGTCGGTTGCTCGCCGCGATCCGCGAGGGCAGTCTCGAGCGCGGGACCGACCACGACGAGCTCGAGCTCGAACACCGCGTCGACGCGGGTCTCGGTGAGCTGCGCGGCGCCCTCTTCCGCCTGGTGTACCTCGGTCTGGCGCGTCGCACGGGCCCGACGACCGTGCGGTTCGAGCCCCTCACGCCCGAGCGGTGGGCCGAGGGCAGCTGGGCCGTGCTCGACCTGCTCGAGATCGCGTTCCGAGCGACGGTGCCGGATCTCACTCCCGACCAGGCGCGCCGGTACCGGGAGCTCGTCGCCGCGGCCGACCGCGACGTCCGACTGCGCTCCGACGGGCTGGACACGTCGATGCTCGCCACCATCGCCTTCTGGGCTGACGAGACGCCCAACCACTTCGTCGGACGACTGCTGCACCGGACGCTGGAGCAGTACCGGTACGGCCTCGACCCGTCGCCACGGTGGCGGGTCGACGGCATCGACCGCTGGCTCGCGGCGTCCTCGCGGGCTGTCCAGCGTGCTGACGTCGTCAGCGCCCAGCAGGCCGTCCACGTCCTGGCGCGGATGTGGCCCGACCACCTGACGGACGTGGCGGCGGCGACCGGGACGGACGACCCGGACGTGCTCCGGAACCCCGCGCCGGCGACGGACGCGACCGTGCTGGTGGACGACGAGCCCGATGCCGCGTGGTTCGACGTGCTCGGCGCAGTCCGCGACGGGACGTGGTCGGCCGGTGAACCCGTCTCGGTGCGCGACCTCGCCCGGCGGTTCCACCTGCCCGCCGCCCGCCTGGTGCCGATCGTCCGTCGTCTCGAGCTCATGAGCCTGCTGCGGGCTGTCCCCGGCACGCAGGACACCGTGGTCGTCCGCACACCGGACCTGCGCGACTGGCAGGACTCCGTCCAGGTCGCGACCGGCGTCTTCGAGGCCGCGTTCCGACGGATGGTCGCCGACCTGTCCGACGCGGACGCCGCGGTGGCCGTCGCCACCCTGCGCCGGATCGGCCGTCTCGGTCGCGCGCGCGACTTCGGCTACGTCGTCGCACTGCTGTCGTTCGCGCGGTCCTGCGTCGACCGACTCGGCAACTCGTTCCTGCGCGACTCGGGCCGCATCGCCCTGGACCGGACCGCGTACATCATGGAGGACCGCACGGCCTTCCGGCAGTTCGCGCTCGATGACTTCCTCGAGCTCGCGACGGACGCGGTCCACCAGCGCGACCCCGACGTCGCCACCGAGGCCATGCACGCGTACGGCCTGCACATCGACGCCCACGTCGCCGAGGTCCGCGCGCGGTACGGCACGATGGAGTGATGTCCGACGTCCTGCTCCGCGCCACCGCCGTCCGCGTCACCCGGTCCGGCCGAGACCTGCTGCACGACGTCGACCTGACGGTACGTCGAGGCGAGCACTGGGCACTCCTCGGACCGAACGGCGCGGGCAAGTCCACGCTGCTGGCCGTCCTCGGGGCCACCGGGCACCCCACCGCCGGGTCGGTCGAGATCCTGGGACGTCGCCTGGGCCGTGTCGACGTCCGGGAACTCCGCGAACACATCGCGCACGTCGACCCCCGGCACCGGATGCTCACCCCGCTGACGGTGCACGAGACCGTCCTGACCGGGCGCACCGGGACGACCGACCTCATGCCGCGGTGGGAACCGACCGCCGACGACCTCGAGCGCGCGGACCAACACGTCGCCGACGTCGGGCTGACCGCACGCCGGGACGCCCGCTGGCCGGTGCTGTCGCAGGGCGAGCGGGGTCGCGCGCTGATCGCCCGTGCGCTGATGGCGGACCCGCAGCTGCTCCTGCTCGACGAGCCGGCGACCGGGCTCGACGTCGCCGCACGCGAACACCTGCTCGAGACCGTCGACGCGCTCCGGCACCGCCACCCTGACCTCGGCAGCGTGATGGTCACGCACCACCTCGAGGACCTGCCGGCGTCGACCTCGCACGCGATGCTGCTGCGGGACGGGGCCGTCGTGGCCCAGGGGGATGCCGACCAGGTGATCACGTCGTCAGCGGTGTCGCACGCCTTCGACTTCCCGCTCGCGATCGTCCGCTCCGAGGGCCGCTGGCACGCACGGCGAGCCGTGCAGCGCTGACGACACCGCACGAGCTGCTCGCGACGTCGGCACGGCGGCGTGACCGCTCCGGCACCGTGGTACCACGCGGTGGTGGACCGGCCGTTCATATTCTGCATCCGTGCAGATCACCCCGGCCACGACCCTCCCGGCTCCCCTGTCCACGGCCACCGTGTGGTCGACGCACTCCCGATCCGTGCACGCGCGCGCCGTCGCGGTCCTCCTGGCCTGGTACGCGGCCGCACGCCTGGTCACCGTGAGCCTGCTCGCGCTCGCCCACGTCGGCGCACGGTCCGGGTGGTGGCCCTGGACGAACTACGACACCGGCCGGTCCTTCGGGGGCTTCCTGCAGTGGTGGGACGGCCACGCGTACCAGGTCATCGCCACCGAGGGGTACCCGAGCACCCTGCCACGGACCGCCGAGGGCCTGGTCCAGCAGAACGAGTGGGCGTTCCTGCCCGGGTACCCGGCCGTCACCCGGTGGGTGATTGCGTGGACGGGACTCGACTTCCCGGCAGCGGGCGCGCTGGTGACCCTCGTGGCCGGTGCCGTCGCGGTCCTGGCGCTCTACGCCGTGGTCGTCCACCAGTTCGGCACCGACCGGGCCGTCCGGGCCGCGGCGCTGTTCGCGTGCAACCCGCTGTCGATCGTCTTCCACGTCACCTACGCCGAGACCCTGTTCCTGGCGCTGGCCTTCACCGCCCTGGCGCTGCTCGTGCGGGGCCGGTGGGTCGCACTCGTCCCGTTCGCGGTCGCCGCGTCGATCGTCCGGCCCGGGGCGCTGTTCATCCCGGCCGCGCTCGGCGTCGTCTTCCTGGAGGCCGTCCTGCGGCGGCGCCGGATGCGGTGGAGCCGGTGGGCCGCCCTGGTCGGCGCCGGGCTCGTCACCGCGGCAGCGGGCCTGGCATGGCCCGTCGTCGTGTCCGCGGTGACCCACACGCCGGACGCCTACGTCCTGACGGAGCTCTCCTGGTGGCGGGACATCGTCGGCGTCGTCGACTTCGTGCCCCTGACCCCGTCCTTCCTGCTCGGGTGGTCGCTCGGCAGAGTCGTGGACGTCGTCGTCGCCGCGGTCACGCTCGGCACGGTGGCGGTCGTGGCGGTCCGCCGCTCACGGGGTGCTGCGGTGCCGCTCCGGGCCGCGGTGCTGTCGTACGGCCTGTACGTGGTCGCCGTGTTCCTGCCGCAGCAGAGCCTGTTCCGGCTGCTGCTGCCCGCCGCTCCCGCGCTCGCCTCGGCGACCTTCACGGGCACGCGGCGGCGGTTCGCCGTGGCGTGCGCGGCCTCCCTGGGGCTGCAGCCCGTCGCGATCGTGTTCCTCTGGCTGACCTGGCCGCTCTGACACGCCGGTCCGGTCCGCACGACGGACGGGAGGCCCGTGGCGGTCGCGCCACGGGCCTCCCGTCCAGTGCGTGCGCCGGTCTACGGCTGCGCGCTCGCGGCCGCGCGCGCCGCGGCGGGCAGCGCCTGCAGCACCCGGTCGACAGCGCGGTCGTCGTGCGCGGCCGTGACGAACCAGGCCTCGTACACGCTCGGCGGCAGGGTCACGCCGGCGTCGAGCATGGCGTGGAAGAACGGGGCGTAGCGCCAGGTCTCCTGCGCGCGGACGTCGTCGTAGTTGCGCGGCGCGGTGTCGGTGAACGCGAAGGAGAACAGGTTGCCCGCGTGCTGCACGGTGTGCGCGACACCGGCGGCACTGAGTGCCTCGCTCGTCGCGGACGAGATCACCGCCGCCGTCCGGTTCAGGGACTCGTACACGGCCGGCGTCGCCGCACGGAGCGTCGCGATGCCCGCAGCGACTGCGAGCGGGTTCCCGGACAGGGTGCCGGCCTGGTAGACGGGACCGAGCGGGGCGAGGAAGTCCATCACCTCGCGCTTGCCACCGAGCGCGGCGAGCGGCATGCCACCTCCGATGACCTTGCCGAACGTGATGATGTCGGGCTTCCAGCCGGCGCCGTCCGGCACCGTGCGGGAGGCCTCGAGCCCCCACCACCCGGCCGAACCGACGCGGAACCCGGTCAGGACCTCGTCGACGATGAGCAGCGCACCGTGCGACTGGGTGATCTGGGCAAGCGTGCGGTTGAACCCGCGGTCCGGGGCCAGCACGCCCATGTTCGCCGCGGCGGCCTCGACGATCACGGCGGCGATGCGCCCGGAGTGCGTGTCGAACGCGGCCCGGACGGCGTCGAGGTCGTTGTAGGGCAGCACCAGCGTCTGGGCCGCGGTCTCGGCGGTGATGCCCGCGCTGCCCGGCATCGCCAACGTCGCGACGCCCGAGCCGGCCTCGGCCAGCAGGGAGTCGGAGTGGCCGTGGTAGTGGCCGGCGAACTTCACGAGCAGGTCGCGGCCGGTGTAGCCGCGTGCCAGACGGATCGCGGTCATGGTCGCCTCGGTGCCGGTGGACACCATGCGGATCTTCTCGATCGGGCCGTCGCCGTCGACCGAGACCCGCTGCTTCACGAGCTCGGCCAGCTCGGTCTCGCCGGGGGTCGACGCCCCGAAGGACAGCCCGCGTGCGGCGGCCTGCTGGACGGCCTCGACCGTGCCGGGGTGCGCGTGCCCGAGGATCGCCGGGCCCCACGACGCGACCAGGTCGACGTACTCGCGCCCCTCGGCGTCGGTGACGTACGGGCCCTTCGCCGACACCAGGAAGCGAGGCGTCCCGCCGACCGAGCCGTACGCACGGACCGGCGAGTTCACACCGCCCGGGATGCTGTTCTTGGCGCGGCCGAAGAGCTGGTCGTTGGTCGCGGTGGCTGTGGCGGTCATTCGGGGGCCTTCCCGGTCGATGCGATGCCGGGGACGTCGGCGGTGGTGCCGGAGGTGCGGAGACCGGCCTCCTGGTTCAGCTTGCGTGCGATGTCCACGGCGAAGTACGTCAGGATCGCGTCCGCCCCGGCGCGCTTGATGCCGACGAGGGACTCCATGGCGGCGGCGTCCCGGTCGATCCACCCGTTCTGCGCGGCCGCGGTGATCATCGCGTACTCGCCCGAGATCTGGTAGGCCCAGACCGGGACGGGCGACGTGGCGGCCGTCTCGGCGAGCACGTCGAGGTAGCTCATCGCCGGCTTCACCATCACGATGTCGGCACCTTCGTCGACGTCGAGGGCGACCTCGCGGAGTCCCTGACGCCCGTTGGCGGCATCGATCTGGTACGTCCGACGGTCCCCGACGAGCGAGGACGAGACGGCCTCGCGGAACGGGCCGTAGAACGCCGAGGCGTACTTCGCCGCGTACGCCAGCAGTGCCGTCCCGCTGTGACCGGCCGTGTCGAGCGCGTCGCGGGCCGCCGCGATCTGGCCGTCCATCATGCCGCTCAGGCAGACGAGCTCGGCGCCGGCCTCGGCCTGGGCGACCGCCATGTCGCGGTACCGCAGCAGGGTGGCGTCGTTGTCGACCGAGCCGTCGGCGGCCAGGACGCCGCAGTGCCCGTGGTCGGTGAACTCGTCGAGGCACAGGTCGGACTGCACCACCAGGGCGTCACCGACCTCGGCCTTCGCGACCCGGATCGCCACGTTCAGGATGCCGTCGGGGTCGGTCGCGCCAGACCCCGTCGCGTCCTTCGCAGTGGGGACGCCGAACAGGTTCACTCCGCCCACGCCCTGCTCGGCCGCCCCGACGAGCGCCCGGCGGAACGAGTCGAGCGAGTGCTGCTGCACGCCCGGCATGCTCGAGATGTCGACGGCGTCGGTGGCGCCTTCGCGGATGAACATCGGCAGCACGAGTTCGGCCGGGTGCAGCCGGGTCTCGGCCACCAGGCGTCGCATGGCGGGGGTCGCGCGCAGTCGACGCGGGCGGACCTGGGGGAAGCGTCCAGTCACGGGTGGCCTTCCTGATCGGGAGTGGAGGGGTCGAGGGCCTCGACGACGGCGTCGAGGAGGGCTTCTGCGGAGCGCGAGGCTCCGGTCACGTGCACGGGGAGTCCGGCGGCACGGGCGTCGGCGGCGGTCCCGGGCCCGATGCACGCCACCAGGGTCGTGGGGTCGAGCGGGGTCATCCGGCGGGCGATCTCGCGGGCGACGCTGCCGCTCGTCACGAGCACCGCGCCAGGCACCGCGTCGAGGACGACCGGCTCGTCGCCGGTCCCCACGGTACGGTACGCGACCGGGTCGTCGACGTCGATCCCGCGTGCGCGCAGGCCGTCGACCAGGGTGGGCGCGGCGATCTCGGACCGGGGGAACAACACGGTGCCGTCCATGTGCGGCAGTGCCGCCACCAGGCCCGCCGCCGACGCGTCGTCCGGCACCAGGTCCACGCGCCAACCGGCAGCACGCGCGGCTCGAGCGGTCGCCTCGCCGACCGCCGCCACCCGGACACCGGACGGGAGGCCGGGGACGCGGCCGGCGAGGACCGTCACCGCGACCGCACTGGTGACGACGATCCATGCGTAACCATCGACGCTGGTTCGCACGCCGTCAGCAGGCGAGTCCGACCGGTCGCTCGTGGCCGCGACCAGCCGCGCGACGGCACGGTCCAGCGGTGCCGGATCCAGCGGCGGCTCGGTCGCGATGAGCGGCACGATCCGGGGGTCGAGCCCGCGGGCCCGAGCGGCCAGGGCGACGCGCTCGCCCCACGCGCCACCCCGGGGGATGACGACGACGGGCGAGCGCGTGTCCGTGGCGGGTCCTACTGCACGCTGTCGGCGAGGTCGGCGAGGTCACCCGCGCCGTTCTCGAGCAGCTCGGCGGCGACACGGCCACCCACCTGGAGCGCCTCGGACAGGCGGTCCTGAGCGGAGCCGTCGAGCACCGCGGCGTGGGACGCCGTGCGGTACTCGGAGCCGTCCGGGCGGTAGACCGTGGCCGACACGAGGAGCATCTCGGCGTCGACGATGGCGGTCGCTCCGATCGGGGCCGAGCAGCCGGCCTCGAGCTTCGCGAGCACCTCACGCTCGGCGGACACCGTCAGGCGGGTGGGCGCGTGCTCGATCTTGCGCAGTGCAGCCACCAGGTTCCGGTCGGACTCGTCCGCTCGGACCTCGATCGCGAGTGCACCCTGCCCCGGAGCACTCGGCCAGAAGCCCAGGTCGAGGAGCTCGGTCGCCTCGGCCAGCCGCTCGATGCGCCCGAGCCCGGCCGCAGCCAGCACGACGGCGTCGAGGTCGTCCTGTACCCGGCCGAGCCGCGTGTCGATGTTGCCGCGGATGTCCACGACGTCGAGATCGGGACGCTTGGCCCGGAGCTGCGCCGCACGGCGGGGCGAACCCGTGCCGACCTTGGCGCCCTCGGGCAGGGTCTCGATCGTGGCCGCGTTCCGGGCCACCAGGACGTCACGGGCGTCGGCACGCTTGGGCACCGCTGCGATGGTGAGCCCCGGGTACGGCGCGGTCGGCAGGTCCTTGAGGGAGTGGACGAGGACGTCCACCTGGCCGGCGACGAGGGCCTCGCGCAGCGCGGACGCGAACACGCCCGTCCCGCCGAGGCTGGCGAGCGAGGCACGGTTCGTGTCGCCCTCGCTGGTCACGGTCACGAGCTCGACCGGACGACCCGCCGCCTTGGCCAGACGGTCCGCCACGTCCTGGGACTGGGCGACCGCCAAGCGGCTGGCGCGGGTGCCGAGGCGGATGGGCCGGACGGCGTCGGACTGGTCGGTGGGTGTGGTCACGGGGCAACGCCGGCGGCCGCCGGCTTGAACCCGGCGCGCTCGTTCTCGCAGCACCCCGGACGGCAGACGTCGTACCAGGGACCGATGTCGGTCATGTGCGGCCGCTCGGCCTTGGACAGGCCGTTGACCCGCTCGAGCACGAGGTCGACCAGGCCCGCGACGTACGCCGGGTCCACGCCGGGGGTCTGCGTGCGGAGCGACCAGAAGCCGAGCTCGCCGGCGGTCTCGGTCGCTTCTTCGTCGAGGTCCCACATGACCTCCATGTGGTCGCTCACGAAGCCGAGCGGCACGATGAGCACTGCGCGGGTGGGGCCGCCCTTGAGGTCCTCGTTCAGGAAGTCGTTGATGTCCGGCTCGAGCCACGGCTGCGACGGGGGGCCGGACCGCGACTGGTAGACGAGCTTCCAGGCCGGCTTCGCCGTGCCCTGCAGGTGTGCGTGCTCGGGCTGCTCGAGCAGCTCGGCCCAGGCCTGGTCGAGGACGACCTGCGCCACCGCCTGGTGCTGGGCCGCGTACGCGCCGCCGTCCCCGAAGCCGCGGAAGTCGGGTCCGGACTTCGCTGCGTCGGTCGAGGGGATCGAGTGCGTCGAGAACAGGACGTGCAGCTCGGTCGCGACGTCGAGCCCGTCGTTCTCGGCGATCGCCCGGGCCAGGCCGTCGCGCACACCGTCGACGAACGGGCGGACGAATCCGGGGTGGTCGAAGAACTGCCGGACCTTGTCGATCTGGATGGTGTCGATGAGCCCGGTGGCGTCGAGCACGCGGGCGTAGTCCTCGCGGTACTGCCGGCAGCTGGAGAACGACGAGTACGCGCTCGTGGCGATGGCGATGAGCTTCGTGTAGCCCTTCTCGCCGGCCTCGGTGAAGGCGTCCTCGAGGTAGGGCTCCCAGTTCCGGTTGCCCCACAGCACGGGCAGGTCGATGCCACGCTTCGCGAGTTCGCCCTCGAGCGCGGCCTTGAGCGCGCGGTTCTGGGCGTTGATCGGGCTGACGCCGCCGAAGTGCCGGTAGTGGTGGGCGACTTCTTCGAGGCGCTCGTCCGGGATCCCGCGCCCGCGGGTGACGTTGCGCAGGAACGGGATGACGTCGTCCTGGCCCTCGGGACCGCCGAAGCCCGCGAGCAGGATGGCGTCGTACGCGGTCGGGGTCTCGACGTGCTCGGGGCCCGAGGCCGCAGCCGGGGTGGCGGCGAGGACGCCCTGGCCGTTGGTGATCAGGGTGGTGTCGGTCACGACAGGACCTCCGGGAGTTCGGCGGTCGTCACGCGACGACCGGTGTAGAAGGGCACTTCTTCGCGCACGTGCATGCGGGCCTCGGTGTAGCGCAGGTCACGCATCAGGTCGACGAGGTCGACCAGGTCGGGGCTCTCGAGCGGCAGGATCCACTCGTAGTCGCCGAGTGCGAACGACGCGATGGTGTTCGTCAGGACCCGACGGTACTTGGCACCGGCGACACCGTGGTCGCGGAGCATCGTCGAGCGCTCCGCTTCCGGCAGCAGGTACCACTCGTAGGAGCGGACGAACGGGTAGACCGTGATCCAGGCCTCGGGGTCCTTGCCGCGCAGGAACGCGGGGGTGTGCCGCTTGTTGAACTCGGCTTCGCGGTGCATGGCCATGACGTGCCACACCGGTTCGGCGTCCTGGAACAGCGCGGTGCGGCGGATGCTGCGGAGCACGGACTGGATGACCTGGGCGTCGTCGCCGTGCAGCCAGATCATGACGTCGGCGTCGGCGCGGAAGCCGGAGACGTCGTAGAAGCCGCGGATCGTCACACCCTGGTCGGCACCCGCGGCCACCACGGCGTCGAGCTCGGCGACGGCGTCGCCACCCGGGGTGGGGACCGCACCCACGGGACGCCGGAAGACGGCCCACAGCGCGTAGGCGGTCAGCAGGTTCGGGTCGATCCCCGAGTCCGGAGCGGTCTCGTGCGGGTGGGCGGACGCGGTTGCGCCCTGATCGGGCACGCCCTGCGTGGGCACGTCGGAACTCATGTGGTCCTTGGTCCTATCGGTTGCAGGAACTGGTGCGCCGGTTCCTGCGCCGATGGGCACCGGGCCGGCGGGCGCCCCTGGGCCGTGGGCCCGGTGATCCGGACCTACCGCCGTCGGAGCACCGTCACGACGATACCCCCGACCACCGCCACGCCCGCTGCGAGACCGACCAGGTACGGGGGACGCTTCTCGAGGACGCCACGCTTCACCTTCGATGCGGCGATGCCGAGCTGCTTCGGCACGTTGAGCTTGTCCTCGATCGCGTCGAGGGTGTCGAAGAGCTGGGCCCGGGTCGAGGCGACGTCGTCGGCGAGTCGGTCGTGCGGGTGCTGGTCGGTCACAGGTACTCCAAGGATGGTGCCGGGGTCGCGACGCGGCAGCGTCAGAACCGGCCGCCGACGTCCGGGTTGCGGGACGCGTGCTGGGTCTCGGGCGTGGGCTTCTTGCCGAGCCCCTTGACCGCGTTGATGTCGTTCTTGACGCTGGCGATCGTGCGCTTGGGTGTGACGGGCAGCCCCTTCTTGAACCGCTTCCACCCGACGAAGCCCAGGATCGCGGCGACGACGAGCATCACGAACGCGAGCACGAGGGCTGCCAGCCACGCGGGCATGACGGTCGCGAGGCCCATGACCGCTGCGGTCAGCAGCACGCCGATCGCGTACAGCACGATGACCAGCGCCACCACGAGCAGCGCGGCCGCCAGAGCGAAGACCTTGGCCTTGCCGGTCAGCTCGGCCTTCAGGAGTGCGATCTCACCCTTGACGAGGTTCTTGACGAGCTGGGGCACGTCCCCGACGAGACCGAACAGCGATCGCGGTTTCCGGTCACGGGTGTCCGTCATGAGGTCGCTTGGTCCTTCTTCTGGCCGACCTTGCGGACGACCTTCTTCGTCTGCTCACCCACGAACTCGGCGACGTCCGGCGTCTTGTCGGCGACGAACTCCTCGACCGTGTGGACGCCCTTCTGGACGTTCCCGTTGTTCCAGATCTTGCCGCTGACGGTCTTGATCTGTTCGTACCGCGCCCGTCCGGCTCGCGATCCCAGGACGTACCCGAGTGCTGCGCCGGCGACGAACAGGAGCCTGCCTCGCATGGTTCCTCCGAGAGTTCAAGTGTGCAGTGGTCATACGCCGAGCGGAATGTGTCGACGTCTGACCAACAGTAGCCCTCGGTGGGTGCGGGGTCCGCTCAGGAACCCAGGAGGTCCCGGATGCGCGACCGGGTGGTGCCGACGATGCCCGCGAGACCCCGTCCGCTCGACGCCTCGCCGATGCCCACGACGCCCTCGGCGAGACCCGCCGCCTGGGTGTCCGGGCCGTGCCACCGGACTGTCGCGGCGCCGACGACACGCGCGGTCTTCAACGGCACACCGAGGAGCGCCGCGGCGTCGGTCACGGCGCGGACGCCGGTCGCGTCCGACGGGTCGACCGGGAGGCTCGTGGCCACGTCCGCCGCGTCGGCTGCGGTCGTGCGGTAGCTGAGCCGCAGGACGTGGCGTCCGCCGGCCGCATCGGCCAGCCACGGCCACTTGACCGTGGCGTGGGTGATCGCCTTCGCCCGCACACCGGTGGCGTCCGGGTGGACGAGCACACCCGTGCCGCGCGGGGCGGCGTCGAGCGCCGGGTCGTCGACGACGAGGGTCACGAGTTCGATGCCCGAGCGGGTCGGCGACACCGGTCGTTCCGGGTCCGGCACCGTGGCGAGGACGTGGTCGGCCACCAACCGTTCGGCGGCGCCGTCGGGACCGACCACCTGGACCGCGGCCCGCTCGACGCGGGTCGCTCGCGTGTGCAGGCGGACGTCGACGCCGTACGTGTCGAGGTCGGCGACGAGCTCGTCGACCAGCCGGACGATGCCGCCGCGGATGCCCTGCACGGCGGACCCGGCGGTGGCGCGCTCGCGCAGGGCGAGCACGGCGCGCGCGAGCGACCCCTGTCGTTGCAGCGCCGCTCGGAGCCCCGGAGCCACGCGGTCGGGGTCGAGGTCGTCCGGGTGCGTCGAGTGCACGCCGGCGACGACCGGGGTCACCAGGTCGTCGAGGACCCGCGCGCCCATCCGTCGTCGGACGAGTTCACCGAGCGATGCGGCGCGGGCGCCCACCGGGGACGGCAGCAGGGAGTCCATCTGCGCCCGGATCGCCGCGCGCTGCCCGACGACGGCGATGACGTCGGCGGCCATCGGCGTGCCGGGGATCCCGAGCAGACCGGTCGCGGGCATCTTCGCCGTGCGACCGTCCCGCGTCATGAGCCAGGCACCGCGCGGGTCCGGGTCGACCAGCTCGTTGCCGAGGCCGAGTTCGATCGCGAGCGTCGCGACGGCGTCCGTGCGGGTCGCGAACGAGTCGGCCGCCATGTCGAGCTCGATCCCGGCGACGGTGTGCCGGCGGACCATGCCGCCCAGGTCGCCGGAACCCTCGACCAGGACGACGTGCACGCCGGCCTTGGCGAGGTCGCGTGCGGCGAGGAGCCCGGCGAACCCGCCACCGACGACGACGGCGTCCGTCACGCCGACACCCCGCTGCCGAGCGAGTGCACGAGCTCGACGACCCGGGTCAGGACCGCGGGGTCCGTCTCCGGCGGGACCCCGTGCCCGAGGTTCACGACGTGGGCGCGCGCGGAGCCGCCACGTCGGACGACGTCGCGGACGTGCGACTCGAGCACGTCCCACGGGGCGGCGAGCACGGCCGGGTCGATGTTGCCCTGCACGGTGACGCCGGTGCCGACGCGCTCGACGGCCTGGTCGAGCGGCAGACGCCAGTCCACTCCCACGGCGTCGACGCGGGGGCCCGCGGACTCGTCGCCCAGGGTGGTCATGTCCCGCAGGACCTCGCCGCTGCCGACGCCGAAGTGGATGCGCGGCACCCCGAGGTCGGCGACGTGCGACAGCGCCTCGGCCGAGTGCGGTGCGACGTGCTCGACGTAGTCCGCCCGCGACAGCGAGCCGACCCACGAGTCGAAGAGCTGCGCGGCCGACGCCCCCGCGAGCACCTGCGCCCGGAGGAACGTGCCGGACACCCCGGCCGCCCACGACAGCAGTCGCGACCAGGTCTCCGGGTCGGCGTGCATGAGCGTGCGTGCGCGGATGTGGTCCTTCGAGGGGCCGCCCTCGACCAGGTAGGCGGCCAGGGTGAACGGCGCGCCGGCGAACCCGATGAGCGGCGTCGACCCGAGCTCGGCGACGGTGCGGGCCACGGCGTCGCGGATCGGCGCGAGCGCGTCCGGGTCGAGGTCCTGCAGCGCGTCGACGTCGGCGGGCGTGCGGATGGGCGACCCGAGCACCGGACCGCGGCCGGGGACGATCTCGACGTCGACGCCCGCCAGCTTGATCGGCACGACGATGTCGCTGAAGAAGATGCCCGCGTCGACGCCGTGCCGACGGACCGGCTGCAGGGTGATCTCGGACGCCATCGCCGGGTCGAGGCAGGCGTCCAGCATGTCGGTGCCGACCCGGAGCTCGCGGTACTCGGGCAGCGAACGCCCGGCCTGTCGCATGAACCAGACCGGCAGCGTCTCCGGTCGGTCCCCCCGCAGAGCCCGCACCAGCGCGGATCCGGCGGTGCGTCCGTCGGCCAGGGGGTGCGTGGACGGGAGGGCTGTGGTGCGTGCATCGGTCACCTGTCGATTGTCGCAGCAGCGACTGTCGGTCGGGCGCGGTACCCTCGAGTACGTGCTCATCTGTCTCACGGCGTCGCATCGCAACGCCAGCTTCGATCTCCTGGAGCGACTGAGCATCGGCGCGCCCGCGGCCGCCTCCCGTCTGGTGACCGACTCCGACGTCCTCGACGGCGCCGTGGTCCTGGCGACGTGCAACCGGTTCGAGGCATACCTCGACATCGCCGGCGACGACGGCGACTCGGCCGTGGCCACAACGGTCGACGCGGTGGCAACCGCCAGCGGTCTGTCCGGCACCGACGTCCTCGACTCCGTCACGGTGCTCGACGGCAAGGACGTCGTGCAGCACCTGTTCGCCGTGTCGAGCGGGCTCGAGTCCGTGGTCATCGGCGAGACCGAGATCTCCGGGCAGGTCCGTCGTTCACTCGAGGACGCCCGCGCCAACGGCACGACGACGTCCGACCTCGAGCGGCTGTTCCAAGAGGCCGCCCACACCTCGCGCGGCGTCAAGACCCGCACCCGCATCGGCGCCGCCGGCCGTTCGCTCGTCCGCCTCGGACTCGAGCTCGCGTCCTCCCGCGTGACGGACTGGGGCCGGGCGCACGTCCTCCTGGTCGGTACCGGCAGCTACGCCGCCACGACCATCGCCGCGCTGCGCGACCGCGGCGCGCAGCGCATCCAGGTCTACTCGCCATCGGGCCGTGCACCGTGGTTCGCCACCAAGCACGACCTGGTCGCCGCACACGACCTGCGCCAGGCCATCGCCTCGAGCGACGTGGTCATCACCTGCACGTCGAACGAGGCACCGGTCATCAGCGCGGGCGACCTCGACGACGGTGTCCGCCGGATCGTCATCGACCTCGGGCTGCCGCGCAACGTCGACCCCGAGGCCGTGCACGTCGCCGGCGTCGAGCTGCTCGACCTCGAGACGATCAGCATCCACGCCCCGGTCGCCGAGCTGAACGCCGAGTCCGAGGCCCGCGCGATGGTCGACGACGCCGTCTCCCGCTTCCGCGCCCAGGCGCTCGAGCAGTCGACCACGCCGGCGCTCGTGGCCTTCCGCAAGCACGTGTTCGGCATCCTCGACGACGAGATCGAGCGCTCCACCCGACGGGGCGACGTCACGCCGGAGTCCGCCGAACAGACCGAGCGTGCGCTGCGTCACCTGGTCGGGGTGCTGCTGCATCGCCCGTCGGTGCGCGCGCGGGAACTCGGTCGAGCCGGTCGCGGCGAGGAGTTCGTCGGGGCGCTCGACGCACTGTTCGGCGTGCGGCCCGAGCCGGAGGCCCTGCCGGACGTCGCCGCTCCGGTCGTCCCGCTGGCGGACCGTACCGCCTGCCCGCGCAACGACTCCGAGGCGGACGCGAGCTGATCCTCCAGGTCAGCGCCCTGGTGCTGGTGCGCGACCGCCGGGTCCTGATGGTCCGCGCGCGCGGACGAGACGTGCTCTACCTGCCGGGCGGCAAGGTCGAACCGGGTGAGTCAGCGGTCCAGGCCGTCGTGCGCGAAGCACGCGAGGAGACGTCGTTGACGTTCACGCCGGACGACGTCGACGAGTTCGCCGTCGTGACCGAACCGGCGCACGGCCAGGAGCCGGGCACGGTGGTCGCGATGACCCTGTTCGTCGCCCGGACGCCCGGGGTCCTGGACACGGCCCGACCCGTCGCCTCGGCCGAGGTGGACGAGGTCGAGTGGGTCACCGCCGCCGACGCGGACCGGTGCCCACCCGCCGGGATCGAGACCCTCCGCCTGCTGGTCCGGGCGGGCCTGCTCGACTGACGTCCGGCTGTTCAGCCGTCAGCTGTTCAGCCGTTCTCTGTGTCGTCGGTGCCGGATCCGGAGTCGACGTAGTGCCCGACCTCGCCGGACGGACGCGGGTCGTTCTCACCCGGGATGTCGGACTCGACGTACTCACCGTCCGTCTGGGTGCTCGTGGGGACGTCCTCGCCCGGGATGTCACTGCCGACGAACTCGCCGACGGGCTCGTCGGAGTGGACCGTGGGCTCGCCCGGGATGTCGCTGTCGGTGAAGGCACCCGCCCGCGTCTCGACGCCGTCGGACCGGTCTGCTTCGCCGCGGACCTGCTCGTGCTTGCCTGCCATGGTGATCCTCCAGATCGGTGTGACGGCCACTGCGCCGCACGCCCGCGAGTGTGCTCGGGGTCCCTGAGTGCTCCCTCGGACGTACCGGTGTGGAAGTGGTTTCCTGTGGGCATGCAACACACCGCACGACCGATCGTCATCGGCGCAGTCGCGCTGGCTGCCGTCGGGGTGCTCGCCGGGTGCGCGTCGGGCGGGAGCTCCGACGCGACGGCGACCGCCACCGCCACCGCCACCCGCACCGTCACCGCGACCCCGACCGCCACCCCCACGCCGGCATCCCCCTCGTCCACGCCGAGCGCGACGGGCGGCACGGGCAGTGCCGGCGGGACGGGCGGCACGGCCTCCGGTCGGTGCGCCACTGCCGACCTCACGGGGTCGATCGCGCCCGGCAGCGGTGGTGCGGCGGGCAGCGTCATCGTGCACCTCGTGTTGACCAACACCGGCTCGACCACGTGCACGCTGCAGGGCTGGCCCGGCGTCTCGTTCGTCGGGGGCGGCACCGGGAAGCAGATCGGCGCGGCGGCCACGCAGGAGCAGGGGTCGCCGAACCCGACCGTGACGCTCACGCCGGGGCAGGCGGCAGTCGCACCGCTCAAGATCGGACAGGCCGGCAACTACAGCGCGGCCGACTGCGACGCCACGACGCCCGACGGCTTCCGCGTGTACCCGCCCGGGTCGAAGGAGTCGCTCTTCGTGAAGGACACCGACTACCGCGCCTGCGGCAACACGTCCGCGACGCTGCTCGCCGTGCAGGCCCTGGTCCCCGAGGGGCAGGCGACGTCCTGACGACGGGGATGTGATGATGTCTGTGTGAGCACGTCGTCCAGCAACGGATTCCGCAAGCAGCGGTTCACGGACGACGACGGCTCCGACTACGCCGCCATCTTCAGCTCGGAGTACCACGGCTCGGACTTCGCGACCGAGACCGAGGCCGCGCCGGGCACGCACTACGAGTACCTCGTCGTCGGGGACGACGACCTGTCCCTGCGGACGATGCGGGCCACCGGGGGGCGCCGGTCCGGCGTGATCGGGCCACGTGAGGACCACGTCGTCTTCTGGCTCGCACAGGGACACCTCGAGATGCACTTCGCCGACCGGGTCCGTGTCGTGCGGCCGGGGTCGCCCTACATCGCCTCGGCATCCGAGGCCTACCGGTTCGAGTCCGAGGAGACGGTCTACAACGGCGTCCACGTCGCGGACGCGTTCCTCCGCCGGGTCGGCCGCGAGCTCGGGTACCACCAGCCCGACGGCCCGATGCTGTTCGAGCAGCAGGACGAGCTCATCGCCCGGCGCGAGCCGCTGCGTCGTCTGATCCGCGAACTCGGCCCGGCGCTGCTCGACGAGCGGGTGCAGGGAGCCATGCGCACCGCCCTGAACCGGCGCCTCGCGGTCGTGATCCTCGACACCTTCCCCCTGCGTGACCGCGGCGACGACGTCCCGGTGGCCAGCCGGTTGCGGGACGCCATCCGCTTCATCGAGGAGCACGCACGCGAGCGGCCGGCAGTCCGGGCGATCGCCGAGGCCGCTGGGCTGTCCGAGCGCAGCCTGCAGGACGTCTTCCTGCGCACGCTCGGCGTGACTCCCAGCCGGTTCCTCCGCGACACCCGGCTCGACGGGGCGCGGCAGGTGCTCCTGCACGGGGGCGTCGAGGGCGGCGTGTCCGACGTCGCCCGGATGTGGGGCTTCTCCAACCCGGGCCGCTTCGCCACCGCCTACCGCGAGCGCTTCGGCGAGAGCCCCGGGACGACGATGCGGGAGGCACGGGGACCGAGACCAGGGACCGGCGCGGTGTCCGAGCGGGTGCGGCGGGCACTGTCGTTCATCGAGGACCACGCGGACGAACCGGTGACGATCGAGCGCATCGCCGATGCCGTCGGGGTACGACCACGTCGACTGCAGCAGCTGTTCCAGGCCGAGTGCGGGAGCAGCCCGATGGCCACACTCCGGCGTGTCCGCGCGGAACGTGCCGAGCGCAACGGGGCGGACGAAAAGCGCGCTGACCGCTGACGTGTCCGGCTTCCGGGGGACAAAGACAGCCCGGAACGGCCCGAGCCTGGCAGCTCGCTGGGAAGCGTGACGGCGGCGTGACTTCTCTCGGATCCAGCCCGTCTCATCCGTGAACAGCAACCGCTGGGAACACCCGGCGGGCACTTCGGAAGGAGACCCCATGGCCGACACCACGAACACCACCGCTTCCACCGCCACCACGGCGGCCCGCAGCCAGAACACCTCCGGCTCCACGGCCGGCAAGACCGTCATCGACGACACCGTCGTCTCGAAGGTCGCCGGCATCGCCGCCCGCGAGGTCAACGGCGTGCACGGCCTCGGCGGCGGCGCAGCCCGCGCCATCGGCGCCATCCGCGACGCCATCGGTCAGCGCGACCTGGGTCAGGGCGTCAAGGTCGAGGTCGGCGAGAAGCAGGTCGCCGCCGACATCGTCATCGTCGCCGAGTACCCGGTGCCGCTGCAGCAGGTCGCCGACGGCGTCCGCTCCTCGGTCGCCCGTGCCCTCGAGCAGATCGTCGGCATGGAGGTCGCCGAGGTCAACGTCACCGTCCAGGACGTCTTCATCCCGGGCGACGACGACGACGATGACGACAAGAAGGAGTCGCGAGTCGCATGAGCACCACCTTCATCGGCGCCCTGATCGGCGCCATCCTGGCAGTCGTCGCACTGCAGTTCGGGTTCTGGGGCTTCGTCCTGGTCATCGTCTTCGGTGCGATCGGTGCGCTCGTCGCAGCGCTCGTCTCCGGCAAGATCGACCGCGGCGCCCTCACCGACGTGCTGACCGGACGCCGGAGCTCCCGGTGACCGGCGGCCCGGACGTCCCGGGCCGCGTCGAGATCACGGCGCGGGCCCTGACCTCGTGCGCCCGCGCCGTCGCCGCCGAGCGCCTCGGCGCTCCGGCCAAGCAGGTCCGCGTCGCCCTCGGCGACCACCAGGGCCTCCTCGCCCTCGACATCACGGGGCCGATCGCCGCGGCTGACGACATCGTCGGCCGCGCGACGGCTGCCGCGTCCGAGGTCAAGGACCGGGTGGGCGCCCTCACCGGCCGACAGGTCGGCAGTGCCCACATCGAACTGACCGGGATCGTGCGCGAGCGCGACACCCGAGTCCGGTAGGAGACATCATGAGCAACAACAGCGTCGAGCGTCGCATCCGTCGCCGGAGCATCCACAGCTCCCGGTCGACCGCGGTGTCCATCGCGCTCGTGGTCCTCGTCCTGGTGGCGGCATGGATCGGCACCGAGTCGGTCCTGCGCGCGGTCGGTTCGGCTCCGCTCCTGGCGGACCCGCAGACCGCCGTCAACACGGCACTCCGTCCGGACTCCGCGTTCCTGACGATCGCCGAGGTGATCGCAGTCGTCCTCGTGGTCCTGGGCGTCATCCTGGTCGTCCTGGCCCTCAAGCCGGGACGACAGCACCGCTCGGTGGTGCCGCACGACCGCGGTGCCGTCGTCATCGACACCCGCATCATCGCCGCGACCGCCGCCAACGCGGCGAGCTCCGCCGCCGGTGTGCCCGAGGACAACACCACGGCCAGCTCGCGCGGCACCACCACCGAGGTCCGGATCGTCCCGGTCTCCGGGGTCGCCGTCAACGAGTCCGCGGTGAAGTCCGCCGTCGAGGAACGCCTCGGTCGGCTCGACGAGCGCTTCGGCCGCCGCGTCAAGGTCCGCATCGCAGAACAGGGCAGGCTGTCATGACCAAGAGCAACCGCACCATGAACCGCATCATCCTGTTCGTCCTGGGCCTCGTGGCCGTCGTGGTCGGACTCGCGATCGGCGCCGGCGTCCTGCCGGCCGTCCGGGACGCGATCAAGCCCTACGTCACCTTCCCGCGCAGCGTCGACGTGCCCGCGGCCTCGCTGTGGATCGTCGCCGCCGTGTGCGCCGTCGTCATCGTCCTGTCGCTCATCTGGGTCTTCACCCGTGGCGGCGGCGGGACCTCGGTCGCCGTGCGGGAACGCTCGGGCGACGACGCGGTCACCATCAACGTCGCGCTCGTCCGTGACGTCGTGGACCACGAGCTCAGCGGTGTCGGCGACGTCGTCAACGCGAAGGTCGACGTCTACCAGGTCCGCAAGCAGCGTGCCGCTCGCATCCGCGTCGCGGTGCGCCGCGGCGGCGACGCTGTCGCCGTGCTGGACGCGGTCGACCGCACGCTCGCCGTGCTGGACCGCACCCTCGGCCGCCCGGTTCCGGTGCTCGTGCACCTGACCGGCGGGACCCGCTCCGCGCTGGCGAAGTCGGTCCGCGTCCACTGACCCCGGTCTCCGGACGCACCACGGGCCTCCCGGCCCACCTCCTCCTCGAACACCACCCCGGGCATGAGCCCGACCACCGGAAGGACACCCTCATGGGTCTCGACGACAAGATCAAGAACGCTGCTCAGGACATCGCCGGCAAGGCGAAGGAAGCCTTCGGCAACGCCACCAACGACGACTCCAAGGTCGCCGAGGGCAAGAAGGACCAGGCCGCCGCGAGCGCGAAGCAGACGGGCGAGGACGTCAAGGACGTCTTCAAGAACTAGGCAGCTGCAGTGACGACGACGGGGCATCCGCGATCGGGTGCCCCGTCGTCTCCTGTCCGGACCGAGGAGGACATCATGGAGAACGAGACCCACGCCCGCACACAGGTCGTCGACGTGGCACTGCCCGCGTCGCTCACCGAACCACTGCCCGAGGACGCCAGCGCCCTCACCGTCGCGGCACGCACCGCGGCCGTGACCGCGATCGGTGTCGACGGGGTGCACCACCTGGGTGGCGTGCTCGAACGCGCGGCCGACCAGGTCCGCTCCCGACTCGGCCGGACCGCAAGCGCCCTGGGCGTGAAGGTCGACGACACCGACGGCGCCCTCGCCGTCCAGGTGTCCCTGGTGGTCACCTACCCGGAACCCGTCACGCGGGTCGCCGAGGAGGTCCGCTCGCAGGTCGCGCACGCCGTCGCACAGGTGGCCGGCAAGCCGGCGACCGTCGAGGTCCGTGTCACCGACGTGCACGGCCCCTTCGACGACGAGCCCTCGAAGGTCTCCCAGGCCGTCGACGCCGCCCGCGAGAAGGCGTCCGAGGCGACCGACCGGGTGAAGGACGTCGCGTCCGACGCCGCCGAGTCGGTGAAGGACGCCGCGTCCGACGCCGCCGCGAAGGCACAGGAAGTCGGCGCCGACGTCGCGGACCGCACCCGTGACGCCGCCGGCCGTACCAAGGAGGCCGCCGCCGAGGCGCTCGACCAGGTGCGCGACACCGCGTCCGAGACCGCCGACCGCGCCCGCGAGGCCGCAGCCGAGGTCCGTGACTCCACCGCCGAGGGCGTGGACCGCGCGAAGGAAGCCGGGTCGGACGCGCTGGACCGCGCGAAGGAAGCCGGCTCCGACGCGCTGGACCGCGCTTCCGAAGCAGCCGGGGACGCGGCCGACGCCGCCGAGGACGCTGCGGACTCCGCCAAGGAGGCCGCGACGCACGCACGGCACGCAGCCCAGGACGCGGCTGAGGTCGTCGCCGACAAGACCGGCGACGCCGTCGACACCGCGACGGCGAAGGCCGACGACGCTGCTGACACGGTCGCGGCGAAGGCAGACGCTGCTGACACGGTCAGCCCCGAGGCCGAGGACGCCGTCGACGCCACCAAGCGCGCCGCGGACGACATGGCGGACGCCGCTGCCCACGCCGCTGACGCGACCAAGGCCGCTGCCGACGACGCACACGACGCCGCAGCCACGGCGCGGGACACGGACGCACGCGCATGACCGTGTGGTCCGGACGCCGCGGCCGTCGCTTCGGTCGGGAACGTCCGCCGCGCGCCCGCGGCGTCTGGATCGCCGCGGTGGTCGGCGTCCTCGCCGTCCTCCTGCTCTTCGTCGGCGCGTTCCTGCCGCTGACGGGCTTCCTGGCCGGCGTCACGGCCACCACCGCGGGCCTGGTGCCGTTCCCGTTCGTCCGCGTCACCCTCGTGACGATCCTGGGCGGGGTCGTCGTGCTCGCCTTGCTGATCCTCGCCGTCACCCGGCGTCGTAGCGTGGCAGCGTGGGTGCCGGTCGTCCTCGCGGTCCTCGTCACCCTCGCCGTGACGGCCTACCCGCTCGTCACCGTCGCGATCGGCTCGGCAGACCGGGCCGGCGACGTGTGGCCGATCATCACCGACCTCGTACGACGGATCACCGGCTGACCGGCCGGGATCCGACACTGAAGGGACTCACCATGCGCAACCGCCTGCTCGTCATCGCCGCCATCGTGCTCATCGGGTTCTGGTTCGGCTCGCGGTCCAACCGCACCGTGATCAAGCAGTCCAAGGGCGAGACCGCCCGCAAGATGTGGAACGACCCGCACGCCCGCAAGTCGCGGAAGAAGCTCCGCAAGAAGCTCGAGAAGGCCGCCAAGAAGCACAGCTGACCGGCCTGGAGGCACGACCTGCCTCCGTCACGCAACGCCCCGACCGTCACACGGCCGGGGCGTTCGTGCGTGGGGTCAGCGGGTCAGCGGGTCAGCGGGTCACGGTCACGTGGACCGCGTCGAGCACCTCGGTGCCCATGGTCCGCAGCGCCTCGACGACGGCCAGACGCCGGTCGAGGGTGTCGTCCTCGAACGTCACGGTCACCGCGTAGCTGACCGACGAGCCGGGACCGCGCAGGACCCCCGCCTCGGAACGGACTCCCGGGCCCGTCCCGGTGACGGCGACCGCCTGCAGACCGTGGTCGAGCGCCCGGTGCGCGAGGGGGTCGAGACCGAACGACCCCGCGACCAGGCTGAGGTCGCTCGCCAGGGACAACCACCCGAGCACACGGTTCGACACGCCCTCGTCCACGACCTCGCCGAGCGCGAGGCCCCGCATCACCCAGCTGAGCTCGCCGGCCGCCGCCACGGCGACGTCGGGCGCGTCGTCCGGGCCCCGGCGGTCACGGACACGGTCGATGAACGCGGACCGCTCGACCCCGAGCGACTCGGCGCGCTCACGGACGGCGTCGATGCCGACCGTCGACAGCAGGGCGTTCGTCGCCCACGCGTCGGCGGTCGCCCCGACCAGGGTCGCCAGGTCGGACACCTGCATCGTCGGCTCCTGCAGGAACTGCCAGAGGCCCGGCCCCGCGGCGGTGTCGCGCGCCATCCGCTGCAGCCGGTCCCCGTGCAGCCGACCGTCCTCGAGCCGCGCCGCGACCTCGATCAGCAGCAGGACCCGTCCGAGTCCGCCGACGGACTGGACCATGCGGTCGTCGACGGCCAGCAGCGCTCGACCGCTCGAGGTGTCGATGACCGACGCGCTGACACCGGCTCCGTCCAGCGCGAGTCCCCCGAGGGCCTCGACCGTCGCGGAGAACCGGTCCTCGCCGCCGCCGCGGTGGCGACCACGTGCACGGCTCCCCGCGCCCGCGCGACCGTCCTGGCGTCGCCGCCGCGAGGACGGGGCCGCGTCGGGCTCGACCATCACCAGATCGCGACGCGCTCGGCGGGGTCGAGGTACATCGCGTCCTGCTCGGTCACGCCGAAGGTCTCGTGGAACACGTCGATGTTCCGGACGACCTGGTTGCAGCGGAACTCGTTCGGCGAGTGCGGGTCGATCGTCAGCAGCCGCTCGGCCTCTTCCGGTCGGATCGCCATCCGCCAGGCCTGGGCCCAGCTCAGGAAGAACCGCTCTGCACCGGAGAGCCCGTCGATCACGGCGGGCTCGTGGCCGTCGAGCGAGAGCAGGTAGGCCTTCCACGCGATGGACAGCCCACCCAGGTCGCCGATGTTCTCACCGATCGTGAGCGCCCCGTTGACGTGGTTGTCCGGCACCTCGGCCGGCACGAGAGCGTCGTACTGCGCGATGAGGGCCTTCGTGCGTTCCTCGAACGCGGCACGGTCGGCCTCGGTCCACCAGTTCTGCAGGCGCCCGTCACCGTCGTACTGCGAGCCCTGGTCGTCGAAGCCGTGCCCGATCTCGTGCCCGATGACGGCACCGATCGCACCGTAGTTCGCGGCGGCGTCCCGGCCGGCGTCGAAGAACGGGAACTGCAGGATGGCCGCCGGGAACACGATCTCGTTGAAGCCCGGGTTGTAGTAGGCGTTGATGGTCTGCGGGGTCATGAACCACTCGTCGCGGTCGATCGGCTTGCCGATCTTGCCGAGCTCGCGGTCCACCTGGAAGCTCGCCACCGCGCGGACGTTCGCGAGCAGGTCGTCCGCCGTGACCGGCAGCGCGGAGTAGTCGCGCCACCGCACCGGGTAGCCGATCTTCGGGGTGAACTTGTCGAGCTTCTCGAGGGCCCGGCCACGGGTCTCGTCGGTCATCCAGTCGAGCGCGGTGATGCTCTGCCGGTACGCCTCGACCAGGTGCGCGACGAGGTCGTCCATCGTCGCCTTCGAGGTCTCGTCGAAGTGCTCCTGCACGTAGATCCGGCCGACGGCCTCGCCCATCGCGCCCTCGACGAGCGAGACGCCCCGCTTCCAGCGCTCGCGCTGCTTGGGTGCGCCGGTGAGGGCGGTGCCGTAGAACGAGAAGCTCGTCGCCGAGAAGGCACTGGTCAGGTAGGGCGCCGAACCCCGGATGACCTGCCACGCCAGCCAGTCTTTCCAGGCGCTGAGGGTCTCGGACTGCAGCAGCTCGGCCAGGCCGGTCAGGAACGAGGGCTCGCGGACGACGACCGTCTCGAACGCGCCGAGCGGGGCGTCGATCGCCTCCCACCACAGCTGCAGGTCGATGCCGGGAGCGAGTGCCGCCACCTCGGACCAGGGCAGCTTGTTGTAGGTCTTCTGACTGTCCCGCGTGGCGACGTTGTCCCAGTGCTTGCCGGCGAGCGCCGTCTCGAGCCGGATGACGTGCTCGGTGCGGTCGGCGCTCTCGTCGTACCCGGCGAGCGGGAACATCGCCGCGACGAACTCGCGGTACTTGTCGCGGATGTCGGCGAAGCGCTCCTCGCGGTAGTACGACTCGTCGGGCAGCCCGAGACCGGACTGCTCGAGGAACACCACGTAGGACTCGGGGTCGCCCGGGTCGTTGTCGACGAAGAGCTGCAGGAAGCTCGGCAGGCCCAGTCGCTCGAAGCGGCCGACCATGCGGATGACGTCAGCGGTGGTCTCGACGGCGGCGACCTCGGCCAGCAGGGGCTCGATCGGGCCGGTGCCGAGTGCCTCGAGTGCGGTCTCGTCGGTGAACGACGTGTAGAGGTCCCCGACCTTGCGCTCCTCGGTGCCGGGTGCGGCCTGCTGCGAGCGCTCGATGATCTCGCGGACGGCGACCTCGGCGGCCTCGGCCAGCACGGTGAACGAGCCGTAGCGCGCCTTGTCGTCCGGGATGGGCGTGGCGTCGATCCACCGTCCGTTGACGTGGCGGTACAGGTCGTCCCCGGGCTGCACGGTCTCGTCGAGTTCGTCGGTCTGGATCCCTGTGGTGCCTGCGACGTCGGTCATGCGATCCACGATAGTCACCGGTGCCCTGCGGTCCACCCCGCGTCGGGGATCCGCGCCCGGCCGGTACGGTCGTCGCATGGGACTTCCGTGGAAGCTGCACGGCGACGGCACGACCGTCTCCGCGACGACGATCGTGGCGCCCGACGAGCGCCTGACCTGGGGGCGCACGATCGGGCTCGGCGTCCAGCACGTCGTCGCGATGTTCGGCGCGACGTTCCTGGTCCCGCTGCTGACCGGGTTCCCGCCGTCGACCACCCTGCTGTTCAGCGGCATCGGGACGATCCTGTTCCTGCTCATCACCGGCAACCGGCTGCCGAGCTACCTCGGCTCCTCGTTCGCGTTCATCGCGCCGATCGGTGCCGCGACGAAGATCGGCGGCATCCCGCTCGCCCTGTCCGGCATCATCGTGGTCGGTGCCCTGCTCGCCGTGGTCGGCCTGGTCGTGCACCTGGCGGGCGCGGGGTGGATCGACCGGCTGATGCCGCCGATCGTGTCCGGCGCGATCGTCGCCCTGATCGGGTTCAACCTGGCGCCGGCGGCCCGCGACAACTTCACGAAGTCCCCCGTCGTCGCGCTCATCACCCTGCTGTCGATCATCCTGGTCACGGTGCTCTTCAAGGGCCTGCTCGGGCGGCTGTCGATCGTCATCGGTGTCGTCATCGGGTACGTCGCGGCGCTCATCGGCGGGCAGGTCGACTTCTCGACGGTGGCCGACAAGCCCTGGATCGGCCTGCCCGAGTTCACCGCGCCGGCGTTCGACCCCGCGCAGCTGCCGATCTACCTGGCGTTCGTGCCGGTCGTGCTCGCGCTGGTCGCCGAGAACGTCGGGCACGTCAAGGGCGTCGGACAGCTCACCGGCCGTGACCTCACCCCGCTGACCGGCCGGGCCCTGATGGCGGACGGCATCTCGACGGTGCTGGCCGGTGTCGGCGGCGGGTCAGCGACCACGACCTACGGCGAGAACATCGGCGTGATGGCGGCCACGCGGGTCTTCTCGACCGCCGCGTACTGGGTCGCCGCGATCGCCGCCGTGCTGCTCGGGCTGTCCCCGAAGATCGGCGCGGTCATCTCGAGCGTGCCGGCGGGTGTCCTGGGCGGAGCGACCACGGCGCTCTACGGCCTGATCGGCGTCATCGGCATCCGCATCTGGGTCGAGAACCGCGTCGACTTCGCCAAGCCGAAGAACCAGCTCACCGCGGGCATCGCGCTCATCATCGGCATCGCGGACTTCACGTTCTCGTTCGGGCAGGCCAGCTTCGGCGGCATCATCGTCGGTACCGTCGCCGCGATCGTCGTCTACCACCTGATGGACCTGATCGGTCGCGCCCGGGGCACCGACCCCGCGGTCCCGGACGCGTCGGAGACCGCGCACGCCGCCACCGGCGGCGTCCCCGCCGAACCGCGCGCCGACTGACGCGCAGCCGGTACGGTCTCGCCCCCGGACGGGAGGCCGTGGGCGCCGTGTCCACGCACCGCACGGTGTGCACGCGGGGCGACCAGGGCCTCCCGGCCGGTCCGGCATGATGACCTGATGCCCCCGTCCCGTCGCGCCGTCGACCGCGACATCGTCCGCCTGGCGCTGCCGGCGCTCGGTGCGCTCGTCGTCGAGCCGCTGTTCCTGCTGACGGACACGGCCCTGGTCGGCCACCTCGGGGCGACCCCGCTCGCCGCGGTCGGGCTCGCGAGCGCGGTGCTGCAGACTGTCACCGGACTGCTCGTGTTCCTGGCGTACTCGACGACGCCCGCGGTGGCCCGCGCGCTCGGTGGCGGTGACCGACGCGGCGCCGTGCACGCCGGGATCGACGGGATGTGGCTCGCGCTCGGACTCGGGGTCGTGCTGGCCCTGGTCGGGTGGCCGCTCGCTGGACCGCTCGTGGCGCTGTTCGGCGCGGACGCGGCGGTGTCCGGTGCGGCGACGTCGTACCTGACCGTGTCGCTCGTCGGGCTGCCCGGGATCCTGCTCGTGACCGCGTCGACCGGGCTGCTGCGCGGACTGCAGGACACCAGGACGCCGCTCGTCGTCGCGACGGTCGGCTTCGTGGCGAACGGGCTGCTCAACGCACTGCTGATCTACGGCTTCGGGTGGGGTGTCGCGGGGTCGGCGGCCGGCACGGTCGTCGTGCAGTGGGCGATGGCGGCGGTGTACATCGTGATCGCGGTCCGGGCAGCGCGGCGGGTGGGCGCTGCGCTGCGTCCGGGGACCTCCGGCGTGGTGCGGGCGCTGCGCTCGGGCGCGTGGCTGTTCCTGCGGACGGCGTCACTGCGCGTGGCGATGCTCGCGACCGTCGGTGTCGCGGCGGGGCTGGGGACGACCGGGCTCGCGACCACCCAGGTGGGGCTGACGGTGTTCAGCACGCTGGCGTTCGCGCTCGACGCCCTGGCCATCGCCGGGCAGGCGCTCGTCGGGCACGCGCTCGGCGCCCGGGACGCCGAGCGGGTCCGCCTGGTGACGACCCGACTCGTGGTGCTCGGGATCGCCGGCGGCGTGCTGCTCGGGGCGCTGACGCTCGCCGTGAGCGGGGTGCTCGGGCCGGTGTTCTCCGACTCGGCGGCGGTCCGCTCGGCGCTGCCGCTCGTGCTGGTGCTCATCGCGGTCGGGATGCCGGTGGCGGGCTACGTGTTCGTGCTCGACGGGGTGTTGATCGGCGCGGGTGACGCCCGGTACCTGGCGATCGCCGGCGGGGTGAACCTGGTCGTGTACCTGCCGCTGCTGTGGGCGTTCGGCCACGGGCTCGTGGCGCTGTGGGCGGTGTTCGCCTTCGGGTACATCGGCGTGCGGGCGGTCACGCTCGGGGTCCGGGCGCACCGGCCGGGGTGGATCGCGGTGGCCCTGACGCGGTGACGGGGGTGGGGGCGTGCGGTCGCACGGTGCGAGGTTCGCGGCCGGTGCGGGGCTCGCGCACGGTGCGAGGTTCGCGCTCGGTGAGAGGTTGGCGGTTCCGTGCGAGGAAACAAGCTCGCACCGAGCCACCAAACTCGCACGAGCGGCCGGCGAACCGGCACGGTGCGAGGTTCGTCGACCGGGCTCAGGACGCGCGCGGGGGGCCCGTCGTGTCGCCGACGCGGAGCTCGGAGCGGAACGACGCACCCTGGGGTGAAGCGCCCTCGAGCATGGCGAGCGCTGCCCGCGCGGCCGCCTGGCCCTTCTGCACGAAGGGCTGCACGAGCGTGGTCAGCTGCCGGATCGGCGAGCGGTGCAGCAGGCTGTCGTCCACGCGGATGCCGTCGAAGCCCACCACGCTGACGTCCTCGGGGACGCGGAGCCCGGCCTCGAGCGCGGCCGAGATGACCCCGACCGCGAGCAGGTCACTCTGCGCCACGACCGCGGTCGGACGCGTCCCGCCGGGCCCGAACAGCAGGTCTCCGGCGATGCGGCCCTCTTCGACCGAGCTGCCGCCGGCCTCGATCGCGACGGCGTCCGGGTACACGCCGCGCACACCGCGCAGCCGTTCCATGGTCGTGTGCGCGGCACCGGCGGCGAACCGCTCGGCGGACATCGGGCCGCGGTGGTGCGATGCGTCGAGCGGCAGCGTCACGACCGTCACCGACTCGTGCCCGAGGTCACGGAGGAACGCGGCGGCTCGGCGGGAGCCCTCGCGGTTGTCGAGCTGGATGGGGACCGCGCCCTCGATGTCGTCGGCCTCGATCGCGACGACCGGGATCCCCCGACGCCGCAGGACGGCGACCGCCGGGTCGACCCGCACGTTGCAGCCCACCAGCACGACGGCGTCCATCGGAGCGTCGACGAGCGGCCCCGCGCCGCGTTCGTCGTCGAGCGGGCTGCGGACCAGCAGCAGGGACGCACCCGCTTCGCCCGCGACCTCCGCGATGCCGTCGAGCGTCAGGACGTTCACCGGGTCGCGGAAGGCGTCGCTCAGCCGGTCGTCCATCACGACCCCGATCACCCCGGACCGGCCCCGGCGCAGCGAGCGCGCCCGCGGATCGGGCCCGTCGTAGCCGAGTTCGGCCGCTGCGGCGAGGACCCGAGCGCGGGTCTCGTCGGACACCGGGCCCGTCCCGCTGAAGGCGAGCGACGCCGTGGACGGAGCGACCCCGGCGGCACGCGCGACCGCGACGAGCGTCGGTCGAGCAGCACGGACCGCTCGGGCCGCCCCCCGGCGCCCGTCCGCGTCCGCGCCCGTCGAGCCCGTCGCACCCGCGCCCGGGTCCGACGCGCCGCGTGGTGTTGCCGTGTCGTCCATCGCCGGTTAGCGTATCCGAGAACCCCACTCGAATCGATTCGACAGGACCGAGACCATGACGACGGCGTCAGCCACCCGGACGATCCCGACCACCACCGCCTGGCGCAACGCGGTGTTCGTCGTGTTCACCCTGTCGGGCCTGGCCATCGCCACGTGGCTCGGCCGCATCCCGAGCGTGCGGGACGAACTCGACGCCAGCACGTTCGAGATGGGCCTGCTCGTCGTCGGCA
This sequence comes from Curtobacterium sp. MCLR17_007, assembly GCF_003234655.2. Taxonomy (NCBI): domain Bacteria; kingdom Bacillati; phylum Actinomycetota; class Actinomycetes; order Micrococcales; family Microbacteriaceae; genus Curtobacterium; species Curtobacterium sp. MCLR17_007. The sequence goes on along the minus strand of NZ_CP126271.1, from coordinate 93,873 downwards.
TGAGCGTCGGCTCCATCGCCGGCCTGACCTTCGCGGGGCACATCGTCGGACGGCTCGGCGCGAAGCGGGGCGTGCAGATCGCCGCCGTCTGCCTGGCACTCGGTCTGGTGATGGCCGGCATCGCCGTGAGCTCCGGGTGGGGCTTCGCCGCGATCTGGGTCTGCCTGATCGCGTTCGGCTTCGGCAACGGGCTGTGCGACGTGTCGATGAACGTCACCGGCGCCACGGCCGAGCGACTCGGCGGCCGCACGATCATGCCGCTCTTCCACGCCGCGTTCAGCCTCGGCACGCTCGCCGGTGCGGGGCTCGGCGCGCTCGCTGAGCGGCTCGAGGTCCCCGTCGCGCTGCACTTCATCGTCATCGGCGTCGTCACCTGCGTGGCGCTCGGCACCGCCGTGCGCTGGTTCGGTGACGAGCGCATCACCGAGCCCGAGCCGACGGACACCAGCCCCGTGCAGCTCCCCATCTCGCGCTGGGCCGTCTGGAAGCAGCCCTCGACCCTGCTCATCGGCGTGATCGTGCTCGGCATGGCCCTGGCCGAGGGCTCGGCGAACGACTGGCTGCCCCTGGCGATGATCGACGGCCACGGCCTGGACAACGCGAGCGGCTCGGCGGTCCTGACCGTGTTCCTCGCCGCGATGACCGTGGGACGTGTCGCGGGCAGCCCGCTGATCGACCGGTTCGGCCGAGTGCCGGTGCTCCGGACCAGCGCGGCCGTCGCGGTGGTCGGCCTCGGCATGCTCATCTTCGTGCCGAGCGTCCCCCTGGCGATCGTCGGCGTGGTGCTCTGGGGGCTCGGGGCCAGCCTCGGCTTCCCGATGGGCATGTCCGCCGCCGCCGACGACCCCCGCACCGCAGCCGCCAAGGTCAGCGCCGTCGCCACCATCGGCTACGTCGCGTTCCTGGCCGGCCCGCCGATCATCGGCTTCGTCGGCGAGCAGTTCGGACTGCTCAACGGCCTGCTCATCGTGTTCGTGTTCATCATCGCGGCCGGTCTGGCATCGGGCGCGGCACGCGAGTCGACGCCGGACGCGACCCGGACCGACGGAGCCGAGCCGGGCCTCCAGGGCCGTTAGGCTTCCCGGGTGCGTCTCGTCATCGCCCGCTGCTCCGTCGACTACGCCGGTCGCCTGTCGGCCCACCTGCCCCTCGCCACGCGCCTGCTCATGCTCAAGGCCGACGGCTCGCTGCTCGTCCACTCGGACGGCGGCAGCTACAAGCCGCTGAACTGGATGAGCCCGCCCTGCTCGATCGAGATCGGCGAGCCCACCGACGAACAGGCCGAGGCCGGCATCGAACAGGTCTGGACCGTCACGCAGAAGAAGACGCAGGACAAGCTCGTCGTCAGCCTGTACGAGGTCATCGCCGATGACAGCCACGACCTCGGCGTGGACCCGGGGCTCGTCAAGGACGGGGTCGAGGCCCACCTGCAACAGCTGCTGTCGGAGCAGATCGAGCTGCTCGGCGACGGGCACACCCTGGTCCGGCGCGAGTACATGACGGCCATCGGCCCGGTCGACATCCTGGCGCGCGACGATGCCGGCGCCAGTGTCGCGGTCGAGATGAAGCGCAACGCCAACATCGATGCGGTCGAGCAGCTGACGCGGTACCTCGAGCTGATGAACCGCGACCCGATGCTGCGCCCGGTGCAGGGCGTGCTCGCGGCGCAGACCGTCGCACCGCAGGCACGCACCCTCGCCGAGGACCGCGGCATCCGCGTGCTGGTCCTCGACTACGACGCGATGCGCGGCATCGAGGGCGGGCACACCCGCCTGTTCTGACGCGAGGCCCGTCCGCCATCGTCGCGTCGGCTGCGGACCCGAGGGGACGCGTCCACCGCCCCGGATAGGGTGGACAGGTCATGACAAGCCCGTTCAGCGCCATCCTCTTCGACCTCGACGGAACCATCAGCGACTCGGCACCGGGCATCCTCGACAGCCTGACGTACACGTTCCGGCAGGTCGGCGTCCCCGTCCCGGACCACGAGACGCTGCTGTCCTTCGTGGGGCCGCCCATCCTCGACACGTTCCACATCGCGATGGGCATGGACGACGAGCTCGCCGAGCGCACCCTGTCGGTGTACCGCGAGCACTACCTGTCCCACGGCGCACTCGACTCGGCGATGTTCCCGGGGATCGACGTCGTGCTGCGCACCCTGCACCGGGCGGGACTGCCGATCTCGACGGCGACGAGCAAGCCCGAGACCCCGGCGACGTACATCCTCGACCACTACGGCCTGACCGGGGACATCGACGTCATCACGGGCGCCAGCGACGACGAGGTGCGGTCGTCGAAGGCCGACGTGGTCGAAGAGGCCCTGCGACGACTCGATGCCCGTGGGTTCGACATCTCGCGTCCGGTGCTCGTCGGGGACCGGCTGCACGACGTCGAGGGCGCCGCCGTGCACGGCGTGCCGACGGTGTTCGCCGAGTGGGGCTACGGCTCCCCCGCCGAGGCCGAGGGCACCATCGCGCGGGCCGCCACCCCGCTGGACCTGCTGCCGATCCTGCTGCCGGGATCGGATGCCCCCGACGCCGCCGCCAGCGCGGCCGTCCGGTCGTGAGCGGCGCCACCGCCCTCCGCCGCGCCGGGTGGGTCCTGCCCGTCGCCATCGTCCTGGTCGCGCTGAACTTCCGCGGGCCGATCGTGGCGCCCGCGCCGGTGATCGGTGACATCAGGCTCGACCTCGGGCTGACGACGACGGTCGCCGGACTGCTGACCACGATCCCGGTGCTCTGCTTCGCGCTGGCGACGCCGCTCGCCAGCTGGGTGATCGCGAAGGCCACGCCCGAGCGCGCGGTGTCGCTCTCACTGCTGATCGTGCTGGTCGGCACCGTCGTCCGGTCGCTACCGAGCGCTGCGGCGCTGCTGGTCGGCACCGCGGTGATCGGCATCGGCATCACGATCGGGAACGTGGTGATCCCGGTCGTCATCCGGCGGGACACCTCCCCCGAGCGCGTCGGCATCGTCACCGGCGTGTACACGTCGGCGCTCAACGTCGGGTCGATGACCACCTCGCTCGGGACCGCACCGATCGCCGCGCTGTGGGGCTGGCCGGTCGCGATCGCGCTCTGGGGCGTGCTCGCGGTCGTCGCCGCGCTGGGGTGGTCGTACGCCGTCGGCACCCGCGCGGCCTGGCTCGGCCCGCGCCGTGGGTCACCCGCCGAGCCGCTGCCCGTCACCGGTCCCATCGACCAGGTGCTCGACACCGGATCGATCCGGACGACGACGCACACCGCCACGGACACGGCGCGGGCCGCTCGACCGGCGCGGTGGGTGACGATCGGGTTGACGCTGGCCTTCGGCGGGCAGGCGTTCTCGTACTACGCGCTGACCGCCTGGATCCCGACGCTGCTGCACGACGAGATCGGGTTCTCGAAGGCGTCGTCCGGGGCGAGCTCGTCGGTGTTCCAGATCCTGGCGGTCGTCGGGGCCCTGGGTGTGCCGGTGCTGGCGTCGCGCTGGCGTCCGCGCGCGATCCTGTCCCTCGTCGCGTTCTTCTGGCTCGCGATGCCCCTCGGCCTGCTGTTCGCGCCGCAGCTCTGGCTGCTGTGGTCGGTGCTCGGCGGTGCGGCACAGGGTGGCGGCATCACCGTCATCTTCATCATCATCGTGCGGCTGGTCTCGAACGACGTCGACGCCCGCAGGATGTCCGCGTTCGTGCAGGGCGGCGGGTACCTGCTCGGGTCGGCCGGGCCCCTCGTCGCCGGGGCCCTGCACGACGCCACCGGCGGCTGGACGGCCACGCTGCTGACCGTCCTGGTCGCGGTGCTCGTGCTCGGTGTCGTCGGCACGCTGGCCGCCCGCCGGGTGCCCTGACGCGTCAGCCCGCCAGCGCTTCCGCGCGTGGTCGGTCGAATCGCGCGTACCGGGTCCGTTCTTCCCAGCACCAACGCGCGATTCGACCTCCCAAGGACGTGGTCAGCCCGCGCGCAGCACGTCCTGCAGGGTCATCGGCGCACGACCCGTCACCCGCTCGACGTCGCCGGACACCCGCGCGAGAGCACCCTCGGCGATCGCCGTGTAGGTGCTGACCCAGGCGTCGGCCTGCCAGGGCTCCGGGTCCCACTGCGCCCGCGACGCGTAGGCCTCGTCGAGCGTCTCCCGGTGGTACGACACCGCTCGGCCCCGCTCCGCGCTGACCGTCGCTGCGGCCTGCTCGAGGGTGATCGCCACCGGCCCGGTCAGCTCGTACGTCCGGTCGAGGTGCGCGCTCGGGTCTGCCAGCACCGCGGTCGCCACCCGGGCCACGTCGGCACGGGCGACCGCGGCCATGGCGCCGTCGCCGGCCGGTCCCCGGATCACGCCGTCCTCGCCGACCAGGTCCTCGACGAAGTCCAGGTAGAAGTTGTCGCGCAGGAACGTGTGCGCCATCCCCGTCGCCCGGATCGCCTCCTCCGTCGCCCAGTGGTCGCGCCCGAGGGTGAAGGTCGCGTCAGCGGCCGCGCCGGAGAACGACGTGTAGACGACGTGCCGGACCCCGGCAGTGGCGGCGGCGCCCACGAAGGTGCGGTGCTGCTGGAGGCGGTCCTGGGCCTCCGCTCCGGACACCATGAGCAGCACGTCGACGCCCTCGAGCGCCGCGCGCGACGCGTCGGCGTCGGCGAACGTGGCCGTCCGGACCTCGGTGCCCGGGAGCTCGGGTGCACGCGACGCGTCCCGCACGACCATGCGGAACGGCACGCCGTCCGCGGCGAGCGCGCGGGCGACGGCGCCCCCGATGTTGCCGGTGGCTCCGGTGATGGCGATGGTCATGCGGGGTTCCTCTCGGTGGTGGTCAGGTCAGGATCGTCCAGGAGGCCCGGCCCACCGTGGGTGCGACCCGTGCAGCGTTCACGCCGTCGACCTCCACCGCCCAGCTGCGGGCGGCCTCGTGGTCGCGGCCGTGCCGCATGTGCCGACCGACCAGGCGGTCGACGCGGACGGTGTCGGCGACGGCGCAGAACCACGTCTCGGTGAACAGTCCCGGCAGCGCGGACCACGGTGTGTCCTCGTCGAGCAGGTAGTTGCCCTCGGAGACCACGAGCCGGGTGTCGCGCGGGACGGCGATGCTGCCCGCGACGGGCTCGTCGACGCGACGGTCGAAGTCGGGCGCCCACACGACCGGCTCGGTCGCGTCCACCAGTCGGCGGACCAGGGCGACGTAGCCGTCGGCGTCGAACGTGTCGATCGCGCCCTTGCGGTCGTGACGGCCCAGGGCGTCGAGCGCGCTGTTCGCCAGGTGGAAGCCGTCCATCGGCACCTGCACGGCGGTGCCGGAGCCCAGGCGCGCGTCGACCTCGGCGACGACGCGGCGGGCCAGCGTGCTCTTGCCCGCTCCCGGCGCGCCGGCGATGCCGAGCACGGCCCGCGCCCCCGACGCGGCGAGTCCGACCGCGCGGTCGACGGCCTGGTCGACCGTTCCCTGCGCGCGCACACCGTCATCCTCGCAGAGGTGTTCACTGTCGAGCATGAGCATCGATGCGACGAAGGCGTTCAGCGGGTTCTCGGTCCGGGACACCGCCGAGGCGAAGGCGTTCTACACGGACGTCCTCGGGCTCGACGTGACCGAGGACCACGGGATGCTCGGGCTGCAGCTCGGCGACGGTCGGCACGTGCTGGTCTACCCGAAGGGCCCGGCGCACGAGCCCGCCGCGTTCACCGTCCTGAACTTCCCGGTGCCGGACGTCGACGCCGCGGTGGACGAGCTCGCCGGCAGGGGCGTGACGTTCCTGCACTACGAGGGCATGACCGACGAGAAGGGCGTGAACCGGAAGGGCGGACCGCTCATCGCGTGGTTCACCGACCCGTCGGGCAACGTGTTCAGCGTCATCGCGGAGTGACGGCCGGACCTCAGGCGGTGAGCTCGCCGGCCCACCCGAGCGCGATCGGCACGACCAGCCCGTGACGGTGGTGCGGCAGGTCGGCGATCCGGATCCACTCGGCGCGCTCGGTCGAGCCGTCGGTCTCGTCGCGGAGCTCGCCGCCGGTGACCGTCATGCGGAAGACGACCTGCACGGCCTTCATCGGTCGGCCGTTCTCGTGCATGCGTCGCTCCGCGGGCACCAGGAGGTGCCGCACGCCGAGCAACTGACCGACGGCGACCTCGTACCCGGTCTCCTCCATGAACTCGCGGACCACGGCCTGCTCGACGCTCTCGTCGTACTCGACCCCGCCACCGGGGAGCGCCCACGTGCCGGCCTCGGGGAACCGCTGCATCGCGAGCAGGACGCGCCCGTTGCGGACGGCCACGCCGTAGGCGGCGAGCCGGGTGTCGTAGTCGGTGTACTCCATGGCGTGACCATCCCAGCAACGGGAGACATCCTCGGCATGCCGCGCCGGGCCTCCAGTCCGTCGGTCGGACTCCGCTGGCCGCCGATCGAGCCGAGGAGCGGCCGCGCGCGACCGGCGCCTACCGCAGCGCCGTGACCTCGTCCGTCAGGGCCGAGCGCCACCCGACCCGCATCCGGGCAACGGCGCGGTCGAAGCCGGGCAGCAGGTCGACGTCGTCCCGCAGGAGCGACTGCATCTGCAGCCCCTCGTAGAGTGCCAGCAGCTGCTCGGCAACGAGGCGCGGCGCGACGCCACGGCTCTCCCGGCCGAGGACGACGTCACGGACGAGCGCGAGGGTGAGGTCCTCGAAGGTCAGCGCGTACTGCCGACGGAACCAGCCGGCGGCCGCGTGCGTCGGGTTGGACGCCGCGCTCAGCAGTGCCAGGCGCAGGCGGACGAGTGCCGGGTCGGCCAGGCCCGTCTCGAGCCGGGCGCGCACGAGGGCGACCGCGCCCTCCTGCTCGGCGATGTGGCGGAAGGCCGCCTGCTGCGCGGAGGACCAGCGGTCGATGACGGCGATGATGAAGAGCTCCCACACGGGGTAGGCGCGGCGGAAGTCCTCGACGGTGACGTCGGCGTGCAGGGAGACGGCATCGGCGTCCACCTCGTGGAAGTCGGCGGCACGGTACGCGAAGATCCCCGCCGACACGATGCGGTCGCGGAGGTCGGCCTCGGTCGCTGACATGCGTCGATTCTCCTGCGCCAGCGACGGGCACGCGACCGCCCGTTCGGGGGATCGCGCGCGCCCGGTGGACGGTGGGGTCGTGACCGCCTGGAGGCCCGGTGCCGGTCCGGAGAACCGGTGCCGGGCCTCCAGGCGGTCACCTCAGCCGCGGTCGAAGGTCAGCGTCTCGTCGTCGGCGGCGGCCACCCGCCCGGTCCGGGCGAACTCGGCCCAGATCGCCCGGACGCGCGGGCCGCGGCGCTCGACCTCGGGCCAGTCCCGTTCGGGGACGAACCGGCTGCCGGCCCACGCTTCCCTGCGCCCGAGCAGCAGCGGCAGGTCGCTCATGTGCACCGCCCCCGTCGGCGACGCCGTGGCGCCGCGCAGCAGCCGGTAGACGACCGCCGTGCCGCCCGCCTGTCGGTGCCGTTCCGCGAAGGCCCGGGCATCGCGCCCGTAGATCACCGCGGTGAGCGGCCGCACGACCCACCAGCGCACGAGTGCCCGGGCCACGCGGTTCCGGACCACCCGACGCAGCCCGGGCGTCACGGGCACGTACATGCCGGCCTCGTCCGAGCCGGAACCGATGAGGACGTCGTACCGCGGCGCGACCCGGCGCCAGGCGTCTGCCAGGTCCCGCTCGGCCGGCAGCGGAGCCTGTCCGTACTGCGTGCCGTACGGCATGCCGCCTCGGAGTCCGTACGGCGCGGCGACCCTGGTGCCGCGGGCCTGTCGGGCGAGCAGGTCGTCGAGCGGGGTGTCCGCGGACAGCTCGCCGACGGCGCGGACCATCGCCCGGTTCATCCGCGCACGGCCACGGGACAAGCCGAGCGGAGCGCTCTGGATGACGGCACGGCGGAACAGCCCCTCGGCTCCGTCGCTGATCATCAGGTGCGCGATCGCGTCGGCACCGGCGGACTGGCCGAACGCGGTGACCGTCTCCGGGTCGCCGCCGAACGCGGCGATGTTGGCGCGCACCCAGCGGAAGGCCTCGATCAGGTCGAGCAGCCCGAGGTTCGCCGGCACGCGCTCACCGTCGCCCAGGAACCCCAGCACGCCGAGCCGGTAGGTCACCGTCACGACGATGACGCGCTGCTCGCTGACGAGGTCGTAGGCGTCATTGATCGGCAGGTCGCCGCCACCGATCACGTAGGACCCGCCGTGGACGTAGACCATCACGGGCAGGTGTTCGTCGGCGCGGGCGTCCCCGGGCAGCGTGATCGACAGCGCCTGGCAGTGCTCGTCGACCTCGGCCTCGACGACGTGCAGGAGCTGGTCGATCACGTCCGCACGCGGCTGCGGGGCGACGGGCGCGGGCCGGTCGGCCTGGAACACCTCGGCGAACACCGGGACGGGCTGCGGGGGCCGGAACCGCTCGGCGCGGGCGTACGGCACACCGAGCACCCGGGTCACGGCACCGTCGCGGACCCCGCGGATCCGTCCTGCTGGGCTGTCGAAGGTCGGGGTCAGGTCGTCGAGCACCAGCCCACGCTAGCCCGGGAGGCTCGGTGCGAGCCCGGTGGATCGACAACGGCGAGTCCGGTGTGCGGCCGGTCTGGTCAGATCGGGTCCGCACCCCGGGACGGACATCGCGCCCCGAGGAGACGGGGCGCGATGTCCGCGAGGGGGTGCGAGGCGGGTGCGACGCGGGTGCGACGCGGGTGGGCGTCAGCGGGCGCCGGCGGGTCAGCGCGTCAGCGCACCCGCTTGATCGGCAGCACCACGAGGGCGCCGACGATCGCGACGGCCCCGGCCGCCCAGCACATCAGCTGGTAGTTGTCGGCCGTGCCGTCGGTGCCGATCTTCAGGAAGAACAGCGCGGCGGCGGGTGCCAGGGACTGCGGGAGCGCGTTCGCGATGTTGATCACGCCGAGGTCCTTGCCGGGACGGTCCGCGTTCGGCAGCACGTCCACGACGAGCGCGGTGTCGATCGCCGAGTAGATGCCGTACGCGAAGCCCATGACGACCTCGGCGACGTAGAAGCCGTTGACCGTCTCGGCGTGGGCCAGGACGACCAGGCCGACCGCGAACAGGGCGGTGGAGCCGGCGACGAAGACCTTGCGACGCCCGAGCCGGTCGGACAGCCAGCCCGAGACCGCCGCGCTGACCAGGAGCGCGATCGTGTACAGCAGCACGCCGAACGCCACGGCCGCGGTGGCCTCGCCCGCGTCGGCGATCCCGATGTGCTCCTGCATGTAGAGCAGGCGGTACGTCGTGAACATGAAGGTCGCGAAGATGATGAGGAAGCGCGACCACCACGCGAACGCGAAGTCCGGGTTCTTGATCGGGTTCGTCCAGAACGACGCGATGAGGTTGAGGAACGTGAACTTCTTGAGCGTGTACGTCGGCAGCTCGTCGCGGGCGACCACGGCGTAGACGACCACCAGGATGATCGCCAGGATGCCCGGCGCGATGAACAGCACGGGCAGGTTCGCGACGAAGAACACGGACAGGTAGGTCCCGGCGAGCACGGCGAGGTTCTGCGCGAGGGCGATGATGCTCGACGACTTGCCGCGCTGGAACTCGGGCACGTTGTCGGCGAAGCTCGCGGTCAGGGTCGAGAGCACCGTGTTGGCGGCGAGCTGGGCGAGCAGCCACCCGAGCGTCAGCTGGAGCGTGTCCGGGGCGAACGCGATCCACGCCAGCGCGATCGCGAAGACGACCACACCGGTCAGCATCCACGGACGACGACGTCCCCAGCGCGTGCGGGTGCGGTCGGACAGCGCGCCGGCCAGCGGGTTCATGATGAGCGCACCGAAGGCGCCGATCGGCAGCACCGTGCCGATGACGTTCGCCGCGTCGTCACCGACGAGCGCCTGCGCCTTGAGCTGCATGCTCACGTACACCGGCGCCATGAGGGCCACGAACAGACCGAACTGCCCGAGGAACAGGGCGACCTGGTAGCCGATCCCCACCTTCAGGGTGCTGACCGGCTGGGTGATGCCCGCTTCGGGGTGCACCAGGGTCGGGGTCTCCGCGGGTTCGGGTGTGCTCATGACGCCTCCTTGAGTCGATGAAAACCGTACCGTGTACGGTTTTGCCGAGCGCGAGCCTACATGGAAACGACCTTCCACAACACCCGTCGCTGAACTCCCCGCCTGGAAAACTACACAGCGGGTGGTTTTCCGTGTAGCGTCGTCATCGATCTCGCCGTGGAGCATCGCTCCTCGACGGACCGCGACACCCAGTCAGGACCGAAGGAGCTTCGAGCAATGCCCACCACCTCTGTGCAGCTGTACTCACTGCGCGACGCGATCGCCGCCGACCTCGACAAGGCCATCGCCCGTGTCGCCGAGATCGGCTACGAGAACGTCGAGCCGTACGCGTTCGTCGAACGTGCCGCCGACCTCGAGCGTGCGTTCGCCGCGACCGGCCTGAAGGCACCCTCCGGTCACGTCGCGGTCATCGACGCCACCGACACCGCGCCGATCTGGGACGCTGCCGAGCGTCTCGGCATCACGACGGTCATCGACCCGTTCATCCCGACCGACCGCTGGCAGACCGCCGACGACGTCGCGAAGATCGCCGAACGCGTCAACGAGCTCACCGCCGAAGCCGCGGCCCGTGGCCTGCAGTTCGGGTACCACAACCACCAGTGGGAGTTCACGAACAAGGTCGACGGCCGCACGGTCTACGAGCACTTCGTCGCGCAGCTCGCCCCGGAGACCGTGCTCGAGCTCGACACCTTCTGGGCGACCGTCGGCGGTGCCGATGCCCCCGCCGTGCTCCGCTCCCTCGGTGACCGCGTCGTCGCCATCCACGTGAAGGACGGCCAGGTCGACGGCGACATCCGCGACGCCCTCCCCTCGTCCGAGAGCGCCCTCATCGTCCCCGAGGCACTGCAGCGCGCCTTCGAGAACCAGACCCCCGCGGGCCAGGGCGACGTCGACGTGGCATCGATCCTCGCGGCAGCTCCCCAGGCCATCCGCGTCGTCGAGTTCGACGCGTACAAGGGCGACGTCTTCGAGGGCATCGCCGAGTCCCTCGCCTGGCTCAAGGACAACGACAAGTGAGCCGTGTCGGGATCGGCATCATCGGTGCCGGCAACATCTCCACGCAGTACCTGACGAACCTGACGCAGTTCGCCGACGTCGAGGTCCGCTTCGTCGCCGACGTGTTGCTCGACCGTGCCGCGGCCCAGGCAGCGGAGTACGGCGTGCCGAACTCCGGCTCGGTCGACGAGCTCCTGGCGCGCGACGACGTGCAGATCGTCATCAACCTGACGATCCCGGCCGCGCACGCCGAGGTCGACCAGCAGATCATCGACGCGGGCAAGCACGTGTGGAGCGAGAAGCCGATCGCCACCGACCACGACTCCGCGGCCGCGGTGCTCGCGTCCGCGAAGGCGAAGGGGCTGCGTGTCGCCACGGCACCGGACACCGTGCTCGGGGCCGGCATCCAGACGGCGCTGCGGGCCATCGCCCGCGGCGACATCGGCGAGCCGCTGACCGCGACCACGATGTTCCACGTACCCGGGCCCGAAGCGTGGCACCCGAACCCGGACTTCCTGTTCGCCACCGGCGCCGGGCCCCTGTTCGACATGGGCCCGTACTACGTGACCACGCTCGTGCACGCCCTCGGTGCCGCCACCCGCGTGCAGGCCGTGTCGTCGAAGTCGCTCGAGCGTCGGACCATCGCGTCCGGCGACCGCGCGGGCGAGACGTTCCCGGTCGAGGTCCCGACGCACCACGCGGCACTCATCGAGTTCGCCGGCGGGCAGTCCGCACAGTCGACGTTCTCGTTCCAGCACGCGCTGCCCCGCATGGGCTTCGTCGAGATCAACGGCACGCTCGGGACGATCTCACTGCCGGACCCGAACACGTTCGAAGGCGATTCGACCCTCTGGCGCTACGGCCAGGACGAGCCCGAGACGATCACCGCCGTCGGCTCGACCTGGGGCCGCGGCACCGGGGTGGTCGAGCTCGCCCGCGCGATCGCCGAGGACCGTCCGGAGCGCGCTTCGGGTGCGACCGCGCTGCACGTGCTGGACGTGCTGCTCGGCATCCGCGACGCCGCTGCGAACGGCAGTGCCGTGGACATCGCGTCGACCGTGGACGCCATCCCGCCGCTCCCCGAGGACTTCGACCCCGCAGCCGCGGTCCTGACCGCCGGGGCGTAGACCGCTCGACGACACGACGGCCGGTCCCCCTGCGGGGGCCGGCCGTCGTCGTGTCCGTCACGCCACGGACGACGGCTCGTGGAGCTGGACGCGGAGGGCCAGCAGACCGTCACGGACGCGGGTCTTCGCGGTCCCGACGCTGACCCCGAGGTGTTCCGCCACCTCGGGCGTGCTGTGCTCCCCCAGGTAGCGGAGGACGACGGCATCGCGCTGCTTCGTGGTCAGGGTCGCGAGCGCCGCACGGAGCTCGGGTCGACCGAAGACGGCGTCCCACTGGTCGCTGGAGCGGTCGACGTCGTGGTGGTCGCGGGTGCCGACGCGCACGTCACGGTCACGGGCGCTCTGGGTGCTCCGGATCCGGTCGACCGCACGCCGGTGCGCGATCGTGCGCAACCACGACTGCAGGTCGGCGCGGGTGGGGTCGAAGCGCTCCGGGTGGCGCCAGAGCTCGAGGTACGTCTCGTGGACGACGTCCTCCGCCATGTACCGGTCGAGGATGATCGCCCCGACGAATCGCCGGAGACCGACGCTGTGCTGGCGGTAGGCCGTGGTGAACGCGATCGAGGCGAGCTGGTCATCGGAGTGCGTGTGGTGCATGAGCGTCTCCCTGCCGGTGGAGCGCTCACACTAGGCCGTGGCGGACAGATCGGTACACCCCAGTGCGGGGTGTGACCTCGCACGACGACGAACACCCCCGCGACGGTGCGTCGCAGGGGTGTTCGGCGTGGTGCTGTGCGCTGGTGGTGCGGGGGGTGTTACTTGATCTGGGCGGTGATGGTGGCGGTACCGACGAGGAGGCCGCCCTTGACGGCGTCGGTCTTGAAGGTGCTGTTGAGCAGCTTCGCGGCGTCGTCGGAGACGTGGACCGTGGTGCCGGTCAGGATCGCGTTGTCGCCCTCGAGCTGCAGCGGCTTGAGCGTGCCACCGTGCAGGGAGAACAGGTACGCGTTCGACGCGGCGACCTCACCGTTGACCAGGACGTCACCGTAGAGCTTGGACGAGCCCGGGTTCACGACGAAGTTCTCCAGCGTGACCGTCGTGCCGCCCGCGGCGAGGGTCAGACCCGAACCGTTGTGGTTCAGCAGGCCCTGCACGTAGGGACGGTACGACCCGTCCGGGGACCAGTAGGTGACGGACCCGGCGGTGATCGGGAACGACACGGCGCCGTCGGCGAGCTTCGCCGAACCCGACACACCCGGGGTCAGGCCCAGGCTCGTCAGGGCGTCGGTGAAGCCGGAGTCGAGGGCGACGGAGGTGTTCCCGCCCTTGACCTCGGGGACCGATGCGACGGGGGCGGGGATCTTCGACGAGGACGACGCGACCGTGTGGATCGTGGGCGTCGCGGCGTTCGCGGCGGTGATGCCGAACCCGGCACCGCCGAGGATGATCGCGCCGGCAGCGGCGACCGAGAGGGTGGTCTTGGTGATCTTGCGCATGGTGGTGAGTCCTTTGCTTGTCGCGCTCGACGCGCTGTTGCTGTGTGCACGCCGAACACACCCCGACAAGGGGTGGAGAACCAGCGACCTGCGGCTGGTGAGCGCTCCGGGTGTTTCCCGGCTGGTGACAATGATTCGGCACCCCCGCCGGAGAGGATGGGTCGGATCCTGCACCGTTACCGAGCTGTTACTTCAGTCCTCGGACGCGGGCACCATCGACTCGAGCAACCGCAGCACCCGCTCGCCGTCGACCGCGTCCGGATCGAGCAGCCACTGGACCTGCAACCCGTCGGACGCGGCGATGCTCAGCGATGCCAGGTCGGTCGGGTCGACGTCGGCGCGGATGCGTCCCGCCGCCTGGTCCCGCGCGATCAACTCGGACAGCTCGCCGCGCAGCCGGGCGAACCGCTCCCGCATGAACGCACTCGTCGACGGATGCCCCTCACCCACGGCGTCGGCTGCCAGCGTCGTGTAGAGCTGCACGAGCCCCGGGATCTCCCGGTTGCGCCCGGCGCTCTCCCGCATGTCCCCGATCGCCGACTTCAGCCGGTCGGGCGCCCCCTGCTCACGGACCTCGTGCTCGCGGTAGACGGCGAGCAGCAGTTCGTCGCGCGACGGGAAGTAGTGCCGCAGCGCGGCGTGGGTGATGCCGAGGGCCTCGGCCACGGACCGGAGCGACGACGCGTCCACACCCTGCTCGGCTACCATCCGGATCATCTGGTCGAGGATCTGCGTCCGTCGCTCCGCGCCCTTGCGGTACCCGCGCCGAGGCGCGGTCTCGGCGTCCTCGGCGGCAGTCATCCTGCCAACTTACCGCTGGAAGGTTTCCGGTGGGGGAAACCGACGGGAGGCACGGCGCGAGCCGTCACCGAGCCTCCTATCCGTCACCTCGTCGCGTCGGCCGCCACACCCACGGTGTACTCGTCGGCCGGCTCCGGCACCGCCCGGGACAGTCCGTCGACGACCTGGCCGAGCGCCTGCGCGACCGCGCGGTTGTCGTCGTCGGACAGGCCGTCGAAGACCTCGACGACGATCTCGTGGAACCGCGCGTACGCGGCATCGATCTTGGCTGCGGCCTGCTCGGTCGGCTCGAGCACCTGCGCACGCCGGTCGGTGGGGTGTGCCGTCCGGACGACGTCGCCGGACTCGACCAGCGCGTCGACGAGCTTCGTGACCGACGCGTTCGACACCGCGAGCATCACGGCGAGGTCCTTCGGCCCCATCGCCCGCTGGTCCCGGTGCGCCTGGAGCAGGTACCGGACGGCCAGGAACTCGTTCTTGGCGAGCCCGCTCTCGGCACGGGCGTGCTCGATCTGCTGTTCCTCGGCGTGCTGCAGGCGCAGCAGGGCGTCGACGGCCCGTCGCGCGTCGGCCGAGCGGGGCAGACGGCTGTACAGGTGGTGGTGCTCGCGGCGGACGACGGTCAACGGCATGTGGTCACGGACTCCCGGTCAGGAACGGGGGACGGAGAAGAAGTCGGCGTAGGACGGCTCCGTCCGGCGGGACAGCAGCGAGGGGTCCTGGATCCGGGCCGTCACGAAGGCCTCGATGACGGACGGGGGCGTCAGGCCGACCCGGGGGTGGGAGCCGGCGGGTCGGGTACGGTGCTCGATCCCGAGGTACGTGCTGCGCATGCGTGCTTCCACCTTCCTGACCGTGTCCATGCGTCCGTATCGGACGGTGAAAGTGTTTCAGAACGCGAACGGTTCGCGCAACGAACAGTTCGGGACTTGTACGTTTCGCGCACTGAAGCGCTGGGACGGCCGAGCCGGTCGGGGATAGCGTCGGAGCATGGACCTCCAACTCGCAGACCGTGTCGCACTCGTCGTCGGGGGGAAGGGCTACATCGGCGCCGCCGTCGCAGACCGACTCCGCGCAGAAGGGGCCACCGTCGTCGTCGCCTCGCGGAGCGCCGGTGCCGACGGGGTGGCCATCGACACCGCGTCGCAGGAGTCGGTTGACGCTGGCGTCCGGGAAGTCCTCGACCGGCACGGGCGCATCGACGTCCTGGTCGTGACCGCAGCCCCGAGTGCCGGAACGCTCGACCCGGCCAAGAAGTCCGACCCCGACCAGGTCGCCGACGCGATCGACGGCAAGGCCCTCGGGTTCCTGCGCGTGGCGAACGCCGTGCTCCCCGGGCAGCGCGACGCCGGCTTCGGGCGGGTCGTCGTGATCAGCGGGCAGAACGCCTACATCTCGGGCAACATCACGGCATCACTGCGCAACGCAGCGACGAACGTCATCGCGAAGAACCTGGCCGACGAGTCCGCCGGATCGGGGGTCACGGTCAACGTGGTCAACCCCGGCACGGTGACGGACGAGCCGTCGGGCTCCGTGCAGCGCGGCGCCGGTGGCGAGTCGAGCCCACAGCAGATCGCCGACCTGGTCGCGTTCCTGTCGTCGCCGCTGTCGGTCGTGTCCGGCGAGTCGATCTCCATCGCGCACCGGATGCTCGGGTCCGTGTCGGTCTGAGTGGGACGCTGCTTGATAAATTTACCAGGGGCCACTGCCAGTCGCGATGATTTCATCAACCGCGTAGGACGCCTCGGACGCACGTCGGACTGGCCTCGCGTCGACTGACGTCGTCCGAGGCTTCCACGTGGTCGGTCAGGGCCGCGTGTAGTCGAACTGCAGGCGCATCCGGTCCCCACGGAACACGATCGTCGAGTACTCGAACGTCGTGCCCGCCCGGTCGGAGATGACGTCGGTGAGCTGCAGCGCCGGGTCACCGCGGCGCAGGTCGAGCAACGTGGCGTCGGACTCGGCGACCGCGACGGCCTCGAGCGCCTCGGCGACGTCGTGCATCGCCAGGTCGAACGAGTCCTCGAGCACCACGCAGAGTTGCTCCCCGACGACGTCGAGCGTGTCGAGGGTCGGTGCCATCGTGGCCGGGACGAACGAGCGGTGCACGCTGAGCGGCTTGCCGTCGACGGACCGCAGCCGCACGATGGCGAACACGTCGTCGTCCGCGCCGAGTCCCAGGCGGTCCCGGACGCGTGCCGGGGCGGGTCCGCGGTCGAGCGCGACGAGCTCGGTGGTGATGTCGTACCCGAGCACCTCGAGCTGCTCGCGGATGCCGCGGTAGGCCGGCGACACGGCGTTGATCTTGTCCGGTGCGACGAAGGTGCCCTTGCCCGGGACGCGGGTCAGCAGGCCGTCGGCGGCGAGCTTGTTGAGCACCCCGCGAACGGTCATCCGGCTCAGCCCGTAGTGCCGGTTGAGCTCGTTCTCGGACGGGATCCGCTGACTCGGCAGCCACTCGCCGCTCGCGATCTTCGCCGTGAAGATGTCCTCGAGCTGCTGGTAGATGGGCACGACGGAGTCGCGTTCCACTGCGTCGATCACGGACCACCTCGCTGCTCGGCCGACTCTCGCCGGATGATCGGACAGTGTACTTGTCGAGCCCTGTCTAGACAGGTACAGTCCGATCACGTCGTCGATGCTGACGACCATCCCACGACGGAGTGAGGAGTGCCGATGGACGTGTCCACCAAGGCCCTGACCAGGACCGCCCGGAACGCCGGCTACGCGGTCCCGGCCGTGAACGTCTTCGACGAGCTGAGCATGCGGGCGGTGATCGCCGCTGCGGAACGCACCCACGCGCCGCTCATCGTGCAGATCTCCGTCAAGACCGTCCGCAGTTCCGGGACGGCCTTCACCACCGACCTGTTCCGGGCGCTGACCCGCGACGTCGCCGTCCCGGTCGCCCTGCACCTGGACCACTGCCCGGACCGTCGGGTCCTCGACGACGTCATCGCCGCCGGCTGGTCGAGCGTCCTCTTCGATGCGTCCGACCGCGACCTCGACGACGCGGTGCGCGAGACGGGCGAGGTGACCATCGCCGCCCATGCATCAGGGGTGGACGTCGAGTCCGAGGTCGAGAACATCCTGGGCGTCGAGGACGGCGTCGGCAGCGACGACTCCCGGCACGCCTACTCGGTCGAGCGCCTGGCCGCGGTGGCCGAGCAGACCGACGCCGACCTGATCGCGCCGCAGCTCGGCACGAGCCACGGCCTGTACAAGGCCGACCCCGTGCTGCTGCCCGAGCGCGCGGCCGAACTCGCCGCGCTCACCGACCGACCGATCGTCCTGCACGGCGGCACCGGTCTGCGCGCCTCCGACTTCCGCGCCTTCATCCGTGCCGGAGTGTCCAAGATCAACATCTCGACGGCCGTCAAGCACGCCTACATGCAGGCGTCGCTGGACCACCTGGAGCACGCGCGCGAGACGGACAGCTGGGACCCGCCGAAGCTCGTCGCCGCGATCGAGTCGGCCGTGAGCGGGGTCATCGCCGAGCACGTGCAGTGGTTCGAGGCCGACGGCCAGGCCGACCGCCGATGACGCCCGCACTCGTCTTCGACTGCGACGGCGTGCTCGCCGACACCGAGCGGGACGGGCACCTGCCCGCCTTCAACGAGACCTTCGAGCACTTCGGTCTGCCCGTCCACTGGAGCGAGGACGACTACGCGAGCGTCCTGCGGATCGGCGGGGGCAAGGAACGGCTGACGTCGTTGCTGACACCCGACTTCGTCACCCGTGCGGGCCTCCCGTCCGACCCGGAGGCGCAGCGCGCCGCCGTCACGGACTGGCACGCCGAGAAGACGCGCCGGTACACCGCCCGGGTCCGGGCCGGAGACCTGCCGGGGCGTCCCGGGATCGCACGGATCGTGCACGAGGCGCACGACGCGGGCTGGCTGCTGGCGGTGGCGTCGACCTCCGCCGAATCGTCCGTGCGCGCGGTGCTCGAGCACGTCGTGGGCCAGGACGCGGCGGCGTGGTTCGCGGTCTTCGCCGGCGACGTCGTGCCGCGCAAGAAGCCCGCACCGGACGTCTACGAGCTCGCCGTCCGCGAGCTCGGCGTCAGTCCCACCGACGTGGTCGTGGTCGAGGACAGCGCCAACGGCCTGCGTGCCGCGGTCGGCGCCGGGCTCACGACCGTCGTGACCATCAGCAGCTACACCGCCGACGAGGACTTCACCGGCGCTGCACTCGTGGTCGACAGCCTGGGCGACCTGCCCGACACACCGGACCGGGTGCTGCAGGACCCGCACCACGTCGAGCCGACCGGCCAGGTCACGCTCGACACCCTCACCGAACTGCTGCGTCTGACCGGAGGACGACCGTGACCACCGAGACCACCACCCGACTGGCGACCGTCGTCCAGCGCATCGCCCAGACCTGCGTCGACAACGAGACGTACTTCTCGGACCTCGACGCCGTCGCCGGGGACGGCGACTTCGGGTACTCGCTGGCGCGCGGGTTCGAGAACGTGCTCGCCGAGTTCGACGGGTACGACCAGGAGGACCCTGGTGCGTTCCTGCAGCAGGTCGCGATGACGATGAGCAGCCGGATCGGCGGCACGTCCGGCCCGATCTGGGGCACGGCCTTCCTGCGGGCCGCCGTGGTCGTCAAGGGCAAGCCGGACCTGCGCGCCGACGACGTCGTCGCGATGCTCCGAGCCGCGGTCGAGGGGATCAAGAAGCGCGGCGGTGCCGACCTCGGCGACAAGACCCTGCTCGACGCGATCGTCCCGATGACGGACGCGATCGAGGCCGATGCCGCGGACGGCACCGACGGCGGCGCGATCGCCCGGCACGCGGCCGAGGTCGCCCGGGGCGCAGCAGACGCGACGTCGGCACTGCAGGCCCGCCGCGGCCGCGCGTCCTACACCGGCGAGCGCAGCATCGGGTCGCCGGACCCGGGCGCCGTCGCCGTGGCGGTGCTGGCCGAGCGCATCGCCGACACCTGGTGAGACCCGACCCGACCCGATCCAACCCGACCCGATCCTGACCCCGACCAGAGACACCCCGCGATCCATCACGAAGGAGTGAGGCACCCGCAATGAAGAAGTTCGTCAACGACCCGAAGCAGTTCGTGCCCGACATGCTCAAGGGACTCGCACTCGCGAACCCCGACACGCTCACCTACGACCCCGAGTTCAACCTCGTGGTCCGGGCCGACGCCCCGAACGACGACAAGGTGTCGATCGTGCAGGGATCCGGTTCGGGGCACGAACCCGCGCACGTGATGGTCGTGGGCAGGGGCATGCTCGACGCCGCCTGCCCCGGTGACGTGTTCGCGGCGCCGCCGACGGACTACGTGATCGCGGCTGCCCGCCGGGTGAACAGCCCCAGGGGCGTGCTGCTGCTCGTCAACAACTACACGGGCGACAAGATGGCGTTCGAGATGGCCGAGGAGTTCGCCGCGGCCGAGGGCATCAAGGTCAAGACGCTCTTCATCGACGACGACGTCGCCGTCAAGGACTCCACGTACACGATCGGTCGCCGCGGGGTCGCCGGCAACTTCTTCGTCATCAAGGCCGTCGGGGCCGCGGCCGAGGCCGGTGCGGACCTCGACGAGGTCGTCCGGGTCGGCGAGAAGGTCAACGCGGTGACGCGCACGATGGGCGTCGCGCTGACCGCCTGCACGCCGCCGGCGAAGGGGTCGCCGCTGTTCGAGCTCGGCGACGACGAGATCGAGGTCGGTGTCGGGATCCACGGCGAGCCCGGCCGCGCACGGCAGAAGATCGTGCCCGCGGACGAGATCGTCGACATCCTGCTCGAACCGATCGTCTCGGACCTGCCGTTCTCGAGCGGTGACGAGGTCGCGCTCATGGTGAACGGGCTCGGCGGCACCCCGATCAGCGAGCTGTACCTGCTGTACGGGATCGCCCACGAGAAGCTCGTCGCGCAGGGCATCACCCCCGTGCGCAGCTACGTCGGCGAGTACTGCACCTCGCTCGACATGGCCGGCGCCTCGATCACCCTGGTGAAGCTGGACGACGAGGTCAAGGACCTGCTCGCCGCGCCCGCCGAGATCCCGATCCGCACGTTCTGACCGTTCGCCCCCATTGCGGACCCGCCCCAGGGCGGAGCCGCCCCAGGACGGACCACCTGACCACGGCACCGCCGCCGGCGGCGCCGCCGCACTGTGATCAAGGAGGACCACATGGCAACGAACCACGCAGTCGCGTACAAGGGACCGGGGCAGGTCGAGGTCATCGACGTCGACTACCCGACCTTCGAGCTGCACGACGGACCGGGCGTCAACCCGGCGAACGTCGGGCGGAAGGTGAACCACGGCGCGATCCTGCGCACGGTGGCGACCAACATCTGCGGCAGTGACCAGCACATGGTCCGCGGTCGCACCACCGCCCCCACCGACCTGGTGCTCGGTCACGAGATCACCGGCGAGGTCGTCGAGGTCGGCCCGGACGTCGAGTTCATCAAGGTCGGCGACCTGGTGTCCGTGCCGTTCAACATCGCTTGCGGGCGCTGCCGGAACTGCAAGGAGCGCAAGACCGGCATCTGCCTCAACGTCAACCCGGACCGTCCCGGCAGTGCCTACGGGTACGTCGACATGGGCGGATGGGTGGGCGGGCAGGCCGAGTACGTGCTCGTGCCCTACGCCGACTGGAACCTGCTGAAGTTCCCGGACAAGGACCAGGCGATGGAGAAGATCCTCGACCTGGCGATGCTGTCCGACATCTTCCCCACCGGGTTCCACGGTGCGGTCACCGCTGGCGTCGAGGTCGGCTCGACCGTGTACGTCGCCGGCGCCGGACCGGTCGGACTCGCGGCGGCGACCGGTGCGCTGCTGCTCGGCGCGAGCGTCGTCATCGTCGGCGACATGAACGCCGACCGGCTGGCCCAGGCGCGGAGCTTCGGCTGCGAGACCGTGGACCTGACGAAGGGCGACCCGGCCGACCAGATCGACCAGATCCTCGGTGAACCGCTCGTCGACTGCGGCATCGACGCCGTGGGCTTCGAGGCCAAGGGGCACGGCGCGGGATCGAGTGACGAGGCACCCGCGACGGTGCTGAACTCGCTGATGGACGTCACGGCGGCCGGTGGAGCCCTCGGCATCCCCGGGCTCTACGTCACGGGTGACCCGGGCGGGGTCGACGAGGCCGCGCAGAAGGGCTCGCTCTCGCTGAGCCTCGGCACCGGCTGGGCGAAGTCGCTGTCCTTCACCACCGGCCAGTGCCCGGTGATGAAGTACAACCGGCAGCTGATGATGGCGATCCTGCACGACCGGACGAGCATCGCGGCGAACGTCAACGCGAAGGCGATCGGTCTCGAGGACGCCCCGCGCGGCTACGCCGAGTTCGACAAGGGCGCGGCGACGAAGTACATCCTGAACCCGAACGGCCTGATCAAGGCCGCCTGACGGCGGTCCCCCCACGGGACGGGAGGCCCGGTGCCAGCTGGCACCGGGCCTCCCGTCCCGTCCTGACGCGATCTCCACCCCACGACCGAGCCGCTTCGGTCGAGCGGTCGATGCCCGGACGGTCCCGGCCCATGAGGCTGGGAGCATGCACTCGACCACCCGCGCCACCGCCGTCACCCTCGTCGCCATCGCCGTCGTCACCGGTGTGGCGTGCTGGGCGATCGGCGGCACCCACGCTCCCGAGACCCGGGCGGACGCCCCCGCCTCGGCGTCCGTCGCCGTGCGATGATCGAGCCGTGAGGGACGGGCGCGGGTTCACCAGGGCGCTGTCCCCGCGGTCGATCGTCGTCGACCTGGCCTGGGCCCTCGTCGCCGCGCTGGTGTTCCTGGCGCCGATCGACCTCGAGCTCGAGCACGCCAGCCTGCCGGCCGTCGCCGCGGCGACGCTCGCGATCGCGGTCCGACGGATGTCCCCGTCGGGTGCGATGCTCATCGCGGTCGCGCTCGGCGTCGTCCAGGTGCTCGGCGGTGAACGCCCGTCCCTCGTCGACATCGCCCTGTTCGTGGTGGTCGGCACGGTGGCGATCGTCGGGACGCGGATCGAGGTGGTGCTCGCCGGGGTGCTGTCGGTGGTCGCTGGCGTGACCGCATCGCTGTACCTGTCCAGAACAGGTTACCGCTACCTGCTGCTGCTGAACGGCCCCCGTGACCAGGCGGCGATCGTCCTCGCCGCCCCGGCGCTGGCGCTGCTGTCGGTGTGGGCCGTCGGCCTCGCCGCCCGGGCCGTGCGGTCCCAGGTCCGGGAGTCCGTGCGCCGTGCCGACGCCGAGGCCGCCGCGTCCCGTGCCGAAGAGGTCGCGAGCCGCGCCGAGGCCGTCGCCACCCGCGCGGTCGACGAGGCCGAGTCGGAACGCATCCGCGCCGACATCGCCCGGGACGTGCACGACGTCGTCGGTCACTCGCTCGCCGTGATCATCGCGCAGGCCGACTCCGTGCCGTTCCTGGCCGACGAGGCCCGCATCCGCGAGGTCAGCGCCACCATCGCCAGCACCGCCCGCAGTTCCCTGGTCGAGGTACGTCAGGTGCTCGGCCACATCGACGGCTCCGACATCGGGACGGACCCGGCGTCGCTCGACGCGATCGTGCAGGGCATCCGCGAGGCCGGTGTCGCCGTCGACCACAGTGTGCGCGGTGCCGCCGGCTCCCTCGGCCACGAGACCGGCACGGCCGCGCGGCGCGTGCTGCAGGAGATGCTGACGAACGCGCTCCGGCACGGAGCTCCCGGCGGCAGTGTGACGGTCCGCGAGACCTGGCGCTCCGCCGACCTGGTGCTCGAGGTGGAGAACGCCGTGCCCAGCGCGGAACCGGCCGTCGGCGAGGGGCTCGGGATCGACCCGCGGCCCTCCACCGCAGGCTCCGGCCGGGGCCTGGTCGGCATGCAGTCCCGGCTGGCCGCACTCGGTGGGTCGTTCGACGCCGCCGTCCTCGACGCCGTGTTCACCGCACGCGCACGCATCCCGTTCGACGTCCATGGGGGGACCAACCGATGACCGACGCGATCCGCATCCTGCTCACCGACGACCAGTCCCTGTTCCGCGCCGGGCTGCGGGTCGTGCTCGACGCACAGCCCGACATGGTCGTCGTCGGCGAGGCGTCCGACGGCGCCGAGGCACTCGCGCTCATCCCGGAGCTCCGACCGGACGTCGTCCTGCTCGACATGCGGATGGCGGGCATGGACGGCGTCGAGACCGTCCGCCGGCTGTTCTCGGGCGCGGTCGACGGTCCGCTCCCCCGCGTCGTCGTGCTGACGACGTTCGGCCTCGACCCGGCCGCGGCCACCGCGATCCGCCTGGGCGCGAGCGGGTTCCTGCTCAAGGACACCACGCCGCCGTTCCTGTTCGCGGCCGTGCGGGCGGTGCACGAGGGCAGCTCGGTGATCGCGCCGAACGACCTGTCGCAGCTCTTCGGCGCGGACGTCGAACGGGCGCCGGCGCCGCAGCCGCCCGAGTTCCAGACCCTGACCGACCGTGAGCGCATCGTGTTCGGCTGGGCGTCACGCGGGCTGTCGAACGCCGAGATCGCGGGCCGGGAGTTCGTCACGGAGTCCACCGTCAAGACCCAGATCTCGAGCATCCTCGGCAAGCTCGCCCTGCGCGACCGTGTCCAGCTCGTCGTGTACGCGCACGACCATGGCCTGGCCGGCGCGCGCGACGCCTAGTCGGCCGCCGGTCCCTGGAACCCGATCAGCCAGGTGACCCCGAAGCGGTCGCGGACCTGCCCGTCGTGGTCGCCCCACGGCCGGAGCGTCAGCGGGTCCACCACCGTGCCACCCTCGGCGAGCGCATCGAACCACCGCGCCGAGGTCGCAGCGTCCGCCGCCCCGAGGAGCGCGAACAGCACGCCGTCCACCGCGGTCGGGCTCTCGCCGTCGGCGGTGTCCGCGGCGAACAGGTCGACCGCGCCGCGCAGCTCGCCGTGCGCGACCGCGTCGGGTGGTCCGTCCTGGCGACCGAACTCGGCGAACGTGTGCCGCTCGACCGAACCGCCGAACACCCGCTGCCAGGTGTCGAGGGCGTCGGCGGCGGTCCCGGGGAAGTGGAAGTACGGCACGGGTGCGCTCATGCAGGAACCGTACTGCGCGGGTCAGCCGAGGGCCAGGACCTCGTCCAGGACCCGCTCGACGGCCGCGGGGTGGTGGGCGAACCGGCCGAGGAACAGCCCGCCGATCCTGCCCTGGGCGCGGGTGAGCAGGCCGGGACCGGCACTCCCGCCGTACAGGACGTCGCTGCCGACCAGGTCCGCCCGCGCTGCCAGGTGCGCGGTCAGGCCGTCGAGGACGGCGACCACGTGGTCCTCGGGAGCGGGCTCGGCCGCGCCGATCGCCCAGACGGGCTCGTAGGCCACGGTCAGCGGACCGGTCGCGCCGGCGGCGTCGGACGCGGTGAGCGCCCGGTCGAGCTGCGCCGACACGTCCGCCACGGCGCCGTCCGGCCGGGAGGACCGGGTCGTCTCACCGACGCACACCAGTGGCCGCAGGTGGTTGCGGAATGCCGCGTGCACCTTGGCCGCGACAACCTCGTCCGTCTCGTGGAACAGTGCGCGTCGCTCGGCGTGCCCGATCTCGACGAGGTCGACCCCGATCTCGTGCAGCTCGGCGCCGGAGACCTCGCCCGTGAAGGGTCCCGCGTCGGACGACCCGAGGTCCTGCGCGGCGAGCCGGACCCCCGATCCGACGAGCAGGTCCCGCACGGGGACCAGCGCCGGGAACGTCGGTGCGACGAACAGCGTCGCCGCGCCGGACTGCACGGCGGGGTGCCGCCGGGCGATGTCCGCGACGGCACCCGCCCAGGACAGCGTGCGGGCGTGGGAGAAGTACGTCTTCAGCGAGACGCCGATCGTGGTCACGGGGCGACTGCGGCGACGACGAGTGCGAAGGACAGCGCGCCGGGGTCCACGGTGCCGACGGCCTGGTCCGCGTGGGTCCGGGCGCGGCCCTTCCGGGGCAGCATCGCGGCGGTGTCGTCCGCGGCGGCCCGTGCGGCGTCCGCCGCAGCACGCCAGGCACCGGCGAACGGGTCCCCGGCCTCGAGCCGTTCGCGCAGGACCGAGTCGAACGGCACCAGGGCGTCGACCATCGTCTTGTCGCCGGGGACCGCGCCGAAGGCGAGCACCGCCTCGGTGGCGGCGTGCACCGCGTCCGCGACGCGCGCACCCGTCGGGCGCTCGTCGTCCCCGAGGACGCGACCCAGGGCCTCCAGGCCGGCGCCCCAGATCGCGCCGGACGTGCCGCCTGCCCGGTCGGACCAGGCGTCCGCGGCGATCCGCAGGACGCTGCCGAGCCCGGCACCGCGTGCGACGGCGTCGGCGGCGGCCTCGTCGGCGGCGTGCGCACCCCGCTGCATGCCGATGCCGTGGTCGCCGTCCCCGGCGACCGCGTCGATGCGGCCGAGCTCGTCCGCGTGCTCGTCGATCGCGGCACGGGTCGCGGCGAGCGCCGCGGCGACGTCGGCGGCGACCGCGCGGGAGGCGTCGGATGCCGGACCGACGGGGACGGCCTCCAGGTCGGCCTCGGCGTCCGACGCGGGCACGCGCTCCTGCGGTGTCGCCCCGCCCTTGCGGTACGCGGGGGTGTCGGCGGGCGCTGCCCAGAGCTCCTCGAGCTCGTCGTCGAGCCAGAACAGCGTCAGCGACACCCCGGCCATGTCGAAGCTGGTGACCAGCTCGCCGACCTCGGGTTCGACCAGGACCGCGCCGGCGTCGGCGAGCAGCCGCTGCACGGACCGGTAGACGACGAAGAGCTCCTCGTACTTGACGCTCCCCAGCCCGTTCAGGACCGGCACCACGCGCGCTCCGTCGACCCGGACGCCGGTGGGGAGCTCGTCGAGCAAGCGCGACACGAGCAGGTCGGCGAGCCCGTCGGCACTCGGCACGTCCGTCTCGTCGATCCCGCGTTCGCCGTGGATGCCCATCCCGATCGCCATCCGCCCCTCGGGCACGGTGAACAGCGGCTCGTCCGCGCCGGGCAGCGAGCAGCCGGAGAACGCGACGCCGAAGGACCGCGTCCGCTCGTTGGCCCGCTCCGCGACGGCGGTGACGGCGTCGAGGTCACGGCCCTGTTCGGCCGCCGCCCCCGCCACCTTGAACACGCAGAGGTCACCGGCGATCCCACGACGATCGTGCTGGCGGTCCGCCGGGGCCGAGACGACGTCGTCGGTCACCCGCACCGTGCGCACCGGGATGCCCTCCTGCTCGAGGGTGCGGGCCGCGGCGTCGAAGTTCAGGACGTCACCGGCGTAGTTGCCGTAGCTCAGCAGCACCCCGCCCCCGTGGTCGGCCGCTCGCGCAACGCCGGCGACCTGCTGGGCGCTGGGGCTGGCGAAGAGGTTGCCGAGCGCAGCACCCGCGGCCAGGCCCGGTCCGACGAGTCCGCCGAACGCCGGGTAGTGACCGGAGCCGCCGCCGATGACCACGGCCACCGTGCCGTCCGGGCTCGTGGTCGCCCGCGCGACGCCGCCGTGCACACGGCGGACCCAGCGGCCGTTGGCGGCCACGAACCCCTCGGTGGCCTGGTCGGCGAAGTCGGCGGGGTCGTTGAACAGCCGGGTCATCGGGTCGGCTCCTTCGTCGCGACGTGGGTGGTGTCGAGCAGCTCGTCGGCCCGGGCCTCGCGGAAGTACTTCGTGCAGAAGATCATCACCGCGGCCAGGAAGGCGAGCACCCCGAGCGAGACGATGCCGAACGCACCGCTGTCCGTCGGGACGACCTCGTTGATGGCGGTCCGCATGATCGGGGCGACGAACCCGCCCAGGTTGCCGAGCGAGTTGATCAGGCCGATGCCTGCCGCTGCCGCCGCACCGGTCAGGAACGCCGTCGGGTAGGCCCACGTGATCGGGCCGACCGCCAGGAAGCTCGCCACGGCCAGCGTGATGAAGAGGATGCCGAGGACGGGCTGGCCGTTCGCACCGGCCCAGGCGGACCCCAGGATCGACAGCCCCGTCGTCAGGTAGAACATCGTCCCCCAGCGTCGACGCCGTCCGACCGTGTCCGCCCGTGAGCCCACCAGGTAGCAGGCGACGAGCCCGACGAGCCACGGGATCGCGGTCACGAGCCCCACCTGCCAGCCGACGTCCTGCCCGAGCAGCGAGGACACCTGCTGCGGCAGGTAGAACGTCGTGCCGTACACGGCGACCTGCAGGCAGAAGTAGATGACCGTGAAGTACCAGACGCGGCCGCTCGCCATCGCCTTCCAGATGCCGGTCGGGCCGTCCTGGCTGCGGGCGGTGTCCTCGCGGGCCATGGCTGCGGTCAACGAGTCCTTCTCACCCTGGTCGAGCCACTTTGCCTTCTGCGGGCTGTTCGTCAGGAACACCAGCGCGGCGATGCCGGCGAGCACCGCCAGGACGCCCTCGCCCGCGAACATGACCTGCCAGCCGTGGAAGGGCGTGGCCTGGTCGCCGACGCTGATCAGGCCGCCGGACAGGGGCGCACCGATCATCTGCGAGAACGGCTGGGCCAGGTAGAAGATCGCGAACATCCGCACGCGGACCTTGTTCGGGAACCACTCGGAGAGGTACATGATCACGCCCGGGAACAGCCCGGCCTCGGTCACGCCGAGGATGAACCGCAGCACGATGAACATCGTGTCGTTCGTGGTGAAGGCGAACAGCGCGGCGACGATGCCCCACGTGATCGCGATGCGGGCCAGCCAGAACCGGGCGCCGAAGCGCTTCAGCAGCAGGTTGGACGGGATCTCGAAGATCGCGTAGCCGATGAAGAAGATGCCGGCACCGAGCGCGAAGGCCGCGTCCGAGATGCCGCGGTCGACGCTCAGCGCCTCTTCCGCGAACCCGACGTTGGTGCGGTCGAGGAATGCGACGAAGTACAGGATGACGAGCATCGGCATGAGGTGCTTGGTCGCCTTGCCGATGGCGGACTTGAGGCCGGGGTCGTTGGTTGATCCGAGCGCGGGGGCATGGGGCAGTGACACGGGGTTCGCTCCTTTGCGAGCACGGTGCTGGTGCGGGGGGTCCGGGACCGGTGGACGGTGGTTCGGTGGTTCGGTGGTCCGGACGGGAGGCACGCGTCGCGTCGTCGGCGCGCGACCCGTGGGCGGCTGGCCCTAGTGCATGTACAGGCCGCCGTCGACGTTCAGCGTCTGACCGGTGACGAACCCGGCGTCCTCGCTGATCAGGTACGCCACCGCGGCGGCGATGTCCCGCGGCGTCCCGATGCGGGGCAGGACCCCGTCGGCAGCCATCGCGGTCTTGCGTTCCTCGGTCAGGGTGCCGCCCATGATGTCGGTGTCGATCGGTCCCGGTGCGATCGCGTTGACGGTCACACCGCGCGGCCCGAGTTCGCGGGCGAGCCCCCGGGTGAGCCCGATGACGCCCGCCTTCGCGACCGTGTAGGGCGTCTTGCTGAAGGTGCCGCCACCGCGCTGGGCGGAGACCGACGACAGGTTCACGATCCGCCCGTACCCGTTCGCCACCATCGACTCCGCGGCGCGCAGGCTGGCGAAGTGCACGCCGTCGAGGTTGATCGACAGCACACGGTGCCACTCCCCCGGCGGGAGGTCCAGGTACGCGTGCGCCGACGAGACGCCCGCTAGGTTCACGAGTGCGACGAGCGGCGGGAGCTCGGCCTCGATGGCGTCGAACGCGGACCGGACGGCGGCTTCGTCACTGACGTCGGCGCCCACGCCCACGGCGCGGACACCGTGGGCGTCCCGGACCTCGGCGGCGACGGCCTGCGATGCGTCGTGGTCGAGGTCGATGATCCCGACGTCCCATCCGGCCTCGGCCAGGTGGTGTGCGGTGGCGCGCCCGATCCCGCGTGGGGATGCGGCACCCGTCAGGACGACGGTTCGGCGCTGGTCGGTGGTGGTCATGTCCGTGCTCCTCAGTGGATCGGCGCCGGGCCGAGCTCGTCGAGGAGCTTCTGCATGGCGACGTAGGCGCGGTTGCGGTAGGCGACGAGCTCGGGGGTGCGGTCCGCCGGCACGTCGAGGTAGCCGGACCCGGACTTCGTGCCGAGTTCGCCCGCGTCGACGTGCTGCTGCAGCGACGGCGGGGTCGCGAAGCGCTCGGGCCAGCGGGTCTGCAGCGACTCGAAGCAGAACGCGTAGACGTCGAGTCCGGCCATGTCGGCGATCGCGAACGGGCCGAAGAACGGCAGGCGGAAGCCGAAGGTCGTCCGGACGATCGTGTCGATGTCGTCAGGGGTCGCGATGCCCTCGTCGGCGATCTTCGTGGCCTCGTCGAACAGGGCGTACTGCAGGCGGTTGAGGACGAACCCGGTCGAGTCCTTGACGCGTGCGGACTGCTTGCCCGTGGCGGCGACGACGACCTCGCCGACCTCGACCGCGTGGTCGTTCGTCGTCGGGTGGGGGATGAGCTCGACGCCGGGGATGAACGGCGCGGGGTTCGAGAAGTGCACCCCGAGGAAGCGCTCGGGACCGGTGACGGCCTCGGCGAGGGACTCGATGAGGATCGTCGAGGTGTTCGATCCGATCACGGCGTCCGGACGCGCGGCGGCGCTGATGCGGCGGAGGGTCTCGTGCTTGATCGCGAGCTTCTCGGGCACCGCCTCCTCGATGAAGTCGGCGGTGGCCACCGCTTCCTCGATGGTCTCGGCAGCACTGAGGTGCTCGCGGACCCGTTCGACGGCGTCCGCCGGGAACAGCCCGTCGGCGACGAACTGCGCGGTCTCGCCGAGCAGGCGGTCCAGGTTCGCGCGAGCGATGTCCCCGGACACGTCGCTGATGCGGACGGTGTGTCCTGCGAGGGCCAGGACCTGAGCGATCCCGCCCCCCATGTAGCCGGATCCGACGACGGCGATGTCGAGGGTGCTCATCGAGTTGCTCCTTCGGTGGTGGTGGTGCTGAGGTCCGCGGTGGCGAGGACACCTCGGATGTAGTCCTGGTTCGTCGCGCACACGCCCAGGCTGTCGCCGCCGTACTGCTCGGTCATCACGATGCCGCGGAAGCCGTCGGCCACCGCGTCGCGCAGGACCTGGCGGTAGTTGATGAGCCCGGTCTCCATCGTGCTCGGGACCGAGGTGGACCAGCTCTGGTCCGCTGCCTCGTCGCGCGTGTAGTTCTTGACGTGCAGGTAGTTCGCGTACGGCATGGTCTTCGCGAAGAGCTCCCGCCACGGTTCGACCGGACGGTGCAGGCGGATCAGGTTCGCGACGTCGGCGTTGAGCCCGACGGTGTCGAGCCCGATCTCCTCGACCAGGCGGACCGCACTGTCGGCGGTGCCGAGGTAGGTGTCCTCGTAGAGCTCGAGCGCCATCGGCAGCCCGACCGAGGCCGCGTGCTCCCCGAGCTCCCGCAGCCGGGAGACCGCGGCGGCCCAGACCTCCGGGTCGTCCGGGTCCTTCGGACCCTGCGCCGTCCAGAACCAGAGCGCCTGCTTCTGGGCGTCGCTGAACGGCTGGTGCAGCCCGGTCGAGAACACCTGCATGCCCCACTCGGCCGCCGCGTCGATGGTGCGGTGCGCATACGCCAGGTTCTCGGCCTCGTGCCCCGGCTGGATGATGCTCCGGCGCTGCAGGTGCACCGACGGGATCCCGATGCCGTGCGACCGCGCGACCGCGAAGAACTCGTCCCGGCGGGACGGTTCCAAGTCGGCGGGGCGGACGTGGCTGTCGGCGAGCTCGGCGAGCGAGAACCCGGCGGCGGCGATCTGGCCGAAGACGTCGTCCCACACCGCGGGGTCGGCGTCGTGGAAGGCGACACCGTCGCGGCCGACGGGGGCGAACCCGTGCAGACACACGGCGATCGGCCACGTCTCGGCGGTCCAGGTCGTGGTGTCCCAGTCCTGCTGGACCCAGTCCTGCGGTGTGCTCACGGGATGCTCCTTCGCATGCGGCGGTTCGGCGGTGAACCTCTTTCCTATAGGAACCGTACTCCGACACGGCGAGACCGCAAGCGATCGGACCAAACCCCCCGCACGGGGGCTCCGAAGGAGACCGGGCTCGGAGGATCAGGACGCCCGTGCCGCTGACCCGAACCTCGGCACGGGCGTCCCCCCGTATCAGGCCGATCAGGACGATCAGGACGATCAGGACGACGCTCTCCAGCGCGACCGTCAGGGCGTGTGGGACGCGTCCGCCCGCGACCGCTCGCGGACGGCGTCGATGTGCGTCCGCATCGCGGCGACCGCCGTCTGGGGATCGACCCCCAGCGCGTCCACGATCGCCTGGTGCTCGTGCACGGCACGGTCGGTGTCGTCGTCGCCGCCCTCGACGATCTGCCGCATCCGGTGCACCCGCGTCGTGATGACCTCGGACATCTCCTGCAGGAACGGGTTGCGTGCGGCGTCGAACACGACCTGGTGGAACTGCCAGTCGCTCCGGAAGAACCGGGCCATCAGCTCCTCGGGCGCGGCCTGCACCCCCACGGCCGCGATCTCCCGGACCACCGCCGCCTGTTGCCCGAGTGCCGCCTCGAGTCGCGCACGCAGCGCGCCGACGTCACCCCGGGCCGCGAGGTCGACCGCGCCGCTCTCGATGATGAGCCGGGCGTCGAACAGCGCCTCGAGCTGGTCGCCGGCGAGCGGCGGAGCCACGCGGTACCCCTTGTTCGCCTCGCGCACCACCAGGCCGGTCCGCTCGAGCTGCACCAGCGCCTCGCGCACCGGGGTCGGCGAGACACCGAGCGTCCGGGCGAGCCCGTCGATCGACAGGCGCATGCCCGGCTCGACGTCGTGCCCCATCAGCACGTCGAGCACCCGGTCGTACACGCGGTCGCGCAGCCCGCGCTGCGTGATGCGTCCCGTCGGGAAGCCGGGCACGGTGGTGGTCACGTCCTCGATCCTAGGGAACGCCGGGTCTCACCCGAGACGGGAGGCCAGGAACGACACCATCGTCCGGACGAGTTCCGCACGCGACGTCGCCCGGCGGTACTCGTGCCCCTCGCCCGCGAGCTCGAGGTACTCGACGTCGTGCGCCCGGTCGCGCAGTGCGGCGACGAGCTGGTGCGCCTCGCCGATCGGCACGTTGGTGTCGAGCTCGCCGTGCACGACGAGCAGCGGCGCCGTCACGTCGTCGACCGCGCGCATCGGCGACAGCGACGCGAGCAGCTCGTGGTCGTGCAGCGGGTGCCCGTACTTCGTCGCCGCGGCTCCCGCGATCCACGGTTCGGTGTCGCGGTAGAACGTCGCGAAGTCGCTCATGCCGCACACCGCGACCCCGGCCGCGAAGACGTCCGGGGTGAACGCCAACGAGGCGTTGGTCGCGTAGCCGCCGTACGAGCGGCCCTCGACCGCGACGCGCGACCGGTCTGCCCAGCCCGACGACACGAGCCACCGGGCGCAGTCGACGACGTCGGCCAGCGCGTCCCACCGCAGGGCCAGGTCGTCCGCGTGCACGAACGCGGCGCCGTACCCGGAGGAACCCCGGATGTTCGGTGCGAAGACGGTGATGCCCGCCGCGGCGAGCGCCTGGTGCTGCGGCGAGAACGTCGGCCGTTCCTGCGACTCCGGCCCGCCGTGCAGGTGGACCATCGCTGCGCGACGGACGGGAGGAACGGCCCGGTCGACGTCGTCAGCCGCCGGTGACGCCGCGGCCGGCTCGACCGCCGGGTAGAGCCATCCGGTCAGCTCCAGTCCGTCGCGTGCGGCGAAGCGCTGCAACACGGGTTCGACGAGCGGGGTGTCCGGCAGTGCCGGGGCGTCGGTGACGCGGCTCCAGGTCAGGGCGTTCGTGTCGAGACGCCACAGACCGCGGGGGCTGGTCGGTCCCTCGACGGCGAGGATGACGCTGCGGCCGTCGCGGCTGAGCACCGGGTCGGTGACGACCGCACCGGGCAGGTCCGGCACCGGGGTGCGCGAGGCGTCGTGCGTGTTGACGAGCTCGAGCTCGCTGCGCCCGTCGACGTTCCACCCGAGCAGCAGCGTGCGGCCGGCGTCGTCGGCGTCGAGGAACTCGAGCTCGGCGTCGTCACGTCCGACGATGCGTCGGGACCGTCCGCGCCACCCGTGCGGGCCGACGGGCTGTGCGACGAGCTGGCGGCGCGGAGCACCGGCCTCGGTGGCGACGTACGCCACGAGCGGGCTGGTCTCGCTCGCCGGGGACGGCCGCAGGAACGCGATCTCGGCGGATCCGGACGGCGGGTCCGTCAGCAGCGGGTGGCTCTCGTCGGTCAACCGGTCGACGGCGACGACGAACTCCTGCCCGCGCTGCCCGTCGCGCAGCACCACCAAGCGTTCCTCGACCGACAGGTCGAGCACGTGGATGAGCTCGCCGACCGCCAGGTCGTCGCGGTCGCCGGACACCGGGTCCACCAGGTACGCGCGGGCGGGCTGCTCGGGCTCGGTCGACGGCAGGGTGATCACGACGCGGTGCCCGCTGCGGCTCCACGGTCCGAGTTCGGCGTGCTGGTACCGCGACCCGGCGATCTGCGCCGCGTCGGAACCGTCGGGACGGACCACCCAGACCTGCTGCTTCACGCCGCCGTCGGTCGCGATCGCCACGGCGAGCCACTCGCCGTCCGAGGACCACGACACCCGGATGACCGGGTCGTCGGACAGTGCGATGCGGGTCGGCTCGGGGGGTGGGCCGTCCACCACGACGTCCTGCACGAACACCTCTGGGGTGCCGAACCGATCGCTCACGAAGGCGACACGGCGCGCGTTGCGCGTCATCGTCGGGCCCCACGACCCCCAGGCGGCCGTGAGCCGCTCGCCCAGGTCGGCCGCGGCCTCGGTCCTGACCGACCCGACGACCGTCGCCCGCCTGGCGACGTCGGTGGGGCCTCCTGCCCGGTTCACCGCACCCCCTGGTGCTGCAGCCACATCTCGATCAGGCCGAGCTGCCAGAGCGCGTTCGCGCCGATCTCGGTCCTGGTGGTGTTCGGGTCGCGGAGCATCCGCTCCACCGTCGCCGGGTCGAACAGGCCGCGCTCGCGCGCCTCTGGTGCGTGCAGCGCGACGCGGACGCGCTCGAGGTAGGGGCCCTCGAGCTGCCGGATCGCCGGCACGGGGAACGAGCCCTTGGTGCGGTCGATGACGGCGTCGGGGACGATGCCGCGCGACGCGCGCTTCAGCACGCCCTTGCCGCCGTCGGCGAGCTTGAGCGCCGTCGGGACCGCCCCGGCCAGCTCGACGAACTCGTGGTCGAGGAACGGGACGCGGGCCTCGAGCCCCCACGCCATGGTCATGTTGTCGACGCGCTTGACCGGGTCGTCGACGAGCATGATGGTCGTGTCGCTGCGGAGTGCGGCGTCCACGCTGTCGTCGGCACCGGGGCGGGCGAACTCGCGGTCGACGAACGCCGACGGGGTGTCGTCGTCGCTGCGCCAGCGCTCCCCGAGCAGTCCCTGCAGAGTCGGCCAGCGGCGGTCCATGAACACCGAGCGGTACGCCTCGGCGGCCTGGTCCCGCGGGACGTCCGCCAGCGGCGGGTACCAGCTGTAGCCGGCCAGGATCTCGTCGGCACCCTGCCCGGACTGCACGACCTTGACGTGCTGCGAGACCTCTTGTGACAGCAGCCAGAACGCGACGCAGTCGTGGCTGACCATGGGCTCGCTCATCGCCGCCACCGCGCCGTCGATGCCGTCGAGCAGCCGCGACGACGGGATGCGGATGCGGTGGTGGTCGGTGCCGAAGTGCCGGGCGACCAGGTCCGAGTACTCGAACTCGTCGCCGGACTCACCGCCGGCCGCCTCGAAGCCGATGCTGAACGTGGCGAGGTCGCGCTGACCGGCCTCGGCGAGCAGGGCGACCACGAGCGAGGAGTCGATGCCGCCGGAGAGCAGCACGCCCACGGGGACGTCGGCGACCATGCGCCGTCCGACCGCGGTGCGGAGGGACTCGACCATGGCGTGCTGCCAGTCCTGGTCCGACCAGTCGGCCTTGGCCGGGTCACGCTCGAACCGGGGTTCCCAGTACACGGTGTCCGTGGTCGTGCCGTCGGGCTCGACCACCCGGACGGTCGCGGGCGGGAGCTTGCCGACACCGGACAGGATCGTGCGCGGAGCCGGGACGATCGAGTGGAAGGTCATGTACGACGCGAAGGCGACCGGGTCGATCGACGTGTCGACGTCATGGCTGCCGCCGCCGCTGCCCGCCAGGACCGCGGGCAGGGAGCTCGCGAACCGGAGCCCGCCGGGCACAGGAGCGACGTAGAGCGGCTTGATGCCCAGGCGGTCCCGCGCCAGGACGAGCCGCCCGCTGGCGTGCTCCCAGATCGCGATCGCGAACATCCCGACCAGGTGCTCGACGAACGCGGTGCCCCACTCGGCGTACGCGGCGACGATGACCTCGGTGTCCGACGTCGAGTCGAAGGTGTGGCCCTTGCCGTGCAGCTCGTCGCGGAGCTGCCGGTAGTTGTAGACCATGCCGTTGTAGGCGATCGTGAGACCCAGCCGCGCCACGACCATCGGCTGCGCCCCGGCGGTGGACAGGTCGACGATCGACAGACGTCGGTGGCCGAGCGCGACGGGGCCGCGGGCCCACAGGCCGTCGCCGTCGGGGCCCCGGTGCACCATGCAGCCCGTCATCCGGGCGACCGCGACCACGTCGGGTGCGGTGCCGTCGAAGCGGATCTCGCCCGCGAGCCCGCACATCAGCGCGCTGCTTCCGCGTCGATGATCCACGTGTCCTTGGCGCCGCCGCCCCGCGAGGAGTTGACGACCATGCTGCCCTCGGGGGCGACGCGGGTCAGCGCGACGTCGGCCAGGTGGACGTCGTCCGGGCCGGTCCCGGTGACGTACACGAACGCCCGGAGGTCGACGTGCCGCGGGTCGAGGCCGGAGGGGCCGATGGTGGGGTGCGACGACAGCTGCACGACCTCTTGCCCCACCCAGCCCGCGGGGTCGGCGGCGATCGCGCGTCGGCGTTCCGCGACCTCGGGGGCACTCGCGCTCGGACCGATCATCACGTCGCGGCCGCCCTCGCCGTCGACGGGCTTGGTGACGAGCTCGCCGACGCGGTCGAGCACGGACAGCCGCTCGACCTCGATGCCGGTGCGGTACGTCGGCACGGACTCGAGCAGGGGCTTCTGCTCGAGGTAGTACCAGATCAGGTCCGGCACCCAGACGTACATCGCCTTGTCGTCGACCAGCGCGTTGCCCGGCGCGTTGGCGAGGTGCACCGTGCCCGCCTGCGCCGCGTCGAGGATCCGCGCGCCGAGGTCCGGGGTCGCGTCGGTCCGCAGCGCGCTGACGTCGCGGTCGATCCGCAGGTAGAGCGCGTGCAGGACCTCGCCCGACGGGGCATGGACCACCTGCCCGTCGCGGACGTCGAGGTCGGACTCGGACACCAGCCGCATGCCGGCGCCGTCAGCCAGGCGACGGTGTTCGTACCAGGCACCGGCGCCCGGGCCGTCCGACACCAGGGCCACGACCGGGTCCGGGTGGCCGGTGACGGCGGACGCGTTCGCGCAGAGGGTGTCACGCAGCAGACCGAGGACGGTGTGCGGGTCGCGCAACCGGTCGGGGCGGGGGGCGTCCGGCACCACGTCGTCCATCATCTCGCGCAGGGCGAGTCCGTACGCGACACCGGAGGGCGAGCGAACGTTGTCCTCGAGCACGCGCCACCCGCCGAACTCGTTCCGGATCAGGTCGAAGCCGATCACCGACGCCCGGACGGCATCGGCGGGGAGCCGAGCCGCATCCGGGTCCCAGCCGTTCGCCCCGACGAAGTCGTCCTGGTGCATCGCACCGTCCGTGACGATCCGTCTGGCGCCGTACGCGTCACGCAGGAAGAGCTCGATGGCCCGTGCCCGCTGGGCGAGACCGGCCTCGAGCTGGGCCCACTCGTAGGCACTGATCGTGCGCGGCACCAGGTCGCACCCGAAGACCTGCACGCCGCCGTCGACGACGAACCCGACCTCGTGCTCGCGGGTCCAGACGTCCCGCGCGGCGCAGCGCTCGATCGTGGTGTCGGCGTCCCAGCCGCGGAAGAACGCGGCCAGGTCGCGGAAGGCGGGGCGCGGGCGGGCACCGGGTCCGACCGCTTCGTCGCCCGCGCGCACCCGGTAGGACGGGATCGCGACCACGGGGTGTTCCTCGTGGCCGGAGGGCGTCCCCGCGGTGTCGGCGATGACCTGGGCGACGACGTCGTCCAGGCTGCCGCGCTCGGCGTACGCGGTGCGTTGCCGGTCGGTGGAGGTGCCCCGAGCGAGCGTGTCCTCGACCAGGTCGGCGACCGTGGCCCAGTCGCCGAGTTCCTCGAGCTCGGGACGCAGGCGGGAGACGAGCTGTCGGACCGCGATCTCTGCCGGAAGGCGCTCCGGGTGCTGCCCGAGCCCGAGCAGTTCGCCGCTCAGACCGCTGCGGGCGGCCTGCCACATCGCCGCCCGGTGCAGCGGTTCGCTGCGCGGGTGCCACTCGGCGCCGGACTCGACCGCGAGCTCGGCCTTGCGGACCGCGGCGCGGAAGAGCCCGGCGATCAGGACGGCGTCGTCGACCACGGGGGTGGCGTCGCAGACCCGGAGCTCGAGCGTCGGCGCGTGGGACGAGGGCCGGACGTCGAAGTACGCCATCTTCTTGTCGGCGATCACGCCCGACGCGATGAGGTCGTCGAGCACCTTGTCGTACTCCGCCGCACTCGACACCCGACCGAAGCTGCCGGCGGACGGCCACCGCTGCCAGATGATGCTGCGGAACGAGGAGTACCCGGTGTCCTGCCCGTTCCAGAACGGACTCGACGCACTCAGGGCCAGCAGCGCGGGCAGCGTCGGTGCCACGCGCTGGGCGATCTGCACCGCGAGGTCGCGGTCGCTCACCCCGACGTGCACCTGCAGCCCGCAGATGAGCTGTTCGTCGACGAGCATCCGGTACTGCTCCTGCATCCGGCCGAAGCGACCGCCCGACGTCAGCTCGAAGTCGGCGTACTCGGACCGGGGTGCCGTGCCGGCCGCGGCGATCGTCACCCCCGCGGGCTCGATCGCCGCGGAGAGCTCTTGGCGCAGGTCGACGATCACCCGCCGGAGGTCGTCGAGGGTCGTCACGACCGGGGTGTTCGTCTCGATGGTGGTCCGCTGCAGTTCGGCGCCGAAGCGGTCGGCGGGCAGCTTGGGCAGAAGGCGGGGGGCCTTCGCGGAAAGTCGGCCGGACTCGAGGTCGATGAGGTGCAGTTCTTCCTCGGCGCCGAGCGTCAGCTCTGCACTCATGTGGAGAACCTACCGGCGACGGGTGTCGTGCGCACGGGGGTACAGCAGGCTGTGAACAACCCCGTGGCTCGTCCGTAGAAACGAAGGATGACGGCGACCGCATTCTGCCTGCACGCCCTCGGGTCGAGTTCCGAGGAGTTCGCGACCCTCCGTGCGCGTCTCGCCGGGACCCTCGACCTGATCGGCGTCGACCTGCCCGGCTTCGGGCGGTCCTCCGCCGTGACCGGCACGACGGTCGAGGAGATGGTCGAGCGCGTCGAGCGTGCCATCGGCCGGAGCGGCGCCACCGAGTGGGTGCTCGTCGGGCACTCGATGGGCGGCAAGGTCGCGTCGGTGGTGGCGTCACGGACGATCGACGGCTCGAACGGCCTGTTCGGCCTGCGCGCCGTGGTGCTGCTCGCCGCCTCGCCGCTGTCGCCCGAGCCGATGGACGACGAGCGGCGACAGACCATGCTCGGCTGGGCGTCCGACGGCGAGATCGGCCCGGACGAGGCAGACACCTTCGTGTCCGCGAACACCGACGAGCAGCTGCCGCCGGAGCCCCACGCCATGGCCGTGCACGACGTGCAGCGCGCCGCCCCCGAGGCCTGGACCGCCTGGCTCGTCCGCGGCAGCCGCGAGGACTGGTCCGACCGCTTCCCCCCGAACCCGGTGCCGGCGCTCGTCCTGGCCGGCGCGGCCGACGGCGACCTCGGACCCGACGCGCAGCGCACCCTGAACCTGCCGCACTGGCCGAACGGCGAGTTCGGCGTCGTCGAGGGCGCCGCCCACCTGCTGCCGTGGGAGCGCCCGGACGACGTCGCCGACCGCATCCGGGACTTCTGGGACCGCCGAGTCGCTCCAGGACCCCTCGTGCCTGCCGCCACCGTGCGCGTCATCGCCTCACCGCGCGTCAGTGCGCGGACCCGGGGCATCCTGGCGGTCCGGTCGCTGCCGGACGACCCCGGCGCATCCCCGCAGGTCCTTACCGACCGCCAGCTGACCACCCTCCGTGCATTCGCCCGGGTCGTCGTGCCGCAGGACGACCGTCCGGTGGACCTGGCGCTCCGCGTCGACGCGCAGCTCGCCGACGGCCTCGGCGACGGCTGGCGTCCGGACGGGCTGC
The DNA here is from genome assembly GCF_003234655.2 of Curtobacterium sp. MCLR17_007. Taxonomy (NCBI): domain Bacteria; kingdom Bacillati; phylum Actinomycetota; class Actinomycetes; order Micrococcales; family Microbacteriaceae; genus Curtobacterium; species Curtobacterium sp. MCLR17_007. The sequence continues at coordinate 54,451 of NZ_CP126271.1, read as the reverse complement.
CCGTCGACGTGGACGCCTACCGCGCCGGACTCGACGCACTCGCGCCCGAGGCCGACCGGGGCGACGACCACCTGGCGACCGTGCTCGACGCGGTGTCCGAGGGCGAGCACACGCCGGCCGCCGGTCCCTTCGACGCGGAGCAGCTCCGCGCCTGGGCCGAGGACGCCAGCGTGGACCTCGCAAAGCAGTGGGTCGCGCACCCCGCGACCATGGCCGAGATCGACTACGACGGCTTCGCCAACGGTGGCGACGGCGTCCGCAAGCAGGGCTTCCTGCTCCTCGGAGCGGGACAGCGAGAAGCATGGGAACCGGCGGGAGCCGCACGATGAACCTGAACGACCAGCGCCGGTATGCCGAGGACGAGATCGTCGACGTGGTGGTCGTCGGCACGGGTGCGGGTGGCGCACCGCTGCTCGCGACCCTGGCACGACGCGGCCTGCGGGTCGTCGCCCTCGAGGCCGGTCCGAACACGGAGCCCGGGGACCACACGCCCGACGAGGTCGAGGCCCCCGGTGACATCAACTGGATGGACGAGCGCATCAGCGGCGGCAGCGCCCCGACCGCGTTCGGCCCGAACAACAGCGGCACCGGCGTGGGTGGGTCGACGCTGCACTGGGGTGCGTTCACCCCGCGCCCGAACGAGCACGACATCCGGCTGCGCACCGACTCGGGCAAGGGCGAGGACTGGCCGATCGAGCACGCCGAGCTGGTCCGCTGGATCGAGCAGGCCGAGCACGACGTCGGCGTCGCCGGACCCGCGCACTACCCGTGGGACCCCGCTCGTCGCTACCGCATGGGCCCGGCGGCGCGGAACGCCTCGTCGGACATGATGATGCGCGGCACCGCGGCCCTCGGGATCACGGCCACTGATGCCCCCGTGGGACTCACCACCGAGGACCGCATGCAGGAGCACCACGGCCTGCGCCAGGCGTGCGTGGCGTGCGGCTCGTGCCACCAGGGCTGCCGGAACGGCGCGAAGGTGTCCATGGACACCACGTACCTGCCCGCCGCGGTCGCGTTCGGCGCGGAGATCCGTGCCGAGTCGTTCGTGCACGGCATCGAGCTCGACGCCCGTGGGCAGGTCGAGGCGGTCGTCTACCGCCAGGGTGGCCGTGACCACCGCCAGCGCACCCGCTCCCTCGTGCTGGCCGCCGGCGGGATCGAGACCCCCCGGCTGCTGCTGCACACCGGACTCGCCAACAGCAGCGGTCAGGTGGGCCGCAACTTCACGGCCCACGGCGCGACCCAGGTGTGGGCGACGTTCGACGAGTCGATGCGCTCGTACCGCGGCTACCCGTCGTCGATCATCACCGAGGACTTCATCCGTCCCGAGGGCGTCGACTTCGCTGGCGGCTACCTGATCCAGAGCCTGGGCGTGCAGCCGCTGACCCTCGCGACCTCGCTCGTGCGCGGCGGTGGCCTCCGTGGCGCCGCCCTCGTCCGGGCGATGCGCGACTACCCGCGGATGGCCGGCGTCGGCATCAACGCCGAGTGCCTGCCGTACGACGACAACCGGCTGGTCCTGACCGACGAGCTCGACGCGAACGGCATGCCCGTCGCCCGGGTCACGTTCTCGCCCGGTGACAACGAGGCCGCGGTCGCGGAGCACGCCATCGCGACGATGACCGCGATCGTCGAGGCCGCCGGCGGCAAGGACGTGCGCGTGCTCGACCGCACCGCGCACACCGTGGGCACCGCGCGGATGGGCACCGATCCCGAGCGCTCGGTCGTCGACGCGGTCGGCCGCTCGTGGGACGTGCCGAACATGTGGATCGTCGACAACTCGGTCTTCCCGAGTTCGCTCATCGCCAACCCGGCGCTGACGATCATGGCGCTGTCGCTCCGCACCGCCGACCGCATGCTGCGCGACGACGTCGCGGCCGACCGCGACCAGGCCGCGCGCGTCGCCGCCTGACGCGACCGATCGCGGACGGGAGGCCCGGTGCCAGCTGGCCCCGGGCCTCCCGTCGGTCGGTTGCCTGGCACGTTCCGGCCCAGCGTCCCGGCCCGCTCCTCGTGTCCGCCGGCGATGACACCCGCACCGTGCGAGTTCGCCGCCCGGTGCGACGTCGGCCGCCTGGTGCGAGGCATCAACCTCGCACCAGCCGGACAACCGCGCACCACCCGGCGGCGCAACAGCGCCGGGGCGTCACCCCCGCGTGCGCGCCAACCGACGGTTCAGCGCGCCGTTCAGCAGCGCGACCAGCAGTCCCACCGCGAACACCAGCGTCCCGAAGCAGAGCACCTGCGGCGGCATCCCGGCCTTCGCGGCGCCGTACACGAACAGGGGGAAGGTCACCGCGGGTCCGGCGACGAACGACGTGATCACGTAGTCGTCGATCGACATCGCGAGCGCCAACAGCCCCGCGGCGAGCATGCCCGGCGCCAGCAGCGGGAGCGTCACGAGCCGGAAGGCCTGGAACGGTGTCGCCCCGAGGTCACCGGCCGCCTCTTCGAGTGCCCGGGAGGTCCCCGCGATCCGCGCCCGCAGCACCACGACGACGTACGCCACGTCGAACGCCACGTGTGTCAGCAGCACCGTCAGGAACCCGGTCCCGAGCCCGATCGACAGGAAGAACGACAGCGACGCGGACCCGACGACGATCGACGGCGCCGCGATGTCGGCGAACACGACGCTGTTCACGACGCCGCGGCCCGGGAACCGGTACCGCTCGAGGGCCAGCGCGAGCGGCAGCCCGATCGCGACGGACACGATCGCGGCCAGGAACGCGACGACCACGGACGTCACGAAGGCCTGCCCGAGTCCGGACACGTTCACCAGGTTGGCGTACCAGTAGGTCGTGAAGCCGTTCCACGCGAACGACAGGCGGTTCGTGGGGGCGTCGTTGAACGAGTACACGACCATGTAGACGATCGGCACGAGGGTGATCGCGATGACGACCCAGTACACGATCGCCAGCCACGGCCCGCGGCGGTTCACGCCGTTGCGGTGCACGACCGGCGCGGAGACCGGCGATGCCGGTCCTGTGGACGAACGGGGTGGGGCGACGGCGGTCATACGAGGTCCTCGAGGTCGTCGGTGCCGGAGACCCGGGCGTAGATGAACAGGATGATGCCGAGCACGACCATGAGCACGGTCGACAGGGCCGCGGCGACGTTGTACTGCTGGTTGCCGGAGTAGGCGTCCTGGATCGCCTGCCCGATCGTGTACGTGTTCGTGCCCCCGAGCAGCGCCGAGTTGACCGGGTCGCCGACGCAGTCGATGAACACGAGCAGCACCCCGGCGAAGATGCCGGAGCGGGACAGCGGCAGCGTGGTGTGCCAGAACGCACGGACCTTGCCGGCGTACAGGTCGTTCGCCGCCTCGCCGAGTCGCGGGTCGATCCGCTCGAGCGCGGCGTAGATCGGCAGCACCATGAACGCCAGGTCGTTGTACGCGTCCCCGAAGACGACCGCCCCGCCGGTGCCGAGGATGTGGAAGTCCTTGCCGGCCAGCCCGATCCCCTGCAGGACGGTGACGACGGGCCCCTGCGACGCCAGCACGAACGCCCACATGTCGGTGCGGATGACGAACGACACCAGGAAGCTGATGAACACGAGCATGAGCAGCGGGTTCTTCCACCGCGGCGACACCCGGAACGCGACGAAGTACGCCACCGGGTACCCGACGATGATCGTCACGACGGTGGCGGCCAGGCCGTACCAGAGCGAGCGCAGCAGGAACGTCAGGTACGGCACCTGCGGGTCGACGAACAGTGACGAGTAGATCCCGAAGTTCCACGTGAACGTGTACCCGTCGTCCGGGTTGCCCGACATCAGCGAGACGATCAGCCCGGACACCAGCGGGATCACGAAGAACACGCAGAGGTACGCGGTGCCGACCAGCGCGAGCAGGAACGGCGTGCTGCGACGACGTCCCCGGCGTACCGACGCGGTGCCGGCGGGCCCGAACCCCGGGGCCACCCCGACGGCGCTCACGACTGCACCACCGCGTTGAAGATGCCGTTCCACTCCGAGTACTCGTCGTAGTTGGCGAACACGCGGAACTCGTGCGACTTCTCCAGCACCGACGCATCCGGGAACACGAGCGGACTGTCGGCCACGGTGGGGTCCTTGAGCTCGTCGCGCACGTAGTCCTCGGCGCCGGGCACCGGGCACACGTAGTTGACGTAGTCCTCGACGATCCCGGCGATCCGCGGCGTGTAGTAGTAGTCCATCCAGGTCAACGCCGACAGCGGGTTGGCGGCCTGCTTCGGGATGAGCATGTTGTCGTGCCACATCATCTGGCCCTCGTCCGGCGTGACGAACTCCAGGTCCGGGAACCCGGACTGCTGCGCCTGGAACACGTCACCCGACCACGCCTGGGTGATCCACGTGTCGCCGTTCTCCAACCGGTTGACGTAGCTCTGGTCGTAGAAGCCGGCGACACTCGGCCGCAGCTTCCGCAGCCAGTCCTGCGCCTTCCGCCAGTCCGACGGCGTCGAGGTCTCCGGAGCGATGCCGAGCGCCAGCAGCGCGAGCGAACCGAGCTCGGTGTTGTCGCTCATCAGCCCGATGCGGCCACGGAACGCGGGGTCGAGCAGGTCCTGGAACGAGGTGATCTTCCGCCCGGTGTACTTCGGGTTGTACGCCAGGCCCGTGAACCCGGTCTGCCACACCACGGAGTGCTTGTTGCCCGGGTCGTAGTTCGGGTCCTGCACCGAGTCCGACGCGTACTTGGCGAAGTTCGGCATCCGCGACCGGTCGAGCTGGCACACGAAGCCGTTCTTGATCATCTCGGTGAGCTCGTACCCGTTCGTCATGACGACCAGGTCGTAGCCGGTCGACCCCTTCGCCCGGAGGATCGGGGAGACGGTGGCGTAGAACGTCGCGTTGTCCTGGATCACCGCCTGGTAGTCCACGGCGATGCCCGTCTCCTGCTCGAACAGCCGCAGGGACTCGGACTTGCCGTGGTCGGAGTCGATGTACAGCGGCCAGTTCGCGAAGTTCAGGTCCTTGGTCTCCTTCGCGTCCCGCCAGAAGGCCGTCCAGTCGACGGGGTCGCCCTGCGACCCGGCCGAGCCCTTGATGCTGCACCCGGTCAGCAGGGCGGCGAGCGCCGCGGCACCGCCACCGGCGAGCAGCCCCCGGCGGCTGACACGGGCGGAGGTCAGGCCGCGCAGCAGGTCGGGTCCGGCGCTCATGCGACCGCACCTGCGGTGGCGGGCTGGCCGGACGGGAGGCCCGGTGCGGGCTGGGTGGTGACCGTCGCGTCGGACGTGTGCGGAGCCTCCAGACCGAAACCGTGGTCGACGCCCCAGGTGAGCCACACCTCGGTGCCGGTCGCGACCCGCGGGCCGCCCTTCGAGTTCTGGGCGAACACCGACACCCGGCCGGCTCCGGGGACGTCGACCAGGTACTGCGTGCTGACGCCGGAGAACGAGACGTCGACGACGCGTCCGGGGCCGAGGATGTTGCGGCCGGATTCGCGCGCGGGTTCGGCGGTGCGGATCTTGAGCTTCTCGGGGCGGACCCCGACGACCACGCGGCCCGTGGTGGTGACCGCGCGGTCGGTGGGCACGGCCAACGTGCCGGCCGCGGTCCGGACGACCAGCAGCGGGCCGTCGGTGCCCTGCACGTCGCCCTCGAGCAGGTTCGACTGCCCCAGGAAGTTGGCGACGAACGCGGTGCGCGGGAGTTCGTAGAGGTCCTCGGGGCTGCCCATCTGCTCGATCCGGCCACCGTTCATCACGGCGACGGTGTCGGCCATCGTCATCGCCTCCTCCTGGTCGTGGGTGACGTGCAGGAACGTCAACCCGACCTCGGCCTGGATGGTCTTGAGCTCGAGCTGCATCTGGTGCCGGAGCTTCAGGTCGAGGGCGCCGAGCGGTTCGTCGAGCAGCAGCAGCGCCGGCCGGTTGACGATGGCGCGGGCCAGGGCGACGCGCTGCTGCATGCCGCCGGACAGCTGCGCGGGCCGCTTCGACGCCGACGCCTCGAGCTCGACCAGCCGCAGCGCCTCCCGTGCCTTCGTCATCGGGTCCGGGATGCGGCGGCGCTTCAGGCCGAACGCGACGTTGTCGAGCACGCTCATGTGCGGGAAGAGCGCGTAGTTCTGGAACACGGTGTTGACCGGCCGCTGGTACGGCTTGGTCTCGGTGACGTCCTCGCCACCCAGCAGGATGCTGCCGCTCGTGGGTTCCTCGAGCCCGGCGACCAGTCGGAGCGTGGTGGTCTTGCCGCAGCCCGACGGACCGAGCAGGGCGAAGAACGACCCCGCCGGGACCGTCAGGTCCAGGGCGTCGACCGCGGTGTGCCCGGGGAACGACTTGGTGATCTGCTCGAGCCGGAGATCGGCTCCCGATTCGGCGAACGTGCCGGTCACTGCCATGGTGCCTCCTGCTGCAGGGTGGATCGGGCTCAGCCGATGTGGGACATGACGTGCTTGATGCGGGTGTAGTCGTCGAACCCGTACTGGGACAGGTCCTTGCCGTAGCCGGAGTGGCCGAAGCCCCCGTGCGGCATCTCGGCGACGATCGGGATGTGCGTGTTGATCCAGACGCAGCCGAAGTCCAGGTCGCGGGCGAAGCGCATGGCCCGGGCGTGGTCGGTCGTCCAGACGGAGCTCGCCAGGCCGTACTCCACACCGTTCGCGGCACGCAGGGCGTCCTCCTCGGTGCGGAAGCGCTGCACGGTCTGCACCGGCCCGAACACCTCCTGCTGCACGATCCGGTCGTCCTGGTGCAGGCCGGACACGATCGTCGCCTGGTGGTGGAAGCCACGGTCGCCGATCCGGTGCCCGCCGAGCTCGATCGTCGCGTGGTCGGGGAGTGTGTCGATGAACGAGCGCACCTGGGCGAGCTGCCCGGCGTTGTTGACCGGGCCGAAGTACGGGGCGTCGACGTCGGGGCCGCACTGCGCGTTGCCCCGGGCCTCGGCGACCAGGGCGGCGACGAACTCGTCGTGGATGCCCTCCTGCACGAGCAGCCGGGTCGCCGCGGTGCAGTCCTGCCCGGCGTTGAAGAACCCGGCCGCGACGATGCCGGCGACCGCGGCCGGGATGTCGGCGTCGTCGAAGACGATCACGGGCGCCTTGCCGCCGAGCTCGAGGTGGGTGCGCTTGAGGTCGTTCGCGGCGGCGCGGGCGACCTCCATGCCCGCGCGGACGGACCCGGTGATCGAGACGAGCTGCGGGGTCGGGTGGTCGATCATCGCGGCGCCCGTGGTGCGGTCCCCGACGACGACGTTGAGCACGCCCGGCGGCAGGAACTCCGCCGCGACCTCGGCGAGCAGCAGCGTCGACAGGGGTGTCGTGTCGCTCGGCTTCAGCACGGTGGTGTTGCCCGCGGCGATGGCGGGCGCGATCTTCCACACCGCCATGTTGAGCGGGTAGTTCCACGGCGTGACCTGCGCGACGACGCCGATCGGTTCGCGACGGACGAAGGACGTGTGGTCGGCCAGGTACTCGCCGGCGCTCCGGCCCTCGAGGTTGCGGGCGGCACCGGCGAAGAACCGGAGCTGGTCGACCGACAGCAGGATCTCGTCCTGCACCAGGGTGGCGCGGGGCTTGCCGGTGTCCAGGGACTCCAGGTCGGCGAACTCCTCGGCCCGCTCCTCCATCGCGTCGGCGATCCGGAACAGCGCGAGCTGCCGTTCGCCCGGGGTCGTCCGGCGCCACTGTGCGGACGCAGCCGCCGCCGACGTGAACGCGTCGTCCACGTCGGCAGCGGTGGACACCGGGGAGACGCCGTAGACCTGCTCGTCGGTGGGGTCGACCAGGTCCATGACGGCGTCCCCACGGGGCTCGACGAACGCGCCCCCGACGAAGTTCCGCACAGGGTGGGTGACGGTGCTCGTGGTGTCCGGCATGGCCGTGATACTGACACGGAAAACGGCGGTTCGGAAGACCTGTAACAACGGAAATCGTTGCGAAACACGTTGTTCACAACGGAATCCCTTGCATTGACGAGGAATGCGCTGCCATGCTGTCGGGCATGGCGGCAGCACCACGACGTCCGGGTCCGATCGACGACATCTCCAAGCGCATCATCGAGCAGCTCCAGGCCGACGGCCGCCGTCCGTACGGGGAGATCGGCAAGGCGGTCGGTCTCAGCGAGGCGGCGGTCCGGCAGCGCGTGCAGAAGCTGACCGAGACCGGCGTCATGCAGATCGTGGCGGTCACCGACCCGATGCAGCTCGGCTTCCACCGGCAGGCGATGATCGGCATCCGCGTCAACGGTGACACCCGCAAGGTCGCCGACGCACTCGAACAGCTGGCGGCCGTCGACTACCTCGTGATGACCGCGGGCAGCTTCGACCTGATGGTCGAGGTCGTCTGCGAGGACGACGACGACCTGATCGAACTGCTCAACGGCACGATCCGGGCCATCCCGGGCGTGACCGGTACCGAGACCTTCGTCTACCTGCAACTCCGCAAACAGCTCTACGACTGGGGAACGCGATGACCATCACCGACCGACCGACCCGCCTGGGCTCGTACGACCCGTTCGCGCCTGTCGACGACGCCGCCCTGCAGCAGAAGTCCCGTGACCACCTGTGGATGCACTTCGCCCGCCACGGGGCCAACCAGGCCGGCGCCGACGTGCCGATCATGGTGCGCGGCGAGGGACACCACGTGTACGACAGCCACGGCAAGGGCTACATCGACGGCCTGTCCGGCCTGTTCGTCGTCGCCGCCGGCCACGGCCGCAAGCGCCTGGCCGAGATGGCGGCGAAGCAGGCCGAGACGCTGTCGTTCTTCCCGATCTGGTCGTACGCGCACCCCGCCGCGATCGAGCTCGCCGACCGCCTGGCCGACCTGGCGCCGGGCGACCTCAACAAGGTGTTCTTCTCGACCGGCGGCGGTGAGGCCGTCGAGACCGCGTTCAAGCTCGCGAAGCACTACTGGAAGCTCCGCGGCAAGCCGATGAAGCACAAGGTGGTCTCCCGCGCGGTCGCGTACCACGGCACCCCGCAGGGAGCCCTCGCGATCACGGGCATCCCCGCGATGAAGCAGATGTTCGAGCCGCTGACCCCCGGCGGGCTGCGCGTGCCGAACACGAACTACTACCGCGCCGACGAGATGGGTTTCGCGGGCCAGTCGGAAGAGGAGTTCGGCGTCTGGGCCGCCGAGCGCATCCGCGAGATGATCGAGTTCGAGGGCCCCGACACCGTCGCCGCCGTGTTCCTCGAACCGGTGCAGAACTCCGGCGGCTGCTTCACCCCGCCGCCCGGGTACTTCCAGCGCGTGCGCGAGATCTGCGACGAGTACGACGTGCTGCTGGTCTCCGACGAGGTCATCTGCGCGTTCGGCCGCATCGGCACGATGTTCGCCTGTGACACGTACGGCTTCGTGCCGGACATGATCACGTGCGCCAAGGCGATGACCTCGGGGTACTCCCCGATCGGCGCGACGATCATCAGCGACAAGCTGTTCGAGCCGTTCTCCACGGGCGACACGACCTTCTACCACGGCTACACGTTCGGCGGGCACCCGGTGTCGGCCGCGGTCGCGATGGAGAACCTCGACATCTTCGAGGAAGAGGGCCTGCTCGCCAACGTCCAGCAGAACGCCCCGCTGTTCAAGGCCGAACTCGACACGCTGCGCGACCTGCCGATCGTCGGTGACGTGCGCGGTGCGGGGTACTTCTACGGCATCGAGCTCGTCAAGGACAAGGCCACCAAGACGACCTTCGACACCGACGAGTCCGAGCGGCTGCTGCGCGGGTTCCTGTCGAAGGCGCTGTTCGACGCCGGGCTGTACTGCCGCGCCGACGACCGGGGCGACCCCGTCGTGCAGCTCGCACCCCCGCTCACCATCGGGCAGCCGGAGTTCCGCGAGATCACCTCGATCCTGCGGAGCGTGCTGTCCGAGGCCGCGTCGAAGATCTGACCGTGACGGGCTACCGGGGCGTCTCGTTCTGGCTGGACCAGCTCGTGGTCACCGGCCGCGACGACCTGACGCCCCGGCCACCCCTCGACGGCGACCGCACGGCGGACGTCTGCATCGTCGGCGGTGGACTCACCGGTCTCTGGACCGCGTGGTACCTGCTGCAGGGTGATCCGGGCCTCCAGATCGTCGTCGTGGAACGCGAGATCGCGGGCTTCGGGGCGTCCGGACGGAACGGGGGCTGGTGCTCGGCGCTCTTCCCGCGGTCGGCCGCGTCCATCGCCGAGCACGACGGCCTGCGGGCCGCACTCGCGATGCGTCGGGCGATGCGCGAGACCGTCGACGAGGTCGGGCGCGCAGCGGCCGAGGCCGGCATCGACTGCGACTACGTCAAGGGCGGCACCGTGCTGTACGCGCGGTCCGCGGTGCAGGACCGCGCGGCCCGCGACGAGGTCGTGTCCGCCGGCGCCTTCGGTGACGACATGGTGCACCGGCCGGCAGCGGACGGTGACGCCGCCGGCACCGTCGGCGTGGCGTGGACCCCGGACTGCGCGCGGGTGCAGCCCGCCGCGTTGGTGCGCGGACTGGCCGCCGCCCTGGAGGCCCGTGGTGTCGTGATCGCGGAGCACACGCCCGCCACGTCCTGGGCCGCAGGGCGGGTGGTCACCGCCCGCGGGACCGTGTCGGCCGGCGCGGTCGTCGTCGCGGTCGAGGGCTACGGAGCACAACTGCCGCAGACCCGACGCCGGATCATGCCCCTGTACTCGCTCATGATCGCGACCGCACCGCTGCCCGCCGCCGTGTGGGACCGGATCGGGCTCGAGCACGGGCAGACGTTCTCGGACTACCGGCACCTGCTGGTCTACGGGCAGCGCACCGCCGACGACCGCCTGGCGTTCGGCGGCCGGGGCGCCCGGTACCACTGGGGGTCGGCGATCCGCCCCGGGTACGACCGGGTCCCGCGGGTGTTCTCGCACCTGCGATCCGCCCTGGTCGACCTGTTCCCGGCGGTGGCCGACGCACCCGTCACCCACACCTGGGGCGGGCCGCTCGGGGTGCCGCGCGACTGGTGCGCCTCGGTGACGTGGGACGGCGCCGTGGGCACCGCCGGCGGCTACGTCGGGGACGGGCTGTCGACGACCAACCTGGCGGGGCGCACCCTCGCCGACCTGGTGCGCGGGGTCCGCTCGGACCTGACTGCGCTTCCGTGGGTCGGGCACCACTCCCCCGACTGGGAGCGCGAGCCGCTGCGGTTCCTCGGGGCGAACGCCGGGCTGGTCGCGACGGACCTGGCCGACCGCGAGGAAGCACTGACCGGGCGGGCGAGCATCGCCGCGCGGCTGATGGCACCGCTGACGGGAGGGCACTGATGGGCGTGGACGTGATCGTCGTCGGGGCCGGTGTGGCCGGGCTCGCCGCCGCGCGTGCCCTGGTGCTGGCCGGGCAGGACGTCGTCGTGCTCGAGGCCCGCGACCGCATCGGCGGGCGCACCTGGACCGACACCGCGCTCGGCGTGCCCGTCGACCTCGGTGCGTCGTGGATCCACGGCGTCGACGGCAACCCGCTGTGGGAGCTGGCGACCGCGTTCGGCATCGACACCGTCGAGTTCACCGTCGGCAGCTTCCAGTTCGACCGGCGACCGATCGCGTGGCACGACTCGGCTGGCGCGGCCCTGCCGGACCCTGCCGTGTCGTCGTTCGTCGACGACCTGCACACCGTCGACCGGCTGCTCGACGGCGCGGTCGCAGCGGCTGCCCCGGGCGTCTCGTACGCCGAGGTGGTCGCCGCGGTGCTGTCGTCGCTCGGGTGGTCGGGCGATCGAGCACTGCGAGTGTCCGAGTACCTGGCGCACCGCTCCGAGGACCTGTGCGGCGCACCCGTCACCGACCTCGACGCCCACGGGCTCGAGGAGGAGCACGTGCCCGGTGACGAGGTCGTGTTCCCCCGCGGGTACGGGCAGTACGCGGCGGCGCTGGCCGACGGGCTGGACGTGCGGACCGGTGCCGTCGTGACCGAGGTCGCGCAGAACGACGAGCGCGTCCGGGTGACGACCGCCGACGGTGCCGTGTTCAGCGCCGCGTCGGCCGTGGTGACGGTGCCGCTCGGCGTGCTGCAGGCGGGCGACGTCGTCTTCGACCCGCCGCTGCCCGACCCCGTCGCCGGTGCGATGGGCCGGCTCGGGTTCGGCGTCTACGACAAGGTGTTCCTGCGCTTCCCGACGCGGTTCTGGGGCTCGGACTGGGTGATCCGGCAGCAGGGGCCCGCCGGCGTGGACTGGCACTCCTGGTACGACATGTCCCGCGTGACCGGGGAGCCCGTGCTCGCCGCGCTGGTCGGTGGTGCTGGTGCCCGTCGGCTCGAGCGGCTGACCGACGACGAGATCGTCACGGAGGGGCTTGCAGCACTCCGGCACATGTTCGGCGGAGCGGTGCCTGCACCCCAGGCAGTGCGGATCACCCGGTGGGCGGCGGACCCGTTCGCGCGGGGGTCGTACTCGTATCTGCACGTCGGGGCGTCGACCGACGACCACGACCTGCTCGGGACAGCGGTCGGCCGCGTGCAGCTGGCGGGCGAGGCCACGTGGGGCGACGACCCCGCGACGGTGCACGGGGCGCTGCTGTCCGGGTTACGGGCTGCCGGGCGGGTACTCGGGCGGCCGGTGTCGGCGGCGGAGTTGGCCGGGGCCGTGCCGGCGGCCTGACGTGGCGTCGGAGTTGTCGGGTCGTCGGGGTCGCGCGGTGCGGTGCTGCGCGTCGTGCGCTGCCTGTTCGCCTGCTGCTAGCGTGCAGCAACGGTGGGGGGAACCATGCAGACGTCTCGGATCGCGATCACCGCGGGCATCGCGGGGTCGCTGGCGATGCTGGCGGCCGGGTGCACCGCGGCGGACGAGCCCGCCCCGTCCCGGTCGGCCGCCGGCACCGTGGCACCGTCCGGCGTCGCGGCCACGCCCGACCCGGGTCGGTACCTCGCGATCCTGGACCGGCCGTTCTCACCCGACGACACCCTGCCGGACGACGCGATCGATCCTCCTGACACGATGGTCGCCAACAGCCAGCGGCTGGCGGTGACCCGGGACGGGACGACCTACTGGATCGCGGCCGATGCGGGCGGCGGCGCCTGCCTGATCGCGTACGACCCGGATCCGGCCAGCGTGGACAACTGGACCACGTGCGGCGGTGTCGTGCACCCGGAGTCGGTCATCGTGAACATGACCGGCGACGAGGGACGCCGGACGGCGCTCGTGACGGACGGCTTCGCCGGCGAGGGCGACGGGGTGCTGCACCCGATCGCGCAGAACGTGTGGGTGAGCTGAGACGCGACCCGGCTTCTGCCACGACCCTGCCTCGTCCGGGGACGCCGCGTCCAGCGTCGTCCCCGGACGCGGTCGGTCAGGCGCCGTGGGCCTCTTCCGCGACGGGCTGCCACTCGCGCCAGGTGGCCAGACGCGACTCGTAGTCCTTCTCGGCGATGCCGAGCGGCGCCTTGCCGAAGAAGACGCGCAGCGGGGGCTGCTCGGCGTCGACGACCTTGAGGATCGCCGACCGGGTCGCCTCGGGCTTGCCCGGGTCGGCGGCCGACGGACGCTTCGAGGCCGCCTCGCGCACGTCCGCGTACGCCGGGTTCTCGTCGCTGTGCTTCGACGACGGGCCCGACCAGTCGGTCGAGAACCCGCCGGGCTCGATCAGCGTGACGTTGATGCCGAAGCCCGCGACCTCCTGCGAGAGCGACTGCGACAGGCCCTCGAGCGCCCACTTCGACGCGTGGTACGCGCCGACGGTCGGGAAGGCGCTGATGCCGCCGATGCTCGACACCTGGATGACGTGGCCGGAGCCCTGCTCGCGCATGATCGGCAGGGCCGCCTGGGTGACCCAGAGCGCACCGAACAGGTTGGTCTCGAGCTGGCTGCGGACCTCGTCCTCGGTGAGCTCCTCGACCATGCCGAAGTGGCCGAAGCCGGCGTTGTTGATGACGACGTCGAGCGAGCCGAAGTGGTCCGCCGCCTGCTCGACCGCGGCGAAGTCGGCCGAGCGGTCGGTGACGTCGAGCTGGATGGCGAGGAACGTGTCCGGATACTGGTCGACGAGCGGCTGCACGTCGTCGGTGTTGCGGGCCGTGCCGGCGACCGAGTCGCCGCGCTCGAGTGCGGCTTCCGCCCACTCGCGGCCGAAGCCCTTGGATGCGCCGGTGATGAACCAGGTCTTGCTCATGTGTCCTCCTGTGGTCTGACACCGCCAGGCAACGCCAGCTCGGCTGGACGGACCTGGACGTCCGGGTGACACCGCGCGCCTTCCGGCCCACCCCCCGGTTGACGACGACCTCGTAGCCTGGGGCGATGGACACCGACGACTGGGAACGCGCCGTCGCGGCGCTGTGGGCAGACGAGACCGTCGACGACGAGCAGCGGATCGACCGGATGCGGGTGCTCGCCGACGCCGCCCCGCACCTCGCGCTCGGTGCGTTCGAGCTCGGCGGCGCGTGTGACTCGGGTGGACACGAGGCCGAGGCCGACACCCACTACACGGCCGCCACGGCAGCGGGTCTGGACGCCGTGGACCCGACACGCGCCGCGCAGATGGTCGTGCAGCACGCATCGACCCTGCGGAACCTCGGTCGTCTCGACGAGGCGATCGCCATGCTCGAGCACGCTCCGACCCACCCGGCGACGGGGGCTGCCCCGAGGGTCTTCCTGGCGCTCGCCCTGCACAGCGCGGGTCGTCACGACGAGGCACTCCGTGTCGCGATCGAAGCCGTCGAACCCACCCTGCCGCGCTACCACCGGTCCGTCCGCGCATACGCCGCAGCGCTCACCGATGACTGACGACGGTTCGTCAGCAGCGCTCTTCCTCAACGGCTCGTACGGGGTCGGGAAGACCTCGGTCCTCGACCACGTCGGGAACCTCCTGGCCGCCGCGGGTCGGCCGTTCAGCCTGATGGACGTGGACTGGTTCCACCGGTCGTGGCCCGTCGCGGCGGACGACCCGACCAACACGGCCGTCGAGGCCCAGAACATCGCGGCGGTCTGGGCGAACTACCGTCGCACAGGTCCACGGCAGCTCGTGCTGAGCGGCGTCATCGCCGACCCGCAGGACATGCGTCGGTACGCAGACGCGACGGGGATGCGCATCCGCTCGGTCCGGCTGGTCGCCAGCGCGCAGACCCTGGAGGCCCGTCTGCGACTCCGGTACGACAGCTCGCGTGCCGCGGAACTCTGGTGGCACCTGGAACGGTGCGTCGAACTGCAGGAACGGCAGGCCCGTGCGGACCTGGACGAACTGGTGGTCGCCACCGACGACCTGACGGCCGCCGAGGTGGCGCGGCGGGTCCTCGACCACGTCATCCCCGGGGCGCTGCGAACTCCAGGTTGACGTCGTCGGGGTCCTGCACGGACAGGATGACGAGCCCGAACGGCGGCAGGTCGGTGACCTCGCCGTGCGCGATGCCGGCCGCGTCCAGGCGCTCGACGGTCGCGTGCAGGTCGTCCACGGAGCCCACGCGGAAGGAGACGTGGTCCAGCCCGACGCGGTCCGGGTCGAACCGGTCGCCGACGGGTGCCACCGGGCGGAGCCCGAGCGTCTGACCGCCGAACGTGAACGAGCACCCGCCGTAGGTGCGCCAGGGATCGTCGTGGACGGTCGGGTCGTCGATCTGGTCACTGAAGTCGCTGCCGGGCGCCATCCCGAACAGCTGCTCGTAGAAGGCCTTGCTGCGGCGGATGTCGGTCACGGTCAGTCGCACGTGGGCGAAGCCGAGCGGCGTGACGATGGGGTCGGTCATCCCGACATCATCGTCCTCGGTACGGTGAGCGCATGCAGTGGGGCAGCACCGGACTCGACGGCGCACAGGTCGACTTCGTCCGCCGGACGGTCCCCGGCGCGACCGTCACCGCGATCGAGTCCTGGGGGCTGCTCGACACGGTCGTGCTGCACGTCGAGGGCGTCGAGCACGACGTGACGGTCAAGGCGTCCGGGCCGACCAACACGCACTTCCCGCGGGAGCTGCTCGCACACCGCCGGTGGACCGCGGGGCTCGTCGCCTCCGGGGACACCGGTGCGCTGCGCACCGCGGACGAGGACCTGCATGTCCTGGTGCTCGACCGGGTCCCGGGCCACCTGGCACTCGGCACCGACGACGAGCACTCCCCCGACGTCCACCGGCAGGCTGGGACGCTGCTCCGCCGTTTCCACGACCAGCACGCGGTCCGAGACGACGGCTTCCTGCGCGCCGAGACAGCGAAGGCCACCGCCGCGCTGTCGTCGCCGCACCGGATCCCCGCCGCGGCCGCCGACCGTGCTCGGCGCCTGCTCGAGCGCTCCGAACCCGGGCCCGCGACGGTCGTCCCGACCCACGGGGACTGGCACCCCCGGAACTGGATCGTCGACCAGGGACGGCTGCGCGCGATCGACTTCGGCCGGTTCGCGCTGCGTCCCCCGGCCGCCGACCTGACACGACTGGCCGTCCTGCACTGGCAGCACGAGCCCGAGCTCGAGCGGGCGTTCCTCGACGGCTACGGGGACGACCCCCGCGAGCCCGACGCCTGGCGCTGGCTGCAGCTGCGCGAAGCGGTGGGCACGGCGGTCTGGGCCTTCACGGTCGGCGACGAGCGCTTCGAGCGACAGGGCCACAGCATGCTCGCGGACGCCCTCAGCGCCTTCGACTGACCGCCCGCTGCCGTCGGTGATCGGCTGGTCGACACCGGCGACCTCCGGGCCTGCGGACTCAGCGCCCGGGGACCAGGCCCACCAGCGGCATCAGCCAGCTCAGCCCGGCGGCGAGCGCGGGGCCCGCGTTCGCCCAGTTGTGCCGGGCGCCCGGCAGGATCCACGTCGTCACGTGCATGCCGGCGGCCCGTGCCCGCTGCGCCTGCACCGGGGTGAACTGCCCGTAGACGTGGTCGTCAGCGCCCGCGGCGAAGAACGCGTTCGACGCCCGGTACGGTCCGTGCGCGGCGAGCAGTGCCGCCGGCTGCGCCGCCCGGTACGCGGCCGCGTCCCCCGAGAAGCCCTCGGCGATCGTGGTCGCCACCGATCCGAGGGTCGGACCGGCCTCGCCGGAGACGTCGATGAGGTTCCCGAACCGCGCCGGGTCACCCGCGCCGAGCTGGATCGCGCACGTACCGCCCTGCGAGAACCCGCCGATCGTCCACGCGCCGGCACCGGACTGCACGCGCAGGTGCGTCGTGACCCAGGCCGGGACGTCGTGCAGCAGGTAGGTCCGGCTGTTGCCGAGCGGACCGTCGACGCACATCGGGTTGGCGGACTCCGGACCGAGCTGATCCGGTACGACCACGATCGGCGCGAGTCCACGGTGCAGGGCGGCGAGCGCGTCCATCGTCTCCTCGATGTGCCCACCGGTCTGCAGGTCCTCGGGTCCGGCGCCGCGGGACTGCCCGGACAGCAGCACGACGACCGGCAGGTGGGGCGGGGCGGCGGTGAGCGCGGCCGGCGGCAGGTAGAGCAGGGCGTCGCGCGCGGTGAAGTGGGAGCGGGTCGCCGGGATCGTCACGTGCAGCAGACGACCGGCGGTCGGCATGCCCGCCGGTGGCGTCCAGGTGGACGCCAGGTCGGCGGTCGCCGGAGCGGTGGTCGTGCCCGGCGCCTCCGCGGCCGGGATGCCGGCATCGGAGACGGCCGGCGTCGAGGGCGGGTTGCGCGGGCTCGACGTCGGCAGCGGCGTCGCCGTGGCCGTCGCCCCGGCATCCACGGGTGCCGCCGCCGACGAGGACCGGCCCCACCAGGTGGCCGCGACGCCGACGTTCACCGCCGTCAGGACCGTCATGGCCACGACGACGGCGACGACGGCCTTGGAGCGAGTTGTGTGCTGCATGGGAATGCCGAGCGTAGGGAGCAGCGCCGGGAGCAGACCTCCGGAGCGGTGCGCCGGGCTGAAGGTCCTCCTCGCCGGGTCCCAGCTGGTGTCGAGCAGCCGGCGAGCGATCGCCCTGGAGTACAGCGCCCTCGTGCTTCGTGGACGTCATGGCTGGTCCGGTCGCGCGTGCCCCGCCGGTACAGTTCCCCGACCGGCGTCACCGAGCACCTGACCGACGACCACGTCCGACACGAGGGAACCATGAGCGACACGATCTACGCCGTCACCGACCCCACCAGCGGCGAGGTGCTCCGCACCTTCCCGACGATCACCGACGCCGAGCTGTCGGACGCGATCAGCACCGCTGACCGCGCGCACGCCGAGGACACCAGCACGGTGGCCGACCGCGCGGCGCTGCTGCACCGTGTCGCCGAGCTCTACCGCGAACGGCGTGCGGACCTGGCGGCGACGATCGTGCGCGAGATGGCGAAGCCGATCGACCAGGCCCTGGGCGAGGTCGACTTCTGCGCGGACATCTACGACCACCACGCCGACCACGCCGAAGAGTTCCTCGCCGACCAGCCCATCACCCTGGCATCCGGGTCGGTCGGCAGCGCGTTCATCCGGAAGGACTCGGTCGGCGTGCTGCTCGGGATCATGCCGTGGAACTTCCCCGCCTACCAGATCGCCCGGTTCGCCGGCCCGAACCTGCTCATCGGCAACACGGTCCTGCTGAAGCACGCGCCGCAGTGTCCCGAGTCGGCCCTGGCGGTGGAACGCATCTTCCACGACGCCGGGTTCCCCGCGGGCGCCTACACGAACGTGTTCGCCTCGAACGACCAGGTCGCGGACGTCATCGCCGATCCGCGCGTGCAGGGCGTCTCCCTCACCGGATCCGCCCGCGCCGGTGCCGCCGTCGCAGAGATCGCCGGCCGCAACCTGACGAAGGTCGTGCTCGAGCTCGGCGGGTCCGACCCGTTCATCCTGCTCTCGACCGACGACCTGGACGCCGTCGTCGCGTCCGCCGTCGCCACGCGGCTCGAGGGCAACGGGCAGGTCTGCAACGCCGCCAAGCGCTTCCTGGTTTCCGACCACCTGTACGACGACTTCCTGGCGAAGTTCACCACCGCCATGGCTGCCGTCACCCCGACCGACCCGTCCACGCCGGGGTCCGAGCTCGGCCCCCTGTCGTCGCCGACCGCGGCCGACCGACTCCAGGAGCAGCTCGAAGCCGCGACCGCCCAGGGAGCGACCGTCGAGACCGGCGGCGAGCGCATCGGCAACGCGTTCACCCCGACCGTCCTGACCGGTGTCACGGCCGACAACGACGCGTACCGCGAGGAGTTCTTCGGACCCGTGGCAGCCGTGTACCGCGTCGCGGACGAGGACGACGCCGTCCGACTCGCCAACGACACCCCGTACGGCCTGGGCTCCTACCTCTTCACCACCGACGCCGATCAGGCCCTCCGGGTCGCCGACCGCATCGAGGCCGGCATGGTCTACGTCAACATCGTCGGCGCGGACAGCCCCGAACTGCCCTTCGGCGGGGTCAAGGGCAGCGGCTTCGGCCGTGAGCTCGGCGCCCTGGGGGCCGACGAGTTCGTCAACAAGAAGCTGATCCGGATCGGCTGACGGACCGCAGCACATGACGGACAGGAGGCCCGGTGCCAGCTGGCACCGGGCCTCCCGTCCGTCACTTCGTCACGCCGGGTCCGCGGGCTCCCCGCCGGAGTCCGGGTCGCTGTCCTGCGCCGGGTCCTCGGTGGCGTTCCCCGTCGAGGACCCGTCCGGCAGGTCGTCGGTGTACTGCTGCTCGTCGTCGGTGGGCTGGCTGGATCCGTCAGGTGTCGTGTCGCTCATGTCGCGCACGGTACGCGCGCGCCCTGCCTCGTCCGCCCAGGGCCGATGCGGGACTGCGGTGACACCAGAGGACACCGTCCGAGCCAGCGAGGGCGCGGATGCACGCGCTCCGACTGGCCGCCGTGCACGACCTCTCCGCCGCGATGACGGGAGGGGCCAGGTCGTGGGTCAGGTGGTCAGGTGGTCAGGTGGTCAGCGACCGTCGCAGGACGCCGCTCACGTTGCCGGTGCGGTCCACGACCCACACCATCACCGAGTACTGACGGCCTGCCGGCAGTCCGGCGATCGTCGCGGAACCAGCGGCGCTGCTCGCCGCCACCGCCGAGCCCGAGGTCGGCGTCGCACCAGTCCCGTCACCGGGCACGAGTCGCACGATCGTCGTCGCGGCGTCCCCCGAAGACGACTTCCCCCAGGTGACCTTCGGCGTCCCCGTGGTCGAGACGCTCACCGGGCTGGCACCGCGCGGCGCGGTGACGTCGGTCCGGGACCGCCAGAGCAGCTCACCGGACACCGGACCGGGGCGGGTGTCGTTGCCGCAGGCGACGGAGAACCGCACGCGAGCACGGTCGACCGACCCGTTGGGAGCGAGGGCGAGGTCGGAGATCGTGGCGGTCCCCTGGGTGCCGTTGCAGTCCCGACTGGCTCGGCTGATGTCGAGCAAGAGCGGCGCCCCGTCCTCATGGTCGCCCACGCGGAAGGTCCCGTCGTGGAGCACCGACGAGTCCAACGGCGCGAGTTCGAGTCTGCTGAAGGCCGTCGTCGTCGAGTAGACCTGCTGTGACGAGAACACCGCGGTGCCGGGACCGTTCGACCCCTGGAACATCGCGAGCGGCCCGTCGGCGTCCACACGCGTGCGGTTCAGGGCGATCCAGTTGTCGCCACTCACCGTGAGCCTGCTCGTCCCGACCGGCGACGTCCCGGCGAGCGAGGCGCTCACCGTCGTCCCCCCGACGGGGATCCCGAGGCTGGCGACACGGGGACCGCCGACCCGCGGCGAGAACCCGACACGCACGGTGCAGGTCGCACCGGCGACGAGGGTCGTCCCGCTGCAGGTGTCGTCCGTGAGCGCGAAGTCACCTGCGTGCATCCCACCGAGGACGGCGCGACCGAGGCGCTGCGGTGTCCCCGACGCGTTGTGGAGGGCCTGGGTCGCCCAGATGCGGGTGCTGCCGACGGCGGTCTGCGGCCAGGTGAGGTCCGTGCTCGAGAAGCGGACGGCCTGCTCCGGCTCGCCCATCCTGACCTGCCCGAACGACGCGTTCGCGGGGCTGTAGCCCGCGGAGAGGAACGTGATGTCGAAGCGCGTGAGGGTGCCGGACGCGTCGAACGCGACGTCGCGGACCTCCCAGCGGCTGGCGTGTTCGACGGTGACCGTGCCGACGGAGAGGTCGGCGCTGTCGGTGCGCTCGAAGGCGATCTCCCTCGACCAGTCCGCGTTCGCCGGGTCACGGAAGCGGAGCTCGATGCGCTTCCGGTTCGCGGTGACGAGGTCGATGTCCCCGTCTCCGTAGAGCTGGGGCTGCTGGAACCGGTCCGGCGCAGTCGTGTTCGCGATCATCCCGATGATCGGCGGGTGGTCGTCGGCTGCGACCGCGGGTTGCGCGGCGAGCGTCGAGCCGAGCACACCCAACACGAGGCCGACAGCGATGAACGGTGTGCGTGCCGACTGCGGCATTGGTCCTCCTGGTGGGGCCCGAGTAGCCCTCATGTCGATCATGTCGTGTTCGGTCGACGCTGTCCGGGAGCGGACTGGCAGACTGCCGGGATGGCTCCGATCACCGTCCGCCCGATCCACGCCGACGAGTGGGAGCGCGTCCGCGAACTCCGCCTCCGCGCCGTGCAGGACCCGGTCGCCGCGATGGCGTTCGTCGACTCCGTCGAGCACACGACAGCCCTGCCGGACATGTTCTGGCGGGACCGCGCCGCCGGCGGCTCGGACGATGCCGGCGATGCGGCAACGGCTCGGCAGTTCATCACCGAGGACGGGTCTGGCACATGGATCGGCACCGCCACGGGACTCCGCGAGCGTGCGGGCGACGACGACTTCGAAGGTCGTCCCGTCCACGTCGACGGCTGTGCCGTCGTCGGCGTCTACGTCGCGCCGGAGCACCGCGGACACGGGGTCGTCGGTGCCCTCGTCGACGCGATCGGCGCATGGGCGGCCGCGCCGGTGCGACTCACCGTCCATGCCCGCAACGCGCGAGCGATCCGCGGCTACGAGAAGGCCGGCTTCACGGTCGTCGGCGACGAGTTCCCCGGGACCCTCGGACCGACGCTCGACATGCGGCGGTCCTGACCGCCTGACGGACGGGAGGCCCGGTGCCAGTTGGCACCGGGCCTCCCGTCCGCCACGGGGTGACTACCGGACGGTGGCCGGCTGCGGCAGGACGGCCACGATCTCGGCCGCCGCCTGGCGGCCCATCCGGACCGCACCGTCGACGTGCTGGTAGCCGGCGCCGGCCAGGTCGCTCGACGCGAAGCGGATCGGCCCCACGGCCGCGCGCTGGTCGGCACCGTAGCGGACCAGACCGCCGAGGTCGAAGCTCGCCGCGTACGCGCCGCGGGTCCACTCCTCGGTGCCCCAGTCGCTCTCGTGGTAGACGACGGGGTCGGCCGCCCGCGGTCCGTAGTAGTCGACGAGCGAGGCGAGGATCCGTGCCTTGCGCTCCTCCGCGGGCAGCGCGAGGACGGCGTCGGCATGCACGTCGGACACGAAGCCCACGATGGTGCCCTGCGCCGAACCGTGCGTCGTGTTGTCGTACGCCTCGTGCACGAGCTCGTAGGGGCTGAACGCCGTGCCGGACAGGCCGGCCTCGCGCCAGAACGGCCGGTCGTACACCGCCTGCACCTTGATGACGAAGCCCATCGACAGGTGCTGGTGGAGCTGGTGCTGGCGGCGGGGCAGCGGCGGCTCGAAGGTGATCCGGGTGTAGAGCGGCGGCGGGACCGCCAACAGGGCCTGCTGCGCGTGCACCTCGACGCCGCCGTCGGCGAGCGCGACGACACCGTCATCGGTCCAGCGGAGCGTCCGGACGGGCGCGTTCAGGTGTACGGCGTCGCCGAGCTGCGCGGCCAGCCGTTCGGAGACCTGCTGCATGCCGCCGACGACACGCTTGTCGAGGATGAAGTCGGCGTCGACCAGGTTCGAGAAGCTGCCGGCAGACGCGGCCATCAGCAGCGCCTGCAATGCGGAGAACGCGTGCGCGGGCTTGGTCAGCATCGCGCCGGCGATGAACAGCGCGACGTTCTCCGTCGCGACGCGGTCGTCGCTCAGACCGTGCAGCCAGTCGCGGAAGGAGACCTCGTCGAGTCGCTCGGCGTCCGGCGCTGCCCAGGGCTCGGCCGGGTCGACGGTGGCGACGAACTCGTCGACGACCGCCACGAGCCGCTCGACCTCGTTCGCGGTGGCCTCGGGCAGCGGGAAGACGTCGCCGGTGTACTCCGTCCGGTTGCCGTCGGCGTCGACGTACACGCTCGACCCCTCGCGGTACCGGTCGACCGTGTCGAGGCCGAGCTCCTCGAGGGTCTCGAGCAGCGCGGTCTGGTCGGGCGAGACCCACTGGCCGCCGATCTCGAGCGTGACGCCCTCGATGTCGTCCGTCCACGTGCGGCCGCCGACGCGGTCGCGGGCCTCGAGCACCGTGACCGTGCGGCCCTCGGCACGCAGGCGGGTGGCGGCGATCAGGCCGGTCACGCCGGCCCCGATGACGACGACGTCGCTCTCGGTCATCGCTGTGCTCCCTGTCCGGTCGTGGTGCCCTGGGCGGTGCGCTGCCGGAACGGGTCCGGCGTCAGGGTGTACATCGTCTCGAGGTACTCGTGGATGCCCTCGGCGCCGCCCTCGCGACCGGTGCCGGACTGCTTCACGCCGCCGAAGGGTGCCGAGGCGTTCGACACGACCCCGGTGTTCAGGCCGAGCATGCCGGTCTCGAGCCGCTCCATCAGCCGTTGCCCACGGGCCGGGTCCTCGGTGAAGGCGTACGCCACGAGACCGTACTCGGTGTCGTTGGCCGCGCGGACGGCCTGGTCCTCGGTGACGAAGGTGCTGATCGCCAGGACCGGGCCGAAGATCTCGTCGCGCAGGATCTCGCTGCCCGGCTGCACGTCCGTCAGCACGGTCGGCGCGAAGAACGTGCCGGGTCCGTCGAGCGCCGTTCCACCGGTGCGGACGACGGCGCCACGGGCCACGGCGTCGGTGACGAGCCGCTCGGCCTTGGCGACCGCGCGGGTGTCGATCAGCGGACCGATCGCGACGCCGTCCTCGGTGCCGCGGCCGACGCGCATCGCCTGCACGCGCTCGGTGACCCGGCGGGCGAACTCCTCGGCGACGTCCTCGTGCACGATGAACCGGTTCGCCGCGGTGCAGGCCTGCCCGGTGTTCCGGAACTTCGCCGCGAGGGCACCGGTCACGGCCTCGTCCAGGTCGGCGTCGGCGAAGACCAGGAACGGTGCGTTGCCGCCGAGTTCCATGCTCGTACGCAGGACGTTCGCGGAGGCCTGCGCCATGAGCGTCCGACCGACGGGGGTCGACCCCGTGAACGACAGCTTCCGGAGTCGCGGGTCGGCGATCACCGGCTCGGACACCGCACGCGCGTCACTCGTCGGCACGACGTTCACGACACCGTCCGGCACACCGACTTCGCGCAGCAGGTCCACGAACAGCAGGGTGGTGAGCGGCGTGAGTTCGGCGGGCTTGACGACCACCGTGCAGCCGGCGGCCAGCGCGGGCGCGATCTTGCGCGTCGCCATCGCGAGGGGGAAGTTCCACGGGGTGATCAGGTACGCGGGCCCGACGGGCTTGTGCGAGACGGTCGCCCGGCCGGTGCCCTCGGGGTTGGTGCCGTACGAACCGCCGATCCGGACCGCCTCTTCCGAGAACCAGCGCAGGAACTCGCCGCCGTAGGTGACCTCGCCGTCCGCCTCGGCCAGGGGCTTGCCCATCTCCAGGGTCATCAGGAGCGCGAAGTCCGCACGGCGCTCCTGCAGCAGGTCGAAGGCGGCGCGCAGCAGTTCCCCGCGCTTCCGGGGTGGCGTGGCGGCCCAGTCGGCTCGGGCGCGGTCGGCTGCGGCGAGCGCACGGAGCCCGTCGTCGGCCGTCGCGCTCGCCACGTCGGCCAGCACCGCTCCGGTCGACGGGTCGTGGACGGCGAAGGTGGCTCCGTCCGACGACGGCTGCCACGAGCCGTCGATGAACAGCCCGGTGGGCACGCGGGACAGCAGGTCCTGTTCGGTGCTGGCGCTCATGCCTGTGCCAGCCCTTCGAGCACGACACCGAGGCCCTCGGTCAGCAGGGCGTCGTCGATCGCGAGCGGCGGCAGGAAGCGCAGGACGTTGCCGTAGGTGCCGGCGGTCAGCGCGATGACGCCGTGCTCGAAGGCGTACCGCACCACCCGCCCGGTCAGCCCGGGGTCCGGGTCACCGGTGACGGGGTCCACCAGCTCCATCGCGATCATCGCCCCCCGGCCACGCACGTCGCCGATCCGCGGGTCGTCCGCCTGCGCCGCACGGAGCGTGTCGAGGAGGATCCGCTCGATCCGGCGTGCGCGCTCGACCAGGTCGTCGTGTTCGAACGCGTCGATCGCGGCGAGGGCTGCCGCGCACGCGATCGGGTTGCCGCCGTAGGTCCCGCCGATGCCGCCGACCTGCGGGGAGTCCATGATCTCGGCGCGACCGGTGACGGCGGACAGCGGCAGTCCGCCGGCGATGCCCTTGGCGGTGGTGACGACGTCCGGCACGACGCCCTCGTGGTCGCTGGCGAACATGGCCCCCGTCCGTGCGAAGCCGGTCTGGATCTCGTCGGCGATGAAGACCACGTCGTTCGCTCCGGCCCACGCGGCGATGGCCGGCAGGAACCCCTCGGCCGGGACGACGAAGCCGCCCTCGCCCTGGATGGGCTCGATCAGCACCGCGGCGGTGTTCTCGGCCCCGACCTGCTTCTCGATCTGGGTGATCGCGCGCTTCGCCGCTTCGGTGCCGGACAGGCCGTCACGGTACGGGTAGGACATCGGCACGCGGTAGACCTCGGGTGCGAACGGGCCGAAGCCGCTCTTGTACGGCTGGTTCTTCGCCGTGAGTGCCAACGTCAGGTTCGTCCGGCCGTGGTACGCGTGGTCGAACACCACGACGGCCTGCCGCCCGGTGTGGCTCCTGGCGATCTTCACCGCGTTCTCGACGGCCTCGGCGCCGGAGTTGAACAGCGCCGTGCGCTTGTCGTGGTCGCCCGGGGTCAGCCGGTTGAGCGCCTCGGCCACCTCGACGTACCCGTCGTAGGCGGCGATCGTGAAGCAGGTGTGGGTGAACGCCGCCGCCTGCGCGGTGACGGCAGCGACGACGCCGGGGTGGGCGTTCCCGACCGTGGTGACGGCGATGCCCGAGCCCAGGTCGATGAGCGAGTTGCCGTCGGCGTCGACGACGACCCCGCCGCCCGCGGCCACCACGGCGATCGGTACCGCGACACCGACCCCCGTGGGCACGGCGGCGGCCTTGCGTGCGAGCAGTTCCGTGGACCGCGGTCCGGGGACCGTGGTCACGAGGCGGCGCTCCTGCGCCAGGCCCGGTCCGCCGGTGGTGGTGGGGTGGACGGCTGTGGTCGACATCCGGCGATGCTACGAGCCGGAGAGGGCACACCCCACCGTCCACCGTGGCCACCCACCGCCGTGGGTTTCGCCGTGGTGGATACAGTTGCGCCATGCCCGCGACGCTGCGATCCCTGCTCGCCCGCCGAGACCTCGGCCTCCGGCTGCTGACCGACGTCCGGGACACCACCGCCGCCCGGTCGTCGGACGTGCCGATCGCCTGGCTGCACAGCTCCGACCTGCCCGACCCCACGCCCTTCCTCGCCGCGGGCCAGGCGCTCCTGACGACGGGGACGCAGTTCGGCCCGGACGCCGAGGTGCCGCCCGGCATCGCCGACGACTACGTCCGCCGGCTGACGGCCCACGGCGTCGTGGCACTCGGCTTCGGCACCGAGGTCGTCCGCGCCGGGACGCCGGATGCCCTCGTCGATGCCTGCCGGACCCACGGGCTCCCGCTGTTCGAGGTGCCGTACGCGACCTCGTTCATCCAGGTCGCGCAGGCGAACGCCGAGTCCGTGGCGAAGGACGCGAACGCCCGCGACGCGTGGGCCCTCGCCGCGCAGCGCGCGATCTCGTTCGCCGCCATGCGGCCGGACGGCCTCGGCGCGACGCTGGCCGAGCTCTCGCGACAGCTCGATTGCTGGGTCGGGCTGCTCGACGTCTCCGGGCGCATCGACCGTGCCTTCCCGCCCGACGGCATCGCCGCGGTCGAGCGCACCCAGCTGCAGGAGGAGGGCGCCAGGCTCCTGCGCGGCGGACAGCGCGCGAGCCTCCCGGTGAGCACCGCCACAGGGGGTTTCACACTGCAGACGCTCGGGTCGGGCGGACACCTGGACGGCGTCCTCGCCATCGCGACCGGCACGCTCGACCACGCCGGACGCGAGGTCGTCACCGCCGTCATCGCGCTCGCGGGTCTGGCGCTGCAACAGAACCGCGAGCTCGGACGTGCGCGTGGACTGCTGCGCACCGGGCTCCTGACGATGCTGTCGTCCGGCAACCACGACGTGGTCGAGACCACCTCGCGCGAGCTCTGGGGGCCGCTCCCCGCCGCACCGGTCCGCGTCGCCGCCGTCCACGTGGACGACGAGGACCGCGACGCCGTGGTCGACCTCCTCGAACTCTGGGTGCAGGACCGCCCCGGGCAGCTCTTCTTCGCGGTCGACGACGCCCTGTTCCTGTGCATCGGCGCGGACGACGACGGCGTGGACACCGTCCGTCGACTGACCGAGCGGTACGACCTGCACGTCGGGCTGTCCGACGGGGCCGCCTACGGGTCCTTCGCGCGAGCCCGCGCCGAGGCCGTCCGCGCCCTCGACCGCTCGCTCGAGGGTCGCCCCGGCATCGTGGAGTTCGGGGACCTGGCGCGCGACGGCGTCCTGGCGCACCTCGCCCACACCGACGCGTCCGACATCGCCCGCGCGTTCCTCGCCCCGCTGACCGACCACGACGCCGCTGCCGGCTCCGACCTGACCCGGACCGTCCGCACCTGGCTCGAGCAGGACTGCGAGTACGACCGCGCAGCGCAGGTCCTCGGCGTGCACCGGCACACCGCCCGGGCACGGGTCGCGCACGCGGGTCGGCTGCTCGACCGTGACCTCGGCCTGTTCGCCACCCGCGCCGACGTCTGGGCCGCCTTCGTCGCCCTGTCCGCCGACTGAGAGCCCCTGCCTCGGCTGTTCCCCTGTGCACCCCGCCGTCGCCTGTCTCCCGGGGAACGTCCCGCGCAGATCGACGCCGCCGCGAACGGCTCCGTCCTGGTCGGCCACCCGGTCGCGCGCGGAGCGCGACGACCTCGTCGTCCGCACGGTCGCCGGAGCCGTCGGTCTGCGGATGGAGCGACTCGCGTCGGATGCGTGACCAGCAGACGGACCGGAGGCGCGGATCACCGCCGCCACGGGCCTCCCGTCCGCCGTCAGACGCCGAGGACGAGTCGCACCCCCGCCTCGACCTGTCCGAGCAGGTAGGCGGGGAGCATGCCGACCGGGTGCGGGTCGAGGAACTCCCGACTCACGGGTCCGACCTGTGTGACGTTCGCCACCGAGTCACGGTCCAAACCGGACGAGCCCGGGGGCACCAGCACGTTGCCGGGGAACTGCTCGAGCGCGGTGTTCGAGGTGAGCGGAACCGTGAGGACTGTCTGGATCGATGACGCCGTCAGCCAGTCGGCCTGCAGGACCACGCACGGACGCACCTTCGCGGGCTCGGAGCCGCGAGGGGAACCGAAGTCGGCCCACACCACGTCGCCTCGTTCGATCACCAGGTCGTCCCTCCGGACCGGAGCCGCTCGTTCTCCCGCACGAACAGGTCGTCGTCACCTCCGGCCTTCGTGAGCGCAGCGTCGGCGAGTGCCGTGAGCTCGGACGTCCCCTCGAGCTGGTCTGCGAACCGAGTGGCCGCGGTGCGGTAGAACTCCGAACGGTTCATGCCGTGGGCACGCGCCACGCGTTCGAATCGTTCGAAGTCGGCGTCCGGAACCGAGATGGCCTTCTTCATGGGGTGAGTATAACCGGTATCACCGCCCTAGTGAGGCCGGGATCTCGAGCTCGCCGTGCTCGACGAGCCAGCGGACCGCCGACTCCACCGTCTCGCCGGCCGTGTACCGCGGCTGGTACCCGAGCAGACGTCGCGCCTTGTCGATGCTGAACACCTGACTGCGGGACAGGTGGTCCCAGCTCGCGCCGGCCGCGTCCTGGTCGGTGGTCTCGCGGAACCGGTCCCACGGGACGGACTCGAGCCGGGCCTCCTGGCCGAACCACGACGCGGCGAGCGCCGCGTACCCGCGCACGTTCAGGGCATCGGACGCGACCACCGTGAAGTCCTCGCCGGATGCGGCATCGCGGTGCTCGATCGCGCGTTCGAACGCCTGGGCGACGTCGTCGGCGTGCACGTGGGCCATGGTCTCGGTGCCGATGCCCGGGATCACCAGGGTCTCGCCAGTCGCCAGGGTGCGCCACACCGACGGGTCGAGGTTGCCGACCGGGCCGATCGGCGCCCATCCGGGGCCGCTGATGTGCCCGGGGTGGATCGAGGTCGTGACGACACCACCATCGGTAGTTTCCTTCTTGAGCATCCGGGCGATCCGGTCCTTCTCAACGCCGTAGGTCCCGACCGGGGGCGTGGCGTTCTCCTCGGTGACCGGGAGCACCTGGCTCGGCCCGGCACGCCAGATCGAACCGCAGTGCAGCAGGTGCACGTCGGATCCGCGCAGCCGTTCGACCAGGGCGGTGGCCGACTCGAGCGTGAAGCACACCAGGTCGACGACCACGTCGGGGCGGAGTCCGACGACGCGGTCCGGGAAGGTGCCGTCGCGGTCCTCCTGCTCGCGGTCGGCGACGACCTGCTCGACCTGGTCCCACTCCGGGGACTCCGCGTACGCGCGGCGCTGTCCGCGGCTGATGTTCACGACGTGGTGACCGGCGCGGACGAGCCGAGGGACCAGGAACGTGCCGATGTGTCCGCTGCCGCCGATGACGACGATGCGCTTGCTGCTGCTCATGCGGGCGAGCGTAGGCGCGTGTGCATGTGCCGGGGCCACCCCGGACGGACGGGAGGCTCGGTGCCGGCCTGCCAGGGGCCCGGCGGTCCGGCTCGGCGACGGGACGGTGCCGCGATCGCGGCCCGGCGGTCCGGCTCGGCGACGGGACGGTGCCGCGATCGCGGCCCGGCGAGCCGCCGCGGCGACGCGACGGTGCCGCGGTGGAACGACGAAGGCCCCTGATCTCTCGATCAGGGGCCTTCGACTTCTTCTGTTCTGCCTGGTGCGCGAGGGGGGACTTGAACCCCCACGCCGTTTCCAGCACACGGACCTGAACCGTGCGCGTCTACCAATTCCGCCACTCGCGCCAGCCCGAGAACACTACCACGCACAGAATGCGCCAGCTGCCACCGACTACCATGCAGAGGTCATCGACCCGAGAACGTGGGAGACCCATGGGACTGCTGGACAGCTTCGAGCGGGGGCTGGAGCGCGCCGTCAACGGCACGTTCGCCAAGACCTTCCGCTCCGGCGTGCAGCCGGTGGAGATCTCGAGCGCGCTGCGGCGTGAGCTCGACACCAAGGCAGCGGTGGTCTCGCGCGACCGCATCCTGGTGCCGAACGAGTTCACCGTGCGCCTGGCGCCGCCGGACTGCTCGCGGATGAACGACGTCGGCCGGCCGCTGATCGACGAGCTCACGCAGATGGTCCAGCAGCACGCGGTGGCGCAGAACTACTCCTTCTCCGGCCCGGTCACGATCCGCCTGCAACAGGACGGCACGCTGTCGACGGGGATCCTGCAGATCGACTCCACCACGGTGCAGCGCGACGTCGCGTGGGTCGCCGTGCTCGACATCGGGTCCCAGCGGCACCGTCTGCAGCGCGGGCGCACCGTGATCGGCCGCGGCACCGACGCCGACATCACCGTCGCCGACACCGGCACGAGCCGCGAGCACGTCGAGGTCCTGTGGGACGGCAAGCACGCCCAGGCCAACGACCTCGGCTCCACGAACGGCTCGAAGCTGAACGGCGAGTGGTTCGACCAGACGATCGTCGAGCCGGACTCAACCATCGAGATCGGTCGTACCCGTATGGTGTTCCGGGTGATCCCGGAGAACGACGGAGGTGCGCGATGACCACAGGGCTGACACTGCTCGTCCTGCGCTTCGCGTTCCTCGCGGTGCTCTGGCTGTTCGTCTTCGTGATCGTCTTCGCCCTGCGCAGCGACCTCTTCGGGCAGCGGGTGCGCACGATCCCCACCGATCCCAAGGGCGCGCCGTCCGGCCCGACGACCCCGACCATCCCCGCCGGCGGTGCCGCGCCGGGTGGCGGTGCCGGGGCGTTCACCGAACTCATCGACCAGGGGCGCTCGTCCGGTTCGCAGCTGACCGCAACCGACGTCGCCACGCGACTCGTCATCACCGAGGGTGCGCGTGAGGGCATGGAGATGCCGCTCGGTCGCGGCCCCATCACGGTCGGGCGCTCCAGCGAGAGCAACGTCGTGATCCGCGACGACTACACGTCCACGAACCACGCACGACTCGAACTGCAGCCGTCCGGGTGGGTGGTCATCGACCTCGAGTCGACGAACGGCACGTTCGTCGACGGGCAGAAGGTGACGGCCCCCGTGACCGTCGCGGAGCGGACGCCGATCACGATCGGGACGACGACGTTCGAGCTGCGGCGGTAGGCCCGGATGACCGCTCGCACGCTGAGCGCCGCTGTGTCCCACGTGGGGCGCATCCGCGCGAACAACCAGGACTCCGGCTACGCGGGGGCCCACCTCTTCGCGGTGGCGGACGGCATGGGCGGGCACGCCGGCGGCGACGTCGCGTCGGCCATCGCGATCCGGCGCATCCGCGAGGTCGACCGCGAGTTCCCCTCCGCCCACGACGCCGAGTTCGCGCTGCAGTCCGCGCTCATCGCCGCGAACCAGCTGATCACCGAGACGGTGTTCGAGCACCAGGAACTCACGGGGATGGGCACCACCGTCAGCGCGATGATCCGCGTCGGCGACCAGATCGCGATCGCGCACATCGGCGACTCGCGCATCTACCGCTTCCGTGACGGCGAGCTCCAGCAGATCACGTCCGACCACACGTTCGTGCAGCGCCTGGTCGACAGCGGCCGCATCACGCCGGAAGAAGCCGCGGTGCACCCGCGTCGGTCGGTCCTGATGCGCGTGCTCGGCGACGTCGACGCGGCCCCCGAGGTCGACACCGCGATCATGGACATCCGCCCGGGCGACCGGTGGCTGCTCTGCTCCGACGGGCTGTCGTCGTACCTGGCCGAGGAGCGGATCCGGCACGCCCTGGCGTCGACGATGGACGCCAACCAGGTCACGCAGCGGCTCGTCAAGGAGACCCTCGACCACGGGGCTCCGGACAACGTCACCGTCGTGGCGATGGACGTCACCGACGCCGTTCCGACCGAGGACGACGACGACGCGGCCACCACGGTCGGCTCGGCCGCGGCACCGCTGACCTTCGAGGCGTCGACCGGCCGCAAGCCGATCCGCCTGCCCACGATCCTGCTGCACCCGCTCAAGGTCACGACCGCTCCGGAGGACTCGCACTTCGAGCCCGAGAGCGACCAGTACTTCGCCGAGCTCATCGCCGAGGACCGCCGCCGCCGGGTGCGCCGGCGCATCACGTGGACCGTCGCGCTCGTGCTCGCCGTCGCCGCACTGGTCGGTGCCGTGTTCCTCGGCTGGAGGATCGTGCAGGACCACTACTACGTCGGCTCCGACCGCGGCCAGGTCGCGATCTACAAGGGCGTGCAGCAGCAGATCGGCCCGGTCGCCCTGTCCGACGTGTACGAGGACTCCGGCATCGAGGTCGCCGACCTGCCCGAGTACACCAGGGAGAACGTGCGCTCCACCATCAACGCGCAGTCGCTCGACGACGCGCGCGACATCGTCGGCCGGCTCCGCACCGCGGCGCGGACCGGACAGGACCAGAGCGGCACGGGTGGATCCGGCGGGTCGTCGTCCTCGCCGTCGCCGAGCCCGTCGCGGTCGTCGTCGCCCTCGCCGTCCGCCTCGTCCGGGGCAGCCCCGTGACCGCGACGACCTCGCCGTCGCTGACCCAGGCGATCACGATCAAGCTCCGCGAACCCGCACGGGCGCGGAACCTCGAACTCGTGCTGCTCGTCATCGCGTGCGGCATCTGCGCCGGCGCGATGGTCCTCGTCGAGCTCGGCACCAAGGGGCGTCTGTTCGACACGTCGGTGCTCTGGGCCGGGTCGACGATCCTCGGCCTGGCGCTCGTCATGCACATCGTGCTGCGCGTGGTCGCGAAGAACGCCGACCCGTTCATCCTCCCCGTCGCACTCGTGCTCAACGGCATCGGGATCGCCGAGATCTACCGCATCGACGTACACAAGTCACTGACCGGCTGGGACGCGATCGGCGTGAAGCAGATCGTCTGGACCCTGCTGGCGATGGTGTTCGCCATCCTGACGGTCGTCCTCGTGAAGAACCACCGGTTCCTGCAGCGGTACCGGTACATCTTCATGTTCCTGACGATCGTGCTGCTGCTCCTGCCGATGCTGCCCGGCATCGGGCTGAACGTCGGTGGTGCCCGCGTCTGGATCAAGCTCGGACCGTTCTCGTTCCAACCCGGCGAACTCGCGAAGATCACGATGGCGCTGTTCTTCGCCGGCTACCTGGTGACGGCGCGCGACAGCCTGTCGATCGTCGGCCGGAAGTTCCTCGGCATGACGTTCCCGCGTGCGCGCGATCTCGGCCCGATCCTGATCGTGTGGGGCGTCGCGATGAGCGTGCTGGTGTTCCAGCGCGACCTCGGCACGGCGCTGCTGTACTTCGGGCTGTTCCTCGTCATGATCTACGTCGCGACCGGTCGCCTCAGCTGGGTGCTCATCGGTCTGGCGCTGTTCGTCGGCGGTGCCCTCGCGGCGGCGAGCGTGCTCGAGTACGTCCAGGGGCGGTTCGAGCAGTGGCTCAACCCCTTCGCCAACTCGGTGTACTACGCCGACACCCAGGCCAGCTACCAGCTGGTGAACGGTCTGTTCGGGTTCGCGAACGGCGGCATCACGGGCACCGGCCTCGGCCAGGGTCGGCCCTACATCACCCCGGTCGCCAACGCGGACTACATCATCGCGTCCCTCGGTGAGGAACTCGGGCTCATCGGGGTCTTCGCCATCCTCGCGCTGTTCATCGTGCTGGTCTCCCGCGGCATCCGCGTGGGCTTCATGGCGCAGGACGACTTCGGCAAGCTGCTCGGCATCGGCTTCGGCTTCACGATCGCGCTGCAGGTCTTCGTCGTCGTCGGCGGCATCACCCGGATCATCCCGGTCACCGGTCTGACGACACCGTTCATGGCCGCCGGTGGTTCGTCCCTGGTGGCGAACTGGATCATCGCGGCGATGCTGCTGCGGCTGACCGACTCCATCCCCGCAGAACAGCGTGTCCTGTCCGAGCGCGGTGGCCCGAGCGCCGCCGACCGGAAGGCCGCGCGCGGGCGGACCAGGAAGGAGCGTCGATGAAACGGCAGCTCCGCGGCGTCTCCACCGTCGTCGTGCTCATGTTCGTCGCACTCTTCGTGTCGACGACCTCGATCCAGTTCTTCGCGGCCGACTCCCTGCGCGCCGACTCGCGCAACTCGCGCACGATCCTCGACAGCTACTCGAACAAGCGCGGCGCCATCCTGGTGAACGGCACGCCGATCGCCGAGTCCACCGCCGTCGACGACCAGTACAAGTACCAGCGCAAGTACGCCAACGGCGCCCTGTACTCGGCGGTGACGGGGTACTTCACGATCGGCCAGGGCAACACGGGGATCGAGAGCGCCGAGAACACCGTGCTGTCCGGCAACTCCGACGACTCGTTCTTCCAGAACCTCAACTCGATCCTCACCGGACAGGACGTGCAGGGCGACAACGTCAACCTGACCATCGACCCGGACGTGCAACAGGCCGCGTACGACGCCCTCGGGTCGAACACGGGTGCCGTCGTCGCGATCCAGCCCAAGACGGGCAAGATCCTGGCGATGGTGTCCAAGCCGGACTACGACCCGAACTCCCTGACGTCGCACGACACCGGGAACGTCAAGGCGCAGTACGACGCCCTGCTGAACCAGACGCCGACCCCGCTGCAGAACCGCGCCATCGGCGGAGACCTCTACACGCCGGGATCGGTCTTCAAGCTGATCGTGGCGTCCGCGGCACTCGAGGGCGGCAAGTACGACCTCGACTCCGAGTTCCCGAACCCCTC
Organism: Curtobacterium sp. MCLR17_007; assembly: GCF_003234655.2. Lineage (NCBI taxonomy): Bacteria > Bacillati > Actinomycetota > Actinomycetes > Micrococcales > Microbacteriaceae > Curtobacterium > Curtobacterium sp. MCLR17_007. The sequence continues at coordinate 19,673 of NZ_CP126271.1, read as the reverse complement.
GCGCCTGCAGCTGCCCGGTACGAGCACGTACATCAACAACGCCGAGGGCGGCTCGTGCGGCGGCGGGGACACCGTCAAGCTGCGCACCGCCATCCAGTACTCGTGCAACATCCCGTTCGCCGAGCTCGGGCAGAAGCTCGGGTACAGCACGATCAAGGCGATGGCGGACAAGTACGGGTTCGGCGACGCCATCGACGTCCCGATGAAGGCCACGGCCAGCCAGTACCCGAACGTCGACTCGACCGCCCAGCTGATGCTGAGCTCGTTCGGCCAGGCGAGCGTCCGTGTCTCGCCGCTGCAGATGGCGATGGTCTCGGCCGGCATCGCGAACGGTGGGTCGGTCATGCAGCCGTCGCTCATCGACTCGATCACCACGAGCGACCTGAAGACCGTCGAGTCCTTCACCCCGAAGCAGTACAGCGACCCCCTGTCCTCGTCCGAGTCATCCGACCTGACCGAGGCGATGCAGAGCGTCGTGAGCGCGGGGACCGGAACCAATGCGAAGATCGACGGGGTCGACGTCGCCGGCAAGACCGGGACCGCCGAGGGCGGCACGGGCGACCCCTACACGCTGTGGTTCACCGGGTTCGCGCCCGCGAAGGACCCGGAGGTCGCTGTGGCGGTCGTCGTGGGCAACGGTGGCGGACTCGGACAGTCCGGCGTCGGCAACTCGGTCGCGGCCCCGATCGCGAAGAACGTCATGGAGGCGGTGCTGAACAAATGAGACCCACCAGCGGACTCACCTTCGGTGGGCGGTACCAACTCTCGTCCCGCGTCGCCATCGGCGGCATGGGCGAGGTCTGGCAGGCGACCGACCTGGTCATCGGCCGGACCGTCGCACTCAAGATCCTCAAGGACGAGTACCTCGGCGACCCCGGGTTCCTCGAGCGCTTCCGCGCCGAGGCCCGGCACGCCGCGCTCGTCAACCACGAGGGCATCGCCAACGTCTTCGACTACGGCGAAGAGGACGGCAGCGCCTACCTCGTGATGGAGCTCGTCCCCGGCGAGGCGCTCTCGACCATGATCGAGCGCGAGCACACGCTGCCCGTCGACAAGGTCCTCGACATCGTCGCGCAGACCGCGAACGCGCTGCAGGCCGCCCACGCCGTCGGCCTGGTCCACCGTGACATCAAGCCGGGCAACCTGCTGATCACGCCGGACGGTCGCGTCAAGATCACCGACTTCGGCATCGCACGCATCGCCGACCAGGTCCCGCTCACCGCGACCGGCCAGGTCATGGGCACCGTGCAGTACCTCTCGCCGGAGCAGGCGAGCGGTCACCCGGCGTCCCCGTCGACCGACGTCTACTCGCTCGGCATCGTCGCGTACGAGTGCCTGGCCGGACGCCGTCCCTTCACGGGCGAGTCGCAGGTCGCGATCGCGATGGCGCACATCAACGAGCAGCCCCCGGCGCTGCCGGGCGACATCCCCGAGCCGGTCGCGGCCCTGGTGATGTCCTGCATCGCGAAGAAGCCCGCCGACCGACCCGCCACCGCGGCGAACCTGGCCCGCGCGGCGCAGGCGCTCCGTCGAGGCGACGTCGCAGCGGCCACGGTCGCGGTCCCCGCCCTCGGCGGGGCCGGCACCGTCGCGTTCAACCCGCCCCAGGGCAACGACGCGGCCACGGCCCTGCTCGGCACCCAGGCGGGCAGTGCCGTCGGCGGCGGACCCCGCACGCCGACCTCCGCGGCCACCGCCGAGGACGACGAACCGAAGAAGAAGCGCGCCTGGATCTGGTGGGTGGTCGCCGCCGGGGTCCTCGTGGTCGCCGGTGCCGTCATCGCCGCCTTCGCCTTCGCGAACGGCGACGCAGACCCGGCTCCGAGCGCCTCGACGAGCTCGACGCCGCCACCGCCGAGCAAGACGCCGAGCCAGACACCCACACCCGAGCGCGTCGTGCTGAACCAGAGCGACTACCTCGGACGCAACACCTCCGAAGTCCAGGCCGCCCTGCGTGCCCTCGGCCTCGAGTCGACGGTGGAGGACGGCGACACCGCACCGTCCGCCGACGCGGCGAACACCGTGCAGTCGCTCACCCCGACCGGGAGCGTCGCCCCGGGGACCGTCATCACGATCCGCGAGTACACGGCACCGCCGACGGTCAACAAGCCGAACACCCCGAGTGCGGGCACGGTCTCGTCGAGCGGCGCGGTGACCTTCAGCTGGTCGGCCGCGACCTGCCCGACCGGGTACACGGTCAGCAAGTACTCGTGGACCGTCACCGGCGGCAAGGACAGCTCGGGCGCCACGTCGGGCGACACGACGTCCACCGCCGTGAACATCCAGGCCGACGCCGCGGGTTCCGAGGTGTCGTTCACGTACACCGTCACGTGCGGGTCCCTGGCGGCGTCCGAGGCGTCCGACGCAGCCACGGCGACGTGGACCGTGCAGCAGCCCTCCGACGACCCGACGAGCAACCCGACCCAGACGGGCGGCCCGCAGGACGGCAACTGAGCACCGCGGGGCCGTCCACACCGTTCCGGTAACGGTTGGGGTGGACGGCCTCGCCGCCAGCGTCTCACCAGGGAGCCCTGTCGTACACTTGCCCCCGACGGACATTCGGAGGAGTACGTGCCAGAAGGTGTGACCGCGGGGATCACGCTCCTCGCCAACCGGTACGAGATCGGTGACGTCATCGGTCGTGGCGGGATGGCTACTGTGCACGTCGGGCAGGACACGCGCCTCGGCCGCCGCGTCGCCGTCAAGCTCCTCAAGCCGAGCCTGGCCAACGACCCCGCGTTCCGCACCCGCTTCCGTCAGGAAGCCCAGGCAGCGGCCCGCATGGCGCACCCGACCATCGTCCGCGTCTACGACGCCGGCGAAGAGACCGTGACCGAGACCTCCGGTGCCGAGGTCCAGGTCCCGTACATCGTGATGGAGTTCGTCGAGGGCCGCCCCCTCAGCGACGTCATCGGCGACGGCCCGGTCGAGTCCGACGAAGCCGTCCGCATCACCAGCGGCATCCTGACCGCGCTCGAGTACTCGCACCGCGCGGGTGTCGTGCACCGCGACATCAAGCCCGCCAACGTCATGGTCACGCAGACCGGCCAGGTCAAGGTGATGGACTTCGGCATCGCCCGGGCCATCACCGACACCTCCGCCACGGTCGCGCAGACCACGTCGATCCTCGGTACCGCGTCGTACTTCTCGCCGGAGCAGGCCCGCGGCGAGACCGTCGACGCGCGCACCGACCTCTACTCGACAGGCATCGTCCTGTTCGAGCTGCTCACCGGTCGCCCGCCGTTCCTCGGCGACTCGCCCGTTGCGGTCGCGTACCAGCACGTCAGTGAGCAGCCCGTCCCACCCTCGACGATCACGCCGTCGGTGTCGCCGGCGATCGACGCGGTCACGCTGCACGCCCTGGTCAAGGACCGGACCCGTCGCTTCCAGAACGCAGCCGAGTTCCGACGCGACCTCGAACAAGCCGGAGCCGGACAGGTCCCCGCCTCCACCCGGAAGCTGCAGCAGCAGCGCGCGAACGACGCCTCGACGATGCTCTTCGGCGTGAACCCCCGGACGACCTCCAACCCGGAAGTCGCCTTCCGAGAACTCGACGACACCCAGGAGCACCGCCCCCAGCGCACGCAGAACCGCCCCCCGGTCGCGTGGATCTGGGTCGGCATCCTGCTGACGATCGCCGTGATCGCGGGTGTGGTCTTCTGGGTCGCGAACCTGCAGCCCGGACAGGCCCCGGTGTCGTCCTCGGTCAGTGTGCCGAACGTCGTGGGAGCCGCCTGGTCCTCCGCAGAGAAGGTGTTCGACCAGAAGGACCTGGTGCCGGTCCGCGTCGACGAGAACTCCGACGACGTCGACAAGGGCACGGTGATCCGCACCGAACCCGGGTCCGGCACGAACGTCGCCCGCAAACAGAACGTCCGCGTGGTCGTCTCGCTGGGGCCGGAGCAGGTGAACGTGCCCGACGTGGCCAACCAGGCCCAGGACGCCGCCCAGAACGCGCTCAAGGCCGCCGGCTTCGAGGTCGGGGCGATCAACACCGACTACTCGCCGTCCGTGCCCGAGGGCACGGTCCTCAGCACTGACCCGGCTGCCAACACCTCGCTGACCAAGGGCACGGTCGTGAACCTGCGCGTGTCGAACGGCATGGTCCAGCTGCCGGACGTCTCGCAGCAGCCGATCGCGACGGCGAACCAGACACTCGCCAACCTGGGGCTCACGGTCCGCCAGCAGGCGTCGTACACCTGCATCGGTGGTCTCGTGGTCCAGCAGGACCAGCCAGCCGGTGACATCGCCCAGGGCAGCACCGTCGTGCTGACCTACTGCGCCGCGTCAGCCCGACCCACCTCACCCCCGACGCAGGCGCCCGCCCAGGGCGGCGGCGACAGTGGCGGCACCGGTGGCGACGGCGGCGACGACGGCAACTGACCCACCGATCGGTGCGACGCCGTGGCCTCGGCATCCGCCGACCAGGAGGCCCGCGGCCGACCGCCACGGGCCTCCTGTCCGACGGCCGGTCACGTCACCGCCAGCGCCGGTTCGGTCCGTCAGTCGCGGCGCGTGGCGATGAGCGGGCCGAGGCCCGCCGCGCGCTCGGCGGCACCGGACAGTCCGGCTGTCTCGAGCCAGTTGCCCACCATCCGGTAGCCGCCTTCGGTCAGGACCGACTCGGGGTGGAACTGCACGCCGTAGACGGGGGCGTCCTGGTGCTGGACACCCATGATGACGCCGCCCTCGGTCCGGGCCGTCACCGTGAGCTCGTCCGGCACCGTGCCGTCGACGATCGCCAGCGAGTGGTACCGCGTCGCGGTGAAGGGGTGCGGGACACCCGTGAACAGCGCACTGTCGTCGTGGTCGACCTGCGAGGTCTTCCCGTGCATGAGCTCTTCGGCATGCGTGACGGTCGCGCCGAGGGCCTCGGCGATGGCCTGGTGGCCGAGGCACACGCCCAGCAGTGGCTTGTCGACGTCGATGGCCGCGCGCACGGTCGCGATCGACACTCCGGCGTCAGCGGGGGTTCCGGGGCCGGGCGACAGCAGCACCCCGTCGTACTCGGCGATCCGGTCGGCGATCTCCGACGCGGGGAAGGCGTCGTTGCGGACGACGTCCGTCTCGGCGCCGAGCTGCTGGACGTAGCCGTTGAGGGTGTACACGAAGCTGTCGTAGTTGTCGACGACGAGGATCCTGGTCATGGTCGGTTCACCGTACTCGTGGGGGTCGTGCGGAGGCTCTGTGGGGCCCGTCCACACACGTGTTCACGGTAGGATACCGGCCATGGCCAAGGACAAGGACCGCACCAAGCCCGCCCGGAGGACCCGAGCCGACTCGGTCGACACGGCGGGCGACCAGCCCAACCCCGTGTGGTTCAAGCCGGTCATGTTCGGCTTCATGCTGATCGGGCTCGCCTGGGTCATCGTGTTCTACATCTCCCAGGGCACGCTGCCGGTGCCCACGCTCAACTCGTGGAACATCCTGATCGGCTTCGGGATCATGTTCGTCGGCTTCCTGATGACCACGCGCTGGCGCTGATCCCCGCCCGCACCGTCGAACGACGCCCGCTGCCCCCCTCGGTGCAGCGGGCGTCGTCGTTCGTGGGCAGGAACGACCAGCTCGCACTCGGCTACCGCGGGTTCTCCACAGCCGAGACCGTTCTCCACACTCTTGTCCACACCCCGGGTCCGGAGTTGTCCACAGCTGTTTCCACAATGGGGATAATCACACCCGTGTAACTCAGGGAGTTCTCCACAGACGGCGAACGCCCCGTCACACCGGAGCGTGACGGGGCGTTCGGGGATCGAGGTCAGCCGACAGCGATCGCGTACCCGACGTAGGTCAGGGCGATGATCACGACAGCCTCGAGTGACAACAGCGTGATCTGCAGACGCCGCTGGCGGATGTTCCGGGTCTTGGCGAAGACGTACCCGGTCAGGAAGCCCACGGCGATACCACCCACGTGTGCCTGCCACGAGATGTTCGTCCCGGGCAGGAACCCGATGAGCAGGTTGAGTCCGATGATGACCAGCAGGGACACCGCGTTGCCGCCCAGGCTGCGCTGCAGCATGAAGAAGGCGGCGAACAGCCCGAAGATCGCACCGGAAGCACCGACGACCGACGAACCCGGGGCGATCAGCGTGACCGCCATGGACCCGCCGAGACCGGCCAGGAAGTACAGCGCCAGGAACCGCCACGTCCCGAGCATGTTCTCGAGCATCCGGCCGAAGATGAACACCGCCCACATGTTGAAGGCGATGTGCAGGAAGCCGGAGTGCACGAACAGCGACGTCACCATGCGCCACGGCTGGGTGGGCAGGTAGGCGGCGTTGAAGAAGAACAGCTGGGTGAAGAACCCGCGCGTGACCTGGTCGAGCAACCAGATCAGCACGGAGACGGCGACGATCACGACCGTCGCTTTCTGATCGAGCATCGCGAACCGACGTCGCGCGACCGTGATGCCGCTCGGGGCTCCGGACGCGCGACGGTTCGCGGCGAACTGCATGCGCTGCTCACGCACGCACTCAGGGCAGTGCACCCCGACCGCCGCCGGTGTCTGGCATTCGGTGCAGATCGTCCGCCCGCACCGCTGGCACAGGATGAAGCTCTGTCGGTCCGGGTGCCGGTAGCAGTAGTTGGCCGGGTTGTACGCCTGATCGGTCACAGGTGTCAGACGGACTCGACGTCGATGCTGTTGATCACGACGTCCTCGATCGGCTTGTCACGGCCGTCGGTCGGGACGCCCTCGATCGCGTCGACGACGGCGCGCGACTCGTCGTCCGCGACCTCGCCGAAGATGGTGTGCTTGCCCTGCAGCCAGGGGGTCGCCACCGTGGTGATGAAGAACTGCGAGCCGTTCGTGCCGCGGCCACCCTGGATGCCGGCGTTGGCCATGGCGAAGATGTACGGGTTCTGGAAGGTGAGCTCCGGGGAGATCTCGTCGTCGAACCGGTAGCCCGGGCCGCCGACACCCTGACCGAGCGGGTCGCCGCCCTGGATCATGAAGTCCTTGATGATGCGGTGGAAGACCACGCCGTCGTACAGCTTGTCGGTCGAGACCTTGCCCGTGCCCGGGTGGGTCCATTCCTGCTGCCCCGTCGCGAGGTCGACGAAGTTCTTGACGGTCTTGGGGGCGTGGTTGCCGAACAGGTTGACGCGGATGTCGCCCTTGTTCGTGTGGATCGTTGCGACAGCGGTGTGCAGAGACATGTTCCGATTCTCGCATGTGCGACCTGCGTACAGACGAGACGCACAGGCACGGCCCTGTGACCTGTCAGGCGACCTGGTGGCAGGATGGGTCCACGCCGTTCCGATGGAGGTACCAGATGACGACGATCGAACTGTCGCGCAAGCGCCGGAAGCAGATCAAGAAGCTCAAGGGCAAGACCGCCTCGCTCCTCGGCGAGCAGCGCAAGGTGCTCGAGCACGCGAACGAGATCCTCGCCGACGCCCGGTCGCACGCCGCCGACGCCGCACGCAAGGACATCGCCCCCCGCGTCCAGCACGCGATCGACAACGGGGTCCGCCCGGCTGTCGCCACGGGTGTGCATGCCGCCACCTCGGCCGCGCAGTCTGCGTCACACCGGTTCCAGACCGAGGTCATCCCCGGCCTGGTCTCGACCGCGGGCTCGGTCATGAGCGTGGGTGACCTCGCCAAGGACCCCCGCGTCAAGAAGCTCGTGAAGAACGCGCAGAAGAAGAGCAAGAAGGCCCGCAAGACCGCGGCGAAGTACGTGCCGTCCGGTCACAAGAAGCAGGGCCTCGGCTTCGGTGGCGTCGCGCTGATCGTGGTCGGGGTGGTCGCCGTCGCCGGTGCCGCCTACGCCGCGTACCAGACGCTCCGCGCCGACGACGACCTCTGGGTCGCCGACGACGCCGACTCGGCGGGCAAGTCCGCCGCCTGACCTCCCGGTTCGTTCGAAGGGCCCCGGCATCCGCCGGGGCCCTTCGTCGTCCCCGGTGGCAGCGAACACTCGACGGCCGCTCCACCCCGCGAGGTTCCAGAATCACGGAACCTCGACCGCCGTGACGGCTCAGTCCTCGCACCGCAGCGATCCACTCGCGGCGAGTCTTGTCACCTGGATCCGCCGTGTGGGCGCCGGGACCGCTGACGCACACCGCGGCGGACGGGAGGCCCGTGACGGCCTGGCACCGGTCCTCCCGTCCGACTGCGGGCGCGCCCACGCGGTGACTGGTCACGACGCACCGCGCACGCGAACCCGAGCGGTGCGTCCTGGCCGCTCGCGCGCACGCAGCGACATCGCGCGGCAGGGGCGGCGGCGCGAACTGGCCCGACGACCGAACCTGGCGGAGGGAGGCACGAACGCAGCGGCGTTCGATCTGAGGGAGTGGAGCCTGGGAGAATCGAACTCCCGACATCCTGCTTGCAAAGCAGGCGCTCTACCAACTGAGCTAAGGCCCCGGGCGCCGCCGACGATGTCGGCGACCGGATGAAGTTGTACGTGGTGGGGCTACAAGGACTTGAACCTTGGACCTCTTCGTTATCAGCGAAGCGCTCTAACCGCCTGAGCTATAGCCCCTCAGACCGGATGAAAGCCTAGCGCACGAAGTCGCGGGAGCGAAATCGAGCGGGTGACGTCATCCGGACCGGGTGTGTCAGTTGTTCGTGAAGCCCACGAGCAGGCCGCCCGTGATCCGCACACTGAGGTTGTACAGCACGCTCACGATGGCGCCGAGCACGGTGCCGACCACCACGTTGAGGATGCCCACGACGATGGAGAACCCGAGCACCTGGCCCAGCGAGAACTGGTCCATGATCGAGTAGTTGTTCTGCCCGGTGACGTCCTTGAGCAGGGCGTCGATCTGGGTGAACACGCCGGTCTGGTTGAGGATGACCCACACCAGCGCGGTCGCGACCACGATCACGATGCTGCCGGCCAGGGCGACGAGGAAGGACAGCTTCACCATCGACCAGAAGTCGAGGTAGACCAGCCGCAGTCGCACTTGACGAGTGCCGACGGGTCGTTTCGCCTTCTTCTGGAGCTTCTCGGCGACACTACTCATTGCTTGGCTGGTCCTCTCCGGCCTCGTCGTCGACGGGCGCGGGGTTCGTGGGCGCGTTGTCGGCGGCATCGGTGGGTTCCGGCGCCGCTTCGTCAGGGCTGACGGTCTCGACCGGGCCCGCGGTCTCGATCTCGGCGTCGTCCTGGTCGTCCAGGTTCCGCTCGCTGTTCCGGGCCACCGCGATGATCCGGTCGTTCTCGGCGAACCGAGCGAAGACGACGCCCATCGTGTCGCGTCCCTTGGCGGGGACCTCGGCCACGGCAGACCTTACCACCTTGCCCGATTGCAGCACGACGAGCACCTCGTCGTCCTCGCCGACGATGAGAGCACCCACAAGATCGCCCCGGTCGGCCGCCAACTTGGCCACCTTGATGCCGAGTCCGCCACGGCCCTGGATGCGGTACTGGTCGACGCCGGTGCGCTTGGCGTAGCCGCCCTCGGTCATCACCCAGACGAACCCGTCGTCCGAGACGACCCGTGCGGCGAGCAGCGAGTCGTCGCCGCGGAAGGACATGCCCTTCACACCGGAGGTCGAACGGCCCATCGGTCGGAGCGTGTCGTTCGTCGCGGTGAAGCGGAGCGACATGCCATGCCGCGACACGAGCAGCAGGTCATCGGTCTCGTCGACGAGCAGCGCCGAGCGGAGCTTGTCGCCCTCGCGCAGGTTGATCGCGATGATGCCGCCCGTGCGGTTCGTGTCGTACTCGGTCAGGGAGGTCTTCTTCACGAGGCCCTGCTCGGTGGCGAGCACGAGGTACTGCGCCGCCTCGTAGTCGCGGATGTCGAGGACCTGCTGGATCTGCTCGTCCGGCTGCATCGCGAGCAGGTTCGCCGAGTGCTGGCCCTTGGCGTCGCGCCCGGCTTCCTGCAGCTCGTATGCCTTGGCCCGGTAGACCCGGCCCTGGTCGGTGAGGAACAGCAGCCAGTGGTGGGTCGTCGTGACGAAGAAGTGCTCGACGACGTCGTCCGCGCGGAGCTGGGCGCCGCGGACTCCGCGACCGCCTCGGTGCTGCGACCGGTACTGGTCGCTGCGCGTGCGCTTGACGTACCCGCCGCGGGTGATCGTGACGACCACCTCTTCTTCGGGGATGAGGTCCTCGATGGACATGTCGCCGTCGTACCCGAGCATGATCTCGCTGCGACGGTCGTCGCCGAAGCGCTCGACGATCTCGTCGAGCTCCTCGCCGATGATCGAGCGCTGACGCTCGGGCCGGGCGAGGATGTCCTCGAAGTCGGCGATCTTGAGCTCGAGGGCCTCGGCCTCTTCGTGGATCTTCTGTCGCTCGAGCGCTGCCAGGCGGCGGAGCTGGAGTTCGAGGATCGCGCGGGCCTGGATCTCGTCGACGGACAGCAGGTCCATCAGGCCGCTGCGCGCTTCTTCGACGTCGGGGGAACGGCGGATGAGCGCGATGACCTCGTCGAGCGCATCGAGTGCAGCCAGGTAGCCGCGCAGGATGTGCGCCCGCTTCTCGGCTTCGCGCAGGCGGTACTGGGTGCGGCGGACGATGACCTCGACCTGGTGGTCGACCCAGGCGGAGATGAACCCGTCGAGGGCCAGCGTGCGCGGGACGCCGTCGACGATCGCGAGCATGTTCGCGCCGAAGTTCTCCTGCAGCTGCGTGTGCTTGTACAGGTTGTTCAGCACGACCTTGGCGACGGCGTCGCGCTTGAGCACGATGACCAGACGCTGCCCGGTGCGACCGGAGGTCTCGTCACGGATGTCCGCGACGCCGGCGAGACGGCCGTCCTTGACCAGCTCGGCGATCTTGATCGCGAGGTTGTCCGGGTTGACCTGGTACGGCAGCTCGGTGACGACCAGGCAGGTGCGGCCCTGGATCTCCTCCACCGAGACGACGGCACGCATCGTGATCGAGCCACGACCCGTGCGGTAGGCGTCCTGGATGCCCTTGACGCCGAGGATCTGCGCGCCGGTCGGGAAGTCCGGGCCCTTGATCCGCTGCATGAGCGCGCCGAGCAGCTCTTCGCGCGAGGCGTCCGGGTGCTCGAGCGCCCACTTCGCGCCGGCGGCGACCTCGCGCAGGTTGTGCGGCGGGATGTTGGTCGCCATGCCGACCGCGATGCCGACCGAGCCGTTGACGAGCAGGTTCGGGAACCGGGCCGGCAGGATCGCGGGCTCTTGCGTGCGACCGTCGTAGTTGTCCTGGAAGTCGACAGTCTCTTCGTCGATGTCCCGGACCATCTCCATGGCGAGCGGTGCCATCTTGGTCTCGGTGTACCGCGGTGCCGCAGCGCCGTCGTTGCCAGGGGAGCCGAAGTTGCCCTGACCGAGCGCGAGCGGGTAGCGGAGCGACCACGGCTGCACCAGGCGGACGAGCGCGTCGTAGATCGCGCTGTCGCCGTGCGGGTGGAACTGGCCCATCACGTCGCCGACGACGCGCGAGCACTTCGAGAAGGCGCGGTCGGGGCGGTAGCCGCCGTCGTACATCGCGTAGATCACGCGGCGGTGCACGGGCTTGAGCCCGTCGCGCACCTCGGGCAGCGCGCGACCGACGATGACGCTCATCGCGTAGTCGAGGTACGAGCGCTGCATCTCGAGCTGCAGGTCGACCTGGGAGATGCGGTCGCCGGAGACGACGATGTCCCCGACCTCGCCGTGCACGATCTCGGGCTGGTCGTCGTTGGTGTCGTTCTCGTCAGCCATGCGGCTCGGCTACCTTTCTGACGGCCGGGAGGCCGTGGTGACGTTCATCGCGGTGGGCGCGACCACAGGTGGTCGGGACCAGGGCGCGCGGCGGACACCGCGCCTCCTGGGCGGGTCTAGATGTCGAGGAACCGGACGTCCTTCGCGTTCTGCTGGATGAAGGACCGACGCGCGTCGACGTCCTCGCCCATCAGCGTCGCGAACACGCTGTCGACCGCCGCGGCGTCCTCGAGCGTCACCTGCAGCAGGGTGCGGGTGTCCGGGTTCATCGTGGTGTCCCAGAGTTCCTTGTAGTCCATCTCGCCGAGGCCCTTGTAGCGCTGGATCCCGTTGTCCTTCGGGATGCGCTTGCCGGAGGCGATGCCGGCCTGCAGCAGTGCGTCGCGCTCACGGTCGCTGAACACGTACTCGTGCGCCGAGTTCGACCACTTGAGCCGATACAGCGGCGGCTGCGCCAGGTACACGTAGCCGCGCTCGATGAGCGGGCGCATGTAGCGGAACAGGAGCGTCAGCAGCAGCGTGGTGATGTGCTGGCCGTCGACGTCGGCATCGGCCATCAGCACGATCTTGTGGTACCGGGCCTTGTCCGGGTCGAAGTCCTCGCCGATGCCGGCGCCGAACGCCGTGATCATCGACTGGATCTCCTGGTTCGCCAGGGCACGGTCGAGGCGCGCCTTCTCGACGTTCAGGATCTTCCCCCGGAGCGGCAGGATCGCCTGGGTCATCGGGTTGCGCCCCTGCACGGCGGAACCGCCGGCGGAGTCGCCCTCGACCATGAAGATCTCCGACAGGGTCGGGTCCTTCGACTGGCAGTCCTTGAGCTTGCCGGGCATGCCACCGGACTCGAGCAGCCCCTTGCGGCGGGTGGTCTCGCGGGCCTTGCGGGCGGCGAGCCGGGCTTGTGAGGCCTGGATCGCCTTGCGGACGACGTCGCGGGCCTGCGTCGGGTTGCTCTCGAACCAGTGGGTGAGCTCGGTGCCGACGACGCGCTGGACGAAGGACTTGGCCTCGGTGTTGCCGAGCTTGGTCTTCGTCTGCCCCTCGAACTGCGGCTCGGCGAGCTTCACGGAGATGACGGCGGTCAGCCCTTCGCGGATGTCGTCACCCGTCAGGTTGTCGTCTTTCTCCTTGATGATCTTGGCTTCGCGGGCGTACCGGTTCACCAGGGTCGTCAGCGCCGCGCGGAAGCCCTCTTCGTGGGTGCCGCCCTCGTGCGTGTTGATCGTGTTCGCGAAGGTGTGGACGCTCTCCTGGTACGAGGTGTTCCACTGCATCGCGACCTCGAGCGCGATCTTGCGCTCGGTGTCCTCGGCCTCGAAGCCGATCACGTCGGGGTGCACCAGGTCGGCCTTCTTCTGCCGGCCGAGGTACTCGACGTAGTCGGCGAGGCCGCGCTCGTACCGGAAGGAGTCGTGGCGCGACTCCTCGCCCTCGTCGGGGGTGCGCTCGTCACGCAGGTTGATGCGGAGGCCCTTGTTGAGGAACGCCATCTGCTGGAAGCGACCGCGCAGGGTCTCGTAGTCGAAGACGACGGTCTCGAAGATCTCGGCGTTCGGCCAGAACGTGATCGTCGTGCCGGTCTCGTCGGTGGCTTCGTCCTCGGACACGGGTGCCACCGGGACGCCGTCGGTGTAGCTCTGCCGGTAGACGTGCCCCTGGCGACGGACCTCGACGTCGAGTTCCGAGCTGAGCGCGTTGACGACCGACGACCCGACACCGTGCAGACCGCCGGAGACCGCGTACCCGCCACCACCGAACTTGCCGCCGGCGTGCAGCACCGTCAGGACGACCTGCAGCGTGGAGACGCCCTCGGCCGCGTGGACGTCGACCGGGATGCCGCGGCCGTTGTCGACCACGCGGACGCCGCCGTCTTCGCGGATGGTCACGTCGATGGTGTCGCAGTAGCCCGCGAGGGCTTCGTCCACCGAGTTGTCGACGATCTCCTGCACCAGGTGGTGGAGACCGCGGGGTCCGGTGGAGCCGATGTACATGCCCGGGCGCTTGCGGACGGCTTCGAGCCCCTCGAGCACCTGGATCTGGTCTGCGCCGTACGACTGTTCGCCTGACGTGTTCTGGTCGTCTTCAGATCCTGATGCCATGTCGCGAGAGCTCCTGCCTGCGCACGGAACGCCCGCGCACTGCACCGCCCAGTCTATCGCAGGCGCTTCGTCCTCGAGGGTGAAAACGGCCCGTGGACGGCCGATTTCGCGACCAGAGGATGATTTGGTCTGCTCAACCGTAGGTGTCGCGAGGACCGCGCCCCTGAACGCTCCTGAGGCCGCGTTTCCAGGTGGGGGCGTCTGGGCCCGAAACTCGGATCGACTCGACGCCCGCCTCCGGGTGCCGTTCCGCGATGGTCGTCGTGACCGTCGCCCGCATCAGTCGGAGCTGCGTCGCCCACGCCGTCGAGTCGCACCGGATGACCAACGCGCCGTCTTCGATGGTCACCGGGGTGGAGTGCCTCGCGAGCTCGTCGCCGACGACGCTCGGCCAGTCGGTGAAGAGCTCGGAGCGTGCCAGCGGCTCGGTCCAGCCGAGCTCGGCGGCGAGCGACCCGACGATGTCACCCAGCCCCTTCGGCTCGCGGCCGCGGCCGTAGGGCACGGTGTCGGCGTCGAACTCCTTGGCACGACGCCGCCGTGCGTCGACCCCGCGCTTGGAGGGGTCGCCGAACACGGCCTTGAGGTGGCCGTAGACACGCGCCGGCTCGGTGGGCCGCCACGGGCGGGGCATCAGGCGTCCGCTTCCGGGGTCGCCGGGGCCGCGGCTCCCGACGTCGCCGGACTGGAGGCCGTGGCCGCGTCCGTCTCGTCGGTCACGATCGCACCGGCCTCGATCCGTACGGTGTGCGCCGCCAGCTGGGCGGGCACGTCGCCGAACACCGCGGCCGTGATGAGCACCTGCTCGTAGTCCGCCACCGCGTTGCCGAGTCGTTCACGGCGCGACTCGTCGAGTTCCGCGAAGACGTCGTCGAGGATGATGATCGGGTCGCCGAGCGTCGACTCGGCGCGGAGGATCGAGGCGCTGGCGAGCTGGATCGCGAGTGCGAAGGACCAGGATTCCCCGTGGCTGGCGTACCCACGGGCAGGTAACCCGTTCAGAGTGAAGAGGACGTCGTCACGGTGGGGTCCAGCGAGGGTCAGTCCGCGGTCGAGTTCGTCGCGGCGACGACGCTCCAGCGCCCCGCGGAAGGCCTCGGCGGCCGCGGGCACGGACACCGGTTCGTCCGGGGTGCCGAGCACGGGGTCGGTGGCCGCCGCGTCCTCGGGGTCGCCGCCCCGGACGGAGAGCACGCCCGTGATCGCGGCCTGGTGTCGCTCGCCCGCGACGGTCGCGTAGGCCTCGGCGACGAACGGCGCGAGCCGCCGGGTGAGGTGGTCGCGCGCGGCGATGATCTCGGAGCCGAACGCGACGAGCCGCTCGTCCCAGACGTCGAGCGTGGCGAGCGATCCCGACTTGGCTCCGGTCGCCCGAGCCGACTTGAGCAGCGTGTTGCGCTGCCGCAGCGTCCGGTCGTAGTCGGCGATGACGCCCTGCATGCGCGGGGCGATCTGCACGAGGAGTTCGTCGAGCATCCGGCGCCGGCCCGACGGTTCACCCCGGACCAGCGCGAGGTCCTCCGGTGCGAACAGCACGCTCGTGCAGTACCGCGGCAGTTCGCGCGCCTTGATCGGCGCCCGGTTGATCTGTGCGCGGTTCGACCCCGTGCGGTTGATCTGCACCTCGGCCAGGATGCTGCGGTCCTCGTGCGCGAGTCGTGCGCGGACGATCGCGGCGTCGCAGCCCTGGCGGACCAGTGCGGCGTCGGTCGGGACACGGTGGGACCCGAGGGTGGAGAGGTAGGCGATGGACTCGACCAGGTTGGTCTTGCCCTGGCCGTTCCGCCCGACGAACAGGTTCGGCCCGCGTGCGAGGTCGACCTCCGCCTGCCGGTAGTTCCGGAAGTCGGTGAGCTGGAGGTGGTCGACGTGCACGCGGGCCGGAGCGGAGTCCCGGAGGGACTAGGCCTTCTTGACGGCGTGGCCGCCGAACTGGTTGCGCAGTGCGGCGACGGCCTTCATCGTCGGGGACTGGCTTCCCTGACGCGAGACGAAGCGCGCGAACATGGCCGCGGAGAGCGCGGGCATCGGGACCGCGAGCTCGATCGCCTCTTCGAGGGTCCAACGACCTTCGCCGGAGTCGTCCACGTAGCCCTCGAGCTCGTCGAGCTTCGGGTCCTCGTTGATCGCCAGGACGAGCAGGTCGAGCAGCCACGAGCGCACGACCGTGCCGCGCTGCCACCCGGCGAAGACCGCGGGGACGTCGTGGACGATGTCCTTGGCCTCGAGGAGCTCGTAGCCCTCGCCGTAGGCCTGCATGATCGCGTACTCGATGCCGTTGTGCACCATCTTGGCGTAGTGACCGGCACCGACGCCGCCGGCGTGCGAGAAGCCCTCGCTGCGAGGACCCTCGGGACGGAGCGCGTCGAACACGGGCATCGCGAACTCGAGGTCCTTGACGTCGCCGCCCGCCATCATGCCGTAGCCGTTGTCCTTGCCCCACACGCCGCCGGAGACGCCGACGTCCATGTAGCGGATGCCCTTGGCGTCGAGCTGCTTGGCGTGCTTCTCGTCGTCGAGCCACTTCGAGTTGCCACCGTCGATCACCAGGTCACCCGGCTCGAGGACCTCGGCCAGGTCGTTGATGACGTCGTCGGTGATCTTCCCGTGGGGGACCATGACCCAGACCAGGCGCGGGCCGGTGAGGGCCTTCGCGAGCTCCCCGAGGTCGGCGACGTCCGAGACGGCCGGGTTCGCGTCGTAACCGACGACGTCGATCCCTGCGTTGCGCAGACGCGCACGCATGTTGTTGCCCATCTTCCCGAGGCCGACAAGACCGATCTGCATGATTTCCTCTTCTGTTCGTCGTCGCGCTGTCGCTGCCCGTGGCGCGTCAGCGCAGTGTCCGTCTGTTGCGCTATCGCAGCAGGAGATTGGGCTGCAGCAGGTACCGGTATCCGTCCGTGGCCGGTTCCTCGCGCGAGGACTGGCCGGTGATGAGCACCGGGCCCGGCTTGTTGGGGTTCTCCGTCTTGGTGAAGGAGATGCGGACGAACTCGGAGTGCACCGCGTTCAACCCGTCCAGGAGGAAGGCGGGCTTCAGCGAGACCACCGTTTCCTCACCGGTCAGCAACGCATCGATCGACTCTGACGCCTGCGCTTGTTCGGATCCGATCGCCTCGAGCGTGAGCCCGTCGACCGAGAAGGAGAACCGGAGCGCCGCTTCGCGCTCCAGGACGAGGGAGACCCGGCGGACCGCTTCGACCAGTTCGGCCGTGTTGATCACGGCGTGGTCCTGCACGGTCTCGGGGAAGAGCCGGCGGACCGGCGGGTAGTTGCCCTTGATGAGCAGGGACGTGACCGTCTTGTCGGCGGCCTGGAAGGCGATGAGCTCGCGCTCGGACGAACCGCTGATCGACACCGACACCGTGCTGGCCGAACCGAACGTGCGGCCGACTTCCTGCAGGGTGCGTGCGGGGACGAGCGCGTGCAGCGTCGTGGACCCGGTGTCGTCGGCGGCGCGGCCGGAGTCCCACTGGATCGTCCGGACTGCGACACGGTAGCGGTCGGTCGCGATGAGCGACAGGTCGTGGTCGCTGACCTCGAGCTGGACACCGGTGATGACCGGGGTGACGTCGTCACGGCTGGCGGCGACGGCGACCTGGGACACGGCCTCGGAGAACGCGTCACCGGGGATCACACCGGTCTGCTCGCCGATCTCCGGCAGGGTCGGGTACTCCTCGACCGGCATGCTCAGCAGCGTGAAGTGCGCCGAGCCGCAGGTCACGGTGATGCGTGACTCTTCCGTGGAGAACGACACGGGGGCGTTCGGCAGGCGGCTCGCGATGTCGTTCAACAGGCGGCCGGAGACCAGGACCGTGCCGGACTCGTCGATCTGGGCCGCGATCGAGGTCTGCGCCGAGACCTCGTAGTCGAACGACGAGAGCGTCAGACGATCACCCTCGGCATGGATGAGCACACCCGACAGGATCGGGAGGGTCGTGCGCTGTGGGAGGAGCTTCACCGCGAACGAGACGGCTTCGGAGAAGACGTCCCGGTTGACCTCGAACTTCACAGCTGGGACCCCTGTCGTGTCGTCGGACTGTCCGGCCGCCCCATTGTGGCACAGCGGAGCGGAGCCCGGATTTCTTGTCATCCCGCCGTCCACAAGGTTGGCCCAGTGATCCAGAGAGATGAAGAGAGACAAGACCATTAACGCCTGTGCACACTGTGGACAACTCTGGGGATGCCGGTCACCGACAGGGAACTACAAGCGTGTGACTTGTGGGCGGCCTGTGGGACTCATCGGGATGAATGAATCTCATCTATCCACTTCCATCCCCAGATTCCACAGGTGGCCCCTGCGCTGTGAACAACCCGGCGGCGTGTCCTCCACAGTTATCCACAGGCTTTCCACACTGTGAGAAGTCTGGCTGATGGAACCGTCTCAGATGGTGGACGCGCGCCAGGGCGAGCCGATCTCGTCGGCGTGCTGCGAGCCTCCCGGCCCTGAGAACCGATGTTCAGGCGGTCCCCGAGCGGCTCGCTCAGCGGTAGCGGCGGTCCTGCTTGATGCGGCTGGTGAGTTCCGTCACCTGGTTGTAGATCGAGCGGCGCTCCTTCATGAGCTCCGCGATCTTCTTGTTCGCGTACATCACCGTGGTGTGATCGCGGTTGCCGAACAGCTGCCCGATCTTGGGCAGGGAGAGACTCGTGAGCTCGCGGCACAGGTACATCGCGATCTGGCGTGCGGTCGCGATCGCCTGCGACCGCGAGGACCCGTAGAGGTCGTCGACGGAGAGCTTGAAGTACTCCGCGGTGTGGTTGATGATGTCGGTCGGCGCGATGACGTTGTCCTCGTCGAGCGTGATCAGGTCCTTGAGGACCGTCTGCACGAGCGCCATGTCGACCGCGGTCCGGTTCAGGCTCGCGAAGGCGGTGACCCGGATGAGCGTGCCCTCGAGTTCGCGGATGTTGCTCGAGACCTTCGACGCCATGAACTCGAGGATGTCGTCGGGGACCTGCAGGTGGTCCGACTGCGCCTTCTTGCGGAGGATCGCGATGCGGGTCTCGAGGTCGGGAGCCTGGACGTCCGTGATCAGACCCCACTCGAACCGACTGCGCATGCGGTCCTCGAAGCCCGTCAGGTGCTTCGGTGCCACGTCGGACGTGATGACGACCTGCTTGTTGTGGTCGTGGAGCGTGTTGAACGTGTGGAAGAAGGCCTCTTGCGTGGAGTCCTTGCCCTGCAGGAACTGGATGTCGTCGATGAGCAGGATGTCGATGTCGCGGTACCGCTGCTGGAACTGGTTCGCCCGGTTGTTCGCGATCGAGTTGATGAAGTCGTTCGTGAACTCCTCACTCGACACGTAGCGCACGCGGATGCCCGGGTACAGGCTCTCGGCGTAGTGGCCGATCGCGTGGAGCAGGTGGGTCTTGCCGAGCCCCGAGTCGCCGTAGATGAACAGCGGGTTGTAGGCCTTGGCCGGGGCTTCCGCGACGGCGACCGCTGCGGCGTGGGCGAAGCGGTTCGAGGCGCCGATGACGAAGTTGTCGAAGTTGTACTTCGGGTTGAGCCGGGACTCGGGTCGGCCGCTGGTCCCCGGCGCGTCGATCTGGCTCGGGACGAACGGGGCCTCGATGTACTGGCGGGGGGCCACGCTCTGCTCGACCGGGATCTGCGTCGGCTCGGCGTAGGCCGGCACCGAGGGGTCGACCCGGGGCTCGGAGGCCATGTCCGGGTTGACGGTGATCGCGAAGTTCGCCACGGAGTCGTCGCCGATGCGGGAGACGGCCTCGGTGATGGGGACGCGGATGCGCTGCTCGAGCATGCCGCGGGTCAGGTCGTTCGGCACCTCGAGGTAGAGCGTGCCGGCGAGGACGCCCTTCGGTTCGACGAGGTTGAGGAAGCCGTGCAGCTGCGGCGTGATCCGGTCGTCCTGGGCGAGGAGTCCGAGGACCGACGACCAGAGGTCCTCGACAGGGTCGGCCGGCATCGTCAT